>CAWCYD010000001.1:0-27259 GCA_963799775.1 uncultured archaeon
TGCGGAGGAGGCACCACAGTGACTCTAACCGTTAGAGACGTCGGCTCTACCACCGTCTCAATAACCTCAGTGTTCTTCGACGGTCAGCTTGTAGCCGGGCTGTCAGGTTGCGCAGCAGGTTCATCCATTTCACCGTCTGGTACTTGCTCGTTCAGTATCACTCCAAGTCCAGCGGTCACATCGGGCACCAGCCACATCATTAAAATCCTAACCTCATCTGGGGGCACATCCGTCATGACGGTAATCGCAGGGAGGACTGGCTAAACATGAAGTTCACCCAAAGGCGAGCAGTCTCACCAATCATCGCATCACTCCTACTCATAGCCATCGCTGTAGCCGCAGGCATCATCGTCTACGTCTACGTCAACAGCCTCGCAGGCAACCTCACCGGGGGCGGCGGCAGCCAGGAATCACAACAGCTCCAACTACAAGCCTACTCCTTCAACATCGCGGGAGGCTCAGGACAAGTGATGGACATCGACCTGCAGAACGTTGGTAGTTCATCAATCTCCATCAGCGCAATCTACGTCGACGGGACACCTCTAAGCGAATGGGGAACAGCCGCTGGAGCAGGAACCTACGGAAACTCCCTCTTGGTTTCAGCAGCAGCCGGATATTCAGGCTGTTATGCACTAGTTCCAGTGGGCGTCACGTTGAGTGTCGACACCTCCTCAAGCGATTCAGTCGACACAGGTATCCAAGCAACACCCGCCTGCGCAGGCATAGATTCACCAACCATTCATTGCAGTGTAGCTGAGTACTGCGTCAAAACGGTCGGAACCATGACAGAAACAGGTGGTGTAACCGGAGCAGCTCTCGCAGCACAAGGCAAGACGCAGTTGATAATCGGCGCAGCAGGCCATACCTGCTCTCCGCTCACCTTCCCGTCTTGTCCAGCGATTTCTGGAACAAGCCATACCATCAAAATAGTGAGTGCGACGGGCGGAACAGCGGTATTCACAGTCGTAGCTGGCAGAACTGGGTAAGACCAGGCTGCCAGTTGCTTCCCCTTTTCTCTTTCTTTATTTTGGGCATATCTATTCGGGCATCGCCAACATCGTATCCCTAAATACAATCCTCATGCACGGTTTAGGTGGATTCTAAGGCGCCGAATCGGCGGCGGTTTCTGTGGACAATTCATAGATTGGGGTGATGTGTGATGTCATTGACGACGATCTGTCGTTTTCGGAATTGCCCGCGAGGCGATTTCCTCAATCGAAGAAGGGTCCTGCGGAGCGTCGAAATCGGCTTGAATCGCTGAACTCTGGTGTTGCCCCGTAGGTGCGAGTTTGCCTCCAATCTGAACAACTTCTTCAGCCGGGTTATATTCATCGCGAGGAAGGTTGAGGACATGGATAGTAGGAAGCGGTCACTTGGCGTATCGCCCATCATCGCGACGCTTCTACTCATAGCAATCACTGTAGCCGCGGGCATCATCGTCTACGTCTTCGTGAGCGGGGCGATTGGAAACCTGACCCAGGGAGGAGGGGGGCAGCAGACGGCCCAGCAAATCGAGCTCACGGCGTATGCCTTCAGCCCACTGTCCGGCGCGTGCGGCGGAAATGGCTCCTTGACCGGACCTTGCCTCACCGTCACGATAAAGAACGCAGGAGGCAGCTCGGTGACTCTAGACACAATCTACTTCAACGGGTTGCCCTTGACTCCTTTGGCCTACTCGAGCTACCATGGCGGGACGTTCCAGCCGATCACGCTGGCCATCCATCAGGACGAGACAATTCAGCTCGCTTACATCGGGACATTCTCGTCATACGAGGGGTACATTGGCATGCCTTCGGCGGTCACCGGAGGTTCCACCAACACCCTGAAGTTCGTTTCAGCAACCGGGGGACTGTTCTCCTACACCGTAACCGCCGGTAGCAGCCAGTAAGCGACGAGTTCACGAGATACACCCAGCATCTCGCCCCCGCCAGTCGCAGACCTTTCTGGGCCCCGCTTCTCATGCTGTTTCATGAGAGAATTCATGCAATAATTGCTGAAAGTGCGATTCTTTCCTGTTAGCCGATACAAAGTGGAATATTCGCGCTTAAGGACCTGCCGAACGCCAATCTTTCATAGAACATGGATTCATGTTAGTTAAATCCGTGTTTGCAATCCATATCGTCTGTCCAGTCCATGAACATACGACGTGCGATTGGTGAAACCGTCAAGACTTCTGTTGCAATTATTTCAACGCACGCGTACTCCCTGGGCCTCTTCTCGGTTCCTTACTATCCGGATTTCGTCGGCGAGGAGACACAGTCCTGGTCTGCGCAAGCGCCGGAGCCAAAGGCGACGTTCAGAAAGACGGAGATGACCGGCCTGGTCGGCGTGCTGCCTGGCGTCCCAGCAGAGCGAAAGCGGCGTTCCTCTGCGGCCCGGAAGAGCTCCCTCGAGAAGGAGACGGTGATGCGAAGGTTTGACAGGGCTTTCGGCCAGATGCTCTCCCGCCGCGGCCAACCCTCGAGGCTGGAGGCCATCGAGCGCATAAAGCCCATGATTTACGCGCTCTCTCCAGAGATCAGGGCCTGGACCGGCGACGCCAGGATCAGGGTCTATATGGTCATGAAGGAGCTGGCCGACGACCTTGACGACCCCGCGTGCGCGAAAGCCAGCATCGGCGTGCTCGTTCTGATCCTCCTAAAGGGCGGCAAGAGCGCCGTGGAGATGGCGAAGCCCATCTTCGGGGAGAAGATCCACAAGATGTACAACGACCCCAAGTACGAGGGCGAGCGGTTCCTCCCCAGGCTCCTGCTCATGCTCGACGACTACGCGCCGGAGCGGGTCGCGACCGTCACGAAGGAGGCGATACACCTCTGGGGAAACGACAGGTTCAGGGCCGCGAACTGCTACTTGGGGCTCGACGAGCTCACGGAGAGGGGCCTGAGGAGCAACATCAAGGGTATCCTAGGCGCGGAGATAGCGAACGCGGGATTCGAGAGGGACGCGACCGCCCTAAACAGGGCGATTGAGCTCTATCACCAAGTGAAGTAGGCCTCATAACCGGGAGAGCCGTCGGCGCAAGTGCCGGCGTTCTAGAGACACGGCAACTGACGAAAAACGCTCAGGGCCTAGCCGACTCTCTCCAAATGATTATCACGTCTTGATAAAGGCCGCGAAATCGCACAATTCTTCCATGTCGTGACATTATTTCCATAAAGCTGGCTAAACTTGCGATATTTCGCTGCTAAGCACCCGTCCAGACACCAATTCTAAGTTGATTTGAAATCCTTGTCGGGTTATATTCAGGATTAGAATCCAAAAGTAGTATCAGTAACATGAATCTGTTCCAGGCGATCGGCGGGGCGCTGCTCGGGTCTGCTTCCTCCGTTTCCAAGTTATCCTGCCTTTCCCTGGTATTCGGCGGCGAGGCCGTTCTCTCGTCGGGAGAGGTGGGGGACAACTCCGGTCAAGGAGGCTTGGAGCCCACCGGTTTGGTCGGCAAGCTTCCTGGTATCCCGCGCAAAGCGCACGGGCGTGCCCGCCAAGGCCACGGAAAGCCACTCGAGAAACAGATGCTCCTCAGGCGATACGACGCTGCCTTCGCCGAGGTCTTGACCATCCAGGGGACGGAGTCGAGGTCGCGTGCTCTGGACCGGCTGAGGCCGATCCTCTACGAGCTCTCGCCCGACATCAAGGCTTGGAGCGGGGACGCCCGGCTGAGGGCATACCTGCTGATGCAGGCGATAGCTAAGGACATCGAGAACCCGTCCTACACGAGCGCTAGCATGAGCCTGCTCGTCCTGATCCTGTCCCGCGGAGGTCCCTGCGCCGTCGAGATGGCGAAGCCCATCTTCGAAGAGAAGATCAGGGCAATGTACAAAGACTCCCGGTACGAGAAAGAACGCTTTCTGCCCAGGCTTTTGATGGAGTTGAGCGACTACGACCCGAAGCAGGTCGAGGGCCTCGCCAAGGATGCCATACACCTCTGGAGCGACGAGCAGTTCGCCGCCGCGAGCGGGTACCTAGGCTTTGACGAGCTGCGAGCTGAGTGCCTCAGGAACAGGCTAAAGGGTGTCCTCGGCGCCGAGATCGCGCAGGCTGGAACCGCGAGGGACACGAGCGCGCTCAACAGGGCAGTGGACCTCTACCACGAGGTCAGGTAAGCAGGAGTTTGCCGGGACGGCGTCCGGCGCGGTCAGGATTCGTCTCCAAAGAACTTTCATCAGCGATATTATTTCTGTATAGATTATGACGCAAATCTGCAAAAATTACCGCTTCGTATAAATACGACTTCTACTTGTCCAATTCTTGTAAGTTTCAATGGCCTTTGGCGGCCAGCGATCTGACGCTGTTGCGGCGGAAAATCAGGTAAAACTAAGCAACCTTGGAATCCAAGGTCTAGAATTCGTCCTAGGCGGCGGCATGCCGGAGGACAGTGTCTACATCCTCACTGGGCAGCCGGGCACGTACTACACGACCTTCGCCCAGCAGGCCATATTCACCCACATGCAGAAGAAGGGCAAGGCAGTCTACTACACCTCCGAGACCTCGAGCACCGAGATAGAGCAGGACACCGACTTGTACGGGTGGAACTTCCAGAGCTACGTGGAGGACGGCAGCCTCGTGTTCGTCAGGCCGCTCCCGCCCTCGCTCCAGGGGCTCGTCGGGCTGATGCCACGCGTCCCAAGCGAGCAGTTCCTGAACCTCTCGTCGGCCGGCCTAGGAAGCCTCACGAGGGACTTCCTCAGCAGGCTGAAGGACAACCGCTGGAGCATACTCAACATATCGTACCTCATGAACCAGTACACGCCCCAGGAGATCAACGACCTCATGCTCTTCTGGGTGAACGCCGTCCACAAGTACGGGGGCGTCCACTTCGTGCTGATGCTCCAGGGGGCGCACGACGAGAGGCAGGTCACCTTCCTCAAGAACCTGGTCGACGGGGTCCTCAGCTTCAAGTTCGTCGAGGGCTTCGGGCAGGCGGAGGGAGAGGTCGAGATCCAGAAGCTCAGAAGGGTGCTTCCGAAGGCGAAGACGTTCAGGCACGTCGTCCAGTCGGACGGGCTGGTCATAGAGACCACCGCGAGAATAGGTTAGGCGCAGACTGCATTTGTCCACGAAGGGCCCGAGCGCTTAGCCACCCTGAGCGGCTGTCCGCTCAGTTGATACGTCTGCATACGTCGTAATACTTATTATCAAGCCGGCGCCCGTCAAGGAACACCATTGCCGGTCAGCAACTCGAGTCCGTTGATTCACCTGTCAAGGTTAGGGAAGCTGGCCTACGCGAGGTAAGTCTTTTCGTCAGTCATGATACCTCCGGCGGTCAGGGCGGAGACGATTGCCAAAGGAAAATCCGAAGGCTATGGCGACGCACTCGCGCTCGAAGGGCTCGAAAAGGAAGGCTGGCTGAAGACGTGCGAACTCTCGCCTCGTTCGGAGTCTGTTGCGAGCGAACTGTCCGGTGCCGTTGGAGCTGGAGAGGCTGAGGCCATCGCGCTCGCCCTTGAGATGAAGGAGAGGCTCTTCATGGACGATCTCAAGGGGAGGAAGGCAGCAGAATTCTACAGAATAGAGACGACTACCACGTTGGGCCTCATGCTCGAGATGCTCGCGGTCAGAGCCCTGACGCAAATCGACTACAAGAAGAACGTGAAGAACTATGGTTCTCAGGGCTGGATAAGTGGTGACATAATCCAAGAGTTCATCGAGAGAGGGAGAGAGTTTGAGTGAAAGGATATCCTTCGTCATACCGAAGCACCTCAAGAAGTCCCTTAAGGAGCTGCAGAAGCTGTCAGGGGATGACCAGTCGAGCCTCCTGAGGAAGCTGGTCGACAGGGGGGTGGCCGAGGCCAAGATGGACATCGCGGTGGACCGGTACGTCAAGGAGCAATCGTCCCTGGAGCAAGCGTCCGCCGTTGCGGGCGTGTCTCTTTGGAGGTTCCTCGACGAGCTCAGGCAGAGGAACGTGGCGCTCAAGTACTCGATGGCGGATGCGGAAGCAGAGATCGATAGAGCGGCTGCCAAAAGGCGTTGAGGGCTCTGAGCAGCCGGAATTTGGGGGTGGATGTCCAAAGGCTAAGACGGGCGCTTCCAAAGGCGAAGACGTTCAGGCACGTCGTCCAGCCTGACGGCCTGGTAATCGAGACCACGGCGAGAATCGGCTAGTCCTCGACCTTCGAGGCTGTCGGAACGGCGCGAGACCTGAGCCCCGTGCCTCCTTCGGGTCAAGAAAGGCGACCTTCATATCAGTCAGTTTCTCGAGCGGAGGGCGTGGACGATGAAGAGGCACCTGAATGGCACGAAACGCCCTACAACTGGAAGGGGCTGCTCCTGATAATCATAGGCCTGACGCTTCTCGTCGTGGCGATAATACTCCTCGCGAACTTCGCATGAGCCGCAGCTAATCTGCGAGAAGGGGAGGGTGCAACTAACATTGTTACAGACAGGGATGCGAGCCGCCCCAGACGGTGTTGCACGACACCCGTTCTAATCGCGTCCTCTTTTACTCCTGCGCTAGAATGCAGTCATTCCAGCACGCAACGCAAGCTCAGGCGGAGGCGCAGCAAGGCGTCGCGCCGACGGAGACGCCACCGCAGAGGCAGGCGCCCAAGCCATCCCACGCAAAGAACAGGGGCAGGATAGACGTCATGGCGGACGTCCTCAACTGCTGCAGGTCCCCCTCGAGCAAGAGCCACATCATGCTATTCGCGAACGTGAACAGCGTCGTCGCGACGAGGATGATCGAGAAGCTCACCGAGACGGGCCTCCTGGACTCTGTCCACGAGGACGACAGCGTCGTCTACCTCGCTACCCCCAAGGGGAGCGGGTTCGTCGCCAAGTACATCGAGCTCCAGCACCTCATCTCGCCCGAGCTGGTGCCCATCGAGTCGAAGGTGAATAGCCCGAATCGACTCAACTGTCTAAACTTCTAAACTCTCGCGGTGAAGTTTGGGATGCGAAATCACAGGCCTATGTATCCGGAGTTATACCCCGAGATGGAAGGGAGGAGCAGGAAGCTCAGGGGCTTCGCGCTCTCGCTCGCGGGTAGCTTCGTTTTCATGGTCACCTCGGTGGCCACGGTAGCGTTCTCCTCAAACTACCTCTACCTGATCGTCTCTGCCCTCTCCTTGGGCGCAGTCGGTCTCATCTTCGCGGCTCACAGGAGCCGCTCCTTCCTCAGCCAAGTGACCCTGCTCATAGGGGCGAGCGGGACTCTGGCCGCCGAGACCGGCGTGGTCGGGCTCCTCTTCCCATCCCCGCTTGCGGCGGCCTGCGCCGTCATGACTCTGGGAGGCTGCCTGGTCGCGGCGAGGGGCATCCACGACGTGGAGTCGATGGCCACCCTCGACCCGTTCTCCGCCAAGAGAAGGAAGGAGATGACCATAGAGCAGCGTGCCGGAGGCGAGTGAGACGAGCCAAAAGTCGCTCGAGACCTCCAAGGTGGCGGCGAACGTCTTCGTCTACTACGAGGGCCACCTCTCCTCGTACCCCAACATCATGGTCGGGAAGCTGATCCTGAACTCGAGGTACCTGATATTCCACATCTACGAGCCACGCTACACGGGGGTGCTCCAGACCGCGAGGCTCAACTCCACGGGGCGCGTCCTCTCCCTCGGGCTCAACACCATCATGGACGTCACGGTGGAGTCGGGGTCCGTGCAAGGAGGAGCCGCCCGAACTGGAAGAACAAGGACGACTTTGAGAAGAAGAGCTCCGGCGAGCGGGCCATCAACACCCATCCGGGCTTCCTCGACGATGCCGAGAACTACTCCAAGCTGATGCTGACGATAGAGACCGAGAATGGGGTCGAGATAGCCACCTTCGAGGTCCAGAACCCCCAAGCCTGGGAACAATCGCTCAAGGGCCACATCGCCAAGAGCTCGAACTAGACCTTGTCCTACGTGACCATGGGGATCAAGGGCGTCGACTCCTTGCTCGACAACAAGGGGGTGCCCAAGGGCTCCTCCGTGCTCCTCCTGGGGGCGCCCGGGAGCGGCAAGACGATCTTCAGCTTGCAATACCTCCAGGCGGGCGTGGCGGCAGGCGAGAACGGCGTCTACCTCTCGATGGACGAGGACCCTGATAGGCTGCTTGCAAACGCGAAGCAAATGGGCGTCGACCTCGCGAAACCGGTCAAGGAGGGGAAGATCGCCATCGTCGACGCCTCCCCGATCAGGCTGCTTCCCGCCAAGATCAAGCTGGGCGGGGCGGAGGTGGGCGGGCACGAGTTTGCGCTCTCCACGATGATCTCCTCGCTCGTCGACGCGGTCAAGAAGGTCGGCGCGACGCGCCTGGTCGTCGACCCCATCTCCACCCTCATCGTCCACTTCAGCGACGAGTACACCCGGCGCATCGCGTTCCTCGACCTCATCGCGGCCGCTTCCAAGACAAAGTGCACCACAATATTCGTCGACGAGCTGAACGACGCGCAGCTCCAGCGCCCCCACGTCTTCGAGGAGTTCCTCACCCAGGGCGTCATAGTCCTCTCCAAAATCCTGGCCGGCTCCACCTTCACGCGGGTCTTCAGCATCGAGAAGATGCGGGGCGTGGCCCACGACACCCAGCCCCACCCGTACAGGATCACCGAGCACGGGATCGAAGTCTTCGCAAGCGAACAGATATTTTAGCGCAGGGTCGCAGGACCGATGATGACTATGGCTCAATGGCTCCTTTTGGCGAATGGGCGTGGGTGTTTATATCGCACCCTGTGATGTATCTTAGGATGGAACCGAAGACACAGTCGCTTGAGGAGCGAATCCTAGGAATCTTGGAGGAGGGCCCGGCTACGCCAGACGAGATTGCCAAAGAGCTAAGGACGGCGTGGGCGACTGCCCAGGGTTACCTGCTTAGGCTTGCTGGGACCGGGAAGGTAGTGGCTATCAGGAAAGGACGAGTCAACATATACATGTTGAAGTCCTCGTCCACGTCGGTGCCCAAGATTCCTTCTTGGGCGAGGGACAGGCCCCTCGAGGAACTAGCAAAGGAACTGGAAGGCTACTTCACTCCTGGGGTTTCTGCCGCAGAAATGATTGAACGCGAGCGCAGGCAATCTTGAGAATTGGTCTGGACTCGAGCGCAGTGGTCGCCTCAGTCAAGCGAGAAAGTGAAAAATATCACGTCGACGCCCTTGGCTTGTCAGCGAAAATCGTCAACGGGGACCACTCGGGCGTATGCTCTGCTTTGGCTCTGATCGAAATACCGGGGGCTCTGGCATCTTCGACCACGATGCCGTTGGACAAGATATTCGACGTCGAGTTGTCGTTGATAAAGCGATTTCGCCTCACCTTTAGCCCGTTCGAACTTCATGCTGATGTCGCAGTGAATATGATGTTGGAGTTCAGAGAGCTAAAGCGCAAATTCGGGATCGGCTCTGCCGATTTTCACCACATAGCGACGGCCAGCGCGGAAGGTTGCTCCTTGTTCGTCACGACCGACGAACGACACCTGCTCCGGCAGAAATGCAAGGATGAACTCAAGAAATACGTCCGGATATGCTCGCCCGCCGAGGCGCTGGTGGAAATCGAACGAGAGGACTTGGATAGGCGGGGTTCTCGACGCCCATACGGCTCTTAATAACGCCCCGACATCTAGCGGTGGACTCGATGAAGCGCCTTCCCCTCGGTGTCCCCGACATGGACCAGATGATGCTCGGTGGAATGCCGGTGGGCTCGCTGTGCCTCGTCCTCGGGCCGCCCGGCGCAGGGAAGAGCATCCTGAGCAAGCGCTTCCTCTACACGGGAGTGGAGCAGAAGAAGCACGCGTTCCTGGTCGCAACCAGCGAGGGGGAGGACAGGGTCCTCGAGACCATGCAGCTCTTCAACTGGAACCGCGGCGTGGAGAAGTACCTGCGCTTCCTCGACTGCTACTCGTGGAAGTCGGGCAAGTCCAAGTCCAAGTATTCGGCGAGCCTCACCTCGCTCACCGACGTCTCCGTGGGGATCACCTCGATCATCGACGACGCGGGAGTGGGCCCTGAAGACGAGGCCAGGATCGTGATAGACTCTTTCACCGACGTCATCAACTACGGCGGCGCCGAGAGGGCTCTCCGGCTCCTTGACACCGTCCACACAAAGCTCCAGACAAGAGGGGTGACTGGCTTAGTCCTCCTCGAGGAGGGGGTCCACGACGAGAAGACGGTAAAGTCGGTCGAGTACGCCACGGACGGGACGATCAGGATGAAGTTCTCCGAACAGGGGAGGTTCATGATGGTCAGCAGGCTCGCAGCGACCCCGCTGTCACCGAAGTGGATCGCCTTCACGATAGGCAAGTAGGACTCAGGTTTTTATCCGCCTGTAGGCGACGCCAACGGCGCTTGTCAGTCGACTACAAGTATGTCGTGAAGGTTCGCGAGGCCGTCAAGCCAAAGCGAATCCCGAAGGAGGTCTCGGTCCAGCTCAAGGGGGTCGCAGGCGCCAAGGCCATCGCCCGCATGAAGAAGGAGAGCGTCGACTGCCCCGTCGAAAAGGCCGAGGTGGGCTTCCTCGTCTGCTTCCTCTGTCCCTCGTTCTTGAGAAGGGTCACCGGCGAGGTGCACTGCCTGGGTGGGCAAGGCCCCCCGAAGGAATGGCTCCTCTAAGCGCGACGAGTTACACGTAAGCCAGTCGGCGCTTGCCCTTACTTGAAGAAGCCGACGGCTAGTCCTATGATGAACAGCACCGACGAATAGGGAAGGTAGCCTGCCAGCTGGTTGACCTTCCTCGTCAGGTCCGGACCCGACTTCACCAGCGAGATGACCGGTTGGATGACCTGCGCGGGCGTGAGGATGCCCCCGAAGATCAACAGGACGATGATGATGGCTATCGCCGCGCCGATCTTCAGCGCGCTCTTGATCACGACTCCGACCAGGAACCCGATCACAAGCGGGATCAGGAGCGCCAAGATGAACGTGACCGACGCGTCTGGCGGAAGTATGGCGACCATCGGTGGCTGTCGAGCCCTTCCCGCGTATAAGTGCTTTGAACGAGTGTTCTGTCTTGGCGCGTCAGCTGACTATTGCGAGCGCGTCAGCCTCAGGCCGTTGGCGTCCTCGACGAGCTGCGTGGGGAAGAGGCTCCTCACGAAGCTCACGACCTTCTCGTCGTGCGCGCCAAGGGTCATCAGGAAGAGGGATGCCGTCCTGCCGTTGCCCGTCGTCTCGTTGACCTGCTTCACGAACTTGTAGGTGCCCTCGAACCCTGAGGAAAGGACCATGTCCGAGATGCTGTCGAACACGATCGCCACCTGAGCAGGAGCGGTGGCGGCGGCTATCGTCTTGTCGATGAGGTCGAGGATCACCGCGTAGTCGTTGCTGGGGATGAGTATCTGCGATGGCTCGTTCTCCTCGGGCTTGGGGTACGTGACCTTCACGGAGAGGATGTAGAACCTCACGCCGTCTATCTTGTGCAGGGCGTTGTAGATGGGGCTGCCCTTCGCAGTGAAGACGTAGACGGTGTGCCCAGTCGACAGGCACTGGCGCGCAAAGTCGGAGGTGACCTGCTCGTAGGCGACGGCGGGGTCCGTCTCGAGGAGGAGGGTCCTCCCGGGCAGGAAGGAGCTCTCGACGCCCAGCCGCTCCGTGAACGGGAACTCCGCCGAGAGCTTCCCCGTGGGCCTCACAGGCTCGAAGAAGGCCGTGAGGAGCGAGGCTCGCCTGAAGACGAGGGCGCTTATCCCGAACGCGACGGAGGCGATGAGGTACCCGAAAGGCGTCGCGTCGAAGTTCGAGGAGAGGAGGTAGCCGTTGAAGAAGAGGAGGTCGACTCCGATCCCGCTCCAGATGATCGGCAGGATGTTCAGCACCCTCCCCACTGAGGGGTCCTTGACCTTCCTCGCGGCCAGGACGAGCAATGAGGAGGGGAAGAGGATGAAGACCGCGAGTATCACGAGGAGGAGCACGAGGTAGTAGTTGGTGAACACGGTGATGGGCACGGCAGCCCCGGTGACGCTCGACACCGTCTTGCTGGTGAACGGCTGCTCCACGATGAGGTAAACGCCCGAGTAAACGATGAACGCCGTGTACGCGCCGAATAGGGCGAGTAGGCCCTTCTTCTCCATGAGCAGCTTGACCACCGTCTTGTTCCCTATGCCCGAAGGCACGATGTACACGGTGACTCCCAGAAGAGTGAGCAGGACCACGTCCGCGAGGATGAGGGTAGTCCCCCCTATCGTGTAGGTGGTGATGAAGTTGACCGAAAGGAAGGCCGTGCGCAGGAACTCGAAGACCACTACGCCAGCGAAGAGGACGTGGACCGCGAGGAGCAGCCCCTTCGTGTACTGGTACGCCGTGATCTTCTGGCGGTAGATGTAGTAGGCCGAGAGCGCCGTGATCTCGAGGGTGACTATGTGGACGAGGGGGTAGAGCAGGTATGGGAAGATGTCCGGGGTCACGGAGGCTGCCGACGCCAAGATGGACAACAGGACGAGCTCTACCTCCTCACCGAGGAAGCTACGCTAGATAAGTCGAGGGAGACCACGAACTTTCTTCTCGCGGCGGGGTTTATAGTCAATGTTTTCGCGCTTTTTCCGTGAAACTTCTAACTTTCTCAATCTTTAGGCTATAAGGCGAATGGAGCAGAAATCTAGTCGGCCGCTTGCGCATGACGGACTGCAACGGACCGCGTCCCGGGCTGCTAGAAGGATGGGTCAGTACTTCGAGACCGACATCTTCGGTGCGAACGAGACGGTATGGTACCGCTTGCTGTGCTCGGTGCCCCTCATCTTCAGGATTATCAGCCGCGTCTTGAACTGGTCCTTGTCGACAACGTTCTCGAGGAGCATCACGGAGTCCGCGACGAAGCCCTCGATGCCGAACCCCGCGCCCGGCGTCTGGCTTATCGTCATCAGGGTGGTTATCCCCTGGTTCTTCAGCGTCTTGTAGACGCTCTTCATGAAGGCCCTCAGCTCGAACTTCGACTCCGTCGCGAGGAGCAGGGCCGTGAGAGAGTCGATTATCAGGATGGTGCTCTTTGTCTCCTTGACCGCCGCGATGAGCAGCTGGATGTTCGTCTCGAGCTCCTTCCCCTTGAGCGCGTCCAGGTCTATGACCTTCAGGTTGCCCGCCCTCTCGGCGGCCGCGAGGTCGACCCCGAGCTTCTTCATGTTCCTGATGAGGTACTCGGTGGACTCCTCGAAGGTCGCGTAGACGACCTTCTCCTTCTGCTGCGTGACCGCGTTGTAAGCGAAGGTCGATGCCAGGATCGTCTTCCCCGTGCCCGGCGCGCCGGCGAGGAGGTGCATGTCGCCTCGGATCAGCCCGCCCTCGATCATGTTGTCGAGACCCTCGATGCCGGTGGGGATCCTGACGGCGCTGCTCATGGGTTTCGCTCCTGTTCCGGGCGACACTATTTCAGCTTGATGCTCTGGCATGGGCTCCCTACCCCTTCCTGACCTCTACGGTCCGGGTGAGCTCGTCCAGGGCGCTCTTCGCGTGGGAGGCGGGCAGGGACTCGAGGAGGGTCCTGCACCGGTTCGTCTGGACGCCGAGGAGCGCGGCCGCGTACTCGAAGGAGCCCAGCTCCTTGAGGACCTCCAGGAGCTTGTCGGCCTCGAGGGAGGTGAACCACTTCTTGAACAGGAGGGAGTTGATTGTGTTCTTCTGGACTGCGTCCGCCTTTGAGAGCGCGTGGAGGAGCACGACGTTCCCGGCGTTGTTCTCGATGTCCTTGAAGACCGGCTTGCCCGTGCTCTGCGTGTCCCCCGTCATGTCGAGGATGTCGTCCCCTATCTGGAACGCGATGCCCAGGGACATGCCGAACTCGTACATCCTGTCCACCGTCTGCTTGTCCGCGCCCGCGACGACCGCGCCCGAGGCCGCGCTCGCGGCGAAGAGGGCGCCCGTCTTCTGGCCTATCACCTTGGTGTACTCCTCGGTCTTGATGTCGCCCCTCCTGGACAGCGCCACCTCGAGCATCTCCCCCTCGGCCGCAAGGCTCGCGGCGGTGCCCAGGAGCTGGAGGAGCCTGATCAACGCGTCCTTCGAGACTTGCGTCTTGTCGTAGCGCGCCAGGAGGTTGAATATCTCGAAGATCATGCTGTCCGAGAGCATTATCGCCCTCGCCAGCCCGTACCTCTTGTACGCGGTGGGGGTCGCGTGCCGCACCGCGGACTCGTCGATAATGTCGTCCTGGATGAGGGAGGCCGAGTGGGCGAGCTCGTAGGCCATCGCCACCGGGAAGCCTGGCTCGGGGTTGCCGCAGATCGCCTCGCAGGTCAGGATGGCGAGTATGGGGCGGAGGCGCTTCCCGCCCGCCTTTATCGCCTCGTTCGCGGCTGCGGATATCCATCCGTCCGAGCTGTAGATCTCGGAGAGGCGCTTCTCCACCTCGAGCCTGTACCTCGCGAGGAGGGGGTTCGGGTGGCCCTCCTGCAAGCCCTTGACCCTCTCAGCCCCGTCGCTAGATGAGTATCTTGCCAAGGTAGATCAACGGTCCCCACAGTATGTACTCGGCGTCGGCGATCACGTCGCAGATGAAGCCCAGGTTGGCGTTGCTCTGCATGGCGAAGGTCCTGTATATCGTCGAGTAGATCGGCAGCAGTATCAGGGAGAGCGCGTAGGACGGGACGAGGCCCGCCGCGAGGAGCGCGATGAGGTAGGCCGCGGACGCCGCGTCGATCACCCCGACCACGCTGAACGACCTGGACACCCCCAGCTGCGTCGGGAGCGTCTTCACACCGTTCTCCCGGTCTCCCTCGGTGTCCCTGATATCGAAGATTATCGTGTTTGTCATCAGCCTCAGGAAGATGAAAGGGCCGAGGAGCAGGAGGGGCGCGTTGAAGCCCCCGAAGTAGAGGCCCACGAGGATGGGTATCAGCGACCATCCGAAGGATATCGAGACGTTCTTGAGGAGGACCTTCTGCTTGAGGTTCCTCGCCCCGATGAGCCCTATGAGCCGCTTCGACCCCACGCTGTAGAGCAGGCTCAGCCCGAGCGGGACGAGGAGGGCGACGAAGAATATCCAGCTGACGGTGGCGGCGAGGGCGTAGCCTATCAAGAACGAGGCCGCGACCACGCCGGGGAGGACCTTCCTCCTCCTGGAGAGGTAGCTAGTCCTCTCGGGGTGCGAGGCGAGATCGGTGTCCATCTCGGCGCTCCGGTTCATCATGTACGCCCCGAACGAGAAGAGGTACGCCATCACTAGGAGTACCACCGTCGGGTTGCGCCCGAAGAGGAACGCCGCCGCGCCAGCGATGCTGGCTGTCCCAAGGGCCAGGAGGTGTCCGCCGAGTACCAGCTCTCTGTAGACGACGCTGATTGGCTTCATTCGCCGCGGCCTCGCTCGCCTTGCGTGGCCGGCCGCGAGTCTCCGTGCTCTGTCGTCGGCGCCATCGACTGCGAACCTTCCTCTGAGATGCCGAAGAGCCTCCACCCCAGCCTCTTGTCGAACATCTCGTCGGGGACGTTGAGGTACTTCGTCTTGGACGAGTCAAGGATGGACATCTCGAGCTTGCTCTTGGCGGGGCCGAGGTGCGTCTCGATGAACCCCACGCACTCGTGGAAGCTCAGTATCGGGATGTCCATGAACGCGAAGTAGTCCTTGCCCTCGGTCCCTCCCTCGACCCACGTGAACGGGAGCTTGTTGAAGAGCTTCCTCACGGTGTTGATCTCCTCCTGCTCGAGGGCCTTGAACGCGGCCATGACCTGCATTATCTCGCTGCTCTTCCCCTGCTGGAGCGGCCACGTCCACCTCACGTTGTTCCCTATGATGAGGTTCCCCTTCACGACATGCTCCGCGTGGTGGTAGCGGACCGTCCTGGGGTTGACCCCTATCTCCTTCCCTACCTTCGCCAGGCCGAACGTCGGGTCCTCCATCAGGTACTTCAGAATCTTGATGTCGACGTCGTCGACCTTCGGGTCGCGGTTCACGGAGAAAGAGGTCACCCCCGCCTCCTGGGTCGTGGTCTCGATGCGCTTCCAGTCGACGTTCCAGCACTTGGTCTCGAAGTTGTAGAGCTCGGACCTGAAGGGAGGGTACCTCATCCAGTACAGCTCGGTGAGCTCGTAGCTCTCGATCAGGCCCTTCTGCTTCAGCTCCTCGAAGCTCTCTGCGTACTTCTTCTTGAAGCGGAACGGTATCCCGTAGAGGCAGACGTAGTTGTCCGTCCCGACGACCTTGGAGAGGAGCATGAGGTAGTGGGCGTGGTCGAACCAGGACTTTCCCGAGCTGGAGTTAGCCTTGACCTTCAACAGGCCGAGGGCGAAGCCCAGCTCGCCGTAGTTGATGTTCACCGTGAGGCCGAGACCGAACTTCCCTAGCTGCTTGCTGATCTTGTACCTCACAGTCTCAGGGTTGAGCCCGGTGAGCCGCGCGAGGAGCGAGTAGTTGGAAGGCCCGACGCGCTTGATGGTCTCGATGAGGAGATAGTCCTGATTGCGGCGCTTGAGCCGCTCAAACTCCATCATCGCGCAACCTAATGAGTTGCGTTTTGTGCTAATAAAGCGATGTGAATCTGTCGTCCATGTCCGAGAAAAGTGTAAGAATTGACCAAATCTTGTATGTTTCACGCGCGGAATGCGTCGAAGAATTGCGTAAATTGGAGCCCAATTTCGCGAACCTATTATAGGAGTGGGTTCGTGTGGCTGTCATCTTGGCCACTGTCGCCGCGGAAACGAGGCTGAAGACGGGCATCCCCGGCCTCGACCCCCTCATCCAGGGCGGCTTGCAGAAGGGCGACTTTATCCTGCTGCTCGGCGACCTCGGCACGGGGAAGACCATATTCTCCTCGCAGTTCGTCTACAACTCGGCGAAGCTGTACGACGAGAAGGCCGTCTTCGCGACCTTCGAAGAGGACACAAGGAGCCTGAAGCGGAACATGCTGAGGTTCGGCATGGACTTCGAGGCGCTCGAGAAGGACGGGAAGATCAAGATCGTCGACCTAGAGGCGCTCGAGGGCAGGGGCATGGGCTCAAACATCGAGGCGCTCCTCAAGGCCTTGGACGACATCAGCGCGAGGAGGCTCGTGGTCGACTCCCTCACAGCGTTCATGAGCGGGGCGGAGCAGAAGTTCGACTATAGCTTCCTCATGCACCTGATCTACAAGACCCTGAAGAGGGAAGGCGTGACCACGCTGATGACCGCCAGCAGGCCCCAGGGCTTCGCCGTCACGCCAGAGCTGGGCGTGGAGGAGTTCGTGGCCGACGGCATCTTCGAGCTCAGGAACTACATCTCCCGCGACGTTGAGATAAAGACCCAGTTCCTCATCAGGAAGCTCCGCGGGACGGAGCACAGCAGGAAGTTCCACAGCGTGCTCTTCACCCCGCACGGCGTAGAGATACTTCCCTACACCCCGTGACCTGCGCGCCCAAGCGAGTAGCTCTCGTCAAAAGATCGCACTGATCTTGGTGAGCAGAGCGCACTCAGGATGGACGCAGAGTTCAGAACGCTTTTAATAATCTGGAGCGGTCGGACGACGTTGAACCTCAACGCGTTCTTCGATGTGTTGCTCGCAGGCACCTGCCTCGCCCCTGGTTATTACCTAGTCAGAACGCTCCACCAGATCTACAACATCGAAGAGCTGAGCATGCTCAGATACGAATGGATCCCCGTCCTGATGACGGGCATATTCTTCGCTGCGTGGGTCATCGAAGGAGCTTACTTCGACTACATGGGCGACGTGACGGTCCAGACGAGCGGCATAAGGGACGCGACGCTCTTCGGCTCGGTCTCAATTTTTGCAATAGGGACCGCAAGATTCGCCGAAATATGGGGCGGATACGTCAAGGGCGTCAAAATAAAGCGAGATATGGAGCTGAAGGCCGGAGCCATCCCCAGCCCTCACGAAGAGCTGAGCTAGGTCTGTTTCATGCATATTCTCACTCAAATCGGGCTCGCTAGAGGCAATGGCCGCATACTTTCTGGATTACGCCAAGAATCGATATAGGCCAAAGCTCACCCCCATTCAGACAATGAAGACATACGTACGGAACACAGCACTGACATCACTAGCAATCGTCCTCCTGCTAGGCGGCACTTCAGGCGCCTTTGCAGCCACACCAACACAAACACTCAACGCCACCATGGCGGGCGGGGTCACAAGCCTCGGCACCCAGACATATTCCGTTAGCGGCGGCGTTGTCTACTACGGCAACATTGGGACAAGTTCAATCGACAGCTCGGCATCACTCCAGTACAACCTAATCGCGACCCAAAGCGGGACGACTACGAGAGGTTTCGGAAGCATCCGCTTCTCCGAGACCGTCGGCGGAGTTCCACTTCGCGTGAGCGGCACCTTCCAGATCGGCGGCTCAGACTCGATTGCGGGCCTCCCGGCTGGTTGCACCCTACCCACACCAACCTCCCAAGGAAACTGCCAGCAGACACTTCCATTCGACTTCATAGGGACCTCGAACGTGCAGCTGACCATCGGGGGAACCACAGTACCAGAAACACTAGTCATCGAATCACCCTACTGGAACCCATGGGGCGGGCCGATATACCTGGCCTCTCCAGACGGAGCGATACTCATCGTGGCGACATACACCCAGGGAAGCATCATTTGGACGGGCGCTCAGACCGGAGGTACCATCACCGGCACCCTCGGCGGGAGTCCGGTCTCTGGCTATTTCAGCCAGACTTCCTTAGAGTATGAGAACTTGGTGGCTGGCACCGCAACGGACGCGGGGACCATCCAATTCTACACGAACGTGGCGTCTCTGAACTCCAAGGGCACCTACACCGGAACAGACACCATACCAGGACCAGGCACAGACTGCACATCGATCACCGGCCTTCCAATGACCTGCACCGAAACAGGTTTCCAGTCCAATGGCAACTTCAGGGCGGGCGCACTGTCTGGAAGCTACTCCACCACATGGGGAATTCCAGCGTACCAGTTCAGCTCGACTGTCAATGGGCAAGTCTCGCAGAATGGGAACTCGCAACATCAGGGACAGGCTTGGTTCAATCAGCTCCAGAGTTGGTTCGGCCGATTCTAGCGGGCTCAGAGTCTAGACATCAGTGACTGCGGAAGACAAAGGCAAACGCGGGGGAGCAGAACTGAACTCCCCCTCCTCATTTTTTCAAGACCCAGAGCGTAGAATGGCGACTATTGCGCCCTTTTCGAGATGAATAGCAGGCGTGGGAGGCGCGTTTTAGACGGTGAGAGGCCATGATCCTTCTTCCAGAACGTCGGAACCCGGAAACAATGGATGCGCCGTGGAGGCAACGCGTTTATCGCTAATCGTGGTTGGAATCGGCGCGTTTTCTTGCCGACTTCCATAACGTTTGGTGACCTGCGTCCCGGTTATCCCAAAATCGCTTAACTCTGCAGGATGCCCATGTGGTGCTGATGTACAGCAAGCAGGCCGACGCGCCATTCGAATTGGACATCAGCGACTTCAACTGCAGCCTGTCCAGGATCAAGGTCTCCAAGCTCACCCTCGGCCACAGCGCAGCCATGCCCAAGGTCTCCTTCGACCTCGGCGCAGACATCAAGGAAGTTGAGACCTCGAATGGAAGGCTCCGCCTGAAGTACACGCTCTTCATCGACGCCAACCCGGCGGTCGAGAGAGCCGAGCTGGAGGGAGAAGTGACGATCACAAGCCCAAGGATCACGAAGGTCACCGACCTGCAGGCGCTCGGCGAGGAGAAGATCTCCGCCATCGCGATGCAGATCTACCAGAAGAATTTCGAGGCGCTGTACCTGACGTTCGAGACCGCGGGACTGGTAGCGCCCTCCCCCTGGCTGATCCAAGACGTCCACCTGGCTCCAGGAGAGATGGTCATCGAGCCTGAGACGCAAGTGCAGGCCGTGCAGGCAGCGCCCGCCGCAGAGCCCATTGCCCCAATCGCCCAGTAGCGTAACAGGCCAAACCTGGAGTGCGAGCCGCTCTCCCTGGAAACAAAGCCTTCACGAAAACTACGGTCGGCTGGCGTTTGCAATCAGCCTTAGAGTGCTGTGGGGGTGAGATTCGGCCTCAGACCGATATCGAGGGCGCCTTTTCTTCCTTAGCAGATGCCATCTCGCCAGGAGACGCCATCTTGACCACCTTCATCAGGCCCGGTGACGGGTAAGGTATCTTCAGAGACCCCGAGAGGAGGTAGAGGATGGCGTAGACCTTCTGGTAGATGCTCATGAAGACCGGGGGCGGCGTGTTCCCGTCTGGGGTCTTCAGCAGCGCCTGGATGTCGGGCTCCTCTCCCGTGATCCTTGCGGTACCGGACACGTCCATCCTCGCGACGGGGGGCTGGGAAGTTATCGAAATGCTGTACTTGAGCGTGAACTGCCCTGCCTGGTGGTCCGTCTCGGTCAGGGAGGCCGCGACGTCGAAGGTGACGTTGGTCTCGTCCCTGGTTTCCTCGCTGAGGCGGACCGCCTCCACGTTCTTGACCAGAACTTCGACTTCTACCATTTGAGAATACCCTAATCGACTGATTTAGCAAGGTCACTCAAGTCAATTTAAAGGTATACGAACCTCGGTTATGAACTGCGAATCCATAAGCATTTAATTATAAGTCAGCAGGTTTTTACCTGGTCCGATGAGCTCTCGCGAAGACAAGAACCCCAAGACGACCATTACCACGTCTTCGGAAGGAAAGGGAGCCCGTCTCTCTGTAAAGCTCTCAGTCACGCCGCGCACTGGCGAGCAGTCGCTCAAGGAGAAGTATGGGGTCTCAAAGTACGACCTCGGCGTCGGCTATCCAGTGCCCGAGGCCCTCAGGAGCATGATACCATCGAAGGTCCCCGACTACGTCGACGAAGGGGAGGGGTACGTCGAGAGGATCATGAGGGCGTTGTACTATTTCAGGCAGACCGCGCTCATCGGGCCCAGCGGCACGGGCAAGAGCGTCTGCCACGGTGAACCGGTCTTTGTGCTTCTTGACGGAAAACCGAGGTTGACGACGGTCGACTCGCTCTTCGAGGAGCTGGGACGAAGGTACCCTGTCACGCTCGACGAGGACAACTGGGAGACGATAGCCCCAACCGGAGTCGACCTTAGAGTCTTGTCGTTCGACAGGCTTTCCGGCGGGGTCTCTTGGAGGCGGGCCCATGCCCTCGCGCGCTCTGCTTACAAGGGGACGGTCGTCGAGGTCACCACATCTAGGAACCGGACGATAAGGGCCACCCCCGAGCATTCTTTCATCACTGACGAAAGCGAGGTGAAGGCAAGTCAAGTAAGGCCTGGGACGAGGATTCCGATAATGAGGCGGGTTCCGATGGCCGGAATCCAACCGCTCTCTGAGATATCGGTAGCAGACCTTGTCCCCGGCGCCAAGCTGACCGAGAGAGGCGTGGTCCTTGGGGCGAGAGAGGACCTGCAGATCCCTGCGCCACCTGTCATCGCACTCAACGAGGAGTTCTCCTGGTTCCTAGGGTTCTTCGTCGCAGAAGGCTACGTAGGAAAGGGCTTCGCTTCCATCTACCAGAAGGATGCCCAGCCCATTGCTAGATGCACGACCCTCCTGGCCTCGATGGGCCTCGAGACCTCGACCAGGATACAGCGGGGCCTCACCGAGCTTCGCGTCTTCAGCAAGGCGTTCGTGTCGTTCCTCTCTCTAGGCACCGTGAGCAGGCGAGTCGGCAGCGGCAAGGGGTCGCAAGCGAGGTACAAGAAGGTCCCCGACTTCGTATTCGCGATGCCTGAACAGTCGAAGATTGCGTTCCTAAAGGGCTTCCTCGAGGGCGACGGCTGGGAGGAGGAGGGGTCAGAGCTCCTGTTCGGCACTTCCAGCAGGGAGCTCGCGAACGGGCTCATGATGCTCCTTGAGCAGCTGGACACCTTCCCGACCCTTCGAGTGAAGAAAGGCGAAGGCGTCCGCTCATACTCGGTCGTGATAGCCAGGGACGGGGCCGCGAGGCTCGGAGTGGCAATCACCGGCATGCGAGGCTCGACTGACAATAGGGGACACGTCGAGAAGGTCAAGGTGACACCCGAGATGCTCGCCACCGCGAAGAGAGCCTACAGGTCGCTTCCTGACGAGCTCAAGACGAAGGCCTACCACAAGAAGACAGTTTCACGCCTCTACTCGGGGACTGGCATGATAGGGCTCCGGGCGCTTTCGAGGATAGCGGCCGACCTTAGCTCTCCGGAGCTGAAGAGCGTCGCTGAGTCAGGGGTGCTCTGGGACGAGGTCAAGAGCGTCGAACGGACACCTTATGACGGCTGGGTCTACGACTTCCAAGTCCCGGGAACGGAGACGTTCGCAGCAGGATTCGGCGGCATCTTGACCCACAACACCCACATTGTCTACCTCGTAGCCCAGATTGCAGGACTCCCTCTTTGGGAGATCAACTGCGGTCTCCAGACGTCCGTCTACGACATGTTCGGCAGGTTCGTGGGACTGGGGAAGGACAACTGGATCGACGGGACGATCGTCTCCTGGTGCAGGTTCGGCGGGATACTCTACCTGGACGAGGCGAACATGATGAAGCAAGACATCGCGACCAGGCTGAACCCGATCCTGGACACGAGAGGGCACATGGTGCTGAACGAGAAGGACAACGAGGTGATAGAGAGGAACCCGTTCGGATACGTCGTCATCAGCATGAACCCGTACTCGTCGGAGTTCTCGGGAACGAAGCCGCTCAACGCCGCGTTCAGGAGGCGCATGAGCGTGTGGATCGATTTCGACTACCTTAGCGTGGGCACGAAGATATCCCCCAGAGAGGTCAAGATGCTCTCCGAGCGCGCCAAGATACCCCTCGACACCGCTGAGAAGGTGATCAGGGTGGGGGCAGAGGTGAGGAAGAGGTACAAGAGCGGGGACCTGCCCTACGGGCCCTCGGTCGGAGACCTGATCAACTGGTCCACCCTCATCGCCGACGGCCTGGACCCCAAGGCGGCCGCGGACGAGACGCTGGTCTCGCTGACCTCGGACGACGCCGAGGTCCAAGGCGTCGTGAGGAGGATCGTCTCGCTGGTCTTCGGCAGTGGAACTAGCGGGGCAGGCAGCAGTAGCGGTACTGGGATCAATTCCGCCGCGACCCCAGCAAAGACCCCCGCAACCACCCCAGCAACGACCAAGCCGGTAGAGAAGACTGAACATCCTTGACTATTCGTGGAACACTGCGACAAGCATAGCGCAGCACGACTACGACACCTTCAGGCTCATACTCGACGAGAACCTCAAGACGCCCATCCTCTCGGGAGACAGCAGGGGCTACGTGGTAAAGCTCCCGTCTCCCAAGACCATAGACGAGAGGTTCTACCAGCTCCAGGGGCTCTACATGGACCAGGACACGAAGGGCTGGGAGACGACCTGGCGCAACTTCAGGGCGTCGCTCTTCCACCTCTCCCTGCACGCGGCGTTCTCAGACTTCAAGGGCTACGCCCCCTGGGCCAAGGCCAAGGAGGTGGGCGCGGCCACGTTTGCGGTCTCGCTGGTGGAGGACTGCCACATCGTCGCGGAAGCCAGGACGAAGTGGGCAGGGGTCCTCGCAGACCTGGCGTACGCTAGCTACCTCTCCGCGCTCCGCCTTCCCCAACCGGACGACATCGACAACACTCCCGTTCGTGTTGCGACAAAGCTCCTCCTTAGCTCGGCAGGCGTGTTCAGGTCGAGCGGGTCGAGGCTTTCTCGCGAGGAGGACGCGGAGGTCGCCGGCATCGACGAACGGGTGAGGATAAACGTGGATGAGTACGTCAAGCACAAGACGCCCGAGAGCAAGGCCCTCCTGGCAAAGGCGGCTCAGGAGATCTATTCCGCAGTCAGCGACGGAGGGCCCCTCCACGAGATACCCTGCTTCCCCTTCACAGAGGCTCACGGGCCTTGCGACCTCTTCGAGGGGAAGCTCCTGGAGAACGACCAGAGCAAGGGGGACTCTCTGCTCAGGTCGGCCCTGGGCAGGGTGGGGCTCACGGAAGACTCGACCGCGACCGACTCGATATTCCTCTCAGAGGCCCAAGAGGTTCTCATGGGCACCGAAAGCTCGAACTCGAGGCTGGCGAAGATAAGGGCGTACTACGAGGGTCTGATTGCGCCGACGCGGCTTGAAAGCATCGAAATCCCTCCGGGCGACTACGCCGGTTTCCAGCGCGTCAGGTCGGAGCTGGCAGGGCCCATAAAGAACGTCAGGGACCAGCTGATGATGGTCAAGAACGTCCTCGACGACGTCGCAGGCCACGACGCGGGGGCGCAGCTCGACACTCAGGCGGTCATGCAGGTGATGGCGACCGAGTCGGCGAGGACCGACGTCTTCGAGCAGCTCCAGCCGATGTACAAGGACGAGGCGTGGGTGATACTCATCGACGCTAGCAAGAGCATTTCCACGTTCGCCCACGAGACCAGGGGGATCGCCACCTGCCTCGCGGAGGTCGCGACGAAGCTCATGAGGCAGAGGACCCAGTGGGCCATGCTCTCGTTCAACAACTCGATACAGGTCATAAAGGACTTCAGCGAGAACTACGACATGACGACCAAGGCCAGGATCGGGGGCCTCAGCCAGAAGAGCACGACCCTCCTCCCTGACGCCCTCCAGGTAGCGCACAAGGCCCTCAGCACTAGGGAGGCGGGAGTGCGCATCCTGGTGGTCGTCTCGGACGGCTACCCCTCTGGATACAACGACATCGACAAGAAGCTGGTCTCGGTCATAAAGGGGTTCGCAAAGTCGGACATCTACCTGATGGGAGTGGGGGTGGACAGCGGCGCGATCAAGGAGTACTTCCCTGTCAACTGCGTACTGAGCACCCCGTACGAGATGATGAAGACCTTCGCGAAGTCCTACCTCGAGCTTGCCTACAGCTTCTAGTGCGCTTCTTCGCCTCTCCGTTATCGTTATTTATCATGTTAAGCATGATAAATCGCATGAAGAAGCAGGTGCTGATTAGGGGCGTCGACGAGGACATCTACAGGAAGGCCAAGTCAGCAGCAGCGCTCCAAGGAGTTTCGATGGGACTGGCCGTGAGCGAAGCCCTGAGAGGCTGGGTAGAGAGCGTGCGATCCGAGGATGACATTCAGAAAGAAGTGAAGCGTAACGTCCAGTACGTGAAGGCGCACTGGAGCGACTTGAAGAGGCACAAAGGCGAGGCAGTCGTGATCTCCGGAAGGAAGCTTCAGGGCGTCTTCAGTTCCTATGAAGAGGCGCGAAGCTTCTCCTCGCGGTTCAAGGTCGCTCTGACCTTTGTTGTCGACAAGATGCCGCAGACTCGTGAGCTAGAGCTTGGACCAGATTTGGAAGTACAGCACGAGATCCAGTCCTAGCGCGCCCGTGGTTTCGGTCGAGTTGGCCGGCATCACGGTTGAATGCCTCGTGGATACCGGATTTTCTGGCGGGCTCATCAAACCTTTCTCGACCTTCGAGTCGCTCGGCCTCCTTGCGGAGCTTGACCCAGAAGAATATCTGGCCGTCATGCCTGATTCCAGGAGGGTGGCGCTGTACACGGCGAGCGAGGAAGTCAAGGCAGGGTCGTGGCGAGTGCGCACTTTGGTCCACGCCGCCCCGGCACTTCGCAGGACGCTGGTAGGGAGGAGGTTCTTGGAATCCTTTGTCACAACGCTGGACGGACCCCGCGCGACTCTCTCTTTGTCAGGGGACTCTCCGCGATGAGTTCATGCCATCTTCATGGAGGGAGAGGGGAGGCGCGGAAAGCAACGCCATCGAGCTGCATCCCTCAATGAATTATCTCCTCAGCTGCCCTTGTGAGGCGATGAGGATATTCACGAGTCCTGATTCGATCCATCCTGGCATGTTCTAGCCCCGGGAGGTAGGGGTCCCGCCCCAAGAAGTGGCCTAGACGACCCTGAACTTGCCGTCGAAGTTGAAGACGACCTTCTTGGCCTCTTCTGCCTCCACTATCAGCCTCTCCGGCACCCCGTTGCGGACGTAGAGCTGGAACGTCGCGTTCTGGGGGATCAAGGTGCTCGCGTTTTGCTCGAAGGACTTTAGCGCCTCGTTGGTCCTCGCCAGCTTGGACTTTAGGTCCTCGTGGATCTGGTACATCACCTCAGTGGTGGCGGGCCCGGAATTGGCGGTGTTGATCATCATCGAGCCCATCTTGATCCACCCTCCTCCGCCCGGCTTTCCCTTCTGGTCTCCCTTCTTGTCCCCCTTGTCCTGCTTCTTCTCTTCTCCTTGTCCTCCTTCGGCGCCTCGCCAGGGCCCGTCCTCAGCATCCCTCCCAGCTTGTCCCCGTACTTCTCGGACTCTTTCTGGTAATACTCCGAGACCTCCTTCATGTACTTTATTATCTCGGCTTGGGTGTAGAACTTCATCAGGCCGGTAGCTAGGTCTGGACGTCGCTGTGACAATTCCTGGGAACTCGGCCTCAGGTGCCTACTCGCTTGTTATTGAGTTTTGAACCAGGTCCTCTTCGGCGGCCTGCGGGACGCTGCGTTCGGTCTGCTTGGCCATGTTCCCGGCCTTCTTGACCTCCTTGAGGATCCTCTCCAGCAGGTCGACCCGCGAGCCGACCTCCTTCCTCTTCTCAGAGATTATCTGGGCGAGGGCGGGGGTGGCCTCCTTGACTATCGATAAGACGTACTTGGGGTCGAAGTGGGTAAGCGGAATCGAGCTCTTGCCGTCGTCGGCGCCTACGACGACCACGACGCAATCGGAGGCCAAATAGGCCTCTTTTGCTGTTGAATAGGCAGGGCCGAGGCTCTCCTTCTGCAAAGGCAGGGCGACGTCCACCTCGGACTGCAGGACTTTGAGCGAATCGATGAGCTTCCTGGTGTAGTTACGCTCCATCTCGTCGAGCTCTGAGAGCTGGGCAAACTCGCTCTGAAGCGTCGTCAGGTTGTCGACTATGCTCCCCGAGGAGTCTCCGTTCAGGTCGTCAGAGATGGGGTCTCTTGACTTCAAGACGAGCTTTTGAAGGCTTTGCCATAATTAATAGTTTTGTGTATTAGTAATTCATGTTCCTTCTCGACGCGGAAGGCGGTCTTCAGTGCCCGAAGAGGGAAAGGAGAGTCGGGATGTTGTTCCAGGCCACTATGTAGCCCAGCAGGCCGTCAGCAGCCACTAGCGCCACAAGCCCAACGAACCTGACCAGCCTGATCTGGAAGGGGTGGAGACCGGCAGAGTCCCTCACGAAGACCAGGTAGAAGAGGGGAATCGCGGGGAGGTACTTGAAAGCGATGGCTATGAGGAAACCGTCGAATCGCATCGAGAAGAGGGCGGATGCGATGGGGTTGAGCTCGCGAAAGTCGAAGCTGCTTTTCATCGCCATAAGGGTCGAATAGACATCCAGGAAGTCAAGGCACAGGAAAGTCGCATAGAGGGGGATCAGGACCTTGTCCATGAAGTTCAGGTTCAAGCTCATGATGAACTGTCTATCTCGTTCGTTGGCCCTGCGGAAACCATCGGTGAGACGGCTCATGAGATGAGAGGTCACGCATCACTCTGTGTATTTAATTTCCTATGGATTTCAAAACCATAAGCAATACGCTGAACGAAGCAGATGTAC
>CAWCYD010000002.1:0-387420 GCA_963799775.1 uncultured archaeon
TGGGCCGCTACGACCTCAGGGCTTACTTCCAGAACTCCACGAACCTCCAGCTGGTCCAAAGCAGCCTCTTGATTCTGAACGACTCGTCATGGGTGTCTCTGTCCAACGCGTGCCAGCCCGAGCCGGTGACATCCCAGAGCATCTCCTACTCGGCGAGCCTGGCCAAAGGCCCTCAGACGTGGCCCAAGACGCTATACCTCATGTACAGGGCCTTCGGCGTCGAAGACGTCGCCTCTTACCCTGTCAAGGCCAACCTGGCCAGCGTGAACTTCCTCGCGGCTCCCTGGAACAAGACCGTCCCCGACATGAAGGTGAACGTGACGCCTACCCAGAACGTGATCCAGACCAGCCAGAACGGGAGCACGCTCTACATCCTCGCCGCGTCCTATCCGGTTTCGCTGTCGTACTCTCTCGACATCAGCGGAGGCCACGACGCCTCCCAGGCGTCCCTGACGGTGTCTAAGAGCTACTCCATCCAGACTCAGAACGTGAGCCTCGCCAAGCTCACGGTCAACGTCTTGAGCGACCAGAGCGCCCCGACCAATCTCGAGGTGACCGGGCCCAGTGGCGCGAACATATCCGGCGGGCTCGTCGGGACCAACCAGACGATGTCCTTCCTGCTCCCGCAAGGCACTTACTCCGTGAGCGCCACTCAAGCGGGCACAGTCCAGGCAGCCCAGGTAGCCTTGACCAACGGCTTCGCGTCCGTGGTGACGCTGAACTTCAACACGCTCATGAGCTTCGAGATAATACTCATAGTCACGGCCGCTCTCGCTGCGATAGCGAACGTCCTCATCATTGTCTTGAGGGGAAGTGACCCTTGGGTCGAGGATGTCCGCTCCGAAGGCCAAGTAGTGAGCCCTCCGGCCTGAAGGCCGACTGGTCTAAATCCGGCGTCTCGCTGGGATGAATGAGAAGGACGTCCTCCGTTGAAGATAGCTTTCGCCGCTGACATCCACCGCGATGGCAGGATCTTCCCCTGGGTGGAGAAGGAGTTACAGGCCTCTGACGTCGTGGCCATAGGAGGAGACATCGACGACCCCTACCTGGGCCTGCCGAACTTCAAGTTCAACTACGTGATGCACAAGCTCAGGCCCAACGTCGTCAGAGACAGGCTTCTTCGCATCGCTGGGAGGAGTCCCGAGAAGCCAGTTGTGGTGGTCTTGGGGAACCACGACAACAGGGACCCACGGGCCTTCCACGGCAGGTCCATCACCTACGAGGGTCTTGTCGTAGGCGGCATCAGCGGATCCCTTCCGGGAAGCTCTCCTTTCCCATTCCAGGTGAAGGAGCCCGAATACAAGTCGATCCTTGATCAGCTGGGACACGTCGACGTCCTGATCACCCATCAGCCTCCTTATGGGACCAAGTGCGATGTCGCCTATGGAGGCGCACACGCCGGCTCAGAGTCGATCCGGGCCTACATCGACAAGGAGAGCCCCCGGCTCGTGCTCACCGGCCACATCCACGAGAGCCCCGCGGTCGACCGTGTCGGAGTAACGACGATCCTCAATCCGGGGCCTTTCTTCGAGGGCAACTATGCGGAGGTGGAACTGGATGGGAACGAGGTCCGGGCAACGATCATGGATGCGGTTACAGGCAAGCCGAAATCCTGAGCAGAGTCGCGTCGCGAAACTCCCAAAGAGCGATTCAGCCTTAAATCATGGGCTCCTCGCGAAGCGGACCAACTTGGCAAAGGAGGGGAGGCAGAACCGTCTCATCAAAGAGAAGAGCCCCTATCTCCTGCAATACTCTAAGAATCCAATCGACTGGTTCCCTTGGGGAGAGGAGGCGTTCGCCAAGGCCCGAAGCGAAGACAAGCCGATTTTCCTGAGCATTGGATATTCCACTTGTCACTGGTGCCACGTACAACTAGAAGAGAGCTTCGAGAACGAAGAGATAGCGGCCGTCCTCAACGAGAAGTTCGTCCCAGTCAAAGTCGACAGGGAGGAGCGCCCCGACCTGGACGAGATCTACATGAAGGCCGTCACGACCCTCACGGGCCACGGCGGTTGGCCTCTCTCCGTCTTCCTGACGCCCCAGCTCAAGCCCTTCTACGGAGGCACCTACTTCCCGCCTTTCCCGCGCGACGGGATGCCCGGCTTCCTTGACGTTCTCAACTTCATCGCCGACACCTGGAAGACGAAACGGGAAGAGGTCGTCCAGAGCTCCGAGGAGATCACCAAGGTCATCAGCAGCGAGTACGTCCTCAGGGGAGAGGGGGCGCTCACCAAGCTCCTCCTCGACAACGCCTACGCTGTCGTCCTCTCGGCCCACGATTCCCAGTACGGCGGGTTCGGACGGGCCCCGAAGTTCCCGCTCCCCAGCTACATCGGCTTCCTCCTCCGCTACTACGCGAGGACCCACAAGACGATGGCTCTCGCCCCCGTCCTGAAGACGCTGGACTCGATGGCAATCGGAGGCATACACGACCATCTGGCCGGAGGGTTCCACAGGTACTCGACGGACAGGTACTGGCTGATCCCGCACTTTGAGAAGATGCTCTATGACAACGCCCTCCTGGCGAGGGCCTACGCCGACGCCTACCGCACCACCAGGACCCAGAGGTACGCGACGACCGTCCGAAACATCCTCGAATGGCTCCTCGAGGAGATGAACTCGCCCGAGGGCGGCTTCTACTCTGCCCAGGACGCGGACACGCCCGAGGGTGAGGGCTACTACTACACCTGGACGCCCGCGGAGGTCTCGAAGGCCTGGGCGAGAAGGACGGCGCCATCTTCTGCGAACTCTACGGCGTCACGAACGAGGGGAACTTCGAGGGCCACAGGTCCGTGCTGAGCGTGTCCACGACGCTGGAGAAGGCGGCCGAGAAGTTCGGGTTGGGCATCGACGAGCTCGAGAAGAAGATGGCGAAGGCCCGAGCGGCCCTGCTCAGCGCAAGAAGACAGAGGAACCGCCCCAGCGTCGACGACAAGATACTCGCCTCCTGGAACGGGCTCGCCATCTCGGGCTTCGCGTGCGCCTACCAGGCGCTCCAGGAGCCAAGATATCTTGCCGCCGCGACGAAGTGCGCCGACTTCGTGCTCAACACGCTGGTCAAGAAGGGAACCAGCCCGATGCTCTTCAGGAGATACAGGGACGGCGACGTCGCCATCGCCGGGGTCCTGGAGGACTACTCCTTTCTCATCGCCGGCCTGCTCGACCTATACGAGGCCTCTTTCGAGATGAGATGGATGGGGGCGGCTACCTCTCTCGCCGGGGAGATGACCGCCCTCTTCTGGGACGCCGACGTCGGGGGCTTCTTCCTAAAGCCACCTCAGGGCGACATCGTCGCGATCAAGGAGGGCTACGACGGCCCGACCCCTTCCGGGAACTCGGTCGCAGCGATGGACCTCCTCCGTCTTGCCGAGTTCACGGGCAACAAGGACTACAAGGAGATGGCGGAGACGACGCTGAAGCTCTTCGCGGAGCCGATGGAGACGAGCCCCACGGGCTACCTCGAGATGCTGGGCGCGGTCGACTTTTCCTTCGGCTCGAAGGAGATAGTGGTAGCGAAGGGATGGGAGCCCGGCGAGCTCCAGGCGATGGTCAGGGAGGTCCAGACGCGCTACCTCCCGACGAAGGTCCTCGCGCTGGCGGACGGCGACCCTGCGTTGGCACCACTCACCGAAGGCAAGGCCAGCCTCAAGGGCAGGCCGACCGTCTACGTCTGCGAGAACTTTGCGTGCAAGGCCCCGGTGACCGACGTCCTGGCGCTGAAACGCGAGCTCGACACAGGGACTGCAGAAGGAGGGGCCGCGTCATGAGGGCCACGGTCCTCGTCGACACGGAGCGGCCCAAGGTGAGCGAGAGCGAGGTCATCTCCGTCCTGAAGAAGTCGGGCATAGAGTACTCCACCACCAGCCCGTCATTCGGCGTGGTGGTCGGGGGCGACGGCCTCTTCAGCTACCAAGGAAGGCAGCTCAGCATCCCGCTCCTCTTCGTCGGGACCAAGTCCGTCCGGCCCACGGATTCCAAGGCCCGTCTAGCGGAGGTCTACCTGACGGGCCTCGAGGCTGCGCTGAAGCGCGTGAGGGCCGGAGACTACACCGTGACCAAGCACAAGAGGCTGGAGGTCTCGGTCGGCGGCGGCGAGTTCAGGGGGGAGATATTCACGGACGTCTCGCTGGAGAAGGGCGCAGACAGCAACTGCATCCGCTACACGCTCGAAGTGAGTCAGAGACGAGGAGGCTTCACCGACTCGGCCGTCGCCAACGGGATAGTGATAACGACGTCCGCGGGCTCGACGGGCTACTTCTCCTACCTAGACAAGCTCGACCGCGGCCACATTCTACAGCCCGAGAAGTACTCGAAGATTGGGGAGGACGAGGTCGGGGTCTGCCACATAGCGCCCACCTACACCTCGAGGAGCGAGTCCACGATCCACCCGTTGCGCTACAGCGTCCCATGGGGCGCCCGCTTCAAGATAACGCTGATGCGCGACGCCGACGCCCACCTCTTCGGCGTCACAAGGTCGAGGAAGGGCCTGAGGATAAAGACCGAGGACACAGTGGAGGTAGGCCCGAGCAGCAACACCACGAACGTGATCAGGCTGGCGGCCCGGGAGCCTACGCGGTCTTAGCCAAAAGGCCGACCATCTGCTCCGCCGTCGCGACCAGAGGCGTCGACTCGAGCTGGACCTTCACGCTCTCCTGGTCCTTCAGGCCGTTCCCGGTGCAGATGCAGACGACGGTCGCTTCCTTCGGGATTTTCCCAATCAGCTTCTTCAGCGCAGCGAGAGGCACCGCGCTAGCCGGCTCGACGAAGATCCCTTCGGTCGAAGCGAGGTCCATCCTCGCCGCTATCGTCTCCTCGTCTGTCACCGCCAGCGCCGTCCCGTTCGACTCCCTCAGGGCCGCCAAGGCCTTTCTCCACGACGCCGGGTTCCCGATGTTTATCGCGGACGCTATCGTCTTTGGATGGACCGCGGTGACCGAGTCGCGGTTGTGGGTGAAGGCCTCGACGATTGGCTGAGCCCCGGCCGCCTGCACTCCCACCATCCTCGGCAGCGAGCTCGAGATCCCCCACTGCTTCAGCTCCTTGAACCCCTTCCAGATGGCACTGATGTTCCCGGCGTTCCCGACGGGGAGGACGACGTAGTCGGGCACCTCGTACCCGAGCTGCTCGTAGATCTCGTAGGCGTTCGTCTTCTGCCCCTCGATCCTGTATGGGTTGACGGAGTTCATCACCGAGAGCTCCTTGATCTCGGCCGCGACCTTCAGCGTGATATTCAGTGCGGCGTCGAAGTCCCCTTCGACGCGGATTATCTTCGCCCCGTAGGCGTAGACCTGCGCGAGCTTGCCTGACGCGACCTTGCCTGCAGGGACGGTCACCATGGCCGTCACCCCGGATCGCGCCGCGTAGGCGGCCATCGAGGCGGCCGTGTTCCCCGTCGACGCGCAGACCAGCAGCTTCGCGCCTCCCTGGACGGCCCTCGTCACGGCGACGGTCATCCCCCGGTCCTTGAACGAGCCGGATGGGTTCTGCCCCTCGTTCTTGACGTGGAGCTTCCTGAGGCCCAGCTTGGCGCCTATCCTCTCGACGCGCACCAGCGGCGTGTCACCCTCCTCGAGCGAGACTGCCTTCACTTCAGGTTCAAGAGGGAACGCCTTCCTGAATCTCCACGTCCCGGGCTGCCCCTTCTCTCCGTAGAGCTGGCTCTTGGAGACCGGCCCTTCCTTCACTAGCTCCAGCAGGTTCGAGCATTTGACGCACTCGTAGCTCCTCACGTCGCTCTCGTAGGTCGCGCCGCAAGCGACGCACCTCTGCGTCCAGCCTTCAGCTACCTTTGACAACCCTCGCTCCCTCGCCTATCTTCGTGACAAACCCGCCCGACCTGACCTTCTCCTCCTGGAACGCGGCCAGCATCGCCTTCAGAACCTGTGCGGGCTTGCTCTTCTTCTTGTCCACGAGCGCAAGCATCGAAGGCCCGGCGCCACTTATACAAACCCCTACCGCGCCCGACGTCATGGCCCTTGACCTGACTCGGTCATAGCCCGGAATCATGGACTTCCTCGCCCGCTCCACCGCCTTGTCGGTCATCCCCTTGCCTATGAGATTGATATCTTTCTTGGAAAACCCTGAGACCATCAAGCTCGCGCTGGCCACGTTGGCGACCAGAGTCTCGAGCGTGACGGACTTTGGCAAGATCGACCTCGCGTACTCAGTCTTCCTCTGCGGCAGGTCGACGATCGGTGTTGCAACGCAGACGGCCAGGGCTGCCGGAGGGTCGAATCTGACCGCCGTGGGCCTCTCGCCCTTCCCTCCTCTCACGACCACAAACCCTCCGAGAATCGAGGCGGAGACGTTGTCGTAGTGGGGACTGCCAGACATGACGGCCTCTCCCTTGCCCGCGAAGTAGATCAGCTCGTCACCTGTGAGATTCAGCCCGAAGAGCTCGTTCATCGCGAAGGCCGCCGCAGCCGCGGAGGCCCCGCTGCTCCCCATCCCCATCCCGATGGGAACCCTCTTCTCCAGCTCGACCAATATCTCCTTCTTTATCCCAAGCTCCGCGGCCATCTCGTGGCACACCACGCAGGCGCCGTTCTCGAGCTCTGATTTTGGGACGCTCAGGCCGATGACCTTCGCCATCCTCACCCTTCCCTGATGCGAAGACCCCCTCCCGAGCCTGAGGCGGACGGCGTCCCTGGGGGCGTCGAGGGCCAGTGCGAAGACGTCAAAACCCGGGCCGAGGTTTGCGGAGGAAGCCGGCGCCTCGACTCGGATCGTATCCAAATTCACTTTTCATGTCCCAGACCGTTGATTATATGTGCGTATCAATCCATGATCTTCATCCCATCCGACACAAACCTATTTCTATCGACGACGAATTCTCGTTGCAAAGCTCCCCAAGATGTCATCATCCCTCAAGCCTAGAGAGTATCAACAGAAGATCGCGGAGGCAGCCTCCCAGGCGAACACGCTCGTCGTCCTCCCGACCGGCCTAGGCAAGACCCTGATCGCCCTCCTCGTCGCCAAGATACGTGTGGAGAAGTTCCCCCAAGGAAAGGTGGTCGTCCTCGCCCCCACGAAGCCTCTCGTCCTCCAGCACTACAACTCGTTCAAGGAGATACTCTCCCTAGAGTCCAAGGACGCCGCCCTCATCACGGGCGAGAACCCACCCGAGGAGAGGAGCTACCTCTGGAGACGGTCGAGGTATGTCTTCGCCACCCCGCAGACTGTCCGGAACGACGTCCGCCACGGGAGGGTCGACCTCAACGACGTCGTCCTTCTCGTCTTCGACGAGGCTCACCGCTCCGTCAAGGACTACTCTTACACCGAGCTTGCACGCCTCTACAAGGAGACGGGGTGGACCCCTCTCATCCTCGGGCTCACTGCCTCGCCGGGCGGATCCAGGGAGAAGATCAACGAGATAACAAACAACCTCTTCATCGAAAGGGTGGAGGCGAGGAGCGAGGAGGACGAGGACGTAAGGGGATACGTGGAGAAGACTGAGTTCGAGGGGAGGCGCGTCGCCCTCCCCAAGGAGTACGGCCAGCTCCTCATGATCCTCCGCGACGTCTACAACGAGAAGGTGAACAAGCTCGTCTCGTCGGGCTTCCTCCCGAAGACGCGCCTATCGAAGAAGATGCTCCTGCAGGCGCGCGCCACCATGCTCGCGAGGCTCAAGGCCGGCGGGAACAAGGGCTACATCTTCGGCGCCCTCATCAACCAGGCCCAGGCGATAATGGTGAACCACGCCCTCGAGCTCGCAGAGACACAGGGCGTCGAGGTCCTCCTGAAGTATCTCAAGCGCCAGCGGGAGAAGCCGGACCAGGGCAAGTCGGCGACGGCGCTCCAGAAGGGACCCCCGGTGGATCATGCTGGAGGAGGAAGCGCAGAGGGTCAAAGATGTCGAGTATCCGAAGCTAACCGAGATCAGGTCCATAGTGAAGGGCCAGTTCGCGGTCAAGCCCGATTCCAAGGTCATCATCTTCACGCAATACAGGGACACGATCGAGTCGATCATCGACTCGCTCGCCAAAGACGGCGTCGTCGGGCAGAGGTTCGTCGGCCAGGCCAACAAGACCGACAGCGAGGGGATGGACCAGAAGAAGCAGACCGACGTCCTTGAGAGGTTCACCGAGGGCGAGTTCAAGGTCCTCGTCAGCAGCAGCATAGGCGAGGAGGGCCTCCACGTCCCCGACGTGGACCTCGTCGTCTTCTACGAGGCGGTCCCGTCTGAGATCCGGGCGATCCAGAGGAAGGGGCGCACCGGGAGGACCATGCGGGGCAAGGTCATCGTCCTGATAGCGGAGGGGACGGTCGACGAGGCCTACTTCTACAGCAGCCTTCGGCGGGAGAAGTTCATGAAGAGCATGGTCTCCCCCGCGAAGGAAGATGGCAAGAAGCAAACTGCAGCTCCGAAGGAGGCGAAGGCCACGACCCTCCTGGACTTCGTGGACTAGCAGACACTCTCAAATCCCAGTTAGACTCTTTGGTAAGCCATGAGACTCGTCAACATCATCCTCCGTGTGAGCGACCTTGAGACATCGACCAGATTCTATGGGGACACCCTCGGGCTGAAGGAGCAGGGAAGCGTTCACCGGGCGAGTTCGTGTTCTTTGATGTCGGCGGAGCCACCTTGGCGATCAGGGAGACCACCCGCGCAGTGTTGCCTGGGGACACGGAGTATTCCTTCGAGGTCGCTGACATAGCGTCGACCTACGACTCCCTGAAATCGAAGGTCGCTTTCCGACAGCCGCCCCGGCCAGTCACCGGTGACAAGACGAGGGACCGTCTACGCCACAGATTTTCAAGACCCGGACGGCCACACCTTGTCCATCACGGGATGGGTGCCCAAGTCGTCTCCAATCAAGATCTAGCAGAGGTCCGTCAAGATCAAGAGAGGCCCAACCTGATTAGAAAGTCAACCACCGAGACGGCGACCAAGATAACCGTCGACACAAGCAACAAGATCGTCGATCTATTCAGCCGCTTGGTGTCCTTTCCAAGCATGTCCATCGATGTCGCGATGTCATCCAGGAAAGCGCGGGTAGAGGCGAGCAGCAACACTAGATACTCGTCGCGTTTCCGTGCGATCTCAAAGTCCTTGTCTTCCACGGCCTGCAAGCGGGAGTCGAGCTTTCGTTTTCTCAACACCTCCTCATCCTGGCCAGCGATCTCATACAAACCAAGCTTGACTAGCGGACCTCTCAAGGCGTCTCTTTCTGCAATCAGGGTCTCGAGTTCCTTCAGAGTTCTCTTGATTCGCTCGTCGCTCTCCGATGAGTCCTCGTTCTTCTGTCGACTGGCTCTCAAGCTCTCAGCGAATGCCCAAGATCGAAGGCCTGTCGCTGTATTAAAAGGCCCGCTGACTCTTCCAAAATCGGTCCGAGGCTACCTGTAAGCCTCGAACTCCCTGCCGAGGACCGTCGACGCGATCTTGAGCTCCATTATCTCGTCCGTCCCCTCGTAGATCCTCGCGACGCGCGTGTCCAGAAGGTGCTTTGTGACGGGGGAGAGTATCGAGTACCCGAAACCACCGAAGCACTGGACCGCAGCGTCGGCCGTGTTGTACGCGGCCCTTGAGGCGACATACTTCGCCACGGCGCTCGCCCTGTCCACCTCGGTCCTCATCTCTAAGTTCCCGCGGTTGTTGTCGTACTCCTCCTTCTTGAGGGCAACCTGATAGACGAGCCATCTCGACGACTCGAGGTTGGCCACCATGGTGGCGACGTGCCTCTGGATGAGCTGGTGCTTCCCGATGGGTTTGCCGAACTGGGGCCTCGTGGTGACCCTCTCCTTCACCTGATTGATGCAGTCCTCCATTACCCCGAGGCAGCCCGACGCGATCCCCAGCCTCCCGTTGAGAAGCGCGGAGTAGGCGACAGGGAGCCCCCTCCCCTCCTCCCCGAGGACGTCCTCCTTCGGGACCTTCACGTTGTCCATCGAGAGCAACGAGGTGTCAGAGGTGAACAGGCCCATCTTCTCCTCCATCCTCATCTCGACAGAGAACCCCGCCGCCTTGCTGTCCACGAGGAACGCGGTCATCCCCTTCGTCTGCCCCTCGGGATACGCGAAGACGATGAGCTTGTTGGCGACCGACCCGTTCGAGATCAGGTACTTGGACCCACTGACGTAGTAGTGACGGCCATCCTTCCTGAAGCTCGACTTTAGCGAGGACGGGTCGCTCCCCGCCTCAGGCTCGGTGAGCGCGTAGGCCAGCACCACCTCTCCCGTCGCGGCCTTTGGCAGGTATCTCTGCTTGAACTCCTCGCTCCCCCACTCCTGGAGGGTCAGGCTCCCCAGGGCCTGGTGGACGTCCACGAAAGTGATGACCCCGAGCCCCAGCTGCCCGAGCCGCTCCAAGGTCAGGGCGTGGACTAGAGGCCTCGCCCCTTCTCCTCCGTACTTCTTTGCTATCGGGACGCCCATCAGGCGGTGCTTCTTTATGATCTCAGGAATCTTGTCGTTGAACTTCCTCTCCACATACTTCTCGAACTCCGGTAGGACTAGCTCGTCGCAGGCCGCCTCGACCCTCTCGAAGAGCTTCCTGTCATCCTCCGTCAGGTCGATGAGCTTCGATGCGTCATCCACCGAGCGAGCGAAGAGGCTTTCCATCTTTTGTTTCTGCGGGCAAGGCGCAAGGGAACGACGTTTAACAGTTACGAGCGAGAAATCCTAAGGTGCTTTAACCCTGGGATAAGACCGAGGCGCTTTTATGCATTGAAGGGGAACTAGGTAATAGATGCCATCAGCGCTGCGCTTTCGTCTCTATCCATCGCACAAACAAGAGACGAGAATGCTCCACACGCTGGAATCGTGCAGACATCTATGGAACGACGCGCTCGCACATCGAAAGGACAGATGGCAAGACGAACGTAGATCGACATCGTACAATTATCAGCAGTGGTGCCCTCACCGAGGAGCGACGACTCAATCCAGAAGTTGGGGCATTATACTCCCAGGTGGCCCAGGACGTCCTCCATCGTCTCGACAGCGCATTTCAGCGATTCTTCAAGGACCAGGGCAAACATCCAAAGTTCAAGAGATTCCCCGAGTCCGGTTCCTTCACGTATCCACAGGCATACAACGGCTCAGTCCGACCAGATGTTCGAAGACGGCGCCTTTTCGTCTCAAAGATAGGCAACGTTCCTGCCATCTTCCATAGACCGCTTCCAAAGGACTCTCGAATGAAGACGTGCACGATAATCCACGAGCCAGACGGAAAATGGTTCGTATCGATGATATTCGAAGAGATCGTCCCTCTGCAGAATCTAAAGGAGCAGCCTCTTTTGGTCGTCAAACGACCCGTAGGAATTGACCTTGGTCTCCTCTCGCTCATCACGACATCTGATGGCGAGAGCGTAGAGCACCCACGCTTCCTCCGCAAGTCAGAAAAGCGACTGAAACGTCTTCAACATGACCTCTCACGGAAGAAGAAGGGCTCGAAGAACCGCTTCAAGGCCCGAGAGCGCGTCGCATCACAGCATGCAAAGGTGAGACGCCAGCGTCTCGATTTCAACCACAAGCTCTCCACAAGGCTAGTCACCGAACACAACCTTATCGCATTCGATGGACCTATGCATCAAGAACATGGTCAAGAACCATAGGCTGGCCAAGTCAATCCATGACGCAAGTTGGGGTCAGCTAGTTAGATTGACAGAGTACAAGGCTCTCAAGGCTGGTTCGAGGGTGACCAAGGTCGCCGCTGCATATTCGACACAGGAGTGCTTCTACTGTGGGACCATCAACCTGATCGACCTGAGTGTTCGAAAGTTCAATTGCGTCGGCTGTCGTCGTCATCTAAAGCGCGATCACAACGCTGCAAATATCGTGCTGAAGCGCGGCTTGGCTCTCGCGGGCCTTTTCGCACCAATGGTAGGGCAGGACATGCCCGAACTCAAGCCTGTAGAGATTAGGCCTCTACTCCTCCAGACAACTGGAGTGGCATGCCAGGTCGAGGAAGCAGGAACTACACGCCCACAAGGGCTGGAAGCCCACGACTTGAGGCCGTGGGAGGATGCCACACCATAGCGCTGTCTTCGCGCGTACCGCGTGCTCAGATGGAAACAGACGAATCGAAGGAGACCCCGATCAAGGGTGTGACCTACAGAGACGCCGATTCTAGACTGAGGACGGACGTTTCGCCTCTCTTCTTGACGTATTTCATGATCGACTGGAAAAGGATATCACAGTCGCCCTCCTCGAACATGTGCCTCTCCTGCGGTGGCGAGATGATGAGCGTCGAGCCCGTCCGGGACAAGAAAGGCGTCGTCTTCGACGGGATCGTCTGCCACAAGTGCAAGACTCTCCTCTGGTCCAGGAGCGGCAAGGGCTAGACGCCGAAGGCCCTTCCCAAGACAGCGACAACAGCCAGGGCATAGACCGAGTATCTGTAGAGGCCAAGAAGGTATAGGGCGTCCTTCCATCCGGGGGACTCCCTGCTCATTATCGCCAGGTGGTGCATCATGACCACGCTGATGCCGACGAAGATGGAGAGCGCGAGCGCCGGTGGCGTTATCGTCCCGCTCTGGACGAAGAACGCGGCGAGGAACGGGATGGTCCCCCATGTCAACCCAAAACCCGCATATGAGTGGACGATCTTCGGCTTCTCCAGCGGGTATGCGATTGCCGCGAACCCTTCGACGAGGACGAAGACGAAGAAGAGAGGGCTCCATCTCAGCGCCACGTAGAGGCCGACAAGCGCTCCGGCGGCCACGGCTAGGATTCCTATCCACAGCATGCTCGCGGGGATCGAAGGGAAGAACGGCGAGAACTTCTCCCGGCTGGTCCCGATGTCGATGTAGTGCGCACCTATGACCAGACCCAAGAGGGCCGCCAGCATGGTGTAGAGGTAGATCTCGACGCTAAAGCGCGGTGAGAGCAGCTCGCCGAAGGTGACCCACCCAATGAAGACGAGGCTGAATGGCGTCCTGAGGCCGAAGAGCCATACGTTACGTCTCCACGGGGAGACCAGGTCCGGCTCGACTGGAGGCGATTCCATTCCGTCGATTCCCCCTGGGCTAACTTCAGCAAGCGATATCACGTTTCAGAAGAATCTTCTAGCTGTTCTCGCCCTGCGAACAAGTCCTAGCATGACTACATCGAGTCCCTTCATACCGCTTAATACGATTATTCGGCCGGGTCGTGAACGTGAAAACAAGTACAAACCACAAGTACATTGCTCCATTAATCCTCGCAGTTTTCGCATTCACCTTCATCCCCGGCCTAGTCCATCCAGCAGCAGCGGCGACCGCCTCCACAGGCGTCATCGTCCCGCTCTACAGCTATCCTGGTTGGACGTGGACAGCCCTAATCCAGCAAAAAGAAGCCTTTCCGAGCGTCCCGATAATGGCGGTAGTCAACCCGTCCAACGGTCCCGGATGGGGGTCTGACCCCAACTTCTATTCTGGAATAAAGAGCCTCCAGGCCGCCGGAATCGATGTCCTTGGATACGTCGCCTCTAACTACGCAAGCGTGCCGCAAGGCACGGTAGAGACGGAGGTCCAAGACTACGTTTCCTGGTACGGGGTCAACGGGGTATACATCGACCAGATGGCCAACTGGCCAGGGGCCGAATGGTATTACTCCGGCATCACCAACTACGCGCACTCGATCGGCGCATGGTTCGTGGCGGGCAACCCCGGGGCGGACGTCCCATCTAGCTACATCGGGACGGTGGACACCATCGTCATCTACGAGAACGCAGGCCTTCCAAGCCTCGGTTTCCTAGGTGGATGGCACACCTCCTACGCGAAGAGCAACTTCGCGGTAGTGGCCTATGGCGACTCCTTCGACCAGTCCTACATCCAGAGCGCCTCCGGCTATCTTGGCTGGATATTCACGACGGACGCAGGATGGCCCAACCCATATGGGTCGCTCCCGAGCTATCTCGGCAGCCTGCTATCTACTGTCGCCGGTTCGGCACCCGTCCCTCAAACCTCGCCCACGACTAGTCCCACCCCTGCCGCCGGCAGCGGTGGCCCAGGCACGATCAGCGTCGTCACGATCAGTCGCAGCTCAGGCGAGATCTACGGCATCTACACAACCCTCTGGGAGAACGGGGCCCTGGTCTCGAGCTGCTTCTCTCCTTGCACCTTCTCAGTCAGCGGAAGCACCAACTACAGCGTAGCCGTCTCGAACTACGCCAGCTACTACTACGCGTCTTGGGCAGACGGGAGTCTTCCCAACTTCTACTCCGTCTCTGAGCCAGCAACACCCACAAACCTCATCCTCACCGCATTCTACAACTAGACACACGGAAGCTGTTGGGGCGTGCCATGGAGCCGCCTCTCTCCATTTTTCTGTATTTTTGAGAGCCTAGCCTTAAGAGGTCCTGGCGAATGATGAAGCTGCGGGAGCCTACTCATGGTCCGACAGGACGCACTGGCGCGCAGCATCTTCTCGGGCATCTCTTCTTCTTACGACAACGTCGTCAACCTGATGACGCTGCAACAGGACCGCGCGTGGAAGCGAAGGATGCTCGAGAGGCTCCGAGTGCCCCGCGGTGCCAGGGTCTTGGACATCGGATGCGGGACGGGCATCCTCGAAGAGTCGTCTCCTCTTGACACGTCCGAGGTCGTGGGGGTCGACATCACGAGCCGGATGGTCCGGTCCGCGCAGAGCAAGAAGCTCCGAATGACCCTCGGCCTAGCCGACGCGGAGCATCTTCCTTTCTCTCCGGGGTCGTTCGATTTCGTCGTCTCATGTTACGTCCCGAAGTATTGCAACACGCGGACGTTCGTAGAGGAGATTGCGCGCGTTCTCAAGCCCGGCGGAAGGATGGCGGTCTATGACTTCACCAAACCCTCAGGGACGCTCGCCCTGCCCCTCGACCTCTACGTCAAGGGCATCCTCCCTCTCTTCGGAAGGCTTGTGGCCCCGATCGTTCCTTCGCTGGGATTCACCTATGCCGCGCTTCCAGGCCTCATCGATTCATCATCCTGGAAGGAGGAACTCGGGCCTGCGCTCAGAGACAACGGCATCTTCGACGTCGAGAGCCGAGCCATGACTGGCGGCATAGTCACCGTCTTCTGGGCCTCCAAACCGCTCCTCTACTAGAGGCAGGGATTCGCTTTTATCCGCGCCACGATTCGCCGCTGTGCTGTGTCTGTCCTGAGCGGCGCAGACGTCGCAAAGTCGTGCTCCTCCTACAAGAAGATCAACCCGAACGGCGTCGACCTCTCCCCGAAGGAGGTCAAGCTCGTCCCCCGCGGCTTCAAGATCTATCTTCACGGCGAGCAAAGGGGATACGTGGCTCCCTCCGCCCTCAGGGGCCGAAGGGGCAAGCCGGAGGTCAGGGACGTCAAGGAACTGGTCCCGCCTGACAAGGAGGGCTTCTACGACTTCCTCAAGGGCAACCTATACGAGCTGAGGTTCCCGAAGGTGACCGTCCCTGCCGACTGCACGGGGTTCGCGTTCCCTCGCTCCACGGTGAACAGGCTGGGCATCATCAAGCTGGAGAGCGCCGTCTTCGACAGCGGCTACAGCGGAGAGCCCACGCAGACCATCTTCACGCCGATCGACGCGAGGGTCCACAAGGACGAGGCCCTCATCCAGCTCGTGTTCATCAGGAACGAGGCCCCTGCGAAGCAGCTCTACAGCGGCCGATACCAGAACGAGTCCTCGACCTGATAGCAAGAACCCCGTTTAAATCGCCGCAAGCCCCCGAAGCACGGATGCCCCGGACTGGCGACGTCAAGGTAGCGGTGGCCGACCCTGCGAGCAAGGACGCGAAGTGGTGCATGGCCCAATACTTCTCGGAGCTGGACAGGCGCTTCGAGGGAGGGTTCGACCCACGGGTCACAAGGCCCACTCCGCCTCGCGAGTTGAGGCCGCCGAGGGGACTCTTGCTCATCGCCCACCTGCGGAAGGAACCCGTCGGCTGTGGCGCCCTGAAATTCCACGAGGATGGGGTGGCGGAGATCAAACGCTTGTGGGTCGCACCGAAGATCAGGGGCCGCGGCGTCGGGCGCCGCCTCCTCGCGGAATTGGAGAAGTCGGCCTCGGAATCAGGCGTCAAGGTGCTCCGCCTCGACACGAACAAGGCACTCAGAGAGGCGATGGCCCTCTACAGGAGCTCGAACTACGAGGAGGTGGAGCGTTTCAACGACGAGCCCTACGCCCACTTTTGGTTCGAGAAGCGCCTGGGCTCCAAGAGCCTACTTCGCGGCTGACACTCTGGCCAGCATGCGGGGGGACTTGCTGACGACCTCCCTGTAATACACGCAGCGCGCCTTGAGGGTGCACTCGCCGCACCTCGGGCCGATTGGCTTGCACGTGGTCTGCCCGAACCTCACGAAGAGGTCGTTGAGCGCTAGCCAATACCTCTTGGGGCCCTTCTTCACGAGCTCCGCCTCCGTCTCCTCCGGCGTCTTGGTCTTTACCAGCCCCAGCCTGTTGGAGATCCTGTGGACGTGCGTGTCCACGGGGATCGCCGGCTTGTTGAACCCGTAGACCAGCACGCAGTTCGCGGTCTTCCTCCCGACAGACGGCAAGGTCATCAGCGTCTCCACGTCCGAGGGGACCTCGCCCCCGAACCGGTCGACCAGCTGCTTCGCGACCTTGATCACGCTCCTCGACTTCACGTTGTAGAACCCTACGGACCTGATGAGCTTCCTCACCTCCCGGACGTTTGCTCCCGCAAGCTCCTCGGGGCCGGGGAACCTCTCGAACAGCCTGTCGGTTGCCATCGTCGTCATCTCGTCCCGGGTGCGCTGGGAGAGGATCGTCCCGATGAGGATCTTGAACGGGTCGCCCTCCTCCTCTTCCTTGAGCTCTGAGAGAGCGGTGGCTCTGGGTCACTTGCTCTCGCGGACCATCTTCGCGATGGCGCTCAGGATGGGGCCGATGTCGTCTAGCTTTCGATCAGCCATGGCTCTTTTGCCCGCCACTCGGCTATGTCCGCGCTCGTCTTCTGGAGGTTGTAGTCCGGTGAGTATGAGATGGTGCCCCACGACGCCTGGTCTTCCAGGTACAGGCCTGCCTTGAGCTGGGCAGCTGCGTACGGGGGGAGGCCGCTCTTCGACAGGAGCCCCTCGCGCTTGACCTCGGCCTTCTTCCCGCTCGCCTCGACGAAGCCCTTGGCCAGCTCCTCCGGGGTGGAGTCGAAGGACTTCACCTGGTACACCTTGCCTGCCTCCCCGGAGGTCGCCACCTTGAACAGGGCCTTTGCGACGTCCCTCGGATGAGTGAAGGACATCGGGGTGCCGCTGGAGGGGACCACGACCGCCCCGTTCTCTGCCATCCTCAGGATTGGGAGGGCGAGCGTCATGTCCCTCGGGCCTGTAGCTCGTGCAGCCCTTACCACTTTGATTCGCATCTCGCCGCGCTTGGAGAACTCCCGGAGCAACTTCTCCGCCTCCATCTTCGCCATCTGATAGGGATGCGTCGGCGACAACTCGAGCGCCACCTCTGACGCGCCCACGCGCTTCTTCTTGAAACCGTAGACGTCCAGCGTGCTCAGGTGAACAAAGTCCTTCGCGCCGTGCTCCTCCGCTTCCTCCAGCAGGTTGCGGAGGCCTTTCGTGTTGACCTCGAGGTAGTCTCCGTGCCCCTCGTGGTCTGGGGTGGGGGACGCGAGGTTGTAGACGACGTCGACCCCGTCGAGGGGCTCGTGGAGGGTCTCCCTCTCGAGGAGGTCGGCCTCGAGGCACTGGATCCCGCACTGGTCGAGTATCCTGAGGTGGGGCCCCTTGCGGATGACGCCCTTTGAGATCTCGCCCTCTTGGAAGAAGTATTCTGCGAGGTGGCCCCCAATGAAGCCGGTCCCGCCGACGATGAGGTTCAAGGTGCCCCTAGCCCTCCCAGGAGGCGTGCTCAAGTTTCGCATGAAAATCAAGGAGTTTCAGAGGGGCTGTGGTGATGGTGGGCGTGCTCTTCCTTCTTCTTCGCAGCCTCGGCCGCCGCCGGGTCGACCTGGAAGTCGCCCCTCACCACCTTCTGCTGCAGGCTCCTCTTCGAACTTTGAGACGTCGCCAAAGACCTCCTTGAGCTTCTTCTTCGCGAGGCGCGAGAGCTTCGGGGCGAAGTTCTGCCCTCCGTAGCGCCCGTACGCGATGCCCTTGAACCTGATCTTCTCGCCCTTGACCTCGATGTATCCCTTGACGATGTTGGCTATCTCTCCGCCCGTCACGTCGTCCACCACGACCTGGTACTCGGGGAGGTGCTGATTCTCTCTCTGCAAACTGGCCGTTCGAGGTGGGGCAGGTATTTGAATTGTCGGGGCGAGCTAGTCCAGGACGAACGGGCTGAGGAAGTTCTCCTTGGTCGTGTTGAGCACCACGTGGGTGTTCGTCCTCTCGACATGGGGGAGGGCGAGCACAGCCTTTGTGAAGTTGCTGAGCTCCTCCCTGGTCTTGAACTTCGAGATCACAATGCTGTCCTCCTCGCCAGTGACGTCGTATACCGCGCAGACGTGCGGCAGCTTGGCGATGTCTTTCTCGACCTCGATGACCTTTCCCTTGGAGACGGTGACCTCCGTGACCGTTGTTATCTCGAAGCCGAGAAGCTCGGAGCTCACCTGTGCGGTGTAGCCCTTTATCACGCCCGCCTTCTCCATCTTCCTCACCCTCTGGGCGACCGTCACGACCGAGGCGTGAGCCTTTTTTGACAGGTCCCTGAAGGATTGCCGCGCATCGGTCATAAGCTCCTTCAGGATGATTTTGTCGAGGTTGTCCAATTGCATTTGCTACGTGCATGGCCCATATATTAGCCATTTGATAAGTTTTATCATGGATATGTAAACAAGCGCAAAGATGTAACGGCAAGATTTATTAGACCTCCGAAGCCGGGCCACATCCATGCCGTTTGATAGGACCGCGAAAGGCAGTCTCATTCCAAGAAAGAGAACACCGAAGCAGGTTTTGGACGAAGTCAAGGAGAAGAACGTAAAGTTCATCGACCTCCAGTTCATGGATGTCCCTGGAAGGATCCAGCACGTCTCCATAACGTCGACAATGTTGGAGGAGGATACATTTGACATCGGAGTCGCAAAGCTGGACGGCTCATCGATCAAGGGCTTTGCAGAGATCTACGAATCGGACATGCTCCTCATCCCAGACCCCTCGAGCTACGCCCTGATCCCGTGGGGCGACGAGAGGTATCCGACGGGCAGGCTCATCTGTGACATCCAGTGGGGCTTTGGCAAGGGGAGGTTCTCTAGGGCACACCCGCTACATCGCCCAGAAGGCGGAGGAGCGCCTGAAGGCCGCGGGGTTCACGGACTCCTATTGGGGCCCAGAAATCGAGTTCTTCGTCTTCGACAGCGCCACCTGGAACGTCAACAACCCGTTCGAGGTCGGCTTCAAGATAACTTCCGTAGAGAGTGCCGTCGAGTCGAGGGGCACGAACTTCCCCATCAGGTGGAAGGAAGGATACTACCCTGCGCCACCTCAGGACACCCTCCAGGACTACCGCAGCGAGGTCGCCTATCTGCTGGAGCAGAACTTCGGCGTGGTCAACGACGCCCACCACCACGAAGTCGCGACCGCAGGTCAATGCGAGATCGACATGTATCGCGACTCGCTCGTGGCCATGGGAGACAGCGTCATGAGCTACAAGTTCGTGATAAAGAACATCGCTGCGAAGAGAGGGCTCATCGCATCGATAATGCCCAAGCCCATCTTTGGGGACAACGCTTCCGGAATGCACGTCTCCTCGAGCCTCTGGAAGGGGGCGAAGAACGCGTTCTACGACGCCAACGACAGCTACGCGGAGCTGAGCCAGACCGGCCGCTACTATGTAGGAGGGCTGCTCAACCACAGCAGGGCGTTGACAGCGATAACTAACCCAACGACCAATTCGTACAGGAGGCTGGTGCCCGGATACGAGGCTCCGATTTACGTCGCGTGGAGCAAGGCCAACCGCTCAGCGAACGTCAGGATCCCTGTCTACCACAAGGGTGCCAACGAGGAGAAGAGGAAGAGGGCCGAATTCAGGACTCCAGACCCCTCCGCCAACCCCTACCTCGCCATGTCGGCGATACTCGCCGCAGGCCTAGACGGCATCAAGAAGAAGATGGACCCTGGCAGCCCGATCAACGAGGACATCTACAAGCTCACCCCAGAGAAGAAGAAGTCCTACGGCGTCAAGGAGCTCCCGACGAGCCTGTTCGAGTCTCTCGAGGCGCTCGAGAGCGATTCGAGCTTCCTCGACGGCATCTTCTCCAAGGACATGGTAGAGATGGTAATCGAGCTGGGCTCGGCCAGCGCCAAGGCGGTCGCCGCCAGGCCTCACCCGTACGAGTTCTACCTCTACTTCGACATCTAGCAGTTAACTGCTACCTGTCAAGGCTTAAATGTGGGCTGGGACCAAGGTCCAGCCTGCATGAAGGTCCTAAACAGAAGAGCGTACGAGTGGAGGAGAGATTATCGGGACGAGGTAGTCGTTCAACTCAAGACCTATCTGGAGAAGGTGGGAAGGCGCGGCTCCAAGAAGAGCATCGAGAACTCTACAGGAGGGATGATGGACTTTTGCAGCTACCTCGAGATGCTGCCTAACGACGCTCTGGCCTACATGAGGAAGAACGACGTCTACAAGGTCCTCGACGGATACGTGGCTTGGATGCTCAAAGACAAGTTCGCGCCAAACTCCCTCAGGAACCGACTCTCGGCCGTGAAGAAGTTCCTCGCCATTAACGACTTCGAGTTGGACAACGCCAAGATGAGGGTCAAGGTGGATCTCCCCAGGTATCACTCGGTCACCGCCGACAGGGTCCCGACGCCGGATGAGCTCAGGAGCGTCCTCACGCACGCGGATGCCCGCGGAAAGGCCCTCGTCACAATGCTGGCTTCGAGCGGGATGAGGGTAGGAGAATTCCTTACTCTTAGAGTGAAGGATGTCGATCTTTCCAAGAGTCCAGCGACGATACACCTGAGGGCAGAGGTGACAAAGGACAGACAGCCGAGGTATTGCTTCATCAGCGACGAGGCGGTCACGTTCTTGAAGGAATTCCTCCTCGACCGGATCAACAATCCCAGCGACTACATCTTCCCGACGTCAACCCGTGGACAGGAGCACAAGACCGGCAACCTACCGATGTCTTACTGGAACGCCGACCACATCTTCTCGTTGGCGCTGAAGAACTCCGGACTGGGGGAGAAGGACGACCAGGGGAGGGCTACCATCCACATCCACTGCCTGAGGAAGTTCTTCTTCACGCAGATGCTTCAGCCATTGGGAAGGGACATTGCCGAGGCGCTGATGGGGCACAAGCTCTTCCTCGACTCCGCGTACAGGCGATACACGGAAGACCAGATGAGAGAGTTCTATCTCAAAGGCATGGAAGCGGTCACGATAATGCTGCGCAAGCGAGGGATGAGCCAGGAGGAGATCAAGCAGTCCTTCAAGCGAGAGACGCTGATACAGATTGCCGGCTACACCCAGGAGCAGGTCGACAAGCTGGACCTGTCGAGCATGAAGGACGAGGACTTTCAGAAGATGGTGCGAGAGAAGCTGCTCGGAGCCATGGCCAACAACGGGAACAGGCAGAAGGTGATTCCTATCAGCGAGCTGAAAGCTCATATTGGTCAGGGCTGGGAATATCTCGCTCAGCTTCCCGACTCAGACGTTGTCGTTAAGTTACCAATGTAGTGACAACCGGATGGACCACTTTGTCGCCTATGATGGAAGAAAGATAAGATTCACTGAAATCCAGAGACTACACATCGCTTTCTTCCATCCCGAAGTGATGGTCGATGAACACAAGATTGAACTCGCGCTTTCGGAGCCGGAGCTTGTGGCGACTGGCGCTACCGACGATACCAGGATTCTCTACAGGTTCTTCACGAAGACGGCGGTGACATCGAAGTACCTTGCAGTCGTGATCAAGCAGTTGAATGGAGAAGGATTTATACTGACGGCGTACTTCACTGAGAATGTAAAGAGGAAGAAGGTGGTATGGAGAAAAGCAAACTGATCATCAGCTATGACAAGGAGGCCGATGTGGCGTACCTGAGCTTCGGGAAGCCGCGGCCTTCTGTCTCAGAGGAGGTTGATGATTATGTGCTGGTCAGGCGCGACCCGAAGACCAACAAGATCAGAGGAGTTACCATCACGAACTTCAGTCGTTACTTCACCGCCAAGAAGGAGATGAAGGTGGAGATATCCGAATGACGCCGCATACTGAGAACCACTCGACTCGGCCGAAGGTCTCGAGGCGTATCGAGGTGCTGTCTGGGACTGGAGAGCGTATGACGAGGGATGAGCTCATTCGCCTCGCGACCAAGCGGAGGTTGTATGATGATGAACGGATGGCCGAACTCGAGTCAATAACTTCCAAGCTGCAGAAGCAAACAAAGAGCAGGAAGCATGTGAAAGAGGAGATAGAGTGGGCCAAGGCCGGCACCAGAAAGGCGGTTGCAGAGATGCTGAAGCAATGAAGCTTCATCCAAGATATTGAATCAGCGGATAGCGCAGCGTCGCTCCACAGCTCGGCATTACCGAGATTCGGATGGAGGCCCTGCAGCCCGTAGTAAGATATTACGATGACGTGCTGGGGTACGAAGAGAGGGTGGCGTCTTACAGAGATCGAGAGTGGTAATCATCATGATTCATGTGGACTGAGCAGCCATCAATTGCGTGAAGAATTCAGGAACTCCAAATCTGAATCTTCTGAGTCGCTCTCTTCGTCTTCATCGAGATTCCAGTCTTCAGGGACGTCCGCCTGAATGATCTGATCTGCATTGTCCTCAAGCCGGAATTGCATCGCTTTCTCCAACTTGTCCTCCATGTTTTCAATTGCGGGGAAATTCAAGCTGTACGCCGTCTCGCCGGCGGAAACTATCACGCCTCTGTTTGTGCTCTCTTCCAAGGACATGCCAATCCCGAATCCTGCTGACCTGAAAGTGGAGATTGGAGTTGGTTGAAACATCGAAAGCATGTTTCGATTCAGATTTACTTCTCTTCTCCCGAACAATTGAAGGAACCCTTCAGAGAATGGAATTACCTCGCCGCCTCGAAATTCCTCGGCCAAGAGGTCGACCTGACGAATCTCTGGAAGTGCATGGGGGAAAATGGTCCGGACAAGTGCTTGGACATCGAGCGACCCCCGCGCTAGTATTTGATGGACCTTTGGCTCGGATTCGATTGTTCTTTCGGCGTAGATGGGCAAGTTCGTGAAGTCGAATCTTGGCGGAACCCCTACGCTAAACGTATAGTGATGATTCCATTCCGGCCTCTTCATCATGACTTTGTAATCGTACCCAGTGTGACCACCGAACATGATCATGAATAGATCCTCGAACCTGATGCGCTTCAGCGGTCCGAACTGGCCTACCAAGACGGCGGTTTGAGGTTGAGCTTTCTCATTAGCCTTTGGGTCGAGTTGTCTAGCACTGAAGCATGAGAAGGTTATTGCCGCAATCTTGGGATTTTTCCGACCTTAAATATCAAAGAAGCTTTCACATGAATAAGAAAGTGTTGTCCGTTCCTGCACCGACAAAACCCAAACTCGGTCTATCACTTTATCTCGCGTATCATCTCTATCGTATCGCTCAAATCTATTGGATAATCAGCATTTTTGCTGACTTGGGTGCAACAGAGATCCTAGTCGCGCTCTGGAGGGAGGGGGCATCACGTCAGGTAATGTCGAACTATGGCGGGTCGATAATCCCAGGGTTCGAGCTCTTCAGCGTCATCATGAATGGTCTGATAATAGCACTGCTGATCAAATGCCGCAATGACTGGTATGTCAAGGCGCAAAGGGTGCGCATCTTCCTAGCAGCAAGGAACTGGATTGTAGCATTTTTCATTCTGTCTTTCAGCCTGATTCTTTTCATCGACGAGATCGCTGCCTCAACTCAGGTATTCGCTTCAATCATAGGGATTTTTGGAGTGACCTTCGGGCTGTTTGGGATAGTGGGCCTTCTTTTCTCAATGCCCTATACGTTCAGAACAGGCATCGACTATGGAATTCCAGAGGTGTTGCAGATCCTCGCCCAGTTCCAATACGTGCCCAGGCTCCTACGTCCGAAGACGTGTACCCCGCTTCTAAAAGAGGCACACTCCGTTTTGGAGTCCTTGCTATCCACGGGCTATCCACGTATGATTTTCGCCAGTCTAGGCAATGACTTTTCCGGCATTGCCTTATGCATGAACATAGGCACGGATGAAGAGAAACGCCTCCTCACTCAGTTCTTCAATAATAGCTATCGCATCGTTGTCAGAGGAAGAAAGAGACCTCTCGAATCATCTAATGAGTTTCTACGGGAGCTCGAGAGCTTGAAACAAGGTGTCACCAGCGTTCCGGAGCTACAGCAGAAGCGCGAGGTTCACGGGGCTTGGACGAGAAGCTGGGGAATGACTGTCGTGAACATTGTTCGCCCCTATTCTGATGTCATCATTATTGCCCTTGCAGTCCTAGCCGTGATACTTCAAGTGGTTCTTCGATGAGCCAACGCTCTAACCCTCAGACAATGAGGTCGACCGGAAGCGCCAAGTGAGAATTTTGAATGTAAGTCTGGATGCATCTTTTAGCTCCTGGGCCTCACTGAGTTCTTGGATGCCAAGGCTTAAGATACTATGGGGGGAGTTTGGAGGGAGACGAATTGGTTCATGGCGGACTCAGAAGCATCTTATCTGGACAAGCTGAAGAAGACGATACTTCAGACTGGCTTTCCTCTTGAACTTGAAGTCGACGACATATTGCGAAATATGGGTTGGCAAACTTCGCCTAACATGATGTATGTTGACTATGACTTGGATCCGCCGGTACAGAGAGAAACGGACAATCAAGCATTGTCTCCGCTGCAGGAGAACCTGGATAAGAGGCATTATCCAATCCCAGTAAGTCCGAACTTGTTCGTGGAATGCAAGAGACTCCCGGCAACATATGCCGTTATCATGAATCGGAAGCGAAATGTCGTTACGCACTACGATTTCTCCGGACAATTCATTGATCTTGGATTGCATCCCACGAACGAGGGTTCAGCACTCGGCATGTTCTTTGACGGTGTTGATTTTCACTACAAGCGAATGGCCGAGAGAATCGGAGTCGGGAAAGAAATCAAAATCGGCGACACGATGGAACGGGAAGGTAAGGACTCAATCTTTGGGGGATCGATGCAGCTAGTCAAAGCACAAGCATACAACGTGTCTAGGATTTTTGAGATGCAGAAATCCACGCCACACAGTCACCATCCTCTGTTCTTCACGTTTCTCGCACTAATTATTGACAGGAAGATCGTAGAATCAAGATGGAACGGAGGAAAACTGGAGCTTGAAGAAGTAGAGCATGCAATAATGCAAGTAAACTACAAACCGAGCTATCTTGGCGAACCCCGAAGCTATCTCATCGATGTTGTTTCGAAGGATTATCTCAGGACGTACCTTAATTTGCTCGTGAATGACATTGCGGCATTGAGTCCAGAGATAGAAAAGCGGAAGGATTTCCTGCGACATTATCTTGACAAGGCCAGACCTCCTCCACCCATTTTGTAATGACACTTGCACATTTTCAGGATGAGGCACGTCGAAGGGGGACCGGGACATGCCGGGAAGGATAGAATTTGCGGAAAACTGGAAGCTGTCTGAATCTTTACTTTTAGTTTGAATATTTCTGATTAAAACAAGCCATACGACGTCTTCCTTGTATTCCAATAAACTCTCCCTTCGAGAGGTCGTCGCTTAGTAAGCCGAATAGTAGTTTTGGATAAGCCAGCCTGCTATCAATAAGCCCAGGCCCGCCACCAAGACCCAAGGTTCGACAACTACCTCGATGACAATCGCTCCGAGTACGAGCCAGTGGCGGCGGTCCTGCAGAAGTCGAGCATCGCCGAACATTCCATAGACGAAGAATCCAATCGCGATTAAGAGGCCTGGAACGTACGGACCCATCAAAGACTGAGCCATTGCCTGCATGATTGCGCCGAACGCAAATCCGACCACTCCTAATCCTAGTCCGTTACCGAACTGATTCGTTGCGTCATCAATCATGTCGGAAATGCTTGTCAGAGATCTCTCCCCTAATGGCTGAAAGCAGTGACACAAAGATGCTCAAAAAGATTGTGGAAAAGAATCCAAAGCCTCTACTCGGATTTGAAGGAGAGCCTCAACGCCTCGGAGGAGCAGCCAGGATTAGTTGATGAGTAGAGAGCTACTTTACATCTGCGCCTGCGCCGGCTCCTGCACTGCCGCCAACTCCCGCATGTTTGGCATGACAGAAATCGCACTCATAAGGATGTCCCGGCGCGATGAAAAGTCTCAATGCCCAAACTCCTCGCTTTTGGTATTCATGAGGATATGCCCCACGTGCGGAAAGGCCGATTTGTCACGGGGTGGCGGACTCAGCCGAAGTGACCCAACTCTCTTAGACTGGTATCCAGCTTCCTTGCAACGTCTCTAAACAAGGCCAGAGAGCCGGATATCTCATCCTTGACCGGACCCTCTGGAAGCTCCTTCGTCAGGTTGAGGAGATGCAGATATCGATCCTTCAGGCCCCACTTTATGAATCGCTTCTCCCACAGAATCCCCCCGCTGAGCAGCTCCGTGAGACGGATCTCGGTCCCCTTGCTCTCGCTCCTTTCGAGCTCCTCCCTCTTCAGCGAGGGGTTGTACTTCAGCAAGAGGTTCCTTATGACCACCAGCCTCTCTCTAACTTTGCTTTTGTCTTCGTCATCCAAACCCTTGAACGTCCTCGATAGGAGATAGCGAAGGTCGAAGAGAAGGTCGTAGCAGCGGCCAAGCGATATGGCCAACCGCGTGTTCGTTATGATCGCGAGGTCGTCTTCCTCTCCCGCGACCCTGACGAACCGGATCCGCTCGAGCTCGCGCCTTCCAGCGTCCGTGAGGCCGTACCTGCCTTCTTCGTCCTTCGAGATGAATCTTGACTCGGCGAGACCTGTCAACGCGACATAGACCGTCTTGTCAGGCCTTCCAAGGTCTCGGACCAACTCGGAATAGCGCCTGGGCCCTTTCTCGAGCAACTCCAGAACGGAGACCTTGACGGTGACGTCGGGCATCTCGCCTACCTACTGCGTAGGAAGGCTTATAAGGTTGCCGCAGGCCTCTTCCTACCAGCATGGTAGGTAAACTAGAGCTGCAGGATGGGCCTGCCGCGCTCGTGAACATTCGCCCGATCAAGGAATGGGCCGCGACCAGACTGAGTGCTGACTCGACACTGCGGAAAGTTCTCGAGAGCGAGCAAGAGACCATCCAAGCCTCCGAGTTCGTGGGGAAGCTAGGCGTCTGGCTGCAGCTTCTTGAGGTGGAGGAGGCCCTGAGAGACAGTGGACGCCACTGACCTGCTCCTGGGCTTGACCGCCCTGTCCGAGGCCGCCTACCTGATCCTCGACGGTTTCACGAACATAGCGCGCAAGGACCGAGAGATGACGGGGAGGCGGATTGCGGTGGTCTCTCTGCTTTCTCTCATTGGGTCGACAATCCTGGGGGTCCTCGTCGTTCAGGTCAGCGAGGACGTTCCCGCGTTCGAAGGGGCCCTCCTCACCGCCGTCTGGAGCGCGCTGCTCGCTTTCGTCTGGTTCTGCTCTTGGAGGCTCTATCACTCGATGCTCGAGTACTCCGGGCGCGTCCAGTCGGAGAAGATGGACACCGTGGAGTTCGTAGAGAGGCGGACCGCGGAGACCCTCGCTCCGATGGGGGAGAAGGTCGGCAAGATTGAGGGGATCGCGGACGCGTTGAAGACCTCCATCGAGCAGTGGAACCAGAAGGCGCCGGCGACCCTCGACGCCATGAAGAAGGCGAGCGATGCGACCAGGAGGTCGAGCGAGTGGGTCTTCGACTGGATAGAGAACACGAAGAAGGACATGGGCCAGATAGCCAGCCGCTACGAGGAGTTGGCCGAGGCGCACCGAAACGACTCGGCGACAATCTACCTGGTCTCGAACAAGCTGGAGTCCCTGGTCGAGAGGGCCTCGATCCTCCAGGATGAAATAGACGAACTCCTAGCGGAGGGTGCCTCCGCTCCGGAGGAGGAGATTGATGACGACAGCCCCGGCGGAAGCTCGGCAGGAGCCGGGACACCCAGAGGTGGGAGTGGCGACTAGAGCAGAGAAGGAGGGGATCGCGATAGGGCACAGGCGACTCACCACGGAGGACGGGCGGGCGAACAGGGAGAGGGGCAACAACGCCCAGCTGAGGTTCTGCGAGGAGATCCTTCGTGGAGACGGCAAGCTGGTCGACAACAGCATAAAGGAAGGGACTCCGGACTACGTCTTCTATGCTCCCGGGACGCGCAGTCCTAGGGGGGTCGGCGCGTTCAAAGCTCTGACGCTTAGGGAGGACGGGACGAGGCAGAGGTGGATACCCAGGAGGAAGTTGCTCGCGGAGCAGCGGCTGGCGTTGAAGTTAGGTGTCCCCCTGATCCTGTTCGTCCTGAACTTCACCAACGGGAGGATCTGGGCGAAGGTGGTGTCGATGGAGGAGCTAAAGGAGTTCAGCGGGCTCACCACGCCTTTGATGGTGATGGAGAACGACCCACAGGCAGAGAAGGCGTGCAAGGAGACGCTGGAAATGGCTCTCCAACTGCTTTGACGCAAATTGTCCTTCTACTGTCACGGCATTGTCGCGACAGTCTCAAGCTGTCCAACAATGCTCAGCCGCCCACGGCGCCGCACCCTTTTTTATTACTAAGCAAACCCATGTTTTTTGCCGAACCCGCTTCGCGACAAGCCGTGCAGCCTAAGGCCCGCGGTCTCCCCCGCGCGCTCTTGGTCGGCCCGCGGGACTTCTTCGGCCTGGGGCCTTGCGATGCGAAATAGGGACTCATTCCAAGAGTGCGTCGGCAGCCTGACCCAGGAATGATGCAACAGATTGACATTGACTCGTTACGCCTTCTCTATCACGACGCGCTTGCCGTCTATCCTGGCGACCAGCTCCTCGAGGGGCTTGAAGGGGAAGGCGCTGTCCCTGACAAGCTCCGATGGCAGGTTGATGCTGTGCCTCCCGCCTGACACGTAGATCTTGACCTTGGCCTGGGCTGTCAACGGGTGCCGCTCACGTATGTACGCGATATAATACTTGGGTGGCTTCGCCGGTATGTATGCCGTTATATCCCTACCTATGTATGTACTATCGTGTGCATGGCTGAATGACGGAGAGGGACTTGTACGATGTGCTCGGCGTCGCGAAGTCGGCGTCAGAGCATGATATCAAGGAAGCCTACAGGAGGCTGGCCGTCAGGTATCACCCTGACAGGAATAAATCTCCGGATGCGGAGGAGAGGTTCAAGGACGTCTCTCAGGCTTATTTTGTCCTGTCAGATGCCGAGAAGAGGGCCTTGTACGACGCCCTCGGCCCCGAGAAGTACGACGATCCGCGGGAGGTCTTCCGCTACCAGCAGCAGCGTGATGCTGCCATGCGAGACGTGAGGAACTACGAAGCCTACAGGTCGGCGCATCATGAGGAAGTAGCTAAGACGACTGGCACCCTCCTCTTCTTTCTCATCCTGCTGAACCTCATCCCCTCCTGGGTTTTGGGCCCCTGGTACGTCATATTCAACGCCTTCTTGCTACTCTCCCTCGCCTTCTCCATCTACCAGTGGTTCGACGTTTGACGGCCTTCCGGCCAGCCGGCCCATGAGCCAGGCGGGCGACGACGGGGCAGGGACCGGCCGCTGTTCTCCAGGCGCGCGGTGGAGGTTCTCTGGCTAAGGCTCACTCTTGGCAGCATCGTCATGTCCTCGCTCTCGAGAGCAAAAGAGGGAGACGGTCTCGACCATGGTTGCGTTGTCTATATCGTACCAATACTGTGTCGACTGTTGCCTCTCCAATAAATCTCCCAGCAGCTTCCGTGCCTCCGAAACGTATGCAGGGCCGTTCTTCTCCTCTGCGTCGATTAGGACACGGCGGAGAACGTACAGCATTGATTCGCATACGAGCTGGTCGTCGGCGAGTTCGAGATTGACCAGCCCGCGCGAGAAGTAGTCCACCATGCTGTCATGAAAGCGCTCGACCAGGGAGTCTTCGCCTTTACCGCTTAGCTGCTCCAAGAGGTGGAACACCAGGTGGGAACGAGCGTGTGGGCGAACCCATGACTCGATGCTTTCGTCTCCGGGAGCTTCTCGAGAGGAGCGCACGACTGCTGCGATTCCCTTCAGCGACAACGAGTACAGGGCCACCGTCTTCCCTCGGTACTCCCGCTCCGAGGAACGGAAGACGTAGCCACGATCGACGAGGCCTGGAGACCGGCGAGCCAGGCGTTGCCTTCCCACCACCAGCCTGAAGACGACTGCCTCTTTCTGCTTGACCTGCTGGTAGCTCTGGTCGTCGCGGCACAAGGTTCTCGCCAAGTCCCACGTCGACAAGGGGCCCCTCTCCGAGTTCCCGCATGATGGCTATGGTGTTCCCGGCGGCCTTGCCCTTCAATACTTGAGCATTGTCCATCGGGGCCTCCTCAGGGTAATGCATACCCTACCCATAGGGGTAACCCATATATCAACGCTCGTACCTTGGACACCCAATGACAAGAATCGTTAGCTTCATCAACTACAAAGGAGGTGTCGCAAAGACGACATCAACGTACCACATCGGGTGCGCGCTCGCCCACTTCCACAACAAGAAAGTGCTCCTGGTCGACGCCGACCCGCAGACAAACCTGACCTTCCTTTGCGCACGGCCTGAGAGATGGAACGAATTTCGACGAGAGCACGGAACGCTGGAGGCCCTCTACAACAAGTTCCTCGAAGGAGACGCCGAGGACTTCGACATAAAGGACATACTTTGGAAATCCCCGATAACCAGAGGCGAAAGCCCGATAGTCCCCAACCTCGATCTCATACCCTCCACGGTTTCCTTGATGGGAATAGACCTCGACCTGCAGAGCCAGATGACCGGGGCCAACACCGAGAAGGCGTTCGCCAAGTCATACCTGAGGATAAGGACGGTCTTGAGGAACGCGCTAGACCAAATCAAATCTGACTACGACTACATCCTGGTTGACTGCCCTCCGAACCTATACATCGTCACGCAGAACGCGCTCCTGGCCAGCGACGCCTACGTCGTCTCCGCGCTGCCAGACCACCTCTCGACCGTAGGCCTGTCGCTTCTCGACGCGAGGATTAAGAAGCTCGGGAGGGCCTGGAGGAACTACGGAGAGACCGCGGGCGAAGAGGTCGATGTGCCCAAGATGAAGGGGATAGTCTTTGTCAGGGTCAGGCTGGGCGGCACCGCGACGGTCGACATGCACAGGACTGTTATGGCGGCGATTCGCGAACAGTACGGGGACGTGGTCTTCGACTCGTACACTACCGAAGGAATCGGATACGGAGAGGCCGCGGAAATGGCGAGGCCGGTCTTCCTTCAAAAGTGACCCGAACGCACAGCGAGTTGCCCCGCAATACGTTCAAATCACCAAGGAGTTCCTGCGTAAAGTATGAGGTCCACAAGCGGCACGGAACGCCCTTGGATAGAGCGTTTGGAAACCCTCGCCAAATCGACAAGATTCTCCGTCTCCGACGAGGAGAGGGCAGCCATGCTGAAGGCCGCCGACGACTTGATTGGATTCCTGACCAGGTACAAGGAATTCGTCTCACAAGTGCCCAGCGACGAGGAGCAGAAAGCCGCCTCGAGGTCCGCCGAGGTGCTGCTGGGATTTGCGAATCGGCACCGGCACAATCAGGGATTGGCATTCATGTTTCCGGACTCCAAAGGGGGTAAGGCGACGGTGCAGAAGAGCAGGTCCAACAAGCCCCTTGCCGACGTCGAGGCGCTCATGAAGGAGTTGCAGGAACTTCCAACTTCTGAGATTGAAAAGAGGCTCTCCCGCGCGGAGCTTAGCCTCTTGGATCTATCAATCCTGGCAAGACGCCTTGGTCTCGCGGCCAAATCGAACGACACCAGGTCTCAGCTCATAGAGAGAATTGCCGCTGTCGGATTTGCGAATCGGAGAGGCTACGACTTGTTGCGAAACGACAAGTAGGACTCTGGTAGATTCTCTGCTCTGCGTAGGGCCGATTGGGCAAAGGATTAGGAACAAGTTTACGAGCGGCTTGTCCGGGCCCTCTGTGGAGGTCGCCCAAATGAGCTCGCCCAAACGAATTGAGAACCTCGCATGGGTTCTCCCTCGCCCGAGCTTATCCCATTACAAGGGAGGGATGCCTCGCTTCGCTGAGATTAAGATTCTCCGTGAAATCGACTCTGACCCGAAGGTAAACTCCGAAATCAAGATTCTCCACCCCTTCGGCGGGCGCGCGGAGTTTGGTTTCAGGTGCGACGTCAATGCCGATGCGGACCCCGACTTGCGGTGCGACGCGCACCTCCTCCCGTTCAGGGATTGCACCTTTGATGTGGTGTTCCTTGACCCGCCATATAACGAGCAATACTCAAAAGCTCTCTATGCAGCCGGCAAGCCCAGGTTCAAGAAGTACACGGCCGAGAGTGTCCGGGTGTTGAAGCCGGAAGGCTACATGGTGATGTATCACTACATGGCGACGCCGAGGATAGACGGCACCCGGCTTGTCAAGCGGATATTCATCGAGACCCGCCTCTGGCACAAACTCCGAGTAGTCCATATCCACAGAAAGGAGAAGGCGTAAGAGCAGTGAGGCGGGGAGGATACAGCACCGCCGTCGTTGGCCGCTCACCTCCCCCGACCTCGGAGGCGGTGACGCGGGTGATGCGGTCAAACAAGAGCACGGGCACATCGCCGGAACTGGCGCTGGGGCGCCTGCTGAGAAAGAAGCCCGCGCGTTCGAGGTTACCAGGGAGGCCAGACTTCGTCTACAGCAGGGCGAGGCTGGCCGTGTTCGTCCACGGGTGCTGGTGGCACAGATGCCCCGTGGAGGACTATCCTCTGCCAAAGACGCACACGGATTTCTGGCGTAGGAAGTTCGAGAGGAACGTCGAGAGAGACCGACTGAACGCAGGGGCGCTTAAAGCGATGGGCTGGAATGTTATCGTCGTGTGGGAACACGAGGTCAAGCGAGACCCAAAGGGGACGGAGCGGAGAGTCAAGGGGCTCGCCGTTGAATTATTAAGCGAGCGCGAGGCCACCCGAGGCAACTGACAATGGCCAAGCCGCGAGAGTTCGAAGCGTTTTCCCTCTTCTCAGGGGCGGCAGGTCTCGACTACGGCCTAGAGACGGCGGGCAGGCTCCTAGGCGACGACCTCGGCCCTGTTTCGGCGCGGTTCCGGATACGCGGCTATGTCGAGTCCGAACCCGTAATGCAGGAGACCCTCCGGCTGAACATCGCCAGAGGGGTGCTGAGCCCGGGGAAGGTCTACGGCGACATAGCTGAGATCGCAGACCCGCGGGGGGTCGTCGAGGAGTGTGGCGTTCGAGGCGAGCTCCCCCTCCTCTGCGGAGGGCCTCCCTGCCAGCCGTTCAGCACCGCGGGGCGCAGGGGGACTGTCCAGGATCCGCGCGGCTCGGTGATTTGGGAGTTCGTGCGATTCGTCCGTGAGGTCCAGACCCCAGTTCTTCCTGATGGAGAACGTGCGCGGCCTCATCTCGGCGGCCGTTCGCCACAGACCCATAAAGCAGCGGGGTAGGGGCAACCCGCCGCTGGCGCCAGAGGAGGAGCCCGGTTCCGTGTTGCGGTTGCTGCTCGCTGACTTCGAGGCCCTGGGATACCACGTCGACGTGTTCGAGGTGAACGCCGTGAACTACGGCGCGCCCCAGTTGAGGGAGCGAGTCCTGCTCATGGGCAACAAGTATAACATGACCCTGGACTTCCCAGCCCCCGCATACGGGAAAGCCGGCACTCTCCTACGGCGGTGGCGGACGCTGGGCGAGGCGCTAGAGGGCCTCAAGGACGGAGCGGGAGAGGTGCTCGACTTCTCGCCGCGCAAGAAGAGGTATCTCGCCATGATACCGCAGGGTGGGAACTGGAGGTCGATGCCCGTCGCCACGCAGAAGGAGTCCATGGGCTCCGCCTGGTATGCCAAGGGCGGCCGGTCGGGCTGGTGGCGCAGGCTGTCCTTCGACCTCCCAAGCCCGTGCCTCGTCACGATGCCGAACCACTCCGGGACGGCCCTCTGTCACCCGACGGAGGTCAGGGCGCTGAGCCTCAAGGAATACCTGAGGGTGCAGGAGTTACCCGACGACTGGGAAGTGGCGGGAACCCTGGCGGAGCGATACAAGCAGGTCGGGAACGCCGTGCCGGTAAGGCTCGGCGAGGTGGCAGGAAAGGTCATAGGTGACGCGCTCGCGAGCCTCGGCGACGTGGAGGAGGTCAGGCCAGGCCGGAAGGTGGTCCCTAGCGCGAAGGTCTACGTGACTTCGCACGTGAGGACGCGCCGCTGGTATGAGAACGGCAAGGCCGTCGTGAGGACTGCGCCCCAAGCCCCGCCCGTCGCGGGGCTGGCAACCTGAGCGCTTCCAGAGCGAGGGCGAGCATCGAGCAGAAGGCACAAGAAGACTTCTACGCAAGGGTAAAGAAGGCCGCGCCTTTCGACCCTGCTGAGTTCGCCTCCCTTCTCCAACGGCTCGACGAGCGGAGGGTTAGGGATATCGCGGAACGACTCTCAAGGTATCTGGAGGCCAAACTGCCCGCGACCGTAAGACGCAGGGATGGCCTGAAGGACTACAAGCTCAACCCATACGTGCTGCTCACCTCTGCCGCGACTCGCAGGCTCAACGAGCCGCGGCGGTTCGCGTCATTCATCTTCGACGCGAAGTTCTACGCCGGTCTGGAGACCTCGTTCGGCAAGTCCATAGAGTCGGAGCTGTTGGCGCTGTATGAGTGGAAGAAGCCGGAGGAAAAGACCGCAGAGGAGAATTCGCTGAAGGGGCTGCCAAGGGTCGAGAAGGCCAGGAGGCGCGTCAACTCCGTGTGGAGAGAGGTGGACAGCAGCCGGATGGTGGGGAACAGGCGCTTCTTCCTCACGGTGAAGTCGGGCCCCAACTGCATAAACGACACTCAGGTCGACAACATGCAGGAAGCCATCGCCAAGCACCATTTGACATGGCTTGACCAGACCCGAAGGTCTCTTCCGGACGTTCGAGGCATAGACGTGGTTGTCGGGCTGACATACGGAACCACGACAACCACGAACAACAAGGAGAACCAAATACTCGTCAAGCTCTTGGAGCATGGGTTCAGGGAGACCAAGGAAAACGGGGTGCTCGTCTCAGGCAAGAACGATGCTGTAAGGGTCTACCGCCGCATCGGGCGGGACTTCTGGGCACTAGTGGGCTCTCCGGCTGCGCCCGCGAGGGGCGGGCACACGTTCCTTGAGGTTCTATTGGGCCTCGCGCTTGCGTTGAAGCAGGGGAGCCTAACGGAGACCATGGAGAAGATGGTGGACCACAAGATAGACGAGCTGGCAGTGGCAATCTCCTCCCTAAAGCTCGAGGGGCAACGGCTGCCCGACTGGGTATCCCAGACCTTCGGGGCACAAGAGCTGAGCGTTTTCATCGACGCGGTCTCCTCGTTCTACGACGGCGGCCTTTAGTCCATCCTGGATGGGCTTTTTGTGGTTAAGGAGGGATGGCCCTGGACACCGAATCTTGCCGGCGGAAGGCAACTATACTGCGACAAGCAACCAGGCACTGAACACGAGGAGTAGGAACGCCACTATCGCGACAGAAATCGACGGGGCGCCGCGGATTTCTTCCCAACCCTGCCACAGGCCGTAGAGCGAGAGCGCGAGGAACCCCAGATCCAGAAGGACCGCAACGGCGGGGAAGAGCGCGTCGAGGAACACCTGGACGCAGAACCAAGCGACGAACGACTTCATCGCCTCCGGAATGCCGGTGAGCACCCCGTTCAAGACGGTGTCAATCCCGTCGAAGAAGTCGTCGATGACCGACATGGGCAAACGTGGTGCAGGGTACTAAAAAAAATTTTTGCGCCGAGTCAAGGCTCTTTTGGCGCAATGACGTTGGTATTCGAGATTCCCGCAAGGATTTAAGATTCGCATCGTGAAAGGAAGGGCGGTGTCAACCAGTCAAGCGACGTTGCGCGAAGAGACTGCCGATGAGATGCTCCAGCTAATCGAACGAAGGAAGACAACCTATGGCAAGGCGAAGATGACCTCTGCCTTAGTGAAGGTGGGCGGAAGCTGGGAGAATTACCTCACTAGGTTTGTCGTCCTCTCTTCCGAGGATGCCAAGCAATACCAGAGGACGATGAACTACGGGGATCTCTTGCTGAAGGAGACCGTCGTTGACATCCCGAAAGTCGAGTCGATGTTGCAGTTGTTATCACATGGGAATCAACTCACACTTCCTGGGTTGGATGCACGACCGATTGATGGTGACCTCCAGAGATACCCCGCATCGCCGTCCTATTATCAGCCCAGCAATGATCCAGGATTCAATCTTGAATGGCCGGGCAATGTATTCGTGGTCGCGCCGAAATCCAACCGGCAGGTTCAGCTTCCTAATGGTCCAACCTGCGCCATAGACGAGCCGCTTTACGATTCCGGGAATGCCGCGGTGAATGATTTCTTTGGATTCCTCGCGAGCAACGTCCCCTGGAGGGGATCTGCGATATTCATGCTTCCAAACTACAAAGCCAAGATAACCCAAATCAAGCTCGGCTCCACGAGAATTACGGTCACTTTTGCTCTCGGGAAGGACTCGCGCTACTCTGACCTGCTGGCGAAAATGTATCTTGAGTCCGCCCAAGGCATTGCGCAGAGAGACTTCGAACCGAAGGAAGGGGAGAACGTGATTCCCATAGGCATCGCGCCGCACCTGTACGTAATCTATCTGTTCTCGAAGGCCGGGGGAGAGGTTGTGGATTTCCGGCGCTTTGGAGCTGGATGGACCAACCTGAGAGACGTGGTGATTGAAACAACTCCCGACAACATCGAGCAGATAATCAGCCGCGGCGAAAATAACCGCGTTGAGTTCAAACTGGCAATTCCCAAGAAATGGGAAGACTTCGCAGAAACAGCAGTCTCGATGTCAAACTCCAGCGGAGGGATTATTTTCCTGGGAGTGGACGACGACACTACTGTCGTGGGCGTCGACGATCCGAAAATCGTTGACACCATAACTGATGCGCTAAGGAATCTCAGCGACCCGTGGATTAATCCGAAGATAACCACCCAGGTGGTTCAGGGCAAGACCGTAGCGGTCGTTGAAATCAGTCAGGGGACGAGAAAGCCGTACGTATTGAGGGCTAGAGGCCCGATGGTTCGGATTGGCGCGACCGATAGAATCGCGACGCGGGATGAAATAGTCGCTCTCGCAACGAATCAGAGTCCGTGGACCTCAGCACCTGGAGTCGTCTGAGAGCAACTCAATCTTCGAAGCACGGCCCAAGACTCGACCATGACTCTTCTGACCATTCCACGTCCGGGCGGTCCTTGTATCTCACTGCTACGTGGAATCTTATGAAGATTCCGAATCGGTAGCCCAACTCCTTTTGATAGTTTGAAATCTTCCGCTTGTCGCACTTTCCTTCGCTTTCGGGATTCGTGTCCTTCTTCGCCTCTATGATTAGGAAATTGTTCTTGGTTCCTCTTTCATGGACGACTATGTCGGGATAGACGGTCTCGCCAAGGTCGTCATCAGATGATACACTTTTGGGCTTCAGATGGAGTCTCTTTGTTTCATATTCATCTCTGTTGTACTCGCAATCGACATCCCAATCATGGAAATACTCCTCGAGATGGATGGCGAACTTGTGGGTTATCGATCGCTCGTTGGCGTCCTTCTCAAGAAGCTTCCAGTCGTTCTCGCGAAACTTGACCCACGCGCCTTCAATTGCCCGCTCGACATACCCTTTGTCATGGTCGGTCGGCACAGCATTTCGTCTTTTCATAGACCGTCAAACGGACCATTAAGCTTTGGCATTGAAGGCATACGTGCCAAAGATGAGGTGGCCTGAACCGCGCGGAGGGGCCGGTGCATTTCAGCTCGTAACTGGCCGAGACCTCTGCGTCAACGTTCGAAGAAGAAAAATGGGGAGGGTGCCCGCTACGGTTCCGCCGCGGGCCCTGCCGGGCCCGAACCCAGGTACAGCTTCGCTCCCGAAAGCCTAAATCTCTTCGATGAATCTTAACCCTAGATGGGATATTCAAACCTGCTCGAGTGGCTTAAACCGTTAAAATATTCCAGCACGAAACGGCTTTACGGGTCTTTTTTGCTTGACAGGTAGAAGTTATCTTCTACCTCTACTTCGACATTTAGACGATATGTAGAAGTCAACTTCTACATATCCGCACCTGAATTTCCTCGCTGGAATCAGGGAAATCGACGGTTGTTCAGCCGAGGCCCTAACGTCTCCGGAGCGGCAGAACTGAAGGGGTGTCACCGCATCATGCCTAGTTCGAATCGATTCATCTTGCTCTAGTGTTGACGAACTAGACAAGAGTTTCGGAGCGACCTAGAAAGCGAATAAATTCAATCTGGCATGGAGGAGATAAAAATCCCTGGTCTTTCTCATCCCAAACTTTTTTTGGCGGTTGCCTGAATTTCGGGAATCTTTGGCTTGACATAAAGCTCCAAGGCCCTCTTCAAGTTCAAGAATTCCACTCCAACAAGCCGTTCGTTCTCACCGTAATCGAATAGGACATCCAATGAATCCACTTTCCCTTCTCGGGTCTTCTTCACGTGTCCAGCGCTCAATTTGATATAAGCTGCATTGGCATCCACATCAAACTCGACTTTGGGCGTCTTGTCCATAGCTAAATCATTGGTAATACGCAGTCTTCACCTTAAAATCATTTCCTCGGCGATAAGCAATCACCACTAGAATCTTGTTACCGAAGTGACGCTCGAATGCCCATTTGTCGGGTTCGTCATACAACCTGGTTGAGCTCGTCGGCCGCTTGAGAGCTCGCAGAACTTCGGATTTCGAGATTCGTCTCTTACCCATCCTGTCCTCCGCATGTTTCGTATACACTACGTTGGAAGCGGAGTGACTCGCGTTCTCAGCCTGTTCTTCAATAATCGGAACACTAGATAACCTATGGTGCTCTTGTCAGACTTGTCGGATCATTTTCTCAAGCTGGAACGCAAACTGTTTCAGTACCCCCAATCTCTCCGCACCTTGGTGGCGAATGTGATGACTCGCTGGGTACTCGACTATCGCAATTGCGTCGATGATCTTCCGCGACGTGTTTGAGCTAGGAGATGCCGGATTGGGCATGATAGGTGGCAGTTAACTTCTACCTGAACTTCGACATTTAGATGATATGTAGAAGTTGACTTCCACATATCGCCTGGCCCCCTGGGAACCGAAAAGGTTAGGGTTCGGCGAAGCGCTAGCGATTGGCGTAGCTTCTTCGTGCTAGGGCTTCAAAGGCAAGTCCTTAGGCCCGCCTCTGAGAGAGAGCGAGGTGGCGACGCCGACGCCGGCGAAGACCGCCGCAGCTAGAAAGGCGTACCGAAACGCGGTGACGACCTCGGCGCTAGGTGCCGCGACTCCCATGCCCAGGGTCACCAAGCCTATGACCGAGACGGCAACGGCTAGGCCGATGGGCCCTCCTACCTGCCTCGACGTATTGATAAGCCCAGAAGCAATCCCCTCTTCCCCGGGCTTGGCAGCCGAGAGCCCAACGATGCTCGATGCCGTCGAAGCGATGGAAGAACCCACAACGGCAATGAGCTGTGCTGGGAGGATCACCGTGAAGTAGTTCGAGGTCAACGAAATCTGGGTGAAGAGGAGCATCCCGGCCGTGAATGTCGCCATCGCTCCAATCATGACGTCCTTGGCCCCCACCCGCCTAACCAGCCTCGGCGCCGCGAACCCGCCCAAGAATGCGTAGAGAAGCGAACCGGGCAAGAGCGCCGCTCCCGCGTAGATGGGCGAGTAGGAGCGCAAGACCTGCAGATAGGTGGTAATGACGAACACCATCAGGACCATGCAGGCAAAGACAATCAGCATGGTAGCGTTGGCAAAGAAGATCTTCCTGCGCCTGAGGAACCCCAACGGCATCAGCGGTGCGGGGGAGAAGTGCTCAAGAGCGATGAAACAGGCGAGGACTCCGGCAGCGAGGGCGAAGACCAGGTAGGTCGTGTAGGAAGGGTCCCCGTTGCCGACGCCCGTCAAGGCGTAGACCAATAGCATCAGCCCCCCTGTTACAGAGACCGCTCCAGGCAGATCGAGGGTCGCGTGCTTCCTCTCCTGTCCCCTCGGGTCCGGGACGAATCTGATCGCGAGTAGGGCTATCAAGACACCTATGGGGACGTTGACGAAGAATATCCACCTCCAGCCGAGCTCCTGGGTCAGGACTCCGCCCAGCACGATTCCGGCCGAGAACCCCGATGCGGCGACCGCGGTGAAGATGCCCAGGACCTGGTTCAGCCTTCCCAGGGGCGCGAATATCCTGACTATCATGGCCAGTCCCGTGGCCGAACAGAGGGCCGCACCGATGCCCTGCACGACCCTGGCGGCTATCAGGATCTGCTCTGACGGTGCAAGTCCACCCGCGAGAGATGAGAGAGAGAAGACGACCAACCCGACCATGAACAGCGTCTTTCGGCCATACAGGTCCGAGGCGCGGCCGCTCAGCAAGAGCAGGCCTGCGAACGTGAGGCCGTAGGCGCTGACTATCCACTGGAGGTCAGGCAGAGACATCTGGAGGTCAGTCCGTATGGTTGGCAGAGCTATCTGGACGATTGAGAAGTCTAGCACAACCATGAACTGCGCAGTAACTAGGAGTCCCAGAACTAGTCCAAGCCGTCGCGGAGGACTATTTGCGGGAGGTTCCTCAGAGGGCAAAAAATCTCGAACCACAGGCGCTATACTTAGTATAGTTTATAAATCGATAAGGGAGAGAAAGTATAGTTGGAATACATCCAAGGCGAGCGGGAACGGGGTTCAGACGAGAGCGCCCTGCTCCCGTCTGCGAGTTTCAACCATTGCCCGATAACCATTTCCGCCGGGCTGCTCGGGAAGAAGTGGACGATGCTGATCCTTCGGGACATAGGGATGCGCAACATCCAGCGCTTCAACCGCCTCCTCCAATCGGTGCGGGGCATCACCCCCCGCGTGCTTTCGCAGCGCCTCAAGGAGCTCAATCAGGAGGGATACATCGAGTGCGTCGAGGAGCGGTCCCCCACTGTGGTCCGATGGACCCTGACCGAGAAGGGAAGGGACACGCTTCCAATCCTCATGAGCTTCATAGCCTTCGGCTCGAAGTGGTATGCCGACCAGGTCTTCCATGACAAGAAGCCAAGGACTCTCAGCAACCTCTTCCCGACTCCTCAGGCTAGGGAAGTCATGGAAAGGTTCACCCGGCCCTAGCGAGCCCATAGTTCCCATCGTGAACGTTTCGCCATTTTGGAATACCACAACCATGAAGGCAAATGGCAAGAGTTATATGCTAACTAAATCACTTAGTGACCAAATGGCAACGGTCAAAGTGGACGAAAAGACATACGCCGAGCTGAATCGTATCGCAGGGTACCTCAGAGCGGCAAGAGGGAGGCCGGTGCCGATAGACGAGGTCATTCGGGAACTCCTCAGCAAGAAAAGGGCTTCGGAATTCATCGGATCGTGGAAGATGAGCGACGAGGAAGAGAGGCGAGTCTTCGGCGAACTGCATGAGGCGTGGAAGAAATGGAAACAAGCCTAGTCCTGGACACCGATGTCCTCGTCTCTGACCTTCGGGGCATGGACCTCCATTCTGAAGGAACTAGAAGGCAAAGATCCAGCCACGACCGTGGTTAATGCCTTTGAGTTGTTCCACGGCGCCTACAAGTCAAAGCAGTCTTCTGCAAATCTGTCCGCCACTCGGGGCCTCCTTGGGAGCCTGAGACTCGTCGACTTGAGCGTGAAGGCTGCCGAGAGAGCTGGAGAAGTGCTGGCTCAGGCACAAAAGTCCGGACAAAATATCGAAATCCGAGACCTCCTGATTGGGTGCATCGCGAGAGAGGAAGGGCTGTCGCTGCTCACGCACAACGTCAAGCACTTTCAAAAGATTCCGGGTTTGACGGTAGTAGATGCTGCCCGGTACGCTGATAGGTAGAAGTTAACTTCTACCTGAACTTCGACATTTAGGCGATAGGTAGAAGTTAACTTCAACATGAACTTCGACATCTGAGGACGCAAAGTCAAGGTCGATTCGGACCGGCTAGGAGACGGAGCAGGGTCAACCCCTGTCTTTGTCCCCTCGCGGTCGCCTCGGAGCACCTTTCAGAGTCTTCGGCACCGGCTGGGGCAGAACTGCTTCAGAGAATCGGAACTTAACTGGCCTTCGTAGCGTTCCATGCAAAGTCAGTTAACCGCCTGAGACCGCTCGGTGCCATGAGTTCCAGCACTCAGTCGAGCGTCAGGAGGGAGACACGCATGGCGACGCACGTCAGCCCCTACCTGAGGTTCAAGGGGAATTGCACCGAGGCAATGAATTTTTACGAGAACTGCTTCGGTGGAGACCTGAATCTCACGACCATCGCTCAATCGCCGATGGCAGGTCAAATGCAAGGAGAAGATCCGAAGCACGTCTTCCAAGCCAGCCTGACGAGCGGCGGCATCGAGCTGCTAGGTTCGGACATGGCTCCGCGGGAGGGTCTGAAGAAAGGCAACGCGATGGCGCTCGCGTGTCAGTGTGCGAGCGAACAAGAGCTGAGGAACCTCTTCGCAAAGCTCTCCGCCGGTGGCAAGGTGAACTCCCCCGTGGACAAGGCAGCGTGGGGCGGACTCTACGGCCAACTCGTCGACAAGTTCGGGAACGAGTGGATGCTCACCTTCATGGAGCAGCGACACCGGCCCTAGCGGGAAGCTCTCTTCTTCCTCCGGGGTGCCAGTCGAAGATTCCTTCTCATCCCTCTCTTGAGAGGGCGGAGCTTCTCTGGGTCCATGACGTCCTCGAGGATTCCCGGCCCGACGGTCCCGAAGTACGCCTGGAGACTCGCGATCTATTGCTCCACCGTCGCAGGGAAATGGAAGGCGGAGGCCCATGTCGGGGTTCGGAGACCCTCAGGCCAGGGACGAGGGACGCACTATCGTGAATCCGGCATTCGAATGATTGGAGGACTTGGACTCGATCGCGTCGGCCCACTTCCTTGTGACCTCGATGAGCTCGCCTCGCAGGTCTTCACCCGTCAAGCCCATCCTGCGTATCTCTTCTATTCCATCCGCCAACTCGTTGAGGCCTAGGACATCCCTGATCCACTTCTCGTAATCCCTCCTCTTGGCGTGGAACTCGATCGAATCGATGGGCGACCTTTCGAGGGCCTCTATGAATCCCTCGACGGAGGTCGCAAGTATCCCCGTGTAATGCCCGAAGTTGGTGAAACAGTAGAACGCGGTCTCTAGAGGCGAAGCTATGATTCCAGATACCACCTCATCCGAGAGGATCGATACGCTCGGCCAGATCCTGCTCCCGCTCAGGACGGTCGCCCTGTCGCCGATCACGCACCCGGGACCGATTATCGATCCGCTCACGGAGGCATTGTCGTGGACCACAACGGTCTCGCCTATCACGCTATCTGAGATGGTGCAGTTCCGCCCAACATACACCCTCTCCATTATGGCGCTGCGCTCGATCGAGCTGCCCGAAGAGATCAGCGCGTTCCTCTTCACCGAGCAATCTCTACCTATCTTCACCCTTTCCTCGATCGTGACGTCTCTCTCTATGATGACCGGCTCAGCAATCTGGACCCCCCGTGCTATTGAGGCTGACCCGTGAGTCATCGCGACGTTCGGCGACGATGTCTGCGGACCTGGTTGCGGTCGGCTCGTCGTCTCCAACACCCATTTCATCCCGCCCAGGAATCCCTCGAGATTTCCGATGTCCACCCAGAACGCGTCCGAGGCGAAACCATACAACTTCTTGTGGAGCCTCAAGAGGTGCGGAAAGAGGTCCTTGGCAAAATCCCACTTGTTGTCAGACAGGTAGTCTATCGATTCCGGCTCCATCACATAGAAGCCTGTGCTGACGAGGTTGCTTCTCGCTTCTCCCCTCTTCGGCTTCTCTTGGAACTCTGTGATCATGTTCTTGTCATCGAGCAGCGCTACGCCGTACTCCGAAGGGTCGGGCACCCTTGTCAGCACGATGGTCGTCAGGGAACCGACCTTGTGATGAAAGTCTACCGCCTCGCGAAGCGGAATCTCGGTCAAGGTGTCCGCCTGGGCAATCAAGAAAGTTTCGTCTAGCAGGTGTTCGACAAGTTTGAGACACCCGGCCGTCCCGATATGAAGCCCTTCTGGTTCGACCGCATAGGTGATACGCACGCCGTAGCTCGAGCCGTCACCGAGATAGTCCATGATCTGGTCCCTCTGGGGACCCTGACCACCGTGACGACCTCGTCAAAGCCCTCTTTTGCAAGGCGCGTGAGCACGTAGTGGATGGAGGGCTCCGGACCCAACGGGATCATCGGTTTCGGCCGCGTGAAGGTTAGCGGTCGCAGCCGCGTCCCTTCCCCGGCCGCAAGGACCACCGCTTTCGCCCCACTCACCCATCGAGAACGAGTTGGCTCCGCTCTAATTAATGGTTGCTGTCCTAGGCGCTCTTTGCGAAATTGCCGCTTCCGTCGGGTAATAGGTCGAAGCGGATCTTTCCGTTCTCCATCGCCAAGTTCTGGACGACGTAGTCGGAGGAGTAGGTCTTCGAGAGGGCGCCCCTGACCACCCCCACCAGGAACTGGTCCACGACCCCTTTCTTGGAGCCCGATGTCACAGGCTGGTCGATTACTACCTTGAGCCCCCTGAAGTCCCCTGAGAGCTCCAGCACTCCCAGCCCCACGGCGCCGAAGTATGCCTTTAGATTCGCGATCTCCTGCTCCACCGGCGCAGGGACGTGGAAGAGCGTCCTTATGCTGTCCATGATCTCCTCTCCCACCGTGACGCCTTGGTTGTGGAGTATCACTCCACCCGGGGTCCCGAAGGTCTTGAGGATCGAGTCGATCAGCGCCGCCCAACCCTCCGCTGAGAGCACGAAGACCCGCGTGTGGCCCGAGCGGGTCAGCGGGAACATCATGGTCTCGAACTTCACATCCGTCCTCGCTTCGATCCGAGCGTCCTTGACAAAGTCCAGTTTCTTGAGCGACTCCACAAGTTCCTTTGGCTTGACGGTCGCCCCGGCCATCTCCAAGTAGAAGATGTCGTAGCCCGTGCGCATATCGTCGGAGCATTGCAGACTGCCCGAGAGGATGTCGATGTTCTTCTCTCCCATGATCGTCGCGAGCTTGGCGAGAACCATTGGCTTGGAGTCGACGGAGATGTAGAGCTCATAGACCTGGCGACCCTCGGGCGACGATATGCCCAGTGACCGAGTTTGCCTCAAATGGTCCGTATTGCGCTAGAGGAAATATAAGTAATTCGTGCGAATTCTCAAATCCATGTTAACTTTGGCGGCCTTGTGTGTTGACAATTGTCAGCCCGGCTGAAGGATGGCGCCCTTGCTCTCAGAATTCGAACTCGAGTTGGGCTTTTAAGAATTTCCAGCTCTTCAGGGCTGTTCTTGGTCCTCGATTACTGCGGCATCCTTATGCGTCTCCCTCGAAGCAACGTGTAGCTCTTGCCAGTAACGACAATGTCGCCTCAGAAGGGCGCGGAATTCGAGTCGCTGGACCAAGTGGCTGCGGCCATCGTGGAATGCAGGCGCTGCCCGAGGCTTGTCAGGTATCGGGAGTCGCTCCCGAAACGCAAGTCCTTCGGGTCGGAGGAGTACTGGCGGAGGCCGGTTCCCGGGTTCGGAGACCCGGAAGCCAGACTCGTGATCATCGGTCTCGCGCCAGCTGCGCATGGCGGGAACAGAACGGGGAGGGTGTTCACAGGGGACGAGTCGGGAAAATTCCTGGTCAGGGTTCTCTTCGAGGCGGGTTACGCAAGCTCGCCCATTTCGTCTGGGCGAGCTGACGGCTTGGTCTATTGCGACTGCTACGTCTCCGCCGCGGTGAGGTGCGCGCCGCCTGAGAACAAGCCGACCACGAAAGAGTTCGAGAACTGCAGCGAGTATCTCGACTCCGAGCTAAGGCTTCTCCCGAACGCGAGGGCCGTGCTCGCGCTTGGAAAAGGCGGCCTTCGACTCCTATCTCGCCTACGCCCGCAGCAGAGGGGCAGACACGAAAGGCATGGGATTCTTCCATGGGGCCGTATACGCGCTCAGGAGTCTCCCCACTCTCTATGGCTCGTATCACCCAAGCCCTAGGAACACTTTCACGGGTAAGCTGACGAGGAGTATGCTGCTCTCCCTGCTCACGAGAATAAAGAAGGGTTCGGAGTCTTTCGACTCCGGGGCGATGTAGCGCTCGTCGCGAGCCTTTCGCGAGGAGTCTCAGCTCTAGCGCGCTATCGGGTGGAGTTAGACCCGCTCGACGTCGAGTTGGTCTCGAACATCGATGTGGAGGTTGTCACCGAACTCGAAGTTGTCGTGGAGCTCGTGCAGCTGGTCTCAATCGAGACGGTGCCGGTGCCGTTACTGGTCACGGAACTTGTAGACGTCGAATTGGAGGTCAAAGTGGCGCCGCTGGCCGGGACGCTCCCTGAGCTAGAAACAGTGCTCGTGGTCAACGTCGAGCTTGGCGTGGTAGAGTTGCAAGGCGAGCAAGGTGTGTAGGTGCCTGCACATGGCGTGGCCTTTGAGAGGTTGCTCGTGTTGGCGGTTGTGAATGGATTGGCTATGCTCGTAGTGTTGTTGGGTAGCGTACTGTTCGTGGTGGTGCTGTTGGGGTGGCTCGAGGCGAGATACACGGCGACTCCCGCGATTATGATGATAACAATCACGACTGCCGCTCCTGCTGACGCTGCGAGGCCCTTCCTGCCCTCCGTGACGTAGCTGGTCAAGAAATCTCAAGTTCCAAAATGCCGACGTGCATTATATGCAAATACAGAGTCCGTATTAGATGAATGCTACAAATCGGAACACGGAAGGCAGACCACAGTATCGGAGCAGTTCCCTCCAGAAGGGGACAAGCTAACAATAAATCGACGTGTGCTGATGACAGCGGCAGAGGACCATGGTCAGATTCCCTAGGTTCCCAAGACCGCTAATGGAGGCCTTGCATCGAAGGGGCACTGTCTTCACAATGATGTTCGTCTGCTTGGTCGCCTCCGTCTGCCTCAGCGCCGGTCTCTACCTGCTCCTAAGGGCTACAAATCCGCCGCCGCCCTACGGGCACCCTGGAGCCCCCACCTCAATTAGGGTTTGGACTGAATCATACGCCAGCTGGAGCCAGGCAAGCCAGAGCTACGGACTGGACTTCGCCCTCAGTCTGCTGGCGCCGTTCTCGTTCCTCGCGGCGCTAGGTGTCATGAGATTCCCCAGGGCGGCGTTCGTCACCTCGTTCTCACTCTTGAACCTTTTTTTCGCGTGGTCTTCCCATGTCATAGCCTCGATTTCTTTTTGGCTGCAATCCGGCCTGACGCAAGCGGTCTCCTCCCAAGACTTCTTCCTTTTGACGAGCCTGAGACTCTTCTTGTTCACAGGCAATGCCTATGTCGTCGCAGACGCGGAGTCTCTGGCCTTGCTCGCCGGTGTCGTCGCTTCCGCATTTCTCTTGGGCCGAGACCGCGGGAGGAGAAGGGCGCTGGTGCTCTCGACCTGGGCAGCGTCCCTCTGCCTCGTCATTCTTGGGATCGAGATCGCGGTCTTTGACTATCGCGAGCTCTTCCTGCACGTTACCCAGGCTCAAGTCGTCCTCGACCTTGCGCCGTGGTTCTCCAACGCGGACCTCCTCTTCTCGGCCCTCCTGGTCTTCTCGCTCGCGAGCCTCTCGCTCCGCCGCCCTTGGTCGGACCGCTGACCGGGTCATCCGCACCCCGGAGGGCGCGCGCAGAATCTGGGGCCATCTGGCGGAGATTCACTAACAATTTTGGAACGAGTTCGGAAATCCAGTATATACTTCAAATACATGGATGACATCGACGAAAACATGACGACGACAAGAACCAAAGCAGCGACCATCGGGGTCCTCGCAGTGGCACTGGCAATAACCCTGGCCTACTCGGCCTTGGCCTTGCCCGCCTCCGCACAGGCCCAGACAAGCAACTCCACCACATCCAACTCGTCCAGTTCAGGCACAGCGACAAGCACAACGACCGCGCCCCCAGGAAGGCTCGGCGGCCCCGGCTGGGGCCCCTTCGGCGCAGGGCCTCTCCGCGGCGGCCACGGCCTCGGCCAGCAACCGGCCAACCTCACGGTCGGCCAGACAATCACCATCACAAGCTCGAGCGGAAACTATGTGGTCGTGGGCAACCATGACCAGAACGGGACAGCGTCAGGCACGCTGACGTTCACCGTCACCGGCAAGCTAGCCGGCGGCTACACGCTCTCAATCACTTCAGGCAGCCTGGTCGTGAGCGGGACCACATACACAGTCTCCTCGGGCTCGGCCCAGATGGGAAGGGACGCCGCCCGACTCGTGGGACAGGGAGCCACAAGCTCCTCCGGTGAGTTCCTCGTGACCGCATCCGCCCATGGCAGCTTCGTGGGCACAACAGCAACGATGTCGCTAGACCTCAGCAACGGGTCGACCGAGTACCTCGTCTTCCTTTCAGGCACAGCCTAGAAGGACTGCGAGGCTACTCGGCCCGCCTTATTTTTTCCCTGATGGAGACCCTTCTCCGCAGCGGGTCACGCAACGTAGACGTTTCCTTCAGAAGACTAATATCGCGTCAGACGTCGTTTCCTACCGGTTTTCAAGCCGTGGTGTCGAAGAACGCCATCGCGATCGTGATCGGAGTCTTGCTGATCGTCTCCAGCTTCGGGTTCCTCTTGTCCACCCAGTCGCAACCTCCTCGCTCGTCGTCGAGCAGCGTCTCCTCTCTCTCTTCGAGTGGCAGCTCTCTGTCGACGCGCACAACTCCGACCTCCGCCACTCTGAGCTCGCAGACCTCGACGACCCCCGGCTCGTCCAGCGCGAGCTCGACCGCCACCTCCACGTCAGCGACCACTTCTTCGACGGCCTCCACCACGACATCGGCGTCTTCCATGACATCGAGCGCCCCGAGTTCGACGTCCTCGACCACCTCCTCGACGACCGCCTCGACGTCGACGAGCACCTTCTATCCGCCGACCCTCTACGTCGCCACGGACGGCAACGACGCATGGAGCGGCACTCTCTCCTCGCCGAACAGCGCCCACACCGACGGACCCGTCGCGACGCTCGCGAAGGCCCAAAGCCTGGTTAGGACGATCAAGGGCGGGCAGAACGTGCCGAGCATCATCGCGGTAGAGGTGGAGAACGGGACATACTTCCTGGCGTCCTCGCTCACTCTCACCTCAGCCGACTCTGGGCACCCCACCACCCAGATCGTGTACGAGTCGGCCCCCGGTGCGACGGTCGTCATAAGCGGGGGCAAGGCGGTCACGGGCTGGACGAAGGTCGCGGGCAACGAGTGGGAGGCGTCCGCCACCGGCTTCCAGTACTTCGAACAGCTCTGGCTAAACAACCAGGTGATATTCCGACCGAGGACGACCAGCTCCTATCTCTACTTCGTGGGGCCGGTCTTCTCCAAGTACAGGAGCTCCAGTTGCTCGGTCCCATCGGGCACCCAGTACCAGTGCTTCAACAGGTTCCAGTTCAAGAGCGGCGACCTGGCCTCGAGCTACTACGACCTCAACGACGTAGAGATCGACGACTTTGAGTGCTGGACCATGCCGAGGATGAGGCTCGCTTCAATTGACACGGCCAACGACACCGCCTACACCACGGGAGAGACGGCCCCGGTCTCCGACTGCCACGGGTTCATCGCGGGTCACAAGTATCTCGTGGAGAACGTGAAGGAGGGCCCTGAACCAGCCCGGGCAGTGGTATTTCGACCAGCCCAACAACCAGATCCTCTACATGGCGGAGCCGGGGGAGAACCCCAACTCAGAGTCCTTCATCGCGCCTCAGCTCACCCAGCTCATCGTCGCGAACGGCCTGAGCTACGTCACCTTCCAGGGTATTACCTTCTCCAACTCGAACTGGGTCGTCCCTCCCCAGGGGTGGCAGTCTCCCCAGGGAGAGGAGCTCAGCGCCAACTCCTACGTCCCCGCGGCGCTCTCGTTCACGGGCTCGAGCTACATCACGATTGATGACTGCGTCGTCTCCCACATCGGGGACTACGGCATAGGCTTCTACGGGACGGGGCCGTTCACCCCCACGCAGCAGACCCCCTACAGCAACCAGATAACCAACAGCGAGGTCTACGACTCCGGGGTCGGCGGCATAGTCATCGGCCGGGTTCACCCTGCCCAACGACACGGACGCGAACGTGGCCGAATACGACCTGATCTCGAACGACCAGATAACGGGGATGGGGAGGTTCCTCCCCGGCGGCTACGCGATCTACGTCATGGACGCTCACAACAACATGGTGTCCCACGACACCGTCGACGACACCTACTCGAACGCCATCTCCGTCGGCGCCACCTACGGGGGGAACCTTGCGGTCTCCCAGTACGCGTACGACAACATCGTCGAGTACAACCTCTGCTACGACGTGAACCAGGGCGTGGCCGAGGACGGAGGGGCCATCTACACCGCCTCCGGAGCGACCCAAGGGAACAAGATACTCAACAACGTGGTCCACGATGTCACCGCGGACATCAACTCCACGGTCCACGGCTACGGCGGATGGGGCATCTACTTCGACTCTACGAGCCAGAACGTCTATTCCGCGAACAACCTGGTCTACCGCACGTCCTTCCCGAGCATCCACCAGAACGACGGCTTCAACAACACAGTGACGAACAGCATCCTCGCCTACGGCAACTTCGGTCTCATAGACCGCTCGCACAACAACGCGAGCTCCCTGACCGTCGCCCACAACATCCTCCTCTGGGACATCAACTCCGACCAGGGCTCCTTCCAGCGCGGCATCTGGAGCTGCATCTCCACTTGCACGAGCCAGTTCTCCTTCGCAGACAACCTGTATTGGTATCTCAACGGGACGCCGAGCTTCTTCACGACGAACGGGGAGAACCAGAACCCGATGGTCCACACGCTCGCGCAATGGCAGGCACTCGGAGAGGATGCAGGCTCCATCATCGCCAACCCCCTCTTCACTGCTGCGAGCTACCCCACCTACAACTTCACCCTGGCCTCCAACTCGCCCGCGTTCAGCATCGGGTTCGTCCCCTTCGACCCCAGCCAGGCCGGGGTCATCCCGGGTTCGACGCCTCCACCTCCGCCTACACCAGCGGCGTTCCCGCTGCAGCTGTTGAACTCTGGCTCAGGCTTCTAGAGGAGCAGCCCGCTCAAGCGGCGAAGATTCCTTCCTCGATGACGTACTTCCTCCTCGCGAGGTCCATGAGGTTCCTCGTGAAGACTATGCCGTAGATCGCCACGACGATAGCGAAGAGCAGCGAGACGTACGCCGCGGGTGCGATGTTCCCGGCCGCCATGTTCGACGAGATGTAATACATCATCCCGTTCTTCACCTGAAGGCCTTGGGTTGAGACCGAGGGTGCAATCCCAGGCCAGAACTCCCCGATTGCGATTCCCGCCCACGCGCTGTTGATGGTGCTCGACAGCCCGGTGATCAAGTAGGGGAGCGTCGAAGGGAAAATCACCCGCCTCATCTTGGTCCAGAATGGGATGTGGTAGTTCATCACCACCTCGTTGAACTCAGACGGCACCGCCTGGACCCCTATCCAAAAGTCGAAGAAGATGTAGTAGAAGCAGCTCAGGAAACCGAGGATGAAGATGTAGACCTCAGTGTAGGTGAAGGGGAGCGCGTGCTCGAGGAAGGGGAGGGTGGCGATGAAAATCAGCGGGAAGTATGTGGGCGCTGGGAACGCCGCGAAGACCTGGATAGCAGGGAGGAGAGCGTTGCTGGCCCTGTGGTGGTTCGAGAGGTAGTAGCCCACGAAGACTGCCGTCGCGAGCGAGGCGAGCGCGATGAGGCTGACGCGGATGTAATCGGCCCCCACATATTCGAGGAGCTGGGGCGTCTCGGAGAAGAAGGTCATCCACGTCTGCTTGGGGACCGACGTGACAAGCTGCGCTGTCCCGTACAGCAGGTATCCGAGGACTCCCAGCAGGATGGCGATTCCGATATACTTGGTGGCCTTTGCCCGAGTCTGGTGCTTTTCTACGTCGAAGGCCTCGCCCATCCTTGCCCTTATCACGCGTGAGTAGTATCCGCCCACCACGCTGCTCGACCTGAAGGCGCGCCACGGAGTGGCAAGCCTGCCCCGCCACCTGCCCGCGTTATGCTTGATGACCCCGGGCGTATCGACGCCGAACTTGGCTATCGCCCACCGGCTGACCCTTGAGAGAGACAGAGTGACTATCACGACGGCGACCGCTATTGATAGCAGGCAATACACCACCCCAGTGAAATCCCCCGCGGCGGTGTATTGCGTGATGAGCGTCCCGATTCCGAAAGTCGAGCACTGGCCGCTCGGACAGATCTTCGCCGTGGCGACCCCAGCGGTGAAGACTTCGCTCACGGAGATGTAGAAGAAGGCGTCAGCGAAGCTGGAGAAGACGTTCGAGGTTATCCTGGGGATGGAGTGTGGGATGAAGATGGTCGACATCCTTCTCGCGAAGCTGAACCTGTAGTTGTCAGAGACCTCCAGGAGGTGCTCCGGGACGGTCTTGAAGGCCTGGTAGATGCCTATCCAGACGTTCCAGACGACCGCGTCGAATACGAGGAAGTCGACGGCGAGCTCGACCCCTATCTGCCCAGGAATGGCGAGAACGAAGGCGACAAGGACCAGCGGCAGGAAGCCGATGACGGGAATCGACTCGAAGACGTTCACCAGAGGGACGTATATGCTCTCGAAGGTCCGGCTCTTGATTGCCGCGTAGGCCAGACCCCACCCGGTGAGGATCGAGAGGGCTATGAGCGCGAAGATCCTGACGAGTGTCGCGAGGGTAGCAAGCGGAATGGTGAGGTCCACAGGTCACACCGGCGGCGTAGGGTTGTTCTTTCTCAGGCCTGCGTACAGCCTGTCCACGTAGTCGAGGAACCCCTGATTCCTCTCCGAGCGGGGGCGTGGCAGATCTATCTTGACGCAGTCGGTTATGACGGCCGGCGACCCGTTCATTATGTAGACGCGGTCTGCGAGCTGGACCACCTCGTGCAGGTTGTGCGAGACGAGGATAGCCGATTTCAGCGAAGTCTCCGGGTTGAACACCAGCTCGTAGACCTCCTTCCTTATCTCGTCTGCGGTGAGCTCGTCGAGGTGGACGAACGGCTCGTCGAGGAGCAGCACGACAGGCTCCGCCGCCAGCGCTCGCGCTATCGCGACGCGCTGCCTCATCCCGCCGCTCATCTCCTTGGGATAGTGGTACTCGAACCCCCTCAGCCCGACCATCCCCAGCATCTTCATCGCCACGTTCGTCATCTCTCCTTCGCTCATGCCTGTGCCGATTAAGACGAGCTTGATGTTGTCGAGGGCCGTCATCCAGGGGAAGGTCGCGATCGACTGGTGGACGAGAGATATCTTCGACGACGGCTTTGTCACCTCCTCCCCGTTCAGGAACACCTTTCCGGATGTAGGAGGGATCAGATGTGCGAGACATCTGAGCAAGGTGGACTTGCCGGTCCCTGTAGGCCCGACGAGAGCTATGAACTCGTCCTTGTGGGTTATCACGTTGATGTTCTGGAAGATTGGCTTCGAATCCGGGTAGCTGAAGCTCAGGTCCCTTCCCTCGAGCACTATGTCTCCCGTCTCGACGGATGCCGATTGCACCGCAGGTTGTGAGTTCAACGTCTCACTCTGCTGCATCGCCGACGGCACAAGGATAATCTATATACACGTATCCCCTCCCCGGGGAGGGGATGGCACAGCACAGGAGGAAGCAGGTGAGCCTGCGCATCAAGAGGATACATGGGCACGTCCACGCGATCACAGAGATGCTCGACGATGGACGCTCGTATCCCGAGATAGTGCACCAGATATCAGCAGTGAGGTCGGCGCTCGACGGAGTCATACAGGTGATAGTCGATGGACCTCGTCGAGGACTGCATCGCGTTGCAGAAGGGCGAAGAGCCGCTCGAGAAGACGCTCCACGAGCTCGAGGCGGTCGTGGAGAAGCTGCGCTGAATGAAGCCAGAGGTCGGGCAAGCCAAGGAGCCCACGGAGAACGGCCCTGAAGAGGGCAATACCAACGCCGACTTGGTCAAGCTGGGGGTCATAGCCGTTGCGGCTCTGACCAGTGCGCTGGGGGTCTGGCGCCAGCTGCTCCCTATAGACGTCGTAGCCATCGCGGCGACCCTGCTCGGCGGGTACCCGGTCTACAAGGAGACCTTCCAGGCCCTCAGGCACGGCCACATCAACATGGAGGTCTCGATGACCGTCGCAATCCTCGCCTCTCTCCTAGTCGAGCAGTTCACTGTCGCCGTCGTGATAACGTTCTTCGTCCTCCTCTCCGAGTACATCGAGAACTACGCCGTCGACAAGGGAAGGCAGACGATCACACTCCTCGAACGTTCGGCACCCAAGCAGGCTCTGGTGAGGAGGGAAGGGAAGGAGGTCGAGGTGGACGTGTCCTCGTTGCAGCCCGGAGACATCGTCATCGTGAGGGACGGGGAGCGCGTGCCAGTGGACGGGACCATAGCGGTGGGCTCTGCTTTCCTCAACCAGGCCTCCATAACGGGAGAGTCGGCGAGGGTCGAGAAGACGGCCGGCGACCAGGTGTACGCGGGGAGCGTGGCCGAGTCGGGCCTCATCGAGGTGAGGACGGAGAAGGTGGGGACGGAGACAGTCTTCGGGAGGATAATCAAGCTCGTCGAGGATGCGGAGAACAGAAAGGCCCCAGTCCAGAGGATTGCGGACAGGCTCGCCACATGGCTCGTCGAGTTCGCCATCGGGTTCTCCGCCCTCGCGCTGCTCGTCACAAGGAACACGACGACGGCCCTCTCAGTAGTGGTCGTGGCCGGCGCCTGCGGGGTTGCCGCTGGCACGCCGCTGGCCATAGTCGCGATAATGGGCAGGGCCGCGAAGAAAGGCACGATAGTCAAGGGAGGCGCCTACATCGAGGCGATGAGCAAGGTCGACACGGTGGTCATCGACAAGACTGGGACGCTCACCTTCGGTGAGCCGACCGTGACCGCGGTTGTGGGGTTCGACGGCTATCCGGAGCGCAAGGTGTTGGAGTACGCGGCTATGGCGGAGAGATACTCGAGCCATCCGTTGGCGAAGGCAATCGTGAAGAAGGCCACAGCCTCAGGAATCAAGCTCCCCGACTCTGGCTCCCCCGCACCTCCGAGCTACATAGCAGGGAAGGGGGCCATCTGTCAGTTCGACGGAGGGCAGATTCTCGTCGGCAACGACGCGCTGATGGCGGACAAGCTGGTCAGGCCACCCAACAACGACGAGCTCGCGAAGGCTCAGGGCGTCTCCGGCGGTGCGTCGACCGTGCTCGTCGCCTACCAAGACAGGTTGTGCGGGGTGATAGCCATCTCCGACGAGATTCGGAGCGAGAGCAAGAGGGCCATCGACCAGCTGAAGAGAATGGGCATACGGACCGTGATGCTGACGGGCGACAACAAGGTGGTCGCGCATCAGGTCGCTCAACAGGTGGGGATAGACGAGGTCTACGCGGAGCTGCTCCCTGAGGACAAGGTCTCTATCGTGGAGAAGCTCGTGGCCGCTGGCCATAAGGTTGCGATGGTTGGAGACGGGATAAACGACGCCCCCGCACTGGCGAGGGCCGACGTTGGGATCGGGATGGGGGCCGGGACGGACGTGGCGATCGAGGAGGCGGACATCGTCCTGATGACGAACGACCTCCAGAGGATCGCGGATGTCGCCAAGATGAGCAGGAAGGCCTACTCCACGATAATGCAGAACTTCTACGGGACCGTGGCGGTCGACGGCATCGGCGTAACCCTGGCTTTCCTGGGCCTGCTGAACCCGCTCCTGGCCGCCGGGATACACGTCACCTCGGAGCTGATCTTCATCCTCAACTCAGCCAGGCTCATCAGATAATGCTGGGGCAGGGGTCTCCGAGGCCGACCTGCCACGGAGACAAGGGCCAAGCGTGCGGTTAGAGGCAAGATGAATCTCAAATTCTCAAAGCTTATCGCTCTGAAACCACCCGAATGGCTCCCGAGGTTCTGATGGCAGTAGAGTTCTTCCTCGCACTCTTCCTCATGCTCCTGGTCGCTAGGGTGTTCGGGGAGGTTCATCCATAGGGTGAAGCAGCCCGCGCTGGTCGGCGAGCTCTTCGCCGGAGTGCTCATAGGTCTCACGAGGATAATGTCCCCGATCACCGCAAGGATCTCGATAGCCAGATAGCTGAAGCGCCAAGAGGGGCCGAAGGAAACAGAGGAGGCCAGCGAGCGCGCGGCCACGCCGAGAATTGTCTGAAGGTCTAGCCTGCTCTAGCCTCGTTCTCAAGGATCTGCAGCTTGCTCGGGTCTCCGAGGACCAGGAGTGTGTCTCCCTCCCGGAGCCTGAACGAGGGGTCGAAGACGTCATGGAGCACCTCGTCGTTCCTGACCACGCCGATTATGACCGCGTGCTTCATTATCTCCTGCAACCCCTTCCCGATTAGAATTGATCCTTTGAAGATTGAGAACTCGGCGATTTCCTTCGTCCCTGTCTTCTCGGAGAACACTACGCCCACCAGGTCACTTTGTCACCGCGGAGAGGGCGAGGAGGTGGCCGACCGTGACCGACTCGGGTATGACCACGTCTGCGCCGGCGTTCTTCGCGGTCTCCACGAGAGCTTCGTCGTGAACGACCGTGACGATCCTGATGTCGGGTCTGAGCTTCCTCGCGCTCAGGATGTACAGCATGTTCTCGGGGTCGCTGTTGTGCGCGACGACCACCATTCCTGCCCTGTCGATGCCCGCTTCCTTGAGGACGGAAGCCGGCCTGTTCTCCGCCTCTAGCACCACTAGCACCTTCTTGTTCAGGAGTTCCTGAAACAGGGCGGGGTCCCTTGTCGTGACCACGTAGTCTATCCCCAACTCCTCGAGCTTCTCAGCCACATATCTGCCCATGTGGGTGTAACCGAAGATTATCACGTGGGATTTCAGCCGCCCTACGAGCCTCTTCTCCGCCTCGCCCTTCGCAAGCGACGAGTTGACGGCTGTGTTGACCGCGCTCTGCAGGATTGACGCGCCGGCCCCGACGGACACGACTATCATCACCACGAGGAGGCCCGCCTCGGTCCTGTTGATCGTCATGAAGTTGCCCCCGTTCGGGACGTAGAGGCCTATCGTCGTGATCGTGGAGACGGAGGCCAAGAACGCGGAGAGGACGGGGAGGCTCTCGTAGTAGTGGAAGATTACCGCGCCCGAGACGAACATCACAAAGAGGACGATCACCTGTCGGTAGATCGCCTTGCCCAGCGCTATCGGCCCGTATCAGGGCCTCATACAGGAGGAAACTGAACTTCCTGCTCTCCCTCTTGGTCGTCGACTTGCCGGCCCGGAAAAAGATGGGGTCGGAGGAGCTCACAAAGGAAAACGACAGGCTCACGTAGTTTTTACGCGTTTCGAAGATTCGGTGGCGGGTCCGAAGGCGGATTCCGCAATTATATCTCTCCCGTCGAGGGGGATGCGTGTCAACGCAGGGAGAGGCGTCGCGAGACACGAACCTCCGCCCGCAGCTGAGGTTCTTCGATACCATCGCCACTGGCCTCGCAGCCATCCTTGGCGCGGGCATCTTCTCCGTCATCGCCCCCGCCGCGAAGATCGCCGGGCCCGCCCTCCTCATCTCGTTTCTCATCGGGGCCTTCGTCGCGCTGTGCAACGCGCTCTCCTCCACCCAGCTGGCCGCGATTTTTCCGAGGGCCGGCGGGACTTACACCTTCGGAAGGAAGATGCTCGGCCCCTGGTGGGGCTTCTCCGCAGGATGGATGTTCCTCGTCGCGAACACGGTCGGGCCCGGGGCGATAGCCCTGGCCTTCGGCGGGTACCTGAACGCGGTGGTGGGCGAAGTCCCCGCCCGCGCCGCGGCGGTGATGGCAGCCCTTGCGATGACAGCCGTCAACGCCGCTGGGATACGCCGGTCGGTCCGCGTCACAGACGTTGTCGTCGTCCTCTCGGTCCTTTCGCTGCTCGCGGTGGTAGTCATTTGCCTTCCCAGCGCGAAGGTCTCGAACCTCTCACCATTCGCCCCCGGAGGGATACCAGGGATACTCCAGGCCACGGGCCTGCTCTTCTTCGCGTACACCGGCTACAGCCGGATTGCGACACTGGTCGAGGAGGTGCACGACCCCAAGAAGACCATCCCCCGCGCCACGCTGATAGCCCTGGGGACGGCGACCCTGCTCTATCTGCTTGTTGCCACCACGGTGCTCGCCGTCTTGGGACCGCAGAGGGTCGCCGCCTCCTCCTCTCCGCTCGAGCAGGCTACGGTCGCGGTAGGCAGCGGCATCGGCGTGGCGATAGTCGCGGCAGGAGCCCTCTTGACGACCTTCAACGAGGGCCTCTCCGACCTCCTCGGCGTCTCTCGTGTCGCCTTCGCGATGGGCCGTGATTCAGACTTGCCATCGGGCCTTACACGGCTGGGCTCGGGCCAGAACCCCTGGCGCAGCGTGGTCTTCGTCGGGGTCATCTCAATCTTGGTCGCGGCCTTCGCCCCCTTCTACGTGGCCGTCGCGGTGTCCAGCTTCGGCACCCTCCTGTATTACGTGGTGGCGAACCTATCGGCGCTGCGGCTCGAAAGGGGACAGCGTATGTTCCCGAGGGCGCTCGCCGCGGCTGGTCTGTTGGGCTGCCTGGCCCTCGCCTTCAGCCTGGCCCCGCAAGAGATCGCAATCGGCCTTGCGATCCTTCTCGTGGGCCTGGGCTTCCGGACCCTTCGACTCCGGCTCGCCGGTCCCCACGAGCCCCACGGATAATTAGACCGAGGCCCGGAGGGATGGCGATGATCACAGGAATCGGGTCCGTCGCTGTCCTCGTGAACGACGCGAAGAGATCGGCGGAATGGTATAGGGACAAGCTCGGATTCGAGGTCGTCTCGGCTGAGGGACACGCGGTGTTCGTCAGTGCCCCAGGCTCCGACTCCTTGCTTCACCTGTGCGGGAGGTGCAACGACTGGGGCGATGATACACCGGGTGGAAGGACAGGATCTGGCTGAGCTCACGAGACGTCATCATGAGAAGGGACGAGAAGACCGGATCGTTGCTGCCCCCGAGCAGCCCAGAGAAGGTCGAGGAGACCTATCGAGAGCTGAAAAGGAGAGGAGTGGAGTTCACCCAGGAGCTCATGACCACGAGCTGGGGCAACGCGGCCATGATCAGGGACATCGACGGGAACGAGTTCGAGATTTCCTGGCCCGTAGTCAGATCTTCATGTAGAAGTTCTCTGGGTGATCCAGCGTGTGGTCTCTCTTCTTGTGGGTCGTCCCGCAGCGCCTGAGATGTCTAGAGTATCTTTGGGCACTGATCATCTTTCCACACTTGGGGCAAGTAGGCAAGTTGTCCGGTGGTCGCCTGCAAGGACTTACCGCCACCGGGGATATAATTGCCTATCCTTGCGGGCAACCCTTAGCTCCGGCTCGCGTGGCTTACCGGGCCGAGATCCAGGGGAATGAACCCCTAGACCCCGCCGCAGCCGTTGGTGCACGTGTACCAGGCGTCCACGTATCCCCCGTTGGCCACCACAGCTAGAGGCCGGGTGGTGCTGCCAGTCGCCCATTGGCTAAAGAGCACATCGTGCGTGGACCCGTGACACTGGTCACAGTCTGACGGATAGACGTAGTATGTCGCCGACGGGCTCAGCCCAGAGAACACGAGCCCGTTCTCGTTGGAGAAGCCCGTGGCCACCTCGTTGCCCGACCCGTCATACAGAACCACCCACATCGACGCCCCTGGTCCTGTGCATGACGTATCGCATGAGGCCTGTGGGTTGGTGCACGTAGTCGCGAAGCATGGGGCCCAGTAGCTCGCGGAGGTGCCTGTGGTCGTAGATGGTTATCGTCCCTGGCCCTGCTCCACCCTCGCCCGAGACAGTCCCGCCACTACCACCCCCCCCTCCGGTCCCTCCGCCACCTCCCGATGGGCCCTCCGCAGTTGTATACCGCGGTGAACGTCATCGACCCGCTGGCCGAGAACCCTCTTGGGTCGCTGGTCACGCCGTCGGACCACTTTGCGAAGGAGCAGCTGCCGTAGTTGTCCACCTGGATGCTGTAAGACAGCCCCGACGTGGTGCTGAAGGTCGCCGGCGTGAAGCCGTTCGAGACCTCGTTCCCGCTCGAGTCGTAGAGGACTGTGTAGTACCCCGAGATGGAGTTCCCGCTAGTGTCCTGAGAGTTCACGACGACCGATGATGCGCCGCCTCCGCTGCTTCCCCCTCCCGTCCCTCCGCCGCCACCACCGCCACCGCTGCTGCCGCCGCAGTTGTAGACCGCCGTTATCTGGGTGTCGCTGCTTATGGAGATCTGTCTAGACGCGCTCGTGCTGCCCGTGTCCGACCAGTTAGCGAAATTGCAGCTGCCGTAGTTGTCCACTTGGACGACGTATATGGCCCCGTCATCCAGCGCGAACGAGGCCGGCGTGAAGCCGGTCGAGACCTCGTTCTGACCTTGATAGAGTACTGTGTAGTAACCCGAGATCGTCGAGCCAGACGTGTTCTGGCTGGCCACAACCAGGCTCGACTGGCTTTGAGCGTGCACGGCCGCCAATGGGAAAGCGAAAGCAAATCCCAAGAGCGCGGCCATGACGACTAGTCCGGCGCTCCGATCCCGAACGGACAAGAACCTTCCGGATAGTTTCATCTTCACAAAACACCAGTCTGCTGAAAGACTCCGTATTGATGTCGGTATGCGGAGACGGCTACGTAGGGTGCTTCTGAACCCTTGCGACTAGACCTTTGACCATGGGATGGAGTCAGAAGAATGCAGGAACGAAAGACACCAGTCCTATCAGCAACTGGAGCGCGATCGCCTTCTTCACAGGGACGTTGTTTCTCCTCAGCATCAAGAGTGCCAGCAGGTTGGCGAAGGACGAGATGGGGTCTATGTTCCCTGCCAGACCGGCGTCGACCGCAAGGACTGGGGCTGCCTGGGAGGTCGGGTGTGACACGCTGAGGACGAGCTGCGTCGCCGGGACGTTGCTTATCGCCGCCGAGACGACCCCGAAGAAACTGGCGGTGGCCGGCTGCGAACCCGCGGCGACAGGGGCCACGTAGGGGAGGACGACCGGCTCGATGAAGGCGCCGAGAAGTCCCACCAGGCCGACAAGCAAGAAGAGGATAGCCAGGCTCCTCAGGTTGAACTCTCTTGCGACCCGTCGCAGAGACCTGAACGTGAAGGCGAACCCGAGGACGAACGCCGCGAGGAGGGCGATTACGCTGGGGACCCTCTCGAAGCTTAGGAAGAAGACGAGGGCCGCCGAGCCGGCTAGATAGACCGCCGGAGCCAGGGGCCCTCGCGAAGGTCTCGGCGCTGCTATTTCGGTCCGCCTCGCTCGGAACATGAGGAGCAACAGACCGGAAGCCACGTGCCGGCTACGAACTCTACCGCCGAGATCCCGGATTCCTGCCACAGGAGGATGTTCTGCGGATTGCCCAGCGGCGTGAGGGAGCTCGCGATGTTGGTGAACGTGATCTCCGCCACCACGAACGGCGCGACGTCCGAACCGGTCTGCTTGGAGTAAGAGACGAGGACGGGCGTAAGTATGAGGACCAGGACGTCGTTGAGAACGAACGGCGAGAAGACCGCTGTCACGACCACGACCGCGTACATAACGCCCAGCCGGCCCTCTAGCGCGGAGATGAGCCCCCGCAGGAAAGAATACCCGTCCGCTGCCCTGAACTGGGCCGCTATGCCGAAGAGCAAGGCCAGAGACACGAAGATCGAGTAGTCGAGTGTCAGGATTCTCAGCCGCCGGGCGCGGCAGGGTGCCGAGCACCTTTAGATGAACCTGCTACTCTTTCGACGACCGCCCGCTAGGCCGAAGAGCTACTCTTGGGTTGCCTGGGGGAGCCCGAGCACCGGGTCCCAGCACGTGCAGACCCATGTGTGCCTTCCGCAGCCGACGCAGATCGCCTTCACCACCGACGAGTTCCTCTCGGTCATATCGGGTGCCCAAGATGCCCTACCGCACTTCGTGCATATGCCAGCAGAGAACTTTGAGAAGCCCAGTGTGGTAAGCGACATCCGAACGTTTCGTGACGTGCACTCTATAGTAAGTGATGCAACAATCTTCTATCTAAGGAGAGCCGCCCGTTGACCGCCTGCCCGTCACGCAGGCGCGGCCCCGATGAAATGGCCTATCAGGAATCCCGCGAGGCCCGCCGCGAGGCCGATGACCGTCATCTGGAGGCCGCTCCTCCATATCGAGCCGACTGTCGTCTTGGCCTCATAGTAGCCGATGACGAAGAGGAACGCCCCGCTTATCGCGACGGACCCGACCGCCGATGCCTGGATGTTCTGGCCCCATAGCGCGTAGGGTATCAGGGGCATTATCGAGCCGAAGACCGTCGAACCGAGCACGACAAGGAAGCTCCTGAAGGGCTCCGACTCGCCGACCTCCTCCATGTGGAGCTCGTGGGCCATCATGAACTCGAGCCAGGCCTTTGGCTTCTCAGCGATCAAGTCGGTGGCTCGCTCCAGGTCATCCCCGGTGTAGCCCCACCTCCGAAAGACATCCCTGACCTCTTCTCTCTCTTGCTGAGGGACCTCTTTCATCTCCGTCCTCTCTCGCCCCACCTCTTTCAGGTACTGTTTCCTTCTGGCCAGGGTGGACGTGTAGGCGACGGCCCCCATCGAGATGGACTCCGCTCCGAGCGCAGCAAGGGCGGCGACGAAGATGAGCCTTAGATCGCTTGTCGCGGCACTCAGCCCCAGAAGGATCCCGAGAACGTTGACCAGGCCGTCTTGGCTCCCCAGGATGAAGTTCGAAAGGACGTTGGTCCTGGCGTGCTGCTCTGGAGAGGTCTCGTGCTCTTGCTTCCTTCGCTCTCCGAGGGGATACGACATCAGCAGAGACGCGGAGCCTGCCTCTTACATAAACTGGATTGGCTCCTCCAACAGTTATGCTCCATAACATTTTTCGCAAACCCGTAACTAAGCCCCGCGAAATAGTCGGTCGATAGCGATGGCAAGGCAAAGCAACAAGACGGTGACAGTTCCTGACCAGGGTAAGGCTTCGAAGACCCTGAGCGACGCCGCTGAGAGCCTCAAGGAGAGCGTGGAAAAGGCAACGAAGAGCGTTCGGTCGGGTGTCGAAAAGGGAAGGATTGCGGTGAAGGAGCACCCCAAGGCAGCCTTGGGCGTCGCCCTGGGGGCGAGCTTTGCAGCAGGCGCGATCGCCGGCGCAGCATTCCGGAACAGTGCGAAGAAGTCGCGAGCTAAGCCAGCCTGAGCCGGCCTTGGCTCCATCCCCCGTCTCTTAGCCTCAAGTATCTTCTATCTCCAGACCACCTAAGAAAGTATCGTCAGCGACTTAACTTTGGGCGAGCACCTTCAGTCCGAAAGACAATGAGTTCTGAAGATACGGAGGAGAGGAAACAATACGTCCAGCAGAGTCCCAACAGCCCGGGTACTGTGGTGGTCGAGCAACCAGCTCGGACAGCACCCGTCGCCGCTCCAGCGCAGGTCATACAAAACGTCCCAGCTAGTCAGAAGACCGTAGTGAGCCATAGGACGACGAACACTGGCGCACTCATCGCTATGGCCGTGGGCATCGTGGTGCTCTTGGCCGGAATAGGTTTGATCGCATCCCAGGTCAGATTCCTGCCATACCCATACTCGCTGATCGTGATACTAGGGTTCGGCCTGATCCTGCTTCTGGCCGGCCTCTCGATGATCGACAGAGGCAGCGAACCATAACCGCCGGATCGACCTTTCCGACACACCGAGCCACCGATAGACACGGGTAGCCCCACTGTGGGTTCTGGATGGATCGGAGGGTACATAACGTGCGCGCTCGGGCAATGCCTTGAGTGGGAAGGCCCGAGGGCCGCGGTCCTCTGGTCTAGGAAGAATGTCACAAATTCATTTTAGAGACGAGCAGATGCGGTCATCATGTCAGCTGTTCCCGTAGCTCTCGGTATCATAGTCTTAGCGGCGATCTTCTTACCGGTCATACCTCATACTCAGTCGTCCTCATGGTTTTACGGCCTCGGAAACAATACGGTCGAGGCCGACGTCTCACTGACCTTCCTTCTCGTTCACTGCGGTGCCTACATCAACGCGAATTCGACTTCGACCGTCCTAGAGGTTGGCGCATCTTCACCCGGTCCGAAGGGATACAACTTCAACTGCAACTTCCGAGTCACCTAGGCGTTCCAGGCGAGAAAAATTCCGAGGCCCTCCCGCCACCGTCGGGAGGGTCCATTTGCGCTAACGTTCAGACTCGAGATTGTACGACCGAGACGGTCCTGATGGAGCCGAAGGTGTCGCTTCTCAGCAACTTGTCAGCGTCTCTGACCTGCACCGAGAAAGCGTCGTCGATCTCCATAGAGTCAGGGATGTGGAACGACAGCGAACCGTCGCGCGGCAACCTGGCCTCTGACTTCAACTCTCCCATGTGGTCGATAGTGCTGAGCTGGACGCCGTTGTAGAAGACACGGCACCGCTCGACGCCCTGATAGCCCGAGACGGCGATTGCCCAGGTGCTCGCCAAGGGCGTGGTGATCTTCTCTTGTCTGGCCTCGAGCATCGGCCAGTGAGATGTCGTGACCGTCTTCGTGTTGGCAGACGCGATGATTCGGACGGCGTTACCTTTTCTGACGTCTCGAGGAGGGTTCGACGAGGATTTGTTTGGATAGACGATGAATGCGCCGTCGCCCGTGATTCTCATCACAGTGCCGTCGACGACCTCTTCGGTCCTGTATTCGGTGGACTCTACTTGTTCGGTTTCCTGTGCCATAATCCGAGGGATAGTTGTGCAGGTTAAATCTGGGACTTGACTTCATGCCAATTCAATCGTCGGACTCGGTCTTCTAGGGGAATCTCTCCCCGGCGTCTCAGCTAGCCGTGGTCACTTTTTTCGGCCTGACGTCTGCGAGTTCACGTAGGCCGCGAGTTCGCTTATCCCGATAGGCTTTCTCAGGAGCTTGTCTACCTTCATGTCCGGGAACATCTTCTGGAATTCGTTCTGGTAGACGTCGAACGCGGTGAGGAAGGCGATCGACACGTCCGCGTCCTTGGTGCGCAGCTGGCGATACAGCTCGAAACCGTTCATCTGCGGCATCCTGATGTCGAGGAATATCATGGCGTAGTGCTTGGGCTTGAACTCGGCGAGCGCCTTCCTAGGGTCGTTGAACGCGTCGACCTCGAACCCCTTTCTCTCTAGCCCTATCTTCAGGCTGGTCGTGATGTCGGGCTCGTCATCGACTATCAGTATTCGCACGGAATTCAAATTGATTCTACTCTATTTATACCATGGGAACGAGACTGAGCCTTGCAGGTCCGTGGTCGGACTCGCAAGCGAGTGCAAAGTACTCTGTCCAAGGGACCTGTGACTGCAGCATCGGCGTCCCGTTCAGGTCGCTGAACTTTAGCGAGAGGTCGGCGGCCCTGGAAAGGTTCTCCGAACCGCCCTCCTCGCCCCGGACCATCACTGTCAGGTCGATCTCCGACTTTAGGAACTCGAGGAGCTCCTCGCTCTTGTCCTCCTCCGACTCGAGTATCTGGGCACCGATCAGCGCGATGGTCCTTGGCCGTCCGGCCTTCTTTTTCCCTGCCTGTCCCCTGAGCGCCTCTACGACATCGGCTTCGCGTCCCCGGTTCTTTATGACAGTGACGTCCCCAAAGGCTTCTCTTACCAGTTCTGGGCTCAACCCCTGGAATGGCTTGTACAGCAGGTTCCTCGAGCCGGGCGCGTACCTCGCCACAATCCCGCTAAGAAGAATGAGCAGCTGCACCGAGTTCACTCCGGGTCCCAAGGCGAGGCTCATTATCGTACCAGATGGGAGCGTCCCATCGAGAACGGAATCGAGCTCGCGGTACCCCGTGCTCTTCGCCCTTCTCTCCCAGACCCACCGAGCCTTCTTGCCCGAGCGGACCTCGAGAGGGTTGTACGTGGCGAAGCTCCGGAACACCCCCGAATCAAGAGTGAACAGGTGAGAGGGCCGGGTCACCTTGACCCCGCTCAGCTTCGAGAGCTGGAGCATCCTCACGATCCTCCCATCCTCATAGTAGCGGTCCAGGGTCAAGACGCCGTCATAGAGCGAGTCGTAGTTGCTGTTCGACGAGTCCTCGATGAGTGTGATGATGTTGGCCTCGGCCCTCTCCCGCCAGGTCTGGAGGACTTTGGCGTTGGACAGAAGGGCCTCTGCGTCCATCATGGTCTCTACAGGGTCCCAAGAGTCGACAACGATCGTCGGCGACCTCACGTCCATGAGCTCGTTCGTGATCCTCTCGAAGAACGGCACCGGCTCGTCGAGCCGCGAGTCGACGAACCTGTCTTTCGCGCCTTGGCCCTCCGGCCGCTCTTGCTCGCCTTTGCTCTTTCCGTCTCCTCCTAGCTCCTTCAGCCACGGGTTGTTCTCGAAGAGCTGAGAAGGCGAGACCCTAGTCGAGAGATAGAGGAAGTTGTCCGTCATTCCCCGCGCCCTCAGGATTGACAGCGCGAGGATGGTCTTGCCCGTCGCAGCCTCCCCTTTGATGAGCAAGGAGTATGTCCGGCGTGAGAGGAAGCTCAAGAGCTCCGGAGGGAGCACCGGGCTCGGGACTGAACTTTCCTCCCTGGGCGCGTTTTTCATCGTCTCCACTCCGATTCGTGCTCCTGAATATAAGACGAATGGCCGTTTGATTGGCGGGTCGGACCTGCGTCCTGCGTCCGAGGTTCTGTTCTCTCTAGGAGCTTATCGGGTGGAGCTGGCCGTCTTCTCCCAGCAATGACAGTGATACCACCTGTCTCCGAAGAGGACATCCCCTGCGCCGAGGACGACCTCGCCACCACATTGCTCGCACCTCCTGACCAGGAAGTTGACTTGGGTGAAGTCGTCGGATACGACGACCGCGCGCTCCATGACGCTTGTCGGATGTGACATATCGAACTACATCACTTCCTTCGATGCATTATCTTGTTTGGCATTCAAACTTCTAGTATAATCATTGGCCGGCCCGAGGTTACCTGACGGTCACGGACTTCGCGAGGTTCCGCGGGTAGTCGGGGTCGGCGTTCCGCTGCACGGCCATGTGGTACGCCAGGAGCTGGACAGGGAGTATCTCGAGGATCGAGAAGAGCTGCTCCTCGACGCGCGGGATCCTGATCCAGTGGTCGTAGATGGGGTTCGGCTGGTCCGAGATGCCTATTATCTTGACGCCGCGCGCCTTCACCTCGTGGGCCATCGCCAGGGTGTTGGGGTAGGTGAAGTCCGTCGGGTTGAAGACGAGGACGTACGAACTGGAGCCGAGCAGGGCGAGGGGCCCGTGCTTCAGCTCTCCGCTCGGCATCGCCTCCGCGTGGACGTATGCGAGCTCCTTCAGCTTCAGGGCGGCCTCGCACGCTATGAAGTAGTGGATGCCGTCGCCGAGCACGTAGATGTCGGTGACGTCCCTGAGCTCATTCGCTAGCTCGCGGATCTTGTCCTCCTGCTCCAGGATCTCCTTCATCGCCGCGGGCGCCTTCGAGAGGTCGAAGTCATGTCCCCCGCAGAGCATGTCGTTCAGCGCGTAGAGGACGGCCAGCTGCGATGTGAAGCTCTTCGTCGCCGCCACGCCTATCTCCGACCCGCAGTTGAGGCCTACCGAAATCGTCCGAGAGCCTCGCCAACGACGAGGTCGGCACGTTGACTATGGACGCGACGGCCGCACCGTGTTCCTTGGCTATGTTCGCCGCTTCGAGGACGTCTGCGCTCTCGCCGCTCTGGGAGAGGGCGAGCAGGAGGGAGCGATTGTCAAGATACATCGGAGAGAACTGCGCCTCGCTCGAGATTATTGGTTCGACCCTCGTCCCCGCGTATTTCGAGAGGAGGTGCTTTCCCACGAGCGCCGCGTTGTAGCTTGTCCCGCTCCCGGTGATGTAGATGACCTCGGAGCGCTTCATCATCGCGGCGAGGACCTCGAGCTCGGCCCTGGACCGACTGCCCGCTTTCACGATCACGTCTGGCTGTTCGTGTATCTCCTTGCGGGTGTAATGGACGAACTCTCCCTTGTCGGCGTCGGCGAGCTCCCTCGAGACCCTGACGACCCGCTGCTCGACCGGTCGGCCGAAGAAGTCGCAGATCTTGATCCTCTCGGGGGTGATGGTGACGAACTGGCCGTTGTCGAGGTAGATCACGTCGTCTGCCTCGTCGATGAACCCCATGATGTCGCTCGAGACGAAGACGCCGCACCTTCCTATCCCGAGTATCAGAGGCGCTTGGTTTCGGGCTCCCACGAGCGTCCCGTCGTCCATCAGGGCCACGAAGGCGTACCTCCCCTTGAGCGCATGCAACGTCTCGGAGACGGACTCCTCTACAGTCATCCCCAGGTCGCGATTGCACTGGAGCAGGTTGGCTATCACCTCGCTGTCCGTCTCGCTCTTGAAGATGTAGCCGCGCTGGCCGCACTCTGCCTTGAGCTCCTCATAGTTCTCGATTATCCCGTTGTGGACTATGGCGATCTTCCCCGCCGAAGACAGGTGCGGATGGGCGTTGGCCTCGTTGACGCCTCCGTGGGTCGCCCACCTGGTGTGGCCGATTCCGATGTGACCGGGGAGCGTCTCCAGCTTCTTCGCCGAGTTCACCTGCTCGACCTTCCCTACCCCCTTCTTCATGAGGATGACGCCGTCGTTCCTCATCGCGACGCCAGCACTGTCATAACCACGATATTCCATCTTCCGGAGAGCCTTGACGAGCAGCGGAGCTCCGTCCCCGCTGCCAAGATAGCCGATTATCGAGCACAAATCTGAAATACGGAGTGCGCGCGGCGGATATTAGTTGCTGACCGAACTATCATATGAAGCCATGTTAGCTTCGATTGCTACGGAAGATTACTGATTCCGGCTTAAAACCGGTCCCGAAGGGTCTATTCTACCGTGCAAACGACTACCTGGAAGGATAAAATCGCAGACCCTTCTAACCCTTGGTTGAACGCCATCAGGGCAGAAGAGGATTCTAGACTCTCCGAGGCAACCACCCTCTACCTCCGAGATGCGGCCGAGTGCCTCAACCTTGGTCTCAAGGCAAGGTCAGCCCTGAGCTGCTCGTGCGCAGCGACGTGCCTACAGAGGATGGGGAACGTGAACGCCGCTAGGCGCCTATACTTGGAGACTGCCAAGATCTACGAAGAACAAGCAGACGCCTCGTTCAGCACCTCGATACGTGATGCACTATGGCTCTTGCAGGAGGCCCACGACTACTACGTCCTGGGCGGGGACTCCAACGGCGCAGCCAAGCAGTATGAGAGGTGCGTCGAAATCGTCAAGAAGCTTGACCCCTTCGCCAGCGATGGGAACCTCGACCGCGTGCTGAGGATCCGGCGCAACACGCAGACGAGAGCTATCTCCTACTCGGTACCTACCCCGCAGGCACCGGAAATGAGCGCGGCGATAGACGGTTTCCTGCGTCTCAGAGACCAGCAGCCCTCGAAGCCGACGCAGACTGCCAGGGCTGTCAGCGCTACCTACAGGAGGCCTTCCGTTGAGAAGAGTATTGTTAGTTAACTGGGACGGATATCCCAACATCGCTCACGGGGGCGTCTACACTTGGGAGAAGGCGCTCGTCGAGGAGCTTAGCGACTGGGAGTTCGTCGTCTACAACCAGCTCTCGAACTCGAACACCAACGGCGCATACAAAGTCCCGACGAACGTCACCCGAGTCACCGCCTTCCCGCTCTTCGGCGCAATGAGGTTCGAGGAGTTCACGGGGAACCCCTTCCTGGGGAAGGTGCTAGCGACCTCCCAGAGGGCGATCGAGAGGCACTTCGTCCCGACGTTCCAGCGCTTCCTCTCGCAGACACTCTCGGCAGAGTGCGACACCTCTGAGGTGAGGGAATCGGTCATCCAGCTGCACGAGATCTTCAGGAAGTTCGACTACAAGAAATGCGTCGAGAACCCGGCCGTCTGGGAGAGCATTCCTCCGCCAGCTGAAGGAGGATTCACTCTACCGCGTCATGAGCCTCAACGAGGCGTGGCGCGCGTTCCAGGGAATCCAAAGGACTATGCAGACGCTGTCGATGGACATCCCCAAGGTCGACCTGGTCCACTGCAGTCTCGTGTGGACCCCCTCATTGCTTGCGGTGATAGCCAAGTCCAAGTACGGCTCCCCGGTGATCGTCACCGAGCACGGAGTCGCGTTCCGAGAGCTCATGCTCTACTACAACGCGTACACCTTCGACGAGGCCTCGAAGGTGCTGATGAAGGTCTTCGCTGCCAACATCGTGAAGACCGTCTACTCGATGGCCGACATCGTGGCGCCCGTCTGCAGCGCCAACACGGAGTGGGAGCGAAACCTTGGCGTCGCTCCGGAGAAGATCAGGGTGATCTACAACGGGATCGACACAAAGAGGTTCAGGCCGATGCCCGTCGAGAGGAAGACGGACCGCCCTGTCGTCGTCTCGGTCGGAAGGATTGAGATTTTCAAAGACACGATCTCGCTCATCACCGCGATGAAGGACGTCAGGGACGAGATCCCTGACGTCATGTGCCTCATCTACGGCGAGTCGACGGACCTGGACTACGCCCGAAAGTGCTTGGAGACGGTGAGGAGGCTAAAGCTCGAGCGCAACGTGAAGTTCATGGGCAAGACCGAGGAGCCTGAGAAGGCGTACAATCTCGGCGACGTGGTCGCGATGAGCAGCCTGACGGAGGCCTTCCCGTTCGCGGCCATCGAGGCGATGGCCTGCGGGAAGCCTGTGGTCGCCACTGACGTCGGAGGCACGAGGGAGGCCCTCGAGGGCGTCGGAGTCCTAGTTCGGAGCAGGAACGAGACTGAGCTTGCGCGGGGTATCCTGAAGCTCCTGAAAGACAAGGAACTTCGGGCTCGGCTCGGCGAGGCGGCTCAGAGGAAGGCGAGGGAGAAGTTCGAGCTGTCCGCAGCCGCGGGCCGTTATCGGCTCCTCTACGAGGAGCTGCTCGAGACTCCTAGGGCCTCGTCCGCGAAGCAAAGCGAGCCATTGGTGGTACTCCGATGAGCGTCCGCGTCCGCAGAGCGGTTGTGACCGGAGGGGCCGGCTTCATAGGGAGCCACATCGTGGACGAGCTGATCCGCAGGGAAATAGAGACCTACGTCGTAGACGACCTCAGCACCGGGAAGCTCGAGAACCTAAGCCAGCACTATGGCAACGGACTGCTTCACGTCATCGTCGGGGATGCGAGGAGGATAGACGGGCTGCTTGCCGACGTCGAGGAAATAGACGTCGTCTTCCACGAGGCGGCGATCGCGAACGTCCTGAGGTCCGTCAGGGAGCCAATGGTCGTCCACGACGTGAACGTCAACATGACCCTCGAGATAATGAACTTCTGCCTCGCCAAGAAGATCAGGAGGTTCGTCTTCGCCTCGACCGCCGCGGTCTACGGGGCGATAGGCGACACGAAGGCGAGGGAGGGCCTCCTCTGCTACCCGTCGTCTCCATACGGCGCCTCGAAGATGTCCGTGGAGAACTACCTGAGCGCGTACCAGAAGACATACGGTCTGGAACCCGTGATCTTGAGATACTTCAACGTCTTCGGGCCGAGGCAGGCCCAGAGCGACTACAGCGGCGTGATAACCCTCTTCGTAAACGCCATGCTCAAGCGGGAGCCGGTCACGATATACGGGGACGGGAGGCAGGTCCGCGACTTTGTCAACGTGAAGGACATTGTGCAGGCGAACATGCTCGCTATGGATAAGGACGCTGCGGTGGGCGATGTGTTCAACGTGGCCTCCGGGCAGTCGACGAGCATCTTGCAGCTGCTAGAAGCCCTGAAGTCGATGGCCGACATGAGAGACGTCCAGCACAAGTTCGCGCCGGCAAGGCCGGGGGACGTGCGCTTCGGGATGGCCTCGATCGAGAAGATAGAGAGAGTCCTGAAATACAGGCGGACGGTCTCAATCGAGCAGGGCTTGCGGGAGCTCATGCTCCACGCGGCCTCCCGCCTTGAGATGCAGATCCCTCAGGGTCAGCGAAGGTAGTCGCCATGGCTTGGAGCCCCTCCGCAGCGCCGCCCGGACGGAGCGATTCGCGCGCCTTCCTCACAAAGGCAGCGAGATCGGTCGCCGAGCTGCAGCCCAAAGTCAACAACGTCGCCGATGTCTTGGTCTTTCTCGAGATACTGGGCTACACGAATCAGGATGCCTTGCATAATGGGTTTGACGACCTCCTGGACATGTCGCGACGGATCTACGAGTTCGTCGACATCTTCGAGCCCCGGGTGGAAGACGTGCCCGGATCGCTCGACGCATACGTCAAGGTGCCGACAATCGCAAGAAGGCTCGGGGAAGGCTTTGCACTCTCCTTCGGGTGGCTCGGTTCCCTCCTGATCCTATTCGTCGCTGGAGTGTCTCTCTGGCTTTCGCTACTTCTCCCACTGAAGGTCACGACCGTGTTCCTTGGTGGCCTCTTCGCCGGGTTGTTCATCACGGAAGGACCGCTGCAGAGCTTCAACAGGCTATTCAGCTTCTATCACGACCAGGGAAACGTGGCGGAGGCGAAGCGGGTGCTGAAAAGGACGTACCTGATCGTGGCAGGCGTGGTCGCCCTGACGGCGAGCGCGCTCTACGCGGTCGCGTCGCTGACCGGCTTTCCGATTGGCCTCTTCGAGATAGGGATTGCGAGCCTCGTCTTGGTCTCCCTGCAAAGGGTCGTCTACGCGATCATCTACCCCCTGAGAAAGATCGCCCACCTTGTTGTCTCCTACTCGCTGGCGTTCGCCGTCCTCCTGCTGATCTACTTCGGGGCTGGGACCATCGTCCCCGACGCCATCAGCCGCTATCTCTACGCGCTCATCGGAGCCGTCGTCGTCCTATGCTCCTTCGCGCTCTATGATCAGTTCCAGGTATTGCGAGGCAAGTCCTTCCAGATGAAAGGCCCGATCCCCAACTTCTTCAAGCGCACAATGATAAACAAGACGACGATAAGGTCTAAGGTATCAGTCCAGTTCTGGGAGACCGTACCAAGCTACCTCTTCGGGACTTTCTTCTTCGTCCTGATATTCGGTGACAGGGTGCTTTCTTGGTTCTTCAACCCCATCAAGGTCGCCAACGGGATAACCCTGCCCTTCGTCTTCAACTCCGCCTACCACTCGGGCGCCGACCCCGCGCTCCTGATAATCTTCCCCGCCCTCATCCTCCAGTACGCGTTGATGAGGGCAGTATACGGACAGGTGACCAACGCCACTCTCGCGTCCTCGGTCCTCGAAGCGAGCAAGGTCCGGCAGCTTTTGGTCAAGCGATATGAGACTGTCATGGCGGCCTCTCTCCTAGCTTCTGGCGCCGCGGCGATCGCGTTGATCTATCTGGCCCCGATGTTCCTTCCCGCGGTTTCACTGACGCCCACGACTTTGCAGATCCTTCACATCGCCTCGGTCGCGAACATCTTCCTCGTTGTCTTCCTCGCAAACACTCTCTTCCTGCAGCTGCTGAACAAGATGTTGGGTCTCGCGCTCATCACAATCGTGGGAGGATTGGTGGTCCTGATAGGAGGTTTGATCGCGGCGCAGACGGGCTTCCAGAACCTGGAGCTCGCCTACTTTGCGGCCGCGATCACGGTCGCAGCGATCTCGACGTTCTACGTGCTCTCGAACCTCGGCCGCGCCACGAGCATATTCTTCGGCCGCTACGTCTGAGTGAAGCCCGTGACGCGACGCGCCGACCATATGCGGATTCCATCTCGGATTCGCGGTCATCTCGCAAGTTACGAAGCAATCGACGCTAGGATTCTTCCGCTGGATTGTTACCTAGCCGAGCCCGAGATGATTCTCTGCATCTGTTAGTATGCTAGATTGTCATGTATAGTGTGCTTGAATCATACGTTCGCATCAGTAGCAACTCTAGTCCTCGTCGCCTCTCTCCTAACGGTCACTCCGATAGCCGCGGTCACATTGATGACCAGCGACGCTCCCCTCCCCCCGGTCTCGACGCTGAACGTCGTGCCCTTCCCGATTTCCCTGGGCTACAACCCCTCTGATGGATACGTGTACGCCGGAGGCTTCAACGGGTCGGTCTCGGTGATATCAGGGAGCAAGGTGATAGGGACCATCCCATCCGGCGAGATCGGTTACTCGGCGCAGGCCTTCGCATACAGCCCATCCGACCGGGCCGTCTACGTCGCGGGAGGCGACCAGGTCTCTTCGATATCGGGTCTGAACTCGACGTCGAACGTATCCAGCGCCGGGCCGTCCCCCCAGACTCTGATGTACGACCCCTCCGACTCCTACGTCTACGTCGCGAACCTGGGCTGGATATCCATCCTCTCGAGCCAAGACGGCCTGAAGGCCGCTCTTCCGGCGAACATGCGTCCCGGCGGATTCGCCTTCGACTCGTTCGACAACTACACGTATGCCACTTACATGATCCAGGACAGCACCGGAGCGTACACGGGCACCGAGGTCTACATCTTCTCTGGAACGAACCCCATCGGGAATGTGACCCTGTCGGGCGGTTCTGGTGGCTTCGTGGCGCCTGTCTATGACGCCTGTCATGACTACCTCTACGTCGCGAACACATCCGCTCAGTCCGTCTCTGTGATATGGGGCCAGACAATCATCGGACAGGTTCCGGTGGGGCAGGAGCCCGAGTCCATGGCGTATGACGCGAAAACCAATCTCGTCTACGTGGCGAACTACGACGCAGGGAGCGTCTCAGTGCTCTCGGGCACTCAGAACCTCGGGACCGTCGCTGTGGGCCGCTCGCCGATTGCTGTCGCCTACGATCCCTACGACGGCAACGTCTACGTGGCGAACGAGGCTTCGAACACGGTCTCTGTCATCTCGGGGACGACACTTGTCGCGACAATCCAGGTGGGAAAGAGCCCGGTCGCCCTGGTCTACGACGCCTCAAACAACGACGTCTACGTCGCGAACAACGGCGGCAGCTCGGTCTCGATAATACCGCCTCTCGGCTCGGCCACGACCAGCACATCCCCATCGCACGCTCCTTGCTCGCCAACCCCGGCGGGCTTGATCACGACCACCACCGTCACCGCCACGGCCACGACCACCGCGACTACGACAGCGACAGACACCGTGACCAACACTGCGACTCTCACCACCACCGAATTGAACACCACCACGGCCACCGTCACGCGGTCCGTCACAGCTGCGCCCAACGACACCACAACGGGAAACACCGATCCCACAGTAACCAGCACCGTGACACTCTACCAGACATCCAGCGTGACGACAACTTCCCAGCCTGGCGCTCCTCCGACGTCAGCCGGAGCCACGACGACGTCTGAAACAGGCGCAGTCCAGTCGTCTGCTAGCTCTCACGTCGGTTCCCCCGCTGCATCGAGCCTGCCCCTCGCGGATATCGCCGCGGTCGCTATACTCGTCCTAGTGGGCTTCATGGGCGGCATTGTTGCGGGCAGGAGGAGGCGCTCCAAAGGCGCAGGCACAGCAGAGTGGGATGTCCCGATATGAGGGCCGCACTCCTTCGAGCGATTCGACCGTCGCTGCTGGGGTCCATGGTCCTTCTGTCCGTCTTCGTCGCCGCTCTCCCTCCCACCAACGCCGCAACCTCCAACACGCCCACGGGGGTAATGGTGCCGCTTTTCTCGTACCTCGGCCCGTCGTGGGCGCAGCTCATCGCGTTCCACCAACGGTATCCGGCCGTGCCGATGGTCGCGGTGGTTGACCCGGTCCGCGGTCCTGGCTTGTTCCGCGACCCCAACTTCGAACTCGGCGTTCAAAGCCTGCAGAACGCCGGGATACCAGTCCTGGGTTACATCGCGACCGGATATGCTCACGTGAGCATACCAGCCGTCGAGTCTTTGATAACACAGTACCGAAACTGGTACCATGTCAATGGGACGGTGCTAGACCAGATGAACAACACAGGAATGGAAGGGTACTATTCTACGATAACTAGCTTCGATAGGTCACTGGGCATGACGATGACCGTCGGAAACCCTGGCGCGGAGGTGCCCTCGAGCTACGTCGGGACGGTCGACACGATGGTGATATACGAGAGCCCCGGGCTCCCGACTCTCTCGTTCATCGGTGGATGGCACGCAGCCTACCCCAAGAGCGACTGGATCATCACGGCATACGGGGTCCCAAACCTTGACGTGAACTATGTTCGAAGCGCCTCTCAGTTCGTTGGCTACCTCTACATCACCGACGGGGTCTGGCCGGACCCTTACACCAGCGGACTTCCCAGCTACATGAACACGCTGATGTCGACACTGGCGGCCCTGGACGCTTGACACCCGATCCTTTCAGCGGAGCCTGTCTCGACCACGACCTTCCCGGCTCTGGCTAGAAGTAGTCGGGCACCCACGAGCGCGAGCCATCGACCTTCCCTGTCTTTCTCGCCTTTTCATATTCGTCGTACGGCACGTAGACCTCGTTCCAGTATCTGAGGCAGACCATCCTCTCGTAGCCCTTGGTCTGGATGCTCTCCCCGAGAACGAGGTTGCGGTAGAGGATGTCGGGCTCGTTGACCCCCGCCGCTGCACGGATCGGACAAGAGGCGGAGAACCTAGGGTTTATCTCGAAAGCCTTGGGTTCCCCCTTCTCCATCCTCGCCTGAACGTTGATCGGGCCCGCCCCGCCGAGCCCAACAGCGACCTGCTCCGCGGCCTTCCTGACCTCGGGGAACTCGTCTATGAACGCCTTGTAGGTCTGCCCGCCCTTCAGGGTCCGTCGAATCGCTATCGAGGACATGACCTTCCCCCCCTTGCCGAGCGTCACCCCGGTGGTGAACTCGTCGGCGTCCTCGGAGAGATATTCTTGTAGCATCGGGCGCCAGCCCCTTCTCCGAATCGACGCGATTGCGTAGTCAATCTCGTCGCGTGATCTGGCCACGAAGAACTGTTCCGACCCGTGCCCCTCCCTGGGCTTGACGACGATGGGATAACCGAACTCCTTTACGAATCGCTCCCTTCCACCAGGCAATGAGGACTCAGCGCGAGGGAGCCCATGCTTCTTCATGAACTGGTATGTCTTCCACTTGTCGGAGCCGATGGATATCGTCTCGGGCTTGTTCGAGATGACGACAGCTCCGCCCGCCTTCATTATCTGGTCCGCCGCGGAGCCTACGACCGCGAGCTCCTCGTCCGCGCCCACGAAGATCGCCGACGCCCGTTTCTTCCTCGCGAGGTCAATGAGACCTTGAACGAAGTCAGGAGAAGAGGCATCCGGTATCAGGAAGCCTTTGTCGCCCCTGTAGAGCCCTGCTGCGCGAGCGTCGGCGTCGCCTACGAGGATCGTGTAGGAGACCGGACCGCCCTTCATGTTCGCCAGACGGAGGCACTTTATGATGCCCTCCCCGATTATGCCGCCCCCGGCTGTGACTAGGACTGTGGCCTCCACCATCGCCCCGAAACCCGGCTGGCCATTTATCTGCCTTCAGAAGAATCCTCTGGTCGAGGGTTTGGAGACATTGTTGCGCTTTCGCTTAAATCTCTGGCTCGCGTAGTCTCTTCGTTGCGGCTTATTCTGGAACTCGAAATGAGGTCAGGCCTCTTGGTCCCGCTCTACGGCCATCCAGGGTCCGCTTGGGACGCTCTGGCCAAGCTCAAGTCTGACTGCGCAGAAGTACCCGTAGTCGCCATCGTCAACCCCTGCAGCGGCCCAGGGGAAAGCCGGGACCAGAGCTATTCCGCCGAAATCTCCACACTCCAGGCCTCGGGCGCAACCGTCATAGGATACGCGCCGACAAGCTACGCATCCAGGACCCTTGCGGAAGTCGAAGCCGTAATCGACCGATACGTTGACTGGTACCGGGTGAAAGGGATTTTCTTCGATGAGATGTCCACGCTCCCCCGAGACGAAGGCTACTACTCAAGTCTGAACGAATACGCGAAGTCCCTCGGCCTTGAGATCACGGTCGGCAACCCAGGGACAAGCATGCCGCCGAGCGTTGTCCGAACCATGGACGTCGTCGTGATCTACGAGGGCGAAGGCCTACCGAGCCTGCGCTATCTCGAACGACAATCTTCAGATGGTGAGAGAGACTTCGCCGTCATGGCGTACGGCGTGCCCGCCATGGACCCGTCCTTCCTCCGAGCTGCCATGCGGCACGTCAGCCTCGTGTACCTCACTGACCAAGGGTTACCGAACCCGTATTACGCTCCTTCGTCTTACATCCCCGACATCGCACATGCTTTGCTGTCTGGCAACGGACCTTGGCGAGATCCGAGCGAAGGGCCGTTCCAGCCATAAATGAGTCTAGAAGATTGTTTCAGATGGGTTAAATAAGGAAGGCTAGAGTAACAGACTATCATGAAATACAGGAGCAGGACCGACATTATCGCCATGATACTGCAGGCAGCGATGCATGGCGCAACCAAGACTAGGCTCATGTACAGCGCCTACCTCTCCTACGCCCAAGTGCAAGAATACCTTGCGTTCTTGAAAGACAGGAAGCTCATCAGCTTCGAAGAGGAAAGCCAAGAATACAAGCTCACAGAGCAGGGCCTACGCTTTCTGCGAGTCTATGACGAGATCAGCGAGATCGTCTCACTCAACGGCAACGGCGTGGGCAAGTCGCTAGAGAGAACACCGTCTAGTCTCGTCAGATAGGCATAGCCAGCCCATTAGGGCTTCGCAATGCCGACCGCCGCCAGGCGGTCACTTTTCTTTTTTTGAAAGCTACCAGCGTGTGCCTTGGCCCGAAGCAATCTTCGGCGCCAGGTGTCCAGCCAGGACGAACTTTCTTCTCTCATATTGAGACGCTTGATTGCTATTGAGATTTCCATCCAAGTGCTTTTAGGGTCTTGGCTCCAACGAAGCGCCATGTTACTGAACCCCACCATCGGGAGGCAGACAGACAGATGCCACGAGTGTCGCGCTGTGCTCGTATCTGATTTCGAGTCGGGCGAGCAGGTCTGCGCGTCCTGCGGCGTCGTCACAAGGAACGAAGACATCCGCTTCTCAGCGATGTTCGGAAGCCCCGCATCAGAGCTAGGCTCGATAATGGGTGAGGAGAACTCCGGGATGATGTACTACGTCTCACTCCCTGCGCGGATCGACGACAGAGACGTCGACGCCAAGGGGAAGCACATCTCAGAGGTCGGAGACATGAACAGGCTGAGGAGGCTGAACAACCTCACGATAGCAAGCGACTCGAAACGCAGGAACCTGACCCGGGCCGCCTCTGAGATCCAGAGGATCGGCGGGTCGCTCGGCGCCGGCCGGAACGTCGTCGAGAGGGCCTACGAGCTCTACCGCAAGGGAATCGAGGAAGGGAGCGGAAGGAGAAGGTCCATCGTCGGGATGGCAGAAGCGGCGGTCTACCTCGCGTGCAAGGAAGGAGGCGTACCAAGGTCCGCCGAAGAGATAGAGCAATCCTCAGACGGAAACGAGGGGAAGAACATCAGGCACTACTCCAAAGTCCTGCTAAAGGGATCGGGGATCCACATATCTGCGCCAGACCCGGCCTCGCAGGTCTCGAGGATCGCCAGCAGAGCGGGCCTGGGAGGAGTGACCGAACGAAGAGCAATCCAGATCCTCGAGAAGGTCAAGAACGACGCCCTCCTCGCAGGGAAGAGGCCGGTCTCGATCGCGGCGGCGGCTCTCTATCTCGCCGCGAGCCAGACGTCGGAGTACACGACCCAGATCAGGATAGCCTTCGCAGCAGGGATCACCACGATCACCCTGCGGAAGCGGGCGACCGAGGTATCGAAGCTGCTCGGCACGACAAGCTGAAGGCCACGGGGTAGCATTGCCAGCGTCCGTCTCCCAGGGCCGAAAGGGTCGCGAGGTGGGACGAGTGAGGGCAGCGATTCACCAACCGATGTACCTGCCCTACCCTGGGTTCTTCCAGAAGCTCAGCATGTCGGACGTCTTCGTCCTGATGGATGACGTCCAATACGACAAGAGATACACCAACAGGAACCAGATTCTCGTACCCCAAGGGCCCATCTGGATATCGGTGCCGATAGACAAGGGCGACAAGTTCTCCGAGAACAGGCACGTAAGGATCAACAACTCCATCGACTGGCGCGCGGAGCATCTGCAGAAGATAGACAAGTCCTACGCGAGAGCGCCGTTCTTCCACCAGTACGGGCAGAAGATGAAGGATGTCTACTCGAGAGACTGGGAGATGCTTCTCGAACTCGACCTGGAGCTGGTGAAGCTCATGATGGACTGGCTCGGGTTGAAGATCCCAACAGTCCGGGAATCAGAACTCGGTGTAGGAGGAGAGTCCACGGAAAGGCTGGTGAACGCTTGCAAGGCGGTGGGGGCCGACACCTACGTATCTGGCATCGGGGGAAAGAACTACATGGACGAGTCGATGTTCGCGAGGGCAGGCCTGAGCGTCGTCTACCAGCATTACGAGCCTGTAGAATACAAGCAAAGATTCGGCTCGACCTTCGTGCCCAACCTCTCGATAGTCGACATGGTCTTCAACGTCGGGCCTGAGTCTTCGAGGCTGATCCGCGAGTCGAAGGCCGATGCTCGCACTGCACCGCTTGCAGTGTAACATGGGCATCTCACTGTAACAATATTGCAGTATTGATATAAAAAGCCCGGGCGGCAGTGCTCGATGAACATTCTAGCAATAGGTGCCCATCCAGATGACATTGAGCTGGGATGCGGTGGCACCCTGCTCAAGGCGGTAAGGGAAGGTCACAACGTGTTCATGTACACCCTCACGCGCGGAGGCGCCTCTGGGAATCCGGCGCAGAGGACGGAGGAGCTGAAGAGGTCGGCCAAGTTCATAGGCGCCAATGGACCTCAAGATCGACGATTTTGAAGACACGAAACTGACGCCCGGCCCAGAACTCATCAACCACATAGAGGCCTACGTTAACTTCGCCGACCCCGACGTCATCTTCACCCACTCAAAGAGCGACATCCATCACGACCATCGTGCGATCTCGATGGCAACCGTCGAGGCGGCGCGCTTCTCCTCGAACATCCTTTCTTACGAGATACCTCTCACCAAGGACTTCGAGCCAACGCTCTACTACGACATCTCAGACGTCATCGACGAGAAGGTCCAGCTCATAGAGATATTCTGGTCCCAGAACGCGAAGCTCTACCTGAAGGCAAACGCGATCAAAGGACTGGCCGAGTATCGCGCGCTCCAGAGCAGGATGGGCGCCTCCGTGAACTACGTAGAGACCTTCGAGGTCGCGAAGCTCTGCCTCGACAAGCAATTCCGATTGATGAAAGTTCCCCGCCCCACGGAGTCCACCGCCCGTGTCAGACTGCCTGAGGAACAGATCGAGTATGCGTGGAACAAGGGCTAGAGGGACAAATGGAACGTAGTGCCCAAGAAGAGGGCTACAGCAGCGTGCTCGGCTGGGGCAACAGGGGATGGCTCGAGATCATCGACCTCATCCTCTTCGTCTGTGAGCAGGGCGCGCTCAAGACACACGTCATGTACAAGTGCAACCTGAACTCCAAGCAGGTCCAACAATACCTGGACTTCGTCCTGAGCCGGGGCCTGGTAGTGGTCTCGCACGACCCGCAAGATCCGAAGCGGACCTTCTACGTGACGACGGAGAGGGGAAGGAAGTTCATGCGGGCCTACAACGAGCTCGCGGACATATTCAGCCTGAAGAACCAGGTCGTAAACCCGTAACGCGAAGAAGGAAGTTACTGTTTGGTCAAAAGGGCTTTTAGGGCTTCTCATCGAGAGAAGGTTTGGCCACGAAAAGCGCCAGCTAAGACCCATCCGTAACAGACTACGCCAACCCGTTTAACATCCGAGGAATCGTTCCCACCATGGCAGAACAAGCCGCGACGTTCAAGTGCGACTTATGCGGAGCGGAGTTCGAAGACGCCGACGCTCTGACCAAGCACATGGCAGTCCACGGCACGGGCGGTGAATCCAAAGCGGAAGACAAGGAGCCTCTCGAGCAGGGGGCCGAGTCGCCGACGGTAGCACCGACGATGCCGGGCTCGGGCCCCGTCATGCCGAACGCATAAGGGGAGGACGGCAGAGCTCTTGAGACGCGTCTGGTCGCCCACCCTCCTTAATTTTCATGCGGGATCGGCCCAGCATAGAACAATCTTCTAGTACAATTCTCCATACAACCTTTAAGCTCAATCCTTGCATCCATGCAACGATAGATTTTGTCCCAAGCGCAAATGGGCTACAGACCACTGCTTAACATCTACGACCTCATCGACAGAGTTCTCGACAAGGGCATCGTCATAGACGCGAACGTCTCCGTCGCGCTCGTGGGCATCGAGATCCTCGTCATCAGAGCAAGGATCGTCGTCGCAGGAATCGACGCGTTCCTCAGCTATGCACAGGCCCTGGGACTTGCGGCTACGCCTGGCGCTCCGGCCCCGTTGACCGAAGCACCAGCACGCTAGCAAAACGGACGGCTGGCTGGAGTTGGCCATATGTCTCGTCTGCGGCAAGTACGAGAAGCTCGACCTGGAGGACGCGATGAAGAAGGGCTGGGTCTTCATGCGCTGCCCAGAGTGCCACCGTGGGACTCCGTTCGACATCGCAAAGGTCTACCTCTCGAAGACGATGGGCGAGGAGAACATGGAGGGCTTCTGCAACAAGCACTGGTTCAAGGACTCGGGTCTCTGCGGATACTGCAGGATGAAACGGGAGGGAGCAGAGATTGTCCCTTAGCGAGACAGGCCGAAGGGACCTTTCGCTCGTCGACCTCCTGGACCGGATCCTGGAGAAGGGCGTCGTGATCAACGGGGACATCACCGTGAGCGTGGGGAGCGTCGAGCTGCTCTCCGTCAAGGTGAACCTGGTGATCGCGTCGCTGGAGACGGCCAAGCGCTACGGGCTGAAGCTCCCGTGGGAGGAGCAGGGGCGGTCGTCGTCCAAGAGGCCTCCCAGGCGCGTGATCAACGCCAAGAACTACAAGGTGATCCGCTGAGATGCAGGCGCTATCCAGAGGCAAAAAGGCCTCCCCAACGCCGACCGAGAAGATAGACCTTGGCGAGGGTGGCGAGAAGATGCAGCAGGGACTCGCGAAGCTCACTTTGACCGTGATGGAGGTCATCAGGCAGGTCCTGGAGCGGCAGGCCCTCAGGCGGGTCGAGTCAGGGACGCTCACCGAGGAGCAGGTCGAGCGCATGGGAGTCGCGTTCATGCAGCTCGGCGACGAGATGGGGAAGCTCACCAAGAACCTGGGCCTTAGCCAGAAGGAGCTGGACTCCACGCTGGGTTCCTTGCTCAAGACCGGCGGAAAGGCGTCCCTGGTCGACGTGCTCGACAGTCTCGTGGCACGGGGGGCGGTAGTTGCAGGACAGGTGAAGCTCTCGGTCTCTGACGTGGACCTCGTCGGGGTGGACCTCCTGGCGATGCTCTATCCCATCTACGGCCAGCGGCGATGGCTGGACGACAGGTCGGTGACCCCATAAATGGCCGATGGCCGATACGTCTACTGCATAGTCGACACGGCCGAGACTGCGAAGCTGAGGAGCATCGGTTTGTTCGGAAACCCCGCCTACATCATAAACCACGAGGAGATCGGGGCGGTCATCAGCCCCATACCCTATCAGGAGACGAACGCGAGCATCGACAACATCCTCGCCCACCAGCGCGTCATCGAGGCGGCGAGGAAGGTGGGCACGACCCTGCCGGTCAAGTTCGGGACCATCTTCAGGAAGGAAGAGGGAGTGAGGACGCTGCTCTCCAAGTCGCACGGCGAGTACAGGTCCAAGCTCGACAAGCTGAAGGGCATGGACGAGTTCGGCGTCAAGGTCCTGTACAACAAGGCCGGGATAGCCAAGATGAAGGACCAGGTGGAGCGAGCGACCCCCGAGGTCGTGAAGATGCGCAAGTCCATCGCGAAATCCAGCTCGGGCAAGTCGTATTTCACGAAGATGAAGATGAACGAGGCGATCCGCAGCGAGACCTACAGGAAGATCGACGAGCTGAGCAGGGAGATCCACAAGGAGCTCGTCAAGAGCTCCATGGAGAACTCGATCCTAAAGACAGAGCACGAGCAGATCATCCTCAACGCAGCCTACCTCGTGCCACGCGGCAGGGGGGATGCGTTCCTGACCCGGGCCGCTGACCTTGGGCGCAGGTATGCCGAGAAGGGTCTCATCGTCCACTCAAGCGGGCCTTGGGCGCCCTACTCCTTCTGCTGAGGCGACTCGCGCGTGATCGCGACCTACTTCATCCTGAAAATCACCTTCCAGGCCATCCTCGAGGAGTCCAACCGCATCGCAAACGAGGCCGAGAAGGGCGACAGGGCGCGGTGGCTAAAGTCCCGAGTCATCCAGCTCGACATCGACTTCAGCACCGGCGTGATAGACGAGGAGGAATACGGTCGAAGGCAGGCTGAGATCATCGATGAGCTGAGGAAGCTGGAGGCGGGAGGCCCGCCGAGTTGATCGGGGACATCGACGACCTGCTCGAGGAGCTCGCGAAGGCGATCGGCCTCTCTCTCCAAGACCTCGACGCAGGGAGGGTCGTGAAGAGCAGAAAGGCGGTGGGAGGCGACACGTTCAAGATAACAAGCACTTTCTCAATCGGCCCCGCGATCCCCGAGGTGGCCCGCCCTGAGCCGCCAGTCAAGGAGCCTCTTGTCGACGTCTTCGAGGACGGGAATCGCGTGCGGCTGGTCGTCGAGCTGCCCGGGATCAAGAAGGACGATGTGCACGTAAGCCTCCAAGACGGCTCCTTGCGAATCGACGTGGTCCAAGGGGGGAAGGTCCACACAAGGGAGGTCCCTTGAAGACGCCCCCGAGCGGCTTCGAGATTCGGTCGACCAGAGAGAACAACTCCGTCGTCGAGATCACCTTCGCTAGAAAGGGGAGAGCCTCAGGGTGAGATGAGACGAGCGTAGACGTCGAGAGGGCGCGCGCAGAGTTCCAGCAGCGCAACATCGCCGCCGTCAAGAACGCACGAGAGAGGATAGAAAGATTCAGGCAGGACGCGGTCTACACCTTCGAGCGGACGAAGAAGGAGAGGCAGCGGGTCATCGGCGACGTCGCCCACACTCTCAACGTGACGGTGAACGAGGTCCAGTCCAGACACGAGGCCGTGAGAAGGCGCCTGAGGCAGGAGGCGGTCCGGAGGGACGTCCACGTGAGAGTGAGCCGCAGCCTCGGGGCCCTGGCTGACTTCCTCAACGTGCAGCGCGACGAGTACATCGACGAGAAGGCGCTGCTCGCAGCCATAGCCGACCCGGCGATCAGCGGCTCGACCGCAGACAAGAACAGGAAGGCCTCGGTCTCAGAGCTGATCCTCTCCGCGCAGAAGCAGCTCATACAGCAATCAGAGTTCATCAACGTCGCCGCCCACGAGCTCCGCACTCCGATAATGCCGATCCTGGCGTACGCCGAGATAATGGAATCGAAGATGCCCGAGAAGTCGCAGGAGCTCGAGGCCATAAAGCGGAACGCCATCAGGCTGCAGCGCCTCGCGGAGAACATCCTCAACGTCGCGAGGATCGACAGCAACACGCTGGTGCTGAGGAGGGAACCCACGAACCTGACCTCGCTGGTCCGCGAGATAATCGCCGAGAAGAGGCCCCAAAAAGGCGTCTACCTTCAATTCGAGAGCGCCGACAATCTCGTGGTCTCTGTCGACAGGGAGAGGATCTCGCAGGTCATCTCCAACCTCGTGGACAACGCAATCAAGTTCACCGAGAACGGCGAGATCTTCGTCTCCATAAGAGCCGAGGGGAACGACGCGGTCCTCAGGTCCTGGACGACGGGCCAGGGATCGCCCAAGAGGCGTTTCCCGTCCTCTTCACGAAGTTCGGCGCGAGGTCGCAGGGCGGAACGGGCCTTGGCCTCTTCATCTGCAAGGGCATAGTCGAGGCGCACGGAGGCCTGATAAGGGCCCGCAACAGCGCAGAAGGCAGGGGAGCGATCTTCCAGTTCACCCTCCCCCTCGCGAGATCCATCGCCGGCGCGGCCACCGGTCCAAAGCAAGACTAGGTTTCATTCCAAAGTATGTGGATTTCGGCTCCAAAACCGAGAATCTTGCGCGGAATACCCTTCAGGTCGTCGAAACATCCTTCGCGTAGGGATGGCGGGTCCATCTCCGACCTAAGATTCAACGTATCACCACTTCAACCGTTGGGTGATTCGAATGTCATGGCAAGCGAGCAGATGAGCGGGATCTGTGGGAGGTGCGGCAAAGGGGCGCACCTGGAAGGCCCGTTCAGGGTCTGCAACGGCTGCCTCCAGGTCGCCAGCGCCTGCAAGTGCGTGGACATCATGGGCTGATCGCGTCCGTATAGAGATAGGAAGGAACGAAGTTATGGAAGAATCTAGCGGAAAATCTATTTGACGCGCGAAACTGGAATCGGCGAAGGCTTGACCAAGATTCTCATAGTCGACGACGAACACGACGTCGCCGACGCGCTCAAGGCGGGCCTTCAGATGGACGGGTTCGAGGTCGACGCGTACTACGATCCCATAAAGGCGCTCGCGGCCTTCAGCCCGGACATCTATGACCTCGTCATAAGCGACATCAAGATGCCTCACATGAATGGTTTCGAGTTCGTGTACGAGATCAAGAAGATAGACAAAGACGTCCAGGTCATATTCCTGACCGGCTACGTGGACCTGATGAAAGAGGTGAACAAGCTCTTCACGAAGCTGAACGTCATGGACGTCATCCAAAAGCCGATAGGTGTGCGGGAACTAGCGCAGAGGATCAACGCGTTGCACCTCGGGCTGAAAGCCAGCCCGGAGGGACAAGACGAAGGCCCCGCACGGCGAGTCCCTCTAGAGGGGACCGAGCATCCCTACGCGACTTTAGAACGGGTAGAACTTCGGGATCGAGACACCGAAGACAGCGGTCAGGATGACGTCGAGGATCACCAGGACGGCCCAGCTCGCGATCACTATCGCCAAGGCACCGAGCCACCCCGTGTCGAACGAAGCCCTGTATACCCCCAACCAGACGAGCAGAGCGAAGAGGAAGGCGAGCACCACCGCGCTGGATCCCAGGAACGGCGTGAGCACGAAAGCCCCAGCCCACAATATGATGACATAGGCCACCGCCCCTCCTAGCGTAGCGCCCATCGCGGATCCAAAGTCCGCGCGCCCGCCCGTCACAAGCTCTCCGGAGATGTACACGGGAATCGAGACGACTATCCAAAGTATGATCAGTGCGACCGCCAAGATCAGCACCCCGGTCAACGTCGTCGGAACCGCGATCGAGAACATTGACATCGTTATCGCTTCGAGACACGCCTTCGCGTTCTAAATAGAGGACTGCACAGCGATACAGGCTAATCTTCCAGTAGATAGATTCCCGTTCGTCCGTCTGTCGCTAGGCTGCCGTCTTTCGGTCTCTGATGACCCCGACCCTCACCTGGGTCTTCGGGTGCCTTCGGACGCCAAGGTCGGGGAACCTAGAGCCGCTTCTTCGTCTCTGCTGCCACCACCTCAGCGGCGTGAATCGCCTCCACAAGGGCTTCCCCGTCGACGAAGGACGCCGCGAGCTCGTCCGAGTGCATCTCCTGCTTGTGATAGCGACGAGAGTAGACAAGCGAGAAGAACGAGGTCGAGAGCAGAAAGGCCGCAATCAAGGTGCACTCCAGGAAGAGGACCGACCGGGACATCGCGAATGACGACGCGGAGAAGACGAACGAGACGAACGCCGCCGGGGCTACGACCCGCTTCCTCCTGTCTTCGCCGTCCTTCCCAAGCAGGTGACCGAACTCATGGGCTGCGACGGCGAGCCTTTGCTTTTCTGTGAGCTTGGAGTAGTATCGCGCCCCGAAGAGGAGCTTGTTGCCGATGCTCAGCGCCGACAAGTTGGACCTCGCCAGAAAGTATCTCTGGCCCGTGCTCTTGCTCATCTGGCCAGAGACATTCATCTTCTCAGCCAACGAGTCCATCTCCGCAGACTCGAAGGGCTTTGCCCCGAAGAAGATCCTCAGGTATAGCGAGCCTGCGTCCATCGGATGAACCCTTTCAGCCGGATCCCTCTCGACATGGGAAGATGAGGGAGCGTGGCATGAATCGGTCAGGGCATCTACGGGTAGATTTACCTTGTGAACGGACCCTTCAGCCCAGACCCTAGTCCAAGTTCTGCTCTAAAGGACGGGGGTTCCAACCAGGGCCAAGGAGGTTGAGCAGGAAGGAGCGGAGCAGCTTGATCTCCTCGGGGTCCGAGGTCAGGATTGTGAACCCGCGGGCTTCGCCATCCTGTCCCTCTTGCATCCCGCTCAAGCGGGGGCTCACGTGGCCAACGTCGCCTGTTTGATGCGTCTTCTTGTGGGCCTGCATGTGGACGAAGCAGTGGACCGCTCCCGCAGAGCTCGCACGTGTAACGATAGTCTGCCTCGAGCCTCGAACCGCAATAGAGGCAGTCCGAGCTGCTGCGCGCCTCCCTTCCTCCTTGCAGCCCGGACGCCATCCGACTTTAGTCCTTCCTGATAGAGGGTATCGAGCTCTCTATCGTGGGCGGCGTCTTCTCGGTCCTGTAGACATCGTATTCGTCGAAGCTCGGCGGGAGAGGCCTCATGAAGTCCTTGTTGGCCTGGTCTTCCGTCATGTTGAATCTCACTGCCTTACCGTCGAACCCTTCAACCAAGGCTTTCGGCAGGTAGAATCTTGACATCTCCTTCTCATTAAGCTTCTCCGTCATCACCCATTTTTGACCAATCTGCTTTACCTCGCCGAGGGAGATGTCGTCCTCGCCCATCGCCTCGCGGGTTACCATCTGGTCCCACCCGTAGCTAGTGACTCGTTGCATATCTGACCGATGGTCGAGGATGATTTCACCCTCTGTCAACAGTGTTATGTAGGAATCTCGCGTTCGCAATATCAGCAGAGGGCAACATGACCACTTGGTTTGAGCGCCCAAGCAGTTGCGACGGAAGTTGACTGGACGGGACATCCATGGGTCGTCCCCGCCTTCATCTGGCTCACGGTCGAGGCCGTCGCCCTTGGGATCGTCCTGGCGACCGGGGAGTTTCTCGGGAACCTGGCCTTTCGCCATATGGGCCCTTTCGGCCTGATAGCCTGGACGATGGGCTTCGTCTTCCTGCTCTGGCTGATAGGAAGCCTGAGGCTCGCCGTCCTGAGGGCCTCGAACAAGTACGTCCTCAGGGGCTCCAGCCTAGAGATACAACACGGCCTCCTGAGCAAGAGGATCTACACAGTCTCGGCCGCCGGGTTCTCCGACCTCGAGGTCATCAAGAGCATCACGGGGCGCATCCTGAACATGGGGACGATAGTCATCGAGACGGACAGCGACAGGGCAGATCAGGCTGATTAAGGTCCGCGACCCTGTCCGGGTGGCCGCCTTGATAAGGCAAGTGATGACCGTGCCCGTCGTGAGGGTGGCCGCCATGGCGGGACCGCCCGCTCCTCCTGCACCTCAGCGATGAGCTCTTGGCAGGCGCGGGCTCCCCCACGCCTTGCGGGGAGTTCATCGATGTCCACGTTCGTTCAAGAATAATAGAGAGAGGTCTGCCCTAGATTGCCAATGGCGGTGGGGCGGTTCCAGGTCATGGCCCTGCTCCAGGCGGCCAGAGCGCACGAGCTCGGCTTCCCCCTGGAGTCGGCGAAGTCGTGGGGCCTGAACAGGGCGATATTCTATGCAGCCGCCAAGAGAGGGTTCAAGGGCGGAGGAGGCGCGCACGAACCGCCGGCAGCCAAGGGCAAGGGCATAAGGCCTCTGTCGGGCAAAGGGAGGGAGCCATCGTGGACTGGCTTTGGCGACGACCTCGCACCCGGAGCCGAGGTCGGGGGTAAGCGGCTCTTCGTGATCGGCGGCGAGGTCCAGACGGAGAAGGATTTCGAGAGGCAGATCCAATCCAGATTCGGCGTTGGATATGCGGAGGCGTGGGAGGAAGCTCTCGACTACGTCCGCCATTTCCCCAGGGAGACTCTAGAGTCCAGAGAGGGGTTCTACCAGGACGTCTACAGGCCGAAGAGAGACGACTTCGCCACCAAGTGGACCGAGCTGAGCCAGAAGAAGACCGCAGCGAAGCCCAAGTGACGCCAACTTCGAGGAGGTACTGCGAGATTTCTAGCATCCGTAACAATGCTGCTGTAATGGTATATCACCGCGCGGGAGCACTCATTCGGGAAAGAGGGAAAGAGGCGTGTATCACAATTTGGAGAGGAGTTCGCAGTCCGTCGAATACAGGAGCGTCCTCGGATGGGGGAACAGGGGATGGCTCGAGATAATCAGCCTGATCATATCCGCTAGCACACACGGCGCCCTCAAGACCCACATAATGTATCAGTGCAACCTCAACTCAAAACAGGTCCAGCAATACTTGGACTACGCATTGGCCCGCGGGCTGGTCGTCGCCTCGCCCGACCCTGAAGACGAGAGGAGGACCATCTACACCACCACAGAAAGGGGAAGGAGGTTCACGCGGGCCTACGACGAACTTGCGGCAATGTTCAACCTCCAGAGCCCGAGTCTCGACGTCTAGGTCTTCATCGCGACGTCTGGTCCTAAAGCTACTCGACCGATCCGCCCCAGTAACTGACCAGTTGCAAACGCTTATGTAAAGTCCGGAAAACCGCAGAACGGTTGAGCAAGATTTTGGTCACCGGCGCCGCCGGCCAAATCGGCTCTGAGCTCGTCGTCGCCCTAAGGGAGAAGCACGGCGAGGAGAACGTCATCGCCACTGACATCCTGCTGAAAGCAGTCGAGCGGGTCCATCCCCTCCGGCCCCAACGAGCAGGTGGACGTCACCGAGATCAGGAAGCTAAGGGAGGCCATCAGCACCTGGGACGTGACCACCATCTACCATCTTGCAGCGATCCTCTCCGCATCGGGAGAGAAGAACCCGCAGATGGCCTGGGACGTCAACATGAAAGGCCTGCAGAACATCCTCGAGCTCTCGAGAGAGATGGGGGTAACGCGCGTCTACTGGCCCAGCTCAATCGCGGTCTTCGGCCCGGGCATCCCCCGCGTGAAGACGGGGCAGGACGTCCCCCTGGTCCCAACGACGATGTATGGGATCACAAAGGCGGTCGGCGAGCTCCTTTGCAACTACTACTTCCAGCGCTATGGCGTCGACGTCCGCTCGATACGATATCCAGGGATCATCAGCAACAAGGTGCTCCCACACGGAGGGACGACCGACTACGCGGTCGACATGTTCTACGAGGCGATCTTGAGGAAGCGGTACACCTGCTTCGTGAGGAAGGACACGGTCCTTCCAATGGTCTACATGCCCGACGCGATACGCGCGACGCTGATGCTGATGGACTCCAGCCCTAAGAGCGTCTCCTACCACATGGGCTACAACCTAGCGGGCCTGACCTTCTCGGCCGGGGAGCTGGCCGACGAGATCAGGAAGCACATACCGGACTTTAGATGCGACTTCGTCCCAGACTTTAGACAGAAGATCGCGGACTCCTGGCCTCAATCCATCGACGACGGCCTCGCTCGCAAGGACTGGGGGTGGAAGCCAAAGTACGCGCTGACCTCCATGGTCAAGGACATGATAAGGGAGCTGAGCGCCCGAGCGAAGCAGGGCGTCCTGGTGTCCTGATCTCGCAGACTATGTGCTAGTGGTGCCTGTCTTGGACCCTTCCAGTGCACGCGCTGGTCTCAATCCTCGGGCGGCGACCACCACCCCCGCGATTACGGCGAAGAGGATTGCAGCCAGCCAGGCGGCGGGGAATTCTGGCGTGGGCGAAGTGCCCGCCTTTACCGTCACGCTACCGACCATCCATGCGTGATACGAGCAGTAGTAGTCATAGACGCCCGGGACGGTGAATGTGAAAGGGTAAGTGGCTCCCGGCGAGATGTTCCCAGAGCCCGCGGTCGGCCAATTCCCGCCGGACGGCTGGCCCTTGGGCACCACAGTGTGCGAGGTCCCTGTCCCCGCCGTGTCGTTATTCGTCCAGACGACTGTGTTGTTGACTCCGATGACGACTGTAATGTTCTCGGGCGTGAAGCTTGGCCCCGCGCTTGGACCGCTCCCCGACCCGTTGGGGATGGAGACGACGACAGAGCTAGCGGCCCTGGCCGCTGGGACCGCAAGAACCAATCCCGCGAGAATCACTATGACGAAGGCGCCGAAGCCGATCATCTTTCTAGACATTGCAACCGATTCCTTTACGCCGGGATTGATTAAAGTTTCCACTATGATTTCCATAACGTGAAAAGGAAATAAGGCGAGCGCAGCCATGCACGAAGCGGTTCTCAACAAACATGGGCAGAGACCCCACGTCTTTCCTGGGTGAAGAATACAGGGCGCTCGTCGCGAGCGACCTTGACTGGAAGATCAGGACTCTTCAGGGGCCTAGCACCCCATGGTGTCACATCGACGGGAAGAAGGTGCTGATGCTCTGCTCCAACAACTATCTTGGGCTCACCAACCACCCTTCACTGAAGAAGGCGGCCGTCGACGCCGTCAATTCTCACGGCGCGGGCTCAGGCTCGGTGCGCGCGATCGCGGGCAACATGGACCTCCACATCCAGCTCGAGGAACGTCTCGCCCACTTCAAGCGCGCAGAGGCGTCGCTGGTCTACCAGACCGGCTATGCCGTCAACAGCGGCCTGATCCCCCAGCTGGTTGGAGAGCAGGACCTGGTGATCAGCGACGAGCTGAACCACGGGAGCATTATCGACGGGGTCAGGTTGTCCCGCGCGGAGAGGGCGGTCTACAAGCACGCCGACACTATGGACCTCTCGAGGGCCCTCGACGAGGCGGAGAGGCACGTGCCCCAATATCGCCGGATACTGATAATCACGGACGGGGTCTTCTCGATGGACGGCGACATCGCCCCCCTCGACCAGATAGCCAGGCTGGCCGGCGAGCACGGGGCTCTCGTCTACGTGGACGACGCTCACGGCGAAGGGGTCCTGGGAGACGGAGGACGCGGCATAGTCTCCCACTTCCATCTTGACAGGAGGCAGGTGCAGATCGAGATGGGCACCTTCTCAAAGGCCTTCGGCGTCGTAGGCGGGCACGTCTCCGGCTCGAGAGACCTGACCAACTTCGCCTACAACAAGTCGAGGACCTGGCTGCTCAGCGGCTCGCACCCTCCTGCCGTGGCCGCGGCGTGCATCGCGGCGATCGACGTGCTCGAGAACGAGCCCGAGCGCGTCCAGACCCTCTGGAAGCACACCAGGCACTTCAAGCAGAGGATGAGCGAGCTCGGCTTTGACATAGGGAGGAGCGAGTCCCCGATCACGCCGATCATGGTCGGCGAGGCGGAGGTCGCAAAGAAGCTCAGCGCCCGCCTCTACGAAGAGGGCGTCTTCGCGCTGCCGATCGTCTTCCCCATGGTCGCAAAGGGCAGAGCGAGGATCAGGACGATCATGAACGCCGCCCTCACCCCTGAGGACCTCGACTTTGCGATCGGCGCCTTTGAGAAGATCGGGAAGGAGCTCGCGCTCGTCGCCAGGCACTGACCTGCCTCAGGCCATCGCCTGGGCTTGGATCAGTTCCTCGAGCTTCTCGAAATAGAGCCTGGTGGCGAGGGGCATGTCCTTCAGGTTCGCCTCTATCGCCTGGATGACCTTGTCTACGGCCCGCCTTGAGGTCTTGAACTCGAACTTCATCGTCAGGATCGGGTCCCTGACGACCTGGATGCTGTCCCTTAGGTCGGGCGGCGCCCTGGCCTTCGCGTCGACCTCGACCTTTCGATACCAGGCCGCGAGCACCTCAGGGTCAAGGCCGAGCTTGAGCCGGTCTATCTCCTGGGCGAGCCTCTGGATGAGCCTCATCTCGCTGCTGTCAGACATGCGAGCCCACTCGATCCTCAGCTGCACCGGGACTGCAGGATCTCTGTCTTCTCGTACTCTGCTTCCCAGACGTGCATGCTGTTCCTCGCCCTCCTCACTGTGATCAGGGCGTAGCCCTCCGGCGCGTCGGAGAGGGACTTCCGGAGTATCTCCTGCACGCTCTCGTGGTCCTCGTCGAAGGTCTTCACGATGTGCTGCTTGTATTTCTCGACCTCCTTCATATGGTCCTTCAAGCACAGGTTCTTTCCCTGGAACCGCGAGGAGGTCAGCAGCTTCACCTCTGTCCCGCAGAGGTCGCACTTCACGGTCTGCATCCCGCAGGAGAGGCATATCCTTCCCACGCCGATGACCATCGGGAAAGTCCCGGGCGTGGTCTCCTCCTTCCCGCAAAGGGAGCACTTCATCAGCTTGCCGGTCGAATGCTGCATGACTAGGACGTCCGAGAACGGCCATTGCTTAAGACGATTTCGCTCGGCGCGTCGAGTCGGGTGCTCGAGGAACGTTTAGTCTTATATAATCAATCGCCGTTTGTTCGCAAGAATGGTCAGGGCGACCCGCGCCGTCCAAGTGATTTCGGACGAGAAGACCGCTCGCCTACTGGTCGTCCCGATAAAGCGGCAGATCCTTAGGCACCTCGCCGAGCGCGAGCTGACCCAGAAGATGCTCGCGAACCTGCTCGAGGTCTCGGACCCGACGATCAGCTACCACCTCCAGGCGCTCAAGTCGGCCGGCCTGGTCAAGGTCGTGCGACGGGAGCCCGAGCTCCACGGCATAGTCCAGAACTTCTACAGGGCGAGCGCGACCTACTTCGTGGCTGACTACGGCGAGATGCCCCTCGACCTGAAGAGGTACTTCCTCGACGTCAACCTGGAGAGGCTCAGGGGTGTCTTCTCGATCCTGAGGGCTCTGAGAGGGATAAAGATCACGTTGACGAGCGCAGACATGGAGAAGCTCGCCGACCGGATCTCTCTGTCCGTCGCGGAGGTCGCTAAGGAGTATCAGGAGGCGTCTTTCGATGGAGGCAGGGAGTCGCTGATAATGAGCCTCTACGGCGACGCGCTCCAGCGGGTCATAGAGAAGGCACCCTTCGAGCATATCTTCCCTAAGCTCCCAGTTGGCGGAGCTAGGCTTGCTGAAGGCCTGACCGCCGCTTCCTCAGATGCCTTCCGCGATGTCGTCGACCGTCTCGACCACCGCGTCTGCCTGAGTTTTCGTCTCACCCCGGGAGAAGACCCCTGTCTTGACGATGATGCTCGTTATCCCCATCTTCTTCGCACCGACGATGTCCGTCTCCTCCTGGTCTCCCACCATCACCGCGTCCTCTGGCCTGCACCCGGCCTTCTCCAGGGCGAGCTCGAACATCAGCCGCGACGGCTTGCCTATGGCGACGGCCCTCTTCCCGGACGCGTACTCTATCGCCTTGACGAGAGGGCCCACGGCCATGGCCACCCTGTTCCTGAACATGTAGAGCCGGGCGTTGTGGCAGGACACGATGGAGGCTCCGTTCCTCGCGACCTCCGCTGCCTTGTCCAATTTGTCGTAAGTGACCCACCTGTCCAGGCCCACAACGACGACGTCGGCCTTGGTCCCTCTAGTCCTGCGCAGACCTTCCTTGTTGAGCTCCTCCTCCAGCCCGCGCTCGCCCACGAGGAAGTAGGCACCCTTGGGGTGGCGCTTCGCCACGTACTGGGCCGTGAGCTTGGCGCTTGTGAGTATCTCCTCGTACTTGACAGGAATGTCGAACCTCTGCAGCCGTTCGAGCACGGTCTCGACCGTGTCGGTCGAGTCGTTCGTGACGACGAAGAACCGCTTTCCCTTGGCCCTTATCTTGTTCATGACCTTCGTGCCGCCCAGCTTCACAGGGCTCTCCTTCCCAGCCGTCAAGACGCCGTCGAGGTCGAAAAGGAAAAGCTTCTTCCTTTTCAGGTCTATCATAATCTGCAAAAAAGCCGACGTCTCGGGTGACGATATATGACTTGCGGCACGACTGGCCTCCAACGACGCGGTCCCAGGGTTTGCGACGGGCAAAGCCTAATACCAGAGGGCCGTCCGATTGCTCCTTCGCTTGGAGAACGCCCTACATGTGCCAAGAGCACAAGGCGATGGGTCAAGATCCCGATGTTGAGACCAGTCGCAATCCAGCGAAGGAGGAGGTCCACCGGCGAGACGCCCAAGTCAAGCCTGGACTCGGGAGAGACAGCGATAGTCGTCTTCGGCGCGTCTGGTGACGTGACGAGTCGAAAGCTCGTGCCGGCGCTCCACTCTCTGCAATGCGCAGGCCTGGTCGGGAAGCAGATGCGGATCATCGGTTTCTCCAGAAGCAAGATGTCAGAGCAGGCCTTCCGCGAGAAGCTCCGCTCCGGAGTCATGCAGCACGCCCGGATAAAGCCGGGCAAGAGGAATCCTTGGAGAAGGTTCTCCGAGAACATCTCGTACCTGCAGGGGCGATACGACGACCCCAAGGGCTACCGCGCCCTCTCGGAGATGATCGAGGACGACGTGAATTGCCTGTTCTATCTGGCCACTCCGCCGGAGCTCTTCCCGATAATCGTGGGCCAGCTGGGCAGGTCGAAGCTCGGAAGCTCTGACTCGTCCTGGCGGCGGATAATGGTGGAGAAGCCCTTCGGCGTAGACCAGCGGACCGCCCATCAATTGAACTCCTCCATCCACGACGTCTTCCGCGAGGACCAGGTCTACCGGATCGACCACTACCTGGGAAAGGAGACGGTCCAGAACATCCTGACGCTTCGCTTTGCCAACGTGATATTCGAGCCCATCTGGAACAGGAATTACGTAGACCACGTCCAGATCACGGCCGCGGAGACAGTCGGGATAGAGAGCCGGGGGGGCTACTACGAGCAGGCCGGCGTGATCCGGGACATGGTCCAGAGCCACGTCCTCCAGCTCGTATGCCTCACAGCCATGGAGCCGCCGACCGCTTTCAACGAGACCGCGATCCGGGACGAGAAGGTCAAGGTCCATCGACGCCGTCCGCAAGCCGCGCCCTGCAGACGTGGTCTGGGGGCAATACGACGGCTACAGGTCCGAGTCCTACGTCGCCAAGGACTCCGAGGTCCCTACCTTCGCGGCCCTCAAGCTCTACATCGACAACTGGAGGTGGGACGGTGTCCCGTTCTACCTCAGGACGGGCAAGAGGCTCGCGCGAAAGGACACCGAGATAGTCCTGAAGTTCAAGAGGATACCTCTGCTGCTCTTCCCGAAGGACAAGGATACCAGCCCCAACAAGCTCTCCCTCTCGATCCAGCCCAACGAGGGGCTGCACCTGCGTTTGAAGGTCAAGGCGCCCGGGCTAGGGATGAAGACGTCGCCTGCGGACATGGTCTTCCACTACAAGAGGTTCGGTGAGAACGTCATACCCGAGGCATACGAGCCGCTGCTGCTGGACGCCATGCACGGGGATGCGACCCTCTTCGCCAGGGAGGACGAGGTGGAGACCGCCTGGTCGGTCGTGGACCCGCTCCTGAAGCCGCGACAGAACGGGGAGGCGGTCCCGAGGATGCGCATCTACAAGCCGGGCTCTTGGGGGCCCGATGCCGCCGACAGGCTCATACAGGCCGACGGCCGCTCGTGGGAGCTCAGCGAATCGCCGTAGTCGAGTCCAGGATTCAGGTCTCTGCTATCACAGTGCACGGCACACTGTCCACGCCGTCCACGAACATGGGGGCCACGATGACCCTCCTCACGTCGTGAGGGTATCGGGCCAGGTGCATGTCCTCGACGATGAAGAAGTCCCTCCCGGTCAGCAGCTTCCTGTGGGAGCCTCGTCCCTCCTCCCTGTGAACGACGGAGCTGAGTGAGATGGCGTCGAGGCCCAGCGCCTTGAGCCCCCGGAAACGAGTCAGATAGCTCGCGGCATCGACGGAGAACCCCGGGTTCTGGGTCGAGAACTTCTTCGGGTCGGAGCTCCGGTAGCGCTCGAATCCGGTCCTTACGAGGAGCATGTCGCTCTTGCCTATCTCTTCCTCGAACCTTTCCAGGTCGCCGGGGAGGACGAGCTCCCCCTCGGCCTTTGGGACGTCAACCAGCAGGGGAGAGTCGAAGACAAGGTCCTCGGGGGAATACGACGCGATGGGCCTTCCTGCCTCGCTGAAGTGTCTGGGCGCGTCGATGTGGGTCCCAAGGTGGCAGGGCAGGGATATCCAGTAGTTGTTGCTGCTCCCACCCGTCGCGATCTCCTTGATCGCGTTGATCCGCATGCCCTCGCCCCCAGCGAAGGCGGGCGTGGATGTGCTGAGATGATGAGAGAGCAGCGTCAGCATGTCCGCAGGGCTCATGTCTCCTCCTCATAGATAAGACGATTGACCCGCAGACGCTTGATGCGGCGCGCTATCGAGCGCCTTCGGACGACGGGTTCTGGGTCGGGCGACCCACCGCCGGCATCGCCGTAAGCTCAGGCGTCTCCTGCGGCAGCGCTCCCTTGATGCGCAGCTTCGAGTAAAGGCGGCTGACATAGTCGTCCACCATCCGGTAGCAACTGAAGTTGGGGCCGATGGTCGCGATGCTCCGTTTGGCGATCGTCCACCATTCGTCCTTGTTCTGGTAGTAGAGGGGCAAAATCTGGGACGACAGCTTGTCATAGACGTCCTGCGCGTCCTCCGACTCTGACGAGACGGTCGAGATGTCGTGCCACCCCGACCTCTTCCCTATGCACCAGCCGTTCACGCCGTCGATCCCTGCCTCCAGCCACCAACCGTCCTGAGAGCTGAGGTTCAAGACCCCGTTAATCGCCGCCTTCATCCCGCTCGTCCCGCACGCCTCGAGGGGCCTCCTCGGGCTGTTGAGCCAGACGTCGCACCCTGCGACCAGGGCCCTCGCAGTGTCGATGTCATAGTCCTCGAGGTAGACGAGCCTCACGTCTGGCGACGCCTTCTCCAACTGCTCCCCCTTGTCCAGGATGTCTCTCAGCATCCCCTTGCCGACGTCATCGGCAGGGTGGGTCTTCCCGGAGAAGATCAGCTGGATCTTGCCGTGCCTGCTCGCTAGCTCGATCAGCCTCTCGGGGTTCCTCAAGATTAGATTGTTGCTCTTGTAGGCGGTGACCCTCTTCGCTTGCCCAATGGTCAGCGCGTCCTTCTCGAGCCGTATTCCAGTCCTGTCTCTCACCAGCCCGAGCATCTCTGCCTTGGCTGCTTGGTGTGCGCTCGCGAGCTCTTCGGAGGGCAGAGTGAGCGCCCCGCCCAGGAGCGATGGGCTCTCTTCCCATCCAGGGGTGTGCCTGTCGTATACCCTCCTCAGCTCGGCGTGGACCCAACGGAGGTGGTTCACCCCGTTGGTCACGTACTCTATCCCCTTGTGGCGCAGTATGCTCTCTGCCACGAACCTGTGCTTCAGGGAGACCGCGTTCGTGAGCCCGCTGTAATGGAGCGCCAGCCTCGAAAGGTTGATCCTTCCGTCTTCCGCCTCCGAATCCCAGTCCATCCCGTGCGCGCGCTGGAACGCCTGCTTCACCATCGCTACAGGGAATATGTCGATTCCGGCCGGGACGGGAGTGTGGGTGGTGAAGACCACCCTCTTCCTCACCTCTTCCCTGGACTTGTGCTCCCTCATCAGCTCGCTCGAGACAAGCGCCGCATGTCCCTCATGGAGGTGATAGATGTCAACATGATATGCCAGGGCTTTCAGCATCCTGTATCCGCCCACGCCCAACACCGTCTCCTGCGAGAGGCGATGCCATAGGTCTCCGCCGTAGAGCCTGTCCGTGATCATTCGTCCTTCCTCGTCGTTCTCCGGAAGGTCCGTGTGGAGGAAGATCACCGGGACGTCAACCTTTCCTCTTATGACGCTCCCCCACGCGCCGACCCAGACCGTCTTCTCGTTGAGCTCGACGGGCACCTTGCTCTTCAATGGAGAGAGGAACCTGGCCGGCTCGAAGCTGGCGTCGGAGTCGATCTGCCCAGCGTTCCTGTCGAGTTTCTGTCGCGTGTAGCCCTTCCGATACAAGAGAGAGACGAAGACAGCCGGGACTCCCTTCTCGGCCAAGGAGAAGGCGTAATCCCCCGCGAGTATCCCTAATCCTCCACTGTAAGTGGGAATCTCGCTTCGAAGGCCTATTTCCATCACAAAGTTGGCTACTCTAGTGGGTTCCAGTGGCTTGCACGCATCCGTGTAGGCGCTGAGGAGGCTCGCGCCTTCGTCGTCTTTAAACATGTCGCTGCATGATTGTTACGAATCCTCTTATCGGGATGGTAAAAATCAGCAAGTAGATTTTCTGTGCTTCGGACGGGGGTTCTCACCCGGTTCGACGGAGACCCGCACCTCGCGGGACGACTAGCCCTCTTCGACTACGTTCTCCACCGACTGGACCTGGATGACGCTGTATGACCAGATGAGCCCTCTTTCCTTCAGAGACTTCATGTCAAGGAGCTTGGGCCAGCTGAATCTGAGGTGCTGAGACTGGGAGTGGGGAATCAGGGTCCCGTCCCTCTCCATCCAGTTGAAGAACGTCTCGGCGGCGCGGACATGGACGATGTAGCGGTACTCGATGTCGGGCTCCTCCGACCCAGCCATCGATTCGACCGAACGTTCGCCGTAATCGTTTTGCTCCATGCAGCAGAACGACCTGCAAACCATGGAATCTGGCTTTAAGGTTGCCCATGATTCTACTAGAATGGCATCTGGAGGCGAGAACGATGCCCGCGCCGTTAACAATCTTCTAGAACTGTCCATCAAGGATTTTTATTCCGCGCAGAGCGAAATTTTGCTCCCATGCCGAGCGGAAATTCTTGGCGCCGCGTCTCTGGCGGGGCGCTAGACCCCATGCGCAGCGACCGCGGAAGGAAATCCAAGAAGACTGTCGGCGCTTGATTCTTCAAGCGGTTCCCTCGACCCAGCTGGTCCCCGACCTAGACCTGGTCGCGTTCAGGATACTCGTCTTCGCCGTAGTCCTTCTCATAGCCTGGGCCGCGGGGAAGCTCGCGGGGATGCTCCTCGGGAGGCTAGTCGCCCGCACGGGAGGGGACGCCGTCCTTCGACAGACCGTCGTGGGGCGGGCCCTCCAAAAGTCAGGCTACAACGCCTACTCGCTAGGCAACTCCCTCACAAAGTGGGTGATCTACCTCGTAGGCTTCCTCTACGCGCTGGAGACTCTCGACATCGACTTCGTCTCCGGCTCGGTCGCCTCCTTCCTCGCCTACCTTCCCACCCTCGTCGGGGCGCTCATCATCTTCCTGGTCGGCGTGATAGTCTCGGACTGGGTCGGTGAGCTCATCAAGAAGAGCGGCCCCTCGGAGGTGAGGGACGTGCTCTACCTCTCCGTCGTGGGGAACAGCGTCAAGGCCATACTCTACTTCGTCACGATAACGATAGTGCTGGGCCGCCTGGGAGTCGACGTGACCATCCTCAACGTCATCGCCCAAGCCTTCGCGTGGTCGGTGGCGATAGGCGTCGGCGTCGCCTCGGGACTGGTCGTGGGCTGGATTCTCAAGGACAAGGTAAAGAGCTGGCTTTCGAACAACCTGTCGTGAGAGGTCGAGACTAGTTGGAGGCTTCCCCCTCGGACGAGGCGACGTGGTACAGGGACGCCATCATCTACGAGGTACACGTCAGGGCATTCTACGACAGCAACGGCGACGGCCAGGGCGACCTGCCGGGGCTCACCTCGAAGCTTGACTACATCAAGGACCTGGGGGCTACGGCGATCTGGGTGCTCCCCTTCTATCCCTCGCCCCTGAAGGACGACGGCTACGACATCGCGGACTACACGCAGGTCCATCCTTCTTACGGATCGCTCAAGGACTTTCGGGACTTTCTGCGGGAGGCCCACAAGAGGGGGATCAAGGTGATAACCGAGCTCGTCCTGAACCACACCTCGGACCAGCACCCCTGGTTCCAGGAGTCGAGGAGGGCGGAGCCTGGCTCCGACGCCAGAAACCTCTACGTCTGGAGCGCGACCCCAGACAAGTACAAGGAAGCCCGGATAATCTTCAAGGACTTCTGAGAGGTCCAACTGGACCTGGGACAGCGAGGCCGGGGCTTACTACTGGCACAGGTTCTACTCCCACCAGCCCGACCTCAACTTCGACAACCCGCGCACCCAGAAGCTGATGCTCGAGACCGTCGCCCTCTGGCTCCGCATGGGTGTCGACGGCCTCAGGCTGGACGCGGTCCCTTACCTCTACGAGAGGGAAGGGACCAACGGGGAGAACCTCCCGGAGACGCACGCGTTCCTCAAGAGGCTGAGGGCCTACATCGACGCCAGCTTCGAGAACAGGATGCTCCTCGCCGAGGCCAACCAGTGGCCCACCGAGGCGGCAGCGTACTTCGGGAACGGGGACGAGTGCCACATGGCCTTCCACTTCCCGCTGATGCCGCGCATGTTCATGGCAATCCAGATGGAGGACCGCTTCCCCGTCATCGACATCCTCGAGCAGACGCCTCCCATCCCGGAGAACTGCCAGTGGGCCGTCTTCCTGAGGAACCACGACGAGCTGACTCTCGAGATGGTCACGGACGAGGAGCGGGACTACATGTATCGCGCCTACGGGCAGGACAAGCAGGCGAGGCTCAACCTCGGCATCCGGAGGCGTCTGGCCCCGCTCCTCGACAACGACAGGAAGAAGATAGAGCTCATCAACATCCTCCTCTTCACGCTCCAGGGCACTCCCGTCATCTACTACGGGGACGAGATAGGCATGGGCGACAACTACTACCTGGGAGACAGGAACGGCGTCAGGACGCCAATGCAATGGAGCGCAGACATCAACGCCGGCTTCTCCAAGACGAACCCTCAGAGGCTCTACCTCCCCGTCATCATCGAGCCCAAGTACGACTACACCGCAATCAACGTCGAGAACCAGGAGAACGACCCTGCGTCCCTGCTCGTCTGGATGAAGCGACTCATCTCGACCAGGAAGCACTACAAGGCGTTCGGGAGGGGGAAGGCGGAGTTCTTCTTCCCCGACAACTGGAAGATAATCGTCTACACCAGGACATATGGCGAACAGGTCCTGCTGGTGGCTGCCAGCCTCTCGAAGCGCGCCCAAGCAGCCGACATCGACCTCTCGAAGTTCGAGGGCTACACGCCCAACGACGTCTTCGGCGGGATCCCCTTCCCAGACGTCGGAAAGACGCCCTACAGGCTGACCTTCCCGCCCTATGGGTACTTCGTCTTCTCGCTGACAAAGCGCTCGAGCCCCTCTGCGAGCGCACCTGAGAGGCCCATCCCCGAGCTCGGCGTCCTCAAGAAGGTCGTCGAGGTCTTCAGGGGCAAGGTGCGAGAGAGGCTGGAGAACGAGCTCCTCCCCAGCTACCTTCCACGAGCCCGCTGGTTCGCTGGCAAGGCCCGCGTGATCGAGAGGACCAGGATCAGGGACACGATCCCGCTCGACGCAGCCCCGGACTCGCCCTTCCCACCCACGCTCGCCATCATAGATGTCTACTACGCCGAGGGCCTTCCCGAGGCCTACGTGCTGCCCCTGGCCTACGCCTCGGCAGAGAAGACCGCCGGACTCGTCGAAGGCAACCCCGCCTCCGTCCTCGCCAGGATAGCGCTGGAGAAGCAGTCCCCCGGGATCATCTATGACGCCATCCTGGACGCCTCATTCCGCGACCAGCTGCTCGCAACGATAGCGAAGAGGAGGAGCGCGAGAGGGACGCTCGGCGAACTCGCTGGGGCCCCCCGGCCCGCCCTGAATTCCGTTGGCCTCGACGGGCTGACCTCCCAGCTCCTGGGTGCCCAGCAGAGCAACACGTCTGTCGCCTACGCCGACAAGCTGATACTGAAGCTTTTCAGGAGGGTCGAAGAAGGGATCAACCCCGAGGTGGAGATCGGCGACTACCTCACGAAGCAGTTCTTCCCGGCCACGCCCGCCCTCTACGGAGAGCTGCAGTATCGCCAGCCAGGCTCAGAACCCGCCACGCTCGCTGTGCTCCAGGAGCAGGTCAGGAACGAGGGGGACGCCTGGTCCCTGTTCACGACGGAGTATGCGAACTTTCTGGAAAGAGCCGTCTCGTACAAGGGGGAGAACATCCCCGAAATCGAGCGAGCAGGCAAGCCAGGCCCGCGATGGGCCCCCTGGACGGACACGTCAGCGGCCCTCAACGAGCTCGTGGGCCGTCCTTTCCTCGAGAAGGTCGCGCTCCTCGGCACCCGGACGGCCCAGTTCCACTTGGCTCTCGCCAAAGACACGGACGACGACGCGTTCAGGCCTGAGCCCTTCACCCAGCTCTACCAGGTCGCGCTGTCTCAGTCGATGATCAGCTACGCTAATCGGGTTCTCCGCCTCGTCGCAGCTCACCGGCCTCCAAATGCGACGACCAAGGCCATGCTCGACCAGATCCTCTCGAACCAGGGTGTCCTCATGAGCCACTTCACGAAGCTGAGGCAGACGAAGATCGACGGGCTGCGGATACGCATCCACGGGGACTACCACCTCGGCCAGGTGCTCCACACGGGGAAGGACTTTGATATCATCGACTTCGAGGGGGAACCCGCGCGCTCGATGACGGACAGGAAGATCAAGCGGTCGCCGATGAAGGACGTGACGAGCATGATCAGGTCCTTCCACTACGCGGCCTACTTCAACCTCCTCGGGCAAGGGTCGAAGACCGTCGTAAGGGGAGTCACCAACCCAGAGGTTTGGGCGGAGGCCTGGTACGAGAGCGTCTCCTCGGCCTTTATGAGGTCATATCTCGCGTCGTTGCCCGACACGATCCTCTACCCCAAGGACCAGGCCGCCTTCGAGACGCTCTTCGACGCATACCTGCTCGAGAAGGCCATCTACGAGCTAAGCTACGAGATGAACAACCGCCCGAACTGGATGGTCCTTCCTCTCCGAGGGATACTGAGCCTCATCCCGACCCCGTCCTCCGCGTCAGGGACGCCCGCATGGACCCGTCGTCCCGTAGGAGACCGGCACGACCCCGAGGCCACTTTATTATGGAAGATTTCTGGGAGACGCCTATAGGAACGCGGACGACCTCTTGGGGTGATAGACCGTGAGAGTATGGCCGGGAGCCCCCTACCCTCTCGGCGCGGCTTGGGATTCGGGCGGGACCAATTTCTCGATCTTCTCCGAGAACGCGACCGGGGTCAGGCTGCTACTATACGCCGATGCTGCGGCGACGCAACCCAAGGAGATAGTCGAGATTAGGGAGAAGACCGGCCACGTCTGGCACGCCTATCTCCCAGACTGCCTGCCGGGACAGCTCTACCACTACTCCATTGACGGCCCGTACGACCCGCAGAGAGGGCACCGCTTCAACAAGCACAAGGCCCTCGTCGACCCTTACGCCAAGGCGATATCAGGGACGGTGCGCTGGGACGACTCTGTCTTCGGCTACAAGGTCGTCGACCCGGCGGCCGACCTCACCATGGACGAGAGGGACTCATACGCCTTCACACCAAAGTGCGTGACGATCGACCCATCCTTCGACTGGGGAGACGACAAACCTCTCCACATCCCGTGGAACGAGACGATAACCTACGAGCTCCACGTGAAGGGCTTCACGAAGCTCAACCAGGAGGTCCACGGAGAGGCTCAGGGGGACGTACTCAGGCCTCAGGTCGCCGAAGGTAGTGAAGTATCTGAAGGACCTCGGAGTCACCGCCGTCGAGCTCCTCCCGGTACACGAGCACATCGACGACAAGTTCGTGGTGGACAAGGGGCTCACTAACTATTGGGGCTACAACACTCTGAACTACTTCACCCCTCACTCTGGGTATTCCAGCAGCGGAGCCCTGGGAGCCGTTCACGAGTTCAAGCAGATGGTGAAATCGCTTCACTACGCCGGGCTCGAGGTGATTCTAGACGTCGTCTACAACCACACAGCGGAAGGAAACCAGCTCGGCCCCACCCTCTCCTTCCGCGGAATCGACAACGCCGTCTACTACCGCCTCTCGCGGGAGAACCCCCGCTTCTACGTCGACTTCACGGGAACGGGCAACAGCCTGAACATGCGCCACCCCAACACAATACAACTCATCATGGACAGCCTCAGGTATTGGATCCTGGAGATGCACGTCGACGGCTTCAGGTTCGACCTCGCCTCGACGCTCGCGAGGGAGCTGTTCGACGTGGACCAGCTCTCGACGTTCTTCGAGGTGATCCAGCAGGACCCCGTGATCTCGCAGGTCAAACTAATCGCAGAGCCCTGGGACCTGGGTCAGGGAGGCTACCAGGTGGGGAACTTCCCGACCTTGTGGGCCGAGTGGAACGGGAAGTACAGGGACACGATAAGGCGCTTCTGGCGCGGGGACGAGAGCCAGGTCGGCGAGCTCGGGCACCGGCTCACCGGCTCGAGCGACCTCTACCAGGACACGGGCCGGAGCCCCTTCGCGAGCGTGAACTTCGTCACAGCCCACGACGGGTTCACCCTGGACGACCTGGTGTCATACGAGAAGAAGCACAACGAGGCGAACAAGGAGGACAGCAGGGACGGCACCGACGACAACCTGAGCTGGAACTGCGGCGCCGAAGGCCCCGTCGCCGACCTGAAGATCAAAGAGCTCAGGCGCAGGCAGATGAAGAACTTCATGACCACGCTCCTCGTCTCTCAGGGCGTCCCCATGATACTCGGGGGCGACGAGATAATGAGGTCGCAGAACGGGAACAACAACGCCTACTGCCAGGACGACGAGCTTAGCTGGGTCTCTTGGAGGATGGACGACGCGAAGAGGGACATGCTCTCCTTCACGAGGAGGCTGATCGCCCTCAGGAAGGAGCACGTTGTCCTCCGGAGGAAGAAGTTCTTCCAGGGAAGAAAGATCATCGGCTCGCTCAAAGACCTGATGTGGTACCAGCCCGACGGGACCGAGATGACGGAGGAGACCTGGAACAAGGCCAAGGTCCACGCGATAGGGATGATGCTCGTGGGGCACGCGATCGACGAGGTGAACGAGCGGGGTCAGAGGCTCCTCGACGACACAATCCTCGTCCTCCTCAATGCGGGTCGACAGGCCATCCACTTCGTCCTCCCGAAGATCGGCGGCCGCTGGGAGATCGTAGTCACGAGCCAAGATCCGAAGCTGAAGGAGGAGAAGAGGACGGTCGAGAGCGGAGCGAGCTTCAGGCTCGAACCAGTCTCCTCTGCGCTCCTTCGAAACGTCCCTTAGGAGAAAAGGAAATCGTGAGCATGTCATGGCGCGCAGACCCTCAAAGCAGGTCCGTCTCGGTCAAGCCGAGCTTCCCTGCGCAACATACAGGGTGCAGCTCAGCAACCGGTTCAGGTTTGCCGAAGCCCGAGGGCTGGCCGACTACCTGGCTCGACTGGGCGTCAGCCACTTCTACTCTTCTCCCCTCCTCCGCGCAAAGAGAGGGAGCCTGCACTGCTACGACGTCGTAGAGCACGACCAGCTCAACCCAGAGCTAGGGACGATGAAGGAGTTCATGGCCTTCGCGCGCGAACTCGCTCGCAATGACCTTCGCCTTCTTCTCGACATCGTCCCCAACCACGTGAGCGCGAGCGACGAGAACTCCCTATGGATGAGCGTCCTCGAATATGGTCCGTATTCTGGCTACGCGGAGTTCTTCGACATCAGGTGGTCTCAGGAGGAAAAGGTCGTGCTGCCGATTCTTGCCGACGAGTTCGACCGCGTCCTGGGCACTGACGACCTGGAGGTCCAGTACGAGGCGGAGACCGCTTCCTTCCTGCTGCTCGTCAGCCGCGGCGTGTTCGTCCCGCTGACCCCCCGGAGCTACGCGGACATCCTCCAGCTAGCGAGGGAGGGAGAGATCCCTCTCCCAGGCAAGGAGGTCAGAGGCCTGGACTCCCTCGTCAAGGGCTTCAACGGCATGCCCGGCCCGAGCGCAGCTCCTGCCGTCTCCGAAGACCCCGTGGCCCAGCTTGAGGCATTGAGAAGGCGGTTGAGGTCCCTCTGCACGAGATACCCGATGCTCCTCGAGGCCATCGGAGCGGCTCTCGGCAAGATAAACGACAAGCGGGGCGGTGCCCTGATGTCCTCGATCCTGGCCTCCCAGTTCTTCCGCCTCACATTCTGGAGGAACGCGCCACGCGAGATAAACTACAGACGTTTCCTCAACCTGAACGACTACGTCGCGATCCGGGAAGAGGACGACTCGGTCTTCGATGAGTCTCACGCCCTGATAATGGACTTGACAAGCAGGGGCTACATCGGTGGTCTCAGGGTGGACCACCCCGACGGTCTCTCTGACCCTCGGCTCTACTTCCATCGGTTGAAAACGGCTGCAAACCGTTCCGTGCGCTCCAGCGATGCCAAGGACGCTCCCGTTTACATCGTCGCCGAGAAGATACTCCGGAAAGGAGAGCCGCTCCAGAAGGATTGGGAGGTCCAAGGGACGACAGGGTACGACTTTCTGAACCTGCTCAACTCCCTCTACGTATTGAGCGCGAACGAGAGGGACTTCGACAAGATCCATTCAGAGTTCACTGGTCGGAAGTCCACGTTCGAAGAGGTCTCCCGAGGGGCACGAAGGGCGGTCATCGAGAGGACGATGTCAGCTGACCTCCATTATCTTTCAGGACTGCTCGCCGCCGTGGCCAGAGAGGCCCCGAGGTATCGCGCACTCGGTCAGGAAGCACTCGCGGAAGCCATAGCCGAGGTGGCATCTTGTCTCCCGATCTACCGGACATACTTGTCTCCCCAGAGGCCATCTCTCACCGAGTACGAGCGACGCCAGGTCACCACCGCGATCTCGCGGGCGAAGAAGCGCGAGAAGCCTCCAGACCCCATGGCATTGGAGCTGGTGGGAAAGACCTTCCGGCCCAGCCCTCGACTCAGAAAACAGTCCATGCGGTTCGTCATGAGCTTCCAGCAATTCACTCCTGCGGTGATCGTCAAGGGGACGGAAGACACCGCCTTGTATCGATTCAACCGGCTCGTCTCGCTCAACGAGGTGGGAGGAGAACCGACCGAGTTCGGGACGTCCGTGGGGGCCTTTCATGACGCGAACCTCTCGAGGCGAAGGCAGTGGCCCCTCTCGATGCTAGCCACTTCCACGCACGACACCAAGAGAGGCGAGGACTTGAGGGGTCGGATCAACGTGCTTTCGGAGATGCCCGAGGTCTGGCGATCTGCGTTGTCGAGATGGAGTGCGATGAACAGAGACAGCAAGAGCATCCTCAACGGCGAACCGGTGCCGAACACCGACGACGAGTACCTGCTCTACCAGACGCTTCTGGGCGCCTGGCCTCTGGAGGGCTCCGAGCTCTCTGGGTTCGTGGAGCGCGTTGTCGCGTACATGGTGAAGGCCTCGAAGGAGTCGAATCGTCGCACGAGCTGGGTCTTCCCCAGCCAAGGATACGATTACGCCCTGGAGAGGTTCGTCAGGTCGTTGTTAAGGGACGGGGAGAATCCATTCCTGTCCGACTTCCTCGAGCTTCAGGCCCGGGTCTCGCGGTTCGGGATCCTCAACTCGCTCTCGCAGCTGCTCCTGAAGCTGACCTCCCCTGGGGTCCCGGACGTCTACCAAGGAACGGAGGTCTGGGATTTCAGCCTCGTCGACCCAGACAACAGGAGGCCGGTTGACTTTCAGCGACGCTGGATCATGCTCGATGAGCTGGAAAGAGAGGCCAGGGCCGCAGCGCGGAAGGCGACGGGCTTGCTCGACCTCGCCTCACGATTGGTCGACCATCCGGAAGACGGACGGGTAAAGATGTTCGTAATGAGCAAGGCGCTGAGCCACCGTAGAGCACATCCAGGCCTCTACACGAGAGGCGATTACATCCCGGTGGCTTGCGAAGGCCCAAGGAAGCAGCACGTCTGCGCTTTCCTGAGGAAGGAGAAGGGCCAGAGCGCCTTGGTGATCGCTCCTCGCTTCTTCGCCGTGCTTGGGGCGGAGAGGTGGCCTTTGACCGATCCCAGAAGCGTGTGGGGGGCGACGAAGCTCCACATCCCGCGAGGCCTGCCCACAAGCTACACCAACCTGTTGACCGGGGAGCGGGCAGATGCCACTGGACGCGGGGAGAATCGCTGGCTCGAGCTGGACCGAATCCTCGGCAGGTTCCCGATAGCGCTTCTAGAGGGCGGGTGAAGGAGGTGGGGCGCCTTGCGGCTGTCGCTGCAGTTGCAGGATGTGCGCCGGCTCTTCAGCAGGGTCGAGCCTTACATAGTTTGACTCGCCCTTCCAATTGAACTCCTTTCTTGTGAGGAGGTCCAGGACGGCGAAAGGCCGATCCGGTTCCACCCCTATCTCGGAGAGCGGGACAGAGACGTTCGTTTCATGGGCGTGGAAGGGGTCGAGGTTCACCGCGACCAGGACGACGTTCGACTTGTCCTCCGTCCACTTGCCGTAGAAGAAGACGTTGTCGTCGGTGGATTCCAACAGGCGGAGGTTCTTTGTGGAATGCAGAGCGCGGTTGGTCCTGCGTATCTCGTTGATCTTTGCTATGTAGTCCTTGATGTTCCCGGGCCTGTCCCAGTCCCAGACCTTGTACTGATACTTCTCAGAGTCCAGGTACTCCTCCGACCCTTCTTCCAGTGCCTTGTTCTCGACCAGCTCGAAGCCGTTGTAGATCCCGTATAGGGACGAGAGGGTCGCCGCGAGTATCAGCCTGACCTTGAACGCCGTCCTTCCTCCTTGCTGCAGATATGACGATAGGATGTCGGGCGTATTGGTGAAGAAGTTCCCGTTGAAGTACTCCGACGTCTCCGACGTCACGAACTCGCTCAAGAACTCTTGCAGCTCCTGCCGCGTGTTCTTCCAGGTGAAGTAGGTGTAGGACTCGTCGAAACCCACCTTCGCGAGGAGCCTCATCAGCTTGGGTCTCGTGAAGGCCTCCGCGAGGAAGATGACCTCCGGGTTCCTCTTCTTCGCCTCAGCTATCAGCCATTCCCAGAAGCCGGGAGGCTTCGTGTGCGGGTTGTCCACTCGGAAGGTCTTGACGCCCTTCTGCACCCAGAACCGGACCACCCTCAGAGTCTCCTCCCACAAGGCCATCCTGTCAGGCCCGTCGAAGCGAAGCGGATAGATGTCGTAGTACTTCTTCGGCGGGTTCTCGGCGTATCTCATCGTCCCGTCGCTGCGGTGGAAGAACCACTGCGGATGCTCGCTCACATACGGGTGGTCTGGCGAGGCTTGGAGGGCCAGGTCGATGGCCACCTCCATCCCCATGGCGCCCGCGGCCTCGACGAAGTGCTCGAAGTCGCTCATCGTCCCCAGTTCCGGATTGACCGCGTCGTGGCCTCCCTCCTCGCTGCCTATCGCCCAAGGGCTCCCAGGGTCGCTCTCCGAGGCGCTGGGACTGTTGTTCTTGCCCCTCCTGTTCTCGCGCCCTACCGGATGGATGGGAGGGAGATAGACGACGTCGAATCCCATGCGCTTCACATCAGGGAGCCTCCTCTCACAGTCTCGGAAGGTGGCGCCTTTGTTGGGGACCGTCCCCTGTGAACGGTGGAACATCTCATACCACGCCGCGTACCGGGCCTGCTCGCGATCGACGACGACGCGCAGCATCTTGTGTGAGACGTGGTCCCGTCGTTGAGAATAGGCTCCCAGGAGCTCCGAGAGCCTTGGTGCCTTCGCGACCTCCAGCGCTTTCGCCTTGTCCGCTTGCTTGATCGACTTGAGGTGCCCCATGAGCTCGGCTTTGTCAGGGCCAATAGCCTTCGCGATCGCCTCTTCGACCAACCTGTGCAGGTTGTGCACATCGACGGTGACGTCTTCTCCAGCGGCCGCCCATTTTTCTATCGTCAGCAGGGAGGTTTGGAACTCGTCCGTCCAGGCCTCTACGGTGTACTCGTGGGTGCCCAGGGAGTCGAGGACGAAGCTCCCGGACCATCTGTCGTTGTCGACCGGTCTCATCTCCGACTCCTCCCATCTCGCCTCCCCAAGCCTCCTGTGCTTGAGCGAGGCCCTGACCTCGTCTCTGCCGTACCTGAATATGTCCGCCCACACGTCGAGCCTGTCGCCCAGGGCCCCGCTTCACATGGAAGCGCCCGCAGTCCAGCTCCGGGTAGACTTTCTCGATCGAGATCGAGTGTAGAGGCAGGGGACGGAGGCCGGCCCCCTGGCCCGCCGACCGGGCGAGGGCCGTGTCCGACGTCGGGGCCGGACGGGGCGGAGTCGTCGTCATCACTCCAATCCCAGGATCAAGACGCCGAGAGGGGGGAGCGTCAGCGCCACCGAGAACGGCCTGTAATTCCATGAGACGCGGGTCGAGTTGACGCCTCCCAGGTTGCCCATTCCGCTTCCTCCGTATTCCTTCGCATCGCTGTTGAGGAGCTCTTTGTAGAAGCCTTCCGCGGGGACGCCGACCCTGTAGTCAAGCCTCGGGACCGGGGTCATGTTGGCCGCGACGAGGACGTACCTCCCGTCCCGCGACCTCCTAAGGAAAGTTATGACGGAGCTCTGCTCGTCTTGGAAGTCCACCCACTCGAACCCAGCGCTCGAGAAGTCGAGGTCGTGGAGCTCCCTCCTCTCCTGATACAGGCGGTTCAGGTCCTTGACGAAGAGCATCAACTTCGAGTGCATCGGCTCGTCTGCGAGCTTCCAGTCCAGGCCGGTACGGAAGTTCCACTCGTCCCACTGACCGAACTCTCCGCCCATGAACAGCAGCTTCTTCCCTGGATGCGTGAACATCCACCCGTAGCAGAGGCGCAGGTTCGCGAACCTCTGCCAGACGTCCCCAGGCATCTTGGAGAGCATCGACCTCTTGCCGTAGACGACCTCGTCATGGGAAAGGACGAGGACGAACCTCTCGCTGAACGCGTACCAGAGGCTGAAGGTGAGGAGGTTCTGGTGGTGTTTCCTGTGAATCGGGTCCTTTGAGAAGTATTCCAGGGTGTCGTGCATCCACCCCATGTTCCACTTCATGTCGAACCCCAGCCCTCCTTCCTCCACCGGCCTGCTGACGCCCGGCCACGCTGTCGACTCCTCGGCTAGCATGACCGCGCCCCTGCGGTAGTCGTGCACCGCCGGACTCACCTGCTTGAGGAACGCGATCGCCTCTAGGTTCTCCCTCCCTCCCATCTCGTTGGGGATCCACTCGCCCTCCTTGCGCGCGTAGTCGAGGTAGAGCATCGAGGCCACCGCGTCGAGCCGGAGGCCGTCGACGTGATACTTCTCGAGCCAGAAGATCGCGTTCGAGATGAGGAACGACCTCACCTCGTTCCTGGAATAGTTGAAGATTAGAGTCCCCCATTCCGGGTGCGTCCCCTTGCGGGGGTCCGCGTGCTCGTAGAGGTGGGGCCCGTCGAACATCGCGAGGCCGTATTCGTCCTTAGGAAAGTGCCCTGGCACCCAGTCGAGGATCACCCCTATCCCGTTCTCGTGGCACTTGTCCACGAAATACATGAAGTCTGCGGGCTCGCCGAACCTCGAGGTCGGCGCGAAATAGTTGACCACCTGATAGCCCCAGGAGTCGTCGAGAGGGTGCTCCATGATGGGCATCAGCTCCAAGTGGGTGAAGCCCAGTCCCTTGACGTATGGTATGAGGCTGTCAGCCAGCTCGCGATACGACAGGTACGACGGAGGCGGTCTCCCGGTCGCCTTCTTCCAGGATCCCAAGTTGACCTCGTAGATGGAGATCGGTCTCTCAAGGTCCGGGCCCCTCGCCCTCTCCATCCAGGCCTTGTCGTGCCACTCGTATCCTCGGAGGTCTACGACGACCGCTGCGGTGTCCGGCCTCAGCTGCGTGCGGAACGCGTAGGGATCCGTCTTCAGGAGCACCTTGCCCTCCGGTTTCGACTTGATCGCGAACTTGTAGAGCTCGGAGGCGCGGAGTCGAGGGATGAAGAGCTCCCACACGCCGCTGGTGCCCCGGCTCGACATGGGGTGAGCTCCTGCGATCCAGTGGTCAAAGTCCCCCACCACGCTCACCGCCAAGGCGTTGGGCGCCCACACGGCGAACTGCACGCCTTCCACGCCCTCTCTCACCAGCGTGTGCGCCCCCATCTTCTCGAAACTCGTCCTGTGTGTGCCCTCGCCGAATAGGTGTAGGTCATAGTCGGTCAGCAGGGGCCCAAACGAGTATGGGTCCTCGCGCGTCTCTTCGTATCCGCTCTCGTCGACAAACGAGATGGTGTACCGTGCCGACCTAGGCGCAGGCTCAACCTTGGCCTGGAAGAACTTCGTCCCGCCTACCTCGGTCATCGCTATTTCGCGTCCGTCCAGGGTCACCCGCGCCCTCTCGGCCCTAGGAAGGTATGCCCGGATGAGCAGGAACCTCCTTCCCTTTGAGCCTCCGCAGCTTTGGCCCCAAGACCGATGCAGGGTTGGGCTCCTCGAACCCCACCACCCTCCTGACCTCACCACTGACCGGTCCGAAAGAAGTTATCACAGCGAAGGCCTACTCAGACTCAATCCTCGCACGAAAAATTTCTCACTATTTCGGGATATTATGGCTTTAAGGACTTTCTTCTAGCCTTCGAGCCTTCCGGGACCGGCCATCCGAGTGAATAGAAGATTGTTCGCCACGCCTATAATCTCCTTCGATTCTCGACGGCTTGCATTGGGTCAAGCCGGCTCGATGGCAGCCCAGAGGCGGCAAGGATGGCACCTGCAGACCGGGGCGGGCCTCCACGAAGGGAGAGTGGAGTTCAGGGTATGGTCTCCTCTCTCGAAGAGAGTCGAGGTCGTCATAGAATCAGGGACCAAGAGCCCAGTCCGGGCCCCGATGAAGAGGAAAGAAGGATTTTTCGAAGCCGCCGTGGACCTCGATGCCGGCGCGAGATACATGTATCTGCTCGACGGGGAAAAGAAACGGCCCGACCCCGTGTCGAATGCCCCAGCCGGCGGGGGTCTTCGGACCTTCGGAAGTGGTCGACCCCGACCTCTTCCAGTGGACTGACCAGAGTTGGAGGGGGACGGCCCAAGATGAACCTCTTGCTCTATGAGCTCCACGTGGGCACCTACACGAGGGATGGGAGCCTTCGAGTCCGTCCGTCCTCACCTACGGCAGCTTCGAGAGCTGGGGGTGACCGCGATCGAGCTGATGCCCGTCGGGCAGTTTCCGGGCGAGAGGAACTGGGGCTACGACGGCGTCTTCATCTACGCTCCGCAGAACTCGTACGGGGGCCCGAACGGACTGAAGGCCCTGGTCAACCACTGCCACGAGGAGGGCCTTTCCGTCCTCCTCGACGTAGTCTACAACCACGTCGGACCTGAGGGGAACTGTCTGGCCGACTACGGCCCCTACTTCTCCTACAAGTACATGCCCCCTGGGGCCCGCCATGAACTACGACGAGCGAGGGTGCGACGCGGTTCGGAGGTTCATCGTCGACAACGCGCTCTATTGGGTCACGGAATACCACTTCGATGGACTGCGGCTCGACGCCGTCCACGGGATATTCGATTCTTCGACGACGCACATCCTGGCCGGGGTGGCCGCCGCGGTAAAAGCCCAAGAATCGAACCTGCAGAGAGAGATCCACGCGATAGCCGAGAGCGACCTGAACGACCCTCGTGTGGTTACGAGCGGGGCTCTTGGAGGCAATGACCTCGACGCCCAATGGTCAGATGACTTCCATCACTCTGTTCACGCCTATCTCACCGGAGAGAGGGCCCGATACTACGAAGACTACGGGGACTTGGCGGACATCGAGAAGGCGTTGAGCGACGGGTTTGTCTACGACCGGAGGTATTCGAGTTATCGTGGAAAGACCTACGGCGCGTCGTCCGTCGGTCTGCCGGGGAAGAAGTTCGTCGTCTGTTTGCAGAACCACGACCAGGTCGGGAACAGGAGAGACGGAGCACGCCTCGGCACGCTCCTCGGCCCTTCGGAGCTGAGGACGGCCGTGGGTCTCCTGCTCCTGGCCCCCTACCTCCCTCTCCTCTTCATGGGGGAAGAGTTCGGCGAAGTCGCCCCCTTTCTCTACTTCACGAGCCATCAAGACCCCAAGCTGGCTCGCGCAGTCACGGAGGGGAGGAAGAGGGAGTTCGCCTCAGGACCGTCTGACGAGAAGGAGTTCGCAGACCCTCAAGACCGCCAGACGTTCGAGAGGTCAAAGGTCGACCATTCTCTGCAGAACTCGAAAGAGAACAAGTCGTGGACACGCTACTACTCGGCACTCATCGCGATGAGAAAAGAGCATCCCGCTCTGCGCAGCCTGGACAAGGAATGCATGCAAGTCCGCAGAATAGGCAGGTCGCTGGGAATGCGCAGATGGGAGCCAGGCGGAGAAGAGGTCGCCGCGGTCTACTCATTGGGCGATGCGGCGCCGGGGCCCGACGAATTCTTCGACGGCGAATGGAAGCCGATCTTCGATTCCGAAGAGTGGGAGCCACGGGCCGAGAAGAACGCGGCCACGACCAGAGGTCGCTTCGGTCTGAGGGTATACTGCAAGTCACGTTCAGAGGACGACTGAGCCGAACGGCCCCGGAGCGTGCCCGTGACTGAGAGCGATCAACTTCGCGATGGTCATTCACAATCACCAGCCTGTCGACAACGACCCCAAAATCATCGAGCTGATCCGGTCCTCGCACCAGGCGGAGGTGGAAGGGCAGAGCTCAGAGGGTCGTTTGGCGTCGAGGTCAATGTCTCTTCCTTGGGAGACAAGAAGCTCATCAGGACGAACCGGTCCGCGAAAAGACTGGCAGCGTCCGATACGAAGGCGTTCCAGTATCCTGAGATAGGAACCTCCGTCTCCCTCGAGTTCAGCGGAGCTGCGGAGCTCTTTCAGCTCCCCGTCGTGACCGTCTCGCGTTCTGAGGAGGGGTTCCAACAGAACCTGCAGGGCGTCTCAGTCGTGGCACTGTCAGGCCCATTGCTGGGCCGAGAGTCTCATATCGGGGTCAGACTCTCATGCGGGTGCTAGCTACACAGGGTATTCCTTGAATCGGCCGAGCGCCGCCTTGGAGGCGCCATCCGGCCTGACCCGAAGATCCCTCGAAACACTCTTATCTCGCGTGGGCCGCCTCGTTTGGATGTTTGCTCCAGTTGCATCCCACGAGTTTCTCGTTAGGCAAGTATGAGGAACCCGTGGACAAATCACTACGAAGCCTCGCAACAGAAGAGACAATCCACCGCATCTGGACACACGACTACTCCGTCTGGAAGTCAGACCCCACCGAGATCAGCGACAGACTGGACTGGCTTCATACGCCGAGCATGATGCTTCGCCATCTCCCGAGGTTCGCAGAGCTCGTCGACGAAGTCCGGTCAGCGGGCTTCACCGAACTCATGTTGCTGGGGATGGGAGGCTCGAGCCTCGCTCCCGCGGTTCTCTCGGAGGTCTTCGGCAACGTGGCCGGATTCCCCCGCCTGAAGGTGCTCGACAACACAGATCCTGACGACGTCACCGCGGCCGGCACGGGCCTCGACGTCAGCCGGACCTTGTTCATGGTCTCATCCAAGTCAGGGGGCACTCTGGAGACGCTGTCATTGATGAAATACTTCTACGGCCGCGCCCTCGAAACCGTGGGAAACAAGGGCGCGGCTTCTCAATTCCTCGTAATCACCGATCCAGGGAGCAACCTGGCCGCGATCGCCGAGAGCAATCTCTTCCGTGCGGAGATCCTTAACGACCCGAACATCGGCGGCCGCTACTCCGTGATCTCATACGACGGGCTGGTCCCAGCCGCCCTGATGGGCATAGACGTTGAGCGGCTGGCCGGACAGGCCGTGACCATGGCGACCGCATGCGAACCCAGCCTCGAACCACAGAAGAACCCGGGCGCGTATCTGGGGACCGTCCTGGGCGAGCTCGAAAGACAGGGCAGGAACAAGGTCACCATCTTCCTCTCCAGGAGAATCGCGGGCCTGGGAAGGTGGATCGAGCAGATCATTGCGGAGAGCACGGGAAAGGACGGCAAGGGCATCGTGCCCGTCGTGGGAGAGCCGCTGGGCCCGGTCGAAGCCTACGGTGACGACAGGCTCTTCGTTGTAATTCAGCTTGATAGCGACGAAGACGCGGTCGATGAAAGGGCCATCTCCTCGCTAGAGTCCCGAGGGCATCCCGTCATCCGCGTTCGACTCCAGGACGTCTACGAGATCGGCCAGCAGTTCTTCCTTTGGGAGATGGCCACGGCGGTCGCTGGGAGCATAATGGGAATCAATCCATTCGACCAACCCAACGTCGAGGCCAACAAGAAGGTATCTCTACGAATGATAGCCGACTACAGGGTCCGTGAGACCATCCCGCGCTTGAACCCCAGCCTGCAGTTGGAGAACGTGACAGTGTACGGGGACGCACGAGGCGAGAGCCCGGCCAGCGTGCTCATGAACTTCTTGGACGGCGCGTCGCCGGGGGCCTACATAGCGATACAGGCATACATCCATCAGACCGAGCGGACGGACGTGTCACTGCGACAGCTCCGCGCGGGGCTGATGAGGCGCTTCCGTCTTGCGACCACCGTAGGGTATGGGCCGAGGTTCCTCCACTCCACCGGGCAGCTCCACAAGGGGGACTCAGGACGAGGGCTGTTCGTCCAGATCACCTCAGACAAGGAGAGCGACCCTCGCGTCCCAGATGAGCTTGGGTCGTCCGTATCGTCCCTTAGTTTCGCCGTCCTCGAGGAGGCGGAGGCGCTCGGAGACAGGCAGGCGCTCCTTGACAGCGGGCGCCGGGTCATCCGCTTCCACGTCAAGGGAGACGTCCCACGCGCCCTTGACGAACTCGCGATGCCGACGGCCTGAAGGTAGAGAGGAAAATGGCAAGAACGAGAGGAGCTCGAACAGAGCTAGGAATCGTGGGCCTCGGAAGGATGGGCTCGAACATCGCCCGACGGCTCGCCCATGCGGGGCACAATGTCATCGTCTACAACCGCGACCCCAGCAAAGCCCACGCCCTCGCGAAGGAGTCGACACGCATCTGCTCATCCGACTCGCTCGAGGAACTAGTGCGTCACCTCGCGCCGCCTCGCGTGGTCTGGGTCATGGTCCCCTCAGGCGGAGCGACGGAGAGGATGGTCGAGAGCCTGAGCCGCCTCCTTTCTCGAGGCGACACGATAATCGACGGGGGGAACTCCCTCTACACCGACACGGTCCGCAGGGCGGCGAAGGCAAAGAAGGGTGGGAAGAACTTCGTGGACATCGGGACAAGCGGAGGGGTATGGGGTCTGAGGGAGGGATACTGCTTGATGGTCGGTGGAGAGAAGGAGGCGGTCGAGCGCCTGCGTCCGATCCTCGAGACTTTGGCACCAGGCAAGGACAGGGGATGGGGCTGGGTCGGCCCGAGCGGGGCAGGACACTACGTCAAGATGGTGCACAACGGGATCGAGTACGGCCTCATGGAGGCGTACGCGGAAGGGTTCGAGATCCTAAGGGGGAAGAAGGAGTTCGACCTCGACCTCCATCAGGTCGCCGAGATCTGGCGTGCAGGGAGCGTCGTGAGGTCTTGGCTTCTGGACCTGACGGCCCAGGCTCTGAAGAACGGCCATGGCCTGAGCGACATCGAAGGCTGGGTCGAGGACTCGGGAGAGGGCAGATGGACCGTCATCGACGCGATCAACCAGGCGATCCCGGCTCCAGTGATAACCCTCGCACTCCAGATGAGGTTTGCCAGCCGTCAGAAGGAGCGGTTCGCGGACAAGCTCCTCGCCGCTATGCGGAGCGAGTTCGGCGGCCACGAGGTCAGGCGGAAAGGACTGACTAGCCGCTAGTCTGTATTCGAGAGCATCAGATGTCTCACACTACCATACTTGTCGTCTGGATGACCATCCTCGGCTGACTGGGTCTCCTCCGTCGGCTCCTGGTAAGGTATCGACTCTACCCTCCATCTCACGATCTGGGTGAGGCAGCTCCTGAGCTCCTCCCCTGTCAGAGAGAGGTTCCTTCGACGGGGAGCTCAATGCGTCAGCCAGCTCGTGCGATTGCATGACCTCCCTCATCCACTTCTCAAAGTCCCTTCTCCTGGCATGGAACTCGATGGACTCGATGGGAGCCTTCTCCAGAGCCTCTAGGAACCCACTCGCGGACGACGCCATCAGCCCCGTGTACTGTCCGAAGCTGCTGCAGAAGTAGAAGGCTTTCTCCACAGGAGCTGTGATCGTTCCAGCCACGACCTCAGCCGGCTTGACCTGAACGTTCGGCCATGTCCTGCTGTCGACCAGCAGCTTGGCGCCATCTCCGACGATAGAACCTGGCCCAACGATGGACCTGTTCATGAGGACGTTCCGTCCCACTATCGCTGACTGTCCGATGACGCTGTTAATTATCCTGCTCTCTCGGCCGACCTCAGCCCTCTCCATTACCGCACTCCTTCGAAGGACCGCCCCGCTCAGGACTCGCGCGTCCTTCTTGATGAGGCACCACTCATCGATTGTCGCGTCGTCCTCGATGACGACTCCGGCCTCAATCAGGGCAGGGCCTGCGATCCTGGCTCCCTTCCCGATGTGAGCTCCTTTCTCGATTATCACGGGGGTGGTGGAACCCATGACAACGTAGTTCTCGGAGGCCTGCTTCGGCATGCTCTGCAGGGCCCAAGCTACGCCGCGGAGGTATCCATCCAGTCGGCCTATGTCTACCCAAAAAGCATCGGAGACGAATCCTGAGATCCTCTTGTGGATCTTCAGAAGATAGGGGAAGAGTTCCATTCGCAAAGTCCCACTTCTCGTGCATGATAAGCTCCACGCACTCTGGGTCGAGGATGTAGAATCCGGTGCTGATCAGGTTGCCCTTCGCCTCTCCTCGGGGCGGCTTCTCTTGGAACTCTGTTATCATTCCGTTCGAGTCGACGACAGCAACTCCGAAATCCCCGGCGTCCTTGACCTCGGTGAGCACAATGGTCGCTGTCGCTTCGCTGCCCTTGTGGAACTCGACGGCCTTCGCAAGAGGCATCTCCGTCAGGGTGTCGGACTGTGCCACAAGGAATGGTTCGTCGAGCAATCCGTCCACAAGCTTGAGAGACCCGGCAGTCCCACTGCGGAACTCGTCGGGCTTTACCGCGTACGAGATTTTCACACCGAATCGGACTCCGTCACCTAGATAGTCCATCAGGTGCTGCTTCATCGGCCCTCCCACAATGACCACGATGTCGTTGAACCCTTCCTTCGCAAGGTGTGACACAAGGTAGAAGATCGAAGGCTCCGGTCCTACTGGAGTCATCGGTTTCTGTCGCGTGAAGGTCAGTGGCCGTAGCCTCGTTCCTTCCCCAGCGGCAAGAATGAGCGCTTTCATGACAAGAATTACAATATGTCAACTGTATACTTAAAATATTTGGAACAATATACGTGAATAATCCTAGTTGGTATTTTCCAGTAACTCATTATCTTCAAGACGTGTAGGCTGCTACGGTGGCGAGAGAGGGCGCCTACGTCGTAGACCGCATGACACCTTTCGAGACCTCGAGAGCCCTCTCATAGGCTCGAACTGCCATCTCCGCCGCCCTCGGCGCTCCAAATTGCTCTCTCACGCGCCTTCTACAATTCTCTCTGATAATCGAACCGAATGAAGGATTGTTTGCGACAAGTTCCCTTATCCCCTCGTCATCGATAGCATCGAGCAAAGACTCGCGTTCACCCGTGCTCATCGTCTTGGGTTCAGCGAGCCGCATCATGGCAAGGACTGTGGTCAACCCCCGCGCAAGTGCCAGGGGATTCTCCTTCTCCACGAGCAGCCCAGTTCCCCTCTCCCCGTATGACGCCAAGTCGAGGACAGTCTCAGTTATCCCTCCCACCCTGCTCCCCACGACCGGGTTCCCAGTCGCCATCGCTTCGAGGGCGGCGATTCCGAAAGGCTCCCATCGGGACGGCATCGCGTAGGCATCCGCGGCGACGTGAGCGAGCCTGTAGATAGATGCGGGGGCATGCCACAGGATCACGCGGACATTGTCAGGAAACCCTGCCGCCAACTCGTTGGTCGATTCGATTAGCTCTCCGTGTGGCTGCGGGATCATCATCAGGACAAACTTTGCCGTGGGGAGTGCCTCCAGGACTTTGGGGATGGCCTTCATCAGCACATCGACCCCTTTCTGCTTGTCGAGCCTTCCTGTGGCGATGACTAGCTGGCCGTCCTCTCGAAACGGCTCGAGTTTTCGCCCGCGAGAGGAATTTGGTGCCGGGCCGTTAGACTTCGGTTCGGGCAGCTTAACCTGCCCCAATCCCACCGTAAGCAGGTATCTCCGCAGGTCACTTCTTCCCTTGAGGGTCGGAGGTATCGGCTTTTCCCTCAGGATATCGAGAGTCAGTTGCCTTTCGTCCCATTCGCAGCAGTTGTAGATGAAGCCGCTTTTCTCTCTGGCACCCTCACCCACGAAAGGGAGAACGTCAGAATTCAGGTAAGACTCGCTCACGGTAGTGAGGAAATCGGACTCGAGCGCGCCAAACCGCTCGATCTTTCCAGTGGAGAGATCCTCCCAAGCCTGTCTGACCGTGACCGCGCGGGGCCCATCGTCAAGATGTAACGTCTGTTCCTCGTCGCGGACTCCACACCACTCCTCGGAGATGTAGTGCCAGTCGAACGTCTTGTGGCCTAGAAGATGGATTGTGTAAACGAGCGGCACCTGGGCACCTCTCTCGGAGAACGCCTGACGCATAGACACAGCTGCCGGGATCACATTCCAGTCGTGCGCATGAATGAAATCAGGCCTGGTCCCATCAACGCGCTCCGCGAACTGCCTCATCACCCTAGCGAAGAGGCACATCTTTTCGTATGTCAGATCCTCGCCGTAAATCTCGCTGGCGTCGAGCCATCGACTTGTCTCATCGTCCAGCCCCCTCGCAAGGAAATATCTGACCCCCTCGAACCTCCCTCTAGAGAGCCCGATCTTGTACGGATACGGCTTCCCATCTGTCCCTCTCCTCGCGCCTTCGCTCCTGAACCCCTCGAATTCCTCGAGGCTGAGCTTCCTCCGGATGGAAGGGTCCTTCGTGTCTGCCATGGCTCGGCATGAAGACTGTGACCTGGTACTTCCCGGACAAAGCCTTCGCTAAGTTTGCGACGGCGGGCCCGAGCCCACCGGCCTGCGCCACGTCCGACGACTCGAAAGACAGCATCCACACCTTTCTCGCCTCCAAACGCTGACGAGGGGTCGTTCGCCCATCCGGAAGTGCTGTCTTTATTTGCGGGGTCACCTGACCGATTTCACATCTGCTAGGGGCCGGGTCAATTCTTTAGCCTCTGGGATGTTCTTTCTCCTTAAGACTTAAAAGATGTGACACTTACAAAAACCCTCATGGCTGAAAAGGAAATCTCTACACAAGAGGCGATGCGTCTCCTGGATAAGGTCACTCCCGACAAGGCGTTCCACTTCTACATCGAGATAGGGCGGCCTCTCGGCAAGTCCTCAAGGAGCCTCGAGGAGTTCGCGAACGTTGTCAGCGAAGTCGATGTATCCGTGGTCAGGTTCCACTTGGGGAGAGGAGATTTTGAGAGCTGGTTCGTCATGCTCGGCGATGACGTCCTGCCAGCCCGCCTTGCGGAACTTCGGACGGCGAACAGCCCCTCAGCAGACGTCCGGGGAAAGGTGAGCTCCCATGTCAGAACCAGGGTCAGTCAGCTCCATAAGATCGCCAATTCGCGCGACCCCAAGCCTCAGATTTCCACTAGTCGGCGCTCATCCAGAACGTGAAAGGCGGGGCGGTTGGACCAAGCCGGTAGGATGCGCTCGCACTGAAGCGGAGCATTCCCGCTCAAGCTTTTATCGCCCAGGACGGCTCGTCCGGCTCCATTGCCCGCGAGCATCCATACTGAGAGATATCGCGTCGAGCCAGGGAAGTCAGTCCATCTCGACGAATGGGACCCCAATGACACATCGGGCTTCGATGGATCCGAGGCGGAGGCAAAAGAAGAATCCGGGAGGCTGACGAAAAAACTCGAGACGCTGCAAGAGATGCTCTACGCCCAGAACGCCCACAGCCTCTTGGTCGTCCTCCAGGCGATGGACACGGGCGGCAAGGACGGGACGATCCGTCGTGTGTTCGAGGGAGTGAACCCGCAGGGAGTGAGCGTGGCCAGTTTCAAGGAACCAACGCCCGAGGAGCTCGCCCATGATTTCCTCTGGAGGGTGGAGAGGAAGGTCCCCGGCAAGGAGAGAGATCGCGATCTTCAACCGCAGCTACTATGAGGACGTGCTCGCGGTCAGGGTCCACAAGCTCGTCCCCAAGAAGATGTGGAAACAGCATTACGCGGAGATAGTGGACTTCGAACGGAGGCTGACACAAGAAGGCACGACAATCCTCAAGTTCTACTTGCACATCGACAAAGATGAGCAGAAGAAGCGTCTCGAGGAGAGGCTGGCAGACCCCACAAAAGAATGGAAGTTCAGCGAGCATGGACCTGAAGGAAAGGCAGTTCTGGGGCCAGTACATGAAGGCCTACGAGAGCGCCATCGAGAGGACGACAAAGAATTGGGCCCCCTGGTACATCATCCCGGCGAACCGCCATTGGTTCAGGGACCATCCTTGTCTCGAGCGTCATAGTGAAAACGCTCGAAGATTTCAAGATGAGTTCTCCCAGGTTGCCGAAGGACCAGCGTTCCATCAAGATCAGATGAGACGGACCCGCAGGATTCCCAGATTAATCCTAGAAGAATCTTAGCAGGCTCACACATGGAAATCTGATATGGGGTTATCGATGTTGAAACTCATCGAGGCCAGCATCTGCAGCATGTGCGCCAGAGCGGCCGTCGTCGACGGACTCATCCATACATGCGTCGGACGCCGCCGGTCCACCATCTCTTGCAAGTGCCGCCCAGGTTTCTGAGCCACATCGGCCACAAAACCGCAAACATCTAAATACGCATCAGCGTTCGGCACTCGAAGGACGAACCATGGTGCAGTACGCGAGGATCAAGCTGACGAGTTCCAACCTTTACGAGCTCGAGCATCTTGCCCGTGAGATCAAGGAGATCACCGAGAAGACAGGGGTCAAGAGCAAGGGTCCGCAGCCCCTCCCGACGAAGAAACTGAAGATCACGACGAGGAAGGCCCCCACCGGCGAAGGGACTCACACGTTCGACCACTGGCAGCTCAGGATCCACCGCCGGATCTTGGACATCGAGCCTGACGACAGGACGATGCGACAGATAACGAAGCTGAGGATCCCGGAAGACGTGAAGATAGAGCTCACTCTTACGAGCTGAGCACTAAGAAAGACCGTTTCTCTTTATCCAATCTATTGTGCGGCGCAGCCCGTCGTCCAGCGTAAGCTCGTACTCGTATCTCAGGAGCTTCTTCATCTTCTCTGTGGAGGGATAGCTCACCTGGGGCTCGGCCTCCGCTGGCGACCTCGGAGGAAGCATCTGAAGCTCGGACTTGGACCCCGTGACCCTCTTGATTCTCTCAGCCAAATCCCTGATTGCGAGGGTCTCCGCCCCCCCGAAGTTGAAGGCCTGCCCGACGGCGGAGTCTTCTTGGAGGATCTTCGTGACCAGCTTCGCAAAGTTCACTGCGTGCGACGGGGCGGTAACGTCCCTGCCAGAGTTGAAGAGCCCCACGGTCTCGTTCTTGAGGAACTTCTTGATGAAGAAAGGGACCGCCCTAGATGGGTGGTCGTACTCTCCGAAGAGCAGCCACGCCCTGGTTATCGAGATCGGCACTCCTTTCGTCTTGTGATAGCTCATCGTCAGGTTCTCTCCTATCACCTTGGAGTAGTCGTAGGGCACCCTGGGGCTCATCGCTTGGTCCTCGTCGACCGGGTTCGCCTTTGGCGCTCCGTAGACGTTCGCAGAGCTGGCGAAGAGGAAACGTTTCACTCCTTTCTTCGAGGCGAGTTCCAGCATGTTCAGAGTCCCGAAGCAATTAACCTGGTAGCATGAATACGGGTCCTCGATCGTCTTCTTGAGGTCGGCTATGCCGGCGAGGTGGACTATCGCCTCGAAGTCCAAGCCCTGAAGCTCATGCTTGACGAACTCGCTATCAACGACGCTCCCAACAACGTCGGCTCCAGGCGCAACGTCGACCCCAAGTGGTTCGAAGCCGTGGTTCGCCAGATAGGTGGTGACGTGCCTTCCCACGAACCCCTGGGAGCCGGTGACGAGCACCTTCAAGCTGATTCCTCGTCCCGGGTCAGCGACGCTATTTAACCTGCGGAGATGGACTGGCTCGTGTAGACCGTTCAGGCCTCGCCCAGGATCTCCTCATAGGACCGAACGAGTTCCTTGTCCGCGACACCGGTAACCAGCTTCTCCCTGCCGTCCGGCATCGTAATCGGGAACGCGGTGGCGTGAAGCGGGAGGTCCAGGCTCTCAAGCCGCTCCTCGTCTTCTACCTCGTCCGCCTCCAGCACCTCCCCTTCTCCACACCTGAAGTGTGTCGCCTTGATGACGCGTCTCTCGCCGAAGCCTCCTCCCCTCCCTCCCGCTGCCGTCGACCTGTCGGGCAGCTCGAGGACGTATATCTCGTTCGGCTTGTCCAGGTGGCTTAGGTCGATCATTTCCTTCGTGACGTAGACTCGCCTTCCTTTGCTCTCCACGAGATCGATAAAGTCTGCAGCTCCAGGAGGAGTGTTGGCCATGACAGCGCACGCTTCTTCTCGACGCTTAATAATTTAGCAGATAGAAGAGACCCGGGCCATACTAGCCCTCCTCCATGACGTCTTCCTCCTTCCTCACCCTTATCACGCTATAGGACCAGATGAGGCCCCTCCTCTTGTACTCCTTCGCGTCCAGCCGCCTGGCCGAGACGAAGCTCACGTGCGTCGTGTCTTCCTGGATTGCGATGCCCTCCCTGCGCATGAGGTTGGCGAAAGCCTCAAGCGCTTTGACATGGACGATGTACCTGTACTCAGTGTCGCTCTCAGTCAGCTGGTGCATTGAGAACGCCCCCGGTCTATCGTCCATGGTGTAGAATGGGAAGGAACGTTGTCATGCGTTTGCAAGACCGCTACCGAGGAGTCTTCAGGAACTAGTTCTCGAGAGGCTGCGGCTTCTCTTGTGCGCCCGGCTTCTACAGGAGGCCTAGCTGCATCGCCTCGTGAGTCCTGAACTTCAGGACGCTGGCATTGTCGGTGATCTCGTACATGTGGTGCAGCTTCAACCTCAGGAGCTCGTTGTGCAGGATGATTCCGATGAACAGGGACCACTTCTTGCAGTAATTGTGATAGAGCGACATGCTGTGCTCGTCCGGCCCATCGCCCGACTGCATCCTGTAGTTGTTCCCAAACCTATCAATCAGGTAGACCATCCTGAGGAAGACCTACGGACTGTATCGCTTTGAAAATCAAGAGGCTCACATCCTTGAAACAGGACGTCTCTACGATGCGCTCTGCCATCTTCTCTATCGTCTCCTCATCCACGTTCTGGAGCACCGCGTCCATCATGTTGGGGAAGAGGGATATCATCTGAACCGCGTCCGAGTAACGGTCCCACTCCACGAACCGCTGGATGCAATGATTTGTCCGGCAAGGCAATGCCACGTTGAACCCCGGCGGCAGACCAGATTCGTAATCGCACCCTAAAACCAATCGAGATGACTGCCACGGAGTCAAGCACGACTCGCAATCGTGCAATGAAGTGTAAAATCATGCTTCCCACCGTCATCTTTATGTAATCCGTCATCCCACAAATTAACACTGGTCGCGGTGGAGAAATGGTAAAGGCAAAACCAAAGTCCGAGAAACTTGACGGCGAGTCGGTGAACAAGACTTTCCGCGTAAAGCGTCCGATCATTAGGCGCATAGAAGCGGACGCAGAGCGGGACGGGATCTCCACGAACGCTCTCGTGAACAACATCTTGGCCAGGTACGTCGATTGGGACAGGGTCGCCAACGAGATAGGATTCGTCTCCCTCGCCCCCAACATGATCCATGGTTTTCTGGAGTGCTCCACCGAGCAGCAGATGGCAAAGGCCGGGGACATCATAGCCAAGAACTCGTGCTTCAAGGATCTCAGCCTCCACTACTTCCAGAAATACGAGCCGAAGACGTTCATGAAGCTGGCGCTCCTGCTTCAAAAATACGGGAACAACTACAAGGTCCAGGGGGAGAGGAACGAGAAGGGCGGCACCGACCTGTCCTTCTACCACGACCTGGGAAAGAAGTGGTCCGCTTTCATAGGGACGCTGCTGCACGACGAGCTCAACCGGCTCGCTTTGGAGCACGAGTACGAGATCAGCGACAACGCGGTGGTCTTCAGGTTCGCAGACCACGTGGCGGACGTCAACGGCCAGAATTAGAAGAACCGAGACGCGCGTCTAGAAGCTTCTGAGACCCATCTGCCTTAGTCGACCACTTGGGTCAGGCCGATCAGAGTGGCTTCCGCCCGGGGGAACTTGAGAACGATGGTGTTGTCGCTGATCTCATGTACGTGCTGGACCTTCAGCCGCAGGAGCTCGCCGTGCAAGATTATCCCGACGAAGAGAGACCATTTCTTACCATAGTTGTGATAGAGGGACATGCTCCACTCGCCATTCGCGTTGCCATTCCCCGACTGCATCCGATAGTTGTTCCCGAACCTGTCTAGCAGGGATACCATCTTCAAGAAGACGTCCGGGTCATACCGCTTGAAGATCAGGAGGCTCACGTCCTTGAAACAGGAGGTTGCGACTATCCTCTTGGCCATCTCCTCTATCTTCTCCTCGGTCGTGAACTCCAAGACTGCATCCAACATGTTCGGGAAGAACGACGCCATCTGGACAGCGTCAGCGTAGCGGTCCCATTCGATGAAGCGCTGGATGCTGTTCTGGATGAGCGAGTTGACCGAGATCCCTAGCCTGTCGGCGTCCGCCTCCAGCCTGGCGACACTGGTGGTCTTCAGTCTGAAAGTCTTGTTGACGTAGGCCTCATTGTCCCCTGCCTTACCACCATTCACCAACTTTTCAGCCCCTGTGCGCCTTGCATTTCCGTGCATATTCGTATATTTCAATGTTTGCTCTGCAAGGGAACGTCGTATAATTCCGGTCTTTGCCTTGCAAAGTCCTAGATATGCTGGATTTCCTTGGCGAAGCAGGAGGCCCATGCCATGCCATCAAAAAACACCATGGAAAATGTCCCGAACGTCAATTTTTCTTTGGTTTCAAGCTCTTTCAGTACGTGTTACACGGTAATGCAGTGGAATGCAAGGCTATGCACGACAAAGACTTATATTAGAAAACGCATGAGATGAACACGAGCGAACAAAGAGCAGGTTGTTTGAAAAATGGGGATGCAATCGAGGAGAGAAGCGCATTCCGACGGACGTGAGAGCTTACCATCGCTCCAAAACGGCCGCCAGCGGTCATACATGCCGAACCGAGACGTCGTAAAGTCGATCAGAAATTCCTTGGACATAAATGTCCAACAGACTCTAGGAGACCTCTATCGCGGGAACAAGAATTACGCGTGGACGGATTTCTTGATGGCGGTCAACTACATGATATCAGAGGGATACCTGGAAGGCAAGGGCGACGGTTTCGTAGTCCATTACTCCCTGACCACAAAGGGCAAGAATGAACTGAAGGACGGTCATGTCTCAAGCGGTTCGGTCTGAGATTTCGTCCGAGTAGAAAGCGCGAAAATTCCAAGGGCTGATAATGGCGCCGGGGGTAGGACATTCGCCCGCCTCGAAGAGGCACCTTTCGGCGTTCATCTCTTGGGCGGGATTCGAACCCACGAGACCCGGAAGGGTCACAGGCTCTCAAGGCCCGCGCATTATTGTGGATCTAAAAGATTGGCCACTCTGCTACCCCGGCGTAGCGTCGGGGTCGTCTTCTCGACATTTATGCATTGAACTCTTTGCCTGACGACCCACGCAACCTGTCTGCGGAATCGCCGCATGTTCACTATTTTTGACACTAGACTCTAGACAGAGAAATCTACCCGTAAATCTGCTGGTTCTGCTTTTAGCGTTCGTCGTGTTCCGACTCACATGCAAGAGGTAGTCGAGCTCAAGTTCACGGTCTCGAGGATTGAGAGCGTGGCGAGGAATGAGAACGTCCTGGGCTTGGTGTTTTACCAGATGTTGCTCACAAAGAACTCGCTGAGTGTGGTGACCGACCGCCTCCTCGTCTCCGATGAAGCCGTGAGAGTCTTGGACATCCGTCGTTAGAGAATCCTACCAAGAGCTCGCCAACGATTATTACTGGCTTTCGCAGGCTCCGCCTTATGAGTGGTTCGCACGTGCGCAAGGTGGCGGTGCTGGGCGCCGGACTGATGGGTCATGGCATCGCGCAAGTCTGCGCTCAGACCGCGGGTTACGAGGTCAACCTCTTGGACGTCAAACAGGACTTCGTGGACAGGGGCATGTCGATGATCCGAGACAGCCTATCAAGGTTCGTCGCCAAAGGAACCTTTGACAAGAGCAAGGCGGACGAGGTCATCTCGCGGATTCACCCGACCCTCGATCTAAGGGAGGCGGTCGCCGGCACGCAGCTTGTCATCGAGGCAGCTTCCGAGGACCCGAAGCTCAAGACGGACCTCTATCGCAGGGTCTCGGAGCATCTACCGTCCGACTCTATCCTCGCCTCGAACACCTCGTCGATCAGCATCACGCTCCTCGGGTCTGCGACGAGGAGCCCCGAGCGCGTCGTCGGGATGCACTTCTTCAATCCGCCTCAGCTCATGCCTCTCATCGAGGTGATACGCGGCGCCAAGACCTCAGACGCCACTGTCGAGACGGTCAGGCAGGCGGCGAGGCAGATGGGCAAGGACACGGTCCTCTGCAAGAAGGACTCTCCCGGTTTCATCGTCAATCGCGTTCTGGTCCCGGCGCTCACAGAGGCGACTCTCCTCCTCGAGGAGGGGGTCGCGGACAAGGAGGACATCGACAAGGCGATAACGATGGGCCTGAACTGGCCCATGGGCCCGCTCAAGCTCCTCGACTACGTCGGGCTCGACACGGCGATGCACATCTCGGAGGTCATGACCGACGGCTTCAAGGACCGAAAGTACGCCCCTTCGCCGCTCGTCAAGAAGATGGTGAGCCAGGGACTGCTGGGAAGGAAGTCTGGAAAGGGCTTCTACGAGTGGCCCTCGTCGTCCTCCACGAGAAGCAAGTCAGGATAGTCGCTGGGATGGCTTTCCTCTGGCTACGGGGACAGCTTCTTCCTGATGTCTTCGGGCAGCTCCTTCGCTCTTCCATCCTCCCCTATCAGGACGTGCACGGTGTGGCCTGTGCACAATAGCTCGTTCTCTGGGAGCTTGGTGGCCTCGTAGTCGATCCTCACGCTCGACCTGCCGATCTTGCTCGCCCACGCCCTCACCGCTATCTCGTCGTCATAGCGCGCCGAGGCCTTGTAGTCCGCGTGGGCCTGGACGACGGGCGTGTGGAAGCCCCTCTTCCTCGAGATGACGGTGTAGGGCAGTCCGATAGAGCGGAACAACTCTGTCCTCGCGACCTCGAACCAGACAAAGTACTCCGCGTAGTATACGACCTGCATCGCGTCTGTCTCGGCGAACCGTACCCTGAGCTTCGTCGTGTGCTCGACCGGCATGGGAGTGCGGCCACGGGCCTATCCTTTTTACGTTCTCGCTGGCCTGCGGCCGTTGTTGGACAGCTATCGGACTATCTCCGTGACCATGGAAGGGCCAATCGCGATCATAACGCTGAACAGGCCCGAGGCCCTGAACGCTCTCAACTCTGTCATGGTCCGGGAGCTCGTCGACTCGTTGGGGAGGCTCGATGTCGACGAGAAGGTCAGGTGTGTAGTGCTGACAGGGAGCGAGAAGGCGTTCTGCGCCGGAGCCGACGTAAAGGAGATGGCTACAAAATCATCGGCGGAGATGGCAAGCGCCGACCACCTCCGTGGGGTCTGGGAGAAGGCGGCCAATCTGCAGAAGCCTCTCATCGCAGCGCTCAGCGGCTACGCCCTGGGTGGCGGGCTTGAGCTCGCGATGTGCTGTGACATCATCCTTGCTTCCGAAGGGACGAAGCTCGGTCAGCCGGAGATAAACATCGGGATAATCCCGGGAGGAGGGGGGACGCAGCGCCTCGCCCGAGCGGTCGGGAAGTACAAGGCGACGGAGATGATCATGACAGGCGCGATGGTCACTGCGGACGAGGCGAAGGCCCTGGGGTTGGTCAACCGGGTCGTCCCGCCAGGCAAGCACCTCGAGGAGGCTGTCAAGATTGCCTCGGATATCGCGACGAAGGCGCCGCTCGCCGTGCGTGCCGCGAAGAGGGCCATCGCCGCCTCGCAGGAGAAAGGCCTCTCCCAGGGGCTCGAGCTGGAGCGGACCCTCTTCTACGAGCTCTTCGGGACAGAGGACAAGAAGGAAGGGATGGCTGCCTTCCTGGAGAAGAGGAAGCCCAACTTCAAGGGCGAGTGACCCCTCACGGGATGGCGAGGACGGGGACCGTCGAGTTCTCTATCACGTTCCTTGCCACGTTCCCGATCGCCTTTAGGCGGCTCAGCCCATGGAAACCGTGGACTCCCACGACCACGTAATCGAGACTCCTAGACTTCTCGGTCTTGAGGATGACGTCCTGAGGATCGCCGACACCGCATATCCCCTCGTAGTGGACGCCGGCGTCGCGGATCTTCTTCACGAGACCATCGACGGTCCTATGGTATTGGTCGAGGTAGTAGTGGTCGGGGATCGCGTCTCCATGGGTATCCAGGAAACGGGTCGGGACCGACTTGTCCTTTATCACGTAGAGCAGGACGATCTTCGCGGACAAGGCCGCGGCGAGCTCGATCGAGGCGTCGACTATCTTCACGGCGTGGGGATGCTCGTCCACGGCGACAAGGATCTGCTTCATCGCCTGTCACCAGAGTGCCGATTATTTAGAACTTGAGAAGTGGCGGCGCCCTCGCGGCAACGCTTATCTCGACAACACATCGTGCCGGCCGCAACCGTTTTGGTCCTCTACAAGCGCGCGAACCGGCAATACGTGGCGATGACCCGTACCGAGGTCTGGCGCTTCCTAAAGTCCCAACGAAGGGTCTACCTGGGCTTCACCATGGACGACGGCTATCCTCACGTCACCCCGATCTGGTTCGCGGTCATCGGCGAGAGGATCTACATGCGCGCACAGGATTACAAGGTGAAGGTCGGGCTCGCGTCCAAGGGCAAGTCGTGCATCGTGATCGATGACGGCGACAAGTATCGCGAGCTGCGCGGCGTCGTGATGTGGGGCAGGCCCGGATCGTCAAGGAGCGAGGGCTGATCGCCAGGATAACCGCTGACATGGACGCGAAGTACGCGGAGCGCCAGTGGAAGGCGGAGGAGATGCCAAGAGGATGGGTCAAGGAAATACCCTCCGAGAGGAGGGCCTTCATCGAGTTCACGCCGGAGAAGGTGGACTCGTGGGACAACCGCAAGGTCAGGTGACGCGGTCCGTGGCTAGGGTCTCCAGACCTCGTCCTTGACGCCGTCCAAGAGATTCGCGTAGCGAGCCAGATTGAAGAGGTAGGTCGAGAGCCTGTTGAGGTAGGGCACGAGCTCCGGGTTTATCTTCTCAGAACGGGCCAGGGTCACCACCCTCCTCTCCGCCCTCCTGCACAAGGACCGCGCGACGTGAAGGGTCGCTGAGAGGCGGCTCCCGCCCGGGAGTATGAAGCTGGTCAGCTTGGGGAGCTTCCCTTGGAGCTCGTCGACCATCTTCTCAAGGTCCACGGTGTCCTTGCTCTGGATCCGGGGGACGCTCCTCCCCTTTTGCCCGAGCTCCGTGGCGAGGTCGGCCCCGGCGGTGAAGAGGCTGGCCTGGACCTTCTTCAGCGGTCTGGCGATTTCAGCGTGTTTGCACTCTGCGACAGCCAGGCCGATGCAGCTGTTGAGCTCGTCGATCGTCCCGTACGCGTCCACCCTCGGAGAGTCTTTCGGGACGCGCGAGGTCCCCGTAGAGGCTCGTCTCGCCTTTGTCTCCTCCTCTTGTATACAAGGGCGTTTTCTTGTTTTCATTATCTTAATCAAGTAATTTAGGCTTGGGGTCTTGATGTTTTTGCCACCGAAGGGATATATGCTAATCTTTCAGAGACATCTGCGACGAGGGATTTAGACGAAATCTGGATCATCTAGAGACGAACCTGCTCATCTCTTCACCCCACAGGAGGCGATGAGAGTTCTCCCCGACATCAAACTGAAACTGAAGGCGATTATGGAAAGGAAGAGGCTCGCCGACTGGCTCTGAGGGATGAGATCGAGCGCTTCAGCCTTGTCGGGTTCGATTCCCCAGAGGCCCGGATCAAGACAGACCAGCTCGATGCGACTGTCAATGACCTCATGGCGAGGATACAAGAGATCGATGAACCTCGGCGTAAAGCTCAGGGACATCGACACAGGCCTCCTCGACTTCCCAGCGAAGAGGTTCGGAGAGGTCGTCTACCTCTGCTGGAAATACGGCGAGTCCAACGTCGAGTTCTGGCACACGCAGAGCGAGGGTTTTGCGAGCAGAAAGCAGCTCAACGTCCAGATAGTCTCGCCGTAGAACCCTCTTCTCCCGCTAAGGTTTACTAGTGGCTCACCGAGCCCGGCCAAGCGATAGTCTTGCCTGCAAGCGATGTCGAGGTCGGCCATCTCGCCCCGGACTTTACCCTCCCTTCCTCGAGCGGGAACAGCGTCAGCCTGAGCGGCCTCAGGGGCAAGAACGTCGTGCTTTACTTCTACCCAAAGGACGACACGCCCGGGTGCACGAAGGAAGCCTGCACCTTCAGGGACAACCTCCCAAAGTTCGGGGCGGTCGACGCGGTAATCCTCGGGGTGAGCAAGGACTCCATGGACTCCCACGCCGATTTCATAAAGAAGTACGGCCTGAACTTCACCCTGCTGAGCGACGATGAACCTCGAGGTCAACAAACTCTACGGTGACCTGGGTGGAGAAGGAGAACTACGGCAGGAAATACTGGGGGACCGAGAGGTCGACGTTCGTGATTGGTAAGGATGGCAAGGTCAAGAAGATCTTCCGCAAGGTGAAGGTAGACGGTCACGAGCGGGAAGTCCTCGAAGCGCTCGCGTGAAATGATGCAGTCGAGGTTTCAGTGAGTTGGCCTCTGGGCTTGCCGGGGGCAAGGCCGGCATCCTCGGGGGGATCTTCTTCGCGGCTGCCGTAGGGCTGGTCAACTGGGCGGTCTTGGAGGCCTTCAGGAGCGAGGCCTTGCAGGCCCTGTCGACCTACTCCTTCTGCTCCGGGGCAACAGGCCCGCAGGACTGCTTCTCGACGCTCCTGACGACCGACATCCCATCGCTTGTCATGTTTCCCATCGCCGTCTCGGGGATCTTGTTCGGCGCCATCTACGGGTTGTACTTCGAGTTCATCCCGGGGCAGGGTTACAGGATCCGGGCCGTGGGGATCGGCCTGCTGATGCTCATCGTGATGCTCTTCTTCGGGCTCGCGGGCATCACCGTAGACCAGACCACCAAGACGATAATGGACGGCTTTGACAGCCTGGCGATGCTGGTCTACGCGCTCATCATCGCCCATTACTACAGGAAGTACACGAGGGAGGTCCAGTTCGAGAGCCCCAACCCCGAGAGGCTCAAGATAATGGTTGACGGGAAGAACCTCACGGACAAGAAGAAGACGCTCTCCGTCCACTCGTCGCACACGGTGAGAGCACCGAGCGAGAGCGGCGCGTTCCACCAGTGGCTCGTCAGCGGGGGCGTCTCTGTCCTCGACTCGAAGAGCTTCGAGACCACGATGAGGGTGGACGGCGACGGCCTGCTGAAGATCTCCTGAGGCCCGAACACGGATTCCAAAGGTTAATCTGAGCAAGGGCGAACGGTCCCTCCGTAACGACCGATGGTCCGCGACAAGAAGGTAGCCGACTACATACACGACAACCAGAGCAGGTTCGTGAAGGACATCATCCGCCTCGCCTCGCAGCCGAGCGTCTCTGCCAGGAAGGAGGGGATAGTGGAGTGCGCCGCCATCGTAAGGTCGATGATCGAGGAGATAGGTGGGACCGCGCGGTCCTGGAGCTCCCAGGAGCCGCCCCCTTGGTCTACGGGGAGGTCAAGTCGACAAAGTCGAGCAAGACCATCCTCTTCTACAACCACTACGACGTCCAGCCGGAGTCACCCTCGAGCTCTGGAAGTCTCCGCCCTTCAAGCCGGAGATAAGGGACGGGCGGCTCTACGGGCGCGGCGTCTCGGACGACAAGGGGGAGCTCGTCTCGAGGCTGAAGCTAGTCGAGTCTTACATCAAGGAGAACGGGGAGCCTCCTTGCAACGTCAAGTTATGTTTCGAAGGCGAGGAGGAAGTCGGGAGCGGGCACCTGGAGGAGTACGTCGACAAGAACCCCGACCTTTTCAAGTCGGACGGGGTCATCTGGGAGTACGGGAAGATAGGCGGGGACGGGAGGCCCGTCGTGGGCCTCGGGGTCAAGGGCATGATCTACCTCGACCTCACGGTGAGGTCTCTCTCGCAAGACGCGCACAGCATGTACGCCGCCGCCCTCCCGAGCGCCGTCTGGAGGCTGGTCCGTCTGCTCGGCATCATCAAGGACCCGAACGAGCGGATCCTCATCCCGGGCTGGTACGACAAGGTCCATGACCTGTCCGAGGAGGAGCTGAAGCTCCTCGAGGAGCAGCCCTCCGAGGCCCAGGAGCTCCTCAAGACCTACGGCAGCAAGGAGTTCGTGGGGGGCATGCCCCTCTCGCAGGCGAAGAAGGCGCTCGTCGCGCGTCCGACCGCGAATGTCGCCGGGATATGGGCCGGATACACCGGCCCGGGCAGCAAGACAGTCCTCCCCGCGGAGGCCCACTGCAAGATGGACTTCCGCCTCGTCCCGAACCAGGACCCGCACGAGCTCTACTCGAAGCTGGTCGCGTACCTGGCAGCGAACGGGTTCGGGGACGTCGAGATTGCCGCCGAGACGATGGAGCCGGCCGCGAGGACCAGCTACAAGAGCGACCTGGCGCAGGCCGCCATCAAGGGCGCGAAGGAGGTCTTCGGGAATGAACCCGACCATCGAGATCTCGAGCGCCGGGACAGGTCCGCTCTACATCTTCACGAGGAGATACGGCGTCGCGGGGCTCGACATCGGAATCTCACCGGTCGACGCGGCTCTCCACTCGCCGAACGAGAACATCCGGTTGGACTTCCTCGAGAAGGGGATGCTCTGGCTAGGCCAGACCGTGGAAAACTTTCTCGGAATCTAGGCCCGCGGGGCGGCTCCGGCCGGAGGCGCAAAGGGTAAGCTTAATTCGGTAATCCAGAGTCCCGTTGGAGTCATATAGATGATAGTCGGCGTCCCGAAAGAGACGGGGGCCCTAGAAAGGCGCGTCTCCGTGGTCCCGGAGAGCGTCTCCAAGTTCGGCGCTGGGGTCAGCGTGCTCGTCGAGAAGGGCGCCGGCGAGAACGCGGGCTTCCCAGACTCCGACTACACCAGCGCCGGAGCCACGATAGCGAACGACGCCAAGTCCCTCTTCTCGCAAGCCGACATCGTCCTGAAGGTGACCCCCTTCACCCTGGACGAGGCCTCCCTCGTCAAGGAGGGTGCGGTCACGATCTCGTTTCTCTCCCCTCTAGCGAACCTGGAGGCGGTGAAGAGGCTGGCCTCCCGCAAGGCCACAACCTTCGCGATGGAGCTGATCCCGCGCATAAGCAGGGCCCAGCCGATGGACGCGCTCTCATCCCAAGCCAACGTGGCGGGCTACAAGGCGGTCATCCTCGCCGCTGACACCGTCCCCAAACTTTTCCCGCTCATGATGACAGCGGCAGGAACCATCTCACCGGCGAGGGTCTTCATCCTTGGGGCGGGAGTGGCTGGCCTGCAGGCGATTGCAACTGCCAAGAGGCTGGGCGCGGTCGTGGAAGCCTACGACGTCAGGCCGGTCGTCAAGGAGCAGGTCATGAGCCTCGGCGCGAAGTTCGCCGAGATGCCGGTCGAGGCCAAGGACGCCCAGGACGCCGGCGGGTACGCAAAGGCGATGGGAGAGGAGTTCACCAAGAAGCAGCAGGAATTCCTGGCGGGACGCGCGAAGCTCATGGATGTCGTGATAACGACCGCGCTCATCCCCAATCAAAGGGCGCCCATCCTCATCACGGAGGAGGCCGTGAAGGGAATGCGCCCGGGCTCAGTGGTCGTGGACCTGGCGGCCGAGGCCAAGGGTAACTGCGCCATCACCGAGCCCGGCAAGACGGTCGTAAAGTACGGCGTCACGATACTCGGGCCTCTCAATCTGCCATCGACGATGGCACCCGAGTCGAGCAGGCTGTACTCTAAGAACATCTCATCGCTGCTCCAGATAATGCTGAAAGACGGAAAGCTGGCGATCGATCCCAAGGACGATGTGATCAAGGGTTCGATGGTGATCAACGCGGGGCAGATCGTGCACGGCCCTACCATGAAGGCCATCGACCCGAACGCCGTCCCTCCGGCGCCGCCACCTGCCGCCTCTTCTGCACCGCCCGCTCCTCCTGCTCAACCGGGACCCGGAGGCAAGAAGTAGAAGATGCTCCTCGAGCTCGCCGCAAACGCCACCGCGACCGTACCCGCGGCCATCTCCTACACCTCTCAGGACCTGGTCACGAACCTCCTCGTGTTCATCATGGCGACCTTCCTCGGCGTCGAGCTCATCCGGCACGTAACCAGGCTGCTCCACACCCCGCTGATGGCCCTCACCAACGCGATCTCCTCCGTCTCGATGATCGCGGCGCTGATCGTGATGAGCGAGACCACGAACCAGACGCTCCTCATCCTCGCCACGGTCGGCGTCGCGCTCGCATCGACCAACATCATCAGCGGCTTCATACTCGTGGAGCGCATAGTCCGGCTCTTCAAAGGCAGGCCGAAGGTGAAGCCGAAGGAGAACCCCTCGAAATGACCCTCGACCCCACCTACGTCCTCGCGCTCTACGTCGTGGCGGTAGTGCTCTTCATCCTCTCGCTCCGGTTCATGAGCGACGTCAAGACTGCGAGGTGGGGAGGCAGGTCGGCCGCGCTCGGGATGGGCATCGGAGTCGTCGCGACCCTGGCAGCGTACGCGATACAACGCATCGACCTTCTGGTTGGCGCGATTATCGTGGGTTTCGTGATCGGGACGCCGATCGCCCTGCGCGTCACCACGACGGCGCTCCCGCAGCGGACGGCCGTCTCTCAGGCGTTCGGCTCTCTGGCCGTCGCTCTGGTGGGGCCGCCGAGTTCTACGACTACCACACTACGGCCAACACCTTCACCCTCTCGGTCCTCTCGGCGGAGATGATACTCGGCTTCCTGACCTTCGCGGGCAGCTGCATCGCATTCGCGAAGCTTCAGGAGCTCATCCCTGGGAGGCCTTTCGTCTATCCCGGAAAGAACTTCGTGAGCATCGCGATACTCATCGTGGCGGCGGCGGTAGGGGTCTTCCTCGTCGCCGAGCCCGCGCAGACCTTCGCCCTCCCGATAATGGCGGCCCTTGCGCTCGTCTTCGGATTCCTCCTCGTGATGGGTATCGGCGGCGCCGACATGCCGACGGTGATCGCGATACTAAACGCATACACGGGAATGTCCGCGGCGGCCCTGGGCTTCGTCCTCAACAACAAGCTCCTCATCGTCGCAGGCTCCCTCGACGGCTCTTCGGGGTTCGTCCTCGCGTTGATCATGAGCCAGGCCATGAACCGCTCCTTCACGAACGTGCTCTTCGGAGGGGTCGGGGCCAAGGTGGTGAAGGGGGCTCCGGGAGCGGCCGCCGCCCAGGCCCGCCCGGTCCAATCGATGTCGGCTGCCGACGTCGCGACGATACTCGAGAACGCCAGGTCGGTGGTCGTCGTCCCAGGGTACGGGATGGCTGTGGCTCAGGCCCAGCACACCATCAAGGAGGTCGCTGACCTGCTGCAGGAGAAGGGCATCGACGTCAAGTACGGCATCCATCCCGTCGCCGGAAGGATGCCCGGCCACATGAACGTGCTCCTGGCGGAAGCGAACGTCCCCTATGACCAGCTCTGGGAGATGGAGAAGATCAACCCGATGTTCCCTGAGACCGACGTGGCCATAGTCGTGGGCGCGAACGACGTCACCAACCCCGCCGCCAGGACCAACCCGAGCTCGCCCCTGTACGGCATGCCGATAATGAACGTCGACAAGGCGAAGACCGTCATCTTCATCAAGCGCTCCATGAGCCCAGGATTCTCGGGAGCTGACAACGAGCTCTTCTACCTCCCGAACACTTGGATGGTCTTCGGCGACGCCAAGAAAGTCCTGTCCGACTTGGCCGCTGCCCTCAAAGAGAAGTAGGGCGCCGCCTTTCACTGACTAGGGCCCTTCAGGGAGAGGATTTTCCGAGGGGCCTCGGGAATGTCGACTCTCCCGTCTCGATGGTCTCGGTCCTCATCCACGCGTACCTCACGCTCAAGGCGTACCTGACCGCGAAAGCCACCGCGATGCCTATGAGGTTCGCTATCGCCGCCGACATCCCGTAGTCCACGCCGACGTCGAGGACCGCTGCGTTCACGACCAGGCCCGCGAGCATCAGGACGTTGAACTTCACCAGCCTCGAGGCCATTCTCCCGGACCTCCTGTCCTTGAAGGTCCACAGGTCGTTAAGGAAGAAGTTAGAGAGGATCGAGACCTCTATGGCAATCGTGCTCGCGTAGAGAAGATACATCCCTGTCCCTTGGAGCACGAGCAGGAGTCCCTCGTTCACCACGACGCCTATCCCGCCGACCACGGCGAACTTGATGAACGAGTTGTAGTAGTCCAACGAGAGGAACTTGCTCTTGCTGGAGGTCATGGCCCAAGCCCTATTCCTTGCGACCAAAGGCCCCGAGATAGTAGACCACGTACAGGACCGACAATCCCGCGACAGCCACCAAGACGAACCTGCCCGGCTGAAGCGGAAAGAGAGTCGAGGGAGCTCTGCCAGAGGGGGCCTGCGGAGTAGCCTACGTAGATCAGGATCGCAGACCAGATGAACGCTCCTGCCGTCGTCAAGACTGCGAAGGTCCGGAGCTTCATCTTCAGCAGGCCCGCGGGGATAGATATGATCGACCTCAATCCCGGGAGGAGCCTCGCCACGAAGACGGTCACGGCCCCCTTGGAGTCTATCCACCTCTCCCCGTTGTCGAGGTGCGTCTGGGAGACTCCTATCCTTCCCATCAACCTGTACACCAAGGGCCTCCCCAGCCACAGGGCGAGATAGTAGTCCACCAACGCTCCCACAAGGCCCGCGATCGTCGCGTCGATGATCGCGAGCTCGAGGTTCATCTTTCCGAGGTAGACGGCGTAGCCCGCCAGCGGAAGCACGAGCTCGCTGGGTATGGGGAGCGCGGCGCTCTCCATGGCCATCAGGACGAAGAGACCGGCATACCCCGTGTTGAGCCATGAGTTCAGCACCCCCATGGAGAAGACCGAGCCAGACGAGACCGCCTTTCCGATGCTGGACTCGAACGGCAGGTTCACGATGTCGATAAGCTCGACCAGGCTAAGGCAAAGGGCGAACAGAGCCACCGCTGCGAGATACTTGTTCCTCGGAAGGAATGCGTAGCCTCGCCTAGGAAGGCCTGGATTCCCCATACCTTCGGTCGTCCGTTGGATTGGGCCTTATAGGAGTTATGAGAATTATTCCTGTTCCTAGACGGGGTTCGAATCCGCGAAGCCCATGAGATAGCCGCCGAGACCCAAAAGCCCAATCAGAGCAGGATAGACTATCATCCTCTCCATCCCTCCCTGTCCAAGCCCCAGAAAGGTGTCGGTCGCGTAAAGGATGGTGGCCGCCAGGGTCAAGACCCCGATCACGGCGGAGAAGTAGGTATAGGGCGCCCTCGCCACCTTGTAGACGAGCAGCGCCTGGATCCCGGCGGAGACGAACGTCAACGCCGAGACAAAGATGTGGACGCTCCCGAAGCTCTCGTTGAACACGCCCACCCCGATAGCGCCGATCCCGCCGAGCGCCTGGAAGAACGGGAGCGCCTGTGCCCCCGAGCCTCTCCAGATCAAATAGGCGGCGAAGAGGACCATCACTCCGAGAAAGACGACGGAGGCGTCGAATATCTCGGAGGACGGCTGGACGAAGGTGCAGACGCCGCTCCTGCAGGTCGCACCCAGGTCGCTGACGGTGTTGACGGAGACATCGTAGCCGGGATAGTAGATCTCCGCTAGCTCAAAGAAGAACACGAACTGCCCGGTCGCAATGAAGAGGAGCGCACCCGCCCGCTTCAGGCTCCGCGCCTCCATCGCACCAAGTGAGGGCGAACGCTTGTTTAAAAATTAGGGGGCGCGCCTTACATTCGGTTGCTCGGCCCTCGAGGGCGCCTCCGCCTTGCAATCATTCCTGGCGAGAGGCTCCCCACGGGCACCCGGAATTGCTCGCCCGCACGGTCAAATTTTTAACACGTCGGTGCAAAAAGACGCGTTTGATGCTAAACATATGGCTGATTTGCGTCGAACATGGTAATCATATGTTAGCAGAAATCCGCATAAATTTATATAATATGCAAGCCTAGGCTCCGTGAAGTGAACGAATCCCTGCCTGTTTCCGACAGCGCACCGATGCGACTGACGAAATTCCTCACTGCAAGATTCACGCTGCCGATCATCGTGCTGATGGTCCTGCTCCTGGTGCTGAGCGCGCATTCGGCGTTCGCACAGACGACCACCTACACGCCGCCGGCGAACCTCAGCAGCTTCCCCGCGGCCTCCGTGCCAGCCTGGCTGGACACCGGAAGTAACTCGTGGATGATGACGGCAGCCACCTTCGTGGGCCTGCAGAGCATCCCCGGGCTCACGCTCTACTACGGCGGTCTCACGAGGAAGAAGTTCTCAATTAACACGGCCCTGATGTGCCTGTACGGGTTCTCAGCAGTCCTGGTCATCTGGGTCATTGCTCGGTTACAACTTTGGCTTTGGTGCTGCTAGCGTAAAGGTCGGCTCATACGGAATTCTCGGAACGCTCAGCTCGGTCGCACCTGGGATTGTGGAAGGGTCCCAGGCGGCTGTCGGCCCTACAGGTCTACTCCTCAACATACCGACCTCCACGGTGGTCTGGTTCCAGTTCGTCTTCGCTGCGATCACCCCGCTCCTCTTCGTGGGAGCCATCATCGAGAGGACCAACTTCAAGGCGTGGATCCCATTCGTCCCACTGTGGTCGCTACTCGTCTACAGCCCCATGGCGTACGCGCTATTCGCGGGCGGCTGGCTCAACCAGCTTGGCGCAGTCGACTTCTCTGGCGGTTACGTCATCCACCTGAACGCAGGCATAGCCGCGCTCGCCTCTGCCATAGCCATAGGCCCCAGGGCCATCAAGTCCAGAGGAATCAAGCCGTTCAACCTCTACTGGGTCTTCGTAGGCTGCGGACTGGTGTGGCTAGGCTGGAACGGGTTCAACGGAGGCGACCCGTACGGCTCAAGCATCGACGCCTCGATAGCAGTAATCAACACCGACCTCGCGACCGCGGTCTCGGCCATCACGTGGATGGCGATGGACATGCAGTTCCTCAAGAAACCAACGCTGGTCGGCGCGATGAGCGGCGCGATCACCGGATTGGTCGCGATCACTCCAGCAGCTGGCTACGTCAGCGGGTGGGGCGCGATAATTCTGGGCATCGCCGGCGGCACCATCCCCTGGGTGGCGACGTACAAGCTCCTTCCAAGGATGAAAATCGACGACGCGCTTGGCGTCTTCCCTGCGCACGGAGTGGCGGGCCTCACGGGCGGTATCCTAACGGGGATCCTCGCGGACCCCGCGGTGACCCAGTTCGTCTACCCAGGCCTCACGGGCGCTGCCTTTGGGAACCTGAACCTGCTGGGCATCCAGATCGTGGCGGCCCTGGTCGTGATCGTCTACAGCCTCGTGATGACGTTCGCGATATGGAAGCTAATCGGCATCTTCATACCTCTGAAGATGACGGAAGAGCAGTTGAAGATAGGGGACACCGCGATACACGGAGAAGAGGTCGAGCCTCAGGACGAGGAACCGGAGGCCTCGGAGATGAAGGCCACTCCGAGCATGTGAGCTCCGGTCGCACCTGGCGGAGACGCCATGCGGCCGAGCCCTCACAAGGGCCCCGCGTGGCGAGAAATCTTCCGGAATTCATAAATAATCTCGAGAAGTAAGTTGTAACGTGAATTCCAGCAAGCTTCAGCCGTACAAGCTTGTGAATCTCGGAAGGCAGCTGAAGACACCAGTGCTCGTCCGTGTGGACATCAACCTGCCCGCCTCGAAAGGCCAGATCGAAGAAGACGCGCTCAGGATGAGGGTCTACGGCCACGTGCTGGAGATGTATTCGGATTACGCGGGCCTCGTCGTCATGAGCCACCAGGGCAGGAAGGGCGGAGACGACTTCACATCGTTCATGCCCCACTTCGAGACCCTGAGGAAGCTCCTCCCGCAAGACATGGACGTCGATTTCGTTCCTTACGACAAGGTGTTCACCGAGGACACCAAGAAGAAGATCAAGGGCCTGCAGCGCAGGCAGCTCATCCTCCTGGACAACATGAGGTATTTCGAGGAGGAGAAGAAGTGGGACGCGGAGAAGAACACGTACGTCCCGTTCTTCAAGGGGCTCATTCAGAGCTGCGTCAACGACTCGATTCCCACCTGGCACAGAGAGGACTCTAGCCTCATGTGTCTGCCCTACATAGCGCCGACCTGGATCGGGTTGCGCTCCTCATACGAGCTGAGGATCCTCCAAGAGGTGATGAACAGCAAGGAGCCAAAGGCCCTGATAATGGGCGGAGCGAAGATCCAGAAGGTGAACGACCTGGTCAAGATCGCGCACATGGGAGTCGACATCTTCACCGGTGGGCTCCCGGGACAGGTGATCGCCAGGTCGAGGGGGTACGACCTCGGGGAGGCCAACAACAAGTTCCTGGAGAAGAAGTTCAGCACCGAGGACTTTGGCGAGGCCAAGAAGCTCGACTCTCTCCTCAAGTCCAGCGGAGAACATACCACGCTGAGGCACCCAGTCGATTTCATGGTCGATGACGGCGGCGTAAGAAAGGCGGTCAAGATCGAGGAACTTCCCAAGACCACGGGAGAGATCAGGGACATAGGCCCCGAGACGATGGAGACCTACGCCTCCATGCTTCAGGAAAAGCCCCTCAGGATAAGGGCCGGACCTCTCGGCGTCTACGAGAAGGGCTTCCAGAACGGGCTCGAGCTGACCAAGAGAATCAGCGGCGACGGCCTGATCTTCCTCGGAGGAGACACCTCTCAGGAGCTCAACGCCGGCGGGTTGCTGGGCCACATCGAGGACTCCGGCGGAAGGATATGCATCAGCGGCGGCTCGTTCCTGCACGGATGGGCAGGCGGCAGGTTCCCGGCGATCGAGTCCCTCTTGAGCCTGCAGGGACCGCTGGTAATGAACTCCTCAGCCTGAGTTCTCTCTCTTCGAAGAACGAACGGCAGTCCCTCAGTGGTGCCCCGAGAGATCGATCCGACCCCTGGTCGTCAGTGCGAACTGCACCGCAAAGCCGTCTCCTTTCCCCTCGAGCAAGCCGTCTGAGACGAGGTAATCGACGGCCTTCAAGAATTCGACCCACGGATGGGCCTTGTTCGCGCGGTAAAGATCTCCCAAGGTCTGCGGCGAGACCACCACGAGGCGCTTCACTATCGAGGCGATTATCTCCTTCTCGACGGGCCCGGCTCTCCTCCTCTCGTCTTTGCGAAGCTCAGCTCCTTCGGTCCCGTAATTTGTCTTGGACATTGTCTCCTCGCTCATGCTCTGGCTCTTGGCCCCCTAGCTTGCGAAGAGTCGCTCTGCGATGTGCTGTGGCGCGTGCGCCCTCGCGTGCTTCGTCATGTGGATGTAGCAGTAGGAGTCGCCACACACATGACAAGTGAAGTGGTATCCGAGGTTCAGCTTTGCTCCACAATACCGGCAGAAGTTCTCGCTCTTCGACTGTGCGTGTGCAGTCTCGCTCACCCTCTAGCCGCCTGTACGAATCAAAGGCCGTGAGAAGTATAGCACTTTCCGAAATGGTCTATATTACGCAATAGCGAATATAGCGTCACAGTACAACGCCCTACTTGGAGGGCCACGTCTTCAGCGTGTCGAGGATCTGCTTGGCCCTCTCTCCCTTGTAGTACTTCGTCACGAGCTTTGTGAACTGCAGGGGCCTGTTCGCATACAGCACCCTCAACTCGCGGAGGAGCTGCTCTTCTGTGAGTAATCCAGCCATGCCGATCGATTCCTTATGGCCCGAGTGGCGCGCAGTTAAGCGCTTTGACCCGCCCAACGCCCGAATTTCTCGTCCCAGAAACGCATTAATCGAGGCTCCGCAAGTGAAAGACCTGTTGCTCTTCCTGGTATCCCATCGCCATAGCGTGGACAAGTGTCCGGGGAACGAGGGGAGGGAGGCGGTAGACAAGCACTACCGGAGCCTGCAGGTCGACGTGGCCGCGAGGCTCGGGATCAAGATAGTGTCCATGTACACGGCCCCCATAGAGCACGCGCGTTTCATCGTCCTCCAGACGGACAGCTTCGAGGCGCTTAGAGACTACCTGGAGCCTCTCTACCTCATAGGCAACGTGGAGATCTTCCCGGTCTCTTCGTTCTCCCAGAGGGTCCAGAACCTCGAGGAGCGCTTGGAGCCGGCTCCGACGGACTACTATTGCATGACGTGCAGGGTGAACTTCTTCGAGAACGAGATGGAGACGCACCAGGGGCACAAGTACTACAACCAGAAGCAGATGGAGGACATTTGGCCCCACGAGCTGGGGGGCGAAGCCGGCGGCGGCTGAAAATGGCCCTCGCCGAGACATCACGCGCAAACTCGAACCTGTTCCTCTACTTCAACTTCGGCACGAACCCATGCAAGTGACACGCGCTGAAGGCAGGCTATGACGAAAACCCGCCCGTCTTCCCACCTTTCCCGGAGGTCGTAAGATATCGTTATAGCCAATTGCCTAACCGCCCGATTCTGATGTTCGCAGCGAGCGTCGAGGCTTCCGATTCGGGAGGCGTCCCAAAGAGAGGAAGGCGAAACCTGACTGTCTTGGCCGTGGCGTCGATAATCCTCCTCGTGCTCGTGCTTTTCGCCCTCGGAAGCCTCGGCGGCCCCCCAACCTCGAGCAACAGCCCGGCCTCCACCACATCGTCCACCTCCTACAATGTCGAGGCGTCATCCGTCCTGTCATCCGCCTCGAACGACGCCCCGTACGGCTACTCCCAAGGCTCCACGAAACCCCTCAACCCGAGGGAAAACGGTCTCACCAGCGCCGGATACGCGCTATACTCCAACCAGGGAGGAGCCCTGGCGAACGTGACGATCCTGGTCTTCAACTCCACCGTCTCGGCGCAGACCTACGTGACGAGCGTCATCGCCAACGCCAAGGCCGTCTCGGGCTACTCCGACTCGACGTCTTCCCTGTCCTCGTTCGAGCACTATGGGACTTGCTACGGGTACGCCGAGAGCGACCCGGAGGGAGGTCAGTACGTCGCTAACGGGGTCTGCACGAAAGGCAACGTCTACATCCAGGTCCACGTGGCGACGACATCCTCGCTGACCTCTGCCGAGAGCGACGCGTCCGGTTTCGTCGGGGCCGCCTACCAGGCCCTAGCCTAGTCTGAGCGGGACTCTATCGCGTGAGGTCTCTGCATCTCGATCATTGCATATTCGTTCCCGCTCTCGTCCCTGAAGTTGTAGCATGGGCCGTCGGGGCATCGAAGCTCCCCCCGTCGGGCTTCCATCCACGAGCCTTCAAGTCCCTGGCCGCCTCCTCCAAGTCATCCACCTCGTAGATTAGCCTCTTGCTCGGGGCCTTCACATGGTCGGCGATGAGCAGGTAAGGCTCCCCGCAGAGGTCGAATGCGGCCACCCTGGCGCCGAATGCCCTGCGGTTCCAGACAAGCTTCGCTCCGAGCTTCTTCTCGTAGAAAGCAAGGTCGTCGTCGAAGTTGGAGGTGCACCACATAGACGTATACGAGGCGGCTGAAGACGGACTTGCTCTTCCCCATGACCTTCACCTCGCTATCTTGAAGTTGAAGTTCGGGCTCTGGAAGTTCATGTAGAGCCTCAGCCAGAGGGGGAGGAGCATCTCGAGGCCTCGTGCCGCCGTGATGTCTCCCAGGTCGATCGGTTTCTTCCACCCGAAAGCCTTCAAGATCTCGACCACCTTCGCCTTTCCTTGCGCGTCGTTTCCAGCCACGAAGATGTCGTGCTCCCCTGGGACCAGGCCCGGATTGACCATTATCACATGGCTCACCGTGTTGAGCGTCTTCACCACCTTCGCGTCCGGAAACGCCCGCTGGATCTGCTCGCCGACGGAGTCTGTGTTGCAGACTGTCAGGGTGGGGGGCATCCCCTTGGAGAAATCCAGAGGGTTGGAGACGTCGACCACAACCTTGCCGCGGAGGTTCGCCGCCCCAGCCAGGTTGAGGGCCTCCAGCGAGACCGAACCGGCCGTGCAGTTGAAGACGACCTCCCCGAACTTGGCGGCATCCTCGAAAGTGCCGGCGGACGCTCTTGGTCCACTCGCCTTCGCCCATGCGGCCGCCTTTGGGTTGTTTGCCGTCCGTGACCCCATCTTCACCTCGTTACCGAGCGTGACCAGCTTGGAGGCGAGGATGCTCCCCACATCTCCCGTCCCTAGAATCCCGATTCGCATGGGGCCCGGAGGGCGCTCCTTCTGTATTAAAGGGGCGTGAGCCAAAGGCGGAAGTCGACCCTCTGCTCGAGAGCGCAAGGCTCAGGTTAAATGGTGGCCGTAGGCCGGTGCCTCGGGCATGAGCAGCGGTCCGGACGGTCCTTCACAGAGTGCAAGTGTCGCAACTCCTGTCCAGGCGAGCGCTCCGAAGGACTCGAAATACCCGACTAGAGTGCTGCTCTGCGTCACTGCGGTCGCGCTGCTCGTCAACTACGTCGAGACGATGGTCATCCCGGGAGTGCCCGCGATACAGAAGGATTTCGCGACCACGGCAACGATCGCTTCCTGGATCACGTCTGCGTTTTTGATAGTGGGGAGCGCCGTGGCACCCCTCTTCGGAAAGCTCGGCGACACTTACGGCAAGAAGAGGATGATCCTGATCTCCCTGGTCTTCTACACGTTCGGGGTCGGGATCGCGGGCTTCTCCCCTTCCATCTACTTCCTTCTCTTCGCACGCGCCATCCAGGGAATGGGGTTCGCGATCGTGCCCCTAGGCCTGGCCCTCATCACGGACGTCTTCCCTCGAAACAAGATAGCGCAGGCCCAGGGCATCATCAGCGGGGACACTTCGCGATTGGCGCCGCGGCAGGCCTTATCTTGGGCTCAGAGGTCGTCCAGCAGCTGGGCTGGCAGTACGCCTTCCACAGCGCCTTCGTCCTGAGCATCATCCTCTTCGTCCTCGTCCTCAGGGTCATCAAGAGGGACTCCCCCGGCCCGAAGCGGAAGGTGGACTACCTAGGGGCGCTCATCCTGATGTCCGGGGTAACTCTCCTCCTCGTGTACGCCACCGAGGGCCCCTCGCTCGGTTGGCTGAGCGGCGAGGAGCTGGCTTTCCTGATACCCGGGATCATCCTCACCATGTTCTTCTTCTACTTTGAGACGAAGCGCGCAGAGCCGCTCATCCGTCTGGACCTTCTTCGGATTAGGAACGTCCTCGTCGCCAACCTGGTCGGGTTGGTCTCAGGCGTCGTGATGTTCCTGCTCTTTTTCGCTGTCATCTACTACGCCGAGTTGCCAGCGCCCTTCGGCCTCTCTTTGGCCATAACCGCGACCGGCTTCACGATGGCTCCCGCGACGCTGGCGATGCTCGTCGCCGGGCCGCTCGCAGGACGGTCTGTAGGCCGCTTCGGTCCCAGGCCCATCCTCTTCTTGGGCGCCTTGTCGATGGGCTTGGGCCTGGTTCTCTTCATCTTCAACAGGGCGACGACAGTGGACCTCTCGGTTGACCTGGTCTTCGGGCTCGTAGGGATCGTCTGCACGATCATACCCATAGTCAACATGATTTCCATCTCCCTGCCCCGCGAGACGATCGCAGTAGGCCTAGGAATCAACACGATGCTCCGCAACCTCGGGGGCGCCATCGGGCCTGTGCTCGCCACAGCAATAATGGCGAGCTACACCTCTCCCTTGATCCAGAGCATCGGAGGTCACAACGTCACCGTCGCTCAGCTCCCGAACGCAACGGCATTCAACATCGTCTTCGGCGTGGGTATAGTCCTGACCGTAATCGTCTTCCTCCTCAGCTCCCTGGGAAAGAACTACACCTTCAAGCAGTCTTCCCAGCCCTCAAATCCTCAAGCGTGACTAATTCCCAACATTGGGAATGATTCCTTCAAGACCTTATAGAGCAATGCTCCATAACGTCTTTAATATTCGCAAACGAACCAGAATCTGCTATCGAAGGGAGTAGGGTTGCGGAGGAGTGGACGGAAAGGATCCCGCCTCCGCGCTCGCCTCTCTGTTCTTCAGGAACCTGATATTCTCTCTAGACCAGCGATTTTCCCCAGGAAAGGCCGGAAGACAACTGGACCGGCCAGCCCCGGGGGAGCAACATGGACACACAGCCCGTGAGCTACTTCTTCGCTGACTTGGACTCGGCGGCCGAAAGAATCCTGTAGACGTTGATGCCGGTCACCGCGCTCTTTCCCTTCACAGCGTAGCGGCCGTTCTTCATCTTGACTACTTTCGGGTCCACGACCTTTACCTTCTTCTTGGCCTTGACGTCATATGCAGTGTAGTCCATGGTTGTTACATGGATTCCGAGACTATATATGATTTATGTTACAAACGAGTCAAATGTTAATAGCAATTCAAGGCTCGTTTTTCTGTAGCCTCAACGCTCAATTACGCTCCGAACATACTGCCTTGGCATGGCGGGCAACGCCGAGTCGCTGACGAGGGACGAGAAGATCAAGAACCTCATAACGAATCACACGCTGATATTCATGGGCATGTTCGAGGAGGCTTTCTCGACGATAGCAGAGAAGCTCACCGAGACGATGTCGCTGGCTGGCTCGGCGATAGCCGATGCAATTGCGGGGTCAGGAACCGGTCAAGAGATCAAGGAGATGGCGAAGGCCGACATCGCTCCTGAGGTCAGAAGGGAGATTGAGCGGGCCTTCTCCGAGATCCGTGAAGAGATGGCTTCCCAATGGCCGAAGAACCCTGAGGTGTTCAATCGATACATCTCCAACCCTGATTTCGACAAGGGGATATTGATCGTCGAGAAATTCGACTTTGGAAGGCCGAAAATCACCGAGAGATTGGACGACCAGGTCCATGGCTTCCTACATCTTCCTGCTAAAGGGCGGGGACAAGAAGCTGTCAGAGATGTTCTCTGAGCTAGCAGACTGGCAGAAAGCGCTGCCGAGGCCTCCTTGGGCCTCATGATCTCTATTTGTCGTTCGCGGGTGCGGGAGTTCGTCCCTATCTTTAAGACCAGGGGATGGTGCATCCCTGGCCGGAATGAACCAATTTGTAGTGTTCATGCTCGCGATGGGGGTAGCGATGCTCGCTGTAGTCGTGATCATCGCCCTCGCCCTTACCAGCGGACCTCTGATCTAGGTCACGGTCTAGCAGACCGGGAGCGATAGATGCTTCAGGATAATCGGAACCTTCGTTAGAGCCGGGTCTCGCTTAAGTAGCAGTCTCCCCCTTTCTACAAAGCCTTCTCGTTGGTAGACAGCACCGACCTGATAATCGCCACCTCGGTCGCCCAGACAGTGGTCATAACGCTCACCCTCGCGGTCTTCATCTTCCAGTTTCGCAGTCAGGAGAAATCGATCCGGGAGGCTGCCGTCCAGAACGTCATGGGGCGCTACACGGACTATGTCAGGATGCTGGTCGAAAAGCCGGAGCTCTCGCGGCTCCTTACTCTCAATGCAAGGGTCCAAGGTGGTCAGCTAGAGAAGCTCTCTCCCGAAGAGGAGACGGTGCAGGCTTACGTCCTCTTGGGATACGGGATCTTTGAGGAGATCTTCACGCTCCACAAGAGAAAGTGGATGGACGACGAGACGTGGGAGCAGTGGTCGTCATTCCTCGAGAGGATGGCAGAGCAGCCGACGTTCAAGCGGGTCCACAACTTCACCCAAGGGACCTTCGACAAGGACTTCCAAGACTACGTCCAAAAGATCATCGACGGGAAGAAATGAGCGCACTGGTTAATATCTGGGGGCCCTTCTAGGCTCTTCGAGTTAGCATGAAGCCACTTCCAGACTCCGTCAAGACACTCATCGAGGCGAAGACCTTCGCGAACGTCGCGACGCTGATGCCCGACGGCTCGCCACACGTGACACAGACGTGGGTGGACCACGATGGGGACATCGTCCTGATCAACACGAACGAAGGCAGCCAGAAGTACAAGAACGCTCTGAGGAACCCGAAGATCGCCCTCGACGTCTGCGACCCCACGAACCCGTACCACATGGCCGTGATCCGCGGCCGGGTCAGCGCGGTCACCTTCGACGGGGCCGAGGAGCACATCGACAAGCTAGCCAAGAAATACCTGGACGTCGACAAGTATCAGAACAGGCAGCCGGGGGTCAGGAGGGCGCTCATCAAGATTGAGCCGACGCACGTGGTCGCGCCCTGGACCGACAATCCTCGCTGGAAGGCCTGGCAGAACAAGCAGTAGTGAGAAACCGCGGCCAAAGCGGCCGCTTGGATTCTTGGGTCGATCGCTCTACGAGAAGGTCTTGATGAGCGGCCAGACAGACGCGAGGCTCTGAGACGGATTCGTGGCCACATAGACTGGCAGGTTGTCCTCGGTGGTCATGCAGTAGGTGCACGTGACCGTGGCAGCGAGCGTGACGTTCCTGTAGAGCTTCTCCAGCTGAGTGGCGTTCACACCGACCGTGATCAAGACGGCCCCGCAGGAGCCTGGCCCCCAGATGTAGTAGTTGTTGTGGCCGCTTATCACAGGGGGCAGCTTGTCGGACTTTCCAAGAAATGTCAGTGCGCTCGCCTCCCCGTAGTTCGAGGCGAAGATGCAGCTCGCAGACTGCTCCGAGAGTGGGAGGGAATCGTAGACCTGGGCGATGGTCGCGGTCATCGTGTCCCAGCCGAACCGGTCTCCCAGGTACTGGGGGAACTGCCCGGCGTTCCCCTGAGCTGAGGCTCCGTTGGCGGCTCCTGTGAGCGCAGAGTACGACCCGACGAAGGTGCTGGGAGGCAGCAGCGGCATCTCAAGAGGGGCGAGAAGTATCCCGCTGAGGACGAGGGCGATGAGCATCACCTTCGGAACCCAACGGCGAGGCTGCCCTAATTTCTGCGAGGCGAGGACTGAACCGGCAGAGATCAAGATAGGATACGCGGCTTCGTAGAAGTATGGTTTGGCGTTGATGACCACGAAAAGCACGAACAGAAAGACGAGCGCGACGCCGAACAGCCGATACGAGGCCCCTTCTCTGCTGCGCAGCAGGAAGTAGAGCCCTAGGAACACCAGTGGGATATTGACCGGGTTCGCCACCAGGATCTGGGTCACGACGAAATCCAGGGTGTCCTCCCCGCTCAGCCCGCCGTGGTGGATGTAGAAGTCGACCGTCGGCCACCCGGTGCTAGCGTTCCAAACGATGTAGGGGAGAAGAAAGACGAAAGCGATGAGCGCGCCCATCAGGAACCAGCGCGAGCGCAACCGGCTGCGAGCGCTCGTCGACGCGATTCCGACAAGCAGGGCGAGGAGGAAGAAAACAATCGTGAGCTTCGTGAAGAGCCCTATCCCGGCAACCAGCCCGAACGCGACCCAGAGCCTTGGGTTGTCTCGACGGACGAGCCTGATCAAGATGTAGGCGCCGAGGGACCACCATAGCGCGTCGAGTATGTCCATGGAGAAGATCGATGCCATCGCGAGTTGGGCCGTGACCAAGGTGCCCCACTGCCGCAAGCGATTGCGCCCAGACGTTCCCTCCGAGCTCTCTCGCGATCAATCCGGCCACAATGACGAGGGTCGCTCCTGCGAGGGCCGGCACGACGTGGATCGCGACGAGGTTGTCCCCGGCGAGCCATCCCGTCAACGCCCCGAGGTAGGCCATCATCGGAGGGAAGTCCACGTAGCCGGCCTGGAGGTGCTGCCCGCTTACGATGTAATAGAGCTCGTCTCGGAAGTAGCCGTAGTTTCCAGCCACGGCCATGTGCACAAGGAAGTTGATCGCACCTATGGTGAGAAGAAGACCAACTATTTCGTTGGGCCTGGGGAGACAGCTCCAGAAGACCGCGCCGTCTCCTGGCGACGGTCAAGGCGCACCCATCGCTTCTCATGGAGGGGCGGACGATTTAGGCTTGACCGATGGGGGACTCGACAGCAATACACCCACTCCAAGGACTCAGTGAGCGGCGAACTCTGCGATTATGGAAATCCATCTCTTCGTCGAGCTTTCGGCCCTTCAGCTCAGGCCCATCTTCTTTAGGAACGTCACGTATCTCGCGTCGTCTCTGACAGGGTCCATTCCAACGGAGTTCTTGATGTCCATGAGGCTCTTGTCCTTCTTCTGATATGACTCTTCAAGCCACTCGAACCCCTTGTCGATGTTCCCCAAGAAGAAGCAGAGCTGAGCCATCTCGAACCTCGAAGTGAAGGACTCGCCGAGGTGACCTTCGAGCTTCGATAGGAGTCGCCTCACGGCCAGTTTGTCTCGCTTCAAGAATGCCAACCACGCATCGGCATCTTCCCCTATGTGAGGATAGGGCAGCCTTTCAGACTCTTCACGACCATGTCCAGCTCCCGCTTTGCCTCGTCGAACATCTTCAGCCTTCCATAAACGAAAGCAAGCGCCTCTCTGCCAAAGGGAGACGCGGGACTGAGCGCTATCGCTTGCTTGTAAACCTGCAAGGCCTTCCTGTAATCTCTTCTCGAGTCATAGTAGTGTGCGAGGTTCAGGTTGATTACCAGCGATAGAGGATCAAGCTCGACCGCCTTCTCGAGGTGCTCGATCGAATCACTCCATCTCTGCTCTGAACGCAGCAGCTGTCCATACCACATGTGGGCAGGCGCATAGCTGGGCTTTAGCTCGATGGCCCTGCGGTATTGTCTCTCTGCCCCTCTGAAATCGAAATCACTTGAGAGGACGAGGGCCTTCGACGCGTGGGCTTCCGCGAGTTCTGGATCGAGCTCGAGGGCCTTCGTGACCATCTTGCTCGCCTTCAAGTGGTTGGCCTGCCTCTCAACGCCCCAATTCACCGAGAGCAACTCATGGCAGTCGGCTAGTCCAACATACCCCAACGCGAAGTGGGGGTCGGCCTTGATCGCGCGCTCGAAGAGCTTCGCGGCCTTCCTTGTGTCCTCGAGCCCCCTCTTGTTGAGGAAGCTCCTACCCTTCAGGTACAAGGTGAACGCTCTTGAGCTCTCCGTCGGCTTCTTCCTGATCCTGTGCATCTCCGGCGAGAGTATCTTGACGCGGAGCGCTTCGGCGACGTTCTTTGCGATGTCCGACTGGACGGCGAACACGTCGTCCAGCTGCCTGTCGAACGTCTGCGCCCAGAGGTGCCTGTCGCTGGCGACGTCGATCAGCTGCGCCGTGATCCTGATCTTGTTCCCGGCCTTCCTGAAGCTCCCTTCCAAGACCGACCCTACCTCCAGCTCCCTCCCTATCTCTCCCACCCTCTTCGTCGTGCCTTTGTAGCCCATGACCGACGTCCTTGAGATCACGCTTAGGTTGCTAATCCCCGCCACGGTGGAGATGATCTCGTCCGTGATCCCGTCGGCGAAATACTCGTCGTTGGGATCTGGGCTCATGTTGGCGAACGGAAGCACGGCGATCCGCTTCTGGTCAAGGCCTCCAGAGTGCCTAGTCTTCTGCTCCCAAGGCATCGTCATCCTGAACACCTCCACCGCCGAGCTCACGTTCTTCAGCGACTTGGTCCCGAGGCTGGTGAGGGGTAGCTCGAACTTGTTCTGCACCTGGTCGTAGACCTGCCGCGTCATGCAGACGCCGCCGTCCTCCGCGAGCCCCACGATCCTCGACGCGACGTTCACCGCGTCTCCAGAGATGTCGCCCTGGGAACTCACGACGTCCCCCAGGTGGATGCCGATCCTGAGCTGGATCCTCCTATCGTCGGGCTGCGAGATGTTGTACTCCCTCACGTTCCGCTGGATGTCATACGCGCATCTCACCGCATCGAGGGCGCTCGGGAACTCGACGAGGAACGCGTCGCCCATCGTCTTGATCTCGTTCCCATAGTGCTTCTTGAGGATCGGACGGATTATCTTCCGCTGTCCGTCGACGAGCATGAGAGAGAGGGACTCGTTCCTCTGCCCTAGGGCGGTGTACCCGACCAGATCCGTGTACATTATCGCCGCTAGCCTACGCTGACTCAACAGATTCTACGTGTTGATTGTTTGCCGGCTTTGATAAATCCATTTTGGGGTAGCGGCGGCCACAGACTGTGAGTTATTTCTCACAAAGGCGCTCTAGTTCTACGCCCTTCGCGAGTAGACCGTCTCAAATCCGTCGGAGCTCTTGACCACGGACCCTTCTGCCATAAGGCCCTCCAGCGCCGCCACGAGGTCCGAATATCTTCCGCCGGTGGCTGACGCGAGCTCCAAGAAGCCCTTCTTGAGGCCTCCCTCAAGCTCGCCCATGACCTTGAGCTTGAGTCTGGAATTGCCGCTGTTAATCGAGTCTGATGTCGTGACCACGGCGTCTGGCTCAGATTCGAACAGGAGGTGTAGAATTATAAGTCTTGTTCAGCGCTCTGCGTAATCCGTAGGTGGCCACCTTCTCGGGAGAAGACGTGTGGTCGGTGAGCCTTGAACTCCCTATTCAAGCAGCAATCAGGGCCCCAAGAGTTTTCCTTTTCGTGACCATCTCTTCGAGTATGTAGCGGTGGCACGGCACGCCTGATTTCTCGTAGCAGAGCAGAGTCACGTTGGCTTTCCTACTCTCTTTCTTCAAGGCGCGGAGTGTCGGCATGCTCGAGGGATTCGCCTTGAGCTCCGCGATCAACTCTGACTTGAAGGTCTCCCAACCCTTCTCCTTTGAGCGATAGGCTCGAAGAAGCTCGCGACTGGGCGAGAGCTCCCTCGCCCATCGGTCGAATCGACTCTTCTTCACACCCCTGGGGTAGAAGCGGGTGACAAGCACCCTCGCTCCATCATCGTCTGCCTTCGGCTCGTAGATGGACTTGGTCTTCAGTGTCAACTTCGATTCTCCTGAGGGGTTATTCGATGGGCAGGCATCCGGCCATCATCCAAGTATCGGCTTACCAATTAGAATAGGAATGATGGGGTCGGTGAGATTTGAACTCACGGTCTCTCGCAATTTGGATCGTTGAGGTTCCCCAAGCGAGAATCTTAACCAATCTGGACTACGACCCCAGCTAGGCCCCGCGTCCGAAAGGACGTATACATGCTTATCGCATCCCAATTGGCACACGCTCGAAAGAAGCGCTAGGACGGCCACCGCTTGCGGGTCTCGGGGGCCATCTTGGCGGCCTCGGCCAGTCCGCCCTACAAAAATATCGGACGTCCAATATGCTTTTATCTGATGTGCGGTATGGGACGTGCGATAATAGCCATGCCTGTCAAAGTAGCACAAAAGACCGAGATACCCCCGGGGACGATGAAGCGGGTCGCTGCGTTCAAGGAACACGTCCTACTCTCCAACGTCGCGGGCAAGATATACGCGACCCAGGACGACTGCGGCCACCAGAGAGCGAGCCTCTCCAAGGGGGCCTTGGAAGGCAGGATAGTCACCTGCCCTCTCCACGGGGCAAAGTTCGACGTGGTGACCGGCAAGAACGTCGGCGGCGTCCAGATGCGAATGTCGCCAGAGCTGATGCAGAAGCTTCCTCAGGAGATGATAACAATGTTCCAGAGGACGAGCGAGATAGTCTCGGCAATCGAGATCCGACCGTTGAAGCGATACAAGGTGACCATCAAGGGAGATTCCATCTACCTGGACCGGAGGGCTTGAGTTTGTCGAACCTGAGCCTCCCCCAGACGAGTTTTGTCACCGTAGCCGACGAGAAAGACGTCCACGAAAGGGTCGATGCTTGGAGTGGCCGTCGCAGGCACCGCGATATTGTTGTGCAAGAGCGGTGGTAAGATCTACGCGATGGACGCGGTTTGCTCACACTACAACGGATATCTCCCAAGGGGGGAGTTGACCACGGGATATCTCGCCGACGGAAACGTGAAAGACCGCGTAGTGGTCTGTCCGGTCCATAAGGCACAGTTCGAGGTCGCAACGGGCAAGGTTGCGAAGAACGTCCCGGGCCTTCTCAAGCTTGCGACCCACAGGGAAGCTACCGACCTTCGCACCTACGAGGTCCAGGTCGTCGACGGCGGCGTCCAAATAAAGGTCTGATGAGTCTGACGCGAGATGGCCCTCCAGCTATTCCTCATCTGGTATTTCGTGATGGGCTTCCTGCTGGGGAACGGGATGCCGCACTTCGCCTTCGGCTCCGCGGGCAAGGTCTTCAGGAGCCCGTTCGGCCAGAAGTCCTCTCCTCGCACCAACGTGCTGTGGGGCCTATCGAACTTTCTGCTCGCGACGCTGATCGCCGCTGGCCTGATAGCACTGAACCTCTACAGCAGCTACGCGCTTGTCGCCCTGCTGATCGGGTTCTGGCTGACGGCGCTCATGTTCGGGACGGGCATCAAGAGGTTCTTGAACGAATGACCGCGACCTTCGACGACGGAGGCTTGACCTGATGGCCGCGGCCAGGTGGGCCAGCATCATCGTGGGGCTTCTCCTCGTGCTCTTCGGGACGGTCTTCGCCCTGCAGGGCGCCAATGTCCTCAAGGACAGCCCGGTGATGAGCGGGAACTCTGCCTACATCTACGTCGGCGCGGCGCTCGTCGTGGTCGGGCTCATTCTGATCGTCGTGGGCGCGGCTCGGAAGCCCTCCCAGCAGACCTCCTGAGGGCCGATCTGCGTTGACCCCTGAAAAGCCGGCCTTCGACGAATCCTACGCCAACAAGGTCATCGTCCTCTTCTCCGTGCTCGCCGCCTTCGTCCTCTACGTCGACATAATGCTCACTCCCTCGCTCCCCAAGATAGCGTCGGACTACAAAGTGACCATCGCCGAGGTGAGCCTGGTGATCTCGCTCTACACGGTCTTCGGGACCGCCGTCAACCCCGTGATTGGGAAGCTAGGGGACATCGTGGGGAAGAAGCGTGTCCTGATCTACGTCCTCGTGATCTACTGCGTGATGGTGGCCCTCACCTCCTTCGCCACGAGCTTCACGGTGTTGCTGATCTCGAGGACCGTCCAGGGTATAGGGCTCGGGATATTCCCGCTCGCGTTCAGCCTCGTGAGGGAGGAGTTTCCGCGAGAGAGGGCCCGCGCGCGCAGGGGATCCTTAGCGCGATGTTCGGGGCGGGGGCCGCCTTCGGCCTCCCGATAGGCGCCTGGGTCGCAAACTCCTACGGGTGGCAGGCCAACTACCACATCGCGCTCCCGCTGATAGCCGTCCTGACGATCCTGATCTACTTCACCGTCAAGGAGTCCTCGATCACCGACCCCAACGCCAAGTTGGACTACGTCGGGGCCGTCTGGCTCGGCGCGGCGATGGGTGCGATCGTGTTCGGGCTCTCAGAGGGGTCGACCTGGGGCTGGACGTCCCTCAGCGTACTCGGCCTGATCTTCGGTGGCCTGGTGGCGCTGGGGCCGCTGGTCGTCTATGAGAGAAGGTCCTGGAGCCCATCCTCAACCTCAAGCTGCTTGCGATAAGGAACGTGATGGTCTCGAACGTGATAGGGCTTGCCTCCGGCGCGGCGCTGTTCATCGCGTTCCAGGGGATAACCTTCCAGCTGGAACTGACCCCGCCCGCTGGCTACGGGTTCGACATCCTCACCACCGGAATCTACCTGCTCCCTCTCGCAATCGCCATAATCATCGTGGCCATCCCGGTGGGGCGGCTCACACCGAAGTATGGGGCCAAGCCGTTCCTCTTCATCGGATGCGTGCTCGGGGCGGCGGGCTTCTACCTAATCTCGACCGCGACTTCGGCTGGCCTCATAGCGGGATACCTGGTTGTCGCTTCGGTGGGCCTCGGGATGCTTCTGGTGGCCAGCCAGAACCTGCTCGTGCTCTCGGTCAGAAGGAGGGAGATGGGCCTTACCACCTCTCTGAACACGGTCTTCAGGAACATCGGCTCCAGCCTCGGAGCTCCCGTCGCGGGATCGCTGATGTCCACTTTCGTGGTGAGGTATGTCATCGCGGGCCAGACCGTCTCCCTCCCCACGGCGACCGCGTTCCACTACGCCTACTACATCGCCATGCTGGGGTTCGCGCTGGCGCTGGTGGTCTCCACTTTCGCCCGGGAGGTGATGGGCAAGAACGCGAACAAGCTCACGCTCGAGCAAGCGGGCGATGCTCCGCCAGCAGAGGCCGGCCCCACGGAGTCGTCTCCGGCTAGGTGACCACTCCAAAAGTCGCGAGGAAGCGGACGTAGTTTTCGTCTGACATGTCTCTCTTGTAACTCCGCAGCGCCTCTAGGATCGGCGTCTGGTTCCTTATGCTCAGTATCCTCTTGATCCTGGGGGAGAGCCTGCTCCCTACGAAGAGATACTGTGCCGCCGTCGTCACGTTCCGGGGGGCCCTCTTCTGGCTCGCAGACTCAAAGTCGATTATGTAGGGGGTCTCTCCCTCGATGAGCAGGTGCTTCCTGAGGTTGCTGAGCTCCCCATGGTCCAGCCCGATCAGGTCGAGCTTCCTGCACTGGTTCAGGACCGAGTGAGCCATCTCCCTCACCCGCATGGCTCTCCCTCTTCCGCTTGCCGCCTTCACGTAGTCCTCCAACTCCACCCCGTCTATGAACTGCATCGAGATGATGTCCTTCGTGCACCCGGAAACCTGGGCGCCCACCCTCACCTTGTTCGCGAGCCGCGTCAGCCTGAACTCCTCCATCATGGACTCACGGTTCGCATCGGCCCTACGAATCTTGAGCGCGAAGACCTGGCCGCCCCTCCTTCCCTTCACGACGAGCCCAACGGTCCCGATTCCCACCAGGCTGAGCCTCCCGATCTTGGGGTGGCCTTCAAACGTCACAGTCTCTACGCCGAGCTTCACGAGCTGTTTGATCTTCGACCTCGCCTGTCTCAGGTTCGGCCTCGGATACGTAAGGATCGCAAGGTAGGGCATCCTGTCGAACTGGTCGACGGTTATCGTCTCGCTGGTCCCTGTCATGCGCGATGGAGGGGAAGTCATCGCTCCGAGCCCGCTCGCGGCTCAAACACCAACCGAGTCAGACAACGCCCTGGCCAGGCCTTCTCGAAGCCACTCTTTCTTCTCGGATTCCTTTCGAAGCCTGTCGCCCCGAAGGAGCCTTCCGCTCGTCTTCAGGCCTCGCCCCACCTCCTTCGAGACGCCGATGTCCTCGACGCTCTTGATGGTCTGTTCGAGAAGCTCCGCAAGCGACGTATACCGACGCTGCGTTAGCAACCTGAGTCTCCCGTCGTCGCCCACCCAGATCATCTCTGCCCTCGGCCTGTTCTTTTCCACGAACCGCTTCGAGGCCTCGAGCAGCTCCACTCCCGGACCCACCTTCTCTTCAAGCGGGGGCAGCGACTCCACTATGGGCAGGAAGATGATCGCGCTCGACCTGACCTTGTCACTCGCCGCTTCGACTCGAGCCAGTGCGAACCCCTCCTCTCGGACGTGCTTTGCGAACTTTCGTGCGCTCCTCCTCAACTCTCCCCAGAGCGTATCCTCGCTGAGCTCGGCGTGCTCAAAGAGCATGACGTAGGCCTGCCTCCGCAGTCGGGGCCTCCCCTTCCCTCGTATGCCGGCGAAGTGCTTCATCGAAGGGGTCGCGAGAAAGCCCCGTGAGGCCAAGACCATCCTCGCGACCGTCTCTCTGGACATGGCCTTCCCCAGGTCCCTCTTCTCGTCTATCGGGTCGAAGAGGCTGAAGTATTCGTCCTTCGAGGAAGGGACGAACGCCGCGAACCACCGCAAGACCGACTCGAAGCTCTTGTGCCTGTGGACCAGCACCTCCGTCGCGTACCCGCTGAAGCCCTCTGTCTCTATCTCGGCCCCGTACACCCCGACCCCCTTCATGAACTTCTTAAGCAGACGGACCTCCAGCCTCGCTGCGTTGTCGAGGTTGTCCCTGACGAACGTCACGTGGTGGACGGACCTGTCTGCCGCGCTCCTCCATTCGCCCGGTTTGACGTCGTAGCAGGGGACGACGTTCACCTTGAAACCGTCCACCGTCGCCTCCGTGTAGGGGTGCTGGGCGTACTTCTTGCCGGGCTCGAACCCGCGCAGGGACTCCTTTCCAACCCCTAGGCCGATCTCCTCGAATCTCTTCTCGTCGACGCCGGTCGAGACCTTCACGAACACGTCGATGTCGACGTCTCCAGGCAGCCACGTGTCCTTGGCGAATGAACCCTCCAAGGAAGACGCCTGCGACCTCTGGATAGCGGATCGCCGCCCTCTTGACGAGCGAGACGACCTTCTCCGCCACCCGGACCGTCTTCCTCCGGTCGCTCTCCTTCGGGGTGACGACCGACCTGGCCTTGCGCAGAACTTCCTCCATCGCAGTCACGCTAGCGCATACTCCCTTACATCGGCATAGGTCGGCCCGCTGGGCGATAGGCTGCTCGATTTCAGCTTCAAGGAGGTGATGGCGGTCCTCCCAAACACAGTTTCCGAATGCTCGCGAATCTTGGCCGAGAGGACTTCGAGGTTCCGAGGTGAACGCACCCGGGCCAGGGTGATGTGAGGATGGAACCCGCGCTCGTCCTTCTGCCCGACTCCCTCCAACGCGTGAAAGACCTCTTCTCCAGTCCTTCCCAGGGCTCCCGCGTCTTTCGGGTCGACCCCGGCCCAGACGACCCTTGGGCGCCCGACGTCGGGGAAGGCCCCTAGCCCGGCGACGCTCACGTCTACCTTCTTCAGCGTGAGCGCGTTGATCCTCTTGTCGATCTCGACCACGAGGCCCTCTGGGATCTCCCCGAGGAACTTGACCGTGAAATGGAGGTTCTCCTCCTCGACGAGCTTGATGTCCGCACGCGTGGACCGGAGGTCTTCCTCGGCCTTCACGAGACCCTGCCTGACCTCGGGTGAAACTTCGAACGCCAGGAAGGCTCGCAGCTTCTCTTTCTCCTGCCTCGGCTGTCCGACTCTACTATTTTACGATGAAGAGACGGGCGATAGGTTGATGTTATATTTGCGCCCGCCGGAGAGACGGCCAGTCGAAGATGATGATCGTCGCGATCACTGGGATGCCGGGGGCAGGCAAGTCCACGGCGGCCAAGGCTCTCGAGGGTCACGGCTTCAAGCGGATGGTGATGGGCGACGTCATCAGAGAGGAGACTCGGCGCAGGGGATTGGAGGCCGACGAGGCCAACACCGGAAAGGTGATGGTCGAGCTCAGGGAGAAGTACGGGCCCGGGGCTGTAGCCGAGGTCTGCGTCAAGTCGATGAGGGCCACGAAGGAAGAGGTGATCATAGTCGACGGCATCAGGTCTTTCGTGGAGGTCGAGGTCTTCGCGAGGGAGGGAAAGGTCAAGCTCCTGGCGATCACCGCCTCCCGGGACAGGAGGTTCAAGCTGCTCACGGAGAGGGCGAGGAGCGACGCCCCGGCCAGCAGGGCTAGCTTCGACCAGCGCGACCAAAGAGAGCTCCTGATCGGGGTCGGAAACGCGATAGCGCTGGCGGACGAGAGCCTGTCCAACGAGCGAACAACGATGGAAGAACTCGGGAACAGGGCCATCGAGCTGGTCGAGTGGTGGGTGAGCACGACTGTCTGAGGGTGCCCCGGCCACAAGAAGGGTAGAGCTTCGCGCCACCGTCTCGCCGTCCGAGGGACCGGCAGAAGGCCCTCCAAGCGATGCGCCAGGTCTTCGGCGACCGCCATTACACGGTCGATGAGGGTTCGGCCACAATCCGGCTGTCCTCGACCTCTTCGCGCTGCCTCTACAGGCTCCACGATCAGCTGAGGGACAGACACGTGAGGGACACGGCGAGGCGACTCATGCTTGCGAGCCTTGAGGGGGATCTCCTCCCTCTGAAGATCAACAGACAGGCAGCCGCCGCGGGCGTCCTCGCCTTGTGCTCGAGCGCCATCGAGTCGCCTCTCGGACCTCTCAATCTCTCGATAGAGACGGACGCCCCCCAACAACTGATAGATTGGCTGACAGCTCACTGAGCCTTGTCTGGCACGTCGACGCGCATGCCGTCGCTTGCCGCGAAGGTCTCGGGAAAGATTTGCTTCGCCTGCTTGACAAGCGGGGACACGTTCCTGTATCTCGCGCTGAAGTGTGTGAGGGCGAGCCTCTTCACATGAGCCTCCTTCGCAAGCATGGCCGCCTCCGCCGAGGTGGAGTGCTTCCTCTCGACGGCCTTGTCGGAGTCTTTGCTAGCGAAAGTCGAGTCGAAAATGAGGAGGTCAACGCCTGAGAAGAACCTGACCAGGCGCGCGGAAGGCCTCGTGTCTCCGGAGTACCCTATGCTCCTACCTCCCCTCTTGGGCCCAAGCACCTTACTAGGGTGGACCTTCTTGCCGCCTACCACGACGCTCCTTCCGTGCTGCAGGGCGGACCACTTCTTCCCTTCAGGGACGCCCAGATGGAGGGCCTTTCTCGAGTCAAACACCCCCGGGCGGGGCGTCTCCTCGAAGATGTAAGACCACGCCTCTGTCGAGTGGCTCGCGCGCGCGCACCTGATGCGATAGGCGCTGCTCCTCAAGACGACACCCGGCTTGGCTGCGAAGAACTGGAGGTCGAAAGAGAGGCCGATGTTCAGCATCTCCATGCTCATCTTGACCCAGTCGAAGAGGCCCGCGGGCACCTACGAGGGTGAGCCTCTTGCCTCTCTGTGACATGCTCATCGTCTGCAACAGGCCCAGGAGCCCGTTGACGTGGTCGCCGTGCATGTGTGTGATCAGCACGACCATCTCCTTGTTTATCCCGAGGCCGTACTCCACGAAGCTCTTCTGCGTCCCTTCCCCGCAGTCGAGGAGGACGACCTCTCCCTCCCTCCTTACGGCGATGGCCGGCAGGTTCCTCCCTTTCGTAGGGGTGGCGGAGCTCGTCCCCAGGAAGACGACCTCGAGCTTGGTCATCGGCTCTTCCTCATCACGGTGATCGTCCTTGTAAGGTGCCCTGTGGATGTAGATGTCAAGCTCGCTCTCGACGTCGAACCCAGCGGCATCGACCCCCAGGCTCTTCGGGTGCATGACCACTAGCTTCCTCCCCTTCGGGATGATGGCTCGCGCGCCCTCGACCAAAGAGCTGAGGATCTGGCTCGACTCGACCCCGCCCGAGCTCGCCGCCCGCCCATAGGGTATGTCGGTCGCTATCCCGTCGACCTGCCGGACCGGCAGCTCCCTCGAATCGCCGCGCACGATCCCCAACCAGGGCTGGGAGTATTTCATCGAGTTCCTCCGCGCCCCCCTGACCATCTTCTTCGCGAAATCTATCCCGGCGGCCTCAACTCCAATCAGGCTCGCTTCGATGAGAAGGCTCCCGGTGCCGCAGAACGGGTCGAGGAAGACCTCTCCTGGCTGGACCCCCGAGAAGTTGACGAGGGCGCGAGAGAGCTTCGGGAATATCGCAGACGGATGGAAGAACGCCCTGCTCCTTGGCCTCCGCGTAGACCACCCCTGCCGCATCATGCTTGGCCTCGTCAACGCGAAGTAGCGTTCGTCCGATCTGTGAGAGACGTATGCAGATACCTCGTAGTCGGGGCTCTCCAGGGAGACCTTCCCCTTGACTTGGTCCGCTATCGCCGAGACTATCGCCCGGTCTCGATCCGTGTCCGCGTTGTCGCCGAAGACTCTGACCCTGTCAGGCCCCTTCCGCAGCAGCTCGAGGGCCTCCGAGTCCAGCTCGCCGTCTGGGACCGAAACTCCGACTCGCCTGGCGAAGGCGATGCGCGAGCCGATCAATTCTGGGTCCGCGCATGTCTCTGCGACGAGCAACCCCTCCTCTAGGCGGTCGAAGCTTGCCTCGCGGTCCAGGTCGCTGACGAGGCTCCTTGCCTCGGCCTCCGGGATGGGAGTCGGTTCTCGCGACAGCACGAAGAGGATGCGACGCGGCCTACTTCTTCTCAGCGATGATCGTCCTGAGGTATGCTGCCATAGGCTCTGTTGCGTCAACCTTGCTTACTCGGCTGGGCACCGTGTTCGTCCCTATTATTTCATCGACCCCTGCCTTCACGAGCTTCTCGTATGTCTCCCCGAGGAGCACGGCGTGGACGCACGCGCTCACGACCTTCCTCGCCCCGACGCTCTTCAGTAGCTCGGTGGAGGCCGCCACGGTCCCGCCTGTGGTTATGACGTCGTCGACGATGACGCAGTCCCTCCCTTTCACCGAGAGCTTCTCCGTCTCCATCTTTATCCTGCCCGTCACCCTGTCGCGCGTCTTCCGGAACTGGACGAACTTGGCGCCGTACAGCGCGGCGAAGGCCTCCGTCCTCTTGAGCGACCCGGCGTCGGGGGCCACGATTAACGGGCCTCGAGCTTGACGTGGGTCTTCACGTACTGGGCCAGGCCCGGGATGGCCGAGACGCTGTATACCGGCATCGAGAAGAGAGCCAGCCCCACTGCCGAGTGCATGTCGACCGTGGCCACCCTCCTGACCCCGACCGACCTCAGCAGGTGGGCGATGATCCCCAAGCTCACGATCTCCCCCGGGAGGAACGCCTTGCCCTGCCTCGCGTAGCCCAGATACGGGATGACGGCGTGGACCTTCGCCCCCTCCTGGCTCAGGTGGTGCGAGGCGAGGAACAGCTGCATGTAGTGCCGGTCGGCAGGTGGGTAGGTCGACTGGACGAGAAGAACTTCGAGTCCGCTGAGGTTCTCGTCGAACTTGTACTTTATCTCGCCATCAGGGAACTCCGTCGTGGTCACTGCGAGCAGCGGGAGTCCCAGCCTCTTGGCGAGCTTAGTCCCGAACTCCTGCGAGGCGGGACCAACCATAACTCGCCAATCGGTCACAGAAAGTCGGGCGGGCACCAGCGTTTGGCTATATAACGGATTTTTGCCGAATGGAAAAAGAACCGCACCAAAACCTTAAGGAATAGCTGGCTTTGGAGTTAATTTGACCAAATGGTAGACCAGTTCTGTCCCGAATGTGGTGGGGCGCTCGTTTTCGACGCGGTCAACAAAAGATTCTCTTGCAAGAGCTGCGGACTGTTTCTGACAAGAGACCAGCTATCCGACATGAGATACAAGGCCAAGACGTTGCCTGACGACGAGAGAAGGAAGAGGCAACGCCAGCAAGCTGACTACCTCGACTGGTGGCTCAGCGGCAACAAGACCAAGCAATAGAAGTAGAACAGAGACACGAGAAGCGCAGGCTTAGTGTGGAGTCTGGCGTGCCAGAAACTTCCTGAATATCAGCCTCGTGTTCTCGGTCACATCCATCGCCTCGACCTCGCGAGGCTGGAACCATGCGAAACTCTCGGACTCCTCGTTCAGGGTGATCTTAGCGCGGCTGCCGTCGAACTTGGCAAGGTAATCCACCAGCACAAAGTGGAACCTCGTCTTCCCCTTCCCGTCGCGGATGATCTCCTCTGACACCTGAAGCAGCTCTTCGATCTTGACTTTCACCCCTAACTCTTCCCGGACCTCACGCCTCACTGCCTCTTCGAGTGTCTCCCCGGTCTCCAAGAGGCCTCCGGGGAGGGACCATCTCCCTCTGTTGGGCTCGAACTTCCGCTTGATCATGAGGGCGCGGCCCTCTCTGTCGACAATGAGAGCCCCTACGCCGACCAGCGGGTGCGCCGGATACTTTCTCGTGCTCCGCAAAGCGGATATCCCTGTGGCTCTCGTAGTATTTGCCCTTACGCACAGCCGGTTCTGGCGTGCCCTATAGGGCCACGGGCGTTCTGGGACTTGTCGTGGTGCAACTCTGGCCATCCGTTCAGCGCTGGCCGGCGTAGCTCCTGTCTCCTCAGGCCCGTAGAAGTGATCCACCAAGGGAGAGAACAAGTGGCTGACCATTTGGACAGGCCTTCACATCACCCGGCCATTGGACAGGCCAGTCGAATGATACGGAAGAGTGATACGGAAGATTGAAGTATCGCCTACCGTCCTAACGGAAAATAATCGTATGTCTCAATTACAAAGCACGCGATTAGGACGGAATGTGAACAAGAAGCATCTGACTATTGTTATCGGTGCAATAGCCATGGGAGTATTGCTGTCATTTGGTGTCTTTGTGTATCCTTCGATGCTTTCACCAAGGGGACATGCCGACAATCTTAACTTTGTTGACAATGTTACGATAAAGGTCTTCAACCCAGATGGCACTGTCGCTCGGGTCTGGCAGGGCCACAACAGTCTGCAGGGTGGGGCTATCAATGGCATCGTGGGATGCATCACGGGAGCGTCAACCACTCCCGCCCCCTACGGGTCATGTACGTCGTGGATTTCAGGCATTGACATTGAGATCAGCGGCTCCACTACTCCCATATACGCTGCCGGGACAAGCACACCCTTCGCGGGCTCACCCGGAACGGCTTGCAGTCCTTCAACAGGTAGTCCCTACTGTACCGGATGGACTACTACGGCCTTCTTCGGCGAACTCACTTTCACTTCTACGAATTGCCCCACTACCTGCACGGTCAACTACGCTCAGGCTGGTAACAGCGGAGGCACACTTTTTGACAACATCTTTACTAGCATCGCAGTTGCGAAAGGCGATAGTCTCTCGGTGACCATTGATTTCACAATCGCATGAGCTTAGGGCGAAATGACAAGGTGAATCCTCTTTCCTTCGTCTTTGCGCCACGTGCCGACTAGTCCTCGCAGCAAGAAGCTCATCGTTGCAATATTGCTGATTCTTTTTGCGACGACTTTTTTGTTGAGCATACATTCCATAAGCGGTTTGGTGGCACCGGCGTTGACCGATGCCGCGACATTTTCTGAGAAGCTTTCGTATTCTGTCAGCCAGCTAATCCAGAGTACACTTACCGACGGCGCTACCTTCTCTGACAAGCTTTCGTATTCTGTCAGCCAGCTAATCCAGAGTACACTTACCGACGGCGCTACCTTCTCTGACAACATTTCGTACACAGTAAGCCAGCCAATCCAAGATACTCTGACTGACGGTGCCGCCCTTTCTGATCAGATTTCATATTCGGTTAGCCAGCCAATCCAGAGTTCGCCGACCGACAACGCGACTGTTTCTGACAAGATTTCATTTTCAGTAGGGAGCAGCCAAAACGGTTCTGCCCTTGTTTCTTCTGGCTCAGTTTCTACCCGGACTTTTCCGATTACTGGCATTAGCGTGAGCATCTCTGGCACAGCCGGCACTACGGCCAGCATTGACACAATGCAACTGACTGCCCAACCTGCCAACACTGGATCGGTGCCTTTGGGCTCAACTGGAGGAGCGGGATTGGGCTTTTACGATCTCAGCCTTTCAGGGATTACGGGTGGAACGGCGCATGCTTGCATATCCAGTGCACTTGTGGATTCGAAAACTGTCCTCGATTTCTACTCCGCTGGCGCCTGGAGTGAAGCCGCAACAATATCTGACACCCCAGCTACGGATACCGCTCCAGGGGTGGTCTGCGGCAACATCGCCGTCTCGGCCCTCACTGGAACTCCATTGGTGATTGGTGACCCCCAATCGGGCACTGCTATCTCCACCCCAAGCCTCTCGGGCGCATCGTCAACAACTTCTGGCTCCGCGACCACTAAAGGCCCAAGTTCGCCAGGCTATTTGATCTACATCGGAGTCGGTGTAGTCATATTGATTATTTCAATAGCGGCTGTTTTGGTTCTAAAGAAAAGATAGGCATTTGAGAGGTTCTTGGTCTTTGAAATCATGATTGAGAAGTTGGAAAAGACCGCGCCGATAGGGCGAGGTCAATACAGGCGACAGGCGAACCCATGACGAGGTACGTTCTCAGTCCGACGAAACTTTGGAGGGATTGGGAAGATGACATTCCAACGGAGAGTTGAGAGCGCCAACCTCAGCGCACAGCCAAGGCTTTGAATACTGGAATCGAGCGGTTCCACCCAGTTGGTCTCGGTAGTCAACTTTGCGGTTGGCAAGGAGCTCCTTATCGGCAGGACCATGAACTCGAACGCCTACTGGATCGGAGGGAGGCTCTACAGGATGGGCTCGATGCTCGAGAGGTCATTACCGTGACAGACTCGCTGGAGGAAATCTCGACCGGCATCAAGGAGCTGCTCACCGGCCATCCTGATTTCATCATAGTCGTCGGCGGCCTCGGCCCAACCCCTGACGACATGACCCTGAAGGGGATAGCGCTGGGCCTCGGACTGAAGCTCAGGCTGGACAAAGACGCTATCGACCTGATCAAGCAGCACATGACGAAGACGGGCAGAGAGTTCGAGATGACTCCTGCTAGGCGCAAGATGGCAATGATCCCCGAAGGAGGGAAGCCGTTGAGGAACGACCTGGGAACGGCACCCGGGGTGCGGCTCACGGCGGGCAAGGGGACCGTCATCTACTGCCTGCCCGGCGTGCCCCGGGAGATGAGGAACATCTTCGTCCACTTCGCTGAGAAGGAGATAAGGGCCAATCTTGGGGAGATGCACATCGCCAAGGTCATGATGAAGCTGAGCGGCGTCTACGAGGCCGTCCTCGCCCCCGCGATAGGCGAGGCGCTGAGATTGCATCCAGAGGCATACATCAAGTCTCACCCGAAGCGCCTGAAGGAAGGAGTCCCGAAGCTCGAGCTCGACGTCACAGTGACCTCTCGCGACCTGAAGACAGCGCGCGCGACCTACTCGGAGCTGCTCGCCCTCTTGACGAGGAAGATAGGCGAGCTGGGCGGGACGATAACCGCGCAGCGAGAGACGGTCAGATAGGGCTACGGGAAGCGCTAGGTTTATTCTCGCTCGGGCCGTCAAGAGAACAGTTTGAACCTCATCTTTCTCACAGGGACAGCTGGGGCTGGCAAGTCCCTGCTCACGGCCTCGTTGTTGAGCTGGTATCACGAAAAGTCCCAGAGCGCGATAAGCGTGAACCTCGACCCGGGCGTCCTGGCTCTGCCCTACGAACCCGACGTCGACGTCAGGACCATGATCGACATCCAGGAGATCATGAGCAAGTATTCCCTTGGCCCCAACGGGGCCCTCGTGTTCGCGAGCGACCTCATAGCGAGCAAGCTGCCCGAGATACAGGACCAAATCGACGAGTCGAACGCGGACTTTGCCGTCGTTGACACGCCGGGGCAGGTCGAGCTCTTCGCGTTCAGGGAGAGCGGGCGTACGTCGCGAGGGGGCTCAACGCCGACTCGAAGGCACTCCTGTTCCTCATCGACTCGATGGTGGCCTCGACCGCGACGAACCTCCTCTCCCTGCTCCTACTGGCGACCTCGGTGCAGTTGAGGATGAAGCTCCCCCTTCTCCGCGTCCTCTCGAAGACGGACCTGGCGCGAAACCCCAAGGAGATAGTGAAGTGGGGGAGAGAGGCCGCGGCGTTCGAACAGGCCCTCGCGGACGACAAGGCCGGCGGGGACTCGTACACGTTCTACACCCAGCTCTTCAGAGCCCTGAGGCACGCCTCGATCACTCCGGACCTATACCCCGTCTCGGGTTACACGAGGGATGGCTTCATCGCGCTGGTCGGAGAGCTCTCTAGGATATCGAGTGGCGGAGAGGAGCTCGAGGAGTCCTGAAGGCTACGAAATTAGACAGCCGCTGAAATCCTACATGAAACTAAGAGAAGGCTCGTTCTTTTCACCTCGGGAACTTTGTCGTGGCGTGAGTCGACGAATGGGGAGATGCGGTCCTGCTTCACTTCCTCTAACCTGCCGATTTGGGACGGTCAGTTTCTTGAGCGGCGGCGCTGATCCGTATTCTTGGCTTCGGCATATTTCGAAACGAGTCTAGAACCGGAAAGGGGCAACGAAGGAATATGTGCAATAGCCCGGCCAGGGACCACACCGATAGGGAGGCTCCCGTGAACTCGCGGCATAACGGGCCCGACCAGATGCGTCTAATCGCCTGCCATGGCGAATATGCTTATCAGGGCGACGACGAGGAACGCGATTCCGGCATAGAAGAAACTGCCCGTAACGAACCAGACGAGAACCGCGACGAGAATGGCCGGTAATAGGACTATGGCGGCAGCCACAATAAATACGATAATCAGCACGCCTATTACCAGAAGGAGAACGCCGCCGAACAGGTCGGCTATCCCATTCAGGATTCTTTCTCCTACGTACAGGGGTGCGTTCGATAACGCTTGAATCAAGCCGAGCAGGAAAGCGTCTAGAACCATCATGAAAGCAGAACTCTATTCCCGGAATGCGAAGTGAGCCTCGATTATAAAAGCGAGAGGGCTGCCCGCCAGAGAGGCTGCGTCAATCGACTCAAAGACCAAGTTCTCCAAGGACGAAAGAGGAGCAAGATGAAGGAATTCTATCTCCATGTAATGGAACGCGGTTATGAACCCCGTAAACGGGGACTGGCGCAGGCCTTACTTCATCCTGCTTCTAAGCACGAATCCCAGGCCTCCAAGAACGACGCCGAGAGCTGCCAGGAGAACTAACGCGCCAATTGGGTCAACAAGCGGACCGAGATACTGCACGTGGATTTGCTCGCCCGTTAGACCTAGGCCTCCCTGCGCGGTCGAGGCAGCTGCATAGCCTCCCTCCCAACCCCCATAAATCATCAGGAGCATGGAGAGAGCTACTCCCACGTTCATGAGGAAGTAGTGCCCCCAGGCGAGGTAATTCGTCGGACCGTGGTATACCTTGCCTCTGACATCTTCGATGTAAAAGTAGAAAACCGCGGTGACCGCGACCGCGACCACGCCGACGACCAGATAAAGGAGGTAGCCTACGATCATCCACGTTCCTCCTCCACCTCCCGCAACTACCATGGCTGGGCTGAAGTACGATTTGATGTTGAAGTAGGTCCATGGCTCCACGATGAGCACTGTGATCATGGTTACGATTGCGCCTTGGACAATGGCTGCCCCGATGAATCTTCCAGCCCACCTTCCTTGCATCTGTAGCATCATATCTTGTGCCCTCTTTTCATTCGGTGTGATACTTTACAATGATGCAGAGAGGCTCGACCGTCACTCGACTCTCGTTGCTCTGTAGTCGACGTCATTTTCTCTCTGAACTTCGCTGAGTTAAGGACAGTTGAGAAACTTATAAGGCCTGGACACAATTCTCAGGTTCGAGAACAGGAAGTAACAATCCCTCGCTTTTCTTAGAGAAGCTACGCAATTGGGAAGCTGCATTCAACCGAATCAAAGAGCAATTCGTCGGGTGCGAAGAAACGGGTTTCCACCTAGGCTGGCTTTGCCACCATGAATTAGCTGGTCACGATGGACCCACGCTTGGTCCTCGTCCCCTCTGAATCCGACGCCGGCGGCTGCTTCGCTCTGCCTCGCCCAACCCGTGTACGCCACGAATAATACGCCGATTGGGCATACCCTGAGGGCAGAGAATCCATGTCCGAACACGAGTCCTATGAGGAGGACTGGGATGAAATGGAGAAAGAGGAGAAGGAGACTGAAAAAGAGGAGGCCGAGTCAGACGCGGAGGAGCCGGGAAAGTATGAGCCCGAAGCTGTCGTTGACAAGGAGCCCCATCCGTTGAGGCGAGAGAGAAAGCAAACGAAGCGTCCTCGCAGGAAATAGCCCGTAAAGGCCAGCCCCAGACTCGAGCGGAAAGGGCTTGCGGTCTTTTCACCGTGCATAGGGGTTCATTGCGCCTCCGCCGGGGATTCCTAGTCTATTGCCCTAGCCCGAAAGGCTGACTACGGTTGCCTCCTTTGCCTATCATCCGACCTGGAAATAGGCGTAGTCCGTCTGGTTCAGAAAGTCTTCAGCTAACAGCGTGTATTGACCTGCTGGCAGAGGATGGAAGTGGCTCGAGCTCGTCGGCGCATTGTCGAATTCCAAGTTCGTCGCGTCCCAATATCCAAAGAGACCGCCATCCGGACCGCATGATCCGCTCCCTAGCCCAGGTGAAGATTGGCACGATGCATTGTTCACAATAAGGTAGATAGGAACGGGCGGACCTAAAGGTGCAGGCGGACCTAAGAGCGCCTGGTCGCTTCCGTCTAGGAAGGTCAACGAGTACGACCCGGGAACGTTGACTGATGTGCAAGGCAATCCCACAGAGGGCACTAGTTGAAGGGGTGTCGCTGCAGAAGAATTCTGGCTTGTGTAATGACCGGTGAACAGAGCAAAGCCAATGATCTTCGAGATAGATGTCGAGCCGCAGAGGAAGTCATCGTACCCCCATTGCGTGAGCAAAGGGTTCGACGAGTTGTCCAAGATGGTGTAATTGGCCATTGTGAGGCTGGATAGAGAGACGCGGACCCCGAGGGCACCTCCAACCGGAATCCTAGTGGTGTTCAGCCAGACTTGTATCTGAAGCTCGGGCGAACCTGGAAGGGGAGGTATTGACGAGTAGGTTCCTGGCGGCGGCTGAATGAAAGTCGAGGTCGAAGTCGGGGAGATTTGGGAGCTTTCGAACAAGGGGAGAGCAATCAAGGCGAGGACTCCAACCGTGATTGCCGCTTGCGCGGCGACGAACGCGCCCTCCTTCCTTCTCATCGAACCCTCCGAACCAGCGAGGAGGTGTAAGCCTCTTGGTGCTCGCTTGGGCGACGTCCTTCGACAACTGCCCATCCTATCAGGACCAGGCCAACCACCAACACGAACGCCGAAGCACCGGCGACTTGAGTCTGCCAGAAACCTAGCTCCGCAGGGCAGTTGCACGTCAGCGTCTGGCCTGGAGGAGCCGTGTGGGTGTCACAGTAGCAGGACGACGAGCCAGAGGAGAGAAGGACCAGCCCCAGGAAGATCAGGAAGGCGCCCAGACCTCCGAGCACCAGAACCTTCGGAAGTTGTCCTTCGTCCATAGTGTCATTGAGCGAGGACGCGATATTTACGGGACGTGTCTATCCTAGCGTCCAAGATTTTGAAGTCAGACTTAAATGGATTTATTGCAAGAATCCGCGCAGATTAGTCGACACTCCGCCGGGGCATTTCATCCGCACGTTGAGCCATAGGTAGTGGACGGGCTGAACTGGTCGCCGAAGCTTCCAGCGTACAGCCTCACCATCATGAAGGTGCGCATTAGGCCGGCGCACTTTATGGGCTCTGCTTGCGCGACCATAGCAAGTTCAAGATAACGGTGAAGGGCGAGCCGAAGTTCGCAGCGTTCTTCTTGAATCTGAGGGATGCGCAACTGAAGAAGCGGATCGGTGACGTGTTGGACACGATAAAGGAGCATCCGGACACAGGTGACCTGGTCGAGCACGCGCTATGGCCTGACGAGTACGAGAGCTTGGCGCTGGATAACCTCCTCCGAATCGAGGTGGGGAGAGGGAGGCGCATGACCTACATGATAAGGATCGAAGGAGAGAATCTCGACGTGGACGTGATCGAGTTCTTCGCTACCCACAAGGAATACGAAAAGCGGTTCCACTATTAGCGGAGCCTGACGCTTCTCTCGAAGAGCAGCTTGAGCTTCGGGTTGTCAGCGGCGACCCAGACGATCCTGTCTTCCTTGTAGATTATCTTGTTCGACGCTTCGAGGTAGTCCAAGATCTGCTTGAAAGTTTGGTACTCCATGCCCTTGGGAAGCGACTTCCAGAGCTCGGTCCTCGTGGGGTAGTCCGCCTTTTTGATCAGGTCGACTATCTGCTTCTCCACCATGAGCATGGTGTCGAGCTTCGGCGAGTGAGTCACACTGCAGACTGACACATTTGCGAAGCCTAATCATATAAACTTATGTAATTCGAGATGTGATCGGGAACAAAGAGTTCATTTGCGCCTCCGCCGCATTACCCAAATGGCCTTACCTCAAAGGTGGCGGATACCAAAACTTCGGAACGGTCGACGTCACCTATCCTTAGTTATCCAAGACTTGAAATGGGAATTCTGTTTCGCAGATTGGCTTCGGAAGAACTGAAGCGAAATTCATGTACCGTCAATCAGGTTAGGTTTCCGGCGGGACAACAAAGCGAGCGTCCCGAGAAGGTGGTCCTTCCAGATGGCTCGGTCAAGGAGATGCTAGAAGGGTTCGCTCTTACCGACATGGTTAGAAACGCGGATGGAAAGCTAAAAGAGGTTCCAATGCTCGCATCTTCCAAGACCGAGACGAGGGTTTCGCGAGACGCTTGGGATCGTGAATGGGAGGGAATTGTGAGGGAATATGGGAAGAGACTGGCAGTCGGCGTTGATTGCCACTTGTGATCCTCTTCAGACAACAACATTCGATGCGCGGCTGGGGACGAGCGAAAACGGGCTTGGCCAAGGGAATCCGCAGCGAGAAGGCCATTTGTGTTCGAAACAAGGCGTCTCCTTGCGAATCCAGCAGCTTTAAGAGCCGCTCACCATAAGGTTCGGAAGTAATGGCTTTCCGCTTCCGAGGATGCTACACGGCTATGACGACCCCCTTCGACTCGAAGAGGAGGGTGAACTTTCCGAAGCTAAAGGCCCTGACGGAATTCCAGAAGGAGCAAGGGATCCGAGGAGTGGTCCCCGCCGGCACCACCGGAGAGAGCCCCACGCTCAGCTGGAAAGAGCACTACAAGGTAATCGAGACGTGCTTCGAGGCCGCGGGCTCGACGGCGGAGACAATCGCCGGGACGGGCTCCAACAGCACCGAAGAATCGATCGAGGCGACCCGACACATCTACGACGTCGGGATGCGCGCGGCCCTTCTCGTCGACCCCTACTACAACGGCCCGAGTTCGTTGGAGATCAGGAAGGAGTACTACGAGCCCATCGCGAGAGCCTTCCCCGAGGTCCAGATGGTCCCTTACGTCATACCCGGGAGGACAGGCACACAGCTCCTTCCCCAGGCACCTTGCCATCCTCGCGCGCGAGAACCCCAACCTCCAGGCGGTCAAGGAGGCCACCGGGAGCGTAGAGAACGCGCGCATGACCAGGAAGCTCTGCGGGCCAGAGTTCTCAATAATGTCCGGCGACGACGACCTGACCCTGACCTTCATGGAGGACGACGCGATAAACTGCTCCGGGGCCATATCAGTCGTCTCCAACATCGCCCCCCGCGCCTGCGAGGACCTCACCGAGGCCGCTCTCGCCGGCAACCGCGAGGAGGCGGACCGCATCGGCGCTCTCCTTCAGCCGCTGTTCGCGATGGTGACTGTCAAGACCCAGGAGAACACCCCGTTCGGCCTGGTCACCGTCAAGACAAGGAACCCCCTCCCGGTCAAGACGATGATGAACATCCTTGGGATGGACGTCGGGCCGTGCAGAAGGCCCCTGGGGAAGGTGACCTCGCAGGCGGTAAAGCACATGGCCGAGGGGCTCAAGAAGGTCTGGATGCGGAATCCCGAGATACTGGAGCCCATAGAGAAAGGGTTCGACGTCTCGCTGGAGAAGAGGCTCAACGACGCGCGAAGCTTGGAAGGGTTGACCTACGATGCCATCTACGAGTGAGCGCCTCCTTCGCGTCTGCTTGATCGGCGCCACCGGCCGCATGGGCACGCTCATCGCGAGAGAGGCGAAGAAGGAGAGATTCGAGATATCCGGAGCGGTCGCAGCGCCAGACGACCCGAACCTCGCGAGGACGCTACGCGAGATGGGGGTTCGGGACAGCGACACGCGGGTCTCGCCGCCCTCTGCCCTCGCGGGCCTGCTTCGCGAGAGCGACGTCTGCATCTCCTTCGCCAGCGCCCAGGCCGAGATGAGCAACCTACCCGCAATCGCTGCCGCAGGGGTCCCGTACGTCTCCGGGACGACGGGCCTTACTCCGCAGCAACGGAAGGAAGTGGAGGCCGCGCTGCGGGGCCGGCTCCCGGCTGTCATAGCATCGAACTTCTCGGTGGGGGCGAACTTCCTCATCGCGATCTCCGCCGCGCTCAAAGGCCTCCCCCAGGGGTTCGACGTGAGCATAGTCGAGTCGCACCACTCCGGAAAGGTCGACGCCCCGAGCGGCACGGCGCTCAGTATCGCCCAAGAGGTCTCGAAAGCCCGAGGCTACACGAAGACTGTCAGCGGCCGGAGCGGAGCCTCCAAGAGGGCGCCCGACGAGCTCGAGGTGATGTCGCTCAGAGGGGGTGGGACGCCAGGGATCCACACGGTCTATGCGTTCGGGCCGCAGGAGATGATAACGCTGGAGCACGTCGCCTTCTCGCGGTCCGCCTTCGCGCTCGGCGCCCTCCACGCAGCCGAGTGGGTCACCGCCAAGGGGCGCGAGCCGAGGGTCTACGGGATGGCAGAAGTCCTGGGCCTCAAGCTCTGAGCCCCGGGCCTCAGTTCTCGTAGAGGATCTCGTGCGTCTCGGGGAGCCCGTCGGTCAGGGGCTCGTAGCCGTTCTCGGTGACCAGGATCGTCTCGCCTATCCTGCACCCTCCAACCTCGAGGTTGTCGTCGAGTGTGATGCAGGGCTCGATCGCTATCACGTGCCCGGGCCTCAGCTTTGCGTTCGGCTCGTCCATCCCGGGCTCGGGCGCCCAGGGGGGCTCGTAGACGTTGAGCCCTACCCCGTGGAGGATTGGCTGTATCCTGCTGAAGGAGTACCTCGAGTATCCGTACTCGTCCACGACCTTCTCCGCCGCGTCCCTGAGGTGGCGCGTCGTCGCCCCGGGGCGGGTCGCCTTTAGGGCTGCCGAGTAGGCATCGTAGGTTGCCGTGTAAACCCGCTTCTGGGCGGCCGTCGGGGTGCCGACTATCGTGGTCGTCGTGATGTCGGTGTTGTATCCCTTCCACAACGTCGCGTAGCCGAGGATCAGGAACTCCCCGCTCCTCACGACCCTGTCGGAGTCGTGCCTTGTCATGAGCCCCGTGTTGGGGCCGGCAAAAGTGGCGAGCGACCACGACATGCCCTCGGCGCCCATCTTCCTGGCCGCGTACTCCCCCTCCGCCGCGATCTCGTACTCCCGCATCCCGGGCCTGGCGTGCTCCAGAGCCGCCTCGATCGAGGCCTCGGTGGCCTTTGACGCCTCCCGCATCAACGCAATCTCGCCGTCGAGCTTCACCGCCCTCCCCTCGGCGACCTCGGACCCCACATCCACGAGCTGTACCCCCTTCGAGACCTTCCGTAGCGCATGGAACCCTTCCAGGCCGAGTTGGTCGTATCCGACCCTCCCCTTCTTCACGTAGTCCCTGAAGACCTTCGATATCTCCTCCGCTCGGCCCAGCGAGTGCATCACCCTCATGTCGTCGACCCAGGGCATGAAGTGCTTGGCCCGGGTGTAGTCACCGGCCACGGTGAGGACGACGACCTCACCGCTCGACGTGATGAAAGACGAGTAGCTGTTCTGGAACCACATGCTCACTACCGGACGGAAGTCGGTCGAGTATCTCACGTTCTCGATCTTGTTGAGCAGAAGACCGTCGAGCCCTTCCTTTTTCATGAACGAGGTCAGCTTCGCGATCTTCTTCTTTCTCAGGACCGCGGCGTCGGCCTTCTCCCGGCTCCTCTCCGTCAAGGTGTCTTCCGATTTCTTCCCCTCGCTGTCGTCTATAAAATGATGCTCGCCACGAGAGAACCTAAATCATCGAAGACCTGGAGCGGGAGCAAGATGCCCGCGGACAAGCGAGGAGCCGGAGGCCTTCCCTCGGAGAGGCTGAGGAAACTCCTTGGTGGTAGGAAGGTCGTGGCGACCCCCGGCGTCTTCAACTCCGCCGTGGCCCTCCTCGCGGAAGACGCAGGCTTCGAGTGCCTCTACCTGTCCGGCGCGGCCTTCTCGAGCTCGATGGGCCTGCCCGACCTCGGAGTGACGACACTCTCGGAACTCGCGCAGCGGACGAGCGAGATTTCCTCTGCCGTCCCTTCGCTCCCGCTCATCGTGGACGTCGACACGGGGTTCGGCGAGGCAGTCAACGTCGCCCGGACCGTCCGCGAGATGGAGAGGGCAGGGGCCGCCGCCATCCAGATCGAGGACCAGGTCATGCCGAAGCGATGCGGACATCTGCGCGGGAAGCAGGTCGTCGAGCCCGAGGAGATGGCGAAGAAGCTCATCGCAGCCAGGGAAGCTGCAAAGACGGGGTTGGTGCTCATAGCAAGGACGGACGCTCGAGAGACCGAGGGGCTCGAAGGCGCTATCTCGAGGGCCCGGGTCTATCAAAAGGCAGGCGCAGACGTCATCTTCCCAGAGGCCCTTCGGTCGAAGGGGGAGTTCGCGGAGTTCGCCAAGAAGGTGGAAGGCCCTCTCCTCGCGAACATGACGGAGTTCGGCGTCACGCCCTACATCTCGGTGTCCGAGTTCTCGCGCCTCGGGGAAGGGTACAAGATTGTCATCTTCCCGGTGACTACCTTCCGGGTGGCGATGAAGGCGATGAGGGACGCCCTCAAGGACCTCGCGAGCTCGGGCACTCAGCGCGGTTTCCTTGGAAAGATGATGACAAGGGAGGAGTTCTACGACCTCATAGACTACCGCTCTCTGGAAGCCTCGGACCGAGCCGTCGCTCGAAAGTCCAAGCGTCTCTGATAACGATTTAATATCTGGCAATTCCTTCCAGACCATCGAATGGCAGAGATGCTCCGGGTCACGAAAGGCCTCGACGGGGTCGCGGTAGCGGACACTAACATCGCGAAGAGCGACGCCGACGGGACGCTCACTTACCGGGGCTACGCAATCAAGGACCTCTTCGAAAAGTCGACCTTCGAAGAGTCGACCTACCTGATACTCTACGGCAAGCTCCCGACGAAGAGGGAGCTGGACGACTTCACGGCGATGCTCCAGAGATACTCTCTCGTCCCCCACAACGTCTACGAGCTGGTGAAGGCGATCCCCCACGAGGCGCACCAGATGGACGTCCTCAGGACCGCAGTCTCCGGGCTGGGCGCGACCGAGGGAGGGATCTCCTCGGAGGAGCAGAAGCTCTCGATAATCGCGCAGATGCCGACGCTCGTCGCCAACTGCTACAGGCTGAACCAGGGGATGGAGCCCGCCGAGCCGGACGCCTCGCTGAGCCTCTCGGCGAACTACCTCTACATGCTCACGGGGAAGAAGCCCACGCCGTTCGAGGCCTGGTGCTTGGAGAGGATGCTCATCCTCTACCTCGAGCACGACCTCAACGCCTCGGCCTTCACGGTCAGGGTCGTCGCCTCGACGCTCGCCGACATCTACTCCGCCTGCACCGCCGGCCTGGCCGCGTTGAAGGGGCCCCTCCACGGAGGTGCCAACGAGGCCGCGATGCAGATGCTGCTCAAGATAGGCACGGCCGACAACGCGAGGGCCTACGTCCAGGGAGCCCTCGCAAGGGGCGAGAAGATAATGGGGTTCGGACACAGGATATACAAGACGGTCGACCCCCGGTCCCAGCTCGCGAAGAAGCTCCTCAGGGACCTGCTCGAGAAGCAGGGCAAGGGGCTCGAGACCTACAAGCTGTGCGAGGCGGTGGAGACCGCGGTCTGGGAGTTCAAGAAGCTCCCATCGAACGTGGACTTCTACGCGGCGCCGCTCTTCAGGAGCCTGGGGATCCCCATCCCGACGTTCACCCCTATCTTCGCATCCAGCAGGACCGTGGGGTGGGTCGCACACTACAACGAGCAGCTGATGGACAACAGGATATACAGGCCCGACGCGATCTACAAGGGAGAGAAGGGCCTCAACTACACGCCGATAGAGAGCAGGCGCGAGCTCGCCTAGGGCTTCACGACCAACGCCGCGACCAGAGGCCCCACGTCCTCCCGCTTCTCGATGGTCCGCACGAAGCCCAGGACATTCCTGATCTGAGCCTCGGTCAGCTTGCCCTTCACCAGCTGCCTGAACTTTTTCTCGATCTCCTCATCGGTCATGGGGTTGCTAGGATGCCCTCTTGGCTCGTCGAACTGCTTGACGAGGAACCTCCCGTCCACCAACTTCACCTTAAGCCGGTTCGAGACCATCCCGGGGTAGTTCTTCGTGAGCTCCCTGTCTTCGTTCACGATTATCCTCTTCATGAACTCCCTGATGGCCGGGTCCCTGAGCTTCCCAGGCGCGTAGCTCCCGTTGTCGACCTTCCCTTCGATGAGCGCCATGGCGACGATGTATGGGAGACTGTGGTCGGCCGTCTCCCTGGTCTCGGGCGACCACTTCTCCGCGTCTTTCCCTAGGATGGAGTACGCGGCCTCGTGGGTCTCCACCGCGACGTGCGCGACCTTCTCCATCGGGTCGCCTTCGACCTGCTTCCTCAGGTCGAGCGCGGCCCAGATCGCGGTCTGGGCGTGGTACTCCGCGGGGTAGAACTTGACGAAAGTGTCCTCGAGCTTGAACCTCTTCCCCTTCCCGCCGAACGAGGCTATGTCGAGGTAGAACCTCCCGGAGACCTGGTTGAAGAAACCCATGTCTCCTTCGAATACTGGAGAAGGCCCAGTGATGCCCTCGCGCGCGAGCAGTGCGGAGAAGACCGCATTCCGTGAGGCGTTCGCGAAGGAGAAGCCCTTCCACATAGAGAGCTCCCCCGACCTGACCTGCCTCATGGCGAGGTGCGAGTTGAGGGAGATGTTGACCGCTTGGGCGAGCTCTTCCTTGGACAGGCCCAGGAGCTTCCCAGAAGCAAGGGCTACGGACACGAGGCCGTAGCAGACGTGGTCCCACCCCCGATGCCGGATGTCTGCGGCGTCGCACAGCCTGCACTGGATCTCGTAGGCGAGGACCATTGCGAGGACCATCTCCTTGCCCGACCTGCCCTCCATCTCGGCCGCGGCGATGCACGCGGGGATGTTGTCGCTTGGGTGCCCCGGCTCCTTGGAGAGGTAGGTGTCGTTGAAATCAAAATACCTCACCATCACCCCGTTGACGAAGGAGGCGACATCGGGCGCCGTCTTCTTCCTGGTCCCGAGGATGGTAGCCGCTCTGCCGGGATACCCTCTCTCCGCGAACCGCCTGGCCGCCTTCACAGGCTTTTCGTCGAAAGCGCCGACCGCGCATCCCAGCGAGTCCAGGATCCTCTTCTTCGCCTCGGTAATCACGTTCTCGCTCAGGTTCCTCGTACCTCGTAGTCGCCACGTAGTCGGCGAGTCGTTCCGCGAGGTTCACCGCTTTCCCCTCCTTCCCCCGGCTTCCCTGCGCGAGCGACCGTGTCTCCTGTCGCCTCCGAGCAGTGCCAGGGCGGCATCGTTCGCGCTCAGCCTGTGGCTCGCCACACCGGCGGCAAGCCCGTCGACCCTCGAGGCCGCCCTTGCCTCGAGGTCCGTCAGGGCACTTCTTCCGCGCGAGCTCCGTTATCATCCCTCTGATGCTCCTGAGCCTGATGGCATCCCCTTCCTTCGAAGGGGAGGAGAGGAACGTAGTCCTGATCCTCTCGAGCCTCTCAACGACGTTCTCGATCCCCTCTCTCTTGGCCGCCGAGACCTTCAGGACCGAGGGGTTGCGCCCCTTCGCGTCCCTGGCCATCGCAAGCAGGTCGACGACCATGTCGTCCGCCCCGGCGAGGTCCGCCTTGTTCACCACGTAGATGTCTCCTATCTCCATCAGCCCAGCCTTCGAGGCCTGGACGTCGTCTCCGATCCCGGGCATCAGGACCACCACCACGGCATGAGCGACCCTGACCACGTCCGTGTCAGACTGCCCTATGCCCACCGTCTCGACCATCACGACGTCCATGCCCGCCGCGTCGAGGACCTGGATGACATCGGCCACGGCCCCCGAGAGCCCCCCAGCCCAGCCTCGCGACGCCATGCTCCTGATGAACACCCCCTGGTCCATCGTGTGGTCGACCATCCTGATCCTGTCGCCCAGGAGCGCGCCTCCCGTCAAGGGGCTCGAGGGGTCGATGGCGACCACCCCGACCTTGAGGCCCTTCTTCCTATAGATCTCTATGAACCTGTCCACGAGGCTGCTCTTCCCTGTCCCCGGAGGGCCCGTCACCCCGATGACGAAGGCGTGCCCGAGCTTTGGGCCTATCGCACGGAGGAGGCCAGCCGCCCCTGCGCCGTCGTTCTCGGCCAGGGTGATCGCCTTCGCAACGGCCCTCCTGTCCCCCTTCTCCAGCTGGGCCGCGAGCTCCTTGGCGTCCAAGTCGTGATACGCTTTGCCGTGCCGCCGCTCTCTCGAAATAAACCTACGCATGCTGCGGCGCTTCTTCGTCGACCTTGTAGACATCGAGCCAGATGCCCTCGCACCCCTTGACGAAGGCGATGTGCCACTTGCCTTCGTGGAACGGGCCTATCGCCACGGGATACCCTGCGTCGGTGAGCCGCTTCAGCGTGCCGTCGAAGTCCTTGACCCGCAACCCCAAGTGGTCGAGCTGGTCCCCCTCTACGAACTTGGTCGCGTGAGGAGAGCCTGGGGCGTACCAGTTCAGCTCCAGATAGTGGTCTTCTCCCTCGTACCCGAGATTCGCGAACACCCCCTTGTTCCACTCCGCCTCGACCCTTGACTTGAGCGTCATCCCCAAGACCTCTGTGAAGAACTCGATCGCCTTATCGAGGTGCCCGCACCCGAAGACCCGTGTACCCGAACTTTATCCCGGAGTCCATTGGCTTCTGCCTTTCTCGAGGCCGAGACTCGTTTAGGCTTTTCCACGCGCCGCGAAGAGATATGACCGGGCTGGGACGAACTCCCACCCTACTTGGCAGGGTTTGCATGGCGGCTGGTTAACGGCTCCGCTGTCACGGACTTCTCTGACGGGCTCGTCGTGCAGGGCGGGCGTCCGGGGCTCCTCCGCCTCCTGGTGTGCCGAGCCGTAAGGCGAGCCGTCTCTCCCGGCGCCTTTGGCCTCCTTGGGCCGCTCGCGGCCGCCTGCACTTCCGAAGCGATCAGGAGGGACACGGGGATCATAAGCTGGCTTTACTGGCCGAACCTCGTCACGATCGAGGGTCGTGCGGTCGCGAGGGCCTCGCTCTCCCACAAGGTGAGAGGCGTCCAGACGATATTCGACATCTCGGTTGACTGCTTCGCGGGCGAGGCGCCTGACTTCTCGCGCGGGCTCCGAGGCACCTCAATACGAGACGCCCTCGGGGTCGAGATAGACGTGGCCCTCCTCCGGGACAGGATACTCCACTCCCTGGACTGGTACTTCGCCGAATGGGAGAGGGGGATGCAGAGGAAGCTGGTCGACAGGATCCAGCCTACCATCTCCTGGCTGGGGGGCCAGGTGGAAGTGCTGATGCTGGATGGCCGCCTCCTGCGGGGAACGGCAAAGGGGCTTGACGACGACGGGTCGCTTATGCTGGAGGAGCGCGACGGGAGAGGAGTACAGCACGCCCGCACCATCCACCCGATAGGCGTGGAGTTCGTCAGGCCGGTCAAATGACGAAGCCCTCGTCGCAAGAACGCACACTTTTATGAGGAACCTAGGTGGTGCCATCTCCGTCAAGATGCTCTCTGGAGCCAGGGACCAGTACTGGGGAAAGAAGGCGAAAGAGGTCTCAGCGAGGCGGAGGAAGACCGCGTCGCTCTTCGACCGCACGGCCCTACGGGACATGAAGGCGGGTTACGAGCGCTGGATGAAGGAGGTCTACTCCCCCTGGGTCGAGCAGTCTCCGCCGCTGAAGGAACGCTATGAGACGGCATCCGGCATCCCCCTCAAGCCCATCTACACGCCGGACGACATCGCCTCGCTCCCGCAGTCTGAGCTCGCCATGCCGGGCGTCTTCCCATACACTCGGGGCGTCTACCCGTCCATGTACCGGGGAAGGCAGTGGACGATGAGGATGTTCTCTGGCTTCGGAACGCCGGAGGACACCAACAAGAGGCTCAAGCTCCTCCTTGCTCACGGAGAGACCGGACTCAGCGTCGCGTTCGACATGCCGACGCTCTACGGCGTTGACTGCGACTCGCAAAAGGCCCACGGCGAGGTCGGCAGGTGCGGGGTCAACGTCTCCTCACTGCGCGACATGGAGGCGATATTCGACGGCATCCCTCTGGACAAGGTCAGCACCTCGATGACAATCAACGCGCCCGCCGCCATCCTCACCGCGATGTACGCGGGAGTGGCGAAGGAGAGGGGGATTCCCCTCCAGTCCCTCAAGGGCACGGTGCAGGCAGACATGCTGAAGGAGTTTATCGCTCAGAAGGAGTGGGTCTACCCGCCCGAGGCGCACCTGAGGATAGTCAGGGACATGATGCTCTACTGCACGAAGCACATGCCGCAGTGGAACTACGTCAGCATCAGCGGATACCACATCCGGGAGGCAGGCTCCAGCGCCGTCCAGGAGCTGGCGTTCACCCTCGCGGACGGCTTCGGCCACGTGGAGCTAGGCATCGAGGCTGGGCTCAAGGTCGACGACTTCGCCCCTCGCCTGAGCTTCTTCTTCAACTCCACCATGGACTTCTTCGAGGAGATCGCAAAGTTCCGAGCCGCTAGGCGGATCTGGGCGACAGTCCTCCGCGAGAAGTACGGCGCGACGAAGGCTCGCAGCCTCCTGATGAGGTTCCACACCCAGACCTCGGGCGCCTCCCTCACGTGGCAGCAGCCCTACAACAACATCGTTCGGACGGCCCTCGAGGCGCTCGCCGCAGTCCTCGGCGGGGCCCAGTCCCTCCACACGAACTCCTACGACGAGGCCATGGCCCTCCCCACCGAGCACGCGGTGCAGGTAGCGCTCAGGATCCAGCAGATAATCGCCGAGGAGACGGGAGTGACTAGCGTGATGGACCCCCTCGGTGGCGCCTATTACGTCGAGTACCTGACCGAGAGGCTTGAGGAGGAGGCCTACCGCTACTTCGACAGGATAGAGCGCGCCGGCGGGATACTCGGAGCGATAAAGTCCGGATACCTCCAGCGCGAGATTGCTGAGAACTCTTACCGGCTCTCGAAGAGGGTCGAGACCGGGGAGGACGCGGTCGTCGGGGTCAACAAGTACACATCGAAAGACGAGGCGCAGATCACCACGCTGAAGATAGACTTCAAGGCCCAGCGCAAGCAGATTGAGCGGATCCGGCGGGTCAAGACCCAGCGCGACAACCGCAAAGTGGGGGGCCCTGCTCGAGAAACTGCAAAGGGCCTACGAAGACCCCAACGCGAACTCCATGTATCCTCTGATTGATGCTGTCTCGGCATACGCGACCCTCGGCGAGATCATCAACGTGGGGAAGGTCGTTTTTGGCTCGTGGAAAGAGCCAGTCCTGGTCTAGGCGAGTCAGAACCCAAAGTCCGCAAAAAGCTTGCGGTGGTAGTTGTACAAGACCAGCTCGGGCCTCTCCTTGATCTTGACGATGGAGAGCGCCGCAGAATCCGGATGGATGACGTAGTATCTCTCGGTCTTGACTCTTCTCTCGACCACTCCCTCGAGCATGGCCGTTATCACGTCGCCGTGAGAGACCAGTATCACGTTCCCCCCGGCCTCCTTCCTGATGATCTCGACGGCCCTCGCGGTCCGGTCGAGGAGGTCTTCATTCGTCTCCGAGAAGGCCGCCGGGGTGGTCAGTATGTGGTGTCGCCCCTTCTTGCCAATGAATCTTGGCTTCAGTTTAGCCTCGGTCAACTCCTCTAGAATCCTCACCTTCAGCTTGTGCGGCTTGGCCAGAATCTTTGCCGTCTCGACCGCGCGAAACACAGGGCTGCTGTAGACCGCGTCGACCTTTGGCTTCGAGAGGGTCTTCGCTATGAATGCTGCGTCTTTCAGGCCTTTCTTGTTGAGTGGAAAGGCAAGCGGACCGGCGTCTATCCCTTTCTCGTTGGCCTTGGTGTCCCCGTGCCTGACTATGAAGAGGTAGTCTACGGCCATCGGCCCCCGTCACGTTGTCTTGTTATTTGAATTGAGCATCGTCAGAGCAGCGCGTGCTCGTTCGTCATGTCAAGGTGCGCGTGCGAGCAATGCCTCTCCAGCTCCTCGTAAGAATCGAAAGCTTCGGGGCATGACATACAGCCATATTCTTGTGCTGCCATTGTATTTGCGCCGATTCGACCTCGTGACGGATTAAGTCCGTGACGCTAAACTCCCAAGTAACTTTCTTCCAGACCGTTCGCCCCCGCGATATGGAAACAAGTTTTTCTAATGGGCACCGTTGCTTCATCCAGCGATGAACCAGCATGCCACCAACGAGAAGAGGAAGATACGGATACTAGTGGCAAAGCCGGGCCTGGACGGTCACGACAGGGGCGTCCTCGTGCTCGCGAGGGCCTTCAGGGACGCTGGGATGGAAGTGATCTACATCGGGCTGCTACCGAGCCCTGAGGAGGTCGCGAGGATGGCCGTCGACGAGGACGTCGACGTGGTCGCCCTCTCGCTCTTGAACGGCGCTCACATGACGGCCTTCCCCCAGGTGAAGAGGCTCCTCGACAAGTACGGAGGCAAGGACATCATCGTCACAGGGGGCGGCATCATTCCCGACGAGGACAAGCCGAGGCTCCTCAAGATGGGGATCTCGGGCCTCTACGGCCCAGGCACCTCCCTCGAGGAGATAATCTCGCACATCAAGGAGCGGGTTAGGAAAGAACGCTGGGGCCCGCAGCAAGTCTCCGTCCAACCCTCTAGGACACGGTCCAAGAGCTAGGCGGCCAGAGTCCTTCGGGAAGGCTGTCACCAAGTGTCAAGAAATTCTAGAAAGCGGAGAATCCGCATGCTCGGAGTCCTGCTCGTCGTCATCCTCGCCTCGGTCACCGTCGTCTACGTCTACCAGCAGCAGAACCCCCCGCCCAACTGCACCTCCCCTCTCGGTAACTCAAAGATACTCAGGACGACCCTCCCGGCGCCCACCGTCATAGGCGGGATCACGGAGTTCTCCCTCCCCGGTCCGCTTAGGAACCCGAACGCACCCGTGGTCGCCCCCGACGGCTCGGTGTGGTTCGGCGAGCAGGCCGTGGCAGGCATCGCGCACTTCTACCCGGGCAACATGGACCTTGGTGGAATACGCCTGGCCGTTCGACTACGCTACTCCGCCAAACACCGGCGGGGTCTGCGGTAACAAGAGCGACATCTGGGGGATAGCTCTCTGGGACGGCAAGGTCTGGGCGAGCGACACGACAGGCAACCAGCTGGTGGGGCTGGACCCTTCGACGGGCCAGTTCTCCACGCTGAAGCTCGCGACGAGCAGCTCTTACCCCTACACGATGACGCCCGGCCCCAACAACACGCTCTGGTTCCCAGAACTCTTCAGCTCGAAGCTCGGGGAAGTGAGCTCTAACGGGACGCTCCACGAGTACTCCCTACCCGGAGGCCTAAACGCCGCCCCGACGCAGGTCGTCTTCGCCAACTCCACGACAGGCTTCTATGACGACGTGGGGGAAGCCGGAGCGGCAAACGGCGGGATATACGAGTTCAACGTAGACCACTTCGCCCCCGTCCTAGTGGGCGGCAAGGTCCTCAACGAGCCCTCCAGCATCACGCTGACGGGAGACTCGATGTGGGTCGCGCTCCACGGGTCATCCAGCGTGGGCAGCTACAACTTCACGACCAAGAGCTGGTCTTTCTACCCTACATCGTATGTCACATGGGACGGGAGCGCCGTGACCACGCTGCCCTACTTCGTGAAGGCCAACGGCTCCGACATCTGGGTCAACGAGCACTACGGGAACAGAATGGCGCTGATCGACCCCTCGACTGGGTCTCTGGTCGAGTACTCGGAATCTAGTCACCCCGTGACGGGGAGCACGATCGTGAGCGCCCTGACCTTCGCCTTGGGCGACGGCAAGGCCTGGTTCACGATGTGGGCAGCCAACGGGCTCGGCTACGCGGACCCTACGTACTCCCCTGGCTTTTACACGTCCATCTCAGGGAACAACGCGGTGACGGTCATCCCCGGCTCTACCACGTCGACGACGCTCGTGGTCCACGACACCACCCACCAGGGAGCCCTGAACCTCACCTTCTCTGATTCGGAGGCGCTCGACTCCAAGCCTTCCAACCTCACGTTCAGCGTCCCGTCGGCCTCCGTGTCCCCACCGGCGGGAGGGCAATCCACGGTCAGCGTCTCCGTGACCGCCTCCGCCTCGCTGCAGCCAGGGACATACTGGGCGATCCTGACGGCGACCGACGGCCTCACCTACGAGTCCTCTTTCCTCGAAATCGTCGTGACCTTGCCCACGGGCCCATGAGGTGACGCCTCCCCATTACGTGCAGAACCCGAAGGTGTATAACCCCGCACTTTTTCCGAGTTCTCGTTTTGCAAGAAGGCCCCCCAGTGGTGGGCGAAGACGAGCCCAGGTATCCGGTCTCATTCGGCCCCAGGGTTGTCTGGCTCCTCATCGCGCTGCTTGTGATAGTCGTGGGGCTCTTCGCAGCATGGACATACCTCACCTGGTCTATAGCCCAGCACGTCTACTCGACAAAGGCAGACCTGAGCTGGTTCGGCATCACGTTCTACCACGGCTACACGTTCCTCGTGGGCGGGCTCCTAGCGCTGCTCGTCGTGAACCCCAAGGTGGGGAAGAGCGACGTGGCCTCGCTGGTCACGCTGATGTCGCGGATGAACCTCCCAATACGGGGACGAGTTCCAGCGCCCCATCGCCCAGCTCAAGCCGGGGGTCTGGGTCTGGGGCCTCTGGCAGTTCGTGAAGTGGGCCCTGCTCTTCGGCTTCTTCGTGGTCAACGGGAGCTTCCCGACGCTCGGCCCTGTGATGAATTCCGTCGCGATGCTCACCCAGGGGATAGGCAGCTGGGCCCAGGTGCCCGCTGCTCCTTCTCCCTCTGCTTCCGGCGTCAGGCAACGAGCTGATCCAGCTGATGCCCACAATGGAGGTGCAGTACTTCGTCTTCTACTACGTTGTCTCGGCGATCCTGACCGTCTTCGTCCTGAGGATGGTCCTGCGGCTCCTCAAGAACCTGACGACGCGGGGCAGCAACATCTGGACTAGGAACATCCTCGCGGTAGTGGCTGCGGTCTCGCTCGCGGTATTGCTCGGAGGGCCGTACTGGTACATGACCGCAGCGACCCCCTACGTCTACGGACTAGGGCTGGTCGTCCTCGCCTCGGTCCTGTTCGGCTACTCCTACTTCGGGAAGAGGAGAGAGTCGCTCTTCCCAAACCGCGGCCTCTACAGGCTGGGGGCGATAGCCCTCGTGGTCCTCCTCGTGATTCAAGCCGGGTCGCTGGCCTTTCTCTACCTGAACTGGAACAACAACTACGTTCCGTACCAGTTCGACCCCGGAGTTCAGAAGCAGATCACGGTGACCAGGTGGTCCGCAGGGATCGGGAACATCACGCAGGGGAGCGTCACGAACCTCCCGACGAGCAACTCCACCACCATCCTCAACGTCGTCAGGCAGTGGGACCAGACGGCCGCCAACGTCACCAACACCAAGGCGATAGGGGCCTACAACTGGATGGCCCTCGGGAGTTCCGAGATAGTCTACCTCAACAACACAGAGTACTGGGTCTCCCCGACCACGGTCAAGTACCCGGCAAGCGACTGGATCAGCGAGCACCTGATCTACACCCACGCCTCCAAGATCCTCCTGATCAACACCTTCAACGGCTCCGAGATCCCTGTGACCAAGGCCTACGGGGTCCCCTCGGAGCCTCCGATCTACTATGGCGAGGGTTCCGGGTTTCTGAACGACGTGTACGTCCGCGTTCCCGGATACAGTGAGATAGGCAACGCCAACTACACGGGCGCTCCGGACTACCAGTTGTCGGGCTGGCAGAAGGCCATGTGGATGACGTTCTCCGAGGGACAGATCGGTTTCGCCTTCAACGGGAACAACATGCAGATGCTCTGGAACAGGAACATCTTCAACAGGGTCCAGTCTGTCTTGATCCCGGGCCTCGTCGACGGCCCCGCGGCCTACCTCGCCTCGGACGGAAAGAACGTCTACTACGTCGTCCAGGTATACATCGAGTACCCGCTCCAATCAGGGTTCTCCGCGAGCCCCTACCTCCGGTTCTTCGGGGTTGCGCTTGTCAACGTGGCGGACGGGAGCATGAACTTTTACAACGTCTCGAACCTCGTGGGCACGCAGCCCTCGGACTTTATCACCCAGTTCTACTCCACGTATTACAGCGCCTGGCAGAGCCCGCCCTCTTGGCTGATACCCCAGCTCAGATACCCAGAGCAGCTTCTCGGCACGCAGACCAACCCCGGGCAGCTCGACGTCGACTTCCAGTTCCACGTGAGCGACCCCTTCATCTGGCGCTCAGGCTCCCAGTTCTACCAGAGGCCGACGACGAACTCCTCGAGCGGAGAGATCCAATCGGTCGGTGTCCAGTACATCCCGTGGGCCGTGGGCAACAAGACATACTTCGCCGCCACCCAGCTGGTCCACTACCTCAACGCCCCCAGCCAGAACCTGGCCGGGATGTATATCGCATACGGGGGAGACAGGCTCGGACAGATCTACGTCTACCAAAACCCGTCGAGCTCGACCACGATCATCGGCCCTTCGGCCGCCCAGAACGCGCTCACGACGAACCAGCAGGTAAGGACCGAGCTCACCCTCCTGCCCAACTATCGGTTCGGCTCATACCTCCTCTACTCTGTGGGAGGAGTGCTCACGTATTTCGTGGCCGTCTACACCAACCCCGGGAGCTCCGGAGTGGTCACCCAGCTTCCGTTCATGACCGCTGTCAACCCAATCACCGACCAGGTCGCCGTGGGCGCCAACGCGACGGCGGCCTACAAGAACCTGCTAGCGCTCGAGGGTGGCGCGCCGCCTCCCAACAGCGGAGCGGGGACGATCGGCACAACCGGGTCCACCTCGACGACCACGAGCACCACTAACTCGGTGACCACCGGGACGTCGATCACTCTGAGCGGTTCACCTCTAAGCGGAAACCAGGCGCTCATATCCGGAATTGCCAGCCTCGCGGCTGCGGCGAATCTAAGCGTCGTGAACGCGACCACGGTCAGTCCAAACGTCTTCCTCAGGACGGCGACTGTGTCGGTTGCCAGCTCGGGCGTGAACGGAGCCCTCTCGCAGGTTAACAGCCTGATCCAGAGTCACGGGCCGGGGAGCGCCGGGGCCTCGCTCTACGTGTGGACGGACAGCGCAGGAGCCTTGAACGTGGGGATATTCCAGTTGAAGGGCGGCGTGACCGACCTCTACTACGTCAGCATAACGCAATAGACTCCGGATCTTCTGAGTTTGCCCCGACGGCCCTCGGTGTTCACCGGCTTGCTATGACGAGGACCGCTGTCGCAAGTATCACGAGGACCGCTAGGACGACGAACCTCAGTATCCCGTTCCTCTCCCAGATCACAATAGTGGCGTTCAACTGAGAGAAAGCATTTGGTGAGTTGAGCATCATAGCCAGTTGTAGGGCCTCCTCGTAGACGAACTTCCCGCCGTCGACCTTGACCATCCCGTCCGGAGAGAGAGCGAACTTGTGACCCTTTATCGCAAGCGGGAACCGCGACCCCGTCCTGAACCACATCTGGAACTGCTCTTTTGCGCTCACGAGACGAGGCTCATCGCCCCTCATCAAATACTTTTTTGCAGAGTCTTCCTGCCCGGATCTCGGCTCAAAACCCGGCGTTCTGCGGGCTGAGCTGATTGCGGTTCTTTCTGGCGGCGATTCTCTAGAGATTTGGGAATAATCTCGGAAATCCACTATATAGTCAAACAGCCTCAATGAGATTCCAGGTCAGAAAGAGATGTCACGCGTCAATACGGCGGTGCGCCTGGACGGGAATGCGCCGGAGAACCTTTCGACCAGGCTTTTCGAATCGGTGCAGAGTTTGGCTGGCTTCTTCCAGGTCGCCCTGGAGAGCCTCGGAGGGGTCTCAGCGCTGCTGGCGGCATCCAGCGTCGTAGCGAGCCTGGCAGTCTCCTTCTTCTCGGGTCGGATCGTGTCCGAGAGCCTCCCGGCAAGGAAAGTCTCGAAGGAGGCAAGGTCTGCTTGAGCCACCACCGACAGCGCCAACAGACGCAGCAGAGATGCACCATATGCACGCTGTTCCAGAGCATGGCCCGAGGCCAGTATCGTTCTTCCTATGACAGGGAGATGTATCTCCACCACCTCCAGATTGTCCACGGCGTCCGAATCACCGAGGAGCAAGGAAGGGAGGCCCCGCTCAAAGGAGGCCTCCTCCGAGAATGAGCGCCAGGCTCGACGCCCTGCCCTGGGAGATGCCGGGCCGGTCGTTCGACGGCCGCGGGAGCCTTGACCTGGGATGGCGCGAGGCCTTCATCGGCAACGCCACCAAGCACGACCGGAAGCTCGCAGCAGGGCCGAAGTCGGGCCTGACACGCAGGGGTGTCATCTACGAGTACATCAGGGGCCATCCGGGCGCCCACGTGAGGGGTCTCGCAAAAGACCTGCACCTGGCGACGGGGGACCTGCAATACCACCTCCTCTGGCTGGAGAGGCACGGCTTCGTCAAGACGCGGAAGAGCGGCTTCTACAGGTTCGTCTTCCCGACGATGCTCTTCAAGGATGAAGAGGAGCTGGTCCTCGGAGTCCTCGGCCAGGAGACCCCTCGGGAGATACTCCTCTGCCTCATCGCCGACGATGGGATGACACAGGGAGAGCTCGCCAAGACCCTTGGACACTCGCAGCCGACCATCGCCTGGCACCTGGACAGGCTGTCCAAGCTGGGGGTGGTGGCGAAGAGGCGGGAGCGCATGGGACTTGCCTACAGCGTCGCCGCCGACAAGGATGTCGCTCCTCAAGTTCGTGAAGAGCTACCACCAGGACGTGTGGAGGCGATGGTCCGGCAGGCTCTCAAAGATGGTCGTGAGCGTAGAGGTGAACGCGGCCGAAAAGATGAAGGGTGGCTCGCGCGGTCTCGCGGGTTGATATCCTCTCCGGAATTGGTAGGATCTTGATTGCGAAGCTCTAGCAGAAGTTGCCCCTTTCTCCTCCCAAGCAAGAAATAATATCGCTCTCGGCGAGGGACGCGTTCGTAGCCACGTTGGACTCCTTCGAGCGGCTTCTCTGGTGGCTCTTTGCTGGGAGCGCAGGCGCGCGTACCCGCGCGCTCGTCCTCTTCAGCATAAGGGACCAGCCGAAGAACGCGCAGCAACTCTCGCAGTCGCTGCACCTGGACTACACCACTGTGAGGCACCACCTGAGGGTCCTCGAGATGAACAAGGTGATCCTAGCCGAGGGCGACAAGTACGGCAGGGTCTACTTCGTCTCTGAGGTCATGGAGTCTCACTGGGGGACGCTCGAAGGGATCCTGAAACGGGCTCACGTAAAGAAGGGATGACACAAATTGGAAACAAACAACAATAGCGGATACAATCAACCTGCCACCGGACCCAAGTCCGTGGTAGGAAAGCTCTGGGTAGTGGTGGTGCTGCTGGTGGGTCTGATCGCGGGGATCCTCATCTCGGACCTGGCGACCCTCCCCGAAATAGAGAGGCCTCGATTCTTCCAGCCCGTCCCCGTCTTCAACCCCGACCCGAGCATCAGGCTCCACATTGTCGTGACGACCATCGAGGTCGCCCTCCTCGTCTCGCTCGTCCTCGTCTACATCAAGGTCTACTCCGAGACGCGGGCAAACTTCGCGCTGGGGCTCGTGGTGGTCTTGAGCGCGCTCTTCCTCCAGACCCTCTTCTCCTATCCGCTCCTGTTGGGGACGAGGGGGGTTATCTTCGTCCCTGGGACGCTGACACTCCTCGCGGACTTCCTCACCTTGGGTGCGTATGCCGTCTTCCTCTACCTGAGCTTGGAGTAGGGATCGCCTCATCTGGACCAACCCCACAGACCGAGGAGGTCACGGACTCTCGGTCGCCTTGCATTCTGGCGGCGGTTGCTGACCTTGCCTGATTCGGGCTAGAGCGGGGGAACCGCGCACAATCTGAGGAGTGTAGGCGCCCTGGGCGGGATATTCGTCGAGATTATCGATTTCGAACCCGCGTCACCGCCGTGACAGGGCGGCATACTGGGCCATTGTACGGATAGCCTCTATACGACCAGGGCAGCCGAAGCCCCCACAATCTGAGTCGATATTAAACCTACACGCGAATTTCGATGGTCCCTTTCTTGGCGCCGCGATAGCTGGTGTTACGTCTTTCAAGTGAGAGGTGTTATCCAAGTGCGGCCTTCTTTCCACTTCGCACTCACCCTTACCTTCGACGCAGTTTGTTATGGGTCTTCCTAAGACGATCCTATCATGGCTCTACTTCCATCCAGCTCCCGAATTTGAAATTCTGATGTTGGACTCCGAGTTCATAAGCAATAAATGCAAAAACTGCCCCGCGGAGGCCGCGAACAAAAGAAATGCCGTCGGCCGTCGGCCGTTGGAGCGCCTCTCGTGATCGCGGTCGTAGTGGCAATCCTGGCAATTACATTCTCCGGCAACGACTCGGTAACTTCTTCCTCTTCATCGACGGGATTGGGCTCCTTGAATTATTCTTCTTGCCTGATAGTCATCTACAACGGAACGATTACGGGTGACTCCACTAACGTCGCATTTCCTAATGGGACTCAGAATGAACCTGCCCATCACATCTTGTCAACGGTTCGTCCATCCGAGCGAGTACGCGATGGTCATGACCATCGCACAGAATCCCGCGTTCGTCACCGCGGAAGACGGCTCGCTGTACGCATACGTCGGGACAGGCGGTTTCGGTTACAGCGAAGTCAACGGAACGGTGACCTGCTCTAGCGTGCTCCCAGATCCATCGGGCAGGGGCTACGTGACACAGGGTTGCTTCGTGACCACCGATGCCTTGTTCGACCTGTTCAGCCCCACGGAGACCGTTTCGGGCTGCGGCATCACAGAGCCAAAGAACCTGGGAGAAATAGACGTGGCAATCCCTGTCAATGCGACAGGCGGCCTCAATCTGTCAAATCTCAGCGTCAGCAAGGTGCCCAGCGACGAACTGAATATCTTCACCTGCACGGTCCAGTCCACCTTCAGCCCCACCGTCTCCCTCACCAACTCAACCACCACAATCACGACTGCGCTTAACGTCACCTCAGTCCTCAGCTCAACCAGTCTCCAGGCCGGCCAAGCTAGCGCTCAACCGCAAACCGATGGCAGGTCGAACCCAGGGTTTCTTCCGGCTCTGGGGACCATCGTTGTAGCAGCAAGTGTAGTGGCGCTGGCCGTGATCTACTCGTTGCGTTCCCGAAAGCTTCACAGCTGGCTATTGAGGAGATAGCCCGTCCAGGGGCTGCACCTGTTTAGGGGCTTTTAGGGGGGAATTTGGCGCCCCTTCAGGCCAGCTTGACTGGGTCGATGGATTCGAGCCAATCGACCTTCTTCAGCGCTTCGTCGTGAGTCATTATCCTCTTCTCGCCAGCGTCGTCCATCATGGCCAAGAGCGTTGCGTCCCTGCCCCCAATGCCCAAGTGTGAGTACTTCTTCAGCATCTCTATTGCGCCGAGAGCGTGCCCGTAATCAAAGTCCGTTATGACCAGCGGGAATCGAAGGAACTCGTCCAACTTCTCTCCGCCTATCGGAGCTCCTAGGCTCTTGACGAGGAAGTGGGCTAATTCCATCACGATTATTGTGTTTATCGCTATCTGCTCTGACTTTAGGGCCTTCTCCACAGGCCCGACGACCGATTGATGCTCCGAACAGTCACTGTCAAAGTAGTAGGCCCAGATGTTCGTGTCAATGGTGATTATGGCCGACACCCCAGATGTTCTTGAGGTCGACAGGCTTGATCTTCGAGCCGTGCACGCAGCCTCTCAGCTCTGAAATGAATTCGTCCGCACTTACCTCCGGCGAAAGCAGCAGATCCTTCCCTTTCTTGGATATTCTGAGTTTCTGTTCCGGTCTTAGTTTGAGTTCTGACCTTATCTCGTTCGGAATCACTATCCTTCCTCGCTCGTCTATGACTGCCTCGCCCATGAAAATTCCCATCCCATTTATTTTCCCGCTAGTACATAAACCTGTAGCCCGTTTCGGGGCTGCACCTGTTTAGGGGCTTTTACGCGGGAATCTTGCAGTCTTCGGCCGATGGCGTGCCCGGCAGGACTCGGGCTACGGTATTTTGAAATAACTAGTTCCAAAATGGAAATAACTAGTTCACAAATTCCTTTGACAGCGGACTCCGTGCCCGAATATCATACTAAACAGTTAATAATCATGCAAAGCAACCCTAACCTCGCAATGACAACTCACATGGAACGGTACCAAGGCAAGAAAGTGGTGATCACCGGCGGCACCAGCGGCAGCGGGCTCGCCACGGCAAAGATGCTCCTCGACGAGGGTGCGCGTGTTCTGGTGACGGGGCGGTCGCACGCTGGCCTGGAATCGGCGCAGAAAGAGATTGGAAAGGACGCCCTCGTGGTTTCTAGCGACGCGCGCTCATTGACGGACATCGACGCCCTCGCTTCTCGGGTGAAGGCCGAGTTCGGCACCTTCGACCTGCTCTTCGCCAACGCCGGATTTGCCCTCTTTGCCCCTCTCGAAAACACGACCGAGGCCATGTACGACGAGATGTTCGATCTGAACGCCAAAGGACCGTTTTTCGCGGTGCAGAAGCTCGCGCCGCTAATCAACCGGGGGGGCGCTGTCGTCCTCACGACCTCCGTCGCAAACGTCAAGGGAAGTCCCAACCAAGCGCCCTACGCAGCGTCCAAGGCCGCGCTGCGCTCATTTGCTCGCGTGCTCGCCGCTGAGCTTCTGCCCCGGGAGATTCGCGTCAATGCGGTAACGCCCGGTCCCATCGACACGCCGATCATCGGCAAAGTGTTTCCCGAGAAAGGCGCGGCCGCCCATGTCAGGGAGCGGACGATCAGTACTAATCCGATGAAGCGCTTTGGGATGCCGGAGGAAATTGCGAAGGCCGTCCTCTTCCTCGCATTCGACGCGACCTTCACCACCGGTGCCGAACTTCCGGTCGATGGCGGTTGGTCGCAACTCTGAAAGCAGTACGCGAAATGCATCGAAACTTAATGTAATGAGCCAAGTGCGTTGACGGGCACCGGTGAGTCACCCCTCAACGAACTCGGCAATCTTGTAGGTCTTCGGGCGCTTTGCGCCGTCCGATGACGGGTGCGATCGAATGTTCCATGGAGTCTCCGTGGCGAACAGTGAAGGTCGAGTCGTGAGGCCCCGCGAGGCCAGGGTCGGCTTGCTAATTACGGACCATTCGGTTATATATTGGTGCGATGGCAATTGTCCAAGAGTTTTAAATTAAATGTCTCAAAATGACGCCAGGCCGCGTGGGCGGCCGCGCAGCTTCGACGAGAGGTTCGCGCTGGAAAAGGCGACCCAGGTATTCTGGTCGAAGGGCTACGATGGAGTGACGATCGACGATCTCGTCGCCGGGATGGGCGTGGGACGGCCGAGCCTGTATTCCGTCTTCGGAGACAAGCGGACGTTGTTCTTGCGCGTCCTTCGGGCGTACGCAGAGACGAAAGGCGCCCTCGCTGCGAAGGCACTGCTCTCGCCGCGCACTCTTCGCGACTCGCTCGCCGCCTTCCTGAGGCAGGCTGTAGAATATGCGACCCAGGAAGGATCCGCTCGGGGATGTCTTCTAGAGTGCGTCGCGCCGCTTGTGAACGATGCTGAGGTCCGGCAGTTCCTACAGAACGCGGCCGCTCACGCCGTAGGACTAGTGGAAGGTCGTTTCCGGGACGCGGTCAGCGCGGGCGAAATCCCGTCCGACTTTCCGGTGGCCATCCGCGCAACCCAGCTCGTTGATTTTGCTCGTGGCCTTACCATGCGTGCGCTGATAGGCACGCCGCGCAAGACGCTTCTCAGGGATGCCGAGGAAGCGGCCGACTTGGTGCTCCTGCCGCGGCGGGGAAATGCGGCGCCAGAACGTTGATGCCGGCTGGGTGGCTATCGCTCGCAGGGTGGGAGGCCCCTTCAGCCGCAACGTATTATTATGCAGACACTACGCGGGCACCAACCGCCGCCGCGGACGGCCCACCTCTTTCGCAGTGCAGGTCCACCCGGACGGACGTGGTGGCGGCGCAAGTTTGTGATCCAGGTCCGCGGAACAACGCCCAGTAGCTGGCTCGCGGGGTCCGCCCTCGACGGCGCTGCGTGCGCGTCGTCCAAACAGCCGAATCGTGATGTGGTCGGAATTAAAGCTTTTTACGAAGCATTAGCTTAAATCGTGGCGTATTAGGCAAACAGAGGCTAAAATAGGTAGCCCGTCCAGGATTCCAAGCCTGTAGTTCGATTTGTCCCGGGTCTGTTTGCTAGCCGTCGCCGATTAAGCGGGAAACCTCCTTCTGAAATCTTTCGAGGAGGCTGTTCAGAGTCAGTAGTTCGTCCCTTGTAAACGTCACAAAAGCTTTCCCAACCATGTCTGCTTTCTTTATCGCGACCCTCTGGTACAGGGCCCTGCCCTCGGAGGTGATTTCGATGATGGTCGCTCTTCTGTCTCCCATGCCGGGCATCCTCCTGACCAGGCTCTTCTCCTCGAGCCTGTCCATTATGCCCGTGACATTGGCAGGAGTGACCAGCATCTCATCGCTCATCTTCCTCATTAGCATGGGTCCGTTCCTTACGAGCAGGGAGAGCGCCAGGAACTGAGAATCCGATATCCCTTCGTGGGCGAACAATTTCAGGCCAGCGTGCCTCATCGCCTTGGATGTCGCTATGATGGCGTTGTAAGCCTCCTGATCTACTTCGGCTGTTCTCGCTCGCGCCGGCATGGTCTGCCCGGCGCTTGTTTTAGATATAAATAGTTAGGCTATCGCTGGTTAAGACATATACGGTTGTAGTACCGATAGTCAAGACATAAATAGTTAAGGCCTTAACGGTTCTGCCATGGAGAACCAGCACAAAGACGAGATGCGTGCCGTAGCGATAGACAGTTTCGGCGGTCCTGAGGCTCTTTCGGTTAGAAACGTCCCCGTGCCGGAAGTCGGGCCAAATCAAATCCTTGTCCAGGTCGAATCCGCAGGAATAGGTGTGTGGGATGTTGCAGAACGAGAGGGAATGCTTGTGAGAATGCTCGGAATCCAGCCCAAGTTCCCATGGGTGCTTGGCTCGGAGGGTGCGGGCAAGGTCGTAGCGGTCGGGGAGAAGGTCACCGGGTTCAGGAAGGGAGACCTGGTTTACGGCCATGTGTGGGGGACAAATCCAAAGGCAGGATTCTACGCTGAATATACGGCCCTAAACGCGGACCAGGCGTGTCCGATTCCTTCCACGATACCAATCGAACAGGCAGGGGCCCTGCTCATCGATGGAGGAACCGCGCTGCGAGGGCTTGGTGACAATCTGGCCCTGAAGCAAGACGAAAAGCTGATGGTCTTTGGTGCGAGCGGAGGAATGGGGCATTTGGCAATCCAACTTGGCAAGCGACTCGGGGCTCGAGTGTTTGCCATAGCCTCGGGTGAAGACGGTGTAGCTCTCGCCCGACGGTTGGGAGCTGATGTTGCAGTAGACGGGCATAATGGGAAAACATAGAGGCTTCAGCCCGCGAGTTTGCCCCGAATGGTTTCGATGCGGCCTTGGTTACAGTTGGTGGCGAAGCCCCTGAAAAGGCGCTCACCGCTATGCGTGAAGGAGGACGGGTCGCATATCCCTGGGTCAATCAGCGTCCTGCTCCAAAGGCGCCGTCGACCGTTCGCCTATTTGGCTACAATGGGAACCCAGATCGAGCGTTGGTGATCAAGCTCAACAAACTAATCGAGTCCGGCGCGTTCGAGGTGCATCTTGGCGGGACCTTCACGCTTGATCAGGCAGTCGATGCCTACCATGCAGTAGGCTCACACCATCTGGGCAGGTTAGCTCTGCTCCCAACAAGATAGTCAAGCGACAATCAATCATATCAGGATTCTCGGGCTGAGCATTCAGGGCTATTGAATTGGAATAGCCCGTCCAGGATTCGTACCTAGAAACTCTCGGGGAGTGCTGCTTCGACGCTGCGAGAAACTGGTCACTCTACGACCAAGGCTACCGAACCACCACAATCTTGGTCGATGTTGAAAGCTAAACGGCACATTGCGACCCGAATCCTCCTTAGGATGGAATCGGATAGAACATTCTCTCCAACCTGTTAAGAGCATCCGGGCGCAGCATTTCCTTGCCAAAGGGGAGAATGAGGGAGAATGCGAATCCAGCAGTCGGTCACAACTCCTTGCGCCATGTGCTTGCTCATATCGCAGTTGAATGAGGTCTCCGAGAGTGACAAACAGGTTTACCAGCGTCACCTTTGGAGAGAGCACGGGATCCAGCCGTATTTCATTCCGAGGTAGCCGACCAAGACTCGGCCGGCAAAGGCTGGCACAGGTGCCTACGACAGGCCAGGCTTGCTACTAGTCGTGGAGGCTTTGCCCCGATGAGTCGTTCCTACTTGGGGATAGCCATCGACTGCCAGACGCGATACACCTTGTCCGCTACGTCCACGTTGGGCGTGACTCGGACCTTTAGATTCTCGGACTCGAGGTCAATCCTGACTTCGCTGAAAGCGCCCCTGTAGATCGAGTACCTCTTTCCGATCGGAGTCAGCACTATCCTCTCCACCACGACGACCCCTTGGTCGACGAGCTCGTGGACCCTCCTGTAGGCGGTGCTTATTGGGATGTGGTTCTCTGAGCTTATCGCCTCTATGGTCTTCCCCTCCAGTATTGTCGAGGTCATGATCTTCCGGGAGAACTTGTCGGACATCGCCTCTAGGATGGCTTGAGCCACCTCGGGAATCGCTACGTCTCGGCACTCCAGAATGTGTTGCTGCCGTTGCTCCAGCGCGTACCTTCGCATCGCTGTCGGCTCCGCCACCGTTGCTGCTTGCATGGCAATGCATGGGTTGCGAGAGGGTATCTCGATTAGCCCTAGCCGGCTAGGGATGGGCGACGCAGACGGACATATCGCCCCTCATAGGTCTCCACAGGCGGAGCCTACGAGCCGCTTCCTGCCTGGGAAGCGGCCTGGGATTCGAGGAAGCTTCCGAGGATCTTCTTCTCCGCCCTCCTGAGGATCTCGTTCAAGGTGCTCGACCTTATGCCGAGCTTTGCGGCGAGCTCATCCTGAGTGATGCGCCTGGGGAAGTCGTAGAGGCCCAGCTCCATCGCGGACTTTAGCACACTGAACTGCCGGGTCGTCAGGTTGATGTCTTCGGTGACTTGGGATATCTCGGTCACCTTGTAGCCGATCCCGCCGCTCGAGAGCCTGTTGAGCAGGGCGGGGACTCCATCGATGTTCAGGAACAGCTTGTAGCCAACCAAGCAATCCTCCGAGGTCGCCGCGGAGGAGATGAAGGACGCGAGGTTCGACTCTATCAGGGACTTGCACACCCTGCATCCGCTGCTCATCACGACGCCCATGAGATGCCCCCTCGCCAGCTCGGTCAACTCCACGCTCTTTACGTCGCTAGAGTTGCTCAGCCATTTCCTGGCCTGCTCGACGGAGTCCTCGTTCTTTATGGAGATGTCAACGAAGTGGGCGATTTGATGGCCCCTGTCCAGCGATTTCAATCCAAGGATCTTGACATGGGCTGAGAACTCCTCGCACAGCCCCGTGGTCCACCGGTCCGAGCCGGCGACGAAGCGGAGCTGCATCATCCAACCCCTTCGCCGCGATTCGGAATATATTAGGAATTCTCACGACTTTCGGGGTTCGTTCGTGTAATCCCAAACAAGGCATAACTACCTCCGGTGGTCTACTCATGTTCGGTTGAAGATCAGGGACGCGCTTCCCCGCATATTTCAAAAGGCCTACCCTGCGATAGACCCCAAGACAGAGATCCTTCCAGCGATGTCGCTCTTGCGGTTCCACGAGATCGACGCTCTCCCTCTCGCCTTCGAGCCGGGTTCGAGCCGGACGAAGGACAGGCAGAAGGCCGTCTACGGCTTCTCGAGCCTGGCCAGGCTGATGCTGCTGAAACCCAAAGACATCGCGTCCTTCCTAAAGAAGCCCTGCGAGGTCGCCTCGGAACCGATCGCCTCTGTTAGCGCCGACCGCGACATGTCGAGCCTCTTGGACACCTACGCCAGGACTCGATTCGGCTTCGCTCGGGTAGAGGACAAGAAGAAGGTCGGAGCGCTGGCTGGCCTGACGGACCTTCTCGAGCTGTATGAGACGGGCGGGCTCGCAACGGAGCTCAACGCCGTCGATGTCGGGACGCCCATCGTGTCAGTGAAGGCCGACACCCCTCTCAGGAACGCTCTCCAGATGATGTTCGAGAAAAGACACAGGAGGATCTTCATCTCGGGCGGCAGAGAATTCGTCTCGGACCGGACGATAATCGATCACATATTCAGTCCAGGCATCCTGAGCGCGATGGCGAACAGGGGGGACGACGTCCTGAATATCCCGGTGTCCTCGGTCGGGATGCTATCCGCTAAAGAGGTCGAAGAAGACACGCCTCTCGCAGACGCGGCCAAGGAACTGAGGGCGCAGCACGCCGGACAGTGCCTCGTGTTCGATGGCCACGTTGTGACGCCTTGGGACATCGTCATGAAGCCCTGGAATCAGGGTGCGCTGAAGCTCGCAAGCGCATCCGACTCGCGACGATCCAAGCGGAATTAGTGCACGAGCCGGTCCTCTGAGGAGAGATTCTTTCGCCAAGGGCGAATCTAATCGAGCATCACAACAAAAGGCCGAGAAGGAAGAAGCACAACGCCTGCCAGGGCTGACCACACGAAGCTCTGCTTGTCGAGCTTGTTCCATCCGAATACGACCGGTTTGAGTCTGGAGAAGACCATCCATTCTGCGAACGCCGAGACCCCGAAGATCAAGAGCATGGTGTGCGAATGCGCGATGCCAACTTCAGAAGGGTCAGCCTCCGCGCGAGGGTGCTCGAATGTATATATCGCATCTTGCAAACCATTAGGGCCAACTAGTTTTGATTGAGACCGAGAACCTCACGAGGAAGTTCGGTGACCTGACAGCGGTCGATGCTGTGACCTTCCGCGTGGAGGAAGGAGAGGTCTTCGGCTTCCTCGGACCGAACGGAGCAGGGAAGACGACCACGATCCGGATGCTCTGCTGCCTGATATCGAAGACCAGCGGGAAAGCCAGCATCGGGGACTACGATGTAGGCAAAGATTCGGACGCGCTAAAGATAAGGAAGCTCATCGGACTGGTCCCTGACAACGTAGGACTCTACGACGATCTGAGCGCCTACGACAACCTGGATTTCTACGGGAAGCTCTACGATTGCACGGAAGCGCAGAGGAAGGAGAACATCCAACGCTTCCTCACCATGCTGGGGCTCTGGGAGAAGAAGGACGTCGCGGTAGGAACCTTCTCGAAAGGCATGAAGCAGAAGCTCGGGATCGCGTGCGCTCTCGTGCACGACCCAAAAGTGCTCTTCATGGACGAGCCCACCGCGAACCTCGACCCCGAGTCGGCGAAGACCGTCAGGGACTTCATCCTGGACTTGAAGAAGGAGAAAAGGACCATCTTCCTGAACACCCATAACCTCGACGAAGCGCAGAAGATTTGCGACAAGATCGCGATCCTAAACACGAAGCTGATGGCGATCGGCACCCCAGAGGAGTTAGAGCGCTCGGCAAGCGGGAGGACGACCGTCGTCCAGCTGGTGCAGGTGAGCGACGCGATCCTTGCCGCTCTCAGGAAGCTGCCGGTCAGAAACATGGTGGTCGAAGGCAACAAACTGACGTTCGACGTCATGGACCCGGAAAAGGAGAACGTCGCCATCGTGGACGCGATATACGGCGCCGGCGGCCACGTCCAAACGGTCACGGTCGTGGGCTCGACCTTGGAGGAGGCCTACCTCAAGCTAGTGAGGCTCGACGAAAAATGAGACTCTCGAAATCGTGGATTATCGCGTCGAAGGATTTCAGGGTGTTCACGAAGAAGAAGAACATACTCTACTCGATCATCGTCCTCCCTCTCATGGTCTCGTGCCTTCTTCCGGGTGTGGTGGCGTACGCAGGGCACAAGAATGGCGCGAGCGGAATCTCAGCGGCGGAACTCACTGTCCTCCTCCCCTCATTCACTTTCTTGTACCTCGTCATCGCTGGCGTTATCCCAAGCACCATCGCCTCCTACACCATAGTGGGCGAGAAGGTCGAGAAGAGCCTCGAGCGTCTCCTTGCCACGCCTACTACCGATGGCGAGATCTTGCTCGGGAAGGGGATTGCGGCCTTCCTGCCGCCGATTGCGTCCATCTTGGGGGAGCTACGATCTTCATGGTCCTCATGGACCTGGTGACACGTGGAACGCTCGGGTACGACTTCTTCCCCAACTGGAACGCGGCCATCGTCCTCTTCGTTATGGTCCCGTTCGCGGTGATCATGAGCGTGGAATGGAACGTCGTCGTCTCTTCGAGGGTGAGCGATGTGCGGGCCGCACAACAAATCGGAGCGCTCATTGTGCTCCCCCTCGGGGGCATCTACCTCACGGGCGAGCTCAACTTGGTCTCGCTCGGCAACACCAGCAACCTCCTCATCATCGCCGGCGTCCTTCTGGCCCTTGACTTGATTCTCCTCTACGTCGCCAAGGCCACGTTCCGCAGGGAGGAGATACTGACAAAATGGAAGTAGTGGGCCAAAGGGTGTGGAAAACACGAATGGTATGAGACTAAGATTGCTGCTAATGGGTTGCATCATCTCGGCCATAGGCGCAATCCTGCTCGCTTCGGGGGGCTTCGCGACAGATTTCATCGGGTTCCTCGCGGTCGGGACAGTGTTGCTTGTGCTTGGGATACTCTGGAGGTCGCAGAAGCCAGATGGCGTCCGAAGCACGCCGGCATGATGGGACTCACCCGCAAGTCTCTTGGCGGTTGATTCGGTCGCGCGGTTCCCGCTTGGGGTCGAGTTGGTAGGCTTCTACTCGGGCCGGAACCAGGTTCGAACCCAATCTCCACGAGTCTGCGGCTAGATGTGCCTCGCGGCAAGTATCTCATTTCAGTAATGTTTAGAGCCCATTTACCATCTGAAAGCGTGAATCATGCTAATTTTGCTAGACAGAGGCTGAAATAGGTAGCCCGTCCAGGGGCTGCACCTGACTAGGTGCGAATCCGTTCTACGTCGGCCGTAGGCCTTCCTCCTGTATCTGATTCTCATGACAAGCACGTCCCCGGCAGCCAGGGCGTAGGTAATCCGGTAGCCGCCGATCTTAATCTTGTAGACGCTTACGCAGGACAACGGGTTCTGGTAGTCGTGGGCTAGGCCCCGTTGACTGTGTCCGAAGCAGCGCTAGAGGTCGCGCCGTTGTCGGCGTCACCAGCGAACGAAGCTAGGATGTCCACGCTACCCTCGGCCCTTCCCCTCACTGTGACGGCGCAGGTCGGACCTGATGGGCCGCAGGTAGATGATGAGAAGGCGCTCCCGGTGCCTCCGAACTGCGGCCATGTCATCATCTCGCCCGATATCGAACCGCAGCTGTCCGATACGGCCGCGGTGAAGGTCGTGCCGCCTGCGGCACGGGGGAAGAGGTGCCGCCCTGCGTGGTCGTTGTGGTAGTGGTAGGCGGAGTTATCGCCAGGCCCTTGGTGACGTTGCTCGAGGAGAAGTCCGACGTGTCCGGGCCGTAGGTCGCCGTGACAGCGGCACTGCCAGACGTAACCCCAATCACTGTAACAGAGCATGAACCATTCAAGAGGGTGCAGGTGCTGGGGGAGAAAGCGACTCTGCCCGTGTCAGCGGAGACAGCGGACCAGGTCACAGAACCGCTTGGCGTCTGGCCCCCGTCTGCGACAGTCGCGGTGCAGGTCATGCTACCTCCCATTGTGATGGCGTAGGTTGGACAGCTGAACGAGGTCGTGGTGGGAATCGAAGTCACTGTGAGCGTGAGCGTCCCTGAGCTGCCATCATTGCTAGAATCCGCCGGATAGGACGCTTGGATGACGGGGTTGCCCACGCCCGTACCGGCCACTGTGACGGAGCAGCTCATGCCTGAAAGGTTGCAAGTGGAGGAAGAGAATGAGGCGCTCCCGTTTCCTCCGGACTGGGACCATGTTATCGTCTCGCCCGATATCGAGCCATAACTTCCCGAGACGGTCCCCGTACACGATGTTGTGGCGTAGGCTTTGACCGAGTCAGCTGTGCACGATACCGTTGTCGTGGTGGAGGCAGGGGATATCGAGAGCGACTCGGTGCCGTAGCTGGAGGACGAGTCAGACGTTGCAGGTCCATAGGTGGCCATCATGGTAGCGTTCCCGCTGCCGACGGCGAGGCCCATCACCGTCACCGAGCAGGAACCGGCAGAAAGAGTGCAGTTGCTCGGCGAGAAGGACACCATGCCTGTCCCTGGGGGAACCGCGGACCACGTCACGGAACCGGCAGGCGTCTGGCCCCCGTCCGCCACTGTTGCAGAGCAAGTGGCGGTCGAACCCACGGCGACCTTGTCGGGACTGCAGCTCACAGTCGTGGTGGTCGCGGCTGCCGTCGTTGTGGTGCTGCTCGAAGACGATGTGCTGGTACTAGTCGTGGTCGAGCCGGTAGCTGTGGTGGTTCCCGCTGAGGTGGCAGTCGACGTCGTCGATGGGATTGTGGAGCTGGTCGAGGTCGTCGATGCGGCCGTCGAGCTCGTCGACGTGGTAGTTGAGCTGGTGGCTGAGCTCAATATTGTGGAGCTGGGGGACGTCGTCGTAGTCGAGGTGAAGGAGGATGTCGCAGTCGATGTCACGGTCGTAGTGCTGGGAGGCCCGGAGATGAGTGATGCGACGCCTACTCCTACCGTCACCAATACTACGATCATCACGGAGATGACGGGAACGGTTGTGATGGCTGCCGACCGGCGGCTATTTCTTACGTTTCTCGAGTCTCTCGGATACTCCTGAATAGACCAGCAGCATTACGAACAATACCCCCAGAATCGCCGCGGCTAACAGATCTGAACCAGCGGCAGAATTGTTGTCGAACGAGTAGATCACATAGGCGGCGAAACAAGCCAGGGCGGTGAGCCCGGTGAAGTAGATGTTCTCACGGTCCATCGATCCATAGAGTTCCACGGACTCTGGTAATCGGAGCTTGTTCTTCGTCAAGAGGATGTAGTAAAGCACCTGCATTACCGTCAGGAAGAGCAAGATTGTCGCCCCGGTCTCAGTTTCATCGATCATCTCCGAGCCTGCGTTGGAGAGGATGGAGCCGAGTAGAACGACCAAGGTGGCGCAAAATGAGAATATTGCGACCAGCGCGTTATCGTGAGCCAGATTCTTCCTGAATTTCCCCTCTATCCTAACGATAGACTGCTCGTTTTCAGCCTGCATCTCATCTGCGGGCTTCATCAGGGCGACACATGGCGGACTTTTGATTTATGAGATTTAAGGGATATGTTTTGGATTTTGGTTCCAGGTGACGTAGAATTCGTCGATGATGTAATCGAGGAGGTAGCCCGTCCAGGATTCGAGGCGCCTGGTTCGATTTGTCCCAGACCGACCGCCCATTCTTCTGCTTTCTTGCCTGAGCTTGGGAGAGTGCAGCGTCGGCATCGCCTGGTCGTTAGCTTTCGCCACTCGAGCGAGACGTTTCCCCTTGGAATCTTTCAAGCAGGCTGTGCAGGGTCATCAATTCGTCCTTTGTAAACGTCGCAAGTGCCTTTTGAAGCATCTCGGCCTTCTTTATGGCTACTCTCTCGTACAGGGACTTCCCGTCGGGGGTAATCTCAATGACCGTCGCTCTCCTGTCTCCTTTCCCCGGTGTTCTCCTGACTAGTCTCTTCTCTTCCAGTCGGTCCATTATGCCTGTGACATTGGCAGGAGTGACGAGCATCTCATCGCTCATCTTCCTCATTAGCATCGGTCCATTGTTCGCAAGAAGGACGAGCGCCAGAAACTGAGAGTCAGTTATTCCCTCGTCCGCGAACAGTTTCAGCCCGGCATGTCTTACCACCTTCGATGTCGCGATAATCGAGTTGTACGCCTTTTGCTCCACCTCGGCCCTTTCCATTCTTGTGGGCACAGGCAGCATGGGCTATTTTAGATATAAATAGTTAAGCCCTCTGTAGTCTGGACATACACAGGCTAACTATTAATAGTCAAGCCTTAAATAGTTAAGGTGTTAATCATCACACCCATGTCCGAGCAGCAAAAGCTGAAGCCAAAAGACGAGATGCGTGCCGTAACGATAGACCGCTTCGGCGGTCCGGAGACGCTTTCGGTCAGAACCCTCCCTATGCCGAAACCTGGGCCGAATCAGGTCCTGATCCAGGTCGAATCAGCCGGCATCGGGATATGGGATCTCGCTGAATTGGGAGGAATGCTTGCTCAAAGAGCTGGAATCAAGCCCAGCTTCCCCTGGACGCTCGGCTCGGAAGGTGCGGGCAAGATCGTGGCAGTCGGACAGAAGGTCACGGGGTTTAGCAAGGGAGACCTAGTTTACGGCATTGTGTGGGGGACAAATCCAAAGGCGGGATTCTACGCTGAATATACGGCCGTGAACGCGGACCAGGCGTGGCCGATTCCCTCGACAATAACGGCCCAAGAGGCGGGGGCGCTGCTCATTGCTGGAGGTACCGTCCTGCGAGGGCTGGACGACAATCTGAATCTGAAGAAGGGCGAAACACTGTTGGTCTTCGGCGCGAGCGGCGGTTTGGGGCACTTGGCCATCCAACTTGGCAAGCGCCTCGGGGCCAGGGTGTTCGCTATAGCCTCGGGGGAGGACGGCGTGGCTCTTGCCCGAAGGTTAGGAGCTGAGGCTGCTGTGGATGGACATGGAGGAGACATTCGCGCTCCGGCCCGAGAGTTCGCCCCGGATGGTTTCGATGCGGCCTTGATAACGGTTCGAGGGCAGGCTGAAGGGGCGGTCGAGGCCGCTGAAAGCGCTCTCACCACATTGCGCGAAGGTGGACGTGTGGCATATCCCTGGACAGACAATTTCAGACCGCCCCCGAGAGTCCCCTCAAGCGTTCGTCTGCATGGCTACATGTTAGGGAACACCGATCGGGGTCTGGTCATCAAACTCAACAAACTGATCGAAGCCGGCGCGTTCGAGGTGCATCTTGGCAGGACGTTCACCCTCGAACGGGCAACTGATGCCTACCAAGCTCTAGGCTCACACCATCTGGGCAGGTTAGCTCTGGTCCCAACAAGATAGCCAGGCGACAACCAATCACATCAGGATTCTCGGGCTAAGCATTACGAGGGCTATTGAATTGGAATAGCCCGTCCAGGTATATAACGCAACGGTTTGAATCCGGATTCGGTTCGATTCGTCCCTTCGACCGTGGGGCTCACGGAGAAGCCGCGACAAGCTTTAGGAATGCGTTGACAATTTGTTCATAGAGGTTCATTTTTCATGCGGCCGATACTCATTCTGACCAAGCCTTGGCTGACGCTGAAGACGCGGTCCACTTTCGCCTTGCTGTCAACAATCAGTTTGCCCGTCTCCAACCCTTCGTTGGTGACCAACACGGCGTATTCTCGGTATCTCAGGTTAGAAGTCAAAGGAACAGCCACGAAGTCTTCCGAGCGGCGATTGTAGCTGTCGTTTGACAGGACTACAGCAGGTCGTACCTTCGATGTCCGGAGATCGGAAAATGGAAACGAGAGAAGTACTATCTCGCGTTGTGTTACCAACTCAACGACGTCCCTTCAGATACTCGTCCCACACGTCCTCCCCTTTTTTGAGCCAAATCTTCTTCAGCGACTCTTCACCAAGGCCCTGTAGGTCCGCGAACTCACCTTCCAGGATTTCGTTGATTTTCTCGGGCTTCTCAAGGACTATCTTACGACCCTTTCTAATCAAGAGAAGTTCGTCGCCTCTTGATATGCCGATTTCCCTCTGGATATCAATCGGTATCGAGATTTGCCCCTTGTCGGAAACCTTGACCTTCTTGAAAGTCAATTCGTCGGCCTGGGTCATGCTGTATTGAAGTAAGGAAATCCTTACATAAATAGCTTTGGAACATTCGCTCGCAAACGCCGACGGGGCGGGCTGAAAGTGTGTGATAGCCCGTCCAGGATTCGAACATGAATGGGTTCTTGGTTGCTGAAGGAGAATTACGCCGATATGGACCGGCGAGGACTTCGAAGTCAGAAGAACCTCAAGTCCTAGCGCCCTTCAATACACGAACCCCGACTACTACGATTACAGTAATGACGACAACTAAGAGTTAGTCCGAAAAACCAAGAGGAAAGAAGAGATTCTCCAAAGTCAGGTCGGCAAACCGAAAGTGTTGTGCATGCCCGCCGCCAAGCTCGTAGAGGCTGTTCAGACTAGGGTCAGGAATCTGGTTTTGGATGGCTGAGATTCGACCACGGTCTGCCCGTCAAGACGCGTGCTGCGATTACTACGGCCATTATGATTACTGTGATTACAACGATTAAGACTACTGTTGAGGAAGCAACCAACCCGCAATCAACGCAAGGGCCCTGACCGCACGAATATATCTTTGCTTTCGGTCAGGAATGCGACTTTGAAGCGTTTTGAATCAGTTGCCCTACTCCCCCGCGATTCTCTCATGACTCCGTAATTCCCTCCCGATTGCCGTGCCCCACCACAACAGGTAGTGGTCAAGTGTGGCTACTTAGAACCAGTCCGGAAAATATCACCTCCAGAAGAGTCCGGCCGCTCGCCAGGTTTCCACGCGCACGCGAAGTGTATCATCGCGACGTAGTTCTTTTTCTTCTCCTCTCACCGGATCAGGAGCCTCCTGAACCTGTTGAGCAACGAGTGGGTCCTCTCGACGACCCATCTCCTCGCTCGGTATCCGGGCCCTCTCCCTCGTCGACTGGTCGACGCCCCTCCTGGCATGTGGCCCATGTATCCCCACGCCTCGACGAGCTCGTCTATCTCTGGCTCGTGGAAAGCACGCTAGGCACTGTGATGACCGTCTCCACCGTCGCGATCCTCATGATGGTCTATCGTTTCCCGGCAAGATTCTTCGTGGTCGTAACGTTGGCGTGGGACTTTTCCTATCGGCATCGTTCGCTCTTGGGTTTCCGGTCAGCGTCCTCTCAAAGCTGCCGAACTTCCAGGTCACACCTTCGGTCTACAACACTGTGCTCTGGGTGAACCAAATCGAGTTCTTGGGCTGGCTTTACTTTGCGTCCGTCCTCCCTGATCTGTCTGCAATATTTCAGAGTGAAAGAGTCTGGCAAGAGTAACATCCAGGTGGACTATAGTCGCTAACTCTCACTGCAGGTGCTTTTAATGGACCTATTTTTAGCGGGCCCGGCTTGAACCGGAAGGGCGTCTGCTACGACGTCGGGCGTGTCCTTATGGATGGCAACTGGCGCCCCAAGTTCGACCCCAGGACCGTCCACCGGGAGCTGGGCATCATAAAGCACGACCTCCACTGCAACGCCGTCAGAATCCAGGGGCTCGACATCGATAGGCTCATGACCGCGAGTGAGGACGCCCTGTCACAAGGGCTGGAGGTCTGGCTATCTCCCGAGATGTGGGACAAAAGCCAGGATGAGACCTGCGAATACATCGCGAGGGCGGCGGAGCGGGCGGAGGGGCTCCGTCAACGGTGGCCCGGAAAGCTGGTCTTCAGTGTGGGCTCCGAGCTGAGCCTCTTCTCTCAGGGGATGATCGAGGGCAAAAACGTCTTTGACCGGATATCCCGTTCCTCGTTCTTTAGCGATATATCGGCCGGGACGTACAACGGCCCGCTCAATCTGTACCTGTCGAATCTGAGCGAGGCCGCGAAGAAGTCGTTCCGTGGGCCGCTCACCTACTTCTCCTTGCCGTTCGAAGCTGTCGACTGGAAACCGTTCGATTTCGTCGGGGTAGACCATTACAGGGACGCGCAGAACAAAGTCGCCTATGGTCGGATGATAAGCAAGTACAACGCATTCGGCAAGCCTGTGATTGTAGGGGAGTTCGGGTGCTGCACTTTCCGGGGCGCGGAGCTGCTCGGAGGAAACGGCTTCATGATAACCTTCGGGATGATTGAAGGCCTCCTCGGGCCAAACCAGAAGCTTCCCAAGATGTTCTTGGACATGGCGCATGTCCCGCCCCGAGCCGACGGGCACTACATCCGTGACGAGGAGCTCCAGGCACGCGAGCTGGTCGATCAGCTGGGGGTGCTCGACGCAGCGGGGGTTGAGGGCGCGTTCGTGCAAACCTTCGTGGTTCCTAACTCCCCGTACCGCTCGGACCCCAGGTACGACACCGACATGGCGAACTTTAGCCTGGTGAAGAGCTTCCAGGAGGCAGAAACGGCGGAAGAGTTCAGGAGACAGACCATCCGTGGGGCCAGGGAAGTGATTGGGGTGGACCTCGACCCCCGCGTTCTGGATGGTTTTTCAGGTCGAATGGGCGAGCATGGAGTGACATATCCGGATCTGCCGTGGGAGCCGAAGGAGTCGTTCAGGGCGGTCGCAAGATACTACGCTGAGCACTAGAATCAGCCTCCGAACCTTACTGGGCTTGCCGTCTTACGCCTCGGGACTCAGGAACCGCTTGCTTTCAAGAAGGCGAGCAGCTCTGTGTTGACGGTATCCTTGAGGGTCGAGCACATGCCGTGAGGCGCGCCGGGGATCACCTTCAACGTGGCGCCCTTCACTATCTTGGATGAGAGCATTGCCGAATCAGCTATGGGCACTATCTGGTCGTCGTCGCCATGAAGAACTAGCGTAGGCACGTCAAATTTTTTGAGATCCTCCGTGAAGTCCGTCTCGGAGAACTGTTTGATGCAGTCGTAGACCGCCTTATGTCCGGCCCACATCCCTTGAAGCCAGAAGGAATCGCGCAAGCCCTGGGAGACCTTGGCGCCGGGCCTGTTGAAGCCGTAGAAGGGCATGCTGAGGTCCATTCCAGAACTGCGAGCGGTCTGCCAAGACGCCCGCGCGAATCTGATTGAATGCCTCGATGGGCAAGCCGCCAGGGTTGGAAGGGGTCTTCACCATGATCGGTGGCACCGCACCGATGAGGACCGCCTTGGCGACGCGCTTCGTCCCGTGTCGACCTATGTAGCGGGCAACCTCACCGCCTCCAGTCGAGTGACCGACATGAACGGCGTCCTTCAGCTCGAGATGCTTGACGAGCTCCGCAAGGTCGTCAGCGTAGGTGTCCATGTCGTTGCCGTTCCAGGGTTGATCCGAGCGTCCGTGGCCCCGGCGGTCGTGCGCTATGCAACGATATCCTTGCGAGGCCAGGAACAGCATCTGGTCTTCCCACGCATCGGCGCTGAGAGGCCAGCCGTGGCTGAAGACGACAGGCTGTCCCTTTCCCCAATCCTTGTAGTAAATCTGAGTCCCATCTTTCGTCTTAATCGTGGGCAAGGCATCTCTAACTGGTGGGGTCTGCGTATTAACCGTGATGGGAGCAGGCCCATCGGGGCCCTTCCCTGAACGGGTTCTAAAAGTGGACTCCCAGAAAGCCTGAGTAGATAATAGGAACTTTTAGAAAATAGGAATTCCTTTATAGTAGGAGTGTGTTATTGCTCCTATGGCTCAAGAGGTTGTTGTCACAAGAAGAGGCCAGACGACCATACCGATGCCCATAAGGAAGAAGCTCGGAATACAGGAGGGCACAAGGCTGATGGCCGACACAGACGGGGATAAGGTGATATTCACAAAGATCCCATCCATCTTCGACCTATCTGGGAAGAGCAAGCTGACGACCGAGGAGGCCTTCAGACTCCTTGACGAGATGCGCGCATCGGAGGGTTAACGGACGCTCTTCGAGACTAGGTATTTTTGGGCTGTCCTTACGTCGAAGGATGCAGAGACCACGAAGAAACTCAAGGCAATCTTCGAAAAGGCCAAAACTCCCTTCGCGTCATCGGTCAGCATCTACGAGATATACAAACAGACGCTCGAACATGATGACAAGGCAGTGGCAGATCTCCGCACTCGTACAATCACAAATGAATACACCATCGTCGACGTAAGTGCCGAGATAGCGGAAGAAGGAGCAAGGATAAGCCACAGACTGAGAATTCCCATGGCAGATTCGCTCATCATGGCCACTTCCAAGAGTCTGCGCGTTTCCTGTGTTACAGATGATCCGCATTTTACTGAAGTAAAGCGCGTGTGGATAAGTTGAGCGGGCCCGACGAGTCCGCCCCTGAACCGGTTCTCAAAGTGGATTCAGAGTGAGACTGCGCCGTCCCTAGGGGCCGGCCTCTGGCCTTCGCATTCCTCACCAGATTGCCAGTTATGGATTGAGTAGGGCGACTGCACCTTCTATCTCTCCTACCTTTCGGATATCAAAGTCTGGGCGTGCCCCGACAAACGCGCATCTTCCGCCGGAAGCATTGATACTCAATAATGTGATCTTGTCGCGAAGGATTATTGCGGTGCGTGACGGTCCCAACAACTTGTCCGCCGTGTCGTCAATCCCCCGGACGACGGCCCAGCGCCTGGCCAGCAGTTCGACATCGCTCTTGTTCCGGAGCAGGCTCTCGCTTCCCGGCCGCGACCTTGTCGCTCGGATGTCTCCCTGGGAGCTGATAATCACGCAGAACATTATCGCGTCGTCCATCGAGCATATTCGCTCAGCAAGCTCAGACTCACCGACTTTCCCTGGTTCTGGTCTTGGATTCATTTTCCGAGCACTCTCTGCTTGCTAACCTTGACAGAGGCTCCAGAGTTCGTCAATTGGTTGGACTCCAGATTGCAACCTGCTCGTTGGCTAAAGCTGCGTTCTTGTCGGTCAACTCATCAGGCGGAAATAGCAGGTCGTGATATTTACGTAGTCCGATTCAGTGCGACATGCTCGTCATGGTCCAACAGAGTTCAGATTGAGCTATTATTAGCGGGCCCGACGGTACGCCTGCCCGCACGAGTCGAAGCCCCGCCGTTATTAGGAGAAATCCCCCGGAATGGCGTGACCTCCAAGCCGCAGCTGTTCCCGAACAGCAAGTACAGACACCTGCTGGAAGACGAAGCCTTCGCCTCGTGGATAGAGAACATCGCAAGAGGAAGCAAGGTGAACGCCGAGGTCACACTGCGCAGAATCGGGAGGATCTGCATGCTCCTTCAGACGACGCAGAAGGACCTGGCCGTCATGTCCAAGGGAGAGGCTGGGGCCTTCCTGTTCAGGGTGGTCTCCCGCATGGAGAGCGACGGGAACAGGAGCTCGACCATCGCCGGGTGCGTCAAGCAGCTGAAGGGGTGGTGGCGCTTCAACGACCTCGAGGTGACGAGGCAGGTGAGGCTCGCCAGGGACGTGGGGGTGTACGACAACGAGCGCGTCCCCTCCCACCAGGAGCTTCACTCGATCTTCGAGCACGCTGACCTCCAGAAGAGGGTCGCCTGCGCCCTGATGGCGTTCTCCGGCGTCAGGCCGGGGGTGCTGGGGAACAGGGACGCGAACGACGGCCTGATGGTGTCAGACCTGCCTGAGATGGTGATAAGGAAAGGCGACGCGGGACAGGACAGCGTCGAGTTCCTGAAGGTGCCTGCCATGGTGATCGTCCGGAGGACGATCTCCAAGACGGGAAGGCAGTACATCTCCTTCCTGCCCGAGCAGGGGTGCGGCTACGTGCGGCAGTACCTGGAGTGGAGGATGCACGTCCTGAAGGAGAAGATCGAGGGTGCCTCCCCGTTGCTCACCGCCAACCAGTTCAACCCCCGCTACATCGGCAGGTTCGTCAGGGTGTGCAACGTGAGCGACGCGGTAAGGCACGCGATCAGGGCCGCGGGGTTCGGCTGGAGGCCTTACGTCCTGCGGAGGTACTTCGACACGAGGATGATGGGCGCGGAGCAGGAGGGGAAGGTCATCAAGGACTACCGCGTGTTCTGGATGGGGCACACCGGGGACATCGAGCACGTCTACACGCTCAACAAGGGAAACCTCCCCGACGGACCTGCTCGAGGGGATGAGGCAGGCCTACGCGAAGGCCTCCGAGAAGCACCTGGCGACCCTGGTCCAGGCGAGCATAAGCAGGGACGAGGTCGTGAACACTGCGCGGGCCGAGGCGCTCAAGATGTTCGGCTACACGGACGAGGAGCTCCTGGGGGTCGGCGACATCACCCGGATCACGATGGAGCAGCTCCAGCAGCTCATCCACGATAGGTCGAAGCAGATGCTCGGGCTGAAGGAGGGGACGCAGAAGGTCGTGCCCGTCGCGGACCTCGAGCGCTGGATAGAGCAGGGGTGGGACTACAAGCGGGACCTGCCCGACGGGAGGGCCGTGATAGGGCTGAGGACTGCCTAGGTGACTCACGCGCGCCTGAGCAGCGGTCCTCTCGACGCTCCCTTCCTCTCGAGTTCTCTTTCCAGCCGCTGCAGATAGTGCGGGATCATGAGCCTCGGCCTTCCTGAAGGGCAGCGAGTCGGGTTCAGCGAGCAGGTCGGACAACACTGGGCTGTCAGGGGACAGCTTCTCCCTCAAGCGCTCCTTGAAGGCGCGCATGTCCACCGCATTATTCTCGAGCGTCATCTTCAGATTCATGAAAATGTGCGGCAGACGCTTTTAACGGGAGATTGGGGCCGATGCGCAGCCCTCTACTTTAGGCTCGTCAGTGCATGCGATTTTCAGCTTGATTGATACGACCGTTCGGCTCTTCTTGCATCAAAGGCCACGCTGAGGTTTCGATTTTCAACGCGCTTAAAAATGACAATCATGACGATAATGACATGGGTTGCAAGACCCACTTCGCGCGAATAGCTGCTCAGTTCCAGCTCGACGTCGAAGAGGAGCTTCCACAATCTTGCCAGCCAAGACCGAACAGTAGCCTACGCAGACAGTTTGTCTTGGCAGCGTGGAATCCAATTTATTGTGTCCTGGCTTTCCTGCCCTTAGTATTGATGCCTCGTGTGGGTTGTGGCGTAATCTTTCCGCCGCTCGTCATCCGTATCTTCTGCTTCCGCAATAGAGCCTTTAGGCCGAACCGTACATCGCTGGGTCTTAGTTCACCTTTGGAAGCTGTGATCAGTGCACTCTCACTATGGTGCCCTTCTCCTATGAGCCTGGTCAGTACACGCATCATGAGCTTCTCTTCTGCCACCCTTCTCAGCTTTCTCATGAACGGCACCTTCAGTCCATAGCGTTCATCCAGCTCCTTGCACCTGTCGTAGAGTCCGCTCTCCCACACGCTGTCCGTCAACTCGGATTGGACGATGCATTCTTCGAAGATTGCGTCGTAGTCAAGTCCAGACCGGGCAAGCAGGTACATGTCTTCCAGGTCACGGTCCCTGTCCGTCACTGATTTCATGAGGAAGATGTCTTCCTTCGACAGTAGAAACAATGTTAGCTTGTTCTTCCTATAGGACGGCGTTGCGCGCGGTTTCATGGTTTCTGTAAGAGCGAGCTTGCCCGCCACCACCTTCTCGAAGACGTCCCACCTGAACCCGTCGCTGTTCTCAAGAACGGCGGAAGCAGAGAGATTGAGATACGCCGATGGCAACATGTTTACAGCAAGTTCGCGGTACTGAACATCCAGGAGGGCTTTCATGAGAATCCTGAACCGTGATTTATCTTCAAGAATCACATCAATATCTTTCGTCCCAGGCTTCAAACCATAATGAGCCATGACAAAACCTCCAGCTACGTAGACGTTCAGAGGGCTTGCGAGCGCTGAATCCAAGCGGTCAAGCTCTTTTCCAATATAGTGTAGGTTGAACTCCTTTCTCTGCGTCATAGACTAACACCATACAACTTGGCTTGCTCCTTAAGCTCACCCCAGCGCGGCAGGGGCCTGGCCTGAACCTCGCCTCTTGAATCGACATATCGCTTGATTGATTCGACGTACTGTTTCATTCCATACTTTTCGGCCTTTTGGATGAGCGACTCGAAGTCTATCTTATTGGAGTTCTTGAATAAGGCGAGCAGTGCGTACGTCGCGTAGGACTGACTCGTCGGGTCAATAAGGAGAGTGTGGATCACGATATCGTCGAGTGCGAGGTGATTGACTCCCGGGGCATAGAAGTAGTATTCATCGTTGGTAACGAGCTGGATTCCGTACGAGGATAAGGCCGACAAGGCTGTCTTGATGAAATTCCCTTTCAGGTCAGTTCCCGTCCTGATTCGAAAGAGGTATCTGTATCCGGCGCTCCATATGATCACAGCACCTGAAGGCAAAACCTGCGAAGCGAATACCCTGCTGACGTAATCCTCGTACGCGTCGAGAAATCGCCTCACCCTCGCGTTCGAAGCAACTTGAGAGGGGTCGGAGGTCAGTCCGTGCATCGCCAGATTTCGCATCGCCCTCCATTTTGTCGATCTTGAGACATCATTAGGATTCAGGCTTTCGAATTTGCTCAGGAGTAACCTCATCGTCGAGTACGATAGGAGTTCTTCCCAAGGAACCCTTGGTTCGTTCTTGATCAAGTCTGAAAGTAACTGCGCGTGGCTGTTCTGGGCCACGGAGGCTACCGTGTGAATACCGGTCTTCTGGGTTTGCGCAAGTCCTTTTCTCTGTAGCGCTTTGACGACGTGGCTGGCCGAGGCTTGCGATTTTCCCAAAGTCACTGCGAGTTCGGAGATAGATAGCGACCGCTTGGAAAGCTCTCTAAATGCGGACACCTCTGACTTGGTGAACGTGAACTGGTCAAACGGCTGTCTCACATGTTTCATAAAACTAAAATACTATTTAAGTATTATATTTTTATGCAACATAGAAGCTCCAGATTCCACCTGAACAGTTCGGCGACCTGGGGTTGCGTAAAGCCGGCTGTCCTGGACAGCTCGAGCAGTTCTTCCCTCGAAAGCAGGCCGTATGTGAGAAGACCCTCCAACTCGGCCATACGCTCATCTCGCCGCATCGGCTAGGACGGCTTTGACGTGCTGATTGAAAACAGTCTTGCCTCTTCCAGGGGGAACGTCGGCTTCGGTCTTGAGAATCGCACGAATCTCCTCTGCGATGCCCCGCCTCGAAGCGAGTTTGGTCAGCCGCGAGACGTCCAGACCTCCGAACTTCATGGCATCCCGCATGATTCTCCCGACCTCGACCTCCGGGAATGGAATTCGCCTGCGTGTGCTTTCGAAGTAAAGGTCGATCAGACCCCTCTCTACCGAAGCCACTCCTCCTTTGGTGTTACCAGACAGCTCTCTCCGTTCCCGGATGACAAACAGGTCCCTCCTTGGTCAAGCCGAGCGCAAGGTTCACCTCCCTTCCGCTTTTCGGGTTGAGCAGGGTCGTGAATCCACCTTTCTCCAGCGCCTCGGCCGCACTCTCGCCTGCGCCCAGCCCTACATAGACCAGGTGCACGGCTCTCCTGGGGAAGAGGTGAATGAATGGACCCAACACGGAATACCCAGTCACCATGAAGTCGATGCCGGCGTCCGATAGCAGCTTCCTCCCTCTCTCAAGGTCCGGGGAGATGTTTCTTTTGGTTGCGATACCTTCGCTCTTGGGTTCTGCTCTGAACACGCCGTATCTCACTTTGGTCATCTTACCCTCCCGCGCCAGGTCGTTGAGAAGTCGGTAGATCGTACCACGGCTGTAGCTTGTCAGCACTTTGGCGGCTTCGCTAGCCGTGAAGCTCCTGTGTGCGAGGTTGTTCCGGAGTTCGACTAGCGCCTTTTCCTCCCAGTTCATTACTCGCAGTAAGACTGGTCAAGTTTTAAAGCTTTTGCCTAGTCTTACTGTTGGTCGGATGTTGCGGTTCCATTTGTCAGGCACGTTGCGATTTTGCTCGGCAGGTCTTGCGCCACCGACCAGCCACCCATCAGGCGGTATGTGCCGCGCGGCCTCTAGTTCCATTTCAGTTGCTGGGGGAGCCTCAGCATGGCGTCTTTTGATATCTTTACGGCTCTCTCCGCGTTCTCGACCGCCGCGCGCTTGGCGTCACCGTCGGCGGCGATCCAGCGCATCGTCTCGGCCTTGTCGTGGAACAGCCTGTCGAGGTCCTTCCGGAACCCGTCAAGCGCCTGGTACTCGCTCTCGCTGATTAGCCCCTGGCGCCTGAGATACCGCATCTTGTATTTCATCGACTTGCGGTTCAGACCGTAGTGCTCCTCGTCGTCCTTGTTCATGGCCACGAGCTGCAGGAACATCATGTCGATGTGAAAGTCTGACAGTATCATCCATGATGCAAGCTTGCTCAGGTGGAGGTCCACTATGGCGCGCGGAACGCCGGGTCTTTCCCCGCCTCCTTCGAAGTCGGGGTCGGTAGAGCCCCTCCCTTCCATGTCAGTATCCCATTCACTACTTTGTAAAAACGATTGCTGATTGTGTCGATTTCTCGGCAGCGAGCCGGTGCCGTTCACACACGCATGAGGCGCGGTCCTCTTCCTCTCGCTTCGTGTCTTTCGAGCTCCCTTTCGAGTCTCTGGAGGTAGTGAGGGATCAGGACTTCGGCCTTCCCCACAGGCAACGAGTCGGGTTCAGCGAGCAGGTCGGACAACACTGGGCTGTCAGGGGACAGCTTCTCCCTCAAGCGCTCCTTGAAGGCGCGCATATCGACCGCGTTATTTTCGAGCGTCATCTTCCAATTCGTCAGAGTGTGCGACGAGAAGCTCTTAACGCGAGCCTGAGGGGTTCAATCGACCGAGAGAAGCCTATCCTGAGGAAATGTTCCCTCTTAGCTGCCGAGACAACCGGTCAACGTATATATGCGGACAGAACCAATTAGGCGATATGTTGAAGGACGAAGTGATGTCAGAGGTGGATTACAAGCTTCTGGAAAATCCACGCATGGCGAAGCAGGCATTGCAGACAATCATCCAGACGAAGCAGGGGCTTGATGACTTTGTAGACACGCTTCAATTTCTGTCCGACCCGAAGGCTCGAAAGAATCTTGAGAAAGGCTTGAAAGAGGCTGGCCAAGGCCACGCGGTCAAGCTCACAGTCAAAGAACTCAGAAAGAGACCGGAACGAGCTATGAGTCCGAGTTCACGCCGACCTTCCTGAAGTTACTTAAGAGACTAGATAGCCAAATCAAGGAACGCGTCCTAAAGGAAATCGGGCAGGCACTCAAGGATCCGAGAAACGGTTCCCAACTCGTGTTCGCCAGTTAGGTCTGCTTCAAGTGGAGAGTCGGAGATTACCGGATGATTTACACTATAGACGAGAAAAGGAATGTTCTCACCTTCATCGTCGTCGACCATCGCAGCAAGGTCTACAAGCGCTACAGGCTGTGATCATTTTCCGAACTGATTCTGAATAGCGCGCGGAGGAAGGGAGAATTCACCCTGGCCGAACCCGTCTAGGTCGTGATAGAGCTGTTCTGCCTGGGAGGGTCCGGCAGGGACGGCGCGATGAAGCTCTACGGGAAGATGAGGCAAAAAATTGAGCGGAACAGGGGTGTCTAACTCGAACGATCCACTCCATCGTGGGCAGGCGTGAATAAGGCCTCGAGCGTGGCTGCGAAATGAGTCGGAAGTCTCCGAAAGAGAAGGGCTTCGAGGTCACGGTGCCCGCTGAGTTCCGGGAATACTATCGGTCGGTGAATGAAGGCGAGGAAATGAAGAAGTCGATTGATTCGCTGGTTGAAAGCCTGGAGAGGGCCCCGCTCAAAGCAGGCGCCTTCGTCCCGAAGGACAGGTGGCCAGAGGAATACAAGCGGATGGGGTTGGGGAACTTCTACAAGGCCAACCTCACGAAAGGCGCGAGGATCTCATACACTGTGATTCTGAATCGTGACGGGAGCGGAACAGTGAGAGTGATTGATTTCTTCCAGACCCACAAGGACTACGCTAAGAAGTTCGGGTACGACGTCTGAAGTGTTTCTCGTCTAGCCTCGGAGGCGCACGCCGGTCCTGATTAGCGCCTCTAGCTTGGGATTGTCGACGGCAACCCAGACTATCCTCCTCCTTCCATCGAATATGACCTTATTCGATGCCTCCAGGTACTGCAGGATGCTCTGGAACGTCTGGTACATCATCCTCCTGGGGAGGGAACGCCAGAGCTGAACCTTCGAAGGCGGGGTATTGCTCTGCTTTATGGCTGCTTCAACCATCAGAATACTATCGAGCGTAGGTGAATGCGAGGCACTATCCGATCTACGTCCCCGCACAGAGTCGCTCTTCAGCAAGGCGCTCGTGTGAGTTATATAACTATATATAAATATTCTATCCTGAGCGCTGTGATGCCGTCCCTCTCTTCATCCCTAGTCTTCTCGAACGCGGCGGTTTACCGGGGATTCGCGCCCGGGGGCTGGACCGTATCGGGCCAGTACTCTCTGTTATCAACATCGGGGGCCTGGCCCTTCTTTCAGAGCGCTCCTATCCGCCTGAGGAACTCGCTTCCAAGCTCCGTAAGCCGGTAGAATGAGTAATCCTCGCTACCCTCGACCTTCCTGTAGTGGTTCTCCACCAGGCCAGCCTTCATCAGGGCCTTGAGGTGGTGGTTGAGGGTGCTTGGGTTCATCGGGAGGACGAGCTGCGTGAGTTCCCTGAACGAGAGTTCGCTCTTCTCGGCCAGCATCATGGTCAAAGCCTGCCTCGTGGGCTCCGCCAGCGCATCCAGCATGACCCGGGTCTCGCTCGGGATCTTCTCCTTGTACCTCAGAATCGTCGACGGCATGCGCAGCTCCCTCGGTAAGTCCGGGCGCGTATAAACTTGACGACCATCAATTTAGATTGACCTCTGTGTGCAGTCAAGAAACGGGGGCAACTTTTTCTTGCACCGCGCAACGCTTAGCGGCCCCTCTCAATAGCGGAGAGATTTCCAATAACAGTGGAATTTAGGCAAATCTTAAATATGTGCGGCTCTCAATATCGCCTGCAGAGGTAGAAAGATGTCAAAGTACGAGTCATCAGGACCGTTCTCTTCGATATTTGGGAGCGCGGAAGCCAGAGTCCTGGATCAGAGCCTGCTGGTCGGCAACATGGAGCAGACGATATCCATGCTCGGAGAATCGACCGGCATGAGCTTCAAGACCGTCCAGAAGGTCGTGGACAAGTTCGTCGAGAGGAAGGTCATGGAACCGACGCGCAAGATAGGGAACGCGCAGGCATACAAGTTCAAAGTGGAAAACGACTTGCACGAGCTCGTAGACTGGGCGTCGAAGTACCAGTCATCCAGGACCGACTAACCTGGAACGGGATACCAGATATTGAAATAAATAGCTCGCCACCGCCGTTCGAGTGCGGTTCGATGACAGCCCAACGGGTCACGGGACCTCCAGAGGAGGTAACGTCCGCGATTGAACGGCGAGAACCGCTAAAAAGGATCTTTAGCGCCTGATTGCGTCTCTGACCTGGGTATCACGGTCTCCCGGACTGGTTAATGCACAAGGGTTGTGCATTAGCCCAAAAGCCACAATGCACAGGGGTTGTGCATTATTCCAAGTGCAATAATGCTCCAGGGTGGAGCATTAGCATCGATCCGAATGTCCGGTGCTCCTAGGGCCCACGTACTCTTCGAAACTCGACACGCCAGGGGCTCCTCTGGGGTCAAGGTGGACCTGCGATGTCACCCTTCGAACCAGAAATGTCACCCTTCGCCCCTTTTCGATGTCACTATTCAGCCTCAGAATCCTTCTGGATGTCCACTTTCGACCCGAATGTCCACTTTGCCATCGGTATGCGCGCCTTTTCGTCATGGCTCGGCCCTGACCGGCTCGCGACACCGGGTGTGTTGGGCTCGACTGTGTCCGAGGTCATGGAAAGGGCGACAGGAACGGCCGCGCTCTGCCCGCGTTAAATATCCCTGCCTACTCCACCGCTATTCAAAGCAACCCCCCCAAAACAAAAACAGAGGCCCGCTCCAGTAGGAGTGTGCCGTCCGAGAAGCAGGGTAGCTTCGGCTATGCCCGAGCGGTAGAGCTGCGCGATTGCTACTTCGTCCTAGAGGCAATGATTCTGAGCCGCAACCACCCCGAACATTTAGCTCACCACTCACCCTTACGTTAGGAGATCCGTAGACACGCCAATATCAAAAAGCCCCGGGAGGTTGGAGGGCGCTGCATGTGCGTCCTGGACAGGACGAAGAATGGATGCGAAGCTCCTCTTCAGGAAGCGACGGCCGGGTTCCTCCAATGCAGACCTTTGACACCGCCGTCCTAATCGCCCACATGGACAGCAAAGACCCCCGATACGAAAAAGCGAACGAGTGCGTCTTCGACATCGCACCTGAAAGACCTCTTCGTCCCGTCGGCCACCCTGCTCGAGCTCATGCCCGTAGCGTCCTCTGTCCAAGCTGCCAATACATCGAGTCGAGACGCAGTAGCCCTACGTGAGCGCAGGTAGAGAGTTGCGGGTTAGTTAATTCCCTTCCCCTTGTGTGTTTTTTGGACCGTTTTCTAGGTCTATACGGCTGCCGCTTCGCTGAAACGCTCGACTTTCAGCCTGGTCGACGCGGGAAGGCGGGCTGGGCGGTGCCTCACACTAGGGAGGAGAGTGACCGGTGCAGTAGAACTTCCTTTGAACGAGTCCCTTCGAAAAGACGTGCTGGTCGCATAGTCCCTTTCCACAAACAAGGCATGCTTTGCCGTGCTTTTCGCACGCCAGGTCGCCACACTCCTCGCAAATCCGCTCGGGCGCACGTCCGTCTTCCGGCCTGACGCTGCAACGAGAGAACCCGTCATCAAGAATCTTTCCGGTCGCCGCTTGGATCATTCTTCGGTACCGCTTGTCGCGATAAGAATAGGTCACGAACAAGAGCGGGATTTCTACGAACCTGGCGTAAAGCAAGCCCACGTCGTTCACCCGGGGTCTAACGGTCGCTTGTTGCGAGACAGTTCTTCGATTGCTTCCGTAGCCGTGCGTGGTCTCGTAAGTGTATTGACGGGAGATCCCTTTTGTCAGTTCGATTTGTGCGATTCGCCGGGCGTCGCTCTCGCTTAACTTCGGAGGCGACACGTCGACCCTGGAAAACTTGATGCCCTCAAACGCCAAGGTTTTGGGAACTGTTGTGCTCGCGATGTTACTACAAACCGCGAGGTGACCGAAGTTAGGCAGGGCAGGGCTTGTTCCCGTTTCGCAGAACGAATCAACGACATCGCCCCGCAGCGCGTCAACCACGACCAAACCCTTGCTCTCAAGATTCACGAGCTGGAAGTTGACCCGGTCCTGTGTAAAGCAATGGTACCCCAGAAAATAGTAGGGAGCATACGTGAGAACTGTATCCGAAGGCTGCAGGAGCCTGTGGTTCAACAGGTGCGTAGGTGCGAGGACGGCTCCGAGAGACCTTATCAGAGGGAGGGCATTAGGAATCTCCTCCGAAGAGAGCTTATCGTGAACCAGCTTGTCTTTCAAGGTCGAGGAATCCCATACCTCCAGCCCCCTCCCTTTGGCGTATTCTAGCGCTGGTATGGTGAATCCTCCTGTAGATACAAACACGCCTTTTGCATAGCCCAGAGACGATAGCTTGTCGTTGAAGTTCCTGATGTCTTCGATTCCAATAGGCGCAACATGGTTCTTGCACTCCACAGCGATTGTGAAGGTTCCAATGGGTTCTTGCCTCCGCCCCAAGACGTCAATTTCGTGTTCGATTCCCAATTTGTCCTTGGGCCTGATTCTTGTCTGGACTTCGTAACCCCATCCCCTGAGAAGCCCCGCCACAATATCCTCTAAGGAAGTGCCCTTTGCGACGGCCTCTACCTCGTCCATATGGAAGACAATAAGAAAATTACGCATTTGAGCATTATGAACGCCAACTTCTACGCAGTTTGACCACCAAAAGGGGATATTCCCTTCAATGATTTTCGCCACTTTCGATAGCCTCCCCCTTGTGTGTTTTTTGGACCATTTTCATGGTCTATACCGACATCCTGCCAGCCGCAAGAGCTGGGCAGACTCCGCCTCCCTTGGCTCGCGGCTTTGGCAACGCGGCAGAGCAGGGTTGCCAAATTACGGGTCGAACGTTGCCAAAACCCGTCCTGGGGTTGCCAAAACCGAGGCAGGAGGTTGCCAAATCGCCATCCAGGGTTGCCATTTGGATCGCGGGGTTGCCAACAGCCGTCCCGAGAATGGCAACCTGCCCGACCCGCGTTAAATGCTGACCAGGCCTTTGAAGCCGTATTCCATCTTTCTCTCTTTTTGCGTACGGCACTTGAAGGTCTGGCGCGAGCGGACGCCATCGAACTGCCGGTCACGGGGCGAAGAGGTAGTCCTCTGCAACTACAGTCCGTCAGGTTTTTGACAGCTAAAATAGAAGCCCGTGTTTACTAAGAGATACTGATATGCCAGAGATGACAGAAAGCCTGCTCAAACGGAACCTCTACTCGGTGTTCAACGAGCGTGACGCAGAAAAACGCCGTGCCGCTATCGCGAATATCTGGACTGCTGACGGGGTCTTCATCGATCTTGACGGGCCTCATCACGGCCAAGCAGAATTGGATGAGACGGCCGCAAGCCTCCATGATCAGTTCCCCGGATATCTCTTTACTGTACTCGGTCCGATACAAGCGTTTCACGGCGTCGGGCGCTTTTCGTGGGCATTTGGGCCACCGAGCGAACCGATGAAGATTACGGGGATGGACGTGGGTGTCGTCACCGGAGGGCGAATGAGCGCCCTTTACACCTTCATCGACCCTCCGAAAGACGACTGAAGGCTGACCACGACAAAGGCGAAATCACCCAGTTTGGGATACGCTCGCGGATCGCCCGTCAACGGGACAGGTGGGATGCTCGCAGAAGATAAGGCGAAGGAAAGCCACAGCCACTAGCATGTATGCCGCGCTAGACCTGCACGAGAAATCGATACAGTGCGTCCTCAAGGACGACGCTGGAAAGGTGATGAGGGAGTCGAAGGTGGCGAAGGACGAAGAAAAGATACTGGAATTCCTCGACGGCACAAATGCGAGCGTCGTCATGGAGTCCGGGTACAACCATCAGCACATCCGCGACGTGCTGAAGGAGAAGGGATACGACGTGAAGGTCGCGCATCCGCTGATGGTGAAGGCCATCGCCTACGCAAAGGTGAAGACGGACAAGGTCGACGCGAGGACGCTGGCGGACCTGCTGAGGGCGGACATGATACCCGAGTCCTACGTGCCGGACGAGAAGACCAGGGAGGTCAGGGACCTCGTCGAGGAGGAGGCATCACCTCGTCGAGACGCGCACCGGGTTCAAGAGCAAGGTGAAGGCGGAGCTCGCGAAGCGATGGGTGAAGCACGAGGGCGACGTCTTCACGCGGGAAGGGAGGAAGTTCCTGAGGTCCCTCCACATCGACGCGGTGGACGACTACATGGACACCATCGAGTTCCTGGACGGGAAGATCGGGGAGCTCGACCTGAAGGTGAAGGGGGTCGCCCTGCAGGACAAGTATGCGAAGCTCCTCGTCACGATACCCGGCGTCTCCCACTACTCGGCCCTCCTGATATCGAGCGAGATCGCAGACGTGAACAGATTCGCCGACCACGAGCACCTCTGCTCGTACGCAGGCCTCGTGCCAGGGTTGAGACAGTCGGCGGACAAGAGCCACTCGACACCCAACAGGACGAGGAGCGTGATGCTGAACTGGATAATGGTCCAGTGCACGCGCGTCCACGTGAGGTGGTGCGACTCCTCGATAACGAAATTCTACGTGGAGCTCGCGAAGAGGAGGGGCGAGAAGGTGGCGATCGTGGCCGCAGCGAGGAAGCTCATGCGGGCCATGTACATCATGCTGAAGGAGGAACAGACCTTCAGGCTGGACGGCTGAGCAAAAAGAGCTAGAGCCCGTTAGGTTCTTGCGCCTCAGAGCGCGTGGAACAGGTTGGGCCACAGGCTACCGCGAAAGCCACAATGCTCCAAAGAGAGCGAATGGGAGAATGCCCTCCGTCCAGCATAAATATGCAGAACACGACGACATGGGAGACCTTCAGGCTGGACGGCTGAGCAAAAAGAGCTAGAGCCCGTTAGGTTCTTGCGCCTCAGAGCGCGTGGAACAGGTTGGGCCACAGGCTACCGCGAAAGCCACAATGCTCCAAAGAGAGCGAATGGGAGAATGCCCTTCCGTCCAGCATAAATATGCAGAACACGACGACATGGGAGACCTTCAGGCTGGACGGCTGAGCAAAAAGAGCTAGAGCCCGTTAGGTTCTTGCGCCTCAGAGCGCGTGGAACAGGTTGGGCCACAGGCTACCGCGAAAGCCACAATGCTCCAAAGAGAGCGAATGGGAGAATGCCCTTCCGTCCAGCATAAATATGCAGAACACGACGACATGGGAGAACCCAAACCCGAGCGCGGCAACCTTATCAGGACGGGACCAGGTCGGGAGGCCAAGGGCATGGAACCTAAGCAGGAAGAGGAGAAGAGGAAGCCGTCAAGGGCCGAACTCGAGAGGCTGGCTGTAAAGTTGAGTGAACAACTGCAGGGCAAGCTGAAGGGTCACGTGGACGGAGACGCCGAGGAGTACCTCTTCAGGACGATGGAGAAGAAAAGGCCGGGTTCCTCATCGCAGCGACGGGCCTTGAGTTCGGCGCTGACTCGGCCATAACCACCTACAGGAAGTCCGCGAAGCTCGGCATCGTGCCGGTCTTCTGATCCCGTTGCGGATATTATTCATATCCGCCTCTCTTCTTTTTTTGGCCCGTTTTTTCTGCCTCGCTACCAGCCTAGCCACCCTCTCGGTGGGTTCTGGCTGGTCTACGCCTTCTCTATCACGACCCGCTTGCCTTCTATCCTGGCGACCAGCTCCTCGAGGGGCTTGAAGGGGAAGGCGCTGTCCCTGACAAGCTCCGATGGCAGGTTGATGCTGTGCCTCCCGCCTGACACATAGATCTTGACCTTTGCCTGGGCTGTCAACGGGTGCCGCTCACGTATGTACGCGATATAATACTTGGGTGGCTTCGCCGGTATGTATGCCGTTATATCCCTACCTCGTCAGGAAGCTCGTTGATGGGTCGATATCGGAGATTTACTTTACATGGGTTCCGGACCGGCCTGACTGGAGGCATTAGCGTCTGCCTTTTCCTGATTTGCTGACCGCATCGTGTTAGCCAGAGCCTTTATTGCGGAATAAGCGCCATTCTGGAAGCGCTCGACCATATGGAGTCTCTCGGCAGGGTCCGAGATTCCTAGTATTCTCAATACTCCATCATCTAGCTCCAGCCTGAAAGAAGCAGGGGATTCGAGTTGCTCCAATAATGAGGGGACTTTGCGCTTGCTGAGTTTTTCCCAGAGAGCCTCTATTGCTTGAAAGTCCTTTTCAGTGAGTTTAGAGACATCAGGAACTGGGCACCTATCCATCGCATATTCTTCGAGATCCATGTATGTTCCTCTGGTAATGCGTGCTCTGCCAAGATAGGAGACTATGAATGGAGACGAGTTGAACCAGAGACATAGGAATTTCTCTTGTGCCGCGTTGGAAATTCCGGTGAAGTATTTTCCTTTGATCACTACGAACGCAGGTTGTTCGTGTCTAACACAAATGAATGCCGTCCCCTTTGCAGCCCAGTCCACTCGCCACATCATTAGCAATCTTGAAGAGCCTCTAGTGACCATTTGACTCCATCCCTTCCGGAGTCTTCTCAGAATTTGGTCGGCTTCGTGTGGGGGGTAGTAGGTTTGGATTAGTCTTTCTATTAGGGGTGTTATTTCGGCAACGCAGAAATCTGATTCGTCAGAGACGTCGAGAGATTTCAGGTAGGAAAAACGCCTAATCGCTGGGACCATGATTGACGTGGGTATCTCGTAAACGGAACTTGTGACTCGGTCTTGGGCCACAACTTTGTCTGCGGTCGTCCTGCTAGCAAATAATCTGTCAGTTTCTTGCTTTATGGATCGCTGCCTTGTGCGAGATACGATGACAGCTTTGGGCCCATAACTTGAAAAGTTCCTTCCACTGAATACACATTCAGTTGCTTCGATTCCAGCAGTGGTAGTCAGCTGACCAAATTGGATTAAGGGGATGGTCGACTTGTCGATGAGTTTTTGGAGCTGTGCGTTTGCCAAATCGTATTCTTCGAGGAGGCTGAGATAAAGTCCCGATAGGGTTCGGGATTCCGGCAGCAATTCCTGTTGGGGAACGACGCGGCGAATTGAAAAATGGTCTTGACCTTCCTTGGATAGCTTGAGCTGGTCCACCAACTTGCTGAGGTCCCTGCTCTGTCCACTCATCGGGTGGTTTCCGCGTTCCGATTATCATGAAATCTCTGTCAGGAGCAGGTTTCTGTTTGCTGGCGACCAATAGACACTCCGTCAGACTCGTGTCTTCGCTATATGCGGCTCTTCCAAGGCTGAGGAAAATAGCTTGGACGGAGTAATGGGTTAGGAAATACCGCACGAATGGGTGAAATGATTTGGCAGTGAACGTGGTAAGAGGAAGTACCGCCCCCACTCGTCCTTTGGGATTGAGGAAGATGTCAGCGAGGAAAAGAAAGAACAGTTGTTGGCTTGGCTTGAAGAAGATTAACGGTTTGTATTTAGCGATGCGGGAGAAGCTCTGAGCGAGACCGTCTCTATATCGCGGATCCATGTTATCCCAAGAAGTAAAGGGCGGGTTCATTATCAGGACGTCTACATGGTTCACGGCGAATCCTTTCGCTTCAGAACGGCGCATCCTTACTGTTCTCGTTCTCGCCGGAATCTCAAGATTATCGAAATCTGATTCCAGGGTAGTTTGGTGAAATTCGGATGGCAAGGCCTCGCCAGTTGTTGGGACGATAGAGCCTGGGCGAAGCAATGTGGAATCGGTGGTGCCTATCCGAACGTGGTCAGTCTCCTTCAGTGGTTGCTGAATGGCCAAGTTGACCGCAGCCAAATGACCTGAAAACGCCATCGCATCTATTCCGGTGATTTGTTCCTCTACGAACTTCCTGTGGAGGTCGAATTGGTCACCTTTGGCCAAGGCTAGTTTGCGCTTGTAGGACGCCACCAGGAGCGTCCCACTACCGCAAGCTGGGTCCATGATGGAATCGTCGGCAGTTTCGACGACGCAGGCAGCGAGCAATGCTGCGGGATTGGGATTGGTGTAGTGGGCTCCTAGTGGCTTGCGGATATCGAGGGGAATTAGACTCTGAAAGACTTGGCCGGCCAAGTCGATTGATCTTAGCTTTGGGGAGAGGGACATGATGGCTGTAGCGACATCCCTACAAGCAAGTTTAGACTTCTGGCCTTTGAATAACTGTGAGACTTTTATCCCATAAACGGGTTCATAGTCTTGTTCCCTGACTCGGTCGAAGTATACCTGAAGCTTCTCGGGAGAGCCCGCATCTTCGAGGGTGATGCTCTTGTATTTTCCATCGCCCTTCCTTTCAGATTCCCGCGATAGCAATGAATAGAATAAGACCTGGTTGACGAAAAGGAAAGCTGCGCCTAGCCTGAGAATTCGAGGTCTTTGCTCCTTTGGAATTTGGGCAGCCAATACAGAACGGAAGAAATGATGTCCGCCGAATTCCTTTTCGAGCTCTTGATGAGGAACGCCCCTCAATGTGTCGCCGAGGTTGAGCGCGGCGGCTCTGAGTAGTCTCCGGGCTTCAACTTGGGTCGGCTCCGCTCTCTTCTGGACTTCGGCAAATTCACCACGAAGGGCTTTGGATATTTCTTCAACAAGTTCTTCGAATGACGTTAAGATTCTTGGAATCTCATCATGAAGTGTTGTGCGAGCGAGGATGTGAAGTATGAAATTGTGCTCATGTTTTGCGGGATAAACGACCGCGAATACCTCGCCCAGCTCTTTTCCGGTGAGTTCCTCGGTGAGAGGGATTTGCTGAGAATACTCCTGCGCAGTGACCAAGGCGTCGATTTCGTGGTTCATGCCAAGCTTGGCGCTCAAAATATGAATCAGCCCATTGTAGACGGCGATGTCCGGCTTCTTGATTCGATGTTCGCCACCTAGCGAGAGATGAAAGACCGGGCTGGGGCCTTCGGCATTGAAACCCTTGTCGCGCAATGCAGCCGCGAGGCGCCCGGTCCAGGGGTCTTCGGTTCGACTTGACATTGCGGAGTTATGCGCCACAGTTGGCTCGCAAGAGAATGATATAAAATGAAAGTTTGTTTGAAAGCTGAAGATCATTGGAAATTGTTAGCGGGAGAGAAAGAGGGTTTGGGAGAAAAATCGAAGATTTGTCGCCCCCGAAGCGCCGGAGGCGCGAGGGCTCTCTTTCATTCAAAGGTAATGTGACAGGTCAGACTGCGCCTAGGTTTTGGAGGAGCTGCGAGAGAGAGGTTTTTTCTCCCTGGTCGTTCGACGCCGCAAGTCGCTTCCACGCGTCATTCTCAAACTTAGCAAGGTACTTGTCCTTTCTCTTCCCGTGATATGTTGAACTTGCTTGGCTTGAACCTTGGAAGTAATTTATTATCGGAAAAACACTATTGGGGTTGGGAAAGACTTTCCAAGCATACTCGTAAATCTCATCATCGAAGTCTCCAATGTTGTACCTTCCGAGAAGTTCCAAGGCCATGGCCTTTTCACCAGAAGATCTGGCGTCGTCCAGAATTTGTTGTTTTAGTAATTGTGAATATTTCTTCTCGTGAGCCGCTTCCAGTTTGTTAGACGTTCGATACAGTGCATTGACAAAGTCAGAAATTGGTTTCTCTTGGACCGGAATTTCTTTGTTCGACACCAGGCCGAAGACAAGATCGATCATTTGTAAATCGTACTTACTCTCGGCAAGTAGCTTACAAATTGCTCTGACAGCTAGGAAGCGAGTGTTGGGATTTTCAAGTTTTGGGTAATAGTATCCTTCAGCCCTCTTCCGAATTTCGTTCAAATTAGCGTCCCTCAGAATATCCTTTGGTTCACTAGCTCTCCTCAAGTTGCTGATCAGTTTGGAGTAAATCCTGAGGGTTCTGACCGAGATTCGATGGTAGACCGAAACCCCTGTAATGTCATTCAGTATCTTCGTCCAAGATTCAATTTCGATGGGGACCTCATCGTTTAGTTTCTCGCGGACCTTTTGGAATAATGGAATGCCGCTGATAATGCTCTCGTAATCTTGCTTTGTGGGATTCTCGAGCAGTCGATTTGCCAATTCCGTCAATTCAAAGGTGTCCCTCCGTCCATGCAAGAGACCGTACCGAACGAGCGATGCTATCTTCTGCCTGAACATCCCACTGTTTGGCGATTTGTGTCCCTCGGCCAGTGCGAAGGCTATCATCCTGCTACGCTCGACCTTTCCGCCGAAGTCATGAGCTATGTCAGATATCATTTTCCGAGCTTGTTCGATGTCGATGTCTGGATAGAGAAACTGCGTCTTTGGGATTTGGCCCATACTGAAGTATCGACTCGAAAACTGCGGCTATTTATGGTTTCACTGAAGATGAACAGTCAACCGTCACTGGAAAGGCACAGTGCATTTATATTGTGGCCGGCGACACCAAATGGTAACATGGGGGAAGGCAACCCTTCTCGTCGAAGCAAGTTCCCAGTTTCAAGGAGGCGGCGCGATCGGGAATGGGCCTACGAACTATTGACCCTCTACGTCGTTTCGTTCGGAGTGGCGACGGCAATAATCCTATCCGGAATTGATTCTTTATTGAAGATAGTATTGATTCTAGTCTTCTTGGTTGGATTGCTCGCAGCTTCTCTAATCATGGTTGTAGTTCGAAGGTAGTGGGTGCCCAACGGGACAACCGCGGACAACTCCGGAGGAGACCTCCAGAATAGGAGCAAAGACCATTGGAGCATAAATATCAAGGCGGTATACCATTCCGTTGATGATGAAGCCTGCGCACGACAAAAGCAGGTTCCATACGGATAACCGGATGAATCCCTTCCGACTCAGTTGACTTTGATTATGTGACGCAAGATCCGGTTATCTGCCCGAATTTGAATGTAATCAAGTGTAAGAACCTGCAACCGCACCTATCGCTACGCAGCAAATCCGCCGGACCCTGATGATGCCACGACGGGATCCGGAACGCATCTCATGTTGCCAGGCATTCATAATGTGTTTTTAGTAGGTCAGATTCCCCTAATCTCTTTAGCCGCATCCCGTTGAGGCTTATACAGGGGGCAGGTTGGAACATCCTTCTTCCGGCAAGAAAGAGGACTCCGAGAGTTCAATTGACTCGTTGGGCAGCTTCTACCAAATAATCCCGAGACGCGACTGGCCAGGGTTCGCGACTCCATCACTGAAATCCGACTCGGGAAACAAAACAGTGTTGTTTCTGGGTGCTGGGGCATCCGCATGTGAAGTAGTTCCGGTTCAGGGTCGGCTCTTGCACTACGCAGAGAAATATTGCTCTCCCAAGTCGAAAATCGGACTCGATCTAGACTGGAAGATTGTCGTCAAATTCCTGCAGCGCTTGGCTCCGGGCGTACCTATTGACCGAAGGCAGCTAGAAGACTGCCTCACCTTTCTGGACAAGGCTGAAGTCTCGCAGGAGGTGATAGCAGGATTCGGTCGACTTGGCCTCGTCGAGCCGCGCCGCGCGCTCATGAACTGCATTTCACATACAATTGCGGCCGCGCAAAGGGGACAGCTCGACCTTGAGGGGCAGGAGCTCGCCTCCCGGCGTCGCCAAACGCCGATGGTAAAATTGGGTAAATTCCTCCGGAAAGAGGCGAAGACCGTACGTGGCAGGTGGTCCATCGTCTCAACCAACTGGGACACGACCCTCGACTTCGCTCTAGGCGGGAAAGCGTCCTCGGTAATCGACTATTGCACTTACACGAATCCATGGGAGCGTTACTACAGAGACCTCGAAGACGAGAGTGACCGTTCCCGAACTCGTGTAAGAGAGGTTCCTTCAATCTGGAAGCGTCCGCTTGGCCGCCCAACGGTCAAACTTCTGAAATTACATGGCTCACTCAACTGGCTGTGGTGCCCGACCTGCAGCCGTCTGTTCGTGAGTTCGACTCACAATATTGGCTTGCGTGGCACGGTCAGGAGCGGCCTAAAGCCGTACCGACGACGATTCTATTGTCCCGAATGTAGAATCATCGCTGGTAGTGATTATCGCGCTCCAATCCTGCGTGAGGTCCTGGTGACCCCGACGATGCTGAAGCGCCTCGACATGGTGCATCTGCGAATGATTTGGTACAACGCGCTAGTCGAGATTGCGGAGGCCAAACGCGTAATCTTCGTCGGATACACCGCACCTTTAGCCGATTTTGAGTTGCGTTACATGCTTGCGAAAGCCTTCTCTGTTCGGCAAACTCGGCCAAAGGTGTATGTCATTTCACGAGGCCAGGAAGACCCAGAACAACTGAAGAAACTGCAGGAGCTAAAGGAGAATTACGAGGGGCTCTTAGGTGATAGTGTGGAGTCGAGAGGATATGGTGTCGACGGCTTGGTAGACCGTCTCGTAAAGGGCGACGCACTATAGCGGTCAGTGAATGGCAACCAGGGTTCAAATCCCTGCGACCGCGTCCGCCTTGATTTGAACACACATATGTAGGCCAACATCCTGCCTTCGACATCTGGCGGGTTGGCGCTTATATTCAAGGCAAGTAATCTATTCCGCATGCCCAAACCTACCGAACCGCAGTCGAAGAGCAACGAGGGGATTCGGACTCGAGCGGAGGCGGGCCCGACGGGATTCGCTTAATGTTCTAAGCGAATCCAGCCGTGACGTACGGGAGTTAATGCGGAGCCGGACTCGACTCGTGGGGAATTCTAGTGAGTCGCCCTTTGTTCCAGCTTTGCAATCCGTCTTTCAAAGCCTTCGAGCCGCTTGACCACGCTCGTCTCGGTTTCATGGTGGCCATAGACGTGCTCTGTGAGTTCTTTGAAGAGCTCGGCCAGATTTGCCATCTCCTCCTTTAGTTGTTTGTCTGCCAATCTTATTCCTCACCCCTCATGATTCCGACCCTGCTATAGGTTTGACCTGTGTTGACAGCCCGACGGGCCCCGCGCCTGAATAGATTCTGAAAGTAGATTCCTCCTTTTTGTCGGGGAGGTGCGCATCGAGCCTCTCGAAGAACGAGTGAGTGCCTGGGGCGAACCCGAGAGCCGTCATCCTGTGTAGGTTCGGGTGCTCGAGCTGCAGCATCGTCCCCTCACGTTCCCCTTCGAAGCTCCCATCGAATCACCCCATCCTCCCCAGACGGAAGTCCGGGTCGGGGCTCGACTCTCAACTCATGTTCGAAGACACGCGGAGGGGCCCACTTTAGGATCTTACCCGTGACTGACCCCCGACTTCCTCGGACGAGAGACCAGGTCACAAAGGAGGATTCGCCAACTCTATATTCTCCCAGCCCCCCGCCGTGCCGTGATGGACTCTCGACCTGAAGGAGGCTCGAGAAGGGCCAGGGCGTTGGTGGCCGTCGGGCTTTTGGCCCTGGTGCTGATCGTGGCCATAGGTTACGGCGTGTATACCTCCACCCCGGTTCGCACGAGTTCGTCCGTCCTCACCAGCCCTGTCTTGAGCACGAGCAGTCTTGCGACGGAGGCCACGCTATCTTCGAATGGTTCGGCTTCGCCCTCCGGCTTAACGATAACTTACATGTACGCAGACATAGATGACCCAGGCGCGCCTTATCCTTACAGCAACGGCTCATCGATAGCCGATGAGAGCACATTCACAGGAGGTTCAGGACAAGAGATCTCGGTACTGTTCCAGGTGATCTACCAAGACTGCTCGCTTGGGTGCCCGAACACCGTGACCAGAGTGACCACGCCGACGCCGGGGTTCGAGGTCACTGGAACCTCCCCCGCGGTCGCAGTTCCCTTCCAGCAGTGTGGAATCTGCACCGATGGCGACTCGTCTATCGTCACCTCGACGGGGGAGGAGATCGCGATTGCGGTGAATGTCATGCCTCCCTCGACGCCTTACTCAGGGACCCTGACTCTCGTCGCAGAGACAGGCTAGACATGCTGGATCTCGGCCGGCCGTCAGCCTCTTACCCAGGCTGAGTCGGCGAAGCTCTCGACGCTCCGATAGACGGCGTCGGCGGGTGGGGAGTATGGCCCCTTTCTTATCTGACGAAGCGCACGCCGACCGCTCGCGCGGCCTTCAGGTCGTTTATCCTGTCACCGACGAAGAGAGAGTCCTTCAGGTCGGCTTGGAGGCTGTCGAGCGCCCGCCATCCCACCCTGTCTGCCGTCTATCACAGCCTGAGTCATGTACCAACCAGCAAGCTCCGACATCCATGGGGCGAGTCATATCTTGCACACCCAGTTCGCAGCCTGCTCCCGGGAGTTGAACGCACCTGCTCGTTGATACGATGAGATGAGATCTCGGCTAATTATCAGCGGGCCCCCACGGGATACGATTAAACAATAAGCGACTACTAATCGTACAAGGGAGCTCAGCTTTGGTTCAAGTTCCTGCGATATCGCACCTAGGGCCATTTCTTTTCCGAGGCGCTGTCTGGTTTTCGTTGGTCTAGGTGCGAGCAGGGATTTCGCTCCGAAAGACGACTGGACAGAAACTATTAATCACCGAAGTCTTCGATTTTCTCACACACAATGGTCACTCAACCTCCTGCCGCCCCTGCGTCTGACTCGGAAAAAGCTGCTGAGAAACCGAGGATAGCGAGGAGGACGATAGCAATAATCGCGATAGTTGTTATCGTCGCGGTCGCTGGACTCGGGTCCTCTTGTCAGGCTCTTCTTCGTCCCTCAGGCAGAGCACGACGGTCTACGTCGACTCCTCGAGCACCTGCAAGGCCTTGACCACCACGTTTTCCTGCACGGTCCTCCTAGACGCCAACTCGGGAAGTACGGTGACCGCGTCTATGGTAAAGTCAATGTCGATAAACGGCACAAGTGTTACTCCTACTGTGGGAACGGCGGGCAAGTCAGTCAGTGTTGCGGCTAGCCTGCCCATTGAAGGGCCGGGCTGCATTTCTGGCTGCCCCCCCCAGGCTGGCATCAACAACACTCCCAAGGAGGGAATCGTGGTCGTCGACCTCAACGATGGGACAGAGGTATCGGTGACGCTCGGCGCGGGCGGAATCATCAGATGAGATCTCGACCAATCTGCCTCTGAGAACACCTATTCAGTTAACTTCCAAGAATAGTTGAGTGCAAAAAAGGCGGGCCCTACGGGATTCGAACCCGCGTCGGGGGTCCGACGACCTGACCCTCGGGTTAAAAGCCCGATGCTCTATCCTGGCTTCTCTCCCCTTTCAGGGAACTGAGCTAAGGGCCCGCCACTCACGCATCGCATTGAGCCCTATTTTACCGAGAAGAGCATCGGGGCCGGCGAATTCGGTGACATCTTCGTGAAAAATCCGAGCCCGGAATCGATTTTGTTTTTAAACGTCTGTTTCCGACTCGGCCCAAGATGCCTGTCTGGAAGACCTTCAGGCACAACGGGATCGCATTCCCCGACCCCTTCCTTCCCAAGGGTCTCACCGTAAGAGTCTCTGGGGAGCTGGTGAGGCTTTCTCCTATCGCGGAGGAGATGGCCTACCAATTCGCCAAGAAGAAGGACACGCCTTACGTTCAGGACCCAGTATTCCGTTCCAATTTCATGAAGTATTTCGTAAAGGAGCTTCCGCCTCCGGCGACGAAGCAGACGAAGTTCGACGACGTCAACTTCTCTGAGCTCTACAAACTAGTCGATCAGGAGAAGATGCAGAAGGAGACTATGACCAAGGAGGCGAAGAAGTCCTTGGCCGCTTCTCGAAAGGAGAAGAGGGAAGCTCTTCGCGCGAAATTCGGCAAAGCGCTCCTCGACGGGAAGGAGATTGAGGTCGCCAACTGGATGGCCGAGCCCCCCGGCCTATTCATGGGACGAGGGGCGCACCCGTTCAGGGGAAGTTGGAAGCCGCGAATAGGGCCGGCCGACGTGACGCTCAACCTGGACAAGGCAGCGCCAGTCCCACCGGGAGGCTACACGGTGGTCAACGACGACGAGTCCATTTGGATCGCACGATGGATCGACAAGCTCACGGAGAAGGAGAAGTACGTCTGGCCGCACGAGAGCTCCCACATCCAGCAGTCCCGGAACAAGGACAAGTACGACAAGGCGCTGAAAGTAGGTGCAAAGCTGCCCAAGATCCAAGCTACCATCCGGCAGAAGCTCGGTGCCAGAGAAGCCACCGACCGGAAGATAGCAACAGTCTGCTACCTCATCGACGAGGTCGGCATGAGGGTCGGCGACGAGAAGGACGAGGACGAGGCAGACACGGTCGGCGCGACCACCCTCAGGGTGGAGCACGTCAAGAGGCTGGACGAACAGGCGATTGAGTTCGACTTTCTAGGGAAGGACAGCGTGAGGTGGGTGAAGACGCTCCGCAACCCAGACCCGCAGCTCGTTGCCAACATCAAAAAGTTCACTTCGGGCAAGAAGCCCGACTCGCAGATATTCGACGGAGTGACGTCGAGCATGGTGAACCGCTTCCTCTCAGAGATCGTTGCCGGGGCCAGCGCGAAGGTCTTCATGACATACCACGCGACCCGGACCGTCCAGGAGGCGCTGAAGGCGAAGGACATGAGGGTGGCAGACGACCTCGACAAGCTCTACTTTGCAAAGGAGGCGAACCTCGCCGCGGCCGTCTTCTGCAACCACAAGCGAACACCGCCCAAGACGTGGGAGGAGTCCCTCAAGAAGAAGGAGGAGAAGCTGGCCGAGTACAGGGCCAAGGGGAACGAGGCGAGGATAAGGAAGATGGAGAGGGACATCGACCTCACGAAGAGGACCAAGGAGTACAACCTGAACACTTCGATGAAGAACTACATCGACCCGATGAACCTTCAGGTCCTGGTGCGACGAGGTGGGTCTCGACTGGGGCAAGCTCTACTCAAAGTCCCTCCAGAGGAAGTTCTCCTGGGTCGGGCTACCGAAGAAGCAGTCTACGGCAGAGGAGAGCTTCTCGCCAGCCCCAGAGATGAAGAACCCTAACGCCCAGACCCAATGAGCCTTCGAGCCAGGCTCAGGTTCTCCGCGTCCTTCCTGCGGTCGTCGACCGGGACCTCCATGAGTATCGGGAGCCTCGAGACGTTCCCGTAGCGAAGGAACTCCCTCAACCCCTTCTCCCCGATCATCCCCATGCCTAGGTGCTCGTGCCTGTCGAGGTGGGCGCCGAGCGGGCCTATCGAGTCGTTGAGGTGCACGACCTTGAGCCTGTCCTTCCCGACCAGTTCCTCGAAGAGGCCCATCGTCCTCTCCACACCGGCCTTGTTCGATATGTCAAACCCGGCGGCAAACACGTGGCATGTGTCAAGGCACACTCCCACCCTTTCCCGTTCCTTTACCGCATCAAGAATTAGCCTCAGCTCCTCGAAGCGCGACCCGACGCTGTTCGTCTGCCCCGCCATCGTCTCGATGAGAAGGACCGTATCCCCCGAGTCCGCCCTGAGCGCCTCGTTGATCGCTCCGGCGACGTTCCGCACCCCGGCCATCGTCCCGGCCCCCATGTGAGAGCCGATGTGGGCGACAAGGTAGTCGATCCCGAGGGTCGAGCAACGGGCTACCTCCGCCGTCAACGACGCCCTGCTCTTCTTCTGGAAGCCCACGTCCGAGGTCGCGAGGTTCGGGAGGTAGGGCATGTGCCCGACCACCTTCTTGTAGCCGGCCTTCTTCCTCTTGCTAACGAAGAGCTGGGCCTCCTCCTTGACGAGAGGCGCGAACGCCCATCCTCTAGGGTTCCTTGTGAATATCTGGAAGGTTGTGCAGTCTATCTCGACGGCCCTGTCGACGGAGAGGTCGATGGAGCCTGATATCGAGACATGAAATCCAAGCATGGGCCCTTTTTTCACTCGGGTCGTCAAAAGAGTAAGGACGTGGGTTTAAGGCTCTTCTCCGTCGGGGGCCCCAAAACCCACAACTGCTTCCGTTTCTATCTTCAGTGGGCAGCTTCGTCTAGCGCTTTCTGGTAGCCCTTGTACTGCCAGTGCCTCTAGGCTTGGCGTGCGTTCTTGAAGATGCTGTCGCGCTCTTCCTTGGCGCTCTGTGGCTCCTCGCCGCCGGTGAGGCGTGAGACTCCACTGTGGCCGACGTCGCCACGGGCACGAACGCAGCTGTCGCGTCTATCGACGAGATCGCCGCGCTTCCCGAGCTGGCTGCCGCAACCTCTGCAGTCATCGTAGAGACCGAGCTCGACGAGATCGCGTGGATCCCCTCGGCGGGTGCCTCAACGACTGGTGACTGGGTGGCGGTAACGGTCACTTCAGACATCGGTGCCGCGTCGCTCTGTGAGATTGTTGCTGATTGTGCTGGGAGGGAGATCGTCTCGATCGACGAAACTCCGGAGAAGGACTGTGAGGCTCCGATTTGCCTCGGCTTCACTGCGTACAGAACCACTGCGACTCCGACGCCTGTGCCTAAGAGTATGGTCAGCATCTGTTCGAAGACCATTTTGCCTGTTACACCTGGAATGATATGAGGAAGCCGCATGTCATTTGCTCGGGAGTCAAAGCTATTACACAAGGAAATCAAAATGGAGCACCTCCCGAAAGGGTGCAAATCTGACCCCGAAGACGGTCGAACTCAAAATTCTTATATCGAACGTGAACGAAATAGAGAATCTCTTAGAATGACGTATCCACTCGACAAACTCTGTTATCAGATATTCAAGTACGACCGCCGTGTCAGGTACGCAGGCGTCTTGGACGACACGGGCCGGGTCATCGCCGGAGGCATGAGGAAGGGCATCTCTTCGCTGGAGCCTGCGAGCGATGGACCTGAGGCTCATGGCCAATCTGACGATCCAGATAGGCACAGACAAGACATGGGACCAGTACTTCGGCAAGATCCAGTACACCTTCGTGAAGAGGGAGAAGGTGAACATGGTCCTCTTCGGCGTGGGCCCGAACCTGATGTTGATCACCGCGCAGCCTGACTTTGACCTGGAGCAGGTCGCGCATCTCAGGGAGACCGTGATAACCATCTGGAGCACGGGGATGCTCCCAGAGAAGCCGCAGTGAGGATGCCCGGCTAGGACATCCCGAGCTCGCGGAAGGGGGCCTGGGGCACTCCCAGCTCCACCTGGAGCGACCTTGTCCTCTTCGCATACTCCACCAAGTTATCCTTCTCGCCCTTGACCTTGGCCATCTTGTGGGCCCGCCAGAAGTTCTTCAGCGCGGCCCAAGTCTGTCCCTTCGAGCGGACGACCTCTTGGATTTCGAGAACGGGAAAAGCCCGTGCGGAGCAGTTTTCTATAAAGACTGACGCGGTTCGTCGTTCTTCACTTCGAACGGGAGCGGCTCGCCGTGGACGTTGAAGACCTTCAGGCACGATTCGTCAGTGTAGGGCGCCCCAGCGATGACCATTATCTTCCCTGTCACGTGGAGCACGTCCTGGTGCGAGGGATGCGCGTGTCCAGACGGATGCGAATGAGCCACGCCGACGTAGCTCAAGTCCATCGGCATCATGTTCCAGCTGAAGCTCGAGAAGCCCGACCCGTGTATAGCGGCCGGGGGGATTACGACGCTCTCGACATCGACCACCCCGCTCCGCGTCCTCCCCCTGAGAAGGAGTATCCCCTCCCTCGGGTGGAACATCCTCGAGTATGAGAGGACGCTGTCGAGGACAGACCTCCGGATCACCACGCTCTTGACTGGGATGCGTCATCGCCTCGCGGGCCCGTCTAGTCTGTCCATCTTCGGAGAGAGGATAATGCACTCATAAAAAGCTCTAAGGGCCGCGCAGAGGGCCTCAAAGTCCAGAAGGGTTTAAAACAACCACAAATCGCTCCTTGCTAGTCAAAGAGGATTAGTTTACACCATGTTCGCACCTTCGGCAGGCTATGACAGGGCCATTACGATCTTCTCTCCAGATGGCAGGCTCTACCAGGTGGAGTACGCGCTCGAGACGGTCAGGAGGGGCAGCCTTGCGGTGGGCGTGAGGACCGACGACGGCGTGGTGCTCGCGGTCGAGGAGAGGGGAAGGAAGCTCCAGAGCGGAGAGTCCGTCGTCAAAATGTTCCAGATCGACGACCACATCGGCGCTGTCGGCGCGGGATACATCCCCGACGCGAGGATCCAGGTGGACAACGCGAGGGTCATCGCCCAGAGCAACCGACTGGTCTACGACGAGCCCGTCGACATCGAGACGGTGGCCAAGAGGATCGCGGACCTCAACCAGCAGTACACGCAGTACGCCGGGGTGAGGCCTTTCGGCGTCAGCTTGATCATCTCCGGCGTCGACGAGAACCGCGGCCCCGTCGTCTTCCTGACAGACCCCACCGGCGCGTACCTCGGCTTCGACGCTATCGCGATAGGTGCGGGGAGCGACCAGGTCAACGAGTACCTCGAGAAGACCTACAACAAAGGGATGTCCCTCGAGCAGGGCATAACACTGGCGATAGAGTGCATCTACCTCGTGAGCGAGGACAAGACGGGCGTCTTCCACATCAAGACGGCGGTGGTCGACGCAAAGACCAAGAAGATGAGGCGCCTCACCGAGGACGAGATCACAAAGCATGCGGCGAACGCCAAGACTCGCGGCAGCGAGAAGACTCCCAACAACAGGGGAGCATAGCCTGATGTAAGGCTCATGTCGAGCAAGTTCACGACCGTCCGGCTCGTCATCGAGGGCCATCGATACGAGATAATGGTCCACCCAGACGCAGCCCTGAGCTACAAGACGGGCAAGGCAGTCGACCCCTCGCAGGTCATCGGCATCGACGAGGTCTTCTCCGACGCCAACAGGGGCCTCCGCGCCCCCGGCGACCTGCTGAAGAAGCACTTCGGGACGGACGACCACGCAAAGGCGGCCGTCGAGATACTGAAGCGGGGGGAGCTCCAGCTCACGCAGGAGCAGAGGCACCGGATGACCGAGGAGAAGAGGCGGCAGGTGGTCTCGATGATAGCGAAGACCTACGTGGACCCGAGGACGGGGCTCCCCCACCCACCGATAAGGATCGAGCAGGCGATGCAGGAGGCGAGGGTCTCGTTCGACCCCTTCAAGGACGCGAACGAGCAGATGAAGACGATACTCGAGGAGCTCAGGAAGATCCTCCCGATGAAGTCGGAGAAGGTCAAGCTGATGGTGAAGGCCCCCGCCCAATACGCGGGCCAGACCATCGGCGTCCTCAAGGGCTTCGGCGAGATACTTAAAGAGGAGTGGGGAGGGGACGGTGGATTGTCTGCGATAATAGAAGTCCCAGCTGCGACCCAGCCTGGCTTACTTGAGAGGCTGGGATCGGCAACGCGAGGTTCCGCTCAAGTTACACTGGTGAAATAGAAAAATGGTTGAGATAACAAGGAAGCAGGTGATTCCCGGCGATGTCATAGTCACGGGCGACTACAGGCCCGGGATGTTCGTCCAGCGCCGAGGGACCGACATGGTCGCCCTACGGATAGGGCTAGCCGAGATAGTGAGGAACGACGTCAAGGTCATCCCTCTCTCGGGGGCCTACATGCCCAGGGTCGAGGACATGGTCGTCGGGAAGGTCGTCAACCTCACAGGCTACGGGTGGGAGGCGGACATCAACTCGTGCTTCGTCGGATACCTGCCCGGACAGTTCGTCTTCGGTAGGGACTTCTCCCCTGCGACCCACGACCTGACCCAGAGGTTCACGGTGGGCGACCTCATGCTCGCGAAGATAGAGGCCTTCGACAGGACTAGAGACCCTCAGCTCTCGATACGCGGCCCCGACCTCGGAAAGATCCCGCAGGGGAAGATAGTCAAGCTCTCGCCGATGAAGTGTCCCCCGTCTCATCGGAAGGAAGGGCTACATGATCAACATGATCGCGGAGCTCACGAACTGCGAGATCAAGGTGGGGCAGAACGGCATGATAGTCCTCGACGGCCCTCCCGAGGGCGTCGCAAAGGCGACAGAGTGCATCGAGCTCATCGAGCAGGATGCTCACATGGCGGACCTCACGAACAAGGTCCAGAAGCTCCTGGGGGTGGAGCCGACCGGCCAGCCAATGGAGCCGGCGGGAAGCCCAGATAGCGGTGAATCATAGATTTGACTGAAGCGAAGAGGAAACTGATAGACGACAACGGCATCCGGACCGACGGCCGTCGATGGGACGAGCTGAGGCCTCTGAAGATCGAGGCAGGCGTGGTCCGCAACGCAGACGGCTCCGCCCTGATAGAGTGGGGGAAGAACAAGATCATGGCCGCCGTCTACGGGCCGAAGGAGATGCACCCGAAGCACCTCGAGCTGGCGGACAGGGCGTTCCTAAAGTGCAGGTACCACATGGCCCCCTTCTCGGTGGACGAGAGGAAGAACCCGGCGCCGTCGAGGAGAGAGATAGAGATCTCAAAGGTGATCAGGGAGGCCTTGCAGCCCGCCCTATTCCTCGAGGACTACCCTCGCACCGCGATCCAGGTCTACGTCGAGGTCCTCCAGTCCGACGGAGGCTCGAGGGTGGCAGGCATCACGGCGAGCGCCGTCGCCCTGGCGGACGCCGGGATCAACATGCGCGACATGGTCGTGGGCTGCGCCGTGGGGAAGGTCGACGGGAAGATAGTCGTCGACCTCAACGACACCGAGGACAAGGAGGGGTCGGGCGACCTGCCCTACGCCTTCATGCCGAACCTCAACCAGGTGACGCTGCTTCAGTTGGACGGGCTCTTCTCGTTCGACGAGTTCAAGCAGGCGATCGAGCTCGCAAAGGGAGCGGGGATGAAGGTCTACAAGCTCCAGAGGGAGGCGCTCATGAAGAAGTATTTCAGCGGAGGAGGGCCTGAGACGGCCACCGCCACCGCCGAGATGATGGAGGAGGCGTAGGCAATTGCCCAGCAAGTCGTTCGTCGTCGAGACGATAAAGCGAAACCGGATAATCGAGGCCCTGGCCAACGGGAAGCGCCTGGACGGCCGGGCTCTGAACGAGCAGCGAAAGCTCGAGATCAAGACCCACGTCATCGAGAAGGCCAACGGCTCCGCGATGGTCACGCTGGGGAACACCCAGGTGCTCGCGGGAGTGAAGATAGACAAGGGCATACCCTTCCCCGACACGCCCGACAAGGGGCTGCTCATCGTCGGGGCCGAGGTGCTCCCGATGGCAGCGGCTTACCTCGAGGCTGGACCGCCCGACGAGAGCGCCATCGAGCTCGCAAGGGTAGTCGACAGGGGCGTGAGGGAGTCGGAGATGATCGACGTCTCGTCTCTCTGCATAAAGGCGGGCAAGTGGGTCTACGCGGTCTTCGTCGATGTGAACATCCTCAACGTCGACGGGAACCTCTTCGACGCCACGAGCTACGCCGTGGTGTCAGCGCTCCTCACGGCGAAGATGCCAAAGTTCGTCATGGACGGCGACGCGGTCAAGGACACGGGCGAGAGTGCCCCCTCCCTGTCGCGAAGATCCCCGTCTCCATCACGATCGCCAACATCAACAACAACCTCGTGCTCGACCCGACGGAGGAGGAAGAGGCCGTCATGGACGCGAGGATAACCCTCGACACTGAGGACGGCGGCAACCTGTGCGCCGGACAAAAGGGAGAGCCTGGCTCCTTCTCGCCCGAGCAGATACTCACCGCCGCCGAATGGTCAATCGCCAGAGGAAAGGAGATACGTCAGAAGATCAAGGAGGCGGCGGGTCGTGCCTAGATCCAAGTCGTTAAAGGGTCTCGGGGCCAAGTACGGAGGCACCCTGAGGAAGAGGTACTCCAAGATCTACAGGACGCTAAAGGCGAAGAAGGAGTGCCCGTCCTGCTCCAACATGAGGCTGAGGCGCGTCTCATCGGGCATATGGAAGTGTGCCAGTTGCGGTTACACCGTGGCCGGCGGTGCCTACGACATCGCACCCGCCAAGACGCAGCAGAAGTAGCAGCGCAAAGGCCGGGAGCGACCCCAAGGCCCCCGCCCCTCTGAAGCGAATATCTCTCAAGGTCACACTGCGAGGGCCCCGCAAGGACGGCGTCGAGCGTCTGGCCCTCGAGAACGGGCTGACGGTCAAGAAGGAGGGCAAAGGCCTCACACTAGAGTTCACGGCCACCAATGCGGACGAAGCGCTGGAGAGACTGCAGCTCATCACCAAACTCATCACCCCGACTGCCTGAAGGCTTTATTTACTGACGCCAAGCTCGCGGTTCGAGAAAAGAGATTGAGCCAACAAGAGATTCCTCCGTGGTTGAGGGAGCAGCTCGCGAGGCTGGAGCAGCTCCAGCAGAACCTCCAAGCCGTCCAGATGCAGAAGCAGCAGGTCGAGGCGGAACTCGGGGAGACGGACAGGGCGCTCGAGGAGCTGAAGAACGCGCCCGAGGGGGAGCAGATCTACAAGTACGCCGGTAACCTTCTGATCAAGGTCACAAAGGAGGCCATCACAAAGGAGCTTCAGGAGAAGAAGGAGGTCGCGAACACGCGCACCCTTGTCCTCGGGAAGCAGGAGGCACGCTTCAAGGAGAGCCTGAATGGACCTTCAGACGAAGATCGATGACATGCTGAAGGGAATGACCCAGTCAGCCCCGCAGGAACGCAACCCATCATCCTAGGGATGCGACCTGAAAACGGCCTTGGCCGCGAGCGGGAGGGTTGCGGAGCGCAGTGAGCTCTGAGAAGTTCCCCTTCACAGAGCCGAAGAAGATCCGGCGCGCGGGGATAATCTGCCACAGGCACGCTGACCCTGACGCCTACCTCGCCGGCTTCGCGATCTCCAAGCTGCTCGCCCGGATCTCGCCCTCCGCCCGCGTCGACCTGGTCCTCCCCGACGGGATGAGCCTGCTCACGCGGCGCCTCTCGGAGTCTTTCAAGCTGGAGAACCTCGTCGAGGGAGACGGGGAGGATGAGGAGTACGACCTACTCGTCGCCGTCGACATGGGCCACACCGAGCTCTTGAAGGACTGGCTGGACAAGATGGTGAAGAGCAAGGCCGTCAGGGTGCTGATCGACCACCACCCCATGCAAGAGGGCGCCCCGTACGACCACATGCTGGTGGACGCCACGGCCTCGTCCGCGTCAGAGATCGTCTCGAGGATCTTCAGCGACCTCGACGTGACGATGGAGGCCCAGACCGCCCAGGCCATCCTCCTGGGGATAATGTTCGACTCGCAGCATCTCCTGATCGCCAAAGAGAAGACGCTCAGGGAGGTCGTCCGCCTCCTCGACAAGGGAGCGAGCCTCGACGACGCGAGAAGCCTCCTGCGCTCGCCCCCAGACTACGGCGAGGTCCTGGCCAAGTTAAAGTCGGCCAAGAGGCTGAAGCTCTACAAGCTGGGAAGCTGGGTGGCTGTGACCACGACGGTCGGGTCGTTCCAGTCGAACGTCGCGCGGTCACTTGTCTCGATGGGCGCAGACCTCGCCATCGTGAGCGGGGAGACGGGTCATGAGACCCGAGGCAGCCTCCGCGCCAACCAGAGGTTCTGGGAGGCGACGAAGATCCACCTTGGCACCGACGTCGCCGCTGCCATCGCGAAGGAGACAGGCATCGGAGGAGGGCACCCCACGGCCGCGTCCTTCACATGCTCCATGCCGGAGGACAAGGCGGCCGAGAGCGCCCTGGCGATGGTCGCTTCCCTGTTGAAGGTCGAGCCCTCAGAGATTCGCTGAACGGGGTCAGACGTGCGACCTGAGATAGGTAGTGACCCAGATCGTCCTTCCCGCGGCCCTGGTCGCCTGGACCTGCGGCAACCCGACGAGGAAGGATGTCACGCCCGCCGCGAAGAGCATCTGCAGCGTGTTGAAGACGGCCGTGAAGGCGAGTATCAGCCAAACGCCGTTTGCCGCCGTGAGGTCGACCCCTACGAGCTTGAAGTATCCGCCGAGATAGGGCACGAGCCCGCCTATCGCGTACGCCCCGCCGAAGAAGACGATGAGGTAGTAGTTCGCCACCGTCAGGAGGGCCACCCTGGCGACGATCCCGAGCAGCGTCCCCAGCACGGCAGCCCTTGCGAACCCAGGGTTCCTCGAGCGCGAGATCAGCGTCGTCCCGAGCCAGACCCCTCCGAGCGACGCGAGTATCGAGAGCAACTTCAGTATCGGGCCTATCGGCACGTTCTGCCCGATGACCATCAGCGTGAGGAACTCGATGAAAGCTGCGACGACGCTCGGGACAGGCCCGAAGATGAAGAAGGCGAGAAGTATCGCGATCTCCCCGAGGTCGAACTGCAGGTATGGGACGACGGGGAAGTTCAGCCCCAGTCCCTGCGAGACGGTCGTCAAGACGACCGCCAGCGCCCCGAAGACGGCTATCCCGCCGAGCGAGACGCTGTCGAACCTCCCGAGCCTTCCTCGCTGCATTCCAGCTTCTCGGAACCACTCAGTTTAATAAGAATTTGGTAGCTACCAATAAAATGGTAATGATTACACCACTGCTCCGAGCCCAGTGCCAAAAGGATAACACGGGCTCCCAATGGCGAGGGAACTCGGGCACCACGGGCTAGGGTAACAGGGATTGACCGCCACGACCAGCGAGACCAAGACGCTTGCCTCCGTCCAGGGCCTCTCGTTCAAGTATCCTGACTCCCCCTCACCCGCGATCAAGGACGTCGACCTAGAGATCGCACAGGGCGAGGTGGCCCTCCTCGCGGGGCCTAGCGGGTGCGGCAAGTCGACGCTCCTCCGATGCATCAACGGGCTCATCCCCCACATGTATCCGGGGGACTACTCGGGCAAGGTCTCTGTCGGAGGCCTCACGGTGGCGGAGACGTCCATGAGCGTGCTCTCCCAGAACATCGGCCTCCTCTTCCAGAACCCGGAGAACCAGATCTTCATGTTCTCGGTGGAGAGGGACGTCGCCTTCGGACTCCAGAACCTCTCGATACCAAGGCCCGAGATGAGGGCGCGCGTCGACGAGGCCATGCGTCTCCTTGGAATCACGGACCTCGCCGACCGCGCACCGCACGAGCTCTCCGACGGGCAGAAGCAGAGGGCCGCCCTCGCCGGGGTCATCGCGATGCGTCCGAAGCTCATCATACTCGACGAGCCCACGTCGCTCCTCGACCCGAAGACGGCCCTCGAGGTCGTCTCTCTCATCGAGAAGCTGAACCGCGAGCTCGGGATTACCTTCATAGTGGTCGAGCACAGGCTCGAGCTCCTCATCCCCATCGCCGATAGGCTCGTCGTGATGGACGGGGGCACCAAGGTGCTGGACGGCCCTCCGCGCGAGGTGTTGGCAGACCCTCACATCGAGCAGCACGGCGTGAGCGTCCCGCCCATCTCGAGGCTCCACAACATGCTGGCCGCAGCCGGCGTGAGCATCCCCAGGGCCCCTGAGAGCCCCGAGGAGATGGCGGAGGAGCTGAACGGCCTTTGACGCAGATCGAGTTCAAGGACGTCACGTTCGCGCACCAGACCGGGGTAACGGCCCTCAGGGACGTGAGCCTGAGCATCGCGAAGGGGGAGACGGTCGCGATCGTCGGAGAGAACGGGGCTGGAAAGACCACCCTCGTCCGCCACATCAACGGCCTCTTGAAGCCGAGCAAGGGCTCCGTCCTCGTCGACGGCGTGGACACGCGCCAGACGACCTCGGCCGCCCTCTCGCGAAAGATAGGGATCGCGTTCCAGAACCCCGACCATCAGCTCTTCTCGGACAGCGTAGAGAACGAGGTGGCCTTCGCCTTGAGGAACTTCGGGTTCGCTGACCAGCTCATCGCGGAGAGGATGGGCTGGGCCTTGGACTTCTTCGGCCTGTCGCAATATCGCAAGTCCTCGCCTCTCGTCCTCAGCGGGGGCGAGAAGAAGAGGCTCACCCTGGCGTGCATCCTGGCGTGGCACCCGATGTGGTCGTCCTCGACGAACCCACCGTCGGTCAGGATGCTCTGCAGAAGGAGAAGCTCTCCCGGATCTTCAAGATGCTCAAGTCCACGGGGAAGACGATAATCGTCGTCTCTCACGACGTGGAGTTCCTCTGGCCGATCCAGCCGAGGCTGCTCGTCATGTCGGGCGGAAAGCTCGTGGCGGACGGGTCGACCTCGAAGATAATGGGGGACCGCGAGCTGCTAGAATCCGCGAGGGTAACCCAGCCGCAGCTGCTGAGGCTCTACGCGGGACTGCGCGGAAGGCCCCCCGAGCCTTTCCTGGACGTCCAGGAAGCAAAGAACTGGATCACCGACGGGTGGCGGGAACGGAAGGAGGCGAGATAGCAGGCAATGTACTGGATCTCAGGGGGTTTCGTCTTCAAGCGCGTCGTCTCGCCCATCAGCAAGCTCGACCCAAGGGTGAAGCTCCTCCTCTCGATAGAGCTCTTCATCGTCTCCCTCATCTCGACCACGCTCTCGGAGATGGCCGTCGTCCTATCCGCGATACTACTCATCTCCGCGCTCGCCAGGTCGCTGAAGAGGATCGCCAGGACCGTCGCCTTCTCCGGGGTCTTCGCCCTGTTCATTTTCGCGGTCAACTTCCTCTTCGGGCTCGGCCTCCTCAACGCGATACTCTACTCGATCCGCTTCCTCGCGATAATCAGCTCGACCAGCCTCTTCTTCGTGACGACCTCCCCTGACGAGCTCGAGCAGATAATGAAGTGGATGCGCGTCCCACGAGACATCGTGTTCGCCTTCGTCACCGCGGTGAGGTTCATCCCTGTCGTGATGCTCGACGCGTTCCAGATAATGGACGCGCAAAAGTCGAGGGGGCTGGAGTTCGAGAAGGGCAACATCGTGCGGCGTGTCAGGAACATGGTCCCGATCCTGATCCCGCTCGTGGTGAACTCCGTGATCAGGAGCGGGGAGCTTGCCGAGGCGATGGAGTCCAGGGGCTACGGCTCCACGCCCAAACCCACCTCCCTCTACGGGATGACGCTCAGGTGGTACGACGCCCTGGTCGTGGCGGGTTGCGCTCTCACGTTCTTGGTTGCGACACTCTATATCTACCACTTCTCTCTCATCAGGGTCTGATATCGGCGTGATCCCACCGCGAGTGATAGTGGACGAGAGGGAGAGGCAGAGCGGGGTGCCCGAGAAGCTCTCGAAGCTCGACATCCGCGTCTACTACACCCGGCTCCCGATAGGCGACTACGTCGTCACCCCCGAGATAGCGGCGGAGCGCAAGTCGATCGGGGACTTCGTCTCCTCCGTCTACGACGGGAGGCTCTTCTCTCAGGCCTCGAGCCTCTCGGCGGCCTTTCGGAAACCCTACATCGTGGTCGAGGGGGACGTGACCAAGGTGGGTGGGATGGTCAAGAACCTCGCCTCCTACTACGGGGCCATAGCGTCGGCGACCCTCGCCTACGACCTCCGGTTGATGCACACGGCGAACGCTGACGAGACGGCGCTCGCGATCGCCGCCCTCGTCAAGAACAGCAGGGCACGGCCCCTCCCTCCGGGACTGTCGCAGCCTCCTCCGAAGAGCAAGGACGAGGCGCAGCAGCAGATCTACTTTGTCTCGTCTTTGCCGGGCGTCGGGACCAAGCTCGCGAAGAGGATGCTGGCCAGGTACGGCACCCCAAGGAGGGTCGTCTCCCTCACAGAGGCCCAGCTGGCGATGGTCGCCGGGCTGGGGCCGAAGCGCGCGTCGAAGATCGCTCGCGTGCTCGACACGACCTACGCCCCGTGGGACCCAAAGGCCATCGCCGAGCAGGGAAAGCTCGAGGACGAACGAGAGAATGAGCAAGCAGGCAGTTAACGTCGCCATCCTCGGCGGGAGCGGAGAGCTCGGTTTCGGCCTTGCTGCAAGGCTCGCCAAGGCGCATGAGGTGACCATCGGATCGCGGGACCTCTCGCGCGCCTCGGAGGCCGCAGCAAGGGCGGGCAAGCTCTCCGGGGCGACTGTTCGAGCGAAGACGAACGAGGAGGCCGCAAGAGGATGCAGGGTGGCCATCTTGGCGGTCCCCGACCTCCCCTCGGCGGACTTCCTCTCCTCGCTGGCTGGCGCGCTGGAGGGGAAGCTGGTCATATCGCCCATAGTCCCGATGCAGGTGAAGGACGGCGTCTTCTCGCTCTCGCTTCGCGAAGAGTCGGCAGCGGAGCGCGTGGCGCAGGCCCTCCCCTCGTCCCGTGTGGCGAGCGCGTTCCAGACCGTCCCCGCAGGAAGGTTGGCCAGGATGGAAGAGGAACTGGCGTTCGATGTGCTGGTCACGGCTGACTCGAGGCAGGTCTACGAAGAAGCCGCTCTCATCGTCTCCTCCGTCGGAAAGATCAGGCCTCTCTACGCCGGGCCTCTCTCCGTGTCCAGACTGGTCGAAGGGATCACCCCTGCCCTGCTGAACGTGAGCAAGCTGAACAAGCTAAAGTCCCCGTCGCTCAAGCTGGTCTGAGGAACGGCGCCTACCGGCCAGGTTGGAAAGTCGTGAGAGCGCCTTCCCGGACCCCCGTGTAGAGGACGGGCCTGTATCTCTTGAACCTCCAGTATCCCTGAAAGTCGTCGCTCGCGCTCGCCTCCTCGATCTTCCCGACGAGCAGCTCGTGGTCGCCGACCGGTATGCTGGAGCCGAGTCTGCACTCGAGGGCCGCAGGCGCGGACCTCACGACCGGGACGTCCAGCTTCCTTCCGCGGTCGTGTTCGAGCCCGGCTGAGCGGAGCTTGTCTGTCTCCTTGTGACCCGTAGTGCCCAGGAACTGGATCGCGCTGGCTTGGGAGGAGTCGAGCCAGCAGACCGAGAACCGCCCGGCCTTCAGGATCGCCTTGTGCGTCGAGTGGCCGGGAGACGACGCCACACCGATCAACGGCGGGTCGTTGGAGAGCGAGATTATCGAGACGACGGGCATCGCGTACACCTTGCCTCCTTCGTTGCAGCCGATTATCGTGGGCACCGCGGGATACAGCAGGCGATACGCCTTCGAGAGCTCGACGGGGTTCATCAGGCTCCAACCGGCCGGCATTCGAGATAACTCTTTGGAAAGCCGCGGGGCCCAGTCTGTGGACGTCCCGCGAAGAAGAGATAAAGCGTGATCCGTCTTGTTGGACTCCATGACCGGGGACCGGACTTCGCGAGCTCAGGTTGTCGGGAAGCTGCGCAGGTCGCTGACCGTCCTCGCCTACATCTCTCTTGCCCTGGACATCTGCATCGCCGTGGTCACCTCTGTGGGCGCGCTGAAGATCGGAGACCTTCATCAGGCCCTCATCCCCGTAAACTACGCTCTGACCTTGGTCGTGATCCTGTCGGCTGCAGTTTTCGTGACCCTGTTGGTGGAGAAGGTCGCCAGACGCTGAAGTATCTCAGACGTCCTCAAGGTCTCACAAGAAATCGTCCGCATACGTCAAACCCTTAAATACAGCGACGGGCCGATAAAGAATTGCTGCAAATTCGGCCGCTTGATTCAGGATTGAAGGACGGGTCGTTCACGACCGGGAAGCTTTCTGATTCTCTCAGGACGACTTTGCCGTGGAAACAAGATAGAAAATGAATAGTTTCAAAGAGCTGGAACTACGTCCCCAGATACTGAGAGGCGTAGACGAAGCGGGGTTTGAGAAACCCTTCCCTATCCAACAGCTGGCCATCGGTCCCCTATTAGCGGGTCGAGACATCATTGGACAGGCGAAAACCGGCAGCGGAAAGACCGCTGCCTTCGGCTTGCCGATGTTGCAGGCCATAGACACATCTAGGAACGAGGTGCAAGCTCTCGTTCTCGCTCCGACGAGGGAGCTGGCGGTCCAGATCCGAGATGAGATATCTCGCCTGGGCGCATACACGGGAGTGAACGTCCTGGCCATCTACGGCGGCCAGTCCATCAACGTCCAGCTTGACCACCTGAGGCGCGGAGTCCACGTCGTCGTCGGGACGCCCGGAAGGGTGATCGACCACATGAAGCGCGGGACTCTCGACCTGCGAAAGGCAAGGTTCGTCGTCCTCGACGAGGCGGACACGATGCTCGACATGGGCTTCATCGACGACATCGAGTTCATACTGGACTCGATACCCCGAGAGAGACAGATGAGCCTCTTCTCTGCCACGATGCCCCAGCGCATCATGGACGTCGCCGCGAGGCACATGAAGAACCCAGAGAAGATACTGGTCAGCGCCGACGAGCCCTCAGCCGACACGCTAGAGCAGTTCTATGCTGTCACTGGCTACGACGACAAGCTCCAGACACTCGTCGACGTCATCGAGACTGAAAGGCCGGTGAGCACGATCGTGTTCACGAGGACGAAATACGGCGCTCACAAGCTCGCGAGGGAGCTGCAGAAGAGATACTTCAACGCCGTCGCGCTCCACGGAGACCTCAGCCAGAACCAGAGGGACCACTCTATGCGCCTCTTCAGGGATTCAAAGGCCGACATACTGGTCGCGACCGACGTCGCGAGCAGGGGGCTCGACATCTCGCAGGTGGAGGCAGTGATCAACTACGACGTCCCCCAGGATCCCCTCATCTACTTCCACAGGGTAGGAAGGACCGCAAGAGCGGGCGACAACGGCAAGGCCATAACGCTGGTCTCAGGCGACGAGCAGAGCGACTTTGAGCGCATCCTCTCGCTGAACCGGGCCAAGATCCATCCTCTGAGGAAGCAGGACGCCGACCACCAATTCTACGTCCCCGCCAAGACGACGATAACGGCCATCCAAGAGTCGAGATACGGCGGAGGAAACCGCGGAGGATATAGAGGGCGAGGCGGAGGAGGAGGCGGCAATGGCTCTCGAGGCGGCGGTTACCGCAACTATAGGAGGGGCGGCGCAGGGAGGTATTCCTCTTGGTAAGATGCAGTAACTGCAACGCCGTGGCGAAGACCACCTGCAGCGAGTGCCAAAAGCCGGTCTGCAGGTCTCACGTCAGCGTCATCTTCAACGAGGAGTCGAGGTCGTTCAAGAGCCTCTGCGGCGCGTGCTACTCACAAGTGAGGAGACTCAATTGGGTAAGAGAAAGGTCATAAACGAAGCCCACCTGAAGGAGCTAGTCCTCCCCGAGCAGGGCGAGCTACTCGGGCGGGTCCAGAAGATCTCCGGGGGCAACCAGTGCCCTCGTCCAGTGCACCGACGGCATGGTGAGGCTCAGCCGCATCCGGGGCAAGATGAAGAGGAGGATGTGGATCCGCGAAGGCGACATAGTGCTTGTCTCTCCGTGGGACTTTGACCAGAAGAGGGCAGACATCGTCTGGCGTTACATAAAGGACCACGCTGACTGGCTTGAGAACAACGGGTACATGAGGCCGACGGCCCCGGGCGTCACACCGACCGCCCAGGCCCCCCAGCCCGCTCAACCGGCGGCGACAACTCAGCCGCAACAGACCACGACCGCGCCGCCACAGTAGAATCCAGAACGCGGGGACTGCGGTCGCGCGGTCTCCTTCTATTCTCTTCTAGAATTCAGGGACCCAGCCGGTCTTCTTGGACCAGGTCGCGATCGCGTCGTGCGCGTGTATCGACTCGAAGCATCTCGCGCGTATGTGCATGGAGTTGGGGAACCTCCTCGCGCACTCCCTCACCAGGTCCTCCGCGAAACGCGGATGGCCTTGTGCCTCGAGTATCTTCTTCGCCTCCTCCAAGCGCTTCATCTTCTCTGTCGGGACCGCAGAGAAGCACTCCTCCATTTTGTCGACGAGCTTGAGCATGTCCACGGGCTTCCCTGCCTTCACAATCATCACTATCTCTGCCCTCTGCATGTGACCCACACCGATCATCCTCTTGCTGCAGGGGCACGCTGTCATCCCCTTGGCGGTGAACTTGTAGTGGAGCGACCCTCGCTGGCTCGCCTTGATGGAGACCGGGATGAACTGGTCTGAATACGGGAGCTCGAAGCTGCATGTGACCGACGAGCCCGGCTGGCTTGAGTTCACCTGCTTGCATATCCTCCTCAGCCAGGAGACGATGTCCGAGCTCCCGTGCGAAGAGGCTGCGTGAACGAGCCTGCTCATGTGGACGCCCCTGTGGAGGCCGGTGGACGTCTGGATGGCGAGCGTGACGGGGAGTGCGACCTTGCCGTCGTGATAGATGACCTTGAGCTCCGAGACGCCGGCGTCTACCGCGAGTCCCGCGGGCTCGTTCTGAGTGTCTGCCAGCGTGTCGATGTCCGTTGCCCTCGGCAACAACGCCTCCTCGAGAGCCATATCAACCGAGGAGACCCTGTCGGAGGAGGGCTTCTGCCCTGAACCGCGCCCCGGGCGCATGAAAATCTCGCCTATGGGTTGGACTTTAAACCTTTTTCGCGATGTTGAATGTTCTGGGTTGACCATGAGCGGATGAAGGGAGAAGAACGGCAGGATGGCCGGTCAGGCGTCGCCGCGCCGACCGCAGAAGCCGGGGGCAGGTACCTCACTCCGTGGGAGCTGAAGACGCAGGCCAAGGCATTCCAGCGCTAGACCTCCCACTAATACCCGCCGCAGCCATTGGTGCAGACGTACCAGGCATCTACGCTGGTGCCGTTGGCGACTACAGCCAACGGTCGCGTGCTGCCACCAGTGCCCCAGTGGTCGAAGAGGACATCGTGGGTCGACCCATGGCACAGATCGCAATCACTTGGATAGATATAGTACGTGGCACCCGCAGTCAGACCGGTGAACGTATACCCGTTCTCGTCCGCGAATCCTGAAGCGATCGCGGTTCCAGCCGAATCATACAGCGTGACATACATCGACGCCCCGGGGCCGGTGCAGCTCGAGGTGCACCACGCGGTAGGGTTGGCGCAGGCCGTCGCGAAGCACGGCGCCCAGTAAGTAGCGTAGACCCTGTGGTCATAGATCGTTATCGTTCCCGAGCCGCCAGGGGGCTGCGTGGTCGTGGATGTGGATGTCGTGCTGGTCGTGGACGTTGTCGTGGTGCTGGATGTCGTGGAGTTCGTGCTGGTGGTCGTGGGCGATGACGTTGTCGTGGTCGTGGTGGTCGTGGAAATCGTGGACGTCGTGCTGGTCGGGGATGTCGTAGTTGTCGTGGTTGTCGTCGTAGTCGTGGACGTGGTCGAGTTGGTGCTTACCGCAGTCGTAGTCGTGGTCGTGGTAACGCTAGTGGATGGCGCCGACGTTGTCGAATTCGTCATGCTGGGTTCAATTGTGGTCGACGAGGTGGTGGTCGTCGTAGGAGCCGCCGTGCTGGAAGTGCTGTTTGTGGTCGCTGTAGATGTAGTCGTAGTAGGTGCAGCCGTCGTTGATGTCGCGAACTGGGACGTCGTCAAAGGCGGCATCGTCGAGGACGAACTGGTCGCAGCCGTGAACGTCACCGAACTTGACGTCGAAGCCTTCGGCTGACCGTGGAATTCAGCCGCGGAAAAGGTAGCGACACCCAGGATGACCAAAAGCACTATGGCGGCGCCTAACGTCGTGTTGTTCATGAGCTAATGGCTTCATAGGTCGGTGCTCCAATACGCTATCCCATATCCGAGTCAGAACTATCTTGAAGGCCGCTGCACTGGTATGATCTTACGTAAGGAGGGCCTCAGGTAGAACGACCTGCCAGCGTGCTGTGCGATAGCATCGCCTTCCGGTTCGTGTTTTTTCGCAGCGTCCAGCATTGGAAAACTAGGGTTCCAGGGTTGACTGGCCAACCCTAGAATCCCTCTCTAGACTCCGCTGCATTCGTTCTTGACCCTGTATCGTGCGAACCCAAAGTATCCCTCGGGGAACTTCATGGACGCCATCAACCGCCTTGTTTCTGAGGGCTATCTGGAAGGCAAGGGAGATGGCTCCGTCGTGCATTACTCTCTTACAGGCAAGGGGCGAAACACGGTCCTCACGAACAACGGTGGAAGAGCGGCCGCTGGCGCTCCTTGAGGCGAACCACGTTTCAACCTGGAGGCAGTCCGAAGAATAGTCAAGAAACCTTTTTCGAACGCAGAGGGTCGCCAAGGCCCGCAGCGGCAAAAGCCTCTGACCTCGCCTTGCATCCATGGCACCTCCAGCAGTGTCGGGGGCCTGAGCGGTGACAGCTCCACGTAAGCTCGAGAGGGACGCCGAGCTTTGCGGCCAAGGAAACGACTTCGGCCTTTGATTTCTTCTTCAGCGGTCTGAGTATCTGCAGACCCGACCGCCGGAGTCTCGGGGAGCCCTTGCAGGAAGGCATCTCGCAAGTCCTTGAAGAAGGCCTCGCTTGTGTCGGCGAAGGTCCGGGTGTCGTCCGCGTTGTGACCTCCGATGATGGCGCTGACTCCCTTCTCCTCCGCGTACGCGGCCGCGAGGGAGTAGTAGATCGCGTTCTTCATGGGGATGTAGGTGGGGGGGACATTCGAAAAGGGCCTCGAGCCAACGATGTCCCCGGCCTCCCTGAGTTCCGGGACGCTGACGAACCTGTGCTCTCGCACACCAACGCTGTCGCCCAGCTTCCGAGCGGCGTCCAGCTCCGGCCGGGCGGTCTCATGGATCCTTATCGTCAGGGCCCTCAGCGAGTGGCCATCTCTCTTTGCCAGATACAGGCATGTCCCCGAATCTATCCCGCCAGATAGGAGGACTATCGCTTCCGTCTAGTCTCTGCTCCCCTTGCGTGTATCCGAGCCAGCAGGTGGGCCCCTTGTTCAGGCCTTCGTAGACGTAGATACCCACGGCCTCGACGTTCTCTGGCATCTTGGGAGCGATCCTCGTCAGGAGTTCTCGCGCGAGGTTCTCCACCGTAGCCTCGCCGTCCAAGAGGACCGTGGTCTCGACGGGGACGTGTAGGCTGAAATCGCCGTGGACGGTCATGAACGCGAGGTCCACGTGGCTCGAGCTCCTCCCGGTGACATACTTTTCGTTGATGAACAGCTTGTGGTCGAGGTCAGAGATCGCCTTCTTGATGATGGGTTTCGCGTCGTTGAAATCGACGACCATGCCGTCGACGGGTCGACCCATTATCTCCACGAGCGCCGAGGAGGTGTGGCCGTGCATCACCGAGCACTTCTCAGTCTTCGGAAGAATGTGCGCGTAGTCGAAGTTGAAAGAAGGGTCGTCGAGGAAGATCGTTTGGAGCCTTTCGTCCTCGAGGTCGCTGGGGAGGACCGGTTCGTGCTTCTTCCTCCCGGTTCTGGAGGACCTCGCGTACCCTCCCTTGTCGAGTGACTCGAGCTGCTTCAATATCTGGGGGCTCGTGAGAAGCTCCTTCCCTCTCAGATTCGGCACGGTCTGCCGCGGTGCGCGGTTCGACTTATACGGGTTTTCTTGGGATCCGCGACCGTCGACCCGGAGCTTCCCTACGTAGTCGAGGACATGTACCTTCTCTACGTCGGAGGCGTTCATATCTCTTATAACGAAAAAATCTAGTGTACAATCTCATGAAGAGAGGAGTGGCGGTCGCGTTCCTTTTCATCCTCTCCTTCGCCATGCTCCATCTTCCCGCCTACGCGAGCGCATCGCCCGCGAAGTCTCCCACGAGCCTGCTTGTTCCGCTCTACAGCGCTCCTGGCAGCGAGTGGACCGCCTTGATCCAAGAGAGACAGGTCGACCCCGGCGTGCCCATGGTCGCCATCGTGAACCCGTCGAACGGTCCAGGGGCGTCCCCCTCTCAGGAGTTCACCGACGGGATCCAGCGTCTGCAGGAGGCGGGGATCAGCGTGCTGGGATACGTCGATACGAGCTACGGCGACAGGAACATCACGGTCGTCAAGGCCGAGATCGGGGACTACATGAGGTGGTACGGGGTGAACGGCACCTTCCTTGACGAGATGGCGGACAGTCCAGGGCACGAGGCATACTACTCGGCCCTGACAACCTACTCGCACGAGATCGGAGCCTATCTGGTGATTGGAAACCCTGGTCACGACGTTCCTTCGAGCTACGTCGGGACGGTCGACACCCTCGTCATCGCAGAGAACGCGAGCTTCTCGACGACGTCCTTCCTCGGGGGATGGCATTCCGAGTATCCGAAGAGCGACTTCGCGGCGATTACCTACGGCGCGGCGCTTAACCAATCCTACTTGGAGGCCGCTTCGAGATATATCGGTTATCTCTATGTCACGAACGGGGCTCTTCCCAATCCCTATCTTTCGCTCCCGAGCTACCTGGGTTCTCTCGTCACCCAGTTGGCGGGCCTCGAACCTATCAACAGCCCGCCGGTCAACTTCACCCCTGTAGCTGTCGAACCGGAGCACTCGGTCCTCTCGTCCCAGAACTAATCTATTCGACGCCTTCCCAGAGGGACGACGCTTAGCGATGAGATCAGAACGGACACAAGGCTCGTCGGCCCGAGCTCCACTCTATGCTGACTTCTGCATGTCAGAATCTACAAGCTCTTCCGCCAGGTTGGCGATTTCCCCCTTGATCTGGCGCAGCAGTCGGAGAGAGTTGTAACGGATGGCGACTACGCCGTAGGGCAGTGGCCTTTTCGAGAAACTGGGGGCCTTAACCACGGTTTTGATGAAGTTGGAGTCGTTCAGAGCGGTCACGGTCTTCCAATAGTCTTTGCACCTCGGCTCATTGTCTTGAACATGAATGGTGAGCCTCGCCCTAATCCTTTCCTCGATTATGTCCTTACTTCGGAGATATTTCATGAAGACTGCAACCATCTTTGGATCGGAGTTGACAAACTCCACCCGTCTGTCTTCCTCGCGCTTGCTACCCTCACACCAATAGAGGATTAATCCCGCTGTAGCGATGTCCACGTTGCTTTAGGGGAGTCTAATAATTAAGCTCCTTCACCCAGTCGAAGCGGTCGACGCAGTAACCTCATTTATACCGGCTTTGGGGTTCGCAAGGGCTGCGCGGCCGTGATCCAGTGGTTAGGATTTAGGCTTCCCATTCCTGAAGCCCGAAAGGAGGAGAGAGCCTGACGCCCGGGTTCGAATCCCGGCGGCCGCATCTTTCTCTCAAGATGGTGACCGGGCAAGCCAGGGCAAAAACGGACAAAATCAGGCTTTTTCACGCAGTTATATGTGCCAATAGTCAAACTCCACCTGGAGCGATGTGAACGTAGAATCCGTGAGAGCATGACAGTTGGCAAGAAGATAAACGTCGGCGAAGTTCTGTCAAAGTCCACCAATCTTCTCACCGCGAACCCGTCCATCATCCTCATCCAGCTGCTCCCTGCGGTGCCTTCGCTCATCAGCGACGTCTTCTCGGGCCCCGCGATATTCAGTCCGATTGTGATCATAGCCACGCTCCTCTCTGCCATCTTCAGCGTGATAGCCAGCGGGGCCTACGCCCCGGTCGTCCGGGAGGCGCTCCAGGGCCGGCGCCTGACAATAGGCGAAGCGTTCGGGCACGCGTACCGCAGGTTTTGGAACCTCGTTCTAGCAGGAATCGTAGTCGGTGTCATAGTCATCCTCGGCTCCATCGCCCTGATAGTGCCCGGGATCATTTTTGCGACCTGGTATGCCTACACCACCCCCGCGATAATGCTGGAGGACAAGGGAGCGTTCGATGGGATGGCAGCGAGCAAGGCCTTCGGTCGCGACAAGAAGTCGAGCACTTTCGCCCTCTTCCTGACCTTCCTGTTGGTCTACATCGTGGTGGCGATAATCGGCGCCGTGCTGTCCCTCGGCGGCGGCGGAAGGGTCATCCAGACGCTCTTGGACATCCCTCTGAGCGCTTGGACCTCCGTCGTGATAGCCTACACCTACATCACTTGCGGTCCTTCGGCAACAGCTCCGCAAGCCGCGCAGCCCGGCTGGCAACAGCCTCCATCCACGATGCCCGGTCCCACTCCCGTCCCCCAGAGCGCGTCGGCCTTCTGCGCGAACTGCGGCGCGCCTCTCCAGCCTGACGCGAAATTCTGCCGCAACTGTGGAAAGCCGGTCTAGGCGCCAGGACCTCCGGGGTCTCCTTCTTCGCGGTAATCACGCTCTTCAGCGCCTCCTCGGCATGACGGGTCGCCTGCAGCTGCGATGAGAAGACCGACCTCACGACACCCTCGCCATCGATGACGTACGTGACCCTGCCGGGGATGATGCCCATCGACGAAGGCACACCGTACAGCTTCCTCACCGAGCCCCCGGAGTCGCTGAGGATCCTGAACGGCAGGTTGCAGTCGCTCGCAAAGCCCTTGTGGGAACCGACCGAGTCCGAGCTCACGCCTACGACCTCGGCGCCCAGCTCTCCGAACTGCGTGTACTTGTCTCGAAAGGCCCCCGCCTCCTTGGTGCAGCCAGGGGTGTTGTCCTTAGGATAGAAGTAGACGACGACGGGCCCTCGGCTCACTAGCTCGCTGAGCTTCACCATGTTGCCATCCTGAGAAGGCAGCTCGAACTCCGGGGCTCGGTCCCCGACCTTGACTTTCGGCACTGAAACGCACCCTTGCCAGTTATACGCCGGTGGTGGGTCTCAGGCCTATCGTCCCGCCTTTGATCTCGAGCTCGTATACCTCGTTTACATCGAGCCTCATCGCGAACATGTCGTACTCGCTCTCGGTGAGGACCATCGTGATCTTCGGGAACGCCAGCTCCCTTACCTGGGGCATCAGGCCCATCCCCTGGAGCTGTGAGACCATGTTCTGGACCATCCTGTTCTCCTCGCCCCCTATCCCATACACCTGACCTGATACGCGCTGCCTTACCTCCACGAGCTCGATCTGTTTGGACGGGACGCCCGTGTATGGGTCGGTGACGCTGCTGATGCGATGGACCTTGACTTGCACCATGCCTGGCGCTATTTTTCGCGGCGAGTTATATTGGTATCTAGTCCGGAATTAGACCGTCTCTTCTCTTTGCTGTTCTTCTAGGTCTTCCTGCTCGTCCTCATCGGCGTCAGCCGCCTCAAAGTCATCCTCCTCCTCATCGGGAGGCATCGCAGGCTGGTCTCCGGCCGGCGCTGGTATCGGGGCTGGGGCTGGCGCTGACTCCTCCACGGAAGGAACAGAAGGCTCGGTCGGAGGCTGCTCTTGAGACTGCGAGGCCGGGTACATCTCACTCTCGCGCCTCGCCAGCTCCTCGACGTATTCCGGACTGATCACCCTCGCCATCGAGAGGTTCACCAGGCTGTGGTTCGACGCGTCCCCGGTTACCCTTCCCATGGGTCCTCTGAGCTGTCTCCACTTTAGCTTGCTGTTGCCGCTCTTCGATGTGTAGATTATCCCTAGCACCTCGTTGGCGTTGACGAACGAGATGTCGCGGATCCTCTTGAGCGTGACCTTGTCCGCCGCCTCGATGTAGATCGACCCCGGCTCGGACTCCTTCTCTGGGAAGACCTCCGGGTTCCTCAGGTAGGACTCGGGGATGAAACTCCGGCAGGTGCTGTTGACGAGGAACCTCCTGAACGCTTCGAGGTGGCAGTTGGCGTCGATCTCGACCATGATAACTCCCTACCGGGACTCTCGTGACTCCAAAGGGCTATTATTTGAAGATAGGGTGTTGTAGATTCGGACGCTGGCCAGTGCTTGGCTCGGTGACATGTCGGCTTGTCTGGGTCAGAATTCGCAAGACTCAAGAAACAGCTATCCCAAGAGTAGCAACGTGGGTAATGATCGCATTTAGCCTGTTGACCTCACATGAGAAAGATCTTGAGTCGAGAACCCACAAAGATTCGCCTTCCAACACGCTGCTAACGTTAATAAAATGTCATTGTACAGATTCAATGGCTGAAGCGCTCTGGCAGACCCCTTAGAGCGGTTAGAGGAAAAGATTGAGAGAACGAACTCGCTTCTCATGGCGATTCTTCGGCTCACTCTTGACAACCAGCCAAGTATAACTGTAATGCAGAAAATCGAAATTCTAAACAGCGTAGGATTGCGACCGAGCGAAATCGCTAGGATTCTAGGAATCGGTTCAAACCAGGTGTCGGTCACCCTTGTCAAGATAAGGAAACGAGGCGAACACTCTGCCACGCCGCACAAGTACAAGGAGAAATCAGCAGATTCTACCGGCTGACACTCTCAGCTATCCTGTTTCTGTTTTCATCAGCTCGTCTCAAACAGAGTTCGAGACCATAAGGCAAGAAATCAAGAACGACCTAAAAGACCTGAGGATCGCGGAACGACAGGTCTTTTCCCCAACCCTTGTTGAAATGGAACGAGGCGAACAAATCGAGCACGATATTGAAGACGCACTGAAAAAATGTGACATCTATGTTCTTCTCGTTGGAAACAAGTACTCTGAATGGACCGAAAAGGAGTTCAACATGGCGTGGACTTCTGGTATTCCCATCAAGGCCTATCTAATCAGAAGCAGACAAGTGCCGAGTAATCGGGAAGCCCAGAGGCAGAGACGGTTTCTCGAACTCGTTCATTCACGAGTGCGCCTCCAAGGGAAGGACAGGCCATATGGCAGGGGGAACCTCCTCCGCCTGTACAACGATATCGCGAATGACACGGCGGCAATTGTCTTGAAGAGCGTTCATGACCATGTTGCCATCCGACGTATTCTAAGACGCTGATTCGCGCATAAAACTGGCAAATTTTCTAGTACTTTCATTACCATATTCTCAACTTGCAGAATAGCGTTCTAGAAAACGCTAAAATCCTTAAATCGTCTTGGGTGAGTTCAAAGACGCATGGATGAGGAGAAATTCGAGACAATTCGAGACTTGCTCATTATTCTCCTCCTCAAATCGGGCGTGAAACACGAAGCCGTAGCGGAAGCCACTCATCTCGATCTCAAATATCTCAAGAACAAGTTTCCGCTGAGCAAGATTTCCAGAGAAGATTAGTTATGCCAAATGCCGAGCTCGATCCCGTTTCGAATCGTCTGGACGCCATCACTCGCTTATTAGTCGAGTTTCTCAAACAACAAGAGGAGATGAACGTCGGAGACATAGTGCTGTATTTGCAATCGGCTGGACTCAGAAGAGTTGAGATAGCGAAAATCCTCGGTGTCAAACATACCTCCATTCCTGGCATCGTCGCGCATGCTAAGAACAAGGAGCTGAAGCAAAAACTGGAGACCTCGAAATGAGTGGCGAGACAAAAGAACTGCAAGATATCAAGAGACTCCTCATATTGCTCTTGCAAGCCAACAAGGTCAAGCAACCTGAGATCGCGAAAGCATTGGGAATCACCGATAGGCAAGTCCGGCGACTGATTAATTCGAGGGAAAGGCCCAATGCCGAAGAAGATTGATTATCCGGAGCAGGAATTGAAGACAATCCAATTGCTTCTTGCTGGATTACTCCTCAAGGAGGAACCCCGTCCAGATGTTGGAAAGTTGGAGAATCTAATTCACGTTCGCAAGGGCACACTGTCAGAAATCTTTCCTCAACGAAAAGCCAAGAAGTCAACGAAGTCCTCGGCTCATTCAGCCACCGGAGGTGAATCAAACGCCAAGTGACGAAATCAAGGAACTGACTAGCATCAAGAAGTTGCTAATCCTTCAGCTCCTCAGAGACGGTGCCACTTCAGAGGACATAGACAAAGCCACGGGCATGGGTGCGAGCAATATTCGCGGAATGTTCCCCAAGGTCAAGAAGAAGAGCCTTACCGACTAATGGCAATTCATGTCACTGACGTGCGTTCTAACCCAGAGGACCAGATCGCACACGCAGCCAAGATACTACAGAAATCTGAACAGGCAAGAAGGCTGTTCCGAGCCATATATCGTGGTAAGACCAAGATCAAGACAATTTCAGCCCTCGTAAAGGCAACGGGCTTAAGTGACAAGAGAGTTCTAATCGTCGGAGCCAAACTCGTAGGAAACCGCATCATAGCAGTCAATGACAAAAAGGTCGAGGGACGTATTGCGTATGTCAAAGATCCATTCTACAACCAGCATCGCCAAAAGATACTAAGACTGGCTGAGAACCGTATTTCCCTAAAGAAGTACCCTACGAAATACAATGTTCCATTCGATTCGGTCCGTGTCGTTCTAGACTTTCAAAGGCAGTCAATTCAGGTGACCAGTATCAGCGTTGACGACATTGACTCTTTCGCTCTTGTCCGGACCATCCATGACGCCCCCAAACCAGTCGCAATTTCCGAATTGGCTTTCAAGAATGGGGTGAAGGAAATCTTGGGAGAGCAGGGAGAATTTCAAGACTGGGGAGGTGAGCAAAACGACCTCTTCACCACACGCCTCTTCATTGGGCGGCGAAGATTAACTGCTGCGTTCGGATTCAAAGGAAAAGGAACAAGCGGGATTCTCACCCCCAAGAAAATGGGGAAGAATGGCGACCAAATACAAAGATTGTTCAGATCTACTGCGACTGTTTTCCTCGTTCAATATTGGGGACAAGTAGGCCAAACAATTGTCGAACAGATGCATTCCCTCGCGACAGCAAAATCGGCCTTCGGGGGAAGAAGAATCTACTATGGAATAATTGATGGCGCGGACACTCAGAGGCTAGTTTCGGCCTATGCGGTTAATTTTCGGAACCTAACTTAACGCCTTATTTCCGAAGCGCCGAAGGCGCTTCGGGCGCCAACATATGGATTCTCTCCCGTCCCCTTTCAATTCCGCTTTACACGATGAGCAGGAAGGCCCATATTGGAACGATTACCGCACTACCGTCTTCTTTGAGTTCATTCTTGCTCAACAGTAGTCCTGGGTTTTTTGACCCTGTTGCTTTGCCGAAGTCGATAAGCCCGTACTTGTCATCGCGGCCAATCGAGTTCTGATATTTCACTTCCACGGGGAAGAAAGTCGAACGGTCTTCTTTCATTACGAAGTCCACCTCTCGATCCTTCTTGCTCTTCCAGTAGAACAAGCAAGTCTTGTACTCGAATAGCTGCTTTTGCTTGCTAAGCAAGAACGAGAGACGCACGAGGTGGTTGGCAACAACCGATTCAAGCAAGCATCCAACATTCCGTTCTTCCTTCAAGTACTCAATCGATGAAGAGAAGGGTTCAACTCCTTTGCACCAGGCTCTCATTGAATGAAAGAAGAACGGATCGTCGAAGAAGATTTTCTTGTCCTTCTCGTAGGCAGGATTCTTCTGATTCAAATCGAGCCTATGAAGATACACCATGGCAAAGGTGTCAGTGATGTGTTCGATGTAATCTGCCGCTGTCGCGTGACTCGCAATGTCGGTATCTTTTCGCAGAGTGTTCCAGCCAACAGGATTTCCCATCGTATCAATAACTCGACTGACGATTTGTCTTACGTATGTCTCGCGCTTCCCCCATCTCTGCAAATCTCCCAAGACCGAATCGACATAGGTCTTGTAGACGCCTTCGACGATCTGGCCCTTTGTCTTGTACTCGTTTACCACTTTCGGAATTCCTCCCGTAATCAGATATTCCGACAGCAATAGCTGAAGTTCCTTCGAGTATAGTGCAATTTCCTTCATTTCTTCGATCTTACCTTCGAATAGTCCTTTGAAGATCTGCTTGCGCGTCTCCCAAAATAACCGAAAAGGTCCAATCACTTCTTTGGCGAGCTTAGGATTGACGGATTCCACGTATTCGACAAACTTCATGGGTAGCATTATCTTGTCTAAGGAATCGTTGAGATTACCTCTCCTGCCTGGCAGCCTTTCTGAGTTGGTTTTCACGTCAATTGAATGTGATCCCGTCAACACGACCGTCGCGTTGTCTAGAACTCCCGTATCCGCAAGGTGTTTTACGCCCCTTTGCCAGTCCTTGACTGAAGATATCTCGTCTAGGAAAAGATAGGCCCGCTCCTTCTTGTTCCGTATTGTGTCCGAATAGTTGGAGACAATGCTAGCCAATTCCTTCGGGTTATCCACCAAATTACATGTGTAGTAGAATACATTCCTTGGATTAGACTCCTTTAGTCGTTCGGAGATCATTGTCTTAACCAGCGTGGTTTTACCAACCTGTCGCGGGCCCCTTAGAGTGTAGACCGCATCTTTTTTCCAATCGAAGAAGTGCTTTACTCTCGGCTCCCATTTTATCGTGCTTTGCTTGAGATTAACAATGTCCTTGTCTGAATCTATAGCTGCTTTGTTTCTCCACCAGGGGTTCTGTCCTGCTAATTCAATTGGAAAGGACATGCCGTAAGAGTATTTACATCTTATTTATAAATAAGATGTCAGTGCAATTACATCGCGCAATCAAGCTCCGGCAAATAACCACAAATGCTGGATTTCGCCCGGGAATCCGAAATTATTCCAATCACACACACAACGTCATAGCCCCAAAAACCTGAATTCAAAATAGAAGTCCTAATACGTCACACGTTAACGATGAGTTAACGGTTTATCAAGATCATTTTCAGGCTAATGCGGCCATCACCCACGTTCGGGCCCGCTCCCGGCCGAAGCCAAAAACCTATCTTCAAATGGTAGCAGTAAGCGATCTGACCGATTGCCCGTGCGTTTCCTTCTTCGTGCGATTCCCAACGACACGGACCGCCAACGCTTCCTCTCGTCCGCAAAGGGCATCGCCAAGAATCTCGGCGCAAGGGTGACGCACCCAAGATGGACTTCCTATGGTGCCCTCGAGATTGACGTCTTCACTCCTTCGGTGCAGGATTTCGAGCTCTTCAGCGCGGCCATCGAGCCTCTGGCGAAGCTAGAGTTCACCAAGAACTTGGACGAGGCGCCCCCGTTCAAGGAAAAGGAGCAGACGATCCGAGAGGCGGTCGGCTACTTCAACTCCGAGAGATACTGGGAGTGCCACGAGGTGCTGGAATCCGTCTGGCGGGCTTCCGAGGGCCAGGAGAGGCTTCTGGTGCAGGCCATCATCCTGCTCTGCGCCGCTCAGGTGCATGAGCAGCGAGGAGAGACGGATGTCGCTCTCAACATCTACAGGAGGGCCTTACCCCAACTCGCATGGGAGAAAGAGCGGTATTACGAGATAGACATCCCACATCTGCGCAGAGACGTGGAACTCGGCCTCAAGAGAGGCGTAGTCGCGCCCCTCCGCATCTAGCTCTTCGAGAATCAGCCGAAGACCGGGAGGTTGAGCGGGCTGTCCTTCTCCGAGAGCGCCTTCGAGGGCCTCGAGGCAACCACGTCGACGACGAGTGTGATGGCCGAAAGTGCCACTGCCGTTGCCTGGTCCATGGCTGGGTAGTTTCCCCACAGGAGCGCGACGCGAGCGATCATGATCGCTGAAAGGATCGCACCGAGAATGAAGCTCTTTCTCACTCCCGCGATGGCGACCAGCGAGGCCAAGACAAGGATCGCACCCACGACGCCCAGCCAAGGGTCTGCGTTGTGGAGGCCGCTAGGCGGATGTAAACACGGGGAACATGTCGGCGAGGGGGCCACGATGTAACTGACGTATGCGGCCCACAGTCCTGTGACCACCCCCAGCACCGACCCAGCCACCCGAATCGGATTCAAGGGCTACTTCAGCATCCGGAGCTTGTAGAATCCCGCTTCGATGACCTTGTTGATGTGGTCCTTCACGAGGAACAGCCGGTGTATCGTCTCGCCGTCGTCAGGAGCGATGGTCCAGTCGTCCCTCACGAGGAACTCGTGCTGCGTCCCGTTCCTTGGGCATGTGTGCTTGATCGTCTTGCCGGGCTTGACCCCGAGGCTCAACATGTAGACCCCCTTTATGTCGGTGCAGGTGAGGATCCCCCACTGCTCGTCCTCCGGGACACTCCTCGAATCCCACGCTGGGCTTCAGGGGCTCGCCGTAGCGCTTGTCGTCGCAGAAGAGCTTCTTGCATCCCCTGCAGACCCAGACGTCAACCACTCCCTGGAGGTAGTTGTCCCTGTTCACGTTTACCATTCCCGCCAGGACTATCTCGTGTTTGTGTTGTGCCCCCGCGCTCATCTCGAAACTCCACCCTTCCCCTTTCGACCTACCCTCGGACTGCCAGGATTTGTGCTCTTCGATTCGTCCGGGAGGACGGCCAGCAGCTCAAGGGTGAGCTTGTCGACCTGCAACCTCTTCTCTTTCCTCTGTCTTATCGCCCTCTCCTCGTAGGCCCTGAAGAGATTCGAGAGAGCCATCCTCGGATGGACGGGCAGGTAGGAACTTCCGGAGGAGTCGACGATGAACATCCCGCGGGCGGCGAGCGACTTGGCCGAGGCCAGGGTCTGCGCGTTCATGGGGGTCACCCGCCCAGAACTCAGGGCCTCCACATACACCGTTGATTCCTCGACAGGGATCTCCAGAACCTCGTGGATCGCGGAGATCACGTCGCGGACGTCCCTAGGCACGACCAAGGGCCCGGGAGCAGCCGTTAAAAATCGTGACAACCATTCATCAAATTCCAGTCCTTTCACCTGTTAGATACTGAAACTTTTGCAGGAATTCACTTCCAGGAACCCACCCGTTATAGGCGCTCGGACAGATACATGAGGCGTAATAGAATGAAATCAGGACACTCCCGGCTGGATTCGGTTGCAATATTTGCAATATTGTTCCTCCTGGGTTTTGGCTTTGTAATTTATGCAGTCCCGGCCAACGCACTGCCGCCGGTCGCAGAGACCTCCTCTTCTCCGCCGACGAACGCGCAAGGCAACAGCGTCTACTACCGCCTAGAGTCGACATCGACGTCGGCTGGCGCGAACGCAAGCGGCTACGCAGGGATCGCGGTCAACGGACTGACGATGAACCTTGAGTGGTCGATAACAGGGGGCACCCCCGGAGAGGAGCTGACGATGGTGATGCAGGCGGTCGGCTCCACGGGAGCGAGCAAGTCGTTCACCTTCGCGACCGTCACCGTCAGCTCGCAGGGGACGGCCGGAGCCGCTGATACGGCGACCCTTGACGCGGGCACCTATGCCGTAGGGCTGAAGGTGACCGACCCGACGACGACAAACACCAGAGTCATATTCACGAGCGACCCCTCGACAGCCCAGGTCACGCTGGCCGCGCAGTCGACGGTCCAGACCTCCACGGCGTCGAGCAACGGGCTCAGCTACACCCTGGACCCGCTTCCAGTCTATCTCCATCAGGCGGTCACGACAGACTATCCCTTCAAGGAAGGCGGGGCGCTGATAGTCGTCTCTGGCGACACGCTGCAGGTCACGACCAGCTTTCTTGGGACCGCTAGCGCGGTCTTCACGAACGTCGTCCAGACGGCGAGCGCCAATCTCACAGTGGGAACGGTGGTCACGACCTCCACCGGAGGCGGCGTCTTCAAGGGTAACATCACACTCACTCCAGGGACGTATCAGATCGGGTTGCTTCTCTTTGCGAACGGTCAAACCGCCTCTCCCGTCGCCGTGAGCGTCCCGAGAGCAATCCAAGTGACCTTGGCACCGCTCGGTTCTTCTTCCAGCACGACGACCACGCACTCCTCGACAACGACGACGAGCTCCTCGACCTCGTCTTCCACGGCGACCACACACACCTCGACAACCACGGCGAGCTCCTCAACTTCGTCAAGTTCGTCCTCGACGACGCACAGCTCCACCTCGACCACCCACGTCTCCTCCAGCACAAGCAGCTCGACCACCCACACGTCGGAGAGCTCCTCGACGACCACCAGGACGAGCACTTCGTCTGCGACGAGCACGACGTCCGCGCCGCCTGAAGTCACAACAGGACACGTGGACTTTGGACAGGTCACGAGCGAGGAGGCTTCGAGCGACTACCTGTACGGGACGGGCGGCGGAGGCTACTCCGTGACGGGCGGGAGCATCTACTTCAGCCTCGCGTTCACGGGCGAGAGCCCGAGCTCGATCTATCAGCTGGTCCTTTCAGTCAACGGGAGCGCGAGGACCATCGGGACCTACGTGACCAACGCCAACGGCGGCGGCAGCTTCGTGGCGAGCACCTTCCTGGGGACCGGGAGGTTCGTCCTCAGCATGACGGTGACCGACGACTCGAGCTTCAACCAGCCCACCGTGGTCCTGCAGAGCGACCCCACGACCTTCACGGTCAACGCCTACAGCGGCTCGACGACGACTACTGAGACGACCTCCCCGGCAGCCATCGAGACGCCGAAGGGGCCCCAGTGGACGTTCAAGCTCTCGCCTTCGACGATCGTGAACGTGCCGAGCGGGTACAAGTTCGCTTCCTCGGGGACTGTCGTCGTGTCGCTGGAGACCCAGTATTCTATCCTCGACGTGGAGATAGGGTTCGAAGACGCGAACCCGTCAACCACCTACAACGCGGCCCTGATACTCAACGGGACCAGCGAGAACCTTGGCACGATGACGACGAGCAAGTCAGGCGGCGCCCTGCTCCATTCGAGCATCCAGGTCACCCCGGGCAGGTATCTCCTCGGCATCGAGGTCTTCGACGTCTCTGACATCCCGGAGTTCAACGCGAACGGCCCGGTCCTCGTGATGGTTAGCAGCCCCAACACCGAGCTCGCAGTGATCGTCCCGCCGAACGGCGAGTCCTCCTCGACCTCCACCTCGGCATCGACGTCTGGCGGCAACTCGTCTTCGACCTCCACGACCACCGTCACCAGGGTCGCGACCACCATCAGCGCGGGGACGCAGGTCCAGGACCAGATCAGGAGCGCTGTGAGCAACCTGACCATCCCGGCGACGATCCAGGTGACTCCCCTCTCGAGCTCGACCGACGTCCTCGACTCGAGGTTCTCCCTCTCGGTGGGTCAGCAGGCCGGGAACGGTCTGGTTATAGCGATCTCAGGTCAGAACGTGACCGGCCCGCGTGTCTTGCTCATCAACATGAGCCGCACGTCGCCCTTGGCGCTGTACCCCGCCCTCAACGTGACCCTGGACGGCCAGCCGGTGGTCGAGGCCACCTCCGCGCTCCAGGTGCTCAACCCCGTGGCGACGAACCCGCCGATGTATGTGCTCGTCGCGACCTCGGACTCGATCCAGCTTCTCGTCTCGATTCCCCACTTCTCTCTCCACCTGATCCAGGTGGCTGGCGAGATCGTCCACACTGTCGTTTCGACGCTCGCCCTGGACGCCCCGATACTGGTCGGCTCCATCATCGTGATCACCCTCGCGTTCGCCGGCGCCTACGCGGCAAGGAAGAGGTACTTCTCAGTCCTGCTATGATTCGAGAGATGGAGAGCGAGCCAAGATGCAACAATACCGAAACAGACTCAAGATAATTTCGGACGTCCTCTCGGTTGCTCTGATGTCGGGGCAGGAGGGGGGCGCCAGCACCTCGATCCTGATGAGGCGCTCCAACCTCTCTTATAGGGGCCTGGAACAGCTGCTCAAACAGCTTCTATCTGCGGGTCTCATGTTGGCGAAGCAGGAGGAGAGGGGGATCCGGTATGTCGTCAGCGAGAAGGGCTGCGAGTATCTCGCGCACTATCGCCAGTTCGAGACGTTCGCCGACTCTTATGGTCTGCACCTCTAGCCTCGACATCCGCGGCGAAGATAGACCACAACTCCTCATTCTTTTTAACAAAGATGATAGCAAGTTGCAACAATTGAGCGAGGAGGGGTTAGATTCAGCGAAGATAGTGCGGATAGTCAACCACCCGGTCCGCATGAGAATCATCGAGCTCCTCGCTGTGAAGCCGATGTCGTGGAAAGAGCTCTCAGGCGAGCTCGGGATCAAGACCGGCTCTCTCTATCACCACCTGGACACCCTGGAGAGGATTGTCACGAGGGACTCGGAGCGGAGGTATACGCTCACGAAGCTGGGGAGGGAGATATCCGCCCAGCTCAGCGACGAGAAGAAGACGCCTGCCCAGTCGATGCAGGGCATCGAGAAGGCGATGAAGAAACGGACCTCGGCGGGCATGCTGCGAGAGGTCTTCGTGCCGAGGAGCCTCATCGAGCCGCTCACGTCGACGCGCTCCAGAGGAATCGCCAGCCTCGCCGGGTTGTCTGTCTTGGCGGTCGCGCTGCTGATCGTCTCGGGTGACGAGCTCGTCCTCTTCTCCTTCTCCCCCACAGGAAACATTATGCTCTCGGTGGCGACCTACGCCGCCAGTCTCGTCGCCCTCACCGCGGTCAGCTACGTCGCCCTCGCCGTCGCGTTCAAGGAGCGCTCGGACGTCATAACCCTCCTCACGTCCACGGCTCTCTCATTCATCCCGCTGCTTCTCTTCGGCGCCCTCCTTCACTTCGCCGGCGCCTCTCCAGCCTCGGCCTTTCCGCTCTCGCTCCTCGCAGACAGCGCCGCCGTGACAGTCGTCTTCGCATTCTTCCAGGCGTGGGGCGCAGGCGTGGTCGGCGCCGGGATGAGCGTCGCTTCTGGGCTCAGGGTCGAGAAGACGCTCGTAGTGAGCCTAGTCGTGCTCTACGCGACGATGCTGATAGTCCTCCTCCAGGGAGGCCGGCTCGCGTGAGCACTAGGCCTTCTCTTTCACCGTCTCGCGCGAGTTCCAGAGGAACTGGAAGTAGTCCCTCGCGAAGCTAGCCAGGCCCGGATGGTGTGCCCAGATGGCGAGAGCCGAGTTCGCTCCCTTCCCTCCGCCCCCTCCAAGCAGGAGGACGACGTCCTTCGAGTCCGCTATCACCCCTCCCCCGAACATGGTCTTCCTGGTTCGGACCTCCGCGCTCGCGGAGAGCGCCGAGAGCGAGTCTTCCGGGAGGTCGCCTGATGTGAGGATCGATATTTTCACGCCTCTCTCCTTCACGGCTGTGAGGAGGGTGGCCACCTGGTCTGCGTACGGGGCAATCCCGACGGGTAGTGCGATGAGCAGCTCGTCCCTTGAGTTGACCACCGTGCTCTTGACCCTCGAGAGTATCTCGGCCGTCCCCCTCATGATCCAGACGTCCGGCCGTTCCTGCTCCCCCTTCTTCTCGAAGATGGTGGTCAGCTCGGCAAGCGCTACCTTCTCCAGCTCTCGGGCCTTCGTCTCGTGCTGCGACCTGAGCTCCTCGAGGGCGCCCTCGGGGGGCTTGGCGGTGTAGAGGATGGGCCTGCTGTGCTGCCTCTCGACCCAGCCCTTCTCGTGCAGCGCTTCGAGCGTGTCATAGACCTTGGAGTAGGGGCCCTCGCGGCCCTGCTCACCTCGCTCGCCGTCATCGTCCCAGCCTCGAGCAACGCCGCGTATGTCCGGATCTCGGTCTTGGTGAGTCCCAGGCCTTTGAGGGCAGAGAGGGCCTTCTCGCTGACGCTCATCTCAGGCTCACCCTCTTGTCAGCTTGCCCGCGCGGTCAACCTGTCGCCGCATAGACCATGCATGCGACGATGAGAAACAGGACGACCAGGCCGATCGCCGATGTCACCCTCAACCTGGCGGCCGCCTTCGTCAATCCTGCCGGGGGGGCGGACGCGGGGTTCTTCATCATCTCCTTGGTGAACCAGACGACCCTTCGCGCCGCCGGCGTGACGAGCCCGAAACCTATCCCCCATGCCACTAGAGACAAGAGGGCCCCTATGGAGATGAACTCTCCGAAGGTGTTCGAGAAGGAGAAGATGTTCGTGTTCCCGTGCGATATGTAGAGGGCGAGCGCGAGACCGAATATGGGCGTGATCAGCGTGAAGACCTGAACCCAGACGATGTACTTGGGGAACAGCTTGACTATCAGCTCGCCCCTCGAGGCCGGCGACAAGGTAGGGAGCGTCGGGCCTATCAGCATCCCGAAGACCATGGCAGCCCCCATCCAACCGACTGCGCCTACCAGGTGAAGCCAGAGGAGCACGTCGAAGCCTAGTGACACGATTCGCCACTTCCCTGTCGGACTAATAAGCAGTGCTCAAAAAACTGGGACGAGGAGCGCCGCCAAGGCGAAGGCGACCACCGGTATCACGACCCATGAAGCGACCACCTCAAGGAGGATTCTGCGGTTGATGATGGAGATCCTCTTCGTAAAGGCAGCTCCCAACATCCCGCCGATGAGGCACTGCGTTATCGACACGGGGATGCTGAGCTGCGTCGCGAGCCACATCATGACTATCGTCCCTGTGAAGGCCGCAAGGACCCCCTGTGGGGACAGCGACAGCAGCCTGTCGCCCACCGTCCCTGCGACGTTCCCTCTCCCAAAGAGGGCCATCGCCACTATGGCGACGGCCGCGAGGATGAGGAGGTCCGTGATGGAGCCGGAGCTCTGGGTGCTTCCAAAGGCCGTTCCATAGATCAACCCAATGTTGTTCGCGCTAAGGACGTATGCCAGCGCGAGAGAGACGAGGACCACGCCCGCTCTGTCGAAGGCGTCGACCGAGAGCAGACTGATGTTGGCGGTCGCCCTCTCGATGGCTCTGTAGGCCACGAAGGTGACGGCCATCGTCGCGAGCGGCGCTCCGGCCCAGAAGAGCACGATCGTGGCCACGTCTTCACCTCGAATTATCGTAGAGGATGCGAAGGCCGCCCCCAAGAATGCTCCAACCATGGTGATGCTGAACGCCACTGGGATGGATGCGAGGGTCAACACCAGGGTCAGCGCTATCGAGATCGCCATCGTCGCCAAGATGATCGGGTCCGACGCCTGGCTCGAGATCGTCTTCGTGAGGCTCCCGTGCATCTGCGAGCCTTGTATCGCGACGCCCAGAATCATCCCTATCGAGCAGAGGGCGGTGGACTGCAGACCCGTGAGCGTGCCCGAGCCTCTCTGGTTGCCGATCAGGATGGAGCTGTTGTTCCAGCCGAAGATGAAGGTGAGTATCCCCGCGAGGAGGAGAGCGAGGTTCTCATCCATAGCCTTTCGCGACTAGGACCATCACGACGTCACTGGCGTGCTCCGCGTTGTCCGCGACGTCGTCTGCGCAGAAGACGAAATCCCTGACCAGTATCACGGTCAGGGGATCGATGCCCCGGGACCTGTCGAACAGCGCGGTCAGAATCTTTTGCTTGAACCCGTCCGCAGCCTCCTCGTAGTCCTCCACCGCTCGCACTCGCTCGACGACCGTCTTGCGGTCTATCCGGAACGCCTCGATGAGACTTTGGAGCGCGACCACGGCCATGTCGAGGTTCGAGAGGAACTGCCTCATGTCCTCGGACCGCAGGATCTCCTTCGCGTTAGCGTCGGTGATCTCAGCGAGAGTTATCAGCCGGGCGGCGTCCTTCGCCTTGTCGGCTATCTTCTCTATCTTGTCGAGAAGGTTGAGGATGTCCTCCCTGACGCCGCCGAAGAACGCCCCCTCCGCTATCCTCGCGCTCAAATCCCGCTTTGTGGCTGCGCACTTGGCCTCCATCTCGAAGACCTCGTCCCTCTTGCTCATGGAGGACGGCCAGTCCCCGTCTGCCACGGCCTCGACGAGACCCGGAATCCCCTGCTCGGTCTCCCTCACGATGCTCAGGGCCCTCGTGTAGCCGGCTGAGGATGTCGCCCTCCTTCCTGCTGAACGAGATCCCTGGAAGACTCACCAACGACGCTCGCCTTGCGACGACCCGCGATACTTAAGCTAGGTATCGCAACCGTGTCGACAAGCGGCCCCTTCCGGGAACCCGTTCCCCTCGGGTCTATCCTTGTTCGCCGGTCGGGATGGGCCCGAAAGTTATGTTCCACTCCTCGAAACTTATGAGCCACGTCCCGCTTTGTCTGACGTAGTCGACGTGGGTGGTGACCAGGGCGGTCTGGAAGTTCTCGTCGGAGTCGTACCCTTGAATGACAAAAGTGGAATTCAGAGTCGCCTGGTTTCCGTTGACGCTGACTGTGTAGTTCTCGTGGGAGATCGTGGGGAGCGCAAAGTATAGGAAGATTGCGCCGAAGCCGTTCCCTATGTTCTGCAGGCCGGTGAAGTTGCCGGTGTTGTCGCCTGCTTGGGTGGGGTCGACAAAGATTACACTGGCGTCTGGCGTGAATGCCTGCTCTATCCCTGAGACGTTCATGTAATGCACATCGAGAAGGTGAGCAGTGTAACTGGACTCGATCGCCGCCTTCGAGTCGACCGCCCCGGGGAGAAATCCGCCCGAGGACTCGAAGACTGCGACTGCTGCGATCGCCACGACCGCGAGGACGCAAAGGACGATGATCGCTCTAGGATGCTTCGCTTTGCCGAGCAAGTGAGAGGCGCCATCTCGAACCTATGCCGCAGATAAGAAGGATTCGCCCCCGGGGCCTTCTCACAGCAAATTCAGAAAATACGACTATTGCATAAGATAAATACCGACCAAGAGGCTGTAAAGCCCGTGCAACGGACGCTGTCATCCTCCTCCGCGCCCACCGTTGACATCGAGCCAGAGACGATGGAAGAGGAGGGACCGACCGGCCCTTGGCCACGCTCCTCGGCACTGCTTGTAGTCCTCATCGTCGCCTTTGTCTTCGGCGCTCTCTCGTTCTTGCCTCTCGTGGGAGGTGTCCTCTTCTACCCTGCCGGGCTCCTTAGTCCTTCCCCGGACTTCATCACGAGGTCCGCCGCCGGGGACTTCCTGCAGATACTCTACCAGCTCCTTCTCGTCGAGCTTGGATACGTGATCGGGAAGAGGATCCTTTTCGAGAGGGACGGCCTCCTGCTCTTGCTGCCGGCTTACTTCGGAGCCGTCATCGGGTACCTCATCGGCATCCCAGGCCTAGAGTCGACGACCGTAGCCGGGGGAATCTATGTGTTCCAGACCAGCACGCTGGACTCTACCCATGTCGCATCAGCCTTCCTCAACTCACCGACGCTGATGGGGATGCTCATAGCCGGAGTAGGGCTCGCGTTCGTCTTCGGAAGGAGGTCCTCAGCACTCTCGATGCCGGGCGCGGAGGATGAGCTGACGAGCACGATTCGTCTGCTCCTCGTGTTCCTGGCGGGCGCTCTCCTGGCGTTTCTCGCGTACCTCATGCCGCCGATATTCTACGTGATCTTCAAGTCAGCTTTGGGTCCGGGCGCGGCGACGACCGGGTCCCGTACACCATCGAGTCGAACTCGAGCATCATCGCCAATCCAATCCTCTTCTTCTTTCTCCTGTTCGCGGTAGGCAGTCGGGTGAAGCTATTCCGGGATACAGGCACGGTGATAATCATGTTGTTCATCGCGGTGGTCGTCGGTGCTATCGCGGGCAACCCGATAGGAAGCTTCGTGACGTCATACGTCGCCATCGGGAGCGGCGCCTTCCCGAACTATCTGGCCAACAGCACGGAGTTCACCACCTTCATAGCCTCTGTGGTCGCAGTCGGCTTTGCCGGGACGTTCCTAGGCTACTCCGCCATAGTCGAGTCGGGCACGAGGACCCTTGTCAAGACCGGGAAAGTCCCCCCTCCCGCGCCCGAGGGAGAGGTCGCTCCTGCGCAAGAGGAGCCCCTGCCTGCAGCCACGGCAGCACCGGCACCTCCGGGCGCCTGAGCATCCAGGCATCTGCCAGGACGCGGTCGCAGCTCTGCGCGAGGCAATGCGTATCTACGAGGAAGTCGCGTTGAGAGCTCTTTGACTGCCTCGGCCAAGGCGGACGGGCAAACACAAAGAAAGTTGAGGACCATCATCCTCCCCTACGCGATAGTAGCAGCTGCCTTCGGCGCGGTCGAATACGTTCTGGACTTGGTCCCAGGCTCCGTCTTGGGCGTCCAAAGCCCTTACTACGACGTCGTTGACGCGGCCGCTCGGGCCGTCCTGGTACCGTTCGCGCTCTTGGCGACCTTCTACGTCCTCGCCCGTCGGACACAGCCCGATCCGAGGCTATCGCACATCGCGATCGCAGCCTCGATCTTCCTCGGGACGCTCCTGGTCTTCGTGCCAGTCGATCTAGGCCGACAAATCACCGGGACGCCGCTGCCTGGCTTCACGATAGGCCAGACCGAGATCATCTCGATCGGTGACGCCGTCTCCTCCTCTATCAACCATGTCTTCATCGGCTTCTTCGCCGTCTTCCTCTGGGAGCTGCTCGAAAGGCCCCCCTCGATCTCTTCGGCCGGGGCGCTCCACGGGACTGAAGACGTGTCGTTGGTAGGGGTCGTCATGGTCGGGGTGTACGCGTGGGAATACCTCGCGCAGGCCTACCAGTCGACCTACCAGTTGGGCGTGGGGAACGTGCTCGCCTCGTCCCTCGCCTCCGTCCTGGGGGCGGGCTCGCCCGCCTACTACGTCGTCGCGATCTGGCAGCAGATCGTCCTTCTCATGCTGCTCCCGTTCGCGCTGTTCTTCCTACTCGCGTACAAGGAGAGGCTCAACCCGTTCGTCCAGTCTCGCAAGATCATGGCGACCATACTCCTATGGAGCCTCTTCTTGCGCGCCTTCACGTCATACTTCTATGTCTACTTCGTGCAGCTCCTCAAGCCCGGGGCCTTGGCCGGCCAATCCTTCGCAGCCACGCTCGCTTCCGAGCTGAACGGCCCGAGCCTCATAGGGATACTCGTCTCCACGCTCGGGTTCCTCTTCCTTGGGTTTACGGCGATCGTCTTCGGCTACTATGCGCGCGAGCGCTCCGGGAAGGCCGAAGAGGCGCCGCGTTGAGATTCAGCCGTGGCTAGTGACGTCGGTGAAGTTCCACAGCTCCTGTGAGATCATCCAGTTGCCTCCCGTATTAAGATAGGTGGCGTGTAGGTCCACGGATGCGTAGACATCAGACCCGTCTAGGTTCGTCCCCTCCACGTCGAAGGTCGAGTGCACCATAGCGACGCTCCCTGACACACTCACAGTGAAGTTGGCGTTGGTGATGTGGGGGATGACAAAATCGGACAAAAAGACTCCCGAGAACAAGCCCCCGATCTGTTCAGGACCATGACCCGTATCGGAGATCGCCTTGCCCGCGCTCCCCCCCAGAAAGTAGTCGCCCACGCCGGGAGAGTAGAACTCGGTGGACGCGTTGGCGGTGTACTCACCTCTGAGTGCCGTGATGTTCATCGCCTCAATCTCGCCTAGGTGATTCGAGAAAGCCGCCCTGACTAGGCTCGACTGTGATGCTTGCGTTCCTGAGTTCAGGCCCGAAGGCTGGTTTGCGAACTCGACCACGCCGACAAATGCGATGACCGCGATGGTGGCGATTATGGCAAGGTAGACGAGCTTGGAGCGGCCACGCCGAGGTTCCACAGCTCCGAAACCAGGCCACTAGGATAAGAGTGATTCGCAGAGCAAAGAGTTCCGGTTATAGGCCCTCTCTAGCCGTTCTAAGCCATCCACTCTTCCTCAAGGTAGCTCAGGACTTTGTCCGCACACTCTCAGGAATACAGATGGAAGACTTGCGTCGGAGCCGCGCCTTTTGTGCTGGGTGCATCTCACCCCTGACTAGCGAACTGAGTGAAGTTCCACAGCTCATATGAGATAAGCCAACTCCCACCCGACCCCAGATAGGTCACATGGAGATTCACGGTTGCTTCGACTCCGGCCCCGTTTAGATTGGTGCCTTCGACGTCCAATGTCGAATTGACCGTTGCAACATTGCCGGCCAGGCTCACGGTGTAGTTATCTGTGGTGATGCTGGGGTCAGCGAAGTCTGCGAGAAGAACGCCAGAGAACAGTGTCTCGATCTGGTGAGGACCAGTCGCGTTCACTGAGATGTGGTCCGTGGCGTTGGAACCCGCGACGTATTCGCCTTCACCGGCGGAGTAGAATTCAGCCGTCGCGTTCTGCGCGTATTGACCCTGAATCGCGCTGAAGTTCATCGCTTGCAGGGAATCCAGATGGCTCGCGAAGACCGCGCCGACCTCGTCCGATGCATTGGCGCTCCCGTTCGTCGCTGATCTCGCAGGGCCACGTGGGGGATTCATGAACTCCGCTAGGCTGACAATTAGGACGATTCCGATGATTGATATCACGAAGGGAACGAAGAGTCTGGATCGTTTCTTCTGCGCCGCCACGGTCTGTGGACGCTCCCCGCCACGATAAGAGTGATTCGCCCCGGGCGGAGGGCGCTGTCAAGTTAAGCGTTTTCGCCCCGCCTAACTTTCCCTACAGGCTAATCCCCATCCATGAAGTGTAACCTCAGCCGAGCCTTCATGTCTTATGAAGATTGGCATTGTGCATACGCTATGATTAATAATAAATACTTATATGATATTAACTGGAACGAGCGGGTATGAGCACGGAACACAAGGAAGTAGACGCGATACATGACGAAGTACACGCAGTACACACAGTACACACAGAGGTAGACTCGCTGCACAAGGAGCTCGATAAGGTCCACAAGGAACTGGACAGGCTTCACAAGCTGGTGGATTCAGTCCACAAGGATGTTCTGCGAAAGAAGTGAGTTTGCAACCCTAGGCTGCGTCCATCGCGCTCGTGGCGGGGGCCAAGCTCTACTCGTAGACAGAGTCAGATTGGCCACGGCCCCGCCTTTTTCTTTAACGGAGACGAACGACTCTAGTGATGAGCAGACAGAGTAGACTGCCAACCCCTAGCTTGACAGCGCCGGGCGCCGTGCCTCAAGATTCTAGAAGGGGCCAGTGCTGCTCCTGGACCGGGTGGAGGTTCATCGTCCCGCCATATCTCCGCCAAGGCTCTGATGCGACCAAGAACCTTTAGGAGTTCTTTGCCATCCATTTCTTCTCTTCGACGGTCGGCGTCAGCTTGTGACCGACAGACCACAGGAACATCCTCGCCGTCGAGGGGCCGACGTGCTTGAACCTGCTCTGGATGTCGTCTTGGAGGCGCTTTTCATCCTTGCCGAACGAGGCGAGGTACTCCTTGAAGGATCCGAACTCCTTCCCGATCTTCAGGACCGCTCCCGCGTTGTGAACCGTCGCTCTAATCTTCCTCTCGTTCCTCACTATCTTCTCGTCCCTCATCAACGACTTTACGTCCTTCTCTGTCATCTTCGCGACTTTCTGCGGCGCAAAGTCTGCGAACGCCTTTCGGAACCCGGGCCATTTCTTGTCGACCATGGACCAGCTCAACCCGCTCGTGAATAGGGTCTTGCTGAGCCTCTCAAAGTATCCGGCGTCGTCTTTGGGAGGGGTGACTTTCATCCCAGGAGGCAAGCTCGGGTCAGCTTGCCGACGTCATCTAAAAACCATTTCACACGTTGATGTGTCAGATTCGCTCACACTCTCCAAGCTCTCCGGATAGGGAGCGGGACGCCCTGTGTCAAAGGTCCATTGTGGGATGCGGACGTTACTTCTTTGAAGGGAGCACCATCTCGACGGCACTCTCTACCCTGAATCCCGATCTTCCTGGACCGAGATTCAGGTTTGCAATATTCTGCCTGACCATGTCAATGGCGTCCTGTTCTTCGTCGGCGCTTACGATGACGTGTCCAACCACATTGACGACAAAGGTCTTTGGCATGGCGAACACCACCTGCGTCTTCAATTAATGTCTTTGGGTCGCCCCTCTTGGGCGGCCATTCCTTTCCGAATTGCCCCTTACTTCTTAGGACCTGCAGTCACAGGGGCGGATTTCACTTTTCACCGTATAAGTAGTTAAAATCCTTATATTACATAGCTCGGCTACGTAGCCTAATGGCTCAGATTGTAGACATCTCCCTTGACCTCCGAAAGGAGAGCGCAAAGGGTAGATTCATTCGGCAGACGCAATCGATCTGCCCGGATTGCAACAGGATCTTACCTGCTATCGTTTTCGAACGGGACAACAAGGTCTTCATGACAAAGACGTGCCCGGAGCACGGAGAGACAGAGGAACTTTATTTCGGCGACTACCAGATGTATGCAAAGTTCGCTCGCTATTGGAAGGACGGCAAGGGGACGCACGCGCCAAACGTCCCCATGGACGTCTGCTCCTGCCCGGCGAACTGCGGCCTCTGCTCGAACCACCTCTCTCACACGGGATTGTCGAACATCATCATCACGAACAGGTGCGACCTGACGTGCTGGTACTGCTTCTTCTACGTCAAGAAGGGTCTAGAGGGCGCCTACGTCTACGAGCCGACCCTCGACCAGGTCAGGGAGATGGCGATGGACGCTAAAGTCTGAGAGGCCCGTCCCCGGGAACTCCGTCCAGCTCACAGGCGGCGAGCCCACGATCAGGCCCGAACTTCCTCAGATCATCAGGATGATGCACGAGGAGGGCATCGACCACGTCCAGCTCAACACCAACGGCATCAACCTGGCGCTAGACCCATCCCTCGCAGGGCGTCTCAGCGAGGCGGGAGTCTCGAACCTGTACATGTCCTTCGACGGGACGTCGCCGAAGACCAACCCGAAGAACCACTGGGAGGCACCCTACACTCTAGAGGCCTGCAGGAAGAACGGCATCGGCGTGGTGCTAGTCCCGACGGTCATCAAGTCGGTCAACGACCATGAGCTCGGCTCGATAATCGACTTTGGGCACAAGTACCTCGGAACTGTCCACGCGGTGAACTTCCAGCCTGTCTCCCTCACGGGCAGGATGACGAAGAGGGAGAGGGACAAGTACCGCATCACGATACCCGACTGCATCAAGAGGATCGAGGAGCAGACCAACGGCGAGATAACGTCCGACGGCTGGTTCCCTGTCCCGTCGTGCTCGCCGCTGACGAGCTTCATCGAGGCCTTCACGAAGAAGGAGCAGTACGAGCTCTCCATACACTTCGCGTGTGGAGCGGGCACCTACGTCTTCGAGGATGCAGAGACGAAGAGGCTCGTCCCGCTGACGAACTTCGTCGACATCCAAGGGCTCATCGAGTACCTCGAGGAGAAGACGGAGGAGATCTACTCGGGCACGAACAGGTACGTCGTAGCTGGCAAGGTCCATCACGCAGATATCGCGCTTCGTCAACAAGGAGAAGCAGCCAAAGGGCATGAGCTTCGCGAAGATGATCTCCAACGCGCTGATCAGGCATGACTACTCGGCGATCGGGGACTTCCACACGAAGAGCATGTTCATCGGAATGATGCATTTTCAAGACAAATATAACCAGGACGAAGAGAGACTACAGCGCTGCGACATCCACTATCTGACGCCCGACCTCCGCATCATTCCCTTCTGCAGCTTCAACGTCATACCGGAGTGGTACAGGGACAGGATCCAGCAAAAGTTCGGCATGCCCATCGAGCAGTGGGAGGCACAGAACCACCGCAAGCTAGAGGACGGGCTCTACCGTGGAACCCTGAGGCGCGGCACCCACCACGCGGGCTGCGGATGCGCCCTCGGCGAGAACGGCGAGGAAGTCCACATCCAGCCGATTACGGGCACCTAAAGAGCAATCGCGCGCCGTAGGGGCGCCTTGCAATGGGTCGGGACGGAAAAGTTTCGCCCTCCGTTTTGGTTCCTAGCGCGCTCGGCGGTTCGAGGTTATATCCTCTGACCGAAGTTAGAATGTAGAGCTCAGAGTTTGCCATGAACGACGAAATCAGCTATCCCACGATGAAACAGATCGAGCGCCTGTATGGTAGGGTCATTGAAATGACAGGCGGGGAAAGCGGCTACCTGAGCAAGTCGAACTTGGAGTACCTGCTGGAGACCGTCAGGGACGTCGGCGAGAGACTGGACAGGAAGCGCGCGATCATCAAGAAGGCGGCCTTCTTGCTCTACAACATCGTGGTACTTCATCCGTTCGTCAATGGGAACAAGAGGACGGCTTACGAGCTTGTCAGGCTCTTCTTGCAAGCGAACGGTTACGATATTGTCGCCAGCTCCGAGGATGAATATGAATATCTTCTCGACGTGGCAAGCGGCAAAGACTCTGCGGCAGGTGTCGAGCGCTGGATAGCAACGAATTTAGCAGACGTCGGAAGACGAGTATCTCGAGAGTAGTGGCTCAGAGAACGAGGGTCGCAAAGGAGATCGGGGACAAGGAATTCGACCAGCGGATGGCCAGGGTCCATCGCAGAGGACAAAGAGCTTCTCGAAAACCTGGCGAAGGTCTAGTCATGTATCCAGAGAAGCTTGGCATCGAATACGACCAGAAGAGCGATGTCCTCTACATCTCCGTGGGCAAGCCCAAGGAGGCCGACGATTCAATCGAGCCACAGGAAGGAGTGGTAATGAGGACGAGACAGGGCACGCTCATTGGCATTACGATTATTGGCTTGAAGGGGACACGCAGGGGCGAAAGCCCGAAACATAAAACCTAGGGCAGGGTACCTTGGTAACGGCGAAAGAGCGTAGGCGGCAAATCGAAAAGTATCATCTAGTGAAATTGAACGGCAGGTACCACACGCGCCTTATGGGAAGATACATTCCTTACACTTTCGGCCAAAGATGTCCTGACAAGACCCGATGCAAAGAATGCTACGGCTGCTCCGTGGGATGCAATTGCGTCTCCGCGGTCGGCGAGCAGGGCGAAGAGTCCACATCCAGCCGATTACCGGGCACCTAGATTCCTCACCGCCGCCAGCTCTGCCTTCGACTAGAATGTGTTTATCTACTCAGCAAGCGTCAATTCCATCGACTTTGAAGACAAAGGGGCACGATTTCACGGTCGCTATCGAAAAGGGGGAGGATGGCTACTATGTAGCCAGTGTCGTCGAACTGCCTGGCTGTTATATTCAAGCAAAGGCTGTGAAGGAACTCGACAAGAGAGTGAAGGAAGCAATCGAGGTGTATCTCGAGGCCAAGGGCAAAACCCCTAGTTCCTGGGTCTCCTCATCGAATCATGCACGTAGTCGCCAAAAGCAGGTCGTTTGCCCATGAGACAGTCGCTGATGATGGGCATGGGCTTTGGAGCCTTTGCGCTGATACTCGCATTTTCGCCGATGGCGACAGTCAGCGCTGCGGCCAACGCTCCATCCATTACAGTCACTCCAACGACCGCTGTCGTAGGTGCGACGATCAACGTTGGTGGAACAGGATTCCCTCCCAACGTCACGCTCACTCTTCAGTGGGCTTCAGTGAACGCCGCCTGGCTCGTGCAGGCCATACCAGTTCCGCAGGTCACGGGCCTCAAGACCAACGCCGTACAAATCACGCTGGGGTCTGCGCAGACAAACTCGTCCGGAGCATTCTCCGCGAGATTGGCGGTCCCCACAGACTACGGTGGACAGCACTTTATCCAAGCTTTCCTTGGTAATGGGACTGCCCTCCCACCGAAAGCCGTATTCGGTGTTGAGCCTTCTTTTCACATATCGCCAACGAGCGGGCCTGATGGTACTCCGATCGAGGTAAGAGCGACGGGGTTGAGCTATGGCACTTACTCCACTAGCTATCATGTCGCTTGGGACAACGATTATACCGGCTACATGACCGCACTTGGTTCGCAGGGCGCTACCAACTTTACGATGTACGCGTCCGGTGTGCCGGGTGTCCATTACATCGACATCTACCAGGGTTATCCAGGTCCTGCTTACTTGAACCCGCAGCAGGGGCCCCCGTCTTCTGAGACACAGTCGATATTCGATGGCTACATTCCGTTCTTTGCGAACTTTACCGTTACTCCCGAACAGGTTCTGTCTTCCCAGACCTCCCTACAGACGACTACCGGCACGGCGGCACATGGTGGAGTCATCCCGGGAGTCGGATCTCTCTTCCTCCTTCTCTCGCTCGCAGGGATAGGGTTGTTCATCACAACGAGGACAAGCAGTGAGAGGAAGGCGCTATCCAAACTCGTTATGGCCGCCCTGATAATCGTGCTAGTTGGAGTCGCGGGCATCGGCATCTATGTGGCAACTACCGCTTCCACCTCGACAACGAGTAACTCGACTCTCGCTTCGTCGTCCTCGAGTTCGCCGTCAACAACATCCCAAGTGTCGTCTATTCCTCAGGTATCCTTTGTCCCAGTCGCTACGGTCTATCGGCCACACGTAACAGTGCCTGTGAACAACGCGACAACAGGGCCACGCATAAGCGTCACTCCGACAATCGCGAGCGTCGGTGACAACATTACGGTGAATGGAGCAGGCTTCGCGCCTAATGCTTCCCTTCCACTCACGTGGTCGACCCGGCAGGGGAGCAATCTCCTGGGCTTCAAGCTCGTAAGCAAGCCGCTGAGGCTGGTGACAGCCACGAGCTCGGGGAGCCTTTACACTGAACATGAAGGTGCCTCCTGATCTTGGAGGTGACCACTTTATTGCTGCTGGGAACCTGACGCAGAACTCTAACGGCACTGTCTTCATCCAGAGAAGCGCCGTGCTGAGCACGACTAAAGGACCGCAGGGTACGCAGATTCAGGTGATAATGCACGGAGTGGGATGGGACTTCAACACAAACATAGTCGCCGTCGATTACGACAACTCGTACATCGGATACGCATGCGGGTTCAATAGCGGGGGGAACGTGACAGTAACGATCGTGGCCACGGGTGAGCCTGGAATACACACAATCGACGTGTATCCCTCGGAGTGGTGGGGTGGGTCGAACTTTGCCTCGCAGCAGGTTGTAGAGTACAGATACCCGTTGTTGACTCCGCAGGACCATCCAGAACAGATGCCGTCTTTCCATTTCACTTTCCTGATGACATCCAGCAGCAACTCGACACAGACAGCCGGTGTGACGAACAATGGCGGGCTGGTCACAGCATTGGGAGGGGCCTCGGTTCTAGAGTCTTCAGCTCTTGTTGCAAGTGCGACAGCGCTCTTTCTTTTCAGACCTCTGACTGCGAAGAGTGAGCAATGGACCGAACATCGGACGATCTATCTTCTATAGGCTAGATCTTGGCGCTGGACCTATCAGGCGCAGAATAGGAGTCCTGGCGGTAGGATGGAAGCAATGAAGAGGATAGACGAGTCTCTCGAGGTGAGGACAATTTGGCTCTTGTTGATAGTCTCTGGCATTTCCATCTTCGGGATTTGGGCGCTGAACACCTAATGGTCTCGGGAGAATCGTTATATGGTGCCGACGTCTCAATCGACCTGTTGTCCTTCGCAATGTTCTCGTACATCTACAGGACCACCAAGCTTGGCAATGACGTTCGCCGTACTGCGCTGATTGGCGGCTCTTGCATGCAGGCGATGCTTGTCTTCCTGGGGCTGTCGCTCTGATTGGATATAGATGGCTCCCTACGGCTCAGATTCCCGAGAGGCGCATCACCGTTGAAAATGAAGCAGTTAGGCATCTCAAATTCATGTCAAAGCTCGTCTAGTCCTTCGATAGATTGCCTATGTCAAGAGACTTGCCCGAACGAGAGGTCTCCGAGCCTCATCAGAGCGAATGCCTTTGCCGATTTGGGAGCGATCTTATCGATTTGTTGACCATGGTTGTTCATGCGGCTACAGAGGACAAGGCAGGGGAAGAACTCTCGCGAACAGGGCTACACCCTTCTTTCTTCGAACTGATCGCCGAAGACAGGAACCGAAGTTCGGAACTGGTGAGAAACGCGTGAAGACGCGGTCAGGCATCGGAACCCAAACCCTTGCGGCTGTCGCACTTGTCGTGATAATCGTCGTCGGCGCAGGAGCATACTTCGCGCTCTCTGGACCGAGTTCCAAGTCGAACAGAACTACCACTAGTTCGATTCCAGAGCAGTCGACTTCGACCACAACAAGTTCCAGCTCAACAAGCAGCGTGACAACATCGACAACGACCACTAGCAGTGCTACGTCTACCTCTTCTACCTCACAGGTCACAACTCAGCCGTCGACGTCTCAGGCGGGTTTTGGGTTCACCATGACGGCGAACGCCGCTCAGGCTGTCCTGTCCCCCGGCGACAGCACTAACTATCTGGTCCTAACGCTTACACCTTATCCGAGTGCCAGTGGAAGCGAGACGGTATTCTTCAACGGGACAGTTTCGAGCGGTCTGGGGGTGTCGTTCGCCTTCAAGTCGCTCCCGCTTCTTGCTGGGTCGCCCCTAACCGACAACATCTTTCTTAGTGCCTCCAGCTCGGAGAACGTGGGCAACTACACGCTAACTGCGTCCGCTACTTCGCAGGGTCAGGTTCAGTCCACCTCTATTCAAGTGAGAGTCGTTCAGCACCTGGTGTACCTGTCATTTTTCCAATTCTCGCCGGCCAACTTTACCGTGCCGAAGGGCTCTACCGTCTACTTCTACAACACGGATGCTCCGCATAATTGGTGCGGAGAATCCGATTCGGGTGACAAGACAATAAGTTTCACAAGCATAGTGAGCACGACCTCTCCTACGATAGCATCATTCAGTCTTTGGAGCATCACACTCGCTCAAGGCGGGACATACTCATACATGGACACTGAACACACAACGAGCGGAACCGGAACGATCGTCGTAGATTAGCAATAAGTCAAGATTTCGAAGACCACCAAGGAATCCTTCACCGACAAGCGCTCGATTCCAGTCAAATGATTTGAGAGTCAGCAGGAGGGGTTCAGTCTCAAGCGGCAGGCAACGGATTTCAACGAGCGCGCCCCTCTTGTGCTCTCCCTGGGCCCTGTCTCGAACCTGTATCCTCCCGCCGTATCTCCCGACGACTAGGGCATGGACCATCGACATTCCGAGCCCCCTTGCGTTCACGTCCTGGGGCTGAGTGTACCTGGAGAATAGGGAACGCTTCACCATATCTGAGATACCGTCTCCAACATCGTCTATGTGCTCGCGGAATGGTATCGCGACCGCATCCAGCAGAAGTTCGGCAAGCCCGTCGAACAGTGGGAGGCTGAAAACCACCGCAAGCTCGAGGACGGCCTCTACAGAGGAACCTTGAGGCGCGGGACCCACACGCGGGTTGCGGATGCGCGCTCGGCGGGAACGGCGAGGAAGTCCACATCCAGCCGATCACGGGAACTTAGAACCACCCGCTTCTTAGCAGGCTTTGCCGCGTGCGCTCACGCGGGCCGAGGGGCTAGGCGAGAGCCCGCCGGTACGCGGCGACAAACTCCGCGTCGGCGACCCCAGAAACCAGCTTTTCCCTGCCGTCGGGGAATATTATTGGGAACGCCGTGGCTTGGTATGGAAGGTCTAGCAACTCGGTCTTATCTTCGCTGTCGAACTCGTTGACCTTCACGCAGTCTCCCTGGTCGCACTGGAATTGGTACACCGCGAGTATTCGCCTCTCGCCGAGGCCCCCTCCCCTGGTCCCAGACGTCGTGCGGAACCCTTCCGGGAGGCGCAGCACGAAGATGGTGTTGGGGGCGTCGAGCTTCGTCAGGTCTATCTCTCGCTCGGAGACGTACACGCAGCGCATGTTCGACCGGACTAGCTCCACGAATTCTTGCAAGTCGCTTTCCCCTCGACGCGTTGTCGCGGTCGCTTAAAGCCTAAAGCGACAGCACCTGTTCCGCGTCGCCATCGGTGCGGTTATTATCGAGGCAGGCGCGCGCGCTCTCGATGACGACCGTCGACCTGAACTTCGTGGGGTTTGACATCCCCGTCCTCGTCTCAGCCTCGATTGTCGTGGGCCTTGGCTCTTACAGGCGGTTCAGAATAGGCGCGCGGAGTCTCGCATCCTACGCAGCAATCTTCCTCGCCATCTCTCTCGCCGGCGTCCTTCTTTTCGAAGCCGCCCCTGCTCCCAGGAGCCTGAACATCCCAAACGATTGGAGTCTGCTTTTCATGATTGGGTCCGGAGCCCTCTACGCAGCGTTCTTTCAGTCGAGGAGAGCTATCCTCGTGGGAATGATCGAATGCTACGCCATCGGCACGTTTGCAATGGTCTTCTGCGACGTGGTCAGGACATGGGTAATCGGGCTGCCGGTCAACCTGCCCGTCGTGTACTTCGGAGGCGACGGATTCGACGACATGATTTTGAACGTAGGAATATTCATGCAGAGCACCTACGCGACTATCTCGGCCGCCCAGGGCTTGTGGGACCGGAACCTCGTGGAGAGAGTAATCGGACGCAAGTTGGCCGCCAAGCTCTGGCAGGAGTACCATGGTCGGAGCCCGACCCTTCTAGACGCGTAGAGGGGAGCATAGGAAGGGAGATTCAGCTAGCGAAAGCAATCAGCGGCCGCGGCTCTGCTTCTGCACTAGGCTCTTTTCCGACAACGCCGCGGCGACCCCCATCGAGAGCGCGAGGCCCTCCAGTAGTGGCTTGACCTTACTTTGACGCCTTCAACGCCGCGACCTCGACCTCCAGCTTCGCCAGCCTTTCCGCGACCTCGAGCCTGGTCTCGAACGCAGCGATCCTGCTTTCGATGGCGGCAAGCCTCGGGTCCATCTTTGCGGACAGCTCCAGGTCGACCGTTTGCTTCACCGCCTTGTCGACTATGCTCTGGAACCCCTTCTTTCCGAGTTGAGTGCCTAGATTGACCGTTGCCAATTGGAGTTTCTCGAAGTAAAGGCCCGAACGCGAGATATAAGCGTCGCGTCGCCGATCGATTCACAACCAACTAGAGACGAGCGAGGTGTGACCACTTCTCCAGAGCGGATCTAAAGGGCGATTCGGGGTCGCACGTCCCCGTTGCCACACCCTGGTCGAACCTGCAACGAGCGGTTCAGGGGCTGAATTCGGATATGTCGTTCCCTCGCGAGGGCAAGCCCCAGCTGGAGGAGAAGATCCTCAGCTCCCAGTCCGAAGGCCCCCGGAACTTCGCCGAGCTGACCGCTCTCACAAGCGCGACGCGCGCCGACCTTGTGCAGGCCTTGGAAAGCCTCATGGCTAAGGGGACCGTCATCAAGAGTTCGGACGGCTTCGGGACCATCTACTCGCGACGCCAATGTTAGCCGGTCGAATCGGCTTCGCCGACTCCTTAATCTGCGGCAGCGTCCCAGGCCCAGGTCATGCACCTTGAGGTCTCCGCTGGGCTGAATGTCCCGCCCGAGACGGCCTTCTCGGCGTTCACCGACTTTGAATCGATGCCAAAGTGGTCGAAGGGCCTCGTCTCGGTGAGGGTCACAAAGCGGGAGGGCGACGTCGTATTCTTCGAGACCCTCGAGTCTTCACCTACGGGAGAAGTGCGCAAGGTGGCAGGCAGCGTGACCCTGAGTGACAACAGGGTAGACTCGAAAACTGAGACCCGGTTCTCGGTGGTCACCCGGTCGGTCGTGTTCGACGCGGCTCCAGGAGGTGGCACTACTGTCACGGCCGCGCTCGACATAGAGTTCAAGGGTCTCTGGGGCGCGGTCCTCCGGAGCAGAGCCAAGAAGGAAAAGGCCGAGACTTCCGCCCGAGAGGAGCTAGCGTCGTTCGCTCGCTATGTCGAAGGCCTCGGCAAAGTCGGGTCCGGCCTTCTCGCGTGAGCTATGTCGGGTTCGACCGCCGCTTCGTGGCCACGACCAGCAGAGCAGCGACCGCCAACGTCCCCGCCCATCCAACGACCCAAAGAGTCGGCACTCCTTCCTGAGGCCCTTGGATGGTCACCGTCGACGTCTCGTTCGTTGTGATTGTCACGGCCGGCGGTGTCTCTGTCGATGTCACGGTCGACAAGACCGTGGAGGTCAGAGTCAGAGCTCGGCTGGTAGAGTTCGTTCCCGCGGAGAGCGTCCCGTTGGGATACTCGAGGGGGTAGTGGTTTGCGATGAAAGGCCCAGGCAAGGTCAGCGGCGAGTTGGGCGCTTGACCAAAGTCGAAGGCCTCCATCAGATTGTTCGCGAGGCCGTCGCGGCTCGTGAGAGGCTGCAGAGAATACGTCGTCTCGATGAACTTGAGGATCGACGTGAAGTCGCCCTGCGTGTGGTCGACGAACGCCTCTTTCGCGTAGGGTGAGATCACTATGCAAGGGACGCGCATCCCGTAGCCGAATCCGTCCACCTGAGGTGGTGGGACGTGGTCATACCACCCTCCCCAGTCGTCCCAGGTGAGGAAGATGGCGGTGGAGCCCCAATAGGGGCTGTTCATCACCGCGTTAATCATCTGCACGACGGCCTGCTCCCCTCGGGTCACGTTCGCGGGCGGCTCCTCGCTCAAAGTGTCGTTGGCTGGCATGACAAAAGAAACGCTGGGAAGGTTGCCTTCCTTGATGTCCGTCATGAACTGGCTTGTCTCGGTCAGGCGGTTGAGCCTGGTCTGGTTGTCCATGAACGATGTGAACGCGGGCAGCGGGTTCCAGTTCGTCAACTCCTCGGAGTACCCCGCGTAATACTTCCAAGACACGTGGCTCGCATCAAGCTCGTCGAAGATTGAGGGGAGGGTGATCTTGTTGTTCTGTATGCTGCTCGAGGTGAAATTTATCACGCCGTTCCTTTCGTCGGAGGTCCAGCCACCCGACTGCGCTGAGACCAGATAGAGGTGGTTCGGCATGCTCGGGCCCATCACGGACGTGAAGAAGTTGTCCATCAGGACGAATCGGGACGCGTAGTCCCAGTAGTAGGGTATCGCGTGGTAGTCGTAGTAGCCCATCGTGAGGTTCGAGCCCTCGGCAGTCACAAAGCCGTCCATCTTTCCGTTGTCGTAGGCCGCGTGGGCGGCGGCCCAGCTGTTGTCGAGGTTGTGCGCAAGCGTGGTGTTGGTGAGGAGGTAAGGTGTCACCGACGGAGCGCCGCCGGGAGTGGTCGGGAGCGAGCTGTAGTTGCTGATGCCGTTCGCCCCCGGATAGGTGCCAAAGTAGTTGTCGAAGGTGTGGTTCTCCTGCACCATCACCACCACGTGCTTGATCGGGGATTGACCAGGGCTCGAGTAGGCATTTGGAAGCTCGGCCATGCTCAGGGAGAGCACTAGGACGACAAGTAGAGCGATGACATTCGAACGAAATCTCTTTCCCACCATCGTCTCTCCGCGCCACCTTGAATCTCAAGGCCCTTAAATAACGAAAATCCCGCGAGGAAACTGCGACGGAATGGAACGCCCAATCTCCAGCGCACTCATCGCTGAGGCATACGGGCAACTTTCTCCTCACGTTCGTCGGCGGGATGGCCATCGTCGTCGCATCGGATTCGCAAGTCTTCGGGGCCGGGGCCTCGTTCGGTCTCGGCTTCATAGGGCTCGCGCACGGGTTGGCGCTCCTCGCTGGGATCGCGTCGGTTGGGAGCATCTCTGGTGGTTTCTTCAACCCAGCCGTAACGATCGCGATGTGGGCAGGGGGAAGGTTCCCAGGGAGACGAGTGTTGCCTTACTTCGGGGTACAGCTGATCGGTGCTGCTCTTGCGGCGCTCGTGATGCTAGCTATCGTCGGGATGAAGGTAGGGTCGATCTCGGATCTTGGGAGCCAAATCCCGAACCCGAGCCTACCGCTGGTGTCATCGGTCCTCGCCGAGATAGTGGGGACAACCTTCCTTGCAATGGCCGTCCTCGGGTCCACCGACCACGACTCGCAAGGGATCGCATGGGCGACGTCGGGCATCGGGTTCGTCTTGGCGGCGACCATCTTCGCCCTCGGCGCCATCTCCGGTGCCTCCCTCAACCCCGCGAGGAGCTTCGGGCCGGCTCTCGTCTCGCTGCTGTTCAGCACCCAGCCGATGCAATACTATCCGATCTATCTGGTCTGCCCGATCATCGGGGGCCTCTTGGCGGCGGTCCTCTACAGGATGATCTACAAGCGTTCCTGAGGTCTGTCTAGACGGCCCTCACCGCGCGTTGCCGCCGGACTCCACCCTGTGGACGAGTTCCTTGACCTTGACCACGGTGTCCGGATTGACCGAGACCGAGTCTATCCCGAGCGAGACCAGGTACTCGGCGAACTCCGGGTAGACAGACGGGGCCTGGCCGCAGATGGACACCGTGATGCCCTTCCTGTGGGCCCCGTCGATCAGCATCTTGATCGCCTTCTTCACCGCCTCGTTCCTTTCGTCGAAGTAGCCCATCCTTGCGAGCCTGCCCGAATCCCTGTCGATCCCGAGTATCAGCTGGGTGAGGTCGTTCGAACCGATGCTAAAGCCGTCGCAGAGCTTGGCGAACTCCTCCGCTAGGAAGACCATCGAAGTGAACCTCCGCCATCAGCCAGACCTTGAAGGTCTCGCCCCGTCTCAGTCCCTCCTCCTCGAGCAGCTCGAGGCACTTCACCACCTCCGACGTCGTCCTGACGAACGGGAGCATGACCCAGACGTTCGTCAGCCCCATCTTTTCCCTGACCCTCTTGATCGCCTTGAGCTCCATCCGGAATGCCTTCACGTAGTCTGGGGAGATGTAGCGCGAGACGCCCCGCCACCCGATCATCGGGTTCGACTCGACGTCCTCGAACTTCCCGCCGCCCTCGAGCTCCTTGTACTCGTTCGTCTTGAAGTCCGAGAACCTCACGACGAGAGGGCGAGGTCTTATCTCCCTCGCGACCGTGGCGATCCCTTCCGAGACCCTGTCCACGAAGACGCTCTCCCTGCCCGTCTCGATGAGGTGCATGGGATGCTCCCCGACGTAGCTCGCGATGATGAACTCCACCCTCATGAGGCCTATCCCGTCGAACGGGATCTTGGCGTAGTCCTTGATCTTCTCCGGCACGCCGAGGTTCATGTAGATCTTCGTGCGGGTCTTGAGCTTCCTCGCCGCCTCGATCTCCTCCGCCGAGATTGTCGCGGCGGCCACGGGGGCCACCTTCCCCTTGAATACCAGCCCCCTCGAGCCGTCCACGGTGACCGTCATGCCGTTCTTCAGGACCTTGGTCGAATTGGACGTCCCGACGACACAGGGGACCCCCAGCTCCCTGCTCACGATCGCGGCGTGGCTGGTCATGCCTCCCTCATCGGTGACTATCCCCGAGGTCTTCACCATCAGCGGGACGTAGTCAGGGGTCGTCATCCTCGTGACGAGGATGTCCCCCTTGTCCACCTTTGCGAAATCCTTCGGGTCCAGGACCAGTTTGACAGGCCCCGTCCCTATGCCGGGGGAGGCGCCGAGCCCTTTGACGATCGGTCTCTCCTCGATTACGCCTTCGTCCCTTTTCTTCGAGATTACGGTGACCGCCCTCGTCTGGACGAGGTAGGTCTTGCCGCCCTCGATGGCCCACTCAAAGTCTTGGGGATACTTGTAGTGCTCTTCCAGCCGCTTGCCCAGCTGCCACAGTCCCTCAAGCTCCTTGGCGCTGAGGACCGGCTTGTCCCTGAGGCTCGCGGTGAACCTGGACCGTGACGAGGCCTGAGGCCTGCGCGCTCGCCTTCTTCATCTGGGTCTTGCGTGCGAGCCGCCGATCTATGACCTTGCCCGTCGTCTTGTCCAACGTGAAGGTGTCAGGGGCCAGCCGTCCGGACACAATCTCCTCGCCCTGCCCATAGACCGCCTCGATGACCGCCTGCGTGCGGTCTCCCGTCATGGGATGGATGGTGAACCCTACGCCGGCCTTTTCGCTCATTATCTGCTTCTGGACGACGACGGCGGTGGAGATGGAGTGGGAGCCGAACCCTCGCTTTGCCCTATAGAATATCGCCCTGGCCGTGTAGACCGAGGCCCAGCACTTCTTTATCGCAGCGAGCACCTCGTTCGCGCCCTTGACATTGAGCAAGGTTATCTGCTGCCCAGCGAAGCTCGCGTCGCGCAGATCCTCCATCGTCGCGGAGCTTCTCACAGCGACCGCCAAGGCCTTCGAGTCGCCGCTCAGTTCCCTGTACGCGAGGGCCACCTCGCCGGCGACCTCGCCGGGCATGGTGGACGACTCCACCAGTTTCCTTATCTTGGCGGCTCCCTTCTCAAGGCTCTCGAGGTCGTCCAGGTCTATGCCCTTTAGGGCCTGCTGAAGCTTCTCGTCCAGTCCATGCCACTTTGCGAACCCCTTGTACGCCTTCGTGGTGACGACGAAGGCTTCGGGGACTGGGAGCCTCGCTCGATACATCTCTCCCAGGTTCGCTCCCTTGCCGCCCGCGAACCCCACGTCGAACTTGGTTATCTCGTCCAGAGACCGGATATACTGCGAGTTCAAGATGACCTGAACGTCGGGACCGTCCCGGCCATCCTTAAGAGTTAGCCAGAAGAAAGTTCGCCCCGTCAGCTCATTCGCAAAGCTCTTCCGTCCCGCCTTATCTGGGAAGGGCGAGGACCATGCCATCGTTGGGCTTCTTTGTGGGGGTCTCGGGCTTCAGCTACGCGAGCTGGAGGGGCAGGTTCTATCCCAAGGAGATGAAGGGCGAGGAGTTCCTAGCTTTCTACTCCAAGCACATGAACAGCGTCGAGATCAACCGCTCGTTCTATGCCATGCCCAAGGAGTCGACCGTGAGCAGTTGGGCCGAGAAAACAAGCGAGGACTTCAAGTTCGCGTTCAAGGCCCCGCAGCAGATCACTCACATCCTGAAACTGGGCGCGGGCTCAGCTGAGGCCGCAGAGAGGCTCTGGAAGGTCATGGACGCCCTCGGTCCGAGGAAGCTGCCCCGTCCTCTTTCAGCTGCCTCCCTACTCGAAGCATGGACCTCAAGCGCCTTGAGGAGTTCCTTGCCCAGACCTCGACAGTCGAGGATAGGGTCTTCGAGTTCAGGCACGAATCATGGTTGGCGGAACCGACCTTCGCGCTTCTCGACAGGCACGACGCCGGCTTTTGCGTGGCCGAGACCGAGGATCTGGAGCCGGTCCTAAAGGCGACTGGAGGCTTCGCATATTTTCGGCTCCGGAAGGACTCCTACGACGAAAAAGGCGTCGACGCCTGGGCGAAGAAGATCAAGGGGCTAGCTGCGGGCTCAAGAGAGTGCCACGTCTACCTCCGCCACGACGAGACGGGTGAGAACGCGGTCCTGGCTCAGAGGCTCTCAGCGAAACTCAAATGACGACGGCAGGCCTAGGGCCTTCTGCCTTCTAGCCAAGGGGCGAGGTCCTTCCTCAGCGTCGCCAAGGACGTGAACCTGAAGGCCCACCTGATGCCGAAGCTCCGCGCCCCATCGACGTTCGCCTCCTTGTCATCGATGAAGACGACCTCTGAGGGAACCGCGCCGATCTCTCCAGGGCCCTCCTGAAGGCCAGAGCTTCGGGCTTGACGCTCCCCAGTTCGCATGAGCAGAGGAACCCGTCGAAGAGCCTGTCCCACTTCTTCCTCCGAACAAGGCTTGCATGCGGGGGAGAGGTGTTCGAGAAGAGGTAGACCAGGAAGCCCGTGTTCCTCAATGTCTCTACGAGCCTCACGGTGCCGGCACTGAACTTCACGAGCCGCTCGAAGGGCCTGGTCCAGAGCTCATCGGGAGAGTCTCCCTCCTTCAAGTGTTTCCCAAACTTCGCCAGGGCATGGGCAAGATACTCATCCATAGAGAGCTTGCCAGACTCGAGCCTCAGGAGAGAGGATTCAAGGGCGACCCTCATTTCTTCTCGGGGGACTCCGTATCTCTTGGCGACGTAGTCAAAGATGGGGTTGTTGTTCTTCCACTTGATCACGACGCCTCCAAAGTCGAAGATGAAGACCGGGAGTCTAGCGCTTTTCTTCCCCCTCGAGCCCATGCTCCGGCACCCGCGAGTTGCGGTTATAGTCTTGCGCGCGCCCACCGCTGGATATTCCTAAATGGCATAAAGTGAATAGTTGATTATTATTATTTTATTCCTTGTGCTTAAATTGTTCTGGAAAACTGGTAGTCCAGTTTGAACAACAGAAACGTCGCGGTGGCAGGCGTCGGGGTCCTTGTCATACTGGTTGTCGGAATATTCATCATCGCGGCCCCAGGCGCCCAGAAATCCTCAAGCTCCTTGTCTTCGTCGAGCTCGCCTAGCTCTTCAAGCTCCTCGGTCTTGTCAAGTTCGTCCACGCCGCCGAGCTCGTCGTCATCGTCGAGTTCGAGCTCCCTTACCTCTTCTTCATCCAACTCATCCTCCACCCCGAGCTCTTCGTCCTCAACGTCAAGCTCCTCGTCGTCGAGCACGCCCAGCACGACGACCACTACTTCCAGCTCGTCCAGCTCCTCAAAGTCCTTGACCTCGTCCAGCTCGTCGAGCAGCTCGACCACGACCTCCGCAAACGGTTACTACTTCCTGGTCTTCACGCAGAAGGGGGTCGCCGAGCTGACATCGACGGACGGGACCGTCCTCGGGTACACCCGCCTCTTCAACATCTCTGACAGCGTCCCGGCGCAGGCATACTACTGGGAGGGCTACCCCGTGCAGGGGGCGGGACAGTCCAACATGTTGGTTCCTCTCAACAACGGGACCGTCGTGGTGGTGAACTCGACCCAGATGAAAGTGACGCAGAGGTTGAGCATGGGGGTAGCTACCGGGTTCATCGGAGTCGCAATATCCCCCAACGAGCAGTACGCCGCGATCGCTGACGGACCCTCCGGGTTGGTCGAGGTCTTCAACCTGGCCACGCTCCAAGGGGTCTGGCAGCACCTCTTCGATCAGCCCAGCGGCGTGACCGCATTCCCTTGCGACATCAGGTGGTCGCCCGACGGTAGCACCATCGTGATCCCGATGAAGAACAACGGCACGGTGGACGTGATCAGCGGGACAACCGGAAGCATTGTGGCTACCGCCTCTCTGCCCATCGCCTCGCAGCCGTTCATGCTCTCGGTCAACGCCCAGGGAAACATGTTGGCTGTGGAGCTCTCCGGCAACAAGACCGACGTCTTCTACTCCTACCCCAACCTGCAGCCGCTGGGCAGGACGAGTTTCCCAATCTCGACCTTCAGCCCGACCCGCGGCGTCTTCACTCTTGACGGCAAATACTACCTGGAAGCCTCTAGCTCTACAAACGTCATCGAGGTCGTCTCGACGAGCAACTTCGCCGTTGTGAACACAATCAATCTCCCAGCGTCGTCGGCCCCGGGGCTGGCCGATATGGAGATCACCCCTGACGGCTTGAACGCCTACGTTGTGGAACACGGTACCCCGGCCACGGGCGGGATAGTCTATCTCGTCTCGCTGGCGACCGTCATGACGGCATCAGGGCCGTCGGGCAGCATCCCCCTCACCACCGCCCCGGCTTTCGCGATCCCGATTTCGATACAGTTCGGGACTTACCTCGCGGACAACGTACTCCTACCACCTGTTACAGGGTTGCACTGTTAGAGAAGTGCGGAAATGCGGGAACAGGAACCGCTGAAACGGACTCACCCCACGTTATTTTAGCTCGCAGGGATGAGCGAAAGTGGAGTGTGTATGCGAACCATCAGCCCAAGCGCCTGCGCTCCGCAATGGACGGTCATAGTATTATGCAGCCCTACTGGTTGATATTCCCTATTGGCATAATGAATAGTTTATTATTATTATTTTATTCATGGCGCTTAAATTGCTCCAAAAACTGGGAGAATCTGCTTGAACAACAGAAGTGTAGCTGTGGCCGCCGCCAGAATCTTGATTATTAATGTCCGCAAGCCCTCCCGTAGGAAGTCGGGCAAGCCGGGAATCGCGACCTCGATCGCTGCTGGACTCATCCTCGTGATACTTGTCGTCGCTGGAGCTACCGTTCTGTACACCACCACAAGGCCCGCCACCACGGTGACAGCCACTTCTGTCTCAACTTCCACGGCTACTGCTACTTCAGTATCCACAGCCACGTCAATATCGACGGCTACTTCAGTATCCACAGCCACGTCAATATCGACGGCTACGTCAATATCGACAGCCACTTCGACTGCTACTTCGGTCTCCACAGTCACCGCAACGTCAACGTCGACCGCAACCAGCACGACTACGGTCACCGCGAGCACGACCGTGCAGAACAACGGCTATGATTTCCTGGTCTTCTCTCAGAAGGGCTACGCCGAGCTGGCATCACCCGCTCCCACCCTCTCGGGTCTGGGGAGCCTTGGGTACGCCACCCCATACAGCATCCCTACCAGCAACCCTATCCAGACGGACTACTGGGAGAGGTACCCTGTACAAGGCGCGGGGCAGTCCAACTTCGTCGTCCCACTCACCAACGGGACGATTGAGGTTGTCAACGGGATGACCCTGAAGGTGGCTGAGAGGCTGAGCGTAGGTACAACCACCGGATTCGTCGGTGTCTTCATCTCTCCCAACGAGCAGTTGGCAGCGATTGTCGACGGTCCTACGGGCGTCGTGACGGTCGTCAACCTGGTAACGCTAAAGACCGCGTGGACGCAGACCTTCCTCACCTCGACGGGGGTGACGCAGTACCCGTGCGACATTTACTGGTCGCCCGATAGTGCTAGCCTGGCGGTCCCGATGAGGATGAACGGCGCAATAGACGCCATCAATTCGACGACAGGCGTCATTACGGCGACCGCCAACGTTCCCGTCGCCGCTGATCCAGTCATGCTGACCGTCAGTCCCGCGGGCAACCTGTTGGGCGTCGAGCTAGGCAACAAGACAGACGTCTTCTATTCGTTCCCATCCATGACGTACCTGGCCCACGTTAACTTCCCCATCTCGACCTTCGTCCCCGTCGAGGGGCTTTTCACCCCGAACCAGGCGTACTTCTTAGAGGTCTCGAGCGCCACGAACGTCGTGGAAGTCATCTCCATGAACAACTTCGCTATTGTTAACACCATCGACCTCCCTGCCTCGGCATCCCCCGGACTGTCGTCGATCAACATCACTCCGGATGGGAACAACGCGTACGTCGTGATGCACGGGCACCCGGCCACCGGCGGGATAATCTATCTGTTATCGCTCGCGAACGTCGCCACGGAGACAGGGCCGTCGGGCAGCATAGCGCTCTCCACCTCAATCGGGACTGTCATCCCGATAACGTCGCAGTATGCGACCTACCTGGAGGACTACGTGCTCTTGCCTCCAGTCGCGGGTCAACAGGGTTAAGAACCGAGGGCGCCTTGGATTGAAGGCTCTCAATCCACTCCTGTTCGTCCTCCTGTTCTTCGACGCCACCTGTCTCGCCCCGGTCGTCATGACGGGCTTGAGGGTCGTCGACATATGGTACTCGCCCATTGCGAACACGGGCCAGGCATCATTCCTGTACCCCTTCTTGGAATTCGTCGCTGTCTGCGTCGCGGTCAACGTCCTGGCTTTCCTTGGGCTGCGGAGGCTGGACTGGGGCCGCTTCATCCCTCTGGACGGGGCGATCGGGATCAGGTCGATGGTCAGAGCGGTGCTCGCAGACAGGATGGGGCGGGCCATACTGTCGGTCTTCGTTCCCCTCTACTTCCTCTCGTTCCTAGTGAGCAGCGGCCAGTTGCTGGTCCCGAACTTGAACATAAGCTCCTACTTCCTAGGCTTGACCCACATTGTCTTCAAGGCCGTCGGCGTCCCACTGATAGGGGCGCTCGCCTTGAACCTCGACGTGATGGCGGTGGGGGTCGCTAACCTCTTCTTCCTCTCGCTCTCCCTCGTGTTGGGCTATTATGTCGTGACGCTGGTCTACACCTCCCAATCGAGCGCGAGCTTGGGCGTGCCGGGGTCTACGCGCCTGATTGCGACCCAGACGGCAGGAGGATTGCTCGCGACCTCGGTCCCTGCGCTCGCGACCTCTGCGGCCATATGTTGCCTCACTCCCACCGGAGTGAACTCGCTACTCTACCTGGTCTCCGCCTCTTCTTCTTTCTTGAGCAAGAAGGTGCTCTTCGGCTACGGGACTATCTCGGGCGTCTTCTGGTTGGGGGGACTTTTCCAAGGAGTCGAGCTGTTCTCGACGGTCATCCTGGGAGTGGCTCTGCTTGGGCTGTCCGTCTACCAAGTCAGGAAACTGTCTAGGACCGTTGCACAGCGGAGGGTCCTGACACTGAGCTCCTAGCCTCTTGATTGAGAGGATTGCGTCGAGGCTTCTAGGACCTTCGCCGCGAAGGCCTCTTCGCTCGGTGCGCCGTCGAACTGAAGCCTGTCATTTATGACCGTCCGGGGCACCCCCACCACGTTGTACCTCTTGGCGAGCTCTGGGAACTCCACCGTATCGACCATGAGGGCGCGTATCATAGGGTTCTCGAGGGCGAACCGATGCGCGGAACGGACCACGAGAGGCGAGTATGGGCAGAAGGTCGTGACGAAGACCATTATGATTGTCGGCGCGGTAACGCGCCTGATTATGCTCCGGGTCTGTTCGTCCATCTGCGTCCCGCCACGAGAAGCATTGATTATGTCCTCCACAAGGCACTTTAGCTGACGTCCCGCGGGCATCCCGACGAAGTGCAGCGTCGCCCCGTTGGAAGCGACGATGACAGTCGTGGGCACCAAGTCAACTCCCATCGCCTTCCCCCTTGCTCTCTCTTCGTCGTTGTCTAGGACATCGAGTTTGACCTTGTCTGAAATCGACGATACCTCCTCTAGCAGCTTCCTCGTCCGGTCGCAGTACTGGCATCCATCCTTCGAAGTGAAGAGTACGACCTTGACATCCCCCTCCAGGCCGGTGCGGAAGATCCGCTCAATCTCGGCTCTGTCCTCCTTCCCGATCAAGGCGGTCATGGCCTAGCGCCAGCGCGGCCGCCGCATGATGTGCATATCGAGAGGCTGGGACTAGCTCATGCGGTGCGTGCGAGCGCAGCCTTCACCTTGTGGTCTATGTCCGCGATCTTCTCCAAGCGCTCCACGAACTCCCCCAGCTTCTTCGCGTTCAACGTGACGACTATCTCTGATTCGGGATATCCCGACCTGGTCCTGCTCGCCGTGCATCCAAGGCCTATCACCACGTCGCCCTCGTTCGCGAGCGGCAGGCCCTGGCAGGTCGGCTTGACCGTGACCTTGCTGTCGGGAGCGGCTTCCTTGATCAGTGCCGCCTGCTGGGAATCGGCGAAGAGAAGCACGACGTCAGGGACGAACGGGACTTCGTCCAGCGGGCCGTACCCGATGTTCCGCTGCGCTTCGAGAGGCAGCGCCGGCAGGCCGAGGATGTCGCTCTTCCCGATCCAACCCACGCTCGAGAGGAGGTCGATATCAGCCAGCCCGGCGCCTGGGAGCGTGTCCTTCGCGAGCCTGTACCCGTGGGTGACTGCGCCCACCGAGCAGTGCTGGTGCTGGTCAGGCGTGGTGTAGAACGCGCTGTCAAGGGCCTTGGTCCAGAAGACGCAGCTCGACTCGACGACGTCGGTCGACCTCTTGAGTTTGGTCACGTCGGGGCTGAATGTCACGGCTACGATAGGCTTTGAAAGGCCCAGGGCGGTCTCAAGCCGCTTTCCAAGGATGTTGTAATCGGATGTTACCAATTCACTCGAAACCGGCCTCCGAGCGGGTATTAACCTTGAGGAATTCTCTATTCCTGCGCTGTGCCGGGACGGCCCTTGCCTTCCCCGATTTGTCTGATGTATTCGGTCACGACCAACTTCTCGACTGCCCTCCCCGACCTGAAGGCCTCGGGGTCTGCCCGAATGCGCTCCTCCGATCTTGACGGCTCGATCCCTCTCTCGGCGCACTTCATCCTCGCGACCTCTAGGGCCGTCGCTTTGTCTAGCGGCGGGAACTCGATGGGGTACAGCCTGTCCTTCAAGGCGTTGTCCAGAAGCTGGAACTTGTTCGTCGTCATTATCAGTGCTGTCTGGGCCGTGTCGAGGTCGTCGATCTGGTGAAAGAGTATGTTGTTCTGGGCGACGTGCCAGCTCTCTCCCTTCATCCAGTCTCTGTCCGGGAAGACTGACTCGGCGTCGTCGATGAGGATCAGCGACCTCTTCTTCCTTGCCTCCGCGAACACCTTGACTATCTGGCGCTCGGACTGGCCGTAGAGCTCTCTCGCGATGACCGATCCGTCGACAAAGAAGAGCGAGAGTTGGAGCTCCTTTGCGAGCACTCGGGCCATCAGGGTCTTCCCGTTCCCGGGTTCCCCGTAGAAGATGAATCCCTTGATGCCCTTCAGGGTGCGGTTTCCCAGTTGGTGCGAGATGACGTTCCTGGCTTCCGTGTAGATCCGGTGGAACTTCTCCCCTTTGCAGTTCTTCAATGACTCTGGGATGTCCTTCCATGATGTCTCAAGGCTGTCTCGTCTGGAGCTCGAGTCTGCTCGCGTTGCGACTACCTCTTTCGGCCGTTCCTCCTTGGCACGTTATAAGCGATGAACGGCCCTCGAGCGGATATTCCCCTCAGTGACATTTTATGAAGGGCGTTTATTAGCCGGCTTCATCACGCGCCTCATCAAGGTCATGACACTCTCTTCGGAGTCGGAACGTCCGCTGTGGGCGAAGGCAGACTTCTCGGTCGACGTCACGGGCGAGAGCTGTCCCATACCGGAGCTGACCGCCGCGAAGAAGCTGAAAGAGATGCCAGACGCCAAGGTCCTTGAAGTGCTCACCGACCATCAGGCGTCAGTGGACGTAACCCTTCCAGACCTCGCAAGAGGCAAGGGATACCCTTTCTACTCGGAGAAGAGCGGCGACCTATATCGAGTCTTCATAGCAAAGCGGTGAGCCGATGCCTGCTCCCACGATGCTGCCCGAGCACGTGCTCCCCTTCGGCTACGTCTTCGTCTATGCGGCCTTCGGCGTAAGCGGCTTCATCTTGGGGTGGGTGGCACAACGGGGAAACTACTGCTTCGTGAACGCGATGTCCTCCGTGTTCACGACCAGGAGCTACGATAGGTTCGGGGCGCTCCTCATCCTCTTTGGGGGGTCCGCACTCGCGACGGGGTTGTTGGTAGTCGCGGGCGTGGTCCCTGCTGTCGACCAATACTATGACAACTACTTCTCAGGCTGGTACATCTTGGTCGGCGCCGTGGTCTTCGGCTTCGGCGCCACGATGGCCGGGGGGTGCAACCTCTCGATGTTGTACAGGGCGGCTAGCGGTTACGTCCAGAACTGGCTGGAGCTCGTGGGGATGATGGTCGGGACTTACCTCTTCGCCGTGTTGGTGTGGCCGTTCCAGTCGCTCACCATGCAGAACGGGATTCTCTCCACGACAATGGGCGCCTACAAGGAATATCTCCCGTACGACCTCTTCCACTCCGTCTCGGCGACCACGGTGGGCGTCACGGCCCTGCTGGTCGGGGTGCCCTTGATCGCTGCGGGGTTCTACCTCCAGTCCAAGACGCGCTCCCGACGATTGCTAGAGACAGCCGGCTCGCCGATATCCGGCCTCCCGATGCCGATGGCGTCCCTCTCCCGCCAGGCCAGCGTGGGCCCGCTTCCATCCATCGGGTCCCCAACGCCTGGACGCAGCCTCGGTGGGGCCAAGGAGATCCTGCTCCTAAGGCGACCATACGGCGCCAACCTCTCAACGCTATTGCTCGGCGGGTCGCTACTGCTTGTGTTCGTGGCTGGGGCGGGTTACACGTTCAACTATCTCGTGATCACTTCGTCCGATGGGGGGAGGTTCCTAGAGTACATTCTGATGCCCTTCGGCGTGAACCTGGCACTGGGCACGCCCTGGTATGACAACGCTCTCCCGATCGTCGACCCAAGCGTCCTCATGGTGGTGATGCTCATAGTGGGCGCGTTCCTTGCCAGCTACCTGAGCAAGGACTTCAAGGTAAGGATCCCGCGACAGAGGAAGAGGCTCGCCATCGGGTTCGGCGGCGGCATTCTGGTCGGACTCGGTGTGAGGACCGCTCTCGGCTGCAACGTAGGCCTCATGTGGACCAACTTCGCCCAGCTGGGCTATGACGGGATGCTCTTCCTTCCGTCGATGCTCTTCGGCGTCTGGATCGCGGTCAAGGTCCAAAGGAGGCTCGTATGACCACTCAAGCGGTTTCCACGAGGGAGAGCTACCTCCGACTGGTCGCGCCCATCGTGCTGGTGCTCTTCGTGGTGGGGTGGTATCAGTTCTCTCTAGTCTACATTCAAGGGGCGGACAACCAGCTGGTTGCAGGCGGAAACCTCGGGGTCTACGTCCCTGTCCAGCAGGTCCAGGGCTATCTCGACGCCCTTCTCTACGCGACATACGTCGGCGCCGCCCTGGGCCTTGTCGTCTTCTTCTACAACCTGGCCAAAGTCCTCGGAACCCGTTCCCGCCGCGGTTTAGCCAAGCACGCTCAGGGCTAACTTGGACTGACTCCTCGGAGCCTCAGAGCAAGAAGCATGGTGAGCACGACCGCGGATATGAACGCCGCCGACGAGAGCATCGGCACCAGTGCCGAAAGAAGGGTCACGCTGGCGCTCGTCGCTGGAACAGGGGGCGCCGTGATGTTCAGGGACCCCACGTACGCCGAGTAGGCCACAAGGATTGCAGGGACCACGCCGAACGCCGAGGAAGCCCGTGACCCGCTCCTGGTCATCGCAAGCGCTAAGACGACGAGCGTCGCGAGGAGAAGGGCGCCCAGCCCCTCGTGAATGAGAAAGGGCGGCGATGATTCCGCGTTCAGAAAGGCTGGAAGCTCCCGTCCCAAAGGAAGAGAGAAGACGGGGCCCGCGACAAAGAGATTCACATACATCCCGGAGACGAAGACGAGGTAGAAGAGCAGCAGTGCAGCGTAGCTCAGGAGCAATCGTCCCGCGCCTTCGTCGGCACGCGCTTCACCCCCGAGCGAGAGAACAGAGAGGAAGGTCAGGAACATCCCCGTCCCGAACGCGACAGCCATTATCATGCTCTGGACGGACACCGACGCTCCCCCTAGGACGAAGGCTAAACCTGACTCGCCTGCCAAGACCATGGACGCCGAAGCAAGCAAGCACAACAGCAGGTGGGGCCTCTTCCCATTCGCCCATGCCAGCGCGAGGATGAATACGCTCGTCGCCGCGCTCAATGAGGCGAATATGACGTGGATTTCGACAGGCGGCGTCGTGAGGATCGAGGAGGCGCTGGTCCCGGGGATGATGATGACGAACCCGTTGACGTAGATCCCTGCCAGCCAAGTCACAGAGAGGAAGACGAGCTGTAGCCGCGAGGCGTCCGCTATCTTGCGGGCGAGCGATGCCACGATTGGCCCAGGGCCGCTCCCATGTTATTTAACCGACTCTGGCGTCGGCGTCAGTAGTGGGACTCCACATCGGCTATAACCGGAAACGGTTCGCGGGCTAGGGGGCGGGTCGTCTTGACTAGGTCCAACAAGGAAGAGCGCAGCAGCCGCTGGTTCTACTCCCAGCTCCCGGTCGAGATCGCCGTCGGGCCGGTGAGCACTCTCATCCAGCTCTACATCCTGGAGCTCCACGGGACCGTCATCGACGTAGGCCTCGCCATAACCTTGTTCAACGCCGTGAGCATACCCGCGGCTATCATCTGGGGGTACGTGACCGACCGCTTCCAGAGCAGGAAGACTATACTCGTCCTCTCCTGCGTCGCCATAGCCGCCAACCTGATCCTCCTGCCGCTCGCGACTAGCATTTCAACCGCGGCTCTCGTCTATGCTCTCTTCGCACTCGTCTCGTCCGCGTCCGCCACGCCGGCGAACCTCCTGATCATGGAGACGAACCGCAAGTCAAGATGGGCGTCAGCTTTCGCTCGCTTCTCGATGATCTCAAGCGTGGGCGTCACCTTGGGACTTCTCCTCGGCATCGCATGGTCCTCCTATCTCCCCCTCTCGCTCTTCGTCGTCCCCTTGGCGGCGCTCTCAATCGTGTCTGCAATCCTCTCGGTTGTCATGATCAAGGAGCCACCGATGCCCTTCGAGAGAGAGGTCATCGCTATGCAGAAGCGTAGCTTCCAGCAACGCCTCCTCGCCCTCCCTCTCCTCTTCCTTCGACTCCCCAACATAGTCGACTTCAAGTCGGTATTCACGGGACTGAGGAACACACTCACCAGCCAGCTGCCTCTCCTCTATCTCTCGGTCTTCACCTTCTACGTCGCTAGCGGCCTGTTCAACACGTCCTTCATCCCGTCGCTGGGCGCCGCCGGGCTGAGCGCGAACGAGGTCCATCCTCATCACGATGCTGGCGAACTTTGCGCAGACGGCCTCCTTCTACTTCGCCGGTCCTTATGTCGAGAAGAGGGGTGAGCATGAGGAAAACCGCGGTGGCTGGGCTGCTCATCCGCCTTGCGTGCTATGGCTCGATAGGCGCCCTAGCCGGATTCACAAGAGGGCTATACTACTTGGTTGGGACTGCCGTATTCTATCCCATCGCCGGCGGTCTCGCCTTCGCGATATACTACACCTCGTCCAACACGATGATATTCAACACTCTCGGCGCCAAGAACCAAGGATCTAGGCTCGGAGTCTACAGCCTTGTCGTCGGCGTTGCCACCATGATAGGGTCGTTCATCTCGGGCTACCTCTCTTTCTATCTGGGCTTTCTCGCGACCTTCGTCCTGGCCGCGGGGCTGCTCGCTCTGAGCGCGACCCTCATCCCTTATGTCTCCGGGAGCCAACAGGAGAACGCAGTCAGTCTGTTCGATTGAAGGGAGAGCGAAGGCAGAGTTTGAGAGACGTCAACCCTGCCTCCATTGCCCTGCCCGACGCCGCCGTGTCCACTGGACGTAGAACCCTGCGAGCGCGAGCACGAGCGAGATGACGAAGGCCACAACGGGAGTGGCGCCGAAGAAGATCAGAACCCCGTAGAGGATCACTCCCCCAACGATCGCCGTGACGAGCTCCAGGAGCTTGCTCGATATAGCCACACCGATGAAGAAGAGGATTATTCCGACGACAACAGCGAGCAACTCAGAATGGACTAGGAACCTCGTTGCGAGATAGCCGAAGTATCCAAGCGCCAGACCCATTCCTATGTGGACGAGGAGAAGCCCGATCAGGCCTCCGAGGACGAACCCGACGACTCCGCCGATTATCGCTCCTATCACTCCCAGGAAGAGGCCTCCTGCAGCCAGCCCAAACGCGGCTCCGGCGAACCCGACTACGAGGAAAGCGAGCCCCTTGATGATCGAGCGTCCCGCGAACATCAAGGCCACTGAAAGGACGACCAGAATGAGGGCGTAGAGGGTTCCGCCTATACCCGATAAGAAATGCGGAAAGAAACTGGTCGCGAGCTCCGCCGGTGAGAAGCTCATGTGGGGCTAGGACCGCACCAGACCGCCTCGTCAATAAGCCTTGTCAGGTCTAGGTAGGCGATGACGAGAATATTTACCTCCTGACGGACGTCTCGGGCTTGCCCTTGAAGCAGGGGTTGACCGACTATCCGATTGGCAATGGGCGGGGACAGGTCTACGTCTCCGAACCAAAAGGCCCTCGACCGCTCGGCCAAGTCATCGTTATTCACGAGGTCTGGGGGTTCACCCCCTTCATCGAATACGTCTGCGGGCGGCTCGCGCAGCAGGGATTCCGCGCCGCGGCTCCCCTCCTTTATTGGAGGGAGAAGGCCCATCTTCTCCCCGGAGAGGGTCCGCAGAGGCCTCAAGCTCGTTTGGAACCTGAGCCTCAAAGAGAGGTATCAGCCTGGCAAGCTGGAATCGGCCCTCAGCCAGGGCCGCGCTTCACCCGAGACAGCCAAGATGTTGCGGCTCCTCTACGATAGGCGGTTCAGGGTGGCTATCCTTGACGACGTGCGTCATCTGGCTAGGTCTCTCTCGACCGAGCACCCGGGGACAGGTCTGGCGGCAATGGGCTTCTCCATGGGTGGAAAGCTCGCGCTAGAGTTGGCCGCCGCCTTCCCAGAAACGAGAGCCTGCGCCGCCTTCTCCGCAGCGCCAGTGCGTGGAGCGGCGCTTCGGAAGATCCGTTGCCCCATACTCTTGCTCTACGGGAGCAAGGACACGTTCATGACTGGCGACCTCCCGGACTTTTTGCGCGACGCCATGGACTCGGGGAAAGACCTGACCCTGAAGATCCTCCCATCGGCAGGCCATGAGTTCTTCGACAACACCGCCAAGTCTGGATACAACGCCCCTGCGTCGAGTGCCGCGTGGTCTGCGTGCCTGAATCTTCTACAGGCAGCATTCTCGAACAGGTGAAAACTGGAACCGCATCGGCTGCTGCGAAGAGACGACACATGCTGCTTGTGCCAGAGGCAGGGGCTTTTCCGCGGCCCCACCCTCGGGCAACCCTACTTCCTCGATAGCAGAGAGAAGCGAGCGGCCCTGGATAATAATCAATTTTGGTGCAAGCGTCTAAAAATCGAGCCAAACTCAGCGATTTCGCCTACGTCGGCGGCGGGGGGACTATCTCGTCCAGAGCTCTCAACACCTCTTCCGGAGGCCTCGCTTCCAGCTGCTTGACGTTTTCTTCCACCTGCTCCGGATTGGAGGCCCCCACTATCATCGATGTGACGGCGGGGTTCTTCGCGATCCAGCCCAGGGCGACCTGAGACAGCGACATCCTTGCCGACTGCGCGAGGGCCTTGAACCTCTCCAGGACGGCGTAATTCTGATGCTGGTTCATCCTCCCCCAAAACTTCGGGTAGAGCGCTCCCCTCGTCCTGGTCGGGGCAGGAGCCCCTTCGGAGTACTTCCCTGTCAAGAAGCCGCCGGCCAGGGCGGAATAGCTTATGACGCCGAGGCCCTCAGATTGGCAGTAGGGAAGCAGCTCCTTCTCCGCCTCCCGGTTCAGGAGGTTGTAAGGGGGCTGTAGCAGCACTATCCTCTCCAGCCCCAGCCTGCCGCTCACCTCATTCATCGCGCGGATGTTCTCAACCGTGAAGTTTGAGCACCCGAGGTAGAGCATCTTTCCGTCCCTGATCAACTCGTCGAACGTCTTCAGGCTCTCGTCGAGGGGCGTCTCGGGGTCGAACCTGTGCATGTAGTAGATGTCGAGGTGGTCGGTCTGAAGCAGGCGCAGGCTCTCCTCCAGCTGCCACAAGATGTGCTTCCGGGAGAGGCCCGAGTCGTTCGGGCCTTCACCCACATCGTGCCCCAGCTTCGTCGCGATCACGAACCTGTCCCTGTCGCCCTTGATCGCCTTGCCGATGATCTCCTCGGACTTCCTCTTCGTGTAGACGTTGGCAGTGTCGATGCTGACCACTCCGAGGTCGATCGCCTTCCTAATCACGCGGATGGAGGTCTGCTCGTCGACGTCTCGCCCAAAGTTGTTGGTCCCGAGCGTCATCCTCGACACCTTGAGGCCTGTCTTCCCGACCGACCTGTACTCCAACGGCGTTGCGCCGGCACCGAACGCGGTTGAAATCTCTTTCCGACGCTCCGAAGGGTTCGTGCATCAGAGTGGGCTAAATACCGGGACGGTCGCGGGTGGCTTCAGATGGATTTCCGGAGCAGGAGGTTCCAGGCAGTGACCGCCGTGGTCGTGGTCGCGCTGATAGCCGGGACCTTCGCCTACTACACGACAACTGGTGGAGTCACCTCCACGAGCACTGTAAAGTCGACCCCCTCCACGGAGGTCTCCTTCCCCAGCACATCAGGAGGGTCCTCCGGCACCTCGCAGACCGTGTCGACCAACTCCCAAAAGACCCTGACGGTTGTCTCCTCAACGACAATCCCTTGCACCTCTGGCGTCGGTGCCGGGGCGACCGGGACCTCGACCACGACGGCGACGAGCCTTCCAGACTTCATCCCGCTCTTCAGCACCGTCTCGGCGATGACAATGCTCGCCCAGCAGGTGATAGTGGACCAGTACGGGAGGGTCAATTCCACGACAATCCTGGCTAGCTATCAGGTGACAGGCAGGGTCCCGATGGAGGGGACGAGCGCCTACGTCGTCAAGATGAGCGTGGCCGCGAACCAGACTAGCTACGCGGTAGTCAATGGGACAAGCAACCAAGGCAACGCCACGGCCTACTTCGACCCTGAAGGGGATCTCCTTCTCTACACGCAGACCAACCTGAACCAGACCGGGCCGGCGGCCATCCCTCTGGCAGCGCTCTACTTGGACTGGTTCGACAACGAGCTCATCTCGACGCAACAGCTCGCCAGCTACGCCAATCCGGGTCTCGACTCGAACTTGAACACGACCGCGGTCAACCTCGGCCCGACGTCGATGAACGTCACCTTTGCCCAACCGAAGGCCATCCCATACAGCGTCACCCAATGCGGGGGGACGACCATCGTGGAGGACGTCCTCTTCGCCTACGGCGTGGTGCCAGGGACGCAGACGCCGGTGATCACATACTACTACTCTATAGGGACGGACGGCGGCGCGAACGAGGACCTTGGGTACGAGTCCTTCTCGATAACTCCCGCTTAGCCTGTCTTCTCACTTTCCTGGCGGGGGATGATGGGGCCGTCCGTCTTCTCCAAGTCGTCGAAGAGGTTCAGGAGCATCTTCCCGATCGGGGTGACCTCATACATCCTCACGTTCCCGTAAGCGGCCTGTTCCCTCACGAACCCGTACTTGTTGAGGATCTGAACATGCCGGTCGACCGTCTTCCAGTCCACACCCAGCTCCTCGGCAAGTTGGAGCCTGTCCTTCGGCGTGCTCAGGGTGTTGAGCACCCTAATCCTTGTGGCACCTCCTTTCATCTTCATGAAGAGCTCGAACACGTCCGTGTCGAAGCCCATCTCCATGTAGCGAGACCTGAGCCTGCCGCGCCACACCCACGCTCCTCCCAAGAGGATCCATGCCAGAGGAGCGACGAACAGGGACGCAGACTGCACGTCCCTCAGCATGGTCTCTCCGCCGGCCGCGGCCGCTAGGCCGCCCACGTTCGCGACCTGCGACGTGGCAGTCGTCGTAGAGGCTGCTGCCGTCGTGCTCCCGGCGACAGGTCGAGATTGCGCAGCCGTGCTCGTTGGCTGGACTGGGGTGGTCGAGGCGGTCACTGTCGAGGTCGTCGTGACGACGCTCGAGACCGTCGTGCGGGCGCCGGCAACCGTGGTAGTGCTCGCCGCTCCTTGCCCAGCCTCGGCAGTGCTGGAGGGAGTGGTGGTCGCGGTTACTGTGGTCTCGGCATTGGACGACTCCGTCGACGCGCTGGAGACAGTGCTGCTACTGGCCAGACCCGAGGCGGAGCTCGACTGCTGGGTCGACCCGGTGGGGACCGAGGTCTCGGTCGAGGTCGCGATCGTCGTGGAGGCAGCATATTGGTTGGCCGAAGGAGACCCGAGCAGACCCCAGACTGCCAGGGAAGACGTGAGGACGGCGATTACCATAAGGGAGGCTAGGATCGGCCCGGTCTTGTTCAAGCAACGTTACTTGGGCTCAGAGCGGGCCATTTTTCATAAATACTTTTGTCCGAACGACCAGTCCTTTCAGGCGCCCTCACCCCCGTGGCGACCTTTGGAAGGGTAGAGCTTTCTTCTGTAGGTCTGATGCGGGCCCACTAATATCCCATAGAGGCTTCCTTCACGCTTTGTTGGAAGAGCCCGAGGACGAGGATACGGAGTTCGTGGAGCTCCTCCTCGTGTCGAGGAGGACCCAGAGCGAGACGGATCAGTCCAGCGGAACGCCCCTCGAGGCGACGGGGGCAGGTGGTCGCCCTCCAGCCTTGCCCAGAGCCAGGGATTCGTGCCCATCCTCTTCGTCGCTACCGTCTTCTTCCTCATGTCTTTCTGGATGCACTTCCCCGGGATGAGCGGGAACGTCTACAGCGACCTCATGGACACGCTCTGGCAGCGAATCCTGAACGCTCCGGGCATCGTCCCCTACGTCAGCTACAAGCTCGAGTATCCCGCGGTCTCGGCCATCGTCCTGTATCTCGCCTCGATTCCCAGGAAAATGCTCGCGTTCTACTTCTCGATGTCTGCCATCCTCTTCGCGAGCATGTCGGGGGCGATCTACGTCGTGTACAAGCTCCTCAGGGAGAGGGGGGAGAAGGTCCAAGCGATCTCGTACTTCATCGTCCTGACCCCGTGTTTCGTCTACTTCTCGATCTACAGCTTCGACTGGATAGCGGCCGCCTTCATGGTGGGGTCGATCTACTTCGCCTATCACAAGCGACCCGTTGAGTCCGGTCTCCTCGTTGGTCTCGCGACGGCCGCCCGCGTCATCCCGATCATCATACTCCCTTTCCTCCTCCTCGAGATGAAGAGACGCAAGAACAGGACCGCGCTCCTCGGCTCGGCGGCGGCCTCCTGGCTCGCCGTCAACGCCTACTTCATCCTATTTGACTTTCAGGGCTTCCTCTACCCCTATCAATTTCAGGCCGGATACTCTGTGGAGGACAGCTGGCTGGGTCTCGCGGGCCCCTACGCAAGGGAAGCGTCCGTTCTCCTCTTCGGAGCGTTCCTCGTCGTCCTCCTCCTTGAGCGGAAGAGGTTCAACCTCTTCCAGCAGAGCCTCCTGGTGACCCTCGCTTTCGTGCTGACCAGCTTCAAGTTCCCTCCCCAATACATGATCCTCCTCCTTCCGCTCTTCGCCCTGACGGCCGTGAGCTACGTCGAGTTCATGATCGCCAACATACTGGATGTCGTCATCCTGCTGTGGTACTTCACGCCGGCATTCAGCCTGGGCGACCCGCTCTTGGTCACCAGCCCTGTCCAGTGGGTGGCGTACCTGCGCCAGTTCGTGCTCCTGGTCGTCTTTCTGAAGCTCTTCCTGAGAGGCGGGGTCAGGGTCGTCTCGAAAGGCGAGGGCGATGTCCCTCTTGAGCAGAGGATTCCCATCCCGGCGCCCGCGTTTGCGGCCTCGGAGCTCGATCCGCCGTCTGACAGCAACGGACTAAAGCTCCCTCGCGGTGCCTCCGAGCGATGAAGAGGCACACCTCCTCGGCAACGGTCCCGACCTGGTGCTGCGGGTACTCGAGCCTGGCGACCTCGCGAGAGGGTTCCTTGAGACCCTGGAAAGCCTGAGCGACGTGGAGGGGCTCACACCTAGAGAGGCCCGAAAGATGTATGGCGAGATGCGGAAGACCCCATTCTACCACGTCATCGTGGCCGTAATCGGCAAGGAGGTCGTCGGGACCACCACCCTCCTTGTCGAGGAGAAGTTCATCCATCACGGAGGTCTTGTCGGGCACATCGAGGACGTGGCCGTGCGCAAGGGGTATGAAGGCAGAGGAATCGGTGGCTCCGTCGTCAAGGCGGCAGTGGATTTGGCGAGAGAGAAGGGGTGCTACAAGGTTATCCTGGACTGCAAGAGGGACCTCACCGGGTTCTACGAGAAGCTCGGGTTCAGCGCCCGCGACGTGGGCATGCGCATCGACCTCAAGCCGAGGAAGAGAACGAACGCGCGCTGAACCCCTCTCTAAGTTCTAGAGCGAATACCCGCAATTCGCGCACTGGTACCTGATGACCTCCCCCTTGGTCGCCAGCTTCTCCATGAACCCTGACCTGCAGTTCGGGCAGAGCACCTCTACCGGCTCGGCCTTGTCGTCGTGCAAGAACGCGTTGAGAAGCGGGCTCTGCCCCTTAGTGAGCCGCCTTCGAGCCCAGAGAGCGTCACCCAGCCGAGGAACTTCTCACCTTCGAACACTCCGAGCCTCGTGGCCCCCTGCTCCAGGAGCCTGCGCTTCGCCTCTTTTGTCGAGGCGTCGGCGTCGATCTTGAAGAACGGGGACATCACCTCTTTGACTGTCACCTCTTCCGGCTTTTTGTTTAGGGGAACAAACCTTCGGAGTAGCCTCCGGTCAGTGATCATGCCGACCGCCTTGTCTCCGTTGAACACCACGACCCCCGACGAGCCTGCGTCGTTCATTATCTTGGACGCCTCTAGGACGCTCGTCGACGCGGAGACCCGGTCGACATTCGTATCCATCACGTCTCTAACCTTGGCCAGCTAGCCCAGTCTCCTAGGCACTCATCGAGGGTCCGGGGAATATTCAACCTTTTCCAAGCGGCAACGTGATATTAACTCGGTCGTGATAACTGGTCGCCGTCGCCTCTTCTCCAAGTGTCAAGAGAGGCTGGCAGGGCCCCTTGAAGGCCCTTTCTCACTTTGTGACCAGGACGGACGACGGAGCATAGTGGAGGACGCTGTTGGCCACGCTCCCGAGCAGGAGCTTCTTGAAACCGCCGTTGCCGCGTGTCCCGACGACGATGATGTCTACCCCATCGTGCTCTGCCAGCTGGACGATTCCCTGCGCCGGGGAGACGAGGTCAGTGACGAGCTCCGGTTTCGCGCCTGCGAGTCCCGACTCCGACGCGAACTTCACGGCCTTGTCAAGCAGCGCCCTTCCTGCCTCCTCGGCGTCCTCCTCGATCTGCTCAGTCGGGACGGCCGAGCCAGGCACTCCCATGGACCATGCCAGGGTCGGGACGAAGACCACGTGAGCGATGCGCAGCTCCGCATCCATCCCTTTCGCCATGTCGATTGCTGTCTCGAGGGCGCGTTGCGCGTTGGGCGAGCCGTCGACCGCGACCAGAATGCTCTTGATCGCTGCCCTCCCGTTCTTTCCGGACCTCACGACGAGAGTCGAGCATGAAGCGTGCTCAGCGACACCGCTCGACACGCTCCCCAGGACTGCCCTCTTGAATCCTCCAAGGCCTCTCGTCCCCATGATAATCAGGTCCGTCTTCTCCTGGACCGCGTAGTCGACTATCGTCCCGACGACCGAGGAGCGGTCCTGAGGGACGTCTTTCTCCAAGACCTCGACCCCTGCTTTCTTGAACACATCCGCAGCCTTGTCTACGTTGTCATCCGCGGCATTGACCAGACGGGAGTAGTACTCTCCCTCCATCGGTGCCGCCGTCCTGCTTATCGAAGGGATGACACTGATGACCGTGACATCGGATTGGAAGCTCTTGGCGACCTCGGCCGCGAGCACGGCGGCTTTGCGCGAGCTTGGGGCACCCATCAGTGGCCACCAGGATCTTCGCAAATCGGCCCGGGATTCGCTTCGACATAAGGTCTGCTCAGCCTGACAGAGCTATTTTAGGTTGAGCCGGACCGATGAGGATATCGAGCGGCGTGCTGACCAAGAGTCAACTCTCTTCGTGCCGCAACCTGAAAAACCACATTCGTCATCGCACGAGTGGGTCGTGCCATGGCCGAGTCAGAACTCCATCGCTGCATGAAGGAGAGCGTGTCGCAACGTCTGACGGAAGAGGGGTACCTCGTCTTCTTCGAGCCGGCTTACGCCCCCTCGCGGTTCCTCAGCTGGGTGTCTTATCGGCCCGACGTCTTCGCGATCAGGGCCAGGGAAGACCTTCAAGAGTACGCGCTCGTCGAATGCGAGACGAGGCCCTCGCAGAAGAGACTGGCCTCGAAGAACTTTAGGAGTCTGGACATCCAGACAAGGCTCAACTCAAACATGACGTTGAGGCGGATTCTCGTGGTCCCTCGGCGGACCTTCGCGAGCGTCGACCCTTCCATCCGTTATTCCTGGGAGGCGTGGATCTACGGGGGCGAGAGTTTCCAGATCTTTCCCATGGTTGCCCAACCTGAGGCAGGTGCCTTCGATCGTCCCGGCTCTCACAGTCACGAAGACGCACTGAGAACTGCTTTTCTACGTGACGCGACCAGTCCGTCCACGTTGAAAGGGACCGACAACCTGGAGACAGTCCGCGCGTTCTTCGACGAGGTGATCAACTCCGGAGACGTCGATAGTATCCCGAGCTTCGTCAGCAGAGACGCCCTCGTCCCTCAGTCGATACCCGGACCAGAAGGGGTGAGAAGGCTCCTAGGCGAGTTGAGGGGTGCCTTCTCGGATCCCGAGTTCAAGGCGATGGACACCATATCGGACGGGGAGAAGGTGGCTGTGAGGCTATCGGGGAAGGCGACCCACACGGGGAAGTACCTGGGGCTCCCTCCGAGCGACAGAGTGCTCAAAATCTGGGGCGTGATGATCTTCAAGTTCGAATCGGGGATGATATCGGAGTTCTGGAGCCTGGTCGACGCACAAGGCATCCTCGCCCAGCTTCGCTCCCCGCCTCTCTAACCGCCCTTCGACCACGCCGCGCGGAATCCCTTGGATATCTGTAGGGGTGCCCCCCTCCATTTCAGCTTGGGGGCGAGAGAGACCACCTTTCCTATCACGATCACACAGGGTGCACGTATCGACTTGGCCGCGGCGGCGCCTTGTGCTGCCTCGCCCAAGGTCAAGAGGACGGTCCTCTGCCGTCCTGTGGTTCCCCATGTCGTGGCGGCCATCGGAGACTCCGGCTCTCGCCCTGACTCTAGCAGCCTTTTTGCCAGTTCTCTTACCCTCGCCGCTCCCATGAGGATCACAACGGAATCGGTCCCCCTGAGCGCCTTGGACCAGTCCTCCCTAGACTTTCCCCTCAGGTCGGACTCCCTGCCGGTCACTATGGTGACGGACGAGGAGTGCTCTCGGTGGGTCAGCGGGATGCCTGCATATGCAGGGACGGCCATGGCCGAACTGACACCAGGAATGACCTCGAAATCTATCGAATGCTCGGCGAGAAATTCGGCTTCCTCACCGCCTCTCGAGAAGAGGAACGGGTCGCCTCCCTTTAGCCTGACCACCCTCTTCCCTTCCCTCGCCTTTTGCAGCATCAACTCGTTCAACTTCTTCTGCTCCTTCTCAGAGTCAGAACCAGGATCCTTCCCTCCATAGATCCGCTCGGTCTTCTTCGGCAGCAAGCCCAGGATCTCAGCGCTGACGAGCCTGTCGTAGACGACGACGTCCGCCTGCTTTATCCTGTCCATCGCAGCGAGGGTGAGAAGACCGGGTGCTCCAGGCCCCGCGCCCACGAGGCTGACCTTCCCTTTCTTGTTATTCCCCTTGGCCATCGGCGTTCGCCTCTCGGAGCATCTTCTCCGCCAGTTCTCGTGCGGCTGGATAATCCTTGTTTCTGAGAAGGGTCCCCGATCCGCTCGTCGTGTATCAGTCTGTAGGCGAACTCTTTCCTTGATTCAGGGTCCTTCAGCTGCTTCTTCCACGTCTTACGGATGTGCCCTTGCAACTTGACCTGAAGCACGTCTTCCGGACCCAATGACCTCTCGAGCTTTCCCCGGATGATGGATGCCATCGCCGGGCTCTTCCCCCCCGTCGAGACGCCGATTCTCACGTCTCCAACCTTTGCCATCGCGGGCATGTTGAAGTCGTTCAGCCTGGGGTCGTCGACGACGCAGACTATCGCGCTCTTGGCGCCTGACGATCTGGCGGTCCTAGCGAGCTGCTCGTCAAGGCGAGAGTCGCCCGTCGAGATGAATATCACTCGAGGCTGCTTCTTCTCGATGAGTCTCCTCAGATTGGCAGGGGTCTCTTCGCCCTCTACCAGCGTCACCCTCCCTCTCTTCTGCGACGCGAGCCTCCGGAGCGCCGGAGTGAAGGTCTTGCCCAGGACGGTCGTCCTTGCGTTGGCCTCGACCAGCTTGAGGGCCTTGAACTCGGGCTCCCTCCCTTCGCCGACTACGACCGCCTCTTTTCCGTCGAGGACGAGGTCTATCAGCAGGGTCTCATCGACCCCTCGCAGCGAAGTAGGCCGAGAGGGCGTTCATCATCGCGCCCATCGCCGAGATCTCAGGCACGACTTGGACCTCCACGCCCAGACCTTCCAGTTCCTCTTTGGTCGATGTCCCAACTGCCACGACCACGATCTTCCTCTCTTTGAGGCCCTCGAGCAGCTTCTCCTCGAGCCCGTGTTCGGCCGCTATCTCAAACAGGTTGCTCGCAGCTGGTGGGCTCGTGAACGTGACCGCGTCTATCTTTCGTGACCCGAGTGTTATCTCCTCTATCAGTCGAAGCACCTCCTCCTCTTGCGGCGCTTTGAACTTGAATCCCATCGAGCCGAGCACTCCTGCCTCCTCCGCGCCGAGCCCCCGCGAGTAGTGATAGGACAAGCACTCGACCACGCCCCTCGCCCCGGCGGCGCGAAGCGCGCTGCCCGTGTGGTCGTTCCTGGAACCGTGCCAGAGTATCGCCACGGTCTTCCCCGAGATGCCTCTGTCCGACATGAGCTTCACGATCCCGTTGGCGGTCGCCTCCTCCCTGGGCGGAGATGCGTCGACCTTGACGCCCTGCTTCGCGAGCTCTCCCCTCGGCTTGCCGCTGCGGGCGACGACGACCGTCCGACTCTTGTTCAGGGAATCCAACACCGCCTGCCTCATTCCCAGCCTCTCCGCTGCCAGCATCATGGTGCGCACACCCGTCGCGGTCATGAAGACGGCGTAGTCGACTCCTGCCGGAGATGTCAGAGCCTTCAGGAAGGGTTCGACCTCAGAGTCCGTGGCCGGCAGGCTGATCCCGACGGTCGGGACCACATAGGGCACACCCCCAAGGTTCGTGACAAGCGCAGATTGCTCCCCCGCCCTGCGGCTGCCCGTGACGACTACGGTCAGTCCTTCTAGGGGCTTGGAAGTCGACTGCGCTTCTTTCAACTCGACGCCGATTCTTGAGCCCGGAGTATTTGCCTCTTCCTTATGGCCTGCCGGTCCTTGACAGGCTCTGGTTGAGGTAGAACGGGTCGGTCGTGGGAAGAGGGTTAGCGAACGTCTTCTTCATGAGCTCTGCAGTGTCAGGGTGGGACTTCAGGAACTCCACTATCCCCTCGAGGCCCACCCGCCTGAAGAAGTATCCCATCTGCCCGGGCTTGCTCAGCTCCTCTTCGTTGCCCTTGGATATGTAGAACTCGAAGAGCGCGTTCGTAACCTTTGGGACGTCCTTCCGAGGGACCATGCGCATGTAGATCAGGTGGGTCTTCGGGTCGTGGATGTATCCCCCCTGGTGCCTCCCGTCCTCCGTCCCACCGAGCTTCAGCGCATATAGGTTGAAGCCTGTGCCCATCCACCCGATCGTCTTTGTCGCGGGCCTGAAGCACTGCCTCTCGCACCCAGTTATCCCGATCGACTCGTGCATCTCCCCCCACTTTACGTCCAACTCGTCAAGAAGCTGTGGCTCGAACTTCTCGGAATCAGTGTAGGTGAGCCTGCAGGTGTCTCTGCCCACACAAGAACCTGAGAGGAGCCTGAGGGTGGTGTATTGCTTGCCGTTCCTTCCCCCATAGCCGAAGCCCTTCATCGCCTGGATGAACTCGTCCTTCTGCGACTCCTCCAACCCCCCGAACAAGAGGTCCTGGTTCGGTGTCACGTAGAGCATTATCTGCGGATAGCTCTCCGTAAGCTTCCTGACCATCGACTTTAGGTTCCCGCCAGGCACGTGGTCGATGATCCGTCCGGTCTCGATGTAGGCCCCATAGCACCACTTGTCGTCCGTCTCTTGGTGCAGCCATCCGTAGTGCATCCTCCTGGGCCCGGGTCGAAGTCCTCTTGGGGCAGTTCAAGGTCGACTCCCCTCGCCTTGACCTGGGTCCTATACCATGGGATCCCCATCTTGAATATCACGTATTTCATGCGTGCCCAGTTCCTGTTCTTTCTGTCTCCCCACTCCTGATGGACACCGACGATCGCGTCGAGCGCCTTCATGAGATGCTCCTCACCTGTAGCGATGCCGAGAGGCAGCGCGAAGTTCGCGAACGTGGCCTGGCCTGACTTTTCCCCCTCGCTCCCGCCGATGAAGATCTGGAACCGCTCCACCTTGCTACCTCCGTCAAGCATGGGGACCACCCCGATGTCGTCGGTCCTCACCTCGACGCAGTTGTCCGGGATGTATTCCCCGGTCTTCTCGTCCCTGTCAACGCCCGCTATCGAGATCTTGAACTTCCTGTTGAGCAGTCTGTCGCCATATTCGAACTTCTCGCCGGTCTTCCGATCGTCCCGTACGTACTTCGGGTCGATCTCGAATATCTCGATGTAGCTCGAGGTGGGGAGGCGGAAGTATCTCGCGGCCTTTTCCGCGAAGGCCGTCGCGTTGAAGTACTTTGAGTATGAGGAGAATGGGCAGGCCACAAAGTTCCTCACGTTGTCTCCGCAGCCGTTGAGCGTGTAGAACCCCGAACTCGCAATCTCCTTCATTGCAGGGATGACGTCCTCCTTCTTGATCCAGTGGAGCTGCACCGCCTGCCGGGTGGTGAGTCTCAGAGATGGCTCCGGCTTTCCGGTGTAGGAGCTCGAAGACGTGTACTTGGTGGCGACGTCGTCGAGGATCGCCCACTGTCTCGCGTTCATGGGTCCTCCGCTGGGGATGGCGATCCTGAACATGTACATCCACTCCTTCTCCTCGCCGGTCTTCGCCCTGTTGAAGTCGGTGTATATCCCGTAGGACTTTGCCAGCGCCTCCGCCACGTCGGGAAGGTCTCCAAAGCTCGTGTCCTTGAATTGATGAGCGACGTTGGCCGGACTGTTGATGTCCTTGATGACCATCGTCAGGCCCTTGGTCGCCAGCTTGGCCTTTTCGTTGCCGGACCAATCTTCCTGAGGAGTATGGAGTGAGGGTTCGATGTCTGTCAAAATCGCCCAGATGCCTCCGCCTATGCGCTTGGAAGCCTACACATAACACCAGCTCTTCAGGCGCTCGACTACCTCTTGACCCAGGACTACCTCTTCGGCTTTGGCCTTGTCCTCGGCCGAGCTCTTGGCAGTCGCAGTCGCTCGCGCATGGGAGCCTGTGATCTTCACAAGCGCGAAACCGGCTTTGTGATTATTTAAGGCGGGCTGTCTGGAATATGAGCATACGAATAGTCAGAAGGGAATGAAAATTACCCAAGCGGATATAATGCAGGGTCAGTCTCGCGAGGGAAACGTGGACGCGGCGTCTGTGACTCCTTTGACTCCCAAGACCGCTGATGCTAACAAGCGTTAAATAACAATCAGCGGGGGTCGTTTTTGCTTTATTGAAGTCCACTCTGGTCGAGCAACCGGAGACCCCTTCCCCGTCTGAAGGCAGAAGCTCCGAGGCTAAAGACGATCCGGCTCTCAGAGGAAATTCGAGCCGTCGAGGAGCGACGAGGACATCCTCGGTCATCTTGTTTGGAACCTCCTTCAAGACGTCCCCGCTGGCTTTCAGGGAGGGGTTGATCTCTCGCCTCGACCGCGATTCTGCGAAGCTGCCCAAGGTGTTGGCTGTCAGGGAGTATGCCCAACTTGTCACCTGCAACAGGATAGAGATTCTAGTATCGACTCACTCCCTATGGCGCTCCGAGCAGGCCTTCATGCGATGGCTCTCGAAGACGCCCGGGCTGAAGCCAGGTTTCGTCTACAGCCACAAAGGCGTGGACGCGATAGGCCACATCTTCAGGGTCGCGGCAGGTCTCGACTCGATGGTCCTGGGAGAGGAGCAGATCCTGTCGCAGGTGAAAGAAGCGGGGATTGCCGCGCGAACCGCGAAGTCCTCTCGGGGCAGCCTCTCGGCGCTCTTTGACGCATCAGTGGGAGTAGGGAAGAGAGTGCGCGCGGGCCTGAGACAACCAAACGTCTCCGTCAGCTCGATGGCGTTGAGCTTCGCTTTGGGACGGCTGCCCGAAGAACCTCGGAACGTATTACTCATCGGGACCGGGAAGACGACGAGGTTAGCGGCGAGCCAACTTCGCAACTCAAAGCTCTATTTCGTGACACGGAGAGCTTCTTTCCCGTCCTTCTCCAACGCAGTCCTGGTCACGCAAAGAGACTTGAGGCGAGTCGCCTCGAAATGTGAGCTCATTGTCTCGGCGACCAAACACGACGGATATCTCCTGAAGAAGGGCGATCTTGATTCCAAGGGGCACGTGATACTTGACCTGGCCTTCCCGCGGAACGTCGACCCAGATCTCAACAGTGGTTCGACCCAGGTCTACAACCTAGACGATCTGGCCAAGGTCTTCGAGTCTAACCCACGGGAAGGTCACGACGCGAGGCTGGCCGAAGAGCTTGTGCGCGAGGAGGCCGAGAGCTTCGCGCGGTGGCTTCTCGCTAGCCGTCAGTCGTCGATGCTCGGTCAAGTCTACCGGTGGGCCGAGAACGTTCGGAAGGAGGAGGCGGGGGCCGCCCTCAGGCGACTGCCGAACCTTTCCGAGAGGCAGAAGATCGTCGTCGAGGCGATGAGTAAGAGATTGGTGAGCAAGCTCCTCTCGCCGCCCACGGCCTTTGCAAAGTCGTCTAGCCCCGAGCTCCCTCAGGACCAGCGTCTCGACCTGGTAAAACGCATCTTCGACCAGAGGCGAGAGTGATGGTCCTCCTGACCGTGAGGATCGGCGCGCGTTCCAGCAAGCTCTCAAAGGCACAGGCTTCCATCGTCTCGGGCCTACTCAAAAAGACCTCGGCGGACGAGCTCGAACTCGAGTTCGTCGCGGTCAGCACCCTGGGCGACCGACTTGTCGCGTCCAAGAAAGATCTTGGCAAGGCGGGGGCGAAGGGAGCGTTCACGGGGGACTTGGAGACGATGCTCTTGGAGCGAAAGATCGATATCGCGATACACAGCATGAAGGACCTCCCAAGCCAGGAAAGCGATGGGCTGGAGATTGGGGCGACCCCGGCAAGGACGGACCCCAGAGACGTCCTTGTCACACGGAAGGGCGAAACGATGACGACGCTTCGGAGGAACGCGAAGATCGGAACGAGCAGTCTCCGAAGGAGGGCACAGCTCTTGAGGCTCAGGCAGGACCTGAAAATCGTAGAACTTCATGGAAACATCGACACCCGTCTCCGAAAGGTCGAAGAGAACGCCGAAGGTCTTGACGGGCTTGTAGTCGCATCAGCTGGTCTGCACCGACTGGGAGAAGCCGCGAGGATCTCCCAGACCTTCTCCATCGACGAGATGGTGCCCGCCGTGGGTCAGGGGATAATCGCCGTCCAGATGAGGAAGAGGCACCCGACATTGAGGCTCTTATATCCAAGATCGACGACGAGACCACAAGGCTCGAGTCCCGATGCGAGCGAGCGTTCGCCAAGAGGCTCGGTGCCGACTGCAATGTTCCCGTTGGAGGTTGCGCCCGGGTCTCGGGAGAGAGGATCGAGATCTTTGGGATGCTCGCGAACGACGACGGGAGCGGGCTGAGGCGTAAGTCCTCTGCCGGACGCAAGGGCGAGGCTGCCGAGCTTGGGAGGAAACTGGCTGAGGAGCTCCTTGCGGAAAGAGGAGCAGCATCTTGAAAGCGCAGATCGAGACGGGCCGAAGGATCTCGAAGGTCGTCATAACGAGATCGAGCAAGGGGAACAGAGATCTTGCCGAGAAGCTACGGTCCCGTGGTTTCGAGCCTGTCCCTATCGAGACCATAGAATTCCTGCCTCCGAAAGGCTGGTCTCTCGTCGACTCTAGCCTCCGCGCCCTGAGCGAGTTCGACTGGGTGGTCTTCACATCGGGGACGGGCGTGAGTTTCTTTGCATCAAGGATGGAAAGCCTCTCTATCCCTCTGGCATGGCGAGCCAAGCCATTCGTCGCAGCGATCGGAGAGAAGACCAGTGAGGAACTTCAAAAGGTCGGAGTGAGGGTCGACTTCGTCCCGTCCAGTTACACCACTAAGACCCTCGCGGACGAGCTTCCTAGGGGCCAGGGAAAGAGAGTTCTGATATTGCGGGCAGACATAGGCAGTCCTGGATTCGTTCCAAGGCTGGAAAGAAACGGCTTCCAAGTGAACGAAGTGGTGATCTACAGGCACCTCCACGGTCATCGAGGAGGGAGTCGAGGAGGCGCTTGAAGGTGCGGATGCGATGATTTTGGCGAGTCCTTCAGCGGTTGGCGCGCTAATGAGGAACATCGGCACGATCGAGAGCAGAGACTCAATCTTGGCGAGGATCCCCGTCTTTTGCATCGGACCGGTGACGGCAGACGCCGCGAAGAAAGAAGGGTTCGAGCACGTCCTCACCTCGAGGACGCAGACGATAGAAGGAGTCCTGGGGCTGCTAGAGTCCAAGGCCGGGGAGGGTGACAAGGATTGCTAGAGGAACGCGGGTTCTCGGGAAGAAGGAACGATGAGAGACTGCGCAGACTCAGGCGGACCGAGACGATTCGGGAGCTGGTCAAGGAGAACCGGGTGCATCCCTCCAGCCTCATGGCTCCGGTCTTCGTCAGAGACGGAGCACGGATAGTGGAACCGATAGACTCTATGCCTGGTATCTTCCGCTATTCTGTCGACAGAGTATCCGATTACGTTGGCAAGCTGGCGGAGGAGGGCGTCAGGTCGGTGTTGCTTTTCGGTCTTCCGGACACTAAGGACGAGTCAGCGAGCCAGGCATACGCGAGCGAAGCCGTTGTCCCTCGGGCGATAAGGGAGCTGAAGAGTCATTTCCAGTCGGTCATCGTCGCGGCAGACGTCTGCCTCTGCGAATACACCTCGAACGGCCACTGCGGGGTGATGGAAAATGGAAGCGTGAGCAACCGGAAGACCCTACCTTTGCTTTCCAAGGCCGCTCTCGAATACGCCGATGCGGGTGCAGACATCGTCTGCCCCAGCGCGATGATGGACGGCCAGGTGATGGCGATACGAGCGGCGCTGGATCAGTCCAGACGCGAGGATTGCCTCGTCATGGGTTATTCCGCAAAGTACGCCTCTTCTTTCTACGGGCCTTTCAGGGATGCCGCCAACTCCGCTCCTGCCTTTGGCGACAGGAGAGGCTACCAGATGAATCCAGCGAACGTGAGGGAGGCGATGAGGGAGATCGATTCGGACATCCGAGAGGGAGCCGACATCGTGATGGTGAAACCCGCGTTGGCATGTCTGGATGTCATAAGCAAGGCGAGGGCAAGGTTCGACATCCCACTGGCGGCTTACAGCGTGAGCGGAGAATACGCGATGATAAAGGCGGCGAGCGAGAAAGGCTGGCTGGACGAGAAGAGCGCGGCGATGGAGGTCACGATGGCGATAAAGAGGGCGGGAGCGGACGTCATAATCTCCTACTTCGCCGAGCAGCTGGCGATCTGGCTGAGAGAGGACTAGCGAGGAGACAGAGAGATGGAAGAGCACGCGACCGTCAGAACCGAGGAGACTAAAGGGGAGACGCGGTTCCTAAAGTACACTTTCTTCAAGGTAGCAAGGGATTGGCGACTCCTCGCGGAAGGGGAGAAAAAGTCAGCACGGGAGGAGCTGGTCTCTCTTCTCGGCAAGCACGAATCGACGATGAAGCTCCAGCTCTTCTCTCTCGTGGGGATCCGCGGAGACACGGATTTCCTCATCCTGGCCGAGTCGAATGGACCTCGACCTGTTCCAGGAGCTCGTCTCGGGCATCCTCGCGACCCGGATAGGAGGTTACCTGGACGTCCCATACTCGTACCTGGCGATGACCAGGCGCTCGCACTATCTTGGGTCGCACAAACACCCCGGACAGGAAGGGGCCCGAATAGAAGTGAACGAGACTAGCAAGTCCAGGTACATCTTCGTCTATCCATTCATCAAGAAGCGCACCTGGTACGCATTGCCCTTCTCAGAGCGCCAGAGGATGATGGCAGAGCACTTCAAGGTCGGCCACAAGTATCCCATGGTCAAGATCAACACTGGATACTCGTTCGGGATCGACGACCAGGAGTTCGTGCTGGCGTTCGAGGCCGACGACCCAGCGGACTTTTTTCGGCCCTCGTCGAGGAGCTCATGGACCTCGGAGGCGAGCATGTACACGGAGCTGGAGACGCCCATCTTCACTTGCGCGAGGACCGATGCCGCGCGGCTCCTCGAGCTCCTCGGCTGAAATAACCAGACTGGCATCGGGGTTAGAACTTGGCGAAAAAGTCCTCCGGTTCTCATCCACGTTCGGACGCTCTTTTCACCCGCGCGGAGAAGGTGATGGTCGGCGGAGTCAGCAGTCCTGTCAGGGCGTTCAAGGCGGTCGGGGGCACGCCGATCTTCATCTCTCGCGGGAGAGGCTCGCACGTCCTCGACGTAGACGAGAACTCATACATCGACTACGTCTGCTCTTGGGGGCCCCTCGTCCTCGGGCATTCCCATCCGAAGGTCGTGAAGGCGGTGACGGACCAGCTTAAGAGAGGTACGAGCTTCGGAGCACCCACAGAGGCGGAACTGAAGCTGGCCGAGAAGATCTGCACCTCCGTAGAGAGCATCGAGAGAGTCAGGTTCGTGAACTCCGGGACCGAGGCCACGATGTCCGCGGTCAGGCTGGCCAGGGGATATACAAAGCGCGACAAGATCCTGAAGTTCGACGGTTGTTACCACGGTCACGCCGACCCGTTCCTGACGGTCGGAGGCTCAGGGCTGGCTACTTTCGACGTGCCATTCTCCGCCGGAGTCACGAAATCGACGGCCGCAGACACGATGAGCATCCCCTACAACGACCTTCCTTCACTCGAGTCCGCTTTCAGGTCCCACGGCTCCGAGATCGCCGCCGTCATCGTCGAGCCGGTAGCAGGCAACATGTCCGTCGTCCCACCCGAGACGGGCTTCCTCGACGCGCTCAGGCGTCTGTGCACGGACGCCGGGTCGCTCCTGATATTCGACGAGGTCATCACAGGATTCCGCCTCTCGCCGGGAGGAGCGCAGAAAGTATTCGGCGTGAGACCCGACATCACATGCCTCGGCAAGATAATCGGGGGCGGCTTCCCCGTGGGGGCATACGGCGGACGCAAGGAGATCATGCGCATGGTCTCTCCCGAAGGGCCGGTGTACCAGGCCGGCACGCTCTCTGGCAACCCCGTCGCGATGGCCGCGGGGCTCGCGACCGTCTCCCTCCTCGACGAAGCGGCCTATTCGAGGCTGGAGAGAAGCTCGGCGAGGCTCGAGCAGGGGCTGAGGGAAGCGGCAGCCAAGGCAGGCGTCGCGGTCACTACGAACAGGGTCGGCTCGATGGTAGGCCTATTCCTCGCAGACGTCCAAGCTAGAGACTTTGAGAGCGCAAAGGCGACCGACAGGCGACGTTACGCCAAGTTCCATCGCTCCATGCTATCCGGAGGAGTATATCTCCCGCCATCCGCACTCGAGACCATCTTCGTATCCACGGCTCACTCTGCGGCAGACCTGTCTGCGACCTTGGCCGCGGCACGATTAGCCTTCAAGGAGTGCGCCGCTTGAACTCAAGCTTCATCGATGCCTGCAACAGGAGAGAGACCTCCCACACGCCTGTCTGGTTCATGAGGCAGGCTGGAAGATATCTCCCGAGCTACAGGGCTGTCAAAGGCGCGAGGTCGGTCACAGAGATCGCGAAGGGCCCTGCCCTAGCATCCCAGGTGGTCATCGACGCGATCGACGCCTTAGGGGTCGACGCGGGAATAATCTTCGCCGACATCATGCTCCCCCTAGAGGGCATCGGGGTACGATTCAAGATCGAAGAGAATGTCGGTCCGGTCGTGTCGAACCCGATTCGCACCCTCGACGACGTCAACTCATTGAGGAAGCTTGATGCCGAGTCGGATGTCGGCTACGTGTTCGATGGTATCGACGCCACGCTTCAGAAGCTCGACGACAGAGTCCCGCTGATCGGGTTCTCTGGGGCGCCCTTCACGCTCGCGGGCTACATGATCGAAGGCAGGCCCAGCCGGAACCTCGAACTGACCAAGCAGATGATGTATCGCGACCCCGAGACATGGCACCTGCTCATGAGCGCTTTGACGAAGATGGTCAAGGACTACCTGGCGCACCAGGTCTCTCATGGCGTCGACGCCGTCCAGATTTTTGACAGCTGGGTGGGCTGTCTCTCTCCTTCAGACTACGAAAGATATGTCGCCAAGTACACCACAGAGGTCATGGTCGCCTTGAAAGGCCGCGTCCCCCGAATACACTTCTGCGCCAACTCCTCCTCGCTTCTAAAGTCGTTCTTGGATACCGGCGCGGACGTCTTGAGCATCGACTGGCGGATGCCGATTGGTGACGCGTGGCGCGCGTCGAAGGGACGGGTCGCGGTCCAAGGAAACTTGGATCCGGTTCTTGCTCTCGCAGGAGGGGGCGCAATGAGGCGCGAGGTACGGGAGATACTTGATGAGTCCAAAGGGCACGAGGGACATATCTTCAGCCTTGGGCACGGTGTCCTAAAGGAGACGGAGCCCGAGAACCTTCGCGAGATCGTCGCCTCGGTCCACCGGGCCACCAAGAGGAGACGCTAGCACCTGAAGGTCTGCGTCGTTCTGATGACCTACGGGTCGCCTGCTACCTTAGATGACATCCCCGCCTATCTTCGCAACATCAGGGGAGGACGAGAACCCGATGAGGCCCTGATAGCCGAGTTCAGACGCCGCTATACGCTGATCGGCGGTTCTCCTTTGCTCAATATCACAAGAGGACAAGCGGCCGCCCTGGATGCCCATCTCAACGCTCTCGCAGACGGGAACTCATACAGAGTCGTCCCGGGGATGCGCTTCTCCCCTCCCCTGATCACAGATGCCGTGAAAGAAGCTGCACCTGAGTCTGGGCTCGTCGTGGGCCTCATCATGTCGCCGCAGTACTCGCCCATCATAATGGGGGGATATGTGCGCACATTGGAGGAGGCGGTCGCTGGCGTCCAGCATGCCGGACTCTCAGTAAAGGTAGCCGAGGATTGGCATCTTCAGCCTCTCTTCCTGGAGGCACTCGCGCAGAAGGTGACAGAGGCGCTCGACAAGCTGCCCCTCAACGTCAGAGATGAGGCCCCGGTCCTCTTGACTGCGCACAGCATGCCGAGACGGGTCGTGGAAGGTGAGCCCGACTACATCAAACAGCTCGAGGAGACAGCCGCAGCCGTGGCCGAGCTCGCGGGCCTCCCCGAAGGTCGCTGGATGTTCTGCTACCAGAGTGCCGGCCACACTCCTGAAGAATGGTTGAGACCCGATTTTGCCGATGTCATGCCGCGCCTCAAAGAAGGCGGTTTCACCCACGTCGTGGTCGCTCCAGTCCAATTTCTTGCTGACCACCTGGAGGTGCTCTACGACATCGACATCGGGGCGAGAGAACAGGCAGAGAAGCAAGGCATCAGTTTTTCCAGGATCGAGTCGTTGAACACGTCTCCCATGTTCATCAGCGCGCTCGCTGCCGTCGTGAAGGACGCCATCGAGAGGCCCGGCCGACCCGTCGGTCTTTCTGTCCATCTTTAATACGAGTCACCGCCCCGCATATTTCTCCATGGAGATCCTTGAAGGAGCGGCACTCTACAGGATTCTCCTCGAGCGCTACTCGAAGAACCCGAGCGGGTGGAGTTTCACGATCTCGCCTTCCGCCCGAAACGGCTTCTTCGATGCCCGCGTGGGGAGCCCCGAGGAGTCCTGGCATCTCAAGCTCGACACCATCTTCAAGCCGTCTCCGTTCGTCCTCGGTGCGAAGACAGACCAGGGCCCCGCGAACCGTCCTCCTCCGCCAATCTCATTCGGCTTCCGACGGGTCGACCCCAATGAGGCGCCTCGCCTCCTTGAGGACTCTCCCGAAGGTTTCGGCAGGTTGCTTGCGTACCTGAGCACGGTGAACACCGTAGCTCCGGCAGCTCCTGGCAGCTATCTCCAGGGACCTTACGTCTACAGCAGTCGCGCTCAGACCGCGGGCTCGTCGATGACGAGGGAGCAGCAGAGGGTCGACACCAGGCTCTCAGACGAGATGCTGAAGCTCATCCGAAGAAGATACCCGAGCTACCTCTAGAGCGAAAAAACTAGCGCTTGTGGGGCCGCTTGAGCCCGCTCATCATCAGGTTCTCCGGACGCCGAGCGTGCGATGAATCAGGGATGGGACCGGCGGACTAGGTGCTTTACGCTGGACTCAAAGCTTGCGCCGTCTTTGGAGCTCTTGGATGACCATCGACGCACTGGCATCAGGGCTGCCCTTCTCAGTCTCCACCACGATGTCGGCGTCGGTCGGCTCCTCGTATGGATCCTGTATCCCTGTCATGTTGGTAATCTCTCCCTTCCTCGCCTTGGCATACAGGCCCTTCGGGTCACTCATCTCGCAGACCGCAAGGGAGGCCTTGACGTAGACCTCCACGAACCTCCCCGTCCCGATCACTTGCCTCGCGCTCTCCCGAGACGTGCGATAGGGAGAGATGAGTGCGACTATCGCTATCACCCCGTTCCTAGCGAGCAGCTTCGACACGAAAGATACCCTCCAGGCGTGCTCCTCCCTATCCTCCCTCGAGAGCCCCAGGTCGCGCGAGAGGCCCTTCCGCACCTCGTCCCCGTCGAGGATCTCCACGCGTCGTCCCTGGGATTCAAGCTTTGCCTTCAGGACGTTCGAGAGCGTCGACTTGCCCGAACCCGGCAACCCGGTCATCCAGAGTACGAAGCCTTCGTTGGTCATGCTATTCATCTTGCCTGGCCGTTCAGAGCGGCCGTTATCATCTTCCCCCCGAAACCGGCGCTCTTGGGTTCAATACCAAGCATCGAGAGGATCGTCGGCGCCATCTCCTCTGCCCTGGCACCTCTCACTTCCTGGCCTTTGAGGTTCATTTCCTGGGACACTCATCAAGAATACGCCGTCCATCGAGTGCACAGAGTCATCGGGTCCGGTGTCATTCTCGAACAGGTAGAGGCTCTCGTGCCCGACGGTCCCGGCAGACCTCCAGTCCAACTCGTCGAAATAGACCATGAGGTCCGGCTTGTCTCCGATGGCCGTTCCATACAGCTTGCCCGGCTCCATGATGGAGTTCTTCATCACCCTCCCCGTGTGATCCTTTATCTTCGAGATCTTTTCTGTGAGCTTCTTCTTCTCGCCCTCTACCTGCGAGGGGTCGATGATCCCTTGGGCCTCTCTCCCCTTGACATTGAAGAAGATCCTAGCATAATATCCGCCCCATCCCCAGGCCTTGGTCTTCGCCCAGTCTATCTCGGTCTTGTCTATCTCTGTGGGGCCAACCGGCTTTTTCTCGAAGACCAGATACCCTTGCTGCTCCAGCCACTGGTTGACGCAGAAGCCTCCCTGCATGGCTTTGGACCCGTGGTCGGATACGACGAACGTCGTGCACTCCTCCCCGAAGAGTGGGATCAGCTTGCCTACCCGCCTGTCCACCATCGAGTAGTACTCGAGGTCGATCCCTTCGTATGGGTTTCCCTTCACGTACTTTGGATGTCTCGGGTCGAAGAACTTCCAAAATGCGTGGTGGAGCCTGTCGAAGCCGATCTCGTGCATGATGTAAAAGTCCCACGGCTTGCTCTTTGCGAGGTGCTCGGCGACGTCGAACCTCTTCTCCGTCATCTCGAAGAGCTCCTTCTTGACGTCGGCTCTGTTCTCCGTCCTGAAGGTGACGTCGAAGATGTATTCTCCGCCCGCGGCCTTGATGACCTCGTCCCTCATCTCTGCGGGATTCGTGAACTGCCTCTCGACCGAAGGCGTAAGGAAGCACGAGACCGTGGCCGCGTTCTCGACATTCTTCACGGGATACCCCGGCGGGACGCCCAGGACGACCGACTTCCTTCCTCTATCAGAGATGAACCTCCCAGACCGTCTTCGCCGCGACGTTGGCCGAGGTGACGATGTAGCCATCGCTGTATGAGTATCCCCTGCGATGCTTGAAGCCGTAGATCCCGAGCTCACCAGGGTTCTTGCCGGTCAACATCACCATCCACGCGGGCACGGTGATGGGCGGGTCGCATGTGCGCAGCCTGCCATGCAGCCCTTCCTCGTAGATCCTCTTGAAGTTCGGGAGCTTATCGAGGAGCTTGTCGAACAGGATCTCAGGTGGGACCGAATCGAGGCCCAAGACTGCGACTTTTCTCGGCATGAAAAAACGCTCCGTCTATCTTCCCAGGATCGCTGGCGAAGAAACTCGGCGACTGTCCACGTGCAAGGCTCGAATCTCGAGCCTTCGTTTACGATATTTATCCCTTATTCATTTATTATTAGCTCGAAGTTGGAATTATTACTGAGATTCATTTCTGAGTTCAGTCCACGAATGGCTTGTCGAACTTTAGGATCGCTTGCGCGACCTCTGGCCTCATGAACTCCTTCGGCGGGACCTCCCCGTCAGAGAACATCTTGCGGAGCTTCGTCCCGCTGAAACTCAGCTTGTCCTCCTCCCCGTGGGGGCACGTCTTCTCGCTCGCGATGCCTGCACATCTCTTGCAGTAGTAAAACTCGCGGAAGAAGAGCGGGGTGATCCCGAGGTCGGGGAATTCTCTGAAGATCTCCTGTGCCGCGTATGGGCCGTAGTAGTTGCCCACTCCCGCATGGTCGCGCCCGATGATGATGTGAGTGCACCCGAAGTTCTTTCTCATGATCGCGTGCATTATCGCCTCCTTCGGTCCTGCATATTGCATTTCATAATGCAGGACGCTCATGACGACCGACGTCTTGGGATAGTAGTTGGCGATTATCGCACGATACGTGGAGAGTATGACCTGGTCCTTGAAATCGCCCGCCTTCTTCTTCCCGAGCACCGGGTTGATGAACAACCCATCGACCAGGGCTAGCGCGCTCTTCTGCAAGTACTCGTGGTTGATGTGAGGCGCGTTGCGCGTCTGGAAAGCGACCACCGTGTTCCACCCCTTCTCTGAGAAGAGTATCCTGGTCTCTTTAGGCGTCAGCGTGTAGTCAGCGTATTCGCCATGGTCCGGCTTTACGACCGCCTTGAGCTTCCCCGAGATCGCGCACTCGTTTCCCTCGAATATCTTCGCGACGCCGGGGTGCGCCTTGTTCTCGGTCCCGAAGACCTTGCTCGCGTACTCGTTCCTGGAGATCTCAAAGTTCCCCTCATATTCCATGAGTGCGACGGGGTACTTCTCCTCGTCGACGAGCAAGATCTCGTCACCCGAACCAAAGTGATGGTTGTGGGGCCCCAGGAGGAGTATCGGGAAGGTCCAGGGGACGTCGCTCTCCAGGCGCATGTGCTCGAGCACGTTGAGGTAGTCGTTCTCTCCCATGAACCCCTCGAGGGGGCTGAATACCCCGTTGGCGATGTTCGCGACGACGGTGGCGGTCTCCTTGCTCACCTGGAGCGTCTGTTTCTCCTTGAAGCCCGCCAGAGACGGGGAGTCCTTCGAGGACTGCTTGATCTGGACGAGCTTGCCGCCGTGCGGTGCGTTCGCCATCTCCAACACTCAGAGGTACCCGAGGGCCTGCAGCCGCTTCTTGATCTCGTCCAGGTCCGTGCTCGTGAAAGGCTCAGGGCACCTCCTTCATCTCGTGCATCGCGACCACCTCGCGCAGGACGTAGGTCACGTAGTCAGAGACCGACTTGAAACCTGTCTTCTTCGCTATTAGTTTCTCCAGCCTCTTGTGGAGCGTGAGAGGAATCGAGACCGAGGTGTACTTCGTCATGGCTTTACGAGTTACGGGCGCTAATTACCTGTAGTTATGCATTATTTCTCAGTATCTCCGAATGACATAGGGTCACCTCCGTCAGGTTGCCAATGGGATTAGGAATGTGAGGAGGAGGGAGACCTTGACCTCCAATGCGATGATATGCTCTTCATCGTCGCGTCCGTCCTCTCCATTGTCGTTGCGCTCTGAAGAGTTCAGGATGCACCATGCGTTGTATAGGCATACTGCCACCGCGTAGTAGAGTAGCCTAACCGTGAAGCTCTTCGATTTCGTCCTCGGAAGGAAGATGTTGTGCTCTCTGTAGGCGGTCTCCACTCCCCAACGGGTCTTGTAACGCTTCAGCAGGCGCTTCGGCCTGCACGACATGTTCGTGGCGAAGAGGTAGCTGATCTTCGTCTCCTCGTCGTCGACCCTGACGAGCTTGAACGGTCTGTCGCAAGGATAGGAGACAGATTGACCGTCCTTGAGGTCGATCCTCTTCGTCAGCCGGTTGGGCGTGAAATGGATTGCATACAGGTATCCGTTCTCCTGGAGCCAAGAGGGGAGCTCGAGCGATGAGAACCCTCCATCGAAGAGGAGATACCTAACCCTGATTCCCATGTTCCTTATCCGGTTGAGGGCGTCCTCGATGTAATCCAAGAGATACTCCCTGCTCTTGATGGGCGTCAGGACGATCGTGAGCCTCCTCCCATCGGCGAGGATGCTCGCGGTGAGGTACTGGTAAGCGTAGCAAGAGCCGGCCTTTGGCCTCGTCCCGTTGACCATGTCGGTCTCATTATCGCCATAAAACATCTGGTCGTGCCAATCAAACGCAATCGGGACCGGTCTCTTCAGCAACCCCTTTCTCTTCAGCTCGCCTACCTGCTCCTCGAGGACGATGGAGACGACGCTCTGGAGCTCGTATCTCTCGATGCTCTTGAAGCGCATAAGCGCGGTGTCGGAGTTCGGTACCCCGGCTCCAAACTTATTGGAGACGTTGCTCATTCCTTCCGCGTAGGCATTGAGTACAGACGAGTTGACAAGGAGACGGATATAGTCCGCCTTCGTGTACAAGTAGCTGGGCTTCACCTCGAAGCACAGTAGCTGGGGCAGGCATCGCATCATGACGGTATCGAAGCCTCTGGCTAGATGATTGGAGATCATAGCTGAGGCTTCGGGGTGAAGACTCCCTACGCCCCAAAATCATAACTTGTTGAGCGACGGCTAAAATCCGCACTCATTCGGAGATACTGTTCTCGACGTGACTTTGGTAATTATATATAATCAAACCTTAATTACATATAATTAGGAAACTCCACCGAGATGGCGTTCAGCCTGTCGCTGGAGCTCATCATCTTCTTTGCCATCCTGTCGCTCTTTGCCTCGATTGTGAACGGCGGGCTGGGCTACGGATACTCGCTCTCTCGACCCCGCTGGCCATCCTCGTTGTCGCGAACAGGATACTCAATCCCGCCTACGTGCTGCTGGAAGCCGGGATCAACACGTTCATGCTGATCCTCTCGGGGAAGAAGAACATCCTGGCGACCTATAGGCGAGCCATCCCACTGATCTTGGCGCTCGTGCCGGGTGTGATCATCGGGAGCCTGATCTTGAACGCGGTCGCACCCCTCTGGATACGTTTCTTCGTCTACGCTGCCATACTTCCTCTAATCCTGCTACAGGCCGCCGGGTTCAGGAGGCCAGTCAAGGGCGAAGCCGCCGCCGCCGTCCCGCTGGGGGTGGGGGTAGGGCTGCTCTACTCCATAACGACGATATCGGGTCCACCGATCGCCCTCTTCTGGAATAACCAAGGGCTCAAACAACGAGAGTTCAAGGCCGCGGTGGCCCAGGTGAGGATCGCAGAGTCTTACCTCACGAGCATCTCGTATTATCTCCTAGGCCTTTTCACCGCCCAGAGCCTTTCCGTCTTCAAGGTAATCTCTCCGCCTGTCCTGATCGGCATACCTGTGGGCATTTTCATCGTCAGCAAGGTAGCGGTCGAGACATTCAGACGCGTATGCATGGCCTTCGACGCGGGGATCGTGGCCTACGGCCTCTCAGCCACCCTGCCGATGCTCTTCGGAGTCAACCCTCTACTCGCTGACGCGTTGTTCGTCGTCGTGCTTCTGATGGATCTCACCCTCCTCTATCGTTACTTTAGGGTGAGACCGAAGACGGTGGCGGAGGAGGCAGTGGAACCCAGCCCGACGATGGACGGTGAAAGCCAGATGGGCAGTCGCGGCGGATGACGCGTAACTCGAGTCGCGACAAACGTATAATCTGCCGCAAATCACCGCTCGACCGATGACGCGGCCCACCCTCGAGTCATGGACGGAAGAGGCCGAGGACGTCGAGACCGCAAAGAACCTGCTCTACTTCAAACAGCTCGTGGGCCTGAAGTTCGACAAGAAGAGGCTCGGCTCGCTCGAGGCCAAGTCGAAGACGCTCTACTCGCACTACCTCAAGACCTTCGGAAGCGATGAGAACGCACCCCGCGACCTGTTCTTGATATCGGCGAGCAACGTCGGGGCAGCCGCCACCTACAAGCAGCTCCTCAAGCTCCACGAGGCCAGGGCGACGAAGATCGTCTCGCGAGAATACAAGTTTCACGAAACGCCTGTGAACTGGGGGTCTTGGAGGCAGTTCGCGGCGAGCACCGACGACTCGACGACGCGACGCAAGGTGTTCGACGACTTCATCGTCAAGTCCTCAATAGTGGCTCCGCTCATCAAGTCGAGGTTCGAGACATACGCGTCGTCGGTAGCCGTGTGGGGGGCCTCGCCGCTCGCGATCTACCTCGAGCAGGAGCGCATCTCCTACGACAGGCTCGCCACGATGGTGGAGCGGCTCGGGGAGCTGGCCGGCTCGGCGTTCAGAGACTCTCTCGAGGAGTACTCCTCTGAGATCCTCGGAAGGCCAGCAGAATACTACGATGACTACTACTTCTTCAGGAACAGGGTCTTCAAGAGATACGAGAAGAGGCTCCCGACCAAGGACAAGCCGATCAACAAGATCCTGAAGACGATGAAGGTGATGGGGCTCGACGCCTCTCGCATCGCAGTGGACGACGCGGACAGGCCCGGGAAGAACGCCTCGGCCTTCTGCTCCGGTATCAAGATCCCCACCGATGTGCGCATCTCCTACAGGAAGGCCAACCCACTGGAAGACTTCTCGTCGGTCTTCCACGAGTTCGGGCACGGCATCCACTTCGCGTCCATCGACCCCCAGGCCAGCTTCGCGGACAGGTACGGGGTCGCGAGCGGCGTTGCCGAGATCTTCTCCATCTTCTTCGAGGGGCTCATCCACGAGAAGCTCTACCTGACAGGCCAGCTCGGGCTCTCGGACGAGGTCGCAGAGGACATCCTCGCGAGGTTCCGGTTCAACAGCCTCTTCTTCGCCAACTTCTACTCCGCGAACTCGCTACTGAAGCTACGCTACTGGCACGACGCCCTCGCCTTCGAGTCGCTGGACGAACTCTATTCCGACCTCACGGAGCGCTTTCTCGGAATAAGATACCCGGGGGCCTACTGGAAGCTTCACCACGTCATGCCGGAGTACATCCTCTACTCGCCGTCGTACCTTATCTCGGCGGTGCGGGCGTTGGAGTTGAGGAACTTCCTGGTCGGGCGGTTCGGCGAGTCATACTGGACGGAGAAGGGCACCGGCAAGGCGCTGCTCGAACTGATGCGCCCAGGACAGTCGCTCGACCTCGGCTTCTCCAAGCTCGATGAGGCGAGCTACATGGAGAGCCTATCCCCAAGCGCGAGCTGAGCCTGGTCCGCGCGCGCCGCCCTCACAGCAGCGTATTCTTCGCGTTCTCGTAGAGAACGAGCCCACGTTGCTTTTCGGTCAGGCCTGCGACCCTGACCTTCTGCAGCTCCACCGAGTAGTCGTGAAACGGGTAGTCGGAGCCGAAGACGACCCGGGTCTCGCCCACCTTCTCTACCGCCTCGCGGATCTTCGAGTGCATCGAGACACCGGACGTCTCGAGGATGATGTTGTCGAACTTCTTGGCGGTGTTGATCGCGGCCTGGATGTATACGCCATGAGCGTGACCCATGTGGAGCATCACGATTCTCACCTCCGGATACATTTCAGCGAGCTCGCCGATGCTCCACGGTAGCGAGAAAGGAGGATGACCCGAATGGATCGCGACGGGTATCCGCGCCTTCCCTGCGAACTCGACTATCGGAAGGACCTTCTTCGTCGGTGGGAAGGAAGGCATGGATCAAGGGATGCAGCTTGATCCCCTTGAATCCCCATCGCGTCACGTATTCCTTCACCATAGGGAGCGCGTCCTTCTCGTGAGGGTTCGGCCAGACGTACCCCACGAGGCGTCTGGGATGAGCTTCCACCGTCCTGCGTACCAGCTCGTTATCCGGCGCGAACAGGATGGCCTTCTCCACGTCGAACTCGCTCATCTGCCCGAGCAGCTCCTCAGGAGAGGAGGAGACGTTGGCCCAGCTCCCAAACCTTCCCACGTGCGCGTGCGCGTCTATGATTTTCTTGGAACTCGAGACCTTTCTCCTCTATTCAGGCGGGATCTCGGAGTGGACAAGCCTTAGATCGACACCGCGCGACTTGTGGTACCTGAACGAGATGGCGTAAATCAAGACGGGGAGCAGGATGACGACGCCCGCGACGATCTGCGCAGACTGCTGGAAGGGGCCAACCGCCGGGTTCTCGATGCTGTTGTATCCAAGGTAAGCGAAGAGCGCGGCTGCGACGGCTCCGAGAATCGAGATGGCAGGGATCCCCCGTGGTCCCTTTCCGGTCGCGGACTCGTAGACGTCGCGCCGCCTGAAAGGAAGCAGCATGGCGCTGACTGCTGCCAGGAACCAGACGACGCTGTAGAGAAAGATCGCGTTGACCTGCGCCGAGATGAACGACGTGAAGTACTGCAGATACATGGGGATGAGAGCAAGGGCGGCGCCGACGATGATGGCATTGACGGGGGTGTGGAACCTGTCGCTCACTCTCGAGAACCACTGCGGTATCACCTTGTCGAAAGACCAGGCGAGGAAGAGCCTGCTGATGAAGACCAAGCTCAGCCAGGACCAGCCGATGTTGCCGATGAAGAGCCCTATGACGATGAGCCACAACAAGGTGCCGCTGGGGTTGAGCACGGTGGCGAAGGCCGTGGGCACTGTCGAGAGTGGAACGCCTGCCGAGCCATTGTGTATGGCCCAAGCCTCGATGAAGGGGATGCCGATCACCCTGTCCAGGATGAAGGTCAGGCCGAACCATATCGCTATGGAGACCGCCTCTGCGAGGATCAGCCCGTAGAGGAGGCTCACGCGAGGCCGTCTGATCTCCCCGCCCACGAACTGCATGACAGGGTAGGGACCGATGCTGACGAAGAGCAGAGGGACCACGGCGCTCAGGCTGGCGAGGCTTGCGCCCGGAGTGTAGCCCGAAGAGGATGCGTCAGAAAATACCTTGGATACCCCGCCCTGGAAGTAGGCGTCATACGAGTTGACAAAATCCGAGTGGCTGCTGGTCAAGAATATCGCGATCACCAGGAGCATCGTGAAGACGCCGTAACCGAAGAACGAGTACACCACCAACCTGAATATCCTCCCTCCGGCAATCACTAGGGCCCCGCCGACGGCGAGGATGGCCACACCCGCAGCCATCAGCATCCATGGCGAGCTCGAGACCCCGGGAGTCATCGCGTTGCCCAGGCTCTTGAGCCCGGCGTCATTGAGAACCTGCCCGGCGAAGGACAGCTGCGTCCCAGCCTCCGAGAATGCCCAATAGGACCCGGAGCCAGCGGAGATCAGAATCGCGGCAAAGAAGAGGAAGCTCGCCACGAACCCGAGAGGAGTTGACAAGATTCTAGAGATGAAGACGTAGTCTCCTCCCGAGCGCGGCATCATGCTCGTCAACTGCCAGTAGAGCAAGACGATGACTATCGCGATGACAGCCCAGACCGCTAGGCCGGCGTAGTAGTTCACGTTCTGATAGTAGTCGGGTGTTACCCAGAATATCCCTGCCCAACTCGTCAGCCACGGGAAGAAGAGGATGCTCCAGGTGAAGACGTCCAGCGCCGATAGCTGCCTCACCAGCCCTGTCGCCTGCCTCACAAAGTGGCCCCCGTTTGTGGTCCGGTTGCTTCCCTGTCCCCCCGCTCCTTGCGCATCGGTCACTGTGTGGCTTGCCTTTGCCTCTGTCTCCCCGCTCCCTATTAGGTCGTTGCGCTGGCGACCTCTGCTGCCGGCTCAGAGAAAGGGTTTTACGCCCTTGTCGGTCGACGCCTGAAACGGAGGTCGCATTGAGGAACCCATTCTCTCGGGCGGATGCAAAGAAACCGAGACCGGTCTCTGGATTGGAGACGATCCCTCAGGGGGCGCAGGTGGTGCCGATGGAGGTAAAGGAGCAGTACGAGATGAACCCGGTCCACATATTCCACCCCAACCCGTACAATGCGATCACCGTCCTCAGGAACAAGAAACAGCCCCACGATTTCCTCGTGTGCGGGTGGTATCTCGACACATTCCGGCAGCACGGCTTGGTGACCGGGCTGGTCTACAAGGCCGTGTCCAGCGACGAGGACAGGCAGCACGTGACGGCAGAGCTCAAGAAGCTGGACAAGGAAGCAAACATCAAGTTTTCAGTCTGAAAGTGTTCTAAGGAACACCACGAGGACCCGGTCCATGTCGTCTTCTCCAAAGGGATAAAAAGGGGCCAGAAGGCGCTTTTTTTGCGAAATGACATTGGAGACAAAGACTCTCCCGCACCTAAAATCTGCAGAGTTCGAGAAGGAAATTCTAAAGGCGCAGACGCCGGCCGTCGTCGACTTCTACGCAGACTGGTGCGGACCATGCAGGATGGTCTCGCCGATCATCGAGCAGTTGTCGAAGGAATATGAAGGGAAGGTAAAGTTCGCAAAGGTGAACACGGACGAGAACCCAGACATCGCGATGAAATACGGGATCATGAGCATCCCGACCATAATCATCTTCAAGAACGGCCAAGCCGCATCGACGGTGATTGGAGCAGGCCCGGCGTCGATGTACAAGCAGAAGATCGACGCGGTTCTCAAGAGCTAGAATAAATCTAGTTCGCCAGGGTGTAGACCCTGTCGCCCTCTTCCTTGGTCCCCTCCTCGCCAATGCTGTTGAGGACGAACCTCCTGGACGCGCCTAGCGGCCAGTCGTTTGGTGGGATCTGGCCTTCATGTATCCGCTCGTAGTCCTCGATCGAGAGCTTCTTCTAGCCCCCAGTCGAGGCATGAGGTCGAACTTCCCTGCGACCTCCTTAAACCTGTTCGACACCGAGTTCGCCTGGATGACTGCGTGGCTCCCGCTCCCATATCCGCAGAGGACGACCCTCTTGCCTGCTAAGCTTTCCTTCTCGTTCTCAAACATGCTGTCGAGCCCTACGAATACTGAGACCGAGTAGGAGTTGCCCACCATCTCGGGGCCGATCACCGAGCTCCCCACCTTCGTCGCAAAGTCGTCTACGAATGTCTTTGAGTTCATGAACTTGCGCCTAAAGTCACTGTAGGCCTCGCTCATGTAGTAGGCCATGTCGTCCATCCCCTCCCTCGAGGGTTCCGGGCCTATCGACGAAACGACGTCCTTCCATCTAGGGAGTGACCTCCACTCGTGCATCAAGAGCGAAGCGTAGGCGGAGATCACCATCTTCTTGTGGGGGTTGTGGTACACCGCCCTGTCTATAGCGTCAATCGTGGCGGAGTCCTTCGAGGGCTTGATCAAGCCCGTCCTCGCGGCTCCAGCCTGGAAGTTCAGCCAGGCGAGCTTCATCTCGGTCAGATAGGAGGCATAGGACCTGGCACCGTCGACGAGCGCCACCGTCCTCCCGCCCGGCTTCTTGAAGTCGCCCTTCTCGTTCCTGAGGGCCGAGCCGTAAGCCCCGGGGATGAGCTCCAACAGCCTTGGGTCCCTCGCGACCAGCACCGCGGCCGCGGCGGCTCCCTGGGTGGGCTCCTCCCTGCTGTTGAGGTCGTACTTCGCGATGTCTGTCGCAACGATAAGCGCGTACTTTGAGGTGTTCCAGCCCGCTGCGAACCATGCGCTCGTGTCGAGATACCTCTCCATCCCGCTCACGCAGGCGAACTTCTGCTCGTACCCTAGCACGTGAGAGAGGCTCCCTGTCCCATAGACCTGCTCGAGCATCCCCACCAGGTCTGAGACGAGCGCGCGGGAGCTGTCCAGGCCGCTTTCCGTGGGCGTGTCTATTCGGAAGATCTCGCTTGGGGAGACCTTGTAAGCCTCCATGAGCCGATAGGCAGCCGTCGCCGCCATGCTCGACTGGTCCTCGTTCGGAGGGGTGACCGAGAACGTCTTCACTCCGACCCCCTCCGTGAAGTGCTTGGGCTGGCTTCCTCTTGCCAACGCCAGCTCGGCGTTGTCGACGTAGTAGTCCGGCGAGTAGACGTAGAGCGCCTCAATCCCGACCTTTGACATTCGGTTCGAACTCGCGCCGCTTTCCCAACTATTTATTGTGTCACTAGCCACAATTCACTTGGACGATTGACGAATAGCAATCTCGGCCAGAGCGTGCCCCCAAGCGTTTCGGCGATCGTCGGGCCGGCGCGCACCGCCCAACGTTTAGTAGTGGGATTGCGAAAGCCACCGAATGTGCGAGCCAAAGGTGCCAGCCCGGCTCTTGCGCTCCTCCCGCTGCTCTTGCTGTTGGTCGCTCCTTTCTCTCCCGGGGCCACCGCTAGGGGGTCTCCGGCAGTCCCCCTCTCCACCAGCATAGGCCTCCCAGACTCGTATTACCAGCCTATCACCATTGACGCCGCCGCGAGCTCGAACTCGATCGAGTTCGCCGCGAGGAGCAACGTGAGCGTCTCGGCAGCGGTGATGTCGTCGTCTCAGTTCGACTCGTTCAACGACTCGCTGACCGACCTCTCTTACTCACTCTACATCCAGAACGGGACTTCGACCCAGGGCACGGTGCACGTCGCCAAGGGTGACTACTTCCTCGTCTTCTACGCCTACGACGGGAACGCCAACATCACCTTCGGCTACGACCTCTTCCCCACCTCGCCCTACTCGGCCGGACCGCTCTCCTCTCCGCAGTCCAGCGGCATTGCCTCCTTCGGCCTATACAACGACTCTGGGAAGGTGACTCCGTACGACGTCACAGCCCAAGAGGTCGTAGGGGTGTCGGACATCTCCTCGCTGCTGGCGCACAACTCCACCGCCGGCCTGTCCAACTCCACAGTCTCCGGCACGACCCTCCAGCTCAACACCGTCCTCGTGGTCAACGAGAGAGGGGGCGCGCAGCAGGTCTACTGGGCCCAGGACACGCCTGACTTCGTGACAAGCGCTTCGCAGGTCTCGTACGGGGACAACGTCTGGAACTACAGCGTGAGCGGCTACCTGAGCAACTCCACGATCACTTCGTCCAACGGCGGCAACGCATACTACGACTCGCAAGGAGGGGTCGCGCAATACTACTATGCGAACGGGCTCTCAAACTCGACCTATGCGTTCCCCTTCAACCTCGCCTTGGCGGTCATCGAGGCCGTCTCCCCTGGAAAGGGCGTCGTGGTGGAGATGGGAGCCCAGATCCTCCGGAACGGACAGCAGGTCGCCTCGCCGATGGACTGGTTCGACAACGTGACGATCCACGACACGACAGTGACAAGCGCGTACTTCTACGTCTCCGGCAACAACACGGCCCCCGACGGCTCCTTCTACGACACGGAGCTCGTCTTCGGAGGGGAGAACAACGGTGAGTCGACCAACTTCAACCAGATGAGCGCCTCGCTGCAGCTCTTCTACGGCAATTCGACGAACGGGGTCCTGAGCTACTTCCCCTCGTATTTCAGTTTCGGCGGCGACACAGCCGAGGCAGCGGACAACCTTCACATGGCGTACTCCGGGAACGGCGTGGTGCAGCTCTCCCCAGGGCCTGTGGACTACGTCTACTTGGGCAGGGCCTCAGGGACGACGACGCTGTCTCAGCTGGCCGCATCGGGGACGGTCACCACCTCCTCCACGGTCCCTGAATTCCCCGTTGGAATGCTCTCCTTGGTAGCGTTGGCCGTCATAGCAGCGGTGGCGCTTTCCCTTCGGGCGGTGGACCGCCGCGGCTTCGGATAACGTTAATCTAGCCAAGCCCCGCTTTTCTTGGGAGCTTGAAGATCTACTCCTTCATCCCCAGCGCCACCGAGATGGTCTACGCCTTGGGTCTGGGCGACCAGCTCTGCGGAGTCACGCATGAGTGCGACTACCCTCCTGAGGCCAGATCCAAGCCGGTCGCCATAAGGTCGTTGATAGACACCGCCCGCATGAGCCAGCGAGAGATCGACGACGCCGTCGTCGAGAGCATGACCCATTGCCACGGGCTCTACACGATAGACAAGGAGCTCCTCAGGAGCAACCCTCCCGACGTAGTGATCACTCAAGAGCTCTGCGACGTCTGCTCGGTGTCCTTGCGCGACGTCCTCGCCGCCATCTCCGACCTCTCGAAGACCTGCAAAGTCGTCTCCCTGAAACCCAGAGGTCTCCAGGGCGTGCTCGAGGACATCGTGACCGTCGGCGCCGCTTGCGGGGTCAAAGAGGAGGCAGAGGCCCTGGTGGGCGCTTTGAACACCAGGATAGACAGGGTGAGGCTACGGGCCGCAGACCTCCCGAGGCACAGGGTCTTCTGCGTCGAGTGGTTCGACCCCATCTTCGCCTCTGGACACTGGGTGCCTGAGATGGTCAGTCTGGCGGGCGGCGAGGACGCGCTAGGGTTCGCCGGAAAGGACTCTAGGAAGATCCCATGGGAGAGCGTCGTCTCCTACGACCCCGAGGTGCTGGTGCTCATGCCCTGCGGGTTCGACGTCGAGCGCACTGTCCTCGACTCGAGGGAACTTGCGAGGAGACCGGGGTGGAGGACCATCAGGGCTGTGAAGGAGGGGAGGGTCTTCGCCACGAACGGCTCCGCTTACTTCTCTCGACCGGGCCCTCGCCTCGTGGACGGCCTCGAACTTCTTGCGAGCATGATCCATCCGGACGAGTTCGGGAGAGACATGCCTCGTGAAAGGGCCCGACTGCTCGACTCCAATCTCTTGAGGGCCACGCAGTAACGCACATATTTCAGTGCCGCAGGAATCAGCCCAATGAAACTCATGGTGAAGCACGAGCTTCCGCGGAGGCTCAGGAGCGCCCAGGTGTACCTGGAGTTCCTGAACGCGTCGCTTTACGTCTCGGTCGACGGCCCCAAGGCCAGCATGATGGGGAGCATAGGTGCCCATCAGAACAGGCCCGTGGCGATCACAGACAGGGAGTACTCGAGCTACAGGGCCTCCCATGACGTCGTCGGGGTGGTCGACGAAGACGAGGACAGGGTCGTCCTGAAGACAGCCGAAGGCAACGAGGAAGAGTGGATCCGGCCCCGATGGATCCTCAACGGCGTCAGGCGGGCAAGAGAAGACCCGGCCTGAGAGGCTCTTGAGCGGGCGGTCCAGATTGCGTGAAGGCGTCCAAAGATTGGGGCCTCGGTTCCTCCCAACGGAAGATCTCCTCTGAAGGCCCGAACCCGGCTTTCGATATCGCCTCCCTCGCCTCAGATATCGCTTCTTCGCCCGACCCTAGGATCTCGTCCGCCGACATCCCCGTCGCAAGCTCAAAGTTCCTCTTCGAGACGTCGTATCCCTGGAAACGCAGCAGTCCTGCGGAGATGGCCTTGACGCCTGCGTCTCTCATCATCGAGACCAACCCCTCGACGTCTTCCCTGGACACCCCGGGGATGACAGGCGCGAAGGAGACCCAGGTCTCGATGCCCTCTCGCGCAAGGGAGCGCAGCGTCTCTAGCCTTCTATTGAGCGGCGGGACACCGGGCTCGAAGAACCTCCCAGAACCCGTCGAGATCGAGCAGCCCACCCTGACCCACTCCATCTTCCTGAGGATGTCCAGGTCCCTCAAGACCAGAGGCGACCTGGTCAATATCACGACGGGGAACCCGAATGAACGGAGTTCCTCCAGGCAGCGCCTCGCCAACTTGTACTTGGCCTCCACCGGCTGGTAGGGGTCGCTCGCGCTGCTGAGAAAGACCGGGGCTCTCTTCGCATCCCTGAGCTCCCTACGCAAGACCGCCGGGGCGTTGACCTTTGCGTCGACGAACGTCCCCCACTGTCGATCGTCGTGGACGAGGGATGGAGCGTAACAGTAGACGCAGCCGTGGGTGCAGCCCTTGTAGAGGTTCGCCGTGTACTCCAGCTTTACCCTGCTGAAGGTGAGAGGACGAAGGAGAGTCTTGCACAGGCACCTCCCTGACCTCCGGGCGGGGCAACGCGTCTCTATGCCGACTAGCCTATTAAGCGCAGATGTCCTAGTGGCGGGAAGCTACTCGTCGTCCGCCTCAGAAGAAGCCTCTTCCTCCCCGCCGTCCGCTGGCTCCTCGATCACGATCTCTTCCTCCACCACCTTCTCGCCCTTGTCTGTGAGCATCTCGTCGGTGGGATACCAGTGCTTCTTCCCGTCGAGCTCGCCCATCTCGACCTCCGCGAACCCCGCGAGGGTCCTTCCTGTCAGGACACCGGACCTGTGCTTTCCGGAAGGGACAGAGGTCTTCTTGACCTCTACGCCGTCTTCACCGAAGATAGCCTCCTTCGTCGGAGAGCAATTGACCCTCAGGCCTTGAGCGGGCTTGACGTCCATCGGACCCGCCTCAGAACGCCCCTAGAGTTCTTTATCAACGATTCGTCGTCGGAGCGTCAAATTAGCCGCTTCATATCGGCCAGCAACTTGCGCGTCTCTTCGTAGACAGAGGCAGCGCTCGACGCCTCCTTCCTCTTCGTCAAGATGGACGCTCCGATCAGCACAGCTCCCGGGACCGCCGTGACCGGATCCGGGGCGAGCATGAGGGCCACCCCTGTCTTGCGCAGAGTCTTCGAGAACGAGTTGGGCTTGCCGACCTGCCTGAGGGCCTCACGGGTCTTCGTGTTCGCCATCGACCCCGCGACCTCCGCCCGGTCATGGAGGACATTGGCGACAGAATTCGCGTTGGAGGAAAGGAGCTTAGCGTTCCGCCGACTCTCGCCCACGACGGGCTCAGACTTGCGTCCTAAGATAATCCGGTGGATAGTCAAAAGACGTTGGCCGCGGACTCAAAAGTGACGACGGCAGATGCCCCTAGGCCTTTGGCATCGTAGGAGTCAAAGTCTGCACCGCAGACTTGCGTCTGGCCCGGGCAGAGAGCATCCCGCCCACAATCAGCAGGGCGAGGATGACTATCGCGACCCCCTGATGCGCCATCACCAACATCGGGTCCGAGGCGAAGAGTATCCTGAAGCCTAGCGCGACCTGGGCGAAGGTCAGCAAGAAGGCCAATGCGAAGACGATCCTGGCCAACATCGTGCTGGGATTGAGGAAGATGCTCGAGACCAGGAACGCGAGAAGCGCAATCCCGCCCACCCCAATCAACATGTGAGGCAAGATGAGAGCGCTTCCGGTAGGATTGCCAGACCCAGACAGGGCGAAGCCGAGTATGATTTGGATCACGAGGCCGCCCGCCCCGACGGCGCCAGCGAGGGTCTGGTTGTTCACCTGATTCGCGTCACGAACTCGGCTCATATGGTATTTAATACGTTTCCATTTCTCCGGACATTCCTTAACTACCCGAGCATGAGTCAATCGATGCAGATGGCCAAGCTATCCGACGAGCAGATTGACAAGGCGCTAGTGTCTCTGAAGGGATGGCGCCGCGACGGAGACTACATCACAAAGGAGTTCCACTTTCGGACCTTCCTTTCCGGGATAAGATTCGTCGACGAGGTGGCATTGGTCGCAGAGGCCCAGGAGCACCACCCCGACATATGCGTCGTCTGGACGACCGTCACCCTCAAGATCACGACCCACGACGAAGGCGGGATCACAAAATGGGACTTTGGTCTCGCGAAGGCGATCGAGAAACGCTTCGCGGGTGGAGCAAAGAAGCCCCCAAAGTCGTCCAAAACGGCCCGATAATTCTTATATACAACTCGAAGTTGTATACCATGCGAGGAACTAGATTATGTCAACACAAGCTATCCCCGCTGTCACCTCGAGTGGGCAGCCGGTCCTGATTCTCAAGGAAGGAAGCAACCAGTCAAGAGGAAAAGAGGCCCAGCGGAACAACATCCAAGCGGCCAAACTTGTAGCCGAGATCGTGAAGAGCTCCATCGGCCCGAGGGGCATGGACAAGATGCTCGTCGACTCGCTCGGCGACGTGACGATCACCAACGACGGCGCGACGATGCTCAAGGAGATCGACGTCCAGCACCCGGCAGCGAAGATGCTCGTCGAGGTAGCGAAGGCCACCGACAACGAGGTCGGCGACGGGACGACGTCGGCCGTCATCCTTGCAGGCGCCCTTCTGGAGAAGGCCGAGATCCTCATCGACAAGGGAGTCCATCCCACTGTGATAGTCGAAGGTTACAACAAGGCGGTCGCCCAGGCAATCAAGATCCTGAACGAAATCGCGGAGAAGGTGCCCCCGAACGGGAAAGAGTGGTTAACGAAGATCGCCCGCACCAGCATGCAGACGAAGCTGGTCTCGAGAGAGGCCGAAGAGCTGGCCGAGCTCGTCGTGAACGCGGTCGTCCAAGTGGCTGAAAAGACAGACGATGGAAACTACAAGGTAGACCTAGACAACATCAAGGTGGAGAAGAAGCCAGGCGGCTCCATCAAGGATACCAGTTTGATCAAGGGCATCATCCTCGACAAGGAAGTCGTCCACGCGGGGATGCCGAAGAGGGTAGAGAAGGCAAAGATCGCTCTGGTGAACGCCGCTTTCGAAATCGAGAAGACAGAGTTCGACGCCAAGCTGAACATCAGCGACCCGTCCATGATGAAGAAGTTCCTGGACGAGGAGACGAGGATGCTGAAGGAGATGGCCGACAAGGTCGTCTCGATCGGCGCGAACGTCCTGGTCTGCCAGAAGGGCATGGACGACATAGCGCAGCACTACCTCGCAAAGGCAGGAATCCTGGCAGTCAGAAGGGCCAAGGAGAGCGACCTCACAAAGCTCGCAAAGGCGACTGGCGCTAGGATAGCTAACAACTTCGACGACCTCTCACCGAATGAGCCTCGGCTATGCCGACCTGGTCGAGGAGAGGAAGGTCGAGCAGGACAAGTGGGTCTTCATCGAGGGGTGCAAGAATCCAAAGGCCGTCACCCTTCTCATCAGAGGAGGTACCCAGAGGATTGTCGACGAGGCCGAGAGGTCCGTCCACGACGCGCTGATGGTCTCCAAGGACGTCGTCGAGAAGCCTGCCATCGTCGCAGGTGGCGGCGCTCCCGAGGCGGAAGTGGCCGCCCGCGTCATGAAGTGGACCGAGAAGCTGAACGGCAGAGAGCAGCTCGCGGCGCAAAAGTTCGCGGAAGCCCTCGAGACCATCCCAATCTGCCTGGCTACCAACGCGGGCCTTGACCCAATCGACACGATGACCGAGCTGCGCGCCAAGCACGCCGACGGCGGGCTGTGGTTCGGGGTCGAGGCGAAGGAGGGCAAGGTCAAGGACATGTACAAGGAGAACGTCCTGGAGCCCGTCAGCGTCAAGGAGCAGATACTGAAGTCAGCCACCGAGGCTGCCTGCATGATTCTGCGCATCGACGACGTGATAGCGGCCGGCAAGTCGAAGGGTCCATCGGGGCCTCCAGGCGGAGCCGGCGGCATGGGCGGCGAGGGCGGAGACTTCGACTAGACTAGTCGACGTCTCTCCTCAAGACCAGCACGATAAGAGGTCTCGTGGCTTTGCCACGGGCCTCACCGGATTTCTTTTTCCTTCGCTTGTTACTTTACCGCTAGCTTGCCTGCGTAGGTCAGCACGTCTAGCTGGTGCCTCACCATCTCATCGGCTTTCAACCCAGCCACGTCCACGAACTCGAGCCTGTCCCACGCTGGGCTCGAAGGGGCGCTCTCCCTCTCGCCCGTGAAGATGAATCCGAGGCCCCAGTGGTTCGTCGTCCCGGACGTGTCGGCGAACGTCTGCGGCCCGTCGAGCGCCTGGTTCTTGATGCCGAGCTGCTCTCTGAGGATCCTTCTGGCAGCGCCCTCAGGCGTCTCGTAGAGGATGAGGTGAGAGGACGGGAGCATCCAGCCGGAGGCGTAGCGCTCGAGGTTCTTCTCGTTCATGGCCCCTATGTGGTCCCAACCTGCGTTCTTGTTTATCCTTCCCATCAGGACCCTGCCCGGCTCCCCGTTCTCCGAGATGACAAGGAACGCAGAGATGCACATCCCTCCTTCGGGGACCGTGCTCATCCTTGGCGGCTGAGCGCTCTTGTTGAAGGCGGCGAACCTGCGATCCGTTGTCACGGTTGCTCCCCGATCCCCTATCAAGCGCCTGGCTGGGCCTTCCCAGCCGCGGCCTTGTCCAAGTAGCCCAGTATCCCCAGCGCGCTGAGTCGGATCATGACGACAACGTAGCTCGGAAAGTCGGCCTGCCTCATCCCCGTCTCATCGACTATCTTGCGCCTAAGCTCGTCCACGATTTGCTCCGGGCTCATGTGGGCATCCCTCAGCCTCCTCACGAACTCGACCCACTCCTCCGTCTTCTCTCGCGTCCTGTCTAGGATGAGGTCCACGTCTTTCCTCACCCCGAAGTGCGGGACGAGGAGGATCTTGGGGTCGGTCTGGCGCAGCTTCTCGAGAGTCTGGACCAGCTTCACCGGATCGAGACTAGGGGGAGGGGTCGCTGGAAGAAGAGTCGGAAATGCCGGGAAGACCATCCCGACCGCGTCGGCCGAGAAGAGCAGGTGCTCCTCCTCGAAGACGACCGAGATCTGGTGGGGCGCGTGCCCTGGGGCGTGGAGCGCGGTCAAGCTCGCCCCGCCGAGGTCGAAGTGAGCCTCCTCGCCAACGGCTGTGATCCTCTCCTCGTCGATCGGCAGGGGCTTACCATACATCTGGACGAGCTTCTCACCGAAGAGACCTGTCGCGCTCTCGACCAACCTCGTGGGGTCCACAAGGTGCGGGACCGCCTTCTCCTGGGCTACCACCTTGGCGCGCGGCATGTACCTGAGGAGATGACCCGCCGCGCCCGCGTGATCGAGATGGACATGCGTCGGTATGATGTAGTCGACGCGAGAGGGCTCTACACCCATCTGGCGGAGGCCCTGCATGACGTTCCCGTAGGAGGAGGCATACCCGCAGTCGATCAGCGCCGTCTTCCTCGCCCCCTTGACGACGTAGACAGCGACGGTGCTCGCGTTCCCAAGCCCGACAGTGTCTATCATGAATGCCCTGTTCGAGACCTTGGAGAAGACCATCTGCGCCAGTCCGCCTCAACAGAATCCCTTTCTAAACTTGGAGCGGACGCGGCCTCCCGCGGGTCCTCAGTCCCTCGCCAAGGGTAAATAGCGACCGAAAACTCTGACTCGACGGTCAGCCCGGTTGAAGGACAAGGACGTCGTCGTGATTGGTGGAGGCTCCACCGGCTCGAGCGTGCTCTATCACCTTGCGAAGGCTGGCATCAAGGACGCCTTGCTTGTCGACATGGCTTCCCAGGTCGGAGCCGGCCAGACGAGCAGATCGACCGCCCTCGTCCGGACGCACTACAGCACCGAGATCCTGACGAGGATGGCCCTCCTCAGCTACAGGTTCTTCAAGGACTTTGGGAGAGATGCCCCCGGGCACACCGCAGGCTACGTGGAGACTGGCCTGTTGGTCGGCGCGGACGAGGCGTCGGTCCCAGCGTTGCGCGAGAACTCCGCCATGCACGCGAGGCTGGGGATCGATTCGAGGGTCATGCAGCCCAAGGATGTCGTCTCTTCCGGGGTCGAACCCATGCTCGAGGCCGGGGCTTTCTCACTCTTCGCCTACGAGCCCAACGCCGGCTACGCAGAGCCGTCGACGACAGCGAGCTCGTTCGCCGCCGCCGCGACAGCGTTAGGAGCGGAGGTGCCTCACGGGGACTCGGGTGACCGGGCTCGGCCGGAATGACGGCCCCGGTCGAGGGTATCCCTACTCGGTCGAGACGGCGAACGGACCCATCAAGTGCAAACAGGTCGTGATCGCGACCGGCGTCTGGTCGAGACCCCTCTTCGCGTCGATGGGCATCGAACTCCCGGTGAAGATCACAAGGCATCCCGTCGCGGTCTTCGGACGTCCGCCGAACTACTCCGGCATCAGGCCTCTCATCTTCGACTTCCCACGGTCGGCCTACTACAAGCCCGAAGGGAAGGAACTCCTCTTCGTGGGGACGCTCGCGTACGAGCTCGACGCGACTGGCGAGGACACAAGCCCAGACGCCTATCGTGAGGGCATATCATACGAGGAGGCGGCAGAATTCTCAAAGGCCGCCGCCACGGCGATCCCTACGATGGGGTCTTCAGGGAGATACATGAGGGGCTACGCCGGCCTCTACGACAACACCCTCGACCAGCATCCCATCATCGACGAGCTGTCCGGGTACGGCCTTCCTGGGGTCTACTGCGTGGTGGGGCTGAGCGGCCACGGGTTCAAACTGGCACCCGAGTTCGGGAGGATAATCGCATCCCTGATATCAAAGGGGAGTTTCTCCGACTATGACGTCTCGGTCTTTGGGCTGAAGAGGTTCGAGCAGGGCCGTCTCCTCGGCGGCCGATATGGCGTCTCGACAATCTTGTAGGGCTCAGCCAGCTGAGCTCATCCCAGGAGCGGCTGGTCCCGCGGCCTCTTTTGCAGTTGAGGGCTCGGGAGTCGCGACGACGCCGGGCGACCGGCGGTTGGCGAAAGTGTACACCGCTACGAGGTAGACCAGGAACAGCGGAATCAAGATGAGGTCGTCAAGCGGTGTCACCGCCTCGCCGAGCCAGAATGTCGCAAAGGAGAACAGGAGCGCTGAGACTGCTATCTTCATGTCTGCTTGCTTGACCTTCCTTACGTGGTCGCGGAGGATGTAGGTCGAGACCACGACGATGCCGATCCCGGTGGCCATCCCAAAGACGGTGGGCTGGAACCCGTTGGGGAGCAGGCCGACGAGGACTATCGCGGCCTCGAACGCCTCTACCGCGCCCACGGAGAACGCGGTCGCCATCGTGCTCCTTTCAAAGTGCTCTTGGAAGGTCACCCCCTTTCTAGCGTTCAGCACCGCCCTCCTCGCGCTCCTCGCCAGTCTTTGCCCAAAGTAGAGGAGAAGGACGCCCGCCGTGAGTTTGACGACGACATCAGGCAGCAGGGTTATCAAAGCGCCGAGAGCGAACATGGGGATGAAGACGACCACAGTCCCGAGGGCCGCGTAGAGGTAGACTGCGTCTTTTCCCGAGTGAGAGTGCAGGGCCAAGGCGACTGCGCTGGTCTCGACCAGCTCGAGGGTCGTGATCCCCAGGGCAGCCAAGAATATCGCCGACTCTGAGATCAAGACGTCTCGCAGGACGACTCTCGAAATATAAAATGTAACCTAGTTGTGCTTCCGCTGGTTGTACTTCTCGAAGGCTATCTTGAACCACGGGGTGTAGCTCTCGGGGTTCTTCGCCATGTCTGAGGCAAGCTCGTCCATCGTCATGTACTTGATCTCCATGACCTCGTCGGGGTCAGGCCGAGGCTGGCCTTCTAGCTTCCCCAACAAGAGCACGCAGAACTCGTTCTCGGAGTAGTCCCCGAACTTGGCCCAATACGTGTAGTCGAGCTCTCTCTCGAGCTTCTTCACGTCCACGTTGAGCTCCTGCTTCGACCTGCGTATCCCTGCCCCTTCGTAGGTCTCGCCCTTGTAGACGTGGCTCGTGACTGAGACGTCCCAGTAGCCTGGCCAGAGCTTCTTCTTCATGCTTCTTCTCTGGAGGAGCATCCTCCCGCTCTTGTCGTAGAGGAAGACGACGAAGGCCCTGTGCCTCCGCCCCATACCCTTGTGACAATTCTCCCTTGTGTCTAGGCCCAGCTCGTTGTCGTTGTCGTCAACTAGCACGAGCCATTCGACCGGCGGTTGCCCTCCGCTCAACGGGCGTTGGCCCGCTTTTCTGGCGTAATAAACCGTTTTCGCTAACTGGGCCCTCCTCTCCGGATCACGTATAGATGGACGTTCTCCACGGACCGCTCGGGGCTCAAGTGAGGAAAACGGTGCTCGACGGAGACGACCCTGCCACCGTCAGGCATCTGCTTTGACACCATCTCCTCGACCCTCCGCATTATGAGTGGAGTGAGGAACATGAAGACCTTAGAGGCCTCTCTGAGGTCCATGTCCAACAGGTTCCCCCTCACGACCCTGATGCTACCGGCGACGCCGTTTCTTCTCGCGCTCCACACCGTAACAAGCTTCCGGAGCGGATCGATTTCCACGCCTATGACAGAGACGCGATATTGCTTCGCGAAGAAGATGACGGCCCTTCCAAATCCTGATCCTAGGTCGTAGACCGTGTCGCCCTCCTTGAGCTCGAGGAGGGATGCCGCGGCATCGAGTTGCCTCTTCGAGGTGGGAGAGTAGCCCGCTCCCCAGATCAATCCGGACAAAAAGAGGTAGGCGATGAAGGCTGCGACGGCGTAGAGCACCAAAGCCGCCACCAGATTTGGCGCCAACGCATGGTGGAGTGCGTTTAGAGGTATAAGTGGCTGGGCTAGGTCGGACTCAGTGCTGACCCGAGGCCTCGCGGTGTCTTGATGCCCTTCGTCCCTGCAGGAACTCCTTGACTTCTTCAGCCACCTCCTTCTTCTTGCCGAAGAAGAACAAGTGCCCTCCGTCAAAGGTGACCATCTCGGAGCCTGGGATTCTGTCGTGCATCTCTTGCGCCAGAGCATATGGCGCGAACCTGTCTGTCTTTCCATGGAGTATCAGGGTCGGCACCTTGATCTCAGCCAATCTCGAGGTCGCGTCGTAGGTTCGCGACGCCTTGAGCTGATGCGAATACGCGTAGCTCGGCTGAGGATACTTCTTGACTTGGCCCTAATCTCCTGGGAACCTCGAGCATTGCTAACAGCAGGCTCCGCCCCATAGACCTCGGCACTCGGGCGCTCGTCGAGAGAAGGACCAGGCTCTTCACGAGCTCCGGGTGTTGAAGCGTCAGGGCCATCGCGATTCGGCCTCCGAGCGAGATCCCCACGACATTTATCGGCCCGCCCGCCAAGGTCTCGACCAATCCCGCTGTGTCCTCGGCCATCATCTCGACGGTGTACGGAGCATCTGGTTTGTCGCTTCGACCGGCACCTCTGTTATCAAAAGCGATGACGCGAAATGTCTGTGAGAGTTCGGAGGTGAGGCCCTCCAGAGCCGTCAAGTCGATTGAGAGGCCTCCGACCAATAGGATCCTCTCACCCTCCCCGTGGATCTCGTAGTAGACGCTGATTCCGTTGGACCGAAGAGAGGGCACTGAAATCTTGACTCTCTGAGAAGCTTGAAATGCGTTTTCATTCCTGGAATCGTCGCGAAAACGTGTTGAGGAACGATGGTGGTGGCGAAGACCTCGGGCACCTGCTAGAACGAAGACAATCCTCGTTGCATCGGTCGTGCTTGTAGCGCTTCTCTTGTCTTTGGTCCTCTTCGCAACCCGTTCGCTGACCCTTACCTCGAACTCGCCCCAGTCCCTGGACAAGGTCTCAGTCTCAATCGGTGAACCCAATCTCTTCGGCTGCGGTGCGACTGACCCTGAGACTGGGGACTATGTGACCGAGTGTGTCAACGCATCGGTCTCCAGCTTATCGGGCAGTTCCTTTGCGCTGCATCTTTCTGCGTCATTTGCCAACTCTACCACTGGAGCGGCAGTGGGCAGCGGCTTCCAGTCGCAGGATTGCTTCGCTGCGCAAACCGAGTCAACCTGCCTGATTCTCGTCAGTCTCGAGACGGCGGGGGCCTACAACATGACGATCTCTGCGACAGGCGCGGATGGGAAGACGATCCCCTCCTCGCCCACGAGCTGGACAGTAACCTACGGCCATAGCCTTGTGTCGGAAGGGATGGGAGGAGGATGATTCATGCGGTGACTCGAAGCATCTAGATTGTGATACTACTCCGATGTCACGCTGGTCTATCGGATGTATCCAGGCGGAGCCCTGCACACTCAAGCACTTGCCCAAGGGGAGGAAGGATGTCCCCGAAGCGCGAATCCTCGCGTGCCGGTGTCCGACGAGACCCGATCAGATGGCGATAACCAAAGGAGGACTTCTCGGCATCGAGAAGACCGTTCTGACCGTCAGAGGGTTGGACGCGGTAGACAGGACTCCAATCATCGACATCAAACCGCATACGCCTCAGTACGACCTTCAGGGAAAGTCAGGGTTCCAAAGTGGGTCGGCCGTCTGGAATGCTGGCATCATCGCCTGGCGCACTTGCTCGAAACTCGAGCGCTTGTCGCTAGTTGTTGCTGGCGTAGCCTCTGTCTTCTAGGAACCTCAGGAACTCGTCTGACTCCGTGACCATCACATCGATCGAGCGCAGCAGAATCGCGTAAAAGAACTCCATCGCCTCGTGGCTTCTGTGGCAGTTGGGGCAGATGTTGACCTGCTTTGTCGGGAGATACTTTTGCAGCTCCTTCTTCTCGCTGAACTTCTCGTAGACCTCTCGGAGCGCCTTTGTGATGGGCTGCCGCATCTCCTCGGTCGTGCTCTCCAGGACGCCGCTCACCTTCAGTATCATATCGAATTCTTGGTCAATCCCGTACTTTCCCCAAGTGCTCCTCTCGCAGACGTACCTCTTCCTCCTCTCTCCCTTACTCTTCTTGTCGCGCGGATACAGGAACACGAACTTGAGGCGGTAGAGCTCCTTGAGCGTTGAATAGACCGCGGTCGCGGGTACCTTCTCCTTCTCGATGATGTCCTCGGCGGTAATCCCGCGGGCGCCGGCCTGCCGTATGCAGTCCATGATCCGCCAAGTCTCCTCCTTGGACAGAATGCCGGCTTCGAGATAGGACTTGACAGGAAAATGCGTCAGGTAGCTCTTTACCGCCTTTGTCTTTGATGACTGCAAAACAGGAAGAAGCAACCCTCTCCGAGCCATAAGCGTTTCGAGAAAACGAGAATCTCGGAATCCTGACTATTTCGCAGCGCCACAAATCGTTGGATTCACGCAACAATGCGTGAATTTCCCGGAAATTGAAAATTTGCGAAGACAATAATTAAATAGTAAATTCGGAGGCTGAGCGCTTCTCGGTTGGCCTGATGCCGCAATCTAATCTGGAGAGACTACAGCCAAGCGGCTATCGGCCTTCGAGGTAGGCTGCGGGAACAGATGGAAATCGCCTTTGCGAATCCGTCGCTCCTCCTTGCGGGATTATCGCTCTATCTGGCCGGAGCACTCCTGCCTTTTCTCTTGCGCGGAAAGAGGGAGACTGCGGTAGCGGCCTTTCTCCCTGCGGCACTTGGCTCATCGCTCGTTGTCGCCTTCGCAGTCTCGGTCATCGTCTCCGGCTCCATAATTCGAATAGCGTCGCCCGTCACCGCGCCCATCGCAGCTCTGAACTTTTCGCTCTACATCGACGGCATCGCGGCGTTCTTCATGCTCATTATCGGTCTCGTCGCGCTATCGGTCTCGATCTATTCCATCGGCTACAGCGAGTCCTACTTTGGAAAACACAGCGTCCCGGCGATGGGGTTCCTCGTCAACCTCTTCGTAGTCTCGATGCTCCTCGTCACGGCGACTGACAGCGTGTTCTCGTTCCTGGTATTCTGGGAGCTGATGTCCCTGACCTCGTTCTTCTTGGTTGTCTACGAGCACGAGAAGCCGAAGAATCTCAGGTCGGGGATCAGCTACCTGATCATGACCCACATCGGGACGGCCTTCATCACCGCCGCCTTCCTCATTCTGTACCTGCAGACGGGGAGCCTGTCATTCGACTCTTTCAGGACCGGGGCGTCCCAGCTCGCACCCCTCACAAAGGACGCCGTGTTCGTGCTCGCGCTGCTCGGGTTCGGGACGAAGGCCGGCCTGGTGCCGATGCACACCTGGCTTCCGAAAGCCCACCCTTCGGCCCCCAGCAACGTCTCGGCGCTCATGTCAGGGGTGATGCTGAAGGTCGCCATCTACGGGCTCGCCAGAGTCACTCTGGGTTTCGTCCTCCCCAACTCGCCTGGGGACGCCTGGCTCGGGCTGCTGATGGTGATAGCCGGTTCTGCGTCCGCCCTCTTCGGTGTCCTATTCGCCGCCGTCGAGCACGACATCAAGAGGGCGCTGGCCTACCACAGCGTCGAGAACGTCGGGATAATCGTCGTAGGCCTCGGCCTTTCCGTGGTCTTCATGTCGTATGGGCTCGAGACTCTCGCCGCTCTCGCTCTGCTCGCCAGCATGTATCACTCCCTGAACCACGCCGTCTTCAAGGGCCTCCTTTTCATGGCGGCAGGATCGGTCGTCCTCGGCTCGGGGACCGGCGACATGAACCTGATGGGCGGGCTCGCCAAAAGGATGCCTTGGACCAGCCTCTTCTTCCTTGTGGGGTCGATCGCTATAGCCGGGCTGCCTCCCCTCAACGGGTTCGTGAGCGAGTGGCTCACCTTGCAGGCCTTGCTGTCCTCCTACCAGGTGCCCCAACGTCGCTTTGCAGCTCTCAATCGCTTTCGCGAGCATAGTATTCGCCCTCACCCTAGGGCTGGCGCTCGCGACCTTCGTCAAGCTCTTCGGGATTTCGTTCCTTGCCAGGCCGAGGTCTACGGGGGCCGAGACCGCGACCGAGGCCTCCAATACGATGCTCGCGGGAATGGGCCTCGCCGGGGGGCTCTGCGTGTTGTTGGGCGTGCTGCCCTTCGTGGCCACGTCCCTAATCTCGTCCTCGTTCGGCTTCGACATGGGGCTGGTGAGCCAGTATCCTCCTTTCGGCCCGCTAACAGTGGGTTACGCGGCCGGAGGGCTGAGCTCCATTAGTGCGCTCTCTCCGCCGGAGGTCCTCGTCGCTGCTGCTTCGGTGGGCGCGGCCCTTGTGGGCTTCGTTGCGGTGGCGAGCCGCGGCAGGAAGACCACCGTCAGGCCCTACTCGACGTGGGAGGGCGGTTTCGGGCCGCTCGGCGTCCGGACCGAGTACACTGCCAGCTCGCTCTCCCAGCCGATCCGCACCGCCTTCAAATGGTTCTACAGGCCCCACACGAGCGTCCAGAGGACCTACTACTCCGATGCCAATCACATGGTGAGACGCTCGGTCTCCATCGTCTCGGAGACCAAGGAGGTCTTCGAGGACTACCTCTACTCGCCCACGACCCATGCGGTCGTCTTCGTGATGGACAAGGTCCGAAAGATTCAGACGGGGAAGATTAACTCCTACCTCCTCTATGTGATGCTGGTAACGGCGGTCCTTTTGTTGGTGGCGGTGCTTCAGCCATGACAACCAGTCTCGCCGTGGATGCCGCCGTCGCGGTGATGCAGGGGGTCGAGGTCTTTGCGCTCGCGCCCCTGCTCACAGGGATCATGAGGAAGGTGAAGGCCAGGACGCAGAAGAGGGTAGGCGCAGGCGTATTCCAACCGTACTTCGACCTCTTCAAACTCCTGCACAAAGACGAGGTCGTCTCCGACCAGACCTCCTGGGTGTTCAGGTCAGCACCTTGGGTGGTCGCCATCTCCACGCTCACCGCCGCCCTCTTCGTGCCTGTCTTCCTTCCCTTCAGCCCGCTGAGCGCCTCTGGAGACTTCATCCTCGTCCTCGGCCTGTTCGCGCTGGCCCGGTTCTTCACTATGCTCGCCGGGATCGACGCCGCGAGCGCTTTCGGAGGGATCGGCACAAGCAGGGAGATGATGATGTCCGCCCTCGCGGAGCCTGGCCTGTTCGTCACCGTCTTCGTCGTCTCCCTCACGTTTGGGGGGACCAACCTCACAGGCCTGGTCGGGGCAGCAGCGAAGTCGGGAATCGTCATCACCCCCAGCATGCTCTTTGGCTTGATTGCGCTCTTCATCATCGTCCTCGCGGAGACGGGGAGGCTGCCCTTCGACAACCCCGCCACCCACCTGGAGCTGACGATGGTCCACGAGGCGATGCTCATCGAGTATTCTGGAAGGAGCCTCGCACTTGTGGAGTGGTCTCAGGCGACCAAGCAGCTGGTGCTGTTCGCGCTACTCGTCAACCTGTTCGTCCCGATAGGAATGCCTGCGTCGATCGGCGCGGGCCCCCTCCAGCTGGCCGCTGGCTCCTTCGCGGTCCTCGCAAAACTGGGCTCCCTCGCGGTCCTTGTCGCCTACGTGGAGACCAGGATCGCGAAATGGCGGCTCTTCAGGCTGGTCGACCTCTTCGCGCTGGCGATAGCGAGCGGCATGGTAGGTATGATCTTCTTCTACCTTTGATGGAGAGATGAGATGACAACCCTCCTCAACGACCTGATAACGCTCTCCGCCGCGGGCCTGCTCATCGCCACCTTCGGGGTCGTGGTGAGGAGGAGCTTCATCGGCTGGGTGAGTGCGTATCGGTATCAGTCGGTGGTCCTCGCGGCGTCAACGGCGGTAGTGGGCTACTCGACCGGGTTCTGGGACATCTACGCCGCGGCGGTGCTCACGTTCGTCGTAAAGGCCGAGGTAATCCCCAGGCTCCTGGTAAGGGTGACCTCGGGTGTGGAGGGGGACCTCAAGATGGAGGCGAACCCATACGTCAGCATCAGACTGTCGGTCCTGATCTCCGCGCTGCTCGTGGCGCTCTCCTATGGCCTCGTAGGGCAAGTTCATCGCCTCCACGAAGCTGGACGTCCTCGCTCAAGCGTACCTCCCGGTTTCTGTCTCGCTGTTCTTCATCGGCCTATTCGCGATGGTCAGCAGGAGGACTGCGCTCAACCAGGTCGTGGGCCTTCTGATAATCGAGAACGGCCTCTTCCTTTTCACGACCGCGCTCACCCACGGAGTGTCTCTGATTATCGAGGTCGGGATACTTGCCGACGCGCTGGTCGGGGTAATGATCGCGGCCGTCCTTCTTACCAGGATGAGCCAGACCTTCGACACCATGGATACAGGCAGTCTGGAGAAGCTGAAGGACGATTGATGGTAATGTCAGGCTTCTATGCAGACTCCGTACTGGGCGCGCTTCCCTCAGGGTCGAACGCACTGATGCTGACCGTCCTGCTCACCCCTGCCGCGGCCGCCGCCATCGTCGCGGTCACGAGGAGAAAGCAGCTGGCGGAGGCGGCGACCCTGATCTCCGTCCTCCTTGTGGCCCTGCAGGTCGCAGGGCTGGTGGCCGGCGTGATTGCTGGAGGCGAGCTCTCTGCCTTCGGCGACTTCCTGTCGCTGGACGCGTTGGGAGCCCTCGTGATGATCCCGATAGCCGGCGTAGGGTTCGTCGCGGCCCTCTACTCGATCAACTATATGGGGCGCCAATACGAGCGCGGCATAGTCGACGATAGGCACATCATCAGATACTATGCGGGCTTCAACGTCTTCGTCCTTACGATGATGGTCGTCCCCTTGGCAAACAACACCGGGCTGATGTGGGTGGCCATCGAAGCGACGACTCTGGTCTCCGTCCTCCTGATAATGCTCTACACCACGGAGGGCGCCATCGAGGCCGCTTGGAAGTATCTGATAATCGCCACGGTCGGGCTCTCACTCGCCCTCTTCGGGATTGTCCTCTTCTCCTACGCCTATTCGACGGCCTCTCCCTCTTCGGCTGGCTCGGCGATGAACTGGACAGGGATGGCCGCCGACGCCAAAATGCTCGACCCTGCGATAGTGAGGGTGGCCTTCGTCTTCGTCCTCGTCGGACTGGGCACCAAGGCGGGCATCGCGCCGATGCACACCTGGCTCCCTGACGCCCATGGGGAAGCGCCGAGCCCGGTGAGCGCGCTCCTGTCGGGCGTGCTCCTCAACTGCGCCATCTACGGTGTCCTTAGGTTCGACATAATCGCCTCCGGCACGCTGGGGCCTTCGTTCCCGAGCGAGCTGATGATAGGCCTCGGGCTGCTTTCGATGGGCATCGCGGCCGGGTCGGTGTACTTTGCGAAGGACATGAAACGCATGCTCGCATACTCGAGCGTCGAGCACATGGGGATAGTTTCCCTGGCCGTGGGCTTCGGTGGATTCGTAGGGCTGTTCGCAGCGCTATTCCACATCATCAACCACGCCATCGCGAAACCATTGATGTTCTTCGCGAGCGGCACTGTGAGCCAAAGATTCGGGACGAAGACGATGTCGGAGATAAGGGGAATAATCAAGGTCATGCCGATCACGGGCGCACTCCTACTCGTCGGCGGGCTGGCAATCGTGGGGATGCCGCCGTTCAACATCTTCGTGAGCGAGTTCTTGGCGCTGACTTCGGGGTTCGCGGGCGGACAGGCTCCTGGCAGCCTCCGTGATGATTCTTCTCCTCGTGCTCGTCTTCGCGGGATTCATCAGGCAACTCGTCCCGATGGTCTTTGGGAGCCCTTGGTCAGGCAAGTCTGCCCCGCTGGGGAACGCGGAAGTTAAGGACGACATGGGTGCGTTAGCGATCCTCCCCATGCTTATCCTCGCTGCATTGGTGGTCATCCTCGGGTTCTACATGCCCCAGCCCCTCCAGACGCTGATTCGCGACGCGGTGCAGGTCGTGCAGGGGGCGCCTTCAGGCTGACGACCCCTCAAGAGTGCCGGGCGGCGCTTCGCGAACGGCTGGCCGGCAAGGTCGATTCGGTGGAAGTGATGAACGGGAACGAGGTCCACGTCAAGGTCGGCAAGCCGGCCGACATTCCCGGCATCTGCATCAGCGTCCGCGACCAGTTCAAAGGAAAGCTGGCGATGATTGTCTGCTTAGACGAGCGCAGGACGAGCGGCGGTTTCTCGCTGAGGTATGTTTTCGATTTGGAAAGCTCGGACGTCTTCATCGTCCTTGCCTCCTTACTGAAACAAGGAAGGACGGAATCTCCGCCTGCTTATCCGAGCGTCGCCCTCCAGATCCCCTCGGCGACCCTCTACGAGAGAGAGATCAAGGACATGTTCGGGCTGGTCGCGGAAGGCGCGCCCGACTCGAGGCCGCTGGTCCTCCACGAGAAGTGGCCCGAAGACGTCCACCCGCTGAGGAAGGACTATGGGCTCCAGACCAAGCAGCCAACGACTGGGAACAGGGGGTACCGATTCCTCGAAGTGGAAGGGGAGGGCGTCTCTGAGATCCCTGTGGGTCCGGTTCACGCGGGAATAATCGAGCCGGGCCACTTCAGGTTCAGCACCCTCGGCGAGACGATCGTGAACCTCGAGACACGACTCTACTATACGCATAGGGGCGTGGAGAAGCTCGCGGAGGGCCTGAGCCTCGACCAAGCCGTGCTGCTCAGCGAGCGCATCTCAGGGGACGAGGCGGTCGCGAACTCCACGGCCTATTGCCAGTCGATCGAGAAGATCGCGGGCGTCGAGCCGCCTCGCGGGGCCACGCAGGTCAGGGCAGTCTGCGCTGAGATGGAGCGCGTCTACAACCATCTAGGGACGCTCGCCGCCTTGTCTCTGGACGCGGGTTTTGCCTACGGCTACGCGAGGCTTGCGCTCCTCAAGGAGAGGATGATGAGGCTGAACGAGGAGGTCGCAGGGAGCAGGCTGCTCTTCGGGGTCAACAGGATTGGTGGGGTGAACGTGGACTTCACGGGCCAACTTGCTCGCCGAGTCGTGGAGGAGATGAGCCAGGTCCGCGCCGACTTTGAGAAGGTTCTGAGTGTATTGAAGAGCGAGTCGTCTGTCATGGACAGGCTGAGCGGGACAGGAAGGGTCCAGTTGGAGAGCGCGGTCGAGATGGGCCTCCTTGGCGTGGCGGCGAGGGGCTCGGGCATGGACTGCGACACCAGAAGGGACCACCCCTATGGAGCGTACCGGGCAATCATGACCGGCGCGCACCAGGTGACGCGGAGGCAATTGACTGAGCGCATGATACAGCAGGCCAAGGCAGGCGGGGACGTGTTGGCCAGGTTCGAGACGAGAGTCCAGGAAGTCATGAGCTCGACCGACATGGTGAAGAAGATTCTTGAGAACCTTGACGACGAACTCGAGCTAAGGACTCCGGTCTCTGAGGACAAGCTCGAACCCTTCGGGAACGCACTGGGCTACGCCGAGTCGCACCGGGGACAGACGTTGCACTGGGTCATGGTGGGAAAGGACGGGCGCTCGATCTTCAGATACAAGGTGAGGACCGCCTCGTTTGCGAACTGGCCGGCAATCGAGCTGGCGGTCCTCAACGACATCGTTGCAGACTTCCCCCTCATCAACAAGAGCCTTGACCTGTCCTATGCGGGGAACGACCTATGACTGAAAGGAAGAGGGCCGAGGAGGCGCTGAAGAAGAAAGCCCCCGACCGGGGAGTCGGCCATTCGGATGGAATCCTTGGCAACCACGTGGAGACGGACAGGATGCTGCTGGAAGCGACGAGGTCAGCCCCTGGTTTCAGGGGGGACGTCATCTTCCCGCCGTACGTCTCCAGACTCGATGCCGAACTCTACAAGCGCGGGGAGGAGATCTGCCCATCTGGGGCCATAGCCGTGGGCTCAGAGGGAGCGGCCCTCGACAAGGGCAAGTGCATCATGTGCGGGATGTGCCAACAAGTGGCTCCCAGCGCTTTCAAGATGGTCAATAGGTTCGCCGTCCCAGTGACTACCCGGCGCGACCTGTTGGTTGCGCAGACGCCCGGGCCTGGAGAGAGAGGTCAAAGCCAGACCGTTGACGAGATTGGGGCAAGGCTCACCAACAGAATCAAGAGGCTTCTCGGCCGGTCGCTAGCAGTGAGGGAGGTCGACGCCGGCTCCTGCAACGGCTGCGAGGTCGAGGTGTCCGCCCTCAACAACCCCGTCTACGACATCGAGCGGTTCGGCATTCACTTCGTCGCGTCCCCCCGCCATGCCGATGTGCTGCTCGTCACGGGAGTCGCTTCGAGGAACCTGGAGCTGGCCCTCCGGATGGACCTACGAAGCCACGCCGGACCCCAAGGTCGTGGTCGCCGTTGGCGCATGCGCGTGCAGCGGGGGGATCTTCGGAGACACCTACGCCACCTCGGGCGGGATAGGTAATGTCGTTCCTGTTGACGTCTTCGTACCGGGTTGTCCACCTAGGCCGGAAGCGCTGCTCTACGGTCTTCTGCTGGCGGTCGACCGCGTTGGGCCGGTTGCCCCCGTCTGACAAGAGCCTTCAGGACTAGGCTGACCCTAGGCTGACTTTGAACCTGCATGTGCGTGCCAACGTCCTACCCTTCATCATGAAAAACAATTAGCAGTGAGACTTGAGCCGGCTAAGAAGGTCAAGGGCATTGTACAAACCGTAGGCGTAATCAGTAAGAGCAGCATTCTGTGCAGGATTTGACCTCATGGCATAAGGTGCGGGGGTGCACATTGAACTTTAGGTTCAAATCCCAACCTCTGGAGAGTTTCCCTTTCTGAACTCTCGCTCAAGAGCGAGTTACCCGCAGAGCGGGTTAACTGTCTCAACCAATGCCTGCAGGGTTAGGAGAGCATCCGCGAAATCTTGCATGCGTCTGCTTTGGTATGATTCTACGACCTCGAAGGCGAGTTCCTTCTCAATCTTTCGAAGGTCTTTGCACGCTGCCACGAGGTCTTCGTCCGACTAGCTTAGCGAATTCCTTGGCGGCTTCTCGCGCGCGGATTCGTCGTTCCTCCTGAGTTAATGAATTGAACTTTTTGGAGATTTCTTCGTACCTGCTTCGTCTGGCCGTCATTTTGCACGCAATAGCAGTTTGTCCAGACTAATAAGCGCCACCGCAGCGCTTCGGTTCTGCCTCATTCCACCCTCGCTTTTATTTAGCTGAGTCAGTGCCAAGGCGACAATTGCGAAGGGAATGAAGATCAGAAATTGTTGGGTGCTGTACTTCCTAACATAGTGGACGTCAGCCGACATCTCGCCTTCCACTTCGCTCGTTGCGGTGCCTGCTCTCAAGATAATGATTGTGTAGATTAGGATTGGCAGGTAATTTATCCCGGTGAGAAGGAGGTAGAGGCCCAGCAGAAATGGTCCGCGAACAGCCACGAAAATGCCGACCGCGATTATTCCGGGAGTCCCCAGACCGAATTCTATCGCGATGAACGGCGGACCGTGAAGGGTGATGTCGAGGGCGACGAGCCTTCGGACATTGATTATTCGGCCTTCCACGCGCTCATTCTCGGCGAACCGGATTATTATGCTCGAACGGCGAATCCAACAAGATAAGGTATGCGGGGGGTGGGATTCGCGCATTAATTTACGGGTAAATAATAGAGATAGAAGGACTGGGTGCGGGCCCGGTGGGATTGGTCATACCCGCGCAATGGCTTTCAGCCGAACACGCAACTCACGAAGATTGTCGCATTCTCTGGCTACAGGATACAGAACCTCGACCTTCCTTTCCAGCCTCCTCATGTGGTTCCTGCGCGACCTCTCATGAATAGTGAGCACGGCATCCGAACTCATTCATATGCGGACAAACTCTGCAGATACCTTGTCTCTATTCACTCGAACGCGGTGGCTCGAGGGCCATCAATGGTTCTTCGACCGTCCTTACGCAGTAGTGGGTGCCTTTTCCCTTCTCTGCCAGCTTCGCCGTGAACGCCGATCTCCTCACCGAGAGGTCACCGAATCGAGCATTATCCCAGCCTTCGCGATCTCTTCGCAGACCGGGAGCGGGTCAGGTCAGTTATTCCCGCCGTCACCGATCAGCTTTATCCGGCGGACAGCAGGCCGGCGCATCCTGTCGATCGAAGCGATGCTCATCATGAGGCCCCTTGCGTAGAGAAGTACGTCATTCACCGGACTCCCACCAGCCGGGTTTAGATTGGTGAGAATGGCCAGTTCTTCCATGGTCGGGCTGACCATCAAGGGGACGAGCTCCTGGATGTTCGTCTTGCCGATGGCACCCTTGAGGTTGAAGGAGGAGATTCCTATCTTGAGCGGCCAAGATAGGGCAGTCGAGAGGCCAGGATTCGAGGCAGAATTTCCTCAGCGCCTCTTTGACTATGTCGATCTTGGAATGCCCTTGAGCTTCTCCTTCATGCTGTTCGAGCGGTCGACGAGAAATATTCTATATTCGGCGGTCCTCTCGATGATGATTGAGGCCGATACTGCTCCAAAGGAGAGAGCCAGACGACCCGGTGTCTTTTATGAGCTTCGGATACGAATCATGTCACCCAAGCATATTAGGCGAGACCGAGGAGCTCAAGCAACCCAATTGCACGTAGCCAAGCAGTCGGCCCAGGGTAGCATCGTCCTGTTCGCAGGCAACCTGACGGCCACGGTGGGCCAGACGGTCGCGAGTATCTTGATAGCAAGACTGCTCGGGCCCGGCAACTACGGAATCTACTCCCTCGCCCTCGTCATCCCGAGCGTCTTCACGCTCTTCGTCTCCCTCGGCGTGAACACGGCAGTGACGAGGTTTGTGGCGTATCACCTCTCCAGGAACGAGGTAGAGGCGGCCAAGCGGTTCGCGGAGAGTGCGTTGCTGCTCACCCTGTTCTCCGGAATCCTCCTGTCGGGTGTATGTTACTTGTCAGCTACTGCGCTCTCGCAATATGTGTTTCACCGGCCCTACCTCTCGCAGTACGTCGAGCTGGCGTCGGCGATTGTCTGCGGACAAGCCATTCTCAACACCGCGATAGCGGCGGCCATAGGGTGGAATGCGATGGGGCAGGCGTCGTTCGCGAACATCGCGCAGGCGATGGTCAAGCTCCTCCTCTCGCCTCTGCTAATCGTGTTGGGTTTCGGAATCTTCGGGGCGGTGGCTGGCCAGACCCTCGCCGCTGTCTTGGGAGCGGTAATCTCGGTAGGGATTCTGTACGCCTACAAGATCAAGTCATCGACGGTGGGATGGGAGGGCCTGACCTCAGACACGAAGGAGATGATGAACTACGGCCTTCCGGCCTTCAGCGCGAACGTCCTGACAGGACTTTGGCCATACTACCTGTCGATAGTGCTGGCCGCCGTCGCGAGCAACGCCGTGATAGGATACTACCAGGCCGCCTACAACTTCACGGTCGCCATATCCCTGCTCTCTGGGGCTGCTGGCTCCGCCCTGTTTCCCGCGTTCACTAGCCTGCACCGAGGGGAAGGGGAACCTTCCCAAAGCCCTCAAGCTGGCGGTGAAGTACGTCGGGTTTGTCACGATACCCATGGTCTTTGTGCTCGCGGCAACGGCAAAGCAGCTGATGGTCCTGTTTTACGGTCATTCCTACTCATCGGGAGCGAGCATCCTCGTGTTGCTCGCGCTCTCTGCAGCGCCGGTCCTGCTAGGCCTCACCGTCTTCCCGTCCTTCTTCAACGGCATCGCGCGCACGAAGCTGACTCTGATCATGGTCGGGTTCGGCGCGGCTGTCCTTTTCGTCGCGGTGCCGGTGTTTGCGATCAGCCTGAACCTAGGCGTCGACGGCCTGATCTACGGCCTTCTGCTCTCGAATCGTCGTCGCGAGTCTTGTCGGCGTTTGTCTCTTTCACGTGCAGTTCTCTTCGTGGATTGATTTCAAGGCCCCCGTCTCGGCTCTGGCGGCAGCGGTGATCGCTTCGGCCTGTGCTACTTCGTGCCCGGCTTCAGCTCGAACCTTCTCATACTTGGTCGTCAAGCTCGCCGTCTTTTCGCTCGCCTACCTCACGCTCGCCCCGCTGCTTCGAGCGGTGAGCTACGAGGATCTCGAAGTGCTGGGCGCCTCTCTCGCTGAGATGCCCGTCTTGAGGAGACCTATCCACATGGTCGTAGCATACGAGAAGTTCCTCGCCTCTCGCGAGAAGAGCTCGCCAGGCACCGAAAAATAGCCGATGATTTCGAGATTGCAATGGTTGTCGGCGTAATACAGACCTTAATGGACCGTTGAAAGATAAGCGGGTGGCTCTGCTCAGCCCTAGGCCGCCGTCTTCACGTCTCTAATGACCTGCCGCAGGAACAGCCCCGCCTCTTCCGAGCTCGCAGCCTGCGTTTGGTGCGAGGGCGTTGGTCCTCAGGTTGATTATGAAGAGGTCCGGATAGGCGCTGTGCCTCAGCTTCGCGACCATCCTGTGCGTGGTATCGTAGTACATGCCCAAATCGCTCGAAACCTCGCGGACCGTCATCCCCCGCTGGAGCAGAGCCGCCAAGAACCACACCTTCAAGGGCAGCTTGGAGTCCTGGAAGATGGTGCCCGTCTTGTCGTTGAAGATTCGGTCGCAAGACTTGCACCTGTACCTCTGGTAGAGTCCCAGGTGCCTGCCGCTCCTGATCACGGCTCTCGAGAAGCAGTATGGACAGGCAGGTCCGCGTGGGCCACCTCACGCGCCTCAGCAACGACGCGCATTCCCTCTCGTTCGGCGCGGAATGCTGGACTTGCATGGTCTGTCTGATGGGTTTGTGACGCAGTGATTCAAGATAAGCCTCATGAATCTCTGGTCTATCTTCGCGCGCCGACTACCATGTGCAATATAGCGAGAACGTTTATAGAGTTGAAATCTATATCTGAAATCCATGCCCGCCGGTTGGAACGCTTGGAACGCTTGACGCCGGATTCTAGTGTTTTATCTAACTCCGAGCGAAATTTGAGGTCCCGGGGATGCCGTCCATTCGAAGGGGGAGTCTCATGCGATGAGCGCTACGGCAGCCACAGAGCAATCCGTCGAAAGAGAGTATCAGACCCAACAGGCAGATTCGACGAAGAAGGCGTTCCTCCGGCTGCAGGCAGAGGAACGGGTTCGTCACCCCGGACCAGGTGACCGTTGTGATCCCGGTGCTCAATGAGCGCGAGGCGATAGGAAAAGTCCTCGACGACTTGAAGAACGAGGGGTTCGACAATCTTCTTGTGGTGGACGGGTATTCCGACGACGGGACGCGCAAGATCGCCGAGTCGAAGGGAGCGGTTGTCCTGCAGCAGCACGGCGCCGGAAAGGCCGGGGCGCTCGCCACGGCCATCGACGTGATTGCCACCCCCTACCTGGTCGTGATGGACGGAGACGACACCTACAAGGCCGCGGACATCCACCGCTTGCTTCCGTCATGCTGCCGAATACGACGAAGTGATCGGCGCCAGGACGAAGGGAAGGCAGAACATTCCACGGGTCAACAGGGCTCGGCAACTGGCTCATCAGCAAGACGTTCAAACTGCTGTTCGGCGACGCCGATAACGGACGTCCTGTCGGGCATGTACCTCCTGAGGACAGAAAAGATACGGACGGTGCAGATCACCTCGATCTCGTTCGACGTCGAGGTCGAGATAGCGAGCTCCATCGCATCCACCGGGAGGATAACCCAGGTCCCCGATAAGCTACGGCGAGAGGCTCGGCACGCAAAAGCTCCGCTCAAGGGACGGGGGAAGGATAGTGAGCACCCTCTTCTGGATGGCCTACTACTACAACCCCCTCCTCCTGTTCGGCGGGCTGATCTCGCTCAGCGCGATTCCCGCTGTGGGCATCCTGGCGTGGACGCTCTATGAGAAGCTGGCATTCAACGTGTGGCACAGCGGCTACGCGCTGCTCGGCGTAATGCTCCTGCTGGTCGCGACTCAAGGCGCTGCCGTCTCCTTGGGCTCGCTCCTGACCAAGAGGTCCGAGAACCGGATAATGCGCGAATTGAGACAGATCAAGCAGGGCTTCTAGTTTATCTCTAATCCAATTAAGACCCCGCAAGGATGTCCAGATTCGAGAGAAGGCGCTCAAATTGAAGGTTGTGATACTCGCCGCGGGCAGAGGAACGAGGCTTCGGCCCCTCACGTACCACATCCCCAAGATTCTCTTGCCGGTCCTTGCGTGGAGGCGAGGCTCTAGATTTGAGGTCACCAAAAGTCAGTAGATACCCCCTTCATAGAGAATAAAAAATCCATGACTCCGAGGAAAAAACAAGTGGTAATGCTTCTAGCGAAGCCATATAGCGTCGACACCCGAGTCAGAAACGAAGCTGAGACTTTAACGAGCGCCGGCCACGAAGTCACCGTTCTCTCGTGGGACCGCTTGGGGACGGAACCAAAGGAAGCCTCAATCAACAACGTGAATGTGGTCAGTCTGCGACTATTGGGCGGCTCCGAATTGTTTGCCTCGAATAAGGGTTCGAGGTTCCTCGAAATTAAGCTTCGCGCTCTCGGCAGTGTTGCTTCAGTTCTATTGTGTCGCATGGTGCCTTAAGAACTTGAAGGGAAAGTACGTAGTCCACTCTAATGACTTCAACACGTTGATGGCAGGGGTTGCGCTTAGGCTGATCAGGCCGAAGGTCGTCAAGCTGGTATACGATTCTCATGAACTCACGCCCAGCGTATACGCGGAATGGTATGGCTCGATGGTGGGTGCCTCCGCTGGCCTGATAGAGAAGACGCTCGTTCGATTTGCGGACGTCGTTGTCACTGTGTGCCCGTCCTTTGAGGGCTATCTGGCCCGGATGACGAGACACTCCTCTTCGTCCAAGAGGGCTCCGGTGATTGTACTGTATAACACTGTTAGATTTTCGGATTTGCCGTCGGGCGACAAGATGTATTGGCGTAGTCGCCTGAAACTGTCTGGTTTCGTGTTTACATTCGTCGGGGCTCTGCGCGGTGTGTACGCTCTGGACGAGTTCGTCGAGGCAGCTAAGCTATTCAAGAACTCCTCAACTCTTGCAAATTTCATAATAGTAGGTGGCGGAGACGAATTTGCAGGACTAGAACAAAAGATAGCGCAGTACAATCTTGGTGATTATGTCAAGGTCATACCACAGCTTCCGAATAAGGAGGCATTAGAATACCTAAAGGCGTGCGACGTGTCGTTCGGGGTCAACAAGTCTCCCGACGATAATGCGAGACTAACGTTGCCGTGGAAAGTCTTCGAAGCGATGGCCTGCGGCGCGCCTGTAATCGTGCTCGAAAATACGATGGCTTGGAACTTTGTCAGAGAGAACGGGGTAGGATTTGCGGTTGCATCCTGGAACGCCTCGGAAATTTCTGACAAGTTGCTATGGGCCGTGAGCCACCCTAATATCCTCGCCGAAATGTCCTCGAGGGCGCATGACGCGTATGTTCGCCACTACAACTGGGAATCGGCTTCGCAAGAGTTTCGAGATGCGTATTCCGCTTTGTAATCTTTCTAATTGAATCATGTTCCATCGAACGGTGTCCAGAATTGTGCGGGATTAACGGGTTCACGTGGTCTGACGGGACGCTCGTTGAGAAAATGAACCATTTGATAGAGCACAGAGGTCCCGACGACCATGGCATTCATGCCGAAGACGGGATGAGCCTGGGGAGCTTGAGGCTGGCGATAATTGACTTGTCTCAGTTGGGTCATCAACCAATGAGATACGAACGAGATGGCAAGGAAGTCTGGATTACCTACAATGGTGAAATCTACAACTACAAGGAAGTCCGAGGGGAACTCGTACAGCTTGGATACCGATTCACGTCCGAGTCAGACACGGAAGTCATCCTCGCGGCCTATCTTCAGTGGGGAACGGATTGCGTAGACCGATTCAATGGGATGTGGGCTTTCGCGATCTTTGATAGAAGCAGGAAGATTCTATTCCTAAGCAGAGACAGGTTCGGAATCAAGCCCCTCTACTATCACTACGACGGGCATAACCTCATCTTCAGTTCAGAGATCAAGGCTCTCTTCGCGCACCCGATTGCGCGGAAGCCTAATGACCAAGTGGTGTTCGATTACCTCTATTACGGCCTCCATGACCATCGTCAAGAGACATTCCTTGACGGCATAAGCCGCCTCATGCCCGCGCAAAACGCGACGTTTGACATGCAGTCGCGGAAATTCAACGTTTGGAAGTATTATGATCTCGGGAAGAAAATAAAGGCAGACGGCAAGATGAGTGCAGAGGAGTTCAGACGCCTATTCTACGATGCCGTGAGCACACATATGGTATCTGACGTGCCCGTCGGCTCGTGCCTCAGCGGAGGCATCGACAGCACGTCTGTGGTCTGTGCGATGCGTGAGAACAATCCGAATGCAGACATCAAGGTCTTCTCTCTTGGTTTCCCAGGGGATGAAATCGACGAAAGCCAAGTACCAAGAGATGGCATCTAGCCAGTACTCGGCCGAGCGCTACTCGACGACGTTTACGCCGACCGACGTCGTGGAACACATTCGCGATTTGCTCTACGCCCAAGAGGAGCCATTCTACGACTTAACGGTGTACGGGCAGTATGAAGTGATGCGCCTGGCCCATGAAAATGGGATGAAAGTCCTTCTTGATGGGCAGGGCGCGGACGAGATTCTAGCGGGGTACTACTATCTGGCTGCATACTACTACTACGACCTCTTGCGCAAAGGTAGGATCATAAAGTTGGTGAGAGAGATGGTCAGTCGCAACGGCCCGAACCCTCAGACGACGCGATACTTTTTTGGATTGCTCCTACCGATGAGAGCTAAAGAGTATCTTGTCTCACGTGGCAGAAAGTTTCTCAACAAGGATTTCGTCCTTCAACACCGCAGCTCGGACAGCAGGTTTCGTAAGAAACCTCTCACCGAAGCCCTGATTGAGGCAGTTACGTATTTCCCACTGCCCTCACTTCTCAGATACGAGGACAAGAATTCCATGAGGTGGTCGCTCGAATGCCGCATCCCGTTTCTAGATTACCGATTGGTCGAATCTGCCTTGGCGCAACCTAACGAATGCAAGATCGACCATGGGCTCTCAAAGACGATCCTACGACAGAGCCTGCATGGAAAACTGCCTCCCGCCATCGAAAATAGGAGAGACAAGCTCGGGTTCGCCACTCCAGAGAAAAAGATGCTTTCTTCATCGACTGTCCAAGAGATGGTGTCCGACGTCATAAATTCCGAGGCATTCAAGAATCGGCCATACTGGGACTGGAAGAAGGTGCGGCTTCTGGCTCCACGAGTTTCGGAGGAGAGCAGATTCCAAATCCTGAAGAGTGAAAGCCTCTGGAGAGTCATTCTCGTTGAACTTTGGTTGGAGACATGGATTGACCAAGCGAAAACTAATTGACCCGGTTTTGTCATATTCGCAGAAGTTAAACAACTGGCAATCAGAGGAGGTTTCTCTTCCCCATGAGTCCGAGATATTCTAAAGTCGTCGTAACCGGCGCTGCAGGCTTCATCGGAAGCCATCTCTGCGATACAATTCTCTCCGCTCAACTGTCCCGTCGGGTAGTGGGAGTCGACAATTTGCGGACTGGCTCTCTCAAGAATCTCGACAAGCAGACGCTCTCAAAGATGGAGTTGCACAAACTGGATCTGGCGAGACCTGACTTGCCCCGGGACGTATTTTCTGACGCCGAAATCGTGTTTCACCTTGCAGCAAATCCCGACGTCAGAATTGGCGAGTCAAATCCGTCAATTGATTACACCAATAACGTCCTTGCCACATACAACCTCCTTGAGGCCTTGAGGGGTTCTGACTTTCAAGGTACACTTGTCTTCACCTCGACCTCAACCGTGTATGGCGAACCTACCGTCATTCCCACGCCTGAAACCTACGGCCCATTGCTTCCCATTTCTTCGTACGGCGCTTCAAAATTGGCCTGCGAATCACTCATTGTAGGCCACGCAAAGCTTTTCGGCTTCAAGGCCAAACTCATTCGACTCGCCAATGTTGTGGGTGGTAGAAGCAACCATGGAGTAATACATGATTTCGTTCAAAAGCTTCAAGCGGATCCCTCCCGCCTTGGCGTATTGGGCGATGGCACTCAGGACAAATCATATCTGCACATATCAGATTGCATCTCAGGATTACTGCTTTCGGCTGAAATTAGGGACGATACGGACGTCTTTAATGTCGGGTCATCGCAGAAAATCAACGTATTAGCCATCGCAAGAATTGTCATCCACGAAATGAACCTATCTGGCGTGACGATCGAGACGAACACCAACCGAACTAAAGACGGGAGAGGCTGGCCCGGTGACGTCAAAACAATGCTGCTTGACTGCAACAAAATTAGGAATCTGGGCTGGAAGTGCAGATACTCAAGCGCGACGGCAGTCAGACTGACCACCCGGGAGATGATTGGCCAAGTGCCGGAAGATGATCCGAGTTGAGATTTCACTTTGTCGAGGATTTGGGTTATCCAGAACCTTCTGGTGAGTTGTTCAAATCAAGTGGGGGGGATTTTTCTTGGTAAGCCGTTACAATATGCTCGTATTGGCGCCTTTTTACAGAGAGTTCGTCAAGGGCATCGTTGACGCCACCGCCAGTCATGTCTCTGACATCAGTGTAATCGTCCATCACAATCGACTGGCCGAGATATCGCGGTATGTTCCGCTCGGTGGCTATTTTTCACATGTTAGAGGCTTTACCGCCAATCGACTCATCGACGAGTCTAACAAGCCTGGTAATGTCAAAGTGAGCTTGCTTTCCATGACGTATCTAATTCCAGACGGGAAAAACTCCAGCCTGGGCGATGCGTTGTTTAGGAAGGCTGATCAGCTCATCCAAGCACGCGGACTGAAGTTCGACATTGTTCAAGGGCCACTTCACTTGGCCATGCGGATACGCGGCCGTCAGATTAGCAGAGAAGTACGGGGTTCCTACCGTAGTAATTATTCACGAGAACGGAGATTGGTTGCATCAGATGGTCAGTTCTCCGAACTCCAAGTTCCGGTGGACTTGGAAGAACGCAAATGCCTTGGTGCGTGTGAACAAGCTAGACATGCCTGTTCTGATGGAGTACTCCAAAGAGGTGATTCACGCACCTGGCGGCTTTGACCCGAAGATCTTCTTTCCGATACAGAAGGGAGATTGCCAGAGATAGCCTTGGCCTGCCCAGAGGACCAAAGGTCATCTTCGGCTTGGGCTACCTCACCGAAAGAAAGGGTTTCCAGTTCCTAGTCCAGGCAATGAGCGATTTGGTAAAGACAACTCCGGATCTAATTTGCGTCATTGGTGGAATGGGTCCAGCAAGGCATGACTTGGAAAGCAAGTCAAAGCTTCTGGGCCTGAGTAAGAATGTCCGTTTCGTCGATTTCATCCCTCGAGACAAGCTCAACTATTACTACAACGCTGCTGACTTGTTCGTCTTGCCAAGTTTGAATGAAGGGAATCCCACCGTCATGTTCGAAGCGCTCGCGTGCGGCATCCCGTTTATTGGAACACCGGTGGGCGGAGTACCAGAGGTGATTGATTCGGATGATTATGGTCTTCTGGCCAGAACTGGAAGCACCGAGGATCTTGCAACCAAGATTCAAGAAGGTCTTACCAAGTCGTGGGACCGCCAGAAAATTCATGCTTACGCCCAAAGGTACAGCTGGGAAAACACAGTTGAACCAATACTCGAACTACACCGACGGCTACTCGCATCAAGAAACGAATATAGTTAGAGTCCGTCGAAGGGCATTCTCCACTGAGTTCTTCCAACTTGGAAGAGTACTCCCCGACAGAAGGATGGGTTGGGTAAAGAATGAACGAATAGCTGATTACAGTCCATAACGCAGGTTTTCACACCATCTCATTCCCACATCGGCACATCTCCATGTCCAGATGGTGTACTTTCGATGGAGTATCAGGATGGCAAACAATGAAGAGTCTATCTTTCCAGTTTCAGGTACCCGAAGACTTTCCTTCTATCCAATAACAAGACTGGACGGACTCCAATCTTTCTAGCAAAATCTATGAAAGCGTAGCTTGTGTCGACATCATCCGATGCGAGTATCGAACCTGCGGACATCTTGGACGAGACTTCTCCATACTCAAATCTCTGCCACGAGTACCTATGGTCGCTGTCGTGAAGGAAGAAATCAACATGCGGGAGTCTTCCTACCAGAGAGCGGAAGGAGCTTCTCCTTGGCTCCTTAATGACCTCCAGGTTCCAAAGTTCTCTTTCCCTCTCGTTCAACAAGCTCCCGACATTGTCTGACACATCTACGCTGTATAGGGCCCCTTTTCCGTTTCTGATAATGGCATTCAATATTAGCACCGTGGAGTGGCCATTTGCCACCCCTGTTTCTAAAACGATTGAAGGCTTGGTTATGCGCACAATTCCATAGGTAAGGAGAGAAGAGCCTTGCTCAATGGCAAATATCTTGGGGTATTCGGGAGTACTTAGTTGGTATCTGTGTTCTAGCTCCAATTCCAAATTTGAGTATTCATCCAGGATCTGTTTAACCTCGTCATTTTGTCCGTTGGATTGGGCTAGGTCGCTCAGAGCGTCGTTTGCGGACAAGTGTATCTTAGAGGCTATCGCGGAAAAGGCAGGAAGGTTGGGAGTAAGAACGTCTCTGAAGGCCGTCTTCGCGATTCTTTCCTTGAGCGCAGTAGAGGCTTTCCCAGGTAGCTCCATCTTACCGCCCCCACGCTCACGAGCCAGATTTTATATGTAAAGGTACGGACATGCATAGTCTAGCATGGCGGCGCTCAAGGAGACCGAATGACTTGTTCGAAGAACTGAAGTGTCCAAATCAAGAATCCTCACAATTGAATCGTGCGCAAGTTGGCACGCACCGTTTTTCAAAATTTGACTTATGTAATGCATCTGTTCGAGGTCTCTGAATTGGGTTATGGCTTCTTGGGATTCGCAGGCGTGTCGGACAACTCTCTCTTGAAATCCGTTTGCGACATGATGCGGCATAACGGGCCTGCCAGACGGATAGTTACCTAGACGAACGCGTCGGGTTAGGCATTGAAAGTTTGAAAGTTATCTATTCCGTGGAAATCATCCTATTCCACGAGGGGGAGAGTACTGTAGTGGTGGTTTTCAATGGAGAGATCTGCAAATATCATGATTGGATCAGATTGATGGTTCGCCATCGTACGGCACCGTGATTTCTTTGAAAGTATTGCAAATTATTCTGAATAACAGATTTTACGGCGCTGAAAGAGTAGTTTACTCTCTATGCAAAGCATTGCAGGCTGAGAAGAACATGAGTTTGGTAATCGTAACCAGCCAAGCGCTTCAAAAGCAATTTTCAGAACTTCATCATTCTTCAATCTATCATCTGCCTACCCACGAAGGGAGCATCCTGAAAAGAACAAATCTACTCTTGAAGGAAGTGTCGTATTTGCGGCAAATTGTTTCGAAAGAGCGTCCGGACATTATCCACGTCCAAGGACCACTTGTCAGACTACTTGTTCTCGCAATTCACACGCAGCAAACAGTCGTGGAGACGCTTCACGGAGTGGATTTGACAAGAGGACAGGCCCATCCAACGCGTCGTTCACACGGTCTCTGACTTTCTTGCCGCATTATCGTTTGACGGCAGTGTTTTTTACACGAGCGCAACCATTGCGAATTATTCAAGACTGCGGCTCTTACGACCTACCGCAGTCATCTGCAATGCAGTTGATGCGGATTTTGTCAAATTGATTTCACGAACTACTGAATCGCCAATCGACCGAGAGTACATTCTTTGGTGCAGTAGATTAGACGTGGTGAAAGGTACCGACCTTTTACTCCGAGCATTTGCCAGCGTTGACAGACCAGACATTAAGCTCATTCTTCTTGGCGACGGGCCTCAAAGAGGTTATTTGCAAAGCTTGGCAAAGTCTTTAGGTATTCATGAGCAGACTATGTTTCTCGGCTATGTTGATGGCGTCGAAAAAGCTAGGTTTTTTCAACATGCGTCGGCAGTTTGCGTTGACTTGATTAATCCTGGAATATCGCAAAGTCTGCTGGAAGCTGTATTCTCAGGCAATCCCGTAATAGCTTGCTACGATTCTGAGGTAGCGCGAATATTTGGTGAGAACGCAGCTCTCCTTGATGAGCCGTCTGTCAGTAAACTGGCAACAATACTGTCAGGAGATACTGGAGAGAAGGCAAAGACGGAACCAGCGGGTTACTCTCGACGCAAGTCTCGAGAAGAGATTCTCGTCGGAATACTTTACTGACCAGTATCTGGCCTTCTATTCGAGGGTGAAATCAGGATCTTCTCATTGAAAGCCACAATTCTCGATTCAAGGCCAATTCTGTTGGTCTATTTCCTTCTCCCAATAATCACCTACTTTGATGTCACAACGAGACAGGTGCCGACGCGGTTTTCTATGGTTATTGGTTTCTGTCCAGTGCGGTTCTAGGATTACTTATAACCGCTAGAATCGCCGGCGCCTCCAAGAGTTCCGCATACCCGCTCATCGCGTTGTTCTGTATTGTCCTATCCGCGAGCATCATTACGCCGCTCAGCCTCCCGTCGAATGTCCTTGACAACTTCCCGTCCACGCCTGACACCGTAAAGCTAACGCAATCCACATTGAGTCTGGGTAGACTACCGAATGGAGGGGAGACTCTCTCCTACCTCAACTATCCATCCGCGATATTTACGCTTGCGTCAATAAGCGCCCTGACCGGCTTGAGCCTTCACGACGCTAGCAAAGGTGCTGGGAGTGTTGTTGTCTGTGATTCCCATGTTTGCATTCTACTCTCTGCTGAAGAACAGGATCATTGCCCTGCCGGCATCTGCCATCGCCGGGTTGTCGCCGTGGATTTTCACTACGCTCACCCATTACACGCCCGCGGCTTTGGCTTCCGTGCTGCTGTGCTTCAACATCGCAATGCTCTTCAGACTTCTGGATGAAGGCACCGCTAGGAATCTTGCGGTGATGATTGTCCTTAGCGTCGCGCTCATGTTCTCCGATCCTCTCATGAGCTTTCTCTGGATTGTATTTCTCATCGGTTTCTTGGCGGTCAAGTTGCTCCTTACGTGCGAAGGGCGACGATCAAGTCCTCGCCGTCTCGACGTTGGCAGCCGTCTCCATCGGGCCTGTGGTTAGCTTGGTTTACGTTTCTGTCAGGGTCGAACGCGATGCTGCAATACCTAACGCTGGTTGCTAAATAAGGTGTTCACAGGGTCTAAGATTGACGACGACCGCACTGCAACCAACGGGAACCAAACCTTCCTTGCTCACGGGGGTTGAATATCTGGCATTTCTCGCCATAATCCTATTCTCGCTTTCCGTGCCTCTGTACTTTAGACGAAGGAACACCTCGTACTCCGCCATGGTCGCCGGATCATTGCTAGCCGCGGCTGCCATAGCGTTGCCGTGGATTGCGGGTTTTACGCAAGCAACGGACTTGGATGTCGCGGTCGAGTTTCATATTATCAGATTGGAGTTGCTTCCGTCATCGCCGTTTTGCTCTTCGAGCAATTGAAGACGCCCAAGCGTTGGAAGGTTTTGGCCTGCGTGGCCCTCGTCTCGCTCGCCGCTTCGAATGCTCTCCTCTACGGAGTTGACCCGGGCAGATACAATCCTAGTTCCCCCATGCTTACCGACGACTCTCGCATGAATCTTGAGACGTGGTATTACTTTGGCCCGACTTTCTGCCAACTCACCACAGTCAACGCCGTGTGGGGGGTGCGCATCGGCGCTCCATTTACCACGTGCCTCAATGGCTACTACCAGTCTTGTCCCAGGGACCACCACGAACGGCGTGGTAGTGCCGGCTTCTGACTTATTGAATCTCCGGCAGTCTGACGTTGGGCCTGGGGAATTTGTCATACTGCGTGAGTCAATCGCTCTGGTTCCGGAGTGGCCTCAAACACTGCCTGCGCCGCCCGACGTCATTTTCCAAAACTACGATGTCGTCTTTAGAAGCGGTGACGCCGTTCTGATCTATACTGGGAACAAATAGGAGACTTGAGCACAGGGCCGAGGGCGCGCATGAGAAACTCGAGGAAATACCTGCCCAAGATATTCTACAAAAAAGATGTCGGTTTTTCCTGCCGTGATGGAGTTGCTCCGCTCAACCTAATCTAATGAGGCCCCGTCCGAACTTGGGAACAGGCTTCTATACAAGCTTCTACTTCACCAGCCCTTTTGCGACTTTGTAGTAGACATGCTTCCTTCTCAGCGCCAGCACCAAAAGCAATGTTGTGAGTCCGGCTAGGGAGAACTCAATCGGGAGTAGGCGAATTCCGAACGGCGTGTAGTTCAAGACTAGTCCGACAAGAGAAACAATAGCGAGACTCAACCCAATCGACAGCACAACGGTTGCGATTTCATCTAGCTCTCTCTTGAAGAATAGGAGTTCGGTAACAGAGTAGCCCGGAAGGAAGAGGATTAGAAGACTCCCGAAGACGTATCGGAGGTAGAGGACGACTCCCGAAGTGACGGATATCAAGGCAAGCGAGAGCAGAGTCGCAACTACCGCGCCCTCAAACCAGAGCGATTGCGGAGAGAGTGCATATCTTCCGAGTGACGAGTAAGGTTTTCTTTCGGAAACGGTGATTTTCCCACTCGACTGCATCCGCATCAATCCTTCTACTGCTCTATCCCGATCGTAACCTGGTTCTTTCGAAAGGTCGGTGACTAGCGAAGAAAGAGTTGTCTCCTTCTCGCCGGCCTTCATGAGCACATAATTGTCCATGTCCGCGGGCGCGCCCGGTGTCGCCTCAGCCCTTCTCAATTCAACTCCCACGACTCCTAATGGCTAGTCACGTTCAGCAGCAGTTGGTTCCAAAGTCCCGTATAGGCGAACTGCGTTGTGGTCACGTTGTAGGACCAAAGCTCGAAAATGAGGCGAACGTTTGTTCCTTGGTTGTTGATTGTCAGATTTAGGGGGAAGGTGACCGATTGGTTGTTTCCAAGCACATGGAGATACGTGAAGATTATGGGTGCTTGCGCATAGGTGGAGTTGCTGACCTGCGTCGTCTGGTTTCCCAACTTGACGAGGAGCTGATAGTAGCAGGCTTCACCCTGATGGTTGGCGATGAATCCGTAGAGAAGGAACGGAACACCTGCCGCCTCGCTACTTGGATATCCTCCGATGGTCTGATTCTGTCCAAGCACGCCGAGCTCAGAGAAAGGCTGGCTATACGTAGGCAGTAGGGGCTGAACCGCTACAAAGATCGCGAGGATGGAGACCAGCACAAGCGCGGCAGTTGCCGCTGTCTTATGCATTCGCGGGCCTCACCACGTAGTCCTTGTAGATGTGAAGCCACAATCTTCTGTAGACACGCCCACCGAAGAGGTATATGAGAACCGCAGCGACCGCTATCCCAGTCGCCGTGATTATCGAGCGCAAGTCAGCGGCCTGCGTTGACGAGATTCCCATCTGCGTGACCGAAGCCGCTTCGAGAGTGACGCTTTGAGCAATCTTAGTTGCGTTTGCGAGATCAGCCGCCGCCTGAGTAGGGTTCGTGGAGTTCTCCGCGCTGGCCTTCTGGATGAGAGCCAACGCGCCATTCAGCTGAGCTATCAGTGAGGTGACGTTCCCCCCTTGCCTCTCCGCACTCTGGGCGGCAGCGAAGGCCGACTGGACGGAAGTGTACCCGCCGTTTATAGAGGTCTGGCTGACGGCATAGGAAGGGACGGCTGCCATCGCAATCATGAGGATAGCAGGTATCTAGAATAAGGCTCTCAAAGTCGTCCCCCTAGGAAATCTATCGATTTCTCTGACCATTAGTTATTTAGCCTTTGGATGTCCGATGTCAGAAAACTGAGGGACTTCATGTCATCCGGCCTACAAGCCGGAGATGCGAGATTAAAACGCTCTTTCTCGGGGGATCATTCGACGCGTTTACCATCGGGCCCTGATGGAGAGATTTCGGCCTGTAGCTAGGCGCTACTTAGTCCGTACCACTCCCACGAACTGGGAGCCATACCTGCATAGTAGACGCTCGCCCCAGGCGCCAATATGAAACTAGCCGGGTCGGGTGAGAGAGCGCTGGTAGAGCCTGTAGGGTCGACAACCACAGTACCGGTTTCTCCCGATTGGTAAATGATTACTGGGAAGACGTTGGTGTTGGTCACTATGTTGTTCGAACCAATTCCACTCGGCAAACTGGGAGTGGCTAGCTGAAAGCCGATGCTAGGCGTGCTATTCTGCGACGAGAGCACTGAGACTTCCCATGGGAAGGTGCCAGACACCTTCAGAGGCGCGGACGACCCAGATTCCCATGTCTCTATTGTCAAAGTGGGATTGTAGCCCGTATGGGTAGGCCCGGGACCGTCAGCGTAAATCGTGTCGTTGTAGTCCTCTGAAAAAGCTGGCCGATGAATACCCGAGAGCCATTCGTCACGATCATCTTTGCTTTGTAAGAAGTCCCCAGGCTGAAGAAGTGGAGATAAGATATTGTGACCCCGGAAGGATATGGGTAGCTACCTCCAGCGTTTCTATTGTCACCAATTTGAAGCTGCGTGGTCTTTGAGTAGTCTATCTCTAACTCGGATGCCACGAAATGGTCTTGGTCTAGAACCATCCCCTTATCATAGTAGGAGATGCTCAAATATGACGAGATGGAACCTACGTTCGGCCCCTGAGTTGGGCCGAGGTAGACACCCGTGGAACCAGATTTGTCAATCGTGGAGCCGCCGTTCAAGTAGACGCTGTCAAAGGAACAGACGACGAAGTTGCAGTAGACTCCGCCCAAATACGAAGGGCCGGTGTTGACTATGGCCAGATTTGACAGCACCACCCCGTAATCATTCCATGTCGGGCTCGCGTTGACCATCACAGCCCAACCAGAACCTGAATACGTCAATTGAGCAACGGCGGGATTGGGAGTCCCAGACCAAGCGTGAACCTCGACCGGTCCCTGAACCGTCAACCCTTCCGTCATTGGCAGGCTCAGAGTGGCAGAATACTGATAATTCCCCCCCGAGATATTGATTAGCCCTCCCGGTCGCAACTGAAGCGTCCCAAACCGCAGTGAAGTTTGTCCCAGCCACTCCTCCCGCGTTGTACGGCCCACCGTAGACGATACTGCCGGTGTCGCAACTCCTCGCGTAGTAACTGGCGTTATTCGTGAAAATTAGAAATGTGCAAGAACTTCCCAAAGATGATGAGTTGACAGCCGAGTTGACAATCGTGGTCTGGGTTGCAAGTTATTGTTGCGTTCAAGGGCTCGATGGCATTCGCTGTCTGACTCGTTACTATACTCGATGACGAGTTAGTGGTCGTCGTCTGAGTTGCGCTGGCCGTCTGGGGAGCATGTCCAGTAGCAAAAATTGGGGAGGCGATCCCCGCCAGTGTCATAAGCGCCACGAGGCCAAGAACGGTTAGGAGACCTCCGGTCACCAGCCCTTTTCTGGTGAATCTCCTCCTGCCGCCAATCTCGCGCCCAACCAAATCTCTCACATTCCTCGGATTGGCTTATCGATTCTCGGCGTTCAGGCCGAGAGTACCCAATGCGATTGAAGTGCGCGTTATCCCTCTCGAACCCATCCGAATCACTGATGACGAGGGCCTTAGCACACTTGGGAATTCTAGGCGAAAACGCGAAATTGGGCCGTAAGTGTCCTGTGATTCGGATAAACGCCTAGCAATTTGCCATTTGAGTCTCGGCCGATTACCTGCTCCCCCTTGCCTCTCGGTATCCGACTGCGCAGGCCCGTCAGAATCAGTCAAGCGTCCATTTCACGGCCCAAAAGGCATGTAAGCCTGATGAATTCCTGCCACAAACCACTGATATTGACTGGAAATTCAGATGCAGGCCTGGGCCATCTACAATCCCGCGTGCCTGACGGCAAGACTCCTCTTTCCAATCCGGTCAACTGCGAGGTGGCAATCAGGCTTTAGAAGGCGCTAAAACTCCAGTCTAAGGGTCAAGAACCATGGGCAGCTCTAGCGACCGCCCAGATAGCTCCTCACCGGGCGCAGCCCGATGAAATCGTCTTCAGCGCGTTTAGCGCCTTTTCTCCCCCCGCTGGTCTGGACCGCGTTCCTCTGGCTCTATGTCGTAATAGCCTCCGACGTCGAGTTCCAGCCCTTCTACATCCTCATAAGGGGCAGGGGAGCCGTCATCTACCCTACAGCGATCACGCTGTTCTCCCGTTCGGCTGACCTTGACGTCTTCCTAGTCGTCTCCGCAGCGCTACTCTTAGGGCACTTCCTTCTGTTTGGCAAGGATTCGGTCAGGGACCCCTGGGCGCTTCTCGCCTCGCTGGCCTTCGCTGTCAGCCTTGCAGGATTCGCGATCACAACCTCAGTGCTCCTCATCGCGCTCCTGGGCCTCACTTCCATCATCTTGGTCGCGGTCGGCGCACGAAAGGCATCCGACGCCACGGGGGTCGCGGCAGGTAGGATCCTCGGCTACTCCGCACTCTGCGCCGTCGCGGTGTTGGCCACCCTAGCGTTGGCATCGGCCGCACGCTGGGTCATCGGAGGCATCGACGGGAGTACTCCGTTGGCGGGCTGGAGCTGGCAACCCGCGTATATCAGCCTCCAGCTCCTGGGCTCCTTGTTCCAATTCTTCCCCAACTTGCGCTCATCTTCTTCTTCGCGTGGGCGCTTCGCCTTGCTCTCTCGCCGTTTCTGCACCGTGACAGTTCGTGGGTGACCGACCGTGGCCAACGGGGGAGGCTCCCTCAACCTCGGCAACGTGGTTGTCTAGCCGTCGCCTCTCATTGGCTCTTCTTGGAGTCGCGATGCTACTCGCGATTTTCGTCGCCTTGTACCCGTACCTTCCAGCGGTGAACCCCAAATCCACGCTGGTCGGCGTGGACGTGCAGATGTGCTATTCGCACCTGCTCAACTCCACTCCTTTACCCGTCGGAGGGCCGTGCGGGAACTCGGCCTACACATACGGGATCCAACGGCTCGGCGCCCTAGAGATGCTCAGGGGCCTGGTCGCGTTGAGCGGCTCCAATGACACTGGCCCTCGAGATGGCGCCCGCGATCCTTGCTCCTCTCCTTACGGTCTCCACTTACCTTCTCGTCCTCGAGGGGACGGGCGACTGGTTCACCGCGGGTGTTCCGCGCTTCTTCGCGTCCGTGTCTCCGGAGGTCGTCGACGGGATAAACGCCGGGTTCATCGCGAACTGGCTGGCGATAGGGGTCGCGTTCCTCTTCTTTGCCACGCTGCTCCACGGCCTGAGGACGAGGCGGCTGGTTTATCTGCTCCTGAGCTACGCCATCTTTGTCGGCCTGCTGCTCATACACCCGTGGACGTGGGCCGTGGCGCTCGTCGTCCTGATGGTCTACCTCTCGCTCTCGCTGCTAGAGTCGGCGTGGGTTCGCGACCTTCGTTCGAGGAGGCTCGAGGCGGCCATGCTCTCTCGCTGCTCCTGGTGGGCCTTGCGGCGGATGCCTCAGGAACTGCTGAACCTGGGCAGCGACTTCGCAGCGGCATACGCTACTCTCGTTCCCTACCTTCAGCTCTCGAACATCCCGCTTGCAGTGACGCACCTTCGCTCGACCTTCGTGATGTTCCTGCTAGGCGGGTTGGCCGACCCCGTCTGGTTCGTCCTTGGGGCTCTGGGCATTTTCGCCATTCCAGAGCCTCAGGGGGCGCTTCGGGAAGCTGCTCTTCACGTGGGTCGCCGCGATGTCCTTTGC
>CAWCYD010000003.1:0-2056127 GCA_963799775.1 uncultured archaeon
TGGTATCTGACAGTGCATTGTTAGCTGACCAGCATGATGTATTGCTTGGGTCAGATGTGCTCCTTAAGAAAATAGGTTGCATTCTGCCCATTAACTTGCCAGTACAATGGTGGGTTGAAAGTGAGCAAGATAAGTTTTTATTGGGAATCGCTAATAGCGCTCCTACTCCAATATACTCATCTAATAGCCTTGGCAATAATTGGTAATGATCAGCATTTTGGGAAGAAGAGCTTGGGTAGTAGCTCTATTAGCAATACCAGTGATTTTTCTGTTGAAAATAACACTACATTTGTTCCGCCGGAACGACAGGGTAGGCAAGTCCAAGCTGACATGGGTGTAGAGCTTTCTCAATCTGAGACGTCTCACAGTAAAGACTTCAATCAGTCTAAACATTTGCAGACACTGCATAAAAATGTTGCTAGAAAGTTATCTAAGCTTAAAAAGGCCAGAAGCACTTACTAGAAATCAACATAAAAGACTTCAGTGCGAAATAAAGTTGCTGTTGAAGCAGTGTAAACGATATTTGCCAGATGTAGAACCTATTGCCCTGGAACATACTGATGACATTATTGCTGCAGTGGTAGATAGTCAGGTAGCATCCCCTTCTGAGAGATCCTCTAATAAAGAGTTCATATCCCCACTTGGGTTCAGATCCCTGCATCCGCAGTCTGATTCTTTCATCAGTGATATAGTCGCAGCTATCCATACAGTGGCATCTAAACAAGATAATACTGAATTGGAAGTATATGCATTAGGACTCTCTGATCGAAGGAAAACTTCATACATCATAAGCTTAATGATGACGAAGCCACAGTGCTTCATAATCTAGTTAATAATAATAAGGATAGTCTTTTAACATCTGGACCTATTCTTATGGGACAGGCTAAGGTTGAGCAATTCGATCTGGAGACTATGCATCGAGATGGCGCCCGCGATCCTGGCGCCTCTCCTCACGGTCTCCACATACCTTCTCGTCCTCGAGGGGACGGGCGACCGGTTCACCGCGGGCGTCTCGGCGCTGTTCGCGTCCGTATCTCCGGAGATCGTTGCAGGGATAAACGCCGGGTTCATCGCGAACTGGCTGGCGATAGGGGTCGCGTTCCTCTTCTTTGCGGCGCTGCTCCACGGCCTGAGGACGAGGCGACTCGCGTATCTACTCCTGAGCTACGCCATCTTCGTCGGCTTGTTGCTCATTCACCCGTGGACGTGGGCCGTGGCGCTCGTCGTCCTCATGGTCTACCTCTCGCTCTCGCTGCTGGAGTCGGCCTGGGCTCGCGACCTCCGTTCGAGGAGGCTCGAGGCGGTCATGCTCCTCTCGCTGCTCCTGGCGGGCCTCGCGGCGGACGCTCTCAGGAGCTCGCTGCCCATGGGCAGCGGCTTCGCGGCGGCGTACGCCACCCTCGTTCCCTGAGCTTCAGCTCTCCAACATCCCACTGGCAGTGGCGCACCTCCGCTCGACCTTCGTGATGTTCCTGCTGGGCGGGTTGGCCGACCCCGCCTGGTTCGTCCTTGGGGCGGTGGGCGTCCTCTCCATTCCAAGCCTCAGGGGGCGGTTCGGGAAGCTGCTCTTCACGTGGGTCGCCGCGATGTCCTTTGCCGTGATCCTTGTCAGCCCGTCGCCGGACGGCACGCTCCAGGCGCGGCTGATCTACGATGTGCCGCTACAGATCTTCGCAGCGGTGGGGCTTGTGGCCATTCTCGAGACTCATCGTCGGTCGCCTTGAGGATGGGACCGGCTCGGGCAGGAGGCTGGCAGCCGTCATTGCGGCGCTCACGCTCATTGGAGTGGTGGGCCTGCTGCTCGGGTTCGCCTTGGACAACGTCGGATTCCTATATCCTCCCGCTTCTACCGCCGTAATCGGAGAACGAAGTCACTTGGCAGGTACGGGCTTGGTCTTCCCTCGGCCGCGCATCAGCATGAAGCCGGCCGCAACGATAATCACAATCACAATCACGCCTACGGCCAAGAGCCGCCACGTCGGTGGACGACATGCCCGTGCTCGTGCTGGTGGTGCTGGTCGTACTGGTTGTAGTGGCCTCAGCCGGCACTATCGCCACGTTCGTCCCCGTCAGGGCAGAACAGGGAATGCTTCCCGTGAGGTGGTGCCGCTTATGGTCACGTCGCTGGCCTAGCCCACGCGCTCCCGGTCCAGTAGTCGAGCGTGTCCGACGAGGTGACGAACGAGTTCGAAATGGTGATCGTCGCGCTACACGCTGATGGCGTGGTCGTGCCCGCAGGGAGCGCAATGTTGACGTCGTAATAGAGCACACTGCTGGAGGAAGAGATGGTCAAGACGCCGGTCGACGGCGAGTTGAGGGTCTCCGTTGTAACATCGACCCCGCCGGTTACGCCCGTCAGCCCTGACACCGAGACGTTGATGCCGGTGGTCGCTTCACTCGCAGAGACGGTCCCGCTGACGACTGTGACCGTGGTAGATGTTACGGCCGTGACGTTGGGAGCATACGGACTCTGCCCGAAGGACTGCGTAGATGTCAATAACACGGGCGCCAGCGTTGAGGCGAGGCAGACGCTGAGCGCGCGACCAAGACCTCTGCTTGACCTAGACCTGAACAAACTACATCACCGCACCTGACTTTGCCTGCAGGTGCATAGTTGAAGGGAGGGCGCCCTCGCTATATAAATGCGCCACCTCACCCCTTCTGTGTTTGACGACCCTTTCTCCGCCCGCATGAACCGAAAAACTTCGGTGCATCCTGTAACGCGCCGCTCCTCAGACTTAAATCAAACCATCGGGAAAACGAATCGCCTTGAGCAACGATAAAGCGCTCGGCGCTGCCATTCTTGCCGGAAGCATCCTGGGAATAATTGTATATGGAGGGCTCCTGGTTTACTTTCCCCTTCTCGTGCTCGAGATTAGCGCCTTCCTGGCGGTAGCGCTTCTTGGAGGGATTTTGGGGTGGATAGGCTGGACTATGGCTACGGCGCCTCCTCCCGAACCGGTCCGCGACCTGCAAATTGGCACCGGAGGGCTTGGGGCCAGCCAGCCTCCAGTAGGAATGGCGAAAAGGGACAACTCTAGCTAGTCGGGGTGGCAACCCGGTGCATCAGGCCAAAGATCCGGCAGGCCTCAACCAAGGTCTTGGAGGCTCGCTCCTGCTGTCGGCCAAGAGCGGCCTTCCCTTGTATGGGCTCCTCTGCCTGATTGATGCCGCTGTGGTAGCTCTCTCAGTTGTGACACAGCCGGTCCCGCCGGAGACATCCTTCCCTTGGCTGACGTTGCCCTGGTGGAACATCAACTCGATCGAAAGCCAGGTCGTTTTGCACCTTGTTGCCGGGTTCCTGGTCGGTGCTTCCACATTGAACTTGAGCAAGGCCATCACCGGAGGTTGCCTCGGAGCGTTGATCGACATCGACCATGTGGGCGCCCTGCTGGGACTGCCGGTAGACGCCCGGTCGGGCCACAGCATAATCGTGCTCGCAATCCTGGTCGTGCTCGTGTGGAAACTCTCCCTCTGGAAATGGGGCGGCGGCGACTTCGCACTGTTCGCGTCGATGGAATTCGCGGCGCACTTCTTGGTAGCCCCGCCCGGGTTCCCGCTGCTGTCTCCCATATCGACGACGGTGTACTCTTTTCCCAACTGGGTGTACCTGCCAGTCGTTCTTCGGCCTCGTAGCTGTTTGCCTGGTCAAATCCATAAAGACGAGGGGCTGCGAGTAAGCGATCATAGCGAGCGAGAGTTCCTCGAGCTCGGGACCATAAGTGCCCCTTGGCCGTTGCTTGGAACCGAGCCAGTTCAGTTCAAGAACCCGAGGTTCTTGTCGACCTCTCGTGCGTCGAGCCTGTCGTACGCGTCCTGGCTCCCAAGATCGTGCCAGAACCCGTCTACGAAAAATGGAGCCACGTTCATGCGCCGCTCGATCACCTTCGGCACGAAGTGAGCCATGATGTCCTTGCTCCGTCCTTGGGAAGTGACCTCCTTGAGGATTGCGACGCAGGAGTTCGAGAGCACAAGGCAGCCCATCGTCACGTCGAGACCGAGGTTGGGTTTCTCGCGGAACCCGGTTACACGGTCGCTCCGAACCTCAGCAACCCCCACGGGGACCACGTAGTTCTTTGAGAGGACAAGCGTCATGTCCGCGCGGGCCGAGCGGTGCTTGCTCAGGACCGCTCCCACGTCGAGGAAGAGAGCACGTCGCCGTAGTAGACGATGAGCTCATCGAATCTCCCGACCTTGCCGTCCTCGATGGCGTGCATGAGGGCTTGCGCGCTCCCGCTTACCCCCTCGGGGTCTCTTGAGTAGGCGATGCGTGCCCCCAACCTGGCTCCGTCCCCGAAATACGTCTCGATCACATCGCCCTTGTATCCCGAGAGGAGGACCATGTCGGGAACCCCGTGGTAGACCATCAGCCTCACGACGAACTCCAGGAGAGGCCTCATCTTGGGGCCGATAGGTATCATCGTCTTCTGGAAGTATTGGGTGAGCGGCCTGAGCCTCTTCCCTTCGCCCCCGCAGAGAATCGCAGCCTTGGTGATAGAGCTCTGCGTGGTGGGCAAACCCAACGGTGGGGCTCCCGGGTCTGCTTATATCGGTTATTCAAGAGTTCATGGAATGTTCTTTCGCTTTGGCTGACTCCGAGTCGGGAGCGATGCGCTTTGGCGCTGTGAGCGACAGGCTTTGGTAACAGGCCACCAACTATCTGGTGGATTCCAGATTTGCCCGAGGGATACGAAAGCGATGACGACTTGCCTGAAGGGGCAATGAAGGCCTTTGTTGTTCGGCAGGAGGAGAGTCCCGAGATCGCACTTTTCATTGACCCCGTCGACAAAATGGTAGACGCCTGGATGAAATGAAACCAGCATTGGGGTGACCTGAACGTCTTGACTTGTGGCGAGAGACCGGTGGACGAACTTCCGAAGCGAGAATCGTTACCAGAGTGAATGTTCACTGGTTGTGTTACGCGACTAGCGCGTTAGTCGCAGAGAATCGTACATGAGAAAGGCAAGGGCACTATATTAAGAAAGGTGCGGTGTTGTGCAGCCCCGAGCAGTCCTGCACAGTCCAGCTCTAGCGCGACAACGGCGAGCTAATGGGAAGATACTCCCACTCACAGGAGCTTTAGGGCAATGTCTAGCGTCTCCTTGCAAGTCTTATCCGAGGCAGGGTTACCTCCAATCAACACCAGCGGGGTCGTTATCCCCTCGAAATTCTTAGCTTCTTCCGCCGCTATGACCATCGCCCAAATCCTGCCGTTCGCCAGGTTCAGGATGAAGAGGATTAGGGGTACGCCATACTTGGTCGCGGTCTTGAGCTCCGCCAAGAGCTTCCCCCTGGGTATCCATCTCTGCCTCGTTCCGGCCTCCGAAAGGGTCAACGCCTTGAAGGCACCAACCGCCTTCACCACATTGTCGGGAGAACCGTAGAAGACGAAGTCTGGTTCACCTTCCTTCAAGCTTGAGGTATGCATCATCCCCGCATTCCGGAGCGCGTTCTCAGAGAACTGGAGTTGGGCGCGGTTCCCCTTGTCCCTGTTTGCCTTTCCGGCCTCCCTTGTCAGCTTTCCGCCAGTGGGTGGTGCTGGTGCCGCGGCTTCTGCGGCCGACGCGGGGACGTCCCTGCCTCCCTCCTGTCCCTGAGCGCCAACGCCTCCCTCGACAGCGTCTTCTGCCCGTTCTTTCGGCGATTCGCGTCCTCGTGCAAGGGAATCAAGGTACTCATCGATTTGTTCCGAAAGTATGGCGAACTTCTCCAGTATGCCCTCGGTCCCTTTGATTAGCCCAGCGATTGTTCTAGCCGATTCGCCACGCTTCTCGAACCACTCATAGTAATCGGCTATAGTTCGTTTGTATTCCGACTCCCTGACGCCCTCATCTTTGCTGATCTTTTCTACGGCTTGGGTCTGTGCCCTTACCGCCTTGCCTTGGCTCTCGACGATGGAGACCATTTCGCCCGTCTCCTCACCCAACTCGGCGACCCTGCCCGAAAGGTCGGAGACAGATGCCTGCGCGGCCGCGACGGCACCTGTCAGTGGCCCCAGACGGGTTTCGAGTTGCTTCAGGGCGTAGTCGACCGCGCTCAACTTGGCTTCCTCGCCACGATTCGAGTGGGCAACGGCCAGGTCATAGAGGTCCAGCGCCCACCTGAAATAGAGATAGATCGAAACCAGCCAGATCACGGACAGGCCGGGCCCATCGAACCAGGGCGAAGACACGAGACCTGAAACCTGAGCAAAAAGTGTGGACAGAGAGAAGGTGGCAAAGACGAACCCCACTGATATCGCAAGGACCCTCCTGCCCATGTCCTCCGCCCTCTTCTTCGTCAGTTGTGTGGTGACTTCCCACACCAAGTATGCCAGAAAAGCCCCGAACGTTATCGGGGACAGGAACAGGTCAACAACCATCGTTGCTTCGCCCCTTCCCGAGAATGGTCGTCGCTCTAGGGAATCGGTCCGTTGTCACCTGGGCCTCCTTGATTTGCGGCGACTTTCACGAGCCTCCACCTTAACTCTCCGTCGATCACCATGACTCCCACCATCTTCCCCACGGCGCTCCTGAGCGAGCTCGGCGTTGCTTCCACCGGAATCTCCAACTTGCGGGTGGCTTCGATAACCACGCCGTTCCTGTCTACTGCAACGAGCTTCCCTACCACCTCCGACAGCTCACGGATGGGGGTAACCTTGAAGCCTGCCGTGAGCTTCTCCGCTTCCGGTGAATCATCGACAGGTTTGGTGACCCGACCGCCCTCGCCATCTTCCGTTGGCCTGAAGTCCACTCTACTTTAGCCCTACCCTAAACTATGGCACTCGTGACGCTTATATAGTTTACCCCCCTACTATACTACCATGAGAACTACCGCAGGCAATGCCAGGGACAAGATTCTTGAGGCGGCGAAGTCACCTCAACGCTGGACAGACCTGCTCAAAGCAACCGGCGTCACGCCGAAGAGGCTCCTCGAGCTGCTCAACGACCTGTCGGACAAGGAACTGATTGCAAAGGACACAGAAGGTAGGTACGTGCTGACCGAAAGGGGGCGCGAGGCGCCCTCTCGCGAAAGGAAGAAGGCGCATTTCGAGACGGTCCTCGAACTGGCGTCGAAGTGTGACCCCACTCAGACCGATGTAAAGAGGTATCTCATTCATCTGTACCCCGACCTGTCGTGGGTCACGAGCTCGTACAATGCGGAGATCAGTCGGTGGAGGAGGACTGGTCAGTGGAAGAAGCTGGGCGAGTCGTTCGCCGAACTGTCCCATCAGTCAGACGCCCTTGTCCAGCTGGATAACGACCTCCATCAATTCCTTGGCGAAGTCTTCGGGCCAGGATGGCGCTACGAGATAAGGTACAGGAAAGGGACCGGGTGGAGCCCGCTCGCAGGTTCCGAAAGGGATGCCGAGAGGCTGTCGAAGGAAGGGATGGAGCTGCCCGAGAACGACCCGGAGCTGAAGTACACGCCCAGAGGGGTGGGCAACTATCCGGAGGATTACCTGATGGAGGCGACTTTGAAGGGCTGGAATGACTCCGTGAATCATGCCCTGAAGATGTATGAAGGCGCGATGGGGGTGGTCGACGGGCTTGAGGCTCCAAAGGGCGAACCTTTCAAGGGCGCGCTAAGGTTCATGGAAGTGAAGAGTACCCTGGTGGGAACACATGAGATCCTTCGGGAGTGCCTCGGCGCGTTGGCTGGCAAGAAGGAGACGCAGAAGAAGAAAGAAGGGCGAACCGTCGCCAATCAATCACAAAGTTGACCGCTGTCCGCATTCTTTCTCAGACATTTTCCTTACTTGAACAATTCAGCGAGCATCTGGTCAGTCACGCGGTAGGACTCGCCTTCCTTCTCGGCGAAGCCAGCCTTGACCAGATTGGCCAGGAGCTCTGTAACGTTCCTGTCATTGATGGTCCTGCCTTCAGCGGCTTCGAGGCTCCCTTTTATCGCCGACCATGACGAAGAGTGAGCTCTGGCTAAGTGCTGCATGATTGTCTCGTATCGCTGCCCGCCAACCTCCCTACCCTTCAGGAAGTTCTCGAACTCCTGCCTGACGAGCGACTTGCCCACCTCGACAGTCTGGTCGATAGCGCTCTCTGACATCGTACCTGCCTTGGTGCTCGTGATTCCGAAGAGTGCCAACCACCCGATTATCCCGCCCAACCTGTTCACGGCGGCATCCATGATCCTTCCATCAGTCTTCGTCTTTGCCTGCTTGAATCCGCGCACAAGGAAGTCCCTTGCCATTCCTTCCGGGAGACGCGAGAGACGTATCTCCACGATGTGCCTTCCATAGAGGGGTGCTTTTGCGTCCTGGCTTCCGATGAAGTCGTAGAGCAGGCCGACTGCAGATCCTGTCAGGACAACTGTGATGCTGCGGCAGTAGTCGTAGACGTGGGCGAACAGCTTTGCCATGTCGACGCCCGCCACCTTCTTCAGTTCCTGCGCCTCGTCGAAGGCTATGATCATCCTCGTCTTCTCGTGCTTGGCCCAGGCGTTCAGCTCGTCGAAGAGGGTGGAGAGTTCGGCGGGCTCCTTGCCTCCCCAGCTTATGCTCAAACCACTTTGGGAGACGCCGACTCCTCGCACTCGCTTGAGCCAGTTGAAGAGCCTCCTTCCGGAACTGAGGTGTGCCTTGTAGAACTCGTTCAGAGCACGCTCGATCTCCTGAATCAGATCCCTCTTGGTAGCGTAGGGCTTGCTCGCTAGAGAGCGCATATCCAGCACGATGGAAGGCTGGGCAGTCTGATTCAAGGCTGTCAGGAGAAGGGAGGTCTTGCCCGTCCTTCTCAGACCGACTATCGTTACCATCGGCGCCCCTGTCCTCAGGGCAGAGATGAGAGACTCTAGCTCGTCCTCCGCGTCGTACAGGTCTCTTTTGTTGTCCTTTGGTCTCTGGTCGAAGAGCAAGTTACTTGTTCCACCACAAGTTGCTTGCCCTACCACAAGTTAAGGATTGCGAACAGAAGAACGATCCCCAATCGGAGCGGAAGTAACAGACTTCATAAGCTCTTGCTACATCTGCTACTTTTGTTACTTCTTAAGTTGCAGCGGCTCTAGACTCTATATGCCGAGCTTTGGCACGCAGGCGAGGTAGCTTCTCCTCAGCTCCTCTTTATCGATGTGGTGGTAGATGTCTACGGCCTCCCTCCTCCTGTCCCCGCGCAGCTCCTTCACGTACTCTCTCTGCATGCCGTTTCTGAGAAGCCATGTCGTGAAGAAGTGCCTGAAGCAGTGAGGACCGAAGTGGTCCTCGAGCCGTGGGGAGCTTGAATCATGAAACCCCAGCTTCCTCGCGTATTTCACCACCGCTTCATAGCAACCGTTCCTGTCCAGCCTGTTCAATGATTGGTAGCTCACGAAGAGCGCTTTGATCTTTGGATTGAGCTTCTGCCTCACGGTCAACCACCGCCTCAGCGCGATTGCACACTCATCGTCAAAGAACACCACCCTGTTGCTCCTCTTCGGGTGCGGCTTCAGCGTTATCGAGTAGTCCTTCCAGCTGACATCATGGACGTCAAGACTTAGCAGCTCGTTTCTCCTCATACCAGTCTTCGCAAACAGAAGCGCTATCGCTCTGTCCCTCGGGTCAAGTATCGACGAGACGTACCCGCTCATCTCCTCCAAGGTCAGGAGTTTCCTCTGAGAATCGTCGAAATCATCCTTGTACCGCCTCAAGTATCTCTTCCTGAAGGGCAGCACGATATTTGAGCTTGCAATGCCCTCGAAGACGAGGTAGTCGAAGAAGGCCGAGATGGCAGAGAAAAAGTTCTCCGCCGTCTTGTGCTTGGCATGCCTTTCGCATTTGACGTGCTGCAAGAAGTCCTTCAGGGACTGGAGGTCCGTGTCGACCATCTCCTTAGAATGCCTCGACATGTATTCTGCAAATATGAGCAGGCTCGACCGATACCTTCTCATCGTCTCCGCAGTCAACCCTCTCAAAGTGCAATCTTCGCAGAAACTATCAATAATCTTACCGTAGTCCGGAATTTGCTTTAGCATCGTCAACTCTTCTTCCACCTCCATCCCCTCCCTGAATACTCCACGAGCGAGTAGCGTTCGAGGGCCTCAAGCTGCCTGCTCACAGCCTTGACCGTCTCCACTTCCGACGGGTCCATGTTCAGGTGCGCAAGTATCTCTTCCTGCGAATGTGAGCCCCCTTCTCTCAGCAGTTCGATGAGGTCCTTGTCGAAACTCCTCCTGCCCTCGAAGCCCTCTTCCGCAAACGGCTTCATCCTGTACCTCTTGAGTTCCTGGTCAAGGTTCTCCACCAGCCTCTTCAGAAGCCTGTTATCTTCGCTAAGCTTCTTGTTATCCTCCTCAGCAGCTCTGAGTTTCTCGACGAGTTCGAGCCTGCTCAGGTAACCTTTCTCTTCTCCTTCTTCTCTCTTCAACGAATCTTCGACCCTGTCCATCACGAACTTCGAAATGGAAAGACCAGCCTTCTCAGCCCTTGCCTTCCAGTCCTCCACCATTTCGGTGGAAGGCAGGTAGACGTAGATCGACCTCTCCTTGATCGTCTCGGTCTTCCCGCTGTTCTGCCTAGCCATGACTGTAGAACACGATCCGAGCGTATTTATTCTTTACCAGTAAAATAGTGCGGGGGGTGGGATTCGAACCCACGAACCCCAAAGGGATGGGATCTCTTCATTTGGGGCTTAAGTCCCACGTCTTCAACACCTCTACGGTGTTTTTGACCAGGCTCAACAACCCCCGCGTTCTGGGTCGTCGCGCCATCATGGATAAAGCATTTACATTCATGACGCACGTTTTCGTCCGAAACACACACGTTCATGAAACGAGCTTGAGCAGCTCGCGAAGCCCCAAGGTGTTCGCCACGTCTTTCGCCTCGAGCCACGCTCTCCTGGCGACGGCTATGCCAAACTGGACGTTCTCCAGTTCCCCTATCGAGTGAGCGTCCGAGTCCACACAAAGCTTGACGCCCTCCTGCATCGCTCGCCTCGCCCAGACGTCGTCCAGGTCGAGCCTGTTCGGGGCACCGTCGATTTCAAGAATCTTGCCGTTCTCCTTGGCTGTCTGGATCACCTTGGGGAGGTCAAGCGCGTGCCCCTCCCTCCTCCCGATGAGCCGGTTCGTAGGGTGGTACATGATGTCCACCGACCTGTTGGTCAGCACTTTGACGGCCCTCTCCATCAGCTTCTCGGGCGGCTGCCTGTGTCCCTGGTGTATCGACGCCCCCACCATGTCGAAGTTCTCGAAGAACTCGCGGCCAAAGTCGAGGCTGCCGTCGCTACGGACCTCGGCCTCGACCCCCTTCAGTATCCTGAACGGCTTCATCTTGCCGTTGAGCTCGTCTATCGCCTTCCACTGCTTCCTGAACCGCTCTTCGTTGAGCCCGTTGGCGATGCCCACCGAGATGGAGTGGTCGCTGATCACCATGTACTCGTAGCCCCTTTCTTTCGCCGCCAGGGCCATCTTCTCAAGCTCCACGGACCCGTCGCTCCACGTGCTGTGGACGTGCAGGTCTCCTCTCAGTTCCTCCACCTTGACCAGGTCGGGCAGCTTCCCTTTCGCGGCTGCCTCCACCTCGCCCCTGGCCTCGCGGAGCTCCGGCGGTATGAACTGCAGTCCGAGCTTGCCGTAGACCTCCTCTTCGGTCTTGCTAGCGAGCACCTCCTCGGTCTTCAAGTCGCTGAGCGCGTATTCGTTGAGCTTCCAGCCCTTCTTGATGGCGAGGGGCCTGAGCTCGACGCCGTGCTCCTTCGACCCCGTGAAATAGATGAGCGCCGCTCCGAACTCGTCCTTCTTCACGGTGCGGAGGTCCACCTGGACCCCCGACGTCAAGACGACGCTGACCTTCGTCGGGCCTCTCTCGATGACCCGGTCGACTCCTGGGAACTCGACAAACGTCTCGTCCGCCCCTGGCTCGGTCGTCAGCAGGTCGATGTCTCCGACGGTTGGGCTCCCCCTCCTCAGGCTCCCGGCGGGCTGCACATCGATGCCTTTGTCCTCAAAATATGCGACGAGCTGCCCAGCGAGGTTGAAGGCCTCGACGAGCAGCATCCTCCTCGCGCCCTCCTTCATCTTCGCGAGCTCCTCGCTCAGCCGCTTGGCCATCACCGGCCCGACGGCCTCGTCGAGCTTGCCCGAGGCCGCGGCCTTCCTCAGGGCGTCGATGCTCTTGACACCGAACTTGACCGAGAGCTTGTATGCCGTCTTTGGCCCGATGCCTGGCACCCCCATGAGTTCCAAGACGCCCTCGGGGACCTGCTTCTGCAGCCTCTCGAGGAACTCCAGCTTCCCGGTCCGAAGATACTCGTCGATCTTCTTGGCGATTGCCTCTCCCACATACTGGATCTCCTGTAGCTCGCCCCTCTTCCAGATCTCCTCGACGTCCTCGTCTAGGTTCCTTACGCTTGTGGATGCTCGCCTGTATGCTATGACCTTGAACCTGTCCTCGCCCACCGCCTCGGACAGCCGGGAGAGCCTGTCGAGGAGTTCCGCGACCTGGTAGTTCCTCATCGGGCTAGCGCCACCATCCAGGCTCCTTTGGGAGCCCGCCCGTCGTGACCTCGCTTCCCTTCGCGGTGGCGATGAGGTTGTCTTCGATCCTCACACCGAGCTTTTTGGGGATGTACGCGCCGGGCTCGACGGTGAACACCATCCCTGCCTTCAACGTCTCCTTCCCGCCCGGGACGATGTATGGTGCTTCGTGGACCTCCAACCCCAGCCCGTGACCGGTCCTGTGGATGAACCTCTCACCCAGGCCGTCCCGCGCCAATGAATCCCGCGCTGCAGCATCGACTGCCCCCACCTTGACCCCTTGCGCCGCAACGGCGATGGCCTTCTCTTGTGCGTCCAGGACGCTCGAATAGACCTCCTCGAGCGCAGGGTCCCTCCCAACAGCGAAGGTCCCTCGTTATGTCGGCCGCGTACCCTTCATAGATGCTGACCGCGTCGACGACGATGCTCTCCCCCCTCGCGATCTTCTTCGAGGAGGTCTCGGAGTGAGGGTCGGCCGCTCTCGGCCCGGACTGGACCATGCACATCTCCATCGACTCCCCCCCGTTCGCGAGGACGTCCTCCACGACAAGCCGTGATAGCTCCCTCTCGGTCATCCCTTCGCGCAGCCATCCTGGGATCTTCAGGTAGGCCCCGACGAGGATCTTGGCGGACCTGCGCACTGCCTCCAGCTCAGAGGGCTCCTTGATCGCGCGGATGGACTGGAGGATGTAATCGCAAGGCTCGACCTTCATCCCTCTCCTCAGCAGGTGGTCGAGGAAGCCGAAAGGGACCCTCCCCTCGCACCCCCAGCTTCCTTTCTGGATCCTGGAGAGGAGCTCCTCGAAGGCTCGTCCTGGTCCTTCGGTGTCGTCCCACTCGTGGAACGCGAGGTCAAGGCCGGTGCCTCTGAAAGGCCCCGCTTCTAGCTTGGGCAAGAGAAGATCCAGGGCGCCATCCCTCCCAACAAAGAGGAGGAACGGCCTCTCCAACAGCTGGGCCCTCACTCCCGTGTAATAGGTCAGGTTCGGTCCAGGGCAGATTACGACGCCGGCTAGCTCCGACGAATTCAGCTGGCGAGCGAGCTTCGAGATCCTTCTGTCCTTGGCAAGAGGCTGCCGGGCCATTTGACGCGACCGAATTCTGAGCGTTAATATCTCCGAATAAAAACGGTTGGCTGAGCTTGGGGATCCTGCAGGCCCTGACGTATGGGGCCGCGAAGCGCTGGATCGCGGGGAAGGACATGAAGACGGCGCTCTCAAAGGCGAAGGAAGCGAACGCCAAGGGCCTCGGGACGATCCTCAACTACCTTGGGGAGGATGTGACCGACCCGGCCCTAGCCCAGGCCCATTTCGAGGAATACGTGAAGCTCCAGAGAGAGATCCACGATTCGGGCATCGACGGCTGCGCCTCTGTGAAGCTCACGCAGTTCGGGTTGGGAGTCCTCGACGAACCGGTCGTCATCGAACGGGCCACGCATCTGGTCGAAGGGGCGGCCGCTCTGGGCCAGATGCTCTGGATAGACATGGAGGGCTCATCGGTCACCAGCGCGACGCTCAAGATCTACTCGAAGATGCTGGAGAATCACAAGAACGTCGGTGTCGCGTTGCAAGCATATCTCAGGCGGAGCGAGGCCGACCTCAAAGCCCTGATGGACATCGGAGGAAAGGTCCGACTGGTCAAGGGGGCCTATCGAGAACCATCGGACATCGTCTTCCCCTCCCGAGAACAGGTCACCGAGAACTTCCTGAGGCTGATGAGGGTCCTCTTCGAAAAGGGGGACGGCTTTGCCATAGCGACCCACGACTCCAGGCCCATCCAGGAGGCCCAGGAGCTCCATACATCAAACCCCAAGACGAAGTTCGAGTTCGAGATGCTCAGAGGCATAAGGGACGACCTCAAGCTCGAGCTCGCAAGGAAGGGGTACCGCATGGTGGACTATATGCCCTACGGGGAGGAGTGGTATCCCTACTCTGTCCGGAGGATAAAGGAGCACCCGAGCAACATCTGGCTCCTCCTGCGGTCCCTCTAGTCCGAGCCCTCATCCACTGCCAATGTTAATAAGATACAAACTCGCTCTGTTCACGAAAGTCTCAGGAGAGCTCTCCCAATGGCCTTAGACCCTCTAGAACTCGGAACAATCGCCGCGATCCTGCTAGTCTTCTTCCTGTGGGGGCCTCAGAAGATCCCCGAACTCGCGAGGATGGTCGCCCAAGCCAGGAAGGAGTTCGACAACGCCACCAAGGAGTTCCAGAAGGTCTCTCAGAGCATCCAGAACGGGACCAGTCCGCTACTAGCTCCAAGCACACCCTCGCCAACCACACAGCCTCCCGCCTCGCTCGCATCACCGCCTAGACCAGCGCAGCCGGGTGTTAGATCTGTGCCCCTCCCTCAGCCTGCCGCACAGGCGCCAGCGGCCAAGACGGGCGACCAGCTGCTCATCGAAGCAGCGAGGAGGTTGGGCATTCCCACCCAAGGAAAGACCAGGGAGCAGATCCAGGAAGACCTGATCGCGATGGCGCAACGCCCGACAGAGGCCTCAAAGTCCGAAACTCCCCCTCCGCCCGGCGAATCGACCGGCTGATATTGGTGGACGTTGTTAGAAGCAACTGCTCAAGTAAGATAGACCCAGATTTCAAAATATCGTGAACTCGATATCGTATCGACGTGAGCACCTACACGACGGGACAGACATGGGGAGCCCTTCGGAAGGCCTGGAAGGCGTACAAGATCGCAAAGGTCCAGCACGACAATGCCAAGATGAAGGAATACTCTGAGAGGATACGCACCCTCCAGACTCAGCTTGGCGTTCCACAGTCAACCTTTCAAGTCTAGGCTTCTATCAGAGGGCTAACCCCCTCTCTTTATTTTTGTGGAAAGGCGGGACTCGACGGGGACTCAGAGGTCGCGTTCGAGTTCCGCGAGGATCGTGCGCACCCAGTCGTCGCCCATGTTCAGGCCCTTGAACGTGCTCCGCAGGTTCTTCTCGTTCTCATCAACGAGCTGGTTCACGACCCCCCTCTCGCCCCACCCTGACGTCGGTGCCCCTCCGACGGCCTTTGAGACCTCCTTCATCGCGAGGTTCCTCAGGTAGAGAAGTACCGACCTCTCGTCCTCGATCCCAGCGAGCTTCTTGTCGATCTCCTTGACGAGGGAGGCGAGAGGCCTCAGCTTCCTGTTCTCGTCAGGACGCTGCATCACCTCAGCGAGCATCCTGAAGACCTCTCCCGAGGAGCCAGGAAGGTCGAGCTCCGGTATTGGGTCGAACTCCATGACCCTGGCCCTGAAGAGGTTGGGCGCAAAGTCGATCGTGAGCGATATGCTCCTGTTGAGCAGGTACTCCTTCCTCTTGGGACCGTGCGGACTGGCCTCCATCTGCGACGAGACCACCCCCGAGTCTTCCATCGAGTCCAGGTGCTTCGCTACGAGCTGCTGGCTGAACCCCAGGCCCTTGGAGATCCTGAGCTGGTAGCTGGGTTCCTTGCTCAACTGCTTGATTATCTTCCTCCTCACCGGGTTCTCGACGGTCAAGAGGACCGAGTCGATGCCAGTGTCGTCTTCTTCGATTTCTTTCATGTTAGGTTAACTTCTCGTACGCCTATCCCTTTGCAGGGCCGGAACAAGCTATACGAAGGATTGCAGCGGTTCCTGCGTATAAAGCCTTCTCTGCAGGTTCTTGTCTCCGAGGTCGGGACGTTCCACGACGCGTCCGGTGGCACATCTTCCCGAATAGCAATAAATACAGAGTGAGGGCCCTCCGCTTATCAGCCGTTTTGAGCCCTGTCGACCTGGTGGTCATGAACGGGAGGGTCGCCACCCCGTGTTCGCTCCGGAGCTGCGCGGTCGCGGCCAAGGACGGGAAGCTCTCGTGGATCGGTTCGAACTCAAACGCACCTTCCGCCCGGAGGGTGATTGACGCATCGGGGCTCATAGTCATGCCAGGTGTCATCGACCCGCACGTCCACCTGAGAGACCCAGGAGCCACGTACAAGGAGGACTTTCGAACGGGGACCGCTGCCGCCGCGAAGGGCGGGGTCACGTTGGTCTTCGACATGCCCAACAACAACCCGCCGACCAAAGACGTCGAGGCTCTGCGGATGAAGATGAAGGAGGCGAGAGAGAAGGCGCTCGTGGACTACTCCTTCTATGGCATGCTCACAGGGGATAACGGGCCTGAGCTCAGGCCTCTCGTGCAGGGCGGCGTGATAGGATTCAAGTGCTACATGGCAGAGACGACAGGGAGTCCGCCCCCTCCTTCCGATCAGCAGCTGCTGACCGAGCTGGCGATCGTCGCGAAGTCAGGAAGGAGGGTCTCGTTCCACGCAGAGGACGACGCGCTCATCAAGTCCCGTCTCTCAGGTCTCAGACATGCCGGGAGGACGGACGCGATCGCCCACTACGAGTCTCGCCCAGAGTTGGCGGAGAGCAACGCCGTCCGAAGGGCCATCCGTCTCGGGGCCGAGTCAGGCTGCGACGTCCACATCGCTCACCTCAGCAGCGCCGCCGGCGCACAAGATGTCAGGGCGGGAAAGCGCCAAGGCCGCCGCGTCACCGCCGAGACGTGCCCGCAATACCTCCTTCTGGACAAGGACGACTACAAGAGTAAGGGCGCCCTCATGAAGGTCAACCCCTCGATAAAGAGGAGCGAGGACAGGGATGCCTTGTGGCGTGCGCTTACGGACGGGACGATCGACATGCTGGCTACCGACCATGCTCCCCACGCGCTGAAAGAGAAGGTCTCCGGCGAGTCGATCTTCGACAAGCCGTCCGGCTTCCCGGGCCTGGAGACGGCGGTCGCTCTCATGCTGACGTGCGTCAACAGGCGCCTCCTCTCGCTCTCGAGATACGTGCAGCTCACGTCTTCTGGGCCCGCCAAGGCCTGGGGCCTCTATCCCAAGAAGGGGTCGATAGAGGTCGGGTCGGATGCAGACCTCACGATAGTCGATCCCAAGCGCCGATGGAAGATCGACCCAGAAGAGTTCGTCAGCAAGGCGAAGTATAGCCCGTTCGACGGCTTCGAGGCCACGGGAGCTCCCGCTTACACGATAGTCCGAGGACACGTCGTGATGGACCAAGGACACATAGACGACCGCTCTAGGGGAGAGGTGCAGAGCCCGCTTTGAGGCCCTGGTCGACGCATGGGTGCATGAGATAGATGGACGCTTACTCGATAGCCCGTCCCATCCTCTTCGAGCTGGACCCGGAGAGAGCCCACAACGTAGGGCTGAGCCTCATCAAGTTCGCCTCGAAGGTCTCCTACAAGCCCATCCCGACCCGGACGGCTCTCGGCGACCTGGCAAATCCGATCGGGCTTGCTGCCGGATACGACAAGACCGGAAGATACGTCAGGAGCCTCTCAAAGCTCGGGTTCGGCTACATCGTTGCCGGGACTTTCACCAAGAACCCCTGGCAGGGAAACCCGAAACCCAGGGTCGCAAGGAACAGGGAGGAGCAGACCCTCGTGAACGCCCTGGGGTTCCCCAACCCCGGGATAGACGCCTTCATCGCCAGTCTCACGTCTGGTAAACGGGTGGGCGTCCCCGTCGTCGCGAGCATAAGCGGGGGGTCGATTGAGGATATCGTGCTGGTCTACTCAAAGATCCAGCCCCACGTCGCCGGGGTCGAGCTCAACCTGAGCTCTCCCAACACCCCTATCCTGCATGGACCTCAGGGAGCCCACGTCTTTCGTGGAGCTGGCGCAGAAGATGGTCCCGGCCAGGTCGAAGCCGGCCTACCTTAAGATCCCGCCCTACGCGGACGACCGCGAGTTCAAGGACACGCTCGAGAACGTGAGGACATGGGACCATCTGGGTTTCGCCGGCGTCACGGCCTCGAACTCCCTACGGATACCCGACGAGCGGATGGCCATTGGCACGGGCGGATACAGCGGCCCGCCCCTGTTCGAGCACACGAAGGAAGCGGTCGCGAGGATAAGGCGCTCGGTGAGCCCTTCCTTCGAGATCAACGCGTGTGGAGGCGTGAGCGGCCCGGCCGATGCGGTAGCGCTGCTCGAGCTTGGAGCCACGACGGTCCAGGTCTTCACGTCCCTGGTGTATCAAGGCCCCTCGTTGATGAAGAGGATACTCAATGACCCCGCCTTGAGAAGCGCAGTCGAGGAGAAGGTAGGACGTTCTTGGACTCGGCCTCGCCCGGACGCCGCAACGAATCAGAGCTAGCTCTCTTCTTCGAGATTACCGCGGCCGGCGATCCTGCTCGCGAGCCAGATAGCGACCAAGGGAGCAACCCAGACGTAGTATCTGATTGGGTCGCCGTTGCTTAGCTTCACCGCGTAGAATATTGGGAGCGCCGAGACGGCGAAGACGAGCCCGCAGATGAACCAGCTTATCCCCTCGAACTTATACTGCCGCGTCAACGACTTTGGGATGAGCTTGCGCTCCTCGTCCGCTAGCGTAAGGGTGAACCCTCCCAGGATTCCGAACATGGCGCCGAGGTCGAGCGCGTAGAGCGTCGTGGTCGCGTCGCCATACGCCAGCGGGTTGACCACTTGGGGCATGTGGCGGATCAAGTTGAACAAGAACGGCTCGATGGAGACGCAGAAGAGGAGCATGATGTTGAGGTTCATGACCCGGCGCGTCTCCAGAGGAAAGACGGACATGATCCTAGTGTAGCGGAGCCACATGGTAATCAAGATGAGGAAGCTGAAGCCGAAGGTCGCGACGTCGTTGTAGATCTCCTGGACGCTGGTCGGTGGCGTGCTGACTAGCGAAATGGCCCCGACCGAGAGGGCGAGACCGAAGATCAGGTCGGAGAGCGATTCTATTCTCGGTTTCGGCTTGGCCTGGCTCTGCTCGGATTCTGTCAGATGAAAGTCTCTCTCGCTCCTCAAAGCCCAGTCGGCGCTTTAATCTCTTCGAAAGTCTTCGGAACGAATCCCAAAGTTTCTACTATCTGGCTTATCAATGGGTACGACCCTCACGCGAACGCCTTGGGAGAGATCCGACTGGGAACCTCCGGGTGGTCCTACAAGGACTGGGAGGGGCCATTCTACCCGAAAGGCGAGAAGAAGAAGCTGACCTATTATTCCAAGTTCTTCGACACCGTGGAGATAGACTCCACCTTCTACGCCTACCCTACCAAGGGTATGATACTCGGTGCGGGGAAAAGCACGCCGCCCGGGTTCGAGTTCACCGCGAAGCTGCCGAGGTTGATAACGCACGACAAGGCGCTGGACCTCGGGCAGGGCGTGAAGGACGACCTCTTCAAGTTCCTCCACCTCATGAAGCCGCTCATGGAGGAAGGGAAGCTGGGGCCCCTCCTCGTCCAGCTCCCGCCCAGCTTCTCTTACTCGACGGGACTGGGGAAGCTCAGCGCGTTCCTCGACGTCCTCCCCGAGGATGTCTCCTTCGCTGTAGAATTCCGCAACAAGTCTTGGCTGGGTAAGACGGACGCGACAGACCTCCTCCACAAGCATGACGTCGCGATCACGACTGTGGACGAACCCCTTCTCCCTGCGGACACAACGACCACCGCAGACTTCGCCTTCGTCAGGTGGCACGGCCATGGTGAGCGCCCTTGGTATAACTACAGGTATCGGCAAGAGGAGCTCCGAGGGTGGAGCAAGAAGGTCGAGGCCATCGCCTCCAAGACAAAGAAGGTCTACGGCTACTTCAACAACCACTTCCACGGATATGCAGTCGAGAACAGCCTTCAGATGAAGGAGCTCGTCGGGACGGCGAATGCAGAACAAAGGAAGTTGTTGGCCCAGGTCAGCTCGAGGATCGACGAAAGCTTCAAGAAAAAACAAGAGACGCTCATTTGAGAGGGCCTCAGGATGGTGACCGCCAGAAAGAACGCTTAATACTGGCTGGATAAGCCAGCCAGCCTGCCTTGGCCAACAAGACAGTCGTCGGAATCAGCATTCTCTTGGTCGCGCTCCTCTTGGTCAGCGCGACGGCAGCCGCCTACTACTACAACGAATACCAGCAGGAGACGCAGTCGAAGAACACGTATGTGAGCGACCTTACCTCGGAGACGGTCCAGTACAGCAGCCTGGCCTCAAGCTACAACTCTTCCCTCGCTCTCGACAACTCGACCCTCGCGCTCCTGGTCGGCACGGTGTCTGCGATCAATACCTCGCTGCCGGCCTACAAGCAAGCAAGCGCGGCGCTTTCGCAGCTCTGGAGCCGCTATCTGAGCCTCAAGCCCGCCTCGAGCTCGCTATACGAGGGCAATTTCTTGCTCGACTTTGGCAACGGGACTCGGGTCTGGAGCAACAACACCCAGGTCCAGCCTGGCTGGAACGTGTACACCGAGACTGTGGTGCTCACTCACGGAGAACTCCAAGCAATCTGGTACCCTCAATACCAGGAGCACCTCATTACGGGAATAGACGGCGTATCCGGCTCGACATCGATGAGCTGGTTCCTGTGGACCTACAACGCCACCTCCAGGTGGCAGCCGGCGGCGGTCGGGGCTGACGACCTTCCGATCTACAACGGGTCGACCTTTGCCTGGACCTACTGCGCCGAGTCCGCCTCGTACTCGGCCGAGTGCACGCCATAGAGAACCCGGCCATCTTCCGGTGTCTCGTCTGAGCCCCAGCGAGGTTTTATCAGATGCGAGCGAGAAAACCCTCGGGCTTTATCCTGGGATCGAAAGCGCGCGCGAGCATGGGGGCATAAATATGGTAAGGACGTTCCGTAGAACGGCGTGCCCATAGCTCTCCGCTTCAGACTCTATCCTTCGTCCAAGCAAGAGGCGAGAATGCTCCACGTCATCGACGCGACAAGGCACCTCTGGAACGATGCGCTCGCGCACAGGAAGACGAGATGGGAGTTGGACAGAAAATCAACGTCTTACAACATTCAGGCAGCGATACTCACATCGGCGCGCGAGCAAGAAGCAGAGCTGAGCCGGTTGCACTCTCAGGTCGCCCAGGACGTCCTGAGGAGGCTCGACAACGCTATGAAATCGTTCTTCGCGCACCGCGCAAAGTATCCGAGGTTCAAGAAGCGCTCCAGCGCTGGGTCTTTCACATACCCGCAGGGCTACAACGGGTCAGCGAAGCCTGACGTGATCAGGCGAAGGCTTTATCTCTCAAAGATCGGCAATGTCAAGACAATCTTCCACAGGCCGCTCCCAAGGGACGCGCTCCTGAAGACGTGCACCATCGTGAGGGAGCCAGACGGCAAGTGGTTCGCGTCGCTCGTCTTCGAAGACGTCGTGCCGCTTCAGGACGTCGTGACGAAGTTCGTCTCGCCAGTCGGCGTTGATCTTGGCTTGACATCACTGATAGTCACTAGCGACGGCATGGAAATACCGCATCCCCGATTTCAGAGAAGGAGCGAGAAGAAGCTCAGACACCTTCAGCGGGTGTTCTCTTGCAAGAAGAAAGGCTCGAAGAACTGGTTCAAGGCACGTCAGAGGGTGGCGTCGCAGCACGCCAAGGTCAAGAGGCAGCGTACGGACCTTAACCACAAGCTCTCGACGGGACTCGTGAAGTCGCATGATCTCATCGTGTTCGAGGACCTTCGCATCAGGAACATGGTCAGGAACCATACGCTGGCGAAATCGATCCACGATGCTGGATGGGGCCAGCTCGTCAGGCTCGCAGAGTACAAGGCGCTCTCAAAGGGGAAGCGGGTCGTAAGGGTCGATCCCGCTTACTCGACGCAGGAGTGTTCCTATTGTGGCGCGCTCAACAAGGTCTCTCTCGACGTTCGAGAGTTCATCTGCGTCGCTTGTGGCCGCCACCTGAGACGCGACCACAACTCGTCGTGCATCATTCTGGAGCGGGGACTCGCAAAGGTAGGGCAGGGCATGCCCGAACTCAAGCCTGTGGAGATCGAGCCCCTACTCGTCCAGACAACTGGGCGAGCAAGCTCTCTCGGTGAAGCAGGAACTATAGGCCCGCAAGGGCTGGAAGCCCACGGTCTTTGGCCGTGGGAGGATGTCACCTGGACTAGGTGCCGAAGATAGCGGGACGTGGCGCAATGAGTGCCGATGCCCGACCCACACCATCTCTCAAGGCCCTGCTCTCTCCCCGGAGCATCGCCGTCGTCGGCGCCTCGCACGACAGGATGAAGATAGGCAACGTCGTGCTCAGGAACCTCGCAGCCACGTTCGAGGGGAAGTTATGCGCGGTCAACTCCTCCGGCGGCGACGTCGAGGGGAAAAAGGCCTACGCTTCGCTCGCAGACGTAGAAGGCGAAGTAGACCTCGCGGTCGTGGTCGTCCCCAGAGATGCAGTCCCTGACGTGATGAGAGATGCCGCGAAGAAGCACGTCAAGGCGGCCGTGATCATCACATCTGGTTTCAAGGAAGTGGACGAGCACGGGGCCGAGCTGGAAGCCGAGGTACGTCATATCGCAGAGACCGGGGGAATCAGGGTCTTCGGCCCCAACACCTTGGGGCTCATCACACCCTCGTTCAACGCCACCTTCGCGTTCTCAGAGATCCCTAGGGGGAAGGTCGCCCGGTCGCCCAGAGCGGAGGTCTCGGGATGTACATGCTCGAATGGGCAAAGAGAAGCAGCACTGGCATCAGCTACTTTGTGAGCCTTGGCAACCAAGCGGACGTCGCGGAATCTGAGGTGATCGATTTCCTCGCCGACGATGCCGAGACGGGTGTGATCTTCGTCTACCTGGAGAGCGTGAGCGACGGAGCCAGGTTCTTGGAGCGGGTGCCGAACGCGACGAAGAAGAAACCAGTGGTCTTCCTGAAGGGGGGCCGCGGAAAGAGAGGGTCGGAGGCGGCAAGGGCCACACACAGGCAGCATGGCTGGATCTGCCGACGTGTTCAAGGCGGCGGTGAACGCCGTCGGCGGGATGCTGGCCGAGAACCTGGAAGACTCCCTGAACCTGGCGAGGCTCTTGACAGGCGAAGAGGCGATCAAGCCAGAGCTCCTCGTGGTCACCAACTCAGGCGGACATGGGGTCATCACGACGGACGAGGCCGAGCGCTACTCGCTCCGGCTCCACGCGATTCCGCAGAGCACGATCGACAATCTCTCGGCCATCCTGCCCCCCCACGTGAGGCCCCGGAACCCGCTGGACTTGTCCGGAGACTCCGGAGTCGAGAGGTATCGAGCGGCGCTCGCTCAGGTGCAAGACCTGGACTGCACGAAGCTCGTCCTTGTCCAATCCATGCCTCTCCTCAGCTGCACGCTGGTTGCGAATGCGCTTGTCGGATTCAGGGGCAAGAGCCTTGTCGGGGTCATGATGGGGACCGATGAGGACGCAGCGGTCAAAGTCCTCGACCTCGCAGGGATCCCTAGCTTCAGGTACCCCGAGGACGCTGTACGGGCCATCCACTACTATGTTGCCCGTCCCCTCCCCAGGACGAAGGTTCGAGCCTCTAACCCTCCCGACGGGGTCACGGCTCTCATCTCAGGAAGACGGACTCTGACGGACAGAGACGGACTCGCGCTCGTCGAGAAGTACGGGATCAAGACTCCCAGATATGGATTCGTTGCAACGGCTGCCGAGGCGACGGCTCTTTCAAAGGAAATCGGGTTTCCCGTCGTCATGAAGGTCTCTCCCGATGCGCCCATCCACAAGACCGAGGTCAACGGGGTGAGGTTGAACCTCGCGCAGGAGGAAGACGTGATCTCGGCGTTCGCCGAGCTCTCCCGAATCACTCCCCGGGTGCTGATCCAACAACAGGTCAGCGGCCTCGAAGTGCTGGTGGGAGCGCTCAACGACCCGAATTTCGGTCAGACGGTCATCGTCTCGGCAGGTGGGATATACGCCGAGGTGGTGGGCACCCCGTCGCACAGGCTCGCCCCCATCTCCAGAGACGAGGCTGAGGAGATGCTGTGGGAGAGCAAGGTCTCTAACATGCTGAATGCGAGAAACAGAGGGTACGACGGGGGTTCACTTATCGAGACCCTCATCCAGGTCTCTAGGATGGTGGTCGACATCCCAATCAAGGAGATGGACCTCAACCCCGTCATCGTCAACGCGCAAGGAGCCTTCGCTGTCGACGTCCGGACCATCTTGGAATGAGACCGGGACCCTCCTGTGTCGCCCTGAGCTCCTTCCGAAGCGCAAGCCGGGATTTCAGGCTGCCCTCGTTGTCAAAGTTGAGAATCGTCTGGCCCCTTTTTATTGCAAGGGCTCTATTAGACCAGAGACTGAAAAGACATTGAATCGCAACAAAAAGAAGACGATAGCCACAGGGATACTCGTCGCGACCTCGCTCGCGCTGTTGCTCGCTCCCGCGTCTCTGGCCGCTGCTCCCGCCCCCCAGGTCGGGACCACGACGGGACCGCACTCCATCTGGTGGGCGTCCTCGGTCTGGAACAACAGGATACCCGGGGACACGATCCGTTATCTCTTGCTTGTCTACAACGAGGATCCTGCTAATGCATCCATGACGCTGAAGACTCTGACGCTTCAGACCCCGTGGGGCAACTACAGCGACACCAGTCTGCCGTCGACTCTTTGTCCGAGCTGCAGATATGCCTGGGCCCAGTACCTCACCATCCCGACTTCGCAGCAAACTCCAGCCAACGTCACTTTCTACACCAGGCTCACCGGGAACTACGGCTCAGGGTCAGAGCTCTGCACTGACACCGGGAGTGTGTGCGAGGATGTGACCCCGGTCACCATCTCAGCGAACTCATCGTCTCTCCAAAGCACCCTCAACACCTACACCAATCTCTACCTACCGCTGGGGATTGCGATCCCGAGCCTCATCGCTGTGCTCTTCATCGCCCTCTACGTGAGAAAGCCTTCCCTCTAGCCTTTGACTGACATCGGGTCGTCGGCGCCCCACCGATGACCCGGTTCACGACCGCCATCACAGCCCGTAGGCAGAGGCATATCCCTTCAGCGCCTTCTTGAAGAGCTCGAGCGGCAGCGAGACGATCCCCGCCCCTATCTGTCCCACACCAGGTCTCTTGTGCGCGATCCCGGTATTCAGCTTGGGGGTGATCCCCGTCTCAAGCACCTTGCGTATGTCGATGCCGACCGGGGTCCCCCTCGAATCCAGATAGGGTATGCGGAAGTACTTGTGCTCGGCCTGGGTGATCCTGTACATCTGTGTGGTGATATCCACGGCCGAGCTGACGCTCCCGCCAACCCATGAGACTATGGCAGGGGCTGCCGCCATCGCGAACCCACCGTACCCCGCCGTCTCTGTGATCGCGCTGTCTCCAATGTCAGGATTCGCATCTTCCTTGCCATAGCCCGGGAACCAAACGCCCGTGGGGACAGGAGCCGGGGACGTGTACCACTCGTCCTTCGTCCCGCTCACCCAGATCCCAACATCGGTCCCGTTCCTCGAGATGGCAGAGACCACGGTGCTCTTCGTGACCTGATGGCCAGCCAGCGTCATCGCCTTGGCCGCCGCCATGACCACGTTGAGCATGGTGAAGTTGTTCTCCCCTAGGAACCTCAAGGCCTCCGCCGCGTCCCTTCTTGCGCCCGTGGCGTTCACGATGTGCGGGCCAAGCTTCTCCACGAGCAAGGCTGTCGCGGCGTTGCACCTGTTGTGGCAGTCGTCACCCATCGTGAGCGCTTGGGCTATCATGGGCTTGAGTGATACTCCCCGCCCCTCGCTCTTTCGCAGGTCTCGCAGCGCTTCTTTCATTATCGGGGCGATGGACCTTCTCGATCCACCTCAACCGCTCGATGACTTCTGGACCGAAAGCGCCGAACCTGAGCACCTTCCCTATCCCCTCGTTGAAGTTGGAGAAGGTAGACCTCCTTCCAGTGTCGCTGACCTCATACACGGGCATGCTGGGCGAGATCACGCCTGCCATGGGCCCGACAGCGTTGCGATGGTTGTTGCAGTCCAGTTCCACTTCGCCCGCCTCGACCATCGCTTGGGCTTCAGCTGTTTTGCGTGCCCAACCTTCGTAGATTATGGAGCCGATGACCGCCCCTCTCATTGGCCCGCTCATCCTCTCCCATGTCAAGGGTGGACCAGCGTGAAGCAAGGTCTTTCGCATCCCCGAGATTTTTTCCCTCGCCGCACCCACGTCGACGAGCGTCGGTTCCGAGTCCATCATGAGCCGGACGGCTTCTGAGTTCGCGCTCTCTACCTCCTCTTTGAAGCCTGGCAAGAGGACTCTTGCTCGCCGTGCGCGTTCTAATCTGATAAAAAGTGTTGCAACCATGAGGGCCGAGTCAGCTTATTTCTCTCATATACCCAGCATGCCGACGACGCCGTGGCAACGGATGGAGATACCTGCCCACCTCAAGCTCACCATACGAGAACTCGCTCCCCTGATCAGGGCCGGAGCGGTCTCCCCCGTCGAGCTGGTGGAGAGCCACCTGGGCTGGATAAAGCAGCTCGATCCGACCTTGAACGCGTTCATCTCAGTCCGCGAACAGGAGGCTATCGCCGAGGCCAAAGCGTCGCAGCGCCTGCTCCGGCGAGGCGAGTATCTGGGCCCGCTGCACGGCGTGCCGATGGCGGTGAAGGACAACATATGGGTGGAGGGCACGAGATGCACGATGGGCTCGAAGGTGATGGCAGACTTCGTGCCGAAGAGGGACGCTGCCTGCGTCGCGAAGCTTCGAAGGGCGGGAGCGATTATAGTCGGAAAGACCAACACTCACGAGTTCGCCTCTGGCGTCACGAGCGTCAACCCCCACTACGGCCCGGTGAGGAACCCTTGGGACACTTCCAGGATGTCCGGCGGGTCGAGCGGCGGGTCTGCTGCCGCGGTCTCGTCATGCATGTCGACCGCTGCCATCGGCACGGAGACCACGGGCTCCGTGAGGATCCCCGCGAGCCTCTGCGGCCTCGTCGGACTCAAATCGAGCCTCGGGAGAGTGAGCACCTATGGCGTCTTCCCTCTCGCAAAGTCGATGGACTGCGTCGGAGCGCTGGCGAAGACCACATGGGACGCGGCGGTCGTCCTGAACGCGATGGCGGGCCACGACGACAGGGATAGCGGCACCTCCGGCACGCCCGAACCTTCCGACTACGCGGCAGCCTCCGCGAAGCGGACGAAGAAGGAGCTCAAGGTCGGGATACCTCGAGACTACTTCCTGGACATCCTCGACCCAGAAGTAAGGCGGTCCTTCTTCAGGTTCGTGGAGAAGCTCTCGTCCATCGGGTCCTGACGGCAGACTTCGTCTTTCCGGACGTCTCGAAGGTCCAGGACATCTGGAGGCCGATAAGGTTCGCCGAGCCGGCCGCCGTCCACTACGACCTCTTCAGAGAGAGGCGGGCCGAATACGGCCAGGACGTCGCGCGGATGCTCGACGAAGGCCTGAAGGTCTCGGCTGCGACCTACATCCGCGCCCTTGGTGCGAGGGAGAAGATGCTCGCCGGCCTGACCAAGGCAATGAAAGGATTCGACGCCCTCGCCCTCCCGACCACCATCTTGCCCGCGCCGAGGATTGAGGAGACGACCGTCACGGTGGGTGAAGATAAGATGGACGTATACATCGCCCTCGGACGACTCACTCTCGCGACGAGCGTGCTGGGACTTCCCAGCGTAAGCTTCCCGATAGGGCTCTCAAGCGGAGGGCTCCCCATGGGCGCACAGCTGGTGGGCCTGCCCTTCACCGAGGGCACGATCCTCAGGATCGCCAGCCTCTACGAATCGAGCGTCGACGGGGGCTTCGCGTCCTTCACCCCGAGCTTTCGTTGAACGTCACTTGGTTATCGACGTGCCGCTCTTCCCCTCAAGGGCCTGGATCGCGCTTCCGAGCTTCGCGATGACAGCGAGCGACCCGCCCCTCTCCACGAACCTGGTGCACGCGACCACCTTGGGTAGCATGCTGCCCGAGAGGAACTGACCTTCGGCGGCCCACTTCTTTGCCTGCGCGACCGTCATCGTCGTGATGTCTGACTCGGTGGGCTTGCCGAAATCGTGTTTGACGTGGTCTATGTCGGTCAGGATGAGGAGGCCAGCGGCGTCGACGTCCTCGGCGACCCTCTCCGCGGCGAGGTCCTTGTCAATCACCGCGTCGACCCCTTCGAGCTCTCCTCTTTCGTTCAAGGCTACGGGGACGCCGCCCCCTCCGGAGCAGATCAGGGAGATGCCCGAGTCGACGAGCTGCCTGATCACCGCCGACTCGACTATCCGGACTGGCTCAGGAGACGGCACCACGCGGCGGAAGGCCTTGCGCCCCGTCGGCTTCACCTTGACGACCGACATGCCCTTCGCTGCCAGCCTCTGGGCAGTCTCGGAGTCGTAGAAGCTGCCCACGGGCTTTGATGGAGCGCCGAACGCGGGGTCCTTGCGGTCGACGATGGTGTGCGTTATCACGGAGATGACAGGGAAAGTCCTCGACTTTTCCGAGAGGAGGTCGATCATCGTCCGTTGGATCATCGAGCCGATCTCGCCCTGGGTCATCGCCCCTAGGAGGTGGAGCGGCTTCTCAGGGACCTGCTCTCTGGCCTCCTCCTGTTGGAGGAGCAGGTCCCCGACCTGGGGCCCGTTGCCGTGGGTTATGATCGGTTGGTGGCCGTGCTTGATCAGCTCGACCAGGTCCTTGCAGGCGACGCGGATGTTGCCCATCTGCGCTGCGTAGCCTCTGTCTCCCTCCTCAGACTCGAGCGCGTTGCCGCCGAGGGCGACGACCACCTTCAAGATTTAGAATTCTCCGATTGGAAAATATAAGGTTTCAAGCGGAGAACCGCTAAATAGGTTCTAGGACAACGACGGCGGTCGCGTAGTGTCGTCCTCTCTCGGCTCTGAAATCGACAAGGCCAACGCGAAGGCGGTCGAGAAGGTAATCGCGGCCGAGGCAGTCCTCACCGAGATCAGCCCAGCCGGCAAGGTCATCCCCGGGTTCAAGTCAGACCTCGTCACGTACGCAGGTCCTCCGATCGCTTGGGAGAGGATGGTAAAGCCCCAGAAGCTCGCCATCATGGGCGTGATGGTCCACGAAGGCCTCGCGAGCAGCCTGAAGGAGGCGGAGAAGAAGGCGAACAGGGGGGACGTCAGGCTGGAACACAATCACAAGTACGGGAACACGAGCGGGATGTGCGGGGTCACCTCGGCCTCCCTTCCCGTGATGGTCGTCATGAACAAGGTCAATGGGAACAAGGCCTACAACTGGCAGCAGGCTGACCTGACCGCCTTTGGGGACGAGTACAAGAGGGCCATCAAGGAGATCGAGTTCGTCGAGAAGATACTCTCGCCTGTCATCACGGCCGCCCTGAAGGAGGCCGGCGGGTTCAACGTCAAGGACATGCTGGCGAAGGGTCTTGGGATGGGCGACGAGCTGCACGGCAACTTCGACGCCTGCCGGGGCGTCTTCCTGAACGCGATGCTCCCTCACCTCGAGCGGACCGGCTTCTCGAAGAGCGTCCTTGCGAAGGTAGGAGACTACTTTGTCTCCAACCAGGGACGCTGGTATTGCGGCAACATGATGATGGCCGCGTGCAAGGCGATGATGGACGTCGCGAGGGACACAAAGTACAGCACGGTCGTCGTGGCCATGGCGAGGAACGGGGTAGAGTTCGGCATCCAGGTCAGCGGCTTGGGGAACGAATGGTTCACCGGCCCCGCCGGCGTCATCAAGGGTTTCGCCTTCCCCGGCTTCAAGGCGGAGGACTCGACGCTCGACATCGGCGACAGCGCGATATCGGAGACCCGCGGGCTCGGAGGGACGGCCTCCGCGGCGTCGCCCGGGCACTCGAGGTTCGTCGGCAAGAGCTGGAGCGACGTCCTCGCGCACACGGAGAAGATGCGCGAGGCATCCGTCTCGGAGGATCCCCTCTTCAGGATCCCATATCTCGATTTTCGTGGTGTCCCAGTGGGCCTGGACATCCGGAAGGTCCTGGAGCTCCAAGCCCCGCCAAAGATCAACACGGCGATGTGCGACAAGGACGGAGGGCACGGGTTGATAGGGGCAGGTGCGGCGGACGCGCCGCTCGAACCATTCAAGAAGGGCGTCAAGGCCTTTGTTGAGAAATACGGAAAGTGAATTCAGGAGCCCGCGTCCGATGAGCTTCGGGGAGACCCTCTAGCTGGGGTTGCTGGATGCAGGCTTCGTCTCGGCTGAGGGACTCTCTCTCCTACGTGCTGGGGGTGGTCGTCTCGCTTGCGATATTCTCGGTCATCCTGCTGTCTTTCGGGTACGAGCCGCTGCCCAACCTTGAGGGGCTCGTCACGGGGTCGTTCGGTTCTGTCTTCCTCGCCTCCGAGACTTTCGTCCTGATGGCCCCTCTGCTCCTGGCCGCTCTTGCCTTCCTCGTTCCCTTCAGGGCGAGATTCTACAACATAGGCGTCGAAGGTCAGATCTACGTTGGGGCGCTCGCGACCTATCTGGCCGGGTCCCAGGTCGGGGGCCTGCCCAGCGCGCTGGCGATCCCTGTGGTCGTCCTCGCGGCTGCCGCCGGAGGGACGCTGTGGTTGGCCCTACCGCTCGTGATGAGGGTCAAGCTCAACGTCAACGAGATCTTTCCCACGCTCGTGATGAACTTCGTGGCAATCGACCTTGTGAACTGGCTCACAGCGGGCCCGATAAAGGCCCCGGGCTCGGCGAACCTGGAGACGCCCTTCCTCCCGATCTCCACGTGGCTCCCTGTCGTCCCCGGGACCGAGGTCGACCTGGGGGTCTTCATCGCAGCGGCAGCCGCCGTCATCGTCTACTTCGTGATCTACAGGACCGTCCTGGGCTTTGAGATCAGGGCGTCGGGGGCGAACCCTCGGGCAGCCAAGGGCGGGGGAATCGACGTCTCGAGGAGCATTCTCGTCGTGGGCGTGATGAGCGGCGCGCTGGCCGGTCTCGCCGGGATGGTCGTGGTCGCGGGCCAGGAGCATCTCCTCGCCCAGAACTTCTCGCCGGGGTATGGATACAACGGGATCTCTGTGTCCGCGCTTGGTGCCTTCCATCCCTTGGGCTCGGTCGTCTCCGCTGTGCTCTACTCTGCCCTCTGGATAGGCGGCGAAGGGCTCCAAAGAAGCTCCGAAGCCGTCCCGATCCAGCTCGTCTTCGCCCTCCAAGCGATCATCGTCCTCTCTGTGCTTGTCGTCAAGAAGGCGCTCGACGACAGGAGAAGCGGGGGTAGTCGCTGAGCGATGGCCATCGCATACCCGGAACTGGTTGTCTCCATCCTTGCCACCAGTCTCACCCTGACGATGCCAATCCTCTACGCGTCGGTCGGGGAGGTCTACGCGGAGAGGTCCGGGGCCCTCAACATGAGCATCGAGGGTATCATGACCCTTTCGGCCCTTGTCTCTCTGTGGGTCGCCTACTCGACCGGTTCCTATCTCGATGGGTTCCTCGCGGCCATGGGCGCGGCGGCTGCTGTCGGGCTCTTGTTTTCGTTCGTGACCGTCAAGGTAGGGATAAACCAGCTCATCGTGGGCCTGCTAATCTACAGCCTGGCGGGGGCCATCGCTGACTTCGGCTACCAGCTCCTGACCCAGAAGACCTTCCCCATAATCCACCCCATCCTTCCGATCCACATCTCCGGGCTCAGCGACCTGCCGGTCGTCGGACCGATCCTCTTCAGCCAGAACTACCTGGTGTACGGCTCCTTCGCCGTCGCGCTGGTCCTCGGCCTTGTCTTGCACAAGACCACCTGGGGGCTCAAGATAAGGGCCGTGGGCGAGAACCCGGAGGCCGCCGACGCTGCCGGGATAAACGTGAACCTCGTGCGCCACCTTTGCGTGATTCTCGGAGCCGTCTTGGCGGGTGTCGCGGGCGCTTCCCTTGTCATAGGCTACCTCGGTCTCTACAACGCGGGAGACACGCTGGTGGCGGGCCGTGGCTGGATTGCGATAGTGGTCGTCATCTTCGCGAGGTGGAGCCCCTACAAAGCGATCGCCGGAAGCTGGCTCTTTGGTCTCGGGTATGCGATAGCAGCCATATTCATCGGTTCGAACATCTTCTCCGCCCTTGGGGCAGGGACGGGCTACTTCCTGCTGACCATTCCTTACATCTTCGCCATAGTCTTCATCCTTATCTTCCACAGAGGGACGAGACCGCCGTCTTCTCTTACGGTCCCTTACAAGCGAAAGTGACCCACCGTCTGACCAGTAATTTCTATCTGAAGTTTACACGTGGATGGTAATTTCTACGATTTACAGACAACCATTCTTATATTCTGAAACGAGCTTCATCGTTCTCACTCTTGAGAACCGCCTCCTGCACTTATATCCCTGCATCGGAGTTTGTTAAGCCATGAGAACTGATCGGAGAGGAGTGTCAACTTCTGTAATAGCAGCAGTCGTAGTCGTAGTTCTGATTCTGGTCGTAGCAGCCGCGGTCTATTCGTCTTCGGGTTCCAAGACAGTCACGTCGACGATAACGACCGGCGCAGGCTCGTCTAGCTCGACTGTGACGACCTCAACCGCTCCGCAATCCAACATCAAGATGGCCGTCGTCCTAGGCGGTGACGCGACCGACGACGGATTCAACGACAACGGGATTCAGGTAGCAAACTGGGTCCACGACACCTACGGCTGGAACGTCTCCATCTCTCAGGACGTCCAATACGCTGACCAGAACACGGTCATTACCAGCTACGCCCAAGAAGGTTACAACGTCATCTGGACTGACGGCAACCAGTTCATCGGGGCCACCGAGGCAATTGCGGCCCAGTATCCCAAGGTCGACTTCGTGATGACTCCGACCTACACGGGAGACAACGTCACGAAGAACCTAGTAGCTGTCAGCGCCGGCTATCAGGCCACAGGCTACTATCTTGCTGGCGTCCTCGCAGGCAAGATGACAAAGACCGGCGCCACTGGCGTCATACTCGGACAATGGGTGGCAGCAACGGCGCTCGAGTTCTACGCTTACGCTGCCGGGGTCAACTCATCGAACCCGCAAGCTCAGGTCTACCTCACCGTCCCCGGGACTTGGTCCGACCCAACTATCGGTTACACGGATGCGACGACCATGATCAGCACCGACCATGTGGACATCCTCGTTCCAATCGCTGACGCGACGGGTCGAGGCGTAATCGCCGCGGCCACTGTCGCCAATGCTACCCTCATAGGGACAGTAGAGGACCAAGTGGACCTGGCTCCTAGCAACATGATGACCAGCGTCTTGCTCAACACGACGGCGTTCATCCAGATGGTCGTCCAGCACGTCAACGCCGGCACCTTCAGCCAGATAGGGGGTCAGATCATCAACATGAACCTCGGCTATCTGTCTCCATACCACTCGTACTCGACCATAATCCCGACCTCAGTTCAGCAACTCGTCAACCAGACAGCCGCCGGAATAAACTCCGGCAAGGTCAACGTCCCGTTCACCTACACAGCGAACCCACCAACGACACCGATGCCTTAGCCTGATTCGAAGGGGCACCTTTTTGGGGCATCTTCGTTCTCCACTTTGTTGCTCGGGATAATCGTTGCTGAACAGTGACCGTGAACACTGAATTGCAACCCGCCGCTTCGCCGACCCCGCTCGTCGAGATGAGGGGGATATCGAAGAATTTCGGCCGGGTCGTCGCGAACGACGCGGTCAATCTCAAGATCTATCCTGGAGAGGTGCACGCGCTGCTTGGCGAGAACGGGGCGGGCAAGACCACCCTCATGAACATCCTCTACGGCCTTTACAGGGCAGATTCTGGCGAGATCCTGATCCGCGGCAAACCGGTCTCTATCCGTTCTCCAAAGGACGCGATAGCCTCCAAGATAGCGATGGTCCACCAGCATTTCGAATTGGTCACGACACTGACGGTGGCGGAGAATATCGGTCTTGGACTGCGCGCTAGAAGGGAACCACTACTCGACCTCGGCACCGTCGCCCAAAGAACGAGCCAGCTCGCCAAAGAATACGGGCTGAGCGTAAATCCCGAGGCAAAAGTGGAGCAACTCTCTGTCGGAGAGAGACAGAGGGTGGAGATAATCAAGGCACTCTATCGCGACGCCGATGTCCTGATCCTAGACGAGCCGACGTCGGTCCTCACGCCCCAAGAAGCCGAAGGCCTCTTCAAGTTCATCAGGTCCATGGCAGCAGAGGGAAGGGCTGTCGTCGTCATCACACACAAGCTCCCCGAAGTGATGCAGGTGAGCGACAGGGTGACAGTTCTCCGCCACGGGGCGGTCGTCGCCGACCTGGACACCAGGCTCACGAACCCAGACGAACTTGCCGGGATGATGGTCGGGAGGGAGCTTCACAGCGGCTCCAGTGGCGGGGCAACTTCACCCGAGGGCACGGAGGCCGTCCTAGAGTTCATCGACGTATCGGCCTACAACGACAAGGGCTCGCTCGCCTTGGACCACATTTCTTTCGCGGTGCGCAGCGGCGAGATCCTGGGGATAGCGGGCGTGGCGGGGAACGGTCAGACCGAGCTAGAGGAGGTCTTGGCCGGGATGAGGCGTGTGAGAGGCGGGAAGATAACAATCAGGGGCAAAGACATGACCAATGCCTCCCCCCGCGAGTTCATAGAGATGGGAGTAGGTTGCATCCCAGAAGACAGGATGGGGACCGCGCTCGTCCTGGACATGTCGATAGCGGAGAACTTGATCCTGGAGACGAGGAACGACCCTCGATTCAAGTCTAGAGAGATGCTAAATTCTCAAGGCATCCGGGAGAACGCGACGAAAATCGTCGACCAGTATTCCATCGCATGTGGGAGCATAGACTCACCTGCAAGAACCCTCTCTGGCGGAAACATGCAGAAGCTGGTCCTCGCCAAGCGTCCTATCCAGGGATCCGAGAGTCTTGGTCGCCGCTCAGCCAACAGCGGGCCTGGACGTGGGAGCGGCAAACTTCATCACCGAGAAGCTGAGGGAGCAAAGGAGAAACGGCGTCGGCGTGCTCCTGATCTCGGGAGACCTGGCAGAGATCACCTCTCTCAGTGACCGGGTGGCTTGTATCTACGAGGGGAAGATAATGGGGATACTCCCCGCTGACAAGGCAGAGACGAAGGAGCTGGGACTCATGATGGGTGGAGTGGCCAGGCAATGATGCAAGGAGCACTGGATTCACAAGCGCTCACCCTCGACGCCCTCTCTATAGGGACCTCGGCCGAAGGGATGCTCCGAAAAGGGCGGGTCGGAAAGATACACAGCGTCTTCCCGCGTGCACTGAACGTGATCTCCGAGGTGGGGATGTTCTGCATCGTGAGAAGAGACGTAGGCGGCGGTCCCATGAACGTCGTCGTCGCCCTCGAGAAGAGAGGGCTTGACGAGACGTGCTCCCCTGGCATGGACGTTCGCAACGACGCAGGCGTCCTCAACATAGGCGCAGGCGCCCTGTCCATCCGTCTGAACACAGCACACCGTCATCCGAAGAAGAGCGCGCGAAGAGTCCTGCTCGGGCCTCTAGCGATAACAAGGAACCTGGCGATCCTTGCAGACCAGATCTCCTCAGCGGGAGACCCCGAAGGCCTGGGTGGACTACTGCCCTTTCTGAAGGGCAGCACAGATGCGATTGGCCGCGACCTAGGCGTGAGCCGGGCCGGGGCGATGGCACTGGGGCCATTGTCGTCGCTCGTCAGAGCGCTCGTCACGGGTCAAGCTCAGAGCGTGGGCAAGGCCGCACGCGGTCTTATCGGCTTGGGTCCGGGACTCACCCCCGCAGCGGACGACCTGCTGGCGGGTTTGATGATAGCCTTTCAGCACACGGCAAATGCTCTCGAAGACGACGATGACCCGTTCGTGAGAGACTCCAACCTTACCATCTCGTTGATGGCAGAAGGAAGAACAACGTTGCTCAGCAAGGAATTCCTCTTGAATGCAGCCCAAGGGCTAGGAAGCGAGCACGTCGAGGCGTTGGTCGGCGCTGTGCTCTTCGGGAGCGCGAAGGAGGTCGAACGCGCCGCGCTCAAGGAGATCGCCGTGGGCGCCACTTCCGGGACGGATACGGCTCTCGGCGTCTATCTGGGTGTGGGAATCGGCTTGGACAGGCATCGGAGGCGGCGGCAGTGAGCTTGAGACAGGTCGTAGTGGAGAAAGGGAGTTACAGAGACTCGATCACCCTCATGAAGATCTCGAATGAGGTAGCCGTGCTGAAGGGGATCAAGCAAGCCGCAGCTGCGATGGCGACTCCACTCAACAAGCGCCTTCTTGGAGACATCGGATTCAAGGGGAAGGAAGTCCAAGAAGCGGCGCCTGAAGACCTCATCCTCGCGGTCGAAGCAGAGGATTCCTCCAGCCTCAAGGCCGGGATGCAGAGAATCCAGGAGCTTCTCGAGGCCAAAGATACGGCCCCACACGAGGCGAACGCGGTGATGCCCACGACCTTGGACGAGGCCCTGGCGCAGATGAAGGACGCCAACCTGGCGCTCATCTCGGTCCCCGGCGAGTTCGCGGGAAGAGAGGCCTCGAGGGCATTGGAGAGGGGATTGAACGTGTTCCTGTTCAGCAGCAATGTGCCCGTCGAAAAGGAGGTCGAGCTGAAGAAGAGCGCAGCCGAGAAGGGGCTTCTGATGATGGGACCTGACTGCGGGACCGCTATCGTAAACGGGATCGTCCTAGGGTTCGGAAACGTTGTGAAGGGCGGCTCAGTGGGACTCATCTCTGCCTCTGGGACCGGTCTTCAGCAGGTCTCGACCCTCGTCGACGAGGCGGGCTTGGGAGTCTCGCAAGCAATCGGGACAGGCGGGAGGGGCACTGTCTGACGAGGTCGGCGCGGCGACGACCATCCAAGCATTGAGACTCCTTGCCTCGGACCCGAAGACAAAGACGATCGTCATGATCTCGAAACCCCCGGCCGAGAAGACGATGGCCAAGGTTCCTCGTTAACGCTGGAAAGGCGGGGAAGCCGGTCGTCATCAACTTTCTTGGAGGGAAGCCGGATTCAGTGCCCAAGAACGCCACCGTGGCGTCAACCCTGGAGGAAGCAGCGATTATCGCTAGCTACATGAGCTCTCAAAAGTCTCAGCTTGCCTTGACCATCGCAAGGGCGCGGAAGGAAGCGCCCGTACTGGCCGCCAAAGAAGCTGCAGAGCTCTCGCCCTCGCAGAGGTTCGTAAGGGGCCTCTTCTCGGGTGGTACGCTATGCTACGAGGCGCAAGTGGTCATGCGCCCGATCCTGGGAGACATCGCCTCGAATGCCCCTCTCTCGTCCGACTCGAAGCTCAAGAGCGCCGATAGGAGCGTGGGGCACACGTGCGTCGACCTTGGGGCCGAGGAGTTCGTAGTTGGCCGCGCCCACCCGATGATGGACTACACGGTGCGCAAACTGCGAATACTCCAAGAAGCTAGGGACTCTGGCACAGCGGTAATCCTGTTGGACGTCGTTCTCGGTTACGGCTCGAACCCCGACCCTGCCGGACAGCTCATTCCCGCCATCAAGGAAGCGTTCTCCATCGCTTCCAAGACAAGAAGAAAGCTATGTTTCGTGGCAAGCATCGTCGGGACGGAGGGGGCACCCGCAGCGTATCGAGGAGCAGTCAAGGCGGTTGACGGAGGCTGGGGTGACTCTGCTTCCGACCAACGCCCAGGCGTCCCTCCTCTCCGCGCTCATCGCCACAAGAGGCAAAGGGGCCGAACGCGTCGAATCTGACTCCAGGTCTTTCGCGGCCGAGCCCTCTCAGCAGAGGTCCGGTTCCACTCTGGGGCCTGCGCCCAAGTCCAGCCTGCTCGGAAGACCACTGAAGGTTATCAACTTGGGTGTTGGGACATTCGCCGATGACCTCAGGACCCAGAACGTCCCCGTTCTCAGCGTCGACTGGAGGCCTCCAGCCGGAGGAGACGTCGAAGTGATGGACCTTCTTGACAAGCTCCGATGAGAAAGGCCCTGCATTCACGATCTAGAGGCATGAGTCAAGTGCGACGCACGCGAATGAAGACGGTCCCGAGAGACCAGCAGGGCCGTTCTGAAGTCTCGGCCCGCCTTGAGCGGGACTACACGGATTTCAAGAAGTCTCGGACTTTCCGCTTCCCCGAGTGGCTCTACGGCAAACCGAAAGGGAAGATCATCGCCCTGAGGGTGGAAGACTGTCCTCGTCCCGGGGAGACGGCATACTTGGAGATGGACTCGGGGAGGACAGCTTTCCTTAGCGTTGACATGCAGACAGACTTCTGTGGCCCCGGTGGCTACGTCGAGGTAATGGGCTACGACCTTCGTCTCACCGCGGCTCCAATACCGCGGATTTCAGCCATGATGGGATACCTGCGAAAAGAGACGGACGTCAAGATAATCCACACGAGGGAGGGCCACGTCCCAGACCTTGCCGACGCCCCCTACAACAAGCTGCTGAGGAGCAAGGTCGTAGGAGATGGCGTAGGCATAGGCGACGTCCCTCCCAAGGGGATGGGGAGGCTGCTCGTAAGAGGACAGGAGAACTGGGAGATCGTCGACGCGCTCCGCCCTAGACCAGGGGAGGCCGTGATTGACAAGCCCACTAAGGGAGCCTTCGGCTCCAGCTCCATCGAGACGGTGCTGGCAGATTCAGACATCAGATACCTCATCATCGGCGGAGTGACGACCGACGTCTGCGTCCACAGCGTGATGAGGGAGGCGAACGACAGAGGATATTGGTGTGTCCTCCTGAAGGACTGCACCGCTGCGACGGACAGAGGAAACTATCTGGCTGCCATCAAGCAGATCAAGATGTCAGGAGGGATTTTCGGCTGGGTGTCGGATTCGAAGGAGTTCATCCGCGCAGCCAAGCGCGCGTTCGCGTCGTCCTGACTCGCTCTTCACATCCTCTCTTGCATCAGCCTGCAATTGGGGCGAAATGGGAGAAGCGCCGCTAATTTCACCGAAATCGAAGCGGTCAACGGCTCCGGAGATTCGGGTCAGCGCCCCTTAGCGAGCTTCCCAGAGTCTGACTTCCAGGCGTCCAAACAGCCGATTGATGGAATAAACAACAATTCCAACTCGCGAATCCAAGATAATTCCCGAATTCCAATCAAAAACGAAGGAATTCCAATTCCACGAACCGCGTCTAGATTAGCGGTCACAGACCAACCTGAAACCCAGGAAAGGGGGTGAAACTGACACTTGAAAATTGAAAGGATCGCCGGGATCGCTGCCTTGGCGGCCGTGCTCCTCATGGCCGGGTCATCTGCGGTTCCCTTGTACGCCGACACTGCCTCTATCGCATCGACCGGGGGAGCATCTCCCCGGGTCAGCATGGTCGGACAGGCCTGGATGAACTACACAGGCCCAGCGCCCACCCTGCTCGCCACCTATACCGACCAATCCAGCAACCAGACAGCCCCAATGAACGCCACCGCAATAGCCACAGTCCACAACGTCATCGGCCAGACCATCGCGATCGAGTCGGTCTCGATCATAGGCCTCAGCGATGGCCAGAATGCGACAATCGGGTTCGCCCTGAACCTCCCCTACGACGCGTACACAGTGAACCTGTTCGTCGTTGACGCCTCGGGCGCAGCGGTCTCGGCAAACACCAACAGCACGGTGATAGCTTGAACCCCAAGACGGCCGGAGGCGAGACGCGAGCGGAGAGCAGAGGAAACTGTGACACAGAATCTGCTCCCCTCGTGGCTTTTCTGCCTTGCAGGCTGAGGGACCTGGGCGATAATCAACGATCGCGCTCGCTCTCCGTGGAAGGGCTAGACGAGTTCCGACTCTGCGGTAACTATAGTCATTCTGTCAACTCTTTACGAATTGGTCTAGAACTCTAGAGTTCGATGTCTCTCTACTCACTTCTGCTCCTCTTCGTAATGTCCAGGAGAATCACACTAATCAGGCACATGTCAAGGGAGGACCTCGAGTCGAGGTGCCGGAAGGAGAAGGACGGGCGGGTGAAGGAGAGGGCGCTGGCAATACTCCGGCTCTACGATGGCGTCACTGAGGAGGAGACAGCGAAAGCCGTCGCGAGATGCGAGAAGTCCGTCAGGAACTGGCTCAAGAGGTGGAACGAGAAGAGGTACGTCGGCCTCGCACCAGAGTTCGACGGAGGGCCGAAGCCCAAGATGGATAGCGGCGAGTGGGACAAGATAGTCAAGGAGATCGAGGGCAAGGGCATGACCATCAAGGATGTCGAGGTCTACGTCAAGGACACCAGGGGGGTCCACTACGCCTACAAGACCGTCTGGGAGGTCACTCAGGAAGGAAAAGAAGGTGAGGTACGGGAAGGCGTACAAGATGAACGCGAAGAGGCCTCCCGACGCAGAAGGGATTCTGAAAAAAACCTAGACGAGGCTCTCTCTGAGATCAAGGACGAGTACGGCGACGCCGTCAAACCGATAATGGGGTTCACCGACGAGAGCTCGCTCAGGGTCGACCCGACGAAGAGAAGGGTCATCAACACGCCCGTCATCCGCTTCAAAGACAAGGGCGAGAGGTATGCCGCGCGCTCGATGACAATCTTCGGCTTCATGTCGCTGAACGGGAAGGACGTCGTCATGGCATCGCAGCAGGCCAAGGCCGTCGATATGGTTTCCTTCCTCGAGGCGGTGAGAGATGCGAACGGCAGAAGGAGGCCGATGCTCATCGTCGTCGACAACGCGAGGATCCACACTGCGAGGGTCAAAAGATGACTGCCGGCGACCTCTCCATCTACCTCGTGTTCCTCCCGCCGTACTCACCAGACCTCCAGCCCATCGAGTTCGGCTGGAAGGACCTCAAGAGGGAGCTGGCAGCGAGGCTGGACTTCGATGGCATGATAGATGCGAGCGGCCCGACAGCGCTGAGACTCTTCGAGGAGAGGAAGAGGCAGCCTATTCGGCAAGCTGGATCAAGTCATTCATTATGAAAAGAAGTACATAGCGGTGAAGCAGAATAATTTTGGGTAACGCACTGCCTGAGTTCTTTAATACTTCTCTAGAACATTTGAATATCAGGTCGTTTTTTGGGCAAGTCAAGAATCGGAATCGTAGGAGTCGTCGTGCCTTATCCTCCTGATATCGATGAGGGTCTCTTCCACCCAAGCTTGGCAGCTGGGATGGCAAACAAGCGACTCGGATTGGGGATATGGAGTGGAGAGTTGGCAAGAAGTTGTGGGCGAGGCCAATTTCGCCGCCGTCACTGGTTTCACCGATTACCCAAACGGGTGCTGGAATACGATAGAAACGGCACTCTACGACGATGGGTCGTATGGATACATCGCCTTTGAGAACATATGTAGTACCTACCAAGTTACTGGAAATCTTTGCAACACAGCCTCTCAATGGACGTCGTATGCGCAATCGATCTACTGGGGTGGTTACGGCGGCTGGACTTTCTCTAGCGGCTGCGGAGGCTCATACACACCATCTGAGACCCCTGGAGAATCCGAAAATGGTGCCATGAGCGTTGACATGATGGAGGCAGGCAGCGGCGACTTCGGAAGTGGCAAAGCCTTCGTTGAGTTTAACCCGTCCTTACACTATCTCGATACCTCCTGGGCCTGGGAACCTGCGGAGTACGTAGTGACCTACAACAATGGCTACGCAGCCCCTTCAACACTGGGAGCAGACTACTCTTGCTCTACCCCCTGGCTAGCCATCGACTCGGACTACGCGCCGCCTTGGTACTCTGGGAGCTGGGTATGCCCGTGACGGTGAGACAATGAAGAGCATCGTTCTAGCTGTGTTTGTAATCGCTATAGTTGGAGTCGCGGCGTTCTCCATCTACAGTCTGTCCAATTCGGCAAATCCAGCAAGCACTAGCACTGCTCCCTTGACTGCATCTGAGACCATGTCGAATACCGCGTCAGGGCCTGGTTTGACCTTCAATTCGACCAGTCATCTGCCTAACGGGTGCAATGCTGCAGCCCAAACATCCTCAAGTGACGGTTACGCATTGACCATCTACATCAACTCAACCGCTGTCAAGCTCGGCAACACGATGTGCATCACCGCCTACCTCAAGAACATGAATTCAACCGTTACTCTAGATCAAGCCACCGCCTACAAGGCGAACTTCAACTTCAGCGTGATTGACTCCTCAGGAAGGACCGTCCTCGTGGTATTCTGCACAGGTACGCAACCACCACCGGCCTCAGTTTCCGGATCGGAGTTTACCAAGCCTGTGACGAATTTCATATGTTCGGACCTATGGAACACTAGGGCATCTTATGTGACCTCGCCTAACACGACGCCTAGCCCAGGAGCGTACCAGATCATTGCATTAGCAAGCTTTCCGACTTGGAACGGGGTCACACAGCAAAACTCAACCGGACACATCACAATGACGACCAACGTTCAGGTACAGGCTGCAGCCTCTGGCTGAGGGATGGTTGCTGACTTTGAGATATTTGGTTGTGTCAGGCCAAATTGCAGCAAACTGCGCATCCTTGTTGGTTTGTTAGTACGGGGACCAGAAGATTGCACGACGGCAACTGACATTCGCACGTCAGAGCTTCGCTTCTGGGTTCCAGCATCTCAACCCCATTCGTCAGCGGGGGCTCGTCCCAGAGGGAGTGGCAGTAGGTTGTTCTTGTCGAGTTTGAGGTCAGGCGACGGACAAGGAAGATGGGGCAGTTCACCTGACCATTCATAACGGAAAGAAGTTGACAGAATGACTATAGTTACTGCGTGCAGCGGCTGGTCATCGCAGGGCCCGTCTGCTCAAGAACGCCGGCCCGTACTTTTCCGCAAGGACCGCGAGAAGCTCATCCTTGTGCTCGCGCATGACATGCTCAAGGAACTGCTCGGCGACCGCCGCGCCCTTGGTGGCACCCAACTCGAACGCCTTGTCCGCTAGGTCTATGCACATGGGACACTCGGGTATCGTGTCGCCCTTGGCTGCGCTCTTCAGGTCGCCTAGCTGCTTCTCAAAGAGCTTGTTGATCTTCCCCAGCCTCTCGTTGGGGTCTAGCGTCCTCAAGAGGTCCAACCTCTCCTGAAGAGTGAGAAACGGCGAGTAGGCGCACATGTCCGCAAGCCTGCCCGGGGTCTCTATCGTCTTCAGGAAGCTGATGATCTCGACCGGCACCCCCGGGAGGAGCCTACCGAACTCGTCGATTTGCTGAAGGACAGTTTCCATTATCGTGGACTTGTCCGCCGAATCCGATTCTGCGCCTCCCGCCCGCGTGAACCTGACGCGCATGTACGGTTGCTCCTGCGTTACTTGCTGTATTCGAACCCTCCAGAGGCCTCTCGAGAAAGATTCCCCGACCTTCCCCGACGGTTGTGCGGCGCGGACCATCGCCAGAGTCCCGACCGAGCCGACCAGCCCCTCAGGTCCCGGCACTGGGACGAGCACGGCGAGGCTCTTCTCCTTGAAGGCTTGCGCGAGCGCCGCGATGTTCTTGGAGTCCCTCACGGTGATGTTGACCTCCATCTCGGGGAACACTATCGCGTCCTCCGCTATCAGTGCGGGAGCCTCGAACGACTCATCTCCCTCGGAGGCAGGCGCTTTTGTCATCGAATCATCATGCCCCTTGCGGAATCCCGTGGACGGCATCTGGCGATAATCACGCTCTCCCTCTTCGGCTCTCTTGCACTGTAAGGGTCGAGTCGAAGATCTCGCCGAAGGCCTTCTTGAAGTAGACAAGCGCCTCCTCGAGGCCGGCGCTCCCGCGCTGGGTGAGGCGATAGACGCTGTTGCGACCTTCCAGATGCGACTCGATTATCCCGCGGCTTGCCAGGCTCCTTCAGAGCCGGATAAATGGTGCCAGGGTTGGGCTTGTCCCCTCGACGTTTTCCTATCTCGACTGCAAGCTCCTGCCCGTACATGGGGCGCTTTGACAGCAGCCAAAGAATCATGAAAGATAGCATCCCACGCATGTCACAGGCTCCGCCCTCTTCTTCCAAGCTTGGACGACAGTCGTTCGGCCCGGCCTATAAGAATATCGGGCGCCCAATACCATCCTGCTGGTGAAAATCGTCCCTTTCTATTTGAAAGACGACTTAGGAATTAAATACGCAACAGCGACGGGCAGTTTTGATGGCTGAAAGGTCGAGCTCACATACCCTTGAAGGACAGGCGCCGACTCCATCGAAGCCTCCGAGCGCGCGGTTCGAGCTGCTCGTCTCCGTCGGGATTCTGCTCGCGCTCCTCATGGGGGCGCTGGACAATTTCGTCGCCCTGACCGCCCTCCCGGTCATCCTGAAGCAGTTCGGCCAACCGAACAGCGGCACATTCGTGATCAGCGCGTATGTGATCGCCTCGACGGCGAGCATCCCGATCTTCGCGAAGCTCTCGGACCTCTGGAGCCGAAGAAACGTCTTCCTCGGGGGCCTAGTGGTTTTCATGATTGGTTCCGCCCTCTCAGGCCAGAGCCAGAACCTCACAGAGCTCATCCTCTTCCGCGCCATCCAGGGCTTTGGGAGCGGAGGCTTCTTCCCAGTCGGCATCGCGATAGTTGCGGTCGTCTTCCCGCCAAAGACCAGGGCGAGGGTAATCGGCGCGCTCTCGGGAGTCTTCGGCATCGCGGTCGTCGCCGGGCCGCTCATCGGGAGCGCCATCGTCCAGTTCACGACCTGGCGCTGGGTCTTCTACGTCAACATTCCCGTAGGCATCGCGGGCTTCGCGCTCATTGCGAGCACCCTCGGGCCGCTGCGGCCTGAACACGTGCGCAAGTTCGACCTCCCGGGTGCAGGGCTTCTGGTCGGGTGGGTAGCCTCGATAATGTACCCGCTCTACCAGATAGTCGACAGCGGGTGGGCGTGGACGGACTCTCGAACGCTGGGATTCCTCGGCGTCGGGGTTGCTCTCGTGGTCGTCTTCATACTTTGGGAACTCAGGGCCGAGAACGCCCTGGTTCCGATTCGTCTCTTCAAAATTCGAGTCATGGCTGCCGGCGGGGGCGCGACCTTCTTCATCGGAATGGTCTTCTTCCCCGTCGCGACGTTCTTAGCTTTGGTAGTGGGCGTAGTCTTGGCCCCAGGGTCCGGCGGGTCTTCGAACACTGTGAGAGACATCCTTTACTTCCTGGTCATCCCACTTGTGATTGGGGCCGCGCTGGGAGGCCAGATGCTCACCCGTCGGTCCTACAGGTTTGTCACGGTCATTGGTCTCATCGTCGGCAGCATCGGGATGGCCGTCCTGAGCGGACTTTCGACCACGACTCCCCTTTGGAAGTTCGCGTTCGGCGTCATCCCTGTCGGTGGCATCATTCTGCCCTTGATCCCATTGGGCTTTGGAATAGGTCTGACATTCCCGGTCTTCCTCCTCGCCGCCCAGAACCAAGTGAGCACGGAGGATGTGGGCGAGGCCGGAGGGTTGATCCAATTCCTCCAATCCCTTGGAGGTGCGATCGGACTCTCCGTACTTGCATCCTTCCAGGCTACGCGGTTCGCGGCACTCGACCCGCCTCCAAACGCTGCCTGCCTCTCCGCCACTCCGCCCATGCCGACATGCGCGTCGTACCTTGGCTCTCTTGAAACCTCACTGGTCAGCTCCTATGACCAGACGTTCATGGTGATGCTTGGGCTACTTGCGGTGGCATTTGTCTTCGTGTTGTTCCTAAGAGGACGCCTACCGAAGGGAACCCCACAGGCTCAAGGCGGCTCGGAGGTCGTCACTCAGGAAAATACCTCCATTCCCAATGCCTCGACGACGCGACCTCTCTAGTCAGGGCTGTTGCCGTCTCTTCGCCCCAAACGCTCTGCGAGACCGAAGAAATCGAAATGAGGAGTGCCCTCTAGCGAAGAAATAACTCCTTCTTCTAGGTGAGCTTGCCGTGAATGTAGCAAGCCGTAAGATAAGCTATGATCGCGATGCACCAACCTACCGCGATGGCTTGCTGAATGTCCAAGCTGACCTTTCCAGCGCTTATTTGCGGTAATCGGGAATTAAACCTTACGAACCTCTCATGCATGGCTGCTGTTAGTCTGAGTTAGCCTCGAAGACAATCCCTGTCCGCGAATTGCCGTTTACTCCTACGAACACATCCTCAGGTGAATGACCGCTGAAGAGGTTTGGCGAGCCCGGTGGGATGTGAACACCGTAGAAATGTACGAATTGGCGAGGCGAAAATCGACTTTGCAAGCATGAATCCGGATGAAATCGTCGACCTCAATGGCAAAGAAGGCTAGTCATCGCACGCAGGATCTGAGACCTGTGCAGCGCAAATCCGAGTCGCATTCAAGCGTTTAGTTTTGCAATTTCGCCGTCCCAAGTCGCGGTGAGCGATCCCTCTCTGCTCAAGCAAAAAACTATGCCGTCTAGATATGGTATCCACTTGATCTCCTTGAATCGTCCGCCAAAAATGGTCTCTATCAGGAGTATCAGCCCGTAGTCGTGCCCCACCCACAACCGCAGGAGCGGGGCTCGACGGGCCTTCAAGTCCGTGCTAACGCTCCTCACGACGAACTGCTTTACCTCCGAAGGGGATTTCATCATCCCGACAGGAAGACTCCCGTCCAGCCACTCTCTCAGGAATGGCAGTCCTCCCACCTTTTCCCTGTATGACTCCATCGCATTTCTGTCCTTCGCGAAAAAGTGGGTCACGGCCAAGGAGTCGTCTATTCCAATATCTGATATGCTACCAGAATTCACGTGTGAGTAGCCGTTCATGATGCCGGTCGCCGTCTCTACACAGCGGGGGACGGGACTATAGCCCACGACGAGGTTGAAGCCTCTAGGGAGCGACTGGCCAAACCTTTTCGATTCGCCGTGCCCGTGAGGGGTCAACCCTGCGACCATATTCGGATTGGCGACCTCGCCTCTTAGACCTTGATCCCTGACGGAGTGTCTGAGGATGACTCCAATCCGATCACACTCCATGGATTTGATGACGCCAATAAGTCGGTCTCCGTAAGAGATTTCTTCCCCGGGCTTCTCAGGTTCCAACTCTCAAACGTCCGATAGGGCATGAATATGAATCATGTTCAATTTCCTCTACCATGCTCAAGAAGTTCGAATCCATTTCTGGGGAAGTGTCGGTGGCGGGCCCGGTGGGACTCGCCCACTGGCTGGCGCACACCAAACAACTTTGGAGCCACAGGCTGGACAATCTCGACAAATTGTTAAAAGCGGAAAGAGAGAAAGAACGCTGAAACGAAACTGGGTGACATTATGGCAACAGCAAAAGCAACATTAGAAAGGAAAAGAAATGAATTAGGATTTCATGAAATTGGAAAGGCCCATGGAATACCAATATACATTTTAAATGAAAAAGCAAGTGCTTCACAGTCGGCAAAGCGCATAGTAGAGCCTAAATTGGCGCTGCCTGCTTACCAGTTTATGCTTTCTGCTTTTGGCTCAGAAAGTTCACTCAAAGACAAATTCAATGACACTGGAAAAAGCGATTACTCTTTTTGGATTGCGGGCATCGGTAAAGACACAAATCATCTAATAGACGAATCCCAAGAGTCAGAAATTACACCTGCTCAGGAAGCAGAGGCCATGAAGCTTGCCGAATCAGGCATGAATTATAGGGATATAGCTAAGAAGTTAGGCGTGACTGCTTTGAGCGTATATTACGCACTGAAGAAAAAAGGGAAAACCAAAGCAAAAAAGTCAATAAAGCCAAGAAGCTCGGCTCTTTGCACTTTTGATAAGAAAGGAAATCTTAACGTAGGTAAAGGAGCCTCCTTAGAAAGTACAGTTCGTGTTTCCAGAGGCTCGGATGACATGCCTCTTCTATTCTTCGTTCTTCGTGACAGCTACTCCAGGATTGGCGGTGCGCGTTTCGTCATTACTGCATGCAATGGCAGACAGTTTACTCCTCTTACTGCTGCTAGGGTGGTAGTAGAAGTAGAAGTGAACCCTTGAATTTCAAGCCCTAGTCCAACACCAAGAATGGTGCGAATCCCTTCCGGCCCACTTAAACTCTTAAGAGAATCCCTTATTAGAAGCGTTCTCCCGAGGCAGAAACATGCCCTTTGGGAACAAGTACAGACACCTTCTCGACGACCAGGACGTCCGCAGATGGTTTGAGAACCTCGAAGCCAAGTCGATCATAACCGCCACCGTCTATCTCCGGACGATGGGGCTCTATTGCGCTCTCGAGGGGACGACCCCAAAGAAGATACTCGCTGAAGCCAAGTCCAAGAGATTTCGCGACGAGTTCACGGACTTTATCCGGAGGATGGAGAAAGAGGGGAAGGCAGGCTCCTACATCGAGCGGTTCAAGAAGGTCGTCCTCTCCTGGGCCTTCTACAACAACCTCGACGTGAAGCTGAAGGTGAACATCAAGGGCACGTCCGAGACCCCCACAATAGCCAACGAAAGGGTGCCGAGCAAGGACGAGCTTTCGAGGATCCTCCGGATGGCGTCGCCTCGTGGAAGGGTCTCCGTCGCGATGATGGCGTTCAGCGGTCTTAGGCCGGAGAGCCTTGGCGACTACCTCGGAACTGACGGCATCAGGCTCGCGGACTTTACGGAGGCGAAGATATCGAGCGGTCGAGTGGAATTCGAGAAGGTTCCCACAGCCCTCCTCGTAAGGAGAGCGCTGAGCAAGGCGAGGCACCCATACCTCTCGTTCGTGGGTGAAGAGGCGATAACCTACATCCAGGAGCATATCCAAGATAGAGTGAAGTCGGGAGAGAAGCTATCACCTCAGAGCCCGATGCTGGCCTTCGACCCCAGGGGAGTGAGGAAGAACGCCTTCCTCAGGACCATCCTTGTGACCCGGGACATCAAGGAGGCGATAACCAAGGCAGGGTTTACGTGGAGGCCCTACGTCCTCAGGGCGTACTGCGACACAGGAATGATCGTGGCCGAGTCCAAAGGCTTGATCTCTCACCCATACCTGCAGTTCCTGATGGGGCACAAGGGAGACATCGAGGCTAGGTATTCGACCAACAAAGGCAGGCTCCCACCAACGATGATTGAGGAGCTGAGGGGCGCCTACAAGAAATGCGAGCCCCTTCTCTCGACGAAGGCAGAGACGGCGAGCGAGGAGCAGATCAAGAAGGCGTTGAGGGAGCAGTTCCTCGCGGTCGCAGGCTTCAAGAAGGATGAGGTCGAGAAGATGAACCTCGACGAGATGGGCGACGAGGAGCTCCAGAACGCTGTGAGGCAGAGGCTGGTCGGCATGATGACGGGCAACGGCTCAAGGCAGAAGGTCATCCCGATCCAAGAGGTCAAGTCGTATATCGGTCAAGGCTACGAATACGTCGCCTCTCTTCCCGACGCGGAGGCCATAGTCAAGATCCCATTCTGAGTGTCGCTCGCCCATAGCATGCAACCCCCTTCAGGCTCGCCCTTCGCTCCGAGCAAAATTCACCCCCTCGCTTCGCTCGCCGCGTCCGTCGCTCCCTTCGGTCGCTTCTCGCGGCCTTGCGCCCCTTCGGGGCTCCCTCCCCCCTCTTTTGCTCTCCGCTCGGTCTTCGCCTTCACCCCGCCTTGAAGCGGGGCCGCGCAACTTCGCTCCTCCGAAAGGAGCTCGTTTCGCGGGGGTGTTGCATGCTATGGGCTCGCGTGAAGGGGGAGGGAAAGGGGGAAGAATTGAACTGATTTGGAGAAAAGAGGGTTGATCCCCCTTATACCCTTCAAAGGGGTGCCCCACAATCCTGTCGAATCAACGAAAAAGTTTCTGAAACCATCGTACGGAAGCTTCGCACCCAGGGTTCAAATACATGAAAGTCGCCTAACAAAAGCAATGAGAAGTGGTCGCGCCTCGCTCCTGCTTAGTGTGGCGACCATGTTGAAATTGCCTTCCGCGTCACCCAAGTGGTCTGTTCAATATTATACTCGGTTTCAATCGAGAAGCGGAATCGGCCGAGTAGTCGCTGTCTCTGTAGTTCTTGCTGTAGTGGCAATCGCCGCCGTGTCTTCGCTTTTCCTTCTTTCGTCATCGCCGTCTCCAAGCAACGGGAGTGCTAGTGAGCCTTCGATTACGACATGTGCTTCGGCCACCCCGGTAGCCAACTACCGTTTTCTTTCACCTCCGCCTAACAAGCAAGTGTTGCTGCTACAGCCTGGCAAGACCGTTGAGGTCTGCGTGACCTACACGACAGAATGGAACTCAACAAGCTTCCAGACCTACAAGAGCTCGTTCTTTGACAACGGTACACTGACTATCCCAGTCCAAATACTAAACGATGTACCGATACAGTCGAATTACTCCGATCAGACTCCAAGCGGGAGCGGTAGCAATTCTACATCAGCCGCTTCTTCAACGACGGTCACATACACGACCGGTACGGCTTATCACGCGAAGGCATACACCGGTTCGTTCGACACAGCGGTTCTGCCAAGTTCTATCACGCCCACCCCTACTGTCTCCTCTTTCACGATTCTCTACACAATCACCCCACTGAGCAACTCGACAGGTTTCTACAGTGAGTTCGATCCTGCCCCGGGATTGCTGCTGGCTGTAGGTTACACTGCGTCTCAAGTCCAAGCCTCTGACTTTCCCGCCGCCGGCCTCGTCCATGGCACTTTCGCATCTCCTTACACCGCCAGCAGTGTGAGCGTTATTGGTGGCACGGTAGTTGATTTGACGATTTCGGGGCGATAGAATGAGACAGAGTCGAGGCAGGAGTCTTTCAAAAATTATCATTGCATCGTCACTATTTGCATTGCTTTTGGCTGCTCCTATTCACGTCATCTTTGCAACAACATACGACTCAACCATTACGATTTCGCCTTCCGACACTGGTGCTCTCACGTGGTTCAGGTTCGACGAACTCGGTGATGTCAACGATTCCACTGGTGACTGCGGCGTAGAATCGCCATGTTTCTCTTTTCAGTTGAACACCGATACGTCCACAACAAGCGGTGCTAACTTCTATCAGGCGCTAATGTACGTGTACCCTGATCACGTCTATTGGAACTGGGCCATTGGCTGTGATCCGACTTGCAGTTACGAAGGAAGCGGCAGCTCAAACTTCAATCCATCACTCCTCAACAACAGCGAGAATGTCTTCATTATGGCCATTAACGACGGCTCAAGTTCAATCGGATGGGGTGCGACTTCCTGCGACACGTCGATAGACGAAGCAGCCTATTCGTTCCAATTTCTAGTGGTGAACCTATCTTCATGCGGTACATCAGATGGCTGGAGCGGTAATCCTGGTTCTAGTGAGATGGCCGCAGGTGCACCTCAGCTATATTCAGAGCGTCCCGGTTTCTCAGTGTTGCGGCGACAATTCAACCTTTCATGGAACGCAGGTCAGTGGAGAGCTATTCAACGGAAACCTTGGAACCTACGGTAGCAACGCGGGGAGCCTAACAAAGGAGGAAAACAACATGGATCTCAATTTCGGGACATACGGAACCGTTGTCCCTCTCTGCTACCACTCTCCAGATGTGAGCGAGCCTTCCTGCCCGTAGTATAAATTGTGGCATATGTTCGCCTAGAGTAATTCGCGCAAGGCCCCCTACCGTAGACAAACCAACCTGAAGTCGAATTTTTCGCCTCGAGCTATTTTATATAGGATTCGCTTAAATAATTAATTGCATCCCTCATGGCCCATCCCAAGATCCGTTTGGAACCTGCTATTCTTGTGCACACAGCCTTGATTAACGCAATGATTTCGGGGAGTTACATCCAAAGACCCGTAATCGAGGCATGTGGGGTGGACACGCCATTCTGACGAAGATTCGGGTGAAACGGAGTCGAAATTGAAGTTTGGCGGGCCCGGTGGGATTTGAACCCTCGGCCTAACGCTTAGGAGGCGTTCGCTCTGTCCATACTGAGCTACGGGCCCGAATCCAAGGGCGTCTGAGTCACCAATATACTGTTTTGGTCGGAGATTCCTGGTTCGTCAGAGCAAGTGGAACTTGAGCTCCAGCTCTTTCGCCTTCTCGTCGAAGGAACACGCGTCGACCCTAATCGCCCCTATCGACCCTGTGCTCTCTGTGTGCGATTTGTCGCAGCAACTCGCCCCCCAATCAGGGATCCTCACTATCCTGAGAAGGGTTTCGTTCTGCGGCGCAGGGCAGAGGTCGTAGATACCTGTCCCGAAGTGCCCCTCCGCCTCCCCCTTGTCCATACTGAACTCCACAATCTCCGCGTCCTCTTCGACTTTTCTGTTGGCGGCGGCCTCTATCTTGCCGACCTCCTGCGCTGACAGAGGGGCCTCGCTCCTGAACTTCAGCACCCGTGCGTTAGCGAACGTGAACCTTCGCGGGCCCAGGACGTTGGTGACCGCCCCAGTGAGCACATGGATCGCTGAGTGGGCGCGAGATTCGCCCGAGTTCCCCGGTTTAGACGTTGACGACCTTGAGGATGTCCCTGAGATGGGTCTCGAGGCCATATCTCCTTTCATTGGTCCTCATGTGCCAGTAGATAGACCAGAGGTCAGGGAACTGGCTGAGCATCGAAAAGCTGCCGTCAATCTTCGCCTTGATGAACCTGTAGACCTTCGCGTAGATGTCATAGTGCTTGAGGACGGCCTGAGAGTACGCCTCCATGTCGTCCATGTGCTCGACGAACATGTTCACGCACTGCATGCTCGGGATTATCCCCTCTCCGAGGAGAGGGTAGACTGTCCCAATGCTCTCACCCACGCCGACCACCAGCGGTCCGTCTGGCCTCGGCGTCGAGCACGCGCACGAGCCGTGACCGTTGGTCGGAGAGGCTCCGCTCGCTCCCGAGATGCCTCTCTCAGCGAACGTGGTGGCCTGAGCCTTCGAACTCATGTTTGCGTTTGCGGTCTGGACTGCTCCTTCCTTGATGCTCCCCAAGAGCTTCCTCTGGTTGACCGTGCCTCCGCACGCGAGGCACTTGGGCTCCTTGTAGAACGGTCCCATGTACGCCGGAGCGAGAATCCTCACGGGCCTTCCAATACGCCTCACGACCTTCCAGTCGTACTTCTTGACCATCGCCTCTATCTCCCCCCTGTACTGGGCCTTGAAGTCGCCCGCCCCAACGTGCCCCCTGCCAGGGCCGAGCGGGAAGTACCAGAAGTAGCCGCTCAGGCCGGGATACGGTCTGATGTAGAAATCGTCCCACGGGAACTTCCCCTCCACCTCCACCTCGAAGCAAGGTATCGCCGCATCGTGCTCCAGCTTGCCCAGCATCGACCTATGGAACCCGGTCGCGTCGATGACCATGTCAAACCCCTTGAGGTCGTTCACGTCTGTGATATGGGAGCCCCACTGCACGTTCTTCCCCTTCTTCATGTCCCCGAACAGCCTCGTCTTGTCGAACGTGACCAGCCCGTTGAGCTTGATGTTGAAGGCCTCTTTCCCGTTGCCAGGGTCGACTATCATGCTCTTGCCGCGGAAGAGGATGTAGTCCTCGAAGTTCAACCCGGCCTTGCTCACCAACTCAGAGATGAACGGGGCGCTCGTCCCCCACGCGCAGACGGCCCACCATTTTTCCTTCTCTCGCATCTCGAACGCCGTTACCTCGTGCTCCGGAGGAATCCTGTTCAGCAGGTATGATCCCGCCACGCCCGTTCCGACTATCGCGATGCGCATTCTGTCTTGTGGCGAGCGGAGGCGTTTCTAAATGTGTTTCGCTTCGCCCTTGGGGGGCCTCGCCCGGACGCCCTGGACTTGTTTTTCGCTCCTCAAGCTTTAATACGCGCATTCGGTCGCGAAAATTCTGCGAGGCCATACAGGGTTGGCAATCTTTGGCGACGTCGCATCCGTCTTCATGATGGGTGTGGTGGGTGTTCTCTTCACCTCGATAATGCTCATCGTGCCCCGCATCCTGGGCCCTAAGCACCCCAACCCCATCAAGGGCCTTCCTTTCGAGGCCGGGCAGGTGCCAAGAGGCAGGGGCAAGATGCATTTCATGATGCAATACTACGCCTACCTCCTCATGTTCGTCGTCTTCGACGTCATGGCGATGTTCCTCTTCGCATGGGCCGCCGCGTATCAGCCGCTCGCGCTCGGACCGTTGTCCAGTTGGATGATCCTGATCTTCGTGGGGGCGCTCCTCGTCCCGATGGGCCTCACGGTGCACATGGCGGGGAAGAGAGAGATTTGGTAGCGGCCGCGCCCGTTCCGAAGACCGGCGAGACCAACGTCCTCGTCGGCAAGGTCAATGAGATCCTCCAAGATGCCATAGGGGCGCCGCTGCGCTACGTGGCGAACTGGGGGCGCCTCTACAGCCTGTGGCCCGTGCACCTTGAAACTGCATGCTGTAGTGTTGAAGTCGGGGCCGCCGCTGGCTCGAGGTTCGACGCCGAGCGCTTCGGGGTCTTGGAGGCTTTTGGTTCCCTCCGGCAGTGCGACCTGATCATTGTGATGGGGACCGTGACCAGGAAGCTCGCTCCCAGGCTCAAGCTGATCTACGACCAGATGGCTGAACCGAAGTGGGTAGTGGCAATGGGAGCTTGTAAACGGGGTGACTCGATGGTCTACACGCCTACGGGCCTACGCAGAATTGACGAGATTCAACCCGGTGAGACGGTCTTCTCATACGATGAAGCCGCGAAGCAAGTAGTCAATGCAAAAGTCGCAGCCAGAAAGGACCAGGGAGTGCGACCGGTCTTCAGAGTCCGCGCTGGTTCTTATGAATCGGTGGCTACAGAAAATCATCCGTTCGCCGTATACGAGCGAACTTTGTCGAGGAAATGGGTGGCCTACAAGTCAATGCTCGGCATGGTCGAAGAAGGCTTTACCCTGAAAGAGCTCTCGCCTCTTCTAGGAATTGGTGCAAGGAGTCTCTCCTATTGGAAGAAACACCCACCTTCAATGTATGGACTAGATCTAAACTGGAAGCACGTTTGCGAACTCAAGGAAGGAGACCTTCTTGTTACCTATTCTCAAGCAGTGGAGGGAGCGCCGTTTCCGATTCAATATCACCACGAAGGCAGGTTTCGAAAGCATGTCAGAATACCCGATTCCGTTGATGACGCTCTCGCATGGCTAGTCGGTCTTTATCTTGGAGATGGCTGGAAGGACAGTCATCGAATAGGCTTCTCGCTCATGGAGAAGGATCCTTCGAGAGCTGAGCTTGTTAGGGTAATCAAGGAACTCTTCGGGATATCGCCTCACGAAGGCAGACAAGTGTCCGTTTGGTCAAGTGTGATTGCGGGGATGTTCAGAGAATCGCTCCAACTCGAAGGTGATGTTTACACAAAGAGAATACCGAGTTGGGTCTATACCTTACCATTGTCATCTGTCTTGAGTTTCCTCACTGGTATGATCGAGTCAGACGGGTATGTTCAAGAGCAAGGTTTCGCCCAAATCTCGTCTGCCAACAAAGAGTTGATGCTTGATTTGGTGGAGCTTTGTCATTATCGTGGACTCCACGTTGGCGGTGTCTTCGAGAAAGAAAAGGAGAACGTCTTAGAAGGAAGACAACTAAAGACGGTCGAATATGTCGTGAGCTTCCCGATGTCGCTGATTGCACGACTTCCTCTTCATAGGTCTGACTACCTGCGGAGGGTTAAGACTGCGGTTCGGGTATTCGACGGAACATCCTTGCTTAAGACAAGTCATGCGGGAATTGGACTGCGACGTCTAACGTCAATAGTCCCGAGAGGGCGCGATTCAGTCTATGACATAGAAGTCGAGGGCCATCACAACTTCTTCGCCAACGGACAGCTCGTCCACAATTGCGCCATCACCGGCGGACTATACTACGACTCGTACAACGTCCTGAGGGGCATAGACGACATCATCCCCGTCGACGTCTACGTGCCCGGTTGCCCTCCGCGCGCAGAGGCCCTGATGCAGGGCATCGCGCTGCTCCAAGAGAAGATCCGGCACTCGACGAGCCTCCGCGGGACATGATCGCCCGACCGTCAAGGGAGAGAATCTCTATTGCAGCCCAATAACTCCGAGAAGAAGGATAGCGCCCTAGACAAGCAGCCCGTCCCGCGCGCCTCGTCACCGATCGGTGCGAGCACAGCCATCCCAGCCAGGGGGGCGGCACCTGCGCAACCCGAAAACAGCAGGGCCTTGGACTTGGCCGACGAGATCGCCGCCAGGTTCCTGCTCGCGAAGGTCGACTACGCGAGGCCACGAAGGGTCAAGGTGACCGTCCCACCGGACAAGATAAAGGCGGTCGCGCTCTACGTCAGGGACGTCCTCGGCTTCGACCACATCGAGGTCGTCGGAGGGACCGACTATCCGCAGCAGAACGAGTTCGAGGTGATCTACTTCGTCGGATGCGTCTCCAACCCCGGGCAAGAAGACATCGTGCTCCAAATCGCAGAGCGCGTGAAGAAGGACGACGCCGTCGTGCCTTCGCTCGTCGACGTCTGGACCGGGACAGAGTACCACGAGCGTGAGACGTTCGAGATGCTCGGGATCAGATTCGAGGGCCACCCTGACCTTAGGAAGATACTCCTGCCGGAGGACTGGAACGACATCCCTCCCCTGCGGAAGGACTACACGAACCCGGGTCATTGATTGGGTGAGGTAATAGACAAACGTCAGCCACTTACGAGTACTCTCCCGACTCCGACCGGGTCATGGCCGTCTCGCTGGGCCCTCAGCATCCGGGCGCGGGGCACTTCCGGATCAGGCTCTGGCTGGACGGCGACTACTGCGTGAAGGCCGACCCCGATCCCGGCTATGTCCACAGGGGCGAAGAGAAGATGTGCGAGTACAAGAACTACATCCAGAACGTCCCGCACCTGGAGAGGCCCGTCATCCTCGACAGCTCGGGCATCTTGTTCGCCTACTCCCTCGCGGTCGACCAGCTCATGAACAACAAGCTCCCCCCTCGGGCGGAGTACCTTCGCGTCATCGCCGCGGAGCTGGACAGGATAATCTCCCACGAGTACTACCTCGGGATCCTGGGGCTCTTCGCGGGCCACACGACTATGATCACTTGGGCCATGGGCGACAGAGACTTCTTCATCGACATCGCGGAGAGGCTCACCGGGGCGCGCGTCACCCACGCCTACATCATCCCCGGCGGGGTCAGGAACGACATGCCAGAGCACCTCCCGGAGAAGGCATTCCAGACCTTCGACTGGTTCGAGAAGAGGATGGACGACTACGAGAAGATCTTCTTCAGGAACCCGATCTGGGAGGAGAGGTCGAAAGGGATCGGCGTCCTGACCAAGGAAGACGCGATAAGGCTGGGAGCCACCGGGGTCGTTCTGCGGGCGTCGGGGGTCGCCCACGACACGAGGCGAGCCGAGCCATACAGCGCGTATCCGGACTTTGACTTTGGGGTCGCCTCTCTGAAGGAGGGAGACGTCTGGTCGAGAGCGTACACGGCTCTCACTGAGATGAGGGAGTCGGTGAAGATACTGAGGCAGGCCTTCAAGAACCTGCCCCCGGGGCCGGTGAGGTTGAAGCTGGGGCCCCAGCCGCGCGTCCCCCCAGGTGAGACTTACGCGCGCACAGAAGCCGCCCACGGCGCGATGAGCTTCTTCGTTGTCAGCGACGGCACCCCGCGGCCTTACCGGGTGAAGATAGGGACCGGCTCCTTCAGGAACATGCGGGTGATCCCCCACCTGCTCAAGGGCGTCCACATCGCGGACATCCCTGTCGTCTATTGGGGCCTGAATTATTGGCCAGTCGAAGCGGACCACTAAATGAGCTTCATTCAGCAATCAATACCCTAATCAGGCTCTAAATGTAATTTAAGGTCTGCTTTGACCTCGTAAGCCGCTTTTGCCTGCGATATATATCTGTCCCTTTCGTCGCGAATTCGTCTAACAAGCTTGTCCCATTTCACTATTACGTCATATCGTCGCCTATGGCCAAAAAGCGAGTCGTACTTGAGCGCGAGCACAACCTTCCGCACTTTCTCGGGGTGCCTCAGCCGCATGAACTGCATCATTCGTTTACGTCATCGAATCTCCAGACTGCTATTCGCCAAATGTGTTCGCCAGAATTGTACACACCTCTTTTGAGCGCATCTTCTCGGTTTACCTTCGTTCTCTGGAGATTTACGGAGAATCCATACTGAGAGAGGCTGTGAGCGATTTGAGACAGCAAATTGAAATTTGTATTCGGAATCAGGCAGTTCAAATTCATCCGCATGCCGCTTTCGATGCAAGTAAACGGTTCCCTCAGCATCGAAAAATCCGGCAAGAAAATCGAAGAACAAATCCTCATCTGCAATCATTTCCGTCGAGAGTCTGTTGACCTCCAGGAGGAACGAGTAAGTGTCATCCAGGTCACAGTCGAGAGCCCATTCAAATCCGGTCAGGGGTGACTTTCTGGGGTATTCATAGATTGGACCATGGGAAGCGAACAAGGTTCGGAACAACCTGCTCATTGAGGGGTGAGTTGTGCTCAGCCGAACCCTCACTGCGCGTCCATGCCTGATCGACCAAATGTCCCCTACGGCAAGACCAATTATGTAGGCCATCTCGTGCCGGTCACCGGAGAACGGCACCTTCTGGAATTTCGATACCGCCTTGATCTGAGCTTCCACCTTGTCCCTGATCTCGACCCGTCGCTCGCGAAGGTGGGCGAGGACAGTGTTTGGAGTCACTTTGCCTCCTGCAACTTTTTTCAGCGACTCGCCGTTCTGATATCTCCTTACCCATTCGTCCACCATCGATGGCGTGACCTTCCTCACGTGCTCCGCGGGGTCCCTTCGAGCGATCCCGTTCCTCTTGAGATGATAGAGGACCGTCGATTCCGCGGTCTTCGGGCTCGAATATCTCAGTCCGTACACAACCGCTATCTTCGCCGCGGAGAGCTTCTGATCGACATAGAGGCGCTGCAAGTCTTCTCTGTTCGGCGGCCAACCCAGCGAAGTGCCGCCGCTTCCTTCGTCCCAATCGGCCACAAGAAACTAGCTGCATCGGCTATAAGAGCGTCAACATCTTAGCACAGGCTGACGACGAATCTCGGAAAGTTCGGCGACCGACTATTTCCGAAAACCGAGCATCTCGCGGATCACTAGGCCGATCTTGGGCTCCGCTCGCTAATCAATGGTCATCTTTGCCAGAGAGCCGGGCAGTCTTGGACGCGACGAAGGACCTTGCCATGAACCGATATCCTCCCCTGCTTGTGATCGGCCGTGCGGCCGGACCCCGGCCCGCGACGCAGCCTCCTCTTTAACCCCCTGCTTCGGGACAGATGAATGTTGATTCCCCCGCAGCGGGCGACAGGAGTTCTGATGAGCATCACATCCCTCCCGTCGAAGTTCGGCATAGGCGACCTCGGACCGTCCGCGCTCAGGTTCGCCGACCTCCTCTCAGAGTCAAGACAGCGTTACTGGCAGGTTCTCCCCCTGACCCCGACGGGCCCGGGCAACTCTCCCTACAACCCGACGTCCGCGTTCGCGGGGAACACGCTCCTCATAAGCCCCGAGGTGCTCTACGCGGAGAGCCTCCTCGAGGAACTCCCTGGGGCACCAAGGAGCGAACAAGAACAGAGCCGGGTAGATTACACGGAAGTAATCGCCTTCAAGAGAGAGGTCTTGGACAGAGCATTCGAGCGATTCAAGGAGGCTCGGTCCAGCCAGTTCGAAGAGTTCTGCGCATTGAACTCCGGTTGGCTGGAATCCCACTCGCTCTACGTCGCCGTCAAGGAAGAAAGAGGTGGGAAGCCGTGGTACGAGTGGCCTCAGGGCCTTCGGGACGGGGAACAAGACGCCGTCGCGGAGGCGAGGTCGAGGCTTTCGGATCCCGTTGAAAGGGAGAAGTTCGCCCAGTTCGAGTTCTTCAAACAGTGGCAGGGACTGAAGGAATACTGTTCCGGACTCGGAATAAGGCTCGTGGGTGACGTCTCATTCTACGTCGCCCTCGACAGCTCTGACGTCTGGTCGAACAGGCGCCTGTTCAAGCTCGGGAGCGAGGGTCGTCCTTCATTCGTTGGAGGCGTCCCCCCTGACTACTTCAGCGAGACGGGCCAGCTTTGGGGGAACCCCGTCTATGACTGGGAGCGGCTGGAGGGCGAGGGCTTCGACTGGTGGATGAGGCGCCTGCAGCACACGCTCGACCTCTTCGACATCACCCGTCTAGACCACTTCAGGGGTTTCGTCGCCTTCTGGGAGGTACCTGGAGACGCGAAGACGGCGATTTCAGGACGATGGGTGGATGCGCCTACCGACGCGTTCTTCGAGAAGGTCAAGGCCCGCTTCCCTTCGATGCCGTTCATCGCCGAGCCAACCTGGGCGTCATCACCCCTGACGTGAGGGCCGTGATGAGAAGGCTGGACCTTCCTGGGATGTACGTGCTGCTCATGGCCTTCGACTCAGGCCCTGACAACCCGTACTTGCCCCGCAACTACTCCCCGAACTCCGTGGTCTACACAGGAACCCACGACACGAACACCGTCAGAGGTTGGTTCAGGGACGAAGCGAACGCCAGACAAAAGAAGAGGCTCCTCGAGGTCATGGGGAGGGAACTCTTTGAGGAAGAAGCCAGCTGGGAGTTCATCTGCCTGGCGTTGAACTCCGCGGCAACACTGAGCATCGTCCCCACTCAGGACATCCTCTCGCTCGGATCCGAGGCGAGGATGAACCTTCCATCGACCTCCGAAGGCAACTGGGAATGGAAGGTGACGACGGATCAACTCTCGCCTGACGCCTTTCGAAAGCTGGGCGAAGAGACGCAGGCCGCCGGACGCCGTTGAGTTGGTACCCGCATGAGCCGAGATAGCCGCGTGAGCCGACACCCCATCTACGGGCTCCTGCCCACCGACGTCGAGGGGTTCGACTCTCTTGCAGAGCTCGCACTGGACATGCGCTGGTCATGGAACCACGCCACAGACAAGGTCTGGCGAACGCTAGATCCAGCCCTGTGGCGCCTCACCCAGAACCCCTGGCTGATTCTCCAGACTGTCTCGCGAGACCTTCTGGAGCGCGTGCTCGCCGACCCCGATTTCCGGGAGAGCGTGGAAGACCTTCTGGAGGCGGAGCGCAAATCATCCACCCGCCAGGGTTGGTTCCAGAGTGCGCATCCGCAGAATCAAGTTTCATGCGTCGCATACTTCAGCATGGAGTTCATGCTGAGCGAAGCGCTCCCGATCTATTCCGGAGGGCTTGGGAACGTGGCGGGCGATCAGCTCAAGGCGGCGAGCGACCTCGGCGTGCCCGTCATCGGCGTGGGCTTGCTCTACCAGCAGGGCTATTTTCGGCAGACCCTCAACGAGGACGGGACGCAGGAGGCCCTGTACCCTTTCAACGACCCCGACCAGCTCCCGATACTCCCCTTGCGCAAGCCTAGCGGGGACTGGCTGCGACTCGAGGTCGAGCTCCCGGGCCGCTCGATTTGGCTCCGCGCGTGGGAGGCCAAGGTAGGTCGAGCCAAGCTCTACCTCCTTGACAGCAACGATCCCGCGAACCTCCCGGTGGACAGGGCGAAAATCGGCGAGCTCTACGGAGGAGGGCCGGAGCTGCGCCTGCAGCAGGAGATCCTTCTCGGCCTCGGCGGCTGGCGTCTGCTACGCGCCTTGGGGATTAGGCCGGAGGTCTGCCACATGAACGAGGGGCACGCCGCCTTCGCAGCCTTGGAGCGTGCCGGGGACTTCATGGAGGACACTGGACAGCCCTTCGCTGTCGCGCTCGCCGCGACCAGGGTCGGGAACGTCTTCACCACGCACACGGCGGTGGAGGCGGGGTTCGACCGCTTCCTTCCTTCCTTGATACAAAGGTACCTGGGAGACTACGCCCAAAGACGGCTCGGTCTTGCGGCTCACGAACTGCTGGCGCTCGGCCGCGCCAACCCTGACGACTCTTCTGAGAGCTTCAACATGGCGTATATGGCCATCCGAGGCAGTGGGTCCACGAACGGGGTGAGCCGCCTGCACGGGAGGGTCAGCCGAGAACTCTTCGAGCCCCTCTTCCAGAGGTGGCCCCTGGAACAGATACCAATCGGGCACGTCTCCAACGGCGTCCACGTGCCGAGCTGGGAGTCGGACGAGGCTGACCTCCTGTGGACCGAAGCCTGCGGGACCGATCGCTGGAACGGACCGATGGACGCTCTGGAGAAGGGGCTCAGAGGTCTACCTGACTCGAGGCTCTGGAAGTTCCGCGCGGACGCGCGCAGATTGCTCGTAGAGTATGCGCGCGCACGGCTGTCGAGGCAGCTCGCTACGGCTGGGGCCCCGCCGGAGGAGGTAGCCCGGGCGAGGCATGTCCTCGACCCGGAGGCGTTGACGTTGGGCTTCGCACGACGCTTCGCGACCTACAAGAGGCCGAACCTGCTCCTGCACGATCCCGAGCGCCTGCTCAGGCTGTTGACTACGTCGGAGCGTCCGGTCCAGCTGATTCTCGCGGGCAAGGCCCATCCGGACGACAGAGCGGGACAGGAACTGATCAAGGAATGGGTGAACTTCGTCCGCAGACCCGAGGCTCGCGCACACGCGATATTTCTCAGCGACTATGATGTGGTCCTCAGCGAGCGATTGGTCCAGGGCGTCGACCTCTGGATCAACACGCCTCGCCGCCCATGGGAGGCGTGCGGGACCAGCGGGATGAAGGTCCATCGCCAACGGGGGGATCAACCTCTCGGAATTGGACGGCTGGTGGGCGGAGGCATACACCCCCGAAGTAGGCTGGGCCCTGGGGATGGGCGGGGGCACGCTGATGACTCGGGGTGGGACGGCGTCGAGGCAGCCAGCCTCTACGATCACCTCGAGAGCGAAGTTGTGCCCGAGTTCTACGCGCGGGGGCACGACGGGGTTCCCACGGCGTGGGTCGCCCGGATGCGGGAGAGCATGGCGAGGTTGACGGCGCGATATTCCGCCCACCGGGCCGTACGCGAGTACACTGAGAAGCACTACCTGCCCGCCGCCATCGCGTCCCGTTCCCGCGCCGCCGACGGGGGTGCCGAGAGCAAGGACATGCTCGAGTGGCGAGGAAACCTGGTAGAGAAATGGGGGAAGATCCGGTTCGGCCCCATGAAGTACGAGACAAGTGGCAAGAGATACGCTTTCGAGGTTCTGGTCACCCTTGAGGACGTAGGCCCTGAGTCCGTCCGCGTAGAGCTATACGCTGGGGCTCCTGAAGGTGGTCATCCTGTGCTGCAGGAGATGAAGCGCGTTGGAAACGCGGCGACCGGCAACGGCGGATACCTCTACGCCGCGACCGTCCCTGCCGGAAGGCCCGCTTCGGATTACACCGCCCGGGTGATACCTTCCCGCCCAGGCGTCTCGGTCCCGCTTGAGCTCGACCTCATACTGTGGCAAAAGTGAACGCGATGGCCGCCGGCTCCACCTCCCACCCGCGCACTCCGCCGTCGGAGTTGAACGAGGTTCGAACCGGAGCGCCATCGCCTCTCGGTGCCCGCCCGCTCAAAGGAGGGGTAAACTTCGCGCTCTTCAGCAAGCATTCGACGAAGGTACGCCTTGAGCTCTTCGACCGTTCCGAAGACACCGAGGCCGCGTGGGCGATCAATCTGGACCCAATGCGGAATCGCACCGGAGACGTATGGCACGTGTGGGTCGGAGGTCTCGGTCACGGTCAACTCTACGCCTATCGAGTCGATGGACCGTACCAGCCTAAGGAGGGACATCGATTCAACGTCAACAGACTTCTCCTCGATCCCATGGCGCTCGCCGTCTCTCCCAGACCTTCCTTGGATTTCGCCTCGGCGAGGGGTTACGACCCTTCCGAGGAGAGAGATCTGGAGAGATCGAACCAGGACGATTCAGCCTATGTGCGAAAATGCATCACCTCAGACGACCGATTCGACTGGGGCGAGGACGAGCGACCGCACCATCGACTGTCGGAGACGGTGGTCTACGAGGTCCATGTCAGAGGATTCACCGCCCATTCGAGCTCTGGAGTGGCCCATCCAGGCAGTTACAGAGGACTGACGGAAAAGATCCCCTACCTGAAGACCCTGGGAGTCACCGCGGTGGAGCTTCTCCCAGTGCAGGAATTCAACGAGACCTCTGTCACCCACAGGAAAGGCTTGGCGTGGACGGGGCGCCCCGTGAGGGATTACTGGGGATATAATCCCCTGGCACTGCTCGCGCCAAAGGCGTCCTACTCCAGCGACGGAGGGCTCGGCGGCCAGGTGAGGGAGTTCAAGGAGATGGTCAGGGAGTTCCACGGCGCTGGAATGGAGGTCATCCTAGACCTCGTCTTGAATCACAGCGGAGAGGGCGACGAGCTCGGCCCGACCCTCAGCTTCCGAGGGGTGGACAACGCCTCTTATTACATCCTGCAGGAAGATGGCCGGTACTACAAGGACTACACCGGCACAGGCAACACCCTCAATGTCAACAACGGCGCGGTCCGGGAACAGATCGTCGCAGCGCTCCGCTATTGGAGCGAAGAAATGCACGTAGATGGGTTTCGATTCGACCTGGCGGCCGTGCTCTGCAGGGGGCCTTCCGGAGACATTCTCCTGGACCCTCCGCTGGTGTCGGAGATCTCGAGGGACGCCATCCTGAGGGGCACTCAAACTGATCGCCGAACCTTGGGACGCGGGCGGAGCGTACGAGATGGGGAGGTTCTCGGGGCTAGGATGGTCGTGCTGGAACGACAGGTTCAGGGACGAGGTCAGGAGATTCTGGAGAGGCGATGAAGGCATGCTCGGCGCCTTCGCGAGTCGCATATGCGGCAGCGCCGACATCTTCTCGAAGTCGCCAGGGGGCCCCGGGAGCAGCATCAACATCGTCACATGCCACGACGGCTTCACCCTGAACGACCTTGTGAGCTACGCCCGAAAGCACAACTCCGCCAACGAAGAGGACGAACGCGACGGGACCGACGCGAACTACAGCGATAACTATGGGATCGAGGGGGAGACGGCAGACCTTGGGATCGAGAGAGTGCGCGAGCGCCAGATCAAGAACTTCTTGCTCACGCTTTTTATCTCCCGCGGTGTCCCCATGATCCTCGGGGGGGACGAGTTCCGCCGAACTCAAAGGGGCAACAACAACGCCTACTGCCAGGACAACGAGGTCAGCTGGGTGAACTGGAGTGACCTTCAAAGGCGTAAGGAGATCTTCCGCTTCGCTCAAGGGATGATAGCCTTCCGCCTTGCTCATCAGGTCTTCAGGAAGCAGGAGTTCTACGAGAGTGGCGAGATATCTTGGTACGACGCTATGCTGGCGGCGCCAGGGTGGAGCGACCCCGGTAAAAAGAGCGTTGCGTGCATGATTAAGGAAGAGGATCGAGGCTCGGCGCTATTCATGATGTTCAACGCCGGGGTCGATGGGGTCGACTTTACGCTGCCTCAACCGCTCCCCGAGTCCCGCTGGGTCATCGCTGTGGACACGTTCCGACCTGCCCCGGAGGACCGTCTCGGGTCCCGGCGAGGAGGTCATGGTCCCTAGTCCGGAAAAATACCGTCTGGAGCCGCGGTCTAGCGTGATCCTTCTGTCGAACGGACAGGCCCGGTCATCCGGAGGAAGCGTCCGATGAAAAGTCGACCCGCGGAGAGGTCCGTCCTTACGATAAACTGCGGTTCCTCGAGCATAAAGTTCGCTCTCTTCGACGTTGTCGCCGGCAGTCCATCACGCCGGATTATCGATGGCGAGATCGCCAGGATAGGATTACGCGACACTACCTTGACCGTGAGAGACGTTGACCGGACGAAGAACCTCTCCCGACGAATCAGGGCGGCGGACCATGCTCAGGCGGCAGCGACTCTGACAGAACTGCTCGATAGGACGAGCCGAGACATGCCCCTAGGTGCCATCGGTCATCGTGTGGTGCAAGGGGGGCCGAAGTACCACGAGCCGCGGCTTATCACCAAGAAGGTGCTCTCCGACCTCCGAAGGCTCATCCCGTTGGATCCCGAGCATCTCCCCAGCGAGATACTGCTAATCGAGGTTCTTGGCAGGCGCCTCCCTGGCCTTCCCCAGGTAGCTTGTTTCGACACGGCCTTCCACCACGACCTGCCCCGCGTGGCCCGGATTCTGCCGATTCCTCGCCGTTTCGAGGCGCGAGGCGCGAGGAGGTACGGGTTCCATGGCATCTCCTATGCGTTTCTGATGGAGGAGCTGGCGCGGCTCGCAGACCCGTCGGCCGCTACCGGCAGGGTCATACTTTGCCATCTCGGGAACGGTGCAAGTCTTGCGGCTGTCCGCGCAGGCAAGTCCGTCGACACATCGATGTGCCTCACCCCGGCTGCGGGACTGCCCATGAGCACGCGCTCGGGAGACATCGATCCCGGGCTCTTGTCCTATCTGGCGCGCACCGAGAAGATGAGCATCACAAAGTTCCAAGACATGGTCAACTTCCGATCGGGTCTCATCGGGATCTCAGAGACGAGCTCTGACATGCGAGACCTTCTGGCCCTCGAGACGAAAGACACGCGGGCCGCCGAAGCTGTCGCACTCTTCTGCTACCAGGTGAAGAAATGGATCGGGGCCTACGCAGCGGCGCTCGGTGGGCTGGACACCCTGGTGTTCGCCGGCGGCATAGGAGAGAACTCGGACGTCGTCCGTGCGAGGGTCTCTGAGGGTCTTGAGTTTCTGGGGATAGTTCTCGATCCAAAGCGCAACGAGGCCAACGAGGGCGTCATCTCCGGCGATTCGAGCCGTGTCACCGTGCGCGTCATCCACACGGACGAGGAGCTGATGATCGCGAGGACCGTTTATAGCATCCTCGGCATCGGCGGAGGAAACCGCCCGAGGGGATGATTCTGACGACAATGAAGACCAGCGCGCTTTCTCCCGATCTGCTGAAGCGGATCGACGCCTATTGGCGCGCGGCCAACTATCTCTCGGTCGGCCAGATCTACCTCTCAGACAACCCGCTGCTGAAGCAACCGCTCAAACTGGCGCACGTGAAACCGCTCGTGGTCGGACACTGGGGCACGGTGCCCGGGCAGAATTTCATCTACGTGCACCTCAACCGCGTCATCAGAAACTTTGACCTCAACATGTTCTACATTTCGGGTCCGGGGCACGGCGGCCCCGCCGTGATGAGCAACGTCTACCTCGAAGGCAGCTACAGCGAGGTCTATCCGAACATCAGCGAGGACGAAGCTGGGATGAAAGCGCTGTTCAAGCAGTTCTCATTCCCCGGCGGGGTCTCCAGCCATGTCGCCCCGACCACGCCCGGCTCGATACACGAAGGCGGCGAGCTAGGCTACTCTCTCAGCCATGCGTTCGGCGCGGTCTTCGACAACCCAGACCTGATCGTCGCGTGCGTCATCGGCGACGGGGAAGCGGAGACCGGCCCCCTCGCGACTGCATGGCACTCGAACAAGTTCCTAGATCCGGTCACCGACGGGGTCGTGCTGCCTATACTGCACCTCAACGGTTACAAGATCTCCAATCCCACCGTCTTGGCCCGGATCAAGCAAGAGGAGTTGGAGGAGTTTCTCAGGGGCTGCGGGTGGGAGCCTCACTTCGTCGAAGGGGAAAGACCGGACAAGATGCACGAGCTCATGGCCGCCACCCTCGACGAGGTGATCCGAGACATCCTTCGAATCCAAAGGAACGCTCGAAGCAAGGATGACGCGTCCCGGCCACGGTGGCCCATGATCGTACTGAAGACGCCCAAGGGTTGGACTGGGCCGAAGGTCGTCGACGGCGTCCGAGTCGAAGGGACGTTCAGGTCGCATCAGGTGCCTCTCCTCGTCGGGGCAGAGCACCCCGACCATCTAAAACAGCTTGAAAGGTGGATGAAGAGCTACAGGCCGGAAGAGCTCTTCGATGAGCAGGGACGCCTCATGCCGGAGCTGGCTGAGCTCGCACCCGAGGGTGACAGGAGGATGGGGTCAAACCCCCACACGAACGGGGGGCTTCTGCTCCGGGCACCTCCGCATGCCAGACTTCCAGGACTACGCCGTGGATGTGCTCTCTCCCGGCTCCGTCACTGCCCAAGACACTTCCGTGCTCGGCAGATTCCTGCGGGATGTGGTGAAGCTCAACCAAGACACGCGCAATTTCAGGATCTTCGGTCCCGACGAGACGCTCTCGAACCTGCTAGGGGCGGTCTTCGAGGCGACCAACCGTCAGTGGGACGCTAAGCTAGAGAGGGACGACGAGTTCCTCGCGCCCTCCGGGCGCGTCGTCGACTCGATGCTCAGCGAGCACCAGTGCGAGGGCTGGTTGGAGGGATATCTGCTCACAGGCAGACACGGCGTCTTCAACTGCTACGAGGCCTTCATTCACATCATCGACTCGATGTTCAACCAGCACGCCAAGTGGTTGAAAGTCACGTCGGAGCTCCCATGGCGCCGAAAGATCTCTTCGCTCAACTACCTGCTCAGTTCCCACGTCTGGCAGCAGGACCACAATGGCTTCACCCACCAGGACCCTGGCTTCCTCGACCACGTGATCAACAAGAAGGCTGACATCGTGCGCGTCTACCTTCCCCCGGACGCGAACTGCCTCCTCTCCATCTTCGATCATTGTCTTCGGAGCCGGAACTACGTGAACGTCGTCGTGGGTGGCAAGCACCCTCTCCCTCAATGGTTGAGCATGGACGCGGCGATTGCCCATTGCACCGAGGGGATCGGCATCTGGCAGTGGGCGAGCAACGACCAGGGCACAGAGCCTGACGTCGTCCTAGCCTGTTGCGGAGACGTCCCCACGCTCGAGACACTTGCGGCAGCCTCGATCCTACGCGAACATCTCCCTCGCTTGAAGGTAAGGGTAGTCAACGTGGTCGACTTGATGAAGCTACAATCGCCCAGCGCGCATCCGCACGGCCTCAGCGACCCGGACTACGACTCTCTTTTCACGAAGAACAAGCACATCATCTTCGCCTTCCACGGCTATCCTTGGCTGATCCATCGCCTTACCTATCGTCGGACGAACCAAAGCCTGCACGTCCGCGGCTACAAAGAAGAAGGGACCATAACGACCCCGTTCGACATGAGGGTGCAAAACGACCTCGACCGTTTCCATCTCGTCCAAGACGTGATAGACCGAGTGCCCGACCTGGGTTCCCAAGGCGCCTACCTCAAACAGCAGATGCAGGACAAGGTCATCGAGCACAAGCGGTACATCAGCAGTCACGGTCAGGACATGCCGGAGATCCGGAACTGGAAGTGGGATCCCCTGCAGTTGAAGCCTCCGTCAACTTGAAGATTCGATGCCCTACGCGCTGACCTGAGGGAGAGATGCCTGCCAGAGGTCAGCTTCGATATGGAGACCCGCTCTGGCTCGCCTCGAAAGACGGAGAGGTCGTATCAGTCGGTCTCGAAAGTCGAGCCATTTCCACAAAAGGCCGGATAATACATATATAAGCTCCCAAGAAGGCGAAACGGTTCACGTGGAAACCCTCAAGGACGGAAAGGAACCAACGAAGGAAGAATTTCCGCGGGTCTCCGTGGAAGAAGCCTACGACAACCTCAAGGCGATGCACGTTCACGGGGCGGGTCGCATCGCTAGGTATGCCGCACAGGCACTGAGAGACTACGCAGGCGAAGCCAAAGCAAAGACCTCGAGAGAGTATTGGGGCCTCGTCCTCAAGGCCGGCGAGAAGCTCAGGTCCGCGAGGCCTACGGCCGTCTCGCTCCCCAACGGAGTGAACTACGTGCTCTACGGCGGAAGGACCGCCTTCGAGTCCGGCGGGTCTGTCGAGGACGTCCGGACCGCGACTGTCAACACCGCCAACGACTTCCTGACCTCCAGCTTAGACGCCGTGAAGGTGATCGGAGAGATCGGCGCTAGGCGCGTGAAGAACGGCGACGTGATAATCACACACTGCAACAGCGAAGCGGCGATGAGCGTCCTGAAGAAGGCCTACGACATGGGCAAGGGGATCAAGGTCTACTGCGACGAGACCCGACCCAAGTTCCAGGGCCACAAGACTGCGGCCGCGCTCGCGAACTATGGCATCGACACCACCCTGATCTGCGACTCTGCGTGCAGGGTCTACATGTCGCACGCCGACAGAACGGTGGTGGGCTGCGACGCAATCGCAGTCAACGGGGCGTTGGTGAACAAGATAGGGACCTCCCAGGTGGCCACGATGGCCCACGAGGCGAGGGTGAACTTCATGGTGGCAGCAGAAACCTACAAGCTTGACTTCAAGACTTTGACCGGCGGATTAGTGGACATCGAGGAGCGCGACCACACCGAGATCGCCTCGAAGGAGTGGATGAACCACAACCCCAAGGTAAAGTTCAGCAATCCCGTATTCGATGTCACTCCCCCAGAGTACATCGACTTCTACGTCACCGAGAAGGGAATCGTCCCTCCGGGCGGCGTCTTCTCGCTGATGAAGGAGCTATACCAGTACACAGAAGGTGCCCAGGCCAAGCCGAGCACCGGTTGATTGGAGAACGCGTAACATGATAATATTCGGCGGATCCGCAGGCGAGACCCTAGCAGTGAGGGTGTCGCTCCTCACAGGAGCGAAGCTCGGAAAGGTCAAGAGGCAGAGGTTCCCAGACGGGGAGCAATACCTCAAGATCGAAGAGGACATCAAGGGCCAGGACGTCGTCCTCATCCACCCTCTCGGCGGCAGGCCCGACGAGCTGATCATGGAGTACCTCCTCACGATCGACGCGCTGAAGAGCGCCAGCCCAAAGACGATAACCGTAGTTATCCCATACTTCGCCTATGCAAGGCAGGACGCCAGGTTCCACCCGGGTGAGCCGCTGAGCTTCCACCTGGTGGCGAAGCTCCTCGAGGGGGCGGGGATCAACAGGCTGTTCACGATAGACGTCCATCTCCAGAGGGCCCCGTCCCTGAAGGAGGTCTTCAAGATCCCGGCCGTGAACCTGACGGCGGTCCCATACATCGCGGAATACATCAACAGGATATACCAGCCGAAGAACCCAATCATCATCGGTCCTGACGACGAGTCAGAGCAATGGGCCAAGGTCGCCGCAGCGAAGATCAAGACCGACTACGCCATCCTCTCGAAGACGAGGTTCTCGTCCACCGAGGTCAAGGTCAAGGTGAGGGCGGGCCAGGGCGTCAACGTAAAGGGAAGGGACGCAATCATCATCGACGACATCATCAGCACAGGGAACACCATAGTCGAGGCCGCGAACCTCGTCAGAAAGGAAGGAGCAAGGAAGATCTACGTCGGTTGCACTCACCCCGTACTGAGCCTCAACGCGCTCCCGTTGCTGTATAGCAACCACATCGAGGGAGTGGTGGGGACCGACACCTTCGCAGGGCCGGTAAGCTTCGTGAGCGTCGCCCCGGTGATTGCGGAAGCTCTCAAGAAGAAGTAGCTTCCAGATTTCGCCGACATTCATCGGGCCGACAAGAGCCTAGACTCAGTTCTCTCCCCCTTGCGACTTGCGTCAAGCACAACTGTGTCTAGGGCATTTGTCTCGAGACAGAAAACCCTCTACATCTTTGGGAAAAACAGAAAGGCGAAGGCCCGGCGCGGGGCCTGCCCAAGTCGGGGAGGAATGACTCAGAAGTTCTTAGCCGGTGCGCCCGAGTCCTTCAGGTAGTGGAGCTGGTAGGGCTTGCCCGACATCCCCGCTATGCAGCACGTGCATCCGTAGTCTGCGCACTGAAGCGAGTTGTCGTGAGAGCAAGACCCGCAGGAACAGAAGATGTCGCCCTGAGTATGGTTCTTCATGTTCTAGGCTCCTTTCTACTCCGAGCGGAACATGTGCCGGTAGTCGCTCTCCTTCTTCCCTAGCTCCGGTACTGCGGTCATCGCGGAAGCCACCGCGTACTTTTGCCCGAAGAACTGGATTGCAGCCTCGAGCTCCGGGTGGGTCTTTGCGTACTCGTCGACGGGGATCTTCTTCATGTAGGCGTCGACTGCCTGCCTCGCAGCGGTCGCGCCGGCCTTGGTCCCCCATGGGTGTCCGTGGACGCTCCCGCCGTTCTGCAGCACGATATCGAGCCCCATCAGGTCGATGGAGTAGTGGTAGTTCTGCGGAGTCAAGCCCCCCGAGGAGACCCCCCATATCGGCTTGATGTGGCCCAGAGGACCTTGTATCGCGTCCATTACCTCTGGTATCTCGACGAACTTTATCGCGTCTCCTAGCTTACCCCTGGCCGTGCCGACGTGGATCGCGTCTCCCCCCGCGATCCTGCCTAGCGCAGCGATGACCTTGAAACTGATTCCGTGCCTAGGGTGTCGTGTGAGTGCGGCGTGCGAAGCCCTGTGCAGGTGGATGGGGACGTTTATGCTGGGGTCCTCCGCGAGCGCCCTCAGAGAGGGGTACCAACTGCACATGATGTTCAGCATGAGGCCCTTGGCGCCGTGCGCGATCATCTTGTCCGCAACCTCGAGCGTCCTCTCGGAGTCGGTAGTCACCTCGGGTGCGTACATGTAGTCGCCCTCCGGGTGGGCGCCCTCGGACTTGGCCTTGTCGAGCGCCTCGTTGACCTTGGCGACGCGGTCGAGTAGAGGAGAGCACCACTGGTTGTGGTATGTCTCGTCGTCCTTGAACGTGTCGACCCCTCCCATTGCTGCATCGTAGAACTGCTGGGCTGCTCCCACGTCGGTCACGCCCATCTTCGGCTTGATCGTTATTCCCACGTGCGGTCGCCTGCTCTTCTTCGTCCCGACGATCTCCCTCAACCCTTCTACGCCGAACTTCGAACCCTTGAAGAGCTTGAGGACGTCCTTGGGAAGTTGGAAATCGATCCATTTGCAGTTCGGAATCGGCGTGAAGCCCATCCAGTTCCCTGTCACGAAGGTGAACAGGTCGGGAATTCCCCTGTTGTCCATGTCTAGCAGGTATGTGGGAAAGGCCACCTTGACCCATCCCGAGTGCTTCAGCGAGCCTGAGGGATCCTCGTACTTCCAAGAATAGAGCTTGGCCGCTGTCTTCGTGGAAAGGTCTGTTGCGGTGGACACATCCGTGAAAGTCCCCACAGACTGTTCGGCGGCGATGATAACGCCCGCTTGGTCGATGGTGACGCGCGGATCGCACGTTATGAAGAACGTGGCAAGGACGTTCTTGTCGACGTCGACCTTCTCTGGAGTGGTAGAGAACAGGTCTCCTCTGTCGTGTTCTACGCTTGGGGCGCTCCATGTCCTTTCAATCATCGCTTCTTGTGTCATGTAAACCTGAAATTTCAGCCTCCGCAGGTTATTTATGTCTTAGTCGTTATCTGGCGATTCGAGATCCCTGCGTAACGACAACAGTCGAAGAGATTCTCATGAGATGTCCTTCACAAAATCTCAAACGGGCGCTCGCGTCCTCGTTAAGCTTAAAACGGGGACGCGCTTTGGCGGCTTCGGATTCAGGAGTTGGCTAGTCTCTCCATCGAAAGCCTGACCGTACTCCTAAACAAGTTTCAGGGCAAGCGCATGCTTGTCGTCGGCGATTTTCTCGTTAGCAGGTTCGTCGAAGTCTCAGCAAGGAAGCTCGCACGCGAAGCCCCCGTCCCGGCTGGCGACTACGTCGGCGAGACGCTGCTCCCAGGGGGCGCAGCTAACCTCGCGAACGAGGTCGCATCGCTCGGAGGCCAGGTCTCCGTCATAGGCTCCATCGGGGAAGACAACTACGGAATCTGGCTGAAGGAGGGCCTGACAAGGAACGGCGTCGCGACGGAAGGCATAGTCGCGGACAAGCTGAGGCCGACGTCTTTGCGGACCTGGATCATGGTAAACAGACTACACTACCTTCGCATCGACCAGGAAGTCAGGAAGGAGGTATCGATAGCGGTCACAAAGTCTCTCGCTGCAGCGGCGGAGGTCATGATTCCAAACGTCGACGCGGTGGTGTTCTCCGACTATGACAGAGGGGTCGTCACTTCTTCTCTCATCAGCTCGGTCGTCGCTTCTGCGCGAAAGGCAGGCAAGATCGTGGTCGCACAGCCAAAGGACAGGCACTACATGGACTACTCTGGCGTGACCTACGTGAAGTCCAACCTTGGGGAGGCGACCCACGCCACCGGCATGGCGATGGTCAATGAGACGAGTTTGAGGAACATGGGTGTAAACCTTATGGGCAGGTTGGACTGCAAGGGCCTAGTGATCACCCGTGGTGAGGAGGGCATGACGGTTTTCGATAGAGAGCAGATAACGAGCTTCCCACTTCCGTTCGGGAGGAAGAGCTTCTTCAACAAGGTCGGGGTCCGCGATGCCATGACGGGCGTGTTCGCCCTCGCCGTCGCGGCGGGCGGCTCGATATCGGAGGCGGCATGCCTGAGCAACATAGCGGGGACGGTGAGGAGTGAGAAGCCCAGGACCTCGACTCTGACTGCTGAAGACCTCCACAAGAAGCTCGAATCGATGGGAGACTTCCTCAGCCGCGTCTCCCAGATGCCGGTGAGGCGTTAGAGATCATGGGAATGGCCCCCACCTCCCAGGAGATTACGAGGCTCCAGGACATGGCAAGGAACACCAGGAAGCTCATCCTCGAGACGCTCGCAGAAGCCGGCTCGGGGCACCCAGGAGGGTCGCTCTCGGCAGTGGAACTCCTGGTCACGCTCTACTTCTACAAGCTCCGTCACGACCCAAAGAACCCAAAGTGGCCGGAAAGGGACAGGTTCATCCTAAGCAAGGGACACGGGGCGCCTCTCCTCTATTCGATCCTCGCTCAAGCTGGATATTTCCCGCTCGCTGAGCTCAAGTCCTTGAGGAAGCTCGGGGCCTTGCTCCAGGGTCACCCTGACATGGACATCCCTGGAGTCGAGATGCCCGCCGGCTCCGAGGGCATCGGTCTCTCCGTCGGCGTGGGACAGGCCCTCGCGGCAAGGCTAGACAACAGACCCACGAGGACCAGTACGTCCTGATGGGCGACGGAGAGCAGGGTGAGGGCGAGGTGTGGGAGGCGGCGATGTCAGCTTCCAAGTTCAAGCTTGACAACCTCGTCGGGATGATCGACAGGAACGGCATCCAGCAGGACGGTCTCACCGAGCAGATCATGCCCCTCGAGCCTCTGGCCGCAAAGTGGAGGGCTTTCAACTGGAACGTCATCGAGGTCGACGGCTACGACTACCTCCAGCTGATAGAGGCCTTCGACACGGCCGAGATGGTCAAGAACAGGCCCACGATGATCATCGCCCACACGGTCAAGGGCAAGGGAATCTCCTTCATGGAGTGGTCCCCGACCTATCACGGGACCGCGCCGACGAAGGAGAGGATGGAAGACATCTACAAGGAGCTAAAGTAAGTAGGGATGATGTTGGAGACGACGATCCCTCCGAGAGAGATAAAGCGCGTCATCAAGATCGCTCCATCGATCCTGGGCGGCGACCAGTCCAACTTCGCAGCAGCATTGGATATCGCGGTCAAGGGCGGGGCTGACCAGATCCACCTCGACGTCATCGACGGACACTTCGCGCCGAACATAACCTTCGGGCCTGGGACCGTGAAGGCCCTGAGGAAGAAGACCGATTTGAAGTTCGACACGCACTTGATGATCGACCAGCCTGAGAACTTCGTCGACAAGTTCCTGGACGCGGGCTCTGACCTGTTCTGCTTCCACGCGGAGGCACTGACCGGGGAGCGATTCGACGCGATATACTCCAAAGTCCATGCAAAGGGCAAGGTGATGGGCCTGGCGCTCAAGCCCTCGACCGAGATGCCAAAGTGGGTCGAGCAGAGGCTGGACAAGCTCGACACGCTGTGCGTGATGACGGTGAACCCAGGTTTCAGCGGCCAATCGATGATGATGGACGTGATGCCTAAGCTAGAGAAGATAACGCAGATGCTGAACGACAAGGGGCTCCCCATCGACATCGAGATAGACGGCGGGGTGGAGCTGGAGACCCTGGAGAACGTCGTGCGACGCGGAGGAAACGTCCTCGTCGCAGGCGCAGGAGTCTATTACAAGCCAGACCCGATCAAGGCCGTGGGGATACTGCGAGAAAAGGCGAAGCAGGCGTTAACGGTGGGGGCCAATTAAGATGCTAGAGAAAATGGGAGCGATGCGGAATGCCTACGGCGAGGCTCTCGTCGAGCTGGGCGCCAACAACCAGCGGATAGTGGTCCTGGGCGCCGACACCACAGATTCTATGAAGTCCGGGATGTTCGGGGTCAAGTATCCTGACAGGTTCTTCAACCTCGGAATCGCGGAGCAGAACCTCGTCGGCGTCGCCGCGGGGCTCGCCTTCGGAGGGAAGATCGCCTACGCAGGCACCTACGCCATCTTCGTCCCCGGAAAGTGCGTCGACCAGATACGGAACATGCTCTGCTATGCCGACCTCGACGTCAAGATAGTCTGTTCCCACGCGGGGATCACGGTAGGCCCCGACGGAGGCTCGCACGAGCAGGTCGAGGACATAGCTCTGATGCGGTGCATACCTCACATGAGGGTCGTCGTCCCCGCGGACGCCGTGGCCGTCAAGGGCATAGTCAAGGCGATCGCGGACATCCCCGGACCGTTCTACGTGAGGATCACCAGGGGAGTGATCAAGGGCTCGAACACCCCCATCGTGTACGAGAACGGCTTCGAGTACAAGCTGGGCAAGGTGAACGTGATCAGGGAAGGGAGCGACGTCGCGCTCTTCGCGTGCGGGATAATGGTCCCGGAGGCGATGAGGGCCGCCGAGTCGCTGGCGAAGAAAGGGGTGCAGGCCAGCGTCATCGACGTCCACACGGTAAAGCCGATAGACGAGGAGACGGTAATCAAATACGCAAGGAAGTGCGGCGCAGCCGTGAGCGCAGAGGAGCACAACGTCCTAGGGGGGATGGGCTCAGCCCTCGCGGAGGTCTTCACCGACCAGTATCCGATCCCGTTGAAGAGGGTCGGAGTGATGGACACCTTCGGGGAGAGCGGCGAGGCACAGGAACTTCTCAACAAATACGGGCTGACGGCCGCACACATCGAGGAGGCAGCCTCGCAGTCTGTAGCGATGAAACGATAGGCTTATTAAAAGAAATCCGACCCAAAACTTCGCCATGATGAAGTTCTACCTGGACACCGCGAACTTAGCATCCATCAAGAAGTACAACGCGATGGGCCTCGTCGACGGGGTGACGACAAACCCCACTTTGATCGTAAAGGAGGGCGCAGACTTTGAAGAGACGATCAAGGCGATATGCAAGGAGGTCTACCCGAACCCTGTCAGCGCAGAAGTGACCGCGACCGACTACGAGGGGATGGTCTCCGAGGGCAAGCGCAACAAGGCCTTCGCCGAGAACGTCGTGGTGAAGATCCCAATGATCCCAGAGGGCCTAAAGGCGACGAAGACGCTCAGCAAGATGGGCATCCCGATCAACATGACGCTCATCTTCTCCGCCAACCAGGCTCTCGCTGCGGCCAAGGCCGGCGCCTCCTACCTCAGCCCGTTCATCGGGAGGCTGGACGACATCGGACAGGACGGGATGGGCATGATCCGCGACCTAGTCGCGATCAAAAGGGCTTATCCGGGGACTTTCAAGGCGGAGATACTTGTAGCCAGCATCAGGCACCCCATACATGTGATGGAGGCTGCCAAGTTGGGCGCCGACATCGGCACGATGCCCGCTGAGGTCATGGACAAGCTGCTCCTGCATCCTCTCACAGAAATCGGGTTGAAGCGCTTCTTGGACGACTGGAACAAGGCCAAGAAGGAAAAGCCGCTCACAGTCTAGAGTCAGAGAGCCGTTCTGACGGCGCGACCGGATTGCGCATCATCTGGATGAAAACCTGAAGGAGATTTCGCTCGTCGCGAGAGAGTCTTGAACGCTAGAGCTACTTCTTCGTGACGGCGCCCTTGACGTCTGCCATGTAGACACCGAGCCTGCCTATCTCGTACGTTAGCATCTCGAGGTCCATCGAGCTGTAGTAGTTCTGGTTGTTCCTGAGGTAGTTCGTCAGCGCCCCGTACCGGTCGTAGAAGTGCTTGGAAGCCAACTCTGGCCATTTTGCGTCGATCTCCCTGAGCGCGAGCCTGCGTTCATAGTTCCCCTTTGGGACCTTGTGAAGGAGCTTGTCGACAAGAATGTCTGTGACCTGAGTAAGAACGATCCATGACTTTTCAGAAGCCTCTCTGAACGGAAGCACGCCACCGGGGCCTCCTCGGGCATAGGTGAAGGTCCATTCCCTCGTAGGAGGTGTTCTCCGCCGCCTTGAGAAGGGCCGGCAGGTCTCCGAAGAGCTTCTCTGAGTTCGCCCAGAGCTCAGTCATGCTCATAGAGTATTTCTGGGTGTTTAGTATCTTGTTCACGAGAATATTCCGCTCTCTCGTGTCGTTTAAGAAGATTGCGACGAAGCGAGAAGCCTTCTCTCCGACGGCTGTCGAATTTGGAACTCGCTAGCATTTAAAGCGCCGCGGCTTGGCGAAAGGGCGAAGCAATGCAGAGACCTACCGGGGCTCAGGACAAGACTTCGACGGTCCTTGAGGACTTCCTCGCCGCCCTCCGGGACACTCCACGTCCAAGGTCATGTGGTCAAGAGCGAGCCCGAGACGACCAAGGCGCTGAAGGGCATCCTCTCGGAAGCCGGCTCCCGGTCTGTCGTGGCGGCTGGGATACCGAGCCGCTACAGGAAAGCGGTCGACGCAGCGCTCGCCGGCCTGAGGTCGGACCATGTGGAAGAGATGAAAGGCACAACTCCAGAGAAGGCGGTAGGCGTCCTGGCCTCTGCCGACGCAGGCATCACGTGGGCCGTGAACGGCCTAGCGATGGAGGGCGCAATGCTCGAAGTCGTTTACGACGATTCCCTGAAGCTCGCCTCCTCCTTGCCGATCCTCCATGTGGCCCTGCTCGAATCGTCGAGCATCCTGCGCGACCTCTCCGAGGCGATGCCCCTAGTGAAGGAATACGTCGCAGGCGCGCCTCCAGACAAAAAGCCGGTGATCTCCTTCATCGCAGGCCCCAGCAAGACCGGCGACATCGAGATGAGGTTGCTCTACGGAGTCCACGGGCCCCACACAGTGCATGCCATAATCCTCGACTGGGAGTGAAGAACCGAGCATGACGAACAACCGGCAGGTTCATCCTCGCCAAGCTGAAACGCGCCCTCAAGGACAAGGACTCCTCGGAGAAGTTCTGGGCCGCCATGACCAAGGCGAGGGCGAACCGCGAGGCCCTACTCGCCCAGGGCAAGCTGGACATCCACGCCATCAAAGAGTCGAACCGGGCTCTGAAGATGTCCGCGGTGGCCGACACCAGCCTGGTCCAGGAGTTCGCCGACAACATCACCAAGAACGGCGGGAAGGTCTTCATCGCCAAGACAGGCGCCGAGGCCATCCACTACGTGGAGGAGGTCTCGAAGAGGGTCGGCGCGAAGCTCATAGTCAAGGCCAAGTCGCTCACTTCAGACGAGATAGACTTTACACATGAGCTGGAGAAGTCGGGGGTCAAGGCGGTCGAGACCGACCTCGGAGAGCTGATCATACAAGTTGCCGGCGAGACCCCGGTCCATCTCGTCATGCCCGCCGCACACAAGTCGGTGCAAGAGATCGCTCAACTTGTCTCCAGCGCGGTGGGGAGGGAGATCCCCCCGGAAGACCAGGCGATACTGAGCGCGGTGAGGGCGTACCTCAGGCAGCTCTTCTTGACTGCAGAGATCGGCGTCACAGGGGCGAACATCGGGATAGCGGAGACCGGCTCCATCGTGATAGAGACGAACGAGGGCAACGGCCGTCTGGTCACCGCGATCCCGAAGGTGCACCTCGTCATCATCGGGATGGAGAAGATAGTGCCAAAGTGGGCGGACGCGACCTACCTCGTGAAGGGGCACAGCGCGAGCGCCACTGGGCAGAACATGACGGTCTACGTCTCCGTTATCACGCAACACGCGCCCTTGGCGGGCTCCACGGACGGGAGGGAATACCACGTGATCATCCTCGACAACGGCAGGAGCAAGATGAGGGACGACCCCTGGTTCTCTGACGCTCTCAACTGCATCAGGTGCGGGGCGTGTATGAACATCTGCCCCACGTACGGAGTCGCCGGCGGGCACACCTTCGGCTACATCTATCCCGGCCCCATCGGGATCCCATGGACTGCGGAGGTCCACGGCCTGGACAAGGCCACCTTCGCCCACCTCTGCGTCTCGTGCGGCCTATGCAAGGAGATCTGCCCCGTGGACATCAACATCCCCATGATGATCGCAAAGGTCAAGGAGGAAGAGGTCCGGGAGAACGGACAGCTCACGGTAAACAGCTTCTTCATGTCCTCGGAGTCCCTCGCGAAGCTCGCGAGCGCGACGGCTCCCGCCTCGAACTGGCTCCTCAGAAGGAGCGCGACGAGGGCGGTGATGGAGTCCCTGGTCGGCGTCGACAAGAGAAGGACGCTCCCAAGCTTCTCCAGGAAGAGGTTGCGCAAGCGGATCGAAGGCCTGAGCAACGGAGAGGGGAACGCCGGGAAGGTCGTCTTCTTCCCGGACGTCTACGCCGACTACAACGACCCCGAACTCGGGGTGAGGGCCTTCAAGATCCTGGTCTCCCTGGGCTACAAGGTCGAGTGTCCCCAACCTTCATTGGAGCGGGATGCCATACATCTCGTATGGCGACATCGCAAAGGCGACCTCTGTTGCGAAGACCAACCTCGAGTCGCTCAAGAAGTATCTTGACGACGGCTATTCGGTCGTCTCCACCGAGCCCACGGCGATCTACATGTTCAAGGAGGTCTACCCAACCCTCGTCCCCGGCGCCCTCGCAGAGAAGGCCCGGACCGCGAGCTTCCCGTTCTTCGGCTTCATCCAGGAGGGACTCGGACAGCTCGAGCTCGACCCGGTCTATCCTACCCAAAAGCCGATAGGCTTCCACATCCCGTGCCACGACCGGGCCGTCTCGTCCGGAGGGCCCGCGATGGCCTTCCTCCGCGCGGCCGGGTACGACGTAAAGGTCGTCGAGGACGGCACTTGCTGCGGGATGGCAGGGACCTTCGGCATGAAGAAGGGGGACCTGGGCTACAACCTCTCGATGGAGGTGGGCGACCACCTCTTCAGGCTCTTCAGAGGCTCGGGCCTTGACCTTGTGGCCACGGAGAGCAGCGTCTGCTCGATGCAGATCTCGGACGGAGTGGGGCTGAAGGTCGTCCACCCGCTCTTGACGGCGAACCACGGCTCGAATTGAGTCGCGGGCCTACCCAAGATTCCCGCGCACGAGCAACCGAGGGGCTCTACGGCTTAAGAATGGCTCTCCGCCCGGGATAAGCGATGACAGAGAAGCTCCTGATGGTCCCAGGCCCGACGAACCTCTCGAAGAAGGTGCGGGAGGTCATCTCGCAGGCGCAGGTGGGCCACACAGACCCAGACTTTGTCAAGAACTTCACCGAGACGCTGGAGCTCGCAAGGAAGGTCTTCAAGAACAGCAAGGGCCACCAGTTCGTCTTCACCGGCACGGGAACCGTCGGCATGGAGGCCGCCGTTGCCGCAACGGTAGAGCCTGGGGACAAGGCCCTCGTCCTCAACACAGGATACTTCGGCCAGAGGATGGCGGACATCAACCGGGTCTACGGGGCGAAAGTGGAGGAGCTGACCACCGGGTTCGGTCAGCACGCCGACCCTGGAGACGTCCGCAAGAAGCTGACCGGAGGGTCGTTCAAAGCCCTCTATGTCACCCACGTGGACACAGGCACGACGGTCTGCAACCCGATAGCGGAGATCGTCGCCGAGGCCAAGAAGGCCGGACTCATCGCAGTCGTGGACGGAGTGTGCTCGGTGGGAGGGCTCGAGCTCGACTTCGACAGACTAGGCGCAGACGTCGCATTCACCGGCTCCCAGAAGGCGCTCGCGGCCCCGCCAGGAGCCGTCCTGATCGCCACGTCCAGGGAGTTCTTCACCAGGCTCGAGGCGAGGAGGGAGAGCGTCATGACGTATTACGCGAACCTGCTGAGATGGAAGATGGTGATGGACGACCCGAAGACGTACTTCGCGACCCACGCCGTGCAGCTGCTCCAGGCCCTGAACCAGGCCTTGAAGGAGGTCCAGGAAGAAGGGATGGAGAAGCGCTGGCAGAGGCACAAGGCCAACGCCAGAATAATCCGCGACGGGATCGAGGTCACCAACAGCAAGCTCGTCGTAGAGCAGGGCTACAGGGCGGACACCGTGACGGGCCTCTGGACAGAGCCTGGGGCGGCACCCGTCATCCAGAAATCCCTGCGGGAAGAGCACGGGATAGACGTCGCGAGGGGCCTGGGCGAGAACAACTCGAAGATGCTCAGGGTCGGCCACTTTGGGAACCTCACCGAGCAGCAGTCGAGGTTCTTCGTGGACTCGTTCAAGGCTTCGCTTCAAAAGTGAGGCGTAAGAGCCCCTACTCCGTTTCGCAGCCGCCGAAGGCTCCTCCGAGGAAACGCCAAGAGTCGAAGAAAATCTGGATGAGGTTTTATACCTCCGAGAGGTCGCGTGGTGAACTCGATGGCGAGCTCCGAGCAAGAGAAGATCCTTGGCATCGACCTCGGGACGACCAACTCCGCCGCGGCCGTCTACGAGGGGTCTGGCGCCATCTCCATCCCTAGCCAGGACGGCGAGGCCGTCGGGGGGAAGATGTTCCCCTCCGTGGTCGCGTTCATGGCGGACGGGAGCGTTGTGGTCGGGGAGAAGGCGAAGCGTCAGATGTCGCTCAACCCGAAGGGAACCATCCTCGAGATCAAGCGGAAGATGGGCACCGAGTACAGGGTCGAGGTCAACGGGAAGAAGTACACCCCTGAAGAGATATCCTCGTTCATCCTGCGCAAGATAAAGACAGAGTCCGAGGCCTACCTAGGGGCGACCGCCAGGAAGGCGGTCATCACGGTCCCGGCGCACTTCAACGACAACCAGAGGCAGGCGACGATGGAAGCGGGCGCGATGGCAGGCCTCGAGGTCATCAGGATAATCAACGAGCCGACCGCAGCGTGCCTCGCCTACGGCCTGGACCGGGCCGCGCAGGGAGCGGAGGGGACGAAGCTGCGGATCATGGTCTTCAGCTTCGGCGGTGGGGCCCACGACGTGACGACGATGGAGATCGAGGGGGAGACCTACAAGGTCCTGGCGACAAGCGGAGACACGCTGACCGGCGGCGCCGACATCGACAACGCCATAGTCGAGAGGCTGGCGAACCAGTTCTACAACGAGACAGGCGTCAACCTGCGAAGCAATCCGTCCGCGATGGTCAGGCTCAAGGAGGCGGCAGAGAAGGCCAAGATCGAGCTCTCGACGGAGCTCTCCGTCGAGGTGGGCGTCCCGTTCCTCGCGAACGTCAGCGGCGTCCCGAAGCACCTGAAGTACGAGCTGACCCAGGCGGAGCTGGAGCAGATAGCGCTCCCGATAGTCAAGAAGGTGGAGTCGACGATAAAGACGGTCCTCATCGACTCCCGTCTCGCCCCCGAGGACGTCGACAGGCTCATCCTCATCGGAGGGCAGACCAAGATGCCGCTCGTCAGGAGGGTCGTCGAGAAATATATGGGGAAGGACGCAGAAGAGGGCGTCGACCCGATGCAGTGCGTCGCGATCGGAGCCGCCTATCAGGGAGCGGTGCTCGCTGGGAAGCTGAACTACAAGCTCCTCGACGTGACCCCGCTCACTCTGGGGGTCGAGGACGCGGCAGGGACGGTGCAGAAGGTCATCTACAGGAACACCCCGATCCCCGTCTCAAAGAGCCAATCTTTCACGACGGCGGAGGACGACCAGACGGAGGTAAGCATCCATGTCCTCCAGGGAGAGCGCCCCATGGCGGCCGACTGCGTCTCGATAGGGCGGTTCGACCTGGAGGGGTTCGCCCCCAGGGCAAGAGGCGCGACCCAGATCATTATCGGCTTCGAGATAGACGCCAACGGGATCCTGCACGTCTCGGCACGGGAGCTCGCGAGCGGTGTCGAGCAGAAGGTCAAGATCACGGGCAGGATGAAGATCCCAGAAGACGAACGGAGGCGCCTTATCGAGGAGAGCCACATGTTCTCGGGCATCGACCGCGCGAGGAGGGAAGAGGCCCTGCTCCAGGCGAACGGCGACCAGCTCATCTACAAGGCGAGGAAGATTCAGGGGGCACTCCTTCTCCCACGGGAGAGGATCGAGAAGCTGAACAAGGTGTGCGCGGAGCTGAAGGCGACGATGGCCTCCCCCCTCGACTACGAGGGCGAGAACATCAAGCTGGAGAACCTAAAGGCCAAGATGGTGGAGCTCGCCGACCTCATAAACGACACGATAGACGTCTACGAGATGGGCGAAGCCGCCTAGAGTCAGCCCTTGGGAGAGGAGTGGCTGGTTATCTGCTCTATGACGTCGGTCGACTCGACGAGCAACCTGAACGGCGTCGAAAGGGGGACCCCCTTCGCGGTGGTCGCCAATACAGTGATCGTGTAAGACCCGTCAGGCTGGTTGCTAAAGGCGAAGTCCATCTCGGTCGTCTTGTCGGGGGCGAGCGTCGCCCTCGTCTTGATTATCTGGATTGTCTGGTTCGCCGCGTTCTTCAGCGTCGCGTAGAAGACGGTCTGCTGGGCGACGTTCTGGTCGTTCAAGAAGCTGAAGCTGACGCTGGGCGCGTTGGCGTACGAGTCGAGGACAGGGGCGTCCGCATAGTTCCCGTAGGTCGGCGTCCCTTGCATGACGAGCGAGTCGTCCGTGAACGGCGCCGCCTGTGCGGTGTAACTCGGGTTCATCGCCTCCATCAGGTCTGACGCCGACGCGTCCCTCTGGTTGATAGCCGGCAGGTCGAAGACTCTCTCGATGAACTTCAGTATGGACACGTGGTCCGAGAGAGTGTGGTCGATGTATCCCTGCTTCGCGAAAGGCGAGATTAGCAAGAGCGGGACGCGGAATCCCAGGCCATAGTTGTCGATCTGGGGCGGCGCCACGTGGTCATACCATCCGCCGTAGTCGTCCCAAGTCAGAAGGATCGCCGTAGAGCCCCAATAGCTGCTAGACTGGACAGCTTCTATTATGCCCTGGACCCACGCCTGCCCTATAGCGACGTCGTAGGGCGGGTGCTCGTTCTGGCCGTCCGACGCTGTGATGTAGGTGACGGCGGGCAGGTTCCCGTTCTGGAGGTCCGTCATGAAGTTCTGGCTCAGCCTAAGGTTGCTCGACATCGTGTAGTTGTCAATTATCGAAGGGATTAGGCCCAGTGCGTTCTCGTTGCCTAGCTGGTAGGGGGAATAGTAGGCCCAAGAGTCTCCGGCGGCTTGCAGCTCGTTCGCGATCGTGTTGATGTTCAGAGGCGTCGTCCCCTGCGTCACCGAGTCCGGAACACCGTCGTCCTGAGCTGCCACGATGTAGAGGTGGTTCGGGAGGGAGGGCCCCATCTCCGAGGTGAAGTAGTTGTCGAAGAGAGTGTAGTTCTTCGCGAGGCTCCAGTAATAGGGGATGTCTCTCTGGTCATAGTAGCCAAAGGTGTCGTTCGAGCCTTCGGCTTGGAGGAAGCCGTCCATCTTCCCGTTGTCGTAGTCCGCGCGCGCGCAATCTGTTGAATGGCAGAGGTCGACCTGTGAGTTCACAAGGTGGTACGGATGGACGTTGGGAGGGTCATTCTTGATTCCGTTGGCGCCAGGGAACGTCCCGAAATAGTTGTCGAAGGTGTGGTTCTCCTGGACGATCACGATTATGTGCTTGATGGGGTTCCCGGAGACCACGTTCGGGGAGGCGAAGTACGGCTGGACAAGCGGCACGAACACGAGAAGGAACAGCGGGACGAGGGTCAGTAGCTTCATGCTATCCAGTTATTCTCTTGTCGCGAATCTCCCCATTCCCTCAAGATGCTCGGCGGACGAACCAAATTTGGACCGCTCCGAACATAGATTACCGGTATAGAACAAAGTTCTGTATATTTATGTCTCGCGACGTCGCCAAATTGTCACATTTGTGCTAACTCCGGACAAAAGGATTTAGCGTCTTCGTGCCTTCGAACGGCCGTGTCGAAGCCTCCACAGGACTTTAGGAGCGAGGAGAGGCTCATCCCTCTCATCCGAGCGCGGCTCGCAGAACGGCTCGTGCAAGAGGGGTTCAGGCCGAAGCAGGTGGCCTCTGCCCTCAACGTGACGCAGGCCGCGGTGACCCAGTACCTGAAGCGCAAACGCGGAGGAAACCCGTCGATGCTGGTCTCGATCGACCGCCTCATCGACCCTCTTGCGGAGAAGCTCGCTAAGAGGATCCGCAGCGGTCTCGGCGGGGTAGAGACGACCGAGCTCGTCGAGGCGGCGAGGCAGGTCATGGTGATGAACAGGGGCATGCTCGTGGTCCAGCAGCACGCGGACCGGCCCGAGCGCGACAAGGCCCTGAAGATCCTGAGGGAGCGGCTCAAACTAGAGCTCACCGCCGCCGAGAGGTATCTGGAGCTCTCGAACAAGACGGCGGACGACTACTCCAAGATGCTCCTGCGGATGATAGCCGCGGACAGCATCAGACACGGCGACGTCGTCTCACAGGTGATCTCCTGGTTCGAGGCCGGCAGGGAGACAGATGTGGAGATGCCTGGCAAGGCCATCCTGGAGAGCCTGATCGAATTGGAGGACTCTGCACACGAGGCGAGCCTCACCCAGAGCATCCGGATAGGCCACCCCATAGCCCAGCTCCTCTTCCAGTGGATCGACGCCGACGAGGAGAAGCACGAGAAGATCGTCTCGAAGATGCTGAAGCTGGAGCAGGAGCGCGACCGAAAGAGAGGGCGACCCGGCGGCGCGAAGTAAACCAAACTTAATAGACTAAATCTGGGCGGTTAAAAAGGAATGTCGAATCACTCAAGGAGCCAACTCATCAAAGCGACACGTGGCCGCGGAGGAGGAACTACTGACAGCCGTCGATGAACTACTTGTCGTTGTCGTCGAACTTGACGGAGTGCCAATCGTCCCTACCAAGAGTGTCAGATTGGCGTTCTGGGTCACTCCGACACCGGTAACTACGAAATGAGCCTTCACAGTGTCCAAAGGCCATGCGGTCGAATTCACAGGGATCCCGAACTCAATCCCTTGACCCGGAGCCAAAGTTGCGTTTGCCGTCGGAACAGGAAATGATTCGAACGCGGACGACGTGACGTTTGTGGACATGGACACAGCAGTAAGATAAACTGGAGCGTTTCCATTGTTAATCGCCGTGACGTCGATTTCGTTCATCCCCCTGAGAAAGGGCACCTCGCAGGCACGACCCGGAATCGGCGTCGCTGTGCAGTTTCCATTCGAGAAGTTGAACTCTACCAAGTTGGTTGGTCCCAGACTCGGTATGACTTCTAACGACTCTGTCTTCGGGGGATTCAATGCATCGTAATGCGCTAGTCCTATGCCACCAACTACGACGAGGAGGGCAATGATAGCAACGACCAAAGCGTAAAACGCAAGTCGGTCGCTAAATTTCATCAGCACGCCAATGGCGCAGGTTGGATATTAGACCTGCGCTCCGGAATTCCTGTAATTGTTTCTGCCGACTATTCGCCGTAAAGATGGCTGCACCTAGTGCACCATCCGTTTGTCATCAGCCCTCCGCAGTTCTGGCACAAATTTGGAGGAAACCAAAGGAAAGACTGAGAGCCATCCAGTGAGGTTCCGGAGGCTATCACCGGAGGGTTGGAGCGGAGATAATCCTGTGGGGAAGCATTGACTACATGGGGTTCCAGAACTACCACATCTGGCGCGGTGTATTTTATGAGTCGAACGTCAATCACTGTCGTCTTCAATCCGTCCAAGCTGGAAGGCAGCGTGCTGCTTGGAGGGAAAAGGTATGTCTGTTTGCATTTGGGGCAACTCTGGATTCCGGGCGACGTCTCGACGGTTTCTTCGTCGCAATCCGGGCACTTCAATTTGCCTCAGTTTGAGATGTGAGGATTAAGTAATTAAGTTTGCACCCAAAAAGGCATGAGCGCCACTTGGACATTGACTATGGTCTTCTTGTGCAGATTCTCATTCTCATCGTCCTCATCGTCATCCCCTTTTCATCTACCGGCGCGACTCTGAGAGCAAGACCACCGACGTCTTGAGGCCGTATTTCGCCCAGCTAAAGCAGGGTTTGGAGGAAACTTCGGGGTCCGAAGACGCTCCTGCCTTTCACCATCGCATCTCAGACGTAACAGGCCCGTTCGCTGAAATGAAGAAAAAATCACTAGACCTAACTCTAAGGAAGAAGGCTCCGAAAGTCTGGTCGGACCTCAGCGGGATACAAGGCAAGATTGACGCAATCGCTAAGGCGTCTGACCCACACACGAACACGCCAGAGGGCTATTGGACGTTCTACGGTGACCTCCTAAAGAAGGAAGGGAATCTCAAAACAGAACGAGACGAGCTGTATCGTGATGTAATGAGTTGGCTCGACAAGCATTCCTGAATTTGTAAAACACTCTGACTCGCAGGTGTTCTCAGGACCGGCGCTTTCTGCGGGAATCAGGCTCCGATGCCGATGGAGACGGTCACCTTGCTGCCCGGCGCTCACATCTTTTGGGGCTCTTCGAGTAGGTCTAGCAGTTGAATAGGCATGACCTCAAACCCTTCCGTCAAGGCACTAAGGTCGAGGATGAAACCTTCTGAGTCAACAGATGGCATGTCAGACATCGGGGTGCTCGCTCAGCATGGGCTAACTCTGGAGTTCCTTATTAGGGCTTCTGAATTTGGGGTGCAGGGTCCGGAGTGGGATTGACATATTTCATTATATCGAGCTTCGAAATCATACCCTCGACCTCTGACGTTGCCTTTCTTTCTTGTTCGAGCTTCTTCTGATACATTGATTCCAACTCGGTAACGACACTTTGCGGTAGGTGAATTATGTTGTCCTTTGTTACGACATACATGTCGGTCTCCAAGCCCACACCGGGCGCTTTCTCACTCCTTTTCTTTGCTTCAAACGCTATGGCCAGACCCTTGTTCAGAGAAACGTCTGAAGCGTGATTGTTTGCTATGAAAGCACTCGTGGCGTGGATCTCTCCCGACCCGACCGCGAGATATCCGATTGAGTCGAAATTGAACACCTTGCCGGGGTTCTCCATTCGATAGATGTGACACCCCTTTTCGTCCACTCCTGCGATTATCATTGATAGGCGATAATCATACTTTGCCATATTCTGGATGATGACGTTGACTAGGTTCGCATTGAGACCTTGTTGGGCTTGGTAGAAGTTCTGTAACGTAATCCCGAACGGGAATAGAACCTCCTCCTCTAGTTTCTTGTTCCTTGCGTTGAGATAAGCGGTGCGGGTGAATTCGACAATCTTGTCAATCTCCTTAGTTGGGTTGGTGACGATAGCGTTCCCCACCTCCTGAACTATGGGAGTAATTGCGAGCGCCGACCCTGCTGACGCAAACATGCAGTTTTTTGTTATTTGTTTAGCCTTTGGAAAAGGTGCCTCATATTCGATGTTGGGAGGCGAGACGGTAACCATCCTATCAGTAATCAAAACGACATACTTGTTCTCGCATATTCCCGCGACGCAAATTGTCAAGGTTGTTGTGACACCAAAGGAAGCGAGACGAGAATGCCACCTCGCTATAGGTTTTGCCGAGCAACCGTCATGTGTCGTTTGAGGCGTCCCCAACCTCAATGTCGAAAGGGTAGGTATCTCGACTGCAAAGAGACTTGTTCATTCAAAAAGAAGGGGTGCCGGTGTCCTCAGCACAGGCACTTAGTCTTCGAGGATTCTCGATGCGCTGTCCAAGCCAGCCCCGAGGTTGTAGCCTCCGGTGAAGAAGCTCGAGCCAAACAGCCCATCGAGGCTTCTGAACGACCACTTCGGCTTGGGCTTGGGTTGGATCCACGACCGCCGCTTAATGCAAGAAAGGCGCGCGCTCCCGCAAGGCTGAAGGCATAACCTCGGCCAAGTCAGTCTTTGAGGTCGGCACCTGCCGAACAGCAGTCCGCGGCTTTCGTGCAAAATGCTTAATGGAATCCTCTCGCGTTAAACAACCATGGGAAGAGCCGAGGTATTCGTTGCCGGTCTGACGATGTTCCTAGTCGGCTACGGGTTCTTCACTCGATTCTTCCCCAACGCGGCATACTCGTATTGACTGGCCGAAATAGTTGCCAATGGCACATTCTTCATGGGTCTAGGCGTGGTCTTCATGGCTTTGAGTGTGCTAGGTAAGGGACGATAAGCCAAACTTGGGGGCAGCAGCAGAAGCCGCCTGCACCTCTTCGCTTTTTGCAGGCATTGTTTACGGAATCTATTTCGTCTCAGGCGTGGGAGTAGACCCGCAGGACCTCGCCGGAATGGTCTTTCAGGACATGGTAGGTCAACTCGCGCCACAGTATGACTCAGTTGTCGAGATTGCGCTGGTTCTCCTCCTAGTAGTGGGAGTCTGGCAAACAATTACACTGGTGGTTTCTGGCAGTGCCTTGGGCCCCGGGGGTCTTGCAATGACTCTACTGGCATTCTTCGGAGGAATAGCAATCTTCTTTCACACAACTCAAGAAGCTGGAGCTTTTATGATTCTTGCCGCCTTTATTCTGGGTGCGGTGCTCTAGTTACAACCGTTGCCCCGGATAGCGGAAAACACTTCTCGGTGGATTCATCACTTCACCTATGGGAGGCATGAGCCCCATGTGCTCCTTCACAGTAGGTGCGCTTGTCGGTCGCCAAGTCTTTGAGATATCGCGGAGCAAGAGTCTCCGCGTCTCCCTTCGGTCCGTAGACAGAGGCCAAGAAATGAGTCACTTCGCTCTTGTAGACCTTTGCTGTGCCGGGGCTGTCCTGTCGGAGACCCTCCATCCATTCGTCGTAGGTCTTCGACTTCCCCACGGCCTGAATCCTGCTCATAAAACCGCAGAGGACTCATTGAACACTTGTGTCCTTCTGTTATTAACCTAGATTTAGAAGGTTTACCAAACTTTACCACACCATCAAACCTTGTTGTCTGGGCTCGGTATCTCCGCATCGTAGCGTATCGTGTGTCAAGAGATCACGACATGAGCAAATTCGAGAAGAACTGGAAACCGGCGGCATCGTCGGGAAGCTTCGGACAAAAGACCCGGGATACCATCAGAGGCCCGCAGCCCCTGAAGCCCCAGATCCAAAAGGCAACTGGCCAACTCAACCAGGAGGTCCATCGCTTGGACGGCGCCCTCGGCCGCCTGAAGCAGAGGGAGACATCGATCTTCAAGAAGACGGTCGCGGCGGTCCAGCACCACGACGAGGCCACGAGCAAGGCCTACTCGAACGAGCTCGCCGAGATCAAGAAGATGACGAAGATCGTCACCCAATCAAAGATAGCTCTTGAGCAGATAACAATGCGACTGCAGACCGTCACCGAGTTCGGCGACTTCACCGCAGTCCTCGCACCGGCAATCGGCGTGATCAGGAACGTCCGCGCGTCGCTCTCGACAGCGCTACCAGACGCCCAAGGTGCGCTAGGAGATATCGGCACCGAACTGAGCACAATGATGACGGACGTCGGCGGACTCACGGGCGCGAACTTCTTCCAGAGCGGCGAGTCCTCGGAAGAGGCGGACAAGATCATGGCAGAGGCTGCCGCGATCGCCGAGAAGCGCATGGGCGAGACCTTCCCAGAGGTTGCCCGTCGGCGCAAGACGAGTCCATCTTCAGCAGCGGAAGCTAGCCAAGTTAGTAGAGTGCTAGAGGCGTCATCCGGTCGCCATCTTAGGCGGCCGGGTGAACCCCTTAAATTTTCGGGCGGAAAGGAAAGGGAATAAATTCAGAATACCTGTATCTTTTGCAAAAGATTACTGGGTGTTTGAGACCCTATTCAGAGTAAGGATTTACGGACCTTGATGGTGTTCCATAGGTGATTATATTCTCTAAGAGTGTTATAGGCCGTGGTTACCTTGGTCGGAGAGAAGAGAAGCCTCAAGCTTCTCAGTATGATCTTGCCGATGGTTCTTCTGATGCAACCGTTCACTGCTCTTAGCCCATCGTTCTTCTCCTCAACTCCTTACCCGAGCACTCCTTCCCCGAGCACTCCTTCCCCGAGCAATGCCTTGTCACCCTCAAACATTGCGGCGGTTCCGGCTCAGGGCGCTACTTCTCCGATGGTGGTGCAAACCCAGGATTACAACTTCAGGACTTCTACTCATGAGACATCTACGGGTGGAGACTACATCTTTGTGACGCCGGCAGGGAATTACTCTTTCTCAACACAGCTTCCTTGGGCGATGGGTTATCTTTCCCGATGGGGAAACAAGACTGACTTTTCGACATATGGGATTCGGAACGGAGACGGAACATTCCTCACCCCTGGGACTTTCGCGGTTCATGTCACCCAGACTACTATCACGGTCAATTCGACAGAGTTGAATTCTGATGCATCCCTGCGCGGTTACCTTGCTTGCAAATACGATTTCGCCCAGACGCCCGAAAAGACTTCGTGCAACTATAGTCCAGTTAAGGGAGTCATCGCCGACTTCAACATTGCATGGTTTACAAGCGCGGACTACGTCAGCGTCGGTGGTGGAACAACGGGGTCAGCTGCCCAAAACGGGCTGACGAGCGTTGGCAACTTCACACATGCTATAGTAGGTTCTCAATCAGAAGCCTCAAACTGGAGAATGGTGCTGTCCTTGAACTGGGGAGATTACGGACCTGCTTCGGTACAAGTCGGCCCATTTACCTACGCAGGCTCCGCTCACAACGGCGTCCTAGTACAATTTGCTCGGAACACGTCAGCCGTAGACCCTAGCCTCGTCCAGCATTACGAGGGGACGGGTAGTTGTACGCTGGGAAGCGTCTCAAGTGGAGATGTCCTCATCCTAGTAACAACCAAGACAGCAACGCCGACAGATACTCGCTCGACTTCATTCTCCCAACAGGCAGGCGTAAGCACGACAGGAAGTTATGGCACTTCGTACGCCTACATCTTCTCGGGTAACCTGCCTTCTAGCGGAAGCGGAGATACGATATCTCAAACCGGAGGAAGCGCTCCGCCTGATGGCACCAACTCGGAGTGTTTCGAGGTCTCAGGAATTGCGGCGACTGCGAACCACGTACCATCGAATTACGGGAATCTTGTGTCCAACACGCCCGGCACCTCATCAGTCTCATCATTCACGCCCGCATCTTCAGAGTTTGTCATCGCCATCGTCGATGGCCTAACCTGCAACGAAGATGGCACCTTCGGTAGCGGCACGTCCGGTTGGACGGTCGGTTCTTTCAGCGCAGGCTATAGCCAACAAATCGACCCGAACGGATGCTATCATGGCTGGCTGGACACTTCAGACAACATCTTTGACGAATATCTGACCTCATGGGGTAGCGGTTCAACGACAGCCGGCATATCCAATGGTGGCGATGGCCTTTGCGGTGGGTGTGGAAGTGTTTGGGATGAGGCTGTGGCGGCATTCCCAATAACCGTCACACAGCCGCTGACGGGAACACTGAGCAGCACTTATGGAGGATCAACGCAAACCGTTACCACCTCAGGATGTTCTGCCTTCCCATCAACCTTCTCAGGCGATAACACGCAGCACAATATTGCAATGTTGCCTAGCTGCGTCTACACTCTCAGCATTCCTAGCGGGTATCAGTGGACTGGTTCAAGTTCTGGCACCACGTGTTCCTCAGGCACCTGCAGTTCCTTTGGCTATACTTACGAGAAAAGCCCTGTCACACAGCCTATCAACGCAACTCTAGTTACGGATGAGGCAGGTGGGGCTATACAAGACATCACGCTATCGGGATGCGGCACGAATGTTTCCAATTTCAGCGGAAATAGCGCCGACCACAATGTCACGATGGCTGCGTCCTGCTCGCTGACGGCTGGTGTTCCGACCGGATACACGTGGATGGGAAATGCGACCACCATGCCCCTCACTCCCTCCTGTCCTTCCGGTTCATGTGGAGTCAACGCGGTTCAGTACCTCAAAATCATTCCCTTCATCGCAGGTTTCGCATCTGGTATTTCGTCTAGCGGCAGCAATTACACAAGAGTAAACGCTGTTCAGGTGACAGCTAGCCTCCGCGGAACCACGGCGTCAGATCTTCAGAGCAACAATACTCTTTTCGCGGGGATGTGGGCCACTGGCTTCTCATCTTCCGTCGATTATAGAGACTATGGGTTCCAAGCCTACATGAAGCTTGAAGGTTCGGGAACGAAGGTGCTCGCTGCAGAGGTCGACCGGATATGCGAAGGGGTCCCACCGTTGTCAGGAGCGTCCTGTGGGCACAATAACAGTTGGGTGGACCATCTGTTTGTTAGCCAACCAACAGCCTCCTTCTCCTCGACTGACAACGTGACATTGGAAATGAAATGGTCGGGCTCAACTGTGAATTGGTACTACCAAATAAACGGAGGTACCAACAGTTCCTATGCTTCGTACAACATGAACACCTTTGCCTCTGATGCCAATCATTATTTCGTAGTCGGAACAATCTGTTGCCATCCCGCTGGCGGTAGCATTACGTATCGTCATATCGCAAAATATTTCGAGTTCGGAATAGGGAGTGCGCGCAACATAGGGAATACGGGTTGGAAAGCCGGAATCTACAATCCTCGCTACAACAACGGTTCAGGATGGACTTCCATTGCGCAAGCAACCTCCGTGATGGGGAGTAATGCGTATCTCGACTTTGCAGTTAGATGGGGGGGAGGAGATTACACAGGAGTCAGCGTTTGTTACGCAGACAATTCGAGTTGCTCTTTGCCGAGCGACGACATTACGTTTAGTTCTTCCACGACGACTCTTTCCGATGGAACCAGGTTGTGGGGATAGTAAGAAATAGGAGCGGGCTTGGATTGGCAGGGACTGGAATGACATCGAGAATCTGGATCTTCAGGTCCCTCGCATTGGTAGGTTTGTTATTGCCTATTCTCACCGTTGGAATGTCCGGATTGGGTATTCTTTCTCCTGTTCCTGTTGAACCATGGGCAGACATATGGTACTGGATAGCGATTCTCACTCTCTTCGTGTCTCCATTCCTTGTCTTTCTTTACTTTCTCGGAACTGCTGGTCTGAGGCACACTGTTACGAAGATAATTTTGGCCGCCCTTGAAGTTGCTTTATATTCGATATACTGGGAGTTCTTCTACGTCGATGCGGGTTTCTTCCCTATGCTTTTCCCGCCACTCTTGACTTTCCTAGCTGGGATGGGTTTGAAAGCGTTCGAATCGACGTCATCTTCAAGATTCAATTAGGCGATATCTGCCTGCGTTTTCGCATCGCGACGAAGTTAGCCTGTCATCTTTCTTCCACAAACGACCCTTGCGGATTTGACCAGATTGCGGGAATGGGCAATGCATAAAGAAAAGGAAGGAGTCTAACCTTGGCAGAGGGACGTTTGACCCTTCTCAAGCAAGAAGGACAACCCCGATTCCCCAGTCCACTTCTACTATTGGGACTGGTCGCCTCATTTGTGGCGGCAGTACTTTACGCTGTTTTTGCTTTGCTCGGATTCATGAGTCCCGTCTTTGTGGACCCTTGGGCCGAGGTGCTTGCGCTCTTCATGTTGCTTGCTATTAGTATCACACCCGTATCAATACCAGTCTATTTCTTCAACTACAGGAGAATCACGGCGACAAGAGACAAGATTGTTCTTATCGCTGTCGACGTGCTTTTTTATGCAGCGGCGCTAGTAGTTCCCCTCGGACTTTATTTCCCCGTTTTTCCCGTTGCTCTGTGGATTCTAGCGCCTATGGGAGTAATATCTTTTGGCCTATTGCTTCAGCGAAGTGGATTCAGAGTCCGCGCGACATAGCTCGCCAATGTCGTGACCAACTATCGTATCAGAGCATAACATAACCTTAAGTAAATTTCATCCCATTCCTCCGTCATGAGCAACCCAATCAGACAGGCTGCCAAGAATCAGAAGAGCCCGAAGATTGGGGCGGATTCACCTTCAGGCATCTTAGGCGGCCGGGTGGCTCCTTCACCACCGTTCCAAGCTTGGTCATTACTTCATTTGTTCGCACTCCATAGCAGTTCGAGGAACTGCATGAAGTGACTCGCGACCGCGCTGCTCTCCACCCAGCCAGCCGCGGATAGGTCTGGCAGGCCTATGAGCGCTGTGCTGTCGTCCACCAAGAGGTCGAAGGCGACTATGTTGCCGGTCCTTGCCTCTATCCTCGGAGGCAGCCCCTTCACGTCCTTCTGGTCGGTCATCAAGCGAATCTTCACGCCGCGTGACACCGCCTTGCGGATCTCCTCCAGGAGCGCCTCGGACCCTTCGATCGTCTCAGCCGGGGTGACGAGCATCATGCTCTCTCTCGCCCCTTTGATCATCTCCACGAGCTTGGAGAGGACGCGGTCCCTGCCCCTGAGAGTATAGACCAACTCGGCCTGGTCAGTCGGCGTGGACTTGTACATCTCCTCCAGAGACTGGAAGGTCTCCTTCAGCTTGGACTGGATCTCCCCGAATATCGTCTCGGGGTCTCTTGCCCTATACACGACAGGCCTTCGGGTGACGAGCTCTACCCACCCGAGGTCGGCAAGTCGACGCAGGGCCTCGTATGCGCTTGGATACGGCACCGATGCCTTGGAGGCGACCTTTCTCGGGTCGCTCGGGCCCATCTTCACCAGGAACACGTAGCATTTCGCCTCGTAGCTGGTGAGCCCAAGTTTCCTCAGCTCCTTCGAGAGTCCGTCTTCCTTCTCAGGCAAGGCGCGCAAGACCTCGAAGTGTCACCGTAAATTCATTTGCCGGATTGCGTAGTGTCCCTAAAGAGGTCATTTTTGAGCCTCTCGTGTATGGACTACGTCTTTGATTATGAAGTCTAGTCTGGAGGCGTTAAGGGAGTGCGACTGTCCAGTGATTCGTCTCGCTTATCGTAAGCTCGTCAAAAACATGGAATGGCAAACCGTTTGCGCGAGAGCGAGAGGGAGGATGTGGGCTCGCGAGGAGGGGGGAGCGAAAGGCAAAGAAACAGGCAATTCTGGCAGAAACAGGCCTGCTACAGAATATACCCCGTTGGAGGGGTATCCTCTCATCTCGTGGTTTTGGCCTATGCTATTCAAAAGCGTCTTGCTGACTGCTCAGGCTGTTGATTCAACTTTAATGTGACGAAAGTGCTCGTGATGTTTACGGTGAGCCGCGTATGCGACACTGACTCGTAGGCTCCAGAGAGGTAACTCTTCAGGAAGGTCGACCACCTGATTCCGAGTTTGTGCTTAAGGATTATCTCGCTTGTCGCCTCGTCAACGCCGTGTCCCTCAATTGTGAACCAATTCGCCCGCTTGCTCAAGATCTCGCTCAAGAACTTCACAAAGGTAAGTTGCTTTCCGATGGCCTCGAAGAGCGTCCTCGACATCGTGAAATGCCTCTTCCCCAGTTCTGACGCCAGTTTCTCCAAGGCATCCATATCACATGTCTCAAGGATTAATGCGAATGTTTCCGTTGTCAGCACTAGGCCATCGAACGTGGGAATCAAGGGATCGAAACCAATTCTCCATGAAAGCCAAGAGGCCACCAGCTGGTTCTCGGTCTGACCGTACTTCTTAGCCAACGCGGCCAAATTCTCAATCAATCTCTCGTCCAGCCTGAACGACCGCGTCACCGTAGTCAATTCATTGAAGCCGGATAGATGCGGGTCTATTTTAGAGTTGGCATGAATTATTACACTGTGTTGCAGTGTAAACCCTAATTTTAATAGGGAATCTCTCCCCATGATTGTGTGATGCTCGTCTCGAATCGGAAAGCGCTCGTCCTTAGAATTGGTCCGTTGACCATTGCACTCATTTTGATGCTCGTCATGCCATTCGTGGCTAACTCATATGCGGTCCCCCAAGTCGGAACTACAGCTTGCAACACACAGATTACATCGCAAGAACGCTCAATTCTTGAAAGCCTGGATACCACGCAAGCGGTGAGCTTGGCAGTGCAATCAACGTCGTTCATAGATGCCGTGGCCGGACAAGGATATCAACTCCAAGTTGTTTCCGGGGACTTTAGTCTCCATTCTCGAACTTGCAGCGTCGATGCCCTCGGAGAACTCGCAGTCCTTTTCAGTGTTTCCAGGAATGGTTACCAAGGTTGGGAGTTACAATGTCCCCGAAACTGTTCAGGTCTGGGAGAATCCCGCGATGAGCCGGGTGCTTGGGATCAACATTACCACGACGGTTTACGCACCATGCTGCCAATGGTCGGGATATGGGGTGCAATATATTTCCGGTGGGAGTGCACAGGCGGTATACGACACGGACTCATACTTCTACCAGCCGTCTGTCAGTTCCAATAGTCAGTGTTACGCATCATCTCCGTACACTTGCGATCTAGGTATTTGGGCTGGAATGTCTCAGAATGCAGGCGGAGGAGGTTTCCTCGTACAGTCAGGTACGGCCGGAACAATCACCTGCACCTCTGGAGGCTCATGTGGATCAGCGACTTATGACGCTTGGTGGGACTGGATTTACTCGGGCGGTTCGACGTTGGGAACATGCTCAACAAGTTCGTATCCTGTAAGCACGGGCGACTATATGCTAGCGCTCGAAGAGTGGGGGCCATATTGGGGTGGTAGCTCAAGCCAATACGAAGCCTTCGTGAATGATTACATTGCCAATAATGGAGGAGGCTGGGGTTGCGCGAGCGGTGTGCTGAGCCAGTCGGGCACGGCCTACTGGTCTCAGACTATTGCTGAAATCCCGACATTGAGCGGCGGAATAGCCGCCCTACCAACTTTCAGTTCAGTGACAGCCATCTATCCTGCGATATGCGATTCCACCACGAGCTGCCAATCTTACTACACGCCCTACCACAATGGCAACGACTATACCTTCGTGATGGATAATTGCGGATCGCCATATAACCTGGCGCTATCCGCTCCTAACAGCATCACTGGTGACTTTACGTGGACTTACCAGAATAGCTGCGGAACCTGAGTCACCTTTTTTTCGCATCTAGGCGGCTTACAAGGGGATGCCCGGCATGATTCGGTTGGGCAAAGAGTTCAAAACGAGGTATGCCTTGCTTGAAGGCATTGAGCCATGAACCAAAGTCCGCTTGGTCATAAGGTTCCGCTTGTTATAGGACTGATTGTCATAATTCTAGTCGGGGCCTTAACTTTGACCCTACTCCATCCCAACAAAGGGTCCGGCCCGAGAAGTTCGGAGACTGGCATCACGGCAACCGGAACATCGCAGACGACTTCATCCCCATTCATCCAATCAAACGCATCAACCACCCTTAGGCTGACAACCTCCATCAGCTCTTCTAATCTGAGAGTGGGTCAAAATCTGAGCCTTTCTATGTCGGTAACGAACATCCTTCCGACTGCTGCAACGGTTCTTCCGTCGACTGACTGGTCGTTCGAAGGTGTTCCTGTCACCCCTTGGGGTGCCTGTCATCTGAACTATCCACTCGAAGTTGAAATTGTCAGGGGAAACTACTCGGTCCAGCAGTTGCCGAATGCTGTCAACGCGACCTTCGGATATACTTGCTACAGCGCCCTGACCGCGAACACCATCACCTTCCAGGCTGACAGCGACTTGGCAAACGTAACTTGGACTGGACCGGGGCCGGGAGTCGTTCAAACATTCGGACCCTATGTCATGTCGTACAACTTCACTACGAGCGGTTTTTGGAACCTCGCAGACATCACCGGTTCGGAGATTCCCGTAATCGGGGGCGGCAATGGAGCACCTCCTCCACCCACGCCCTTCACTCCTGGAACCTACACTGTGGCTGTGGAGGACGAGTGGGGTCAAGTCTCGATCATGCATTTCACGGTGGTCAACGGCTGAAGTTCCAAATCCATTCGCAACCACTTCCACACCGGCGATTCCCGGCCAGGGATTTGAACTCAATTAGGTCTAGGAACCGGCGACCGCACTCGTCCCACCCCTCCCCGTTAGGCTGCGTGGGACTCTAACGAGGACAAGAACGGCCCGCCACGTTCTGAAAGTCCCATGGGAACGTGTTGGACATTCGCAGACTGGGAAAGGCACCTTTAGAGGATTGAGCTCTGGGACGACCTATCAGGTGGAAGCCGACAGCTATGGTAGCTGCACGTTCAACGACTGGTCTGGCGGAGGAGTTACCGGGAGCACATCAGACCCGTTGACGTGATTGCCCCAGCCACTCTCATAGCAATCTACACGTGTGCATAGCGACCCCTCGAAGTCAAACGAGACACTATGCCAACTCTGGACTCCGCGCGATGGTTCTGAGCTGCAGCCAATTCAACAGGGGCTTGGCGCAGGCATTTGGTTGCCTTCGATGGTCATTTCAGTCACGCTTTGGCTAAAGCTGCTTTTCCAGCTCGTTCTCTGCCGTTCTCGCTCCCTTGACCATGTTTCCAAATCTAGTCGAGAATCGATAATTTCCAATGCCTATGATGGCCCATCCCGCCGCGAGAAGTAACAATATCAGCTCCACCGCGATCAGGCTAGGGTCACCCACATTCACGGTTATCGTCGACTCGCCCCCGACGAATGGATAGAGAATCTGCACGAGGAATCCTGCAGCCAATAGGACCGCAACTATGATTGTTATGACCGAGAGCGACCTGATTCTGCTCTGTCCTGCCTCAATATGCTGAATGAACTCTTCATGCGCTTCAATGAACATGGCCCCGGGCGACCTCCCAGCCTTTTCGCTCTCAGACAATCATCTCATTCCCTCATGTTCAAGCCTAAAACCCTTCCTGACCTCCGGTCAGTTTCATCCCTCTCTCCCATTCATTCCACAGGACAAGGTATCGGGTCAAAGACTTCAACCCCGCCTCGGTCAGTCTGAGTATGTCATGGGAACCCAGGGTTTCAGTGGTCACCCAGCCGAGGGCGACCATCGGCTTCAAGTCTTCGTCAAGTCGCCCGTAGTTGATGTTGCACCGCTGAGCCAGTCGCGATGAATTAAGCGGACCTTCTCGGAGCGCAGCTAGCATTTCCATTGCGACGGCCAGACGATTCCTCCTGATCACAGAGCGACCGCCCAAAAAAAGGCGCGGCCATCAATAATAAGCGTGCCCAGTCACGAGACTGACCAGAAGTCCGGACCTGAAGTCAGAAACTGTCTATAAGTTGCGTCCAGCCTTTACGCCTATGGTCTCGGCTTCCCCAAGGTCGGTGCACCCAGGATGCAGCCAGGCTAGCGGTGGCGAACTTGAGGATTGATGTCCCCCTCTTCGATTTCCAGTGAAACACGCCTAGCTGATTTGATTACACAAAGCCTCGCGCTTAGGCTTGCGAACTCCCCAGACGACGAGGGCTGTTGCATCGCTAGGTTCGCAGAAATGCAACACGGCGACTTCGGGACGACAAACGTCCGTGGCCGAGCAGATGCAAGAGTTCGCAGTTGCCCGGCGCGCCCCTTCTGTCAGCGCAGAGGAGTTGTAGTGCCGGAGGGCCTTCGTCAATGACCCTTCCGTCAGCCGCGCGTTCCAACCTTTCGGATATCTAGACTCGTCCCATTGGTGAATCCCGTCGACGAGAGGACGTTCGCCCATAGACACCTCGAAGGCGTCTTTCCAATGGTGGCCGTTCAATTATGGAAGCTGATGAGGAGCGGCCCCGCATACCGGTTGGCACTCTCGAAAGGGCTGCACCGGATGCTCAAGTTCGACGGGAAGATTCTGATCTCGAGCGTGATGCCCGACGCCGACATCGTAAGGCGTGGCGCAGGTTGGTTCATCAACGCAATCAAGGAACTGGAGCCTGATGCCGTGACGACGTGGGATGTCCCCACCTACTCGGACCATCCCAAGAGGGCGTCATTGAACTGGTTGCTCGCCGGCCTTGAAGCATCGAGAAGGATGGCCCTCGAACTCGACACGCCCATGATCGGCCTTGTGGCGGGAGCCGATCCGCACCAGGTCGAGCTGTCTTCGAGATGCCTTCGAGCGATGGGCTTCGAGCACCAGGCGCTTGCGTGTCATGAGCTGCTGCTTGCCAGACAGCATGCATACTTGAGATCGTGTGCGTCGGTCGTTGCGAGGCATTGCTCGGACTTGACTCTGCTCTCATGTTCTCATCCGAACTTGTTTGAGAAGTTCGAGATGGCTGACCATTTTGTCGGGATGTCCTGGTTCCACGAGGCCATCCGGGGGAGACGACTAGGAAAGAGATCCAGTGAGTCTCTTGGCCACGGACGCGACAGAACGGCCCGATTGATAAGGGAGAATCTCATGGAGGCAGTCGACGCGGTGCGCGAGTCGTTCCCAACTGAAGGTCCACGAGGCGGTTGGGCTGGGTAGAGGAAATTACCTCCCGCATGTAGGGAAATCCGGCACCGGTGGAATTGACGCGCCGAGTTCCGGTCAAGAAATCTTGTCGGCCGAACAGCTCACCAACGACGAGTCGACATGGACCAATGCGGTGCCCGCCTCGGAGGACGACGAACACTTTCTTTGGGATAGGTACGTTCCGTTGTTGTGTGATTCTTACATATTTGAGAAATATGGTGGCCGGACTCAGGTCCGCTTGCCTGCTAGCCACGGGCCGTTCGACAGATGTTATGTGGACAACGTGACTCGCGACGGAGACCTACACGAGAACAAGGCCGCTATGTCCGTTGGCGGCTACCATGCGTCGTATCAATTATCGAATTACTTGGCCTATCTAGACGAGAATGGAGGTTCCCTGGACTACAATTTCTTCAAGAGCCCGGTTACCGGAATGGGAGGCCCCGACTCCGTGTTCGCTCCGAAGCTTGCAGACGCGGCGACGAAATACGACATGGGCATTAATATCTACGACCATGATTGGTGGGAGGAGCTCCAATAGCATGTCAGAATTCAAGGGTCCGGAAGCGCTTTCGTGGCTCACCAGCAACAAGAACAAGTGCGCGCTTGCAGGGAACCGTTTCCAGACAACCGCTGATGCGATTGAAGCGGTGAAGCGACTTTACGCGGCTGGTGCCACGCAGGTCTCTTGTGGCGCCGCCACTCGAGGAGCCAGAGAGAATCCGGACGGATGGAGGCCCCTATGCAGATGGGCTTGACGTAATTTTCCCGAAGGAGAAAACAGAACGGGTCTTGGCAGTCGTCAAATCGCTTCAACCTGATGCTGGAGGAAAGAAGAAAGACGTGATCAATAGAGAGGAAGGAAACCGAAAGCTTATGCTTTGGTGGGACTGAAGTGCGGTCTGACCTCGAGAAGCGCTTATATAGTTATTAGTAGCTTTCGATACTAACAAGTGAGTTCGAATGGCCCAATACGACTATGACGTGATAATCGCTGGAGGCGGCATGTCCGGCCTCCTGACAGCAGCAGCGGTCGGCTTCTACTCGAAGCAAAAGGCGAGGGCCCTCGTGATCGACAGGAACAGCGCCGACGAGCCGGGCAAGAAGACCAACAACGGATGGATATGCGGCGACGCTGCGAGCAAGAAGAGCGTAGGGTTCATCGAGAAGAGCATCGGGATCAAGTACGGCTCGCCCGAGCTGGAGCACCCGGTCAAGGGGATCTACGTCTACTCTCCCGACCACAAGACCAAGTGTCCTCTTCGAGGGAGAGGGCTACATCCTAAACAGGAAGCTGATGCCCCAGCGCCAGGTCCGGGACGCCAAGAAGTTCGGCGTCGAGTTCAAGTTCGGAATCACAGCCGAGAAGCTAATCGCGGAGGACGGCTACATCAGGGGAGTCGCGGGCCGCGAAGCAGACGGCAAGCCCTTCAAGGCCTCTGCGAAGATGGTCGTCGACTCGTCAGGCTCGTCGTCGGTGCTGAGAAAGTTCAACCCGATAAACAGCTACATCGACAAGGAGATCGACATCGAGGACATGGAGGCCACCGGCCGCTACCTCATGGAGTTCGACCAGGGCGTCCAGGACGAGACCTACTTCACCCCGGAATACTGCCTCATCCACCTCGACCAGGACATTGCGCCCGCGGGCTACGCCTGGGTCTTCCCGAAGGGGAAGAACAAGGTGAACATCGGCCTCGGCGTCTCAAAGCCGGGACTAGACAGGAGGAACAGGAGGCTGAAGAAGAACGACAACCTCTCCACGCTGATCGACCAATACGTGAAGGAGAATCCGTCGATCAGGAATGGGCGCCTCTCGACCAACCCCGACGACAAGGGCAACGAGAAGGGTAATTGGCATGCCCCGGTGAGGCGGCAGAACGACTGCATGGTCGCCAACGGGTTCGTCGTGGTGGGCGATGCGGCCTGGATGCCCAGGCCCCTCGACGCCGGCGGGATGGGGCCCCGCGATGTACGCCAGCATGATCCTCGGCAAGGTCGTCTCAAAGGCCCTCGAGGCCAACGACGTCTCCCAAGAGGGCCTGTGGGAGTACAACGTCGAGTACATGCTCACCCACGGGTACCAGATGGCCTCGTTCGACGGTCCTCAGGCGCTACCTCCAGACAATCACGAACGAGCAGATCAACTATGGCATGAAGAACTTCCTCACCCAGGAGGACATCGACGCCATCACGGAGCGAAGGCATCCAAAGTTCAACGCCGTCAACAGGCTAGGCCTCATCGTAAAGGCAGCGAGCCAGATGGAGCTCGCAAAGGGGCTCCGTTTCACCGCGGACAAGAGCTCTTCCCTCGTCGATCTGAACCTCGAGTATCCCAAGACCCCGAAGGGCTTCCCCGAGTGGAAGAAGAGGATCGACAAAGAGATCAACGAGACGAAGGAACGCTTCGCGCCAAAGGAAGCGGCAGCGTAATAAAAGAGACCCCAGACGGCCGAGGCGAGACCTAACATGGTCAAGTCCCTTGACGACGAAATCCTCGAGCTCTGGAAGGAACTCAGCCCCTCCGGGGCATACACGACGGGGTTCGAGGAGTACGCGGGGAAGCTCTTCATCCCCAGCCAGGATAACATCGACAGGGCCCTCGAGAGAGTGAGAGGACTGAGGAGGAGGGCCGAGAACGAGCTGCAGACGCGCATCCTCGACAGCATGGAGGTGACGCTCTCATTTGACGAGCCTCAACCCGTCCTAGACGACATCGTCGGGGCGATCTTCAACCATCTCACCAAGGAAGGCGTGAACGAGAAGCACCTCTCGTCGCTCGTCTCGGACTCGCTGAAGGCCCTGGAAGTGACGCAGAAGCGGTTCTCCCAGAGGAAATGCCCCGGCCGCCGTCAAGGCCCTGACGCTCTACAGGCTTGACGGGGTGATCGAGGTCATCGACGCCATCTCAGGACAGGTCAAAGGCAAGCAGCTCAAGAAGGACTGCGAGCGGCTCAAGGAGAAGGCGAAGAAGTTCGTCTCGCTCTTCGAGCTCCCGGGCTTCGGCAAGGTGAACCTTCGAAGAGGTCGAGCAGGTCTTCAAGAAGACAAAGTTCGAGCTCGGCAGGGAGCGGTTCTACCGCGTCGCCCTCGAGAACGGGATGGCATACACCGAGACGCCCGACGAGCTGGAGCAGAGGGCATTAGAATGGCTCGGCGACGAGCTACCCCTCTATCGCACTGTCACGAGGAGGCTCGCCAAGGAATACCGATGCGAGGCCACCCCCGAAGTCGTGGAGAAGCACCTCGTGGACAGGGCCCGCCTCAAACCGAATGAACCTGCTACGGATCACGAACGCGATGAGGAAGGTGATCCAGGCGTTCGTCGACGAGGACGTCGTCAGGATAAACAGCAAGTACAAGACAAAGGTGATTGAGACTCCGGCGTATCTCAGCGGCATGCTGCCGACGGGCGCCGCCTCGTTCTTCGACACGTTCACCAAGAAGCCCTTCCAGCTCTACTTCCTCACAACGGACCCCAAGAGGGACCCTGCAAAGTCCGTCTCGCAGTTGATGGACCTCCTCGTCCACGAGGAGTACGGCCACTGCGTGAACCACTCCAACAGCGTCCTCAGGTTCGGAGGTCGCGCCGGGAAGCTCGACCTGATCCCGACCTTGTTGCAGGCCCCGGTGACGGAGGGCCTCTCCTTCAACAGGGAGCGCGAGTTCCTCGAGGCCTCGCAGAAGCTCGAGACAAAGGAGAAGCTGACGAAGGCCGAGAAGGCCTATGTCGACCTCTTGAAGAAATACGGAGGCCTGAAGCTCATCAACTCGGAGCTCGAGTTCCAGACACGCAAGTGGAGGCTCATCAGGTTCCTCCGCGTGATCGGCGACGTCCGCATCAACACGGGTAGGCAGACCCTCTTCGACTTCATCGACTGGGCGCACGCGAAGACCGGGGTCCCTCGGAGCAACATCTACTACCAGCTCTTCCCAGCGCACGAGGGCATGTTCCCAGGCTATGCCACCGCGTACGCCGTCGTCGGGGAGGAGATCCACGAGATAGAGGACACCATAGCGGACGACAAGGGAAGGGTGAAGTTCTCGACCTATCTCACAGGGATCGGCTTCCCACCCCGCAACATCTACAGGAAGATGCTCCAGGACTACGCGTCTTCTCTCTGAGCTGGCGGGAAAGAGCGTACAAACGAGGTCAAGAACGGCAACGGGGCCGACAAACGTCCGCACACGGCTCGGAAGATTGAAATATCATATTCAGGCGCGGCCTCGCTGAAGGCCACGGGGATTGCCAAAGCAGATCACCACCTTCGAGGGGTTCATCCGGCACATAATCAAGCTCGTCCTATGGGTCGTCCTTCTCACCCCGCTGGTGGTCCTCCCTGTCTTCTTCTTCGCTTACACGCTCGCGGGCAAGAGCTTCCCCGACCTTTTCGTGCTCATGACCAACCCGACCATGCTGATGGCCTTCCTCAACTCCCTGATGACGACGGAGCCGACCAAGACGCTCTTCGCGCTGACGACGTTCCCTGGCTTCACGTTTGCAGCCATTTTCTCGACCGTCTTCATGGTCTGGGTCGAGAGGAAGTTCATCGCCAAGATCCAGCTAAGGGTCGGTCCCCAATACGCGGGAAGGTTCGAGGGGATACTCCAGAACTTCGCGGACCTCTTCAAGCTCCTGTTCAAGGAGATGCTCATCCCTGACCAGGTCGACAAGGCCGTCTTCGTCGCCGTCCCGCTCGCCCTGATGTTCATCGCAGGCTCGCTGCTCGCCCTCGTGCCTCTCGGGCCGACCACGTACATCGCCGACCCTTCGATAGGCGCGATCTTCGTCTTCGCGATAATCAGCTTCACCCCGCTCGTCGTGATGCTCGCAGGCTGGGCGAGCAACAGCAAGTATCCCCTCCTGGGGTCGTTGCGCGCCCTCCACCAGATGGTGGCGTTCGAGATCCCGATGATCCTCTCCGTGGTGGGGGTCGTCGTCCTCTCCGGGTCTCTCGACCTGGTCAAGATCGTCAACGCCCAGAGCAGCGTCTGGTTCATCCTCCTCCAGCCTCTAGGCGCGATCGTCTTCTTCATCTGCGTCCTCGCCGAGCTGGAGAGGATCCCGTTCGACCTGCCGGAGGCCGACACCGAGCTCGTCGCGGGCTGGCAGACCGAGTACGGCGGGATGAACTTCGGCGTCTTCCAGCTGGCGACCTACATCAAGTTCTACTCTCTGGCGGGCATCTTCACGACTTTCTTCCTCGGCGGGTGGTACGGGCCGGGGTTCCTCCCTGCGCCGGCGTGGTTCATCCTGAAGACGTTCATAGTGATGGTCGCCATGATGCTGCCGAGGGGGGTCTTCCCGAGGGTCCGACTGGACGTCCTCCTCAGGGGCGGCTGGACAAAGCTCATGTTCCTCTCTTTCCTGAACCTCTTCCTTGCCCTGCTCATCATCTCGCTCGGGGCCTACACGATCGGAGGCGTCTGAGGGATGGGCATTCTCGGATCGATCAAGGGCGCATGGACGGCGTCGTGGGCCGGAATCCGCGCGGCCCTCCAGCCGAGGATGACGCTCCGCTACCCCGACCAGAAGCTCGACCTCGAAGGACCGGGATATCGCTTCGACCCGAGGAACGGCGTCGGGCTGCCAGGCTTCAAGGGAAGGCACATGCTCAAGGAGGACAAGTGCACAGGGTGCCAGCTCTGCGCCATAGCCTGCGACGGGGTCGCTGTCGCGATCGAGATGCAGACCCACGTGAGGAACCGCCCCCAGAACAAGAAGAACTACTGGCCCGCCGTGGACTACGGCAGGTGCGTCTTCTGCGGATTATGCGTTGATTATTTAACAGAAGTGCAAACTAATCCTGGATTAAAGCAAATAAATCAGATTGCAGTCGGCGACCTTCTTCTCACTCATAGGGGTGACTATAAGCCCGTCACCAAGATATGGGACATGAGTTATTCTGGGGCCTTCTACAGAATCTATGTTTACGGCAAGCCCGATTCTCTCGCTTGCACCGCCGACCATCCCATCATGGCTGTGTCCAGGCCGGTCTCCAATAGGAAAGACAGGCGTCTTCTACGCGTGACTACCCCTCTCGCTTTCTACAAGCCGGGCGAGCTAAAGGCAGGCGACTACCTGGTCAGCCCTATTGTTCGGAAGACCGTCCTGACCTCCACCTACGAGAAGGATGTCCAGATCTACAGAGGCGGAAAGACCACAAGAAGGCTCTCTCTGATTGCATCTCCTGAACTCTTCCGCCTCATTGGATACTATCTTGCTGAAGGCTCATGCGACGGCGGAAGGACGGTGAATTTCGACTTCAACGAGAATGAACTAGAGACCCACGCCAAAGATTGCTGCGACCTGGTTGCAAAATTCTTTGGGAAGGCATGCAAGATAAAGAAGAACGGAGAACACGGAATCAGGCTTGTTCTTTACTCGGCAATCGCGGAGGATTTCTTCTCGCAATTCGGGAAAGGCGCGCCAAACAAGAAGATGGCCGACTGGATATTCTTCGCGGAGCCGGAGAAGCAGCTCGAGCTCCTAAAGGGCGAGTGGCAAGGGGATGGGTGCAGGGTGAGGCAAGCTCGCCAAAAATACCTCAACATCACGACCACGTCAAAAACACTCGCGTTTCAATTGCAATCCGTTTACGCGAGACTGGGCATAGTTGCCACCATCGACACAGAGCATTCCCCCAACCGGCTCCGGAGCTACCATGTCAACGTCTTCGGGCGGTGGGCAATCAAGCTCGCGAACATGTGGAATGTCGAATTTGATTACCGACCAACCAAGCACACCGACAAATTCCACATTGACGAGAACTACGTCTACCTTCCGATTCGGAGGATCGAGGTCGAGTTGGTTGAGAACCATCGCGTCATGGATGTCACCGTAAAAGACGATCACACGTTCGCCCCTCTCGGGCTCGCCACATCAAACTGCGTCGATGCCTGTCCTTTCGACGCACTCTCCATGACCAACGACTACGAGCTGTCTGCATACGACAAGGAGAGCCTGAAGTACTCCTCTGACATGCTCATGATCCCGCCTCCTGCTTTCGGCGAGGCCAAGGTCAAGTTCGACCCGAAGAAAGGGACGGTCACACATGGTTGACGTGACCGACGTAGCGTTCATCTCCCTCACCGTGGTCGCGGTCGGTGGAGCTCTTGCGGCGCTGGAGGCTCGAGAGATAATCTACGGGGCGGTGGGCCTGGCGGCGAGCTTCTTCGGCGTTGCGTCTCTGTTCTTTCTGCTCGACTCTCCGTTCATCGCGGTCTTCCAGATCACCGTGTACGTCGGAGCTGTCGCCGTCCTCGTGCTCTTCACGGTCATGCTCGTCCGCGAGGGAAGATGGTTCGGCGACTCGATGGGACCCAGAGCGAGGGCAGCCGCGATCGTGACCGTCCTGGCCCTCATCGCCTCCCTCATCTCCAGTTTCATCGCCGCGGGCCTCTCAAACTCCACAGAGCAGGCGCAGGCCCCGAGCTTCGTCGGCATAGGCCAGCTGCTCACAGGGCCCTACGCTCCCGCGTTGGAGGCGATGGCGCTCGTCCTAGCCGCCTCGGTCCTTGGGGCGCTGACGTTGGCGAAGGTCGAACCCGCCGAGAGCGCGGCCGAGGGCAGGGGTGCGTGAGGGAGGGCCTTGACGGTAGCGCTCTCGGACTACCTCATCGTCTCGGCGCTCCTCTTCGGTGTTGGGGTGTACGGCCTGATGACGAAGCGCAACGCGATGCGGCTGGTCTTCTCCGTCGAGATACTCGTCAACGCCGCGAACATCAACTTCATCGCCTTCAACAGGTTCCTCTGGCCGACCGCTCTAGGGCAGACCGTGGTGCTGTTCTCGATAGCCCTCGCGGCCGCGGAGGCAGCGGTGATCCTCGCCATAGTCGTAGTGGCCTACAGGATCCACGACGATGTAGACGTGAGCGCACTGAAGAACCTCAAGGGTTAGGGTGCTTGGTCGAGATGAGACTTCGCGACCTCTTAGTGGGGGCAGTGGGCTCGACCTCCACCTTGGAAGAGTGACATCAGCATGGCGTCGATCCCCTTTGTCCTGCTCCAAATCGTGCTGGTGCCCCTCCTGGGCGGAGCCGCCTCTTTCGCTCTCGGAGGGGCGCTGGGAAAGCGCGTGGGCTGGATCGCGTCAGCGTCCTTGGTCTACACCTCCGTCCTTCTGCTCTCGGTCGGGAGCGGTCTCTTCGGCGGCGGCCAGCCTGTGGCTGAGAGCTACTCGTGGGCCCCGGCCGCCGGCCTGAACTTTGGCTTCCTCGCAGACGGCCTCAGCCTCCCTGTCGCGCTGGTGATGTCGCTCGTCTCTGCCGCGGTCGCGATCTACTCGATGCCCTACCTCGAGCACAGGTTCGAGGAGCTCTCCGGAGACTCTGGCAGGCGATACGGGCTCTACTACCTGAACTTCTTGCTCGTCGTCGTGGGAATACTCGGAGTCTCGCTCTCCACCAACCTCATCGAGCTCTATCTCTTCGTCGAGCTCATGCTCATCCCCACCTTCTTCATCCTGGGGCTCTTCGGATACGTCCAGAGAGGTCGCGTCGCCATCATGTACTTCGTCTGGAACCAGCTGGGGGCATTCATATTCCTCGTCGGGATACTCTTGGCGTACTCCTCGACGGGGAGCTTCCAGGTCTCCTCGCTCTCAGCAATGAGCTCGGCCTCGACGCTGAGCTACTGGGTCTTCTTCCTCGTGATGCTCGGCTGGTTCGTGAAGATGGGAGTCGTGGGCGTCCACATGTGGCTGCCCACATCCGAGGCAGAGCCCCCGACCTCCTTCGCGCCGATAATGGCGGCGGTGGTGGGCTTGGGGAACTACGTCGTGGCCAGGCTCCTCGTACAGAACATGCCCTCGGTCTTCCAGACGTTCTCCATCCCTTTCATGGCGGTCGCGCTCCTTACGATGATCTTCGGCGGGGCGATGACGCTCGTCCAGAACGACGTCAAGTACCTCTTCGCGTGGTCGACTATGAGCCAGAACGCCTACTCCCTCCTCGGGATAGGCAGCCTGACGGTCCTCGGCGTCTCTGGTGGGATATTCTACGCCCTGAGCCACGTCATCGGCAAGTGCTTGCTCTTCTCGGTGGCCGGCATACTCCTCGCGCGGACAGGGCTCCGCGACATGAAGCAGATGGGAGGCCTGGCGAGCAAGATGCCCCTGACCGCGACCATTTGCCTCATCGGGGCGCTGATCCTCTCTGCGGTCCCGCCTACGAGCGGATTCCAAGCGGAGTGGATAATGTTCACCGGCATATTCTACCAAGGGGCATACGGGGCGACCACGAACCTCGCGATCGGCATCCTGGGGATCATAGCGACCGCCCTCACGGTGGCCTACACGTTCTGGCCCGTGAGGAGGATCTTCTTCGGACCTCTCCCCGCAAGCTTGCAGACCGTGACGGAGGCACCGCTCACGATGACCGTGCCGCTCTTGGCGCTCGTCGTCGCGGCCCTCCTCCTCGGGATCTATCCTGACCTTGCCACGAAGATGCTCGTCAACTTCGCGAACTCCCTTCACGTCTTGAAAGGAGGACTCTGAGATTGTCTTGACGACCGCCTCGGTCCCGTCCATCTATTTCTGGCTGGTAATCATCCTCCCCTTCGCCGGTGCGCTCCTCACGCCGCTGCTCTCGAAGCTCGGAAGGCTGAGAGACTATGCCGCGGTCCTCTTCACCGGGCTCTCGGCGCTCTTCGCCTTCATCCTCCTCATCCCAGTGCTGGCCGGCCAGACCATCTCGGTCTACAACTCGGTCATCCCCACGTCCGTCCCCTGGATAAGCGAGCTCGGGATCAACATGGGCGTCCTCTACGACCCCTTCACGATAATCATCGTCAACGTCGTCACCTCGATCGCCCTGCTCATCATGGTCTACAGCCTCGACTACATGAGGGGCGACAAGGGCCTCACTCGATACTGGTTCTTCATGAATTTCTTCCTAGGGAACATGCTCCTGATCGTCCTCTCGGACAACCTCCTCTCGCTATTCATCGGATGGGAGGGCGTGGGGTTGTGCAGCTATGCCCTAATCGGATACTACTTCCACGACGAGCTCGAGGCGTGGGTCGGCACGCCAGGGCAGAAGGCCTTGGGCGAGGAGCAGGCATACTCGCCCTCCCACGCCGGGCTGAAGGCCTTCGTGATGACGAGGATAGGCGACATGGCGATGCTGATCGGGCTCTTCCTCGTCTTCATCTACGCGCACACGTTCAGCTTCCAGGCCCTGGCCAGCAACAACTCATGGGCCACCTCCCTTTCAAACGCGGGGCTCTTGGTCCCGGCCGGCCTCCTCCTCTTCGGCGGGGCCATCGGCAAATCCGCCCAGTTCCCGCTTCAAGAGTGGCTCCCCGACGCCATGGCGGGGCCCGCTCCGGTCTCGGCCCTCATCCACGCCGCGACGATGGTCAACGCAGGAGTGGTCCTCGTGGCGCGGATCGGGCCGATATTCTATTTCGCCATGGCGGCCAACCCTTCGCTGGTCCAGCCTTTCTTCCTGACAGTGGCCTGGATAGGGGCGATCACGATGTTCCTGATGGCGACTCAGGGGATGGTCGGGTTCGAGCTGAAGAAGATCCTCGCCTACTCCACCGCCTCCCAGATCGGCTACATGATAATGGCGCTCGGGATTGCGGGCCTCTCGTCCGACTTCGCCCAGGGTCTCTCTGCGGGAATCTTCCAGCTCATGAGCCACGCCATCTTCAAGGCGAGCCTCTTCATGGCGGCGGGGTGCATCATCCACGCGACGGGAAGCAAGTACGTGACAGGCATGGGCGGCCTGAAGGACAAGATGAGGCTCACCTTCGCGGTCTTCCTCATCGGGGCGGCATCCCTCTCGGGTCTCCCTCCGTTCGGTGGCTTCTGGAGCAAGGACGCCGTGCTCGCCTCGGCGTGGAGCGCCGGTCAGTGGGGGCTCTTCGCCGTAGGAGCCGTGACCGCCGGGATAACGGCGTTCTACACGTTCAGGATGTTCGGGCTGATATTCTACGGGGAGACGAGCGAACAGGCCGTAGAGCACCACGTCCACGAGGCGGTGCACCTCGCTTGGGTGCCGTATGCGATCTTGGGAGTCACGACGGTGCTCCTAGGCGTCTTGGCGCCGCTTGTCAACATCGAAGGCGCGCTAGAATCGGCGGCGACCACCTATCTTCATGGCCTCTACCCCTCGGCCGCGCTCCCGAGCGTCCCTGGGGCCTTCTCGTTCAACATCGAACCAGCTGGCATCGCCCTCGTGTTCGTGCTCATAGGGGTGGGCGCGGCCTACACACTCTACATCGCCAGGCGCGTCCAGCCATCCACCCTGATCGGACAGACCGGCGTCTTGCACTCGCTCTACAGGTTCCTGGAGAACAGGTGGTATCTCAACGCGATATACTACCGGATCTTCGTGGACCCGCTCCTCGCAACCTCCTCCTGGTTGCTCGACCACGTCGAGCTGAACGGGCTCGAGCGCGTCAACACGGGCGCAGCCGGCCTCTGGGTCCGCATCTCCAAGGCTGGAGGTTGGATAGACGACAACGTCATCGATGCGGCGGCGACCGGTGTCGCCGTCGACGGCGAGTCCATCTCCAAGGCACTCAGGCGCATCCAGAGCGGAGTGCTCGAGAACTACACGCTGATCTTCGCGGCTGGCCTGGCGATAATCCTGCTCCTCTTCATCCTCGCCACAGGAGTCCTGGGATAGAAGATGAGCTTCGTCCTCTCGCTCCTCATCCTAATCCCCTTCTTGGGAAGCGGCGTCACCTTCGCGTACTCCAGCCTGGCTCAAGGCCGGCGGACTGCCCCTGCCGTCGCGGGCGCTTTCGCCCTCGCGACTCTCCTCGTCGCGGGCTACGCGTTCTGGTCGGTGTATTCCAACACGCCGGCCCTAGGTCAGTATGCCTTGGGGGAGGACCACCCTTGGATCAGCCTCTCCACGTTCAACGTCGACGTCCTGCTCGGTCTCGACGGGCTGAGCGCGCCCCTCGTCCTCGCGACCTCCATCGTGGCCTTGCTCTCGATCTTCACCTCCAGGGTGTTGATAGAGTCAAAGGCAGCGGTGTACTACGCGCTCCTGCTCCTCGCGGAGGGCTCGGCGATCGGGGCCTTCGCCTCCCTCAACCTCGTCGTCTTCTACCTCTTCTGGGAGCTCACGCTCATACCCATGTTCTTCCTTATCGGCGTCTGGGGCGGAGATAGACGCAGATACGCGGCGCTGAAGTTCATCATATTCACGTTCGCAGGAAGCTCGGTGATGCTCCTCGGGTTCCTAGCGGTCTACTTTGGGGCGACGCCCTCAACCTTCGACATCCCCAACCTCGCGGGGAAGATCCCGACGGGGCTGCAGTACCTCCCGCTTCTGGCTGTGTTCGTGGGGATGGCCGTGGAGCTCCCGATATTCCCGTTCCACAGCTGGCAGCCTGACGCGTACGAGCAGGCCCCGGCTGCCGTCAACCCCTTGCTCTCAGGGATACTTCCGAAGTTCGCAGGCTACGCCGCCATCAGGATAGCGGTCGGCCTCTTCCCGCAGGCCGCGTACCAGTACGCCTGGGCCTTCATCGCGGTGGCCGTGGTGTCCATGTTCTACGGGGTCGTGGTGGCGCTCTTCCAGAATGACATGAAGAGGATGTTCGCCTACACGAGCATGAGCCACATGGGCTTCATCCTCTTCGGTGTCTTCGCCACCGTCCTCTCTGGGAACCCCCTAGGAATCGAGGGCGCCATCCTTCTCATGTTCGCGCACGCCCTCGTGGTGGGCGGCCTCTTCTCCACCGCCGGCCTGATAGAGAAGATGAGAGGCACGAGGAAGATCGCCGAGCTCGGCGGGCTGCTCTGGCGGGCCCCGGTGACGGCCGCACTCTTGGCCCTCTCCAGCGCCGCCACGATGGGGATACCGCCTTTCGTGAGCTTCCTCGCAGAGCTGATGGTCATCTCCGGAGGGATTTCTGCGTACGCGGTCACGGCAGTGACCGTCCTCGTCCCCGTGATCACCGGCGGCTACATGCTCTGGATGCTGAAGAGGGTGTTGATCGACCCGGCAGGAACAGGGGTCCTGCCGGTGGGCTCGGAGACGTGTCGCGCGCGGACGCCCTTGCGATATGCCTCTACCTCGTCCCCCTCGTCCTTCTGGTGGCCTTCTCGTATGTGATTCTCTCGCCCGCCGCCCCAGTCGCGCAGTGGGCCGCTAACCTTGTGCATGGAGGCGCGCCTCCCTGATGGCTGACTACATCCTCTACGCGGTCGTGGCCCTGGCAGCCTCGGGGCTAGGCGTCCCGTTCCTGCAGCTTCTCGGGAAGAGACGAGAACTCTCGGGTTACCTGGTCATCGTCGCCCTCTTCGTGGCGCTCGTCTCGATAGCCCTCAACACGCTCACCGGCTCTGCGAGCTCCGCCCCGTTCGGGTCGCTCCTCACCTCCGACCTCCTCGGCGACCTCTTCGCGATGTTGACCCTCTTTGTCACCCTGTTCGTCGCGGTCGCTTCTCTGACACTCATCAAGTCGCCCAACTCGGCGTTCTACAACTCGCTCCTCTCCTTCGCGGCTCTGGGGATGCTGCTGATCTCCTACTCGGCAGACCTGCTGATGCTCTTCGTCGCCTGGGAGCTCATGAGCATCCCGACCTACGCGTTGGCCGGGTTCCAGAAGGGGAAGGAGGAGTCGAACGAGGCGGCCGTGAAATACGCAGTGCTGGGCGCGCTCTCGTCCGCGATAATCCTCTACGCGATAAGCCTCACCTACGGGCTCACGGGGACAACCGGGATAGCCGCGGCGGTCGCGTCCCTAGGCTCTCAGCTGTCCGACCCCATCGCGGGCTTGGCGGTCCTTCTCTTCATAGTCGGCTTCGGGTTCAAGATGTCCATCGTCCCATTTCACATGTGGGCGCCGGATGCGTATGAGGGCGCGCCCACCCCCGTCGCGGCCCTCTTCGCCTCGGGGACGAAGAAGGCAGGGTTCGTCGCGTCCATCAGGGTGGTGCTGGCCATCTCCACCGTCTACTCGCTCGCGCCCCACGGGGGCCTCTTCACCGTCCCAAACGTATTGGCCGTCCTGGCTGTCGCCACGATGACCCTCGGAAACCTCGCCGCCCTCACCCAGAAGAGCATGACCCGCCTCTTGGCCTACTCGAGCATCGCCCAAGCCGGATACATCCTGATCGGCTTTGTGATCTACTCATACGGCCAGGGCAACCCCGCGTTCGCACAGCAGGCCCTGCTCGGGATGACAGGCTCGCTCTTCCACATCATCAACCACTCTCTGATGAAAGGGGCGGCATTCCTTGCCGCGGGCCTGGTCATACTCAAGATAGGCAGCGGGAGCGTAGAAGCGTTCAACGGCCTGGGGCGCAGGATGCCGGTGACCGCCTTCACGATGGCAATCTCTTTCCTCGCTCTGGCCGGGGCCTCGCCTCTCAACGGCTTTTGGAGCAAGCTCATCCTCTTCACGTCGGTGCTCAACACCCCCTACTCCTGGCTCGCGGTGGCGGGGGTGCTCAACAGCGCCGTGAGCATCGGATACTACGGATGGGTGATCAAGAGGATGTACCTGGACGACCCCGAGGGAGAGGCCACGCGCCTCGATGAGCCCATCTCCTTCGTCCTTGTGCTCGGAGTCCTGGTCGCGCTCATAATAGGTCTGGGGCTGTTCCCCGGGCCTGCAATCTCTTTCGCCCACAGCGCTGTCCCTTCTCTGACGGGCCCCTGAGAGATACACGAGACGTCATTCACAAGTCGTATATAGAAGAAAGTCCCGTTCCAAGCATCTTCTTGAGACTAAGGTCTTCGTCTAGAGCAGCATGGGCAAAGAGCTCCTCGATCCTCGTGGCGCTCTTGCTCGCCGCAGGCGCAGTCCTACTGGTCCCCCTCGCCATGACCCACGGGCAGAGTCAGGCGAGCTCGACCACCACCACGCAGTCCGGTGGGGGTATCACGACGACCGTGACGACCACCGTCTTCATCAACAGCACGAGCCGACAAGGTCCATCAAGCGTCTCCGTAGCCTCAGTGAACCAGAACGGAACCGCGATCTTCGGGTACTACGTCGTCTTGTTCAGCTCGAACGGCAGCGTACTTGCGACAGGTCTCACGCCTCAGACCTTCCAGACTGCGTCTGGCAGCACCTACAGCATCCAGGTCCAGAGCTATGGGGCTTGCACCTTTGGCCACTGGTCGGACGGAGACACAAGCGACAGCCGATTGTTTGTCGCCAACAGCGCCAACATGGAGTTCATGGCGATTTATGATTGCGCTGCAAACGCTGGGTCGCAGGGCGTCGGTCTCGTGCAGCAGGCGGAGGCGACGTGCTCCTACGTCTGTGTGAATGGGTCTGCCACGGCCAGCTTCCCGTCGACAGTCAGCGCGGGGGACATGATGGTGATTACGATAGTGAGCGACGACCTCACGACTCTTAACGTCCTGGATACGCTCGGGACCGGCCTCAAGCTGGCGACGAGTTCGACGAGCACCTCATGTGACTCGAACACCGGGACTTGTCAGGCGGACATTTATTGGGGCATCGTAAAGTCTTCGGGCCTCGACACGGTGGTCGCGAGCGAAGGGGCGTCTAACCGGGCGCTTAGGATGCAGCTCTGGGAGTTCAGCGGCGTCACCGGGATCTCCACGGGCGATTGCAGTGTAGTCTCCTATCCCGCGGGCTCGGCGCTCCTTGCCACGGGCAGGGACGCCTATGGGGCTGGGACGGGCTTCACGTGGAAGGTCTATTACGCCTCAGGACTCGCGGGCAGCGAATACCAGATCCCGTCAGGCGCTGGGACGGCCACCTTCGCGTTCTCGACCAGCGTCAATTCAGTCGAAGCAAACATCGTCCTGCTCCAATCTCCTGCGCAGGTGGGATGCGGGATCGGGTCAGTGTCCTTCCACCTCGTCATCTATTCCTCCGACGACAACGGTCTCGGGGACAGTCACGACTGTCACGGTCACGACGACAGAAACCTCCAGCAGTTCCTAGGCCGCGAGCGAGCTCCCAACTTTTCCGGGACGGATGTCTTAGTCGATATCTACGCCACGCTACTTCGCGTTCGACATGATGAAGGTGTGCTCGCTCATCTCTTTCGTTACCCGCATCCCCTTCTCGATGAACTTGTCCTTCAGCTCCACGCTGTGCACCTCGGCTATGACGCTGGGGAGCTTCTCGAGGCCTATCAGCGCAGCTTCGCACCCTTCGCAGTCCATCTTGACGAAGTCGATTTCGCTCTTGAGCATCGATAGGTCGAATCCGGAAGGGATGACCTCACAATTCCATCCGTTCGTCTTGATGTTCTCTCTGAGGTAGGCGACCTCCTCCTGGCTCGGTTCGACGCACACGACCATCTTGGCGCCTTTCTCGAACATAAGCGCCGTGCTCTCTCCGCAACCGGCCCCCACATCAAGGACCGTCTTTCCCGCCACACCGCTGGAAGGCAGGTAGTAGTCGTTCCAGAGCTTCCACTCACTGACCATCAGGGCCGCCTTCCTCCTGTTGAGCTTCAGTTTGCTCCTCCCGGTACTCACCATCGCGCTGTCGCCGATGTCCTTTAGCGAGAAGCCGGAGGTGGACCAAATGACCTTGAGCATCGTCATTGGCCCGAAGCTGAAGTCAAGGATCTTGAAGACCGGAAGATGTGATTTCTTTCCAAGACCGACCCTTGGAATTATCAACCCAGAGACACCGGAGAGCTCAGCGTTTCCCGGCTAGTAGTCACGTCGAACGGAGAAGTCCGTGAGCTCTCTCAGCAGAGAGGCTGCCTCGCTCTCGCCGAGGACGCTCAGCCTCTCCTTGGCCTTCTTCGCGTAGGAATCTGACATCGCCTGCAAGCGAGCCATGAGCGCCCTGTCGTCCCCGTCCCGCTTCAAAGCCAAAGTTATCTTGTCCTCGCTCCCCCAGTCGAGTATGTCGTCGTGGATCTGGTATGCGATGCCCAGGAACCTCCCGTACTCTGTAAGGGCCTCGAGCTTCTCGGCGGACGCGCCTCCCACGAGGCCTCCGAGCCTGACGGCGGTCTCGAAGAGCGCCGCCGTCTTCTTTGATATCACCTCGAGGTACTCGTCCCAGTCGAGCTTGTACACCTCGGGGTCGATGGTGAGCTCCGCATACTCTCCCTCGCACATGTTCATCGCCGCGTTGCTTATCGTCGTCGCCACCCTCCTGTCGGGATACCGCGCAGCGATTGCGAGGATCATGGCGAAGACAAAATCCGCGGTCAGGAGCGAGGTGCTGTACCCGTACCTGACGTGGAACGCCGCCCTGCCCCTTCGGGAAGCCTCTTGATCTATGATGTCATCGTGGATTATGGACTCGGCGTGCAGCAGCTCCACAGCGACCGCGGCATCCAGCGTCTTCTCGTTCTGCCCGTCTCCCACCGCCTCGGCAGCCAGGAGCAAGACTAGGGGCCTGATACGTTTCCCTCCCTCCAGCGCGTATCGAAGTGGCCCGTGGAAGCGAGAATCCGAGTACCTGCTCAGCTCCGTCTCGATTGCCGCATCGATCTTCTGAAGATAGTCCGTAGTCTTGAGTTCGATTCTGTCCAGGAATTCTAGGTTCTTCTTGGCCAAAAGCGCGGAACCGGTGCGCGACAGACCCGCGCGATATATATAATATTTTGCGAGTTCTTCTCGGCCTTGCTGAGGTTTCAGCTCAGTCAGCTCTGCTTGCCCTCTCAAGGGAGGTTCTTCATCCCCCTGCCGAAGCTGTCCCGGGCTCAGATCTCCCTGGTCTCGGAAGGCCTCGTCAAACGGGGATTCCACGTCAGGACCGGCAGCGGAAACGGCAGAAGGCTGGCGCTCAAGGGAGGACAGCGGATTGCGATTGACGGGCGCCTCGGGCTCGCCAGCTCAAGCCAGGACATGCTCGACGTCCTGGCTCCCATGATTCCCTCGATTCTAGCCTCCTGCAAGGGCGACGACTCGGACGTGGCAGCGAGATACTTCGCCCTCAAGACCTCCGACTCTGGATTCGAGCTGCAGCTATTCCCGCGAATGGAATCACTCGGCATCTGGACAGGTCTCAGAAAGGAAGGGCTCTGCGGACTCACGGCAGATGAGTTCTTTGTGCTGAAGCATGTCGTCGGGAGATCGTCGAACTCTTCAAGAATCCAATGCATTTCGGACAGGCCTAGCCGAGATTCAAGGCTCCTTCAATTCGGGAGGCACGTCTATTACGAGACCACGATGCCGCCTCGCAGCTTCCTCTCGAGCCTGCGGACCATCGACCCTGACAGCAACGGCTCGGCATATCTTCCGCGAGACTCTATCATCAGGTTGAGAGGGACCGCGGAAGATGTGCACGTGTCGGCATCCCAACTGGGCGAATGGTGCTGCGGGGACTAGGGCTACTTCGAAGCGTCGATGCTCTTCCTGATCGCAGCCAGCAGCTTCGGATTTCGCTTTAGATAATTGAGCAACCGGCTCAGCCTCTCGATGGTCGCTGGATGAAGGTCGTGCTCGGCCCCTTCCGCGTCAGTGTAGGCAATCTCCTTGTCCACACCGAGAATGGTGAGCAGCTCTTCGATCGTCCCGTGCCGTCTGATCACCGACCTCGCCACGCTCTCGCCCTTCTCCGTCAGCCTCATCCCTCGGTAGGGTTCGTGGATCAAGTAGCCCCTCGTATTCAGCTTCTGGAGCATGTTTGAGACGCTCGGCGGTTTCACCTGGAGACGCTCGGAGATGTCGACGGTGCTCGCGAATCCCTTGTCGTGGATGAGGTGGTATATCGCCTCGAGATAGTCTTCTAGCCTCGGTGTCTCCCTCCTCAGCTCGCTGGTCCGAGACAACCTTTTCATGCACGGGCCGTAACCAACCGATAAAAACGCTTCTGAGTCCTTAGCCTTCGAGTGCTCTACAGGTTGTAGGAGGGACATATCATATTAGACGTGCCAAACTTATGCTGGTGTCTCTAAGGGCAAAGGCAATGATTCTCCACAAGATGCATCCGGCACACTCGCGGAGGAACGCGGGGATCGAGTTCAATCATTCCGGCAATTTACCGGATGGGTCGGCCCTGCTCTGATGGTCTCCATAGCGTACATGGACCACGTTACTACGGGACCGACATCGCCGCGGGCTACAGGTACGCACTCCTTCGGGCCGTCTGGTTCGCCTCCGCGATGGTCATCGCAAAGAACCCCATCTCTCAGTCGGCTCCGATCCGAGGAATGCGGTCGCAGTCTAGGCCAAAGGAACGCAAGGCGGCGAAAGGGGTTAATTAGAGACGTTTCTGGGCAAGAAACGGCGCCCCGGTAGTATAGAGCGGCACGCGTATAGCCCGGTCAAACTGATCGTCAGTATCGAGAGTATGCTGGCCTTTCGAGTCGGCGACGCGGGATCGAATCCCGCCCGGGGCACCTTATCCTACAATGGCAAATCCCCGACTTTCTGGATACCCCGCCTTAAATACGAAAGAAGGCCCATACCGCATGACCCCCGACCTCATCCACGACTACGAGTACAACCTCAAGAACGCGCTCTCCAGGGTGAACAACGACCCGACGCTGAGGGATGAGGACAGGAGGCTGCTGCTGGCCTTCCTGGAGCACATCAAGGCCCTGCGGGTCTCGACGGGCAGGCAGGCGAAGTACGCCAACATGCTGCGCACCGCGTCTCACATGCTGCGCGTCCCCTGGAGGAGGGCGAAGAGGAAGGACATCGATGGACCTCATGACGAAGCTGGCCGACCACGAGATCGTCAGCAGGAGGACAGGGGCGGTGCGGCACTACTCCGCTGAGACGATGGCGGACTTCCACATGGTGGTGAAGAGGTTCCAGAAGTTTGTCAGGTACGGTGACACAGACCAGGAGACCCCCTACCCCGACGAGGTCAGATGGCTCAGGAAGAATGTGAAGGAGTCCGAGAGGCGGGCGCCGCTCTTCTTCACCGACCAGGAGGTCGAGGGCATGATCAGGGCAGCCGACAGGCTCAGGGACAAGGCGTTCATAGCGACATACGGGGAGATGGGCGGGAGGCCGTCGGAGTTCCTCCTGCTCAGGATAGGTGACCTGACGTTCGACGAGAACGGGGTCGTGGTCCAGATCAGGCAGGGGAAGACGGGGTGGAGGACGCTGAGGCTGATCTCATCGGCCGCCTACCTCGCCGACCATATCTCGACCCACCCCTACAGGAGCGACCCCAACGCCCCGCTCTGGCTGACGACCTCGACCAACCACCTGAACCAGCCGATGAGCTGGCTCGCCTCCGACAAGCTCGTCAAGGAGGCGGGGTCGAAGGCGGGCCTCAAGAAGGGAAGGTGCCACATGTACATGTTCAGGCACGGGAGCGCGACGAGGAACGCGAGGTTCCTCACCGACGCCGAGATGAGGCTGATGTTCGGGTGGTCGCCCAGCTCCAAGGTCCCAGGGAGGTACGTCCACCTCTCGGGCGGCGACCTGGACCAAAAGTACCAGCAGGTCTACGGCTCGGGGAGGCCCGTCGAGCCTCCGAAGCCGAGCTTCGCGCCTGTGATCTGCCCGAGGTGCCAGGCGAAGGCCTCCCCCGGGATGCTCTACTGCCCCAGGTGTGCTTCGCCCCTGGACCAGGCGGAGAGGGCGAAGATCGCGGTGCGGGAGGAGAGCACCAAGAAGGAGGTTTCAGAGCTGAGGGGTCTTTTGGAAAAGTACCTCAAGACGCCGGCTTCCAAGGAGCCAAGTCCCGCAGCAGGTGATGCCACTTCGCAGCGGGGCATGGCGCCTGGCTGAGGGGCTCTGGTTTGACCCGAGACTTCTACGAAGTCCTGGGGGTGCCGAGGGTGGCTTCGAGTGCCGAGATCAAAGAGGCATTCAGGAGACTCGCGTTCCAGTACCACCCCGACAGGGATGCGGGGGAAGGCGAGAATTTCAAGGAGATAAGCGAAGCTTATGCCGTTCTGTCGGACGCCGAGAAGAGAGCCCTGTACGATGCCCTGGGCCCCGACAAGTACGATGACCCACGTGAGGTCCTATTTTACAGGCTGAACCAGGAAGCAGCCAACCGCGAGGTGGAGAGGGAGTATGAGGGGTCGAGGTCGGCGCAGAAGTACAACGATGCGGAGGGCCTAGGATTTGTCATCTTCATCCTCGTCATAATAGATTTCGTGATTCCCTCGTGGGTCTTTGGGCCCTGGTTCTACGTATTCAATACCTTCCTCATCCTCGCCATAGCCGTCGGCATTTATGATCAGTTCAAGTCTTGATTTGGCGCCTGCTGTCAGTGGAGCGAATTTTCTGCAAGACCAATCACCCAAAGTATCCCCGTGAAGGCGCAATGAACCCATCGGCATGGCAAACTGTTCTGACGGGAGACAAATCCTGCCACTTCACAAATGATATTACTTCGCTTGAATTGAAAACACCTCGGCAAGGAGCCCGACTAGACAGTGCAACCTCAGGCCCGACGAAGGAGAACCATGCTGAACTTACTGGCCTCTTTGGTCGTCACCGCCCTACTCGTGCTCTCCTTGGCGTTTTACATTCAGAACAAGTCAGCGCCGCAGCCGTCCTCGGCTCAGAGCGAAGAGACTGGACCATCCTCATCATACCCGGCGCTCAACGTGACGGGTCTGGGAGCTAGCCAGTCCTCCTCATACACCACCCTCCGGGCGACAAATGGGAAGGGTGGTGTGCTGAACTGCACGGGGCCGGCAGAGGCCTTTGTCGACGAGGGCGCACTCTACTCCCAATTCGGATACCCTCTGCTATCCGGTTATACCACCGCCAATTACATTGACCCTCTGCGCCCATCCTTCATCTACTTCGTCCAGTTTCCCAACGAATATGACGTGGCGCTTGGCAATCTGGAAATCCCGATGTCCACCGTGTGCCAGGGGATAGGTTATGCTGCGACCGCTCTCGGCATTAGTCCTTCGAATTACACCCTGGCCGAGGTCTCCCTCAACGACGCGGAGCTCAACACCGCGTATCCAAGTACGACCGTGAGTTGGGATTTCTATTTCGCCAGAGTCTACGATGGCTACTGGATTTACGGGACAGTCGGCAGCAGCTATTCCGCGGTGGCCAGGGTCAACGCGGTGACAAACAACGTCTACGACGTCTCTATGGACAACTACAGCCTGTCGGGTTCGCCTCCCGTTCACAGCCCAACTGTCAATTCGAGCCAGGCTCCTCGAGATTGTCCGACACACGACGATGAACCACGTGCCCTCCGCTGTGGCGAACGGCTCGGTGACCTCCATGGATCTCAGGTTCGCGACATTTTACAACGAGCAGGGAGGAGCCTACCCGGCCATTCATTCCGTGAACGACACCACTCAGGCGGACGACTTGAGGTTGCTGTGGATAGTCGTCACGAGCGCGCCAAACTACGTGGGCTACTTCGTCGTCGACGCGGTGTCAGGCCAGGGCCCTCGAGGCCCTGGCCGAATCGACCTTGCCTTGCGGAGGCGGCCCTTGCGCAACAACGACCATCACGCCGTCGGGCGTGACGGCCACGCCTGACTTCGACCAAGCCCACGGTCTCGCCGTCGAACCAGAATCGTTCGACGTGGATGGCAGAGTGTTCGGCCTGAACGGAACCTATCCGGTTTACGTGCCAAACGTGGTAGTGGTGGCACCAGGAACATCGGGGACGCTCGGACTGACCCTCCAAGGGATAGAGGTAAACTGCCCGCCCAGCCAGACTTCAAGCTCAGGTTCGCAAACCGTCATAACCGTGCAGAACTGTCCAACTGCATACCAGGTAAGCCCATCCACCAGCCACCTCCCCACTGGGGTGTCCGTTTCGTTCTCGCAGCCGACCGTGAATGTCGCCGATGGAGAAACCTTGAACGAAACTATGACAATCTCGGTTTCGGCGAGCGCAGCGCAAGGGACCTACATGGTGTTTCTGGGAAACGCGCCCTACACTAGTGGCGTATTGGGAGACTACTACATACTGTCGGTGTGGGACGGCAAGGGGCAATGGCCAGTCCTTCCCTTGCTCAGCGTCCCCCTGTTCAATGGGGATAACCAGCCGATTATCGTCAACGGGACGGCCATCTTCACTTATACCATCACTCGCACGTCGGCAAGCATAGGGACGGTCGACCTGCCTGGGAGCACCCCGATTGCTGCGGCCGTGGACCAAGCCAGGAACCTGATTTTCGTTCAAGAAGGCGGTCTCAACAATGGCGGCAGGGACGTCGGTGTCTCGGTTGTGAGCGGGTCCAACGACAGCATCCTTGCTACCATCCCGATTTACAACGCGACTCTTCAGGCTATCCCTGGCACAATGGCCTTCAACCCCAACAACAATCAGCTCTACGTGGCCGCATACGCGGATGGTGGACATGTGTTCATACTCGACACTGTCTTGATGAAAGTCGTGGGCAGTATTCCGGTGGACGGGGCAGAGGCGATAGCCTACAATCCGATTACCAACATGATCTATGTTTGCGGAGATGGTGCGATCGGTCTCAACGCGATTGACGCCTCGACACTCAGGGTGGTGGCTTCTCTTGGAACAGGAGGGGTCGCGATAGCTGTGAATGCTGCGACGAACATGGTCTACGAGGCTAACGACAATGGGATGGTGAACGTGATTGACGGAAGCACAAACACGATTAGGGCGAGCGTTCACGTGGGCACACATCCCGAGGCGCTAGCGGTCAACTCCAAGACGAACACCATATACGTTGCGAACTACGGTTCGAATTCCCTGTCGGTCATCAACGGAGCGACCAATCAGGTGATAGCCACGGTTCCCGTAGGGACGAATCCATATGGGGTCGCCGTCGACTCTGACACGAACAGGATTTATGTCAGCGACTACGGTTCTGACAGCGTGGTCGTGATAGACGGGGGGCTTAACCAGCCCCTGTATGCGGTGCCCACAGGCTCAGGTCCGATTGGACTAGCCGTCAATACGTCGACCGGCATGGTCTACGTATGCGATAAGTACATGGTCTCAGAGCTTTCCGTGCTTAGACCTTAGACCCTCTAACTTCTTCGAATAATCAGTGCAGACAAACCAACTGTCGGTCGACATTGCGGCCCCGTTCGAAACAATGCACTCTTCTCGGGATTCTCCATCGAATTTTCATCGTTACTTGCGTTGCATTAGGGGCCTGGTCGCCCCCTGCGGAGGCGCAATGAACCCTTATGCATGGCGACACAATCGCCGGCAATTGAAGATAGCTGGCTCGGGCAATCCTGATAGAGCAGGGGAGCTTATAGCTGCATTTGGGAGTGTGATCGAGGGGAAGGTTGGAACGTCTCCCAGCTGAAACGACCGCTCCTGACGGAACAAGAGTCGTTCTAACGCTGGACGATTGGCTTCACGTGCAGTTCAGGCACCCTGAAGTTGGAACAAATCCGGCGGTCTTGCTTGGAGCAGTCTCGGACCCGGACGAGGTGCACCCAGACGAACGAGGAGGGCTCCACGCCCTAAAGCGAGTTGACCAAGACCATTTCTTGGTGGTTATCTACCAGTCCACCAATGAAGCCGGTGGAGGCTTAATTAGGACGGCGTTTTTGATTAACGAGAGAAGGAAGAACCGGAGGTATAGCGAGACATGGCGAGCAAGACAATCCTAGACCTTGACCTGAGGAAGATACTCACCCGGGTCGAGGAGAGATACAAGGTGAGGCTCCCCAGAACGGTCCTTGCCGTGGACTACGGGGAGCGGGGCGACCTCTACCTCAGATTCAAGCACGTCGAGAGGCCTGTCGGCGAGCCAAGCAAGGACGGCTTGGTCATCTTCTTCTACAAAGGCAATGATGGGCAGGTCGTCGCGATCGAAATCATGGACCAGGCCCAGCTGATGCGAAAGTAAAGCGCTTCGATTCCGCCAAAGCCTACTATTCCTGTCGCTCATCCAAGTGTCAATCCCAACGTGCGAGTGAAATGCCCGGCGGAGGGGCAATGAACCCGCATGACAATGGATTCGACAACCTCACTTCGGAGCCCTTCATGAGTCCAAACCTGGGTGACTACAACGCTCGAAAATTGTAGTCACCTTTTGAGCGCTGCCTTGAGCCGCCGGTGACTACGTTGGGGCTCGCGCCTGGCGAATGTGGTTCTGATCTTCCAGCCTCGAAAGGAGGGCCATAATCCTCTCTAGGTCAGCTCTCCTGACCGTTACGAACTCTCCCTTCTCAGCCTCGTGACCTTCCTGGACCACGGGTGTATTCTGGTTCTGCATATTTAACGCAGGTACGGAATCAAGCTCTCCTCACTGTCTGGTGGGAATATGTGACAACCCTTGTCCCCTACCTCGAAGGGTGGACATGGTAAGGGTGGACGTGTCCATCCTTGTCCAGCTAAGGTGGACATCGGAGTTCAAGGTGGACATCACCGATGTCACCATCCGACGTCCGGGTGTCACCCATTCTCCCTAGATGTCACCATTTTTGCCCCATTCGATGTCACCATTCCGCTCTTGGATGTCACCATTGCGGCCGCGATGTCACCCTTCTCGCGTCAGGATGTCAAGCCTGGACGGAAAAATGTCAAGCCTGCACGTCAGGATGTCAAGCCTTTGGCTCTCAAGGTTGACATCAACGACCTTCACGCCCTCCCTAAACACCGAAGGTGGACATTTCAGGTCCCTAAGCGCGCGAAAGTGGACATGGATCTTGCAAGCACGACCCGGTTTTGGCACCGCAGATGTCCATATTCACCCTCAGAACCACCTTCCGATGTCCACTTTCGACCAGAACGTCCAATTTGGCTGCCCGCGTTAAATAGTCCCGCCTACTTCACCACTGCTATTCTTAGCAAAACCAACCCCCCCCAAAACAAAAAACAGAGGCCCGCTCCAGTAGGAACGTGCCGTCAAGGACGTCCTGAGCAGAAGCTATGAACGAAGCGCAAACCATCATTCCTGCCGAGACTCTGCCTCCGCGCGTTATATGGCAACCAACTCTCCGTCTTCGTGACCGAGATTAGAGGCCTCAGGACGAGGTTCTGCCGCAACTGCGGGTCAACGACACCCCATAGGACGCTCTACGTGAAGACCGAGACAGCCGGCCAATCCAGATGGTCGCAGATCTTCGGGCTCTGCACCGAATGCGACTCGCTGAACCGCGTGGTTCTGCCGCTCTACAGGCTGGTGTCTGTTCCATCCGAACTGCCATCACCGCTGGTCGCGCTGGTAGTCGAGGCTCTGAAAGCCGGCCCGCGGGATGGTCACGAACTCTTGTTAGATCTCAGGCGGAGACGGGACCAGCAAGTCCGGCACGTCTCCGGCTTGGATGTCGGGATGGCCATCGTCTACCTCAAGTCAAGAGGAGTTGTGGCAGAGGAGACGGTAGACCGGACGGCGTCGATCATGGACGCGCTGAGGGCGAGCCCCTGGAAGTCGAAGCACCTCGACCCGTGTCCTGCCGAACTTGAGCAGGGCCTCGCAAAGAAGAGCCTTGTCTCGGTGTACGCCCAAAGGCAAGTATCAGCAACGCATGTCAAAAGGGTAGGTTCTGTCGGCGTCGTCTGCCTTTCGTGTCCTTACTGCAAGATCGACCTAGAATCTATGATGTAGGAAGTGGATGGGCGATCGGTAGAGAGTTGCGGCTTAGTTAATACCCTCCCTCTTGGGTTTTTTTTGAACGTCTTCGACGTCTCTACGGATGGCTCCTGGTTCCTCGCTTCGTTGCGGAGTTCAGGGGAAAATGTGCCAGCATTAGCGCTTCTTGATACCGGGACCCCCCGACGCCAGCTAGATGAGGAAGCCGGCAGCATGACCCGCGTTCACCATCGTGCTCTGTTGAGTCGCAATTGGACACTTTCAGGCCTCCCCCAGCCCCCGAATCTTCCGAAGTCTAGCACTGACAGGTTCGAGGGTCGAACCCATCTCCATTTCGGACCCTGAGCTCGAGGGTCGAGCATTTGCGGGTTCGACTGTCGAACATTGTCCTATTGCGGTAGCTGCCGTGCTTCATCGGTCGTTATAAGTGGTACAGGGTTAGGAGAACATGGGCACAGCTGCGGAAAGGGCGCAACCGGAGCAGGATATGATTGCCAGTCCCTACACCCTGAGAGACGGCATCCCGTCGACCAGGCGCGCCAGAGTCGATTGGACTCCAATCATGAGGTGGCTTCTCGACGAGATCAAGGCCCTAGATTACTCCCCCAGCACCCGCTGGTGCTTCTACAGGGTGATGGACCGTTACAGGCTCCCGAAGTCGGCTTGGGGAACCTTCAAGGCGACGCAGAGCACCTGGAGAAAGGGGGAACGGGAAGGATGGGCCCCCAACACCCTGTCCGACTCTGCCAGGCAAGTGAACTACGCCGGGTACGGGGTCGCTTCAGAGAGGGAATTCTACCTTCAGATGCTGGAAAACCCGCCGGCGGTCGGGATCTGGGACGACCTGCCGTTCTATCCAGAGGTCTGGTTCGAGGCGGAGGCCATGAACGGCCAGTTCGAACACCATGTGAGAAAGGCCTGGAGGATAACGACCCGCGCCTTCAGGGGCGACTACTCGATCGAGAAGAAGTACCAGGCGGCAAACGACCTCTTAGCCATGGCTAAAAGAGGCAAGTCGATAACCATCCTGTACTTCGGGGATTGTGACGCCAAGGGGAAGGTCATCCCCTACAGCGCCCTCAAGGACGTCAAGAAATGGATGTATCAGTACCAGGACCGCGTCCAGTTCCACGTTGCGGGGCTAACAGTAGAGCAAGCGCACCGGTACGGCCTGCCGGAGAACTTCGAGCGGCCTGGGCAGTGGCAGTGGGAGGCCCTTTCAGATGCCCAGGCGAAGGAGATCATACTGGGTGCTCTTGCGCTCTACCTAGACTTGGACGCATTGGGAGCCGCCATAAGAGAAGCCAGGCAACTCTGTTCCGAGTGGAAGGGGCTGGCATGGGAATTGCTCAATCATTGAGGCTCAAATCCGACCCTTGGCACTCTTTTGTATGACAAAGCGTGAGCTATCTTCTCTTTCCACCGAAAGGGCAATCCTCAAGCTTCCTTTTTGAATGGTGTCAGCAAGAGCGGACAGCCGAGGAGAAGCGCGAGAAGTGAAAGACGAGGTGGCGTCACATTGACCGGCACGCGGCGGCCGAGGGACCACATACGACTGCCCGAGGGCTTCAGGCTGATTCGGCGGGAGGACATCGACAAAGAAATTCAGTTGCCTTGAGCCGCGCATGGACAGATACCCTCTCCGCCAATACTACGAATGGAGCCTGGGGCCTGACGCCTTGGTGATAGTTAGAGAAGTCGAAGGGCAGGTTGCTGGCGTTCAATACCTGACGGTACACAGCGGCTACATAATGTTGGAGATGCTCGCAAGAAATAAGCTGTTGCAGTACCCCGGAGCCGGCGGCGACCTTGTGAGGGTTGTCGAGCGTGTCGTGGCCCCCCAGCTCGACATCTCCGAGATTCGGATGGAGGCCCTGAAGCACGTCGTGAGATACTACGACGACGTGTTGGGATACGAGGAGATCGGTAATGCTTACGAGGACCGTGAGTGGGGTCCGCTTACGCCTAAGGGGAAACTGTTGCCTCGGCGACCTTAGACTTCGAGCGCAGCGCCTTGGGGTTGACCAGATGAGCGCCCTCATTGGGCTCTGCGCGCACTTCTTGGATGTACTTCTGGATGTAGGTGCTCTCTCTGAGGTGAGTCTCGACCTCTCTGGATACGCTGGTACCGCTATCGAGCGCAGCCCGGGTCAGGGCCGAGTAGAGCTCGGGGGTCATTGAGACGGTCGTCTTTATCATACCCCGACCATACCGGGGTATTCCCTATAAACCTGTCTGCGTTCGGTTGTGGTGCCTCTTACGAAGACAGATCTTGCAAGTTGGGGTGGTGCAAGTCTAGAGATACGATTATCATCCAACTAAACCTTCGGGGTCAAACGCAGAATAAGTCCCGCGGGTCGGAACCTCACGAAAGATTGTATTCCCGCGACTCGCGCATTTCCTCGATATTAGACGACGACGCATAATCATCCTTGCAGCGCGATAACCATCTAGTCGATGCCCCGGCCGGGTATCAGTCCGGCGTCCCGAAGTAAGGGATTTGAACCCCTACCGTCGCAGGGAACTGGTACCGCCGGGGAATTGCACCCGAAGATTTATCATCCCGCCCGGGGCACCACGATTCTTCCTCCGTTGATTTTCTTGGGGCCTGAATTGACACTATTGGAGAAGTTCGATAGGTCAGAAACCTTTTGACGTCCTGACAAAGTTTCGGTCACTCGAGAAATCTTAGAGATGCCTAACTTAAATACCGCCGGTCAATCGACGGAAGTCGCGCATGAGTGGAACCTCCAACAGGAGCCTCAAACCTCCACAACCAACTCAGAAACCGGAGGTAGCCGAGCACCGAAAGAACAACCCTAACATTTCCATCCGCGACTTCTTCACGTATTTGGGGCCGACTCTGATAGTGAGCCTGGCGTACATCGATCCCGGAAACTTCGGGACAGACATAGCCGGGGGATCCCAGTTCAACTACGCCCTGATTTGGGCCGTCTGGATGGCCAGCGCGATGGCGATGATTCTCCAGTACATGTCGGGAAAGCTTGGGATAGCGACGGGGAACAGCCTTCCGCAGCTACTCCGAGGTTCGCTGAAGTCCAGAGCCCGCATAATCCCATATTGGCTCGCGGCTGAAATCGCCATAGCGGCGACGGACTTGGCCGAGTATCTCGGAACCGTCATCGCGCTGAACATCCTCTTCGGAATCCCCCTCCTCTACGCGGCCATCTTCGGAGCCTTAGATGTCATCATCCTCCTTGCGTTGTTGAACAATCGCTTCCGCATCGTCGAATACTTCTTCATGGTCTTCGTTTCAGTGATAGCCATAGGCTTCCTCTACGAGCTCCTGAGGGTCGGGCCGAATCTCAGTCTGTTTGTCATTGGCTCGGTCTCCCCAGACATCTCCAGCGGAACCCTCCTCGTTGTCGTGGGGATAGTCGGCGCCACGGTCATGCCTCACGTCCTATGGCTCCACTCCTCGCTGACCTCGGCCAAGCTGGGCAGATGGGGAATCACTGAGAACGACCACGGCCCGAAGAGGAAGCTTCTCGGGCTCCACCTGCGGGAGACCATCGTCATCTTGGCGATTGCCGGCTGCGTGAACGTGGCGATTCTCGTTGTGGGGGCCGCTGCGTTCTTCAAGTTCGGATATACAAACATACAGCAGATAAGTCAGGCCTACGAAATACTGGGGCCTCTGTTCGGTTCTGCAGCTGCGGTTATCTTCGCGATAACCCTTCTTTTCTCTGGAATCGCCTCGTCGGTAGTTGGAACCTTGGCTGGGCAGGAAGTCATGACAGGGCTGCTCGGAATCAAGGTGAACCCGTATCTGCGACGAGTCATCACCCGGGGGATCAACGTCTTTCCCACGACGGCCTGCATCCTCATAGGGATAAGCCCCTTGGCGCTGCTCTTCTACAGCCAGGTCTTCCTGAGCATATTAATTCCTCTTCCCATGATTCCGTTAATCTGGTACACCAGCAAGAAAAAAGTAATGGGCTCGTTCGTGAACCGGAGAGCGACGATTATCACGGCGTTGGCTGTCGGAGGGGCAATAATAGCGCTGAACATTGCCCTGATTTACACCGCCATATGACAAGAAACTACTAGACGTCGAAAGTTCTTTCGAGCGCTTACTGATGACCTTTGCCTAATTATCGAGTGAAGAAGAGGCATGCGGCTGGTCGGTTAGAGCGTGCTTTGCGCTCTATCTCTCTAGAAGAGACTGAAAATGGGCTGTCAGGAGGCCGAGGCGCGTCCTAGCTGTGTTCTCTTTCCGTTAGCTCTGAGCCCTCGAAGACGAACAACCGGGGTTTCCCGCCTTCCAGCCGCACGTAGGTGTTGTGAATGGGCGCAGTGGTTATCCAAGAGCCCGTGTTTGCGGCGTTTTCCGCCTGGTTCACAAAGGGCCTGTGAGTGTGCCCGAAGACGAGGACTTCGCCCGGCTGGACGGTTGAGCAGGCCTTCTTTTCCAGGCCTTTGAGCTTGCCCTGCAACCTTTCTTGGGGGTCCAGTAGGAGCATCTCGGTCGTGCGGCGATAGCTGTCCTTGTTGAAGATTATCGATAGGAGGTGCTGCAGATCGCCCTTGTCGCGGCTCAGGGCGGCCCAGATGCTCGTGTCGCGGTCGCCTTTATTGTCAGACATCCCGTGACAGAGGGACTCCATGAAATGCTCCCTCTGCATCTCGTCGAACTCCCAGCCGTGCATGAATCTGTAGCTCACGCCGTCCTGCTGCAGCGTGAGGGTCTTCAGGAAGTTGATCGGGTATCCCCTGCCCTGCAGCTTGAGGACGTGGAAGTCGTGGTTCCCCGCGATGTAGTAGACGCGCATCTTCTTCTGCAGGAGTATGACCCGGTCGATGACGTCCTTGTTCTCGAGGAAGACCCCCGAGGCGTCTCTCCTCCACATGTCCACGACGTCGCCGAGAAGGACAAGGTCAGTAACGCTTGCATCGGATTGAAGCTGGTCGAGGAAGCGGATGAACGCGGCCTTGTCTGCGGTTTCGATTCCGAGGTGCTGGTCTGAGACTGCCACGATGGCCAAGTGAACCGGCCCGATGACCCTTCCCGGCTTAGATAGGTCTTCACATCGACTGCACGGGGTGCCTCGGAACAATACGCTGCGAGGATCAACCCAAGGTTTCCGAATCGAGGGATTCGACCCAGATGGTCTGACACCCGCCAGGGGCATCATCAATCGAGCAAGCGCGTCTTGGGGTCTATGTGGCTAGATGCGCTAGTCGGCGGCAGGTCGATTGGAATGGAGCCTAGCCCTTGAACTCCACGCACAGTTCCCGCAAGACCCCCCCTAGGTTCCCAACGGCGTGGGTCTCGACCCCGTCTGCATCGGACCATGAAATCTCTCCCTTCCTCACGTTGACAATCCCCGACTTGCCGTTTTCCCTCATTGATCTGATCTTCCCTCCATTCAAGGAGTACGAGAGGCCCCTGTTGTGTGAGTGCATGGGAATCGTCTGCCCCCTCTTCATCGTGACCTCAATGACGCGGACGACGTCGTTCTCGAATATCACTCTCGCAGACTTCGGAGCCACCTTGAGAATGTGCCTGGCCAAGGCCTTGGAAGTCTCTTCGGCTCTTCTCATATTTCAGGATTATCTGGACAGCTCTCACGTAGAAGGTAGGCCCGATGCTAGCGGCCGCCTGCGGTCTTGTCTAGCAATAATTCGTCGATCCCGCGCGAAGCAAGATCGCTCGCTGGGAATTTTGTCCTGCGTGTGCTGCTTCCAAACTGGTTCCATCTTGATGCGCGTGTGAAGCTGGGAGAAAAACTGAAAGATGAAGGCGGAGCATAGAAGGACGAAGATGCGACGAGAAGATGAGGCTGCACTGGAGCCTATCGTGGCGCACGGTTCGAGGATGACCTGGGCCGGAATTCTGCGTCGCGGTGATGAGTTCCCTCCTGCCAAGAGATCGGAACTGGCTGTCATTACCGCGAGCTCTGGCCCGCCGCTGAGGCGATATTTTGGCAGGTGGTCAGGCGATTATCGCAGGTTCACGACGAACCTTACTTCCGCAAAGATTGCGGTTAGGGTGTTGCAGCCTGGTGAGCGTCCGGGAGACGGACTTCTGTGCGTCGTTCATTGGGTCAGCCGAGGAGACATGCTTCGCACCGACGAAGGCGGGGTCTGTCACGGAGATGGATGGCCCGTGGAGTTCTGGAGCGCATTCGTTTCACAGTTAGATAGTCTGCCACCGAAAACCGTGGCAGAGAAGCTTCGAAGCTTCGCCGACTCGCGCCTGCAAGGACGCAACAAGTCCGTGGCCGAGTGGCGTGCGCGACTGGAAGAAGGACGCGTGATTCCTCCAGGAGAATGGCCTTCCGTGATCGGCGAAAGTTTGATCCCAACGCCCGTGGAGCTAACGGCTGGCGACGACAGACGCTATTGCATCGTCTCTTGGGCACCAAGCGGGCAAATCTACCGCAGCCTGTCTGAAGCCCTCGCCTCGCCGGAGGCGATCCAGAAAGGACCCGACCTAGCAAACCAAGCAAAGTACTACTTGGAATGCACTCTTGCCAGGCTTCACGGAGTGAGATTCGGACCTAACGACTGGATCGAGGATCCAGCATATGAGCGCACGCGCGAGGTTCTCAAACTCGCAACGTCGTTCAGAAGGTCAGAGACGCAGCGAATCGCCAAACTGGGTTCGCTCGACCGGTTCGGCCCTTCTCCAGAGAGATAGGATCAGATTGGGTCTTCCTTCAGGTGCACCCAGAAAGATTTTATCCCGTGCCCAAAACGAGAAAGGGACAAGGTTGAGGTTTTCTGGACGGAGTTCCTACGACCCCGATCCTGACTCTGAGTACCAGCAGGAGCCGACGATCGAGAGGGGCGTGGACAGCGCCAAGAAGTGGTGGAGGGTGCTTGTGGCGGTCATCATCGCGGGGGTGGTGGTGGGGTATGTAGTTTCGGTGAGCTACACGGTATATCCCTTCAATGTCGAGGTGTCCGGCACTTTCACCTCACCGGACGGTTCGCGAATGATACTCGTCGACTTCGTCGAGTGCAGCGATCTGTCCTACGCCACGTGCCCGGACCCGAGCCAGACCCCGGTCGACTCTTGCGTCGCGCCGCCGGTCATGAACGTAACGAACTATTGCACCGAGTTCTACTTCGAGCACACTCCAGGACACTACGATATTGTCCTGAAGAATGGCTATGATTACACCATGAAGGCATACATGCAGTTCGCCAACGGGACGTTCGACAAGGTCTGCGCTGTGAAGGTAATCCTCTCCCCCGCTCTGACCACGCGCGACTCGACGCAGAACTTTAGCTGCTAGCGCTTTCTCGCCCCTTTGCTCGCCCAGAACAACATGATCGAAGGGCAACTCCGCCACCCATAGATTGGGGCCCTGGCCGAGGTGAGCTCGAGTATGACCTTCAGGTGGAAAGTCACTTGGCGAGATGACCTTGAGCACCCAAACCTTGATTTTCCGGCGCGCGACCACCGACTGGAGATGGAGGACATCATCTCTGTCGAGGACCTGGTAGTCGTCTACCAGGACGATACGCGGGCAGTCGATGGCATCTCCTTCGCAGTCAAGGAGGGTGAGTTCTTCGGGTTCCTCGGACCCAACGGAGCAGGGAAGAGCACCACCATCAAGACACTCACCACCCTTCTCAGGAAGACCTCCGGGAAGGTCTCGGTCGCGGGAGTCGACCTAGACTCTGATCCCGCCGCGATTCGCAAGTCAATCGGGGGCCTCACGCAAGAGACGAGCCTAGACGTCGACCTCAAGGGGAGGGAGAACCTCCGGCTCCAGGGGCGTCTCCAGCAGATGCACGGGCGCGCCCTAGACGAGAGGGTCGAGGAGCTCCTCAAGCTGGTCGAGCTCGACAAGGTCGGGGATAAGGAGGCCGGGCGATACTCAGGTGGGATGAGGAAGCGACTCGACCTCGCCTGCGCGCTGGTCCACAGTCCGAGGATACTCTTCCTCGACGAGCCGACCACGGGCCTGGACACCCAGTCACGGACCACAGTCTGGGAGCACCTCGAGGGCCTGAACAGGAATCAGGGCATCACGATCTTCCTCACAACCCAGTACCTCGAGGAGGCCGACCGGCTCTGCCGCCAGCTTTCGATAATAGATCACGGAAAGCTCATAGCCGAAGGGAGCCCTTCCGAGCTGAAGGCGAGCCTGGGCGGGGACGCCATCGACCTGACGCTCGAGACGTCCGCGAGGGCGAAGGCAAAAGAGATCCTGAAGACGATTCAGGGAATCTCGGGCGTCATGGACTCCGACACCGGGGTGACAGCTTACGCAAAGAACGCGGGGGAGGTGATCACGGAGGTCGTCACGGCCCTCGACCGGAGCGGCATCCGCCCCTCGTTCCTTAGCATCTCTTCTCCAACGCTCGACGACCTCTTCCTCAAGAAGACTGGCAGGCGGATACGGTCTGACGACCTGCAGAGGAAGGAGACCGAGGCGTTCCTGATGTGAGGCGATCGGCTTGACCCTGCTCTACGACACCGAGTCACTCTTCCAAAGAGGCGTGACGAAGATGATCAGGAACCCGACGCTCCTTGTCACCTACTTGGTCGAGCCCATCGCCTTCCTCGTGCTCTTCTCCCAGATGTTCACAAGGCTGGGCGACTTCCTTCCTCCCCACTCGGGAGGGTACGTCGCCTACCTCACCCCTGGGATCCTTGTCTTCTGCGCGCTCATCGCCTCTCCTCAGGGCGGGGTCTCTATCGTGAACGACATCAACTCAGGATTCCTCTCGAGGATCCTCCTGACCCAGTCGTCGAGGTCCGCGATATTGCTCGGGAGGCTCCTGACAGACGTGTCCCTCGTCGTGGGAGAGGCGGTCATCACCATCATAACGGCGTCAGTGATGGGGGTGACAATCTCGTCTGGCCTGCCAGGAATCCTCCTGATCTTCGTGACGATCTCGTTCTTCGAGATGGCCCTCTCAGGCCTCTTTCTCGCGATAGGGATGGCCACCAGGAAGACGGAGACGCTCTCCGCCGTCTCGGGGTTCCTCTACCTCCCTTTGATCTTCCTCAGCACGTCCATGTTCCCGGCCGCGTTCCTGCCGGGTTGGGCCCAGACGGCATCCAACTACAATCCGGTCACCTACATCTCGAACGTGACGCGTGAGCTGGTCTCCGGTGGGTTCAATCTCAACACGTTGGTCGAAGGCTACGCCCTTACGGGGCTCATAGCCCTGGTGACGCTCGCCGCGACCCTCTACCAGTTCAGAAGAGTCGTGAGCTAGACGCCGGCCCAGCATGCCAGTCGGACTCGAGTAGATGGTTAGGGGGATTCTAATCAGGTGGTCACGATTCCGCGCGGGGCATCAGATTTCTCAGCTCGTTTGCGCGCTATTGCCCGCCGAGCCTTTTCTTGACGAGCCGCCTGAATGTCCGCTTGTCGTACCTGTACTCCCTGTCCGTGTCGAGCTCCCGATAGAGCTCCTCCAGAGTGGCGTCTCGAAAGAGCACCTTCGAGGTCCAGAGTCGCAAGTCCCTCGTCTTCCTGAATGGCACCTCCATGCAATAGAAGGGATAGTCGGAGGCCGTCGGCAATACCCCCACGAAGGGCAGGAAGAGAGTGACGAGCTTGGAGCCCGCTGGGAGCTCCGCGCCAAAGTGCGCGACGTCTTCCTCCATCTCGTAGGTGCCGCAGTAGACGACCGTGGCGTCGTGGATGTCCGAGTCCATGAAGTCCTCGTTCCTTATCTCGATTCGGTCAGAGAGGCCGAGCCTCTCGACGTTGGCGGCCGCCTTCGCCGCCCTCCCCGCGTGCATCTCGATCCCCACCGCCTTCTTGACTCCAAACTCCGTGACCGCGACTACGCAGAGCTGCCCGCGTCCGCACCCCAGGTCGTAGAAGACGTCCCTCGCGGTCGTCCGTGCGAGGTTGAGGAGCTTTCTGATGTGCCTGTTGCTCTGGTAGTCTTCGGGCCCTAGCCTGTCCAACCTGATGGTCGCCGGCCGTTCACTGGCTTCGTTCGTAGATCCCGACGAGCCTGGCCTGCTCGAGGAAGTGGTCCTTGATGGAGTCCAGAAGCTGGACCCTGTTCATCCCCTGCTTGAGGGAACCTACCTTGAGGTCTAGCGCGTAGATCCAAAAGTAGTAGTGGTGGGGGCCGTGTCCGCCGGGAGGGTAGGGACCCATGTAGCCTGGCTTGCGCGTGTCGTTCAACCCCGAGACGAACGCGTTAGCATCAAGCCCCTCTGGCAGTTTCGTCGTCGTAGGAGGGATGCCGTAAACGACCCAGTGGGTGAAGCCGTGAGGCAGCGGAGCGTCCGGATCGTGGCAAATCAGTGCGAATTGCTGCGTCCCCGCAGGAGGGCCGCTCCATTCCAGGGGAGGAGACTTGTTCTCTCCGTCCCCACCGTAGCGCTTCGGGATCCGACCCAGGGGTTGGAATGCCGAGCTTGTGATCTTGAAGTTACCCAACTTTAGACTCATGGTGTTTCGCCTCCCTAATTACAGAGCGGGACTTATTTCTATCTGGCGGCGCTTCATGATTCGACCGCAGTCCATGACGCCGCTCGACCGGCGTCACCGTCAAATTATTCGTGCATTCATAAACGACCACTCAATCTTATATAGATTGAGAATATCGGGGAGGGCATGTCATACAAGGGACTGAGTACAAAGGCTCTTCACGCAGGTCAGGAATCGCCGGATCCGGCCACCGGCGCGCGGGCGGTGCCGATCTACCAGACGACATCATTTGTCTTCAAGAGCACCGACCATGCAGCGAACCTTTTCGCGTTGAAAGAGTTCGGGAACATCTACACCCGTATCATGAACCCGACGACGGACGTCTTCGAGAGAAGGATAGCGGCCATCGAGGGTGGAACGGGGGCTCTCGCCGTCTCCTCAGGGCAGGCGGCTCAGGCTTTCGCTCTCCTCAACATCACGAGGATCGGGGACGAGATAGTCTCCGCGAACAACCTCTACGGCGGCACCTACGAGCAGTTCCACTACACCTTCCCCAAGCTTGGGAGGACCGCGAAGTTCGTCGAGTCCACCGACCCTCAGGCGTTCAAAAGGGCGATAACCCCCAAGACAAGGGCGATCTATGCGGAGACGGTCGGCAATCCAAAGCTGGACGTCCCCGACTTCGAAGCGATAGCGAAGGTAGCCCACGACGCGGGCGTCCCGTTCGTGGTCGACAACACGATAGGCGTCGGCCTCGTCAGGCCCTTTGACTACGGCGCGGACATCATCGTGTCGTCGGCGACCAAGTACATCGGCGGCCACGGCACCTCGATCGGCGGAGTGATCGTGGACGGCGGCAAGTTCAACTACGGTAACGGCAAGTTCCCGGAGTTCACCGAGGCAGACCCCAGCTACCACGGGCTCAAGTTCTGGGACGTGTTCGGGAACTTCCCTGGCCTCGGCAACGTGGCCTTCATCATCAAGGCCAGAGTCCAGCTGCTGAGAGACCTAGGCTCTTGCCTTAGCCCCTTCAACTCGTTCCTCTTCCTCCAGGGGCTGGAGACGCTCCCGCTGAGGCAACAGAGGCACTCCGAGAACGCGCTCAGGGTGGCCAAGTTCCTGAAGACCCACCCGTCGGTGAACTGGGTCAACTATCCAGGCCTCGAGGAGCACCCCAGCCACAAGCTCGCCGAGAAGTACCTCAAGGGCCAGTACGGCGGCATCCTGGGCTTTGGGATCAAGGGCGGAGCGCCCGCGGGCAAGAAGTTCATCAACTCGGTCAAGCTGTTCTCGCACCTCGCCAACATCGGCGACTCGAAGAGCCTCGTGATTCACCCGGCGACCACGACCCATCAGCAGCTGACCGCCGAGGAGCAGAAGACGACCGGAGTGACCGAAGACTACGTCCGACTCTCGATCGGGATCGAGGACTTCGAGGACATCCGCGACGACCTCGACCAAGCCCTCCGAGCGGCGACGTCCGAGTCTCCTGTCCTCGTCTCCTCAAAGCCGCAAGGAAGATAGGTCGGGGTGAAACCGAATCCCTGCATCTAGCGTGGGGATCGTCGAGACAGAGCAGTTCACCTTCGCCGCTCCTCCTCAGGAGATGCTGCTGGAGAGCGGCGAGCGCCTCGGACCCGTCACTCTCGCCTACGAGACCTACGGACGCCTCGACTCTGACGCCTCGAACGCGATCCTAGTCGCCCACGCACTTTCCGGGGACGCTCACGCGGCGGGCGTCCACGAAGGGGACAAGACCCCAGGATGGTGGGACGCGATGATCGGGCCCGGAAGAGCGTTCGACACGGACAAGTATTTCGTCATCTCGTCCAACGTCATAGGCGGTTGCAGAGGTTCGACCGGACCTTCGTCGCCCAACCCAAAGACGGGCAAGCCATACGGGTTGGACTTTCCGATAATCACGATCAAGGACATGGTCGAGGGCCAGCGCCATCTCCTCGACCACCTCGGGATCGAGCGCCTCCTCTCGGTGGCGGGCGGCTCCATGGGCGGGATGCAGGCCCTCCAGTGGATGGTCTCCTACCCGGACAGGATCAGGTCGGCCATACCGATTTCGACCGCGATGAAGCACACGCCTCAGCAGATCGCGCTCAACGAGGTGGGGAGGCAGGCGATAATGGCCGACCCAAACTGGAGGGATGGCAACTACTACGGCGAGACGCCCCCCGCAAAGGGCCTTGCCGTCGCGAGGATGGTGGGACACATCACCTACATGAGCGAGTCGTCGATGGGCGAGAAGTTCGGCCGAAGGCTGAAGGAGTCGAAGAGGTCGGTGAAGTTCAGCCCCGACTTCGAGGTGGAGGGATACCTCGAGAACAGGGGCGAGAACTTCGTCAAGAGGTTCGACGCGAACTCCTACCTCTACATCACGAAGGCGATGGACTACTTCGACGTCGTGGGGACGTCCAACCCCTCGCAGATCTTCAAGGGCCTGAAGGCGAAGGTGCTGGTCATCGCGTTCAAGTCCGACTGGCTGTACCCAGCCCACCAGTCCCAGGAGATAGTGAAGGCCTGCAAGTGGGCCGGTGTCGACGCCACCTACTGCGAGGTGCACTCGACCTACGGGCATGACGCCTTTCTACTGGAGACGGAGGAGGAGACGAGGCTCATCAAGCACTTTTTGAGCTCGACCGTCAACCACCGTGACGGCGCCCACATGGCGACGTCCAATGAGATTAGACTACAGGGTCATCGCTGACTGGATTAGGCCCGAGTCCAGCGTGCTGGACCTTGGGTGCGGTGACGGCGAGCTCCTCTCGATCCTCGTGAAGGAGAAGAAGGTCCGAGCGAACGGGATCGAGATCGACGAGCAGGCGATCTACAAGTGCGTGGAGAAGGGCCTGAGCGTGTTCCACGAGGACATCGAGACCGGCCTCTCCGGCTATCCGGACGAGTCCTTCGACTACGTCATCATGAACGAGAGCCTCCAGCAAGTGAAGAAGCCCGACACCGTCTTCAAGGAAGCCCTTCGCGTCGGGAAGCGGCTCATCGTCGGCTTCCCCAACTTCAGTCACATCTCATCGAGGCTGCAGATCCTCTTCTCGGGGAAGGTGCCCTGTCACAGCCTCGCTGCCGTATCAATGGTATGACACCCCGAACCTCCATTTCCTGAGCATCAACGACTTTCGGGACTACTGCAAGCTAAGAGGCCTCAAGATAGAGGCCAGCGCCTATCTGGGGAGGGACAAGCTGGTGGGGTTTCTTCCCAACCTGCGTGCGGAGCAGGGCCTCTTCCTGCTCTCAAAGTGATGCGCGGACTACGCCACGAGCTGTTCGCGGGAAGAGATCGCCGCGTTGTGCGTGATCCAAGGGGACGGAGCCTCTCTCCCCAAAGTCTCGTGCAATAAGTAAACGGTGTCGTAGTTACTCCTGAAGATCCCCAAAGCCATCTCGTTTTCTAGCTCTTCGCCCAGCCTGCTGAAATCAAGGTCTTCGACTGATTGCGAGAACTGGAACGCCGCTCCGCCAGCGATCCTGCAGACCTGTCCAGTCGACTGCTTTCCGAATGTGAAATTGAACTCGATCTTAATCGAGTCCTTGGACCTTCGCGACTCGGTCATGTTGACGTCGAACTGGAACTCCTGGGCGCTGGAACGTGGTAGTGTCTCCGGACCGCTTGAGACCGAGACGCGGTCGATGCGTGTCACAACGTTGACTATACGGAGAGCACCGTCCTGGCGAACGACCAGATTCTGGTCGTCCGTCTTCTGGACCGTCACTGTGGACATCTCAGCTTCGGACCTCAGCGCGCGAGCGGGATGCCCGATTCATCACATCCTGGTAATCATGAAGGACGGAGAGCCCCCTGTCGGTGATGGAGTACTCGACCTTCGATCCTTCACCTGATTGGCGGACGAAGCCTCCGGCAAGAAGATCTTCAAGATTCTTCTTCAAGACAACCCAGGACGTGTTGCTCCGATACATGATGTGGGTCCTCTTTGTGGGGCCTGAGGAGGTCACCTTCAACACGTCCATCCTCACCTCAAACGGAGACCTTCTGGAAGGTGCCTGAGCCGCCTCTTCGAAACCTTGGACTTGCGCCACTTTCTTGTCCGCCGACACATGCAGGGACTCTACGTGATATATACCACGAAGAAACTCAGGCCTATTTCCCGAATACATCCCAACAACATGGAATCCGGTTACATGTTTTCCCTGCGCGATTGCCATTTCCTTGGTTTTAATGTAAAACTTTCACGATAAAGGCGGTGGGTTTACGCTTCTTTCGAGTTACCTTTCTCATGTCTCCCTGGTCAGCGCCAACCCGGAGGAGTCGTAGCTCAGGTGGTGGCCGTAGAGCCCTTTCAGCAGGCTCTCCACCCGCTTGTCCTGAGCGTTTCGCTTCACAATGAACAAGGTGGTCGCGCCCGAGCCTGCAAGGATCTCCTTCTGAGACTTTAGAAAGCCATAGGCCTTCTCGAACCCCAACGACAAGATCAGGTCCGAGACGCTGTCGAAGATCATGAGCACCTTCCGGTCCGAGTGATCGCGGAGGGTGGTCGCCGTCATGTCCAGAAGAACAGACGAGTCGTCTTGGGGAACCTCTATCTCGCTGCCGTGGCCAGTCGGTTTTGGATACGTCGCCTGTGAGGTCATGCTTAGGATTTGTACGCCTTCAGAGGAGGAGAGAGCAGTGTAGATGGGTCCGCCCTTCCACGTGAAAGCGAAGACGAAATTCTTGGCGTCCTTGTAGGCGTCGGCGAACCGCTTGACAATCGCTTCATAGCTTATCGCCGGGTCCACATCTAGCAGGAGGCTCTTGCCCGCGAATTGAAGAGGGTCGACGTTCTTGTCCTTCTTTGAAGCGGGCCTTGAGTCTCTCGACGAGCCATCCCAGGGAAGGAGTTCCAGGGAGTAGGCCCTCGCCAACTCCGAGACCTTCGGCGAGAGTTCTCCCGTGTAGTATGCGTGGATGCTCAGCTCCGTGTCGAGCTGGGTGACGAAGAGTTTCATCACCTGCGTCTCGTCCACCCCCTTGACCAGGACATACCCGTGCTTCGATCCGTCTTCTCGCTGCGCGATGATGCCAAGAGTGTGGACCGCTCCAGATTTGCCGGCAATCTTCGCGCTGAAGATCTTTGCGCCTTCTGCGCGGAGGGAGGTCTCGAGGTTCCGGTAGCCCTCCGATTCCTGCGTCCCGAACGAAGGAAGATAAGTCAGAGCCTTGGAGATCCGCTCCTTCGTGATGTTCTCGAGATGGAGGGGCGCGGCCTCTTCTTTTAACTTCACATAGTTGTCAAGCAGTCTTGTGCCACTCCCGGTGAGAGAATATGCGACCCTCTTCCCATCGACCCTCCTCGACACTAGCTGGTTCCGGATCAAGGCCTCGAGATACATGATGAGGTCGTCCCACGTGACGTTCGCAAGTTGCATTATGCGGGTGGGCTTCTCGTTCCCCTTTGAGATGACGCTGAGGATGTCGCAGGTGATCTCCAGCTTGGAACGTCTCGCGGAAGACCTCGGGGTATCTTCTTCGAACAAATTCTTCGTTTTTCCTCTCCCAGTCCCTTGCCGATTCTCGGCGTGATGATGATATGTAAGTTTTCGCCGTCACATTTGGTGAATTATCTTAACAGGAAGAGTCCGGTCGTGACGATGGAGCCGGGATCAGCTTGGGCCTGGTGCGGCGGCACCAGCGTCTGCCGTCTGCTTCTCTAGCCTTGTGTTGGCTCTCCAGGTGGCTGCTATGAATCCCAAGACAATCAGTGTCACGATGAGCGCGAGGACGCCCCTGGTGGTATTGGCGCCGGGAGAAAGGATCGCTCCGTCAAGGACCAGCACTAGGGCGATAGAGGCGAGCATGTTCCGCCTCCAGGTCTTGGGAGGTCGCCTCTGCTTCTTCGACATCACGCCAAAGTCGCATGCCGCGGATATAAGACGTTGCACACTGCGTGCAGGATTCTCAGATGTGACCGGGCCTTGGGCAGCTTACGGGCCTTGCCAGAGCATCAGGAGGTTTCCTTCCGTGTCTTTGAAGTAAGCAGTGGCGCCGACCTCCTCGTAGGCGATGGGGCCTTCGATCTTCTTCGTCATCTCTGTCTTTTCGGCCTTGCTGAACTTCACGCCCTTCCCTTTCAGGTCAGCCACAACCGCCTTGATGCCGTCGACGATGAAGACGTTGTAGGCCAGTTCCAGCTTCTCCTTCTCAGACGGCGTTACCAACCAAAAGTCGCATCCGCTCAACCTCACGGATGCCCAGAAATCCTTCATCTCCCCTTCCATGCGCTGCAAGAGCTTCCCCCCGAGCGTCGTCGTGTAGAACTTGACAGCCCGGTCCATGTTCCGAACCGGGATCAGCGTCGCGTGCTTGCTGATCTTTGATGACAAACCTGCATGTGGTCCTCCTCCGAGTTATTTAATCTGCTTAGACGGATGTCGCATTCCGAACAGGCGGCTTTTACGACCTGAAGGCGAACGGGTTCACAGGGAAGTAAGCGAAGAAGAAGCCGACTGCCGCGACCAACCAGATCAGGATCAGCAGCCGCTCTATCCCGACCCTGCCCCTTGCAAGGAAAGTCACCACCAACGGGATCCCGAGCGCAAGCCCGACGTCTGTGTTGATGAAGTAGAAGGCGTACTCGACCCTCTGGCTGACCAGTGAGATGTAGAAGAGCGGCAGATACGTCCCCGCGACGAGGGACGCGACCAGCGCGTCGATCTGCGATGCCTTGCGTCTGACGAGCCTCCACCCGACGAGGGGGACCACCAACCAGATCGAGTACCAGACGACCAGGTTCCCTATCCCTTGCCAGTCTATAGGATGGTAGAGTGTCACTATCGTCGTCGGCCCGCAAGTGGACGGCGAAGGACAAGTCGTCTTGGTGACGGAGATGGTCACGCTGCTAATGAAATACGGGAGAGGAGCGACGCCAAAGGGAAGGCCCAGTTCCAAGGGTAGCAGTTCCAGGCGTTGGTAGAGCCGCAGCCTTTGAGGGAGTTCTGATAGGTGAAGTAGAACTCGAAGTTCTGGAGCGGATTTGTGATCAGTCCCGACTGCTCAGTGACCGTCTTCGTGGTCGTCGACGTCGTGTTCGCCACGGGGTTGACGATCACGGTGGGCTCGATGACCACGGTCGTCTTCGTGTGAGGTTGGTAGGCTAGGTCGTACCCCCAGAGCGGCACGCCCACGACGAGGATTACGATTATCATGAACGCGGCCGTCTTTTTGAGGCCCAACGGAGAGGCCCGTGTCCTGATCTTGATCTTGCCTGCATTGGCCCAGAGGTGATAGACGAGAAGCGCCAGCAAGAAGAAAACCCCGCTCTCCTTGCTGAGAACGCAGAGGCCGAACGCGACGGCTGAGAGGTAGTAGCTCTTCTTGAAGTACGCGACGAAGCCGGCCAGCGCGAAGAGCACGGGCGGGGCGTCCAGAAGGAGGAGGGAGCTGTGGATGAAGAACAGGTTCTCGAAGGCCAGCATCGATGCCGCGAGGAGGGCCTTCTCCTTGGAGAAGAACTGCCTCGCCAGCTCGTACATGAGCCAGACCGAAAGACTGCCGATGACCGCGTAGAAAATGCGCCACCCGAAGAAGTTGTTTCCGAAGATGGTCATCCCAAGCGCTCCCCAGATCTTGCCGAAGAACGGGTGCTCCGGGTTGGAGGCAACTCCGTGTAGGAGATCCAGAGAAGCCGGGACATAGTATGACTCGTCGAAGACGTATGCGGTGGTTCCGCTAGTGTTCGTGGGGAACGAGAGCGCGAAGAGGTGTAACGCGAATATGATCAAGACCAGATGGCCTATGTTTATCCCGGCAACGAACCTCTCCAGACGGCCTGTCAGCGATGTCCTAGGCTCGTAGACGACCGGGGGGCTGGAGCTCTCCTGAGGTGTCGTCAAGCCGGTCGCCGGTTTGACCATCGATGATATAACCTCAAACATCCAAGTCCTGACCGCTCGTGAGACATGAGCTACTCGTAATGTCCGCCCCGGCTGACAGGCCATCGACCGGCCTGCTCCATTGGGTGGTCCTATGCTCATATCTCGCAGCGTTCATCGCCCTCGCGGCAGCCCTGGTCCTGACGCTCCAAGGGAACCTTTGGGTCTACCAACTAGGCGGAGTCTCCTCGGTCTCGGTCGGGTGCGTCGCGGTCCTCTACGTCCTAGCGCAATACAGGCTCAGGAACACCGGATACACGGTGCTGCAGTCGGTCGTCCTAGCTGTCCTCTTCGCGAACGCCTTCCTCCAGACCTACGAGTTGATTTACAACCTATTCTTCGGGATAGCATTCACGGGGACCGAGGCGAGGATGGTCCTCCTGTGGCTCATCATGATCTCTCCGGTCGCGCTTGTCCTAGACGACCTTCGATTCACAAAGACAAGCGCGCTGGTCCTCATCTTGCTGGTGGCTACCTGGATAGTCTGGATCCTTTACGGCTACCCGCAATACTACTACTCTGGGTACACCTACGCCCGAATACTGCAGACCTCTGACCCGTTCCATCTCAGCCTGTGGCTGAACTTCGGCTCCAAGGCGCTGCTAGCCGTCCTCTTCGTCACTTTGTTGGAGCCTGTCAAGGCTCTCAAAGCAGGGTTGGCCCGCCTCCGGGCTCCGAGGGGCTAGGCCGGTGCTCGCGACATGGTCAAGGGAATTATGCAATTTGTCTACAATTGATGGCATTTCGAGTAATCTGCCTCAGGGGCGAAGGCGAGGCAGACCCAGTGATGAGACTAACCGTTGACGCGTCAGACATCAAGAAAAGGATGAACCGGCCTTCGAATGTCAAACCGGAGTTAACGTTCCTAAGACTTAAATCGACTGACCGGGCTGCTCTTCGAAGTTTGAGAAGGGCCGTCTCCCTCGCCTCGATTTTGTCACTTGTCGCGGCTCTCTCAATTTCTGGCGCGACCACCGTCAACGCACAGACCACCGGCGGCTGGACTGCGACCGGGTGGGTGGCATCCGGGACGATCTTCGACCTGACGGGAAACGCCAACCTTGCCCAGGGGAGCGCCCTGGTGACCGGGCACTCCTACAACATGACGCTCCAGATCAACGTGCCGAACACTTCCACGAGCACGCCACAATTCCAGGTGAGCTTGAACAACGCCTTCCTGCCCTCTACGGCAGGGCAGTCGGTCTACTGGGTCGTCCACACGCCCAACTACGCGGGATACAACCGAACTGGGTTCTCCGGAGGAAGCAAGACGGTCACCTTCAACTACAACCAGGGCACGGTCAAGCTGTCCGCCTACTTCCAGATTCCAGGCAACTTCACGATACCCACGGCAAAATACTCCACCCCGGCAGGGAACGGGACGATCACCCTCCACATCCCTCTGAATAACGTCATCCTGGCATCCGTGGTCCCACTGGGGTCGACCGGGACCGGCTCGTTCGCGGCGTCCATAAGCGACCAGACGATCCAGCTCTTCGCGACCCAATACAACCAGACCTCCACCCTCATCCCGTCCGGGAAGATCTCCTCGAGCTACTCGACGATCGTGAACTCGATCCTTGCCGAGGCTCAGGCGCTCAACGGGCTTGGGCTGCCTGACCAAGGGACAGCACTGCTGAAGGCGGTTACACAGTCTGCGTTCCCCACGCCTCCGAGCACAGGGCTGCAGACTGACTTGCTGGTGGGTCTCGCGATACTGGTGATCCTGGTGGTCCTGCTGGCCGTCCTCATGGTGAGGAGCAGGGGCAAGAGCGGATACTCTGTCGGGATAATCAACGACGTCCAGAAGGACCTCGCGGTCCTGGAGGTCACGGCGGCGAAGTACGACAGGGCCATGGCCGACAAGCTAAAGTCGCTGCGCGACAAATTGAGTGAAACAGGTTGAGCAAGACAAACGAGAACAAGCAGGCTTCGTTCGCAAGCATCCACGTGGTGGGTCTGGGGGGAACCGGGACCAACGTCATCCAGGCTTTCATCGAGAGCGACAGGGCCTTCAATCTCCTGACCTCTGAAGATTTCAACATCGCCTGCCTCTCAGTCGACGTCGCCGACGCCGACATCGCGAACCTGGTCAACTCCTACAAGAACACCCAGGCCAAGCTAGAGGCGAAGGGTGTCTCGGTAGACAGACTCTGGGTGAGGGGCCTGAACATGAAGTTCAACACCCCGGAGGCTCTCTTCGAGTTCATGGGCAAGTACAACACCTATCTCATGAAGGAGGGCATAGTCGCGACAAACTACAAGCCGTGGGTCGCCTCGTCCATGACGATCCCGCCTCTCGCCGGCGGAGTAGGGAGGATGAGGGCTCTCAGCAAGGCCGTCTACGCCCTGAACTACTACCACTACAGCGAGCTCAACAGCGCGATCTCGGTCTTCAAGGACAGGGTGCTCACGTCGAAGTTCCAGCCTATCGTCGTCCTCGTCTTCGGTCTCGGCGGCGGGACAGGCAGCGGCATGGTCTTCGATTTTGCAAGGCACCTGCGAGCCAAGCTGGGCTCCTCGGTCCCGATAATCGGCCTCGCGATACTCCCGAGCGCGGCCGACGACCTCCTCGCGAGGGGGCCCGCGCCCTACAACGCGCTCATGGAGGCAGAGCTCCTCTTCAACAGGAAGCTCAACGAGCAGGTCGCGAAGAAGTACGGGGCCGCGTACGCCAATCCTTTCAACTCCATGTTCTTCGTGCCTCTCGACCCGGTCTACAACAACAGGAACAACCTGGTCACCGCGAAGAAAGAGCTTGACGAGTCGATCATCGACATCCTCAGCATGTTCATGAGGTTCGACCTCGCCGACCTCATGAGCAGGGTCGGCACAAACAACGACTTTGGGGCCAACTGGGCGCACACGATGGCGTACCTGCGCATCAGATATCCCGTCCAGGACTACATCGACTACATGCACGAGTACCTGAAGCTCCTGGAGACTCTGGGCACCTTCATGGAGGCGAAGAGGGAGGCGCTCACCACGATCAACGAGGCGATGAAGAACAGGTTCGTCGCTCTGAAGAACCTATACAAGCGGAACCTGATCCAGTCCAACAACTACCGACCCGACTCGTTCGACTCTGAGGTCGAAGAGGTGATACGCAGGGCAGGGAAGTTCGAGGCAGAGTTCAGGAAGCAAGTCCGAGGACTCGAGGACTTCGCGCTCCACTACAACCAGAGGTGGAGCAAGGCTCCTCCAAGCGATGGCCTTCGGCCCGGAGACGGTGGAGTTCAGCGTCGTGCAGAGCCTCACGCACTTCCACCAGCAGATCTCGAACCTCGGGGCGAACTACGAGCAGTTCCTCAAGGACATCCCTCTCTACACAACCGAGCTTGAGAACAGCATTACGGCGAGCAAGTTCCTCACGTCTAGCCAGATCAGGCAGGTCAGGAGCTACCTGAGCTTTGTCAACCTTATCGCCACGTCTCTCGAGACGCTCAACCTCTACATCCGAGCAAAGGGCCTCGCAGACGAGGTCGCGGTCCTCTACGCGAAGGACGAGAGCAAGGAAGGGCGGATGGCTGCTTCAAAGGGCGAGACGGATCTGCTGCCTCTCTACAAGGCGGCCGGCTACATCCTCAACCGTCCAGAGACCGAGATCAAGGTCTCCGACCAATACATCCCGGGCATCAGGATCGTCAAGAAGGGGTTGGACGACACCTTCAGGGAAGCCAGCGCCTCCCTAGAGTCTACCGAGAGGCTGCTAGCCCAGAAGGAGCAGGACATCTCGAGGCTCAACAAGGAGATGGACAAGATAAAGCTCGACGTCAGCGGGAAGAAGAAGCTATTGAAGCGCACGCAGGATTCGCTGCAGAACGAGGTGGAAGCGGTCCGGGCGGGGATAGAGGGTCAGAGATCAGACAGGGACAAGATGCGGGCAGACCTGGACAAGCTGACCGAGTTGGAGAAGGCGCTCGAGATCACCTCCCCCTACAGGAAGATACTGGCGACCGTCGTCAACAAGACCTCCGAGCTCAACAGCCTGATGAGCGGCATCACGAACACAGGAAGCTACTACGAGAGGGTCGTGGAGCTCAGCGAGGTAGAGCAGGTCAAGATAATGGAGAGGATTCTCCGCGAGGACGAGGAGAGCCTCAAGGGAGACTCCATCCTCAAGGAGATAGTGGACAGAGAGAGGTTCCGGAGCATAGTGAAGAGCTACATCCGCATCTTCAGCGTCCCCAACTACCCCGGCCTCGCTGACACCTACAGGTCAGACCTGATCTGGGCCACCGTAGGCATCCCACCCGGACTATGGGACCAAGAGCTCCAGGGCGCGCTCACGAGCACGCTCAACGTCTACTCCAGCGTCGAGGCGAGCAAGAGCATCTCCCTTAGGCAGATTCCCCAGATGGACGCCTGGACGATCACATTCCTGGTAATAATGGCAAAGGCCAGGATCGACCAGATAGAGAAGTTCCCATCCATGAAGAACGACATGGAAGGCGTGCAAAAGTCGGAGAGGCTTCTGTTCAGGAGCTTCCTGCTCGAGCAAGGGTTGGGGAGCCTCGACGAACTGATAGCGAAGTTCGAAGAGAGAAGCGCGGCACAGTCAGCGAGAGCTAGAGAAAGGGAGGCCTGATGGACCAGATTGAGAGCAGGTCACGCGCACGGGTCACTGCCTACACCTCAGCCCTGATTATCGCCATCGCGTCAGCGGTATACCTGGTAGTCGTCCCGTTCCTTCCGGCAGCGCCCGTAGTCCCCGTGCTCGTAGGGGCCGGCCTTGGTGCTCTCTCCCTGAAGAACAGAGGGATAGCGATAGCGACGCTCTATCTGCTGTTCTACTTCTCTGTGCTCTGGCAGCTGATCGGCTTCGGCTTCTTCCAGCTCCTTTCTGACGGGATCGGCGTCGCGGTGCTCCTCGCGATGGCGGCGCCCCTTTTGCCTTTCATGGCCAAACGGGTGGAGCTCGGGTCGATGGCTCTCGCGGTCCTCGCGGTGGCGCTCATGCTCACTCCGGCGTACTTCGTCTCGGTCCCGCTCTTGGCGGCGGCCGCCTTGACCTTCGGCGGGTTCGCGAGCCTCGAGGCGCTCGCGGCCACGTTCATCCTGTTCCTGACCCCGTTCCTGCTGCTGGAGAACGCCTTGTACTTCACGACGAGCAGCGGCGCGACCACGCCGATCGTCTTCAGCCAGTTCTCCCTCCTTGAGCAGAACTTCAGGCCGTCGCTCCCTGGATTCAACGTCCTTCTTACCGGGCTCCCGGCCAACTACCTCTCGCATTCCGCGCTCCCTGTCTCGATATGGCTCTCGCAGAACGCAGGGGTGCTCTTGATCCCGATCGCGATACTCGGGGTGGTCCTCGTCGCCTCGTCGTCTATCGGGGGAGTCGCGCGCACCCTCGTCGAGAGGTTCCAGAGGTCTAGGGAGATGACCGGAAAGCTGAAGCTCGTCTTGGCTCCCTTGGTGGTCGCCGTCGTCGTCCCGACCGTCTTCATCGCTCTCCTGCTGGTGCTCTCCCGTCCTGGCAGCGGCGGCTTCCAGACTGCCCTCAGCAACGACCCTTCGCACCTCCAGGTCGTCTACATGTTGGGTTCCTCGTTCTTGTTGACGACATCCTTCATCGGCCGCGAATCGCTAATACTCAGGCTCGAGAGCGTCCAGGTGGGCACCGAGGGGCTCGAGACGCTTCTCGGCCTCTGCCAATCAAAGCTGGAAGGCGTCCAGGACCTGATAGGGATCCTCTCGAGGCGCGTGCCATCTATGAGCCTCAGCGGTGAGAGGCAGTCGATGTCTGAATATGCGGCCTACATGGGCGACGTCCGCAGGCAGATAGTTGGGGCGGGCGGGGGGACGATAGCGCAGTTCCAGACCCAGCTCGAGGCCACGGTGCTAAAGCCGCTCACCGAGGAGCCAGACCATCTTCGGAGGAGGGTCGCGAGCGAGATCAGGGGACTTGTCTCCGCCACCGCCACCGCGAACAACCATCTGGAACAAGCCGAAGTCTCACTGAGATATCCGGACATCCAGGACATCTCAGACGACATGCAGCTCGATGAGCTGATTGGCGCGTATGAAGCGGCCACCTCGAGAATAAGGAAGGTCACAGGAGAGCTCTCCGACCTCTACGTGAGAGAGTCGGCAGCCCTCGACGTCATGATGGGCCAGGAAGAGGTCCACCTTCCGGTCAGCGCCTCGGCGCTCCTCGAGTCGAACGAGTACGTGGGCGCGATGAGACTGGTGGCGGAAGAGTACTGGCTCAATTTCTATCTGCGCTGGGCGGAGCAACTGGATCAGAAGAAGTCGCTCCTCCTGGAGAACACGAGAGCCCTCGAACCCGCGGTCGGGGAGGAAGACAAGATCCGGCTCCATGGGATAGAGAAGGTCGTGGAGGCGGCAAAGCCTGCGACCTCGAGCGCGACCCTGGAGGGTCTGCGCGAGCTTCGCGCCATGATAGAGACGGTCGTCACGCAGATGGCCTCAGGTTCGGACAGGGTAGGACAGATGCTCGAGTCCCTCGAGCTCAAGTCGATCACCGGTGTGAGGTTCGAGACGATGAACAGGCTGAGCGAGGTCGTCGAGCTGAAGAAACGGCTCGAGAGGGTTGGCGTGACCTTCGACAGCCTCACGCGCTTCCTCGGTGACGCGGTGAGCGTCCTCAAGAGCCAGAGCGAGGCGTGGAAGACTGACCGCGAGAACCTGATCGTCCTCGCACAATACCCGCTGGCGAGGAAGATAATCGAGAAGATGCTGAAGGGGCAGGGCAGCCTTGCCCTCTCGAAGCTGCCATACCAGAAGAGGGCGGCGGCCCTCTATGCCCAGCTCTACGCGTCGGCTAGCGCAGGGATAGAATACGACGTCGAGGGCGAGAGCCTCAAGGTGGCTGGAGAACATGGCTAAGTGCCCCAACGGCCACGAGCAGCGTCTGGGGCTCAGATGCGACTCCTGCGGGGCGGAGATCTCGTACAGGCAGTCCGTCTCCGAGCTTCTCGAGCTCCCAAAGGTCAACCCTGATTATGGCAAGATCTCGGTGCTCATGGTCGGATGCCCGAAGCTTGCTGTGAAGGCCGACTACGTCGGTGAGATTTCCGTCGCGCAGGCCGACGCCCAGACCTCGACCTCTTTCCAGGTCGCAGGCATCCGCGGGGGGAGCTGGCTAGACTTTCAGACAAAGTATGCGGACCAACTCAGAAGATGGATGAATCTCGTAGGGGTCGGAAGGTCGAGAGACAGAATCCTCGTCGTCGACACCACAGACCCAATCGCGGTCCTCGCCCTCTCTGCTCTCCCGCCCCTCGATCACTCGGCGCTTGTGGCCATCGTTGCGGACCAGGACTCCACGCCGGTCGAGCAGAACACGAGCTATGTCGCCCTCTCGCTTGCCTTGAAGAAGGGCATACCCGTGATCGCTCTCTCCGAGACGTTCGAGAGGGAGATGCTATTCTTCACCGAAGATCGAGGCTTCGCAACCAGCGGTGACGCGCTCTCCAGGCTCCTCGAACCCCTCATCTCGGCGGCGGACGACCTGATGGACATCCTTCAGAGGGACATGAAGCTCGGCATAAGCATGCACTCCCTCTCTGCGATACTTTCCGGGTCGAAAGCTGTCTACGGGATCGCCACGAACGCCTTCCTCGCTCAAAGTTACGGGATATCGATCGCTGGAGAGAAGACCGACTACCAGACGGTCCATGCCCTAGTCTTCTCGAGGGGCGCCGACAGGAGCGAGTTCGAGAAGGGCTTCGTGGCACCTTCAGGAACAGGAAGTTCAAGGGCGCTCTAAGCGCGGAGTTCCGCTTCCGAGAGACGCAGTCGCAGCTCTACGACATGATGACGATCTATGGCATGGCGAACAAGTCGGCGCTGCAGGGTATCTCGAGCGGATACCAAGCGATCGTCAAGAGCCTGCCTGAGCTAAAGGCCGAAGGGGTGTCCTGACTGCAATGGCCGATACCACGGACCAGGGCCGCACACCGGCTAGCAAGTCGCGCGTATACAAGCTCGTCTCGGCATCTTACCGCGACCAGGCATACGACGATGGCATCCTACTCCTTGATCCAGCCAAGAGAGAGATAGAGCTCCGGCAACTGGCGGGCAGGAGGAAGAAGAGGAGACTGTGGTCGCGAGGTTCCGGGCTGATCCTGACGCCGAGCTAGAGGCTGACGGGGCGGCGCTCAAGATCTCAGACCTCTCGATCACGCTTGAATCGCCTGCCGTGGCAATGGAGATAGTGGAGCTCCTGGGACGTCCAGAGACGAATAGCGAGGGACTGGGACAGCTCGCGCGAGCCGAGTCGGCGGTAACCGGCTTTCTCAAAACCCGTGAGGAGGCGATGAGATTCTTCGCGTGGGCGAAGGTCTCTCCCCGAGAAGCGCTCCTCAGCAAGGAGTCAGAGCTCCCGTTCGACACTACGAAAGACCCTCTAGATGTGGTATACTCCAGCTACTCCACGCGCCTGAGCGAGTCTCTCGACAGGATGAACCTCTCTCTAGGAGAGGCGGAAACGCTCCTGGGCCCGAAAGCGGTAGAGCGTCTCTACGCGCTCGCCTACACGATAGGCCAGGTCCAGAACTCCTTGTTCGAGGGCCAGCCCGACCTCGCCAAAGAGGTCGGGTGCCTTGCAGAACTCGGCGTCGTAGCGACCGCCCAAGACCTCCGGGATGAGAAACTCGCCGAGGAGCTCATGCTGAGAGCCCACAAGGGGCTTGAAGCGATGATCCCCAGCGCTTCTTGAGGAAGAGGGACCGGCCGACTATCCAGCGGACGTCGTCGCCGGCGGTGGGGGCCTCGCGGTGGGCACGACGTTGATCGTCATCGCGGTCGTCCCCCTCATGATGCCCACGGCCAAGGTGTGGCCGACTGCGGCGTGCTCCTCAAGGTATGAGGCGAGCGCGTCGTGGTTGAGTATCCGGGTCCCGTTTATCGAGACTATCACGTCTCCCCCGACCAGATACGGCCCTCCTTCAACGGTGGCCTGCTTCGTCCCGGCGTGAATGCCCGCGGCGGCCGCATGGACTCCAGCGACGACGTCCTCGATGAGCACGCCGTAGGTCACGTTGTTGCCGTTCGCCTGAGCGAGCTGGTAGAACATGTCAGCCGTGCCTATGCCCAGGTACGGGTGCTCGCTGTAGGTCCCCGTTCGCTATCAGAGAGGAGAGCTCCCTGGTCACCGTGTCGGAGGGGATCGCGAACCCGACGCCGACCGAGCCGTTTATCGTCGCTGTAGTCAGACCGATCACCTGCCCGCCGGAATTGAACAAAGGCCCGCCAGAGTTGCCCGGGTTTATCGGTGCGCTGAACTGGATGATGTCCGCTATGGAGAAATTACCTGCGGTGACCTCCGTGATTGTCCTTCCGAGTTGGCTCACCACTCCGACTGTGAGAGAGCCCGTAAGGCCGAACGGATTGCCTATCGCCGCTACCGGGTCTCCGACTTGGACCGCCGAAGACGGCGAGAGCGTCAACAGGTGGAACTCTGATGCGGGCGCGCTCGGAACCTTGACCACCGCCAGGTCGCTGTATGGGTCAGTCCCCACGACGCTCGCCGGGTAGGAGTCCCCGTTCCAGAAGGTGACCGTCATGTTCTGTGCGCCGTCGACCACGTGGTAGTTTGTGACGACGTAGTTCGCTCCGCCATAGGTCATGGCGAAGCCCGACCCGAGTGACCTCCTCTTGCACCGTCTGAGAGCCGAAGAAGACGTTCACGTTGGCGGTGATGTACCCGTCTACGGTCACTATGCTCTCGTTGGCGCTCGTGTAGATCTGTTCGGCGTTGATGCTCACGTTAGATGTGCTCCCTCCAACCGACGTCGAGCCACCGCTGCCTCCGCCGAGCGTCATGGTCGCGGTGGAGGTGGTGGTCGAGGTGACCGTTTGCGCTGATGCGGCAGGCGTCCTTCCCGGAACGAGATAATACGTTGCGCCCGCGCCTAGCGCGGCAGCGAGCAGAATGAGGATTGCGATTCCTGCCACCTTGCCGGCACCTATCCCTCTTGACGGGTAGTCCATTTTCAGCTTGTCTCTCCTGTGATGCTTTGCCTCCTCGAGTTGGGAGTTTATTAGCCCGATTGGTGCATTTCTCTATCTCTGTTACGCTCCATGTCGCATGACTGTGTTCTGCGGTCCTAATGGCGAGTTCCGCCGTCGTTCGGGGGCCTCAACCTTCCAAAGGCCCGATGACGAAGATAGCGACAAGCAGCATCGTCAGGACCAGCGCAGTTATCCCCACGTATGCGAGGTCTCTCTCCTCGAGGAAAAGGATTACAGAGACCGCGACCCTGACGATAGGGGTCGCCACCAGAAACAAGGTCCCCATCTCCAGTATCGCGACGGGCTCCAAGTGTTCGATTTCCCCTAGCAGGACCGACAAGTTCAGCACAGGCCGTCCGAAGCCGCTGGTCAACACGCCTTGCAGCGAAGGTGGAGAGCCCGAGGGGGGTGCAACCAGCACGAGGACCATGCCGAGCGCCAAGACCGTTGCGCTGAGGAGGGCCCGAACCTCAGGGTCTTGGCTATCGCGACGTTGAGGTCGACCTCCTTTCTCTCTGACCTCAACGAGCGGCTCCCATGTAGACCATCTCAGCCCCAAAGGCGATCAACACGATGATGAACAAGATCCGGATGGAAGCAGGGCTCGACCGGATCAGCAGTCTCGCACCGAGCAAAGAACCCAGGACCACGCCGAGCGCTGCAGGGGCGGCCAAGAGGACGTTGACGTAGCCGTTGACGTAGAGGATGCCCGTGCTTGCGGTCGCCGTGACGCCGATCATGAAGTTGCTGGTCGTCGTGGAGACCTTGAAGGGCAGCCTCATCATCCTGTCCATCCCAAGCACCTTCAAGATCCCTCCTCCCACCCCCAAGAGCCCAGAGAGGACACCGGCCAGGAAGATGACAGCGAAGCCTCCGGGGACCTGGGTCGCGGCGTACCTTATGGTCCTCGATAGGGCCTTGTCGTGGTATTCCCCTTCGAGCTTCAGACGTCGCGCGATGCCGCTCGGCTCCCGGACGACCTGCGATTCGTCCTGTCGCGTGCGAGCACTTTGAAAGACGTTGTAAGCGGAGTAGAACAGGACGAGGCCGAAGACGATGAATATCATCCAGCTGAGGCCGCTCCTCACGATGTATAGCGTGGCCGCCACCCCCACAATGGAGCCAAGGACGGACCCGACCTCGAGGAACATCCCTATCCTGAGGTTCGTTATCCTGTCTCTCACGTAAGCCGAGGCGGAACCGCTCGAGGTGGCGATGGTCGAGATGATGCTCGCACCGATGGCGTACTCGAGAGGAACTCCGAACCCCACTGTGAGCGCCGGGACGACGAGGATCCCGCCTCCCACTCCGACGATCGCGCCTATGAGCCCCGCGAAGACCGCGACGATGAGCATCAGGACTAGGTACTCATCGATGCCTACCACGAGCTCTCTTCTCGGATTCTCTCCCCAGCATAATTAAGCGTGAATTATGGAGATTGCACGCCGTCAGGAGTCTTTAGATCACTTCGATCGACGACTCGGAGAACCCGTGCTTGACTAGGATCTCGACCACCCTGTCCCTGTGGTCCCCCTGAAGAAGCACGATCCCGTCTTTGACCGTCCCTCCCGTAGCGAGCATCTTCTTCATCTTCGTGCCCAACTCTTGGAGGTCCTTCTCGTTCATCTTGAGCCCCTCGACCACTGTGGTGGGCTTCCTGAATCTTCGCATCTCCATCCTCACCTTCACCCTCGCCTCTTCCCGGTCAAGCTCAGCGACGATGTCGTCGAAGCCCTCGTCCTCCCCTGCGCTGCTCACTGGTGAATCACGGTGCTTCGTATTATACTATTAAGACTTGGGGTGGAGCCCCTTGTGAAAGTGTTCCCGCTTGCGACTCGACTCGCTGGCAAAGTGACCAAACGGAAACAGTTCATCGCCCGGAATTGCGGCCGCGCGCCCATATTGATTTATTAACTGCACACAGGGTTCGCCGCAAGAGTCGGGCCCGTAGCTCAGTAGTCGACAGGCGACTGGGCAATCTGGTCAGAGCGACCGGCTCATACCAGTAATTGGGAGACACCGGTCGGTCGAGCGTCCGAATCGCTCCGGGCCCACTTCTTTTTCTCGAGTCGGTTCCGTTCGCACCTTGGTTCTTGGGTTAATCTAAGAGGGTGGGCGGTTATTAAGAGGACCAACAATAATTCATGATGGGTCATATCTTTACCCGGGCGGAACGGGCAAAGGGTGGAACTAATTCTTACATTAAGCACCCGGAATTGAAAGTTCTCCACGCTCGCAGTCTAACTCATTCCTCCGAAATTCAACGAGCAAGGAGGTACGCACAATTGGAATACGAGGAAGGAATCGCGAATGAGCTGAGAGCCAAAGGATGGGTGGTCTTCTCGCCGACGGTTGTGTGTGACCGTGTTGGAGTGAAAGACGACAGGGTATTCTTCTTGGAATTCAAGAGAACGGGTCAAGTCCTACGACCGTCTCAACAATTAATACATGATATGGTTCCTCGAATGTGCAGGATTATCTACAAAGATTCCTAGATGGTCGGCTTCACCTTGTGCGATTGAGCGAATGCGGGTCGAGCGTCCGAATCGCTCCGGGCCTATCACCTATCCCACCGGTCTTTGGCATCAACGACGCAAAAGTGCGGCTGATCTGCTAGCAAGCGTTTTATCGATAGCGAGCCTGATAATCGTCAGGATGCGCCCGAAGGTTCTCGTGATTCAGAACGCGGAGTGGGAGGGACCTGGCCTCGTCGAGTCATATGCTAGGGCCGCCGGATTGGAGCTTGAGGTCGTCGAGCTCTTCCGTCCCTCTGTCAAGGAAGCACCGATACCTTTCGAAGCTCTAGAGAAGGGAGCTTTCGCCGGCGTGGTCGCTCTGGGCTCGCCTTCGACCGCGTACATCCCAGAATCCAATCCCCATCATGAGCAACTCATCCGTCTCTTCAAGCTCGTGAGGAAGACAAAGACCCCGTCCTTCGACATCTGTTAGTCGATGCAGCTGTTCTCCATCGCTCACGGTGGCAGGGTCGGGAAGAACCCGAAGGGAAAGGAGGTCGGTCTCTTCGAGATCCATCCTAGCAGGCAAGGCAAGTCTGACCCCGTCGTCGGCGCTCTCGGCTCGTTCAGGACCTTGGAATGGCATGGAGACGTCGTCACGGAGTTGCCCGAGGGCGCAGTGCACCTCGCCTATTCAGACAAGACCAGGAACCAGGTCGCCGTCTTGGACGGGATCCATTACCTCGTGCAGGCCGATGCGCAGGCAGCGACGACCCAGATGGTCCGAAGTTGGCTCAAGCACGACGGAAAGTGGGCCACCGACGGGCAAGGGGTGACGGCGACCCGGCTGATCCGGGACGTCGAGAGAAGCGAAGCTGGTCTCAGGAACTCATTCTTGAGGATGTTCGGTAATTTCCTCTCGCTCGCTCTATGAGCCAGTGGATCCTGTCTTGGTGCGCCTCGGGTCCTCCAATCTGCTAGCATGCTGATGAACGATCTTCCATTCTTCCCCGAACTTCCCGATGACCATCGTCACCCGGGTCTTCGCGCCGACCGTCGATCCCTCGAACGAGTAGTCGTTCACGAAGACCCCCTTGTACTCGAGGTAGAAGGTAGCGATCGCCACGAAGCCGATGACGTCGATCCTCAGGTCATCGATCTTGTATTCGTAGTCCGAGATGTTCGCGAACCTCGCCTGCTCGTACATGAAGGCGTCGTCGGCATCCTGCCTCGTGTAGGGCGGGGTCTCGTCGAACTTGCTGAAGTATCGCGACGGGGCGTAGAAGCCGGAGAGGTTGGTGATGTCTTTGTTCTTGCCCAACTCGAAGTAGGAGGTGATGAGCGCCGCTACCTCCTTCCTAACTTGGTCAAGCTGGCGCGATTCCAACGTTGGCCCCACGTCGGCCCGTTAGATAAGCTGGGGCGCCACGATAACTTGAATACCTCGAGAGGGATATTCGCTCCGTGCCCGACGTGAAGGCGTTCTACCGCGAGACTACGGCCCTCGACAAGTCGAACTTCAGCCTCCGCCACGGCTTCAGGGCAGCCATCCTGGTCATCGCGCCACTGGTGGTGGGCTTCGCCATCAACCAGCCTCAGGCGATTTACGCCACCCTCGGGGCGATGCTCGTCACCAACACCGAAGGGCCAAACTCGTCTCCGCTTCCTTCCCGGGTCCTTCTCCTGGCGTGCTTCACCGAGCCGGTCGCCTTCTGCCTCGGGACACTCGCCGGCCTCACAGGGCTCCTGGCTATCCCTCTCATCGGGCTGGGTGTCTGCATCGGCCTCATGGCGAGCAGCGACCAGGAGTTCCTCCTCGCTGGCAGGTTCACCGCGATCACCTTCGCAATTGGGGTCGGGCTCCCGGGCGGGTCCGTCGAGGTGGCGTGGACGAGGTTGTGGCTAGCGTTCGTGGGGGCGCTCGTTGCTTTCGCCGGCTCTGTGGTCCACCATCGCCTTGCCAGACGCAGCGCCCAGCCGGGACGCTCCAAGGCCTTCCCGAAGCTCCCGGGTCTGAGTGACTTTACTCTGAAGACCGCGTGGGTCCGCGACTCGATCGCGGTAGGAATCGCCGCGGCAGTCGGGTACGCAATAGGGCTCGCCCTTGGCCTCCCACGGGACTTTTGGATAGTGGTGACCATCATCAGCGCGGTGAGGACCAAATTTGGTCCCACCTTCGCCTCGGCTTCGATGATGGTGGTGGGGACGATCATCGGAGCGACTGTAGCTGCCGGGATAACCCTGGAGGTCCACAACGACTATGCCCTCGAGGCGCTCTTCTTGCTCTTCGGGACTCTCATGTTCGCGACCAGGGGTGTCAACCTCGGACTATCGCAGGTCTTCGTCACCCCGTTCATCATAATCCTCCTCAACATCCTATATCCGGGAGAGTGGTATCTAGCGGAGACCCGGATCCTCGACGTCGCCATCGGGGGAGCCCTCGCCATGCTGACGGTCTACATGATTTGGATGGGGACCAGGCTCAAGGACTTCGACAAGATTGGCGCTCTCCATCGCGGGGCTGGTGATGGGGAGCGATAGATCAGGTAAATGAAGCGGCGTCGGGCCGACTCGTTGCCTTCAGGGCTAAAGCTTTCCACACTAACTCTTCCGGTCGTGAAAAAGAACAAGAGATTCCCATCTGGTTCATGGCTATCCCGTCAGATATCCGTATATTTAAAAGATATCCGCCTGGATAGCCTTGACTACGGGAACCAAGGTCAAGGTCGTCAAGGTGGGCAACTCTCTGCGGATTGCGATCCCTATGCCTCTCGCGGAGGCTCTCGGGATTAGGGCCGGAGACTATCTCGACCTTGAAGTGACAGGCAAATCCGTTTCGATTGATTTGAAGAAATGAGGACACCCCCTGGCGACCCGTCGGAGCCCGACAAAATATTCTGGCGGAACCAGCACGCTTAGGCTTCTAGACGCGAGTATGCTCCCCCAGAATAAGGGTGATAGGTTATGAAACGAATCGGATCTTGTTCAAAAGAAGAAAGCGAACCCAAGACCATCTTCTGCATTCTTGGCATCGGCGACAAGGTGGCAATGAGTGACCTTGAACTTGAGTTTCAGCTTAACGCAAAGAAAGTGCCAGAATCAGAGCTCGGTCCGTGCAGTTAGGATATCCGGTATCCCTGCTGCGGTGATTACTTCATTGGCTTCCATCGGAGCTAATCAGTGCGGCAGGGGGCTCAATGCCGGTCTGAGCCCTTCTTTACCTCCATTAGCCTCTGCCTTGTGGCTTCGATGATGAACTCGGCCCTGCTGCGGTAGCCCAGCGTCCTGTCGGCCAGGATCTTGTCTATCTCGTCCGCAAGCTCCTCGGTGACACTTGACGTTGACGTACCTCTTTGGCCTGTTGGACAAAGTCCTTGGCTCATGGATAATCCATGAAAGACTTATTTTGCCAGATGGATAATGGATGGATTATAGGTGCTTCCTGATGCCATTAGACAGACTCAGTCGCTCAGAAACAGCCGGAAGCAATCACAGGGTCACTAAGCAATGGGTCGGTTAGACGAGTTAGTTGGCGAGGTAAAAGAGTCTAGCCTTCGCGAACAACTTCAGTCTGCACTAGCCGAGATGAAGCGGAAGCAAAACTTCGGATTGGTATTCGAGGAGCACATCCCAGAGACGACCGCATTACTGGGATTGCCCATCCAGACGGGCTCTGTGGTTCAGCGACGAGACCAGAAAGGAAACAGTCTTTTTAGAGTGACAGCAACGTCAGCGAGCGGAGAATCGGCCAAGATTGCCCCAACACAGGGAGGAGAAAGTGAAACAATACTCACGAATGAGCCTTCTGGTCGTAAAGAGATTTGGTGAACCAATCTATCCTGCCCTGACGCCAGTTGGAACCGTGAAGAGAGGCGGTAACAAACCGTTCCACGCTGTCATAAATGGGGAGAATTATCATGCCATGCAGCTTCTGAACTACATCGTAGCGGGAAGCGTTGATTGCATCTACATCGACCCGCCCTACAACACCGGCGCTAGGGACTGGAAGTACAACAACAATTTCGTCGACCACAACGACCGCTGGCGCCACTCAAAGTGGCTCTCGATGATGGAGAAGAGGCTGCTGCTTGCGAAGCGTCTTCTCAAGCAGGACGGAGTGCTCATCGTCACAGTTGACGAGAATGAGGTTCACCATCTCGGCATGCTCTTGGAGAGGCTCTTCCCGCAGGCGAGATCCCAGATGGTCACAATCTGCATCCAGCCAAGCGGCGCCAGCGGAGAGGGACTATCTCGCGTCGAAGAGTACGCAACCTTCTGCTTCTTCGGCGAAGCCCAGCCGGTTCCGACTCCCGACGATATGCTCATCGCCGAGAGCAATCCCCAAGGAGACGGACAGCTCAGCCTAGATGAGGGCCTGGTCTGGGAGTCGCTACTCAGACGGGGCAATGCGTGGTATCGGGCGCGCCGGAAGAACCTCTGTTATCCGGTCCTGCTCTCCGAGGACGCCACGCGGATTTTCCGCGCCGGCCCTCCCTTCAAGGGCGAGGACGAGGAGGCCCGGCCATCCGAAATCGATGGGCATCCCGTCGCTTGGCCTGTGCGGAAGGACGGTAAGCTCGGGATTTGGCGAGTGGACGGCGCCCGCCTCAACTACCTAGCCGGGCTCGGGTACGCCCATGTAGCGGGCCGCGACGACGTCCGAAAGACGTGGGCACTCCGATACCTGATGTCCGGCACCGTGTCGGCAGTCGAAGACGGCTCCATCCAAATCATCGGCCATGGAGAGAGAGGCGAAGTGATCGGCAAGGTGATTGGTGGGCGCACCAGGATTGCCAAGACGATGTGGTACCGCGGGCGGCACAACGCGGGCGGGGCAGGCGGAACCCAGATCCTCAACGCCTTCCTCGGCAAACGCAACGTTTTCCCCTTCCCGAAGTCCGTCTATGCGGTCCGAGATTGTCTCCAGGTCGCCATCGGCGACAGGTCCGATGCCATAATCCTGGATTTCTTTGCTGGGTCTGGAACGACTCTGCATGCGACGGCGTTGCTAAATGCTTCGGATAACGGACGGCGCCAGTGCATTATAGTCACGAACAATGAAGTTGAAGCTGAAGTGGCTACGAAACTTCAGAAGAGCGGAAAATATCGAGGCGATCCCGATTATGAGAAATATGGCGTCTTCGAGGTCGCGACGCGTCCAAGAATAGAGGCGGCTATCACCGGGCACCGGCCCGACGGTTCTGCTGTGCCGGGCGAGCATATTGACGGCCGGCCTTACGCGGAAGGGTTTCCGGAAAACGTGGAGTTCTTCCGAGTGGATTATCTCGATCCTAACGACGTTGATCTAGGAAAGCAATTCGAAGCAATTCTACCCTCTCTATGGCTTGCCGCAGGAGGCAAAGGTGACAGGTCCGCCCCGGAGAAAGGGATGGATTTCCTTCTGCCCTCAAAATCCCCTTACGGGATCCTCCTAAAGGAATCTAGGTTCGAAAAGTTCAGGAAAGCCGTAAGAACGCGAAAAGACGTAACGCACGTCTGGCTGGTAACCGATTCCGAGGAAGCCTACGCGGAGATGAGGTCAGAGCTACCAAGCAGGATCAGCACATCTATGCTGTACCGAGATTACCTGCGTAACTTTCAGATAAGCCGGTAATCGAGTCATGAAACTACTTCTCAAGCCATTCCAAGAGCAATTTGTCGGTTCCTTGGTCGTTGAGATTAGGACTGCGGCTAATGAGGCTCACCAAAGAGGCCAAGCCATAATCTTCTCCTCACCCACAGGATCGGGAAAGACAGTGATGGCAGCAGCCGCGATAGAACGCTTGTTCGAGGGTGATGACGCCGCCCTGCCTAATCCCGGGGCGACCGTTCTGTGGCTAAGCGACCAACCAGAAATAAACGAACAAACGCGTCGCAAAATGCTCGAGGCGTCCTCCTTACTAGAATCTTCACGGCTCGTCGTAATCGATGCGACCTTCGATAACGAGTTGTTCTCCCCAGGAAAGGTGTACTTTCTGAATACCCAGAAGCTCGGAAAAGACAAGCAGCTGGTCACACACGGGGACGAACGGAACTACACTATATGGGAGACTATCAACAACACCGCACGCGCACGACCCTCGGATTTCTTCGTATTCATTGATGAGGCACACCGCGGAATGCTGATGAGCCAAAGAGAGCAGAGCGAAGCGAGTTCTATTGTTCAAAAGTTCATAATTGGCTCAGAGGGCGAGATCGACGCGGTTCCAATCATTATCGGAATCTCTGCCACTCCTGAACGCTTTCGCAAACTCGTTCAGTCCACGTCTCGGACCCAGCGTCCCATAGATGTTCCCGCCGAGGACGTTCGTGCATCAGGCCTGATTGTTGATGCGGTTCGATTCTACTACCCTAGCGACAAGCAGCCAACGGACATGACGATGCTCCGGGCGGCAGCTAGCTCGTGGAAGGAGTTCACGGGACATTGGGAAAAATACTGTCTCTCTCAGGATGCCAAAGTCGTAAAGCCAATATTGGTCGTCCAGGTTCAGGATGCTTCCGGCACAAAAATCTCCGAGACAAATCTGGGAGAAGCCATCGCGATCATAAATGACATAGTAGGTCAATTACCAGTTGAGGCATTCGCTCCTTCATTCCAGGAGGGCGCAACAATCAGCGTGGGCACGCAGAGCATTCGCTATTTGGCCCCCTCCGACATAAACTCGAATCCGAACGTGGTTGTCGTCTTCTTCAAGATGAGTTTGAACACCGGATGGGACTGCCCGAGGGCGGAGGTCATGATGTCATTTCGAAAAGCGACCGACGCCACGCTCATCGCACAGCTAGTCGGTAGGATGGTAAGGACACCTCTGGCAAGGAGAATCGAAAGTGATGAACTCCTTAACACGGTTTCTCTGTATCTCCCGCATTACGATGAGTCCGGTCTCAAGAAGGTGGTAGAGAAACTAAGGTCGCCTGACACCCCAGTGGCAATCGAGGAGGGAGTGGACATCGTGACGCTTAGCCGAAGAAAGGGGACTCAGAAGGAGTTCGCTGCTCTTTCGAAAATCCCTTCCTATGTCATTCCGAGAGCTAGGAGAACCAAAGGGGTCCATCGGCTGATGAAACTTGCGAGACTATTAGCCTACGACGACATCAATCCCGATGCAGTCGAGCAGGCTACTAACCACCTTCTCAGAGTGCTGGATTCTGAATATGAACGCTTGAGCAAGACCCGAGATTTCGAGGCTATAGTCGAGAGAAAGGGGAAGGTGGAAGTCAAATCGGCAGACTGGCAAGTCACGGGCAACATGGCCGCTGGAGACATGATGGTCTTGGATATCGCAAAGGAAAACCTGGACGACTTGTTTGATGCGGCCGGGAGAAAAATGGGCGAGGGTTTACACAAGTCATGGTGGAAACACAGGGCAGAAAACAACCAGTCGGGCCATGCCAGAGCTAAACTCGAGGCGGTCGCCTTCTGCATTGAACCGAAAGCACTGTCGAGCGTCGAAAGGGAATCACAGAAGCTGGCTCGAAGATGGCTTCTTTCAGACTATGAGATCGCAATTAACGCACTGTCTGAGGATCGTAAACAACGGTACGACGAAGTGAAGCAGATGGCGTCACAGCTTGAGGAGACCACCGTAACATATCCAGAGGAGATACAAGTTAGACGTGGAGATCAGAGCTTCAAGAATCATCTATATGTTGACCAGGATGGGCTTTTCCCATTCAAAGCAGATAGTTGGGAATCAGGAATAATCGAGGAGGAGTTTCAAGGAATAGACAGCTGGCTGAGGAACTTTGACCGCAAGTCCTGGTCGCTAACGATCCCGTACAAGGTCGGGATAGTGGACAAGGGTTTTTTCCCGGACTTTCTGGCCATTAGAATCGTCCACGGAACGACGGTCGTCGACCTGGTAGATCCTCACCACACAGGCTTGGCCGATGCAGTGCAGAAAGCACTGGGTCTCGCCAGCTACGCAGCCAAGCACGCCGACCGATTTGGTCGAATCGAGTTAATTGCCGTCTTGAACGGCAAGATGAAGAGACTTGATCTAAAGGATGAGGAGATTCGCGAGAGAGTTTCGGGTATAGGAACGACGGAGCAGCTCGAAAGGCTCTATGAAGAATACGGATAGAGGAGTGCTAAGGTTTCCACTTCTTCCATATCTCCCCGCTTGCCCTTGAAGTAACGCAGGAAGGGGTTGATGCTACGATGACCGATTGCCGGAAGTTATACCGACTCGTAGTCAAGGTTACACGCGTCGCACCGATAGGCAGTCCCCACTGGCGTGGCGCGTGTCGCTCGTCCAATTTCTCTTTCGCACTGGAGACACAATATTATCTCCACCTGTGGCTCTCTTAATTGTAGGGCCGTGGCTACCGTTGCGACCGCCGCCGTTATCGTCGCGCCTGCACCGAGCGCGACAAACAGGCCGCCCCAGTCGAAACCCTTCTTTCCTGTCGCCATGTGATAGCGAGATAACTCTATCTCGCTATATAAAGCCTTAAACTCACCGTGAGCTTAGGAAGCACTAGCGAGTAAACTTGACACGGTCCAAAGAAATAGTCCACGCTTACGAGACCAGGAAAGAGGACGGAACCACGCTTTTGGTGGTCCCCAAGCCGATAAAGGTGCAGATGCAAATTCGCAACGGCGACGAGTTCCTAGTCAAGCAAGAAGGGGAGGACAGGATTGTCTATCGACGTTTGAGGGGAAATACGCGGGCAATCTGAGATCTTCCTCCTTTCTTGTTGCTCGCGTCATGAATCACCATAACCCATGGGTTCTCGGCGCAAACGCGCCGAATAGTTCAGACCTTCTCACTACTGTGGTCGAGAGCCGCAGCGCATTGGCAAATACTTTGCGGGACTTGCAAGATATTGGATTGGTCAAGAGGCAGGTGAAGAGCACGAGGCCTGTACAGAGGGAATATCATCTGACCGAGAGGGGCAGTCCGGCAATTGGTCTGCTAACAAAGGTCAACGAAGTTCTAGCGAAAGACTAGATGGCAACGCTGACGGCAACCTGGTCATCGTCTTGAGCGAGCAATCAGGCGTATATATCTCCCGGACATGGTCGGCGAGGACCCGACATGATACGCAAGGATAAGGCACGAAAGGCAAGCGAGGGAGAGCGCCGGAAGATAGCCTATCCTTCCCCCAATGACTTGATCTTGACCAACCAGATAATCACAGGCAAGGTGCCCCTTGAGATTCAGAAGGGCGACTCAGAGTCTCTCAAGAAGCTAAAGGCAAGCATACGCCAGTCCGGTTTACCCGTGGGGTCGCAGAAGATTCCGAAGACCGACTTTATCAAGGCCCATCGAGGACATACATGAGAGGACGGACATGCGCTACGGGCAGATAATCAGCAACGCACTGGTGACAAGGTTCGGGAGGACAGGGTGCGACTGCGGCAACGACTCTTTCACCGACGAGAAGAAGATGTGCAAGTGCAAGAACTCCAACGGAAGAGGGTTCAACACCTTCGCGATCTGGGACGAGGAGATGACCGAGGCGCTGGAGGAGTTCCGAAGGGCGTATCTGCATTCCGAATCCGCGATGCCTTGAGTGTGAGTAGTCTTCATGGCCACCAAGACCAAAATAGAGAGACAGGGCCAACGTCGAAACAAAGCGGAGAAAGCCAGAGCTCCACTCGGAGGACTGACTCGAACCAGCATCGCGGAGTGGAAGCACAGGGACGCAATCGTGAAGGCGATGGTCAAGAAGTGGGAAAGCGGAGCAACCGCAGAAGAGCGGGCGAAACGCGGCAAGAAGAGAGGGACTACGGTGGTCGAGCTCAGCGACACTACCCTAGCCGGGTTGGAGGATGTGAAGGCCCACGAGAATCAGTCCTTAGACGACGCCATACAGGAATTGCTGGACTTTTGGGAGCAGAACCGGATCTAGCGAGTATTCGGCCGATTAACCATGACTGCTAGCAAAGTCATCGACAGGCTCTATATTGGCGACTGGCAAGAAGCCCGGGATGCGTCTGTTCCGAATCTGGTCAAGGTGACCGTCGCGAAGGGATCTCCCTTCACCGGTGATTTCTTCTTTCCTCTCGTAGACACGGATGACGCTCACAACGGGCAAGAACTTTGGAAGGCAGTCGAGAAGGTCGACCAGTTGATGAGTCAGAATAGGATCGTGCTCGTTCACTGCGTCTCGGGCGTCTCGCGGTCTTGCGTTGTGATAATGGGTTATCTTGCGACTAGAAGAGGAATGTCACTTGATGAGGCTCTCGATATCGTCAGGAAGGCGAGACCCGCCGTCCTGCCAGAGCCAGACTTGCTCGAGCTGCTAAAGGCTCCTGAAGCTCGAAGGGAATAATCCAGTGATCGCTGCGCAGGCTCCTGTGTCGGCTAGGATTCTGTAAGAAGAAAGCCAGAAGGGCCGTGGAGCGGAACCCTGCGTCGACGGGGAAGACAATCAGAGGCTTTGGGACGTAATTACCCAGATTCGTTGACTCGACGCCGGCGACTCTTAAGCACGGCGCTTTTCGGCACCTTTCTGGCTTTTGGGCGCCCAGGCTCGAGATCAGGCCTCCAAACCAGACCGTCCCGCGATTCTGCGCTTGCCGCAGCAAGGTGATCCGACCCTTTCGCAACAATCTCGGACGACTAGCAGGCAGAATTATTCCCGGACGATAGGAGAGCAATGAGGGCAAAACCGAGAGTCCCGCCTGGGATGCTGACGAAGGTAAAGGTCAGACAGATGGAGAGAATCTCAAAGGGAGATTGTTGAGTTTCAGGAGTGGACTGACTGATATAGCGAAGCTGAAAGCGAACACGTCAGGTAAACCATAATACCGAACGCTTCTTAGAAGGCGTCTAGACATGGCTCTCAGATATAGGCAGGTCAAATCCGGCGACGCGGCTATCAGAATCGCGCGAAGAATAGCCGATGATTCGGGATTGGTGTTTTACAATGTGACGAGGGCCAAGAAGACGAAGGGAGGCAAGTGGGTGGTCTACATCACCTCTTTCGAAGCGCGATACCGGGCCTTGATTGACGCGCATACAGGAGAGGTCGTAGAGTGGAAGAAGCTGTAGAGAAGGTGCTCGGCTACAGCGCAAGGGCGTCTCAACTATTCGAGAATGGCGAAGGGTTAGCAAAGAAGGGCGAACTCGAAAAGGCTGGCGAGTTCTTCTGGGGAGCAATAGCTTGCTACATCAATGCACTGCGGTTCATGCACACGGGCAAGGCACATGGTGGACATAAGGAAATGGTCTTGGACGCGAAAAAGATAGCCGCCCAGATCGGAGATACCCCCCTTTTCGAAGCGATTGAAGGCGCTGAGAAGTTTCACGCAAACTATTATCACAGCTTCATTCCGAAGGATGAGTTTCCCCAGTATTACAAAAAGGCCGAATACGCTTTTCTCGCTTTCCATAGGCTTCTCGAACAAGAGAAGACTAGGCTCGGTATACCCGCCCAACCGTAACAACAACCCAGCCAAGATTTTGCCTATCAGGCGTGGAGGAAGACGCTGCGATAGTCCCTCAAAGGCTTGTGCAGCACCTGAGATAAATGCGCCAACCCCATCTGCATGGCGCGTTATCTCAAGGGCTAAGCCCCGATGAGCTCTGTCCCCACTTGGTTGGGCTGGTGCGACTGAATCCCGTCTCGCTTCACTCAGCAAAGACAGATTCTTGCTCTGTAAGAAACAAACAAAACACAAACCGATGCAAGGTTCGTCATGCTAAAACCTGAACATCCCGGCGAAGACGCCTGTGGTCGTCCCGGTCAGATACTCCTCGCGAGATGATGGAAGACGAGGCTCGAGGAAGACAGGGGCAAAAAGCTTCTACCCAAAAGTAGGGAATGCGAATGGTCGCCGCGAGATGACGTGGCTAATGCTGAACTCCTAAGATTCCGAATCAAAGTAGGCGTTCCACATCTCCGCCAGCAGGTGCGCGTTCAGGACGAGCGAAGGGCCGCCTGGCCTTCTCTTCGCAATCGGCTGGGTCACGGCCTTGTAGACCTGCCTCACCTTCCTCGCCTCGCGGTCGAACTCGGGGATGAGCGTTATCAGGCCCGCACGAACGAAGGCCTTGAGGACGGTACGGTAGAAGTTCGACCGGCTGAGGCGGGCTGGGGCCATTCCGCCCCTGTCGAGAGCGTCGGCGAACTCGGCGACCTCTGTCTTCGTGGCTCGCCCCTCTCTCGCCCGGAACCATGCGAGGAAGGCTCGAGAAGCCTCCCGGGAGGCTCTTGTATGGAACAAGACCGTGCTGACGTCGGCGCCCGCTTCGATCTCCTCCCTGCTCGCCACGAGCAAAAATTTCCCCGTTGGACGAGAAGGCCTTCTCCGTCTTAAGTTTTCGAGACTTTGAGCAAACGAAAGATCGGGCGTCTGGGCATCAGGCTCCTTTCGTCCAAAGCGACTGAGCACACAGACAGGAACTGCTCCTGCGATCATAGTCTCCCCAGTCGTAACGTGTCGGCCTAGCTCTTCACACGGATCGCGTGCAGGAGCGCCTCGCGCTCGAGGCGAAGAGGAGTTCATAGCTTCGCCCGGGCAGCCCGTACTCCCAGCCCCTCAAAATAGCCTCGATTCCATGCCGACGGTGAATCCCGTCCACCCTGGAGCCCGTAGAGGGCGTGGAGAAATCTCCACGGCGGGGTCTAGTACCCGTGGAGCGCGTGGAGCTAATGTGGAGTCCTCCTCGCCGACTCTCCCCGCGCCCCGACCGTGGAGAATCGAGGAATCCACGGCCTCTCCAGGGCTCTCTCTGCATGACCATCACGTGGAAATCCACGACATCGATGAGTGGGCACCCGCGCATCCCCGGGGAATCGCCCTGGGCGAGCCGTGCGATCCAGAAGAAATAGTCTGTGGCCACCGTGCGTCGCAATCTGACCTGTCCTGCGCGCCCGAGCGACCTAGCGTGCAATGCTCCTGCGCGCCCGAGTCTATCAGCCGCGCGACTCGTGCGACCCAAGACGTGTCCGTGCGAGCGACCCGCGCAATGGCGCCCGGCATTGCCCGTGGGAGTTTCATTCGCACGGGGACTGCCCTTAGTCGGCCCACTTGGAAATAGCCTCGATTCCTGTGTGGGATACCCTACTCCGCGCGAACGCCTGTGCGGCTCTTGTCTAGCACGAGCCCTCGTGGGATATGTACGGATAGCGGGGCGATAGTACGGATAACTCTGAGATACTTGGCCTTGCCGTCAACGAAGGCCTACCCATGGGTAATTAGGGCTCGAACAGGGGAAGGTGCTGGACGACCAGCTTGACTTTGACCATTATCATAGCGAAAGGGGAGTTAGACGGAGAGCTGAGTGAGCTCGTTGCGCTCACTAGGTCCGGACGCCCCTCGGTAATCCTTGCGTGGAAAATCGAGCACACGCGCGGATGGCTTGAACTGGGAGGAGAGCGTACGACGAAGGCGGAGTGTGATCCCGAGGTCGCAGTGGCGGAGCTAGTCATTCGAGAGGTAATGAGGAGCACAGAAAGGGCTGACAAGGAACGAAAGGAGTTGCTAGATAGCGCCAGAAAAATGGAAGCGGCCGAGAACGACAGAAAAAAGCGGCTGCAGGCCGAACTCAGAGGAATTGAAGATGCTCAGCGTGGGCGAAGAGAACTAGGAATCTTTCCAGACGCAAAAGCAAACGCTGGCAATGGTTCTCCAACCCAATCTCCCTGAATGTCAAGAGTGGCTGGTTAGAGCCAAAGGCCTGCTCCGAGTCTACTGGGTCGATGCGCTAGCCTTCTCTGATCAAGAAGGCTCAAGGCGAGGTATCTTCGTTTCAGAAGTTCCGACAACCCCTCCGGCCTTGAACCACGCTGGAGGGTGCAAAATACATATACGAACTGACGGGTTCAACAGCGTACTCCGTTGTCTTCGCGCGGCCAGGTCTTCTGCCCTCTCTGCAAGGAGAGGGCTCGGCCCTACATGGTCGGCGTATTCCGCGTATGGCGCTGTCCCAACCGGTCGTGCGCCCTGTACGAGACCATGGTCCAGAAGGACGACTCGCGGCACGCGGAGATATCGGTCTACTGGCTGACGGATGAGGACTTGAAGAAGCTACAGCTCAGGGAGTAGGCTGACGCGAGTTGGAACTGAGCGCCAGCGCCTGCCCCTGTCAGTGCCATGCGAGGGTCAGGCCGACGCATCACATCGACGAGCCCTTCGCAAGACCGTGGGGGGACCAGTGCGGCTACTGCGGGTGCATCGCCCGTTGACCTGCCGCGTCGCGCGTTCGTGGTGGGAAGCCCTTGGTTCGGTAGGCCCCGCTGGACCCGCGAAGACCAGGAAATCGGGTCACGCGCTCGCATACACGATGATCACGTCAGACACAGGTCAAGCCTCGGGAGATACACCGGCGGTCGGAATTGCGGCCTAGAGGCGCCCTATCTGCTCGAGGATGGTGCGATCCTTCTCTATCACGAACCTTGCTAAGGTGACGAAGCCGGACTCACCAGCGTCGGAACTCTCGGATCTCATGCCCCTGTAACCAGCTTTTCACCTCCTCGGGCGTATAAAACCCTTCACGGATGCCGATGACCACGCGGCCGTTGTACCTCGCCCTCAACTCTTCGCCGTTGGTGATGAGGAAGGTATCGGTCACGGTCCACGCAGTGCGCCTGTTCGCGCTCCCAAAGGCGTGCTTCTTGATTAGCCCGATGAAGATCACCGCAGCCTTGTCGAAGATGTCGCCGTGCTTGGCCTTCGCCTCCGCCAGGGTGGTCTCAATAGCAATCCTTGACTTCACGCTGTGCGCGTCTCCTCTCTTGGCTCTCACCTGTTGCAGGACGATCTTGTTCACCTCGATTATGTCGTCTACAGTCGGATAGACTATGCCGCCCAAGCCGAACGATTGGTTGGTCTCGAACTATATACGCTAGGATCTGATTGTGGCTTTGGGACGTAATTCGGCAGGTCATAGATGAATTGTAGTCACGCAACGCAGCGATATGTCTGAATGTATCGTTCCCGTGACTCTCTGCCCAAGAGTTTCTCACCCATTGGCCTAAGGGAGAAGAGATCGATGCTGATTCCAACCGGGTCCACGAACGGAGGCGTGCTCGTTCAGGGGTCTCGCGGGATCGCGTGACGACTCAGATGGTGCGGCCTGGGGCGCAGTCAAAGCCAGCCCAAGCTCCACTCTGAAAGGTACCTCTCGATGTCGGACCGGTCAGTTACGCGACACTGCTTCATCAGCTTCCGGTTGAGGCGGTTCCTGCGCTCGCGGAGCTTCGTGTAATTGGGATTTGCCCTCATCGTCGGGGAGGAGTGCTGCGTGAGCCACTTCAGGTCTTTGTCTATCAGGCCCGAGAGATACCGGAGTTCGTCCTGGGTAAGGCGGGGCCGTCCGGAAGGCGTCCGTGCTTGTTTGGTTCCATTTGAAGGAACCCTTAGGTCACGTTGCCCAGAGGTATTCTCAAATGGTGCCGTTTGTTCATCGACATATTCGCCCTTGACATCGATTATCACGGCGTCGCCGGAGCTCATGCCCCCGCCTGCTGGGGAAGCTTCGCCGCCATCGTATCGGATGCGGCGTTAGCGTTCATTTCCGGCGTCGCCGCAATATTGGCGGCCTTGCCGCTATCTGCCGCAATCCTAGGCCCCAAATCAATGGCGGCAATGAAGTCCTGAGGGGAGGCATATTCGCATCGTAGCAGGCTCTCCCATGCCCCCAAAATAATTCTCTCTCGGTCGAGCGTAGCTCCCTTCGAGCCCTCCATCACTTCGTAGATGTGAGATCCGTGGTACCCTTTCTCTTCTTTTCCCTCCGCGTCAGTCTTCGCTATGAGGACTTGCTTCTCTCGGAGCGAGGCGACGAGCTGCCGGAGGGTCCGGCTCGAATAGAGGTCGCTCTTACCCTCCTTCCTCGCGGCCTTGACGAGTTCTGGGGCCGTGAGCGGTTGCACCTTCACGGCGAGGTCAAGAAGCTCCTTCTCCTTGTCGGTCAGGCCGCCTAGTGTCTGGCGGAGATTGCTTCCCGCCTTCTCGAGGACCAACCAAAGGTCATCGATGCTCGCTACGATCTGCTTTTCGCCATCCGTCTCGATGATAGGCCGCTGCATGAAGTGGAGCTTCGCCGAGGCTTCGATGAGCCTAGAGAGCTTTTCGGTGTCGCGCCTGCTCGAGGGGCGGTCCTTCGGGATTATCGAGTCAAGGGACTCGGCGAACGGGGTAATGACCCGGAGCCTCTCCGTCTCCTCGAGAATACGCTCCATAGTCCATCGAGCGGCGCCTTGCTTGAGGAGATAGTCCGTGAACCTGCGTTGCGCTCTCTTCTTGAGCTTCGCCCTGACAACTTGCCCCGTGGTCTTCTCGTCATCGCGGATGTGCAGGACCGACAGCCTGTTGAGGAGCTCGGGAGGGACCCAGCGGCTTGACGTCAGGAGAAATTGGTCGACTTTGACGCGGCGCTCTACGCTTTCCATGCCGCCCTCTCCTTTCTTCGGAAAGAGGAGGACGAGTTCGCCTTCGCTGATGAGGAGCTTCATGTTAAACTGACTCGTGCTCTCTTCGTCTCCGGAGGGCCTGAGCTCCGCAAGGTATAGGGTGTGATAGAGCGCGTCTTCCTTCAGCCATCGGAGAGCGTTCTCCGTCATGTCACTTACTTTCCTCACCCAACCCACCGGCATTATCGACGTGACCGCATCGACGAGGGAATTCTTCCCGCCCGAGCTGGCGCCGTCGACCAGGAGACTTTGACGGGCGACCATCTCTAGGATGAGCTGCGCGACGTTCTCATCCTCTCCCACCAAAAAGTCCTCTTTGGCGTCGGGCTTGCTCGCCGCCTCGAGAAGACGGTCGAGAATGTCCGGAGCCCGCAACCAGACTAGCGCCTCCCCGCGGGCAGGGTCGAGCTCGTCGGCCATCGAACTCACGTCAAAACTCCAGGGCCCCTTTGGATTTCACGAGGCAGAACGTGCTCTTTCGTCGAATGAGCTCGCGAGCCGCAAATCTCGCACGTCGTTTCTACCCTTGACTGGTTGACCGCGTATGCCGTGTCGGTGACGAATCTATCCACGGGACGCAGTCCAGCTTCGCTGCGAGCTTCACCCGTAGGCTTCACCCCAAGGGTGCCAAAAATGCGTGCCTGGGAAGACGCCAAGAAGCTTGCGGGTTTGCTGATTCCTACAAAGAGGGCACAAGTCTTCGACAAACGGGTAATTGAAAATCTGCCTGCACTGCCCACACCTCTGCAGGTGCCCAAGTGTAGCCATTCTTGGAACCCTTCAAAAGGACTCCTTCGGCAACTTCTCTGTAAAGTCGTGCCCAAACCCGTCTTTCCTCGTCGCCTGCCTCGAGCTCTCTGAGCTTCGACAGGAGTTCTCGGTATTCTTTCCCAATCTGGCGGATTTTGACCTTCAAAATGAAGTTCTTGTTGTTCTCGTATGTCAAGCCCGGTCTACTTCCATGCTCATATTGCGTTCGACCTGCATGAGGTGCCACAGCGGGTAACCGAGGCCGTCCGCCAGCTCGAACGACGAGATCTTCGCGAAGTATTTGGACGTTGGGAGCGGAATTGCCCGTTCGTTTCCCTTCGTCATGAGATTCTAGGCTCCGCTTGAATTCGGTTGCGTCCGGCCAAAATTCTGCCTCTGCAGCTCGAGCAGATCAGGACCGGCTCATTGTTGACCAGGGCAGTATAGCAATTGCCGACATCGATGATTTCCCGTAGACATCTCGCGCATACTCGTGGAACCTCTTTAGTCGACTGCGAGGTCTGGCTTGACATATCAATCACGATCTGTGTAGGAGTGTCGCTTGGTTGAGCGGCCCCATTCAAGGCGGCACTTGCACACTGGACAAACTTTCGGTCGCTGAAGCTTCGGCTGCCATTCGTAGTCGCAGTTCGGGCAAACCAATATCGTCTTGCGAGCTGTCTTCGATGCGACCTGCATGATTACCTCCACCGAAGAGGAGGTTTTATTACCTGTCTAAACTGTACAGGTATAATATAGGCATACATGTCAAACAAGCCTAAATTGACACCTGTGCGAAAAGAGGGCATCGCGGACAGCGTAAGGATGGAAACCCTCAAAGTTCTGGCAGAGGAAGGTGAAGTCTTTCAAAGCAAACTGATTAGCGCTGTGGCGAACCGGTTGGTCCTGGATCCAAACACCACAAGCGGGCTCGTCAGGAAATTCCTGGATAAGCAGAAGGGCGACCTCGTCAAGATTTCCAAATCGGCAAAAACGGGTTTTTTGGAAGGTCCGAGGAGGAAGTACTGGGAGCTAACAACTAATGGCATAGGATATCTGTATGGGGAAACACACGATCTCGCGGAACTTTCGAAAGTCATAACGAAGCTGCAGCCGCCGGAGTACGGAGGGATGCTGGCAATCTACGAGACAATCGCAAGTAGCAAGAAGCTCTGCAAGGAAGTCGAACTCGACCTGAACATGTACTATGACGGACTAGCGAAGTCCGCTGAATATCATAATATTGGCAAAAGACTTCAACGCGGACTACAAATCAAGGTCGACGTTGGGATTACGTACGACATAGGCGGAATCTTAATTGCATCTGTCATGCAGCACTTAGCCCAAGACAAGGATTTGAGAAGCGAGGTTGGGTATGTTAGGATCTCCAAAGTCTGCGAGTTTGCGGCTGCGCTTGCTCGGGATCAAGAACAGAATCTAAAATCCTTCAAAAGCGTGATAAGAGTCATGAGAGGTTCAATGGAGTCACCCTCAAAAGTGCAGAATTCACGTTCCTTGTCCAGTCGTACAAAAGTGCCTCAGCCATCGAACGCCTCGGTCTAATCGAAGCATCGGGGGCTGAGCTATTTTTCACGAGGACTACCTCTTTGACGATAATTCAGCAAGAAAAACGTTGACTGGGCTAATTTCTATCCGACTTCAGTTCTTCCGGTCTGATACGGGGCATTTCTGGGTCGACTTGCAAACCCTCTCCGATCAGCTTCCGTATCGCAGGATGACTCAAGAGGACAGTTCAATGCCTCGTCGTTCGCTCGCCTCTCCTCGCGCTCGGTCTGACTCGAGCGTTCCATGTCCGTGAGCCTCTGCTTGGTTTCGAGCAGCTCGATCCTCGTGTCCCGCAGCTTGACATCCTGCTCATCCTCTATCTTCTCGAGCTTCTGACTAAGCTGAGCTTCAGACCTGTAGGCCTCACCGATGCTCAAGTACGGCATGGCTCTCAAGTATTGCTCTATAGCAGGCTTCGGGATGTGGCGATCATAATGTTCTTTGGTCCCCGTCGAATGTCCGATAAGTTTCTCGACGTACTCCTCGGCGATGTGGTCTTTGGAGACATTATCAAAGAACTTCCTCAATCCATGGCACGCCTGTACCTCGAAGCGCTTCGCTGACCCCTTCTGCCTCAGGCCGGCCTTCCAGCAAAGCCGGGTCACGTCGTTCCTTATCCCTGTGACGCTGTATCTCGTTTGCTTTCCCACAGCCCATCTCCGGGTTACGATGAGAGGTGATTCCTCGGTGACTTTCTCGCCCTTTGCTCTCCGAGTTCCCAGGTACTCTTGGAACTTCAAAAAAGCTTCCTTCGAAATCAGCGTTTCGTACTCGTCGTCACCTTCGTCCGCGTACACAGTCACCTGTGCGCAGGCAAGATTCCCCTTAATCATGACGGGCTTGACATGCCCGACGTTGAGAAACTCAAAGGCTCCGACCCTCATCCCGGACGAGGCCATGAACAGGATTGCCACCTGCAGGTGGAGGGAAGCGACGGCCAGAAGTTTCTGGATCTCCTCGAACTTGTACTCTCTGTCCTTGCTCCTCTTCTCCGCGGGGAGCAGTCGCATCATCTTCTTCCACGGTATGGCGACCTCGTTCATCTCGAGGGCGAGCTTTATCGGTGTGAGGCGCCTCCTCACTTCAGCCGGGCCGAGCTCTCCCTTTGCGACCTTTTCGTTGAGCATGCGGATGAAGCGAAGGACGTCCACCTTCGCTTTCGTTGGGTCATTCACCGAGGCCTGGATCAGCTTGTACATCCCGTTGGTGGTTTCGGCTCTGGTCTGGTTAGCCAGATAGTCTGGGCCTCGGGTGTGGTGTATCTTCTTCGGGTCGGCGTATCCCGCGAACTCGAGGAACCAGCGCGAGTCCCGGAAGTAGTCCTGCTTCGTCCACCTGCTCTTGACGGACTCCCAAGGAAGTATCAAGGCCTCGTGCTGGGCGTCGCTGGGCATCGCCATAGCTACGGTCGAGGGTTCGAGTCGAGGGACTCCTGCGCCTATTGTCTCCTGGCCTGTCATTGCTTCCGTCTCCCTGAATTTGGGTAGAAGTATTTAGTCATGAATGAAGCGGCGTCGGGCCGACTCGAACGGCCGACCAACTGGTTAACAGCCAGTTGCTTTTGGTAAGCTCTTCATTAGAGTTCTACCATGCCCCCCGGCATTTTTTGGATGCCTCTGAGCTACGACGCCAGATATCGAACCTGCCTCCGATGCGAACGCTATATGAAATTAACTAGTCTACATGACTGAGACCTCCTTCGGGCGGGGAGGGCATTGTGCAACCTTCCGGGTCCCTTGTAATTTCGGGAGGCCACTCTGGTGAGGATAATCCTAACAGTAACCGTATATCTCAGCGATGATTGGAACGGACAAGGTGGCTGAATTTGGACAAAATAACCGTGAAGAACTCGTACATCCCTTGGTCTTTCCTTGACATCGTCGCAAGAGAAGACGGCATCTTTGCCAAGCGAAACTTGGATGTCGACCTGTTCTCGATAGCGAGCAAAGACGTGGAACCCGCCGACAAGGTAGCGTGGTATTCAAACATGGTCAGAGACGGCATGCTGGATGCCTACTCGGTCTGCGCGTGGGGTGCAATCGACAGGCTCGCAGAGACCAAGCGCGAGAAGATCCTCGCGGCGTCCACCTCCTCGGGATACGCGTTCTCGATATTGGTAGCCCCGGGATTGGGGATAAAGACCGCCGCGGACCTCGCAGAGATTCCCATCGCGGTGAACATGAAGACGGGGTCGCATTATTGCATCCTGAGCGACCTCGAGAGGGTCCTTCCTTACAGCAAGATCAAAGTCGTGCACGGCGCCGAGCCCTCGAGCAGGCTCAGGGGGCTGTTGGAGGAGAAGTTCCAGGCCATAGCCCTCATCAGCCCGTACACCGAACTCGCTGTCCAGCTAGGATTCGTGAAGGTGGCCGAGACAAAGACGGTCGACGTCCTGGCGTTCGTGGCGAGGGACGACCTCCCGACAGGAGTGCTGACAAGGTACCTGGCCTCCCTGGACGAAGCGGCCAGGAAGCTCAGGGCGAACCCGGAGAACTACAGGGCCCTCTACGTCGAGACCTTCCGGGCGACTTTTCGAGGCTTCCCCGAGGAATGGAAGAGCAGGATAAACAAGCTCATCGACAAGATCGCAGCGACGATCCCGATCACCACGTGGAGTGAGCTGGCCGAGTACCCGAAGGAGTCGTTCAACTCCCTTAGCACGTGGATGAGCAAGCACAACCTCCTGGAGGCGAACGTTCAGTACGAGAACCTCGTCTTGAACAAACCTCTCGAGAAGGTCTCTACCAGCTAGGTGGGTGGCAGGTCGTTGCCGCAGAGGCTGACCACTATAACGCACGGGTATTACCAACCGTACTTCTACTGGATGTTCCCCATCTTGGTCGCCAGGGAGGAAGGCCTCTTCGAGGAGGAAGGAATCGCCCTTGACGTGCACGACATCGTTCCCGGCGGCCAGCCGGAGAACAAGGCCGAGTGGTATAGGGAGGCGCTCGAGCAAGGTTCGCGCGACTTTTACTTCTGCTGCGCTTGGCAGGGCGTCTACAGCACATGCGAGACCGGGAAGGGCAAGATCGGTGCCGCGATCAAGTCGACGCTCATCAAGACGTTCGGAATCTACACCAAGCCTGACTCGCCCGTCCGCAACATCTTAGACATCACAGAGAACGGCGTCGAGATCGCCGTCAACAAGAACGCGGACGCGCACTATGTGACCCTCGAGAATCTCGCAGAGTTCGTCCCTGCGTCGCAGGTCAGGCTCAAGCACCTAGGTGGGATCGACAGCTGCTTCAAAGCTCTGGCAAACGGGGATGTCAAGGCTGCGACGCTGGCCGGGCCGTACGCGGAGGCAGCAGAGGCCATAGGCTACAGGAGGGTCATGGCGCTTTCCAGGACGCAGCCCACCCTAATAGTCTTCAACGACGCGGTGGACACGCCCGCCGCCAACTCTTTCCTCGCGGCCGTCAACAAGGCTGTTCACAGAGTGAACGCAGACAGACCCAGGTACCACGCGAGGTATGTGAAAGAATTCGAGGAGGTCGTGAACAGGTACATCCCAGAGCTGAGGAACGAACTGCCGAAGGTGAAGGCGAGGATAAGCCTACCTGCCTGGGCGGAGACAAAGATTCTCAGCGAGGCAGACTTCAACGAGGTCCGCGACTTCCTGGTCGAGCACGGGCTCTCCGCGAAAGGCAACGGCTACGCGGGGACCGTCAAGACGACCCTGGCCATCTCACACTAGAGGTGCGATGTGAACCCACATGGTCACAAGACTGGAGCGAGCGATCGAGATTCCAAGGCAATGGTATAACATCGCGCCGGACCTTCCAAGCAAGCTCCCGCCCGTGATAGACCAGCATACGCATGGACTGGCTGACAAGAAGATACTCCACAGGCTCTTCGTAAACGAGGTCGCAAGGGGAGAGTATTCGGGCGAGCGGTTCATCACCATCCCGGAGGAACTTAGAGACGTCTATTCGATCTGGAGGCCGACTCCTCTCGTGAGGGCGAAGAGGCTGGAAAGGGCGCTGAACACGCCTGCGAGGATCTACTACAAGAACGAGTCCGTGAGCCCGCCCGGGTCGCACAAGGCCAACGCCGCCGTGGCACAGGCTTACTATGCGAAGAAGGAAGGAACTGAGAGGCTAGTCACGAGCACCACCGCCGGCCAGTGGGGGACCGCCCTCGCCTTCGGTTGCACGATCTTCGGAGTAAAGTGCACCGTCTACATGTCAAAGTCCAGCTACGACAGCAAGCCCTATCGCAAGGATCTCGCCGAGGCCTGGGGCGCCGAGGTAATCTCGAGCCCCAGCGCGAAGACAAAGGTCGGGAGGGACATCCTAGCGCGAGACCCGAACTCGAGCGGGTCGATGAGCATCGCGAAGAGCGAGGCCCTGGAGGACACCGAGAACGACCCGACCGCCAAGGACGCGGTCGGCAGCATCATGAATTTCGTCTTGGCGACCCAGACGGTGATAGGCCAAGAGGCTCAGGCGCAGATGGAGCCATATGAGGACTATCCGGACATCGTGATCGGCTGCGTCGGCGGAGGGAGCAACTTCTCAGGGATATTCTGGCCCTACTATTACAAAATGGTCAGCAAGACGAGCCCGAAGCAGGTCAGGTTCCTCGGTGTCGAGTCATCGGCCGTCCCGAAGCTCACGAAGGGTCGATACATGTACGACCACTCCGATGTGATGAGGATGAGCCCGCTCTTCAAGATGTACACCGCAGGCTCGACGTTTGTGCCGCCGGAGATCCACACCGGCGGTCTAAGGGTCCATGGGACGGCTCCCAGCCTGAGCCTGCTCGTGAACGCGGGAATGGTGAGCGCCGTCGCCTACAGCCAGCCAGAGGTCTTCGAGGCGGGCGCGCTATTCGCGCGGACGGAGGGGATACTGCCCGCCCCCGAGTCGGCCCACGCGATAAAGGCGACAATCGACGAGGCCAGGCGATGCAAGCAGCAAGGCAAGGAGGAGGTCATCCTCTTCAACCTTTGCGGCCACGGCATCCTGGACATCGAGGGATATCGCGAGTACTTCGCGGGCAAGATGAAGGACAACGACGCCGACCCGGCGGAGCTGAGAAGAGCCCTCGACGAGGTGAAGGGGTTGTACCCTTGGTTGCAGGGCAACGGCTAGGCAACGCGACACACGCCCTAGGTTGAGGCATACAATGACCAAGCGACGACCTCTCTCCTACGGCGAGTATCTCGGGCTGGACGAGCTGCTCGACATCCAACGGCTTGTCTCCAAGCCCCGGCAGCACGACGAGGTGCTCTTCCTTATCGCCCATCAGGCCTACGAGCTCTGGTTCAAGCTCATGCTCAACGAGCTGGAGACCGCGATCTCTCACATGCTCGCAGACAACCTGTCAGAAGCCACGCGGCTCATCAGGAGGGTCGTCCCCGTACAGAGGGCCCTGATCCAGCAGCTCGAGGTGCCTGGAGACGATCAGGCCCTCAGACTTTCTGAAGTTCAGGAGCATTCTCAACCCCGCCAGCGGCTTCCAGTCCCTCCAGTTCAGGGAGCTGGAGTTCATCTCCGGTCAGAAGGACGAAAGATACCTCAAGCTCCACGTCGGGAACGAGAAGGACTACGAGCAGCTGCTGAAGAGGTGGGAGGCCCCAAGCCTCTGGGACGGCTTCAGGAGCGTTTTGGAGGAGCGGGGGTTCGATTTGGGGAAGAAGGCGAAGGGGAATGAGAATGCCGTCTTCGAGCTCGAGGTCGAGGCCTCGCTCAAGATCTTCACGGAGAGCAAGTACCTGCACGTGGCGGAGCTTGCGGAGGTGTTGCTCGACTACGACAAGCATTTCCAGCTGTGGCGGAGCCACCACATCATGATGGTGGAACGAGTAATAGGCGGTAGGCCGGGGACGGGCGAGAAGGTGGTCAACAAGACCGTCGGCACCGACTCGTTCCATTCCTCTGGCGTGACCTATCTCCAGACCACGATGGGAAAGAGGTTCTTCCCCGCGCTATGGGCTGCAAGGACAAGGATAGGATGACACGGAAGCGGGGGATGAGACTCCATCATGTCTCGGCAAAGGTGCGCGCGAGGATCGCAGCGGGCGACTCGATATATGAAGGATGGGGGGCGAACCAGGGGTTCGTCACGACGAGCATTGGGGCTGTCGTCGTTGACACGGGCTTCACTTCGACGTCCGCCAAGGCCCTCCTGCGGGACCTGCGCGCGACAGGGTCCGCTCCTGTGAAGCTGATCGTGAACACGCACGACCACTCCGACCACGTCTTCGGGAACTCCGTCTTCGACGCATACTCTCCTCTCATCATGGCTCACCTAAACTGCAGGTCTAGGCTCCTGGAGCTGGGCAAAGAACGGATGCGCGGATACCGCAGGTTCGACAAAACACTGAGGGCGGACCTCACGGGGCTCCGCATCTCGCCCCCGCAGGTGACCTACGAGGACGGGTTGGAACTGGACATCGGGCAGACCAATTTCCGTTTCATCCACCCAAAGAACGGGGCGCACACGACAGGCGACACGATGGTCCTCCTCCCCGATGAAAAGATCCTCTTCGCGGGGGACGTCTTGTGGACGGGCTACCACCCCAACCTCGAGGACGCAGACATAGAGGCCTGGCTACAGGAGCTCGATGCTATCTCGAGGATGAAGGTGGACCTGATCGTCCCGGGACACGGGAAGGTCTCGGACAAGAGCAGCGTCGCTCCGCTCGCGACCTACCTTCGCGAGTTTGACTCTAGGATGAGCAAGCTCGTCCGGGATGGCGTCCCCAAGGCGAGCATCCTCCCGGAGCTCGAGATCCGTGGTTCGGAGGAATGGAGCCTGAAGATGATCGTCCAGCGCAACTTGGACATCCTTTACGACCGATACGTAGCCCGCGAGCGCGCCGTCTGACAGGAGGTTCATGGGAGACCTAGCTTGATGAAGGTGTCAAGAGTGTCGGGGAGCGTCTCGAGGTCCCTGCGCGTCGGGGTGGAAGGTGGTCTTTGGGCTGTACTCTACCTCGAAGGGATAAGCCGCCTTTATCCCCGGCATCGAAGGCGATATCCCCGAGATCCTCCCGATCAACCTCTGCGCGTCCTCGCTCAGAAGGAAGTCCATGAACTTGCGTGCCGACTTGTTATCGCTCGCCGTCTTTAGCAGCGCCGCTGTTGTGAAGGTGAGCATCCGGGGGATCTTCTCGGTCTCGAACGACCTGACCGGGGAGCCAGCCGTCCTCTCGCGGAAGTAGGCAAGTGAGTACACCGTAAGTGAGAGGTCGTGGTCCCCGTCGATGAGCCCCTGGAGCAGGTGGTCAATGCAGTCGTAGGTCAGAGGCTTGTTCGGGCCCGCCAAGCTCCTCAGGAGCTCGCGCCATTTCTTCCCGGACGTTTTCCTCTTGAGGAAGTTCATGTAGTGGGCGCCGATGTTGCCGAACTTGCTCGTAGTGAGCGACTGCATCCCGAGCCTTCCCCTCCACTTGCTCGAGATTATCTCATCGAGGCTTTGAGGGAGGTCACTTTGCGGAGAGATTCTTGGGGTTGTGCGCCATCGTCATGAAGGTCACGCCTGCAGCGAACCATCTCATCCTCCTATCGTAGAACTTCTGCGGGTACGCTCCGATGCCCTTCGCATCGTGCGGAGCAAACAGGCCCTCCTTGTCCATGTTGATGGCAACGTAGTGCGGGACGATGACTACGTCCGCAGTCCGCATCCCGTGCTTCATCTCCTGCCGAATCCTGTCCTGGACCTGGAATGGGTGGTCGTCCAGGTAGACAGGGAACTCCTCCAGGGTGTTCTTCTTCCTGAATGCCCACAGGAGGTCTGAGGTGCCCGAACGAAGCCCCAACGACGCGTAGATTATCACCCTCTCAGGCATTCGAGTTCCTCGGCGGGGCGCGAGTTATTTATCGGTTGAACGGCCGTGCTCGAAGAATTCCTTCACGCGTCGGACCCCCTCGACTATCGTCTCAGGCGGGCTCCCGAAGGATATTCGGAGGTGACCCTCTCCGGCTGGCCCAAAGATCGCTCCTGGCAGGAGCGCGACGTTCTGCTCTTTGAGCATCCGCGTCGCTAGGGATCTCGAGCCTTCCCTGCCCTTGAACCCGGGGAAGCCGTAGAAGGCTCCTTCCACTGGTTCCCACTCCAGGGCCTTGATGCCTGATAGCTCCTCCTGAAGGATGCCTCTCCGTCGCCTCAACTCCTCCCTGAACTCCTTTGTGTAGTTCTGGCAGTTCTTCAGCGCATAGGCCGAAGCCACCTGGATGAAGGGAGGGAAGCATGTCACTGCGGTCTCGAGGAACCTGTTGACCAAGAGGATGGTCCCGGCGTCTGCCACGACATATCCCGCACGCCAGCCGGTCATGGCGAAGCTCTTCGAGAGACTGAAGATTGAGACGACCGTCTCAGGCCTCTTCTCGAGCGAGCCGACCGATGTGTGCTTCTTCTCGTAGACGAGGTTCCTCGTAGGCCTCGTCGCTGACCAACCTCACGCCTCTCTCGATGCAGAGCTGAAGCAACTCTTTGAGCTCGCTCTTCTCGAAGACCTTGCCAGCCGGATTCGAAGGGGTGTTGACGATCATCGCCCTCGTCTTTGGCGTGATCTTGGCCTTGATTTCGTCGAGGTCCAGTCGGAAGTCCTTTGTGAGCCGATACCTCACGGGCTTTCCCCCAGACAAGACGACCGGTTCGGAGTAGTAGTAGCCGGGGTCCGGGACCAGGGCCTCGTGACCCTTCATCCCGAGCGATAGCAGGGTGGCGTAGATGGACAGCTTGGTCGTGATGAAGATCGAGTTTTCCTTTTTCGCCATGATGCGGTTCTTACGCTGGACCTTCTCTACGATTGCCTCCCTCACCTCATCCAAGCCCCAAGAGGTGGTGTAGTGCCCTCCGCCGCTCCTCATGCTCTCGTACGCTGCCCTCACTATGGGGGGAGGAGTGTCGAAAGAAGGCTCGCCTATCGAGAGGGAGAAGACCTTCTCTCCTGCGGCCCTCTTACTAGCGGCCAGGTTGAAGATCTCGAAGGCTGGCGAGTCTTGTATCTCGTCTAGGGACACGCCGACCCGCGTGTCCTATTCGGGATTTAAGCGGTGCGAGGGCTGGTGCCGAAGGCAGCCCTTCCCGACTCGCAAATGCCAGCTGTAGAACGAGGAAAGTGAACAAATGTAAAGCAATTCAGTGAATATCTTTATATCGCATGCAGCCAATAGTCTCGTCTACGCGATTGAAGAAGATCGAAGCTGCGGTGCGCAAAGACAAGTTCCCTGATGTCGATCTTGCTCTGAAGATGATCGGTGTCTCAGGCCTCACGGTAGCTGAGGAGGAGCGGGCATCCAGAGGGATGTGGTCCTATCCGCTCGAGAAGATCCCGCACATGATCGTCACAGTCGTAGTGGACGACCGAGACGTGGGCCAGGTCGTGGATTCGATCCGCGAGACCGCCTCGACCAGGTCATCGGGCGACGGCAGGATCGTGGTCACCTCAATAGACAACGCCTGGGACATCGGGACAGGCATGCCTGACCGGACGGACCTTTCCGTCCCTTCGCTCGGATTCTAGAAGGACCGGTCTTTCCGCTTTTTTTCTTAGGAAGGCTTTGTAGTCCCGCTGGCCTTGTACTTTGCGAACAGGGCGATGAGCCCCGCCAGCATTAGCATCACTGAGCACAGGTAGAGGACAGGGATGAGGGGTGGCTGGATCGTGTCGACGCCCGCCTCGACGGCGGTCTCATAGATCATAGCGAACCCGAGCACGAAGAACACGACTCCGCAAAGCCTGACCACGACGTTCACCCTGGAGTCGTCGGGGTTGTAGGTGCCTTGGGTGTTGCTCATCCGCCTGACCTTTTTTGGTTCCGAACTCTGCCCTAAATAAGCTATCCAGTCGGGCGGCGGAGTCGCGACCTAGGCGCTCTTCAGGAGCTGGATCTTGTCAGGCAGGTACTTGTCGACGATGTAGCTGAGGCCGTATCGGGAGAACGCCTCCTGCTCGCTCTTCCGCTTGAACTTCAGGAACGTGTCCAGCTCGTCGTGCCACAGCTTCTCCTTGTAGCGGGGGTCCGCCTTGAGCTCGTATACCCGCTTGATGTCTATCTCGGTGAGAGGGTCTGAGGGGAGCTTGTACTTTTGGATGTCCGAGGCCCAGACCCCGAGCCACACCCCCGACGGGGTGGTCAGGTCTCTCAGGTGGGCGGCGTTCGCGGAGCCGCTTTTTATGACCATGGCGATGTGCGCCCCCCACGGGTCGGCGTCGCAGAGGATCCCGATGGGAAGCTTAAGCTCCGAGTGGAGCCGCCTCAAGAGGTAGCGGGTTGCGCGGGGAGGCTGCCCCGCGGTGTTGATCAGGATCGCCTTGTACTTCTTGTGGACCTTCTCCTCGATGAACCTGGTGAAGAGACCGCCCTTCTCTATCGCGAGGACCATCTCCGCGTCTGTGTCCGCGAACTCCGCGGTCGTCATGGCGGGGCCTATCATCATCCCGTCCGGATGGGCCGAGAGGTCCAGCGTCTTCCCTTCGTATCCCGGGACGGTGTACTCGATCGTGAGGTTCCCGAATATGGCGCTCCTCTCTTCAGGATAGACGTTGAACTCCTCCCTCGCAGAGCCTAGGAGCACCTCCAGGTCGGTTATCAGCTCGTCGGACTCGGCCTGGTCCATGAACTCGACGTTGAAGGCCTGCGCCGAGTAGTAGACGTCTCTCAGCGTGGATGTCTTTTTCTCGGCGACCAGCTGCTTCGAGAAGTAGGCCAGCCAGAGGAGCTGTGTGAACGGCCTGATGTGCTTGATGTTCCCCGCGGACCGTTTGACCGTCGAGGAGCCCAGGATGAACTGCTGGAGCTTCTTGTCGTAAACGATGTTGCTCACAGAGCGGCTCGCGAAGCTCACGGACGGGAACCTCGAGCTGTCCAGGTCGTTGTAGACGCGGTGCCCGAGCTCGTTGAGGATCTTCTCGACCCTGTCTTTCCTGGCCTCAGCTGTAGTCTTCGATTTTTGCTTGCTCATGCTTGCTATTCACGCTACCACTACCGCCGACCTCGACGACAACTTCCTGCGCGGCCTGCTCCTCGGCGACCGCCGCCGCCTCGTCCTGGATGAGCTGCTTGTACTTTGGCAGCTTCTTCTCTCCGGCGAGCTCCTGCGAGAACTTTGCGATCAGCGGGAGGTACTTGCCGTAGATGTTCATCTTCCTCTGGACGGCCTCCATGCTCCCCTTCTTCGAGAGGTAGAGGCTGAGCCTCCTGAGGGCCTCGCGGACCGCGTTCCTGATCTCGGCCTCGATCTCGGGCCTGTCCGCGATGTACTCCTTGCCCACGGTCTTGTAGGGCACCTTCGTGGAGCAGATGTGGGTGATCACGGCCACGGGCGCCTCGTCCGGGACGTGGTACCTCCTCCAGTCTATCTCCTCGTTCATGACCTTGAACGAGACGTCGCTGCTCTCGTCGTATAGCAGGGGTATCCTGTTGGCGAACCTGAAGAGCTTCCTTCCCGGCTCGAGCGTCTTTCCTCCGTAGACCAGCCCGACCTCGACGAGGAACGGGAATCCCGAGTAGGACGAAGGGGGCCTGACGACGACGGTCGAGAACTCAGGCTCTAGCTCCTTGAGGATACCGGTGCTGAGTATCTGCTCCCCCACGGGAGAGAGGCACGAAGAATCGGGCGGCAGGAATTCCGTGAACCTTTGGAGAGCATCAACAATCGTCACGACCTGCTCGTTGGTGAGCTTCTCTGGGGCGATGTCCGGCCTGACACCGGCGAACTCGAGGAACTTGACGGCGGTCCTGTCCCCTACCCTGTGGAAGTGCGTCGTCATGAATCGCTTTAGCGTCTTCTCCTCGTTCAGCTTCACCATCCTCTTGAACGCCTCCACGTCCACGCCGTACGGATGGGGGAGCGTCTCCTTGGGAGAGGGTGGGATCTCCTCTGTGGCCCTCTCGTAGGTCGATATCCTCCCTATCGGGTCGACGAACGTGAGATTGGCGTATGACCCGACAAGGGCGGTCTGCTTGAAGTACTCGTTGATCTTCTGCGCCGAGCGGGTGAAGTCACCCTCCAGGACGACGTCGACGCGTGTCCCCGTCTTCCCGTTCGCCTCCTCGGTGTCCCTCCTGAGGATTATCGGCTTGTTCTCGCCGATGTCGATGAGCATCTCGAAGATATGCCTGCTCTTCCCGTCCACCGACGTCGTTATCTTGACCGGCTTGTTCGTCGTGATCTGGCCGTAGAGGACGGCCATCGTCCCTCCCATCCCGAACATGCCTCGTGACTGGCGCAGCACGTACTTGGACCCGTAGAATACCTTCCCAAAGGCCCTTGGCACGTGGTGGGGGTCGACTCCAGGGCCGTTGTCCGCGACCGTCACGCGATACGCCCTCGGCTCCGATGTCTCGGTCCCGTGACCCTCCGCGACTATCCTGACGTAGATGTCGGGCAGCAACCCGGCGAGCTCGCACGCATCGAGAGAGTTCTCGACGAGCTCCCTGACGGCCATATAGAGGGCCCTCGCAGGGTTCGTGAAGCCTGCGAGGTCGCGATTACGATAGAAAAACTCGGATGGCGAAATCTCTGAGAACGTCACCATGCTCTCTATTCAGTCTCCATCAATATCGAACCTTTCTCCCCGCAAAACCGAGACAAGAATCCGCTGGTCTTGTATAAACACATACCCCAAATCTCGTGGAATTTTGACGCGCACTACCCGGAGGACACACTCGCTCTGGACAAAGGGTTGCGCGTGATGGATTAATAACCATCCGCCTCGATTTGTCGCCGCTTTTGCGAGGCCTCACCGCAGGCCCTTGCTCTTTTAGGTGAATGGGGCGAATTGCTGGGGATTCAGCTGCTAATCTCCGGGGACTGGTCTTCCCAGAGCAGTATCCGCTCCATCTTCCTCTTTGTGCGAGCCCTCTGCAGCATGTTGTAGACGGACTTGTGCTGGCTCCCGGCTGCGAGCTTCTCGACCGCATCTTTCGCCAACCTCAAGTCTGTCGGGTCGCCTATGATCGCCACCGTCTTCCCATAGACGGAGATGTCGCACTTTGTCAGCTCCTCGATGACCCTCCTGGACTTGCCCTGCAGGCCTATTATCCGTCCCTTTATCCTGGAGAGGCTGTTCTCGCTCTTCCCGGCAAAGTCCCGCATGTCAATCACCTCGAGCGAGATCTCCGGGTCCAGGAGCTTGAGCGCCCGCAGAGGCGAGAACCCCCTCGCTATCGCCTCGACGACGTTGGTGGCCCTGAAGGGGTCCGCTTCGATCGATGACGACCGTAGCGTGACCTCGCCGCTCTGGCCGTCCACCAGCAGCTCGACGCCGCACGACTCCTCGATCTTCGTCTTCGTCTCGCCCTTCTTCCCGATGAGCACCCACCCTGTCGATGGGGATGCGCAGCATCCGTTCGAAACTCAAGCCAGTACCTCTTCGAGAATCTTCTCCGGCTCCTTCTGATAAACCCCTCTCTTTTTGAAGAACCTCACCATGTTCGTGATGTCCCTGAGAAGCAGGGCCTTCGACTCGGGGTGCGAGGAGAGCACCGCCGACCCCATGTCGAAGAGGATGCGCTCTCCAGGTTCCGGCTTGAAGATGTTGAACTCCGAGAGGTCGGCGTGGACGAGATCCGCCTTCTTGTAGAGCTTGGCGATCATCTCGAAGGTCCAATCGTAGTCAGACCCGTCCACCTCGGTCTCTGCGAAGATGGGCGCGGGGGCCGGGGGCGAGCCGATGAACTCCATGACGATGATGTTCTCGTTGAAGGCGAAGGGCTCCGGGCCCCTGATCCCCGCCTCCGAGGCGAGCCTGAGGTTCTTGTATTCCTTCTGCACCCAGAGCCGAATCATCTGCCGGATGGAGCTGGGCAGCTGCTGGAACCTCTTGTCTCCCGCCACGTACCTCATCCGCTTCTTGAACTCGGCGCTGGCCGTGAGGTAGATCTTGACAGCTCGTGCGCTCCCGTCGGATGTCACGCCCCAGTAGACACGGGCCTCCTTCCCCGCTCTGACCACGCCGTTGAGGTAAGAGATGAACCCCTTGTTGATGGTCTCAGAGAGCGCGATATTGGTCGCCTTGTCGAACACCTCCTCGACGGTCTTCCTCTCGTTAGAGTCGTGCCTGAGGCGCCTGTTCTCCCTCTCGCTCCTGCGGATGCGTTCTCTGAGGCCAGAGCCCTGCTCGATGTCCCCCTCCGTCATAGAGCCTGCCTCGGCAGCGCGAGTGTCGCTCACTGATTGGGAGTCGACCTCCCCTTCCTCGTCGTCCTCTTCCATCGCCACGCGGCTGCTCGGGACACCTTTAGGGTTGTTGACTGGCCTAAGAATCACCCTTTGCAAGAAGCAATGTTTATTATCAGGTATACAACATCGAGTTGTATAGTGTTGGGATTAATGACGACACCGAATACAAGGCGATCACCGAGCGCGTTCTCAAAGGGTTTTAGTAAAACGGCCCGAGCGGCACACACGAACGCCCGGTGACCTACCAGATGGGAACAGAACGAGAAAACGAAGGAACGAGAGATGATAACGATTTGAAAACCTCTACCATGGTGAAAGAGCAGGAGACGAAGGCGGTCAAGGACGACCTCAAGAAGCTAGAGAAGACTCTGCAGGACGAGCGCAGACGCAACGAGGAGATTCTGACGAGCTTCAAATACCTGCAGGCCGACTTTGAGAACTATAGGAAGAGGGTCGACCGCGAGATCCGGGAGCTGGAGGAGTTCTCCACGGTCGGGCTGGTCCGGAAGCTGATACCAGTCCTCGATGACCTCGACCTCGCGGTGACCACGGCGGCCAAGTCCGCGGACAAGGGCCTCCTGGAGGGAGTGAAGATGGTCCAGAAGAACCTCGGCTCCGCCCTAGAGGGCGAGGGCCTTGAAGAGATCAAGGCAGTCGGGCAGCCGTTCGACCCGTCCTCTCACGAGGCCGTCGACAAGGTCGAAGGGACGGACAACTCGAACGACATGGTGGTCGAAGAGATGAGGAAGGGCTACAAGTTCAAGGGCAAGCTGCCCTCAGGCCGACCGCCGTCAAGGTCCAGCTTGCCGCGAGGGCTGAGAAGGCGAAGGAGGAAGAGCAGGCATGAGCTCCAGCAACCAAGCCAAGTCCGGTCCCTCCGCGAGAGAGAAGATCATAGGGATCGACCTAGGGACGACCAACTCCGCAGCAGCGGTCATGGAGGCTGGGCGACCCATTGTCGTCCCGAGCGCGGAAGGGCAGACGGTGGCGGGGAAGATGTTCCCATCCGTAGTCGCTTTCACCTCCGACGGGCAGCTCCTTGTGGGCGAGCCTGCGAAGCGACAGGTCGTCACGAACCCTGACGGCACGATATTCGAGATCAAGCGGAAGATGGGCACCGACTACAAGGTGCGGATAGCAGGCAAGGAGTTCACTCCCCAGCAGATCAGCGCCTTCATCCTACAGAAGATCAAGAAGGACACCGAGACCTTCCTGGGCTATCCCGTGAAGAAGGCCGTCATCACGGTCCCCGCGCACTTCAACGACAATCAACGCCAGGCGACGAAGGACGCCGGCGAGATCGCCGGACTGGATGTGGTGAGGATAATCAACGAGCCGACGGCCGCGTGCCTAGCGTACGGGCTGGACAAGACAGACAAGGAGATGAAGGTGCTCGTCTTCAGCTTCGGTGGAGGCACCCACGACGTCACTGTGATGGAGTTCGGAGGCGGCGTCTTCCAGGTCCATCGCCACGAGCGGCGACACGCAGACGGGCGGGGCCGACGTGGACTACGCGATAGTCAACCTCATCGTCAGCGATTTCAGGTCTAAGACAGGCATCGACCTCAAGAACGACAGGACCGCGATGACCCGCCTCAAGGAGGCCGCGGAGAGGGCGAAGATCGAGCTCTCGAACATAATCTCGACCGACATCGACCTTCCCTTCATCGCGAGCGACTCCACGGGGACCAAGAACCTTCACTTCACCCTGACCAGGGCGAAGCTCGAAGAGCTCGCGGCCCCGATAGTCGCGAAGGTGGAGGAGCCGATCTCCCGTGTGATAAGCGACGCGAAGCTGACGACCAAGGACATCGACAAGGTGATCCTGATAGGAGGGATGACCAGGATGCCCCTCGTCAGACAGAAGGTGGAGCAGGTTATGGGCAAGCCAGCCGAGAGGGGGGTCGACCCCATGGAAGCTGTCGCCATCGGCGCGTCGATCCAGGGTGCGGTCTTGGCAGGCGAGGTGAAGGACATCCTGCTCCTCGACGTCACGCCCCTCTCCCTGGGCGTGGAGACGCTCGGGAACGTCACCGCCAAGGTGATAGAGAGGAACACGACGATCCCGGTCAAGAAGAGCCAGACGTTCACGACCGCGGCGGACATGCAGACCGCGGTCACGATCCACGTCGTCCAGGGCGAGAGGGCCATGGCTGGGGACAACATCTCCCTGGGCATGTTCAACCTCGAGGGGATACCGCCCGCGCCGCGTGGGTCCCGCAGATCGAGGTCACCTTCGACATCGACGCGAACGGCATCCTCAACGTGACCGCCCACGACAAGGGCACGGGGAAGGAGGCCAGGATCACCATCTCGGCCTCTACCAAGCTCTCGAAGGACGAGAAGGAGAAGATGGTGGCCCAGGCGGAGCAGTACGCCGAGCAGGACAAGAAGAAGATGGAGGAGGCCCAGATAATGAACGACGCCGACTCGCTCCTCTACACATCCGAGAAGACAAAGACCGACCTCGCAGGCAAGATCAGCAAAGAGTCGGAGGACAAGATAACGGCAGCGGGAGGAGACCTCAGGAAGGCCATGGAGGGCAAGAACCCGGACGAGGTCAAATCCAAGTCCGAGGCTCTCCGGAAGATCCTCCAAGAGGTGGGGACCGCGGTCTACCAGCAGCAGGCGCAGGCTGCCCAGGCGACCGCAGGCGGGGGAGGCCCCGGACCGACGACGCAGGGCGGGGCCCCGGGCGACGGGACCATGACCGACGCCGACTACAAGGTCGTCGATGAAGATAAAAAGTAACCCCGGAGCCGAAACTTCCCAGTGAGCAGCACCTCTGCTAGGGACTTCTACGACGTCCTAGGGGTCCAGAAGGGGGCGAGCAAGGACGACATCAAGGCGGCCTACAGGAAGCTGGCGATGCAGTTCCACCCTGACAGGAACAAGTCCCCCGAGGCCGAGGAGAAGTTCAAGGAGATATCAGAGGCCTACGCGGTCCTCTCGGACGACGACAAGCGAAAGCAGTACGACACCTACGGAAGGGAGGGCGTCTACCAGAAGTACGGCCAGGAGAACGTCTACAACGGCGCCGACTTTCAGGACGTCTTCAGGGACATGGGCTTCGGGTTCGGCGGCGGCGGGTTCGACGACCTTCTAGGCGCCTTCTTCGGAGCGGCCGCAGGCCGGGGGGGCAGGTCCAGGCGGGGAGGAGACCTCACCCTCCACCTCCAGCTGGGGCTTGAAGACGTCGTCAACGACGTCACCAAGGAGATCGAGATCCCGAGGACGGAGCTCTGCGGGATCTGCAGAGGGAGCGGCGCATCCCCAGGGACCTCTCTGAGGAGGTGCCCACAGTGCGGCGGCACCGGGCAGATCCAGAAGATGCAGAACGCAGGCTTCGCGCGGTTCATCCGTGTCGAGACGTGCGGCAAGTGCAGGGGCACCGGCAACTTCGTCGAGTCCCCGTGCAAGGAGTGCAGGGGGACGGGACACGTGAGGAAGCAGCGGAGGATACGGATTCAGGTGCCAGCGGGCGTCGAGGACGGTCACACTCTTAGGCTCAGGGGCGAGGGCGAGGTCGGAGAGGCAGGCACGCCGCCAGGAGACCTCTACGTGGTCGTGAACATCCCAGAGCACCCCGTCTTCAAGAGGAGGGAAAGCGACCTCTTCATCGAGACGCGCGTCAACGCAGTCGAGGCGATGCTAGGGACTGAGATCAACGTCCCCACCCTCTACGGGGACGTGATGCTCGACGTGCCCTCCGGGACGCAGCCGGGTTCCTCGTTCCGGATCAAGGGCAAGGGCCTCCCAAGGCTCAACTCATTCGGGAAGGGGGACGAGTGGGCCGTGGTCAGGGTGGACGTGCCGAAGAGCTTGAGCGGGAAGCAGAAGGAACCTTCTCAAGCAGCTCATGCGCGAGGGCAAGGTCCAGTAAGGCCCGAGCCCTCGCCTCAGAACTTGTAGATCATCAAGAACGGGACGCCCTGGATCTCCCTGACGGCCTGAGGGCACCGAGCTTGTTCACCAGGGCGATGTTGACAGACCTAGACCCGGCGAGGCTGATCATCGAGGACTCCCTGATGAGCTTGACGGCTTCTTCCTCCCCGACGAGGTCCCCGCCGAAGAACTCCTTGGAGATGTGCATCTTGAGCTTCCCCTCGACGAGCGTCTTCCCGATTAGGTCGATGTCGCAGACGTTGACGACGCTCGCGTTCTTCCAAACGATGCTGCGCACGGAGAACTGCGCCGTCATGGGGTCTAGTTCACTCGAGCGCTTGACCTTGCGCCGCACGCCTCGCACACCCTGAAGTGCAGCCTGCTCTCTGTCACGATGTGTGTGTCAGGACTGCCGCAGACGGGGCACGTGACGTTGTCGGTCATGTAGCGCTGGAAGAGCTGCGCGAAGGACGTCTTGTCCTTCCTCCCGATGAATATGGCCCTGTCTCCGTCCAGGGAAGCGGCCGTCGCGAGCTCCTTCGCGAGATACATCAGGAGCCGGTCGGGCTCTCTCCTCATGAGCTTCGGATACTCGGAGTAGTTCCTCAATATGGTCTTGTTGCCGATCCAGATGACCTGGGGCTCCGGTATCTCGATCCTGTTCTGGGTAGACTTGTGGGCCGTCTTGTCTAGGGTAGACCTGGCCCTGTCAAGCAGCTCGTCGTATTGCCTTACCATCCCGAACTCACCAAAGTTTTTCGCCGGAACGAGGTATTTCAACCCTCCTTCCTCCGCGACCCGATTTCAAAGATTTAAAGTCAAATCAGGCCCGGGTCGCTCCGTGAGTGGCAAAGCGGCGACCATCGGGGTCATAGGCGGGTCAGGGTTCTACAAGTTCCTCCAGACGAAGCAGGCGTCAAAGCAGCACACGCCATACGGGAGCCCGAGCGCGGGCGTCAGGATCTCGGATGTCAATGGTAAGAGGGTCGCCTTCTTGCCCAGGCACGGTGAGCACCACCAGTTCCCTCCCCACGTCGTGCCGTATCGCGCCAACATCTACGCGCTGAAGCAGCTCGGGGTAGAGAGGGTATACGGCCCCACAGCCGTGGGCAGCCTGAAGGCGGAGGTCAAGCCCGGCGACTTTGTGGTCAGCGACCAGTTCGTTAACTTCACGAACGGGAGGAAGGACACGTACTTCGATGGCCCCCAGACGGCCCACGTCGGTTCTGCCGACCCCTATTGCCCGGAGCTCCGCAAGGTGGTCCTCGAGGCCTCAAAGGGCATGGGGATCAAGGTCCACAAGACGGGGACCGTAGTGGTAATCCAAGGCCCTAGGTTCTCCACTAGGGCTGAGAGCAAGTTCTTCCGGTCCCAAGGATGGGACATCATCAACATGACGCAGTACCCCGAGGCGATCCTCGCGCGGGAGCAGGAGATGTGCTACGTCAACATCTCCCTTGTCACTGACTACGACGTGGGCCTGGAGGGTGACCCGGACGTCGAGCCGGTGAGCAACGACGAGGTCATGCGCGTGTTCAACGCCAACCTGGAGAAGCTCAGGACGCTCCTCCTCAAGGCAATAGAGCTGACCCCGTCGAAGCGGTCCTGCGAGTGCGGGTCCGCTATGAAGAACGCGAGGATAGTCGTATGAAGAAGGAGGGCGAGGTCGAGTCTGAGCTCAAGGCTGCCATAAGACGGATCCCTGACTTCCCGAAGAAGGGGATAATCTACCGGGACATCACGACCCTGTGGAAAGACGGGAGGCTCCTGCGGAAGAGCACCGAGGTTCCTCTACGAGCACTACAAGAACAAGAAGATAGACGCGGTCCTGGGCATCGAGGCCAGGGGCTTCGTCGTCGGGGCCCCTCTTGCGGTGCGCCTGGGCGTCGGCTTCATCCCTCTCAGGAAGCTTGGTAAGCTCCCTGGAGAGAAGATATCGGAAAGCTACGACCTCGAGTATGGGACGGCCACCCTCGAGATGCACCGGGACGCAATCGAGAAGGGGGAGAGGATCCTCATCGTCGACGACCTGATAGCCACGGGAGGAACCGCCCTAGCCGCGGCGAAGCTCGTCGAGGTGGTCAGGGGAAAGGTCGTCGGGTTCGCCTTCGTCGTGGAGCTGACAGGACTCAAGGGCCGGGAGGCGCTAAAGGGCTACGACGTCTTCTCCATTGTGAAGTATTCGGGCGACGAGTAGCCGCTAGGCCCCGAAGCGATGCAACGAGCTTAATAATCCAACTTCGAACGGAGGGGCGAAACTGTTCATGGGCAAGATAGCCGACCCTGACCTTGCAGCTGAGGGTGAGAAGAACTTCCTTTGGGCCAAGGGACACATGACCGCCTTGTCGACGATCGCGTCGAGGCATGCGAAGCAGAAGCCGCTGAAGGGGACCACAGTCGGGGTCTGCCTGCACGTCACAAAGGAGACATCCGTGCTGATCGACTCGCTCCTCCTCGCAGGAGCTGAGGTCAAGCTCGCGTCCGCGAATCCTCTCTCGACGCAGGACGACATCGCAGCCTACCTCGCGACGCGTGCCGAGGTGTGGGCCTGGCGCGGCCAGAGCGCAAAGGAGTACGACTGGTGCATCAACCAGGTGCTCGCCACGAACCCCGACGTCGTCATCGACGACGGGGCCGACCTCCACGTCGCGGCGAACCTGAAGCACGTGAAGTCCATCAGAGGGGGCTGCGAGGAGACCACCACCGGAGTTATGCGCCTGAAGGCACTGGAGAAGGACGGGAAGCTGGGCTATCCCGTGATAGCGATCAACAACGCGAAGACAAAGTTCCTCTTCGACAACAGGTTCGGGACGGGCCAGAGCACCTTCGACGGCATCCTCAGGGCCACATCGCTCCTCATCGCGGGGAAGAAGGTGGTCGTGGTGGGCTACGGGTGGGTGGGCAAGGGCGTCGCCAAGAGGGCGAGAGGCCTAGACGCGAACGTCACTGTCGTCGAGATCGACCCGATCAAGGCCCTAGAGGCGCACCTCGACGGGTTCTTGGTCACGAACATCGCCGAGGCATCCAAGTACGGAGACATATTCATCACATGCACGGGCCAGAAGCACGTCATCCCCTACTCGGCCGTCAAGGAGATGAAGGACGGGGCCATCCTCTGCAACGCAGGCCACTTCGACGTCGAGATCGACGTCAAGTCCATCATGGAGGCTGCGAAGTCGGTCAAGCAGGTCCGCCCGAACACGGACGAGATAGGCTTCCCAGGAGGGAAGCGGATCTATCTTCTCGGCAAGGGGCGCATAGTCAACCTCGTCGCCGCCGAGGGGCACCCGCCGGAGGTCATGCAGATGTCCTTCGCCAACCAGTTCATGTCGGCGCTCTACGTCTACGAGAACAGCTCCAAGCTGCCCAGGAAGGTCCTCGACGTGCCGCTCGAGATCGAGCATCTGGTCGCGATGTCGACACTCCAGTCTCTCGAGATCACGATAGACAAGGCGTCTAAAGCGCAGCTGGAGTATGCCGAGAGCTGGGCTTGAATAACAAAGAGCCAGACACGAGCCAAATCGAAAAGCCGAAGAGCCGGCCTAAGGGCAAGCAGAGGGTGCTTGTCTGCTGCGCCCTCCCATACACCAACGCTGTGCCCCACGTGGGGAACATCGTGGGGTCGCACCTCCCCGCCGACATATTCGCGCGCTACTGCAGGCTCAAAGGCTACGAGACGGTCTTCATCGGGGGCGCCGACGAGAACGGGACGCCCACGGAGGTCGCCGCCATCGAGCTCAAGGTCACCCCGAGGCACCTCACCGACGTCTTCTACAAGGTCCACAAGACGATATACGACTGGTTCGAGATCTCCTACGACAACTTCTCGAGGACGTCCCTCCCCGTCCATCACAAGACGACCCAGGAGCTCTTCCTGAAGATCTACGAGAACGGCTACGTCACGAAGGGAGTCATGCGCCTCCCATACTGCGAGACGGACAAGCTCTTCCTGGCTGACCGCTACGTCGTGGGCAAGTGCCCGGTCTGCGGCTACGAGTTCGCGAGAGGAGACCAGTGCGAGAACTGCGCCACCCTTTTGGAACCAGAGCAGCTCATCGACCCGAGGTGCAAGATAGACGGGAGCATCCCCGTGTTCAAGGACAGCGACAACCTCTTCCTCGAGCTGGAGAAGCTCCAGCCGCAGCTCGAGGCGTGGATTCTCGGTCAGAAGCACTGGAGGAAGCAGGTGAGCTCGCTCGCGCTGGCCTGGATAAAGGAGGGCCTGAAGAGGAGGAGCATAACCCGGGACCTAAAGTGGGGCGTTCCTGTCCCCCTAAAGGGCTTCGAGAACAAGATCTTCTACGTCTGGTTCGACGCCCCGATAGGCTACATCTCATCGACGAAGGAGTGGGCCGAGAGGTCGGGGAAACCCGACGCGTGGGAGGCCTACTGGAAGTGACCCCGACACGCGGATCTACAACTTCCTAGGCAAGGACAACATCCCTTTCCACACCATCTTCTGGCCTGGGATGCTCATGGCCAGCGGCGGCTACAACCTGCCCTACGACGTGGTGGGCCTACAATACTGCAACTACGAGGGTGACAAGATATCGAAGTCGCGGAACTGGGGGATCTTCTGCGAGAAGGTGGTCCAATCGGGCCTCGACCCGGACATCTGGCGCTACTACCTCTCCTATCTCATCCCTGAGACCAAGGACTCTGAGTTCAAGTGGGACGACTTCCAGATTCGGGTGAACAACGAGCTCGTGGCGGCGATCGGCAACTTCATCCACAGGCACCCTGACCTTCGCCTGCAACTTCCTCGACGGGACGGTCGAGAGGGCGCCCCCCGAGAAGGAGGACGTCGAGCTGGAGCAGAAGGTGCTCGCCCAGGTCGCCGAGGCGGACGCCGCATTCCAGGAAGCCCGCCTCAAGGACGCGCTGAGGAACGTCCTCCAGATCGCCATCATCGGGAACGAGTACTTCCAGCGGAGCCAGCCGTGGGCGCTCATCAAAGAGAACCCGGAGGCCTGCAGGAGGGTCATCTACTACTGCCTCAACGTCTGCAACGTCCTCGCGGTCACCATGTCCCCCTTCCTCCCTGGGTCGTCCAAGAGGCTCCGCGGCTTCTTGGGCCTCTCAGGCGACCCCACATGGGAGAAGAGCCTCCACTTCTCGCTGGAGAGGGCGAGAATCCAAAAGCCTGAGATCCTCTTCAAGAAGATCGACGAGAAAGAGATAGCGAGGCTGCGCTCTCAGGTGACAAAGAGCTCCGACGCCAAGGAGTTCTTCAAGGACGCGGCCTGACGACAGGCGGGTCCGGGGCGAAAGGCCCGGTGTGGGCCTTCTACTGGTCGCAGGGCGCGATGCGCTCTAGCCCGTACGCGAGGGAGCAGTCTAGCTGGTCGTCGAGGTTGTTCCTTGCTCCCAGTATCCCGTCGATCGGGTCGTAGGAGTCGTACTTCGTCTCGCTGAATCCTGATGCGAGCACGCTCACCTGGAGCTGCGAGCTCGAGCCGCGGTAGTTGACTGCGTACTCCACGTCCAGCGAGGGGCTCCCGAACATCGACCCCAGCCGCTTCACAGCCGTGGCCGTCTCGCTTGCCGAGAGACTCGAGTCTCCGGTGAGGACGACGACCGCGTGACTGGCGTCTTTCATCCGGGCCTTCTTCCCAATCCCGATTATCGCCCTCGAGAGGGCCTCCTCCGCCTTGTCCGGCGAACCGGACGAAGCGCACGTCAGGAACGAGTAACCGTTCTGGGACACAGTCCCGAGCACCTTGCTCAGCCCGACCGGGATCGAGTCCTCCGATTGCCTCGCGAGCAGCGAGCCCAAGGCCTTCACCGCCTCGTTGTTGGCGACCTGGTGCAGCTGCTTGAGGGTCGCTTCGCTCCCGATGTTGAAGAGCGAGCCGTTGTCGACCACGACGACGCCGTTCGAGGTCGCCCTGAGCCTCTTCAGCGCCAATCCAGCGTAGAACCTGAACCTGTCCTCAAAATCGAAAGGCATCACCGCGATGCTCACCGCGTCCGCACCCATCTGCCTGGCGAACCCGGCCATGATGGGGGCCAGCCCCGAGCCCGTCGCCCTCCCCAAGCCGGCAACCACGAACACGACCTTGGCGTCCCCCACGAGGCTCCTCATCCTCTCGTGATAGGGCATCGCGAACCCTCTCACCATCGAAGGGCTGGGCCTCTGCGCCAACGGCGCCTCGATGAGGACCCTCTCGCCTTCTCCCGCGGACTCGAGGTCCGCCGGGTCGCAAGTCAGATATGCGAACCGGTTCACCAGGGTCGTCTCCCTGCTAAGGGCAGACACAATCCTGATTCCCGCGCTTCCGATGCCTATCGCGACGACTTCAGACGAGGAGATGGAGCCAGACAAGACTTTAACAAGGCTCATTGGCCGATTGGATTAAATGAACCCACGCATCAAAAAAGTGGACAATTGCTCTACATAATATTCACCTATAGCAGAACTACCTAACAATTCTCTAAAGATTCCTCTGTTTCGCCTCTTTTGGAGGCAGAAGCTTCACCACTTGACTTTGAGCGTGAGCGGATGGGACGCCTTGACCTCGTCTATCCTCCCCACGCTCGTGTTCCTTGGCTCGTCGTCGAGGTCTCCGGCTTTCAGCCTCTCGAAGAGCGTGTTCAGGACGGCGGCGTAGTCGTCAAGGGACTCGACCGTCTCGGTCTCGGTGGGCTCTATCATCAAGGCTTCGTCGACGGTCAGCGGGAAGTAGACCGTTGGGGAGTGGACGCCGTAGTCCAGTATGGCCTTTGCGATCTTCCCGGCGCCACCGTGGGGGCCTCTCACGGAGACTATGGCCTCGTGCTTCCTCCTTATCCCGCCTCCGACCGGGATGGAGTACCCCTGCGGGTTCAGCTTCGAGAGGAGGTAGTTGGCTCCCAGGACCGCGAGGCTCGAGACGTTGTCGAGCCCGTCCGCTCCGAGGAGCCTGATGTACGAGTAGGCCCTGAGAAGGATCGCAGAGTTGGCGTAGAACCCCTTCAGCCTCCCGATGCTCTTCGGCCGAGCGTAGTTGAGGCCGTACTCCTCGCCTTTCTTCTCCACGAGAGGAACGGGGAGGTAGTCCTCGAGCTCCTTCGACGCGCCCACAGGCCCCGCACCGGGCCCTCCGCCCCCGTGGGGCGTCGCGAAGGTCTTGTGGAGGTTGAGGTGCACGACGTCGAACCCCATGTCCCCCGGCCTCGCCTTGCCGAGGAGTGCGTTCATGTTCGCGCCGTCGTAATACATCATCCCGCCCGCATCGTGTATCGCCTTTGAGATCTCCAACACGTCCGGCTCGAAGAGGCCCAGCGTGTTGGGGACTGTGAGCATCATGCCGGCGGTCCTGGGCGTGAGCTTCTCCTTCACCGACTCGACATGGACGAGGCCGCTCTCGTCCGAGGGGACCTTGACCACGTCGAAGCCTGCCATCGCGGCGCTCGCCGGGTTCGTCCCGTGCGCGGAGTCGGCAACGAGGATCTCGGTCCTCTCGCCCCTCCCCACGTCTTTCAGGTACTTCTTTATCATGAGGACGCCGGCGAACTCTCCTTGGGCGCCTGCGGCGGTGCTCAGCGCGAACCTGCTCATCCCAGTGATCTCGCAGAGCATCCCGGAGAGCTCGTAGAAGACCTGGAGGAGCCCTTGGACCGTCGAGTCGTGCTGGAGGGGATGGGCCTCCCTCATCTTGGGCGAAGATGCGATCGCCTCCGACACCTTGGGGTTGTACTTCATCGTGCAGCTCCCCAGGGGATACATCCCCGTCTCGACGGAGAAGTTCATCTGAGAGAGCCGGTTGAAGTGCCTGAGGAGCCTGGAGCTCGGACAGCTCCGGGAGTGGCGCCTCCTCCCCCCTCCTCACGGTTTCGGGGAGCATGCTCGCCGCCTTGGAGCTTGCCCACTGCTTGATCTTGGGGTCATCGGGGACCGTGAACCCTCGCCTCCCCTTCCTCCCCATCTCCGAGAGCAGGGGTTCGTCCCAGAACGCCTGCCGATATCTCCTCGTCGTGCTCGCCCTTGTCATCGTCTCTTCCAAGCGGCTAGATGACCTCCGCGACAGCGCTGACCAGCTTCCCGATGTCCTCGCTCGTGTGGACCTCGGTCACGCAGAACGAGCCAGCCTCGCCTATCTGGGTGAGATGCCCGGAGAGCGGGTAGCCTGCCATCAGACCTCGCTTCGCCAGCTCGGTGAAGATCCAAGGGGCCTTCCTTCTCTGGTATCCGACAGTGAACTCGTTGAAGAACGCCCCCTCGAAGAGGGGCGCCTTCACGCCGTTGAGCTTCCCTATCATCTCCGCCGCATAATGTGAGTTCGCCAGGTTCACCTCCCCGAGCCTCTTGAACCCTGTCCTGCCAAGCATCGACATGTAGGCCGCCGCCGCGAGCGCGAGGAGCGCCTGGTTCGTGCAGATGTTGGATGTCGCACCCTCCCTCCTGATGTGCTGCTCCCTTGTCTGGAGCACCATGCAGAACGCCTTCTGGGAGCCATCCTTGGTGGTCGTCATCCCGATGAGCCTCCCCGGCATGCTCCTCGCGAGACCGATGTCCTTGACGGCGAAGACGCCCATGTGGGGCCCGCCGAAGTTCATCGGGACTCCAAGCGGCTGCCCTTCGCCCACGGCGACGTCGGCCCCGTAACTGCCGGGGTCTCTAAGCACGGAGAGCGATATCGGATTGACCCCCACTATCACCAAACCTCCTGCCTTGTGCACCATCTCGATCGCCTCCTCCACGTGCTCTTCGATGACTCCGAAGACGTTGGGGTTCTCCAGGTAGAGCGCCGCGACGTCATCACCCGACTGCGAGAGCCTGGAGCCGAGCGACTTGAGGTCGATCCCCCCGGAATTCGAGTCGAACTCCACCGGCATGAGCTTGATCCCCATGGGTTCAGCGTAGGTCTTGATGACCTCGCGCCTCCCCTCTCCTATGCTCTTGGCACACAAGATCGTGCTCCTCCCCTTGACCCGCGATGCCATCCTGACCGCCTCGCCTGCCGCGGATGCCCAGTCGTACATCGAGCTGTTGCACACCTGCATCCCGAGGACATCGCACATCATGCTCTGATACTCGAATAGGGCCTGGAGCATCCCCTGGCTGATCTCAGGCTGATACGGCGTGTAGGCGGTGTAAAACTCCTGGCGCGATAGGATCGAGTCGACCGCGGCCGGGATGTAATGGGGATAGACGCCGCCTCCCAGGAAACAGAGCTGCTCCGGCGGAGTCTTGTTCCTCGCTAGCTTGCCTTGGAAGTCCCTTCTCACCAGGGCCTCCCCCTGGCCGTCGGGGATGGCAAGCTTCCTGTTCAGACGCAGGCCCTCGGGTATGTCAGAGAAGAGGTCGGCGATGGAGTCGGCCTTCACCTGTTTCAGCATCTTCTCGATGGTCTCGTCATCGAGATTAGGCAGGAAGGGGTGTGGCTCTACCAAGTCGAGGGGCGAACCACCCACCAACTCGAACGGTTAAAATACGCTTCCTCAATCCTTAAATCCAATCCGCGCAAAAATCGTGCTAGTCAGGTCTCGACCTCGAAGGTGGTCGGGTGTCTGCGATTACCCCGCGTTCCCGATAGGCTTTCCGTCTCTGAAGCGAATCTGAAACAAACGAATTAAATACGTATCAGCTTTGGCTGAGACGAACTTTGAACTGGAGAGCCCTGCTGGCAGTGGTCGTCGCAGCGGGCCTAGCGCTTCAATTCGTGCCCGCATTCTCGCAGGGCAGCTCCAGCTCCGGCGTCGCCACCGTCACGGTGAAGCACTTCTACATCATCACGTCTTACGGATTCGGCGTCCTAAACGACAGCTTCACCTTCACGAACCCCGGGAGCGCGTCCTCCGTGCAGATCCCGACGATCCAGGTCTCGCTTCCGAGCAAGGTCGCCATCAGGACGGTGGGGATCGTGCTCAGTCCGAGCAACCAGTTCTCGATTGCCACCGGTCCTTCGGTAAACGGGACGAGCGTGGCGACGATCACGCCCAACTCGCCCACGCTGGCGGCGGGCCAGAACCTGACAGTCGCCTTGAAGGCCGTCCTTGACAACATCATGAACTACACCACGTCGACGGGTTACGACAGCGCCGCGAAGATGCTCGTGCTCCTCAGCCCGGGCCTGAACCTCGACGTCTCGCAGATGAAGTCGACGATAATACTTCCCACCGGCGCAGCCTTCGCGGGGACGCCGGCGGGTTTCGCGGCCCCAACGGGCAACTCCACCTCCAGCCCGACCTACACGATGAACCAGACGGCCATCCAGCCTCGCCCCCTCGCAGAATACCTGAACTTCACGGAGACGAACCAGAGCGCGTTCACTCCCGTCACGGTCAACAAACTCGTGCGGACTATCGTGCCTTCTTCCAACGGCATCCCGATGGTGGAGGATTACTTCTCGCTCCACAGCATCGCGGCGTACAACATCGCGCAGATACACATCTACCTCCTCAACCCGTCTCTCACGCAGGTCAGCATCCTCCCAGGCTCGGACCCGCCTCTGCTCAATCCGCAGATCACGCCTCTGGGCAGCGGAGAGATGGCCTTCGCCGACAACAGCCTCTCCAGCGAGCTCCTGTCGAACAGCAACTTCTCGCTCACAGTGTCCTATCCTCTTCCTTCTTCTATGATTACCACCAGCGGCAGCAAGGTGACCGTGATGGTCCCATATTCGCCGATAATCGCCGCGCCTGCAAGGAACTACACCATCGCCCTCGCGCCCGCGAAAGGGATCGTTCCCTCAGGCCCCACGACGATGACGTTGAGCTCAGCGACGCCGTTCACTCCGGGCACGGCAGATTTCACATATACGGTGAGCTTTGGCTGGGCGGCCGACCAGGCGATACCCGCAGGGGTGCTGGTCTTCGCGGTGGCCTTCGCCCTGTTTGCTATGCAAAAGCCCTCGACCGAAGAGGAGACCGAAAGCGAGGAGAAGACAGTCCGAAGGACGGCGGACGTCCTTAGTGCGTTCGAGGAGAAGACTGCGCTAGAAGAGCAAAACGTCAATGAGCTCTCCTCCGCCCAGAAGGGGTCCGTTGGGAAGAACGACTTCGACCGCATGCGGAACGAGATCAGCGACCTCAGGTCGCGCGCCCTCCAGAGGCTCTCGGAGATGAGGCAGGAGCTCGGCTCGGGCAAGCAGTATGAACTCCTCGGACGGGTGGTCGAGGCAGAAAGGGAAGAGGACAGGGCCTTCAGGGACCTCCTCAACCTCTACCAGCAGTATCTGGGAAGCAGGATGAACGAGGAGACGTTCAAGAGGCTCCAGCCCAACTACAGGAAGAGGCTAGACTCCGCGATAAACCGTCTCTCGGACCTTCTCCACGAGACGCAGACCGAAGAAAAGTAGTCGCTGCAGCCGTCCGTTCGGACGCCGGCTTTGGTCGTCTTCTAACTGCCGAGGAATATCGGGCTGCTCGTCTTGCTAGAAGCCAGGACTGCCTCGGCGATCCGCGTGACCATGAGCCCGTCCTTTCCCGTGACCAGTGGCTGCCTGCCCTCCGTGATGGCCGCCGCGAACTCCTTCAGCTCCAGCATGAGCGGCTCCTGGATCGTGTGCTTCGGGACCTTCGTGCCCGACTCCTCGTGCACCTGGATCTCCTGCGAAATGAAATCCAGCGTCACCACTGCCTTCTCGAAGACAGCGCTCAGCTGCCTCACGCGGCTCGGCGTGACCCAGTTGGTGATTATCATCGCGGTCCTCTGGTCGCCGAACCCGAGGAGTATCGTCGCGAAGTCCTCGTTCTTCCCCATCACGCTCCCCACCCTTGCGTAGACCGTCTTGGGCTCCTCGCCGAAGAGCCACCTCGCCGTGTCGATGTCGTGGACGGAAGCGTCCTTGACGACCCCGACGTCCACTATGTTCTCGCCCCTCCGGTTCTCCCTGTGGTATTCGAAGAGGATGGGCCTTCCGAGGTTCCCCTGCGCCACCATCTTCTTCAGCTCGGTGATCGCCGGGTTGAACCTCTCGATGAACCCCACCGTGAGGATCTTGCCCCGCTTCTCGGCCGTGAGTATCAGGGCCCTGGGCCTCCTTGGTCGTGCTCGTCATGGGCTTCTCCACGAAGGTGTTGAACCCCCCGTTCAGCGTCTTGCTGGCGACCGCAAAGTGGGTGGAGGCCGGGGTGCAGACCGTCACCCCGTCAGGCTTCTCTTTCTCGAGGAGGTCGTCCACGCTCGTGTATCCCGGCACCCTAAACTTCTCAGCGAAGGCACGCGATCTCCCCGCGTCGAGGTCGCACACGGCCGCCAGGTAGCCGAGGTCGCTGAGCACCCTGACGTGGTTCTTCCCCCAGCCACCGGTCCCGATGACGGCTATCCTGACCATGAGAATGGTCACGCGCCCCGCTGACCGTTTTAACGGTTTGCGGCTGAGTTCACGCCCGGGAGATGCCCGTGGTGGCCTTGAGTATGGTGATCTCCGTGCTCCTCAACGTCTTCTTCAGGCCCTTGAACCACTCGTGGTCCGCAGGGGTGCAGACTATCGCCACGTTGTGCTTGTAGCTGTCGATGAGGTCGTCCGTCCTCGAAGAGACGTCCACCTGGCGGACGTCGGTGACGTAGTCCCTGAGCTTCTCGGTGAGAGACTGGGCCGTCAGGAGCCTGTCGGCCCGCATCTCGTACCTGTCGCCCGACCACGCGACGAGCACCCGCGTCCTGCTCGCCTTCAGCTGGAGCTCTCGGAGGAGGTCACGGGTCTCCTCGACGACGTATCTCTCGTAGTTCTCCAGGCTCTTCACCGCCGCTCCCGCGAGGTAGGTGATCGGCTCGCCGACGTCCTCGCTCGACTGGATCGCCGTGAGGTCGAAGATCAGCGAAGCCAACTGGTCCACATATCTCTCCTGGTCTGGGCTCATCGTCGCGTCCATCTCCCAGGCCTTGCGCTTCAGCTCGATCTCCGCCGCCATCGAGGTGCAGACGGCCAGCACCCGCGAGATGTAGTCGATCTCCAGGCCCGAGATGTCGCCGTAGGCGACCTTGAACCCCATGTCCTCCAAGGGCGTGAACTCCTTCGCCGAGGCCTTGGTCCCGAAGACCGCCACCGGCCCATCCGTCCCGGGAGGCAGAGGCCCCACGGGGTGATAGGCGTAATTGAGACGCTCGCCCACCTTCAGCCCGGTCTGCTTCTCGAGCATGGCCACGTTGTCAGCGTTCCCTCCGACGCCGGTTGGGAGCATGTTGATGACCGTCGACCCTGTCGAGGCATACTTCGCGACGTCCCTCAGCTTGCCGTTCGCCTCGATGACCGATTCGTCCCCCATCTTCTTCAGCTTCGGTGTGAACATGACAACTTCGGCCTCCGAGAGGAGCCTGCGAGACAGGCTTCAGCCCCATCAGGGTCTCGTCCCCGAAGAGCTGCTGCACGGTCTTCCTCGATTTCACTATCCCGGGCTCGAGGTCCATCGCCATCTGGAGCGTCTCGTCGACTATCGTCACGCTGCACTTGTCGAGGATCCGGGCGGCAGCGGAATATCCTTCGCTGGTGAGACCGTAGATTGCAACCTTCGGCTTGGGCAAAGGAAGAGAGCTCTAGGCCGCCATCCTTCGCGCGTGAGATTATAGACTTTCGATTTGCATTCGTTTCCGCCGGGCTGGGATCATCGGGAGGGCCGCCGACCTCTTCTTCTCGGCCTCGTTCATCTTGACCCGCGCTCTTACCAGCCTCTTCACGAGGCCGACGGGCATCTTGTTGTCCAGGGGAAGGTGGACCGCCGACTTCGTCGTCACATAGCCGGCCAGGACGCCCTTGTGCTCGTCTATGACTGGCGGACGGAGATATAATCCGATGAAGGAGCTTTGGAGGCCGAACCAGGCTAGCCGACCCTTGTACTCGTAGTAAGGCATCTTGTAGCTGATGCTCTCCTTCGCCTGAGGCGCGACCTCCCTGATCGCAGCTCGGACCTCTCTTAGCTTTCCCTGCACCTCCTTGGGCGCGGACAATATGTATTCGTCCACTGTCTCCGTCAAACCGGTCGCCTAACGTCCCGTAAGGGCGATTTCTAATAGCCTTTGCAATAAAAAGGGCATGGGGGCTTTTATCGTATTTTGACTGATTTTACTCCGGTGTATCCGTCTTTTGCGTCCAATGAAATGGACCTGCGCTGTCGGGGCTGGGTAGAGCTTGGACTGGACATACATCTCGGGATTCTTCGATGGGGAGGGCGGGATAACCGTGGATGCCCCGAAGGGTTCAAGAGTTCTTGTTTTGAGTGTGGGAATTTCGCAGAAGAGCAAAGAGGTGCTTGAAATCATTGCAAGATTTCTCAAAGCTCACGGGATTAGCTCCCGATTTGCTGTCTCAGGAGCGGGAATAAACAGCCTCAGAATAGAAAGAATCAAAGACATAATTAGTTTTCTCTCTCACTTGACGCTTATCGTGAAACTGCGACAGGCCGAGGCAAGTATAGATTATCTTCGAGGTCGCATCACGGGAAACGAATTGCTGTCAATCTTCAGGGAAGAACACCTCGGAGGGCGACGGCGATTCGCACCTTTTCCCCGTAGAGAGTGGAATTTTGATTTGAACCATGAGCAGGCAAAACGGCTGGCCGAACAAGAACGCGGAAAGGCATCGGCGAAGGCTAGGAATTGCTTGAACTCGGACGATCTTCGCGCGATGGTCTTCAAGCTACCCTTGTCGTTTGGCATTCAAGATGTTGCCGACTCATTCTCCGTCTCAAAGCAAAGAGCCTCTTACATAGTTAAGCTCATGAGACGCCAAGGGTTTGTTGTAGGCGAGCTACGCTATCACTCACACCCGAGAACCCTGGTTTGCAAGAGAACGATTTAGGGATGCGAAAAACCATGAGATTATGGTTTGACATATTAACGCCAAAGCAACTTCTTTTTTTTCGGCCCGTCATGGATGAACCTTCGAAACGAGGGCCACGAGGTCTTTGCTACTTCGAGAAGATACCGAGAGGTCGAACAGATGGCTTCGAACCTCGGACTCAATCTGTCCTTTGTGGGGTCTAGAGGAGGCAAGGAACCTCACGACCAGCTTCAGCGCAGCCTCGAGCGGATGGAGAAGATGCTCCCGCTCGTCTCCAAGTTCTCCCCTGACCTCTCCGTCTCCGTGGCCTCGGCAGACTGCGCGAGGATCTCGTTCGGCCTGCGGGTGAGGCACGTCGCGGTGAACGACTCCCCGCACTCGCTCGTCGCGGGGAAGCTCTCCCTCCCGCTCTCACACCACCTGCTGACGCCCTGGATCATCCCCTACTCCGCTTGGTCGGTCTTCGGGATATCGAAGGGCCAGGTCACCCGATACAGGGCGCTCGACCCTGCCGCGTGGCTGAAGCGCAGGAGGCCTTCGCCCGCACGCGGCCCCCCTCGGGAAGGCGAGAAGGCCACGATACTCGTCCGCTTGGAGGAGTCATATGCCCCGTATCTAGCCGGCAGCGACGAGTCGTGGACTGAGAAGGTACTCGCCCAGTTGGAGAGCGATTTCCAAGGACATAGGCTCGTGGCCCTCTGCCGCTACGAGGGCCAGCTCTCGAGAGTCAAGGAGCGGTTCGGCTCCGCCTTCGAGGGTCCCCCAGCACGTGGTCGACGGCGCAGAACTCCTGAGGGGATCCGACGTGTTCGTGGGGATGGGAGGGACGATGACCACGGAAGCCGCCTTGTTGGGTGTCCCCGCAGTCTCTGCGTTCCAGGGGGCCGAGCTCTACACCGAGAAGTATCTCCTCTCCAAGAGGCTGCTGTTGAAAGCGAGAAGCCCCGCCGCTGTCTCCAGGTGCGTGCGGCTCTCGCTCGTGCCCCGCTATGCTGAAGGATATCAAAAGAGGGCGCGGGCCTTGCTCGACTGGATGGACGACCCGGTCGCTGCGGTCACAGGCTATCTCGGCTCTCTGGAAGCGCCCGCTTGAAGGCCATCTCCTAATTCCCTGCGGCTCTATACTTCTCAAGCCTCGCAATATATTCTATCGATAACCAATAAATCGGAAAGTGTGTCTCTTGGAAACGAGTGAAAAAGAAAATGGAAGAAATTGTAATGGGACAGCCGGTGCCGGACGCAGGGCCCCTCGACGAACGAAAGGCCCCGTGATGAGGACGCTGGCGAGATTCCACGAGTGCGATGTCGACACGCTGCAGAACAGGGTCGACGCGAACGAGCTCGACCTCCACGAGATCCTCCAAGAGATGGTCGCGAAGAACGAGGTGGAGGCGATGCCGACGGCGGGCCGAAGAGAAGTCTTCGCTCTGACCCTCAAGGGATGGGGCGAATACCTGCGGGTGCTCGGCTCAATCTACGAGCTTACAGAGTAGTGAGCAGGGCTACCGCCGTTGCGAAGCGCTAGCCCCGTCCGCGATTATTTTGTATCGATTCGCCACATGATTTATATCGCGTTCGGGATGACATCCGTTCGGATGTCTCTACGCGGTCTCGCTTGGTCTGCCTGGAGTGGTTGAGATGGACCTCTTCATCCTGAGGCACGCAGAGGCGGGGAAGAGCCTCCCGGCGAGGGCGAAGGACGCCGAACGCGCCCTTACAGCCGACGGAAAAGAGGAGCTCGAAGAGGTGGCGCGTTCGCTCGCGCGGATGAAGATCAAGCCCGACCACATAGTCTCCAGCCCCTTGAGGCGCTCGAGAGAGACCGCCGAGATAGTGGCAAAGGCCCTCAAGAAGAGAGGCAAGGTCGAGATCTGGGACGAGCTAAAGCCGGAGGGTAGCAAGGTGGATCTCTACAAGAGGCTGGCAAAGGTCAAACCAGAGTCACGCGTCCTGATGGTCGGGCACGAGCCCTATCTGACGCAGGTCATCAACGACATGATGGGGCACCAAGGAGCGGCACGGATACTCCTGAGGAAGGGCGGCCTCGCACGATTATCAATAAAGTCCCTTGTACCGAAACCGGAGGGAGAGCTAAGATGGCTGTTGACTCCAAGGCTCCTGAAGCGGATGTAATAGGCTACGGGCCTGATGCCGCCGGGCATCCCGCCGGCTACGTCGCCTCGGTCCTCGACCTCGGATTCAACTCGGCGAAGCTGGCGACCTACCAAGTCAACGGAAGGACGAGCTACAGACTGATCTCGCAAGAGGACGCGAAGGTGAAGCTGGGCGAGGAGCTCGACGAGACCGGGTTCCTCGGCGTCTCTCCAATCGAGCGGACCCTCAGGGTCTTGAAGATGTTCAGGGAGATGGTCGAGTTCGAGTCGCCGAGATACGTCCTCCCCGTCGCGACGAGCGCGGTGAGAGAGGCGGCGAACAGGTCGGAGTTCTTGCACCTCTCGGAGGAGACCTCGAAGTTCAAGTTCCGGGTGCTCTCCGAGCAGGAGGAGGCGCTCCTCTCTTACTTCGGCGCCGTCCTTTCTCTGAAGATACCCACAGGCGTGTTCTTCGACCTGGGCGGAGGCACCCTCGCCATGGTCTACGCAGAGGAGTTCCGAGTGAGGAAGAGTCCATCTGCCTTCCCCTGGGGGCGCGGAGGCTCTCGTACCTCTACGGGAACCCAAAGAAGGGGGGGCTCATCGTGCGGAAGGACTACGAGAGGCTGAAGGAGCACATCCTCGAGCTGCTCCCAGGGAGGAGGGAGCTCCGCCTCAACAAGAGAGCCAAACTGGTCGGCGTGGGCGGGACAGTGAGAGCGCTCGCCCGCTATCACCTGGACAGGTCGCGTTATCCGTTCGAGAAGCTCCACAACTATCGGATGGACTACGACGAGGTGGCTTGGATCACGTCCCAGTTCTTCAGGATGAAGAGGCAGGAGATGAAGTCCCTGCAGTCGATGGGGCAGGCAAGGGCCGAGACGATGGCGGCGGGCTCCTGCGTCATACGGCTCCTGATGAAGAACCTCGGGGTCAACGAGCTGGTCACGAGCACCCACGGCCTCAGGGAAGGGACGCTCGCCCTGTTCCTTCACGACCACAGGTGGTTCACCGCCAGGAGCTTCGAGCCTTCCACGATAGACCGTCAGCTCACGCTCTCCGGAAGGACCTGGAAGTCTTCGTGGGAGCGCCATGTGAGCGAGCTCTTCTCCGCCGACATGATCAACGAGCTGGAATACTCGCTCCTTCTGGAAGCGTTCGAGATGGTCAGGATCGCCCCTCTTGCTGCGGACCTGAAGGAGCGCTTCCACGGGATAATGGGGGTCGACACGCCCCTCAGCCACGTCGACCAGCTGCGGGTCGCGATATCGATAATCTCAGCTGCGAGCGCGAGCTACGCGAACTCTCTGGTCGAGGCCTACAGTCCCCCGCTCAGGCGAAAGGACAAGGAGACGGCGAAGCGGCTCTCCGCGGCGTTCCTGCTCCTGGAGCTCTTGGAGAGGATGAAGGCACGGATGATCATACGGGGCTCCGCCACGTCCGAGAGGAGCCGACCGCTGAAGATGGAGTTTATAGTCCGCGGAGTTTACGCCGAAGAGCTCTTGGCCAAGGCGATCTCATCCATCAGAGACGAATTCAAGGTGGAGGTGGGCTACACCATCGAGAAGGTGAGGAAGGTCATGCCCCTGGAGTTGCAAAGATGATCTCAAAGCCTGCCAACAAGACGAGGCGTGGCAACGGTGCTCGCACGAGAGCTCCGCCGACCAAAAGGCCATCAAGCCAGAGGTCCATCGCCGGTGGTCGACTCTAGGAACGGACGCCTGATCGCCGTCGAGGGAGTCGACGGCTCGGGCAAGTCCACCCAGCTCCACCTTCTGGAGCAGTGGTTGAGGCACCTGAGCCTCAAGGTCTTCAAGACAGAGTGGAACTCTTCCGAGACCGTGAAGGAGATCACGTCGAGAGGGAAGAAGAAAGGCCTCCTGACCCCGACGACCTTCAGCCTCCTCCACGCGACCGATTTCGCCGACAGATATGAGAGGAACATCCTCCCGCTCCTCGAGGCGGGCTACTTCGTCCTCGCGGACAGATACATCTACACCGCGTTCGCGAGGGACATCGTCCGTGGCTGCCACCCGGCATGGGTGAGAAAGATCTACAGCTACGCACTGAAACCCGACCTGACGTTCTACTTCAGAGTCCCCGTCGATGTGGCGGTCTCGAGGATCCTGGCCGGCCGCCCGAAGCTAAAGTATTACGAGGCTGGTATGGACCTTAATCTGTCGAACGACCCCTATGAGAGCTACAGGATATTCCAGGGCAGGATCGTAGAGCAATACGAGTCGATGGTCGAGTCCGAGGGGCTCGTCGCGATAGACGCGAACAGGGGGATCGAGGAGCAACAGCTCGAGGTCCGCACGAAGGTCAGGAAGCTGATGGGGGGCCTGGTCCCAGGCGAGGCCGCAGAAGCGGTGGTGCGGAGCGTTGGCGATAACTAGCTCCGGCCTGGAGGACGACGACCAGGAGGCCCTGGCCAGGGACTACTCGGCGACCTCGATTGCCACGCGGGTCCCGCGAAGCAGCGAGGGCAAGAACAGGAAGCTCAAGTTCTACGGCCACGGGATGCCCTACCTGAAGCACCTCGAAGTGAAGGGCCACCTCATAGTGATAGAGGGGCCGGACGCCTCAGGGAGGAGCACCCACACGCAGCGGATCCAGGCGAAGCTGGAGGCGGACGGGCACGCCGTGCTCGGCACCGGGCTAAAGCGGTCAGAGCTGATCAGCGAAGGGATCATCGAAGCCAAGGGGAACCTCGGTGTGGGGAAGCGCACCCTCTCCCTATTCTACGCTGCGGACTTTGCTGACCAGCTGGAGAACAAGATCATCCCCGCCCTCGAGGCAGGATACGTCGTCCTCGCCGACCGATACATCTACACGCTCATCGCCAGGAACAATGTGAGAGGCATAGAGAGGAGGTGGTCTAGGAGCCTGTTCGGCTTCGCCATGGTCCCCGACATGATATTCTACCTCGACGTGAACCCAGACGAGCTCGTCCACCGCGTCTTCCAGAAGAACTCGATCCTCGACTACTACGAGTCGGGCATGGACATCGGGTTCTCCGACGACATGTACAAGTCCTTCTTGATATACCAGGGGAAGATGGCGAGAGAGTTCGAGAGGATGAAATCACTCTTCGGTCTCCAGTTCATCGACGGGAACAGGCCCATCGAGCAGGTCGATGCCGATCTGCAGTCGCGGATCGACTCGTTTCTCAACGGCGCGAAATGAAGCCCCGTCAGCTCGCTGACGCCTTCAACAAGAGCGTCGAGGTCCATGGAGACCCGGCTGCGTTACTTCCTCAACTCCGGAGACCCGGCGAACACCCAGTCTCTGCGGCGGGCGATCAGGCGCCTGAGGGACCTCGCACTCGGTCCTGCCGAAGAAGCTGAGGGAGAAGGAGTCCACAAAGGAGTACTTCAAGCGGCTAGACAAGCTCTCAAGGGTGACCGGAGAGGTCAGGGACATCGACACCATCGCAACCCGTGCCGCCGAGGTTACGAACGCTGGAGATTGGAGGTCTATGGCGACGGAGCTCGCCAAGATGAGGGCCTCGCGGCTGCGTGACGCCATGAACACCGCGAGGGAGCTCGAGAAGACAAAGGTTCACCGGGCCTGGAGCCGGAAGACCTCAGCCAGGCAAGGATCGACCGCAGGATGGAAAAGAGGAGGAGGCGCCTTGAGAAGAAGGTGGGCAAGGAGTTCGAGGAGTTCCTTACGACGCAGGAGATGGACGTGATGCACTCACTCCGGAAAGACTCGAAGCGCCTCAGGCACCTGATGGAGCTCTACGGGAAGAACGGAGGCGACCCCTTCCTGAAGCAGCTGCGTGCCATCCAGGACGAGCTGGGCGTGATTCGGGACCACGACCTCGTCATCGACTTTCTCAGGAGCAGGGTGAAGCTCGCAAGCACACGGGCGCTCGTGAGGGAGGAGATAGCCCGGAGGCACGCAGGATTGGAAGACTTCGTGACAAAGTACCGAGGCCAAGCACGAGTAGTCCCTGCCTAGTGGTCGGATTCCGCTCTGGCGGTTGCATCAGGTTCGCAAGGTGGCTGGGTTTTGATTGGTGAGCGTCGACACAAGCTGAATAGATTTTTAAAGTCACATGGCTCGACGATCTCTAGCCCGAGGCAGCCCGGTGGAGGATAATACCGCCGACTGTAGTGGTCAAGCATACTGGCCTTTGGAGCCGGTGACCCAGGTTCGAACCCTGGCCGGGCTACTCAAATTGAAGCGCGTTTCAGCCGCATTTGGTTGCTGGCGGATGTCTAGTGAGACTTATCAGGACGGACCTCCCAGTGCGAACTCGGAATGTCTGGCGATAGCGAGAAGCCCGAACGGGTCTTGCCGGCCGCCACATTTGAGTGCGTGCGCTGCGGGACTCGCGTGACGGCCGAAGAATTGTCAAGACTTCCGGAAGCCACCTGCGCCAATTGCGGATACAAGGTCTTCAGGAAAGTCCGCGGACCAGCTTTCAAGAACATCAAGGCAGACTAGACCTCTGGGGGTTCTCGCGACCGGCTGAGGGTTCCGGGACGCCCGCCCTTCTCTGTCTCCATCCACCGAGAGAAACACTCACGAAGACATAAATCAAAGAATCCATCCGAAGGAAGAACATATCGCCTAAAATCTCCCCGCAGACAAGCACATCATCGGTCAACTGCTTGGCCGTGCGAGAATTAGGGTCATCGGCTCCCGTGCGCCTCCGCGCAGCAATACTCGACGAGATGAGGGCATGACTTCCGAGATTAGCAGCAACCACGGCAGATTCCGGTGGGGGCTGAACATCGACGACCTCTGGAAGTACACAGGCCTAGGAATCCCCAATTCGGTCGTAGTCCCATACCTGCTGTCAGTCCCAGTCCACCAGGACGGGTTTCGACTGCCTAGGGAAGACGCGGGCCAGACTGCCGCCCCATCCTCGCCAACATCGAGGCGAGCTCAGACGGTCGACGGAAGGAGCCCGGAGGCCCTGGCGTCTTTCCTCAGGGAGAGAGGCGTTGACTTCGTGCGCTGCTGGTTCCAGTGGAACTTCTTCCAGGACAGCGTCGACGAAAGAGAATCGACCTCTGGAAGCAAGGACGCTGGGTTCGTGTTTCCTTTGGATGACTTTGTCTCGAAGATGAACGGAGCCGGGATCCGCATAATTGGGGCGATTGGAAGCGGATATCAGCGCTTTCTGCCTGCCGGATTGGGGACCGACCGCCTCAACGACTATCTGGTGAGGTTGCGCGATTCATCGACGCAGATTGTGCGCCATTACAAGTACTCGGTCAAGGTCTGGCAAATCGAGAACGAGCCGAACTGGTGGTGGGCTCATTACACGAGCCAATGGCGGAAAGGGTTGGTCTGGCTACGGGCGAGGAACCAGGAAGCAATCTTGCGGACTCTTCATGACGTCGTGCGCTCCGAGTCTCCTGACGCGGCGATAATAGTCAACCTGAAAGTCGATGACAAGCGCGCCAACTGGGGACTCTATTCCAAGTATTGCGACATCCTCGGACTCGATTGGTATCCGAACTACCTTCGGAGCACGCCGGACACAGGGGCGGATCTGCGAAGGACCGCGTCCAGAATCAAGAAAGAGACGGGTCTCCCAATCATCGTGGTAGAGACCGGTTATCCCTCGAGCCCGAAGGTCTTCGGATTCAACGAAATGAATCAGTCACAATACGTGAGGGCCGCCTGCGAGGCGGCATACAGCTGCGACGCAATCAGCGGCCTCGGCTGGTTCAGGTTCTCCGACAGCCACTGGAGGTCGTTCCCGCCCCAGGAGAATCATTTCGGGCTGTTGAATCGAGAGGGGACACCGAAGGCGGGGTGGGGAGAATTCGTATCCCAGATCGTCCGGAAGTAGATGGCGCAAAGACGCCACAGACCTCGTCCATCGGTTATCCCGAGCGTCTGGACAGGAAGGAACACTCCTCTACCAAGGATAAATTACGCCTTGAGTCCGGTGGGCTGCCGGGAACCTCTATGCTCTCAAACGGGATAAAGAGGCGTCGCGTCGCCTACTTGTTTGCCGCGGGCCTGCTCCTCTCGATCGCGGCTTACATCGCGTTCTACCTCCTCTCAATGATCCCGAGCCCTCCCGTACCCGCCTCAATTGCAACCCCAGGGTACTCTCGTATGATGGCCGCCTACTGGTCGTGGTATCATGACTATTGGGCATTTGTCGAGGCGTGCGGCTTTTGTTTCGCTGCCGCGTTGCTCCTCGCCCTTGGGGTCGTGGCCTCGCTTGCCCCTCGGAAGGTCCAGGTGGCGTCCTTTCTGATGTTGAACTTCTTCTTCGCGTGGACCTCACATGTGTTCTCAGACATCTCAGGCCCAGTCGCGAAAGCCCTGACTACGATGATAACAATACAGGACAGGTTCATCTGGAGTAACCTGAACCTCAATTGGGTCACGGGGTACACGCAGGTGGTCGCCGACATGGAAGCGTTCGTCTTCTTTGTCCTGCTTCTCAGCCTTACGTTCGCGCTCAACCTGAAGGACGGGAGGAGGAAAGCTCTGCTTCTGGCCGCCCAGATCGGAGCGCTTTCCCTTGTGATTCTGGGAGCGGAGATAGCCGTCCTGGACTACCAGGAGTTCTACCTGCACGCGACAGACATCCAGCTCCAGTTCCATATCGCCCCCTGGTTCAGCAACGCGGACCTCTTCTTCTCCGGTCTCGTTGCGCTGGTCGCCAGCACCGCCATGTTGCGTTCGAGCCGACCGGGCCGATCCGTCACCGAGCTCAGCAGACTAAGGAAGTTAGGCGCAAAGGGCAAGACCGACGTCCAGGAAAACGGGTAATACGCCCTCCTGAAGTCGCTCAGAATCAACGACGCTAGGCTTGCGCTGCCGGCGGGCCGCTGAAGTTCATGCTAGCACTCCTCAGAGTCCCGCGCGTCAGCATTAGCGCGAGCACCACGCTAGCCAAGCCGATGGCGAAGATCAGACCTTCGAAAAGGGCCAACCCTAGACCGCCGGCGAACGGGACGATAAAGTCGACCAGTCCCATAGGGAGAGCGGCAAGCACCAGAGTCTTCTTCCGGAAGACCGCCGCAAGAACGCAGAGATAGCCCCAAGAGAAATGAAGCAGGAGCGAGGAAACCCGCTCGAGGAGCCTCGAAGCCGACGTATTGGAGGGCGCCGGCTGGAGGGTCGAAGAGGTATGGGGCGGCCTTTGAGATGGCCGAGTACAACTGCTGGGCAGTGGCTCCCGTCCCGGAGAGCGTCAAGTAATACGCCACGTAGTCGATCAGCGTGACAGCCCCTATGAAGACGCCATTCTCCCAGAGCGCCAGACTGACACCAAAGCCTTCGGCATCGTTCGCCCTGATGAAGCCGCGCGGGACCGCATATCTTGCGACAAGATACGCCCCTCCCACCTCGAGGAAGACGGTCTGCAGCCCGAAATACGGGCCTAACACCCAAGGATTGCCCGCGACCGCGGAATTGAGAGGCGCATAGGTAAGGGCCTGGAACAGGACGCTTCGCCCCAATAGCCCCGAAATACGCCAAAGCCGAGAAGATGACCACCATCACCCCGAGCCTTCTTCGGCGATGCCAGTAGTAGGCCAGACCGAAGCTGAACGCGACTACCGCTATCGGGCCGATGAAGAAGATGGGGTCTATGTTCGGCAGCTGTCACAACCACCTCTTGTGTGGCGACAGCACCCCGTCCGCTATCGCCTTTTGAATGCTAGGGCTGGCCCTGGGTCGAGCCCCCGGCGGGGCAGGAAACGGTTATTGCGGCTTCGGACGCCTCGAGGCTGACGAGGCACCTTTGGTCCACGAGCACAGGGAGAGGATCTACATCCGAAAGGACATCATCCTCAAGCTCGCGGAGCACGGGGAGCTGAACCAGAGCCAGCTCATGAGCTACTGCGGCCTCAACAACGTGAAACACAAACCGATCGTCGATGAGATGGTCGAGAGGGGACTCATCCTCAGGACCGAGCAGCCTTGGGGGTCGAAGAAGGTCATCAAGTACAAGGTCTCAGACATCGGCCAGAAGCTGGCCAGGGAGATCTTTGAGCCCTACGAGCTGCTTTTCCCTCGAAGCGAGACAGGAAAGAAGGAGGAAGGGAGCAAATGACCCGAGGCTCGGAGAAAGGTAACTCAGTGCCTTCACCCTTTTTAGAAGAGAGGGAGGTCGATCCCTACAGTTGACAAGTTCGGAGGGGAATGGAGGGGAAGAGATGCCGCAGGAGAACATCCTCCGTATCACTGACGAGCTCGTCAAGGAGATCGACAGGAGCAAGAAACTGGTGATAGTCATGGTGGTCGCGCTGGTCGTCGGCGTCCCCGTCTCTTGGCACGCAGCTCCCCTCCTGAGCGGGTCCCCTGACAGCTTCAGGGTTGTAGGCTACTCCACGATCCTGATTGCCCTCTTCTTTCTCGCAGTTGGGATAAGACAATGGATGATTCTCTCAAAATGGACGGCCAGGTATGGAGCCTACAAGGCATCGCAGGCAAAGATCGACGCCCAACTAGACTTTGAGAGCGAGAAGTAGGCCTGACGGGTCGCCCGATCGTCCCTTCGGGTAACTGAGTTACGTAATACAGGTTACCGGGGCTTATATCGAGAATTCAGCCCTTGCCGTTTCATGAATCTGCAAAGAAGAGGGGTAGGAAAGTCCGTCATAGCCGGGATCGTGATCGTGGTGATAGCATTCGCAGGAGTCGCGGTCTACATGGTGGTGTCGAACACCGCTGCACCAAACTCCAGCGTCTGCAGCGCGGCCAGCGGGAGCTCGAGCGGGCCGGTGCAGGTCTCGATCTACACCGGCTCTGGCAACTCGGCGAACCCCCCAGGCTACAAGCCCGACACCCTCACGCTGGTGATAGGTGTCAACAACACCGTAACGTGGACCAACAACGACTCCGTCCACCACACAGTCACCTCGACTAGCGCTCCGGCAGGGGGCTCCTTCAACTCCGGGAACATGAACGCTGGGGCCACCTGCACCCACACTTTCAGCGTGGCGGGAACGTATCAGTATGACTGCGTCTATCACAGCTGGATGACCGGGACCATCACGGTAAAGGCGAGCTAGGAGGACTGGTCATGGCATCAAGCGCCAAGGTCAGGGGGCTCGCGGCGAACCTCGCCGCAGCCGCCACTGTGGCCCTCTCGGTCCTCTACCTGCTGGGATTCTATGCCGGGATAACCTTCCGCGGAGCAGCGCTTCTAGCGATCTTCGTCTCGATAGCCGCTTTTCTTCTAAGCCTGAGAATCAGGTCGGTCTCTGTGGCGGCCATGTTGATGTTGGCGGGACTACTCATCCAGATCCCGCCTATCCAGGCCATCGCCGAGGCGGGGACGATCGCCTATCCCGGACCGATATTGGGTGTGATCTTCTTCATTCCGATACTAATCCTTGGACTCGTCAAGGCGGCCACCAGCCTCAGGGCCTCCAAGACAGAGGCCCGGGACTGAAGATACTCCGATGGGTGTTACCCCATGAGTAACATCACGAATATCCGGCGTGACTCGGTGGTTCACACCGTGGCAGCGAGGCGACAGTCACGTCATCTGGCAAGAAGCGACGCGCGAAGTGGGAGCATCACTGCCTCGCAAGCGCTTCTCGCAGGATTGCCGGACCTTCTTGCCTTCTCGCCCACCTCATCACTGGCGATAATCTTCTCGCTCATGGCCATGTCGAGCGTGCGCGCAAAGACGGGCGACCGATGATGTCCGGGTCAAGCCAAGCTACCCGAGCTGCGACGGTCATCCTTGCTGCTCTCTTCCTTCTCTCGTGCGCCCTTAACTTCGGCCTCAAGATACCACCCTTGGGCTTCTCCTCACCTTCGTCGTCGATAGCGGAGTTCGAGATCCTCATCGGCGCCGTCCTTCTTGCCGCGGCGCTGGTCTCGCGGCCCTATGTCTATGCGGGCGCGTTCTTGCTCGCGTCTGTCGGCATCCTAGAAGGGCTGCTCTCCGCAGACATCCAGGGGCAAGCGCGGGAACTCCACGAGGTAATGATTCCTTTCTTGGCGGCAGGCTGGGTCTTGGTCGCGCTAGAGGCGCGCGCTTCCTATCGGTCTAGGAAGACGAGCCCGCCAGGAGAATCGCGCCACGGGCTCATAACCGCGTTGCAATTCTTCGTCGGCGTCTTGGTCACCCTGGGCGGGGCAGCCTTCGCCATGAGCGGGACCTTCCCGGTGGGAACGGCGCTGGGGTCGGTGCACTTTGTGGTGGGCATCGGGGGCCTCGTCGGAGGCTACGCCGTCTATCGGAGAAAGCCGTGGGCAAGGGCCTTCCTCATAGCGATCAACATCGTGACCATCGCGTACAGCGCCTTCGCGGAAACCTTGGCCGAGGTGTACGCGTACCTGCCGCGAGGGATCAACGACGCGCTGATAGGGACCGTCGTCGCGATAGTCGTGAGTGCTGCGATAATCTATCTGCTCAGAGACGAGAGGTAGTCTCTTCAGAGCTTCCTCGTGTAGAGCCCTACTATCCTCTCGGCGGTCGCTTTTTGGATGGCGGGGACGCCTGGCGCGCGGATGAGTATCGCCGCGACCTTCTTCGGGTCGGACCCGTTGTCGACGATGTCGAAGGCTGTCTTCTCGTCGACGACTATCATGCCTCCCTGCCCTGCCATCCCCGCGAACGTCGCGACGATTTTCTCGTCGTAGGGCTGGAGCTTCATCCTCAGCGTGGGGGAGGTCTTGACGGTCCTGAACTCTATCACCGAGCGGTCGTCCGAGGAAACTTCGATTTCCTCAAGAGGGCTCACCATAGAGACGATCTTGGTCCTGACGCCCCTTGCCGCAGCTGCCTTGAGGGCAGTCTTGACAGCCAGCGGGTATTTTGGAGGGTATCCGCCTATCCCGAAGACCTCTGACTTGGCCTCGTAGATCAGCTCGGCGAGGCGCCTCTTCACGCCCGTCTCGCCCCTGACCACCCACGCGGAGCTGGAAAAGCTGTCCTCCGCGGTCTCTCCCGCCTCCTCCTGCTTCCTCTGGAGAACGCCGAGGGCTTCCTTGGCCTCGCTGCCGTAGCCTTCGAGGAGGTGGTCGATGATCGTCTTCGCTCCTATGGCCCTGTAGAGGACGGGCCTCCCGTTTTGGACCTCGACCATCCCCCTGCTGGCCAGCTTCTCGAGAGACTCGTATGCCTTGTTCCTCGGGATCTCGGCATACCTGTGGACGTCTGAGGCGCCCGACGGGCCGAGGGCGATGAGAGCCTCTAGAGCCTTCGCCTCGTTCTTGTTGAGTCCTAGCCTCACGAGGTGGTCAGCGGAGCTCATTCTGATGTTACCCTGATGGTAACACCATCCCTAATAGGTTTCTCCGCGGCGATAGAGCCATGTCGAGAATGTATGGGTCGGGTGCCCGCCCGCCGCGGCGATGGACGTGGCTCCCCTTGATAATCGCCGCGGGCCTGGTGGCCGTCTTTGCTTTGGGCGCCATCGCCTTCGGGGCAGGGCCCGCTTCGTCAGTCCAGGGTCCCTGGTATGGCTGGTGGTTCCCCGGCTGGTTCGTGTTCGTGCCTGTCTTCTTCCTACTCTTCTTCGGCCTAAGATGGCTTGTATGGGGAGGATGGGGGTGGGGCTGGTACCAGGGTGGCTACCGCGACCAGGCGCTGGAGACTCTGAGGGAAAGGTTCGCCCGCGGCGAGCTCGCGAAGGAGCAGTTCGAACAGATGCGCCGCGACCTCGAGGCCGCCAGGGCGTGAAAAACATGCTCGATGCGTGTCATGGAGAGGGAAACACCGGGAATATCCAACTCCGGGTGAACGGGTGAAGAGGCGAACAAAAGAGTTGGTCAAGATTTCAAGGAGCAAGGAGATGCGGACGAGCGTGGACAAGGCGTGGGGCCTCATCTCGGACGTGGACAACGATTCCAAGTATTGGTCCCAGATTAGGGACATCAAGGTCACATCCGCGGAGGGAAACATCGTAGAGCGCGACGCCACCGTCGGACCGAAGACCTTCAGCCATAAGAGCCACCAGGTCCTGGTCTTCGATCCCAAGAAGACGATCAAGCTCACGATGACGGGAGGCCCGATGGACGGCGAGAGGACGATAACCTTCGTCCCGCTGGGGAAGAACAACACGCGAATCGAGGTCGATTGGGAGCTGAAGCTCAAGGACGTCCCTGGCTTCGTCCAGACCATCGTCAAGGGCCAGATCGGCAAGGCCACGGACAACGCGCTGGAAAAGCTGGCCAAGGAGCTGGAGGCGAAGGCATGAAGGTCGGGCCTCTGCTATTCCGGATAACCGGCGTGGTCCTGCTCGTCCAGTTGCTCTTGTGACTGCCGCTGTTGGGACGTTGCACCGGGCTGGGCAGAGGATTCCTTCCCAGTATTGCTAGCTGACATCTTTGCGAGGTAAGCGCTTGTGACCGAACCAGTGTTCGGCTTTGAAAGGAGGTCGTACAGCCTCTCGAAGAAGAAGAAGTAGTCCTCCGCCGCGTATTTCTTCCGCATCCCCATGATGAATGGCTTCGTCATCTCCCACGCCAACTTAGTGGCGAACATGTCGTCGACTATCTCCGGCTTCACGAAGCCCTTCGCGACGAGGAAGCCTAGGGACTCGAAGAGAGATGCGACCTGGAAGAATGCGAGCTGCTTGTCCTCGGGCAGCTTCACAAATTCCTCGTAAGAGGAAATCTCCGCCCGCAAGACCGTGGTATAAGATCGCTGGACCTCCATGCTGTCCGCGAACTCGTAGATCCTCATGACGAGGTCCATAGTGGCGAGGTCGCTGCTCTGCGTCACCTGCTTCAAGGTCAGGCTGGCTTGTTGGGCATTCGCGTCCGCCTGCCGCACCGAAACCCTGAGCATCTCCTTGTCTTGCCTGATCTGGTAGACGACAAAGACGGATCCGAGGATGATGGCAATAGAGCTCAGGATCGATGTGTCTGTCGCAATCGTGCCGACGCTGACCTGGAGGGGCGCGATGAGCATCTTCGAGGACTTTGGGCCTGCCGATTCAATATAAGCTCTCTTCGAGCCTGTCCGCGATGCCTTGGTCCAAGGTCCGGTGACCAACGTTTAACTTACACTGGGAGTCGCGGTCCCCACTTTGAAGATTCTGAGGCTCGAGTTCGCGCCGACGGTCTTCCTGATGCTGGCGGTGGTGCAGATGGCCTCGCTCGCGAACGCCGGCCTCTTCGTCGATAGCTACGCGGTAGCCGGTCTCTTCAGCTTCTTGTCCTTGGCGAGCGGTCTGGGGGCGTATCTCTACCTTCGCCGCAAAGACGTGACGGCGGCTCGCATCGGGATAGCGACCGGGGTACCTCTTCTTCATTATGCTCTTCGCAGTCGGCGAGTATCTCTTCGAGACCTACGTCCCGACTTAAGTCCCTTCAACGAGCCTGCTTGACCAGAGTCGGAAGAGGCTTGTGGCTCTCCTGAGCCATCTTGGTGATGCCTCCCGTCAGACTCTGGCTCTTAATGCCCTTCGCCCCGAGCACCTGAGCCGCGCGCAGTGACGTATTTCCAGACATGCAAACTAGCATGACCTTCTTTTCACCTCGGTCGGACTTGGCTCCTTCGTTCAGCATGCCCATCAATCCCTGAGATATCTGCTGGCTTGCGACCAGGTTGACTATGTCCCCTGGGGACGCTATCTTGACCGAGTCCAGGGGCACGCCGAGAGCGGTGGCTATGAGGTTCTTCCCTTCTTCAGTTGGGACGTATCCCATGTGAGTCCACAGCACCTCTCCGTATCTGTCCGCCCTGGATTTGGCGCTTTCCAGAGTCACCTCGAGCCCTTCCTCTTCGTCTTCCTCGTTCTGGACCTTCTCGAGGATTCTCCGGTACTTCTTGGCCCCGTCAGCGAGGATGACAAGGTATTTGCCCTCGCCGCCGAAGTTGACCATCTGGAGCACGGCGAAGAGCGCGAGGGCGCTGCTCTCGCCGATGTCGATGCCCTTGTTGACAAGGAACGCGAAGAGACGCTTGGCCTGCCCGAAATCGACCTCGTGCTCTCCCGCGTACTTCTCAGGCTCGTAGAACCTCAATCCGGTCGCCTTCGACTTGGTGCGGATCCCAGCCACATCTTGCCCTTCCGGAGGGAAGACCACGTGCACCGTCTTCTTTCCATACTTCTCTTGGACGTATCGGCTGAGGCCGCCAGAAGTCCCGCCCGTGCCGAACGTGCAGACTATCTGAAATTCGCCCAGCGAGAGCCCTCCCTCGTGAAGCTGTTGGTCGATCTCCGGAGCCGTCGTGCCATGATGCGCTTCCACGTTCTGCTCGTTATCGTATTGCTGTGGGCAGAACCCTCCATAGGCCTCTGCGAGGAGCTTGGCCAGGTTGATCACGTCCTGTCTCGCTAGGATCTCCTCAATCCTTTGGCGCGAAGAGTCGAAGACTCGCGTGTCCAGCCCGATCTCCGCGAACCTTTCCCTCATGTTGGTCGCGACGACCTTTGCGAGGAGCAGGTTGGGGTCCATCTGCATCCCGGGGGCTGGGCACACGTCCACGTCCAGGTCGACCGTCTTGACGTTGCTCCTCTCGAGCTCTTCCAGCACTCCTTCCTGGAGCCTCCTTGATACCAGGACGATCACCTTGATCCCCAGGGCTCCCAGCATTCCCAAGGAGATCCCGAAGTTGCCCGAGGTCGCCTCGAAGACGACCATTCCCCTCCTCAGGGCCCCAGAGCGGATCGCCTCGTAGGCAATCTGCATCGCGGCCCTGCTCTTCACGGACCCTCCCAAGAGAGGGGCCTCCAGCTTACCGAAGACCGCGAACTGCCGATCGGAGAAATCGAGACCGTATTCCTCCTTCGCGCAATCCTTCATGACCTGGGTGATGTCGAGAAGCGGGGTAGCGTTCACTATCCGGCCCGATTCGGGGTGCGGGACTCTGGAAAGGATCTCCCTTTCAAAGGCCTTGAGAAGGTCGGAATCCACCCCTGAAGTGACGGGCTGTTGCAATTCTGCTTCTTCGACCTGCGGCCTCGGGCCTCGATATAAGCCAAGTGATGGGGCAACTGTCCCGCCTCGACCAGTGGAAGGGGAAGCAATTTATCGGCAGGTCGTCAACCGTCAATTCCTCCGATGCGCGCAAAGCCCGTGAACTTCATCGCCCCCGACGCGAAGCTTGGCAAGAACGTGAGGATATGGAACTACTCGTATGTCGGCTCCGGTAGCAAGATCGGCGACGGAGTCTCCATCGGGTTCCTCGCGCACGTGGACTACAACGTGAGAATCGGCGCGAGGACCAGGATCGAGGGGTTGGCATACATCCCTCCGCTGACCCGGATAGGCAAGGACGTCTTCATAGGCCCAGCGGCCGTGATCACCAACGACCCCTACCCCACGAGCAAAAAGATGGTCGGGGTGACCATCGAAGACGGCGCGGTCATAGGGGGAGGCTCCGTCATAAAGGCGGGAGTCACCATAGGAAAAAGGAGCGTAGTCGCGATGGGGGCTGTCGTGACGAAGGACGTGCCGCCCGGAGTGGTGGTCCTCGGGGTGCCAGCCAGGGTCGCATACACCAGGGAAGAGTATGACGCTAAGAAACTTGATTGGGAGACCGGAAAGCCCTCACGTAGAGCCAGTCCATCACGAACATCACGATGAACCAAGAGGCCGCCAGACCGAGAGTCAAGATGATCTTCAGCGCCGAGGAGGGTAACGACGCTTCGTGCAGCTGAGGGCCGAGGGGCCTGACCACAACGAAGAACACGTAGGTCGCCCCGAGGATCAGCAGCCACGCCACCGTCACGACCCCCATCATCGCAACCAGCGTGCCCTTTGACTTGTCGCCCGAGCTCATAGCAACCACGTCATCACGGATGTCACGATAGACAAGAAGGCCGCGAAGGCCGTTATCGCCAGTATCCTGCTGACCAGCGTGAGCTCGTCCAGAGCTCCGCCCAGGAGTATCATCCTAACCAGGGTCGTGGGGGCCTGAGGATCGGTCGAGGCGTGGAGCTTCATGTCGTCTCCCAGGAACGTCGGCCTCGCGGCCATCTTCTTCCTCTCCACGAGGCCTCGCACGCTGGAGAGGACGTAGTAGGAGTTGATGACCGCTGGGATGAGGGCGACGAGAGCCGCTATCTCCACCCCTCCCACGATGGAGAGTATGACGTACATGGCCCCGAAAGAGAGCGCCCCGCTGTCGCCGTCGAAGACCTTGGACGGATACCTGTTGAACGCGTAGAACGCGGCAGAGGCCGCGAGGAGAGGAAGCGCTATCGCGACCATGGCAGGCGAGGTATTGGGTAGCGCGTACGCCCTCAAGACTATCCCGATTACGAGCGCAGCCGAGACTATGGTCGTGAATCCGGAGATCTCGCCGTTGAACGCGTCCAACATGTTGAAGGCGTTCGAGGACACAGGGATAGAGGCCACGACGATGAGACCGAATATGATGTAGTGTGTCCCAGTCTGCGTGAAGAGCGGGAAGTAGAGGATAGGGTCGTAGACGTTCGGGTAGAAGTGCTCAGCCACGACTACGAAGAGAGCGACCACCGCCAAGAGAAAGGGCTTCACGACCCCGCCGAGCCCCTTCAGGTCGTCGTAGACGCCGATCAGGCCCGCCGAGCCGACCACCACGACCAGCACCAGCGGAAGGGCCGTGCCGTAGAACGCCCAGACGACAAGCTCCCCGACTATCATCGCGACGATGATCAGGGGGCCTGCTGGCGTGGGGACGCGAACGCTCCCGCTCTTGTGCGCGTCTCCGGTGGTCCTTCCTCTGGAGAGGAGGAACTTGATGTAACTCGGCATGAGGAGAAGGATGAGGCCAGCAGGTGCCACGAAAGAGAGCGCCAGGGGAAGAAGGTCTCCCCAGGAAGGAAGCATGTATGGGCCGGTCCGCCTACGTGAACCTTAAAAGACTTCGAGGCGCCAAAGGCAAGGCGGCCCAATCAAGGATAAATATCGCCCTATCTTGGCGGGGAGATTAGCTTACGATGAACATCAAAGATCTTAGGGACGGAATGAGGACGGTCGAGACGGAAGGCGAGGTAATCGATATCTCCAGCCCGAGGGAAGTCTCGCTGCGGACCGGCGGCCAAGCAAGGGTCGCGGACGCCACCCTCAAGGACGACACTGGCACGATCAAGCTGTCTCTGTGGGACAACCAGATCGACCAGGTGACAAAGGGAGCCCGAGTCAAGGTAAGCAATGGCTATACTAATAATTTCAGAGGCGAAGTTCAGCTCAATATAGGTCGCTACGGAAAGCTCGAGATACTCTAGAGCTAGCTTCAGCTGAAAGGAACAAGGGGGTTGGCGCCTTCCAACGCATCGTTGCATAGGCTGCAAGGAAGAGCTGATCGTCGGAGTCAATTGGACTCCAGGTCTCATGCGGAAGAATCACTTCAGATGCAAGACGTGTAGGAAGGCTCGCGACCACGAGTACTACCTGGAAAATCGAGATCACAAAATTGCGATGGTGTCACGATGGCAGGAGCTTAATCCTGAGCTTACGGCGGAAATCCAGAGTCGCGCCCAGACAAGGCGACGTCTAGAGTCGTACGGTCTCACTCCCGAGGGTTACCAAAAGAAGATCCTGTCTCAACATGGACTATGTCTCCTCTGCAAGTACCCATTATTCCTCGACGACAAGAAATCGTTCATGCGCCCTGTTCTCGACCACGATCACTCATTGAAGGGCGAAAAGAGGGTTCTTCGGGGCATCCTCCACCATAGTTGCAATCTTCTCCTGACAGAGAAAGTCTGCTCGAGGCCGAGCATCTTGCTGGAAGCGATAGCCTATCTGAAAGGGAGTACGACCGAGATAGCCTACAAGGCCAATGCTCACGGTGCCAACGCTCGATATTACGCCGACTATCTCCAAGCCATTGAACGGCTCCTCGAAGACCAACGGCGCTCCTGCAAGATATGCGGGTCTGAGTTCACGGCGGACAAGGTCCGAAACCAGTTCGGCATCTTCGAGAGCCGCTCCTTTGATGTCGACCATGGCGAATACACCGGGCTTGTGCGAGGGTTGCTTTGTAGGCCATGCAATCTGCTCCTCGGGAACGCGAGGGAGAATCGCTACATCCTAGCGAGCGCCTACAGCTACCTGACTCCTTCTTGAGCACCTGATCAGACCCCCTGACGGCTTCACATTGCTTTTTATGACCGCGACATTGGGTTCTGGGTGAATGGGCCGAACCGGGAAGGTCTATCGCAAGATTCGCGCTCGCTTCACCGACCAGCCTACTTTCTTCACCTGGGTGCGAGAGTCCAAGCTCGCCGCATCCGGGCGGCCGTCGTCGGGCGAGCAGGTGCGATGGCTGCGGGAGAACGGCGTTACCTCCATCCTCACCCTGACCGAAGACCCGCTCCCATCGCAGTGGACCCGAGGCTTGGAGGCTCACCACATCTCTCTCAAGGACCATGCGCCCCTCACTCCAGAGCAGATGATGAAGGGGGCCGACGTCCTCGCCTCCCAACTCTCAAAGGGGAAGGTCGTCCTCGTCCACTGCCTGGCTGGGAAGGGAAGGACAGGCTGCGTGCTGGCTGCCTACATGATAGCATACGAGGGCAAGAGCGCTCGGCAGTCGATCGACGAGCTGCGGTCGCTCAGGGGTGGCTCGGTCGAGTACGCTCAGGAAAGGAACGTCCTGGAGTTCGAGAAAGAGGCCCTCAAAGGAAGACACCAGAGATCCCCGCAGCAAGGAACCACAAACCGAAGCCCGCCATGAGGATGGCGGACGCATACGCTATTGGCCTTGCCAACCTCTCGTATCTTGTGACTCCCTTGTAGACGAGCGTCGTGAAGATGAGCGTCCACCCGACTATCCCGGCGAAGAAGCCGACCGCGATGTCGCCTCCGAACTCAGCCACCATGCCGGCGCCTATGGCGATCCACCATCCCAGCTGGTAGGGGTTGGTGAGGCCTATGGAGAGGCCCATCAAGAAGGGGGAGCCCCGCGCGCGTGGAGACGCCCGGCTGGACACTATCGGCTCGCGGCGGAATCTCACGACGGTCGAGAGGGCAAGATAGAGCATGAGCAACCCGCCGAAGACGAAGAGGAGGGTCCCTCTCCTCGACGGTCACGAGCTTCGAGACTCCAAAATAGGTCAAGACGAAGAAGACCCCGTCGGCGACCGTCGCCCCGGCGGTCACAAGCCAGCCGGCCAGCCACATGCGTGCGACCACCTCCTGAGCCGCCAAGGCCATGACAGGCCCCGGGGGCGCCGCTATGGAGAGGCCCAAGGCGACACCGCTCAGAAGCACTTGGAGCCCCGCCAACAAGCAGGCCCGCGGTCACCTCCACGTCTAAAAGGACTTGCGAGCGCTCCCATTAGATTTCACACGGAGATGCGACGAGGCGTTCATGGCTATGGTATAGGCTTAAATCGGCGACCGCGCCGGAACCGAGGTCATGACTCTAGAAGACAAGGTAAGATACGGAATGCTGGCACTCGGTGGCGCATCAGTCGTCCTGGCGACGCTCGGTGTGCACATCTCCCCTCTCGACGGCTATCTCGGCGGCTGGGGAAGCTAGGAAATACGGCCCTAGGTCAGATAGACTCTGCCCTAGGGCGCTCTCTTAATTTGCAGCAGTAGCTGCTCGAACTTCCTGAGCGTCTCCTCGGAGTCGAACTTCCAAGTCCTTGACTCGTTGTCATACAGTTTGGGCACGAGCCTGAACGACGCCGAGTGCTTCTGGTCGGCCATGAACCACCGCGCCTTGTCCTTGACCGGAGTCAGGAGCCGGGAGAGGAACTCCATCGCCTCTGATATCGTCTCCGTCGGGAACGCGAACTGAGCGTAGTAGCTGTTGCCACCGACCGCCTCCCACCATAGGAAAGGAAGCGTGTTGGTCAGCCCCATCAGAGTGGTCTTCTCGTTCGGGGTAAGGTCCTTGACTATGACGTCCACGGGCTGGTATGTGTGCCTCCTGTGCTTGCCCCTGTCGCTTTCGGGGTTGTACGTGGTCCCAATCCAGTTGACCCTGTGCCCCTTCAACATCTGCCGTCCGAGCACGTGCTTCCGATAATGGAAGCTCAGAGTCTTGTAGTTGATCCCGGTCTCCTTCTGGATCTCTGAGAGAGGCCTGGTCTCATCACGCTGGAGCCCCTCGATTATCTGGAGGTCGATCCTGTCGAGGTCGCCTCTTGGCGAAGCGCCTTCGATCGGCTCCGGGTAGACCTTCGCCGTCCTGGACCACTCGAACTCCCAGCGGCCCGCCTCAAAGTCGTATAGCTCCGACTTCATGGGGGCGTTCCTCGCCCAATCGTATCTCGAGAAATCGACGGAGGTGAAGAGCCCGGCCGACTCGAGCTTGCGCATCATCTCCGTCCAGGCTCCAACCGACTCGGCGGGGACCAGGCCTTGGACGATGTAGTGACCATCAGGGAGGGTTTTGACGAAGCTCTGGACGTAGCAGATCTGGCTCATCGCCACGAGTATCGACTCGGACTGGGTCTCGAACTCCTTCGCAAAGTCAACGACGGCGACCACCCTCGAGAGCCCCAGGCCCTCGAAGTTTACCATGGGTTGGAAGGCGATTCCTTGCTTGATCAGCTTCTTGAACCAATAACGCACCGACTCTTTGTGCTCGCCCATCCTCTTCGCGACCAGCGGGATGTCGGGCCCGACCTCGGTGACTATTCTCACGAACTCTGCGACCTTGGAATTGATGTCCCTAGGTCGTTTCATGTCCTGCATCGCAGGTTCTGAAACCATGGAGGCATTCCATGAGGCGTTGGTATTTAATCTTGTGCGATTTCTCAATAGACCCATAGAGGCACTATACTGTAATTCGGCAAAGCAGCTTCAGCGACTTCTTCATCTCTATATCGCGGCGCTTGCCCGCTCGCGCGAGAAGTGTCTCATGTGAACGTTGGACGGTTCGCGACAGTCAACCTCGTCTTGGTCTCGCTCTTCGCTGTCGCCCTCCTCTTCGCTCTGGAGACGGCTCCCGAGCCCTATCTCTTCGGCATCGGAGGCCTCGCCGACCTCTCGGGGTTTCTTGCCCTCGGCTTGATCGCCGCAACGGGCATAATGATGCTATTCAAGGGCAGACTCACCTCACGGGCTGGGAGTCCCGAGCGACTCTGGCGATTGCACATCATCATAGCCGGGATCGGAGGGTTCTTCCTAGGGATCCACGTCGTCCTCTTCCTCGCCTTCCCGATCTCGCTCCCTGTCCTGTTGGGCTACGCTGGCACCGGGGCCGCCCTCTTCGTCTGGATAACGGGGAGCCTGTATTTCCAGGGCGCGCGCAACTCGATGTTTCTCCACGGGGTGTTCTCTATCGGCGCAGTCTTCCTCTTTGTCGTCCACACATTTGGGGCGGGCCGGAACATCCCGGTCGTGCTCTCAGGGCTGAGCCTCGCCTTCGCGGCCCTGGCCATGCTCGCCGGTGTCGCGTGGAAGATAGTCGCTGCTTCTAGGTCAGAGAAAGCTCAGGCCGCCTGAGAGGCGGTCAGTCGAAGCGGTATTCCATCTCCCAGGTGCGCTTCCATCCCAGCTTCGTGTAGACCTTCCTTCCCTTGACCGAGGCGTGCAGGAGGATCTTGTAGTATCCCCTCTTCCTCGCCCATTCCATAGCCTCCTTGACGATCATAGACGCCAACCCGTTCCTCCTGTATTCGCGAACGGTGTACACCGACATCAAGTATGGTATCAGCCCGGCAGGGCGACCGGGCGAAGGCTGTTGCTCTCGAAGCCACAAGCAGCCGCTGGCCGCAACCTTCCCTCTGGCTGTCTTCGCTATGTACCCGTGGAAGACCCCTAGTCTCATCATCTCCTTCGCCCACTTCCCATAGGACTCCTCCAGAGACTGGAGCTCGCCTGTGGTTGAGTCGCTCATCTCCTCGAACATCTTGCTCCTATGCTCGACAAGCACGTCGATGTCTTTCGTGGTGGCCCTTCGAATCTTGAACGTTGGCACGGGGCGACTTTGCGACAGGTCGTTTAGAACTTATGCGTCGACCGTTATGGCGAAGCCAAGGTTAGAAGAGTCGGGCGTCCGCCACCTTTCTGACCGAGAATTCGTGAATCGAAGAAGTCTTATGAACGCGCCGAACATGCTCCTTCACGACCATTGTCCTCTCACGGGGGACTCGAAGAAGACGGATTGCGTGCGCGAAACGATGAGTTGGTCAAAATGACCGAGCAGATGCATACTGCTCGATATGGTGGAATCTACTCTAACAGCGGCGGCCAACCTTGGTCATACTGGATTTTCTGGGACGGACAAGACTACCGAATCGCCCATTGAGGGTCAATTTATCACCCGATGCGGGACAGCCGCGAAAGTCACCCAAGAACGGGACAATACCCATTTATGGGCATAAATGATTATTAGTGTTCATTCCTCGTGCCATCCTGAGCGTAGAATGGGTGACCACTTTTGGCAGCGAGCTCAGACTTGCCCGACAATCGCTGAAAGCTGAAAGGCTGAGGACGACCGATTCTCCCCGAGGGCTCTTCGTCAAGGTCCAGGAAGAGTTCGAGAACGCGTTCCTTCTAGAGTCTGCCATAGGAGAGCAGAGACTCGCGGAATACTCCTTCATCGGCTTTGGCCCGGGAACGCTCCTGAGTCTCAAGGACGGCCGGATTGATGCGCGTTCATCCGACGGAAGCAAGGACAGCTTACAGACCGACGAGCCGCTCGAGGACCTCAAGCGACTCCTCTCAATCCCGATCCCTTCAGGTCTGCGAGCGCGAAGCCCGTTCAGGTTCATCGGGGGCGCCGTCGGCTACATCTCCTATGACTCTGTGCGGTATTGGGAGCGGCTGCCAGTCAAAGCGAAGGATGACCTGTCGCTCCCCGACATGGAGTTCGGCATCTATACCGATGGGATCGCCTTCGACCACATCGGCAAGACGATCCACTACTATTCGCTGGGCAAAGAGAACCGACTAGACCTGGTCCAGCGGTTGCTCCGCGCCAGCCCTCCGGAACGCGAGGGGCTCGAAGCTCGAGGCGTCGCGAGGCCGACGGTGGAAAAACCCAGGTTCGAGTCGATGGTCGAGGCAGCGAAGAGACAGATCACTGCGGGTGACATCTTCCAGGTCGTCCTCTCCAAGCGCTACGACTTCCAGCTGGAAGGCGACCTCTCCGTCTTCTACGAGGCGCTGAGCGAGATCAACCCTTCCCCCTACATGTACTTCCTGAAGTTCGGGGACCGTAAGATCGTAGGCTCCAGCCCCGAGATGCTGGTGAGGGTCGAGAACCGGCAGGTCGAGACCTTCCCAATCGCCGGTACGCGCCCTCATCTCATGGACAAGGCTGAGAACGCGAAGCTCACCAAGGAGATGCTCGCCGACCCCAAGGAGAAGGCGGAGCACGTGATGCTCGTCGACCTCGCGAGGAACGACGTCGGAAGGGTCGCGAAGTACGGGACGGTCAAGGTCCCCGAGCTGCTGACCGTCCAGCAGTTCAGCCACGTCCAGCACATCGTCTCGAGGGTGGTCGGGGCACTCAGGCCCGAGTTCAACTCTTTCGACGCGATGCGCGCGATGTTCCCCGCCGGGACTGTCTCTGGCGCCCCAAAGCCCCGCGCGATGGAGATCATCGAGGAGATCGAACCGGTCAGGAGGGTCCCTACGCGGGGGCGCTCGGATACTTCTCGTTCAACGGGAACGCCGACTTTGCCATCACGATCAGGACACTCGTCGCCAGGGGGTCGAAGTGTAGCATCCAGTCAGGAGCCGGGATCGTCGCGGACTCTGACCCGTCGAAGGAATGGCACGAGACAGAGGCCAAGGCAGCCGGTCTGATGAGGGCGGTCGAGAAGGCGACCGGCAGCAAACTGAGGGGGGCCTCGGGGAGATGAAGGTCCATCGTGATCGACAACTACGACTCGTTCGTCTACAACCTGGCCCAGTACGTCGGTGAGCTCGGCGGGACCCGCACGTCTTCCGGAACGACAAGATCACTCTCGCCCAGGTGCGCGACATGGCGCCGGACCGCATCATCATCTCTCCCGGTCCCGGTCATCCTGCGGACGCCCGCTACTTCGGGGTCTGCCAGAAAGGTCCATCCAGGAGGTGAGCCCAGGCGTCCCGACCCTCGGGGTCTGCTTGGGCCATCAGGGCATAGGGACCTCTTTCGGGGCGCACGTAAGCGGAGCCTCAAGGCTGATGCACGGCAAGACGAGCAGGATCCTCCACGACGGGCAGGGGGTGCTCAAGGGCGTGAAGAACCCGTTCGAAGCGACCCGTTACCATTCTCTTGCGATAAACAAGGACGACATCCCCCCCGAGCTCAAGGTGACGGCCCTATCGATGGACGACGCGGAGATAATGGGGATAAGGCACAGGAAGTATCCCATCGAGGGGGTCCAGTTCCACCCCGAGTCGATTATGACTCCCGAGGGCAAGAAGATAATCAGGAACTTCCTGAGAGGGTCGCGATGACGCCCGTCCAAGACGCCATCCAGCAGATCTTGGATGGCAGGTGCAACCTCTCAGGCGAGACCATCGCCGCCTGTGTCAAGGACATCGCAGAGGGGGCCGCGACGCCCGCCCAGGTAGCGGGGTTCCTGGTGGCCCTGAGGAAGAAGGGAGAGACCGTGGAAGAAATAGCCGCACTCGCCTCGGCTCTGAGGGGTTACAGCACGATGAAGGAACGGCCCGTGGTAAAGGGGAGGATGGTGGACACCTGCGGCACCGGCGGCGACACTCTGAAGACCCCGAACGTCAGCACCATGTCCTCGTTCGTCGCGGCCGGCGCGGGAGCCGTCGTCGCGAAGCACGGTGGCCGCTCTGTCACGAGCAAGTCAGGGAGCGCCGACGTCTTGGAGCGCCTCGGCTTCAACCTCGCCATGGAGCCCTCACGCGTCAAGGACTCGATCGAGCAGATAGGCATCGGCTTCATGTTCGCCCCGTCGTTCCACCCCGCGATGAAGCATGTCGCTCCCGTCAGGAAGGAGCTGGGCGTGAGGACGGTCTTCAACCTGATGGGGCCCCTGATCAACCCGGCGCGCGTCGACGCGCAGCTCGTGGGACTCTACTCGGCTGCCCTCGTCCCCCAGGTGGCAGCGGTGCTGGGCAGACTGGGCCTCGAGGAGGCGTTTGTCGTCCACGGGATGGAGGGCGTCGACGAGATCTCCGTCACAGGCAAGACGATGGTCTCACACCTCAAGGGCGGGCGCGTAGAGTCACGCGAGTATCTTCCGAAGGATTTCGGGCTCCGAGACGGGCCCCTCGTGCCCAGGACGAGCCCGTCTGATGCCGACGAGGGAGCGATGCTCGCCCTCTCGATCCTGAGCGGAGACTGCAGCGAGCGCGACTATGGGCGACTGATGGTGCTGGCGAACAGCGCCGCCTGCCTGGTGCTCGCGGAGAGGGCCGACAGCTTCTCCGAGGGGATAGAGCTCGCCTCCGTTTCCATAAAGAGCGGCAAGGCGATGTCGAAGCTCGAGGAGCTGGTGAAGTTCAGCGGAGGGAGCCTCGAGGCTGCGAGGGAGAGCTATGCAAAGAAGAAAGACTGATGCCAATTTCATCTTCACGCTAGCCGACACTGCTTCCGAGACCATCGAGAGCGGATACTACGAGGGTCTTGACGCCAAGGCGGCGCGCGGCCTGAAGCACAGGAGCCTCAAGGCTTCGCTGGCGACGTCGAAGCTGACGCCGGTCATCGCCGAGATTAAATTCACCTCCCCCGCCGAGGGCGAGCTGAGGAAACCTGGCGACGTCAGGAAGATCGCCCGGGCCTACGAGCGCGGGGGGGTCTCTGGAATCTCCGTCCTGACGGAGCCGAGACACTTCGACGGTGACATCCGCTACCTCCCCCTGGTCAAGAAGTCCGTCAAAGTGCCGGTGCTGATGAAAGACATCGTCATCGACCCCGTGCAGGTCGATGCGGGCGCCAAGATGGGCGCGGACGCCATTCTCTTCATCGCGGCAATATTCATGAATAGGCTCGCAAGGGCAGGCCTCGGAGAGATGCTCAATCTTGCCAAGAGCCGGGGTCTCGAGGTCCCTGATGGAGGCACACACAGAGAACGAGTTCATGTACGCCCTCGAGTCCGGGGCGGACGTCGTGGGGATAAACAACAGGGACTTGGACACGCTGGATGTGTCGCTCTCGACATCGAAGAGGCTCCTCGCCGTGGCACGGCAAGGGAAGGCGCGAGAAGGGATAAGCAAGGACAAGCTCGTCATCTCTGAGAGCGGCATCACGACGAGAGAGGAGATCCTCCAACTGAGCGAGCTAGGGGCTGACGGGTTCCTCATAGGGAGCGCTCTCATGAAATCCGGGGACATCGAGGAGAAGGTCAGGTCGCTCACGGGAGCAGCGGATTGACCCGCGTGAAGATATGCGGCATCACCCGCGAGGAGGACGTCGATGCTGTCGTCGACGCCGGCGCGGACGCCCTCGGGTTCGTCTCAGGCTTCCCCAACTCTCCCAGAAACCTCACGGTCTCAAGGGCGGCCTCGCTCATCTCGAGGGCCCCACCCTTCGTCACGCCGGTCCTTGTGGCGACCGCCCAGACGCTCGTGGAGCACTCTGACGAGATCAAGAGGTGTGCCCCGAAGGCGATACAACTCTACGGGAACGCGTTCTCTCAGGCGTCCATCAGGCCCTCTTTCCACGCGTACCTGCTGCGGCCCTGCGCTGTCGCCCACGACGTGGGTGACGAAGGCCTCGCGGCGCTAGAGAAGATCAAGGAGACGGTCAAGGGTTACGACGCCATCCTCACGGACGCCCACCGCGAAGGCTACGACGGCGGGACCGGCCTGACGTCTGACTGGAACTTCTGCTCCGCGATAAGGAAGAGCATCGCGCCGATGCCCCTGATCCTCTCCGGAGGTCTGAGGCCCGAGAACGTCGAGCTTGCGATAGCGACAGTCTCGCCCTTCTGCGTCGACGTCTCGTCCGGGGTGGAGTCTGCGCCAGGCGTCAAGGACCACTCGAAGGTCAAGACCTTCGTCACCAACGCCAACAAGGCTGAAGAGAGGCGGGTGGCTCCATGACATGACCTCGCGGAAGAGCAGCAAGGGCGAGAAGAACAAGTCCAAAGACTATCCGACCAACGGGAAGTTCGGGGGCTTCGGAGGGCAGTTCGTCCCCGAGACGCTTGTCCCGGCGGTCCAGGAGCTCGAGAAGGCGTACCTTTCCGCACGCAAGGACAAGGCGTTCCAGGCCGAGCTCAGCAGGCTTCTGCGAGACTACGCCGGCAGGCCGACGCCCCTCTACCTCTGTGCCAACCTCACGACGCACGCGGGCGCGGCGAGGATATTCCTCAAGAGGGAAGACCTCCTTCACGGGGGTGCCCATAAGATCAACAACACGCTCGGGCAGGCGCTGCTAGCCAAGAAGATGGGCAAGCAGAGGATAATAGCAGAGACGGGGGCCGGCCAGCACGGCGTCGCGACGGCGATGGCCTGCGCAGCGCTCGGCCTCAAGGCCGAGATCTACATGGGGTCCGAGGACGTGGAGAGACAGAAGCTCAACGTCTACAGGATGAAGCTCCTCGGAGCCCAGGTGCACCCCGTCGAGAGCGGGTCCAAGACGCTCAAGGACGCCATCAACGAGGCTCTCAGGGACTGGGTGACGAACGTGGGTTCCACCTACTACCTCCTGGGCTCGGTCGTGGGCCCTCATCCCTACCCGGTCATGGTCAGAGACTTCCAAAGCGTCATAGGAGACGAGGTCAAGGCAGAGTTCAAGAAGACAGGGAAAGGCCTTCCAGATGCGATCGTCGCCTGCGTCGGGGGCGGGAGCAACGCGATGGGGAGCTTCCACGCCTTCGAGGGTGACCCGAAGGTGAAGCTCTATGGCGTCGAGGCCGGCGGGATGGGGGCGGGGAGGAACGCGGCACCCCTCATCGAAGGGAGAAAAGGCGTCCTCCATGGCATGATGACATACGTCCTCCAGGACGAGCACGGCCAAGTCCGCGGCACAGAGAGCATCTCGGCGGGCCTCGACTACCCGGGAGTGGGCCCTGAGCACTCCTTCCTGAAGGAGACCGGGAGGGCCACCTATGTCTCAGTGACCGACGACGAAGCCGTCGGAGCCTTCCACCTCCTCTCCGAAAAGGAGGGGATCATCCCCGCGCTCGAGTCGGCCCACGCGGTCGCATACGCGGTGAAGCTGGCTGGAAGGATGGGCAAGACCCAGTCGGTTGTCGTCACGCTCTCAGGTAGGGGTGACAAGGACGTGCAGCAGGTCGCGAGAAGAGAGGGCACGGAGCTCTGAGCCCCATCTCCTCGGTCTTCGCCAAGCTCTCAGGAGAGGCAGCCCTCGTGGCCTACGTCATGGGAGGCGACCCCGACCTGGCGGCGTCTGCCCACGTGATCGACGCGGTGATCCGCGGGGGCGCTGACATCGTGGAGGTTGGCCTACCGTTCTCCGACCCGATCGCGGACGGCAAGTCGATACAGGCCGCAGATGTCCGAGCCCTGTCGTCAGGCTCCACCCCGGCAAAGGTCATGAGCGTCATCTCGAGCGTCAAGGCGCGTCATCCGGAGGTGCACCATCGTCGCCATGACGTACTACAACATACTCTACTCCAACGGCGTCGAGAAGTTCCTGCTGCAGGCGAAGAGCGGCGGAGTCGACGGGATGATCGTCCCCGACCTGCCTTTGGAGGAGGTCGCAGACTACCATCGGATCGCAAGGTCGCTTGGACTGGATACGATACTCTTGGCGGCCCCTACCACTCCTCCAGAGAGGATGCGGAGGATCGTCGAGCAGACGTCGGGATTCCTATACCTTGTCTCACTCATGGGCGTTACGGGGGCGCGCCCAGGGGTCGAGGAGAGCAGCCTCGAGCTGGTCAAGAACGCGAAGAAGTTCGCAAAGGAAAGGAACGTCCCCCTCGGCGTGGGTTTCGGCATATCGACGCCAGACCAGGTCCGGGCCATGGTCGAAGCTGGCGCTGACGCCGTGATAGTCGGAAGCGGAATCGTGGACAAGGTCGCGGGCTACGACTCTGCCGGGAGCTCGGTCTCGCTCGTGAAGATCGCCGAATACGTGCGAGCGCTGAAGGAAGCTACCAGAAAGAAGAGCTAAACAGATAACTCGTCAACGAGCGCTGTAGACTTCCCTTATCGCCGCCTTGCCCTTCCTGCCAGAGGCGTAGGTCTTCGCGAGCCTCCCGAACTCCGTCCTGAACGCGTCCCAGTCGGACCCTTCCACGACCTCGATGGCTCTCCTGAGCTCACGCAGGGCCTCTCTTCCGACCTTCCTGGTGTAGCCGTTCGAGGCCTGTATGGCGAACGAGAGCCGCGGGTCTTGGGCAAGGATCGCCTCCGCCAGCGTCATCTGCATGGAGGAGTTCGGCGTCGAGATCCTGTCGAACTCATCCGGCGAGAGGAACTTTGCCATCGTCCCCGCGTACACCAGGTTCAGCAGGTGCGTGAGAGAGAGCACGGCTGCCATCGCCTGGTCGTGCTCCTTCCTCGTCATCGGGATTATCCGCGCACCGGGGAACAGCCTCTTTGCGAGCGAGGCCTCAGTACCAGGCCTTCCTCCCTCCTTCTTCACTATGACGGCTAGCTTCATCCCGTCCGCGGACTCGAGCGCAGGGCCGAAGAGAGGATGTATGGACAGCAGAGAGACCCTCTCCCCCGCCAATTTCCTGAGAGCCGGCAAGGTCTCCCCCTTGACGGACATGATATCGATCAGGGTAGACCCTCGCTTCATCTTGGGGACGGCCTCCTCTGCCACCTTCAAGGTGCTCTCGATGGGGACTGCCATCAGGACGAGGTCGCAGCCTCTCACGGCCTCAGAGTTCGAGGCGGCGCTCTTGACGTGTACACCTCGGGGCGACTGCCTCCTCGCCTTTCTCGAATCGAACCCGCGCACCGTGTCTCCTTTCTCGATGAAGTACCTCGCGAAGAAGGGCACCCATCCCGCCCCCTGCTCCGAGGACGGCGACCTTCAACTCAGCATTTCGCCTATCTTCCTAACCCCGGCGGTGAGGGTCTCTTGAGGCTGACCGAGGGAGATCCTGAAGCATCTGGGGTAGTCTCCGAACCCGGTGCCAGGGCTGATGGTGACCCCCTTCTTCTCCAGGAGCTCCATCGCGAAGGACGAGGAGTCGAACGCCGGGTCCTTTGCCTGTGGGAACGCGTAGATCGCTCCCTCGGGCTTGAGAATCTCGAGGGCGTCTATCTTCTCTATCTCCGCGGTCGTCGCGTCTATCCTCTCTTTCATCACGCGCGAGTTCCTCGAGACTTCCTCGGCGCAGTCGAGCGCCTTCGCCGCACCCCTCTGGATGAACTCAGGGACGCAAGTGATCATGAGCCCGAGGATCTTGAGCATCTTCGCGCTCGTCTCAGGCGGAGCCAGAGAGTAGCCTATCCTGAATCCCGTCATGCTCCACGCCTTGGAGAACGACGACGTGAGGACGTACTTCTTGGGCAGCCTCTCGAGGATGCTCGGGCACGGTTTGTAGGCGTAGTCGTTGTAGATCTCGTCGCTTATCACCGTGAGGCCATGGTCGTCGGCGATCTCGACTATCTCGCCGAAGCGCCTCTTGTCCATTATCTTCCCCGTCGGGTTGGAAGGATAGCTCAAGACGATCGCCTTGGTGTTGGGCTTTATCGCAGCCTCGACCCTCTCTGGCGACGGCTCCCACCCTTCCTCCATCGTGGTCGGGATGGTGATCGCTCGGACTCCGATGAACTCAAGGCCCTCCTTGTACGCGGGCCAGTTGGGCTCGATCACTATCACGCTGTCCCCTTCAGCGGCGACGGTCGCGAGCGCGGAATACACGGCGAACCTCCCTCCCGGGGTCACGATGAGCTGGCTCTCCGCGGCCTGGAAGTCGTGCCTCCTGGCGAGGTATGCGCGGAGCGCCGACAGCAGCTCCGGTATTCCGCGCCCGACGGTGTAGTATGTCTTGTAGGAGTACAAGGCCTCGGAGACCGCATCGAGGACCGCCTTTGGAGGACGGAAGTCGGGCTCCCCGACGTCGAGGCGGATGAGCTTCTTCCCGCTCTTCTCTATCTCCGTCGCCTTGGCCATCATCATCATCGGCGTGATGAAGGTCTGCTTCTTCGCCGCCCCCACGCTGCGCTGCGCGGTCTTGGATTCCCTGAGCAGCGTGCTTAGGATCTTCAGGCCTAGCTCTTGGTCCAGGCCTATTCTCTTGCAGTCGCTGATCACCTCTTGGAGGAGGGCGTCCTCGACCTTCTCGTTGTCGATGGGGAGCGACTCCCGGCTCTTCACCTGGCCTATCTTCTTCGAGAGCTCCACCCGCTTCGCGACGAGCTCGATTATCTCACTCGTCGTCTCCGCGACCTCTTCTCGAAGGCTCCTGAGCTCCGACTCTGTCTCCTCGACCCCGCTGCTAGTCATTGCTTCTTCTTTCGCCTTCCCAGCACCGGGGAGATAAACCCGGCTCTCAGCGCGTGGTCGGCCAGCACGATTGCGGTGCAGCACTCGACGATGGGGACCGCCCGCGGGACGACTACCGGGTCGTGCCTTCCCGGGACCACGAGCTCTACTTCCTTCTTGGTCGAGAGGTCGACGGTCTTCTGCTTCTTGGCTATCGACGCCGGGGGCTTGAAGGCCAGCCTGTAGACGATCGGCATCCCGCTCGACACCCCTCCTACGATCCCACCTGAGTTGTTCGTCTGAGTCACTATCTTCCCAGAGGCGTCCAGGCGGTACTGGTCGTTGTTCTCGCTACCCTTGAGCCGGGTCGAGGCGAATCCAGAGCCGAACTCAACCCCCTTCACGGCGGGGATCGAGAGAGCCATCTGCGCAAGGTCAGAGTCGAGGGAGTCGAAGACAGGCTCGCCGAGTCCCACGGGGACGTTGAGCGCCACGCACTCGACCACGCCACCGAGGCTGTCCCCCTCCCCTCTGCTCTTGATCACCATCTGTTTCATCTTCTCCGCCACCTCTGGGTCAGGGCTCCGGACCTCGTTCGAGTATCTGTTCTTGCGGGCCTCGTCTATCGTGAACCCCTCGGCCCGCAGGCCCCCCAGCTCGAGCGTGTACGCGATTATCTCGACCCCTAGTGTCTCCTTCAACAGCTTCTTTGCCAGGGCACCTGCCATGACGAACCCCGCCGTCACCCTCGCGGAGGCCCTTCCGCTCCCTCTGTAGTCGTTGAAGCCGCCATACTTGGTCCTGTGGGAGAGGTCGGCGTGGCTCGGTCGGGGAGTGTTGACCATCGCCTCGTAAGACCTCGAGTCCACGTCGAGGTTGCGGATCATCATCATGATGGGAGCGCCGGTCGTGTGGCCGTCGAACACGCCAGAGAATATCTCTACGACGTCTCCTTCCTTCCTCTGAGTGGTGACGATCGATTGGCCCGGTCGCCTGAGGTCGAGGTCAGGCTGGATGTCCGCCTCGGATAGGGCCAGCCCCGCCGGCACGCCGTCCACCACGATCCCCACGCCCTTGCCGTGGCTCTCTCCGAAGCTGATCACCGCGAACCTCTCGCCGAAGATGTTGCCGGGCATGCTAGTCGCTGCTCACCCTAGCCCCGAGCTTCTTGAGGTCTTCCAGGAACGTCGGATACGAGACGTCGAGGCTCTCGACACCGACGATCGGGGTCCTCCCGGGATCAGCATCGACGCCAGTGAGAAGGCCATGAACATCCTGTGGTCGTCGTGCGCGTCGAGGGCGGCCGGTTCGAGCTTCCCTCTGACGGGCGCTATCCTCAGTCCGTCGGGCCTCTCCTTCACGCTCGCTCCAAGCTTCGAGAGCTCCTTCGCGACTATCGCGATTCTGTCGGTCTCCTTGAACCTGGCGTGTGCCGTCCCCACCACCTCCACGGGCGTGTCGCACCTCAGAGCCAGCGCCGCGACGACCGGGAGAAGGTCCGGGGTGTCCCCGAGGTCGAATGACCCGCCCAGCAGGGTGTCGCCGTCCGAGGAGACGACCAGGCCGTCCTTCTCTTGGGTCACGTTCGCTCCCATCTTCTTGACTATCTCAGTTATCCGAGCGTCTCCCTGAGGCAGGCTGGCGTCGAGGTTCTCGATTCTCACCCTTCCTCCTATCATCGCGACCGCCGCGATGATGAAGGACGCCGAGCTAAAGTCCGCGGGCACGGTGAAGTCCGCGCTCCTGTATTCTTGGCCGGATCTGACCTCGAACTCCGCGTACCCCTTGTTCGAGGCCTTCACTCCAAAGTGCGCCGCGAGCCTCAGCGTCATCTCGATGTAAGGCCTTGAGACGGCGTCCGCGACCTTGAGCGTCGTGTCTATCTCCGCCATGGGGCTCGAGATGAGGAGCGACGAGACGAACTGCGAAGAGACGTCCCCCCGGATGGACGCCCTCCCACCTCGCATCCCTCCTGACTTGATTATCACGGGGGCGCACCCGTTCCCCCTGGAGCTCCATCCCTGGACCCCAAGCTGCCCTAGGGTGTCCAGGAGGGGCTGCATCGGCCTCCTCCTTATGCTAGAGTCCCCGGTGAGGACGACGAAGCCTTCTGGGGCGAGCGAGAACGCGGAGGTCATGAACCTGAGCGTCGTCCCCGAGTTCTCGACGTTGACGACGTCGTCGGGGACCATCGGCTTCGTGCCCTTGATGACTAGCATCCCTTGTCGCCTCTCCATCTCTGCCCCCATCGCGGCGCAGGCGGACACGGTGGCGTTGGTGTCTCGGGAGAGCAGCGGGTTTCGTATCTTCGAACTTCCCGCCCTCCCCGCGGACTGCGCCAGGCTCGCGATGAGCACGGCTCTGTGCGTGTAGCTCTTGCTCGGCGGCACCGAGACGCTCCCGCTCAACTTCCCCGCCGCGAGGGCCCTCGTCGCGTGGACGGAGGCAGCCCTAGCCAACAGAGAGCAGCCTCCCATGCTCGTTGTTTGTCTCCGTCTCGATCACCGTGCTCCCGTCGCTCTGCCAATCTTTCTTGAGGGCCTCCATCTCGGCCTGCCTGGAGGCGTCGAAGACCGCGGCCACCGCCGGCCCGGTCCCCGAGAGCCCCGCCCCCAGCGCGCCGTGTTCCACAGCGCGGAGCGCAGGAGAGGGGTCGTACTTCAGTATCGACGAATACGTCATCCCGTTCAAGACCATCGCCCTCCAGTAGTCGCCCTTAAGCGTCATCTCGAAGAAAAGGTCGGTGAGGAGCCCGAACTTCCTGATGAGCTGGGGCTCGACGCTCTCTCGCCTGCTCTTCGTCCTTGGGATGACGACAAGCACTCTGAGCTTCTTGTCGAACAGCCTCGAGCTGACCACCTTGCGTGCGAGGTTGTCGGTCATGTTCAGGCCTCCGAGAAGGCAGCCTGAGGCGTCGTCCAGCGCCCCGGTGATGCTGGCCCCGCTGGCGAGCGAGGCTTGGACGCTGCAGTCGAGGGCCCTCTTGGGGTCGAAGGCCTTCTGCCCGAGGGCGGCGAAGACCGCGATGGAGATGGCGGTCGAGGCGGCCGAAGAGGTCTTCAGGCCCACGCCTATGGGCACAGAGGACACAGTCCTCACATTCCCGCTGAAGCCGCCTGGTCCTTCCCGCTCATCTTTATCGCCAGTCTCACCGTCTCCAATGCGAGGGCCGAGCCGGTCCTCTTGCCGTTGACGCTGACCGACCACTGACCGGGAGAGTCTTCGAGCTCGACCTCTGCCTCGGTCGGAAGCCTGACGCTCGCCGTCGCTCCCTTGCCGCTAGCTATCGCGTTGACTATGCTTATCGCGCCGAAGGTCGTCGCCTTCGCCTTCACCACTGTCACTTGCTCTTTCGGCCCCCTTTCTTCCGACTCGGAGACTGCCCGCCCTTTAGCGCGGCCACAAGCGCTTCCCTCATCTCGCTCTCGGGGGCCCCCCTTCCCGTCCAGAGCTTGAAGGCAGCCATCCCTTGGTGCAAGAGCATGTCCTCGCCATGTATGACCTTCGCGCCCGACCGGCGGGCCTCCACAAGCAGGCCGGTCTCCTTGGGACGGTAGACGGCGTCGAACACGACCTCGCTTCCCGGAACGATCCGCTTCGCCCCGGAGGGGAGGGCAGCCCCGTCTGCCCCCATGGGCGAGGCGTTGAATATCAGGTCATGGTTGAGATGATGGAGGTCGCCTCATCGAGGCCAGGGTGAGGTTGAGGCGCGGGAAAGCCTTCTCCATGTCCTGCACGAACGACCTCGCGCGCTCGGGGTCGCGGACTGCCACGCCCACGTCGACTATCCCGAGCCTGTTCATGGCCTCGCAGAACGCTCGCGCTGCACCGCCCGCCCCTATCAGGAGCGCGTTCCTGACGTAGATGGAGGCAAGCAGCCCGCGGAGCGGCTCCACGATCCCGTCCGGGTCCGTATTGTGCCCGGAGTACCTCCCGTCCTCCTCGAGCTTCACAGTGTTGACAGCTTGTATCCTCGTCGCGACGGCGTCGAGCTCGTCCAGGAACCGGAGCACGGCCGCCTTGAACGGGATGGTGACGTTCATCCCCTTGAAGCGGATCGAGATGAGGCGGCGGAACTCCCTCGGGAACGCCTGCTCTGGAACGCTCACCTGCGAGTACTCGGCGTCGATCGCCAGGGCCTTGAACGCGGCGTTCATCATGGCCGGCGAGGGCGAGCGAGACACGTCCCTCCCCACGATGCAGTAGCGGTCGGTCATCCCGCTTCGTTGGGGACCAGGCCCCTGAACTCAATCATGGTGGAAATCGAGAGCTGGCCAGGCGCGACCGCATCGTTGGGGAGAGCGGCGTAGGCGATTGGAGCCTGCATGAACATGGAGAGCAGTCGCGACGAGGCACCCTCCTCGCCCATGCAGAACGCCGTCACCTTCCCCGGGTTCTCCTCGCAGAGCCTCAGTGCGCTGACGTTGTCCTCGAGCTTTGTTGCCGTCGTCACCACCTTCGCTATCGCCCCGTATTGCAGCTCGTCTTTGCAGCTTCTCCTCAGCTCGCTCAGCGGAGGTGCCCCTTGAAGTCGTGCCACGAGACGATCCTCTCCACCTTGTTCGGCAGGCTCTTCAGCCACCTCTCGTTGTCGACCGCGGTCCTGAGCTCCACGTCCAGGTAGGCGGGGAGCATAGTGGCAAGCTCCGAGATCAGGCTCAGGCGCTCGATGTCGCTCCCAGAGAACGCCCCTCCTTCTTGGTTGGTCCTTACGGTCACGACGGAACGCGGCGCGAACTTCGCCAGCTTTGTCTTGATGTCCTCAGGCGTCACCCTGCTCATGATGCGGTCTATCCGGAACTCCACCAGGTCCGCGCCTAGATGGAACGCATACTCCGTCTTCTGGACCATCTCATCGAGAGAGTCTGCGCTTATCGATGCGCATATCTTGGGCATGACTCGCTTGTTGGCCATCCATCTCTCACTTGGGTCAGCGCTCCAAGATGAACTCGTCTACCTCTCCGCCAAAGTGCCTGGCCTTGCCGTGGGCTGCGACGTGGACGAGTATCTCGTCGCCCGCCTTTGCCTCGGTGACCGCCACGGGCCTGCCGTCCGGCCTCACGAGGCGGATGGTCTCTGCGTTCTGGATCATGGCCGTGCCTTCGTGCCCATCGCACTCCGCGACCACCATCACCAAGGGCCTCCTCTCCATCTTTATCCTCCCGACTGTCGCCTCGCGCCTCTTGCCCGCAAAGTCGACGAGCTGGACCTTGTCCCCGGCCTCCAGCTCAGAGAGGTATCTCGTCTTCCCGTCCGCTCCCAGGATGTAGCTGTGCAGCGCGCCCGCGTTGACCCTGAACGGCCTCGTGGGTATGTACTCGGTGGGGATCGTCTCGCTGTGGACGAGGAAGAAGAAGCTGGCCTTGCTCCCTATGAGCATGCCCTCGCCCAGGGAGAGCTGAGATGCGGTGTCGATGCAGACCCTCTCCCCGTCACCCACGTCCACGATCCGCTTGACCCTGGCCTTTACGAGCTTGAGCTGGTCGCCGTCGACGTTGGCCATAAGTCTCTTGACGGCCGCCAAGGACGAGTAGGGCACCACGACGCCGTCGACCCCCTTCTCGAGGATGGAGAACGCCAACCTGATGTCGCTCTCGCTCTTCATGAATGCGTAGATCTTCCTGTGCTTCCTCCTGAACTCTCCGATGAGGTTCTCAAGAGGTATGATCTTCCAGTTTGTGCAGTCCACCACGACGAACTTGTGGTCATGCTTCAGGGCTGACTCGACCGCCCTGTCCAGGTCCTTGGCGCCCTTGACCTCTATCCACGCAAAGTCCCCTTCTTTCTCCTTGTACTCGCGCATTCCCGACCCCGACGCGGCGCCCAGAGGCCTCGCGCTCCTGTTGATGACTGCGTTGATGCCGGCCCCCTTGGCCTCCTTCAGAGCTTTCGAGAGGTCTTTTGCTTCCGTGAGGTCGAGGATAATCTCTTTCTCAGGCTGGAGCAGCGCCCATTACCTCCATCGCCTCTTCCACGCTGCCTCCGTCGATCACCACCCGCCTGATCGCCCTGACGATGAGGGTCGGGTCGCGGTGCTGGAATACGTTCCTCCCGAACGTGACGCCTGCGGCCCCTGCCTCCATGACGTCGCTGGCTAGCTTGAGGATCTCAAGGTCGTTCTCTACCTTCGCCCCTCCCGCGAGGACGACCGGGACAAGGCACTTCCTCACGACTTCCCTGAAGGTCTCCGGGCTCCCTGTGTAGACCGTCTTGACGATGTCCGCCCCCGACTCGGCCCCGACCCTCGCCACGTGCGCCACCACCTGCGGGTCCGTGGGTCCTTGATGTTCTCGCCCCTGGGGTACATCATCGCGATCAGCGGGACCTGGTACTCGTCGCACTCGTCCGCGACCAAGCCGAGCTGTTGGAGCATCTCCGGCTCCTCTTTGGAGCCCATGTTGATGTGGACCGAGATCGCGTCCGCACCGAGCCTCAATCCCTCCACTACCGAGGAACTGACCATCTTCCTGTTCGGCGCAGGGCTTAGGTTGGTGCTCGAGGAGATGTGCATGATCATCCCGATTGGGGCTGGCTTCCTCATCGCCTTGATCACTCCCTTGTGGACGAGGAAGGCCGTCGCGCCGCCCTTCGCCACCTTCGCGATCATCTCCTCAGGGCCCTCGAGACCTGCGATGGGTCCGACTGTGAAGGAGTGGTCCATGGGGATGCAGAGCATCCTTCCGCCCTTCGTTATCCTGTTGATCCTCACCTGCTTCCCGAACACCATGTCTCCATTACCTCCCCAGGTATCCCTCTCTTTCCATGAGCTCCGCTGTAAGTATTGCCGTCCCGGCCGCTCCACGGATCGTGTTGTGGGAGAGAAGGGTGAGCTGCAGCGACCTCTCGTCTATCCCGTTCCTGACCCGGCCGACGACGACGCTCATGCCGGGCACGCTCCCCGCCAGCCTGTCGAGGCGCGGCTGGGGCCTGTCGTTCTCCTTCCTTACGATGATCGGCTGCTGGGGCGCCGTCGGGAGCTTCAGCTTCTGGGGCTCGCCCTTGAACCTCTCCAGAGCCCTCTCGGCAGACTTTGGCGAGATCCTCCCCGGGAACTCCGCATAGAGGGTCTCCATGTGCCCGTCGATGACCGCGACCCGGTTGCAGGAGATGCCCATTCTTATCGGGCTAGGCTTGATCGCGCCGCCGACGAGCTTGCCAAGGATCTTCTTCGCCTCGGCGGCCACCTTCTCCTCCTCGTTCTTGATGTAGGGTATGACGTTCTCCTGTATCGCGAGCGAGGGGACTCCCGGATATCCGGCACCTGAGAGGGCCTGCATCGTCGTGACGATGGCCTTCTCGGCGCCGAACTCGTCGATTAGGGGCTTGAGCACCATGGAGAGGCCCGTGCCCGTGCAGTTCGGCGTCGTCGCTATGGCGCCCTTCCACCCCCTCTTGTTCTTCTGGGACTTTAGAAGGCCCAGGTGCTCGGCGTTTATCTCGGGTATCATCAGAGGCACGTCTGGGTCCATCCGGTGGGCGCTCGCCTCGCTCACGACCGTGAATCCTGCCTCGGCGAACTTCGACTCGACCTCAGCTGCGACCTCCGAAGGCAGCGCAGAGAAGACGACGTCGCATCCCCTCGCGGACTCCGGTCTGGCACGCTGTACGACCTTCGCGGCCATCTCCTCGTCCATCTCGTCAGGGAACAGCCAGTGCACGGCCTCCCCGTACTTCTTGCCCGCTGACTCGCCTCCCATCAGGCACCTCCAGCCTCAGGTAGGGGTGCCTGGGGAGCATGTTGATGTAGCGCTGCCCTACTGCGCCCGTCGCGCCCAGCAGGGCGGCCTTGACCTCTCTACGCTTGCTCATCGTGATTGCATCCTTCCTGGGGCTTGCGGCTCGCTCGCCATCGCCTCCGTCACCAGGCTGTAGGCCCTTTCCGAGTCGTCGTTTGAGACGAAGACCCTGACGGACGAGAGGATCGTCACTATGCCGTAGACGTTGATGCCCGTCTTTGCGAGAGGAGTGGTGATCCTCTGGACCACACCGCGCTCCGTCTCGAGCGCCGCCCCCTTGACGGTGATCATGGAGAGGTGGGGGAACTCGGAGACGGCCTTGCCTATCTTCTCCTCTATGAGCACATGGTGAACGCTGTCCAGCACGTTCTCGCCCCCGCCCACGTAGAAGATGGCCGCGCTCGTCTCGAGCGAGAGGGCCAGCAGGTCGCCTCGAGCCTCTCTCACCGCAGCGACCGCTCGCATGATCGAGTCGGTCTTGGCCGGATTGAGGCCGACGAGGGTGATCATCGAGACCCCTCCTCGTACGATCTCCACCTGGGCGGGCGAGAGCTCACCCTTGATGACAGTCCCGGAGTCGAGCTTCTCGAGGCTCGTGACCCTGATCCGGAGTCCGGATGATTGGTATCTGAGGGCCTTTACGTGGAGGAACTTTGCCCCGCCCGCCGCGAGCATCTCAGCTTCCTCGCCGTTCAGACTCTCGATGAACTGCGGGTTGGTGACCTTGTCGGGGTCGCTCGAGTAGACCCCTTCCACGTCCTTGACCAGTATGACCTCCTTCGCATCCAAGCAGTTGCCGAGCAGCACGGCCGTCGTGTCGCTCCCTCCTCTGCCCAATGTCGTCGTCTTTCCGCGGATCGTCTTCCCCAGGAAGCCGCAGACGACAGGCACGCGTCCCGCCGCCAAAAGAGGCATAATCAGCTGCTGGGCCTTCGCCCTGCTCTCCGCCACGAGCGGGTTCGCGTCTAGATGCTTCTCGTCCGTGATGACGGGCCAGTACGGAGTATCGGGGTCGACGACGACCGACTGGAGGCCGAACGACGCGAGGGCCGCCGCGACGAGTCTGGCGCTCGTCTTCTCTCCGGACGAGAGCAGCTCGTCGAGCAGATGGGGCTCGATGCCCGGGTTCTCCTTCTTCGAGAGGGACATTATCTGATCTGTGACGCCCTTCATCGCGGAGACGACCGCGACCACCCCGAGCCCCTTGCTCTTCGTCTCTTTGATCAGGGAAGCCACTTGGTTGATGGCCTTCTCGTTCTCGAGAACCGATCCGCCGAACTTGACGACGACGGTCTCAATCATCTTAGTTGTGCTCATGGTGCAAGACGCTCCAGCTGATTTTCGCGTAGGAAACTAGAGCGCGAGCTAGTAGCGAAAACCGAAGATGGGCTTCCAATAACCGAGGTTCCCATAAACTGAACCGCCTCTGTGGAGCTCCATCTCTTCTTCACTCTCTGGCGCTCGAGAATCGATATTTATGCATTGCTGAGTTGGAACGGCGCCTTTCCCCTGGCCCACAGGGCATCGCACTGGTTCTCTGGTCTGTCTACCTGGCCGAAAGATTCTTTCGAGAAAAATCATAAACATCACTTCCGACATATTAAATAGAGGAGGTCGGGGCACCGAAAAATCCTCAGGGTAGGGTACTGGTCGTATGGTTGCCACGCTTGTTTTCTCACCTGTAGCCGGAATAATCCTCGGTTTATCGGTGCTCCTCAGCTTCTCCTTCTTCATCTACGGCATCAACACGCTCTATCTTACTCGCAAGGCCCGCGGTTACACCCAGCCGGCGTTGGCGACGTTGAAGGAAAGGCCCCCCGTTGCGGTGCATCTGCCCGTCTACAACGAGTTCTACGTGGCCGACAGGCTCCTCAACGCCTGCGCCAAGATGGCCGACCATTACGGGAAGAGTCTGGTGAGAGTCGTCGTGATCGACGACTCGGATGACGAGACGCGCCAGAAGCTCGACGGGCTCGCCTCGGACTACACCTCCAAGGGGTACAAGGTCGAGCTCCTCCGCAGGGGGACCAGGGCTGGCTTCAAGGCCGGGGCTCTTCAGGCTGCCCTCGAGAAGACGACCGAGCCGTTCGTCGCCGTCTTCGACGCGGACTTTGCCCCCAGCGAGGACTTCCTCGAGAGGACCGTCCCCTTCATGATCCAAGACGACAAGGTGGGGTTCGTCCAGTGCAGGTGGACCCACTTCGACAGGGGTTACAACATGATCACCGAGACTCTCGCGATAGGCGTCGACGCCCACTTCCTGCTGGAGCAGCCCGGCAGATGGAGCGGAGGCTACATGATGAACTTCAACGGGAGCGCAGGTCTCCTCCGGACAGTGGCCATCGTCAGTGCGGGAGGATGGAACGCCGACACCCTCGCAGAAGACCTCGACCTCAGCTACCGCATGCAGCTCAACGGTTTCAAGCCGGTCTATCTGAAAGACGTGAAGTTCCCGGCAGAGCTCCCACCGACGATCACGAGCCTGAAGAGACAGCAGGGCAGGTGGGCCCGGGGCTCCATCCAGACGGCGCGCAAGGTCTGGCCCACGATATACGCCTCCAAGAAGCTCTCCGTCAGGCAGAAGTTCGAGGCCTTCGTCCACCTGACGTACTACATGGTCCATCCCCTCATGGTGGCCTCGTTCGTCCTTGCCCTTCTCGCGACCTTCCTCAACGTGAACGTCATCAACTACGCGGTCCACGTGACGATCCCGAGCCCTGGGGCGATAGTCGGCTCGCCGGCCGAGGTGACACTGAGCATCGTGCCCTGGGCGATCTTCGCCCTCATGATCGTCCTCTCGACGCTCTCGGTGCTCTACTACTGCGTGGAGGCTGTGAGGGCCCAGCACATGGGCCTTTTCAAGAACGTCAGGCAGATCATCCTTCTAGTCATCCTTGGATATGGGATCAGCGTCAGCAACTCCGTGAGCGCTCTCTCGGGCCTCCTCTCGCCGCAGACCGGAACGTTCCTGAGGACGCCAAAGTACGCCATCACCAGCAAGACTGGGACTTGGAAGGAGAAGAAGTACCAACTGACTCTCAACAGGGAGACCGTTTTCGAGATGATCGCCACGGGGGTCGGAATAATCGCGATAATCTACGCCATGGCCCTGGGGAACCTTGGGATCCTCCCGATACTTGCGGTCTATGTCACCGGTTACCTGCTGGTGCTCTTCCTGACGCTCTCCCAGTCTGTCTCCAGACAAAGCGGCAGCTGAGCGAAGGGAAAACGACGCTCAGATCCCAGCCGTGGGGATCAGCTTCGCGTTCGTCGTGATCCTGCTCTCGCGCCGGAGGATGACCACCACGAAGGCGATGATCCAAGGGATGAAGATGAGCTCCCCGATGACAGAGTGGAAGGCCTCGAATGCCTTTGGGTTCGTGATGTTGCTCATCGCATAGGCGGCGAGCAGCGCCAGCCTGAGGACGTTGACCAGGAACGAGCCGACGACCCCCGCGAGCAGGTAGAGCGCTCCTCGGGTCCAGCCGGTGCCCACTTTCACGCAGATGGCAAGGACCACAAACAGGCCTATCACGATCCCGTCCAATCCAGCAGAGGGCCAGAAGACCTGGAGGTTCATCGACCCCAGGCTGTTCTGGAGCATCAGGATGTTCCCCTGGGAGTGCGCCACGCCGGGTGCGAAGAGGTTGAGCACTCCCGAGACGACTTGGAGGACCGGAGGGACGACGTACCCGAACGGCCCTAGGGTGTTCTCCGGCAACACGACGTCGATGAAAAGGAAAGAAGCCATCCCGACCGTGTAGATGAGCGGGGTCACGGTCCTGGACCTCCTGTCAACCATCAAGAGGGCGATGAGGAATACCGACGTGACTGCGTAGTCGATCGCCCAGACCCAGCTGTATTGGACGATAGTCGGGTTTACCCCGAGATTCGTCCCGGCCTTGACCAGCCAGTTGAAGACAGAGGGTTGGGCGAAGGTCACGTAATATGCGCCAGCCACGACGAGCGTAGACCAGGCGAGCAAGGCCCCTCTCTTCTCTCTCAAGGGTGCCAATGACCTGCTGCCTGCCTCGAGGAAGACAAGCGGCACGATTGCGAGCATCGCGGACCTGCCCTGGTTCCAGGTCCTAGTGAAGCTGTAGGGGTCTGCCAGGAATGCTATCAAGACGAGGACTGCGAAGTAGCCTATGTATGGCATCCCGAGGAGGCGAGAGACGACGCGAGCCAGCGGCCGCTCTGCCTGTGGACTGGCATCACCTCCCGAGCTCTCTGTTGCAGCCAAGGACTTCAAGGACGGGGGAAACCCTCTGTTCCCCGATTTCGATTCCGCATTATTAATATGCGTCGCAGAAAGGAGCCTCTGGGTGCTGATGTAGTGAGCGGAGATGCCTGGAAAGGCAGAGACGTCATCAGCATCTTGGACTTTTCGCGCAAGGAGCTAGAATCTCTTTTCCAGGCGGCGGACGCCTTCGTCGGCCCACCGAGGCCCCGTAATGACCTCGCCGACTACATCATTGCCACCGCGTTCTTCGAACCGAGCACCAGGACACGTTTGAGCTTCACCACCGCCGCCCTGAGGCTCGGAGCCAGGGTCATCGACCTCTCCCCTGACGTCTCCTCCCTCCAAAAGGGGGAGAGCCTGCATGACACCACGATGATGCTCGAGGGCTACTCCGACCTCATCGTCATGCGCCATCCGTCGGAGGGAGCCGCCCTCCTTGCGGCGGAGTTGAGCTCGGTCCCCGTGGTCAACGGCGGAGACGGGTCGCAGCATCACCCGTCCCAGGCGATGCTCGACCTCTTCACGGTCAAGCGGTTGAAGGGAAGGATAGACGGCCTGACCTATGCGGTCCTCGGTGACAACCGTTACGCTAGGAGCGCAACGTCCTTCCTCTACGGGCTGACGAAGTTTAAGCCAAAGATGGTCTACGTCATCTCACCTGAGACCCTGAGACCCAGGGACGAGATAACAAAGAAGCTAAAGGGTCTGGGCCTGCGTTTCGAGATCCGCTCTGATGTCGAACAGGTGATGGCCAACACCGACGTCCTGTATCTCACGCGTATCCAGAAGGAGAGGTTCCCTGATCCAAACGAGTACGAGAAGGTCAAGGGCAGCTACAAGCTCACAAAGGAGGTCATAGCGAAGGGCCGAAGCGGCCTCATCGTCCTGCACCCTCTCCCACGCTCCACGGAGCTGCCCTACGAGATCGACTCTGCCAAGTCTGCGGCCTACATGACCCAGGCGCATCTGGGGTGCCCCTCCAGGATGGCCCTCCTCCTGAAGATACTCGGCGGAGGAAGAAACTGATGGGCGTAGAGGCTGTATCGCGGAAGGGCGGACAGTCCCGGTCCGACGACCATACCACTATGCTGGTGAGGAAGATACCAGATGGCAGCGTGATCGACCACATCGCCGCGGGGAAGGCGCTGTCGGTCCTGCGGCTTCTCGGCGACCCTCAGGAGAACGGGATAACGATAGCGCTCGTCATGAACGTCAGCAGCTCGAAGATGGGCAAGAAGGACATCGTCAAGGTGGAGGGGATGGAGATCTCGCCCGAGCAGATCCAACGCCTCGCGCTCATCGCTCCTCGGGCCAGCGTGAACATTGTGCGCGCCTATCGGGTGGTCGCGAAGCGGAACGCCGTCCCCCCTCGAACGCTGCGGGGCATCCTGAGCTGCACGGCTCCGACCTGCGTCTCAGTGCGTGAGAAGGAGTCCGCACCCTCGATTTTCTTCCTCTCGGGGCGGTCCCCGCTGAGGTATCGCTGCAAGTATTGCGGCAGGGAGCTCACGGAGAAGGAGATCTCCGCCCAACTGGGATAGCTAACGGATGAAGACCAGGGTTTTCACGACAGGGGTCGTGCTCGACCGGGGCAAGCTCCTGATATTGAAGCGAAAGGACGACGACGACACCTACCCGGGGGTGTGGGATTGCGTGGGCGGCCACTTTGAAAAGGGCGAGTCCGCCGAGGAGTGCATGCTGCGCGAAGCTCGGGAGGAGAGCGGCCAGCACATGAAGATAGTCAAGGTTGGGCCGCTCATCGAGTACCTAGACCACTATGGAAGGGTCGTCGCCGTGCCCTTCGTCTTGCGCCCTGACCCGAAGGAGGCAATCAGACTGACGGAGCACTCCGAGTACAGATGGATAGGCCTGAGCGAGACGCCCAACTTCGAGATCGTGCCGGACCTCCTAAAGGCCCTCTCAGCCTTCGGACTCGTCCCTGGCGCAGGTCGTCGGAAGCGACTCAAGGCAGGAGCTGCTCGTCAAAACTCCTGACGTGTCTCTCTCTGTAGAGTGAGACGAGGTAGTAGATGTTGAGGGCGCAGAAGACGGAAGCGCCGAGGAAGAGAAGTGCGTTCCTCTCAAAGCTGAACTGCGCGATGAGGCTGCCCTCTATGTCCAGTGCGTGCGGATAGACGGGCGCAAGGAACCTGAGAAGCAGTACGTCGTTTGTCATGGTCACGAGGAAGATGACCGCCAAAGAAGCCAGGAACAGTCTCTTCCTCTGCGGGCTCCACAAGCCCACGTCGATGAGCATGAGCGCGAACAGGTAGAGCGCATATTGCTCGTTCACCTGGCCCCTGAACAGCAGGAAGGCCAGAGTGATCAGGAGCATCGAACGGACAACGCCGCGCTCGGTGTCGAACCCGAACCACTTGTATCCGAGGACGGTCGCGACCACGACGGCGACCACCCAGGCGTAGCCGACCGAGGACAGAATGCCGACCGTCGCGCTGTTGGAGATGACGCCTACGTTGTCCAGGAAGAACAGGAACTCCCAGAGCGAGATGCTCAACCCTCCCTTTGTGATCGTGCTCTGGAGCGTGGTCCCGAAGACAGAGAACGACCATCCCTCCAGGTAGACTATAACCAGACTCAGGACGATCGGGATGCCTACGGCCAAGACCAGATTCCTGAGCATGCCCGGCCCCCTCGAGAGGGGGACAGAGTAGATCACGGGTATCGACTTTGCAAACGTCGCCAGCCCGGCCCAAGCCCCTCTCAGCGCGCCTGGCCGAGCGCCGAGGCTGAGCACGACGAACAGCATCGCGATGGAGTCGAACATCCCCCATATCCCGGAGAGCAGGATGTTGAACGGGGAGAAGAGCCAGACCTTCAGGACGAAGCCTGCCTTGTCAGAGCCTCGTCGCTCAAGGAACCTGAACAGGCAGTAGGCGAGGAGGACATCGCAGACTATGATCGGCTGCTTGAGGAGGAAGTAATACAAGAACTGGCTCGGGGAGCCTACGATGGCGTAGACCCCGTACAGCCCTGCGAGGAGGAGGGGCCACATCGGGAGGTACGCTACCGTCGGGTTGCCGCCTGCGGAGATGTTGTTGACGAAGCTCAATCCGGGTGCTGGAGGGACCAAGCCATACGGATTGACTCCCCGGGCTACCCAATAGCCCGTCCTCACCCAGAGCTCAAAGTCGTAAGGGTGGCCGGTCCAGAAGCTGAACGCCTCTCTGAGAGCCAGACCCAGCACGAGAAGATATCGGAGCCTCAAGACATCGCCTCTGGGAACCTAGACGCTCGCCCTGTTCCGGGCCTCGACCAGGTCGACGATCCGGCCGTAGCGCCTCTCACACCCTGTGCAAGCGTTCCCCACGATCTCGCCTCCGCAGACGCAGATCACGTGAGGCTCGTTTCTGGACGTCGTGCGTCCGGCGCCCTTGGAGATCTTGAACTTGATGAAGAGGTTCATCTTGACGGGCCAAAGTCGTGAAGTCCCGACATCGAACAGCGACAGAGGAGCGAGCCGTTGGAACTTCGCCGAGATCCTGTTGTCAAACAGCCCGACCCCCCTGATCTCCTCACGCACGAGAGAGCGGTTTCCATATCGCGACAACCGCGACGGATAGATGAGGTGGCCATTTGAGCTCTTGACGACTCGGCCTCGCTCCCTCCTGAGGGCCTTGGTGATCGAGTTAGCCTCGCTCATGACGAAGGCTCCTCCATCCCGCCCGACCCGCACGACCTCGGAGAGAAGCGCTGCATGATCCGAGACGTGATGGATCACTCTGACGAGCGAGACCAAGTCGAACGCGTCGTCGTGGAACGGCAGCGAACCAAGGTCGCTCCGCACAAGCGTGGTCTTCTGGCTCAGCTTGGACGATGCGGCCAGGAGGTTCCTCCTGGAGTAGTCCAACATGAACATCCTATGGAAATGAGGTTCCAGGACCTTGGTTACTCGGCCGAACCCGCCCCCGAGGTCAAGGCAGGCATCCCCGCCTGGGAGCGCCCATCCCTCCACGAGGCGCCTCTCTGCGGCGTCCGCCAGCCCTCTCCCTCGCCAGACGCTCGAGAAGTCGTAGGTCTCATAGTCCGGGATCTCGTCAGGAGCCCGGCCGTCGGGAGCGGCCCCTCCGTCCGTCACGGCGCAGCCCTGGGGTTGTCCCTTCTCTCGAAGACGAAGAGCGTCTGGTCTCCGAATCTGTTGAACGGGAACTTGTCCGCGAGGGCGGCATCCGCCTTCTCGACCAGGAGCAGCCTCGACCTCAATCTCACGTAGAAGTCGTTCAGGCTCGGCGGAGGGATGACCGCCGGGAGCGCGGCCATCTTGGTCGTCGAGAAATAGGGCTCGAAGAAGCGTGCGAACTCGCGGGGGGAGTAGTAGTATGCAGGGATGTCCATCCCCCCGACGGAGACCATTATCGGCTGCCTCTTTCTCGGGGCGAGCGTCCCAAACCTGAACTGGACGGCCCGCGAGAGCGACTCCTCGAGGCAGAGCCTGTTCCTCACAGAGCAGATGAACAGCCCGCCTGGCTCGAGCAGATTCCAGAGCTCCCGTGCCACGCGGCCCACATCGACCTCGCAGTTCAGGGCGCCGTTGAGAGAGTAGGCCAGCCTCGCCTTCCCTCCCGGCAGCGCCCCGCTGGCTCGCGCGATCTCGGTCGCCCTCAACTGGATGGCCTCTATCCTTGTGGTCAGGCCTCTCGCGTCCACCTTTCGTCTCAGGAGCGAGATCATCCCCAGAGAGATATCGGTCGCCACGACCTTCCTGACATGCCTCGAGATGCGGATCGCCTCCGTCCCTGTGCCGCACCCGATCTCGAGAAGCGTGTCGTCCATGCCCGCCCGGCGGATCACTTCCGCAATCGACCTGTCTCTGGTCCAGACATTGATGAAATTCCCCTTTATCGTGAAATCGTATTCCTCAGAGGCCGAGTCGAAAGCGGTGGCTACCGAGTCGAGGTAGTCCGCGCTCTTGGACGTCCATGCCCGAAAGTCAAGCTTCACGTCGTCCTCTCCCCTGATGGCGCCGCGGAGGGTCGCGGGGCATGTCGGAACCAGGCGCATCGCGCGCGTCGTGGCGCTGGAGTACCAGTCCTTGACTGTCCTAGCACCGTATTTCTTCGTGTAGAGCCCTCGCATCATCTCACCCTCTGGGGACTCCTCGCAGGAGACCGGCTGCACGTGGTCGCCCAGCCGGACCTTGGCGACTCGGGAGGCGAGCGCGTTGAGGAACCAATCGGTGTTCGGTGTCCCTGCGAACACGTAGTACGCCCCCTGCGAAATGACGAAGCGCATCATAGCGACGTGCGGGATGCCGCTCCTCCTCCCGGTGGTGATCAGCTTCAGCGTCGTCGCGTTCGTTCCCGGAGGGAACTCGCGACCCTGTTCTTGGATCGACTCGGCGGCCATCTCAGCCATGTCACCGCGAAGAGGATGCGATGTCCAGGTACATCCTTCCTAGGCGCCTATACTTGTTCGACTCGTAGATGCAGTGGTCTGGCCCTATCCTTGTCTCGAACTCTGACCACCGTCTTCCAAACTTCGCAAACTTTCTGTTCAGCGCCCAGGACTTCATCCTGAGGAAGGAACCCACAGTGTGGTAGAGGAGCTGGTTGAGCACTGCGGGACGAGCACCCGCACGCGCGGAGGAGGCGCCCCTCCCCTCCGAGTCCGTCTCCAGCACCCTGATGTCGTAGAGGGCCGGAAAGTGGACTTTCATCCACTTCGCCTCTTCCAGCAACCCGTGGTATGTCTTCCTGCCTTCGATGAGCTTCACGGTGAGGGCGTCCCTCGCGAAGATGGGGGTCCTGAGGGGTCCTGAAAGTCCGCTCAGCCCACGCCTCATCCATCTCGAAGCTGAAGCAGAGTTCGGGCACTCCTCTCCTTGACGCCCTGTATATCCTAGCGAGGAGCAGGCCCTTTAGCATGAACGGCCAGAGGCGGCCTGGCTTGGTCACGCAGAAGTAGTCGATGTCCTCGTCCTCGCTGGCCGTGAGGTAGGAGTTCGCACCTCCGACCGAGACCAAGAGGGTGCCCTTTGCGAGAAACTTGCCAAAGTCCCTCGCGATCGCTAGGTTTGCTCGGGCCCTCTGCTTGCTCTTCTCCTCCTCGACGACTATCCTCTTGAGGTCTTTGTCGAGATCCCGCGTCCTCTCAACGACGTAGCCCGACTGCACGACGAACTTGGAGGCCAGCGAGGGATCCCTCCGGAACGCCTCGTCCAGTTCCTGCTCCCTCGCGTCTATCGGGACCAGTGCGATGAGTTCGCGTAGGGAGATGAGCGCGCCGTTCTCTCTTGCTATCTGGCAGAACATCCCCACCTCTCGCGCCTGCTTGTCGGTCAGCGTGAGGCTGGTCTCACTGGTCATATCTCTTCCAGATCGCAAGGTTCTTGGAAGTCATGGTGTCCCACAGCGCACCGGAGACGGCGATAAGTTCCCCTATCCCCGCCGCTGGCAGCGCCAACACGAGTCTGGGCTTGCCCGCAAGCTCCCTGATCACTATCTTCAGGCTCGAGGACGGGCTGAAGAACATCATCGTCTCCACCGTGCGGGGGGCCTTGCCCACGAGCCTCTTGACCTGGATGTGCCCGAAGAGTATCCTCCTCCTCTGGGCAATCAGGTCGACCATCCTCCGGGGGACGTCGATCTGCACTAGCGCGTCCCGTTGGAACCCAACTCTGAAGCCTCTTTCGCGGATCCTTCCGGCGATGTAGGCCCCGTCGTTGACCACCCCCGGCGGAAGCTGGGGGAGCAGCTTCTTCCTGATTACCATTAACTCGTCGGTCCCGTGGTTGACCTGGTTCGCGTGCCTCGGGTCGGACGAGAGGAGGTTGAACGATGTCCACATGAGCTCGAGGACGTCTGCGATCAGGCCCTTCGGTTTTTCGAAGATCGGCCTCCCCGAGATGAAGCCGAACTTCTCGCCTTGGTCGATGCTCTGGAGGAGGACGGGGATCGACATCGGGTTTATCATCGCGTCGGCGTTGACGTAGACCAGGTAGTCTCCCTCTGTCTCCCTGAATACCTCGTTTATCGCGTCCGCCTTGCCGGTCCTCGTCTTGTGCTCTATGAGCTTCAATCTCTTGTCCTTGGCTGCCACCGCCTTCGCGACGCCGAGTGTCTCTTCGGAGCAGTCGCTGGCGACAAGGACGATCTTCGCGAGGATGAAGTTCGGCATCTCGCTGGACAGGACTGTGTCTAGCAGGGTCGCCTAGCGCCGGCGGAGTTCCGGTGGCGCAGATCCCGACGGTGTAGGTGCAGGGCCTGTGCTTGCTCGCCTGACCGCTCGCGGGTGTCGAACTGACCTCCTCGGATTTCTGCATTTTTGAGCACCTCTATTCAGATTGCGGCAAACGGGAAGTCTGCCTGCTCTTGAGAATGTCGCTCTTCCGTCTCATAAGGGTTTGCTCGATGATTTGGGACGAATTTTGAAGAAGCGTTAATACTCGCCTCGACCCGCAACGTTGACTAGTCTCTAGGGAAGCTGCATGTCCACGGATTCGAAGGGATTGACTTGAGGCAAGGGCTCCGGAGGTTCCTCATCGGTGTCGGCGCGGGCGCGGTGGCGTTGTCAATCTCATTCGTCATCAGGCTCTACTTCGGGGGTCTCTTCCTCCCCGAGGTCGCGGTGGGGGCGCTTGTGACGAACACGCCCGGCTCGGTGGAGTCCGTCCTCGTCAGCAACCTGCAGTATCTGGCAAAGTACTCGGCCCTGACGGGAGCGATAGCGGTCAATCTGGCCCTATACGGGTCCTTGCCTGGTCTCTATCCGGTGTGAGCGGAAGAAGGGGTTATGGGGATCGTCTTTCGATCTACATGTTCGCGGCATACGGGATCCTCTTCATCATCACTCTCGTCACTCTCACTTTCACGCAGATCCTCAGCTCACCGCAGCCTATCTCGACGGTCATGTTGACCCTCATCCCGCCCCAGTTCGCCTTCGGCTTGGTCCTGGTGACTGCGGAGAAGTACGCCCCGGTCCAGACGGGCGTGATCTGCGAGCCACTCAAACCGAAGTCGAGCTCACGCTCGGGGAGGGGCAACAAGCAGAAGTTCGACAGGAGGAGGCGGCTGGTCGATCAGGGCTGGCGCCGCGACCGCTGTCGCCGGGGTCCTGCTCTACTACGGGGTGAGCCTGCTCTTCCCGAAGGCGAGGCGTGAGAGGACCGAGGCTGTCAGCACGCTCTACGCGCAGGAGGTCACGCCGAACGAGCCAGTTCTACCGGGTCGACGTCAACATATTCCCTCCGAGCGTCGACTCTAGCACCTGGTCCCTGAGCGTCTCGGGCCTCGTCGCGAACCCGACGACCCTGACCTACGAGCAGCTCCATGGCCATGCAACCGGTGGAGCAGTACAACACGCTCGAGTGCGTCAGCAACGACGTCGGGGGCGACCTGATCAGCACGGCGAAGTGGACGGGCGTGAAGCTCGAGGACATCCTGCAGCCAGGCGCAGGGTCAGCCGCAGGCCACCTACGTGGTCTTCAAGGCCACCGACGGCTACAGCGTCGGGATACCGATGGAGAAGGCCATGGACTCGACGGGACGATCCTGGCCTACGAGATGAACGGCGAGCCGCTCCCCGCAGGAGCACGGGTACCCCGCCCGGCGATAGTCCCCGGATACTACGGGATGATGAACGCAAGTGGATGACGGGCATAGAAGCTGGTCGACGAGACCTACCAGGGATACTGGCAGGTCCGCGGATGGGAGAAACGAGGCGCAGTACGAGACGAGCTCCTCCATAGTCGTCACCCCGGGACCGCCCAGGTCGCCGACAGGTTCGGGATCGCACCGCGCCGTCAGGTCCCGCTGGGTCTGAACGCCCATCGCTGGCGTGGCGTTCGCCGGAGACAGAGGGATAGAGAAGGTCGAGGTCAGCACAGACGGCGGAAAGACGTGGACGCCAGCCAGCGTGAAAGACCCTCTCTCGGAGTACACCTGGGTGCTCTGGACCGCCGAGTGGAACCCCCCGCCGACGGGGAAGTACTCGATCGCCGTGCGGGCGACCGACGGGACCGGGCAGGTCCAGACGGCGATCGATGGCCTCGCCCGTTCCCGGGCGGGGCGACGGGCTACAACATCGTCGACGTCGGCGTCACCTCTGGCTAGAGGCTCACAGCGTTATCTTCAGCAGGACGGCCAAGCCCACGAACTCGAGCACCGATATCATCGACAGGTAGGGGAGCGCAGCCTCTCCAAAGAATGGCGCCATAGTCGCGTAGGAGTAGGCAGTAAGCACGCTGTTCGCCAGGAGCAGGATCGCAAAGAACATCAGCCCTACCGAGTGCGCGGCGTGGCTCCTGGTCGCGATCCCCGCGAAGACCACCAACAGGACGACGAGGAGCGCCGCGTTGAGGACCGAGAAGACAATGGCGACGTCCATCATTGGGTGCATTATTCAGAAAGCCACCCGTTTTCGGGCCTGCAAAGTATTAAGGATATTTCATATTCTCGGCGCTATGGGTAAATAGCGAGCCAGGAAGTTCAGCCCTCGTGCAGGACAACCAGGACCTGCGCCGTCTTTTGTGGTATCTCCTCGGAGCGACGCGAGGTGGCGAAATGAGAGCCCGGCTCATCCACTCTCTGAAGGTCCAGCCGGGGAACATGAACCAGCTTGCGAAGCGACTGGGCGTCGAATACAGGACGATCCAGCACCACATAGAGGTCTTGAAGAAGAACTCGCTCGTAAACTCCACAGGAGACCACTACGGGCTCACCTACTTCCTGACTCCTTGGTTGGAGGCACACATCGACGTCTTCTACGAGCTGTGCGACAAGCTCAAGTTCAAACTTGAATGAATCTCTAGCGAATCTGCAACTGAGTTTGAAATATCGATAAATAGAAAATCCGGCTCAGCGGTTTTCATATGCAGATCCAAGGCTCCGGCCGAACCGCGATATCTAACACCGTCTTCGCCGTGACCGTCGTCGTCCTCTTGGTGGTGGCAGCCAGCGGCTTCTTGCTCTATGCGAACAGGTCCCCGATGGAGGAGACGATGACCGTCACCTCCACGGCCTCGGCGGCGTCGTCGACCCAGACCTCCACAATGTCCAACGAGGCCGTCGCCTTCGCCGCCGTACACGGGCAGATGTTCGGGAGCGGCTGGCTGGTCGTCGCGCCTTTGGGCAACGGCGATTACGCCGTGACTGTGCAGGCGACAGGCCTGGAGCCATCGGCCATGGGCAACTATATCGTCGAGGCCGCCCAGAAGACAGGGCAGATGGCAAACGTGCCCATCGCGGGCACGAACGACACCCAGAGCGAGTTCGACGCTGATGTCCACGGGACCGGGGTCTACTTCACGACCCTCATGGAGAACCCGGCGTCGACCTACGAGAGCGTGTCGCTCGTGTACCTCCCAGGGATGGAGATGCAGAACGCGACCGTCGTGGCCACCGCGCCTCTCACGATGTAGAAGCGGGCCGCCCCTTCGAACTTTTAGCCCCACCCGGTCACCCCGAGGCCGTGGAGGCCAGCAACATGAGCGCTGACGAGGTCGCCCACAGCCTCAGGCGATACCTCTCGATGAAGTCAGCTTACGCCCCTGACTTCCTGCCGGGCGACAAGAGCGTAGCATACCTCACCGACCTCACAGGGGTTCCGCAAATCTGGATGACAGACACCTCGGAGGATCGTGTCCCCCAACAGATCACACTCGAGGACGAGAGGGTCGCCCACTTCAGCGTCGGGCCGAAGAGCGGCAACATCGTCTTCGGGATGGACAAGGGCGGCAACGAGAGGTTCCAGATCTACATGCTCGAGGACTTGGGCGACTCGGTCGTCAAGCTGACAGACGACCCCAAAGTGATCCACAACTGGGGGGACTGGTCTCCCGACGAGAAGAGGATATCCTTCTCCTCGAACGCTAGGAGCCAGGAGTTCTTCGACATCTACGTCGAGGACATCGACGACCGTTCCACGGCGCTGGTATACAGATACGACGGGAACGCATACCCCGTGAGTTGGAGTCCCGACGGGTCGAAGATCCTTCTCGAGGTGACCCACACCCCCTTTGACCATGACCTCTTCCTTCTTGACCCCGACGACAAGAACGCGGAGCTGCTGACGCCTCACACCGGCGATGCGGCGTTCTACTCCCCCACCTTCGACTGGTCAGGGAAGTTCGTCTACTGCGCCACAGACAAGGACCGGGAGTTCGTGGCTCTCGCAAGAATAGACGTGGGTTCGCACGAGCTGGAGTATGTCTACGCGGAGGACTGGGACATAGAGGGACTGGTCGCCACGAGAGACAAGAGGACGGTCGCCTTCACCGTGAACGACGGCGGGGCCTCGAGGCTGATGCTCTGGGGACCTCGGCGGCGGAGTACCGCAGGAATTGAATGCCCCCAGAGGGCTCGTCGGCGGACTGGACTGGTCAAACGACGGGCGAAGGCTTGCCTTCTCCCTCTCAGCCTCCTCGGCGAACACCGACGTATGGACGTACGATTTCGGACCGAACATGGGATCGACGCGGGGTCAGCTGACCAGGCTGACCAGGTCCTCCACGTGCGGGATACCGGCGACAAGTTTCGTCGAGCCGCAGCTTGTAGAGACCCGCTCGTTCGACGAGCTGCAGGCCCCTCGTATCTCTACTTGCCGAAGACAGGTGCCTCGTTGCCCCTCGTCGTCCTCCTCCACGGCGGGCCCGAGTCGCAATTCAGGCCCGGCTTCAGCCCTCTCATCCAGTTCTTCGTGAGGATGGGTTTCGGCGTGCTCGCACCGAACTTCAGAGGAAGCACGGGATACGGCAGGAGGTACACGCACTTGGACGACGTCAGGGGGAGGATGGACACCGTCAAAGACGCCGAGTTCGCGGTCCGCCATGTCTTGGAGAGGTATCCCATAGACAGGAACAAGGTGGTGGCCTGGGGCGGCAGCTACGGGGGTTTCATGGTCTTGGCTTGCCTCTATTCGAGCCCGAAGATGTGGGCGGCAGGAGTGGACATCGTCGGCATATCGAACATCGTCACATTCCTGAAGAACACGGGACCTTGGAGGAGGAAGCTCAGGATCGCCGAGTATGGAGACCCAGAGAAGGACAAGGACTTCCTAGAGAGCATCTCCCCGAACAACAACGCACACTTGATCACAGCGCCGCTCTTCATTATCCACGGCGCGAACGACCCCAGGGTGCCCGTCGGCGAGGCCGAGCAGATCGCCGAGACTCTCAAGAAGCTGGGAAGAGAGGCCCACATGATGAGGTTCGACGACGAAGGTCATGGACTCGCGAAACTGAAGAACAGAATCGCTGGGTATTCAGCAGCCGTCGAGTTCCTGATGAGTCACGTCTCCAGCCAGGGCGAGAAAGCCTAGTCCTTCGATATCTTCTCTAGTCGCTGCGACAGGCTCAGAAGGGCTTCTTGGTGTTCCTTCATCTTCGATGGGTCGGACTTGGCCAAGTCCTCCATGTAAGAGACGAAGCCGCTAACCTCCTCGACCATCTCGTCCAGAGAGCGCTGCTTTCTCCCGAAAGCAGGCCCGAATGACCACTCCAACTCGCTGCTTGCCTTGTCCGTAAGCTCGTATCTGCCATCGTCTTTCTTCTTTACCATCCCATCCTTGACGAGCTGCTCGAGCACGGGATAGACCGACCCCGGCGAAGGCCTCCACCATCCTTGCGTCATACTCTCGATCTCATCCATCAGCTCCACGCCGTTCTTCGGCGAGGACGCCAGCATGGTGACGATCGCCATGCGAAGGCCCCGCTTCCTATGCATCATCCATCTGAAAGGCCACAAATCGGCATGAAGCCAGAAGGCGAGCTAATAAGGGAATCGGTTTTCCGATATCGGTTTTCCGATATCTTAAAGAACCCCTGCTTCCATCCAGGTGATTGCGAAACACGGCATGAGCGACGACAACCACAACAACTACGCGACGCCGTCACACAGCTTCGGGCAGACTCGTCACAGGCGAGTGGTCATAGGCTGGGTCATCGGCGGGCTGGTCATCCTACTCCTCGCGGGGCTTCTCCTCTCTCCCTTCCTCTACAACTTCGGTTCACGACCCTTCGGATACTACCCTTTCCCGTTCGTCTTCTTCCCGTTCGGGTTCCTTATCTTCTTCTTTTTCATCTTCTTCGTGATCCGAGGGGTGTTCTGGGGTTGGGGATGGGGCTGGCGAGGCGGCTATGGTCGTGGCTACTGGCGGGGCCAGGGCTATAACTATGGCGACGCCACTGAGATTCTCAGGCAACGATACGCGAAGGGCGAGATAAGCAAGGATCAGTTTGACCAGATGATGAGGGACCTGCAGGCATCCAAAGCCTAGAGGCCCTCCTCTCCTCTCTTTTTCTCGAGAGACCATCCGGACAGGCTCGTCTCCCAAGGCACTCAATGTCAATCAGGAGATGTGGTGCGGGGGGTGGGATTCTAACCCCACAACCGCTGAAGGAGGTTCTACCTGAACAACCAGCCGAGGACTATGAGTACGACAATTACGATGACAATCGTGCCAAGTAGCCCGTATGCCGGCCTTTTGTTCCGAAACGTGAGTGACATGGTATACGAAGTTCGTGGGGGCCTAAGTGCATTTATCTAGCTTCAAACATAACTTGGATACCTAGCCGAGCTCCATAACCTTCTCCGGGTGACATCCGAGCGGGAAGCCGGCACGCGGTGGTGGCCCTAGCCGCCAAGACTTCGCCCTTGGGGGTCAACGGAGGACGACTGCTCTCCTGGCGAGCGAGAATAGGTGGGGTGGGCGGGACTTGCACCCGCTTCGTACTCCAGCTCCACCCTAATGCGGGGGGCGGGATTCGAACTCACGAACCCCTTTAGGGGGTGCTTGTGTTGAATTATCCCATTTGAGGCATCAATGGTTTGGATGGCTTTGCCAGCCTAAACAAGCCAAATCCCAGCATGCAAGCTCCGCCTAGAAGTCCTGCGGCTTCGATAATGGTGGCAAGTCCGGAGAAACTCTTGGGGTAAGTGGCGAGCAAGCTGTATGAAATCAAGAGAAGCGCATCCACTGAGAGAACGGCAGAGAAGGTGCGTCGATCTGGCAGGGCTCTTAGGTCGATTAGACCCAGAATCGCTGTGACAAAAATCACCAAAAGTATCTCGCCCTCTAGGACGTCGATGTGAGAGTCTTCGACAAGCGCGGCGGCAGATAGGAACATCATCGATAAGATAGAGCCCGAAATATTTTGGCGGTGATGGCCACGCAGTTCCAGGACTCCCAGCGCCCCCCAGAACCCCCCGAACCCAACGAAGGGAAAAAGCAACAGCAACAATGGGAGGAAGTTGGTGGGTGGTGGTTGCATGGCAAGCTGATAGCTCAAGATGGTTTCGTAGAATATGTATCCAGCGTACACGAAATACAATCCGGCTAGGCCCACCTGAATGGGCTTCAAGGCCTCGTCTTCAGACCTGTTCGGCTATATTGCTGTGCCGGCCGGTTTGCGCCTGAAGCTCGAAGCATCCGCTAGGACTGATTGGTGCGGGGGGTGGGATATTCGCCGACCTTGCCCGAGGGTGCTCGCGAGCACCCCCTAAGCAGGTTCGGATTCGAACCCACGAACCCCTAAGGGATGGGGCCTAAGCCCCACGCCGTTGACCAGGCTTGGCGACCCCCGCTCTTTCATCACCCCGGCCGTTTTCTTGGCTTAACAGTTTTCCTAGCCTCTGCGCATCCCGCAGATGGCATCAAGGCCCTCGGAAACGGTTCCCTGCTGGGACTATTCCCGAAGGGGATAATAACGCCGGAGGACCGACTGATTCAGAGTGAGCCTGGCTCAGAACATATTGGACGTGATTGGTAACACCCCAATCGTCAGACTCCAACGGATTGCCGAGAAGCCTAGTCCGCGCATCTTCGCCAAGCTCGAGTTCATGAACCCAGGGGGATCTGTCAAGGACCGGATAGCCGCTTTCATCGTCGCGGACGCAGAGCGACGAGGCGTCCTCAAGAAGGGGGGGACACTTATCGAGCCTACATCTGGGAACACCGGGGTGGGGCTTGCCATCCTTGCGGCCGTCCGTGGCTACAAGGCCATCTTCACCATGCCTGACAAGGTAAGCGAGGAAAAGCGCGCCCTGCTGAGAGCTTTCGGGGCCAAGGTCGTCGTCGCACCCACAGATCTGCCGCCAAGTTCGCCAGACCACTACATCAACGTGGCCAAGAGGCTCAACAAGCAGAATCCGGGTTCGTTCATGCCGAACCAGTACCAGAACAAGGGGAACCCCGAGGCCCACCGAGCCACGACCGGCCCTGAGATCTGGCGCCAGACCAAAGGCAAGATCGATGCCTTCGTCGCTGGTGTCGGGACAGGTGGGACCATATCGGGCGCGGGCGGATACCTAAAGTCGAAGAAAAGCTCGTTGCTCGTCGCCGGAGTCGAGCCTCAAGGCTCCATCTACGCGAACCTCAAGTACGGAAAGAAGGAACCGCTGCACCCATACCTGGTCGAGGGCGTCGGGGAGGATTTCGTGCCCGAAACCTACGACGAGAGCGTAGTCGATGAGATCATCACGGTCAGCGACGAGGAGAGCATCTCGATGTCCCACAAACTGGCTAGGGAAGAGGGGATCTTCGCGGGGGGCTCATCCGGCATGGCGGTGGCAGGGGCGTTGGAGCTGGCGCGCCGAAGGCCCTCCCTGAAGCTCATCGTCGTGATCCTCCCCGACTCTGGGAGGAGCTACCTCAGCAAGATCTACAACCCGCAGTGGCTCAAGGCTCACGGGTTCTCGCAAGATTAAAGTCACGCTCCAACGCGCCGCCCCTCATGCGGTTCGACACCCGGGCGGTCCACGTTGGGAACGAGCCAGACGAGCTGACCGGAGCGGTGACCCCTCCGATTTACACCTCGTCGACCTTCGCCCAGGCGAAGATAGGGCTCACAAAGGGCTACGAGTACTCTAGGTCCGGCAACCCGACCAGGGCGAGGCTGGAACGGGCCGTGGCCGACCTCGAGGGCGGCAAGTTCGGGCTGGCGTTCGCGTCTGGCCTCGCCGCCGAGACCGCCGTCGCGAGCCTGCTCAACAACGGCGATCATGTGATAATCTGCAACGACGTCTATGGCGGCACCTTCAGGCTCTTCAACCAGGTCTTCAGGAACTTCGGCGTCTCCTTCGACAGGGTCGACGCGAGAGACCTAAGCAAACTCGAGCGCGCGGTCAGACCTAACACCAGGATGATCTGGATGGAGTCTCCCACCAACCCATTGATGCTGGTCCTCGACATCGCTGGCGTAGCAAAGGTGGCGAAGGCACACGGGCTGACCCTTGCGGTGGACAACACCTTTGCCTCTCCCTGTCTCCAGAACCCGCTCAAGCTGGGTGCGACAATCGTCGTCCACAGCACGACCAAATACATCGGCGGCCACAGCGACCTCGTGGGCGGCGCTCTTGTCACCTCAGACAAGGCGCTCTTCGAGAGGTTGAAGTTCCTCCAGAACGCGACCGGGAGCGTCCCTGGCCCGTTCGATTGCTATCTTGCACTCAGGGGCCTCAGGACGATCCACCTCCGGGTAGCCAGGCACTCGAAGAACGCAGGGGCTGTCGCAAAGGCCCTAGCGAGCGACCGAGCGAGGGTGAAGGAAGTCTACTATCCGTTCCTCAAGGGATCTCCCTCGTACAAGCTGGCGAGGAAGCAGATGTCCGCCGGAGGAGGGATGATCGCCTTCAGGATCGTGGGAGGTTATCGAGCGGCGTCGAAGTTCCTAGAGTCCCTGAAGGTCTTCACGCTCGGTGAGAGTCTGGGAGGGGTAGAGTCACTGGCCGAGCATCCGTCCAAGATGACCCATGCCTCGCTACCGGCCGCCGAACGCAAGAAGATAGGCATCACGGACGACCTGATACGCCTATCTGTCGGCATCGAGGACTCTGGCGACCTGGTCGAGGACGTCAGAACCGCTCTGAGAGCCGCGGTCCACACGCAAAGCTGAGTTTTCCCCTTCTCGGACCCCAGGATTCGAGGGATTTTACAGCAGGAGACGATGGGCAGTTCGGCAACTTAAGACAATCGTCGATTTGCCGCATGGAACGCACCCGTATAATGCGTACGGGATGTTCAAGCACTCACAGAACAATGCAACTGGATAACTGCAAGATTTTGAATCTATCGCTCGTGGATTCTGTTACGTCTTTTCTCATGACGCCGCTGGCGCACGACGCGACGGGCTGGCCCTGCTCCACTCCATCGGCTCGGAGGACTTCCTGCGCGGGAACTTGTGAAACCGGCTTTCCGGTTTGGCGATTTTGGAAGTCCGGAAGGAGGGCCCTCTCTCTGGTGGCCTTCTCGATTAGCTCGCTCCATCCGTTTGTGACCGGGATTCCGGCCTTCTGTGCCGGTCTCATTCCGTTTATTTGGCGTTCGCGCACGTAGTTGTAATTCACCACGTAGCCGTCTAGGATGTTCTTTGCCGTCTCGTTGTGCTTGAGGCTCCGCATCGGGCGCGTCCTCTCCTTTAATGTCTCGTGGAGCCTTTCAACGATGTTACTTGTTTGCCTTGCTCTGATTCCGACTCTTTGCACAAATTCGACCTTATCGACTTTGTATCGGGAGTAGAACACGCGGTTGAAGGCACTCTGATAGACGTGGCTCCCATCGACGAATACTGCCTTTGGCCTCGTCTTGCTCATGTCCAGCCCTTTTTGGAAGATTGCGACGGCGTCCTCGAATGTCCTTGACCCTGACAGGTGTGACGCCATCAAGAACTTCGTGTGCTCATCAATCATCTCCCAGAACCATTGATCGCGGCCTTCGCACTCGATGACCGTCTCATACTCATGCCATTTCCCTTGGGTTAGGAAGTTTCGCCTTCTGAACTTCCTAAACTGCTAAATCCGGAACACGGTTTCACAAGTTCCCGCGCAGGAAGTCCTCCGAGCCGATGGAGTGGAGCAGGGCCAGCCCGTCGCGTCGTGCGCCAGCGGCGTCATGAGAAAAGACGTAACAGAATCCGCTCGTAAGAGCCTCAGTCATCCAAAAGATTCACACAATCGTCAGGGGCTAGACGGTTTCCGACTGGAGTTTCCTTTCGAGCTCCTTCTCGGCTGCTCTCGCGCCCTTCACTATTCTTCCCTGTCTCGTAGCGAATCGGTAGTCTAAGGCGGCAACGAGAACTAGCGCCGCCGTTACAAAGAGCAATGCTAACTCTAGAACGAGAAGACTCGGATCCGTCAGGTTGACTGTTATCACTCCCTCTCCGCTCGCGAACGGGTAGACAATTTGGAAAGCATACGACAAGCTCAGGAAGGCTCCGAGGATAACCGTCAAAATCGAGAGCGACCGCATCCTCCTGTGGGTCGTCTCGATATGCTTCGCAAATTCTTCGTGTGCTTCCACCAGCGTCGCCCCGGGCGATCTCTCTGCGTCGCTGCCTGTTGACAAGCTCTTCACTCGCTCAAAATGGAACCTTAAAGGCTTCCTGACCGGAGGTCAGTTTCACGCCGCTCTCCCACTGGTTCCACAAACTCATGTAATGAGTATAGGCATTGAGCCCTTCCTCCGTGATTCTGTGGATTTCGTGGTCGGCCTCGATGCGCTTAGCTACCCAACCGTTCGCGTGCATCGGCTCCAGGTCCCCGGCCTAGCCGGCCGTAATTGATGTTGCAGCGCTGAGCAAGCCGCGAGGAATTCATTGGCCCTTCCTTCAACGCGGCCAATATTTTCATCGCGTTAGCCAACGAGTCCCCGTGGGCCATAGTGACCGCTTCGAAAAGGCGGGTTCCCGTCGATAAAAGCATGCCAACCAGTGTTTCTACTGACCGAACGTCCGGACCAGGTGTCAGAAATCGTCTATAAGCTGGGGGCGACCTCTCCTCTCATGACTTCGACTTTCGTGAAGTCGGCGTGGTTGTGAGACTCGCTGCTTGACGGATGTTCCTGCGCTAGTTCTCAAAAGTCGCCTTGCAGAATTGATTTCGCGGAGCTCCGCTCTCAGACTTGCAGCTGATCCGACGGACCATCGAGCCTGTTGCATTGCTCGGTTCGGCGGAACCCACGCACAAACTCGCGATTGCCCGGCGCGCCTCTTTTGCGAAGATGGGGGAATCGTGATACCCACCGGCCTGAGCGATGGCCCTTTTCGAAGACCGCGATCACCTAACTTTCGAATCCCCAGACTCATCCCGCTGGTGAACCCGCTCGACGAGAGGACATTCGCCCATAGACATCTCGAAGGCGTCTTTCCGATGCTGGCTGTCCAATTATGGAAGATAGTGAGGAGCGGTCCCGCGTACCGTACGGCCGTCTCGAAGGGACTGAACCGGATGCTGAGGTTCGATGGGAAGATCTTGATCTCCAGCGTACTGCCGGACGCAGATATCATAGAGAGGGGTGTGGACTGGTTCATCGACGCGATTAGGGAGCTGAAACCTGATGCTGTGACGACTTGGGATGTCCCGACCTATTCCGACCATCCTAGGATGGCCTCGCTCAACTGGATGATGACCGGGCTTGATGCAGCGAGACGGATGTCACTCGAGCTTGACACGCCTCTTATTGGGCTCGCGGCAGGAGCTGACATCCGCCAAGTGGGGTTGTCATCGTCCTGCTTACGGGCGATGGGTTTCGAGCACCAGGCACTCGCATGCCACGAGTTGCTGGTCGAGAGACGACACCGATACCTGAGATCGTGCGCGGAATTGGTAAAAAGCAACTGTTCTCACATGACGTTGCTGTCCTGTTCTCATCCAAACCTGTTTGAGAAGTTCAAGATGGCGGACCATTTTGTCGGGATGTCCTGGTTCAACCAGGCCATCAGGGGACGGCGACCGCGGAGCAGGTCAAACAAGGTTGGTCACGGAAGCAAGGAGACCATCGACTTGACGAGGGAGAATCTGGTTGAAACCCTCCGCGCTTTACGCGAGTCATTCCCAACTGACCACGAGGAGGCGAACGACACTGGGTAGGGGCAATTACTCGTCGCACTTTCCAGGGGCGAGTCAGACTGCGAACAGTTCGTCTCTTTCCGGTAAGGCAAGTGCCTCGGGTCAAACGATCTTGCCGATTGAAGGGCTCACCAACGACCAGTCTACCTGGACAAATCCCGTTCTTGCCACTAAAGACGACGAAATCGTTCTCTATAGGGAGTACGTGCCCGCCATGTGTACTGCATTCGTCTATCAGAGAGAAGGTGGCAGGATGGAGGTCTACTTTTCTGATATCAAAGGATATCACTCTTTTGTTGCGGATAATGTATTGCCCGACGGACGGCTCGTTGAGAACAAATCGGGACTCGTTCCTATCGAGGCAAGACGTCAATTTTGGAACTACGTGATGCATATTCAGGAAACCGGAGGCTCGCTCGACCTCAATTTCTTCCGCAGTCCACTCACTGGCAAGGTGGGACCGACCGCGCCGTTCGCTTCAATCTTAAACGAGGCATCAAGAAGATACAAGATAGACATTCACTTCTTTGACTACGATTGGTGGGAGGAGCTTCTGTAACATGTCAGAATACAAGGCCATGGAAGCATTGTCTTGGCTCGCGAAGAACAAGAATCCGCATGCGTTTGCGGGGAATCGCTTCCAAACAACCGCTGACACGATTGGAGCCGTCAAGCGACTCTACTCGGCCGGCGCTACGCGCGTCTCCATTGGACCTCCGTTGGAAGAGCCCGAAAGACTTCGAGAGGACGGCGGGCCTTATGCGGACGTCTTGGAAATTGCGTTTCCAAAAGACAAGATCAGCCAAATAATGTCCGTAGTCAGGACTCTGGCTCCCGATGAGGGAGGAGAATTGAAAGACGTTCTCAAGATTGACTACATGCACCGCAGAATGATATTATGGTGGGATTGAGAGTTCGCGGTCCGCCAAGGCCGTAAATAATGCCGAAGCAAGAGGCACTCCGTGAGAAGAGCTACCTTAGGTTTAGTCACAGTCGCTTGTATCGGCGCCTTCTACGTGTTCTTCCTCTTCGTTCCGATTTTCCAGGGAATCGCGGGTGACTGTATCTTTACGCCCGGTGAGCAGCAATCCCAATCCCTTTCATTTCCTCTGATTGGGATAGGAATGACGATTGCCGGAGGACACCTTTCTTGGCGATCCAGTCCAATGCCTTCCTGCTGGTGACCCTCGCGACACGTCAATCGTCGTTGGAAATGCTCAGAAATCACCCGTAGATTGGACAGAGCCCTTGGTCGAGGTGCAATCCTTATAAGACAATCGTCGAAGGCCTGCCGAATCGCGTGAAATAGGTTGGCAAGATTTCTGGCCTTCGTGGACATCTTTGTGGACTCCCCCTTAATGGACGACGTAGTGCAGGCGCTGATCAAGCTCGAGAACCTCGAAGAGCTATACGAGGTCACCGGCGAGTTCGACGTCGTCACGCTCCTGTCCGCGAAAGACATCGAAGAATTCCGAGACGTCCTGAAGAACAAGATCATGAAGATCAAGGGAGTCAAGAGCACGGTGAGCTCGGTGGTGCTAAAGGCCTACAAGGGCCCCAGGTGCATTGCTGAACCGCCTACCGCCAACGAGCCACTGAAGGCAAAACCCGTTCGTCAATAGGCGAGGCTGCAGCAGTCTCGCCAGCAGAGGAGGAAAGTGCAAAGTGAATGATAGACATATCTCAACTAATCTCAGTAATCCTGATTCTCGGGGGCACGATGGCCGTAGCGTGGCTCATCGCCTCCTACATCACAAGGATCTACACGAGGGCACCTAGTCGCCTCGACAGGTTCCTCGCGCCTATCGAGAACTCGATCTACAAGCTCCTGGGTGTCGATCCCTCGCACGGGATGTCTTGGAAGGAATACTTCCTAGCAGGACTGATCGTCAACATCGCCCAGATGGCGATAGCGTTCGGCATCCTCATGCTGCAGGGGAGCCTTCCGCTGAACCCGATGGGGTTCAAGGGGATCAACTGGGACCTCGCCGTCAACACCGTGATTTCTTTCGCGACCAACACCAACCTGCAGCACTACAACGGTGAGACGACGCTCTCGTACTTCAGCCAGATGGGCGCAATCCAGTTCCTCCAGTTCACATCGGCCGCCACTGGCATCTGCATGGGGGTGGCAATGGTCCGAGGGTTGATCGTCGGGTCGAAGGACATGGGTAACTTCTACGTAGATTTCACCAGGTCGCTCACGAGACTGCTCCTTCCGTTCTGTTTCATCGCCGCCCTGATCCTAGTCTGGATGGGCGTGCCTCAGACCATCGGAGGCTACCTCCCCATAACGACGGTGCAAGGTGCCACGGGCTCGGTCCTCGTGGGTCGCCTGTGGCCTCGCTCGTCTCGATCATGCAGCTGGGCACAAACGGCGGCGGATACTACGGAGCAAACTCCGCTCATCCGTTCATGAATCCGAGTCCTTCCTCCGACGTGCTCGAGATCTGCCTCATGCTCTTGTTGCCGACAGCCCTTGTCTTCGTCTTTGGCGAGCTTCTGGGCAAGAAGAGGGAGTCAAGACCTGTGCTCATCGGCGCCTATGCGCTCTTCGTCATAGATCTGGCGATCGCGTTCATCCCGACCATCCCGCAGGTAGCGGCTGGGATAGAGACGAGGATCGGGGGATTCTTCTCCGCCTTTTGGACCGTCGTGACCACTGCTGTGACGACGGGGTCCGTAAACACGTCGCTGTCGGCGATGCACCCTCTCGTGATACTTGGGGGCTTCATGGGGATGCTGATCCAAGCCACGCCCGGAGGGAAGGGTGTCGGATTGGCATACATGGTCATGTACATCGTGATAACCGTCTTCATCGTGGGACTCATGTCCGGGAGGACTCCTGAGTATCTCGGGATCAAGATCAACTCACGCGACGTGAAGATAGTCCTGGTGGCCTTCCTGATTCATCCCATAGTCATCCTTGTCCCGACCATACTCGCATACGCCACCGGAGCCGCTCAGGCAATTGGGGTATCTGGCAATTCGCTTGGATTCACCCAGATTCTCTGGGAGTACACTTCAGCCGCAGCAAACAACGGGTCTGATTTCCTAGGAGCGTCTGCGAATACCGTCTTCTTCAACATCACCACCGGGGCTGTGATCTTCATAGGACGATACGCTCCAATAGGATTGATGCTGGCCCTCGCTGGTTCGGTAATCGGAAGGAAGAGGAGCTCTGACGCCGGCGGCCTCAGGACTGACAGCTTCACCTTCTCGGCCGTGCTAATCGGGAGCATACTGATCCTCGTGGTGCTGACCTTCCTCCCGTTCCTGGCGCTCGGGCCTATTCTTTCCTACTTCCAGGGGAATGGGTATGCATAGCGAGGGCGACGCTTCTCAAGACGGCAGGATGCACGAGGCGATGCTACGCGGCAGAAAGATGTCAGTGATCTCTGGCAGAGTCCTCGCCGACTCCATTGTTCGCCTGAACCCGACAAAGCTGGTATCCAACCCGGTCATGCTGATCGTGGAGCTGACGTTCTTCATCGTGGCCGCGATGGCGGTCTATCCGCAGGGCTTTGCTCCGGTTGCAAGTGTGAGCGAGAGGACATTCTATGTTGAGATCGCCGCGATTCTGCTGATCACGGTCTGGTTCAGCACGTTGTCGGATTCCTTGGCAGAGCAGCAGGCCAAGAACACTGCGAGCAGCCTGCGCAAGCTCGAGAGCGAGGTCCCGAGCAAGAAGATAATGACCCAGGGCTGGACAAGGACAATCGTCCAGGCATCCTCGAAAGAGCTGCGGAAGGGAGACTTGGTGCTCCTCGAGAAAGGCGACGTCGTCCCGCTCGACTCCGACGTGTTGGAGGGAATCGCCATGGTCGATGAGTCGCTGATGACCGGAGAATCTGCGCCTGTAAAGAAGGCCCCCGGCGACGTCCTCATCGGAGGCTCCAGGGTCGTGAGCGACACCCTCACCGTGAGGATCAACGCAAACCCGGGAGAGACCTACGTTGACCAGATGATACAGATGGTGGAGTCGTCGAAGAGGCCCAAGACTCCCAACGAGCAAGCCGTGACGATGGTCCTCATCGGCCTGACCGCGATCTTCACGATAATCATCGGCTCGCTGCTCGGGCTGTCGATAACGCTCAACCTCGGCGCGGACCTCTCCGTACTGATAGCCCTCTACGTCTGTCTCCTCCCAACGACGATAGGGGCGCTGCTGCCGGCGATCGGACTGTCAGGGATATCCAGGCTCTACGCGAGGAAGATAGTGGCGAAGTCTGGGAAGGCGATCGAGACGGCCGGCGACGCCGACGTCATCCTTTTGGACAAGACCGGGACCATCACAGTGGGGAACAGGCGCGCGATAGAGTTCACCCCCCTCAACGGCCACACGGAGAAGGAGGTCGGGGAGGCCGCGTTCCTGTCGTCCTGGTCCGACGACACCCCCGAAGGGAGGAGCATTATCAACCTGGCCTACGACAAGGGTTTCGTCCCTCGCGAACTCAATTCCTTGGCGCTCTCCGAGGTCCGCGAGTTCTCCGCTAGCACGCGGACGAGCGGAGTGAAGATAATGAGAGGCCTCGGGTTCGTCCCTGCCAAGGCCGACAAGTCAGGAGAGGCGCGAATGAGGTTCAGCAGGAAGTACGCCGAAGAGAACGGGTCTTCGGAGATCGAGATAACGAAGGGCGCTCCGGACTCGATAAAGGAGATTCTAGGCTCGGTCTCGCCCGAATATGAGACGATCGTAACCCGGATCTCTTCAGCCGGAGAGACCCCGATGGCGGTCATGAGGAACGGGGAGCCGTTGGGGATAATCCGGCTGAAGGACGTCATGAAGGAGGGGATTAAGGAGAAGATTCAGGGAATTAGGACGCTCGGCATCCGTCCCGTCATGATCACGGGTGACCAGCCCCTCACCGCGAAGTCGATCGCGGAGGAGGTCGGCATAACGGAGTACGTGCCAAGGACTAAGCCCGAAGACAAGTTCGGGATAGTCAAGAAGGAGCAAGCCCAGGGGAGGATAGTCGCGATGATAGGCGACGGGACCAACGACGCCCCAGCCCTCGCGATGGCCGACGTCGGCCTGGCCATGAACGCTGGGACCGAGGCCGCGAAGGAGGCTGCGAACATGGTGGACCTTGAGTCGAACCCCGCCAAGATCATCGACGTCGTGCTCCTAGGGAAACAGCTCCTGATGACGAGAGGCGCTGTCACAGCATTCAGCATCGCGAACGACGTCGCAAAGTATTTCGCGATAATGCCGGTGCTCTTCGCCGCGACCATCCCGCAGCTCGAGGCGCTCAACATCCTGGGGCTGGGCCTCCACACGGCCGTGCTCTCCGCGTTGATCTTCAACGCAATCATCATCCCGCTGCTCATCCCGCTCGCCATGCGAGGGGTCTCGTTCAAGCCCGCCGACACGATGACGATATTCCTGAGGAACGTCCTGATCTACGGAATCGGCGGCGTAATCGTCCCCTTCGTCGGGATTAAGCTGATCGACGTCCTGATATCGGCCTTGTAGGCGAGAGCATGGAAGAGCCAAACAAGACCAAGAAGAGCTCCAATCACGCAAGGCCGATCATAGGGATCGCGATAGTCTCCCTGCTGATCTGCGGATTGTTCTTTCCGCTCCTCATCACCGCGGTCGCGCAACTGGCGTTCCCGTACCAGGCGAACGGGGAGATCGCGTATCTCCACGGGCAGCCGGTAGGATCGGTGGTCGCGGTGAACTCGACGGACTACTCTGCGCCCGTCTTCTTCCACCTCAGGAACGACTCGGCATCGGGATTCGATCCTGACATCACGATACAGGATGCCCAGGCACAGATCCCAGGCATAAGTAGCGCCACAGGGATCCCAACGTCATCTATCCAGACGATAGTGAGCCAGAACACGGAAGGCGTCTGGTGGATCTTCGGGAGCCCATACGCCAACGTGCAGAAGATGAACCTGGCCTTGATAGCGCAGTTCCCGTCTGTCTACGCGAACTACACGGCCTAGTGTTGGACCTTACGCTTCTTTCTCTTCTCTTCTTCGGCCTTTAGCTTCTTGGCCTTCATCTCGGCCTTCTTCTTATCGAAGGCGCCGAGGGGCGCGTCGCTCTCGACCCACCCGTGCGCTATCGTTATGATGTTTTTCACGAGCCTCTTCGTCTCAGGGTCGTTCTTCGAGAGGACCACCTTCAGGTTCCTCCTGTCGAGGACGGCGAACTCGGGGGGCTTTTCCATCTTCTTGATCTCGTCCACAGCGCGTTCCAGAGCATACTCGTTGCCGAAGAGCCCCCGTACCTCCCAATCCCCGCCAGCCATGTCCGACCTCCGGCTAGTGGAGTGGATAAAAGTGTTAGAGGGAGAGGCGCGAACCAGCTCGGTCCCTAAACTCCGACTCACGCGTTAAATACTCCCGGTCAGGCTCGGGATTTTTGATGCCGAACGCGGAGAGGTCGTTCGATTTCGCACTCGACAGGATCGAGACCCGTAAAGGGAAGGCGGACTTCTGCAACCTTCGGAAGGTCTCCGAGCGCGGACACGAGATAAGCCGTCTCCCGTACTCGATCAAGATACTTCTCGAGAACGCGATCCGCCACTCAAAATCCGTCGAGGGGGCGTCGGAGGCGGCGAACAGGCTCCTCGAATGGCCGCGGAGCGTCGGCTCTGAGTTCCCTTTCATGCCCTACCGGGTCCCTCTTGCAGGACTACACGGGCGTGCCTCTCATAGTCGACCTGGCCGCGATGCGGGACGCGATGGCGAGCAGAGGAAATGGACCCGACCAAGATCAACTCGATAGCCCCGATCGACCTTGTGATCGACCACTCCGTCCAGGTCGACAGCTGGGGAAACTCTATCTCCTTCGAGTACAACATCGAGAAGGAGTACGAGAGGAACTCGGAGAGGTACGCCTTGCTAAGGTGGGCGCAAGACTCCTTCAAGAACATGAGAGTCTTCCCTCCCGGTAAAGGTATCTGTCATCAGGTCAACCTCGAGTTTCTCTCGACGGTGGTCGCGGTCGGCGAGAGGGAGGGGAGGCGCTTCGTCTGCCCCGACAGCGTCGTCGGGACCGACTCCCACACGCCGATGGTCAATGGCGTTGGGGTTCTCGGATGGGGGGTCGGCGGGTTGGAGGCTGAGGCTGCCATGCTCGGCGAACCATGCCACATACCAATCCCTAGGGTCGTCGGAGTCAAGCTCAAGGGCGAGCTGCAAGAAGGGGCGACGACGACCGACCTCGTGCTCTTCATCACGGAGCTCTTGAGACGCAAGAACGTCGTCGACGCCTTCGTCGAGTACTTCGGCGAGGGGTACCTCAAGCTGTCTGTCCCAGACCGGGCCACGCTGGGTAACATGTCGCCCGAGTATGGCGCCACGGTTGGGTTCTCCCCTGTCGACGATGCTACGCTCAGGTATCTCAACGACACCGGAAGGGACGAAGCTCAGATCAGGCTGGTCGAGGAATACTGTCGGCTCCAAGGCCTCTTTCTCACTCCTGAATCACCCGATCCGCACTACTCGGAGGTGCTCGAGGTCGACATGTCCAAGATCGTCCCATCAGTCGCTGGCCCGAGGAACCCGGAGGAATGGCACTCGCTCAAGGACATGCCCAAGGTCGGTCGCTCCTTGATCGGCGAGCAGTCGCGGTCTAGGACGACGGTAGCGCAAGCCGGCTCGGTCCAGAGCGGGACCGTGCAGCTGGAGGAGACTATGGCTCTCCCAAAGCAGGGCCCTGGCCAGAGCGCCGAAGGGCTGGACGACGGCTCGGTGATAATCGCCGCCATAACTAGCTGCACGAACACATCGAACCCGACCGTGATGATAGGCGCGGGCCTCCTCGCCAGGAACGCGGTAGCGAAGGGTCTGGCGCCAAAGCCATACGTGAAATGCAGCCTCGCCCCCGGTTCCACCGTCGTCAAGGACTACCTGGACGGGTCGGGCCTCCTGAGACCCCTGGACGAGCTAGGATTCTATCTCGTCGGCTACGGGTGCACGACGTGCATAGGCAACAGCGGCCCTCTCTCCCCTGCGGTGGAGGAGGCGATAACAAAGAATGAACCTCTACACGGTGGCGGTCCTGAGCGGGAACAGGAACTTCGACGGCAGGATCAACAGGCTCGCAAGAGGCGCCTTTCTGATGTCCCCGATGCTGGTGGTCGCCTACGCCATCGCGGGGAACGTGCAGTTCGACTTTGACAGGCCTCTCGGCGTCTCGAAGGTAGATGGCACGCCAGTTTACTTGCGAGACATCTGGCCGAGAATGAAGGAGATCAAGCAGGTCGCCGAAAGGTCGCTGAACCGCGGTCTCTACGAGAAGCGATACGCAGAGGCACTCGTCGGCGACGATAGCTGGAACCAACTCGTCTCAAAGCCCAGCGAGACGTTCCCCTGGGACGAAACGTCAACCTATGTCAGGAGCCCTCCTTGGTTCAAGGAAGGAAGCACCTCCGCCCCTCGAGACATCAAGGGCGCACGCGCTCTCGCGCTCTTCGAGGACAAGATAACCACCGACCACATCTCGCCTGCGGGGGCGATCCCGGCTGACAGCCCCGCGGGCAAGTTCCTGATGGAGCACGGCGTCGAGATGATCAACTTCAGCACATACGGGAGCAGGAGAGGAGACCACGAGGTGATGGTCAGGGGGACGTTCAGCAACACTCGCCTCGAGAATCTTCTTGCCGAAGGCAAGGTCGGCGGGTTCACGAAACACTTCCCCACAGGGGAGATCATCCCCATCTTCGAAGCGTCCGAGAGATACGCTCAGCAGGGCGCGCCTCTTCTGGTGATCGCTGGCAAGCAGTACGGGGGCGGCAGCTCCCGTGATTGGGCAGCCAAAGGCCCGAAGCTCCTAGGAGTGAAGGCCGTCATCGCAGAAAGCTTCGAGAGGATCCACCGGAGCAACCTGGTCGCCATGGGGGTGCTCCCGCTGGAGTTCCTTCCGGGCGACGGGGCCAAGAAGCTCGGCCTGAACGGCGACGAGACCTACACTATACGAGGGATAGAAGGGCTCAAGCCCGGGGCATTGCTGGAGGTCATGGCCGCTTCGAAGGAGAAGGAAACGAGGTTCAAGGTGAAGGCCAGGATCGACAACCCGACCGAGCTAGGATATTTTGAGGTGGGAGGGGTCTTGCAGTACACACTCAATCGGCTCTCCCGCTAGAGGCGCCGTCTTCCTGGGCTTCACTTGGTCCTCGTCCCGCGGGCCAGCCACAGCAGGCCGAACGCGGCGAGACCGAGCATCCCGATTATGCCCGTGACCGCGATCATCCCAGTCGAAACCACGAACGTCCCGGACGGCGTCGCTAGCGCCTGGAGCGCCGTCATCCCGATCGCCGCGACCGAGAAAACAAGTGCGACCCCAGCAGCGAGTATCATCGCCTTCTCGATGCCATTCATTCTGGCCATTCCCTAGGGTTCCGGGTCTTTTCAAGGGCCGGATAAGAATTCTGGCCTCGACCCTCGTTATGGACCTGAAAGATGTCGATTTCCTCCCCAGATTTGACCCTGAAATTCTTAAATAACTCCCGCAAGCGGTCTTTTTTTGGGTCCTTTAGAGTGTATTCTAGACCTATGCTAGGGTCAATTATGAATGGAGGAAGAGCCGTATAATGCCGACTAAGGCAAAGACGACAAGAGCGAAGAAGACAGAGGAGGAACTGCCTTTCAAGATCACCGACCATCTGCTCGTGCCAAAGCACGAGCTCATGCCCCCTGAGGAGGTCTCAGGGATTCTGAAGAGGTTCAACGCGTCTCCGCACGAGTTCCCGTTCGTCCTCTCGACGGATCCTGCAGCGAAATCGATCGGAGCGAAGCCAGGGGATTTCGTCAAGGTCACGAGAGCATCAGAGACCGCAGGCGAGACGGTCTACTACAGGTACGTGGTGGAGACATAGAGAGCAATGGCGACCACTACGAAGCAGCTTGACTCATGGGCGGTCCTTAGAGACATCCTCCAGAGGGAAGGAGTCGCAAGACAGCACCTCAACAGCTACAACGAGTTCATCGCGAAGGGACTGCAGTCGATCATAGACGAGATAGGAGAGACAGAGATCGAGACTGTCAGCACCCCATACAAGGTGAAGTTCGGCCGAGTCGAGCTCGGCAGGCCCAGAATCGTCGAGATCGACGGGTCCGTGAGCAACATCTTCCCGATGGAGGCGCGCCTGAGGAACCTGTCATACTCGTCACCGATCTACCTCGACATGACGATCGAGGAGGAGGGGATGTCGCGCGAAGCGACCCGCCAGCACATAGGCGACCTCCCGGTCATGGTCAAGTCCGACCTCTGCCAGCTCTCGAAGATGACAAAGGAGCAGCTCGTGATGTCGGGCGATGGACCCGAACGACGCAGGCGGCTATTTCATCATCAACGGCTCCGAGAGGGTAATCGTCGGCCTGGATGAACCTCTCCCCGAACAAGATCCTCGTCGACCTCGAGAAGGTCGGCGCGGTCTCCACCTACAAGGCCCGTGTCTACTCTTCCGTGGTGGGCTACAGGTCCAAGCTAGAGGCCACCCTGAAGCAGGACGGCTCGATCAACGTCAAGGTGCCGAGCTGCCCGATAGACATCCCGTTCGTGATAATCATGCGCGCCCTCAGCTTCAAGTCCGACAAGGACATCGCCAACGCGGTCTCACCAAAGCCCGAGATACAGGACCTGCTCGAGGTCTCCTTCGACAAGGCCAACGAAGCGCCCACCGAGAAGGACGCCCTCGTCTACATCGGCAACCGGGTCGCCCACGGCATGCTCGAAGAATACAGGATCAAGAGGGCGCTTTCAATGCTCGACTGGGGGTTCCTTCCCCACCTCGGCAAGGCCGAGGACAGGAGGTACGACAAGGCGATGTTCCTGGGAGAGGCGGTCTGCAAGCTCCTCGAGCTGAGGCTGGGCTGGATCGAGGCTGACGACAAGGACCACTATGGGAACAAGGTAATCAAGTTCGCAGGCCAGATGCTGGCCGACCTGTTCCGGACGTCGTTCAGGAACTTGGTCCGCGACATGAAGTACCAGCTCGAGAGAGCGGGGCAGAAGAGAGGAGGGAACGTCGTAGGGGCCGCGATAAGGACCGGCATCATCACTGACAAGCTCAACAACGCCATCGCGACTGGCAACTGGGGCAGAGGGAAGGTCGGAGTCACGCAGCTCCTGGACAGGACCAACTACCTCAGCACCCTGTCGCACTTGAGAAGGATACAGTCTCCGCTCAGCAGATCCCAGCCCAACTTCGAGGCGAGGGACCTTCACGCGACCCACTTTGGGAGGGTCTGCCCGTCAGAGACACCTGAGGGGGTCAACTGCGGTCTGGTCAAGAACCTGGCGCTCTCTGCGACGATCTCCGTCAGCGTCCCGCCGGCCGAGGTGGAGGAACGTCTGTGGGAGCTCGGAGCCAAGTCGATCCGCGACATCCCAGAGAAGCTGGCGCTCGATGGCTGCAAGATATTCATGGACGGGAGGTTCATCGGCTACGTCGACGACGGCGAGCGGCTCGCAAAGGCGTTCCGAAAGCTGCGCAGGGAAGGGCAGATCCACCCCAGCGCGAGCGTGATGCATTACGAGGCGGCCAACAAGAAAGGCTACTCCCGTCTCTACATCAGCCTGAGCGCCGGAAGGGTCATCCGTCCGCTCATCGTGGTCGAGAACGGGAAGCCTCTCCTCACGCAGGAGTTGGTCTCCAAGATCGCTGCCAACGAGCTGACTTGGAGAGACATCGTCGAGAGAGGGATAATCGAGATGCTCGATGCGAACGAGGAGGAGAACTGCCTGGTAGCGATGTCTCCCGAGGAGGCGACTTCCAAGCACACGCACCTCGAGCTCTATCCGGGGGCAATGTTCGGAATCGCGGCCTCTATCATCCCGTATCCAGAGCACAACCAGTCCCCGAGGAACACGTACGAGTCGGCGATGGCAAAGCAGAGCCTCGGCTTCTCGACGCCCACCTTCCCGCTCTCTACGTTCGTGCGGCAGCACCTGCTGGTGAACCCCCAATCGCCGATGGTCCACACCAAGAGCACAGAGCTTCTGAACATCGACGAAAGGCCCTTCGGGACGAACGCCGTGGTGGCGGTCCTCTCCTTCGAGGGCTACAACATCGAGGACGCGATCATCATGAACAAGTCCAGCATCGAGCGCGGGTTCGCTCGCTCCTTCTTCTACAGGCTGTACGAGGCGGAGTCGAAGCAGTACCTTGGCGGGATGCGGGACACCTTCGAGGTACCCTCTGCAGAGTCCAACATCAGGGGATACCGGGGCGAGAAGTTCTACCGCCTCCTCGAGGCCGACGGAGTCATCATGCACGAGGCGACGGTGACAGGCGGAGACGCGGTCATCGGCCGCACGAGCCCTCCTCGCTTCATGGAGGAGTACAAGGAGTTCGAGATCAAGGGGCCCTACAGGCGCGACACGTCCGTGGCCGTGAGGCCGACCGAGACCGGCGTCGTGGACTCTGTCTTCATGACAGAGAACGTCGAGGGGGGCAAGATGTACAAGGTCAGGGTGAGGGACATGAGCACCCCGAGATCGGCGACAAGTTCGCGTCCAGACACGGACAGAAGGGAGTCATCGGGCTGGTCGTCCCGCAGGAGGACATGCCCTACACCGCCGACGGCGTCGTACCTGACGTGATAATCAACCCGCACGCGTTCCCATCAAGAATGACCGTGGGGCAGTTCATCGAGTCCATCTCCGGCAAGGCGGCCTCGCTCAGGGGCAATTCCGCCGACGGGACCGCCTTCGCAGGCGAGACTCCGGAGGAGATGAGCAAGATCCTGCAAGAAAAGGGGTTCGAGCCCACAGGCAGGGAGGTGCTCTACGACGGCAAGACGGGAAGGAAGTTCGCAGTCGACGTCTTCATCGGGGTCGTCTACTACCAGAAGCTCCACCACATGGTCGCCGACAAGATCCACGCCAGGGCGAGAGGCCAGGTCCAGATGCTGACAAAGCAGCCGACAGAAGGTCGTGCGCGCGGCGGAGGCCTCAGGTTCGGAGAGATGGAGAGAGATTGCCTCATCGCGTACGGCGCATCGATGGTCCTCAAGGACAGGCTCCTCGACGAAGCCGACAAGACAGAGGTGAACGTCTGCGAAAAGTGCGGCCTGATCGCCTACTACGACGCAAAGCAGCGCAAGTACGCCTGCAAGATAGACGGAGACCAGGCGAAGATCTCCACCGTCGTCGTGGCCTACGCGTTCAAGCTCCTCCTGCAGGAGATGATGAGCCTGAACATCGCTCCCCGACTGAGGCTCAAGGACGCGGTCTAGCAAGGAGCATAGTGGTGAAAAAAGATGGCAATGCAAGAAGCTCTTAGGACGATACGCTCAATCGACTTCGCGCTCCTCTCGCCCACCGAGATACGCAAGTACTCCGTGGCCGAGATCACACAACCAGAGACCTACGACGAAGACGGGATGCCCGTCCAGGGCGGCCTCATGGATTCCCGTCTGGGGACGCTCGAACCAGGACAAAAGTGCGGGACATGCGGCAACACGGCCTCCCGATGCCCCGGACACTTTGGGCACATCGAGCTCGCAGAGTCAGTCCTCCACATGGCGTTCGTCAGCGACATCAACAAGATGATCCAAGCGACATGCATGAACCTGCGGAAGGATCCTCCTCTCCCAGGAGGAGCTCGACGCGTACCGCCTGCGCCTGCAGAACATCACCGAGTTCACCCCGACGATGAAGGATGAGATCGCAAAGGAGATCCTGACAAGGGCGAAGAAGGTGAAGCTCTGCCCTCACTGTGGCAAGCAGCAGTACCAGATAGAGCTCACAAAACCGACGATATTCCACGAGATCACCGAGGAAGGAGGCGCGACCAGGCTCCTCCCAGGAGCGATCAGGGAAAGACTGGAAAGGATAACCAACGAGGACATCGAACTCCTGGGCTACAACCCGAGGGTCGCTCGACCCGAATGGTTCGTCCTTCAGGTCCTCCCCGTCCCTCCGCTCACGGTTAGGCCCTCGATCACGCTCGAGTCGGGCATCAGGTCCGAGGACGACCTCACCCACAAGATAGTGGACATCCTCCGTGTCAACCAGAGGGTGAGAGAGGCCAAGGAGTCAGGGACCCCGCACCTCATCGTGCATGGACCTCGTAGACCTCCTCCACTATCACGTCACCACCTACTTCGACAACGAGGTCTCGGGCATCCCCCAGGCGCACCACCGCTCTGGAAGGCCGCTCAAGACCCTCAGCCAGAGGCTAAAGGGCAAGGAAGGGCGCTTCAGAGGCTCGCTCTCAGGCAAGAGGGTCGACTTCTCCTCACGAACCGTCATCAGCCCGGACCCCAGCCTAGACATCAGCGAGGTAGGCATCCCGTTCGAGGTGGCGAAGAAGCTCACCATTCCGGAGAAAGTCTCCGGCTGGAACATGGAGTCCCTCAAGAAGCTGGTCATCACAGGGCCCTTCGAGCACCCGGGGGCGAACTACGTAATCCGTCCAGACGGCGTCAAGATCAGGCTAGACTTTGCGAGCGACAGGAAGGCCCTCGCGGATTCGCTCGCGGCAGGCTACATCGTAGAGAGACACCTCATGGACGGCGACATCGTCCTCTTCAACAGGCAGCCGTCTCTCCACAGGATGTCGGTGATGGCGCACACCGTGCGCGTCCTCCCTTACAGGACCTTCAGGCTCCATCCGTCGGTCTGCCCCCCATACAACGCAGACTTTGACGGCGACGAGATGAACCTCCACGTCCCCCAGAGCGAGGAATCGAGGTCCGAGGCGCTGATGCTCATGCGCGTCCAGGATCAGATACTCTCGCCGAGATATGGCGGGCCAATCATTGGCGCCATCAGGGACTTCCTCACCGGTGCTTACTTGCTCACTCGCGAAGAGACCATGCTCACACCCGAACAGTTCTCCAACCTCGCGCTCCAGGGTGGATACACGGGCGACCTCCCCGAACCGAAGACCAAGGGAGCCAACCCGCTCTACACGGGGAAGCAGCTCTTCTCTCTCTTCCTCCCGAAAGACATGAACCTGGTGCTCACCTCAAAGTGGGGCAAGGCCAAGACCGGGCAGTCCAACGACGTGGTCATCAAGGACGGAGAGCTGATCTCCGGAACGATCGACAAGGCAGCTATCGGGGCGGAGGAGCCCGACAGCCTTCTCCACAGGGTGGCGAAAGACTACGGCAACGACGAGGCAAGGCGCTTCCTCAACTCAATCCTCTCGGTGCTGAAAGAGTACATCACGCGGCGTGGCTTCAGCTACGGATACGACGAGCTCAAGCTCTCCGAGGATGCGATGGCAAAGATTGCCGAGACGCTGAAGGAGGCCTACGACAACTGCTCCGACCTCATCAAGAAGTACAAGAACGGGACGCTACCTCTCACTAGGGGCCTCTCCCCCGAGGGTTCGCTCGAGTTCTACATCGTCAACGAGCTCTCAAAGGCGAGAGACAGGGCAGGCAGGATCGCAGACCGCTCCTTCTCGACGGAGAACTCAGGAGTGATCATGGCACGCACCGGAGCAAGAGGCTCGAGTCTCAACCTCGGGCAGATGACCGCGGCCCTCGGGCAGCAGTCGGTCAGAGGGAAGAGGATCGAGAAGGGCCTGCGCGGAAGGTCGCTCAGCCACTTCCCGGTCGGCGACCTCGCGCCTGAGGCCAAGGGCTTTGTGAAGAGAAACTACAGGGACGGACTGACCCCAACCGAGTTCTTCTTCCACGCTATGGGAGGCCGTGAGGGACTCGTAGACACGGCCGTCAGGACACAGCAGAGCGGTTACATGCAGAGAAGGCTCGTCAACGCGATGGAGCACCTCCGCGTGGAGTACGACTTCACGGTCAGGGACCCGACCGGGAACATCATCCAGTTCCTGTACGGAGAAGACGGCATCGACCCCGCAAAGTCCGACCACGGGAGGCCGGTCAACCTCGACAGAGTATTGGGTTCAGCCGAGCTCACGGACCACTCTCGGGCCAAGTTCGGTCAGAAGGAGGCCGTGTCGATCCTGGAAAAGTACGAGGGCAAGCTGAACAAGAGGCTGTTCAAGGAGCTCACGGAGAGGCTAGCGGAGGCCAACATCACAGAGGACGGAGTGAAGAACGTCCTCGACAGAGTGATGGAGTCGATAGACTACGCCACAGTCGAGCCGGGAGAGGCGTCAGGCATCGTCGCGGCCCAGTCAATAGGGGAGCCTGGAACACAGATGACGCTCAGGACGTTCCACTTCGCAGGCGTGAAGGAGAGAGACGTCACCCTGGGTCTTCCCAGATTGATGGAGCTCGTCGACGCCAGGAAGATCCCCGCTAAGCCTTCGATGGACGTGTATCTCGACGAGGGGTACAAGACGTCCAAGGAGAAGGCGGTGAAGGTGGCCAACGAGATCCTCTTCACAAGGATAGGCAACGTCGTGGACTACAGCGAGGTCGACCCGACCGAGGGCATCAAGCTGCACCTGAACGAGGCCATGCTCGCCGAGAGGGACGTGAAAGCCGAAGACGTCGGCGAGGCTATGGAGACAGGCAAGAGGAACGTCCAGATCGAGCGCGGAGGCAAGGTCATCCGTGTGAACATGGAGAACGCGGACCTCTCGAGCCTCTTCACCCTGAGAAACAAGCTCATGAACATGAAGCTAAAGGGCATCCCCGGCATCACCCGCGTGACCGTGGTGCAAGAGAACGACGAGTGGGTCATACAGACCGCCGGCTCCAACCTCGCAAAGGTCATCGCAGTCCCGGGAGTGGACACAAAGAGGATCACCACCAACAACATCCACGAGGTCGCCCAGGTCCTAGGCATCGAGGCGGCACGCGCCACGCTGATCCGAGAGGTCATGAGCACGCTGGACGAGCAGGGCCTTGAGGTCGACGTCAGGCACATCTTCCTGGTCGCGGACCTGATGACGTCGAAGGGCTACCTGCAGCAGATCGGAAGGCACGGCATCGCGGGCACCAAGACGTCCGTCCTAGCAAGGGCCGCCTTCGAGATCACAGTCCCGACGCTCGCCGAGGCAGCGATCTACGGCGAGTCAGAGGAGTTGAAAGGCGTGACCGAGAACGTGATTGTAGGCCTCCCCATCCCGGTCGGGACGGGGATAGTCGACCTCTACATGGGCTAGAAGGGTTGGATTGAGAAGATGGTCACAAAATCGAAATCGACCGTGGCAGCCGCGACAGATCAGCAGGCTCCTCACACGGATCTTGAAAGAGGCGGTGAAGACCGGCAAGTACACGATAGGGACGAAGGAGACGACGTCCGAGATGAAGAGCGCCAAGCTCGTGATCGCGGCCAAGACGATCTCCGACAAGGAGCCAGCGAAGACGAGCCTCTTCAAAGAGGCCGAGAAGAACAAGGTTCCCGTCGTGAAGACGGACAAGTCTTCGGCCCAGCTCGGAAGGATGATCGGCAGGCCATTCCGAGTCTCGTTCATCGCCTTGCGCGTGGTCCCAGAAGGAGACTTTAGGCAGCTTGTGGGCGCTCCTTCCCAGTCTGGCAAGGCTTCAGCGTGAAAGCTTGCCCGAGATCAAGCTCTCAGCAGATCAACTGGGTCTAATCTCGATCTTCCAGAACATGAGCGGCGCGACGGTCAGGGACTGCATCGTCGACGAGAAGGGAGCACGTCTCATCTTCATAATCAACAACGGCCAGATGGGCCTGGCGATAGGAAAGAAGGGCGCGACCATCCAGAACATCGAAAGGGTGATCAAGAAGCCAGTCGAGGTGGTCGAGTGGTCCGACGACCCCGCTGAGATGATTCGCAACGCCCTCGACCCGCGAGCCATCCAGGAAGTGAGGCTGGTCGACAGGCTCGACGGGTCCAAGAGCATGTCGGTCGTCGTTGACCCGAGGAGGAAGGGCGCGGTCCTCGGTAGAGGCGGGAAGAACGCGGAGAAGGTGAGGCTGATCGCGAAAAAGTACTTCAACATCAGCAACGTCCAGATCGTCACCGCTTTCTGAGTCCCAACCCTTTTATACGCAACTCCGAGCACGACGCTGAAACATGCCCAGCGGAGAATTCGCGGCAAGGCAGATTGGGCTTCACAGGCAGAAGCTTCGCTGGAGCAACAAGTACTACAAGAGGAAAGTCCTCGGGCTAGACATCAAGGCAGACCCCTTTGAAGGTTCTCCGCAGGCAAGAGGCATCGTACTCGAGAAGGTAGGCATCGAATCGAAGCAGCCCAACTCGGCCATCCGGAAATGCGTAAGAGTCCAGATAGTGAAGAACGGTAAACAGGTCACAGCATTCCTCCCCGGAGACGGCGCGCTGAACTTCGTCGACGAGCACGACGAGGTCACGCTCGAAGGGATAGGCGGCTCCATGGGCAGAGCCATGGGCGACATCCCAGGAGTCCGATGGCAGGTGTCCAAGGTGAACGGTGTCTCGCTGAACGAGATGGTCTACGGACGGAAGGAGAAGCCAAGGAGATAGAGAGATGCAATGAGCACCAAGCTGGAATACCCCAACCTCCTCCTCTGGAACAAGTGGGACATGAGTCACGTCAAGGTCGAGGACCAGGGCCTCGCCAGCGTGATAGACCTCAGGCCGATGCTCCTCCCCCACTCGGGCGGAAGGCACGAGCACCAAAAGTTCTCGAAGACCAAGGTAAACGTGGTGGAGAGGCTCGTGAACCAGCTTATGCACTTCGGCAAGAAGCACGCCAAGAACACCGGAAGGATGGGCGGCAAGAAGCAAAAGTCGATGAGCATCGTCCGGACTGCGTTCGAGATAATCCAGATCAAGACCGGGGGCAACCCCGTCCAATACCTCGTAAAGGCGATAGAGAACTCGTCCCCCAACGAGGACACCACGAGGATGAGCTACGGCGGAGTAGTGTACCACATATCGGTCGACATCTCGCCGACAAGAAGGATCGACCTCGCGCTACGGTCGATATCTGAGGGCGTGAGAGAGGCCACTTTCAAGGCCAACCGGTCTGTCGAGGAAGTCCTCGCGGACGAGATAATCGCAGCGGCGAGCGGCGACTCGAACAGCTTCGCGGTCAAGCGGAAGAACGAGCAAGAAAGAATCGCGATGGCCTCGAGATAGGCCTAACAGAAATACCGGTATCCTTTCCTACGCCTTCTTATCTTTCTTCAATGCGAGTCCCCGAAGCTCGTTCTCCATCTCTGGAGGTTCCGACGTCGAAGCCTGCGGGGATGCGAGGAAGGCGCGGCACAACCTGAGGAGCCTCGTCTCTCCTCGAGACAAGGAGCGTGTGCGCGAACGTAAAGTCGTGCTTCGGGTCCTTCGCGACGGGCGGAAGGACCTCAAGGCGGGAAGTCCGCAGTGCGTCACGGAGCAGGTATCCTCCCTTGAGTTGGGTCACGAGGTCGTCCTCTGCCCATATCACGAGGCTCGGCTTGCCCACGCGCGAAAGCTGGGGGAGCTGGCTCTTGTCGTAGGTGCTCGCTACGAGGATGAGGTTCTCGACCCTCTCGGGCCAATCGATCGCGACCTCGAGCGCCACTTGTCCTCCCCAAGAGTATCCGAGCAACGTGGCGGTCGGGATCTTCATGACGTCCACCAGCTCGTGGATGACCCTCGCCTGGCCCTTGTAGTCCGGCGTCTCTGCGGGCCTGGAGGACTTGCCGTAGCCGACAAGGTCGGGGACGACCAACCGGTGGCTGTCCGCCAAAGCGAAGAGCCCCTCCATGTCCTTCCAACTCGGCCTCTTCTCCTCGCCATGGAGCATGACGATCGCAGGCCCGTTCCCCGTCGATGCGACGTTGATCTTGAACTCGCCGACATCCACCATCTGCTCGACCACCTTACCCGTTACCCGACTTCCGGCGCTCATCAATCCAAGTCCAGTTCTGGAGGGGTTTTATCAATTCCTACCGAGAAAACCCACTGGCTTTAGCCGCGGGATGAAATCGAGCATGGGCGCTTTAATACATGAGGGCACCTAATCTGCTGATGAGGAGCGCCCTTCGGTTCCGCCTCTACCCGTCGCACGAACAAGAAGCGAGGATGGTCTGCACTCTCGATTCGTCTCGTCGGCTCTGGAACGACGCCCTCAGGCACAGGAGAGACAGGTGGCAGGAAGAGAGAAGATCTACTTCATACAGCCTGCAGGCGTCAATCCTTACGGTCGAGCGCAGAGAGGACGCTAAGCTCAGCGGGCTCTATGCCCAGGTTGCCCAGGACGTCCTCAAGAGGCTAGACAAGGCATTTCAGGCGTTCTTCAAGCACAAATCGAGGTATCCGAGGTTCAAGAAGCATTCAGAGACGGGTTCGTTCACGTACCCCCAGGCCTACAACGGCTCCGCCAAACCCGACGCGACAAGGCGAAGGCTCTTCCTCTCAAAGATCGGAAATGTCAGGACGGTCTTCCATAGGCCGCTGCCGAAGGACGCCCTCCTGAAGACGTGCACGGTCAACAGGGAGCCCGACGGCAAATGGTTCGCGTCGCTCGTCTTCGAGGGCATCGTCCCGCTGCAAGACATCGGCGTCAGGATCAAGTTCGGATCACCTGTCGGCGTCGACCTCGGCCTAAAGTCTCTGATAGTCACGAGCGACGGCACCGATATCCCGCATCCCCGATTTCTCAGAAAGAGCGAGAAGAAGCTCAAACACCTCCAGCAGGTGCTCTCTCGCAAGAAGAAGGGCTCGAAGAACAGGCTCAAGGCACGTCAGAGGGTGGCGTCGCAGCACGCCAAGGTCAGGAGGCAGCGTACGGACTTGAACCACAAGCTCTCGACGGCGCTCGTGAGACGGCACGACCTCCTCGCCTTCGAGGACCTTCGCATCAGGAACCTGGTGCGGAACCACAAGCTGGCGAAGTCGATTCACGATGCTGGATGGGGTCAGCTCGCGAGGCTCGCGGAGTACAAGGCGCTCTCAAAGGGGAAGCGCGTAGTCAGAGTCGATTCCGCGTACTCGACCCAGGAGTGCTTCCATTGCGGCGCGCTCAACAAGATCGATCTCGACGTACGAGAGTTCGACTGCATCGGTTGTCGTCGCCATCTCAGACGCGACCACAACGCGTCGTGCATCGTGCTGAAGCGAGGACTCGCAATGGTAGGGCAGGGCATGCCCGAACTCAAGCCTGTGGAGATGGAACCTCTACTCGTCCAGACAACTAGGCGAGCAAGCTCTATCTGTGAAGCAGGAACTACACGCCCGCAAGGGCTGGAATCCCACGGCCAAATGCCGTGGGAGGATGTCACCCGCTTCGCAAGGCACTACGTCGCCTGAAACCGGTGAAAACTTGAATTTCACACTGCTAATATAGCACCGAGCGTCCATTGCCCTAGCAAGAGAGACATGCCCCAAGAACCGATGAGCTTCTTCGGCTGGCTGATGGCCTGCTGCGTCAGCGACGAGGACGGCTCTCGAACTCGCGAGACTCTGTCGACGGCTCTCGTCTTCGCCTCGGGGATGGTAGCCAGCGGGATTACTCTCTACCTCGCGGGAATGCTGCACCTGCTCTAGCCGGCATCGTCGCTCCGCGGTTTCGTCTACGGAAATCGACCTAGATGTCGAGAAATACTACTCTCGCCCCATTTACGAGTGCCCGGAGGTATCATGTTTCAGGTAATCCAAAATGGGAAGAAAAATCGTACTGTTCGGATTCTGGTTGCTCGGCTACAGCTTGGGCTTCGTCGCCTGGCTGGTCAGGACACCAATCATCAACTCCATCATGAACCTCGGCATCAGCTCTGACGTCGCAGGAGCGATGATCACGGGCTTGGCGAGTTCAATCATGATGCTCGTCGGTGTCTTGCTCTGGAGCTTCCTGTCTAGACAATAAGTCCATCCATCGTAACTTTGGGTCGGGTCCCTCCCCCGACCCTTAGTTCTTCACCCCATCTCCGGCGCTGCGGGGATAGGGCTCCCGCATGCTGTGCAGAACCGTGAACCCCCCTCGACACTCTTTCCACAAGTTGGACAGAATAACGTCTCGCCATGTCCACCGACAACCGGTGGGTTCTCAGGTTTCATCATCTCCATCTGATCCCTCTCCTCTAGTGCTGGCGCTTCTCTCCTGGCCCTCCGCCAGAACTTTACGACCCCTATGAAGACCACGATGAAAGGGAGCCATGTGAGCAGTGCAAGTAGCGGCATAGAGCTAGACTCGAGCTGAATCTCGGTCACCTCGAAAGTGGCGGCGACCGCAAGCACCCCGGCGATCAGAAGGACGTTCACGACGAGAAAGCGGAACTCCCTCGCGAAGTTCGCCCACCCCGACTTGAAGCCAAGGTAGACCGAATAGACCAGGTAGATGCTCTCTGCCGCGGCTATCGCGTAGGCGGGCAGCTCCAGCCACGTGCTCGGAAGGATGAAGAGGTTGGCTAGCGCCGCGGCAATGGGGTATCCCTTGACGATGCCGATGACCTCAACGATCCTCGCGGTCTCGTAGAGAGAGAGGGCGAGAATCAGTAGTCCGAAAGCTGGGATTATCTCGACGACGGCGACCCTGAAGTTGTTCGAGAAGATACCTGCGACCTGACCCAGAGCGGATTGATTGAGGACTGCCGCCGTGCTGTTGTACTGCTTCTCGTAGGTCGGGAGCTCTGAGGGAAAGAAGGCTGAGTTCGATACCACCACGACGACGGCAATCTCCAGCAAGAAGATGCCCAGGATCAGGGGCCATCGCCTTCCAACTATGATCTTGAGAAACTCTATGGTCGATGTCAACTAGGCCACCCATCCCGACGCAGCAATCGTGAAGCAGAGTCGGGGGATCTGGTGCCGCCTCACGAGGCTCGAGTTCATGGAGGGGTATAAGGTTGTGCAAGAATTCTCCGTCCTCCAAGGCGGGACGTCGCCTCAGTCCGGCTCGCAAACAAAGGGGTGGCGCGCAAGCTTGGTTGTTTCTCTAAAGAATCGCGGCGGATATCAGGCGAAAGACTGCAAACGGAGACGTTCCTGCCTCATATCGACCCTGCAGAGGCAGTTCTTCCCTTTCTGCCCCTTTCAAACACTGTTTCCGACGGCCAAACCTTAAATAATATCTCGAAGGGGTCTTTTCGTATACCGGAGTTAATGCATAATGGCAGACAAACCACACCTAAACCTGATTGTTACTGGTCACGTAGACCACGGCAAGAGCACCAGCATGGGTCACTTCCTGTTCGACCTTGGTGCAGTAGACGATAGGACCATCCAAGAGTATGCGAAGGAGTCCGAGAAGACCGGAGCGGGTGACTCGTTCAAGTACGCCTGGGTCCTCGACCAGCTCAAGGACGAGAGGGAGAGAGGAGTAACCATCGACCTCGCGTTCCAAAAGTTCGAGACGCAGAAGTACTTCTACACGCTCATCGACGCGCCAGGGCACCGCGACTTCATCAAGAACATGATCACTGGCGCCTCCGAGGCGGACGCCGCAGTGCTCGTCGTCTCTGCCAAGACGGGCGAAAGGGAGACGGCGCTAGGGCCCGGCGGACAGGCCAGAGAGCACGCCTTCCTGCTAAAGACCCTCGGCGTCAACCAGCTAGTGGTCTGCATCAACAAGATGGACGACCAGACCGTGAAGTATTCCGAGAAGATGTACAACGACGCGAAGCAAGACGTCGAGAACCTGCTAAAGGCCTCCGGATACAACATCTCCAAGATCCGGTTCATCCCCACGTCGGGGTGGACGGGCGAGAACCTTGCCAAGCCAAGCACCAACATGCCCTGGTACAAGGGGCCAATCCTGCTCCAGGCGCTCGACGAGTTCACCGAGCCTCCAAAGCCCATCGAAAAGCCGCTCCGCGTCCCGATCCAGGATGTCTACACCATCACGGGCGTAGGCACGGTCCCGGTGGGGAGGGTTGAGACAGGCCACATGAAGGTCGGCGACTCGGTCATAATCATGCCAGAGGGGCTCACGGCTGAGATCAAGTCCATCGAGACCCACCACACGGCCATGCAAGAGGCGTTCGCAGGTGACAACATCGGGTTCAACCTCAGAGGCGTCTCGAAGACCGACTTCCACAGGGGCTCGGTCCTAGGGCCTCTGTCCAACCCACCCACGATCGCAAAGGAGTTCCTCGCGCAGATCATCGTCGTCTTCCACCCCACGGCGATAGCTGCCGGCTACACACCGGTGCTGCACGCGCACACGGCGCAGGTTGCCGCCACGATAACGGAGCTAGTCGCGAAGATTGACCCCAGGACCGGTCAGCCAACCGAGGAAAAGCCAAAGACCATAAAGACGGGCGACTCGGCAATCGTCAAGATTACCCCGCTCAGGCCTCTGGTCCTTGAGACGTTCAAGGAGTTCCCTGAGCTCGGAAGGTTCGCCCTCCGTGATATGGGATCGACAGTTGCCGCAGGAATAGTTCGTGAAATAACGATCAAGGGCCAAGTAGAGAAGGCAGTCGCAAAGCAGTAGACTGCCGTTCCTCCTCGTTTTTTCGTCTTCTCTCTGTTTTTCCTAGTCTCGTGAAGTGGTGCTAGACCACTCCCAGGACAACTATGACCCCGAAGAGCAGTTGCGTCGCGATGAAGAGCGAGTCCTTCGCGAGTCGCTCCTTGACATGATTTCTTTCATAGCTGATGTCCACAACCGAGTAGATCAAGGTCATCAGCCAAGAAACAGCGAAGAAGAGGAGGCTGACTCCGAGACCCACCACGTCGCTCAGGAGTATCCCGATGACGTTCAGGATCAGAGCATAGGCGACGATGAACGAGACCCATCCAAGCGTGTCCCATCTCTCCGTCTGCGCCCTGTACCCCACCTTCGAGTAAGAGAGTATCGAGGTCAGCAGCAGGGGGATGGGAAAGACCAGCTGGATGGCCACGAGTTGGGGCACGATGAGCTGTGACCTCAGACTTACCACGAGGAAGAAGATTCCGACGGCTACCGAGAGGAGGGCAGTGTTGAGAGAAATCCTCGACGCCGCTTTGGACTCTAGGCCTGGCACCCTCGGCTTCCGCCCTAGAGCCCATGTCCGGGTTAATATCCAATCTCAACCCCGTCGCAGGCGCGCCATGCTTGGTGACCTTCATCGCATCCAGAAAAATTCACACAAAAGACGTATTACTTGGCGCCCATGCTCAGGACGAAGCTTAATGTCGAACTCGCCTCTCGTCTATGACGGTCTAGAGTTCAAAGAGAAAGAGATCCTCGCCCGCTACCGATCTCTGAAGCGAAGGCTGGGCATCTCGAGCGTGATCAGCATAATGACCATCATCCCAGCGATGGGGCTCCTCGTCCTTTACTACGTCTCCCCTTCCAGCACCTCCCCGTATCTTTACCTCGTCTTCCTCGGGGTCTCGATCCCCTTCACGATCCTCAGTTTCCTCTCCAACTCGAAGATCACAGAGATCATCAATTCCAACGAAGTCAGGCACGTAGGGTTCTAAGCTAAGGAATCAGTCTCGGACGGTCCTTCTGTCTCGTCGCCCACCCCAGCAAGAGGGCCGCGGCGAAGACTGGAACCGACAGGGCGAAGAACGTGGTCGGAAACTCCGGCGCGGTCGTGACGGTGCTCGACGTGGTCGTGCTCGAGGCGCTCGTCTCGGTCGTGCTCGTGGTCGAAGAGACGGTCGGCCCTCTAGCCAGAAGGTAGTATTCGAATCCCGTGGGCGTCAACGTCAGCGACCTCATGTTCTGCGCCCATTCTTGATTGATTTGGCCATCCAGCGTGAAGTATCCCTCGGTGTCCAGCTGAGGCGTGTAGTTCAGGTAGGCAAAGAAGTACTGCTCAGAGAACGCGTTGTACACCTCCACATGGTATATCGAGCAGAACCTGTCCATTATCTGGAGGAACGGGACGTCTATGTTCGAGCTGAAGCCCCAGACCTCCTGATGGTCGGCGAACTCCCCACCGACCCCAGTTCCCGGAGGAGGAGAGGGGACGGTGACCTCTTCGCTCCAGGACTCGCTTATCACGAGACGCTTTCCATCCTGCTGGGCCAGCTGCGCCATTTCCGCAAGCACCTGCAGGTTGTTGCCGTAGATCGGGTAGATGTGGGTCGTCAGGAAGTCCAGCCTCGGATCGCTCGCAAACCCCTGCATGAACTGCACCCCGAGCCACGTCCCAGCCCCCGCGCAGATCTTCGTCGGGCTCCCGGTCTTGTTGAGCGACGCGAGCTGCTGCTCGATGAAGGCAGTCCATCCCGACGGCGTGTCTAGCTGGTGATATCCAGACAGGGCAGCCTCCGTGTCCGCCTCCGTCCCGATGTCGATGTAGTCTGGCTTGATCTGGTTGATTATCAGCTGGTTCTGCGCGATGCTGTCGCTCACGAACTGAGCGTACGGCAGGCTGTTGAAGCTGTAGTTGATGTTGGAATACCCGGTCCCCACGAACGCCACGTGCGATTCCACCAGCGCTTTCATGCCCCTCGAATGCACGTTCTGGACGAGTTGAGTGTAGTAGCTCAGGTATTGGGAGCTGTTCGGGAACGAGGGCTGCAAGAGCGGGAACGGGATCGAGATCTCCACCTCGTTGACGCCGAGGCTCTGGTAGGCGTCAAGGTTGGCGTTTACGGTATTCTGGTTGCTGGCCTGAAGGAGGGTGGTCCCCTTGTTTCCGTCAGCTGGGACGAGCGAAGCCGAGAAGGTGAAGACGTTCCTCACTGAGGGATAGGGCCCAAGCTCGAGTTGAACGCGTTCAAAGTGGACTCGAGCGACGTGTAGTTTGCTTCGTAGGCGGCTGCAACCGTGGTGTTGTATTGTTGCACTGTGGCCTGAGAGAGCGGCCCGCCAACAAGGACAGGAGTCGCATGGCCTCCTGTCGAGAGGCGTGTCCCACCGGATGCCGCCTGGGAGACGTGGACGACCTGCACGAGCAACAACGAAACAACGATCAGAGCGGACATGGAGAGCCACCGACGTCGCGCCAATCCGCGTTTCTGCCCCTCGTGGGATAATAAGCGAAGGCTTTAGGGCCCTTCGAAACCGCAGTTCACGCACTTGTATCTTCTGGAGAACTTCCTGCAAAGCTCGTCGCGCCAGATGAGCACCTGATGGCAGCTCGGGCAGTTGAACCTGACCGCCTTGGTGCCCGGAAGGATGGGTCTGTTGCATGATGTGCAGTGCGAAAGAGAGAAGCCCTCTGGCATTTCCTGTTGTCGGTTAGGAGCCTCTTTGATGATTTATTAAACTAGAGCCCTGCGAATGTCCGATTTAGACGCTTGCACCATAACCCCTTAACAGTATCTCCGAACGAGCGCGGATTTTAGCCTTCGCTCAACGAGTTGTGATTTTGGGTCGTAGGGAGTCCTCACCTCGAAGCCTCAGGTTATGATTACCACATCCAACCTGTCAGCCAGAGGATTCGATACCGTTCTGAGGCGATACGTGCCCAAGCTGTTGTGCTTCGAGGTGAAGCCCAGCTACTCGTACAAGAAGAGCGACTATATGCGTCTCCTTGTCAACTCGTCTGTACTCAATGCCTACGCGGAAGGTATGAGCAATGTCTCCAACAAGATGGGGTCCGGAGTGCCGAACTCTGACACCGCGCTGATGCGCTTCAAGAGCATCGACAGGTACGAGCTGCAGAGCGTCGTCTCCATCGTCCTCGAGGAGCAGGTCGACGAGCTGAGGAGGAAGGGCCCTTCTTAGCAGGCCCGTCCCGATCGCTTTCGACTGGCACGACCAGATGTTTTACGGCGAGAAGGAGACGGAGATGGTCAACGGGACCAGGCCCAAGGACGGCTCCTGTTACGCCTACCAGTACCTCACGGCGTCCATCCTCGTCGACGGGAAGAGGCTGACCATAGTCCTCACTCCAATCAAGAGCATGAAGCACCTCCTGGATTATGTGAAGGACGCGCTGAACCAGATACGGAACATTGGCGTCATGGTGAGATACCTCCTCTTCGACGGAGGCTTCTCGTGCCTCGAGCTTCCTGCCTACCTCGAGGAGAAGGGGTACACGTACACAATCCATTTCACCCCTAACGCTGTGACGAAGAGGATTGGCCTCCAGGACGGTCGATCTGCCCTCTATCCGTCCGAAAGGCCGTTCAAGCTCGTCAGGGTCGACGACGCAGAGACGAAGATCACCTACCTCTTCGCGACGAACATGTCGTGCAGGCCGAAGAGGCTGCTGAAGCGCTACAAGACCCGCTGGGGCGTGGAGACGACCTACCGGGAGCACAACCTCTTCCTCCCGAGGACGAAATCGAAGAACTTCACGGTGAGGCTGCTCTACTACGCGGTGGCAGTCTGCATGTACAACGCGTGGTGCATCCTCAACGCGTCAGAAGACGACCCGGATGCCAAGGAAGACGAGGGTGCCGACCACGTGACAGCGTTGGAAGCGAAGGTCTTCATCCTCCTCGCATTCCTAATCCAAGCACCGGCGTGTGGAGCGTGAACCATGCTCATTCGGAGATACTGTTAAGAGTCGGCGCCTCGAATCGATCCTGAACGGACATCGATCATTTGGTAGATTCAATCCTCTGTCTTGTTTCTCTGTTCGCGGGCAACCGCCGACTAACGCTTCACAAACCTTTAATTGTCCGAATGGGCCTTCGGGGTTTCTAGTTTTGCGGTTTATCGGCAATAAGATGCCAGCGTTTCCCATCGTGATATTCCTAGCAATCCTCCTCCTCATGCCATCCTTCCTCGTGCTCTCGGTCGGGAGGGTCTCAGGAGCGCCCACACCGCAAGCCGCCCCCTCCTCGTCTAGCCCGATCCCGAGCGTGAAGATCAACCCTCTTTCCAGCTACAGGAGCCTCGGCGCCGCGGACCCGAACATGCCCATCCTGATATCGGTGGCCATCCCGCTGAGAAACCTTCCGCTACTCTCCTCTATGGTCAAGCAGTCCTCCGACCCTACATCAGCCAACTACAGGCACTTCATCAACCTCTCAGAGGCCAGCAGTCTCTTCCTCCCTACCCAGAGCCAGTACCAGAGCGTCCTGAATTACCTCAGCGCGAGCGGGTTCACAGTCGAGCTCTCCGAGTTGAACTCCATGCTCGTCGTGAGGGGGACCGTAGCCCAGGTTCACCAGTACATGGGGCAGGGGGTCCAACTCTACACGAACGGGACGTATTCCTATTACGCGACCACGGGGGCCAGCTCGCTCGTCGGGGCGTATTCCTTCGGGTCCAACTCGAGCGCGCTCTTCATGCGCCCCGACATCATGAGGGCGGGAGCCACCGGTTCGGGTGCGATCCCCAGCCAGAACGTGACCTTCACAGAGGGAGGACAGGCTACAACCCTCCTGCGGAACGTCTACAACACGACAGGCCTGATCTCAAAGGGCTTCGACGGCAGGGGGTACACAATCGGGTTGCTCGACTTCTACGGCAATCCTCTTGTTGGAAGCGATCTAGCCGCATATGACAACCTCTTTGGGCTGCAGGCCCCTCCAAGCTTCTCGGTCGCCCCAATCGGACCTTACAACCCCAACCTAGGCGACGCGTTCGGCTGGGACGGTGAGATCGACCTGGACGTCCAAGTCTCTCACGCGATGGCTCCGGGAGCAAACATCATTCTCTATGCCGGCAACGGTGAGCTACCTCTGTCGACGGCGATTGCGGCTATCGTCCAGGACGGCAGGGCGAACGTCGTCTCTCAGAGCTTCGGGATACCAGAGTGGGAATACTATGAGATAGGGCCCATGTCTTATCTGTTCAACCTCGTCTTCGCCGACGACTACTACATGCTCGGCTCGGCGTTGGGAATGACCTTCACCACCTCTACGGGAGACGCCGGCGGCAGCGGATACAGCGCCGGCCCCGAGGGCGACGTCGAGTACCCCAGCGCGTCTCCGTATGTCACCGCGCTAGGGGGCACGGCGACTTACATCTCCACTTCAGCCAGCGGAGCGACGATCTTCAATCAGACCGCCTGGTCCAGCATCGGGTACTCTCCCTACCTCGTCAACGAGGGAGGCGGCGGTGGGGGAGTCAGCATCCTCGAACCTACGCCGTGGTATCAGTCGTCCCTCTCGATACCCACCTCCTTCCCCCACGGGCGGATGGTGCCGGACCTGTCGCTGGATTCCAGCGGTCAACCAGGCACCTACGTCGTCTTCCAAGGCGCTCCGATCGCGATCGGAGGGACGAGCGAGGCCAGCCCCCTCTTCGCAGGGCTGCTCACGCTCATCATGGGATCGCAGAGAGGGACGCTGGGGCTCGTGAACCCGTGGCTGTATAGTCTCGCCTCCAACCCCAAGACATACCTCAGCGCCTATCACCCGGTCACCTTCGGTTACATCATCCCGTGGGTCTCCAAGTTCGGCTACAATCTGGCAACCGGCTGGGGCGCCCCGAACATCGGAGAGATGGCAAGCCTCCTCCCTTCGGCCGGGACAGGTTCCCAGTCGCTGAACATTGACGTCGCATTCTCCAATCCGGGCAAGAGTAACTTCACTGACTTCTCACTGGACCAGAAAATCAACGTGGTCGCAACCATCACGTCCTCCTCGGGCCTGGCAGTCACGACAGGGTCGTTCAACGCCAGTCTCCAGACCCTGGCTGGGAAGTCTGCCGCGGTCCCGATGACTTACGCCGCGTCGCAGAGGAACTGGGAAGGGACGATAGTCATGGGCAACCAGTCCGGCATCGCGTACATCAACGTGGCCGGCACCAGCGGCTCCGGCCAGAGCGGCACAGGTTTCGCCTCGACCTTCACAGGTTTCCTGGCGACCTACAACCAGCCGCTAGCCCCGTATCCATGGACCTTCCTCAAAGGACTCGAGGTCTCGATATCGATAACCGACCTCTTCGGCAACATCCCCGTCCTCGGGGCTGAGCCGATCTCCTTCAACACGTACTCTATCCAGACCAACCAATACTATCAGGAGGCGTTCTCGAACGTCAACTTCTCCGACATCAGCGGCTACTACATAGGGAACATCCAGGCCAACCTGGTCGACGGCATAAGCACTCTCACGACCGGCGGGCCCGTGGTGGGATACCTACCATTTGTGAGCGGGATAAGCCTCCTCGGGTCCGACATCTACCCACAGGTGGTCGCCGAGCCTGGGGCGGTGGCGCCGGGACAGTCGCTCACCATCGTCGCCACGGTCACCGCGCCGGAGAACATCTACCTCATGCAGTCGCTAGCCACAGGCCTGTCCATCGGCGCGAGCGTCGCCGAAGGCGCCAACGTGACCGCGACCCTCGTCAGCCCGTCTGGGGTGAAGATGACGACTTCCAGCATGGCCGAGACGCCGTGCGCTCAGGCGCTGCGTGCCTGCGGCGCATCCTTGACTCTCATCAACGGCTATCTCACCGTACCAATGAACGCGGCGCCCGGGCTCTACACCGTGATGCTCAACGCCGCTTACAACGACGAGACCACGGGCCTAAACCTCGGAGGGAGTTACTTCGGCCAGATTTACGTGGCAAAGGCGGCCTCGGTTCCTGGTATCTCCGTGAGCCCCACGACGGTCTTCGAGGGGCAGAATGCGACGATCGCTGCGAGCATCACCGAAGCTAACGGGAGTGAGGTGACGAACGGTCTTTACACGGCGTTGATCTACCCTCAGAACTCGCAGGACCAGTACTCGACCATCATGCACTCCACGTACGAGGGGTTCGGGCTCATCCCGCTGTCCTACGACGCCAACCTCAACCTTTGGACGGCCAACGTGACCATGCCGTCCCCATACGATTCGGCCCTGGTAGCCTCGACGAACGGAAATGCCGAGTACTACGGAGGTCCGTATGACGTCTACGTCTCCGGACTGTCGGCGAGCGGTGTGCCGACGGCATCGAACCTCGATGCCCAGCAGAGCTTCTTCATCCAGCCCTACGTGTTCACGGCGAACACGGTCCTGACCAACCCCGGGCAGACGTCTCGCCTGGCGCTCTCGAACGTCACTATCGATGGCGGGTCGTCGGCCCTGAACCTGCAGTATGATTACTTCATCGGGTCCAACACAGTCAAAGGCGCCGATGTCACCATAACGTCATCCACGGTCTCGGGGCACCTCAACATCGAGAACGGGCAGACGACGCTCACAGACGTCAACGGCGGGGACATCGTCGCGACCGACGCCAACGTGGTGTTGCAACACTCGTCTGTCTCGTCGCTGAACCTCGGAAACGGGGCGACCGCCTCTTTGGACTCGTCTTCCTCATCCAACATCTTTAGCCCGCCGCTGCCCGTGCTCACCATCTCGTCGCCCACCGGCAACGTAACATACAAGGGGACGCTCAACGTCAAGGTCGGCGTACAGGGGACCGGGGTGAGGGTCGTCTCGTTCTACCTGGACGGCAGACAGCTCCCGACTTCCCAAACCGTCTCTGCTGGAAACGTCACCTCTCTCTCCATCGACACCTCGACGATCCCTGACGGCATCCACATCTTCACCGTCCAGGCGACCCAGTCGGATCTCCTGACATCCAGCGCGTCGGTCTCCTTCGTCACCGACAACCAGCTCTCAGCGGTGAGCAGCAACCTGTCCAAAGCCCAGAGCGACCTTTCGACAGCCAACTCGACGATAGTATCCCTGGGAGGCAGCCTTGACCAGGCGAACTCTAACCTGTCGACCGTCCAGAGCAACCTGAAATCCGCCAACAACACGATCAACGAGCTCACGTATGTCGCCGTGGCAGCGCTCGCCGTGGGAGTCATCGGGCTCGGGCTCGCCGTCTATGCGGTGAAGGGCAAGGCTCCCTGGAAGTACTAGGCAGCGATCCTTCGGGCCAGAGCATCAGCCAGTGACTGTGACTTCGGCCTTCATCACTGGGTGTATCGTGCAGTAGTAGTCGAAAGTCCCATCATTTGCGAACGTGTAGCTCACCGTCTGGAAGGTCGATATCAAGGGTGACGTGTAGTTCGCCCCAGTCAGGAAGCTGACGTCGTGCTCGCCCGGGTCGCAACAGGTGATGTATCCGTTCAGGTTGATCCACGTCACCCGGGTCCCTTTGCCACTGTGACGTTCCGGGGATAGAAGGAGGGGTACTTCATCAGGACCAGCATCGGAACGACCTCGACTCGGAGCGATTGGTTCGATGGGGCGATCCCTTGCCCGCTGACCTCTATGACGACCGAGTAGTTGCCGACCGTGATTCCAGACTTGGCCGTAATCACGACCGGTATCCTCTGCGGGCTCGCCGAGACAGTCACCGAGCTCTGGTTCATGACGAAGGTCACCCCGCCGGGTGAGAATGCCTTCAAGGTCACCACGGCTCCGACCTGCTGACCAACTGCCGCGACCTCGATCAAGGAGTAGTTCTGCACCTGGCCCGGGGAGATCAGGGGAGAGGGCGGGATTGCCGACACGGTCACGCTCTCCTGCTTCGCGCCGCCTCCTAGCGACCCGGCGAACTCAACGTAGGCCGCCATGCTAGCGACGATGACGACGGCGACGAGGACGACAACGATGGCCGCTCTGGACGCCGCCGGCCTACCCGGTGCTTCCAAGGCTTAGGCCGCCTGCGGGGCTTGCTCTCCCGAAGGCGTTTCATCCAGTTTCATCGTGGCGATCGCGCTGGAGATCGCCTGTGCCGCAATCTCCCTTTCCTTTGTCAACTGCGACCTTTCCCGCCGCGCGGTCTGCGTCTCAGCCAGCTTGTTCCTAGCTGACTCGAGCCTTTGCTCTATCTCCAGCAACCCATCCTCCCCTCCGGCAGACCTCCCTTTCTTCCGCGACCGCTCTATCTCTGCCTCCACCCCGGCAAGCTTGGTCTCTAGCTCCGCGACTCGCTCTTTAGCGGCCTCGGTGGATGGGCCCGTTCTCAGCACCCTCGTGAAGAACGTCCTAGACTGCCTTGAATTCTCCATCTCCTTCAGCCTCTCCTTCTCCTCCCTCAATTGCTTGGCGCGCCTGTCTCTGTCCTCTCGTAGCGAGGCCAGCCTCTCGGCTGCCTTTCTTTGCGCTTCTTCGAGCGCGCTCTGGGCGTCCGCCTCGTCTCGGACAAGCCCCTCGATTTCCTCATCTAGGTCCGAGCCAGGAGAAGATACCTTGAGCAGGCTAGAGGCCTCTTGGCGCCTCGCTCGAAAGTCCTCAGTGACCCTCTCGGCCCCGACCTTGTCTTGAAAGTCATCCAGGAGCGAGTCGAAGTTCCGCACCCAGTCCTCCAGGTCGTAACCACCGGGCTCCGTCGAGAGGGCCTGATGTCCTAGGCGGTCGAGTGCCAGCATTGTCCGAGAGCGGACCTGCTCGAGGTCCACGCTGCCTTGGTCCTGGAGATAGGCTCTCCTGTGCGTATGGAACTCCTGCTTCTTGCGCTTCTGTTTCTTCTCTCTTGAGGAGAACCCCTTCGTCCCGGACCGGGTCCTCCCAGTCTCGCTGCCGAAGCTCAAAGAATCTGCACCCTGCCACAGGTCTCCGACGTTTAAAGGTGAAGGACGGCTCGAAAGCCTGCCCTCCGACTAGCGGATCGAGCAAGACAAAAATAGTGCTCGGCGAACTCCGGAGCGTCGTGATGGCGGAGCAAAAGCTGGCGCCCGTGCTCAAGCCCCTTTACAGAATCTTCAAGGTCGCTAACCTTGAGAACCTCATCAAGAGGCTGCTGAAGCTCGTCTTCACGGTGGTCCTCCTGATCCCGCTGGTCATTCTCCCCCTCTACTTCTTCTTCTTCACGCTGCTCCATGTCTGATGCGCGAACAGTTCCCTAAGTCTTCTCAAGCGCCCCCACGCACCCTGGTGATCGTGACTGGGCCTCAGGAGAGCCTCGCTATCGCAGCTTTGATGGCTCCCGCCACGTCAGACATCTCTTTCTCGCTCAGCTTCATCCTCGTGAACCTTCCCTTGTCCTGAAGCTTGCTCGGGATCACGTGGACATGTACGTGCGCGACGGCCTGGTTCGCGGCCTCACCGTTGTTCTGCATGATCCTGAACCCGTCCGCGTTCATGGCCTCCACCACTCCCATGGAGACCTTGGAGGCGGCCTTGAAGACGGCCGAGATCTCGTGCTCGTCCATGTCCCAAAGGATCTCCCCGTGCTTCTTCGGGCATACCAAGGTGTGGCCTGGCGAGAAGGGGTTGATGTCCAGGAAGGCCACGTGACCCTCATCCTCGTAGACCATGTAGGATGGGAGCTTCCTCGCGACGATCTTGCAGAAGACGCAGTCTTCCTGAGGGACGCTGGCCGAGTTGTAAATCCGCTTCGTGGACGTCTTCAAGGGGGGCTTTCACCTCCTCTCGATTTTTGTTCTAAACCTTTCCCTGCGCGCTGGGAAACGATATAACGGAAGGACTGTCGGGATGGAAAGAAGCGATCTACGTGCGGTCATCCAAAGGGACTTCAGGCACCGGGGGCGTCAGGACGATGCTCGCCCTCTTCGCCGTCTTGGCGATCGCAGGGGTGCTGACACTTGCCATCTCAGTCGTCCTCGGGCTGGTCCTCCTCATAGTAGCCGAGGTGTTCTTCGCCATGGCCTACCGCAGGTTCTCCAAGAGCCCGAAGACGGGAAGTCAGGCTCCGGCGGGCTGATCTCTCGCCTTTGGCTTGTTGGTCCACCTTCCCGCTGCCGGATGGCCTGAACTGACCGCGACGAACGTGCCCCGGAGCTTTGCCGTCACGTCGTCGCCCGCCCTGAGGATGGACTCGGTCACCACCTTCCTGCCGACCGTATCTCTCACCCTCGCCTCTAGCAGCAGTGGGCCGATGGGGGTGGGCTTCAGGAACTCCACGTAGAGAGACGAGGTCACGGTCGACGGCGGCACCTCGGCGCCCGTCTTCAACATCAGGGAATACGCGCTCGCCCAGTTGCCGTGGCAATCGAGAATCGTGGAGATTATCCCGCCGTTGAGGAATCCGCCGAACGCGTGATGGAAGGGCTTCGGTGTCCATCTTGCCACCACGCTATCTCCCTCGACGATGCTTCGGATCTTCAGGCCGTGGATGTTCGCGGGACCACAACCGAAGCAGACGCTATCGGGCGCATACGTTTCCTGCAGGCTGAGCTTCTTCATCTCCGAGCTCCTGCGACTTTGGCCGTATTATTCTGTCCGGCACCTCCAGGCTTTGGGACGTAATTAACCGCACCCTTGTTGGATAGCTGTCAAGGCTTTGAATTATGGGTCTGGGACCAGACTCCGTCACCGCGTTGAGAATCTGTTGCTACACCGCTGATTAAAAGGAGGCCTTTGCGTTCCATGGGGCGTTGGGCGAGCAGGAGGACAAGGACCATCATCGGCGCACCGTAGACGAGCTGAGGGGTCTCGTCAAATCCGTCAGGTCGGGAGAGTTCGAGTACGACGAGAGGCCGAGGAGATCGCTCGACTGGTCCTCCGACACGGAGGCGCAGGCATACGAGCTCGCGGACATGCTCTACAACATCACGAAACTGGTCGACGAGGCGGTCAACCGGATACCCGTCGAAGACCTGGAGAGGAAAGGGCGCGTTGGGAGGCCTCCCACCTACTCCCCTGGAGACGTCGCGAAGGTCCTCCTGATGCAGTCTTACTTCGGCGTCTCGAACCGGGTGGCCGCAGGGCTCGCGCTAGTCTTCAAGGAGAAGCTCCGCCTCGCCGATACGTTCTCCTACAAGACGATAGAGAGGGCGTACGACCCGGGCCCCGTCACCAAGATACTCCAGGAGGTCTTCAGGCTCACCAACGAGTACGGGAACGCGAACGAGGACACCTTCTCCTTCGACGGGACTGGCGAGCCCACGTCGACGAAGGTCAACTACGAGACGGTCCGTTCGGAGCAGAAGAGGAAGGAGGACGGTGATGACGACCCGACGGGTTCCTGGCCGTCGCCGTCGTCGTCGAGGAGGCAGCACGTGTTCCAGTACTCGGAGTCGTCGGTGGGCGTCCACACGAAGATCTTCGGAGGCTCCGTCTCGACAGATGGCTACTCGGTGGGCGAGCTCCTGATGTTCCCGTCGGTCCTCTCGCAGACGCGGATCAACTGCCCTGACATCAAGGAAGTGCTCGGTGATGGGCTCTACTCGACGAGGCCAGCATGCTCGATGGTCGCAGCAGCAGGTGCGAGGCCATACTTCTTCCCCAAGGTCAACTCGATCTACCTGAGCCACGGAGTCCCGTCCTGGAAGGAGATGATGCACTCGTTTGTCGAAGACACTCAACAGTGGCTAAGGCAGTACCACATGCGCTCGATATCGGAGACGGCCAACTCGATGGACAAGAGGAGGTTCCCGTGGAAGCTGAAGAAGAGGCTCGCTTGGAGGAAGGACGTGGAGTCGTTCCTGAGGAGGGACGTCCACAACATCAGGCAGTACTCGTACCTGTGTTACCTGGAGCCAGACCTCATCAAGAAGATGAGGTTCTGAAAATAATTACGTCCCAAAGCCGCACCTCCATGGCCGCTTAAATGCGAGGCGAAGATTCTCCATCGGCGATACTGGTGAGGCGGGGCCTTTGCTTCAGGTGCAGAAAGGAAATCGGCGGACTCTTCAGACCTACCTCATGGAGATGCGCCGTCTGCGAACACCTCTATTGCGAGAGGTGCGCGAGAGACAGGGTGGGCCTGATATTCAAGAAACCGGTCTGCCCAGAATGCAGGGTCGAGCTCACAGAGGGCTCGAAGCAACCGGCTTTCTCTAGGGGCTGAACTCGACAGACCCGACCCATGTGACCGTCTGGGAGAGGCTGTCGGTCACCTTGATGGTATACGTGCAGACCGAACCGACCTGTTGAGCAGCCGGGGAAAGCGGGACGCTCCCTGAGCCCTTGGACGAATCGAACGTGAACGGGATGTAGGTGTACGTGGTCGCCTCTCCCTGCGTGGAGTTCGGCATCGTGCAGAGGCGCGAACCAGCGACGGAAGAGATCTGCGTGGAGAAAGCGACCGTGAAATATGCCGTCACGAGCGACTGGTTTTGCGTGACCTTTGTGAGGGCGCCCTGGCGCAGAGCGTTTCCCTGAGACGCGGTCCCCCAGTAAACAGATGAGATGACGGGCGTCGACTGGGCGCTCTGCCCGGGTGAGAAGCTCGAGAGCACGAGGACGACCGCCACCAGGGCGACGAGCTGGATGGTCACGATCGCTACCTCGCCACGCTCTAGCTTCATAGGGCTCTACTCCCCCCGCTGCGCCTCGTGCGAATATACGTTGGCCCGGCTCTCCAGGGTGCCTCAGGCCGGGCCCTTGCGTAGCGCTTCAAGGAACCTGTCGTCGATGTCCTCGGTCGCGATGGTGAGCCGCAAGCAATCAGCTATGCCGGAGCCCTTGCCATAGCTCCGGAGCACCAGCCCCTTTTTCATCAGAGAGGCCTGCAATCGGCCCGCCCGTGCCGGTCCCCCTCGCACGCGGAACAGGATGAAGTTCGTCTCGCTCGGGAAAGGCTGGACGAGGCCTTCCCTCTCCAGTGCATCAAAGACCCTCCTCCTCTCACGGACGATCTTCCTGACGTTCGACCGCATCTCTCCGAGGTTCCTGAGCGCTGCCTCGGCCAGCATTATCGAGATCACGCTGAGGCTGTTGGGGGGCCTGACAAGGTTGAGCTGGTCGGCGGTCTCGCGCTTCGCGACGAGATACCCTACCCTGACTCCCGCCATTGAGAAGGCCTTCGAGAAGTGGCCTGCAGACGACGAGGTTCCCATATTTCTCCGTCAGGTCGATAGCAGACTTGCCCCAGAACTCGAAGTATGCCTCATCGATCGCGACGGTCGAAGACGTCCCCTTCACTATCCTCTCGACCTCAGAGAGGGGCATAGGGTTGCCTGTCGGGCTGTTTGGGTTGCAGAGGAAGATCAGCGTCGTCTTTGGCGTCACGGCTCCAAGGATCTGGTCCGAGGTGATCGAAAAATCGTCGGCGTCCCTTCGGACGTATCTCACGCGCGCTCCCATGAGTTCCACGACGACCCTGAACATCGAGTAAGTGGGGGCGGGGACCACCGCCTCGTCGCCGTTGTCAAGGACCGCCTTGCCTATCAGGTCGAGCCCTTCGTCGGCTCCGTTCGTGACGACGAAACGGTCCAGGTCGGCTCCGCAGTAGGCGGACAGGCCCTCCCTTATCCCCAGGTAGGTGGTATCCGGATACTGGTTGACAGGAAGCTTGGGGGCAAGCTTTGCGAGACTTCTCAGCTCCGGGACAGGCGCGTACGGCGAGGTGTTCGTGTCGAGCCTTGCTATCTGATCAGTCCGGAGGCCGACCTTCTTGGCGATTTCGTGGCTTGGCGTCTCCCAGCCGTATGCCTCGAAGCCGTCAAAGATCTTGCGGATCCTCATCGTCCCTCGTTCTTCCGCGTTCCCGCGTTGGCGAATTAAAGTTGTCCAGTAGCGCTTCAGGCGCTGTTCTGGAACCTTGCCATGAGGTTCCTGTTCCAGAGACGAGCCGCGATTAGCCCTCCGATGCCTCCGCTCACGACACCAAAGATGAGCACCGTCAAGTCGAGGAAGAAGTCATTCGGGACCAGCTTCAGGACGCTGACGGCGGTGACGTAGTAGGCGACGAACCCCACGATGCCGGTGCTAATCGTCATGGCCAAGGTGAGCCTCCAGGCCCTGGCGCGAGACCCGTCCTTCACCCTCATGGCGAGGCAGAGGGCGTCTACCATCACGCCAAACATCAGCGAGAAGACGAGGTCATAGGGAAAGAATGACAGCTTCACGGCCGTTATCAACAGCCCGCTGACCAATCCCACATAGGTCGCCCCTCCCATCCCCACTATGAGGTAGCTCAGGGCGAGGAGGATGGCCTGGAAGATGATGAGGTAGTCCGAGCTGGGCGCCGGGATGAACCCGTTGATGGCAAGGATGAGTACCCCGAAAAGACTCGCGAGGGCGATCCTCCTCGTGCTTGACGCCAACCATCTGGCCAGTTTTGGTAGGGGATTTAAGGCTTAACTAACGTTCGTTAGGTTTTGCGTCCTCCCTCTCGACGGATGTCAACATCCGTCGTCGGTCGCACGCTGCACAAGCGTTAATAGAACAAGGCGAACTCGTGCTAGCGGCAATGCAGGTCCAGAAGAGCAAGCCAGGCCCGAACGAGATCCTCGCCGTGGCAGCTCGTCTCTTCGCCCAGAAGGGGTACTCGAACGTCTCGATCCGCGACGTCTGCAAGGAGGCGAAGACCACGGCCCCGATGATCTACTACTACTTCAAGGACAAGAAGAGCCTCTTTCGCGCCGCGGTCTCGGACAAGCTCAGCCTCCGCCGCTTCATCATCCCGCTTCGGCAGACCCTCGAGTTGAGCGACGTCCCCAAGGCGGTCGCCTCCTTCGTGAAGATCTATCTCACTTCGTTCCCGGAAGCCGCCTTCGACCCCGGCCTCTACATGAGGGAGACGGCGAAGCTGGACAACCGCAGCGCCGAGCTGGTGAGCAGACAGCTCGACGAGGTCCAGACCATCGCCACCTCGCTCGTCCAGAAGGGCGTGAGGACGGGCGCCTTCAGGACCGGCAGGCCCGACGAGGCAGCGGATTGCCTTATCGGGATGTTGAACCACGTTCTGTTCCAGAGGATACACTTCTCAAAGTCGTTGGACATCGAGCGCAAGGGGGAGGCGATAACCTCGTTCTTCCTGAGCGCGATGAGGCCCTAGTCTTCACCAGAACGGGCGCGTCTCGATGAACTTTAGCTTCGCATCGAGAAGCTCCTTGTAGAAGGTCTCCTCGTCTTCGTGCATCTTGGCGAGTATCCTCGCTGCCGTCTGAGGCCCCACCCCGTAGACAGCCTGGGCGACGATGGCCCTTCGCCCGTATGACAAGACGAGGTCTGCGGCTCTCCTGGCCTTCGCGAGCTCGGCCCGCTCGTCGTCGTTCGGAGGCGAGGCCGCGGCCATCCTCTTCCTGAGGAGGCCCAACACGGTGCCCGAACTCCAGAAGCACGGCGTCAGCAACCCTGACGAGCAGCTCTTGCAACGCGGCTCTTCGGCCACCTCGCCGATCGTTGCAATTCCCTGAGGTTCGCCGCACTTCATGCACACGAGCTCGACCGAGGTGGTGTAGATGCTCAGCCTCATCTTCTCGATCGTCGTCTTGGCGAGGGAGTCGGGCGCTATCAGCTCCGGCGCCTCTAGGTATCTGTAGAGGATGCTGTACGCTATCGGAGATGGTCGCTCCTTCGAGAGGTGCGTCTCGACCGTGACCTCCCCTGCGGCGACCTTGACAAGGAACTGCTTCGCGCGGGGCATGTCTATCATGTCCCGACCCGTCTCTTGCAGGGCCTCCTCGAAGATCGGGGTGTTCTCGAACCGGGTCGGGAGCGAGCAGAGGTTCGGATGGGCGATGAACTGACCCCGCCTGAGCGCGCCGAACCTTTCGGCTATCTGCTTCACCCTCGCGGGAAACGGGAAGTTCCTCTGCGCCGCGACCGCGTAGGTCTTCTCGAACTCCTCTGGACTCATCCCGATGAGCTCCTTGGAAAGGCTCTTCAGGTCGATGTCCTCTGTGTCGGTCGTCAGTTCGATCAGTATCCTGTAGCCGTCCATGTACCATAACCTGATGAGTCCTTTGCGGGAGACTGAACCTCTTCGAAGGTGTAGGCCAGCAGCCGGTTCACTTTCTCGCCGAAGCAAGAGTGGATTATCAGGTACTTTTGCCATCCTTCGAAGAGCACGAGCTTGTCCGAGGGCAGAGGTATCCCGAGGCCTATGTGCTCAGAGATCTCGTCCGCGACCAGCTTCGAGCCGGCTGCGTTCACCGGAAACTCTGTGCTGAATGCGCCTGAAGCCTCCTCCTCGCTCGGCACCTCGTGAATCAGGTCTGCCACCCTCTTCCTGAGCTCTCCGCTCTTCTGGGCGAGTCCGAACGGCACGGGGAGCATCTCGCCGTCCCATCCAGGCACGGCGGCGAGAGGGTCCTCGATGGAGGTCACGTAGATCTTCCTGTCGTTGGCGATCTTCTCTATCTGCCAGATCTTTCCCTTTAGGATGAAGTGGAGGCCCACCTTCGCCTGGAGCAGAACGAACTCCTCTCCGAGTATCCCCACAGCTTGGTTCGTTGCCACGTCGACCACGAAGTATCTCGTCTCGTCCGGGATCGTCGAGAGGTTCTCGTAGTAATACTCCCTCGTAGCCCGCGTCCTAGAGAGCCTCTCTCCGTCCAACCTTATCTTGCGGATCTCACTCAGATAGCTGATGACCCTTCCCAGGGTCTCGTCGTCGAGGTCGCGGTAGGGGTAGCAGGCCCTGAGCTCTGAGAGGAGCGTCTTGCGCTCGACGCTGTCGTAGTCCATGAGGTATCCGGCGACCTGGTGGGAGAGCACGTCGAGGCTCTTCTCATACGGCGCGGTCTCCTCCATCCTTCCGTTCGTCGCCTCGACTATGGCAGCCGTCGACTCTAGGACGTCGTCTGCGCTCACGGCCAGTAGAACCCCCTTCGAGTGGCGCTGGAGGCTGTGACCCGACCTCCCCACCCTTTGGATCAGCGACGTGACCTGTCTCGGAGACATGTATTGGATCACGAGGTCGACCGAGCCTATGTCTATCCCCAGCTCCAGCGTGGAGGTGCAGACGAGTGCGCGAACCTGGCCGGTCCTGAAAGCGTTCTCCACCCGTTCTCTCTCCTCGCGCGGAAGGGAGCCGTGGTGCACCCCGACGTCCCCGCGCATCCTGTTCAGCTTCTCGCCGAGCATCTCGGCGGTGGTCCTGCTGTTGACGAAGATCAAGGTCGACCTGTTCGCCTCGATCAGCTCGCTCATCTTCGAGAGCCTCGAGGCCATGTCTATGCCGGCGAAGGCGTCTCTCGAGACAGCGGCGTCCTCGGGCCTCGGCGTCGTGTACTCCACGAGGTAGCCTACTTTCTTCGGAGCGTAAGCCTGGACTATGTGGTGCTCTCCCCCAGGGCCGAAGATGAAATCCGCCGCCACCCGGGGGCTGCCGACCGTGGCCGAGAGCGCGACCACCTGATATCTTCCCGCGACCTTCCTCAGGCGCTGCAGGCCGACCGTCAGCTGCACCCCCCTCTTGCTCTCGACGAGGTTGTGAAGCTCGTCCACGACCACCGCCTTCACGTCCGCCAGGCTCACGCGCATCCGCCGACCGGGTAGCATCGCCTGGAGCGTCTCTGGCGTGGTGACTAGGACGTCCGGCGGATTCCTCGACTGTTTCTCCCTCTGGGATTGTGGCGTGTCTCCGTGCCTCACGTCAAGGGTGAGGGAGAGCTTCGTGCACCAGAACTGCAACCTACGCAACATATCCCTGTTAAGGGCTCTGAGCGGTGTGATGTAGAGGAGTGAGATGCCATGCCGGGGACCGCTCCTGACCAGGTTGCTCAGGAGAGGCAGTATGGCCGCTTCCGTCTTGCCCGACCCCGTCGGAGCTACGACCAGGACGTCCTTGCCTTGCAAGATTAGGGGGATGGCCTCGACCTGGGGAGGTGTCGGGTCGCCGATTCCGCCCTCCGTCAGGAGCGCCCTGACCGGCTCGGCGAGAGACTCGAAGACCCCTGCGTTTGCCATCAGCCCACGCTTCCTCTGCCGATCACGGAGGCTTGCTTTGCGCAATCCTCGCACTCGCAGATCTCAAGGAGGTAGTCGTAGGGGTAGATCCCGCTGCTGTGCCTGTCCGACCAGACGAAGGAGATGGCGTAACGCCCAATCATCGAGTACCTTACCGCCAGCACGCCCTCGGGCGCCGAGAGTGTGAGAGGGATCACCAAGGAGGTCCCTATAGCCGGTGGCTCGCCTTTGCAGATCGCACAAGGGCACGCCTCACGTAGAGACTTGTTCTGGTGAATGGACTTGTGCCCATCGCTCCACTCGATCACGACCTGGGTGGGGCTGAGCGCGACTTTTCTTGGGATAGGCAAATCGAAGAGGGCCTCGTTGCTTTGTTCCTCTTCGACCTGCTCGTCCTTGATAAGTCTTGGGAGGCGAATCGCACAATCTTGAGGCAAGGTTTATCGGGCTCTCTCCGTCGGCGAGCTTCGTATCTCACATGGCAAAACTTGACGACAAGGCAAGGACGCTCTTGGAGGGGAAGAATTTCGTTTTTGTTGCGACCGTCAACAAGGATGGGACCCCGCATCTTACTCCTACATGGGTAGACACCGACGGCGAGAACGTCCTGGTGAACACGGCTCTCGGCAGAAAGAAGGTCGCCAACATCAAGAAGGACGCACGGGCCGTGGTCGGCGTCTTTGACATGTCAAACCCATATGAGCACCTGACCATCCAAGGAAAGGTCGTCAAGCAGATAACGGGCAAAGAGGCAGAGGCCCACATCGACAAGATGGCGAAGAAGTATCTTGGCAAGGACGTCTATCCCTATAGAAGGCCAGGCGAGAAGAGGGTGATCTTCGTGATAAAGCCCCTCAAGACCTACGCCTGACGGGTGCTCGCGCCATCCCAACCTGCATCTGCAACGTCTGTAAGCACCTCAACTCCGCCTCTTGTTCGCGGTGTACCTGCTGCTCCTACAAGAAGGTGGCCTGCGTCCAGAACGAGAACGGCAGCACCTAGCGCTAGTCGGCCTAGAACCCCGCTGGCTCACCGTCTCCGCGGATATCGCTCACAGCGACTTTCCCACCGGGGGTAAGCTCAATGCCCTGGGCGACGCCTTGGCGCGAGGGATAGTCGACGAGGCGCATCCCCGGGACGTCTCCTCCTAACCGGTATCCCCTCTCCACCAAGGTCTCCTCGCCGTCCCAGACGAAGCGCGGGTATCTCAAGCACTTCTCGATGTCCATCGAGTAGTCGATGACGTTGGAGGCGAAGAGCGCATGCAGCTGAGGCCGGCGTTCTCCGCCGCTCGTCCCAATCGCGAGATACGGCGCCTCTCCCTCTCCCTTCGCGAGGAGGAGGGCCGAAAGCGTGTGGACCGGCCTCTTCCTCGGCGCCAGGGCGTTCGGCCCTGAGAGCTTGAATGCCGAGGCCCTGTTGTTCATGAAGAACCCTGATCTCGGCAGATACACCCTAGAGCCGAACGGATGAAAGAGACTCTGGATGCACGAGAGCAGGTTCCCTTCGCTATCTGAGACAGCGAAGTACGTGGTGTCTCCCTCTGCGACACGCGAGGTTGCTGGCGTGGGGCCAGAGTCAAGGAAGGTCGAGAGGTCGAAGGGGACGAACCTCGGGTCTCCAAGGCGCTCGTCCTTGGCACTCATCGCCGCCTTCGTCGCCTCGGTGACCAACCTCACCCTCTCGAGCGAGTCCGGCGGTGGAGGGTGCTCCCGTTCTATCCTCTTGAGGATGAGGAGGGTCGCCGCGCCCATGCTGTTCGGAGGGACCTCGAAGACCTCTCGTCCCCGATATCCGACCTTGAGCGGTTCCACCCACTCCGGCTTGAGCTCAAGGTCTTGGCGACTGACGTCCACTCCTCCGGCGCCGAGCACCTCCGAAATCTCATCGGCCGCATCTCCTCGATAGAACTCCTCGGCGCCGCCGTCTGCGACCTCCCTCAGTCGCTCCGCCAGGGCACTCTGTTTGAACAAAGCTCCGGCCTGCGGCCCGAGGCCTTCTCCGAAAACGAGCTGAGCGTCGCGGGGGAGGCTTCCCAGGTACCTGTCGCTCGCCCTCGCGAGCCCAGGCGAGACTTCGAAGCCAGCTTCGGCAAGCTGAATCGCCCTCTCGAGGAGAGAGGCGAACTCCAGCCTTCCGTTGCCGCGGTGCAGCTCCTGCACGCCCGCGACAAGGCCTGGCAGGACCACGCTGAACGGGCCGAAGAGCGGCATCTCGTCGAGGCCCCTGGAATGGACCGACTCGAGGGTCAGTCCGGAGGGCGCCCAGCCGCTCCCGTTCAGGCAGCGGACCTTGCCGCTCTTCGCATCGTAGAGTAGGGCGAAGAAGTCACCTCCCAGCCCGCTCAGGTGAGGCAGCACGACGCCCAAGGCGAAACTCGCCGCGACCGCAGAGTCGAAGGCGTTGCCTCCCGCGGCCATGGTGTCCGCACCCGCCCAAGAAGCGAGCGGGTGCTCCGTCGCGATCGAGCAGCGTCTCGAAAGGGTGACCTTTGCTCCCAAGAGCCCGCCTTGGAAGGTCTCCCTCCGATAAAAGCGCGCCAGTCGTCACCGAGATATACCACCATAGCACTAGTCGCTTCGTGAAGAGCGAGAGAATAGGCTTCATCGGACTGGGGATAATGGGAAGTCTCATGGCCCAGAATCTGATCGACGCAGGATTCAAGCTAACCGTGTTCAACAGGAGCAGGCCAAGGATGGAGAGGCTCGTCTCAGCAGGAGCGGCTCCATCGACGTCACCGAGGGAGGTCGCGGAAAAGAGCGACGTCGTGATCACCATGGTGACCGACTCGGAGGCTGTGAAGGAAGTGGTCCTCGGCAAGGGAGGCGTCGTCGAAGGGGCGCATGCGGGCCTGGTCCTCATCGACATGAGCACCATCTCTCCGAGCGTGACGAGGAGCCTGTCTTCAGCGCTCAGCTCAAAGGGGGTGACGATGCTCGATGCCCCTGTCAGCGGCGGAGACAAGGGAGCCAAGGAGATGGACACCTGACGATTATGGTCGGAGGCCCGTCCAAGGCCTACGAATCGTGCCTGCCGATCCTCCAAGTTTTGGGCAAGAAGGTGGTCCACATGGGCGAGAGCGGGGCCGGGCAGTTCACCAAGCTCGCGAACCAGATCTTGGTGGCGTGCAACATGATAGGCGTCTCGGAGTGTCTGAACTTCGCCCGCAAGGCCGGGTTGGATCCAGACAAGCTCATCGACTCCCTCTCAGCGGGTGCGGCTTCCTCTTGGAGCTTGGTGAACCTTGGTCCAAGGATGGTGAAGAGAGACTTCGCGCCCGGCTTCAAGGTCAAGCTGCTCGAGAAGGATCTCCGCTACGTCCTCTCGTCCGGCGAGGAGTAGGATGCATCCCTCCCAGCGACCTCCCTCGTCTACAAGCTCTATCAGCAGCTCGAACGAAAGGGTCTCGGGGACCTCGGCACCCAGGCATTGCTGACCGTCGTCGAGCAGCCCTCTGACGAGAGCCGAGACTAGAAAGCCATATATTCGCGGTCGCATGTCAGAACAGACATGTGCGACTGTGAAGAGATGGAGTTCGAAGACTTTGAAGTCATGCTGTCTGCAATCTCAGCAAGGCCTGCTCCGCCCGTAGAGGCGTCTGTTGCCCCTCTGATCAAGGTCTCCACAAGACGAAACAGGTAGGGAGAGCCTCGGCAGCGGCCCGCGTCGCGTGCTGGCGGTTAATGAACGTAGGAATAACTGGGTCAGAATAACTTATAAGATATGAATATTGCGACGGGCCCCTTGGCGAAGCTTTTACTCCGCACGTCAGGAGGCGTTCGGGTTTGACCGAGTACGACATCGGGCTGACCGGTCTTCACGCGAGGAACGAGAAGACAATCCAGGCGACCCAGGACTGGGAGAGGAGCAGGATCAACGACACGATACTTGACGAGAACTTGGTCAAGGACTGCGAGCAGCTCGTAGAGCTTCAGAAGCGCCTCGGGGTGAGATATCTGACCGACGGGCAGATCACCCTTCCGTGGCATGAACCTCTTCCGACCCATCAGCGCCGGGTTCGAAGGGCTCGAGCCGGGGCCGATGGTCAGGTGGTTCAACACCAACACATTCTTCTTCACTCCCATAGTGACAGGCGAGATTTCATCAGACGGGAATGTCCTCTCCAAGACCATCGAGAAGAGGTTCGCCGACCAGGCGTCGTCCTCCCTCAAGGTCGTCCTGCCCGACCCTCTCACGTTCTCTGAGCTCTCCGAGGACAGGATCTACTCGAACAAAGAGAAGCTCCAGTTCGCCTACGCCGACGCGATCTCAAGGGAGCTGCGGGGTCTCTCTTCCGTCGGCGTGAGGTACGTGCAGTTCTCGTCGCCCAGCCTGGTCTACAGGCTGAAGCAGCGGCCCCTCAAGCGGGACGATCTCAAGCAGCTCGGCGAGGCGATACGGAGCGCCCTGAAACGGGTCAACCTGGCATCGGGGTTCTATCCCTTCTTCGGAGACGCCTCGCCTTACCTCCCGGACCTTTTCGACGTCATCCCGACGGACGACATCGGGATAGACCTCACGCAGACGGACGATTCGGCCCTCTCGGAGACAAAGAAGGGGATTATCGCGGGGATAGTCGACTCTCGCACCACGTATCTCGAGGACGTCGAGTCGCTCGCGGCGCGCGCCGAGCTAGTCCAGGAACGGACGGGCACGAAGAGGCTCACGCTCGCCCCCTCCGCCGACCTCAGGTACATCCCACGAGTCCACGCCGACCAGAAGCTCGAGCTTCTCGGGCGTCTCAAGTCTGTCTTGAAGAAGGGTTCTCCGAAGAAACGAAAGGCGCCAGTCAAGAGGAGGACATCGAGGAATTGAAGCCCTTCCCTACGCAAGAGATAGGCAGCCTGCCGAAGTTCGCGTGGAGGTCCAAGCCTTTCAGGCAGATGCCTCTCACTGACGACGACCTCGAGACAGCCCGCCAATGGGGAGACCGGCTCCAGGTCGAGGGAAGGACCGACCTCTACAGGCTGCTCTCGAAACGCTACTCTTTCAGCGAGGAAGAGAAGAAGACTATCGTCGACTTCTCCCTCCTCTACGCCATACGGATGTGCGAGACCGCTGGCCAAGGCATCGCCGAAGAGCCCGGGCTCGACCTGGTGTGGAGCGGCGAACAGGCGAGGACGGAGATGTACGAGACACCGGTCTCAAACATCGACGGCTTCGAGTTCGTCGGCCGGGTGAGGAGCTTCGACAACAAGTACTGGAGGATGGCGTCGATACGCTCGCCACCGAGATACAAGGAGAACTACCACCTGGACGAGTTCCTCTACACCAAGGAGAACACGTCTCGGAGACGCAAAGGTCCCCGTGACCGACGCCATCACAATCATGGCGTGGTCGGACAACAACTACTACACGGGCAAGTGGGCGAAGAAGGGCAGCCTGAAGCCTGCCCAGAGAAGTTTCAGCGCCCGCAGGGACTTCACTCTGGAGCTCGCGAAGATAATCCGGAAGGTTATCCGAGAGCTCATCGAGAAGGGAGTCGAGGAGGTCCAGATCGACATCCCAGCGGCCACACAGTATCAGTCGGAGGACGACATCAAGCTGGTAGCCGAGTCTTTCAACGAGACGACGGAAGGGCTCTCGGCCACCTTCAGCGTCCACAGCTGCTTCCCTCCGAGCACGGGTTACGGAATACTCTTCCCCCACCTCCTCGAGATGAAGAAGTGCGAGCGTTTCTCGTTCGAGTACGGCAACCGGGACACCTTCGAGACGGGTCTAGACGCCCACTCCAGAGTCGGGTTCGAGGAACCTCAAGCTGTTCAAGGAGTACGGCTACAAGAAGGAGCTGGGCGTCGGCGTGATTCACATCCACACCGACACCCTCCCGAGCGCCGAGGTCGTCAGGGACCGCGTCCTGTACTCCGCCAAGGTCACAGGGCTCCCGCCAGAGAACCTCTTTGCGACCCCGGACTGCGGTCTGCGGACGAGGCGCCCAGAGGTGGCCCAGAAGATGCTGGACCTCACCGTGGCCGGGGCGGAGCTCGCGAGGCGAGCTTACGCTTGATTCCCAAGGTCACGACAATAGGGAGCTATCCCACATTCCCGCGGTCCGAGGAAGTGGAGTACTACTACACGATCTCGCAGCACGGACTCGGCGGCGAGGTGGTCGACCCCTACCTTTGGGCGATCGAGGAAGCCATCAAGGACTTCACCTCCGCTGGAGTCGAGGTTCGCGTCGACCGGCCAGTCCAGAGGTGACCTCTACTCGCTCTTCCTCGACCCGAAGTTCGTGAAAGGCGTCTCGTGGCAGGGGGCGGACGCCTACATCAACGAGAAGATCGAGCGAACCGGGCCCATCCGCCTCGCCGACGCGCTCCATGCGAGGGCCGTCCTCCCGAGGCAATACGAGCTGAAGGAGCCCATAACCGACGCCTACACGCTCGCCCGTTACGCGAAGATCAACACGGGGGCCTACGCAGACACAAGGGAACTTGCGAAGGAGATCAACAGGAAGATAATCATCCCCGAGATCGAAGACCTACAGAAGAGCGGCGCCGTCTCATGGCTCCAACTCGACTCCCCGACGATCGCGGCCGAGTCCTCCCCCCCCGACTACATCAGGGACCTCTACGAGGAGCTCGCGACGGTCTCGAAACTCCCGATCGTCGTGCACGCCTGCGGCGACACGGTGAGGATATTCTCTTCGTTGCTCACGAAGCTCAAGGTCCAGACGATCTCGATGGACTTCTACCATTATCCAAAGCTCTTCGAGGAGGTGGCCAAGAAGAGCTACGACCAGACCATAGGCCTCGGCTGCACCGACAGCCAGAGCCCGCGGGTCGAGACCGTCGACGAGACCAGGCGGCTCATCGCGTTCGCCCAGGTGAGGATAGGGAGGGACAGGATCCAGTTCGTGCACCCTCACTGCGGCCAGAGGAACCTCAACCGCGAGGTCGCGTACGAGAAGAACGTCGTCCTGACCCTCGCTCGGGACGACGCTTGCTTCGGCCAGCCTGAGGAGGCCTCTGCGTCCCATCTCACTGAGAAGGAGTACGACCCCAAGGGCTACTTCCTCGTCGCGGTGAGCAGGGAGACGAAGGAGATAGTCGTGACCTACTACACCTTCGAGCACGTAGCGAAGAAGAGGTTCAGGAGCAAGTCCGCCGAGAGGCTATTCCAGTCCCTCAACGACGAGGCCGACGCTCTTGGGCTATCGAGGAGGCACCTCTCCTACCTGACGCTCGAGCTTGGGCGCGCCGAGGCCTCACTCGCCTCCGAGTCGCAGACCTATCGGCAAAAAGTGATAGAGTAGTGAGGCTTGCGGAGAGGCTGGAGAGAGGCATCTTCACCACGGTGGTGGAGATCTTCCCTCCGAACTTCAGCGCCGAGACGGCAAAAGAGCCTCTGCTCGGCCTACGCCAGAAGACGCAGGACATCGTCGCCCGGGTGAAGAAGGTGGAGTACCTGGCGGACTGCGTCCTTGTGGCCGACATGAATGGACCTGGGCAGGCTGAAGCTCTCGAGCATATACACCGCGGCGATGCTAAAGCGGGAACTTGACACGGAGGTCATCCCGGTCATCGCAGCCAGGGACGGCAACAGGTCTGCGGTAAGGGCACTCTTCTTGAGCGCCCTTTCCTACGGTCTGGACTCCGTGATGCTCGTGTGGGGTGACCGGTATAACGAAGGGGAGGGCTCTGCCAACGTCTACGACTTCCCTTCGCTCTCCGTCGTCATCAAGGAGATGAGGGAGCTGGCGGAAAGGGCGGACGTCAAGGCCACCATCCTTGCCCCCGTGAACATCGCGACGCTCGGGACCAAGAAGGGCGACGAGATCGCGAGCTCGCGACTCAAGAACGGGGCCGATTGCCTGCTCGCCCAGCCGCCCACCTCTGACGTGACGCAGACGCTGCCCAGTCAGGTCAAGATCCTGGAAGAGAAGAAGCTGAAGAAGAGGGTGCTCCTCAACGTCTTCCCGTTCAGGGACAAGGAGGACATCGAGGCGTGCCGGAAGCGATTCAACTGGAACATCCCACCGGCATTGGACAAGATGGCCGAGGAAGGAGGAGAGGCCAGGCTGCTCAAGGAGTCGAGGTCTGTTGTGGAGAAGATGCGAAACGACCGCCTCCCCGGGGTCTACGTCTCGACTAGAGGCAGACCTGAACTCGCGCGCTTCATCCTCGACTGAGACGAACCCTTCGCACGATCCCTTGAAGACCTAAATATCGTCGAGCGTGCGAGTTCGAGTCTCTCCCATTGAAGGCCCTGATTCTCGCCGGCGGTCAGGGCCTGAGGCTCAGACCGCTAACGGACGACAGGCCAAAACCTCTGGTGGCTGTGGGAGGAAAGCCGATAGCCGAGTGGCAGCTCGACTGGCTCATCAGGAACGTCAAGCTGGACAGGGCGACGTTTCTCTGCGGCTACAAGTGGACTAGGCTCAAGGAGCATTTCGGGAGCGACTATCGGGGCGTCAAGATCGAGTACAGCGTCGAGGAGACGCCTCTCGGGACAGGTGGGGCCTTCCGCAAAGCGATAGAGTCAGGCGACATGGGAGACGAAGACGTCGTCATGATGAACGGGGACATCATAACGGAGCTCCCGCTCAAGGAGATGATCGGCGCCCGTTCAAGGGCCAAAGCGACCCCGGTGATAACGCTCATGCTCGTGCCCTACAAGTCGCGGTTCGGGATAGTGCACGTCGACGAGGAGGGCTTCGTGAGAGGCTTCGAGGAAAAGCCCGAGTTCAAGGATGTCTGGATCAACGGCGGCGTCTACGTGGGGAACGCGAAGAGGCTCCTTCCGTCGCTCCCAAAAAGAGGGGACATCGAGAGAGAGACCTTCCCGAAGCTCGCAAAGGCAGGACAGGTCGCGGCCTATCGGTTCAGGGGTTTCTGGTCGCTGGTCGACTCGATCAAGGACATCCAAGAGGTCGAGAAAGAGCTCGCGCCCCGCAAGCCAGGCACTAGCTGAACCCTGGTTGGTCGGGGACACGGGCGCCTCCGCTGGGAAATCCTTATTATGGCACCGCGGGGTGCGCCCTTTGGTAAGGGTCAATGAATCCTTGCCACAAAGTTTTGTCGCGAAATTAAAGTCAGCCTCTCAAGCTTACACTTTCAGAGACTTCATCCTTCTCCCCGGGCGGAGCGAGGTCGAACCAAAGGACATCGACCTCTCTTCTCGAGTGACCAAGAACATCAAGCTCTCCCTCCCGTTCGTCTCTTCGCCCATGGACACGGTGACCGAGTGGAAGATGGCCGCGGAGCTCGCGAGGATAGGAGCGGTGGGCGTCATCCATCGCAACATGAGGGTGGAGAGCCAGGTCGACCAGGTCAAGAAAGCGAAAGCAGCCAAGGTCGAAGCCAAGACAGTCGATGCGAAGGGAAGGCCGCTCGTGGGGGCCTCGGTCTCCCCCCTAGACACGAAGAGGTGCGAGGCTCTGGACAAGGTCGCGGACTTCCTGGTCTCGGACGTCGCGCACTTCCACAACTCCAACCTCCTGAGGGTCACGGCGAAGCTACTGCCGAACCTTAGCTCTGACTTTGTAGCTGGAAACATAGGCACGAGGCGGGCCGTCCGAGACATCCTCGCCGAGCTGCCCAGGGTCGAGGGCTTTAGGGTCGGAATCGGCTCAGGTTCTGTCTGCATCACCTCGGAGGTGACGCGCGTGGGCGCACCGACGCTCTTCGCCGTCTCCGAGGTCGCGACAGCCGTCAACGAGCTCAACTCGGACGTCCCAATCATCGCGGACGGCGGCATCCGTGGCGCGGGGGACGCCTCGCTCGCGCTCGCTGCCGGCGCCTCGACTGTCATGCTGGGCTCGATGTTGGCGGGCTGCGACGAGTCCCCGTCCAAGGTCGTCATCAAGGACGGCAGGAAGATGAAGGTGCACAGGGGGATGGCAAGCGCCGCCGCAAGGAGCGTGAGGTTCGCGCTCGACAGATACAGCGTCCCGGCGAAAGGGCTCGAGGAGGGGGTGGAGGCCTACGTTGCCTACTCGGGCAAAGCCTCAGACGTCCTTGGCAACCTGGCGAACGGCCTGAAGGCTTCCTTCGGGTACTCCGGGGCGAAGAGCATCCCCGATCTCTGGAACGTCGCATCGTTCGGTTACGTTTCTCCACAGGGCACCACCGAGCTCGGCGTCCACTCTCTAACCCTAAAGTGAGCGTGCGACACTTGCGCTCTTCCGGACTCGAATCAGCGCCGCCGAGTCGAGCCGACAAAGGGAAGAGGCCGAAGAAGGAGCTCAGCCTCTTGCGAGGAGGGATAGCGGTCCTGGATTTCGGAGGTCAGTACTCTCACCTCATAGCCAGGCGGATCAGGGGCCTCGGCGTCTACGCGGCCCTCCTCCCGTTCGACGCGACGCTCCATTCGCTGCAAGAGATGGGAGTCAAAGGCGTGGTCCTCTCAGGGGGACCGTCCAGCGTCTACGAGCCAGGGGCACCTCACCCAGACAAGGAGATCTTCTCCGGGAAGATCCCGGTCCTGGGCATCTGCTACGGCTACCAACTCCTAGTCCAGGGCCACGGCGGCGAGGTTAAGAAAGCTGCAAGGAGGGAGTACGGCAAGTCCAGCCTCAGGATAACCGACCGCGCCACCCTCTTCAAAGGGATAGACGAGGCGACGATGACCTGCTGGATGAGCCACGGCGACTCGGCGACGAAGCTACCGCGAGACCTCTCCACGATGGCCACGAGCGACAACTCGCCCTTCGCGGCGATCAAGTCTGCCGACGGCGTCCAGTTCGGCGTCCAGTTCCACCCTGAGGTGGTGCACACGCAGAACGGCGACAGGATACTCTCCAACTTCGTCTTTTCTGTCTGCGAGGCAGAGCGAAAGTGGACGATGAAAGAGTTCCTCGAGGACACGCTCGAGGAGCTCGAGCGGACCGACGATGGAAGGGTGCTCTGCGCCGTCTCTGGAGGCGTCGACTCCTCTGTCGCCTCCGTCCTCCTGAACAAGGCCCTCCACGAGAGGCTCCAGTGCGTCTTCATCGACACCGGGCTGCTGCGGGAGGGCGAGGCCGAGGAGGTGTCACGGTTCCTTAGGCACGACCTGGGGGTCCCGATCGAGTTCGAGGATGCCTCTGAACTCTTCTTGAAGTCCCTGAGAGGCGTCACCGACTCCGAAGAGAAGAGGAAGATCATCGGGCGAACCTTCGCCGAAGTGTTCGAAGAATACGCGAGGAAGAAAGGGCCTTTCCGATATCTCGCTCAGGGGACACCTATATCCGGATGTGATAGAGAGCGGACACACCAACGCGCCCGCCTCGATCATCAAGACGCACCACAACGTCGGAGGGCTCCCGAAGGCAACTCAAGCTGGAGCTGATCGAGCCTCTGAGGGAGCTATACAAGGACGAGGTCAGGGCGCTCGGAGTCCTGCTTGGCCTGCCCTCCACCGTGGTCGGCAGGCATCCGTTCCCTGGTCCCGGTCTCGCCGTCCGGATAATAGGAGAGGTCACTCCTGAGAAGCTCACGGTCTGCCGGGGCGCCAACGCCGTGGTCGAGCAAGTCATGCGGGAGGAGAAGCTCTATGACGAGGTCTGGCAGGCATTCGCGTACGTGGGCGACGACAAGGTCACAGGCGTGCTCGGGGACGTGCGGCGCCTCGGTTACCAAGTGACTGTGCGGATAGTCCAATCGGTGGACGCGATGACCGCCGACTGGTATCGCCTTCCCTACGAGGTCATGGAGAAGATCTCGGGAAGGATAACCAACGAGGTCGAGGGCGTCGTGAGCGTCGCGTACTCGATCTCCTCGAAGCCGCCTGCCACGATCGAGCCCCAGTGAAGGCGTGGATGGAGTTTGCCCGAGTTTCTCGGCCCCCAAACCGAGCTCGCTGAGCTGCACGTCCACCTGGGGAGCTCTGTCGACCCTGCGGTGATGTGGGAGATCGCGCACGCCCAGGGGATCAGGCTACCCACGAAGGACTACTGGCGCTTCGTGGACCTGATAACGGCGAACCCAAGGAAGGTGAAGTCTTTCGAAGACTACCTGGCCCTCTTCCACTGGACCGAGCTCATCCAATCGAGCCCCCTCGCGATAGAAACCTCCGTCTACCAGACCATCGCCGGGGCATATCGGAAAAACAACATCACGCTCCTCGAGCTTCGGTTCAACCCAATGAAGAGGAACCGCGGGGGCGAGAGGGACCTCGACCAGATAATGATGGCCGCGGTCCGAGGCATCGACAGGGCGTCGCTAGAGTACCCGGTGAAGACAGGCATCATCATATGCCTCGACAGGACCTTCGACAGGCACCTCAACGAGATACTCCTGGAGAAGGCACTGAAGTACCAGAGCAGAGGGGTCGTGGGGATAGACATCGCCGGCTCCGCCCGAAAGGGGTTCCGTTATTCTGAGTGCAAGCCCCTCTACAGGAGAGCGCGCCAAGAAGGACTGGGCTTGACCGTCCACGCCGGTGAGGACGAGGGCCACAGATCGGTCCTAGACGTCCTTGAGCACCTCGAGCCGCAGCGGATAGGACACGGCGTGAGGGCGATTGATGGACCCCGAGACGCTCGACCTCATCCGAGAACGGGGGGTCACTCTGGAGCTCTGCCCCTCCTCGAACCTGAGCACCGGCGTTGTGAAGGGCGTGGGAGACATGAAGCGTGTCTTCAGGCAGCTCAACAAGAGCAGGGTCAAGTACACGATAAACACGGACGGGCCGGAGATGCTCATGACAAACTTGAGGGGCGAGATCGACTTTCTGCTGCGGAATCACATCATCGGGAAGGATGACGTGCTGAGGGCCAACAAGAACGCCTTCGCCGCCAGTTTCGTGGGCATGAAGGCCTAAATCCGGAGCGAGCGACTAGAGGGGAGAATGAGCGTGGAGCGTCCAGGCAAGCCGAAGAAGGACGACGAGAGCCCGTCTCCCAAGACACAGGCCGAAGACGCGATAGACGAGAGCGTCCTCGAAGAGGGGTCGTACTACCTCTCCAAGCTGGATCTGGACGTCGACGCCATAGCCCAAAGATTCGAGATCCTTCGAGCAGAGGTGCTGAGGCACAAGACGAGCTTCGAGCGCAAGCTGAAGAGCGGGGACGCCCTAGAAGTGTCGACCGACCTGGCCTTCTGGCGGAGCGTCAAGGAGGAGGCGGAGGGGAACGTCAAGGTGACGTTCGTCTCAGACAAGGGCTTCCACCACGCGTGGAGATCCGACCTGGAAAAGATGGACGGGCCCACGCTCCTGGGCATATTCGAATCCTGCAAGCGGTTTCTCAACCTCGACCCCAATTCGAGGTTCTTGGAGTACTCGCCGCCGAAGAACTACGACCCCCTAGCCATGCAACGTGAGATCAGCAAGGCCGTCGCCGTGATCACCAGCATCATGGAGAAGAAGTGGAATGCCGGGAGCGAGGAAAAGTCGACGTCGCGCGACGTTTAACTCCGTCCTCGCTCGTCGAACATCCTCCGGATGAACAAGATACCTCACTCCTCGAAGGGCTCCGAAGCGCTCTTGCGCTCGGTCCTGCCGGAGAAAGGCGGCATCACCATCCGTCCAATGTTCGGGAACCTGGCCGCTTTCATATCGGACAACCTCTCGGTGGGGCTCTATGGGGACGACCTCTTCGTGAGGCTGCCCGAGGAGGGTCGCGCCGAGCTCCTGAAGAACGAAGGCGCATCCGTCTTTGAACCGATGAGGGGAAGGCAGATGAAAGAATACATCGTCCTCCCCAGGAGATGGCTAAAGGACACCGTCTAAGGTCAGGCCCTGGGTGACCCGATCGCTGGAATGGTCGAGCCGTCTCCCTGCGAAACCCAAGAGACGCTAACCGCCTGCGAGACCCTCTCCTGTCAAACACTTCAAGAGGCAGCGGAGTGGGGCGGCGTGGCAATGCGCTACATGGCGGATGCGAACCTGAGCGGGCTGGCGAAGGAGCTCAGGGCCAAGGGGATAGACTGCGAGACGGTCCACAAGCTGATGCTTGGGAACGAGGACTCGCGGGTCAAGATCACCGATCCCGAGATAGTGAAGTTCCTGGTGGGAAAGAAAGGGTCCATCACGCTGATTACGCTTGACAACGAGCTCGCGGAGTACTGTGGCACGTTCGAGATCCCTGTCATAAGGGTCCAGGACTTGGTCACCAGACACATCCAGTCCTTAGAAGCGCGCTAGGCCCGCTCCCGACGGGAGGGGGAAGGAGGATTGTTGGGAAAACCTTTAACGCTCTTTCCGTTTGTGGCGCCCCATGGCAAAGACCTACACCCTTCCGCCGCTGCCGTACGCCTACAACGCTCTGGAGCCGCACATCTCCGAGCAGATAATGAAGCTGCACCACGACAAGCATCACCAGGCATACGTGAACGGGGCGAACGCCGCGCTCGACAAGCTGGAAAAGGCGAGGGCAGGGACCGCGCAGATAGACCTGAAAGGGACGCTCAGAGACCTGAGCTTCAACGTCGACGGTCACAAGCTTCACTCGATATTCTGGCCGAACATGGCGCCGGCGGGCAAGGGAGGAGGGGAACCCGGAGGCAAGCTGGCTGACAAGATCAAGGCGGACTTTGGAGGCGCAGACAAGTTCAAGACCCAATTCAGCGACGCAGCCAAGGCAGTCGAAGGTTCGGGCTGGGCCCTCTTGTGCTACGACAAGGAGATCGACTCCCTTGTCATGACGCAGGTCGAAAAGCAGAACTTCATGGAGCTCGCGGAGCTGCCTATCCTGTTGGGCCTCGACGTCTGGGAGCACGCGTACTACCTCCAGTACTGGAACGATCGGGCCAAGTACGTGGAGGCATGGTGGAACGTCGTGAACTGGTCTGACGTGGACGGAAGGCTCTCGAAGGTCGTAAAGTGAGGCGCCGGACCGCTATGGCTCGGCCTCCCAATCATCTCAATTCTGGCCCTGTCCTCTATCGATGACGGAGTTCAAGCTGAGCCTCTCGACGGTGCCCTTCGACCTGAGGCACAGCCTAGACAGCGGGCAGGTGTTCCGGTGGGAGCAGAAGGGCGAGTGGTGGACGGGGTGCAAGGAACGGAGCGATCAAGGTCAAGCAGGAGGAGGCATCGCTCCTCTGTGTGACGGAGAGCGATTCCATAACAGCTCAGACGATGCACGAGTACTTCCGCATCGACGACAGCATGGAGAGGATATACTCGCAGATAATGAAGGACGAACACATCTCGGAGGCCATCCAGCGATTCTACGGGCTGCGGCTCATGAAGCAAGACACTTGGGAGTGCCTCGTCTCCTTCGTGGTTGCGACGAACGCGAACATCCCAAGGATCAGGCTGATGATCTCCAACCTCTGCCACAAGTTCGGCGAGACGATATCGTTCGAAGGGAACCCATACTCTCTCTTCCCTGATCCCGCGTCGCTGGCCGCCGCAACGGTCGAAGAGCTCACGTCTTGCGGCCTAGGATACCGCGCCAGGTTCATCAAGTCGGTCGCCGAGATGGTGAGCTCAGGCCACGTCGACCTCGAAGAACTGAAGCTCCAGGACTACGAGAAAGCGAGGGGCCTCCTAATAGAGCGCCTGCTCGGGGCGAAGACCCTGCTCGGCATAGGGAGGAAAGCGGCGGACTGCATCCTCCTCTTCTCGTGCGGCAAAGACTCGGCCTTCCCGATAGACGTCTGGATGGCGAAGTCCTCGCGAGATACTACCCGTTCCTCTTCGACAAGGAGACGGCCCGGCGACTCGAAGCCCACGTCACGGGTTCAAAGCGGCTCGCGTCGCGCGAGTACGAGACGACCTCGTCCTCAATGAGGGACTACTTCGGAGAGTACGCAGGGTACGCGCAGCAGTATCTCTTTCACGACGCGAGGAAGAACAAGCTGGCCTGACGGCGAGCTACTTCTTCTTCGAGGCAGCGGCCGGCTCGGCGGACTTCGGGACCTTGAACCAGCCCTTGAGCTTCTCAACGTTCACAACGTGAACGCTCCTGCGCCTTAGGTCTAGGGAGAGGCCCCCGCGCCTGGCCGTGTTCAGAGGGACGCCTGCGGAGCTGAGCTCGCCGAACGAGAATCCTCTCGCTGGCCTCTCGCGCATCGAGTCGAAGTGCCTCGACTCTGCGATCGCGGCCGGCGGAGGTGTCCAGCTTGATCGGCGCGGCCTTGGGCTCCTTCCTGGCTGGTTTCTCTTGCGTCTTCTCCGGAGCCTTCGCGGGCTTTGGGGCCTTTTTCGGCTTGTCTACGGCGACCGTCTTTGCGACTGTCTTTGCGATTTTCTTCTCCTTTGTCACCTTTGCTTTCTTAGGCGGAGAGGCATCCTTCCTCTTCGCGGATGACTTCTTTTCTTTCGAGCTCATTTCTACTGCTTCCTGACCTTGCTACCACGATACGCTAGGATGGCACCCAGAACCGCCAGCGCGACGCCCCCGCCGATGACCGGGACGCTCTTCAGCACCAGATATCCAGGAACGGCGATCGCGTCAAGGCCTATCACTATGAGGGCGATGCCGAAAACGATTTGCCCGCCGCTGTTCAACCACTCCGGGGCGAACGTCCTCCCCGCACCCGATGTCTCGGGATCGCAGGGCCCACCCTCTTGCCGGGAAGGCCTCCCTTTAGGATCCCAATGGGGATGAACATCACGCCGAAAATGAGAAGTATCCCTGCCGTCCCTTGCATGGCCGAATTCTCGGGGCTAGGGATTATGCAATAACACGAGTCGCCGGCCGGAGTCTTCCCGCCGTTGAACAAGATTATGCCGGAGACGCCAATCAGCGTGAGGACCACAGCGAGTAGAATGTACTCTGAATCCAAGCTTGCAGCAACCACTTTCGCAACACTCGTTTCTTAAGCGTTTCGCGGCCGCGTAGCCTGTAGCTTAATTCTTCCTTGTGAGGGTCTCTACTTTCTTCACTGCTTCTTTGTCACCATCTACGGACGTATCGAGAGGAACCTGTTGTACAGCATGACCTTGAGGGACGCTTCCGCCTTCTGGCTGAGGAACCTCCTCGCCCTCAACGTGTCTCCCAGCACTCGCTTGAACGCCGAGAACGTTATCTCCACGAGCCACCTCTGACCATAGTCCTTTACTGCCTTCCACCCCTCGTACCCGAGGGCGTCGAGGGCCAGGGCCTCGTCCCGCCTCGCTCTCGACCCCATCAGCTTGAGGCTCGCGTTCTTCCGGAGCTTGATGGCGGGCTCCGCGCCTATCTCGCTCAGGAGGTTGAAGTTCTTCCTCGCGTCGTACGCCGCGTCCGCGTACGCCTTCGCGACCTTCCTCTTCTTCGCCACCTCCTTGACCATCGGGACGAACTTCGCGTTGTCTCCGGTCTTCTCGCTGGTGATGCGGAACCCCTTGATCTTCCCCGTCTTCTTGTCCGCGAGTATGTGCAGCTTCACGTACTTCCTCTTCTCCTTCTTCCACTTGTCCTCGATGTAGGAGCCCTTGTTCGAGACCGAGAGGCCTGTGGAGTCGGCTATCACCGTCATCGGCTCGTCGCCGTCCGCGTCCCTCCCTACGATCTCTGACGGCTTCTTCCCCTTCATGGAAGAGAGTATCCTCCTGCGCATGTGGGTGTAGTGCATCTCCTCGACGAACCTGACGTACTCCTCGAGCTCCCTCGTGATGCCTTCGAGCGTCCTGTACGGTATGTCAAACCCGACCTTGACGAACGCCAGGAAGGAGATATACGAGTTTGGGAACTCGAACGGCCTACCCAGCTTCGAGCTGTTCATCGCGTCCAGCTCCTCCTTCCACGAGACCAGGGAGCCCAGGTCCAGTATCGCGCATCCCCTCTCGATGAGGGCCTCGTCGTAGTCGTGCCAAGATCGCATTCCCAGCGGTATCATGACGAGTGTAGCGAGAGAAGCCCTTAGACGAGACCCAAGCAAATCGGCTTGACAGACGCGTGAGATTGGATTAAGCTACAGGCTAGCGGCCGCGACGTAGTTGGCCGCGCAAATGACCGAGACGCCCCTAGAAGTCTAGAAGAGGTTATATCCCCCACGCCGATTTCCGGGCTCGGTCCCGCGGTAGCTCAGCCTGGCAGATCCCAAAGTGGAGCCATAAGCTTCCGGCTGTAGTGGTCGGCCTTGGCCGACTCGTCCAGCCTGTTCAGGCCACAGATACCGGAGTGTCGTCGGCTCAAAAGCGCGAAAGCGCGGAGCGTCCGACCCGCGTGAGACCTCCAAAGACCTCCTCATTGTGCCCCATCCGAGCCGCGGCGCACGGTGATGACGTGCGTCAGGCGCGCAAGCTGCCTCTTCTTTCTCCATATGACCCTCGAAGGCAGAGAAATCCACGGGATCCTGTAGGCGACCGCGAACAGAGCGATGCTGAGGACCAGCCAATTGCTGAAGAGATAGGCGCCGCCAACGTCAAGCATCCTCCAGCCCCCATCGGCGACGCCTCCTAGCCAGAGGTAGTCGGTGACGTGCCAGGACATGTCCTGCGGGGCAGAATACCAGAGGGCAAGCTCAAAGACCACGAGGATGGGGGCCGCGAAAAGCGTCAAGACATCATTCAGGGCGGTCCATTTCCCCTTCTCGGACCTTATCATGAACACGCCGAGACAGGCCAGACCGAAGAAGATGGATGCCTGCGCTCCCTTGTCAAGCGAGCCCACGTAGGGGATGCGCGCGACGAACTCCGCATAGACCCGCCCCAAGGTCGGATAGTGCGCGAAGGCGTAACCGTATCCGTTGTAGCCTCCCAAGACGTCCGCGATGCTCCAGAACGCGAAGACGAACAGGCCCAGCGATACCAGCACTACGGCGGCCACGAGAGCCGGCCCGGGAAGGCGAACGCTCCTTCTCATCGCGTTCGCGGCAGAGCTGGGGCGGCGGACGAGCATCCCCTTCGCGGGTTCCATCATCAACACCGAGACGAAGAAGGCCAGCGCGGCGACCTTGATCTCGAGGATGCATACCAGAGTCGGCGCAGCCGCACCGATCATGGGCCGGGTGGCGTCGAGGAGGGCTGCGAAGGTCAGGGCAGCGAGAAGGAAACTGACGACCGAGACCCCTCCGAGGACCGTCTTGGTTCGGGACTCCATCTGCTCAACCCTGGCCGAGCTGCGCTCCGGAAACACAGAGCCGTTGCATCGGACGGAGCACCAACAGTCACATCCGGAAGCGCGACTCCCCGCTACGCTATAAAGCGTTGGAGAGATTCTTCCTGATTGGCGCATCACTTCGCGCGAAGCGCTTTAATAACGCGGAAGGGCCGCAGACCATCGGACGCAACGGAACATGATACGTCGAGTCCTCGTCGTCGTAGCCATCATCCTTGCCGTAGAGATAGCTTGGGCGCTTTTCTGCGCTATCACCGGCGTGAACCTCTTCGTCTTCTACGGGGTCCTCGTCGTCGCCTCGCTGGCTTTCTGGGTGCCGGGTCTCTTGGACAAGAGGAGCCCTACCGAGCGCCCCCAGACCAACAGATAAAGCCTGGAACGGCGCGCATGGCTCGAGGATGCCGAACCGCGCTTTCATGTCTGCCGCCGCCCTGGGCTCGATGCTCTTCGGCACGGCGATCTCCGTCTTCAACATGTTCTACTGGGACCGCGACATCCAGTCCTTCGAACAGGGCGGGGGATCGCCCGGCTCGGTCTCGTACTTCTATCTGGCGGAGGCCATATCGATCCTCTTGCTGCTCCTGGGGATCTATCTGGCCTACGGATACCTTCGGAGCGCCTCGGGGAGGTCGCCTCTCTCCTCCTCGCTCTCCGTTATAGGCAGCGCCCTCTCCGACCGGAACCTCGTCCGAATCGGCGTGGCGGCGACCCTGCTCTACGGGGTGCTCTACGCGTTCACGTCGAGCATCGTGGTCGTCCAGCCGCAAGTCGACTTCGCCACGACCTATGGGGCCAGAGGCGTTGCCTCTTGGAGCTCCACGCCCTGCTGCGGCCAAGTGGGATTCTTCCCTGAGGTCTACTTCTACGTCTCGCCAGCGCACGTCGCTATCCAGCTCGTTCCTCTCAGCCTCTTGCTCCTGTTCATCGTGCCGCCGCTGGTCGGCCTGAACCTCTCCCTGGCAATCTTCTCAGTCCGGAGGACAGTCGCCAAGCTCACCGGTCGATGGATGGTGGCCTGTGGCGCAGCTGTCGGCCTGTTCACAGCCTGTCCCACATGTGCGGGATTCTTCCTGGCGGAGTCTGTGGGGGGCATGGGAGCCACCACGCTTGCCGTGGCGCTCGCTCCCTACCAGGCCGTCTTCATCGCCGTCAGCATCCCTCTCCTCTTGGCGACACCGCTCGTCTTCGCGCGGCGCATCGTCACCGCGGCTGCCTCGACCCAGAGGGAGTCCGCTTCGAGCCCCAAGGGACCAGACGGCGAACCGCCTATCTACGCCGGAAACCGTTAAATGCACAGACCAAGGCGCGCGGCAAGGAGACCTTCTGCATGAGCTTCCGAGACTACGTCGCCCTCACCAAGCCGAAGATAGTCTGGCTCCTCCTGCTTGTCGCGCTGGCCTCCGCCGTCATCGCCGCTAGGGCAATCCCTTCGATCCTGGTCATGGCGGGCCTATTCGTCGCGGGGAGCCTCACGTCGCTGGGCTCTCTCGCCTTGAACAGCTACCTCGAGATGGACATCGACGCGAAGATGAAGAGGACAAAGAACCGCCCCCTGCCTGCCGAGAGGATCATCCAGCCCCGGAGAGCCCTCGCCTTCGGGCTAGCCTTGCTCGCTATCGGTCTGGCCGTCTCATGGGTGACGCTCACCCCCCTCGCCACGCTCTTCATGGGCCTGGGCTCCCTGATCTATGTCCAGGTCTACACGGTCTGGTTGAAGCCTAGGACCAGCTGGAACATCGTGCTCGGTGGCTTCGCCGGGAGCTGCGCCGCCCTCGCCGGCTGGTACGCGGTCACGTCGGCCAACCCTCTGATAGCCTGGGTGCTCGCCGCGCTCGTCTTCGTCTGGACGCCCAGTCACTTTTGGAGCCTTGCCGTGATTACCGAGGAAGACTACTCGGCAGCGGGGATCCCGATGCTCCCATCGGTGGTGGGTGAGAAGAAGGCGGCGAAGTTCATCGTGGCGAACACACTCCTCCTCATCCCGATCAGCCTGCTCTTCTTCCTCTACCTGGCGGGCACCGGAGAGGTGCTCTACCTCGTGGGGGCCCTCTTCTTCGACCTTCTCTTGCTGGCCACCAACATCAAGCTGCTGATCGCCCCCAACAAGAGCAACGCCCTGCTCGCCTTCAAGGCCTCCAGCCCTTTTCTGGCAGTGATCTTCATCTTGGCTTGTGTCAGCGTCCTCGTCTGATGCTCGCCAGAAAGTCTTAACTAAGTTACCAAGGGCGGCCCGCAATATTGAGCGCCGGAAAGTACCTCGTCTACGCCACGGTGATCTCGACGTTCGTCCTCATCGTGTGGGGGGCCTACCTCACGGCCGGGAACTGGGGAGGCGACTGCGGGACGGGGAGCGGTTCGGCGGTCAGTTCTGACTGGCCCTACTGCAACGGCTCGCTCTCGATCCCCAACCCCTACAACGCGGCAAGCTACGGCTCGTTCGTCGAATACGTCCATCGGACCTTGAGCGTCTTGGTCGGCGTGATCCTGATCGCTGCGGTGGTAGCCGTGGCGAGGATGAGACCGAGGCCCACCGGGGCCTACAGGGCGCTCCTCCTATCGGGCGTCCTCCTCCTCATACAGATCGGCCTGGGCAACATAGTCGTCAATTCCGACCTCAACGCCGTCGTGACGGCCATCCACCTGGCGAACGCCACCGCGCTCTTCGGGGTCATGGTGGTCTCTGCCGTCCTCATACACCAAGAAGACCGCTCGAACAGATACTGACACTCCCAAACCCAAATACGGTGACCCTGGCTTTCAGCGCACCCCATGGGCAGACCTCCTCGGTTCGTCGCCGACGCGATGCTAGGCAGCCTGGCGAGGAAGCTGAGGATATTCGGTTTCGACACACTCTACTTCAAGGACGGCGGCGACTCGGAACTCCTGAAGCTCGCCAAGAGCGAAGGACGAATACTCCTCACGTCTGACGATGGACCTCTTCGGCCGTGCATCGCGGCGCGGCGTCGAGTCGTACCTCGTATCGGCCAAGACAGACAGGTCGAGGCTCGTCTCGCTCCAAAAACAGGCAGCGTCGATCTTTGTTCGCGCGTCCGGTTCCGGACTCCTCAGCAGGTGCGCGGTGTGCAACGGAGAGCTCGTCGTGGTCTCCAGGAGTCAAGCAGCGGCGGGAAATGGCCCCCCCAAGGTCATCCAGAGGCACCGCCTCTTCTACAGGTGCGCGTCTTGCTCCCGGCTCTACTGGCGAGGGGGGCACTGGAAGCGGCTGCGCCGGCTCTCCGCCGTCATGGAGACAAAGGCTTTAACGTGAAAAGACCTCGAGTTCGATCACTCCGAGGCTTGGGCCCTTGAAAGTCTATCTTGCGGCCTTCGGTTCGGGCATGGGGCACGCTTCAAGGATGACGACGCTGGCGAACGAGCTGGCCGCCTCCGGCGCCGAGGTCATGTTCTCGAGTTCCGGTGAAGTGACCAAGTGGCTGCTCTCCAAAGGATTCCGTTGCAACGACCTGCCTCTCGTCGACGTGGTCTTCACGGACCAAGGCGCTTTCTCCGCCACAGCCACGCTGAACTTCTTCCCGAAGATAATGACTCGCCTGCTTCAGCAGGTGCGGAGAGAGGTCGCCAACCTATCGAGGTTCGGGCCTGATGTCGTGCTGAGCGACTCCGTCGCATCGACCTTGGTCGCTGCGAGGCTGCTCGGGATAAGGTCGGTCGCGGTGCTGAACCAGTTGCGGTTGATATCCTCGCCGAGGACTCCAAAGTCCATAGCGAGCGTCCTGACGGCAGCGAGCGTGGCAGCGGGAAGCATGTTCTGGAACCCATGCGACGAGATACTCATACCCGATCTTCCGCCCCCCTACACGATAAGCGAGAGCAACCTCTGGAACGCAGGCCCCGCCTCCTCGAGGGCGAAGTACATCGGGTTCCTGACACCGCGATGGGCCGGAGGACAGAGGACGGATGGGGCATTCGCAGAATGGAAGAACGAGAAGAGGAAGCGCAAGGTCTACTGGCAGATCTCCGGCCCCCCGGCTACGAGAATGCCTTTCCTCGCGAAGGCCCTTGCTGCGGCGGAGGCGCTGTCAGAGGACTACCTCTTCGTCGTCACGGCGGGGAACCCTACAGGAACGCGGTCTCCCGCAGCCATCAGTGGGGGATATCTCTACCAATGGTGCGATGTCTCGGAGGCCTACATCGAGACCTGCGACGTCGTCGTCTCGAGGGCAGGACATGTGAGCATCTCCGACTATATCCTCAGGGCGAAACCATCGCTTCTGGTCCCCATCCCATCCCAGTCAGAGCAGATTGGGAACGCGAGCAAGGCCCAGCGCCTCGGAGTCTCGATAAGCGCTGACGAGGCGCAGCTCGACCCTAGGACAGTACTCGCTGCTCTCGTGCAGCTCGAGTCAGGCCGATTCGCAACCCGAGGGGCCGAGCTGAAGAAGATAGCCGACCAATTCGATGCGCTAGGAACGATGATGCAAGCTCTGAGCAGGCCCTAGCTCCTGGATCTCTTGATGGCGTCTAGCACTGTGTTCGCGTCAGCCTCTACGCCGCCGAACGAGCGCTCCGAGTATGCCCCGTTCTCCTCGAGCGCAGCGAGAGTCATTGCTCCGCCGCTCATACCCTTTCGATGACCCAGGCCGAGGGAGCGGTAGGTCTCTCCGATTGCGTCGGCTTGCACGAGCAGCAGGGGGAGAGAGAGGTTGGGGAAGGCTCCTGCGAGGAGGGGGATCGCGCGAAGGGCCCCTCGGACGAAGGCCTGCTAGAGCCGTCTCATCGTGCTTCCTGAGCCACTGCCCGACCCTCCCGAAGGTCTCACTCTCCCTTCCTTCCAAGATCGCGAGTTGCAGCGATGTCGCATCCATCCTGAAGGACAGCTCGGAGTAGAGCCCGGCGACCCGCCGGAGGGCTGCTTCGTCCGTGCGCGAGTGCACAAGGCGGATTGCGAACCCGGAGAGCGCGGCCATCCACGCCATCGATGAGCTGTTCTGCCCTCCCGACACCAGGCACGTCACCCATCCACCGCCAGTCGGAGACCCGCCGGGCCCGGCCCGTATCTCGACCCCACAGGCTCCTTTCTCACCGTCCATGGAGACGTGGAACCTGACGTCGGGCCTTCTCTCGCTGACCCTCGAACCCTTGACGGAAGAGAGGACGCCGGAGTTCCCAGCAAGGACGAGATCGCCCGCGCTCTTCTCGGAGTTGACGGCATGCGCCGAGACCCGGAAAGTCTTGCCCTCCCCGATGTAGTGCCCGGCGAGGTGCTCCAGGTTCTTCAGATACGCTTCGACACCTTGGAAGGTGTAGCCCACCGATATCCAGGCCACTCCTGGCAGGAACGACGCCCGACGCGCGACCATCACCGGGTCATCAGCGTCCAGGACGAACGTGTTCGCTATTCGCTTGGTATGAATCCTGGGCCTGCGGAGCTTCCGGACGAGCGTCACCTCGAGGTCTTCAAGGGAGCCGGCGCCGCTCCAGCCGACCATTGCCGCGGGCTTCAATCCGATTTTGGAGCCCCAAGAGTGGTTTTTAAGCGGAACAGGGGTCGTTCTTGCTAGGGACTGGAGATGGAGGAAGGAGTCGTCAAACAGGATTCGGTGCCCTTCTTCGTCGATCAAGGAGGTTCTCACCAAGCGTAGCATCTCGAAGACGACCGTCCACGGCTGGGTCGCGGGTAAGGCCGGGGTCGGCGGGATAGTCTTCGTGATACTGAGAGATGGCACGGGGTATCTGCAGTGCTCCGCCAAGAAAGGGGTAGCCACTCAGGACGTGTTCGAGGCCATTCGGGATGTGCCGAGGGAGTCGGTCGTGCAGGTGACCGGGGCCGTCAGGGAGGACAGGAGGGCCCCCGGGGGCGTCGAGCTGGTCGCAGAGCGGTTCCAGGTGCTCTCTCGCGCCGAGCCGTGGCCGATAACGAAGACGGCCGCGAAGTCCGCCTCCTTCCTCTACGACATGCGCCATCTGAGCATAAGAGGACGCAAGTCGATTGCGACGATCAAGCTGAGGTCGGAGGTGATGGGGGCGTGCTCGGATTACTTCCGCGGGAGAGGCTTCACGCTCATCAGCGCACCCAGCTTCGTCCAAGCCGCGGTCGAGGGGGCTCGACCCTCTTCGATGCCCGTATTTCGGAAAGAAGGCGTACCTGAGCCAGAGCGCACAATTCTACGAGGAGGCCGCGCTTGCGGGCCTCGAGAAGGTCTGGATCTGCCAACCCGCGTTCAGGGCGGAGAAGTCGAGGACAGCCAAGCATCTCACAGAGTTCTGGATGGTGGAGGCGGAGCGCGCCTTCGCGGACCAGGCGGCGAACATGGAGCTTCAAGAAGGGCTGGTAGAGTTCATCGTAGACAGCGTGCTGAGGAACAGGAGGGACGAGCTTGCGACGCTCGGGCATGGCCCTAGTCAAGCCGGCGATCCCCCTCGAGAGGGTGAGCTACGACAAGGTGAGGGATTTCGCGGACTCCCAGGGGGTCCATTTCGAGTGGGGAGAGGACATCCCGACCGAGGCCGAGAGGCTCATCTCGCTCTCAAGGAAGGATCCCTTCTTCGTCACTGACTTCCCTCTGTCCGCTCGCTCTTTCTACCACATGACCTACGACGACAGGCCCCATGTGACGATGTCTGCCGACCTCATCGCGCCCGAGGGCTACGGCGAGCTCGCGACGGGAGGCCAGAGGATCGCCGAGTACTACCCGCTTCTGCAGAGGATAAAGAGCCATGACCTCCCTCCAGAGGCTTTCTCCTGGTATCTAGACCTGCGCAAGTTCGGTATGCCCTACCATTCCGGGTTCGGGATGGGCGTCGAGAGGGTCACCCGTTGGGTCGCCGGTTTGAAGAACATCAGGTCTGCGAGCCTCTTCCCGCGGACCACCACGCGCCTCTCGCCCTGACCCGCAGTCCAGACCGAATACTTTCACTCTCCCCTACGCTAACGCTTTTAAGACTGCGAGAGGCCTTCGAGTTTCATCTTGGTTGAAGCAGAGACGGAGGAAATCGAAGAGGTCGACGAGGACATGGACGTCACGAGCCTTCCCGGAGTCGGGCCGGCTACTAAGACCAAGCTGAACGACAAGGGGATACTGACCATTCTTGACCTCGCGACGGCAGGGCCAGCGGACATCGCCGAGGCAATCGACGTCGACATCACAAAGGCCGTGGACCTCAACAACAAGGCAAGGAAGAAGCTGGTAGAGATCGGAAGGCTAGAGCCTGATTTCATCAGCGCTTCCGAGCTCCTCGTGAGGAGGAAGGGGATTAGCCGTCTCTCGACGGGCTCCAAGAACCTCGACGAGCTCCTCGCAGGAGGGATCGAGACCTGGGCGTTGACCGAGTTCTACGGGGAGTTCGGGTCTGGGAAGACGCAGATCTGCCACACTCTCTGTTGCATGGTGCAGCTCCCTATCGAGCAGGGAGGCCTCGACGGAGGGGCCATCTACATCGACACGGAAGGCACTTTCAGGCCCGAGAGGCTGGCGCAGATAGCAGAGGCGCGGGGCATGGACCCGGAGACCGTCCTCTCGAAGGTCATGGTGGCAAGGGCGTACAACAGCGCCCACCAAGAGCTGATAACGAAGGGACCTCGGCAGGATGATAGAGAAGAACAAGGTCAAGCTCGTCATCGTAGACAGCGCCGTAGCCCACTACAGGGCCGAGTTCCTCGGCAGAGGGCACCTCGCCGAGAGACAGCAGAGGCTGAACAGATTCATGCACCAGCTCCTGAGGACGGCGGAGATCTACAACATCGCGATAATCCTCACGAACCAGGTGCAGGCGGCACCAGACAGCTTCTTCGGGGCCCCGACAAGGGCGACGGGAGGCCACGTCGTGGCGCACACGAGCACCTATCGCATCTACCTGCGCAAGGCCGGAAAGAACCGCATCGCAAGGATGATTGACAGCCCCTACCACCCGGAGAGGGACGCGGTCTTCATGCTGGACGAAAAGGGGGTCGACGACCCGCCCGACGAGGGCACCAGCTCCAAGAGACGGTAGCTGGGCAACGGTTTTAATATCTTCAGCTGGCGGCCCTAGACAGTTCTGATGAAGTCAAGGGCCCTCCTCGTTTTTGTCCTGATACTTTCCCTCACGCTAGTCCCGACCCTCCAGCTTGCTCTGGCAGCGTCGTCCAGCACTTCGACCACCTCGACCTCGACGAGCACCACGTCGACGTCGACCTCGTCCCCCTCGAATGCTTTCTCGCAGAGGCTGGACATATACGTCGCCGGCTCGAGCGACTACTGGCTGGCAAAGATCAGCCCGATCAACGCGACGAAGCCTGGGCCCTCGCAGCAGAGTCTGTTTCAGGCGTGAGCGCGTACGAACTGACCGCGATGAAGATCAGCTCTGCGACAGCGGCCACGCAACTGTTCTGGGGAGACGGCTACAGGCTGTTCAAGCTGCCCTTCCTTCCTGACTCTGGGATGTTCCTCAACGTCACCGCGACAAGCGCTGCTGCAGCCGCCAAGGCCGCGGGCGGCTTCAACCAGTTCGTAGGCGGGAACTTCGAGCAGATTGGCTCCTCGGGGAGCAACTACACATTCTTCAGCGCCGGCGACTTCACCCTAGGCGGAGAGATCATCTATTCCGCTACCGTCCCGACGGCAGAGAAGGGTCTCGCGAGCATAAGTTCAGCCTTCAGCCTTGCGGCCGACCCCACGCCTACGGCCATCCTGACAGGAGTACGCAGCGGGAGCTCGTTCACACACACGATAACGTTCGGCTCGTTCGAGACGAACGGTGTGGCTGCAAACGCAAGCCTCACGCTCGCAAAGGCCCTGAGCCAGTCGAACGACAGCATCCTCGCGCCGGCAAGCCCAGGAACGACGAACGTCGTCGTCCACGCGCTCGACGGCTTGATCAGCAGCACGGACCCTGCCAAGATCGCCAACCACGAAGGAAACTACAGTTCGAGCTACGCTTTCACCGTCCCGCCGGGCTCTAGGTTCAGGCCGAACATCACTTTGATGCAGGACCCGCCTGTGCTGACCGCCACCAGGCTCGTCTCGTCCGGCTCTGCGATCCAGAACGGCCTCGTCACGGTAACGGTGCTCCTAAGGAACACGGCCAAGGCGGGGACGATCGACAACATCAAGACGAACGACAGCTGGTGGACCGCCTACCCGTCGCTCTTCTCTCTCTCGGCCGGGAGCTCTTCCATCACCGTACCTACCCTCGCGGGAGGCCAGAACGCCTCTGAGGTCTACGTCCTCAAGGTCATCTCCTCGACGAGCGATGGAGCCTGACCGTACCCGCCGCGACCGTCTCCTACTCGTATTCTGCAGGAGGAAGCGGCAACCTGACGATAAGCGCGACGACGAAGACCAACCAGGTGGAGGTGAGGACCAACAACGTAGGCCCGGCAATCGAGATAACCGCCGCAAGCGACGCCAAGTCAGGTTCGCCGATCGGCACGAACGCGCACTACACCGTGAGCGTGGAGAACACAGGCAACGACGCCGCCCTGACCCTCAAGGCCGGGAACTTCACCGACGCGACCCTCGTACAAGGAGGGGCGGTCTGGACTTTCAACATGTCCGTCCCCGTCACAAGCCTTGTCCAAAGGAACTTCACGCAGACTTTCACCGTGACCTGGACGGCACCAGACGGCACGCCGGGGACGTTGACATCGAACGCGGACACGCTCACTCTCTCGCACAACGGCGTGCTTCTGCCGTTGATGGAGTTCTCATACGCCTCGACCCTCTCGCCTGAGGTGCTGGCGAGCGGCAAGGCCAACGCGACCTACACGCTCACCAACTCTGGCACGGCCGGGTCCACGAGCACGACCGTCACCCAACCGTTCGCCTCTGGCGTTTCCTGCACGTCGGTGGTGAGCGGGAACGCCACCTGCAGCGGGTCGAGCTTGACTTTGTCGACGGGTCCGGTCGCCCCCGGGAACAACGTGATAGGACAGGCGGCGATGTCGTTCGGGACTGACAACTACGTCTCGTCCCCGGCCAGCATCACCGCAAGCTACCAAGGCATCACCCTGCAGACGAGAGGGGATGGCTACGTCCTCCCGGCCGGCCTTACAGTGGTGAGGACCGACTCGCCGAACCCGATCTTCCAAGGAGAGAACGACACGGTGACGATGAGCGTCATAAACACAGGCACCCTCCCTGTGTACAACATGTCCGTCTCAACCCAGCCTGACAGCTTCGACAGAGCGGTATCCGGGAGCCTTTTCAAGCTCTATCCCGTGGTCAACGCCAGCACGACGGACTCATTCAACTACACCACGAACATAGTGACGCCAGGGAACCACACGACCGCCCAGATCATCCTCTCGTACGCCTTCGCCGGATACGCTGCGTCCTACAGCGCCTACTCGGGGACGGTAGAGGCCTACAAGGCTGTCACGGTCACCACGACCACCAAACCTAACGTACCGACCGAAGGGTCGGACTTCGCCCTCGCCGTATCCATCGAGAACCCATCAAAGACGAACGTGACGAACGTCTCGTTGTCGCTCCCCGTCCCTCAAGGACTGACCATCGCGAACAGCTCATCGGCGATTGAGGTCCGCGGCCACACGCTCTACATCAGTCTGCCTTCCCTCGGGGCAGGGGTCACCTCGACCCACTTCATCGCGGTAAAGTCAGGGACCGACGGGACTTTCGCCTTCGGCACCGGGAGCCTGAGCTTCCAGTATCTGGGGCAGACGATCAACGGGATCATCAACGCTCCTGCCATCTCAGTGGGGGTGGACCTCTTGCTGCGCTATGAAATCCCGATAGGCGCTGCGGTGGTCCTGACAATCCTCGTCGCCGTCTACATGCACAGGAAGCTCTCAGTCCCCCAACCCAAGTGACCCAAAGTGGTCGATGAGTCAGGTGCTCAGCGCTCGACTTCGACAGGACTGATTGAAGAGAGGTCAGCCGGGGCCATAGTCTTCAGGCGCGAGTCCGGGTCGCCCAGGTATCTCCTCTTGAAGTATCCCGCAGGACACTGGCGACCTCCCAAAGGGCAACATAGAGAAGGGAGAAGAGCCGTTGCAGACCATGATGAGGGAGGTCCGCGAGGAGTCGGGAATCCAGGAGCTCCAGGTCGTCCCAGGCTTCAAGAGGAAGATCGAGTACTTTTACCGACGAGACGGCATGAAGGTGCACAAGACGGTGGTCTTCTTCCTCGCTGAGACCGCGGTCGAGAAGGTGACCATCTCGTTCGAGCACCAGGCCTACGGTTGGTTCGACTTTGCCGACGCGATCAAGACGGTGACCTACCCGAACGCGATAAGGCTCATCAGGGAGGCGGAGTCTTTCACAGGAGACGAGAAGGCTACGACGCACGCGCAGTCCGGTTGACCCAGTCTTCCACCCTCTCCATCGCTATCTCGTCGGGCATCGAAGAAGGAGGGTGCTTCATGAGCCAGGCGCTGGCCTCGATTAGAGGCCCTCCGACCTTGCGGTCGAGAGCGATCTTGCAGTACCTGATGGCGTCGACGACGACGCCTGCTGAGTTGGCCTTGTCGTCCACCTCCAGCCTCATCTCCATGTTGAAGGGGATGCCGGGGAACATCGAACCCTCTATCCTGATGAACGCAAGTTTCGTGTTGCCCAGGTATGGGATGAAGTCGCTAGGGCCGACGTATATCCTCTCGCTGGGTAGGCGATGCTTGAGCATGCTCTGGACCGCCTCCGTCTTCGAGATCCTCTTCGACTCCAAGCGCTGCTGCTCCTTCATGTTGAGGAAGTCCGTGTTCCCGCCGACGTTGATCTGGTATGTCCTGTCCACCCTCACGGACCTGTCCGAGCAGAGCCTGGCGAGCGTCCTGTGCACTATCGTGGCCCCGACGACACCCTTCACGTCGTCCCCGATTATCGGCAGTCTCCTCTTCGAGAACCTGCTGGCCCATGCGGGCGTCGAGGCTATGAACACGGGGATGCAGTTGATGAACCCGATTCCGGCCTCGAGCGCGACGTCCGCCCAGAACTCCGTCGCCTTCTGGCTCCCGACCGGCAGGTAGTTGACGATGGACCTGCGTCTTGGAGCTCTTCAGGTCGTCGAGCACCTCTTCTCTGATCTTGCCTATCGGCCTGCCGCTCTTGATCGGCCTTATCTTCTCCCCCACATACAAGCCCACGCCGTCGAGGACCGGCGATTCGTTCACCGTCGCGTCGCAGTTCGAGACCGAGTCCGTCCACCTGACCATGTTCGGCCCCAGGTAGATGGCCTTGGAGAGTGGCTTCCCCACTTTGTTTGCTCCGACGTCGAAAGCGCTGACAAAGTCGATATCCTCGATTCGGTAGCTCCCGATCTTCGTATTCCCAAGCGCCCTGGCGTCCTTGTCTCCCCGCTTGCAGAGCTCAATCCCTTGGATGATGCCAGAGGCGCAGTTCCCCACCCCGACGATGCCGGCGCGTATCTTCGACAACCAGACTCTTTCCTGTTTGCCTGCCGGCCCGGCACGTGATTATAAACTGCTTCGTGAGTGTCCTTCGAAACTGGCTAGCTCTTAGGAGCCAGATCAAGATTCAGCTCCTCAACGGCTCGGATTGGGTCTCGCGCATCGATCACCGACCTGCCCACGATGACGTAATCCGAGCCGGCCGCGAGGGCTTTCCTCGCGTCTCCACCTTGGACACCGACTCCCGGGCTGAGTATCAGCTGATTGTCTCTGAGGATCGACCTCACCTCCCTGATTATGGAGGGAGACTTGGACGAGACGACGGCGCCGTCGGCACCCCACTTTTTCGTCTTCTCTGCGAACTTCACATAGAGGGGTACGCCTCCCCCCACCTTCAAACCGTATCCCTCGCGTGCGCCGCGGTGGCTCATGTAAACAAGTAGGAGGAGCGCCTTGCCCATCTCCTTCGACTTTTTCAGGACGTCTCCGATTCCCTCGTCGTATCCAACGAACGGGTTGGCGATCAGGACGTCGAAGCCGTTCGAGAACAAGGTCTCGGTCGCTTCCAGATTGGTGGAGCCTATGTCGTTCAGCTTCAAGTCGGCGATGAGCGGGAGGTCGGCGTCTCGGCACGTCGTGGCCAGCTCTCTCAACCCCAAGACGCCGAAGGGCAGGATGAGGTGCATGTTGACCTTGACCGCGACGATTCTGTCCTTCACCTTGGAGACGAGACCCGTGGCCCTCGAGACCCTGCTCTCGTACGGCCCTCCGATGTCGGCGGCGAGGACGATCCTGCTACCAGTCTCTATTGACCTTGAGTTGAGCCAATCGATGAGGGGCCTCACTTGAACTCGACCAGAGGGTGTTTCTCTTTGAGCTTCACGACTTTGACGTAGATCGACCCATGTTCGTCGATCCGCTTGCTAAAGTCGGTGTCCGCCAACCTCGAAGCCGAGTACCTGACAAAGCCCGATGTCGGCTCCTTCTCGAGCCTGCAGTAGAAGAAGAGGGAGGCCTCCTCAAAGTCGTCGAGGCGGGCGAAGCAGCCCGTAATCCAGCTCGTGCCGTTCTTGAAGGTGTAAAGGGGGAGGGGCGGCTCCTCGTAGAGCATCTTGTAGGAGGCGATTTTCATCAGGTTTGCAAGGTCTGAGACCTGCGCGGCCAGGAACCTTGCCTTGAACCCCTGTCTCTTCTCGAGGACGCGAGGGAGTTTCAAGACGTGCACGATGGGCGCGTACATGTACGAGGGGTTGAGGGCAGCCTCGACGAGCTGGGCCTCCTCTGTCTCTCCCGAGCTCCTGTAGGCGATGAACTCGCCGCCTTTCTCGACCTCGATGTAGTAGAAGATGGGGATCCCCATGAAAAGATCTGTCTGGACGGCTAGCCTGTACTTGCTCCCTTCCTTAGACATGAAGATTGGGAAGGGCGCCCTCTCGAACGCGCAGGAGAGCCGTGCGAGGTCGGTGAGGCTCGTGAGCTCGACGAAGCAGGCACCAATTATTCGCTTCATACCTACTGCCTCGGCTCTAGGTTTCGCTGACAAACTCTGCGCTCGCAATTCTTGGTCTTTAATAATGTTCGCAATTCTTTGAGGCCTAGCCGATGCAATCGCGGACGAGCGACGGGGTCCAGACCATTCCTCCAGAGGACCGCCAAAGGTTCAGCAAGCGCGCGCTGACCCTACAAGCGATGCTCTCGACCGGAGAGCCGAGCGACGATGTCGTCTGGCGGGCATATTCCGAGACTGAGAAACTGATCGCGATCCTGAAGTTCAAGACGGGCTACGAGACCCCGGGCGTCTTCACAAAGCTTCCCGACGCCAAAGACACCAGGCGCTTGGTCAAGAATGCAGTCGAGTTGCTCGTGGCCTCTGCCGACGTGCTAGAGAAGGGGGAGGTCGTCACATCCATAGAGACCCTGCGAGGTGCTCGGAACAACCTCAGGAGCTATCTGAGGGCAAAGCGAAGGCTCGCAGCCAGGCCTTCGAAAGGAACAGATTCAGCGGCTAGCCGGTAGACTCTTTCTCGGTGGTCTTCGGGGGAGTCTTTTCCTCGTCGGAGGCCTTCTCCTCCTCCTTCTCTGGTTTCGTCTCCTCCTTCTTCTCCTTGGCCTTCTTCTCTGGTTTCTCTTCCTCTTCCTCCTCCGCCTCTAGCTCGACCAGCCTGAGTTCTCCGGCCTCTACCAGCACCCTGTAGTCGCTCCTTACCTTCTCAATGCTGAGGAACCTCTTGATGTAGGTCTTGACCTGCCTTGATCCCACTCCCTTCCTGAGCGACTTGTCCTCGATGTCCATCTCTCCCCCGCTGACCTCTCCTTTGGTGCCGATCCTAGGCTCCAAGAAGGCCGCGAGCTGGCCCCCTTTGTCCTTGAGGGTGCCGAGAAGTATCTTCATGGCTTGTTCTGCTGACCCCTCCTCCATGTGATTATAACGATTATCGTCCTAGCCTTCTCCGACGTCTCTGGTAGGTGCCTGATCGCGCGAAGGAGGTCTATCTTGCGGAACGCCGGCCAGTAGACATCTAGGAAGACAAGCTCGCTGTATGCTCCCTGCCACAAGAGGAAACCGCTCGTCCGCTCCTCCCCGGATGTCCTGATGATCAGGTCCGGCTCCGGGTTCGGCAGGTGCGAGGTGTAGAGCCTTTGGGCGATGGTCTCCTCTGTGATGCTCTCAGGAGACAAGATACCTTTCTTGACGTCCTCAGCGATCCCTCTCACGGAGTCGGTAATCTCGGTCCTCCCCCCGTAGGCGACGGCTATGTTGAGGAAGTGCCCGTCGAAATCGGCTGTCTTGTTCTCCACCTCGTCGAGTATGTCCCTCATCTCTTGGGGGAGGAGGTCGAACTTGCCGATCCCCTTGACCCTGACCCGATACCTGTAGATCCTCTGGTCCGTGAGAAGCCTTCGGAGCCGCTCCTCGATGAGGCGGAAGAGCTCAGCGACCTCTTCCGGCGTCCTCTGGAGGTTCTCTGTCGAGAGGACGTAGAGCGTTATCGACTTTATCCCTATCTCGTGACACCAGTCGAGCAGCCTCTCGACCACGTCCGCCCCCTGCGTGTGGCCGAGGTCGATGGTCAGCTTGTGGTTCTGCGCCCACCTCCTGTTCCCGTCGAGGATTATCCCGATGTGCCCTGGTATCGGCCCCTTCTCGATCTGGGAGTTGAGAGAACTCTCGTAGACCCTATAGGCACCGATAGACCGCAATACCCCGTCAAGCACGGTCGTCAGTCCTGTCGTTCTTCCGGACCGGGTTCCGATACGTTGCCGTCTGCCGAGTCGCCGGGCGTGAGCGAGGGGCGCTGGCCCGCGACCGACGGCACGGTCGACCTGCTCCTGAGTCTCGTGTACAGCGTTATCACGACGCCGAAGACCGCTGCGAGCCCTACGAGCACGTAGGTGATGAGGAGGATGGTCGAGTTCGTCCCGCCGGTGATCAGGTAGTCGCTGAACTGGTCCATGGGGAAGAAGAGCAGCGCGAGCACCACGATCCCTGTCATGCTCCTCCATGCCCGCGGGCTCCCGCGCAGGAACTGGGTAAGGAGGTTCCCCGAGAGGTAGATCGCTATCGCCGTCCAGATCAAAAGGAGAGAGCCCTTGAGATAGTAGCCTATCAGCCCACCTCCATATTGGATGAAGAGAGAAGGAGACTGCCCCACCAGGGCCATCGCGTTGGGGTCGTTGAGTACCATGAAGCTGTAACCGCTTGAGAGACCTGCGATGAGGATCAAGATACTGGCAGGGATGGTGAAGAGCCGGACGTATCCATGGGGCTTTTGGCTCAACATGCCCGCGATGAACCTGTCGATGTTGAAACCTCGGACAAGGAAGGCAGCTCCGAGTATGATCAGTATCGACAGGGCCGCTAGATATGCCGCCCCCGCGAGGACCAGGATGCCGGTCAGCAGCAAGATTATCCCCGGCACCCCTATCGCCCACTTTGAGTATCTCGGGTCGAAGACGAGCATCCTCAGATACCGACCTATCACCATGTAGTTCTCCTCCACCGACCTGCTGTGCTTGACCACTATCCTCCTCACGGAGACTATGGGCTTCAACGTCTGGATTATCGGGATGACGAGCTCGTCCTCGGCCCCGTCGCTGATGAGCACTATCCCGGAGTAGTTCTGTCGGGAGAGGAGCGCCTCTACCTCGCTCCTGATCTTCCTGTCTGCCTTGAATCCCGAGTCCTCCAGGCCGCAGACCGCTCCCACATCGCACGCGATCTCCTGTGCCCTTAGGGCGTCGTATTCTTTCGTCGCCGCGAAGAGGGCGTTCGCGTCGGCCTCCTCTGGGTCGGCCACCGCGAGCCGGGTCGCTGCATCCAGCACCGCGTCCCTCCCGAAGATGGGGGACCGGATACCAGTCTTGCGCTCGAGGTCACCGTCCCTATCGACCGAGAGCACAAGCACGCGCTCTTGGGGCGCCGACATGACTTTCGTTCTCGAGAACGTCCCTCTCTACTTAAGGGCTATCCCGTCGCAGGGAAGAAAGGGCAAAATACCCGCCTACCTGACGACGTGTCAGGTTGCTAGTGGAGCGACCATGGAAAAAGGCCTGGGCAAAACACGTGATTGCTTCGGTGGGAGACGACCCGCCAGAGCCTCGCCCTTTGTTCGAGCTCGTCTCAAAGACCGCTGCGAGGGACCCGGCTAGGCGCTGTCTGCGGTTCCAGGGCGCGAGCCTGACCTATGGGGAGGTCGACGACCTATCGTCGCGATTCGCCACCGCGCTCCTCTCCATGGGCATGAAAAAGGGGGACAGGGTCGCCATATTCTTGCCGAACATGCCGCAGTTCGTCCTGGCATACTTTGGGATCCTGAAAGCAGGAGGGATAGCCGTCCCTTGCAGCCCTCTCTACAAGTCGAAGGAGCTCGAATTCCAGCTCAGGAACTCCGGCTCCTCGTTCGTCGTCGCGGTCAACGACGTCGTCAAGGGGAATGACCTCTACTCCAGCGTCGAGGGGTGTAAGCAAAAGGTCGACGCAAAGGTCATCACAGCGAGCCTGACGGACTACCTTCCCGGGGCGAAGAGGGCGCTCGCTGGCCTCGCAGGCGTCAAGAACGTCAAGCGGAACGGGACCGTCGGCGCCTTCAGAGACCTCGTGACAAGGAGCCCGCCCTTGTCCAAGTATTCCGACATCGACCCGCGTCGCGACGTCGCCGTCCTCCAGTACACGGGAGGTACGACAGGGGTGTCGAAAGGTGCGATGTTGACCCACTCGAACCTCTACACAAACGCGGCCGTGACGGCAACATGGTTCCCCCTGAAGAGCGATGACATCGCCCTCGGGGCGCTGCCGTTCTTCCACATATACGGGATGACCGCCGTGATGAACGCCCCCCTTTACGCGGGGGGCTCCATAGTCCTCCTGCCGAGGTTCGAGGTGGAGGCGGCGATGAAAGCGATACAGGACGAGAAGATCACCTCCTTCTGCGGTGTCCCGACCATGTACATCGCCGTCATCAACCACCCGGAGGTGAAAAAGTTCAATCTGAGATCCGTCCGCGGGTGCATTTCCGGCGGGGCCGCCCTTCCCAGGGCCGTGAGCGAATCGTTCGCGAGCCTCACGGGGGGGACGCTGGTAGAAGGATACGGTCTGAGCGAGTCCAGCCCGGTCACGCACTGCAACCCGATCGGCGAAGGAGGGGCGGTCAGAGAAGGCTCGATAGGCGTCCCGGTCCCCTTCACAGACGCGAAGATCGTGGACATGAGCGACGCGAGCAAGGAGCTCCCCCTGGGAGAGTCGGGCGAGCTCGCCGTCAAGGGGCCTCAGGTGATGCTCGGCTACTGGAACAACGTGGCGGAGACCGAACACGTCTTGAGCAGGGATGGCTGGATGCTGACCGGGGACATCGCAAGGATGGACGCGGACGGCTACTTCTACATCGTTGACAGGAAGAAGGACATGATCGACGTCTCGGGGCTCAAGGTCTATCCTCGCGAGGTCGAGGAGCTCCTCTTCACCCATCCTGCGGTCAAGGAAGCGGCGGTCGTTGGGATGCCCGACTCATACAGGGGAGAGGCTGTCCATGCCTACATCGTCCTCAAGCCGGAGAGCAAGGGTAAGGTCGCCGAGGAAGAGATAATACAATTCTGCAGGTCTAACCTCGCGACCTACAAGGCGCCGAGGAAGGTGACCTTCGTCGACGAGCTTCCGAAGTCTCTCATCGGCAAGGTCTTGAGAAGGAAGCTCCGGGAGACGGAATCAGGCCGGCAAGCGCCTTCCTGACTCCTCATTCGCACAGATCCGGCCTATCTCTCCACGATCATGGCCAGCGCGTTCCCTCCGCCCATGCACAGCGTCGCCAGACCTCTCCTCTTTCCCCGCCTCCTCAGCTCGTAGACCAGCGTCGTCAGGATCCTGGCGCCGCTGCACCCGATGGGATGACCCAGGGCCACGGCCCCTCCGTTCACGTTCATCTTCTCGTCCGGGATCCCCAATTCGTCCCTGACCGCTATCGACGAGCTCGCGTACGCCTCGTTGTACTCGAACAGGTCGAAGTCCTCGATCGAGAAGCCGGTGGCCTTCAGCAACGACCTGACCGTGGGGATCGGGGCCTCCATGACGTCTTCCGGCTTGGTCCCGCCCGCGCCGTATGCGACGATCTTCGCAAGCGGCTTCGCTCCCATCTCCTTCGCATGCTCGGCGCCTGCGACGACGAGCGCGCTCGCCCCGTCGCTGAGCTGTGACGAGTTCCCTGCGGTCAGGATGCCATCATGCGCGAAGACGGGTTGAAGCTTCGCGAGCTTCTGCAAGGTCGTGTCAGGCCTGATACACTCGTCCGAGGAGAAGGAGATGCCTCCCGAGTCACTTTCGACATCCACGGGGACTATCTCGTCGGAGAACCTGCCTGCCTTCTGGGCGCTCGCGGCCTTTTCATGGCTCTCCAGCGCGTACTCGTCAGCCTGTCTCCTCGTCACCCCGTACTTCTTCGCGATCCTCTCGCCGGTGACGCCCATGTGGAAGTCGTTGTAGACGTCCCAGAGGCCGTCGACTATCATCGAGTCTTCCAACTTCGCGTCGCCGATGCGGCTCCCCCATCTCATCTTCCTCACGAGGTACGGGGCGTTGCTCATGTTCTCCGTACCTCCTGCGAGGACAAGCCGCTGGTCGCCGGCCTTGACCGCCTGGGCAGCCAACATGACGGCGCGCAGCCCGGAGCCGCAGACCTTGTTGATGCTGAACGACCCGACGTGCGCCGGGACGCCCGCGTAGATCGCCGCCTGCCTAGCAACGTTCTGGCCTAGACCTGCGGAGATGACGTTGCCGAGGACGACCTCGCCCACGTCTCCGGGCTTGACGCGGGCCCTGGCCGTCGCCTCCTTGAGGACGACCGCCCCCAGGCGCGCCGCGTGGACACCGACGAGGGTCTTCCCGAACTTACCGATCGGCGTCCTGCAGGCGGAGAGGATCACAGGAGAATCCAATGTTATCCTATCAAGGCTGTTCCTTTATAACATGCGAGCGAGAAGACCCACTTGCCTCAGCCGTGGAATGAAAGCGAGCCTATGGGCGCTTAAGTATCGCGACCACAATATGATCAATGTGCGACCCGCACAAGTAGGGCAGGACATGCCCGAACTCAAGCCTGTGGAGACCAAGGCCTCTGCTCGTCGCGACAACACGAAAGCAAGCCAGATCGAGGAAGCAGGAACTATACGCGCTGCAACAGGCGCTGGAAGCGCACGGATTCTATTCGTGGGAGGATGTCACAACAAAAACCCAGGTTTCTACCCCGGAAGGCCCGTCGCCTTCATGTCGAGCGAAGCGCGAGCCCGTTCCTCGCATAGCGGGACGAGTAGTATATGATCACGGGAGCAAGAACCGCCCCCGTCACAAAGTCGCTGATCTCGTGAGCCAGCATGAAAGGGACCAAGCCTGCGACCTCTGTCGCGACGAGCTTCTGGAAAGTCAGCTGGGGCCAGAACTCCAGGATCGCCGTCCCTGCGTTCGTCTCTAGGCTCCACAAGAACGCGCAGATCGTGAGCAAGGCGCCGAAGTAGAGGTTCCGCGCCGAGACCGTGGATACCTTGTTCGACCACAGCTTGGAGGCGGCCCACCCTGCGAGGGCGTACATTATCTCACCGGCGACGAGAAACGGGATGATGTATCCGCCGAATCCGAAGGGATTCAACGTCCCCCAGATCAACTCGGAGAGCACCCCCACATAGATGCCCATCTCGAGGCCGAAGACGAAGGCGACCGAGAAGACGACAGGGTCGACGATCTTGACGTTGAGCGCGTCCGTGAGCGCGTAGTCCGAGGCGATAGACAGAGACGTGAAGACGGCCACGACAGCGAGATCCCTTGTCCTCATGTCCGCCGCCTGGCTGGACAAACCAGCCAGGGTTTAACGATTATCTCCTTCTCTGGTTCGCCCTCGTCCTGAACCCTTGGAGGTCGAGGATGGAGCCGCTCCTCTTGTCGGGGCTCGCGAACACGGCCCCGACGGAATCTCCCACCTTGGGTCTGCGTCCATCCTCGCCGAGGAGCCTGTGGACCAACCCGCCGCTGACTCCCTCGAAGGTCACGAACCCGAAGGTCACTCTCGGTCTGCCGCCACGGGCAGTCGGTGAGGACATCGCAGCTATCCTCCCAAGCTGGTAGAGCTCCACGTCAGGCCTCGTCCTGCCGTAGCACATGAGGCAGTACGTCCTGGGAGGGACCCTTACGTCGCCGCAGCGGGGGCACTTGCTGGCGATGATCTTGCACTCCATCAGGCCCCTGAGGAAGACCTCGCCTGCCACTCCAGCGGTGTATTCGTAGCTGAGGGGTATGCTGTCCTCCCAGGCGATGATCCTCCCTGTCCCACGTGCGACGACCGAGCTCAGCCTTTCCTCGACCTCACGTCAATCGGTCTGAAGTATGCGATGTCGGTGATCGCGCCACCCCTTTCCCTCCGCGCCTTCCAGACTGCCTTGACCTTCATCCCGACCTCGACCCGCTCGGGGGAGACCTCGCCGAGGACGTGCAGCAGGCCCATCATCTCGGAGGCGCCGTCGATCTCGATGACGGCTACGAGGATGGGGTCTACCCGTCTGCTCGCGTCCGCATTGACATAGCTTATCGAATACGTGACTATCCTCCCGGTGTCCTTCAACCTCACCCACTTGGTCGTAGGGCGGAAGCACCGCTCGCAATACATCCGCGGAGGCACGAGCGTCCTCCCACAGCCCTCGCACCGCCTTCCCCAGATCTCGCCGTCCTTGAGGCCCTCCATGAACCGTGACGTGGCCTTGCCTGCAGCCCAAGAGTATCTCAGGACCGTCTTGTACTTCGAGACGAGATACTTTTCCTCGCGCGACTCCTTCGACGTTATCTCCGTGCCAGGGTAGCGAGAGACCTTGCTGCTCACCGTGTCGCCCTCCTGCTGCGGTACTCGACGAAGAATCCCATCGCCTCTGGGTTCTTCAGCGAGCTCGCGCTCACGGCGCGGTCCGGATCCGTTCCCATGAGGATGCGCTTCACTGGGCACCTCCACCTTCTTGCCGTTCATGGTCCTCGGCACTTCGCGGATCTGGACCACCTCGTCGGGAACAAGTCTTGGAGAAAGCTCCGCGCGGACCTTCTTCACGATCTGGTCCTTCAATGCTTGGTCTAGTACCATGCCCGGCCTCAAGACGACGAAGAGCGGCATGAACGAGGGGGCGTCCGGGTGCTCGACGTCGATCACCAGCGAGTCCAAGACCCCGGGGATGGACTCGACGACCCCGTATATCTCGCTCGTCCCGGCCCTGACCCCTCTCCTCTTTATCGTGGAGTCCGACCGACCATAGATGGCGCAGCTTCCTTCCTCGTCTATCTTGATCCAGTCGCCGTGCCTCCAGACCCCGGGGAACATTGAGAAGTAGCTCTCCTGATACAGCGACCCGTCCTCGTCTCCCCAGAGGTATAGCGGCATGGAGGGCATCGGCGACCTCACCACGAGCTCGCCTACCTCTCCCACTATCTCCTTCCCAGACTCATCGAATGCCGCGACCGCGGCCCCCAGACATATGCACTGGATCTTCCCCGACCTCACGGGCAACGTAGGGTTGCCTCCCACGAAGGCCGTGCACACGTCCGTGCCCCCGCTGATGGAGGCGGTCCACATCTCCAGGTTCTCGTTGAGCCATCGGAAGCTGGCAGAAGATAGCGGCGATCCCGTCGAGCCTATGCCTCGGATGCTCTCGACATCCCTCCCCGCGGGCCTGTATCCGCTCTTTGACATCGCATCGAAGTACGGAGCGCTCGCCCCGAAGAAGGTCATCTTGGTCCTGCCCGCCAGACTCCACAAGGTACTGGGGTCCGGATGCAAGGGGTCGCCGTCAAAGAGTACGACCGAGGCACCGAGAAGAAGCGCTCCGAGCATGTAGTTCCACATCATCCAGCCCGCCGAAGTGTACCAGAACATCCTGTCGCCCCGCCTGATGTCGTTGTGCAGCGAGAGCTCCTTGAGGTGCTCCAAGAGAATGCCTCCGTGACCATGGACGATCGGCTTTGGAAGGCCGGTCGTCCCTGAGGTGTACAAGATCCACAGAGGATGGTCGAAAGGCACCATCTCGAACTCCAAGGGCTCGTCCCTCTCTCCCAGCTCGACCCAGTCTTCTGCTCCCGCGACGCCTTCCCTTTCCCGTGTGTCTGTCACCACCGTCGTGTGGATGCTGGGCAGCGACTCGCGGACCTCCTCGATGACACCTCTCTTGTCGAACCACTTGCCGCCGTAGCTGTACCCTTCGACCCCGATGAAGGCCCGGGGGGAGACCTGGCTGAACCGGTCGATGACGCTCCGAGGGCCGGCCTCCGGGGGGCAGCAGGTCCACACCGCTCCGATGCTTGCCGAGGCAAGCAACGCCACGACCGCTTCTGCACAGTTCGGGAGGTAACCCGCGACCCGGTCACCCGGCCTGACCCCCTCCTCTCTCAAAAAGGCCGCGAGAGAAGCAGTCTCCGCCTTTAGCTCGCCCCAGGTGACGCTCGAGTCCTCCTCTCTCTCCGCTGCGACGACTAGTGCCACGTCGTTGTCGTATCTGTTCCGGAATGTGTGCTCCGCGTAGTTGAGCCTGGCGCCCTCGAACCATCTTGCTCCCGGCATCTTCCTCTCGCTCAGGGCCCTTCTCGTAGGGCCTCGTGGACCAGACCTCGAAGTACTCCCAGACGGTCTCCCAGAACTCCTCCAAGTTCTCGGTCGACCAGCGCCAGAGGGCCTGATAGTCATCGAACGTGACGCCCTTGCGCTTCTCGACCCACCTCCTGTACCTCGTCATGTTCGCGAGCTCCGCCGACCGCTTCGAAGGTGCCCAGAGCGTCTGACCTTCCATCTCATCTATCGCCTCAAGGTGATGACGGTGCCCACCTGGAGGAGGTTCCCCCCAAGCCTGAGCCAGCCCTCTGTTCACTTCCTTTTTCACTTGTCTCTTCCCCGCTTCCCCCCTCAGTTGCCAGAACACCTCGCAGACCTTCATGAGGCCAGCGGCAGCAATAGGGTTTCCAACTCCAAGGAGCCCGCCTGAGGGGTTAATCGGGAAGTCTCCGTCTCTCTGGGTCACGCCTTCCTTCGTCAGCTTGGGCGCCCCGCCTTTGTCCGCGAGCATGAGGCCTTCCATGTGGTGCAACTCCTTGTAGTCGAAGGGGTCGTAGACCTCCGCAAAGTCTAGGTCCGTTCCGAGGGTCCTCGATCTTCGCCATCTTGTATGCCATCTTGGCGGCGCGCTCGACGTACTCCGGGTAGCACAGATCCCTGTTGGTCCAGTATTGCGTGTCGACATTCCAGCCGACGCCGTCGATCCAAACAGGGTCGTCAGTGTACTTCCTTGCGACATCTTCTGAGGCTAGCACCATCGCAACGGCCTCGTCTGAGGGCGGTGAGACATCCAAACGTTTCACAGGTGAGACAATCTTCTCGCTCCGCATGACGTCCTCGACCGTGATCTTCGCCCCCAACTGGGCGCACGGATGGTCGAGCGCGTTGAGCTTGTTCTTCACAGCGACCAGCGCTATCTCCTCTTCCTTCACCCCGTAGACGTGCATGTACCTTCGCATCTCGAGCGCGAAGATCCAGAGCAGCGTCACGCCCAACGGTCTCTCCAAAGTGTGGTCGAATATGCTCCAGAAGGCATACTGCGGATGCGGATGGAGAGGGGACATCTTCTCCTCCGCGACCACCATGCAGGTGTCGAACATCCCCGACGCGACGTGCCACCAGCCTCCTATCGGTGAGAAGACTCCCGTCCCGCCTCCGACGTAGACCCTGCTCGTCGGCGAGCCGATGCCTCCGGCCCCCTCGAGGAGGTACTCTCCCTTCATGTGCACCCCGTCGAACGCGTCCGGGGCGCTGCCTATCACGACGGACTCGATCTCCTTCCTTTCCATCTTGGCCGCCTCCAGGGCCATGGAGGTCGCCTCGAAGGATAGCTCCCTCCCCGTCTCGAGGAGACGCCTCCTGAACAACGTCATCCCCGCCCCGATTATCGCGACCCTTCGCGCTGTCATGCTCCCACCGAGAGAATCGCGACCCCACCCGTGGCGGTTGGGACGCCGCGCCACGACTGCACGAGCGCGCTCTTGGCGCCCTTCACCTGCCTCTTGCCGCCCTCCCCCCTGAGCTGGACCACTGCTTCGTAGAGCCGATAGAGCGCCGAGGCCTCGATGAGGTTGCCTACAGCCAGCGACCCTCCTGATGGGTTCAGCGCCGGGCCTCGTCCTCTAGGATCTCCGAGGCCTCTTGCCCGTCCTTTGAGAGCGACAGGAGGTGTTGAAGAAGCTTGAACGAGTAGGTGTCGTCTATCTCCAAGAGGTCCAGCGACCCTATCTCCCTGTCCAGCCCCGCTTGCCTGGCCGCGCGCTCGAACGACGCCCGCGCATATCCTGCCGAAGTAACCTCGCCGCCGTCGAGCCACGGGAGGGAAGAGTTCCAGGCGACGCCGTCGACTCCTACGCCTTCTCCCCTGTTCTTCCGGGACCATCCATCTGAAGCGAGCACTATGACCACGGCCGCGTCTGCGAACTGGGCCTTGTCCGCCCTCCTCAACGGGGAAGAGATGACCTCTGAGCTTGCCGAGACGCCGCGTCTCCTCTTCGACCCGAAGCTCGCCAACGGGTTGAGGGTGCCCCTCTTCCTTGAGTTCTCTATGGCGACGTCGCAGTCAGCCAGCCCGAATCCCGAGAGCTCCAAGAACGCCCCCATCTCGAGCGCGGCCAGCGTGTCGCTCCCCATCCCGAGAGGACGCAACAGCGACGGCTCCTGCGCGAAGTCCTCCACCGCGTCCTTGTCGAGCACGTCCGAGACCTTGCTGTGAGCCTCTAGCACGACGACCTCTGCCACGCCGGACTCGATCTGCATGACGGCGTTTCCCAGGCCGGTGATGCCGTCCCCGGGAATCGTGCAGACCGGCCTCCCCGCGCCTCCTATCTGGTCGGGTACCATCTCGTCTGTGATGCTCCAGCCCTCCCACAGGCTCATCGCTCGTCGTGATGAAAGAATCGACGTCCCTCCTCGGGTCTACACCCGCGTCCCTGTATGCCAGCGCGGCCGCCTCGAACATCAACTCGCGAGTCGAGATCTCTGGGAGCGCAGGCTTGAACCCCGCGGCACCCACGCCGACTATGCTGACAGCAGGTCTCCCCATCTCGTGCGCTGAAGGCTCGTTCGATAGATAAGTTTGGCTGCATCGACAGCAATTAATCTACCACAGGTCTGATGCCGCGCGTTGCCCATGGAAGAGGTGGAGAGCGAGCTCAGGGACAAGTTCGGACTCAACTCCTACGAGGCGCGCGGCTATCTCGCCCTGGTCTCTTCGCCGATGAAGCCCAAGGACATCGCCGCGGCCGCGGACATACCCAACCCACGCGTCTACGACACCCTGCGGGCGCTCGAGATGAAGGGGTTCGTCCACAGGAGAGGCGACAATTTCGTCGCCGAGTCGCCCAGCGTCGCTCTCAAGACCTACATGCTCGGCCACCAGCGCTCGTTCGAGAAGGCGAGGGAGTCGAAGGAGGCGTCCATGAAGCACATCGTCGAGCTCCTGCAGCCCGTCCTCGCGTCCAAGGACGACCTCTCGGAGGAGCCCGTGCTTCTTCGAGGGATAGACGCGATCGCCGGGAGGTTCTTCGAGATCCTCGGAACGTCGAAGGACATCATGCTGATGGTGAGGAAGGCCCTGAAGGTGAAGGGCGTCTTCAGCGAGTATCTGGAGGCCTTTCCCATATCGGGGAAGAGGATACGCCTGCTTCTGCCATCAAAGCCGCCGATAAACGAGCGCGACGCAAGGCTTCTCTCACGGCTGAAGATAGAGACACGCTACTATGACCACCCCGTCCTGGACATGATGGTCGCGGACGAGCTCGACGTGGTCCTAGGCGTCCCAGAGAGGAGCAACGACGAGCCCTTCAGCGCGGTCGCCCTGTGGGTGAGGAACCCCTCGTTCGCGCGGTCCACGAGGGCGGCGATCGACGAGATATGGGAAGAGAGCTCCAAGCGGAAGGTTCAGGCGTAGGCGAGATGCCCAGGTCGAAGACCAAGGCAAGGAATCTCGGCGACCCGAGCGCCTTCAAGGCAGGCTACGCGCACATCAGGAAGAACGACCCAAAGCTCGCCCCCATCCTCGACTCGCGTGGGGTGCTCAAGTTCAAGCCCGAAGGCCAGCCCTTCGAGTCGCTGGTGGAGTCCATCCTCTCGCAGCAGCTGGCCGGGTCCGCCGCCTCGGCCATCATCAAGAAGGTCCGGGCGCTCTTCCCTGACGGGGAGCTGGAGGCGAAGAGGATGCACAGGATTGACGCGAGAAAGCTCCGCTCCGCGGGCGTCTCTCCACAGAAGCTGACGTATCTCAAGGACCTCTCGGCCAGGGTCGTGAAAGGGAAGCTCGACCTCGAGGCGCTCGAATCGATGACCGACGAAGAGATAATCGAGGTCCATCGACGAGGTGAAGGGCATAGGGCCTTGGACGGTCCACATGTTCCTCATCTTCACTCTCGGGAGGCCGAACGTCTTGCCCGTGGACGACTACGGCATCAGGACTAGCGTGCGGAGCATCTACGGCCTGAGCGACCTCCCGAAGAAAGCCGACATCGAGAAGCTGGCGGCGAAATGGCATCCTTACTCCACCGTGGCGTCGTTGTATCTCTGGCACGCGAAAGATAACGAAAGTTAAATGGCCTGCTGGGCTGGTCCCCGAAACCCGTCTTGAAGTTATTCGGCCCCGAACATGAGCAACTCCTGGTCTCGTTCTATGGAGAGGAGCAGGGGGAGGCCTATGGGGCCCTCCTTCGCAGCCTCTCTGTCGTCCTCAACGAGAGGATAGCCCCTCTCTCGCTGGCGCTCGACCAAGGAGAGGAGGAGATCGACAAGACGCGCCGGGTCCATCTTCGAGCAGGGCGTGTGCAGACTGCCCCACTCGAGCGAGTTCGGCGGAATGGACCTGCCCTTCGGTGTCTACGCCCTCGCCATGGAGCTCGCGGGCGCCGCCGATGCGAGCACGGCGATGAGTGTCGGGATACACAACACGGTGGCTGACGCTATCGAGACTTTCGGGTCGCCCGAGCAGAAGAAGCGACTCCTCCCTGGGCTCCTCTCGGGGAAGCGGTTGGCCGGCTTCGCACTCACAGAGCCGTCGTCCGGTTCGGACGCCCGCTCGATGCACACGAAGGCAGCGCGCGAAGGAAGGCACTTCGTGATCGACGGCTCCAAGATGTTCATCACCAACGCGGGCGAGGCGGACTTGTACCTCGTCTTCGCAGCCACCGGGAAGGGGCACGGGGCCTTCCTTGTGGAGCGGACCAACCCGGGCCTGAAGATCGGGAGACCCCTGAACGAGAAGCTAGGGATGCGCGGCTCGCACACCGCCGAAGTGAGGCTTGCGAAGTGTCGCGTCTCCGAGGACTCGGTCCTGGGCAAGGAAGGGGCGGGCTTCGACCAGGCGAAGCGGCTGCTTGACTCGAGCCGCATCGTGATGGGGATGATATGCGTGGGCATCGCGCACGTCGCCTTCGACAAGGCGTTGTCGTATGCCAAGGGGCGGGACCTGTTCAAGAAGAAGCTCGCTGACATGCAGCTGACCAGGGAGAAGCTCGCGAACGCCACAATCGAGGCGAACGCTGCGCGCCTGCTCTGCCTCCATGCCGCCAGGCTCAAGGAGGCGGGAAAGCCCTTCTCCTCGGAGGCTGCCCAGGGGAAGGTGCTCGCCACTGAGATGGCGGTGAGGACGTGCGACGCCACAGTGCAGCTCCTCGGTGGCTACGGATACACCAGCGACGACGTCCACAGGCACCTGAGGGATGCCCGACTCCTGACGATCGGCGAGGGCACGTCCGAAGTATTGAGAATGCTGATCGCCTCGAAAGAGCTGGAGCGCGAGAGTTGAACATAGTAGTCCTCGTGAAGAGCGCAGTCGACGAGGCCGAGCTGTGGGCCGACCCAGGGGGACACCCGGTCCTGAAAGGGGCCGCAACGAAGATTAGCAACTTCGACATGAACGGCGTCGAGGAAGCGGTGAAACAGAAGGAGGAAAATCGCGGCACGGTCACCGTCCTCTCTCTCGGAGGTGCGGAAGCAAAGAAAGCGATCAAGGAAGCAATGGCGATGGGCGCGACCCGGGGTGTCCACGTCCTCGCCGAGCCGTCCGAGGCTCCCGACTCGATAGGCACGGCCTACCTGCTGGCAAAGGCGATCAAGCGAATGGGGGAGGTGGACCTGGTGGTATGCTCCGAGGGCGCCTCGGACACCTACCAAGGCCAAGTGGGCGCGATGGTCGCCGAGCGCCTCGACATGCCGTTCCTAGCATACGCGAAGAAGGTCGAGACACGGGCAGGCAAAATAAGGATCGAGCAAAGCTACGAGGGCGGAATCAAGGTTCTCTTGGCGAAGCTGCCCGCGGTCGTCTCGGTCGTGAGCGAAGCGAACGTCCCCAGGTACCCCACCCTGATTCAGGTTATGGTCGCGGGGAAGAAGCCGATCGAGGACGTCCCCATGGCTTCCCTCCGGGGGGAGGACTACCCACGGACGGGCTTCGAGGTCCCTCGATATCGTCCTCCAGCCCGCGAGCAGGAAGAGATTGATTCTCAAGGGCACCCCTGAGGAGGCGTCCAAGAAGCTCGTCGAGGCGCTGAACAAGGACGGAGTCCTGTAGCCTTGGACGTCGTCTCCTACTCTGAAGACGCCGCTCTGGCCAGCGAGGTCGCCGCTGCGGCTCTGGACGTCGCGGACGCAATTCGGGCAGACGCAGTCGCGATAGAGCTCGACGAGGTTAGCCCGGGCCTATCCTCTGCGGAGAAGGTTGTCCTTGTCAAAGGAGACAGGCCGCTCGAGGACGACGACGACGCGGCAGCCGCGGCCATCGTGGAGGTCGCAAAGACACGCGACATAGGAGCGATTCTAGTCGCAGAGACGAGGTTCGGGACGTTGGTGGCCGCGAAGGTAGCGGCGAGGCTCAAGGTCGGCTCGCTAGGAAAGGGCAGGAGGGTCCGCGTCGACGACGGCCGACTTGTGATAGAGAGGGACGCTTATGGCGGTAAGTACGTCGCCCAGGTCGCGGCGAAGATGCCGTGCGTGGCGATCGTCCAAGCGGGTGCATACAAACCCACAGGCACGCGCCCCGCCCTCCTCGACAGCTTGAGCGTGAGCGTCGGGGCGCCCCGCGTGGTAGTAGTGGAGACGAAGACGAGCCAGCGCGTGGGGACGGACCTGAAGTCCGCTCAAAGGATCGTCTCGGCAGGGCGGGGGTTTGCCAGGAAGGATGGCCTGTCTCTCGCGCAAGACCTGGCAAGCGCTCTCGGGGCCGCCCTCGGGTGCTCCCGTCCTCTCTCCTCCGACCTCGGATGGATGGGAGAGGATGCGCACATAGGGCTCACCGGCGCATACGTCCATCCCGAGCTCTACGTGGCGCTAGGGATATCGGGGCAGCTCCAACACATAGCAGGCATCAAGGACTCGAAGGTGATCGTCGCGATAAACAAGGACGCGCAGGCGCCAATATTCCAATTCGCGGACTATGGCATCGTCGGCGACCTCTACGAAGTCGTTCCAGCCTTGACGACCATCCTGAAGAGCAGACCTCGCTAGGCCGCGGCCTGGGACTGGCCTAGCTTCACGAGGTCGGCAGCCTCTCGGCCACGAGTTCGGCGATGTCGCGCACCTCAAGGCCGCCGCCGGGTCCCTTGGCAGCGTCTTCGAGCATGGTGATGCAAAACGGGCACGCCACCGCCAGCGTCTTTGCGCCCGTCTTCACAGCCTCCTCCATGCGGATGACGCTGATCTTGGTCCGCTCGGGGACCGGGTACCAGACGTTCGCGCCGCCCCCGCCGCAGCAGAAGCTCTTCTCCCTGCTCCTAGGCATCTCGACCACCTCGAAGCCCTCAGCCGCTTTGATGGCATCGCGGGGGGCGTCGTAGACACCGTTCACCCGCCCCAGGTTGCAAGGGTCGTGGAACGTCACCGCCCCGTCGCGCTTCGCGAGGGGGAGCTTGCCCTGCGCGACGAGCTCGCCGATGAGCTGGGAGTGGTGTACCACCTCAAAGTCCGCGCCGAACTCCGGGTACTCGTTCAGGAAGGTGTTGAAACAGTGGGGGCAGTGGACGACCACCTTCTTCGCCCCTGACCGCTTGATGCTCTGGATGTTTTTTAGGGCGAGCTCCTGAAAACGCGCCTCCTCCCCCATCCTCCTCACCGGCTCCCCCGTGCACACTTCCTCGTTCCCGAGCACGGCGTAATTCACCTTGGCCGCGTCGAGGATCTTTACCACGGACTGGGTCAGCTTCTTCCCCCTGGGGTCGTAGCTTCCGTGGCACCCCACCCAGTAGACGTACTCAGGGTGCGGGTTCTCCCTGAGCGTAGGGACCCCCGCCTCGCTGAGCCAGCTCTGCCTCTCCTGCTGCGGGAGCCCGAAGGGGTTGTTCGCCCGTCCGACGTTCTCCAAGAACGTCCTCTTCGCAGGGTCGAGCTTGTTCTCCGCCACGAGCGTGCGCCGAAAGTCGATGATGTAGTCGACCTGGTTGATGAACACCGGGCACACCTCCACGCACGCGTTGCAGGTGGTGCAGGCCCAAAGCTCGCTCTGGCGTACCACGCCTCTGGCGAAGACGTCCTCGTCAGGCGCTGCTCTGGACTGTCTCCCAAGATCCTGGACGACGTCCCTGGGCGAGAGATCCCTACCCGCGGCGTTGGCAGGGCAGACTTCCTGGCACCTCCCGCAGTTCGTGCATGCGTCGAGGGCGAGGAGCCTGAGGGGCGCGAACGCGCTAGCGGCGTGTACGTTGGGCGGGGTTGAGACCTCGCCCGTCTCAAGCATCGCCGCCAGGCTGAAGGGAGTGCTCAGCCGGCCGCGTGGCTTCTCCGGCGAAAGGACGATGTTGGAAGCGGAAGTGAAGACGTGGACTAGCTTCGTGTAGGGGGTCGCGGCGATCAGCGCCATCACGGAGAACATGTGCGCCCACCAGACGGCCTGATAGACGACCTGCGCCTGCGCCACCGTGGGCGCCAGCGTCCTCCCGATCAGGGCTCCCAGCGCGTCTCCTACGGGCGAAAAGATAGCCCATTGCGAGGGGATCGCCACGAACCTCAAAGCCTCGATCATGAACCCTGAGACGCCGATCCAGAGCAGCATCCCCAGGACGACGCGGTCGTCCCAGCCCGTCCTCAACTTGTCCAACCTCTGGACGTAGCGCCTGTAGATTGCGATCGCGAGCCCAACGATGAAGAGGAGCCCGAGGGTGTCCCCTAGGAACTCCAGCGTGAGGTAGAAGTCCCCTTTGATGAAGATTCCTCCGCCGAAGACCGGAAGGATGTCGCTCTGGACGAATATCAGGCTGGTGTACGCGAAGAGCATGAGGAACCCGTAGAAGAGCGCACCGTGCATCACTCCTCCCGAGCCTCCTTCGATGGACCTTCCTCTGGCCCAGCGCGTACTTGCCGAACCGACCGAACTTCGTCTTTAGGTCCTTGGTGGAGAGCGAGAGGAACTCTCCGAGGCTCATCCCGTAGCTCTTCAGGTGCCTGTGGAGCCCGAAGAGCATGATTACTCCGGCAGCGAAGAATGCGGCGTAGACTACTGCCGGCGCGTAAGAGGGGAGGAAGAGGTAGCTCTGGCGAACCGGCTCGGACATCGGTCGGACCGATTCCACCTAATTCGGTTAATACAGGTTCCGAACCTTGCCTTTAGGTATCGTGGGCCAGGGTCGAGGCTAGGTCTGCGGTTGAGAAGGGGCGGGCTTCTTGTCCTCTCTCTTCCTGATTATCTTCCCGCCGCCCGCAGGAAGTATGCGGAGGATGTCGTCGACTCCAAGCTCGACCTTCGTGTTAGCGTATGGTCTCAGCTCGTGAAGCACCCGCTTCGCCGTGTCCGACGGCTTCTCCCTGCTCGGGATGACCATGACGTGCCCTCTCGCGACTTTCATTATCGCTTCCTCGGGTCCCGCGATCGCTCTCCCGACATCGTCAATCCCCACGGCTATCTCGACCGGGATCTTCGTCACGAAGTTCTTCTTCCCTTTGATCGCGAAAGAGCCATGGGCGAGGTACTCCCCGCTCGGCCCGGCGGCGCTTATCTGCTCCGGGGTGACCCAATAGGCGTCGGCCGCACCCAGGCCTGTCTTCCAGGCGCTGCTGAACGTCGCTGTCGCCTTCGCCACCTCCCTGACCTCCTCGTCTGTCTGGTCCTTCCCTCCCTTCAGTATGAAGAAAGGCGAGCCGAAGAGGTCCGCGTGGTAGACAGTGTCGCCTTCCTGCATGTGCCTTCTTATCAGGGTCGTGTTGCTCTGCGCGTCGCGACCCCCGATGGCCAACTTCCCTCCCGTCGTGTAGAACCATCTGAACTTCTCGTACCACTCCTTCTTCGCCCTCGAGAGGGGAATCGCCTTCACGCGCGCGACCTCTTCCTTGCCGCTCTCTCTCTTGAGCCTCGGTTGGAGCTTCTTTATCGCGTCGTCGATGTCCCGGATGTCGCGTTCGTTCCTCTTCGCCCGGTCGAAGATGGCCGAGGAGACAGAGGCCTGCCCCTTCTCAGCCAGCTTCTCCAACGATGACAGAAGGTCGCCAGGAAGGGCTTTGGACCCCTTCGCTATCTGCACGGCCTCTTCAGCATCGCTCGCCGCCCCCACCCGCGAAGCAAGCGTCCTCAGCTCTGTCGAGAGGTCGGCCAAGCCAGCCTTCTTCGACTCGAGGTCGGCTATGGTGGCTTGCAGCTCCAGCGCACGGCGTTTGTGAGCCCCGACCTTCGACTCGTCCGCTTCACCAGACTGGCCCTCTTCCTCCGCCGCCAGCAGGCCCGGGAACAGCAGTTTGTCCAGCAGGGGGCTCAGAGTGGGCGATGACTCCACGACTTCCCTGCTCGTAGGCCGAATGACCATGACCTCGACTGAATCCTCGTCAGTCCTCACCAATGTGGGCGAAGGGTGGGTCTCGATGATTGCTAGCATGTCCCTTATTGTCGCCATGACCTGTTCGACGTCGGCATCGGACATTACTGCGGAGTCCTCCTGCCCATGCCTGAGGCGGGCCAGAATCTCGTCGACGTACCTTCTAGGAATCGAGAGCCCCCTTCCGAGCGCGCGTCCGAGCGTCTTCTCCTTCGCGAACGCGTTCTTCAGGTCCTGGATCGTCAGCGTCTCTAGGGATGCCCGCGTCTGAGCCGGAGGGACGTACGGGTAGCCCTTCGCGAGCCTCCTCGAACCACCCTTGACGTCGCGAAGAAGAAGCACGATCTTCTTGTCAGGCCCCGAGAGCACGAGGTTACCCGGAGGCATGAGCTCGAGGACGAGCTGCAACCGTTCTTCCCCCTTGCCCTCGAACTCAAGGATCAGAACCCTGTCCAGGTCGAACTGCGAGACAGATGCCAGCCTCGCCCTTAGGAGGTGCGAACGAAGTGCCGTCGTGAACTCGGTGGTCTCGACCCTGGCCGGGTTCTCGGTCAGCCATGCGCCTAGCTTCGGCGAGAGCACAAGCGAGGCTTCCGTCGTTTGGCCCCCGTCTTCTCCAGCGGCCTTCCTCAGCCTGATGAGCTGGCTCTCTCCTACCGAGTAGATGTTGGAGACATATGTCCCCGCGAGCGCGGACGAGATCTCCTTGGAGAGGACCCTGAACTCAAGGCCCGAGATCGAGCCCCGGAACTTCTCGGAAAGCAAAGACATCTCCTTCCAACCCGCGCCTCGAGGACGGGCCCGTGCAAGTTTTATTAACCTACTGAGGCTCGGGTGATTTTTGCCCGCCCCCTCAGAATATAGTGATTTTGGTTGCCCTTCACCGACCTAGACAAGATGTACTGGTTCAGGACGGGCCTCGGGGTCTTGGGAGGGGGTCTTGCCGAGCTTCTCACCGGTTGCAAGGTCATCCTCCCACCAGCCGCCAACGCGGGCACCTGCGTGGGAAGCGCAGTCCCCGACTACTCGACAGGGATACTTGTCTGGGTCGGGCTCTATCTTCTCTCGTTCTATCTGATCAAGTGGACCTACGGGAAGAAGCTGGACAAGGACGAGCAGAGGAAGATAGTTACGACTGGGATAGGGAGCTTCATACTCCTCTTCATCTTCACCTGGGTCATTCTGTTTACTCTTGGGGTTTCTTACCTGAACTTTTGACCGACTTGGCCCACTTACCTAGCGTCTGAAGATATCCGCGGTCAAGATCGTCTGTCATCTCGACCTTCGGGATCCTGTCGACAGCCCTCAAGATCTTCTCGGAGTCGGCCATCTTGTCGGGCGTCCTGTTCTCAGTGACGTTCACGATCCCGTTGAGGGCGAGAAGGGCCCCTCTGCCGTACTCTGATGAGACCTGAGGTACGAGGTGATTCAATCGCTGTCTAGCATCCTCTAACTTGGAATGCACTAGGGACTCGATTATCACGTCCACTTCTTCCTTGATCATGCTGCTCGAAAGCATACGCGACTGACGCATTGGTTTCGTTTGCTTAAATGCTTATGTTCCCAAAAAGGCGAGGACTCCAGGACAGACTGGTCCCGCCGATGCGAGGCGGAGCCTGCGATCCTTCAGTCGAACCCGCGCTCGGAGATGCGGCAGAGGACGGGCTTCTCAGAGTTCGGTGGGTACTCGACGGAGGCATTGACGTGCGCTCCCATCCTGGTGAGTCGCAAGGACTTGCTCACGAACTTCCTCAATGTGAGCCCGCCCAGGTCTACCTCCTGCGACTTGCCCTCACCAGGAACGGAAGCGACCCGATTCGTGAGCAGCACGAACCGCATCCGCCGGTATGCGTCGAGCGCGATGCTGTTGAGATACGCGCCCAGCTCTCCCTGTCGTCTGCCGGTCCTCTCTCTGCCCGGGAACTCGAGCGAGAAGTTCTTCGTGATGGTGTCCACAACCACCAGCCTTGCTGAGCCCACCTTCGGGTCGTCGCGCATCGTCCTCATGCACCTCGTTGTGCGCACGGACGTCTCGCGCGCGTACCCAGTAGATCAGTTCGAGGGCGTCGCGGACGTCGATCCCCCTCGCCTTGGCCATCTCTTCTACTCTCTCGGGTCGGAACGTCGATTCCGAGTCCACGTAGAGCGTCCGCCAGCCTTTTCCCGCCGCGATGACAGCGGCCTGCATGGCCAACTGGGTCTTCCCAGTGTTGCTAGCCCCGAACACCTCTGAGATCTTTCCTTGCTCATACCCTCCCTCGAGCAACCCGTCGAGGGCGGCCGACCCCGTGCTCAGTCTCCCGAGCCCGCGGGCGACCTCCAAAGCCCGGGCGAAGGAGAGGTGGCCGGCACTCGCGGGATCAGATGACATTCGGACCAATCGGAACACCTCGAAGGGCGATAATAGCTTTCACGCCCGACGGGTCCGGGAATTCCGCTGGCCGTGAGGATACGTTTTTATGAGGAGCAGGCAACACTCGCGTGGTTCGGAACCCCACTTACACCGCTAACTGTGGGAATCGGAGTGCCAGTCATTGTTTGCTCCGTCTTCAGGTTCGTCTGGCCCTACAAGATCAAGTGAACACCCGAAGCTAAGAGAGTGAACTATTCCCCTAGGTCTCTCTCGTCGCTTGCTTGTGGCAGCCTTCGTCGTGCAATGGGTTCATCGCGCCTCCGCCGGGGCCACTTGATTTCCGAGCCCAAGGCTTAAATCAGAAGGCGGGAAGAAAGCACTGGGCTTGTCCGACCCGAATACGGCGGCCTTGTCGAGCATCAGTGGCTACCTTTTTTGGGCTATCATTGTCAACATAATCGCGATACTCGTATCTCTCTTCACTTTTCTTCTTCTCGCCGGACTCGACCTGATTTGGTTGGTAGGAGGCATCGCCGTTCTCATCAGAATACGGAGTACGAGAAAAGCGGCAGAGCGAAATGATATTGCTAAGCTCAAAACAATGGCCTCAACCGGTTGGGCGATTGCGGGCTTCATATTCACCGGCATTATCCCTGGCATCTTGATGTCTATGACAGATGGAAAAATCAAGCAATTAGTAGTTCCATCCATGCCGATTGCCAGTTCGACTGCTGGAACAACTATCCCCGGGCAATTAGCAACACAGCAGACCGGGGATTTCAAGTATTGCGTATCTTGCGGAACTCAAATCTCGAGACGAGCTTCTTTCTGCCCTAGTTGCGGGGCCAATCAGAATTAATTCTCTTCTAGACGCTGACATAAGACTCCGACAACAAAGGCGCCTCCGCCGGACAACCAGACCCCGACTGTAGGGCTAAGGACTAAGCACGTCAAGCTCGGAGGTAAGGTACTTGGATTTCGGAGTGTACAGGGTTCATTGCGCCTCCGCTGAGGTCTTGAGGTCGAGTCGGCTCAAAGGCCTTGCAGCTGGGTAGAGCACGAAGAGAAACTATTCCAGCGACTTGGCCTTAGTCCTCGCAAGGGTGGTTTATTCCTCCCACTTGTGAGCGTAAAACGTTTTTATTCTCGGTAAAGGTCGGCTGAAAAGCTCCAAAGTGAACGCTTCTCAACAGGCGCCCAAGAGACCTCTCGCCGTCCTACAGAAGGCAATAAGCAAAAAGGCGACAATCCGTCTCAAGACCGACGTCGAGTATCGCGGACGCGTCTCGAACGTCGACGCATTCATGAACGTGATACTCGAAGATGCCGAGGAATTCGAGGCAGGGAGACTCTCCGCGAACTATGGCAGGGTCATCGTAAGAGGAGACAACGTCCTCTACGTCAGGCTCGAAAGCTCGCTGTGAGACATGTTGAGCTATTTCCGAGAAACGGTGTCAGACTGATGGACAGGGCAGTGCACTCGGAACAACTTCCTGACTGCGTCTCCGACCTTCAGGTCGAGATCGTCGAGAGGAAGGGGATAGGACACCCAGACAGCATGATAGACGGAGCCTGCGAAGCGGTCTCGATCGCGCTCTCAAAGTATTACATCGACAACTTCGGCGTCATCTTCCACCACAACGTGGACAAAGGGCTCCTAGTGGGCGGCAAGTCGCACGCCGAATTCGGCGACGGGAAAGTGATAGACCCGATCTACATCCTCGTTGCTGGTCGGGCCACCGACGTGGTCCCGATCGGGAACAAGAGAGAGGAAGTGCCCGTCGAGACGATAGCGAAAGAGGCCATAGCCAACTATCTCCGCGGGACCATGCGCTTCCTCGACCCGAAGAAGCACACCAGACTGGAGACGATGATCCGGGCCGGCTCCCCAGACCTCGTGGCGGTCTTCCTCAGGAAGCAGGCCATGCCAGTCGCCAACGACACCTCGATAGGCGTCGGTTTCGCGCCCCTTTCTGCGACAGAGAGGGTCGTGTTCGAGATAGAGCAGCTCCTCAACTCGTCGAAGTTCAAGAAGAAGTATCCGGCTGTGGGCGAGGACGTCAAGGTGATGGGCATGAGGGTCAGGAAGAAGCTCAATGTCACGGTCGCAGCGGCGATGGTCGGGTCGCAGATCAAGGACGCGAGCGAGTACACGAGCATCGTCGACGATGTCAGGAGCGAGGTGGACGACCTTGTGGCAAAGTCACCCCTCGACGTCCATGTGAGACTCAACAGCGGCGACGACCCGAAGAGAGGGAGCTACTATCTCACAGTGACTGGCACCTCGGCGGAGCAGGGGGACGACGGGAACACGGGCCGGGGCAACAGGGTCAACGGGCTGATCTCACCCATGCGGCAGTATTCGATGGAGGCGACCGCAGGAAAGAACCCCGTCAATCACACTGGCAAGCTCTACAACGCGGTGGCACTCCACGCGGCAGAGCAGATCGCGGAGGAGGTCAAGGGCGTGAGGGAGGCGTACGTGAGGATACTCAGCAGGATAGGCAGCCCGATCGACCAACCGCAGATAGCGAGCGCGGCGGTGGTCCTCGAGAAGGGGACGAAGATGTCCCGTGTCAAGGGCGAGGTCGAAGAGATACTCAACGACCAGTTGAGAGACATCAGGAACATCACGGACCTGATACTCGCAAAACGCGTCATACTGTTCTGATTGCGGGAAATCGGCCGACACCGGTGACATAGGCCACCATCTCGTCTGTATCAGCTCGGAGCCCGTATCCGCGCTCAAAGAACTTGCCTACCGCCCCGACGTCCCTCTTGATCAGCTCCTTGGCGTTGGGGTGATCCTTGCCGGCCCATTGAGGCCAGTCTATGAGCCAAACGGACACGCCGTCCGTGAGGATGTTGTACTCGCTCAGGTCTCCGTTGATCATCCCAGCCTTCTCGTAGATCACCCTGACGGTCTCGATTATCTCCCTCAAGATCTTCTTGGCATCCACCAGGTCGGGTCGGTTCGTGAGCCTCACGCCGGGGAGCTCCTTCAGCAGGACCGTGTGCCTGTTCGTCGCGACGGCGACAGGGATGTTCTTGGTGACCCCGGCCAGCCTTGAGAGCGCGTTGAATTCCCTGTGAGCCGCTTGGTAGTTGACGTCGAGCCAGGTGTTCAGCTGCTTCGGTGAGGCGTGCCTCTTGCGCGTGACGTCGCGGAAGCTGGTCCTGCCCAGCCTGAAGAGCTTCAGAGCGTAGAGTGTCCCCTTTCTCAGACAAGACCTCGTAGACGTCCGACTCCTTCCCTTTGGCGATCAGCTTTCCCAGGGCGTTCGCGTAGTCCTTGTCCGCGTAGAACTTGAGCGCGAGGAGGTCCAGGGCCGGAACGTAGATCTCGTGAGTCCTCCCCGCGCTGATGAGCTTCCTCTTGTTCAACTCGTCGAGGCCGAAGTTCACCCGGTCCAGAGGCTGTCCCGAGACCTTCGCTATCGATTCTGCCGATGTCGTAGCCTTGCCCAATGTGCATTTCTCAAGAGCTCTGAGGGCCTGCCACTCCTCGGGCCTGAGTTGCATGATGAGGGACGCCGCGATGTCTGTCGATGACAGGATTCGATGGGCCTCTTATCGACGACCTCCCTGGCGCTTCTTGAATCTTTCAGGCTCACTTGAGGCCTTTTCTGACCGCCTCGGAGTAGGCGTTCCAGTAGTCCTCGGAGCCTCTCGGTTCGAACCGCGAAGGCTTCGCGCTTCCCGAAGAGACCCAGAGGCCCGCGTTCCTGCGATCTCGCCCCACCTCGGCGACTACATACCCGCGGATGCCCCTCCTCCCCAGGAGGGACTTGAGCTCCTCGGTGGCTCCCGGGTTGCATGTCATGAGGAGCGTCCCCTCGCTCACCGACGTAAGCGGGTCGAGCCCGAAGAGCCCGCAAACTGCCGCGGCCTCCTCTGACACGTGGATTGCGTCTCGCCTCACGAAGATTGGTAGTCCACACGCCAGAGCGAGCTCGTCCAGGCCACCCAGCACACCGCCTTCGGTGGCATCGTGCATCGAGGTCACCTTGTCTCTGAGCCCAAACGTCGCCGCGGCCCTCGCCTCCTCGACCGTCGAACAGTCCCGGAGGAGAGACTGGGCCTTTCTGAGGAGCGGGTCTCCGATCTTCTCTCCTATCGTGGAGGGGAACGCCCGTGCGAGGATCGCGGTGGTGCCTATTGCAGCGCCCTTCGTCATGAGGACGGCGTCGCCTGGCTTCGCCATGGCGGGCGTGACATAGGATTCTTCTTCGACCACGCTGAACATCATCCCTCCTCCGATGACCGTGTAGTCGGACCCAGGGTACCTGCCCGTGTGTCCTCCCACGATCGCTATCCCAAGCCGCTTGCATTCGTCGCTGAGAGCCGTCACATAGGCACTGACCGACTCCAGGTCCATCTTCGGCGGCAAGTTGAGGTCGAGCATGGCGTACTGGGGATCCGTCCCACTCGTCGTAAGGTCGGAGGCCAGCAGATGGATGCTCAGCCACGCGGAATCCTTCATCCCCACAGAAGGGATTATCGAGAGTGGGTCGCTGGTCACGATGACGGACCTTCTTCTCTCCGAGGGAGATCACCGCGTTGTCGAGGCCATGCCCCGGGCCCGCAAGCACCGAACTTCTCTTTGCACCTAGGTTCGCGAAGACGACCGCCTCAAGGAACTCGCGGGGGACCTTCCCCTGCTCAACTTTGGGTGCTACCTTGTCGGTCAATCGAGGTAGCCCAGCCGCTTGAATGTCGGACGAGCTGCGACGATGATTGCGAGGGCGACAGGTATGAAAGCCAGGTCTGCAAAAGTCGCGAGATCGGGGAGAGCGGACACCAAGCCGGAGTAGACCGTGGTCGGGGGGCCATATTGGAACAGCCCGTACGTGTAGAACAACCAGTCGGGGACGAGGAAGGCGAACGTCTCGTACACCGTCGCGACGACCATCGAGATTACGAGGTGCCTTCGCCCCTTCTTCGCGCCCCAGGCGATTAAGAGAACTTCCGGAGCCCTGGCCCAGACCATCCCGAGCGGATAGATTGGCGAGCCGCCCCGCGTAGTGATGTTGAAGAGCTCCCCTACGAATCCACCAATCGCCGTCGCCGAGAAGGCATCCCATCTGTCTGCCAGGGCAGCCAGGGCGAAGTACACCGCGGGAGCCAGGGTGATCTCGAAGACGGGCGGAGGAAGGGGAATCGCAATAATAGTGCACACGGCGATGACGGCCGAAAAGACAGCCACGAGAGCAAGCCGCTGCCTGGACGTGGGCCTGGCGGTCGCCGAAGTGTCTTCGTGAAAGGCCGACTCGGCGTACGTTCCCATGCGGTAATCCAGTGTCATGCCCTGGATGAGATTCTTATAAACGGCCTCATAAGTCACTTATGGGATGCACCCTCCATGCGAAATGATGGTCGACAGCTTCCTCCCTTCCATGCGAGTTCTTGTGGCGAAGAAACTAAAGGAAGACGGCCTTTCGCAAGGAAAGATCGCGAGCTTGCTCGGGCTCACTCAGGCATCCGTGAGTTCATACCTATCGACTTCGGGTTCAAAGCAGCATGTCGCCCTGTCGGGTTTTGGGATAGGGCCAGAGGAGGCGGAGACATATGCCGCCCTCTTAGCGGATGGACCTCAAGAACAATCCGACGTATGCTGTCGCCACCCTGTACTCTATCTGGAACCAGCTGCTCGGCGGAGGCAGCGCCTGCGCCAGCCACCGGGCCGAGTACCCTTTCCTGGCGACCTGTGACATGTGCATGAAGGTCTTCGGGCCTTACAAGAGGCGAGGGGGAGAAGCCATCGAGCAAGTCGAGGACGCTCTAAGGTCAATAGAAGGGTCCACCCTTCTAGTTCGTGTGATGCCTGAGGTGTCCGTCAACCTCGCATACGCACCTGAAGGCGCCAAATCGACGAAAGATGTCGTCGCCATCCCCGGAAGGATCGTCCGGGTGAAAGGGCAGGCTCGGTCGTTCATGAGGCCTGAGTTCGGCGCTTCAACCCATCTTGCCGCTATCCTCCTCGAGGTCGAGAAAGCTCAGCCCTCGCTTCGAGCCTCGATGAACCTCAGGTATGACGAGAAGATGTCGAAGTGCCCTCGAGGCGATGAAGTTGAGACTCTTGACGATGGGGCGCACCTATCCTGCCGACTCCGGAGACAAGCGTCCTCCAAGCACTCAAGAGTCTCCTTGCGTCCAAGGGCCGGGTCGCTACCTTCGAAGCTCTGGTGGACCTCGGGGGACAGGGCGTCGAGCCAAGCCTCTATCTCTTCGCTGAGGATGCGGTCAAGGTGGCGCGTCGAGCGATCGAGATAGCGAGGATCTACGCCTCGAGCTGAGGCCGAGGGAACCTCGAGCCTCTTTCCCTTTGCCTTGCGCTCCTCGATCGCGGCCTTCATGAAGGCGAGGAAGATGGGTTCAGGAGACTCGGGTCGGCTGCAATATTCTGGGTGATACTGTGTTCCCATGAAGAACGGGTGGCCCTTTAGCTCCAGGATCTCCGCACGCCTGCCCCCGTCGCTGAACGCAGAGAAATGCATCCCGGCATCCTCGAGCTGCTGCATGTAGCTCTGGTTCAGCTCGAACCGATGCCTGTGCCTTCCCCTCACCGTCTTGCTCTGGTAGACGTCGAACGCCTTGCTCGGCTTTAGCACGGTGATGTCGTGGCCGCCGAGCCTCATAGTCCCCCCCATGTTCGAGATGCCCTTTTGCTCCGGAAGCAGGTCTATCACAGGGTCCGCCGTCTGGGGCGCGAGCTCCGTGGAGTTGGCCTCCTTCAGGCCAAGGACGTGCCTGGAAAAGGAGACGATGGACAGCTGGAAGCCGAAGCACAGGCCCAGCAGCGGTTTCTTCTGCCTCCTGGCGTACTCGGCAGTCCAAATCTTCCCTTCCGTCCCCCTCTTTCCATAGCCCTGAGGGAGCACCACCCCGTCCGCCGAGTCCAGGATCTTCTTCGCCTGCTCGACCCTGCTGACCCCCTCGAAATCCTCCGACTCTATCCACTTTATCTCGACTCCGACCCCGTTCGCCGCGGCCGCGTGTTTGAGAGCCAGGTTGACGCTCACATAGCTGTCCATGAGCGTGACATACTTTCCGACCATCGCGATGGTCACCCAGTTCCTCTGTCTCACAAAGCGAGAGGCGACCTCGTTCCAGTCCAGCAGGTCGGTCTTCTTCCCTCTGATGTGGAGATGGGAAGTGAGCGGCTTCATCACGCCTTCGCGAAAGAGCGCCTCGGGGACCTGGTAGATCGAGTCCACGTCGGGATTCGATATCACGCTCTGCGTCGGAACGCTCGTGAAGAGTGCCAGCTTCTCCTTCGCTTCCTGCGGCAGAGGCCTGGTCCCTCTCACCACGATGATGTCCGGTTGGATGCCTATGCGCCTCAACTCTTGTACGCTGTGCTGCGTCGGCTTGGTCTTCATCTCGCCCACCGCTCCCATCTCCGGGGCTAGCGTGACGTGGACGAAGAGCGTGTTCTCGAGGCCGTCCTCGAGCCTCATCTGTCTGAACGCTTCCAGGAAGGGGAGGCTCTCGATGTCTCCAACCGTCCCGCCGCACTCGATCACAACCACGCTTGAACCGCTGCTCGTCGTCCGCTCGCGTATCCTTCGCTTGATCTCGTCAGTGACGTGAGGGATAATCTGGACGCACTTGCCTAGGTACTTGCCCTTACGCTCGTCCTCTATGACTGCGTTGTAGACCTGGCCTGTGGTGATGTTGTCCTCCTTGCCGAGGCCCTTGTTGAGGAACCTCTCGTAGTTCCCCAGGTCCATGTCGCACTCCCCTCCATCGTCCGTCACGAAGACCTCCCCGTGAGCTATCGGATTCATGGTCCCCGCATCGAAGTTGATGTACGGGTCGACCTTCATGCAGCTCACGGTGAGGCCCGTACGCTGGAGGATTTTCGCCAAGGAGGAGGTCGTTATGCCCTTGCCGAGGCCGGACATCACCCCTCCAGTTACAAAGATGTACTTCGGCACATTCAACCTACTTTGAAGATGTATATTGGTTTTGTTGTTTCAGGATAACATAGTTGCAAATGCAGACCGTCGGCAGAGCCGAGGTCAATATTTCGGCAAGACTTTTTATGCGACTTGTGAGACAATCATCCCATGGCCGACGACAGGACAATCGACCTGAACGAAAGGGCATTCGAAAAGCTCACCTGGGCTAAGAGGGAGGACGAGACCTACTCCGACGTGGTCCTTCGTCTGACTTCCACGAAACTCGAGGGCCTCCAAAGAAGGGGAGTGAAGGTGATTGTCACCAAGGACGGTCGGCGACTCGGGATAAACATCGAGCAGGGCAAGTGCTCGGGCGCCGAGAGCTGTGTGACGCTGGCGCCTGAGGTCTTCGCGCTAGACCCGGAGCAGCTTGGCCGGACCCACAACGAGCCCCTGGGGTTGCGGGACGTTATGGAAAAAGAGCTAAACAGCGAGTCGATCATTCGTGCAGCGAAGTCCTGCCCCTACGGGGCGATCACCCTCAGAGACATGGACTCTGGCGAAGAGATCTCTCCCTGATTGGCATCTTCACGTCTTTATGTCATTTTCACTTTTGAAAATCGCATCCGCCCGTTAAATACTTGATTGGCCCCGTAGACCAACGAACCGGGTTGTCCAGGCAGCGGACCTCTTGCATCGGGCGTTGGAAATGATGGGCAAGGCGGCCGCATCGAATAGGGACCGGAACGCTGGATGGTGTTAGCGGCTCGGCCGATCGTGACAGCCCCGAGTTCGAGGAGTGGGCCAAGAAGAAGCTGGCGGAGATTCTCCACCTCGAGGAGGAAGAGAGGCGGGTAGGGGAATCGCCACCAGATGAGTTGAAGGAGATCCTTCGCCTGCTCGACTATGAAGTTGCCCCCCTCCTCGACGCATCTGGAGTGGAGATTTCGAGAGAGGAACTCGCAAGAATGTTCACGGAGTGGTTCGTGCTCAGGAAATTCTCCGAGGCGCAGAATCCAACAACCGTGCCGACAGCTTCTCAAGATGCTCAAACGACGACCGCTTCCCCATCGCGCTTCTCCACCCGGCAGAGACTCGGAAGGATGGTACGCCCGATGAGGAGGGCGATGAGAGTGGTGGGCATACTGATAATGCTCGTTCCGCTGGTCTTCGTCCCCGCCTACTTCTTCTTGTCCACCCAGATCCCGCCGCCCACCGCGAGCGGGACGCTTACGCTGACGCCGGCAATCCCTCTCATCGCGCCCGGTGAGAGCCAGAACTATTCTGTGCTGACTCTAACCACGCCCACGAGGGGGACAACGTTTACGTCCCTGACAGCCTTCTCCCCCAATGGCCTCTTGTTCGGGCTGTCACAGACGGAAGTTCCCCCCGAGCCGACAACCAACATCCCTGTCGTGATCCAAAGCTCGGCTTCTCTTGCCCTCGGGAGCTATCAGGTGACAGTGGAGGAGATGCAAGGCTCGGCGATAAGGAATCAGACTTTCACAGTTAAGGTGGTTCCTGCCCTCGTCGTAATGAAGGACGTTGCATTCGTGCCTCCAGACCTCAACGTCACGAAGGGGACTACCGTCTACTGGATGAATCTCGATTCAACCATAGGATGCTGCGATCCGGGGTATCATGACGTCGCCTTCCTTGGTGCGGGAATGAACGTGACCTCTCCAATTCTAAAGAGGCTCGACACCTGGAGCTACACCTTCGAGACGCCGGGGAAGTTCTACTACTACTGCACGATTCACCCCTGGATGGTTGGACTCATCACAGTGAGCGCTAACGTGACATCCTCCTCGAGCGAAGCATTCGTTTCGGCCCCAGAATCTCCGACGGTGGTAACGGTCAACATCCCACCCGGCGGGTCCGACCCTAACAACGGACCTGGGTTTGCTCCCGACAAGATTACCGTAGTCATAGGGGTAAACAACACGGTGACCTGGTTCAACAACGACACTTCGCCGCACACGGTGACCTCAACGATAGTGCCCCTCGGAGCTTCGGCCTTCGACTCTGGCAACATGGTGTGGTTGACGACTTTCACCTACACGTTTACCGTCCCCGGTACATACCAATACGGGTGTAGCTACCATCCCTGGATGACAGGGACTGTCGTGGTGAAGGCTTGACGTCCGGCGTTCTGCCTATGCAGGCCTTCTCTTCGATGCGACCAACATTATGGTGCCGACGTTCATTTCGTGCCTCGTCACCCTGTAGCCGTATCCGTTTAGGATTGACTGCATGAAGACGAACGAGCACTCTGTGGACTCCATCCTCCTTCCAGCCCCTACAATGCCTATCTCCACGGCTTCGTCCCCTGCAGACCGGGTTAGCTTGAACTGCTTTATCGGAAGAAGCGCTGTAAAGTCTCGTGCAAGGTCTGCCAGTTGGTCGAGGTCCCTTGCGGCGATCTTGAGGACTCCCACGAGGTTGCTCCCCATCTCACTGAACATCTTGAGCAACCCCTCCTTGTCTGTCGCGTATTGCTTAGCAATCAGCTCGTCAACGAAGTCGGACGGGAGAGTAATCACATCCGCCTGCTTTAGGAGCACGACGGAGCGCCAAAACTTGTAGAGATCCGTGGGGTCTCCACCCTCCGCCGATATCTTCGATATCGCCAAAAGAGACTCGTTCGCGAAGGCAAACAGCGTCTTGTCCCTGCGCTTCGCCTCGGAGTGGAACTCCTCGAAGACATCTTGGTCTACCGAGATGTTGGTCCGCGCCACGATTGCCTTGGGGTGCTGAACGTTGGATTTAGGGATATCCTCGCTGGCGCCCCTCGGGCTGCTTTTCGTCCTCTGGGCGACCGCGTGCGTCATCTCAAGACCTTTTCGACGGGTTGAGATTCCTCGCGCCCGGCCCAGGCCATACCATAGGGTCTCCTGCGGCCGGTGCACCTATACGCGTATCCGTGCTTTTGTTAACATTTGCACAGATTTGGCCGGATGCGATTAAATACGTTGGGGGGCTGCTAAACGCCGAACGCTTATGGTAACAATGAAAGGGAAACCGAACAGGCTGGTTCAGATGGCACTAAGCTCCTTGCTTTTTGTATCGATGCTCGTTCTCATGGTCCCGCTGGCGACAGTGTCTGCTCAGACGCAGATCATCACAGCTACACCAGGAACGATCAACCTTGGGCTGACCACCTCAATTGCGGTCACCGGTCCCGCCGCAGGCACCTACACGGTCATGGTCGTCGCGCCGAGCGGGAGTTCGACTTCTCTACCCTACACGTTCACGTCCGCTGGGCAGGTTGTGACCAACGTCTACGGCAGCACGACCTCAGGCTTCGCCGTCGCGGTGACTCAGGCAGGCACGTACAACGTGTACGTGGAGCAGGGCTCGACGGTGGTCAGCACGGCTTCCTTCTACGCGACCAGCAAGCTCTTCATCACCATGGACATGGTGACGGGAGGAACCTGCGCTTACATCCTTTCAGAGCCGAGGGGCTGGAAGTTCCTCCCTAGGTTCTACGTCTACTATGCGTCGAATCCCACCGGCACGCTCACGGGCGTAGCGGTGAACAGCACAGCGACCCCGAACTTGATTCACGACGCCAACTTTACAGTGAAGTTCACGCAACCAGACGGCAAGACGGTCACGACGGCCTCGTGGGACGCAGGAGCGCTCCTCTACAGGGGCCTAGTGCAGCCCGCTTGGAACTACACTTTCATCGGACCATGGACGCCCACCGTCACAGCTAGTGACGCAGCGGGGAACTCGGGCACCTACACATACTCGTCTTCGGCTACAGGGCCATTCAGCATCACGGCCGCCACTCTCTCGGCAACCACCAAGGTGATCGATGCCAATACAGGCGTGCCCGTCGCGTCGATCTACGCTGGGGAGTCCGTCACCATCAGCTCCACCATCATGTATCCCACCAATCCCGAGCCTACGTCAGGCTTCGTGACGGGTCTTGACGCCACCAATCGGGGCGGCGTGGTCAACGCCGTCGTCGGATACGGCTCTTGGAATGTCACGGCAGGAACGTTCGGTGGCGGTGCCAAGAACCCAGGCGGCGTCATAGGGACGGTGAAACTGTCCAACACCAACGGGGTCAACGGCACGTGGACAGGAACATTCTCCTTCCCGTCCACCCTCCCAACGCTTCCAGCAGGCGCGAGCTTCGCCGTGGCCATAGTCTCGTCAGACAAGGCCAATCCTCCCAACACTGGACTTCAGGTTACCAACATGGGACTAGCGCCGACTCCTGCGACGACCAGTGGCTCTCTCGTCATAACGACTTCGACGGTCACAGCCCCCCCATCCACCACCACGGTGGTGATATCGGGGACTCAAACCCTCTCTCCGGTGACTTCGACAGCAACGACAACGGCGACAGCAACGACAACGGTCACCGGGGCAGCTAGCACCGCGATCAGCACCTTGACCTCGACCATCTCGCAAGTCACGCAATCCATACCCACGGTAGCCTACGCCGGGATGATAGTCCTACTCATAGTGGGAGTAGTCGTCGGACTTATAGTCAAGATGCCGAAGACCAAGTAGGAGAGAGACTTGGTCAAAGCTGGCAATCTGGGCGTCAAGATATCGCTTGCAGCGATCTGCTTCGTACTCCTGTTCGTGGGAAGCGTCCACGCCCAAACTCAGGCGTCGGCTTCGATCTCTGTCTCGTCGTCCGCGGGAATCGTCGGGAGCAAGATTACGGTCAGTGGTTCGGGCTATCCCCCTAGCACAACCCTGCAGTTGGAATGGAACTCAGCGAACGCGAACTGGGTAGTGGCGAGCGTCCCCGGCGCTGCGGGACAGAGCCCTCCCCAGGTCACCGGCATCAACGTAGTGCCCTTCGAGAAGACCCTGGGGTCTGCCCAGACCAACGCGTCGGGCTCCTTCAGCGTTCAGATCACCACGCCCTCTGACTTCGGCGTTCAGCATGTCATACAGGCCTACGCAGCGAATGGCACGGCGTACGCGCCAAAGGCCACCTACACGACCGAGCCTTTGTTCACCGTCTCGCCGTTGAGCGGACCCGCCGGGACTCCAATCACCATAACGGGGACGGGGTTGGGTGACGGGCTCTACTCGACGAGCTACCACGTCTACTGGGACAACAACTACGTGGGCTATGCGACCGCAATCGACTCTCAAGGGTCGACGAGCTTCACCGTATACGCGTCGGGGGTACCGGGGACGCACTTTCTCGCCATATACCAGGGATATCCCGGTCCGGGATACCTGAACGCGGAGCAGATTCCGGTAGCAAGCCAGAGCCAGTCCTACTTCCCTCCGGGATGTGTCGTGATGGTCTCCTGCACGATTCCGTACTACGTGAATTTCACGGTCTCAGCCTCTGATCCGCCAAGCAGCAGGCACCAGCGGCTTGGCAGCTCCGGCTCGATGGCCTTCGTTCCTCTTCTGGCGGCAACAACTGCGCTCGCGGGCGGAGCTCTCTACGTGTCCAAGCAAGATCCCGAGAGACGCAAGGCCGTCAGCAGGTCTATGGCGGCAATCGTGCTCATAGTCGTGATCGTCGTCGCAGGCGTCGCACTCTACGGCAGCATGGCGTCGAGTGGCTCTCGGAGCGCATCCACCGTCACCGCCACCACCACGGTCACCGCAACGCCAACGACGTCTGCAACCTCCACCACCCCGATCAGCTTCACGCCTGTCGCCTCCATCGACAGGCCGCAGATAACAGTCCCAGTGTATAACACCGCGACGACGGGCCCTCGGATAACCGTCACTCCAGAAATAGTCTCGGTGGGACAGACGATAAACGTCACCGGGCAAGGCTTCGCACCGAACACCCAGCTCCCGATAACCTGGTCGACTAGACAAGGGAGCAACCTTCTAGGCTATAAGCTGGTCGCGCTCCCGCTGAAGACCGTGACCACGGACAGCAACGGAGCGTTCACCTTCGCACAGAAGGTTCACTCCGACGTCGGGGGGATCCACTTCGTGGCGGCCGGCAACCTGACCGAGAACTCGAACGGGACAGTGTTCCTGCAGAGGACCGGGACCATTAGCGCGACGCAAGGGCCCGCCAGGGACCAAGATAGTGATCTCCTTCGTCGGGATCGGATGGGACTACAACACGAACATCATGACCGTCGACTACGACAACTCGTACGTCGGCTATGGGTGCGGCTTCAACACTGGCGGTAACACTACCATCACCATATTCGCCGCGGGCGCACCCGGAGTGCACAACATCGACATCTATCCGTCGATCTGGTGGGGTAATTCAGGTCCCACGGCCCAGCAGGTGACGATCTATAGGTACCCGATCTTGACGCCTCAGGACCACCCAGAGCTGATGCCTTCGTTCCACTTCACCTTCCTCATCACGGGCGGGACCGCATAGCGGCGGAGGCGGATTGTTGACGTGATGATGTCGTCAGACCACTCTCAAGAATCTGCGGCACGGCTTGGGGACAACCAATGACCGCGAACGAAGAGGACGAGTCGAAGAAAGCGGCCCCTCCTCCGGGCGACCGCAGCATCACCCGGAGGAACCTGTTGCGCGCAGGTCTCACGTTGGGTCTGATTTCGATGGTCGCGGGCATCTCCTCCGTCGCCAAGTCGCTCTTCTCTCCAGCGAATCCTCCTTCTCCGCTCGAAGCGCAGACCTCCACGCCCACCGTAACGAAGACCAAGACCTCGACCGTCACCGTCACGCAGGGAGGGGGGAACCAGACGGCCTCGGCCTCCTCAAGCGCTTCCTCGTCAGCGACCAGTGAGACCACTTCGACGTCGAGCACTTCGACCACCTCCTCGCCCTTCCCTCAGCTGGACATAGCCAACATCAGCAGTCTGGTCGTGTCCCAGCCCATATCGTTCAACTACCCGCTGGAGGAGACGCCGAACATCCTGGTGAAGCTCGGCGTGAAGGCAGAAGGGGGGGTCGGGCCGGACGGGGACATCGTAGCTTACAGCGTGGTCTGCCAGCATCTTGGGTGCATCTTCGGTTTCGTCGCCAAGGGCGACGCCCCCGCATGCGAGAGCGACTACACCGCCGCCGGACCGATAGGCTACTGCTGCTGCCATGGGAGCGTCTACGACTTTCTAAACGGCGCCAAGGTAACCGACGGTCCTGCACCACGGGCGGTACCCCAGGTAACCCTCTCGATCGACGACTCAGGCGAGATATGGGCGGTGGGCATGGGCCCGCCGACAATCTTCGGGCACAACACAGGCTCAAACGACGTCCTGGACGACCTGCAGGGGGGAACCGTAGTGAGTGGTCAATAGAATGTCGGAGCAAGAGGAGGAGAAGAAGAACCCAAGCCGCTTCCATCCATCAGAGGAGGCCGCGCCTCACGAGCGCCTCTTGGCAAGGACGGTCCACTGGTTCGACGACAGGCTGGGCCTTTCACACGAGATGTTTCGCCCTGCGCCGGCCTACTCCGTCAACCCGTTCTACTGGCTCGGGGCTCTGGCGGTTGTCGCCTTCGGGATTCAGGCGGTCACCGGCATGATGATGATGATCTACTACATCCCCACGCCCGCGCAGGCGTACTCCTCCACCCTCTACATCTTCGAGAATGTGAGTTATGGGCGGTTCCTCGAGACCGTGCACCTCTACACCGCCTACGCGATGATCATGCTCGCGTTCATGCACATGATGAGGGGTTACTTTGTCTCGGTCCACAAGAAGCCGCACGAGCTGATGTGGGTGACCGGGATGGTCATGGGGTTCGTCACGCTGGGGTTCGGATTCACCGGGTACCTTCTTCCCTGGACCGTCGTCTCCAAATCGGCGACCGACGTCGGGATTGGAATGATGTCCGCCCTGCCGCAGCCCCTGTCTAACTTCATCCAGTTCCTCATCGTCGGCGGAGGGACGGACTCGGGGACCATGCTGAGGTTCTTCGACCTCCACGTCGTCGTGCTCCCCGCCGTCCTCGTGATTCTCCTCGCCGCCAAGATGTACATGCTCGAGGCGCACGGCGTGTCTGAGCCGGTGACAGGCCCTGTACCGCTGCCGGGGAAGAAGAGGAAGCTGATCCCGATCTTCCCTGACCTCACGTTCTATCTCCTCGAGCTCGCAGCCTTGTTCGGCGTGGCGATATTCCTCATCTCCGTGGCGTTCCCGCTGACCCTTCCGCCGCAGTACACCCCGACCTTGGCCGCCCAGTCCACCCCGCAGCCCGACTGGTACTTCCTCTGGGTCTACCAGGTGCTGAAGATCGCGGTCTTCGAGGGGCCGGGGCTCACCGTCGCGCTCACGCTGATCTCGCTGGTGTTCGTGGCGCTGATCGTCCTTCCCTTCATTGACAGGGGGACGACGCGAAGGATTGCGTCGAGGAGGAACTTCGTGACCCTGGGACTGATCTTCGTTGCAGAGGTAGCCGTGCTGACGGTTTGGGGGTACAAGACGCCTGGCAAGATCATACCCAACGAGCAGGCCTTGCTCGTTCTGGGCGGCACCGCGCTGCTCGTGGCTCTGGTCTCCGCAGGGATGTACAGGGTCATCTTCAGGGGGCTTCCAAAGGGAACTTCTGCGCCGGGCATGTCGCCGGCTACTTCCGGAGCCCCGTATGCGACCAGGGCGTTCAATTCTGCTGCCCTGTGGACCGCCTCCAGCTTCGTCATCCTGCTGACCTTGGGGACGTTCGGCATCGGCGGCACCCTGGCATGCGGGGTCAACCTGATAATGCAGGGCGCTACCCCGGCGATACTGACCTCCTTGGCAGAGTCGCTCGTGGAGCTCTCGGTAGCAGTGGCGGGATCCGTCTACCTTCTCTATAGGCTGAGACCTCGGGACAGGGTCCATCAAGCGGCGCGTGAAGGCACTCGAGGTCGGATGGAGCTCATGACAGAACTAGACGAGCGGGTCGGCCTCCGGGTGGTGGGGCTGCTCTTGGTGGTTGCGTTCGCGACCGTAATAGGCCTATGGACCTTGGACACCTCCGCGGTGGCCGGCGAGTCTCTATACGCAATCTACGTCTCGATAGACCTCATATGCTTCGCCATGATCGCATACATCTACAGGAAGAGCAATGCAGGTGAGAGCGTCGGACGCATCCCACTGCTCGCCGGGTGCTGCATGATGCTCATCCTAATCTTCTCCGGGTTCGCTGTGTAGGGCTCCAGAGAAGGACCGCGCGGCCAAAGCTGAGGGTACCACAGATAGGCTCCATTGTCTTGCTCGAGAGCTGAGGTTCTCTGTCGCGCCACGGTACCCGGCCGCGGCGCACCCAGGGAGCGCCAAGCTCCGCCCGCAAACCGGTTATGTGATTGTGCGCGCAAATGCGCGCATCCGCACGGATGCGCTTATACCGGACCGCAACTCTGTAAATTTAGTGACATCGATGGAAGTGCAAGAGAGACAGATGGACGAGCTGTTCTGGCACCAGTTCTGGAAGGACTTCCCTGCTGCCACCGACTACTTTTCGCCGGCGATCAAGGCGTTGCAGGACTACCTGGGATTTGGGTCGAAAGACATACTCCGATCGCTGGGCGAGATGATGGGCCGCAAGGTCGTGGAGAGGTGCCCCGCACATGAACATGACGGAGATGCTATCTGAGCTTTCCAGAATCTGGGAGAGCATGGATATCGGGCACTTGAAGGTCGTAAGCCAGGATCCGCTGACATTGGAAGTGTCCAACTGCATGATCTGTGGGCAACTGGCGGGGTCGGGCGGGATGTACGAGTGCTCGTTTCACGAGGGCTTCTTCCACGGGGTGCTGACCAGCTGCATGCAGAGAGACGTCCAGGTACATCAGGACACGAACTTCGAGGGCGACGCAGGGACCTGGTGCAGGAGATTCGTCACAGATATCAGGCCTTGAGAGATGCCTAACGCTAGCGCCGAGCCGAAGCCGCAGAGGTCAGATAGACACGGAAGAGAAATGCATTTGTTGTGAAGTCGACGCCAACCGAGGCGACGGCCTTCGATGTTGGGTGTGCGAGTGCGAAGCAAGCAAGAATAGCGTCTGAGAAGCTGTCGGCCATTTTCGGCCGATAGTCAGTTTAAAGGTTCTTCGTGATTGGGCGACTCGATATTTCATCATGGCCGTTGACGACGCTCTGCAATCTCAACGATTAGCGGTTTAATACGTCGCCAAGCCCTACTGGCCCACAATGACATCTTCGCTGATGGATCTCTCCACCGTCCTTGGCATCGCAGGCTTCAGCGTAAGCGTTCTCGTCGCAGAGGAGCTGATCAGTTTCGTGGTGCGCCGTGCGGCGAAGAAGGCCCGCGCAGACCTCACCGTCCAGAGGGACCTGGGGACTGGCATGAGGCTGATTGCCGTGCTCCTGATAGTCTCGGACATACTCAGCGCTTCCGGGCTCTCATCGCTCTTCGCGACGCTCACGATCTCTGGCATCCTCGCCGTTGCCGTCTCCCTAGCCCTGCAGAGCACCCTCGCGAACGTGATCTCAGGCCTCCTCCTCTTCAGCGACGGCGTTCTGAGGCTCGGCGACACAATAGAGTACAGCAGCGCCAAGGGGAAGGTCGTCCGGATAGGACTGAGAAACACTTGGATAAAGACTGAGCCAGGGCACATCGTCGTCGTGAGCAACTCCTCCCTCTCGAGCGGGCCTCTGGTCAATCTCACAGCCACGGAGCGGCTCTCGAAGCGCTACGCGTTCGAGTGAGCCCGCGACCTCATTCGGGCCTGAACTGGTACGTGGGCAGCGCCAGGTCGGAGATGTCGACGATGATGCTCGCGACCCTTTCCAATAGGGTGAGGAGGTCGACCATCATCCCAGTCGATGCCCCCCTCATCCCGACCATCTCCTTTGAGAGTTCCCCTAGTCGTTCGCGCATCGCGGCGACATCCGTGTGCGTCTTCTTGGGCTGGACCCGCCTCCTGGCCAAGAACGAAGAGATCGCCACTTCGCCCATCTTCTCGAGCGTTCCAAGAAACTCCACTAGCTGGACGGATACCTCCTCCAGCTCCTCTCGGGCCGCCCTCTTGGAGAAGTCGGCGACTGCGTCTCCGAGACTCTCGAGATAGCTTGCTAGGACCCGGAAGTCTAGGCACTCTATGGGGGCAAGCTTGTATCTCTCTGCGACCTCAGGGTCGATCGTCGCCGTCCTGATCGTCCTGACGAGCAGGAAATACAACCTGTCTACCTCGTCGTCCCTCTCGTCGACGGTCCCCAAGAGGGCGCGGTCTTGTCGGATTCCCTCTGCCGAGTCCCTGAGCATGCCTGCAATCAGGCTCCCCATTCGCCTCACTATCTTCTCAGGGTCGAGGGCCGCCGGGTCTGGAAGGAACTGCATCGTCATGCTCTTCGCATCCTCGTCGACCACCTCTAGTCCCACGAGCCTCGTGACGGCCGACTTGAGCCTCGTCCTGTCCTCTCTCGTTATCATCGACTTACCGGCCACCCGTATCGCGTTGCTCCCCATCAGGTAGGCGCCGGTCACGTCGTTGGTGACGTATGTGATGCTCTCTCGTGGATACTCTATCACAACCTCGTCCCTCGCGTCGTCCCGCTGGTTCTCTTCTATGGGCTTCACGACCAGCCTCCGGGGCGAGATCTCCTCGACGACGACGCTCGAGCCGCGCACCACGCCATTCCTCTTGGCCCAATTCTTGGGAAGCGAGATCAAGACGGTCCCTCCGCCCATCTCAAGCACCTTTCTGGTGTCCACAGAAATCTATAGCTCTATAGATTATTTATAGATTATCTTGATAAATTGACCACCCTTGAGACCCAAAGGCACATGTTCCCTGTGAACGCCAAGCCTACGGCCGCCGGGAAGGTAGCCCTGATCGCCATAACTGCCGCGTTATACGCGGTCGCGAAGGGCCTCACGGCCTTCATCCCCACTCCTTTTGGCGTCGGTCAGTTCCTCCTCTTCATCTTCGTCCCTGCCTTCTTTGCGATAGTTGGCGACACCCTCTCTGCCGCCATCGGGGCCGCGATAGGCACTTTCCTCGGCGACACGATCTTCCTGACGCCCTTGGGTCAGACCAATCCCGCGCTGTCCCTCGTCTCAGGCGTCCCGGCCAACTTCATCGCGTTCCTCCTCTACGGATACCTGGTCAAGAAATACAAGTCGTGGCCCGCCTTCATCTCCAGCACCGTCCTCTGCATCACGCTCGGAAACCTGATTGCGGGCGCCCTGGTCGTGGAATTCGCGGCGCAGGTCTTCCTTCCGGCCTTCTCAGCCACCGTCGCCCACTACGGGGTCTTGACCCTGGTCCTTGGGTTCACCCTCTTCTGGACCGGCACGATGGTCCCAGCAGTTGTGATCGCGATACCTCTCCTCTTGAGGGTCGTCAGGCCGCTGGCCGGGCGCTCGAGCATCTTGTCATACTACCCATCGTGGTCGAACTACGAGGTGAGGAGCATATTGCCAGCGACCCTGGCTTACGCCATAGCTTTCATCGTCATCGCCGCGGGCTTCTTCATCCTCCAGTTCAACGTCCTCCAGGGCTGGTCTGTAATAGGAAGTTGGATCCTGGTGGCCGGAGTCGTGCTCGCGATAGTGGGCCTGTCGCAGGCCTCTTGGCTGGGGCCAACAAGCCAGGCTACTAGATTGCAAGCCAGAACGGCTCTCGCGTTCGCTCCCGCCGTGATCTCGAACTTCTTTGCGATTCACAACGAGGGCCTCTCTATGAGCCCGCCCGACCTTTCCCGCGTGGGCGCGACCGGAGGCGGGTTCACCCTCTCGAAGGGGGTCTACTCCCACACGAGGGTCGTGCCTAGCTCCTCTCCCGCAATCTCGGTCGCCGTCAACGGCGACGCCAACTACCCTGCCGCCACGACCAGAAAGGCCATAGAGCTGCTAATGAAAGGGACCCGACAGGCCCCTCACCTCGTCGAGCTCATTCAAACCGTGGAGGTCCCGATAGGTGCGGGGTTCGGCAGCAGCTCAGCATCGGCGCTGTCCGCGGTGATGGCCGTCGCCTCCGCCCTCGGGCTGGGCCTGACCAAAGAGCGCGTCGCCTCATTCGCCCACGAGGCCGACATCGTGCGCCACACGGGGCTCGGGACCGTCTCCTCCACCTACAACCAGTCGGGGGCCGCGCTCATCATCAGGCCCGGCGGCCCGGGCGTCGCCGAACTCAGGAGCGTCAAAGTGCCTGAGGGGGTGCGCGTCATCACCGCGTGCCTGTCCCGCAAGGCAAAGGCGAACCTGCTCTCCTCGAAGCGGATGCAGACGAAGGTCAACGCCTTGGGAGACGCAGCCCTCCAGAGTGCCTCCGACCTCAGCCTGGAGAGCCTCCTGGCTGCCGGTCATGAGTTCGCCGAGAGACTGGGGATAATGACCCGGGCGGTCGAACATCTCGTCTCGGCAGCCCTGGAGAACGGGGCGATCGGGGCCAGCCAGAACATGGTCGGGAACTCCATGCACGCGGTCGTGAGGGACAAGGACCTGGACCGCATCTCTGGGATAATGCAAAACATCTCGAAGAAGGCGACGATCGACTCCTTCCGAATCGGCGGGCGAACCGCCCGCGTCTTAGATGAATAATCATCAGATTTCTTCAAGCTTAGGCTTATATGCGCCTCCCGTCAGCAGGATAAGACAGCCGGAGTCTGCAGATTGGGTTATATTCGAAGGCTCGAAGTGAAAGGGTTCAAGTCCTTCGGCCCTCGCCCGCTCACGATAAGCTTCGAACAGGGTCTCAACGTCGTCACAGGACCGAACGGGAGCGGCAAGTCCAACATCGCAGACGCGATCCTATTCGCCCTCGGGGAGAACTCGCCCCGGTGCCCTCAGGGCAGCGCAGGGCCGCCTGACTGGGCTGATTTATGACCCGAAGAGGGAGGCCGTTGAGGCCGCCCATAAGGAAGCCGAAGGCGAGACCTCAGGTGGTGGCCGGCCCTATTCTGGCGAGGAGCGCCCCTCAAGCTGCAGGGTAAGCCTGCAGATCGACAACGCCGATAGGAAGATTCCGGTCGACACCGACCTCGTGACGCTAACTAGGGAACTCAAGAACAACGGCGAGAACTCCTACTACCTTAACGGAAAGAAATCGACAAAGTCGATGATTGCGGACTTCCTCGACGTCTCAGGTCTCTCTCCAAGCGGCCTGAACGTCATCCCGCAAGGCGCGGCGACCAGGGTCGCCGACCTCACGCCTGATGAGAAGAGGAACATGATTGAGGACGTCATCGGGATTGCAAAGTTCGATGACAAGAAGGCGGAGGCCCAGAAGCAGCTCTCTCAGGCCGACACAAAGCTGCAGATAGAGCTCGCGCGCACCGGCGAGATGAAGTCCCAGCTGGAGCGGCTCGAGGAGCAGAGGAACGACCTCGTCAGATTCAACCAGCTCGAGGGACAGCTGAGCTGGCTGAAAGGGGTCCAGACATCCAGAAGGATCTCGGATTTGCGCGAGAAGCTTAGCTCCAACAGGAAGATGGAGGAGGAGCTGACACTGAGGCTTGAGGAGGTACGAAAGCGAAAGGAGGAGTTCGAGGCACGCGTCGCAGCTCAGACATCGGAGAAGGAGAAGTTCATCGTAGAGATAGTCCAGGGTGGCGGCGAAGGCCCCACCAGGCTCCGCGACGAGCTCGAGTCGGTCAGGCTCCGCCGTGACCAGCTGACGAGCGAGGTGCGCAAGCGCGAGGAGAACACCAGGCGCCTTGAGATGGAGTCGATGCCGACCCTCCGCTCCTTCGTCGCAGAACGAAAGAAGCAGGTCACCGCTGTCACCTCGACCGTCGAGTCCCTCACCGCCACGGAAGAGAAACTCGAGGGGAGGAGGAAGGAACTGAGCTCCCAGCTTCAGGAGATCCTGGACGCGGAGGAGGTCCTTCGGGCCACCATCGAACGGAACAGGAAGCAGGCGGAGCGCTACCGGTCAAAGCTCGACCAGCTCACAGAGGAACTCGCGCCGGTGGGCTTGGAGATCAACGCGGTGCAGGCCGGCCTCGGGGCGGAGAAGAAGAGGGCCGAGGAGCTAGAGTCAAGGGTGAAGAGCTTCACCGAACTTCTCGACAGGCTGGACAACAACTCCAAGCAGCTCATGGAGCTCCAGACCGAAGAGACGCGGGAGCTCGCCACAATTGACGATGAACCTCTCGAACCTAGAGAAGGAGAGGAACCTCATCGAGCAGAGCATCGGCGCCGCGGCCAAGGTCTTGGACAAGGCTTCAGGAGAGGTAGCCACCCAGACCGCCAAGTCCGAGTTCTCGGAGCAGCTCGGCTCGGACCGCGTCGGCCACAGCAAGCTGAGAGAGCTCTGCGAGGGCGGAGGAGTACCAGGATACGTGGGGATGGTCAATCAACTGATCTCCCTCCCGGCGCAGTACAGGAAGGCCTGCACCGCCGTCATGGACACTTGGAGCAGCGCGTTCGTCGTCTCGGACGTCCGGTCAATGACCGCCATGATAAAGGCCGGAAAGAAGCTCAACATCAGCTCGTTCGCCATTATCCCTCTCTCGGAGGTCGCCGACGTGCGAGCCGTCTCGGTGTCAAAGTCTGCAGGGGTGATAGGGCCTCTCTCAGGAGTCCTAAAGGCCGACAAGGAGTACAGAGGCCTGTTGAACTTCATAGCAGGGGATACGGTCCTCGTAGAATCCGAGGGTATCGCCTACATTCTTGCGTCAGAAGGGTTCCGGACCGTCACCCCCGACGGCGAGATCTTCGAGCTCGGAGGCAGAGCCTTCGCATTTGGACTACGCGACGCCCTCTCGAAGTGTCCTCGAGGCGCTCGAAGACATCGAGAACGTCGGAGAGGTCCAGGGCGCCGTAAAGGCCCTGAGGGCGGCCATCGACAAGAGGAAGCAACAGATGGTGTCCCTCCAGAACGATGACAAGACGCTCACGAAGGACAGGGTCAAGAAGATCGCCTCCGTGGCCGCGCTGAGGGCAGAGGCCGAGACCGTCCTAAGGCTGTCCAAGCGCTACCGGGCGATGCACCGCTCCATTAACCAGGACTTTGAGTCCCAGATGAGGGCGGTGGAGAAGCTCCAGAGGCGCGAAGCCTCGCTCCAAGTGAAGCAAGACTCCATGGCCACGGAGATGAAGCTCCTCAAAGAAGGGCTCGCCGAGCTGGAATCACTCGGCCTCGACGGCCACATGGCCGAGATCGAAGGTGCGCGCAACGACCTCAACCTTCAGCTCAACGAGCTCTCCGCAAAGGTCGGGGAGTTCCATCTCTCCCTCACCAGAGAAAAAGCGAACCTGGAGCAGATGGTGCTACCCAACCTCGAGCGCGTCAGGCAAGACCTGGAGGCGAGCGAGATGCAGTACGAGGCTGACAGGCAGTTCATCCAGGCGTCGAGGAAGGAGCTCACCGAGCTCGGCCACAGGTTCACCGACTTGGACGCGCAGCTGCAGAAGGTCCATCGAGTCTTCCACCAACAGCAGGCCGGTCCTCGAGGAGTTCGACAACAAGATCAGGCGCCTGAAGGAGGAGGCCTCAGCGGCCGAGAGGTCGGCCTTCAACACTGAGAAGGAGATCTTCGCGCTCCAGCAGGCCGCACTGGCTCTCCAGGACAAGGTCGCGGAGCAGCTGAGCAGCTTGAGGTTCTACGGCTACGACGACGTGCTGGATGTCTTCGAGGGGAGCGACCAGCTGCTATCCCAAGTGGAGTTCGAGCACGAGGGCCTTGCGATGACCGTGAACAAGAGCTCGGAGAGGGACTACGCGGCGGTCTACGACAGCTACAGGAACCTCTCCCAGAGGATCAACGAACTGGAGCAGGAGAGGAACTCCATCGTCAGGTTCATCGAGAGCGTGGACTCGGAGAAGAGGAAGGTCTTCGCCTCTGCGTTCGAGACGATAAACAAGGAGTTCGCGGTCACATTCAAGACGCTCACGACCGGTGAGGCGTGGCTTGAACTGGAGAACAAGGAGGAGATCTTCACAGGCGGGATCTACATGATGGCGAGCTTCAGGGGCAAGCCGGCCTGGGAGTCGTCCTCGATGTCTGGAGGAGAAAAGTCGGTGACGGCCGTGGCCCTCATACTGGCCATCCAGAGGGTGAACCCGCACCCGTTCTATCTCTTCGACGAAATCGACCAGAACCTCGACCAGACCAACTCCCAGAGCCTGGCGGACTTCTTCAAGGAGAGGTCGCAGCAGGCGCAGATCATAGTCGTCTCGCTGAAGGACACGATGGTCTCCCGCAGCGGGATCGCATACGGCGTCTACAACGTGGCTGGGATCTCAAGGATAGTAAGGGCAAAGATGGAGGTGCAGGTCAAGAGTGGTTGAAGGCGGCATCCTGGCCAGGCCACCCCTGAACCTGCTCATCGACCCCAACGCAGCCAAGAGGAAGAGCCCGTGGGAGATCCACATCTCCGAGCTCCTCGACATGTTCCTGCAGGCCATCGCCAAGTCTGAGTTCCTCGACCTCCGCGCCGCCGGGACGGCCGCCCTCACCTCTGCGACCATCTACAGGTTCAAGGTAGAGTCGCTCTTCTTGTTCGAGAAGCTCCAGCGCGAGAGGAGGATAATGGACGCGGTCGAGCCTCCGCAGATCGTCGTGATGCCCTTCCGCTATGAGGTCTACTCGACCACGGTCGACGAGCTCTTCGATGCGCTCACGAGGATCCTGGAAGACATAGTGGACAACGACAGAGAGATCTCGACCATATCTCCCTCCCTCCTCGAAGAGGGCCCCCCGCCGAATCCCGAGGAGTACCTCATCACCATCCTTTCGAACCTGCAGGCGTTCGCCAAGGCCCTCAGGGAGAGGGTAGGCCCGCTGGGGAGGATCAAGTTCTCCGACCTGATCGCGGGGATGCCGCTGCTGGAGGCGTCCCGGACCTTCATCCTCCTTCTCTTCTCGGCAATGAACGGGACAGTCGTCTTGGACCAAGAGGGAGATGACGACCTCTTCGTGATACTCGTGGGTTGATGTCGCAAAGATGAGCGAGTTCCAGGCCCCACCGGGTCAGCAAGCCCAACAAGAGCAACCGGAGCTGACAGAAGGACAGCCGAAGACGGCCACTGGTGAGGAGGTGAGGGCGCGGATAGAGGCTGCCTTGTACTCGTCAGGAAGGGCTCTCGACGCTGAGCAGCTGGCCAAGGCAGCTGGAATCACCTCGAAGAAGAGGGCGATCGACGAGGCCAAAGCCATCCAGGCAAGGGTGAAATCGACGATGTCCGCGATCGAGGTGGTCGAGTACCCCGGTCAGAGGTTCGCGATGCAGCTCAAGGCGGACTACACCCACGTCGCCAGAAAGTTCGCCACCAAGCCCTTGTTGTCAAAGGCCGCCCTTCGAACACTCTCTTTCATCGCGTACTTCCAACCCATCTCGAGCGCAGACCTTGCGCTCAGGAGGGGGTCGCAGGCGTACGACCATGTGAAAGACCTGGAGGAGGTCGGTTTCGTATCGTGGGAGAGGACCGGAAGGTCGAAGCTCTACAATACCACGACCGAGTTCTCCGAGTATTTCGGGCTGAGCGTGGATCCGAGCACGCTGAAGCACCAGCTCGAAAGGCGCGCCCTGATTCTCCGGTAGCCGCCGGGCTGGAAGAAAGGCTTAACACTATCCCAGGGTGGGGGCAGCCAGAACGCACTTTGGTGAAGGCCGTAGAGAACCTCAGAAAGAGAAAGTTCACAGGAGGGAAGAGGCGCCCGTTCAGGGGAAGAAAGGCCAGCGAGACGGACGACTATGCGTTCGAGACGGCGGTGGGAGAGACAATCCGCTCCCCAAAGCGGACGAGGGGAGGGAAGTTGAACTTCGGGCTGCGCTACGCCAACAAGGCCAACATCTATGACCCGTCGACAAGCAAGACGGTGTCCACCGACATTTTGCGCGTCACCGCCAACCCTGCGAACAGGGAGTATGAGCGCAGAGGCGTCATCACGAGAGGTGCTACGATCGAGACCAAGCTCGGGAAGGCGAAGGTAACCTCCAAGCCAAGCGACGATGGCGTCGTGAACGGCATCCTCGCAAAGTGAAGCGAGAAACAAACACTATATCACTCGCTCATCTCCCGCCACTCACAGTCGAGGCTTCCTTGAGGAGACAGAGTTGAAAGAATACGAGCGGTTCGTCGTCTGGCTCGACTACCTGGATTCTGAGAAGAAGAGGAACGAGGGAAGGCGTGTCCCCTTGAACTCCTGCGTGCGCACGCCGACGCTCGACGAGGTGACACAAGCGTGCAAAAGGCTGAACCTCGACCCCCAGCCGCAGAAGGCCTTTCATCCAAAAGCTTCGCGACGAGAGTCAGGATACGTCTCGGTCAAGAAGCAGGGACACAAGCAACAGCAGTTGATCGCGATAGCGAGGGAATTGTCGAAAATCAGAGGCTCTCAGCCGAAGAAAGTTTAAAGGCAAGCTTCGTCTCTTTGTCAAGTTTAATGCAGGAAGTTGGCGAAGGTCATCCACAGAGCAAGAAGCGGAAGGCTGATTATCCGTCTGACGCAAAGAGTCGAACCAGGCTCGGTACTCTTGGATTCAAAGGGCAGGAACGCCGCCAAGGTCTACGAGCTCATAGGGCCAGTATCGAGACCGTACGCCTCTGCCGCGCCTGCAAGTGACCGGAGCGACACGGGGAAGGAAGGCCGGAAGCTCTTCCTCGGGTGAGTCCGAGCAGTGTGGGACCCAAAGGCAGACTCCGAACTCTACCGCACAGATTGTCCCAACTGTGGCGACAGGCTCATCGGTGACTCTGAGAAAGGAGAGCAGGTCTGCCAGGCTTGCGGATACGTCGCCGCGGCGGGAGCCGACCAAGGGCCTGAATGGAAGGCGATCGACCTCGAGGAGAAGAGCAAGCGGGTGAGGGTCGGGTCGCCCACGACTTTGACACTCCATGACCTAGGTCTCTCTACCGACATCGGCAGCGACATGCGCGACTCACACGGCAAGTATCTCGACCCCACGATGCGCGCCACCGTCGAGAAGATGAAGAAGTGGCAGAGCCGCATCAGGACGATCAACAGCCAGGAGAGGGGGCTCTCCATAGTGCTCGCAAAGATCACGGAGGTTTGCGACAACCTCAACCTCCCACGCAACGTCGCAGAGACCGCCGCCCACATCTACAGGACCTCGGTCAAGCTCAAGGTGGCCAAGTCCAAGTCCATCATGGGGATGACCGCGGCGACAGTCTACCTCGCGTGCAGAAAATGCGGCGTCAGCAGGACGCTCAAAGAGGTCGCAAGGGCCGCCGGGATAGAGAAGGGGTCCGTCGCGAAATATTTCAGGCTGATATTGAAAGACGTCGAGAAGGAGTACGTTCCTCCGGCGTCCGTGGAGAAGCACATCTCGAAGCTCGTGAACCTCGCGAAGATCGACCCGCGCGTGGAGCACCTAGCCCTGCAGCTCTCTCGCATGACGAACGACTCCAGGATCTCGAGCGGGAAGGCTCCCGCCGGGCTCGCTGCGGCCTACGTCTACATGTCCTCGGTAATGAGAGGCGAACACCTCCCGCAGAGAGAGGTGGCAGAGTTCGCGGAGGTCACAGAGGTCACGGTCAGAAACCGATGCAGGGAACTACTCGACAACTACATTATAAGGCAGAAAGTTGGATGGACAGAGTAGTTGCCAAAAGGCGAGAAGAGCGCGAAAGCCAAGGCCAAGTCGCCAAAGACCTCAACCCCTGAAGCGCAGACAGAGAAGGCCGCTGATAAGAAGCAGAAGCCTGTCCCAAGAACAGAGAAGACAGAGGAAGAGCTAGTCGACCTGACCTCGAGGGTCTACAAGCTCGTAGTAGAGAGAGGCAAGGACGGCGTCCTCCAGAGCGAGATCTGGAAGGAGCTAGGCTTGACGAGCAGGGACGGCTCGAGGCTTGCGATCAGGCTCGAGAAGCGAGGGATGATACGGCGAGTGAAGGTCCTCGACGACGGAAGGTGGACCTACAAGCTCACCCCCCTCAGGCTGCCGGCGAACATCTCCTCGATGGAGTCCGCGCCATGCATCGTCTGCCCGGTGGAGTCCAAGTGCTCCGTCACGACAGAGATCAATCCGCTCACCTGCCCTCTGATAGGGCCGTGGGTCATCAAGGAATACGCGGCCTCCAAGTCCATAGAGGTCGCCCCGGCTGTCGTCTAGTTCACGATGAGGCTCCAGGACGCGAAAAAGGACCCGTACAGAAGACTCGCGCGCGAAGAGGGCTACAAGAGCCGGGCGGCCTACAAGCTCCTCGAGGTCGTGAGGAAGCACAATCTCATCCAGAGCGGCGACGTGGTCCTAGACTTCGGGGCAGCCCCTGGGGGTTGGTTGCAGGTGGCAGCCGAGGCGGTGGGCGAATCGGGACTGGTGGTGGGAGTGGACATCGATCCCGTCGAGCTGGACCAGGAGAACATCGTCACGATCCAGTCCGACGTCAAGTCCCCCGAGCTCTCCCTTCGACTCGAGAAGACGCTCCCCAGGAAGGCAGACGTGGTTCTCTCAGACCTCGCCCCCCAGGTCACGGGCACCTGGGGCCTGGACCACTTCAGGCAGACCGAAATCACGCTCTCCGCCGTCTCTCTCATGGCCGGCTTCCTTCGCAAGGGAGGGAACGCGATGTTCAAGGTATTCGACGGAGAGCGGTTCGGGGAGATTCGGTCCACGCTAACCAAGCAGTTCCGCATCGTGCAGGTGACGAAGCCAAAGGCCAGCAGGCGCTCCAGCGCAGAGGTCTACCTCGTCTGCTTCGGCTATCTGTAAAGTGAGACCTTTCCTCCATAGGACTCTTAAGCCAAAAGCGCGTCCTTTCTCGCAGGGGACGACGATGCACAGGGTCACGATGCTGAGCGCGCTCCTCGTAGGGCTGCTGGGACTGTCCATCGCGAGCGGAGTTGCCGCATCGTTCGCCGCCGCTGCCCCCAACACTTCGACCGTGGCCGTCGGGACCGCCCCTTCGGCGATGGTCTACGATGGCAGCAACGGGAACATCTACGTCGCGAACTCCAACTCCAGCTCGGTCTCGGTCATCAGCGGGACGGCGGTGTTGGCCACCGTCGGGGTCGGCTCGGGCCCCTCGGCCTTGGCATACGACCCTTCGAACGGCTACGTCTATGTCAGCGACACGAACTCGAGCACCGTGTCCGTGATCTCCGGGACTACGCTTGTAGGCAGTGTGGGGGTCGGCTCAGGCCCGACGTCCCTCGCATTTGACGCGTCCAACGGCTACGTCTACGTCTCTGACACCAACGTCAAGGGGAGTGCGAGCCTCCCGGACAACGTGACGGTGATATCTGGGACCACGGTGGTGTCCACAATCTCTGTCGGGTACCTGCCCTCATCGATAATCTACGACCCCTCGAACGCGTACGTCTACGTGGCGGTCGGGGGCTCCGGCGTGGTCGACGAGATCTCAGGGACCACGGTCGCCGCGACGACGCCCAAGCTCTCCTCGCCCGGTCCGCTGATCTTCGACCCTAACAACGCTGCGGTCTACGTCGGCAATCTCGGATCTGGGACGGTCTCGGAGATACTCGGGAGCACTCTGGCGGCCAACGTCACGGTGGGGGTCGACCCTTTATCGATGGCGTTCGACTCTGGCGACAACGACGTCTACGTGGCAAACTTCGACAGCTCAAGCGTCGACGCGATCTCAGGATCCTCTATCATGGGAAACCTGACCCTCGGGTTGTTCCCTTCATCGACGATCTACGATGCCTCTGACCAGTCCGTGTACGTCGCAAGCGCCAACCCGGCGGCGACCCAAGGCACCCTTTGGCAGGTCGAGGGCACCACCCTGATCGGGAACATGACGCTGGGTCCCGAGCCAAGGCCCCTGGGCCCTCAACACATGGTCTACGATTCGGCGAACGGAGACCTCTACGTCGCCAACGTCGAATCGGGCAGCGTCCTTGTGATACCTACGGGCGCCCCGGTCAGCTCCACAACGTCAATCACGTCTACCTCTACGACGTCCACGACGACAACGAGCTCGAGTTCATCGAGCCCCTCCTCTACCACCTCGACGACGTCGGCGTCCAGCACGACGACGAGTTCGTCGACGACAACCACGGCAACGGCCAGCACCAGCAGCAGCTCGACCACGTCGAGCTCGAGCAGCAGCAGCTCGACTACATCGAGCACCACCGTCTCGCCGCCGAGCTCAACCTCCACGTCCACCAGCTCGGGAGCTTCCTCGACTCAGACTTCGCCAACGCCTTCTTCGACGTCCTCTACACCGTCTCACACCTCGTCGAGCAGCACCTCGCCAAGCGTGGCGTCCTCGACCCAGCTCCCGTCTGCCTCCAGCCAACCCACCATCTATGTGGCCGGGGCACTGGGTCTCCTGGGTGCGATCCTTGTCGCCTCCGCCGTCTTGTTGAGACGACCGCGGTAGTGCTCGTGCTCTAGCGCGAGGCCTTCCTGACTGCCACGAGGAGCTCTTCGTAACTTGCGTCCGTCTTCAGTCCGGACGACCCGAAAGGCTGCCGCATCGCCGACCGTCCGGAACCCTCGAGCTCCTCAACGACGCTCTGGAACTTCACTGAAGAGACCTTCTCCCTCGACGTGATCCTCTCGAGGGAGAACCCGAAAGGAGGGAAGCGGTCGCAAGACTTCAGAGCCTCCATCGCGCGGGCGGCTTCCCTCCACCCTTGAGAGGAGCAATATCGGAGGGACTCCCCGACCGCCGCCTCGTCCACCAGCTCTCCCAGCCATTGCGGGCCTATCGACCTGGCCTTGCTTCCGCAGCGCTGGCACAGAGCGACAGGCGAGGGCGAGAGAGCGTTCTCGTGGCAGCTCGCGCAGGTCACGACGTATCCCAGCTGTCTGATGCACGAATCCGAGGCGGCCGCACCTCTGGAGCACCTGAAGTAGACGCGCAAGTAGTGGAGCGTAGAGTGCGCAGCCATGGGCTGGAGTCCGATGTCGAGCACCCCGCCCATCCTCGCACAGAACCCCAAGAGCACCCTGACAGCCGCCTCGTGGGAGAACTCGCTCCTGCTGACCAGCGCGCCGTACCTCCTAAGCGCGACCCTAGGATAGACACCGCACAGGGTCGCCGTGTCTGTCGCTGTCATGGAGACGATGCCCTGGTCCTGCGCCGCGGTCAGCGCTCCCTGGACATAGGGGGCCGGGGTGCCGAACGGGTCGATGTCCACCGCGTCGAACCGCTCCGCCCTCCCAAATCTGGAGCTGAGGTAAGCGCTGGACTCCTCGTGGACCATGGCACACCTTCCCGCCAATCGGTTCACCTTGACGTTCTTGGCCGCGATCTTCGCTGAGACCTCGTTGAACTCGACCAGCGTGACCTCGACCTCGGATGTCGCCTCGTTGGCGACGCGCACCCCTCTGGCTCCGGTCCCAGCCAGCGCGTCCAGGAAGCTTCGAGGCTCTGTCGCCCTCGCGATCGCGACGGAGACGTCTCTGTTTACCCTCGCGGCAGGGTTGAAGAAGGCCGGGAAAGTCTTCGGCTCTCGGCCACTGAGGCTCTCTTTGGGAACGAAGAGGTCGGTCGAGCCTTCGCGTATGAGCTCGAGCTCCGGGAGCATCGGAGCCTCGCCGCTCACTGCGAAGCATTTAAGCCCCGTGCGGAGGTTTCGACATGAAAACTTGAGTTCATCCGGAAAGATCTGGCTGGTCACAGGCCCGCCAGGGATAGGAAAATCCACCCTGGTGGCGAAGGTAGTCTACGCGGTCAGGTCAAGAGGGCATGCGGTGGGAGGATGCCTCACAAGAGAGGTGAGGGTCGGAAGGGAGCGCACAGGATTCATGCTCATCGACCTCCTTAGCGGCAACGAGGCCGAGCTCGCCTCTGTGAAGGGACTGGGACCGAGGGTCGGCAGATACAGGGTCAACATCAAGAACCTATCTGGCCTCGGGGCAAGCTCCCTTCTGAGGGCCGCCGAGCTAGCGGACTTCATCGTGATTGACGAGGTAGGCCCTATGGAGCTCACGAGCCCCGAGTTCAGGAAAGGCGTGAGCGCCTGCCTCAAGACAGCCAAGCCCATGCTCATCGTGCTCCACGAGAGCATGAAAGACCCGTTGATGACGGAGATCACCGGGCAGACGAACAAGGAGCTCGTCGAGCTGACGCTCCACAACAGGGAGAAGATGGCGAATGAGCTTCCGGCGGAGATTTCATCAAGTCTGGGGTAAGGCGCCTGCGAGACACGCTCGCCGGCGTCGCGGCATGCGGTCGGTTTTACGGCTCGTCGCATCTGCGCTGAAATAGGTCAGGATCATTTCTATTCACGAAGACCTCCGGCAAAGACTTGGCGCAGATCGTAGGACTCTGGCTGGCAGAAGGCGATCACAAGACATTACGTGAGGTCACCTTCACCAACAATGACTCGAAACTCATAACCTTCTTTCACCACGTTCTTTGGGAGCACTTTACGCCACGTAACCCGCCAAGAGTCTACGTCTACCGACCGTCCAAGGATGCAACCTTCGACCGTCCGGTAATGGGCGCAGTTTACAGGTATTACATTGACCGACGGGCCAATGTGCCGTATTACATCTACAGAGTCTCTGGAGTTGAATTAGCGAGAATCTTGAGAAGAACCTCGCAGACGATATGCGCTGATTCGTCCAATTATCGGGGAATACTTCAGGGGTTCTTTGCCGGAGAAGGCAATATCAAGGAAACCATTGCTCATTATTCGAGAGTGCTTAGAATCGCTCAAGGTAAGAGACTCGCTATTCTTGAGCGGATCTTGCGCTTTTTGAGTGTGAAGTTCAGCTACAAGCTGTCAGAAAGCTCCTACGTAATTTCGGGTCGAGACAACTTGGAAAAGCTATGGAGCATCGGCGTAAGCGAACTGCATTCGAAGAAGCACGCAAAATTTGCTGCTATGATGTCCTCGTACCAACAATATCATTATCGACGAGGCTATCTCAGTGCTCGAATATTAGAGATCCTTTCGTTGCCCTTGACTACTCGCCAAATTGCCACCCGAGTGAATCGGGGTAAATCAAGGGTAAATCATCTATTGACTGCGCTCTGCCGGAAAGGCGAAGTCGAAATGTTCAAGGTTAGAAGCTCATATTATTGGGTAAGGAGCGACCAACAATGCGTAATAATCTCTAAGGAGAAGTCCACGATTCTAGAAGCGCTCTCCTGTCCTCGGCGACTATCGGAGATCGCCAAGGGCCGTCAACCGCACCGAGAAGTCAGTTTCCCATAGACTTGCAGAGTTGAACAGGCTCGGTCTTGTCATGAAAGCAAACTCTAATTGGCGAGCAATCGAGGTATCGAAGCGGGTGATTGTCAAATAACGCTCATCGGTGGGGTCGATGAGGCCGGGAGAGAGCACGACGAAAAGTCGTCTCCCCGCGAGGCTGCGTACTCGGCCCGCTCGCGGTCGCAGGCGTCTCAATAGAATCATCTAGGCTGCAGGAACTCTCTGAGCTGGGGGTCAAGGACTCGAAGCTCCTCTCACCCAGCCAGCGGGACTCCCTCTACCCGGAGATCAAGAGAATCTGCAAGGGCGTCGAAGTCTCCTGCATCCCCCCGAAGATGATCGACCGATACGTCAGCAGGGGCAAGAAGTACAGGCGCCTCAACTACCTCGAGACCATCCACATGGCGAAGGTCATCGACGCGCTCTGCGTCGACGAGGTATTCGTCGACGCTCCGGACGTCAACCCGCCGAGGTTCACGATGGAGCTCGCCGAGCTGCTCACCACGACCCCACGGATAGTCGCCGAGCACAAGGCGGACGTCAACTACGCGGTCGTCTCCGCCGCCTCGATAATCGCGAAGGTGGAGAGGGACCTCGAGGTCGCTGCGCTCAGGGAGATCCACGGCGACTTCGGCTCAGGCTACCCCTCGGACCCTGACACGATAGCCTTCCTGGAATCATGGGTGAAGAGGCAGAGCTCGCAGCCCGAGTTCGCCCGCAAGAGCTGGAAGACGTGGGAGAGGATAGTCCCGCTCCCCACCCTCGACTAGTCAGCTCAGAAGCGCCGAGATCAGCGCGTGGTCCTTGTCGAACGGATGGAGGTCGACCACGCGCTCGACGACGAAACCAGCGTCCCTCAGCTTCTGGGCCTCTTCCTTGAAGACCAGCGAGGGCTCCTTCAGCTGGTCTATGCTCCTCGCTTTGACGATGAGCAGGATCCTGCCGCCCTTTCTGAGATGCCTCTTCGCGTTCGTTATCGCGATCTCGGTCTGGTCCCTCTGCGCGATGTCGCAGTAGAGCACGTCCATCTTCCCGAAGCCACCGAAGCTCCCGGTCTCCCTTGCGTCAGAGATGAAGGGTATGACATTGGGCCTCGCCTTCGCCACCTTCTCGATGAACTCTCTGCCCACGCGGGCGGAGAGCTCCACCCCAACAACCATCCCGCCCTCGCCGACGATGTCCGAGACGTGCGAGATTGTCGTGCCCGTCGAGGCACCGAGATATACGGCACCTTGTCCCCGATGCTTATGACATCGGGAGAGACCGCGCCCTTGAGTATGCCCCCCGCGAGCTTGCTGCGGTAGGGGTCCCATGCCCTGTACTCGCTGCCGTGTATCTTGACGAGGTCTTCGTCATACGCCGTGCGGCCTGGGACGAGATTTCTTGTGAAAACCTTTCTCCTTCCCGGCTCCCGGCCTTCCATAACGAGGACGTTGCTTGCCATCGCGCCGGAACTCTCTTCGTTGTTCGGGTCGGGGCGCGGGTGGTTCCTTATACTTTATCCTGATTTCATTTAGTCTCTTCTCCAACAGGCCCGTGAGCTCCCCCGCCTTCTCTCCCCTGAAGTAGTCGATCCTCGCTGCGATGGCAATCTTGTTCGCCAACGTGCGCGCGATCTTCCCTCTCTGCCATTTGGGCGCCGTGTGGACCGCCTCGTGCTGGAAGAGTATCCCGTGCTTCGGAGGCCTGGAGCCTGTCCTTATCGCCCTGAAGAGCGCCTTCTCAGCCCCCAGGACCTGGATCGTGCTGGCCGGAAGCCTGGCCATGCGCTCCAGCCCTCCCGCCCTGGCGATCAGCCTCGCCCCTATCGTCGCCCCCGCGACCGCGGTGACGTTGGGGGCGATCTTGTTCATCGTAGACTCCACCGTCTCGGCGAGCCTCTCCCTCTCCGCTGCTGTCTTGACCGCGAGCTCGGCCAGACCGACGATGCGGCGCATGTCCTTGTCTGAGATGCTGCCCCCCTTCGAGCGCTCGGCAGCGAGCACGATCGCCTCGGCCTTCTTGTCGCCGAACCCTTGCTTCTCGAGGGTCTCCTTGTCGAAGGTGCCCCGCTTTCCGATGTCTATGATCAGCTTGGCCAGCGCCAAGTTGTCTTTCAGGATGTCTTGAAGCTCAGGGAAATGCAGGCTGTACCACTCCATGGTCCTCTCGGTCGTGATGTTGAGGAACCGGTCCAGCTCGTCGAGGGCCTGTATCGCGTTGACGAGATGTATGGTCCTCTTTGGAGGAGGCCTCGCTCACCTCCTTCTCCGCCGCGGCTATGGCCCGCGCGCGAGTGCTCTCAAACGCGCTCTTGGCGTCGGACGCCAGACCCGCCTTTGCAATGATTTCGAACTTCCGCGAGTCCAGCTCGTCGCGCTCGTCGTCCGTTATAATCGAGGTCTCGATCCCGAACTCTTCCATCTTCTCCTTCGCGGGCAGGCTCGACACCTTCAGCCGCCCGATGCCCTTCTTCTTGACCCCCTCCGCCACCCTGCGCAGGTAATCCTCTGCTCCGCCCTCCTTGCCCGACTTTTCCGAGAGGATGATGTCGTCGCCCTGCACGACCACGAAGCCGGCTTCGGTCTCGTAGAGGATGGGCTCGGCCAAGAAAAATTCGATTGATGCACCCTCAGGGCACGGATAAAGGTTGTCGCCAATGCGCATTGCTGCTTATTAGCGGAACCCACTTCTCCAGATGTTGGAGTACCGCTGCGAGTACTGCGGGGCAGTCTTCGCGGGAAAGAGGCAAGTTATCGGTCACAAGGTAGGCAAACACATCAAAGTAACCTCGTTTGCAGAACGCGAAGATCAAGCTCGATGGGTTGACTGAACGTCAGATAGGATACATCGCGGCTTTCTTGGACGGCGAAGGCGGCATTCAAATCACTAGGACGACAAGAAAGGACAGGGAATACACCATAGCCCTCCATCCTTGCGTCTACTTTACCAACACGAATCGCGAAGTAATCGAGACGTTGAGGAGGTGGTTCTCCGCAGGATGTGTCGTGACCGCCAAGGCAAACAAGGAAGGCCACAAGCCAACCCATGTCCTTCACATCACAGGGACGAGGAACATCGTCTCCCTCCTTACAGTCGTCAGGCCATGCCTCATAGTCAAAGCGAAACAGGCCGACACCATGTTACAATTTTGCAAGAGCCGCCTCACTCACAACGCCGGAAAGGACCGAAGATATACCGAAGAGGAATTATCATTATATATGACTCTCAAAGCACTGAACGAGAGAGGTGTAAAGAAACGCCAACACACGGAAGTCTAACGAAGGCGGGGAAATGCCAAATGGCACCCTTTAGTCCGCGGTCAGACCCCCAAGATAGAAGGCAAACCGCACAAGGGTAAGATCCCCAAAGTGAGGAACACCCGGACCTTCGTCAAGAGATTCACACTAAAGAGAAAGCCCGGACAGAATTGGAGACTTTAGACTCCGATTCTTTCTCGGACGGAGAGGCCGCGGCTACAGAGTGGCTAGTCGCCTCTATCCTCTCCGGCGAGATCTCTTCCCGCCAGCAACTGGAGAGAGCAAAGAAAGTCGCCGCCCGGGATTTTCACCTCGGCCGCTTTCTTACCAACTCCGAGATTTACCTCGCCCTCGAGCCCAACGATCGCGAGGGAAGGAAGGAGCTGTTCCGGGTCCATCCTCGCCGGAGCGCCTCCGGAATAGTCATCGTGACCGTCTTCACGGCGCCAGCAAACTGCCCTCACGGGACGTGCACCTACTGCCCGGGCGGGCCGAGCGTCGGCACACCACAGAGCTACGTGCCCGACGGTCCCAGCATGCGCGGGGCCCGGAGCGTCGGCTTCGACCCCTATCTGCAGGCGCAGAAGATGCTGAAGAAGTACCTCGACAGAGGACATGAGGCGTCAAAGGTCGAGCTGATGGTCGAGGGAGTGCACCTTCCTCGCCATGCCGAGAGAATACCAGGAGTGGTTCCTCAAGCGGGCCTTCGACGGCCTGAACTGCGCCCCGTCTCCGTCTCCTTCCCTAGAGCAGGCGCACTCGACGAACGAGTCCGCAGACTATAGGTCCGTTGGATTGACGATCGAGACCAAGCCCGACTGGTGCAGACCTGAGCACGTGGACATGCTCCTCTCATATGGGGTGACCAAGGTGGAGATAGGGGTCCAAGCGCTTCGAGACGAGATCCTGACAAGGAGCAACCGCGGCCACGGCGTCCAGGACACGCTCGATGCGTTCCAGGTGGCGAGGGACGCCGGCCTGAAGGTCACTGCCCACATGATGCCTGGCCTTCCGGGCTCGAACCCCGAGGACGACCTAGCCGACCTGCTCAGGCTCTTCGAGGACGACGCCTTGCGCCCGGACATGATGAAGCTCTATCCTACCACGGTCGTGAAGGGGACGGCCCTCGCGAGGATGTGCGAGGCGGGCCGGTACACGCCCTATGACCTTGAGACGGTGGTGAACCTGATCGCGGAGATGAAAGTCCACGTCCCCGCCTGGCACCGGATAATGAGGATCCAGAGAGAGATACCAGAGGCTGACATAGCGGCGGGAAGCAAGGCTGGCAACCTCCGGGAGATGGTCTTGGCCAAGCTGCGGGCAGACGGGCACACATGCGGTTGCATCAGGTGCAGGGAGGTGGCGATGGACTCGCCTTCAGACCTAGACGAGGCGTCGCAGGGCGAGCTGGTCATCCGGAACCAGAGCTACCGCGCCTCAGGGGGGACGGAAGTCTTCTGCACGTACGAGTTCAGCAACTCCAGGAAACTGGCTGGTTTCATCCGCATGCGGGCTCCCTCGGCCGAGGCACACAGGCCCGAGATGGCAGACCATCAAGTGTGCATAGTCCGCGAGCTCAAGGTCTACGGGCGCGTCGTCTCGGTCGGATCCAGGGACGCTGCTGCCTTCCAGCACCGAGGGCTCGGTCACTCGCTGCTCGAGGAGATGGAAGAGGAGGCGAGGCGAAGCTTCGACGCCCGCAGGTTGCTCGTGATGAGCGCCGTTGGAACCAGGAACTACTACAGGAAGTTCGGGTACGAGAGGTCGGGGCCTTACATGGCAAAGGCGCTCGCGTCCTAAGGAAGACGAAGGAGTCCCGACCTCACGCTTGATCATCGGCAACTGCAGGTTCGCCGACGATGTCTTGTATGACCCGTCCATCGGCACGTGGGTGCGTTTCTCGCGGGCTTCACAAGGAGCGACTGTCGGAATAGACACCATATTCGCCTGGCTGATGGGCCGGGTCACGTCTGTCTCTTTCAAGCCAACGGGGGGCGTGATAGAGCGAGGGAAGGCGCTGGGGGCGGTCGAGAGCGCGCGCCACTTCGACGTCGTGAGGGCTCCGATAAGCGGCAGGATCCTCGCGGTGAACGACGAGCTCGCAGGGAACCCGAGATTGCTCAATCACGACCCGTACGGCGAGGGCTGGTTTGCGAAGCTCGAGCCGCTAGAGGGAGCCGCGGTCGCGGGAGTAGAGCCTCCGGAGGCGGCGAGGCCAGCGCTCGAGGCGAAGATTGCCGAGCTCAAGATAAGATGCTTCGCCGAGTACCCGGACCAGGAGATGTACGAGATAGGGACCGAGTGCTCGGCCGTGCTCGTCAGGCTGGACGAGCTCCTGTCTGGCTCCAAGGTCGGGACAGTCGTCCACCTCGTGTCTGATGATCCCTCCTCGCAGGTCGAGATGGTCGGGTGGGCTGACCGGACGGGAAACGCCCTCCTGGAGACCCGCAGGGAGGACAAGCTGGTGCACTACATCGTGAAGAAAACCGGTGAGAGGTGAACCGATCCTACGGCTTCTCTACTGGCGTCCCTACAGAGTTACCCCACTCCGTCCAAGAACCGTCGTAGTTCTTGACGTTGGGGTAGCCCAGCAGGTACTTCAGCACGAACCAGCTGTGGGACGACCTCTCGCCGATCCTGCAGTATGTGATGATCTCCTTGTCCGAGGTCACTCCCTTTGGGAAGTATAGGGCCTCGATGTCCTTGCGGGACTTGAATGTCCCGTCCGCATCGTTCACGGTCTGCGCCCAAGGGATGTTCCTCGCGCCGGGGATGTGGCCGCCCCTCTGGGCGTGCTCGGTAGGATACTCGGGCGGAGCCAATATTTCGCCGCTGAACTCCTTGGGGCCTCTCACGTCAACGAGGACCTTGTCGCCCAGCCTCAGGCCTTGCAGGACGTATTCCTTGAAGACCCTCAGAGATGGATCGGGCTTGCCGACCTTGTACTCAGTCCTCTGGGGTGTCGGCACGTCCTTTGTGACCGGCTTGTCCTCGAGGAGCCACTTCTTCCTCCCGCCGTTCATTAGCTTGACCTTCTCCACGCCTCTGTACTTGAAGGCCCAGAAAGCAAACGTGGCGAACCAGTTGTTGAAGTCGCCGTAGAGCACGAGCCATGTGTCGCTTCCGATGCCCGCGGAGCTGAACAGGGCCTCCAGTTGCTCCTTGCTCAGGACGTCACGTTGGGTGGGGTCGTTGATGTCCCTCTTCCAGTCAAACAGCACCGCCCCAGGAATGTGACCAGTGCCATAGTTGGCGGCCGGGTCGTAATCGACCTCGGCGATTCTGACGTTCGGATCCTTGTGGTGCTGCAGAACCCATCCAGTGTCCACAAGCACTTCAGGATGTGCGTATTCGACGGCGCTCATATTTTTGAACCGCGATTATTCTCTATATTAATACGATTGTCCAAGATATTCTTTCTAGAATGCAGGAAGGGCGTGCGAAGAGAGGCCTGAGCCTGGCTAGCTCGCCCGGCCTTTCGTAGGCGCCGAACCCGAACGGGGCCTCAAAACTTTATGCCGTCCGCGTCGGGAGCGAAAGCCACCAAATGGCAGCGCCTTCTGGATATCGGGGACCTTCAGCCAAATTTCTAGAGAAGGCTGGGGTGACGATCGGGGACGTCCTAGAGGTCACCACAGGAGACCAGAAGATCAAGGGGACCCTCGTGCCCCGATACGAGCACGACGACGACAGACACATCGTGATCAAGCTCAGGAGCGGGTACAACGTCGGCATCGCCGTCGAGAAGATCACCGGCGTCGCCCGGATCGCCAAGGGAGAGGCCCCGAGGTTCGTCGCCCCCCCAAGCGCCGTCTCGAGCGACCTGCCCAAGGTCTCGATCCTCGGGACCGGCGGGACGATCGCGAGCCGTGTCGACTACAGGACCGGAGCGGTTCACCCTGCGACCACTTCGGAGGAGCTATACTCGCTCTTCCCCGAGCTCTCAGAGATCGCATCTATCACGCCTGAGATAGTCCTGAGCGTCTACAGCGAGAACCTCGAGCCTTCGCACTGGGAGGTCATAGCGAAGAAGGTCTCCGATGTCGTCTCCAAGGGAGTCTCCGGGGTGATCTTGACGATGGGGACGGACACGATGGGATACACCGCCGCGGGCCTGAGCTTCGCCCTCAGGGGGCTGCCGGTCCCCCTCTTCATAGTGGGGTCGCAAAGGTCGTCTGACAGGCCCTCGTCGGACGCGTTCCTGAACCTCATAGGCGCGGCGAACCTAGCCGTGAAGGCCGACTTTTCAGGCGTGTTCGTCGCCATGCACGCGGACTCGAGCGACGAGAGGATCGCCATCCATCGGGGCACCAGAGTCCGGAAGAACCACACCAGCTCGAGAGACGCTTTCGAGTCGATGGGCGTGGAGCCGGTGGGGTACTGGTCTCGTCTCGGATTCATTCCAACGGCTCACGACCCGCCTCCACCCCGAGGCAAGCCGAGCAGCTTCGTCGCCATGCCCAAGTTCGACCAGCGCGCGGCGCTCGTGAAGTTCTATCCTTCGATGTCGACCGGGTACCTCGAGGCCTTGCTGGGGTCGGGCCTGAAGGGGGTCGTCTTCGAGGGGACAGGCCTGGGTCACATCAACAGCAAGAACATCGAAGTGGTGAAGCGGTTCATCGACGATGGCGGCGTGGCTTGCATGACGTCGCAATGCCTCTGGGGGAGGGTCGACATGAACGTCTACGACACCGGAAGGGGCACTCCTCAGGGCCGGAGTCCTGAGCCTGGAAGACACGCTCCCGGAGGCGGCCGTCGCGAAGCTGATGTGGGCGCTGGCCAACTCGCAGTCGAAGGACGAGGTCCAGAAGATGATGCAGACGAACCTGGCCGGGGAGATGAGCGCCAGGAGCATCCTGAGGGAGTAGAGCCGCATGGAGCGCGCACCCTCTCAGGCCAGCCTGCCGTTCGACCCGGGCTCGTGCAATCTCAGGGTCGGATTGGAGATCCATCAGCAGCTAGCCACAAGCACCAAGCTGTTCTGTCCTTGTCCTCCGATGAAATCCGACGAGCTGCCTCTCTCCTTCGAGAGGAGGCTCAGGCCCACGCAGAGCGAGCTGGGACAGATCGACCCGGCCGCCGTGTTCGAGTTCAACAAGGGGAGGGCGAACGTCTACAGGGCCAACCCAGAGTCCTCATGCCTGGTCGAGGCCGACGAGGAGCCCCCGCACCCGCCGAATGCAGACGCTATCGAGACGGCTCTGATAATGGCCCATGTTCTGGGGTCGAGTGCTGTGGACGAGGTCCATGTCATGCGAAAGATAGTGATCGACGGCTCGAACACCTCGGGCTTCCAGCGGACCGCCATCATCGCGCTGGGTGGAGCACTCCGAGTGGGGCCTTCCACCGTCGGAGTACAGACGATCACCGTCGAGGAGGACTCCTCGAGGGTCCTCAAGGAGACCTCTCAGGCCAGGGAGTACGCCCTCGACAGGCTGGGAGTCCCGCTGATTGAGATCGCCCTGGACCACGTCGTGGGCGTGCCTGAACAGGTGGAGGCGATAGCCCTCACGCTCGGAAGGTCGTTGAGGTCCACGGGGAGGGTAGCGAGAGGTCAGGGAACGATTCGACAAGACCTCAACGTCTCGTTGCTCGGTGGTCAGGTCGTGGAGGTGAAGGGAGTGCAGAAGCTGAACCTCCTCGCCAAGGTCGTGCGCTACGAGGCCATCCGGCAGATGGGCATGGTCAAGATAGCGGAGGAGATCAAGAGAAGAGGCCTCGTCGAGGCGAGGTGCACCTCGAAGGATGCGCGGGCAGCGCTTGAGAAGACAGAGTCCCCCATCCTGAGGCGTCTCCTGCAAAAGGGCGGAGCGGTGGAGTGCATCTCGGTCCCGAAGTTCGCGGGCCTCTTCGGGTACGAGCCGTTCCCTGGAATCCGATTGGGCAAGGAGCTCGCGGAGATCGCGAGGACGAACGGGCTTGGAGGCGTGATCCACTCGGACGAGTTTGCGAAGCAGAGGATAGCGGAGAGCGAAGAACGCGCCCTCCGGGCGCTCACTGGATCCGATCAGGATGCGGGGTTGGTGCTGGTCGGAGGAGAGGCAATCGAGACTGTCGAGACGGTCGTCGCGCTTGTCATCGACCGTGTGAAGATGGCGTCCGTCGGGGTTCTCGGCGAGACCAGGGCTGCGACCGACGACGGCGAGACGAGATACCTGAGACCCCGCCCAGGCGCCGCCAGGATGTACCCCGAGACGGACATACCTGAGATAGCCATCACGGAGGAGACGAAGCGCCGCTTGGCCGCCAAGCTCCCCGTCCCCTGGCAAGAGAGGGTCGCGGAGTACTCGAAGAGATACCAGCTCAGCCAAGAGGCTGCGGTCCAGCTCTTCGACTCTGAGTATTCCGGGCTCTTCGAGGAGCTCGCCACGAAGCTGAAACTCGAGCCGTCGGTCATCGCCTCGGTACTCGTCGAGATCCCCGTTCGCCTCTCCCGCGAAGGGATAGACGAATCCAAGATCACTCCCGAGCTGCTCGCCTCAGCGCTCTGGGCCTTGGACGGGGGAAGGTTCGCAAAGGAAGCCACCATCGAGATACTTCGCACCATCGGCAAGGGCGAGGCCCGTGACGTGGACGAGGCGGCCTCGAAGCTGGGCCTTGCGGGAATGGGAGACGAGGAACTCGCGAAGATCATCGAAGGCGTGGTTGAGCGGAACCGAGAGCTGATCCGCAACAAAGGAGACCGCGCCTTCAGCGTCCTGATGGGCGAGGTCATGAAGCTCGCGAGGGGGAGGGTAGACGGACAGAAGGTAAGCAAACTGCTCCATCAAGCCATCGAGCGAGCCAGCTGAATTCTCGTACGCCCGCGCTCCGAGCCCTCTCTGGACGTCGTCTGAGAAACTCTCGCGACGAAGGCTCCGTCAGCTCTTCGGTTCATGATGCCTCGGAGCCAACTTGCCTGGCATCTGCTCCTGGGATCACCGTAGTCGTCAGGTTCCCATTCATCGCTTCACATGCAGGCCCTTCCGCCCCTTCCTTTACAGGAGGAGGCAGGGAACTGGCAAGCCTTGACAGCCCCCTATCCGCCAGATTGGCCACCGCGTTGCCGTCGCGGTGGACCCACTCCTTGCACCTCGGACACCAGAGGTGTCTCCTGTGTCTGAGGTCTCCTCTCGCAGGCCTGCAGAGCTTCTCCCCGCATGCTGAATGGATGGATGAAGACCCTCTGGTCTCTCCCCTTGTCAGCTTAACGACGGCCACTCCCTTGTTCGCCGCCTTGTAGCCCAGCATCTCATACTCCCTTCTATGCGGCCAGGAGTTCATCCTGAACCTATAGGCTCGACCTTTCCCGTTCCCCTTTCGATAGATCTTGTTGATGCCGGTGATGTCCTCGAGCGCGATTGCAGCTCCGGTCGACCTTGCTCTCTCGACGATCTGGTTAGTCGCGCGATGGAGCATCTGGTTCGTCCTGTCGCTCGCCCTCTTCCAGTACTTTTGCGCGAGCCTCCTCGCTATTCTCACGTCGTCCCTCTTGAAGGAAGCAAGGATCTCCCTCGTCGTCTGCTTCACTTTCACCATCCTTGAGAGGTCAACATGCTCGAACCCTTCTCGGTCACCGTAAGTGAGGTTCTTCTCGTTCCTATCCACGCCCAGTACCCGCCTTGGCTCGATGTCCGCTACCTGGGTCGAGTAGCATATCGCGACTCTGCCCTCCGTGATCGTCAGGCTCCTCATCTTCATGCCTGGTGTCGAGACCTTCGAGAGAGCATACCTGTTGAGCTGGACCATCTCGAATCTGTCGTGCCCGAGGGAGATGAACAGCTTGCCCGTCGCTGTCACGAAGAATCCCCTGATTATGCATGCGGCTAGCTTCAAGGGCTTGCGGTGACTGACTCGGACGCCTCTCCTTTCGCTCTTCTCCCTGCTCCTGAGCACTGCGCATGCACGAGTTATTACTGCGGCCTTGAAAGATGATGGGAGGTCCACATCGCGGATCGATCGGTAGAATCCCTTCATCTCCGTCCTGTTCTTGATACGGTTGCTCTCGGCGTACCGAATCGCATTGTATGTCAAGGTCCTGCATTGAGAGAGGATCTCGCGAAGGCGAGCATTGTCGTGGGGCTGCCACACCGACAGCCTCCCGAGGGACATTATGTCAGCATGATTCTAGAGTAGATAAGCGCCCATGCCCCAGCCTCATCTCGTCATGAGCCGAAGAGTCAACGGATAACAGAGCCGCGACGAAGATACTCTTGCGTTCGTTGCACGCCTTTAATTGACAGGCCTAGAAATCGGTCGCGTTGGAATCACTTCGGAAATTCAACCAGAGGTTACGCCTTTGGGAAATCTATCTCTCAGGCATTTTAGGCATTCCAATCTTGCTCTTTCTCTTGTGGAAATGGAACCAGATTTCCACGACTGAATTCGGCGATGCCATCGCCTTCGTTGCCGTATGGGTTTGGGCTTTCTGCGTCTATCGACTATTCACGCTGAAGTTCCAGCCAAAGAAAGAGAAAGACGAAGTGGCAACAGCAATTTTGGCTCTCGTTCAGGAAATGAAGAAAGACAGAGAAGAAAGAAACTCTAAGCCTTGAGATTCTTCTTGATTTTCTGTTCCCATTCTTCTTGCGTGATGAGACCCTTCTCTTCAAGGACTTCCGCTAGGGAGGTAATCATGGCATCCAAGACCTCAGCGTTTTCCACCTTACTTTTCTTTGGCGTTTCGCTTTCCTCCTTTGACTAGGTATCCGTTCTCCGAGAGCCAAGCTAAAACGATGCTCCTTATCGTGTCCGAGTATCCCTTCCCCATAGTGTCGCCTAGGTCTCGGTCGATAATGGCCCAGATTTCGTCCGGTAGTGCAACGAGTGCCTTTCTCATCGTGAAGCCACCTGCACAGGAGCGATTGCGATTCTCTCCTGACTTTCTGGTTGCAAGGCCTCCTTTCGTGTGGCGTTTTCTACCAACGCCTTCCATCCCTTCAGGGCGATCCCGGCCTGCTCCGCCGGAGTCTTCCCCTTCAAGGCCATGTGAGGCCTCGCGAAATTGTAATTCACGACATATCCCTCTAGGATTATCCTCGCGCTGTCTTCGTTCTTGAATCCCCGCATAGGTCGGGTTCGCTCCTTCACGGTCTCATGGAGTCTCTCGACAATGTTGTTTGTCTCCCTCGACCGAATGCCGACCCTCTTCACTAGCTCAGGCCTTGCGACCTTGTATCGAGACCAAAAGACCGTGTTGAAAGCTTGGTCATACTGGTTCGAGCCGTCCACATACAAGACGTTTGGCTTGCGCTTGGCCGACTCTAGCCCCTTCCGGAATTGGGCGATTGTGTCCTTGAGGCTTCGCGTCTCGGAAAGATGTGATGCTACCAAAAACCTCGTCTCCTCATCTATCATCTCCCAGAACCACACGTTTTGACCCTCGCATCGGATAACGGTCTCGTCGTGATGCCACCTTCCAATCTGGGGCGAGAGGGTCTTCACATACTCGGAAACGAGCTTCGAGTATTTCTGAACCCACCGCCAAACGGTCGTCTGGTTCACCTTCTCCCCGTAGATGCTCTCAAGCTGGCGAGAGACCTTCTGCGCGGAGAGGCCTTCGAAATACATGGAGAGCGCGGTCAGTATGGCGTGCTTGTTCACCCTCATCGCCGGAAGGCTATCGTTATCGATAGACCGCTTCCCGCATTCGTTGCACCTAATCATCTTCTTGCCGCGCATGGAACCGGCTGGCTTCACGCATTCCGAGAGGCAGTTCTTGCAAGGCATGATTCGACGCATATCCCTATGGATATGCCACTACTTAAGCATATATCCATATGGATATTTCGGTCATGAAGGGTCGATTTGTCAGACTTAAGCTGTTGAAGTCTCCAAGATATGCGATGGACACAGATTTGGACATGACCGACACTAGGGTTTGTCTCGCGTGCAAGACTACGATGGGTCGGCTTGTAGTCAAGGGCATTGGAAAAGCGACTGACCTCACCTTCGGAATCTCCCAAATTCTCGACCAGAGGACCGGAGACAATCGGGCGATTGTAGAGACTCTTGGCGCTATGGCCTTCATGTGTCCGAAATGCGGCCACCTTCAGTTTTATGGGCGAACGATATCTGGTCGAGCCATTCCTTAGCTGTGCAACGAACGCAAGAGTATCCGCGACGAATGACGCTTAAATAACTACGCAGACTCCTCAGAAGAGTCCATGCCTGAAGATATTGGGATTATCAAGATTAGAGTGAAGTCCGGAGAGAGCGAAGCCGAGATCGAGACGTCGATGTCGAACATGAGGCAGGCGATCGAGTTTATCCCGGAGGTCTTGGCAAAGCTGCCTCAACAGGCGCTGACAAGGAGGCAGATCCACTCGTCGATGGCCGTCGAGACCCCCGCCGCGACCCACACGCACGCAGAGGGGCCTTCCGAGGCGCCAGCAGTCTCGGCTTCGTCTGCCATACCCGCCGTCACGGTCGACAAGGGTGACTCGCTCAGCGACGTGATCTCAAAGTTCTTCGCAGACACGTGGGGACGAAGCCCTAGGAAGCTGATGGACGTGAGGGAGGCCCTGCAATCATACGGGCTGAACTACCCGAAGCAGTCGGTCGCCGTCGCGCTGCTAAGGCTTGCAAAGGCCTCGAAGATTCGGCGCTTCAAGGCTGAGGGCGGAGAGTACGTCTACACGGCGACGACAGGTGCCATCCGCGGACCAGCGCCGATGCAACCCTCCCCAAGTCCCTCCAGCGTCGAGACCCCGGAGCCCGCGCAACTTGAAGGCGATGCTCAGATGGAAGAGCAGCTCAACCTGGACGTGCCCTCTCGCAACTGATGGCTCCAGTAACTGTGTGAAACGTTTAATCGGGGATGGATTTCTACGGCCTCGCACCTCTTGTCATCTCCCGCGGAAAGGCAGCTTGCGGTCGCCGTCAGCTACGGCGATGTCAAAGTAGAGTTCTCTGGTTCTCCCGACGTCGTCTTCCGATCACTTCACGAGTTCATCTCGAAGGAGATCCCCAACATAGACCTGGCGAAGAGCATCTCCCTGAACTACTCTCTCAACGACCTGATACAGATGTTCAAGGACTACATCCGCTTCACCGAGGAGGGCCCAAGGGTCTGGTTCCAGGACAAGAAGCTGAGCGACAAGGACGTGATCGCGCTTCAACTGGTCGCAACCAAGGCCGCCAAGTCGTCGGGCAAGGCCAAGAGCGACGACCTGAACGTGGCGGAGCTGCAGGCCTCGACGAGCCTGCTCGCGAAGACGATAGGCTCTAGGCTCTCTGAGCTGAACAAGGCAGGCGCGGTAGACAGGATCGAGGTGGAAGGTACGGGCAGATACAGGATAACGACGACAGGCATCCACTGGCTCCACTCCCAGCTCTCGAAGAAGTTCCCGAAGGCTGGTCAGGCCCCGCCGGTCTGAGGCTCGAGAGGCCTCTTCTGCACGTAGCGGTAGTTTCGCATCGTCCCGTCCCTGAACAGGTGCCCCTTCCCGGACAAGGTCGACAAGGGCGTGGGACACTGCTGTGCGGTCGTAGTGATATCCTCGCCTCGCTAGCTCTTCGTGGACGTCCCCGAGCGTCCTCTCGGATGCGAACCAGCCCTCCTTCCACATCCTTTCCAGCAATCCGCGGCACGTCTCGAACCTCTTGCCCTCCTCGCCTGGTATTGGGGAGTCCAGCGAGGCCTCGATCGAGACCTGCTCCTTGGAGACCATCCCGGCTAGGACGCTCTCCACCGCCTGCTGCACCCTGTCTGGCGCGCATGTGATCTCTATCTCCCACGTTCCTCGCTTGAGCTTGACGGTCACGCTGGCTGGCGCCTGCGGCTGTTGCTCACCCGACAATGTAACACCCCAGCCAGACCACGCCCCTAGGCAACAGGTGAATCGGGCGTCGATGTAAGATTTCAGAGCCGGTGCGCATGAGCAGCCCGGCGAATCGTCGACTACTCTGGCTCACGGTATGTTGCGCAGTAGCATGTTGCGCAATACTTATTAATTAAGTTGCGGATACTCATGTTGCGCAACATGAACAATCAATTGAGCGTAGCAACGGTCGTCAACATGGACACACTGCAGTCGCTTGCAATGGAGTTCAAGGAAAGGTTCGACCTGTCCTCGGGGCAGATCCATGAGAGGTTGGCCGGGAAGGAATTCATATTCAACCACGACGGCAAAGATGCGTATCCCTACGCCGGATGGAGCGAGGCATGCGACGGGGAGCTCCGCTCGATAGCCCCGTTGAAACAGGAAGCGACCATCGCGTCGACTGACTCCTCGTGCATACTGCTCGGCGAGTCCTTCGAGGGGGCGGTTTACGCGGTGAGGGCCGCGGTCACGTTCAGCTGCGCCGGACTCGTGAGGGGCTACTTTCGGGTCGGGCCGACCGTCGTCTACCTCTCCGCGAAAGGGGCCTATGGCCTGCCGTCTGAGCTCGAGCCGATAGAGCTCAGGATAGCGGTCTCTGACCACCAGATCGCAGAGAGGATAATTCGGAACACCGTGGAGCGCAAGATAGTCTCTACCCTCGTCTCCTGCGACCAGATCTCCGTCGTCATGGCCGACGGCTCCCTGAAGCATCCGTTCGACCTGTATGACACCTCGCCCGCGGCCCAGTCCGACGCGAACGCCTGCCTGGTCGGGTTCTCAAAGTCGAGCTCGCTCGTCGCGTCTAGCCGCCTCACCGGCACGGTCACAAGGGCCGACGGGCCTGCTTACTGCGCCTCGCAGGAGGGCCTGGTCCAGACGATAGTGGCGAAGTTCGCAAAGGACGGCCTGGTCTTCAGGCTCGACGTCGCAAGGCCCGTCTCCCAGCTCCAGAACATCCTCGGTCTGATCCTACACAACGACGGCTTCTCCGTCGGATACCCCGAGTCGCTCAGGGTCTCTCACCACCTCTCGGTCTTCTCGAGGTCGGAGGACACGGCGCTCAAGGCCTACCTCTCGAAACGCTACCTCCTGAAGCACCTTCCGGCCTTTGGGCTCCGCAGGATCACGCTGGGCGGCCTGAGCAACTCCGGGTGATATAGCGACATGAGAATCCTGAGGAAGGAGTCCTCCAACATCCTGGTGGTAGCCTCTCCCAACGAGAACGTGAGGATGGGGGACTATCTCCTTGTCTCTGACAAGGACGAGCGTAGCCTGATCCTCCAGATATACGACGAGAACTACCTCGACGTTGGCGGGATAGAGGAAGAGGTGGCCAGAGAGGAGGTGCCTCTTCGCCTCGACACAGGGGTTGACCGAGGACCCGGCTGACGTCGCTACCATCTCGAAGGAGATACGAGACATGAGGCTCTTGCAATGCAAAGCCAGGGGCAGCATAGAGCACGGCCGCTACAGCCCGAGGAACGACTGGATACCTTCTCGCACGGTCTCCAAGGTGACGAAGCTCAGCGTCAACGAGCTCCTTGACCTCGTCGGAAGGCCCGGGGAGAGGTTCATCAAGATCGGCAGGACGGGGAGCAGGTCTCACCAGTTCTCCATCCCGGCGGAGGCCTTGGACGGCCGGGTCACGATCATCACAGGTCGGAAGGAGTCGGGCAAGTCCCACCTCGCCAAGATGATGGTCAGGGGGCTTGTCTCCCAGGGCGCGTACTGCATAGTCTTCGACCTCAACGACGAATACGGCAGTATCGGGCTCAGGGCGGACGGCAGCGCCACGGACATCGCCACGAAGATAGAGGTCCGAAGACCTGGGCGGAACCTGAAGTTCTCCCTGGCGGGGGCGGGGCTTAGGGCGATCACATCGCTCCTCCAGCACTCCCTCGACATGACAGGAACCTCGGTCAGAGAATTCATCAGGATATGGGATGCCATGGAGGCGAAGCACGAGATAGGACTAACCTCCTTGGGCAACTACATCCAGTCGTGGCGATGCAACGAGTTCGTCCGTGACGCGCTCTACACCAGGTTCCACACCCTCGCCAACTCCGGGATCTTCTACGAGGGGAAGACGGGCGACCCCGACACGAGAGAGGACGACGCTCTTGAGACCTTCTTCGAGACCCATCCCGAAGGCGGGGCGCTCGTCATCTCCCTGACCCGCACGTCGCCCCTCAACAGGCGGATGACAGTGGAGCTCATCCTCTCGAAGCTGGTCGAGCTCCTGGAGCACAGGAAGGTCCCGCCTGTCTTCCTCCTCTCGGAGGAGGCGCACCTCTACCTCCGCGACACGTACTGGGAGGATCTCATCACAAGGATGAGGCACTTCGGCGTCTTCGCGACCTTCGTGACCAACCAGCCCGACGCCATAAAGCACGAGATATACAGGCAGGCAGACAACATCTTCCTCTACAACTTCTCGAACGACTCGGACCTCTCGTTGGTCTCGCAGGCCTCCATGGTCGACACCGACACTGTGAAGTCGATCGTCCGGACACTCCCGCCAAGGATGTGCCTGGCTCTCGGGCACGCCGTCAGCAACCTGCCGATTCTCGTGACCGTGGACCCGTTCGACTCGCCGCCAACAGGCCTCACTCGGCTCTTCTTCCAGAAGGAGGCGGACGCCATGAACGTTGCAGTCCGGAGGAACAGGAGCGGGGAACAATGACGGAGACAGGACAAGCCTCCGTCTCCATCCGGGAAAGTGAGGCGTCAGCAGCGAATCCTGCTCCCAAGCAGGCCTCATGCGCCCACTGTCTGCGGAGGCTTGGAGCGGAGTACTACTTCACATGTCGCAGATGCGACTCGTCCTACTGCTACATCCACATGTCGCGGCACGAGCGAACGCCTTGCGGGCGAAGGTTCACGAAGGTCCGGCTGCGAGAGCAGCAGCGAATTCCCATGCTGGTTGGCTCCGGACAGGCTTCCTCCTCTTCGGCAAATGTTTAATACTTATTCACACTCTTTTGCTCGACATGGAGTCGTCTCGGCAAGAGTCGATAGCGAAGATCGGCGGGGAGGTAATCGCGAGCGAGGAGCCGGGCAAGGCTCTAAAGTCCTGGAGAGAGAAGCTCGGGATAAGGCAGATCAACCTTGCTAGGCAGCTGAAGCTCTCGCCTTCGGTCCTCAGCGACTATGAGAGCGGAAGGAGGCCGTCTCCGGGAGTGCTCTTCGTGAGGAAATACGTGGAGGCGATGGTGACCCTCGACGAGTCGCAAGGCAGGGTGGCGTCGAGGTTGCTCTCTAGGGAGGACAGCAGCGCGATCCTGGCGATAAAAGAGTTCGTCGAGCCCATCAACGCGGTCGACCTGCTTCACAGGGTGAAGGGCAAGGTGCTCTCCGGGCACCCGAGCAAGCTCCACCTCTACGGATACACGGTGGTGGACAGCATAAAGACGATCTACGCCCTCTCGGGCTACGACTTTTACCGCATCTTCGGGGCGACCACTGAGCGAGCGATCATCTTCACCAAGGTGGGCATGGGCAGGAGCCCGCTCGTCGCGATCCGGGTCTCGCAGCTCAAACCGCGCGTGGTGGTGGTGCACGGTCCGGAGCACCTCGACCCCCTGGCGGTCGACCTCGCGAAGAAGGAGGGTCTAGTCCTTGCGCTCTCTCATAGCGCCGACGAGGCCGACATTATCTCCTCTCTCTCCACGCTGGGTCGTGAGCGCGGCAAGCCCTAGCGCTCTCGTTCAACAGGGGCCCAAGGAACCTTTTTAGCACGTCCCGGGTCGTGTTCGGAAAGCCGGCTTTCTCTTGGAGCAGCTCACCCTACTCTCCTCTCTAGTCGACCTTGTCATCGTGGTGGCGTTCGCCCTCGTCGCCATCCGCTTGAGGGCTATAGACAGGCGCGGGTTCCTGGCAAGCGTCGCCGTCGGCTATCCCATCCTTCTTGGAGGGGGTGCGCTGCCTGGTTCGTTATCGTCGCCACGTTCTTCGTCCTGGGGGTGGCGTTCACGTGGTATCGATACGAGTACAAGAAGAGCCTCGGCAGTGCGCAGGAGAAGGGCGGGACCAGGAACTGGCCGAACATACTCGCGAACGGAGGCGTCGCCTCTCTGCTGGGGCTGGGGGAACTCCTTGGAGGCGGGCTTCTCTTCTCGGTGCTCTATCTCGGGGCCGTCGCTGCGGCTACCAGCGACACGGTCGCGACCGAACTGGGGCTCCTCAACAAGTCTCCGCCCCGGCTCATCATCGCCCCGAACAGGACTGTCTCTCCAGGGACTTCGGGAGGGGTGAGTGCGATGGGGTTCGCAGGGACCTTGCTCGCAGGCGGGCTAATAGGGGTCGTGGCCGCGATACTCGGCGTCGCGCACGGCCTCTCCCCGGCCTACGTGCTGGGGGTCTCGGTCGCCGGCGGGCTCGTCGGCTCGGTCGCAGACAGCGTTGCCGGCGCCACCATCCAGAGGAAGAGCTTCTGCGTGGTCTGCGGGAAGCCTTCGGAGAACCTTGTCCATTGCGGCGAGCCTACAAGGTACTCGTCAGGACTGCGCTTCGTGGACAACCATGTCGTAAACGTCCTCGCGACCATCTTCGGATCGCTGGGCTCGCTGGCGCTCTTCCTTCTTATCAGATGAGCGTGCGGCTCACCGGAGATGGCTGCGGAGCCAGTCTCCGAGCTCGTCCTTCTTGACCTTGTCCTGCGACCTGTCGTCCCTGTGCCTCACGGTCACCAGGCCTTCGGTGATGGTCTCGCGGTCGACCGTGATGCAAAAGGGGACGCCCGCCTCGTCCGCTCTGGCGTACCTCCTCCCAATCGAGCCGGACTCGTCGTAGAAGAGGTCGTACTCGCCACGCAGGGCGTCATAGAGGCGTCTCGCTTCCACATCCAGCCCGTCCTTGGAGACCAACGGGAAGACGCCCGCCTGAACTGGAGAGATCCCGGGCCTGAGCGAGAGGTATAGCCTCTGGCCTCCCTTCCCGTCGTCCTCGGACCTGTAGGCCTTCTCGAGGATGACGTACAGGCTCCTGTCCACGCCCATCGAGAGCTCGAAGATGTGCGGCAGGACCTTCTTGCCCCTGTCCTCGACGGTGTAGTCGGTCCCGCTCACCTCCGCGTGCCTCTTGAGGTCGTAGTCAGACCTGTAGTTGCAGGCGACGAGTTCCAGCCAGCCGACGGACGTCCTGACCTCGAGGTCGAAGGCCACCTTCGAGTAGAATGCCTTCTCGACGTCGGTCAAGGTTCCTCAGCCTGATGTCGCCCTTTGGGAGGCCGACTGCCTCCTCGTAAAAGGACTGGATCAGGTAGAGGTAGTAGCCGATGAGCTTGTTCGGGACCGCCCCTGCCGTGATCGCGTCTTCCACTTTCGTCGCCACAGGCTCCTCGTCTCCCTTTGAGATCGAGAGCTCGAATCCCGTTGCCACGTCGAACTTCGGGAGCGAGACGTTCTCGGGGTCGAAGCACACCTCGACCTCCGCCTGGTATATCTCCCGCACGCGCAGGATCCCCTGCCTCGGCGCTATCTCGTTCCTGAAACTCTTGCCCACCTGAGCGAAGCCCTGCGGCAGCTTCGCGCGTTGCGTCTTGAACAGGTATGGGATGTCGGCGAATATGCCCTGGCACGTCTCAGGCCTGAGGTACGCCTCCTCTCCCTGCGGGCCTATCCCGAGCTTGAACATCATGTTGAACCTCTTGGTCCCTGTCAGTTCCGCCTTGCACTTTGCGCAGCGTATCCCCTCCTCCTTCAGCATCTCGTCGTACCTCTCGTCGGGCAGGTTCTCGGGCGTCGGGTGACCGACCTTCTCCTCGATCAGCTTGTCGGGCCTGTAGAGGGAGTGGCAGTTGGCGCAGACGACGATGGGGTCTGTGAAGTTGGACAGGTGGCCCGAGGCGACGAAGACCGCGGCCGGCATGATCTGGGCGGCGTCTATCTCTATCATCTCGTCTCTCTTCACGAGGTGCTTCCTCCACAGCTCGACATACCTGTTCTTCAGGCCCACTCCCAGGGGGCCGTAGTCCCAGAATCCTGCGGGGGTGTTGGGATAGGCCTCGGCAGACCTGATCAGGTAGCCCCTCCTCTGGGCGACGTTCATGACGTCCTCGTACTTCATCTGGACGAGGCCCAGTTCTCGGACAGACCGTATTTTAGGAGTTGCTGGAAAGACGGGTTGAGCACCCGAGGGCCCCTAGATTGCCTTGATCTGCTTGACGACGCTGGGCCTGACTTTCCTGAAGACCCTGTACCCGCAGATGCACTTCACCTCGGGAAGGGAGGAGAGCTCCTCTTGGGTGGTCCTCGTCCCGCATCTGACGCATTCGTACACTGCACCCGGGAATACCTTGACCGGCGGTTCACCGGCGGGTGGAGTTGTTAGCTTCTCGCCCGAATCTGGCGATTGTGATTCAGACATCTCTCTTTTGACGCGAAGAGCGGGCGTATTTCTACGTTGCCCCTCGAAACGCCGCCCAAACCCATGAGAACGGTTAAATTTCGCTCATTCGACCCTGCTATTGCATGACAAACGACAGGGCCTTGGGAGGCGCGATCTTGATTGGCAGCATCCTGGGGATAATCGTCTATGGTGTGCTCCTTTACTTCTGGGCAACCATCATTCTTGAGATCACCGCTTTCCTAGGCGTGGTAGTCCTCCTGGGCATCCTGGGCTGGATAGGCTGGACCATGGCGACGACACCGCCTCCTGAGCCGATGCCAGAGATGACCGGAGCGACCGGCCAGACTCCGGCTGCACCTACGGCCCCGACGACGGGAACGTCCGAGAAAAAGCCTCCGAGCTAGGGAACAGGGCTTTCGGTGCCTAGTACTTCCTGAACCGGATGCTAAGCACCCCTACGAAGAATCCCCACATCTCACCGGCGCCCATCTTCGAGGCGCCCTTCGCCCTCTCCTCGAACGTGAAGGGGAACCTCCGTCATCTTGAAGCCGTGCTTCTTCAACACATACAAGGACTCAACCTGGAAGATGAAGCCGCTCGACCTTGGTGGGTGAGCAAGGAGGCACTCGACGGCGGCCTTGTCCAGGGCCTTGAACCCGGTCGTCGTGTCCTTCACCTGCAGACCGAGGATGGTCCGCGAGATCCAGCTGGCGCCCCTGCTTATGGCCCTCCTCCTCCAGTTGAGCCCCTTGAAGCTCCCGCCCCTGACGTGTCTGGATGCTATCGCGACGTCGACCGCGCCCGAAGCAACATTCTCGACGAGGGAAGGAAGTATCTCGGGTGGGTGCTGCAAGTCGGCGTCCATCTGGACGACGATGTCGGGGTCCTGAGCGTCGATGACCATCCGGAAACCGTCCAAGTAGGCCGTCCCAAGGCCCTTCTTGCCCTCCCTCTCGAGGAGACGGAAAGCCGGGTCGGCCTCGGCGATAGCGCGGATCTCGCTCCCCGTCCCGTCCGGGCTGTTGTCGTCGACGAAGAGCACCGCCAGGCGCCCTGCCATGCTCTCGAGGATGGGGTCCAGCCTCCTCTTGAACTCCCGTATGTTCTCCCTCTCGTTGAAAGTGGGGACCACCAAGGCGACGCGAGGCATGGTCGTCGTGGACGCCATGCGGCTATCACTCTCAGCGCTCGCTTCCGCTCAACTCTTGACGGCCTTCTCGAACTCTTCAGCTATGTAGCTGATCTCGGACTCTTTCACTCCCGGGTGGACGGGCAAGGAGAGCACGTGCGCGGCAGCGGAGACCGCCATGGGCACCTTCAGGCCGGCGTACCCCAGCCTACTATACAGCGGCATCCTGTTGACCGGCGTCTCCCAGTAGGCCGCGGCTCCGATGCCCCTGGCCCTGAGCTGCTGCAAGACTACGTCTCGCCGCCTCGAGAGGAATACCGTGTAGAGATACCAGACGTGCTTCCTATCGTTCGACCGCTGCCGCAGCTCGACCCCCTTGATCTTCGACACCGTCTCTGAGAGGGCCTTCGCGTTCTTGCGCCGAGCGCGGATGTACCCCTCGAGCCTGTCCATCTGGACCGAGGCGATGGCTGCCGCGATCTCTGGTAACCGGTAGTTGAACCCGATGGGCCCTCGTGTCATACCCCTCTTGCATCCCGTGGTTTCTGACGAGCCTCACCTTCTCGGCGAACTCGTCGTCGTCGGTGGTGATGGCCCCTCCTTCGCCTGACGTGATCACCTTCGTCGCGTACAGGCTGAAACAGCCTGCCTGGTCGGTCTTTCCGGCTGGCTTCCCGTGGTACTCGGCCCCAAGCGACTCTGCGGCGTCCTCGACGACCTTGACCGACGCCTTGTCGGCAACCTCCCTTATCTCGTCTCTATCTGCCGGATATCCGTAGACGTCGACAGGTATCACCACCTTGGTCTTCCTTGTGATCTTCTTTCGGACGTCGTCAGGGTCGATGTTGTAGTCCGCCTTGATGTCTGCGAAGACGGGCTTCGCCCCGCACGCCAGGACCACGTTGGCCGTGGCCTCGAAAGTGAAGGCGGGAACTATCACCTCGTCTCCGGGGCCCACGCCATAGGCGACCAGCGACGTGTGAAGGGCAGCCGTCCCCGAGTTGACCGCGACCGCGTGCTTGGTCCCTACCTTCTTTCTGAGCTTCGACTCGAACTCTCTGACGTACTTTCCGCCCTCGAAGCTCGCGTTCGTGAGTATCCCGCTGTCCAGAACGGCCATGACGGCCTCCTTCTCCTCCCTTCCGAGGAGAGGAATGTTGATCGGGATGAACTTCAATCGCTGCTCACCTGGCCGGCACCGGCTTGCCCTCCTCACGGAGGATCGCGGTCACCTCTCCGAACATCTTCGTCCCCTCGAAACTCTCCCTGAAAGGAGCGACCATCTTCTCGAGGCTCGTGGCGACCCCCTTCTTGAGGTCGGTCGGATGCAGCTTGCCGGAGACGTACGAGCCCTCCAGCTCTTGGTAGCTTCGGAACGATACGTTGCCTCCATATTTCTCGGGCCTCTCCACGTCGAGGTGGTCCGTCTCGTGGAAGACGAGGTACCGCGCGTACTCGAGCACGGGGTTGCCGTCCACCTGCCTCTCAGGACACCAAGCCTTGCTCAACTTCCTCGAGATCTCCTCCTGGCTGTCGTGGAGGAATATCCCCGAGTCAGGCTTTGACTTGCTCATCTTGCTCGAGACCATCTTGTCGGACTCTTCGTCCTCGTCGATTCCCTTGGCCACCGGCTTTTCGAGCCCGCCGAGAAGATGGTGATGCACTGCGACGGGCAGCTTCCATTTCAGCGAAGGAAAGACCTCCCTGACAAGGACGTGTATCTTCCTCTGGTCCATCCCGCTGTGCACGATGTCCAGGTCCATGGCCTTGATGTCTGTCGCCTGCATGGGCGGATAGATGTACTGGGCCACGTCGAGGCTATCCTTCGTGCTCCTGCCCATTATGGTGAGGCACCTGGTGTCTCGGGCCAGGCTGATCTGCTTGGAGAAGCGAAGCATGTCCTTCCAGTACTGGTCGTTCTTCTCGTACAGCTTGCTCCCGAGCTCGAACTCGACCCCGGGGGCAAGGAACTCGAACGCCTTCTCGAAGTATCGCGACACCTTCTCTATCTTCTCGAGGTCGCCGCCCATCTTGTTGTTGATGTAGCTGTGCCAGTCAGCGAGGAAGACCTCGCACCGGATGCCAGCTTTCATGAAATCCTTGAGCTTGAAGCCGATCAGGAAGTATCCGAGGTGAAGCAGTCCGGAGATCTCCAGACCGATGTAATGCTTCGGATGGGGTTCTCTGCCGAGAAGAGAGACGAGCTCGGGTTCGGTCAGGATCTCTTCGGTCGGTGGTCTCTTGATAAGTGCCATCCTCTCTTCAAGTTCCAAGACCACTCACCGGTGTCTCGTTCCCCTCGCCAGTCTCCATTTAAGCGATTCAAGGCTGATCCGGGGAATCAAGGACATTCCGGGTCGATTCGGACCTTGAGGATGCGGGTCGTCCTTGGTTCGCTGCCTTGTGCCGCTCGACTAAACCTTAAAGGAAAGTTTCTGGCGCGCGGCCGTTGAATACTCATGGAGCAGATGGACCAGCTCCGCCGTCCAGAGGAGAAGACCCGCCTCATGTACAGGATCGTCTGCTGGGCTTCTGGTATCACGATACTCGCGACCATAATCTACGGGGTCGCGACCTCAGCCATCTACGCCAGCGGAAGCATCCCGGACATCGGGCAGAGCCTGGTCAACATCGACTTCCCCCTTCCCTACTTCGCAAAGCCTGCCACCTACCTGAGCATCGCGTGCGTCACTTTCTTCTATTCGGGCCTGAGGTTGTGGCAGAACAAGGTCGCCCAATGGTCCCAGGTCCGCTTGGCCGCGCTTCAGCTGTTCGCCATCGTGATCGCGTTCGCCTCCGCCTATGAAGTGCTCTACAACTTCATGCTCTGGGGGTCGTTCTTCAGCGTCCAGGTCCTTTACAATAACCTCGCGGCCAACCCGAACTTCCTTTCGAGCCCTGGGCCCACGCCCTGGAACCTTGTCTTCGCGACCAAGATGTTCGCGGCGCTGTTCGCGATAAGCGGGTACAGCGTCTACTTTCTCAGGAAAGTGCACAGAATCCGCGGTCTGCCGGACGCGCTCTAGAGCTTCTTGGCCGCCATGGGCTTTACCTTGCCCATCGACAGCACAGACAATTCCAGATAGACCGACAATATCGCGAAGACACCGAAGACCACGCCGCTGGTCAACCCCAGAGTGCCAAGAGTCGTACCTGAGAGTGTCGCCGCCTCATACACCTGATAGAGTGTGAGCGTCAGTCCGAAGAGGGCGCTCGCCCCCGCAAGAGGCCGGGTTATCCAGTTCGTCTCTGCGGCCAGAAGAAGGACGGCGCTGACTACGAACGCCAAGACGGCGAGGAGCAGCAGAGTAGCTCCCCCGGTGGCGACTATGACCAGCCAGAACGCGCCCTCCACAAGGAAGAGGATGGGCACCAACCAGCCGCTGGGAGACCTCACAGAGGCTTCCGAAAAATGTTGAAGTTATAATCGTATCGTTGGGCGGCCAGCCACGGGAACATTCACCCTCGACGTGGCTTCGACCAAGGGGTTTTTGAGCGCGGGTGATGCAGGACGCCCAGCCGTGCCAGACCTGGCCCAAAAGTCGGAGGCCGACAGAGAGATCGCCTTCCAAGCAGGCGTCTCTTCTCGTTCGATACGAGGAATTGTGGATTATGTCAAGAAGCACTACCTCGATTCGAACGTCGAGTCTCTGGAGAACCGCTCCTACAGGGAGAAGTGGGCTCCAGACAATGGTCGGGCGGAACTCGAGTGGACGTTCTCCCCTTCATCGGCCCATACGGGATTTTCGGTCCAGCCTTTGCAGGGGAAGAGCGTCCGACTCACGATCAGCACGACCTCTGCCTCGATATCGTTCGGAGGGCTGGAGAAGGGTGACGCGCGGGGGCTGCAGGCCTGCACCCACGTGGCGGACGACGTCGAGGTCATGATCACGCTCTTCCTTTCCAAATCCAAGACCACCCAGCTCTACTTCATCTTCTCTTCAGAGGCCAAGGGGAGGGCCCGCGACTCTCCGACCGCCCCCTCCGTGGGCAGGGACGCTCTGAAGAGGCTCCTGAGCGGGAACATGACGAACGTGTACCTGCTCATCATGGCGCTCAGCTTCGTCTTGTTCTTCGTTCTAGGGGCCCTGGCGATCTTCGCGGTCCTTGCCATACAGCTCCTCGCCCTCTTCTATTCTGACAGGCTCTCGTTGATGGTCGGGAAGGTCAAACCGAACTCCGACAGCCCATGGGTGACGATGGTGGGCGTTCCCGTCCCCAACGAGGCGAAGGACCATTTCGCCAAACTCCCGAGAGGCAAGGTGGAAGAGATCGCCGACCAGCTAGGGACGAGCATCTCGCAGGAGACGCTCGAAGGACCAGGCGCGAGCAAAGCGGTGCAAGAGATGCTCGCAGCGTCTGGCGTCCCCACCTCGACAGACGAGGTCAAGGTCGTCACCAGGAACGTCTTTGGCCTTGTGAAGGGGGTGGCCGACCGCTTCAGACTCCCGACTCCCAAGATAACGATAGTCAACAGCGTGGCGGACAACGCAGCTGCGACCGGCATCTCTCCCTCCAGGGCATCAATCACGATCACAGCCGGTTCCCTTGAAGACCTGGGAGATCCAGAGCTGTCCGCCGTGATAGGGCACGAGCTCGGCCACATCAAGGGCCGCGACTCGTTGATACTCTTCTCTGCGACCTTCATCCTCTATGTCGGAGGCCTCTACCTGTGGTTCCCCCTCCTCCTGGCGTTGGGCATATTCTACTACATCCTCATCTTCGCCATCATCTTCGCCGTGGGGAAGGTGCTCGAGACGAGGGCGGACACCGAGTCGGCTGTCACCCTTGGGACGCCGGCGGTCCTTGCCTCCGCGCTCTCGACCATAGGCTTTCGGCAGCTCTACGTCGAGAGATACTCCCATCGCGCTCGGGTCTTCGATTGGTTGAGCTTCGACCCGCATCCACCCATCTACTTCAGGGTCCAGCGGCTCTCCAGGATCGCGGCGAGCGGCAAGAGCGTGGGTAACACGCTGCTGATCGCGATAAAGGACTGCGCGACCGGCTTCCTCGAGACGCTAACCTGATTCGAGCGGACTCCGCTTCATTAACGCTAAATATCAGACTAGAACAAACCCTGGCTCGTCTCGAATTGACGAGCGCCGTGCTCGGGTGGGGCCTGGTCGACGGTTTCATCATCGTCGTCGCTCTGACCGTCTTCGTCGACAAGGCAGGGGACTACCTCTATCACAGGGGCATCGCGAAGCCGTTCTACATCCGGGGCTACAGGCTGCACCACCAGAAGGTCGTCCTCGCCCTGGTCCCTTCCGTCTACGCCGTCTTGGCCGCGCTGGTCTACTTCCACTACTTTCGCGTGCTCTGGGCCTCGTTCTGGCCCAGCATCGATGTCACGGTCGTCCTCGCAGCGGTATGCCTGACTTTGGACTTTAGTCTGGACGCCATCACCAAGGCAGAGAGGAGGATGAACATCCTCCTACACCACGAATGGGTCTATCTCGTGGTCCCTGCCTACATATTCACGCATCTCGTAGCCCTGGTCTAGGGTCGCCAGAGGCTCCGGGCGGTTGCCAGCCTGGCCCTCTAATTCGTCCGGACCTGTGGATTTTGAGGAACCGCGGCGCCCACTGGCTCGACCGCGCTCGGCGACGCCATCTCTCTCGGCTGAAGATGCCTCGTAAGGTTCATCGACTTCAGCGTGAAGGCCCCGAAACCGAGCAAAGAGAGGGTCAGGAACCAGACGCCGTGGAGAAATACCAAGGCCGCGAGCACGATCCCCGAGACGGCCAGGACTCCCTCGACGATCGCGCTCTTGTCGTTCGTCAAGGCCCGAAAGTACCTCGTCTTCGCCGCTTCCCCGGAGCCCGACTTGGGCGTCCTGTAGAGGAAGAACCCCATCCTGTCGAACACGCCGTAGAAGAAGCCCATCGACCCCAACGTCAGCATGCTCCCGGAAGCGTAACCTAGAACAGGTATCAGCAGCACGTTGCGGGCGGTCATCAGGCCCTGCACACGGAGGGCCCACGCCCCGGATGCCATCGAGAGCGCCATGGGGACCGCCGTCGCTGCGACGTAGATCGGGCTGTTGAAGATCGAGTCCGCAGGCGGAACGAGTCGCAGGAGGACTGCCATCGCAGAGATGAACGTCACCAGGATCCAGCTGAGGCTGCTGAAGGGCGCCATCAGCATCAGGACGAGCCCGAGCTTCTTCCTTAAACTTACGTCGCTCGCGGTGAGGATGTTCCTTCCGTATTTCGCGATGCACCGCCACCATCCCTGGGACGTCCTCGCGACCTGCTTCTTCCAGGCCTCCAGAGTCGACGGGTCTTCCGCCATTATCTTCACGTTGCTTAGGTAGATCCCCCTCTTGCCGGCGAGATACATCTTGATCGAGATGTCCGCGTCGTCCGCTATCCTCTCGTTCGACCACTGCCCGATGTCCCTCAGGTCTTTGGCCCGGACGAGCGCGAACCCTCCCTGGAGCGAGAACGGGGCGTCTATGTGATAGGCGCCCATCTTGGAAAGGGTGTCGCCGATGTCCTGGCTTAGGGCGAAAAGCTGGGTCACCAGATTGTAGTTCCTGTTGTAATGGCCATATCTGTACGAGACGAAGGACGCTCGAGGGTGCTTCTCCATGGCGTCGATGCCCTTCTCGATGATGTCTGGCGGGATGATCGAGTCGGCATCCAAGAGGAGCACGTAGTCGCCCACCACCTTCTCCATCGCCTTGTTCAGAGCACCGCACTTGAAACTCTCCCTGCTGGGCCTCCGCGAGACGATCGCCCTTATCCCGGATGCGTTGAGGTCGCGGACCTTGTCGTCGATCAGCTCCACCGTGTTGTCGCTCGAGTCGTCGGCGACCACCACCTGCAGCCTGTCTTTGGGGTAGTTGAGGCCCTTCATCGCCTCGAGGGACCTCTCGATGACGTACCTCTCGTTGAAGGTCGCTATCAGAATGGAGACCATCGGGTGCTCCTCTAGCTCGACCTCGGCCGCGCCGAGCCCCATGGGGTACGTGAGGGAGTTCCCAAGGAGGAAGACCCAGTAGTACTCGAGGGCGAAGACAGGGACGCTGAGGACGAGCGTTATTACCTCAATCAGGAACCAGATTTGTATCGCCATGCGCCGAGTCCCCGGAAAGGTCCAGCAAACTCACTTGACCGAGTATGTAAATCTTAGTATGTTTTTCGAACCCACCTCCCCGACTATCATGCCGCAGAATTGAGGGCCAGGAAGTCGCCTCCGGATAAATAGCCGACTGCTTGAGCGTGCTCGAAAGACGAAGAAACCGTGCAGAAAACCTACTTTGCAGTCTTCGGTTCGGGGCTGGGCCACGCCACCCGCGTCTGCGACATCGCCGGAGTGCTCGAGGCAAAAGGCGGGACCATCCGCCTCTCCTCCTCCGGACAGGGTCTTCGATACATCCAAGCTCAGAGACCGAAGCTCGACGCGGTCGCGAGTCCCGAACTCGACGTCGAGTGGACCCAGGAAGGAAGCTTCTCCTCGCGGGACTTTTTGGTCCACTTTCCATTCATGCTACGCTCCTTCGTGAATCAGCTCGCCTTCGAGACCGAGAGCATCAAATCGTTCAATCCGGCGCTCGTCGTCTCCGACTCTAGGCTCTCCGCGGTCCTCGCGGCAAGACCTCTCTCCTATCCGGTCATCACCATGCTGAACCAGTTCAAGGTGACCTTGCCTCCTCGGTATGGGGGAGGCGCCGTCGGGCACCTCTTCGAGAGGATAGCAGGCGACGTCCTCGGGCTCTTGTGGTCCCTAAGCGAGCAAGTTCTCATGACGGACCTGCCCCCTCCTTACACGATAGGAGAGGCGAACATAGCCGGCACCGATCTTTCCAGGATAGTGAAGTACGTCGGCTTCACCTCGCCCCCGGTCGAGGTGAGCGAGGAGAGGCTGCGCAAGGCCAAGACGTCGCTGGGGTTGGACGCGAGGCCCCTCGTCTTTGTCCAGATAAGCGGTCCAGATGCGACAAAGAAGCGCTTCATTGACGTGGTTCTCCAATCGGCGTCCGATCTCTCCAAGAGATACAACGTGGTCATCTCGATGGGGTACCTCTCCGGCAACGGCGAACCGCGGAGGCTTGCAGACGGGGCCATACTATACGACTGGTGTCCCATCAAGGACGAGCTCTTCGCCCTCTCAGAGGCGGTCGTCGCGCGCTCTGGCCACGGGACGATCGGCCAGTGCATCGACAGGCGAAAGCCCGCGGTGCTCGTCCCTATCCACAATCACTCGGAGCAGATCGGGAACGCTGAGAAATTCGAGAAGCTCGGCCTCGGGATCAGCCTCTCTCCCGGGGACCTGCGACCGGAGAGACTCACTGAAGCGGTCGATTCGTGCATCGACGAACCCCGGTTCAGAAAGAACCTCGACGCCGTTGGCGAGATCTCAGAGCGATACCGAGGGATCGAGGCCTGCGCGGATATCATCGGCTCCTACAGGAAATAGCCTCCCGGCCCCGCTGGAGTCACGGTTGCTTCGAGATGAAAAGCTGAAACTCCTTGAGGGACTCGGCGGTCCCGATCTCGTAGAACCTCTCCTTCACTGAGAACGCGAGCAGCTCGTCCCTTTTGATCAGCTCTCCATAGAACTGCTCTTCATCGCATGGCTTGCCGGCGGGGATAAGCCCTAGGGCCTTCTTCCTGAGCGCAGACACGCCGAAGTTGATCCAGTCCAGACCCTTCCCGCTTGCGCGCTTGTCGTATCTCACGACGCGAGCGTCCTTCACAACGAGGTCGCTCCTCCCGTGCTTGTTGTGGTTCTTGTAGACCGCCATCACCGCGAGTCTACCAGAGTCTATGAGCCTGCGCATCAGGGCACCGTAGTCTGCCCTGAGGTAGGCGTCTCCATAGGTCACGAAGAAAGTCTCCTGCAGAAGCGGCTCCGCGCGCTTCAACGCTCCTGCCGCTCCTAACAGTCTGGGCCCATCGTAGCTGTACTCGATCTTGACGCCCCACCGGGAGCCGTCCCTGAAATGAGCCTCGACCATCTCTCCCAGGTGGCCGACGCACAAGACCAACTGGTCTACCCCACTCGCCTTCAACAGCCCGATCTCGAGCTCAAGGAACGGCCTGCCATTCACCTCCACCATGCCCTTCGGGACGGCCTCCGTCATGGGCCTCAGCCTCGTGCCGAGCCCTCCGGCAAGGACAGCCGCCTGCATGCCTCTCATGCCGCCTTGCTCTTGGGTGTCTCGAGACTAGACGTTGTAGATGACCTTGCTCCCCTCAAAGTCGAACCTGAACCTCATCTCCGTCAGCCCGTGTTTGGAGAGGGCCGACCTCACTTTCTCCCTGCCTTCCTCGCAGAATACCATGAGGAATCCCCCTCCTCCGGCCCCAACCAGCTTGCCTCCCAGGGCGCCGTTCTTCCTCGCCGCAGAGTACCAGGAGTCCACCTTGTCCGTCGTCATCCCAGTAGTTATCCCTCGCTTCACCACCCAGTGCTCGTGCAGGAGCTCCCCAAACATCCGGAGATCCCCTGACTCGAGCGCTCTCATGCTCTTGAGGCCGATCTTCTTTATCGCGTGCATCCTCTCGACCGCGGAGTCGTCCCCCTTCGAGACCTTCGCTTGCTGCTTCCCGAGAATCTCCCCTGCCCTCCTCGTGATCCCTGTGTAAAACATCATTATCCCATATTCGAGGTCCGACAAAGTGTTCTCAGGAATCCTCAGCTCTCTCGCCTTCACCTTGCCCCGCGTGTCGATCTCGTAAGCGCGGATCCCGCCGAGGCTAGCCGTGTACTCGTCTTGCTTGCCCGAAGGCTCGCGCAGCCGGTTCATCGCGATGTCGCACGCGATCTCTGCGACCTCCTCCGGTGTCTTGACTATCCTTTGATGGGCGTAGAGCGCGTTGAGGAGCCCGACGGTGAAGCTCCCCGAGGAGCCCAACCCGGTCGCTGCTGGCACGTCCGCCAGTGAGACTATCTCGAGCTTGTCTCTGAGGTCGAGGAGTTTGAGCGCCTCCCTCACCAATGGATGGCGTATCAGGTCTATCGAGTCGACGATCTCCGTCTGGCTGTAGCTGAGCCTGATCCCTGGTTCGAACCTGTTGTTCAGGACGATGTGCATGTACTTATCGACTGCGCCAGAGACGAAGAAGCCGCCATGCTTCGAGTAGTAGGCGGGAAGGTCAGTCCCACCGCCTCCGAGCGAGAGTCTAAAGGGGTCCTCGAGACGATCAAGAAAAGCTGTGAGCTCTCCGACCCGAGCGTCTTTTTGGTCTATTTAACTAGTCTCGGGGAGTTGGTGACGAACCTCAGACGGATGGGCGCTTGACGAGCCTTCCGACGCTTGCCGCAATCGGTTCCCAATCGACCTTGTAGGTCACTATGCCTATGACGACGAAAGCAGCCGAGGCCACGATCGAGAGCTGGAGCCGAGAGAGCCCGAGCAGATTATGGGTGAGCTTCGATATCTCCAAGAGACCGCTCAGCTCTAAGAGTATCTCGAAAGCACTCTTCCCGAGCTTGGCGAGGAAAGTGACCCCCAGCATCGGCGCAAGGCGTCCACGGTTTGCCCCCGCACCGATGTAGACGTAGTCGTCGAAAGGCAGGGCCGGGAGCAGGGCAGTGATGAACAGTCCCAGATAGAAACCGCTCTTCCCGATCCAAGTCCCGAGGAGCCTCACGTTCCTGTTCTTCACGAGCGTGCCTCGGAATCCTAGGGCTGTCGCGTAGATCACTATCTTCCCGAGCGTGGCCCCCAGGGCGGTGACGAACACCACGATCGCGAAGTTCTCGATGGTCACGCCTGACGCTGAGAGCTCAGCCGTCCCAATCAGCGTGTATGAGGCGCCGAAGAACGCCGTCGCGTTCGAGACGAACGAGAGCACGAAGAGCAGGAGCAACCTCAAGATTATTGATATCAATCGAGATCTCTCTCGCTCTCAGGCCACCGGTCTGGCTGCCCCTTATAGAGTGGTGGGCTCTGCTGCCAACCTCGAGTGGGCAACAGGCTAAAATACGAACAATCTCGTCGACCACATAGCGAACCCAGGCGGTCGAGTGCTTCTCTTGCAAGGTAAAGTCGTAGTCATAGGTCTCGATGCGGCAGACGCCAACCTCACGAGGCGCCTCATGGGCGAAGGAAGGATGCCACGCCTTGCTTCAGTGAGGGATGAGGGACATCTCTCCAGCCTGAAATCCACCATCCCTCCGCAGACGGCACCTGCGTGGACCTCGATGACGACAGGGGTCAACCCGGGCAAGCACGGGATCTACTACTTCTACAACTTCTCGACCACTCCCATATCGATAGTCAACGCGTCGCACACGTCTACCCCAAGAATCTGGGACTACGTCGGGGCGCTGGGGCAGAGGTCGGTGGTGGTGAACGTGCCGGTCACCTATCCCGCGCAGGAGATGGTAGGGTCGATGATATCCGGGATACCTCCGTGGTACTTTGACTCGAGGTCGGTCTATCCCTCGAAGCTTTTCGAGGACTTGAGGGCGCGTGACTACACGATAGAGACACCGATGAGCAGAGGTCTGGAGAGCAGACCCGACGAGCTGGTGGACCGGCTCGTCGCGACAGAGGAGAAGAGGGTCGATCTCTTCATCGATCTCCTCAAAAGAGACGAATGGTCTTTCGCGATGGTGGTCATCACGGCTCTCGACAGGGTCCAGCACAAGATAGTCGGGAAGGGAGAGGCAGCCGATTCTGCGCTCGCCCGCTGCTATGGAGAGATCGACAGGCTAGCGGGGAATGTGATCGACTCCATCGGGAAGGACGTCAACTACCTCATAACCTCCGATCACGGGTTCAACGAGAGACCTCTCGCCTTCTACCCCAACTCCTGGCTGTACTCCCAAGGATTGTTGAGGCGCAAATCGTCGCTACGCTACCGCCTCACAAGGTTCGCGCACGATATCTTCGATGGCCACCTGCTCTGGCTGCCTCAGAGCATCACGAAACGCTTCCAGGGCGCGGCGACCTCTATCAACAGCATAGATGCGGTGGACCTTGGCTCCTCGAGGGCGTTCGTCCCCGGGACCGACGGGGTATTGATAACCAGATCAGAGCAAGACAGGAAGAGGATACTCTCCGGCCTCTCGGAGCTGAAGGACGAATCTGGAGTACGGATATGCCAGGCATATCCAAGGGAAGAGGTCTACAGTGGAGACAAACTCTCTTCGGCGCCAGACGTCCTGATCGTGCCGAGGGACGACGTCAACATCTGCACCGACCCCTTCAGCCCGACCGTACTCTCGAGGTCTGGAGGCTCCAGCAAAGGCAACCATTCTTCGGAGGGAATCCTGATCGCCGCAGGTCCGGGAATCAAAAAGTCCGGTGAGTTCGAGGCGTCGGTGGAGGACGTCGCCCCGACCTGCCTCGTCCTGTTGGGGATCCGTCCATCTTCGAACATGGATGGGCGACCCCTCCAAGAGATGCTGGTTGAGCCCGAGACCAAGTCCCTGACTTCGGCAGAGGTCGTGGGCGAGTCCCGAGCGTACGCCTTCTCTGAGAAAGAAGAAAAGCAAGTGATGGAGAACCTGAGGCGACTTGGCTACGCCTGACCGGGCTCCCACGGAGCTTCTTTCCCAGCCGGCGCAGGAGAGCCCGGTCGCCTCCGAGCGGGAGAGACACATAGCGACGGGTATCCGCTCCCTGACAATCCAGAACGGCGTCACAAGCGTCCTCGGCTTTGTCTTCTTGGCGCTGCTTCTCCGCCTTCTCTCGCCAACGGAGTACGGGCTCTATTCGGCTGCTCTCCTCGTGACGACGATCGGCTCCTCGATCGCCTCGTTCGGCCTACCCTTCGCAGCGACCAGGTTCGTCGCGTACCTCTCGCGAGATGCTCGCCAGCTGAGCGTCGCGTCGAGGTCGATAGTCGTCCTCTCGATCGCTTTCTCGACCATCGCAACGATGGTCTTCGTCGCCCTCTCGCCCTCTATCTCGATGTACTTCACAAAGGACACGGACTCCGCGTGGATCTTCGCTGCCTCGGGCGCGTGGCTCTTCTCTAACACCATCTCGAGCATATTCCAGGGGCTTGTCCAAGGGATGAGGAGGTACGAGTCTCTCGCAAAGATCCTAATCGTCTCCAACATCGCGATCGTCGCCGTCACCGTGCTCGGGCTGCTGGAGTTCGACAGTGTAATCGTCCCCATAGTCGCCTGGGTCGTCTATGGTGCCGCCATCACGGCCTGCTCGCTTGCGGTGACCCGAAGGCCGCTCCTCGCAGCCCGTCCCACCGAGGGCGCGGGCAAGGTGGTGAACCAGGTGCTCAGGTATTCGCTGCCCCTCGGCATCGCGGGGATAGTGACCGTCGCGACGGGTGCCGCCGACCCGATAGTGGTCGGAGGATTCCTCCCGGCAGCTCAGCTCGGAGCGTACTACGCTGCGATCGCAATCTCGGGTGGGCTTGGAGTGGTCTTGTTCACCCCTCTCAACACAGCCTTCTTCCCGGAGAGCTCCCGTTACGCAGACGACCCGACGAGGCTCTCCAAAGGCGTGAGGCTGGCGTTCAGGTACACATCCCTGGCGCTGATCCCCGTCTCATTCGCCCTCGTGGGGCTCTCTACACAGATGATCAAGCTCTTCGCCGGGGAGAACCCGAGCTACCTAGTCGCGAACCCTTCGCTACAGGTGATGTCGGGCCTTTTCCTCTTCGTGGCCATGCAGGGCATCCTCACATCCCTCCTCCTCTCGCTGGGGAAGACAACCCAGGTGATGGTGATAGGCATAGTGACGGTCTCCTTGGACCTCGCGCTCTCTCTTCTCTTGGTACCCAATTTCGGCCTTCTGGGCGCGGCGACGAGCAGGAGCCTGGTGGACATCGCGGGCTTCTTGATGGCGCTAGGGTTGACGAAGAACTACCTCGCGGGAGTGGTCGACCTTGCGTTCCACGTGAAGATCTTCACCGCTTCGGGGATCATGCTCGCCGTGCTCCAATCGCTCTCCAAGTTCGTCTCCCACCGTCCCTTGACGCTCCTGCCGTATGCCCTGATAGGGGTAGCAGTGCTCCTCGTCTCAGCCAAAGCTTTGCACATCTTGACGGAACAGGACAAGCGTTACCTCGAACACTTCATGCCTCCAGGCATGGGCAAGCTGATGCGCTGGCTTCTATGATGGCGAGACCGAACGCGGCCTGCAAACGCGACAGACAAACTTAAAGCGAATACAGAGCGAAAGTTCGACGACTTGGCGCGAACGGACGAATATCTCAACGAGGTCTCCCAGATCGCCGACGACCTCGACCGCGAGGAGATCGACAAGGCGATAGGAATCCTCTACGAGGCGTGGAAGAGCGGTAGTCAGGTGTTCACCATGGGGAATGGAGGGTCGGCCTCGACGTCGACGCATCTTGCCTGCGACCTAAACAAATGGGTCTCCGACGAGGCAGAAACAAAGTTCCGCGCGTTCGCATTGGTGGACAACATCCCCCTTGTCAGCGCCCTGACGAACGACAACGGATGGGGCGACATCTACTACGAGCAGCTAAGGAACTTCTTCAGAAAGGGGGACGTCGTGGTCGCGATCAGCGTGCACGGAGGGTCCGGGAGCGACAAAGCGGGGCCCTGGTCACAGAACTTGCTGAAAGCGGTGAAGTATGCGAAGGACAACGGGGGGAGGGTCGTCGGACTGGCCGGCTTTGACGGAGGCATGCTCAAGAAGGTCTCGGACGCGTGCATCGTCGTCCCTGCCGAGTCGACGCCTCACGTGGAGGGGATGCATCTGGTCCTCACGCACCTGATGTGCGAGCAGCTACGCGGCATGATCTCGGCGAAGAACCAAAGGAAGAAGCGAGCCTCCAAATACTGACGGCGGCCTCGTAGAGGATCTCACGAAGATTTCGTTCTTCGCCTCGTTTTCGCCTCGCTCGCCTCGACCTGTCTCCGCAGAAGCTCGGGGCCATGCCTCAGCGAAGGCGCGATGAAATCGGGCTGGGCATCTTCGACGTCGATCATCCTTGTGAGAAACGTCGTCACGTGCCCGAGCAGTATCGTCTTGCAGCCTGCAGCTCTGCCTGCCTTGACGTCGACGAGCGCATCTCCGACATAATATGATCGGCTCAATTCGATCGAATTCTCCCGAGCGGCACGAAGGATTAGCCCCGGCTTCGGCTTCCTGCAGTCGCAGTCCAACTTGTACTTCGCCACAAGCGCGTCAGGGTGGTGCAGGCAGTAGTATTCAGCGTCGAGGGCGCACCCTTGTTTCGCCAGGTCGTCCCGGATCAGCGAGTTCATCCTCTCGTACTCGGCGAAGCTCAGCTGGAGTTTCGCTACCCCGGGCTGATTAGAGACTAAAATGGCCTTGAATCCCAGCTTCTGGATGTTTCTTATCGCTTCGCCACAGTAAGGGAACACTCTGAGCTGTTTTGCCGAAAGGGGACTCGCTATGCGCTCTTCTTGCGAATCGTACTCCAGGTCGTTCAGAACCCCGTCCCTATCGAGGAACACCGCTCTATTCTGGCTCATCTTGTTCTTGCCGCATACCCCGGTCCTAGCAGTCTGGGCCACTTTCGGCGGAGCGAGTTTATCACATGCGAGCGATGAAAAGCCACGTGCTTCAGCCGTGGGATGAAAGCGAGCCGTGGGCGCTTAAGTATTGCGACCACAATATGATCAATGTGCGATCCGCACATGTAGGGCAGGACATGCCCGAACTAAAGCCTGTGGAGACTAGGGCCTCTGCCCGTCGCGACAACGCGAGGGGCAAGCCAGGTCGAGGAAGCAGGAACTATACGCGCTGCAACAGGCGCTGAAAGCCCACGGATTCCATTCGTGGGAGGATGTCACGCCTTTCGCCCTCCTCAGCAAGTCTTATACCTTGCCCTGCGAAGCCTCGCCAAGGCGAACGAGCTTTGGTTCAGTTCTTTCTCGACACTGCCTCACTTGACGAGATAGAGGAATTCGCACGCCAGGGGATTGCCGACGGCGTCACGACCAACCAGAAGATACTCCTCTCCGAGGGGAAGGTCGACTTCAAGCGCCGTATACTGGACATCTGCGCACTGGTCGACGGCCCCATAAGCGTCGAGACGACGAAGAGGACCGTAACCGACCTTGTCGCGGAGGGTCGGGAATACGCCTCCTGGCACAAGAACATCGTGGTCAAGGTCGCGATGCACGGAGACGGAAGGGGATTGCAGGTCGTCCATCAGCTGGCGAGGGAGCGGATCAAGACCAACATGACCGTGATGATGACTTTCAACCAGCTCGTTCTCGCTGCCAAGGCTGGAGCTAGCTACGTGTCACTCTTCTACAACAGGTCGATCGAAGCGAGGGAGAACCCTCTGCAGATCATCAGGGACTACGCTGCGCTCACCAAGGAGAACGGGGCGTCTGCCAGGCTGATAGTCGGGAGCATCAGGAAGCCAGAAGACGTGGAGCTGGCGGTCGCCGCTGGTGCCCACATAGTCACGGTCCCCTCGAAGATACTGAAGCTGATGGCCTACAACAAGAGGACGGAGGAGACCATCGATGAGTTCGACAAGGCCTGGGACGAGTTCTTGGCGATAAGCAAGGGCGAGGTGGTCAAGGCAAAGGCCAACGGAGAGCGCCCCCAAAAGGGAAGGCTGCCTGACGCGCCATTTATCTCCAACCCGGCTCTCGCGGCGAGCCGACAATCGTCAAAAGATGGCGCATAGCTGCCGAACGAGCAGACGCGAAACGTGCACTGTGTTCGGCCGCCAGAAGCTTCCGGGGCGCTTGAGAACCTCGCTTGCGTGAGATGCAGATGAGAAAGGCGCTTGTCACGGGAGGGCTGGGGTTCATCGGAAGTCATCTCGTGGACAGGCTGCTCGACGACGGCTGGAGCGTGGTGGTCCTCGACAGCCTGCTGACAGGACAGCGCTCCAACGTGGCTCAGCACAAGGGCAATCCCGAGCTCAGGATCGTGGAGGGAGACATCAGGAAGCTCGAGACGGTCCGGGAGGCCTCCCGGGGTTGCGACGCCGTCTTTCACCTAGCGGCCCACGCCCTGATGCGAGTGAGCCTCAAAGACCACCGCGCTGACCTTGACCACAACATCGTGGGAACGCTCAACGTGCTCGAGAGCATGCTCGCCAACAAGGTCCCTGACTTTGTCTTCGCTTCCACCTCCGCGCTCTATGGCGAGGCGGAGGTCACGCCGACCCCGGAGACCTACTCGGGGGTCCAGACCTCGCTCTATGGGGCCGCGAAGCTCGCAGGCGAAGGCTATGCCTCCGCCTTCTCTGAGTTCAGCCCCATCAAGGTCTGGGCCTACCGGTTCGGGACCGTCCTGGGCGAGCGGTGCAGGAGGGGCGCGATATGGGACTTTACACGGAAACTGATGGAAGACCCGAAGAGGCTCGAGATCCTCGGGAACGGCAGGCAGAGCAAGGACTACCTCTACGTCAAAGACTGCGTGGGCGGCATCATGCTGGGCTACGCGAAGAGCAAGAACAAGGTCCACATCTTCAACCTGGGGCTTCAAGAACAGACGACGGTGGACGAGCTGGCGACGATCGTGATAGAGGAGATGGGACTCAAGGGAGTGAAGAGAGCCTACACTGGCGGAGTCCGGGGCTGGATCGGTGACAACCCGACCGTATTCCTTTCCACCAAGAGGATCAGGAACCTCGGATGGAAACCGAAGACCTCGCCCGCAGATTCCATAAGGCTGACAGCCAAGTGGACGATCGGCGAACTAGGCGGACGCAAGTAACCTCCCGGTGAGATGTGCCGAAGTTGGAGAAGACCGCCGTCACGGGAGGGGCAGGGTTCATAGGCAGTCACATCGTCAGGAGGCTGGTCGACGAAGGCAGAGACGTGAGCGTCATCGACGACCTCTCGGCAGGGTCGTTGCGAAACCTCTCGGACCTCAGAGTCAAGAGGAAGCCAAGGGTCGGCGATCTGCGCGACTATAGATTCGCGAAGGCGTCGTTGCGCGGCGTGGAGACGGTGTTCCATTTCGCAGCCGAGGTGGGGAGCGTCACCTATCTGCATGGGTCCAACGCCAGCGAGCTCGCCGCGCTCCAGTCGAACATCCTCATTGATGCCAACGTGTTCAAGGCCTGTCTCGAAAACGGAGTGAAGACGGTGATCTATGCGTCGAGCGTCTCTGTCTACCCCTTCGACGAGCAGATGGGGTCCAACGTCCAGTTCAAGGAGGAGGACGCCGAGCGCCGAGTGAATCCCGAGGGGGGATACGGGTGGTCGAAGTACATCGCAGAGAAGCAGCTCGCTCTCATGCCCGTCACATCGTATGGGACGGCGAGGATATTTCACGCCTACGGCAAGAACATCTACTTGAAGCCAGACCGAAGCCAGGTGATAGCCTCCCTGATCAGGAAGGCCCTCAGGTATCCCAGGGAGGACTTCGTCGTCTGGGGGGATGGCACGCAGAGGCGCTGCTTCGTCTACATCGACGATGCTCTCGACGCACTGATGCTCCTCGAGAGGCACGTCAAGAGGCACGGGAGCCTCACGGTGAACATCGGCTCGACCGAGGAGGTGACAGTCCGAGACCTCGCCCAGAGGGTGGTCCGCCTCTCTAACAAGGACATCTCCATCAAGTTCGACAAGTCGAAGCCAACTGGAGTGCTGAACCGGACGCCGAACCTTGAGAGGGCAAAGCAGACACTAGGGTGGTCGCCCACCACGTCCTTCTCGGAGGGACTCGGGACGACGTTCCGTTGGGCAGAGTCCAGGCTGAGGAACTGACTCGGAGGCGCTGAGCACTCGAGGATGAGCGAGGTCTCGTCTGGTTGAGGGCGGGAACGAGCAGGGCGCAAGCCGCCGGCGCTGTCTTGGTAGCCGCGCTGGTCATCATAGGTGCGGCGTACGTCGCCTTGGTCCCATCGAGGGCCTCTACGACCGCCACGACACTCTCGGAGTCGACGCCCAGCTCGGGTTCCTCGACCCAGACACAGACTCTGCAGACCTCGAGCTCGACCATCCTCTCATCTTCTTCCTCATCGACGGCCTCGACCCCAAGCGGCTACTCGACATCGTCTTCCTCCAGCTCCGTCGCCTCGCTCTCTTCGTCCTCCTCTCTGAGCTCCTCCAACTCGCAGCCGATAACACACGTCGTCATCATCCTCATGGAGAACGAAGAGGAGAGCAGCGTCATCGGGAACCCGGAGGCCCCCTATCAGAACAGCCTCGCTTCTAGCTACGCGCTCGCGGGTAACTACTTCGGGGTCGCCCACCCCTCGCTTCCCAACTACCTTGCGCTGATATCGGGCAGCACCTTCGGGGTCAACAGCGACTGCCTGCCCGCGCAGTGCACCCTCCCGGGCAGCGTGAGCACCATCGCGACCCTGCTCGACTCACACCACCTTTCGTGGAAGGAGTACGCAGAGTCGATGCCCGCGAACTGCTCTCAGACCAACAGCCCTGACGGCTACTACTACCCGAAGCACGACCCATTCGTCTACTTCGGCGCGATCACCGGGAACAACGGGACGGGGGCGACCTCGAGCTACTGCGAATCCCACGTCGTCTCCTTGAACCAGTTCTATATCGACCTCCAGGCGGGCAACCTTCCCAGCTACTCGTTCATCACCCCCAACATATACGACGACGCCCACAGCGCCCCACTCTCTACGGGCGACGAGTGGCTCTCGACCTTCGTCTCCAAGATAATCAACTCGAGCTCCTTCTCCTCGACAGCCCTCTTCATCACCTACGACGAGGGGAACGACAACGACACGACCCTAGGAGGGGGGCAGGTGCCATGCATCCTTGTCTCGCCGTTTGCGAAGATGGGATACGTCTCTCACGTCCAGTATTCGCACTACTCGCTGCTGGCAACGGTCGAGGCGATCTTCAACCTCGGCAGTCTGGGGAAGAACGACGCCAACGCGACCGTCATGTCCGACATGTTCGCGCGCGGCTTCCCCTGACCGGACAATCCTAATACGGGGGAGCGCCGCGGCAGGTCGTCTCCTTTGCAAACGCCCGTCGCGAAGCAATTCGACCTAGCCGAGAGGCTGCGCTCCCTCACAGAACCCGCGAGCGACCTCGAAGAGGGGCTCCTGGTGTCGGCGACATACGACGGCCAGACCCGGAAGGCCGTGCTGAAATTCTACGACGCGAAGCGGGAGAGGGTCTGGCTTTGGGAGGACAAGACGGGGCACAAGCCGTACTGCTACACCAGGCTCTCCGAGTCGGAGATAGCCGCGGCGGGCGTCGAGGTGGGGAAGAACGGGGTCTTGGCCATCGAGCCTGCCCAGCGCCGAGACCTTCTGAGCGACTCCGAAGTGACGGTGAGGAGGATAACCGCGTCCGACCCGCTGGCGATAGGTGGCTCCCCGGGGAGTCTTCGGGAGAAGATGGAGTGCTGGGAGGCGGACATCAAGTACTTTGAGAACTACGTTTACGACAGGGGCCTGAGGGTCGGGGCATACTACAAAATCTCCCACGGGGAGCTCTCCCCGGTGGAGAAGGAGGTCGCCGGCGAGGTGAAGCGGTCCCTTGACTCGATTCTAGCCAGGGCCACTGGCGACGCCGCCCAATACATCAACGCCTGGGCAGAGCTGCTGGGCCAGCCGCTTTCGGGATTCAAGAGGATCGCGTGCGACATCGAGGTCGCCAACGAGGAAAACCGCATCCCCGACCCGGAGCTCGCGGATAGGAAGGTGATCGCGGTGTCGTTCTACAACGACAAGGAGTCGATTGTCTACCTGCTCGACGAGTCCGGGCAGGACAAGTCGCTCGACGTGGCGCTGACGGGGTACACGCCCACGGTCTTCGCCGACGAGGCCTCCCTGCTGAGGGCGACCTTCGCGAAGATGATGGAATACCCCTTCCTCATCACTTTCAACGGGGACGACTTCGACCTCCGGTACCTCAAGCACAGGGCTTTGAGAAAAGAGATAGGCGTCAAGGAGGAGGAGATCCCGATCGCGCTCCAGAGGCAGGAGGCCTCCCTCAAGCACGGAGTCCACATCGACCTCTACCGCTTCTTCAACAACCGATCGATCCAGGTCTATGTCTACAACAACAGGTACACGGAGCACACGCTCAACGGGATCGCGGAGGCGCTCCTCGGGAAGGAGAAGATACCCTTCGAGGGCAACATCGCCGAGCTCCCCCTCGTGACGCTCGCCGACTACTGCCTGAACGACTCTACGCTCACCTACGAACTCACTGCGGCCAACGACTCTCTTCTGATGAAGATGGTCCTGGTAATCGCGAGGATCGCCAAGATGCCCATGAACGATGTCGTCAGGCTCGGGGTGTCCAACTGGATCCGGAGCATGATATTCTACGACCACCGCCGCATCGGCGCGCTCATCCCTCGCTCGGACGAGCTCAAGGAGAAGGGCGGCGCCTCGTCGGAGGCGATAATCAAGGGCAAGAAGTACAAGGGCGGGCTCGTCATCGAGCCGAAGCCAGGAATCTACTTCGGGGTGTCGGTTCTCGACTTCGCCTCCCTCTACCCGAGCATCATCAAGGTCCACAACCTCTCCTATGAAACCGTCAACTGCATCCATGAGGAGTGCAGGACCAACCGGGTACCGGACACCGACCACTGGGTGTGCACGAAGCGGAGCGGGATAGAGAGCCTCCTCATCGGCTCGCTCCGCGACCTTCGCGTCGGCCACTACAAGGCGCTCTCTAAGGACAAGACCCTCCCCAAAGAGACGAGGGACCTCTACACCACTGTCACTCAGGGCCTAAAAGTTTTCCTGAATGCGTGCTTCACTGGGGACACGCTGGTCGTCACTCCTACCGGGATCAAGAACATCAAGGAGTTTAGGGTGGGAGACCAAGTCGTCAACGTCAACCCGGAGACCCTCGAGGTAGAGGTGGACAAGGTCGTGGCGGTTCAGGCCTATCAGTACAACGGCGACATCTACCACTTTCAAGACAAGAGGTTCGTAGACCTCATGGTCACCCCTAACCACAGACTCTTGACCGTCGATAGGCGCAGATCCTCGAGAAGCGGGGCAATGTTCAGGTCGGCCGAGGAGGTCCGAGACCTTGCGAACGTTGCCATTCCAAAACTGCGAGCGGGCCTGAGACGGGACTCGGCCAACCGCAAGGTCTCGTTGCTCAAGGTGGCCCAAGAGTGCGGCGCGTTTGCGAGCTTCTATCCACCCTCAGGGGTCCGGCTGATAGACTGGTTCCGGACGCTTCAGCCCGAGCTGCAGATGAAGACCCGCGAGCACGGACGGGTCAGGAAACTCGGAACTCAACCCACCTGGGAGATTGCGGTGAAGAACCGGCAGTCGCGCTACGAGCTGCCCGCTTACGCGGTCGAAGAAGTCGACGTCGACGCCGTCGAGGCCGCCGGAGGCCGGGTCATGCTCGGCGAGTCGCACTCAAGGCAAGTCCCAGCTCGCTATGTCGCGGGGGACCTCGCTTCGCTCTGCGGCTGGTTCGTCTCCGAAGGCAACCCACACGCCACGCCGATGAAGGTGTACGCGAGCGGCCGGGTCCGTGGCAAGACCTCGGGTATCACGATTTCGCAAGGGTTCGGGAAAGGGAACGCTATGGGAACCCACTACAGGGTTGAGATACAAGGTCTCCTCGGCAGGCTCGGCCTCAAGAGCATCCAAGATTCGGGCCGAAACAAGTACTTCAAAGTCAGCAGCTCGATCCTGAACCGCTGGATGCTCTCGCAGTGCTACGTCGAGGGTCAGGACCATGACGCCGCCGCGAAGAGAATCCCCGATTTCGTCTTCGAATCGAGCGAGACGTTGAGGGAATTCCTCGCCTCGGCCTACAAAGGCGACGGCAACAAAAGGGGTGTCAGGTATTCGACGGTGAGCACGCGGCTTGCGCATGACATGGTCGTCTTGCTGAGCCTCCTTGGGTACAAGGCCAGGCTGACCTACGAGAGCGAGTCCCGCATCTACCGGATAGTCTTCAAGAACGTCAGTTCGAAGCTAACCTACTCCGGCCAGGAGAAGCGCAAGAGACTGAAAATCCTGCCCTTCGAAGGGACCGTCTACTGCGTGACGACCGAGAGGAACCACACAGTCATCGCCGGCAGGAACGGCAGGTTCGTCCCTGTCGGTCAGTCTTACGGTGTGATGGGATTTGAAACGTTCGCGCTCTACTGCCTACCCGTCGCAGACGCGACGGCCGCCTTTGGTAGGGACGCCATAACCAGGACGATCGAGAAATGCAAGCAAGAGGACGTCTCTGTGATCTACTCTGACAGCGTCACAGGAGAGAGATGCGTGACGGTGATGGATCCAGCCGGTATGGTCAAGGTGATGCCGATAGCGGAGTTCTTTGACGCTTTCGGCGAAGTCACCACACGCTCGGACGGAAAGGATGAGGTGCATCCCAAAGGATGGAAGACCCTGGGCACCAGCATCGAGACCGGAGATACGGAGTGGAAGGAAGTGAAGGCGGCCATCAGGCACCGGAACGCGAAGAAAATCTACAGAGTATGGGACAAGTTCGGCTCAACAAGGGTGACCGAAGACCATTCGCTCGTGGCTTATCGCGGCGGCGTCCGCGTACTGTCGAGGCCGCAGGGAACCTTCAGGGGAAGCACCTGGTGCGCATCAACAGGTTTCCAGAGGGAGGCAGTATCGATTTGATTGATACCTATAAAGTGCTCGAGCCAGTGAAGTACCGCGTTCGCTACAAAGGAAAATGGAAGACGCTCCAAGCGCACTGCGACGAGAGCAGGGTTTGGTACTCCTGGACTGAGAGAGCGAGACCAATCAAGCTGAAACGGTTTATCGGAATCGGGTCGCCCGAGTTTAGGGCCCTCGTGGAACTCTTGGGCGCTTACGTCCCAGAGGGAAGCTCAAGCACGCCAGAGACAACCAAGTCTCACATCGGCGCTTCGATTGCGTGCTCCGACGTCCAATGGCTCGAGCGCCAGCGGCAGAACTACTATTCCTTGTTCTCAGATGCAAAGGCGTCGATTACCGAATCAAGCCCAGGAACGCGTGAGCTCACGTATGTCTCGACGTCAGGCAAGACCATACAAATCCAGTACCAAGATAAGACCCACAAGCTGCAGATGATGAACGAGATCTCAGCCGTTTTCTTCAAGGCGTTCTGCGGCCAGAAGAGCTTCGGAAAGCAGCTTCCAGACTTCATATTCAATGCGCCGGACGAGTTCAAGCGACTCATGCTCGAGAACCTGATTAAAGGAGATGGCTCGCGCAAGTTTGGGAGAGCATACTCTCAGGAATACAAGCTGAAGAACTTCAAGTACGAGAGCAGGTCTCTTCGATTGACTAGCGGGTTGTCCACGCTTCTCATGCAGCTGGGAATAAACCACACTGTCGCATTTCGACCGAGCAAGAACACATATGCTATCGCGACTTCGACCAAGTACAACAATACAAGCCGATCGCCTCGGACAATCGAGGAGAGCTATGAGGGATACGTCTATGACCTGTCCGTCGAAGGATATCACACTTTCAGCGACGCGTGCGGAAGCGTGGTGCTCAAGAACACGGACTCTTTGTTCATCGAGAACCCCGACAAGGAGAAGGTCTCCGGCGTGCTAAAGTGGGCCGAGAAGGAGCTCGGGGTGGAGCTCGAGGTCGACAAGGCGTACCGATACGTCGCGTTCAGCCAGCTCAAAAAGAACTACTTCGGCGTCCTGCAGGATGGCACTGCCGACATCAAAGGATTGACGGGCAAAAAATCGCAGACCCCCGAGTACCTCAAGAACCAGTTCTACGAGATGCTAGGCATTCTCGGCGCCGTCTACAGCCAGTCAGACTTCGACCAGGCAAAGGCCCGGATCAAGAAGCTGCTGACTGACATGGTGACTAGCCTGAAAGATAGGAAAGTCCCCATCGAGGCCATCTCGTTCAACGTCATGATGGGCAAGTCCATCGGCGGATACAAGTCCACGCGGACGCCAGAAGCCCCGAAGAAGGAGGCCCAGCGCAGCGGCGCTCAGGCATCTCTCCGCGAGGGCCCTCAAGAGCCGCCGCAGCAACCCGGCATCTCGGCGGCAGAGATGAGCGGCCTCCCCCAACACGTAAAGGCCGCGATCCTCATGAGAAACTCGAACAAGGAGATTAGGGCGGGCGAGCTCATCTCGTTCGTGAAGACAAAGGGCGGCCACGGGGTCAAGCCCACCGTCCAGGCCAAGCCCGACGACATCGACGTGGACAAGTACATCGAGTACGCCAGCTCCATGTTCGACCAGGTCCTCAGCGCCCTCGACCTGTCTTTCGAGCAGGTGGTCCCCAAGACCAGCCTTGATGCCTTCTGGAGCTAGGCGAAAGCGCGGACCTTTTCCTTCAGCTCTGCGACGAGGTCGTCGACCTTGACCCCGTAGCGGACCTCGCCTCTGGCGGGTCTGACTGAAATCGTCCCCGCCTCCTTTTCTTTGCCTCCGAGAACAAGCATGAACGGGGACCTTCTGAAGCTGCGCGTCCCGGATCTTCCCTCCTATCGTCCCAGAGTCGAAGACCCTCTCCACGCGCAAACCCGCGCCTTCGACCTTGCTCGCCACCCCCTCCGCGTAGTCCCTCGCGTCGTCGGTGACTGTCATCACCCGCACCTGGACCGGGGCCAGCCAGAGCGGCAGGTGCCCCTGGGTCTGCTCCAGCAGATAGGCGACGAACCTCTCGTAGCTCCCCAGTATCGCCCGGTGGATGACGATGACGTGCCTCTTCTCCCCGCCTTCCTCGTAGGTCAACCCGAGCCTCTTGGGAACGACGATGTCGGCCTGCGATGTGGCGATCGTCTCCTCCTTCCCCATGGTGTTCTTGATCTGGACGTCTATCTTTGGGCCGTAGAAGGCGGCCTCGCCCTTCTCCTCCTCGTACCTTTGGCCGAACTCCTTCATCGCCGCCCTTATCTCCTCGCTCGCGAACATCCAGTCTGGGTCGCCGACGAACTTCTCAGGGTTCCCTTCAAAGTCGGGAAGCGAGAGCCTGAACCAGTACCCCGTCACGCCCATAACCTGGTAGACGTCTCGGAACATCGCGAGGAACCTTGAGGAACTCCTCCTTGAGCTGCTCCCTCTTCACGTAGATGTGCGCGTCGTTCTGGGTGAAGCTCAGAACCCTGATCAGCCCGTAGGTCACTCCCGAGAGCTCCTTGCGGAAGTCCACGCCGGGCTCGGCGAGTCGGAGAGGGAGGTCCCTGTAGCTCTTGACCAACTGCTTGAATATCATGTGATGGTGCGGGCAGTTCATGGGTCTGAGGTAATACTGCTCGCCCTCCAGCTCGAGCGGTGGGTACATCGAGTCGGCGTAGTAGGGCAGATGGCCGGTCTTCTCGTATAGCTTCCCGTTTGTGATCACAGGAGTGCTGACGTACTTGTATCCGTTCTTTTCTTCCACACCTCTCATGTACTCGACCAGGATGTGGCGCATGACCTCGCCCTTCGGCATCCAGAGCGGGAGCCCGTGTCCCACGTCGTCGGCGAAGGTGAAGATCTGCATGTCCTGGCCCAGGATCCTGTGGTCGTTCGGGGGAAGGTCATTCCTATCGAGGATGATCTTTCGAGATGTGACCTTGGGAGGCTGGGTGTGGGCGCTCACCTTCTCTGCCTTTACCTGGGCGCTAGCGCCGTAGACCCGCGACTGCTCGGCGAGGGGATGGCCCTTGACCTTGATCTGGAACGCCTTGTTCCAACCGAACGGCGCCCGATAAGTCTCCACCCCGGACTCGCGCGAGTATCGCTCCATCGCCTTCAAGACCTCGAGCGCGTCCTTGGGGCGAGCCAGGTTCGAGCTCAGGTGGGCGTACGGGTAGATGATCACCCTGTTGACCTTTAGCTTCCCGAGGAACTCCCTTGTCCCCTCGTTCGCCTGTCTCGCGACCGCGTCGTCGTCGCCGTTCTCGACGCTCACGAAGAGGGCGACGATCTCCTCGTACCTCTGTTTCTTCTTGTCCGCGATCTCCTCCGCTGATTGGATCTCCTTGCCGATGGGCTCGTACTCGATGAAGTCGAGATGCTGTTGAAGTATCCTCATCTGGAATCCCCGGCGTCTAACCTAGCCCCAGCGGGCCCTTTGCATGTCCCTTTCCTTCTTGGTGGCCTTCTTCCAGGTCTTGTAGTGGTCATGGCACAGGTAGACGCGCCTCCCGTCTCCGGAGGCCGAGAGGCCGCTCCCGGCGAGCTGGTCCTTTCCGATGGACCTCTCGCCAGCGTTCTTGCAGCCCGAGATGGAGCATCCAACGCCCTTGTCGACCTTGCCCATCGTGGAATCGGGCTCCTCAGTCCATATTTATAGGATGTTCTCGCTTCGGCCACCACCACACTTGCTCGACAGGCTTAGAGGCTCTCTCGCATCATCCCTTGCCTCTCTGGGAAAGGGCGCCGCTCGGGTCGTCCCCAATCCCACCGGCTGGACTCTGATGGGTCTCCTCTTCGCCATCGTCGCGTTCCTCTTTTACGCGGCGAGCCACGCGCTAATAGGCGGCCTGCTCCTCGCCGTCTCGGGCTTCTTCGACGTAGTGGACGGGGCCGTCGCAAGGGCCACGGGGCGGACCAGCCAAAGAGGTGCCTTCCTCGATTCGACGCTAGACAGGGTGACCGAGGTGCTCGTTTTCGTGGGGATCCTCATAGGGAAATTGGCCTCGCCCCTCCTCGTCCTTCTCGCCCTATCCTTCAGCCTGCTTGTGAGCTACGCGCGCGCCAAGGGAGACGCCCTCGGTGTGAGCCTCGCAGGAAAAGGGATCGGCGAGAGGAGCGAGCGACTGGTCGTGCTCATCATAGCCTCGGTCCTCGGGATCCTGTGGGTCGGGGTCGCGATCGTGGTCGTCCTTGCCCTGGTCACGTTCGTCCAGAGGACCGTTTCGCTGAGCAATTCGTTAGGGCGGCGGTCCTCGGCCCGGCTGGACCAGCCACCTCCTCGCTCCCCGTAAGGGACAGCGTGAGCTGTCCTATCGGGCCTTCTAGCCCATGCGTCTTTCCGACTTGGCTCTTACGTTCACTATCCCGTAGTGTACGGAACAGCTGATGCAGTAATAGCGAACGGTCGTGGGAGACGCGATGTACGCGCCGGCCGCCCTGAGCTCTCTTGCTAGGATAGGCTCGACCATGCTCAATCGCGTGGTGACCTTCTTCGCCTTGTCCCTCGGGACGTGCGCACCGCAGTTGCTGCACGAAATGAAGCCGGAGCTGCCCTTTCCGCCCTTCGATCTGCCCCGACTCTTTCTCTTCTTTGTCAAGCTGAATACCGAGAAAGGCGCCCCCGGGGCCTGCTTAAAAGCTTGGGGCGTGGCGAGGGTGGTTCTCCCATGTCGTCGTGTTCTGCATATTTATGCTGGACGGAAGGGCATTCTCCCATTCGCTCTCTTTGGAGCATTGTGGCTTTCGCGGTAGCCTGTGGCCCAACCTGTTCCACGCGCTCTGAGGCGCAAGAACCTAACGGGCTCTAGCTCTTTTTGCTCAGCCGTCCAGCCTGAAGGTCTGTTCCTCCTTCAGCATGATGTACATGGCCCGCATGAGCTTCCTCGCTGCGGCCACGATCGCCACCTTCTCGCCCCTCCTCTTCGCGAGCTCCACGTAGAATTTCGTTATCGAGGAGTCGCACCACCTCACGTGGACGCGCGTGCACTGGACCATTATCCAGTTCAGCATCACGCTCCTCGTCCTGTTGGGTGTCGAGTGGCTCTTGTCCGCCGACTGTCTCAACCCTGGCACGAGGCCTGCGTACGAGCAGAGGTGCTCGTGGTCGGCGAATCTGTTCACGTCTGCGATCTCGCTCGATATCAGGAGGGCCGAGTAGTGGGAGACGCCGGGTATCGTGACGAGGAGCTTCGCATACTTGTCCTGCAGGGCGACCCCCTTCACCTTCAGGTCGAGCTCCCCGATCTTCCCGTCCAGGAACTCGATGGTGTCCATGTAGTCGTCCACCGCGTCGATGTGGAGGGACCTCAGGAACTTCCTCCCTTCCCGCGTGAAGACGTCGCCCTCGTGCTTCACCCATCGCTTCGCGAGCTCCGCCTTCACCTTGCTCTTGAACCCGGTGCGCGTCTCGACGAGGTGATGCCTCCTCCTGACGAGGTCCCTGACCTCCCTGGTCTTCTCGTCCGGCACGTAGGACTCGGGTATCATGTCCGCCCTCAGCAGGTCCGCCAGCGTCCTCGCGTCGACCTTGTCCGTCTTCACCTTTGCGTAGGCGATGGCCTTCACCATCAGCGGATGCGCGACCTTCACGTCGTATCCCTTCTCCTTCAGCACGTCGCGGATGTGCTGATGGTTGTACCCGGACTCCATGACGACGCTCGCATTTGTGCCGTCGAGGAATTCCAGTATCTTTTCTTCGTCCTTCGCCACCTTCGACTCCCTCATCACCTTTCCAGCGTCGTCCTTGAGGACGCACTGTATCGATTTCTCGTGCAGGTCTAGCGCGGCATACATGCTAGTGGCTGTGGCTTTCCTTCGCCTTATCTTCTGCGAGCATCCCACCTGTTCCGTCTCTGAGATGGCTCAACTCGACGGTCCACTTTGGATGGTTCTTGGCTTGAGAAATGAGAACGCCAATCCGATCGCAGAAACGACGGTGATCAAGGCTGGAACTTCAACATCCATGACAACACTAGAAAGTAAGGACAGCCCGAAGCCGGACAACTGTAGCCCGTCGTCAATCCGAGATAAAGTGTGCCGACACCAAGAAGTAGCCCCATCAGAGAAAAGACCCTGATCTCCCGGCGGGTCAACTCGGTGCCCTCTCTTTCCTTTGAGATGGCCCTCCTATAGGAATTCCACCCACTGGAAGCGCGTCCGGCCCCAGCAAGTCTTAAGGCGCTTCCAAAGTGGACAGACGCGAGCAGGGTTGAACGTCCTCGTCGCGGGTTTCATCACCATCGACAAGATCGAGCTCAACCTCCGACAGATCACTTCCATTGGAGGCCCTCCCTGCTATGCCGGCCTCCTTTGCGCGAGGTTCGGTTTTGACGTCACACCCCTGACGAAGGTGGGACCTGACTTTCCCGACGAGCAGATCGTGTGGCTCTCAAGGAACGGCCTCCAACTGCGCGCCGTCGACAGGAGCAGCACGAAGAAGACCACCCGGTTCAAGCTGCTGAACAAGGGTGAAGAGAGGTCGCTCTATCTGGTCGAGAGGTGCGAAGACCTGACCATCGACCAGGTGCCCGAGAAGCAGTTCAACGCCTCCCTCATCAGCCCCTTGGCGCATGAGATCTCAGTCCCGCTCTTCGAGGAGGTGAGGAGGCACTCGGACTTTTGTTTCCTCGACCCTCAGGGCTTCGTCAGGATGTTCGACGGCTCTGGAAAGGTCTACATCGACGGATGGAACGACGAGAAGGTCCCTCGGGAACGTCGACGCGCTGAAGATGGACCTCGAGGAGGCCAACGCCCTCACAGGGATGAAGGACGGCAAGGCAGCGCTGGTGAAACTCTCGAAGAAGGTCCGCAAGGCGGTCGTGACGAGGGGAAGCGAGCCGGCGCTCGTGCTCGACGGCAACAAGATAACCCAGGTAGAGGTGCCCGAAGGTGAAGGTGGTGGACAGCACCGGCGCGGGGGACATCTTCGCAGGAGCCCTCATCAGCTGTTTCCTTCGCTCAAGGGACTTCCTCTGGTCCTGCTGCTTCGGCATCGCGGCGTCGTCTCTCTCGCTCACGTCAATCGCGCTGGGCAAGATAGAGCTCCCCCGGAGCGTCGACCAGCAGGCTAGGAAGCTCTACGCCTCAGCGACGACAGTCGAGACGGTCTGAACTCAGTAGGCTTTCGCGAGGTAGGCCAGCTCGACGCCCCTCTCGCCGCACCACGTGCACGTCTCGGCGTGGCTCTCCCGGATGTCGGCGCGGCGCCCGCGCACCTCGTAGCCCACGGTCTCCGCCTTGATCTCCGCCGCGCATTCCTCTCTCCCGCAGAAGGTGAACTTGATGAACCCACCCGTCTCCCTCGTCTGCCTCAAGAGGTCGTCCTTGGTCGAGGCCTCGTGGATGTTGGAGTTCAACCACTCCCACGCCTTGGTCGAGAGGGCGGCGAGGATCTCCTTCTCCAGGGACGCCAGCCTTGCGACCACCTGGTCTTCGGGGACGCTCTCCCGCTTCCTGGTGTCCCGCCGCGTGAGCGTCAGGCACCTTCGCTTCGGCCTCCTTGGGGCCTATCTCAACCCTGACCGGAGCCCCGAGCATCTCCCACCTGTAGAACTTCTCCCCGGCAGTCTCAGAGCCGTCGTCGATCTTCACCCTGAAGCCCGCGTCGCCGATCCTCTTCGCAAGCGTACGAGCGTATTCCAGAAGGGCTGGTTCGTTCCTGATGGGGATGACCACGACCTGGACGCTGGCCGCCTTGAACGGGAGCACCAACCCGTACTCGTCGCCATGGACGGAGACCACCAAGGCTGCGATCCTCGAGACGCCCGGTCCGAAGCAGGTCGACTCGGGGACGGCTCTCTCGCCCTGGGGAGAGAGGAAGGAGACCTGGAACGGCTTTGTGAAACGCTGGCCTAGCAGATGGGTGGTCGCGGACTGGAGCACCTGCTTGTCGGGGAGCGGGACGTCATAGGCGAGACTCCTCTCCGCGCCCGGGAACCTGTCGAAAGGCTCCCTTTCGATGGTGAGGAAAGGCAACCCGAACTCCTCGAAGGTCTTCTTCGTTATCTCGAGGCTGCCTCGAGGAGCTGGGACTCCGCCTCTTTCCTCGACGAGAACACGTCGTGCGACTCGATCCAAAGGAACTCCCTCCCCCTGAAGAGAGGGCGGGTCGCCTTCGTCTCGTGCCGGTAAACGGCGCACGACTGGAACGCCTTGAAAGGCAGGTCGCGATAGCTCCTGATCCACAGGGCGTACATGGGGTAGATGGCCGTCTCCGACGTCGGCCTGATGAACAGCCTGTCTTCTTCGGACGACCCGTCTTCTGTCTCGACGAAGAACACCTCCTTCTCGAAACCCTTCACGTGGTCCTTCTCGACGAGGAGGTTCTTGTAGGAGATGAGGAGGGGGAAGAGCATCACCTTGTGCCCCGTCGCGAGAAGGTTCCTCTCGAGCGTCTCGTAGATCTCTCGGACGATGTGCATCAGGTTTGGCCTGTAGACGACGAATCCTTTGACGCCGTATCTCACATCGGCGAGTTCCGCTTTCTCGGACACCTGGTCGTACCACTCGCCGAACCTCTGAAACTTGTCCGGCAGGGGGGCCTTCGCCAATTGGTTACTTGCGCCCGCGCCTGAATACGAGATTTAAGGCTTCGGCGGCGGATCGACGCGTCACATGCCCAGAAGGGTGGTCGCTATCACGGTCGCGCCGATGACGATGAAGACTATGATTGACAGGTACTTTATCCTCTTCGGAGAGAGGATCCGACCCAGCCTGTTGCCGAGGGCGGTCTCCACGGCGACCGCACCGACGAGGCCGATGACAGCTCCCGCGAAGACGACGAGTGCGTCCTGGAACCGCGCTAGGAAGACCACGGTGACGAGCTCGGTCGCGTCTCCTGCCAGGTCGAGGGCGATCAGGGTGATCACGGCCGGGACGAAGATCGACCAGGCGCTCCTCCCACCGTGCCCCAGGATCTTCTTCTCCCTCTTCTCGACGTCTTGTTCCTCTTGAGAGGAACGGAAGTACTCGAACCCCGCGTAGCCCAGCATGATCGCTCCGCCGACCAACTTTATCGCGTAGACGGGAACCAGCTCTATGAGCACCGATCCGACGCCCACGATTATGGCGGTCGATATCGCGAAAGCGACAGTCCCTGCCGCAAAGACCAGTGTCGGCTTTGTGCGCGTCGCGAGCGCGAGGAGGAACAGGGCGTCCTTGTCGGTAAGTTCGGTGACGAACAGGGTGGCTATCGTGGTGAAGAGCGCTGCGAGGATCATTCCCTGGTCCATCAGCCCGTCGCTCCAATTGGTCTAGGAAGGACGACTCTCTTCAAAGGAGGGTGCTTCGAGGCGGACCTCGAGCCGCCACCGCGTAAAGGCTTTCGCGCCCGCCTAAGGAAAGGTGATATCTGGCACAGAAAGCTGCCATGACGAGATACCGCGTGTCGCAGCTCCTCATCGGGTTCCAGGGTGAGCACGGCGCCTACAGCGAGGAGGCGATCTTCAAGCAGTTCGGAAGAGACGTGAAGACCCTGCCGACCGTGAGCATCCACGAGGTGTTCAACCTCACCGAGGCCGGGGCTGTCGACCTCGGGGTCGTGCCTATCGAGAACTCCGTGGAGGGGAGCATCAACGAGACCTACGACATGCTCCTCTCGTCCAACCTCACCGTGGTGGGAGAGGTCGTCCTGCGCGTCGTGCACTGCCTCATCGCCCTCCCCGCGGCGAAGCTCGCCTCGCTGAAGGTGGTGTACTCCCACCCTCAGGCGCTCGCCCAGTGCAGGAACTTCGTGACTTCGCTAGGCATCGAGCCGATAGTGACCTACGACACAGCGGGCAGCGTCAAGATGATAAAGGAAAAGCGAATGCAGGGGGCCGCTGCTATCGCTGGCGAGAGGGCCGCCGAGATCTATGGCCTCAAGGTCCATCAAGAAGGGCATCGAGGACTACGCTACCAACTCCACGAGATTCCTGATAATCTCAAGGCAGCCGAAGGGACCCCGACGTCCGAACAAGCCTGCAGACCCGAAGGGCGGGGTCAGCCGCGGCAGCAAGACCTCTCTGATCTTCTCTCTCGCACACACCCCGGGCTCCCTTTACAACGCGCTGGAGGTATTCGCCAGGGAGGGGATCAACCTCACGAAGATCGAGTCGAGGCCCACGAAAGAGCGCCCCTGGGAATACTACTTCTTCGTGGACTTTGAGGGCCACAGGCAGGACCCCAAGGTCCTCAACGTCCTCTCCGAGCTTGCGAAGAAGACGGTGTTCCTGAAGGTGCTCGGTTCCTATCCTAGGAACAGGGCTGACAAGCTCTGACGTACTCTCCGTCGAACGGTGACTCGCTCTCCGCCCTCGCTGAGGAGGTGAGGGCGTGCACGTTGTGCCCGCTTTCTCAAAGCCGGACCCACGCCGTGCCTGGCGAAGGCGACCCACGTCCCAGTGTCGTGATAATCGGGGAAGGACCTGGCAGGAACGAGGACATTCAGGGCAGGCCGTTCGTCGGAGCCGCCGGCAAACGACTAGAGTCGCTGCTCGCCGATGCCGGGCTGGTTCGCGAAAATGTCTTCATAACCAACATCGTGAAGTGCCGCCCCCCAGGAAACAGGCGACCCACAGCGGCCGAGGTCGAGGCTTGCCGACCATATCTGGACAGACAGCTCGCCCTCTTGAGCCCGAGAGTGGTGGTTCTCCTCGGCGACAGCGCGCTGAAGACCTTCCTTCCGAGCGAGACCCTCTCAAAAGCGCACGGCAAGCTGTTCGAGAGAGGGCGCTTCGCTGTCTTTCCGACCTATCATCCGGCCGCGATGATCTACAACAGGTCGCTCGAGAAGACTACCAGCGACGACTTCAAGGCACTAGGGAAGCTTCTGGCTTCCTTCGAAGAGACACGTTGACCTGACTGTCGCTATTTCTTTGGCCGGACGAGCAGGAACGCGGCGAGGAGCAGGAGGACCAATCCGATCCCGAGCCCGGCGATCGTGTTGCGCTTGCCCACCTCGTAAAGAGCGGCGGGGGACGCGACGAGGAGGACGACCACGATGACGTTCATCTTGTCAAGCTCCTGCAGCTTGACCGAGGGGAGTATCGCGAAGCTGAAGAAGATGAGCAGAGCTGGGAATATGAGCGGAAACCTGCCGTCAAGGACGTTGACGACCATGTTCACCGGGTTGCCTCCGGCCGCGTAGAGACCGCATATCAGCGCCAGCACGAACGATATGCCAGCGATCCACTGCAATCGCTCGCTGAGTGCTACCGCCGACGCCCGCCTGGTTTCCGGCGAGGAAGCGTCGAAATCGAGCACGGCGGCGAAGGCTACCGCCGCAAAGCCAAGGAGGAACACGTAGGGGTTCTGAGTGACCTCCAGGTACACCGACTGGGGCAGCACGGCCGAGAAGCCGGTGCCGAACCAGAGGTATAGCGCGTAGAAGAAGTTGAGAGCGAAAGGGGCGACGTAGAGCAGAAACGCCACGTCTCCGTACTTCTGCTGCTGCCCGGCGCTCAAGGATGTCTCCCCGCGCGCCTAAAGCCGGGTTAAAACTCTTCTCAATCTAGGGGACGGAATCGGCCAGCTTCCTTCCGAACACGAGATACGCCGTGTGGCCGACCATGAACGAAGAGGGCCGCGTCATGCCGACCCTGGCCTCTATGTTTCGCATGATGAGCTCGAGCGTCTCGGTGGCCGTGAAACCTTCGTCGTGGAGCGTCTGGACGAGCCTCTCGGCCTGGTTCATCGTCGGACAGATCGCCGCGAGCATCGCCGAAGGCGCGAGCGCCTCCTTGACAGGCTTGACGAGCTCCCACGGGTCGCCCATGTCGAGAAGGGCGGCGTCAAGGTCCCTCTCCTCGACGCCGAGCTTTGCGTCCTGGCTCTTCAGCGTGACGTGCTTGTCGAGTCCGAAGCGTTCAAGGTTTCGCTTCGCACCTCCTTGAAACTCTGGATTGACGTCATAGCTGTAGACATGCCCCTCGGGGGCCACCGAGAAGGCCATGGCGGCGGTCGCGGCCCCGCTACCTGTGCCAGCCTCGAAGACCCTGCTCCCAGAGTGGATCCCACACTTGACAATGATCATCGCGATGTCCTTGGGGTAGATGACCTGCGTCGTCCTGGTGAACTTCATGACGATGTCCTCGAGGGTGGGCTTGAGTATGGTCAGCTCGTCGTTGAGCGTGGTTAGGCCACGTATCCCATAGTCCTTCCCCACCAGCGAGGTCAGGTCCAGGATGCCCAGGTGGGTGTGCAGCTTCGGAGTCTCTGAGGGGCGGACCAGCCACTTCCTCCTCTTGTCCCGGTAGACGAGAATGAAGGAATCCTCTCTGATCTTCTCGGCAGGCATCTTCTCGGCCGCCTCCCGTGGCTTTGTTAACTCTTTGGTCCATGCGCGATGGAGCCAACTTGCCTGGCATCTGCTCCTGGGATCACCGTAGTCGTGGGTTTCCCGTTCACCGCTTCACATGCAGGCCCTTCCGCCCCTTCCTTTACAGGAGGAGGCAGGGAACTGGCAAGCCTTGACAGCCCCCTATCCGCCAGATTGTCCACCGCGTTGCCGTCGCGGTGGACCCATGCCTCGCATCTCGAGCACCAGAGGTGTCTCCTGTGCCTGAGGTCTTTTCTTTCCGGTCTGCGGAGCTTCTCCCCACATGTTGAATGGATAGATGAAGACCCTCTGGTCTCTCCCCTTGTCAGCTTAACGACGGCCACTCCCTTGGTCGCCGCCTTGTAGCCCAGCATCTCGTAGGATTTTCTGTGAGGCCACGTGTTCATCCTGAACCTATAGTCTCTACCTTTTCCGTTCCCCTTCCGGTACATCTTGTTGATGCCTGTGATGTCCTCGAGCGCGATCGCAGCTCCGGTCGACCTCGCCTCCTCGACGATCTGGTTCGTCGCGCGGTGGAGCATCTGATTGGTCCTGTCGTTCGCCTTCTTCCAGTACTTTTGCGCGAGCCTTCTCCGTATCCGCACGTCGTCTCTCTTGAAGGAGCCCAGAATCTCTCGTGTCGTCTGCTTCACTTTCACTATTCTTGAAAGGTCGATTTGCTCGAACCCTTCCCGGTTGCCGTACGTTAGGTTCTTCTCGTTCCTGTCCACGCCGAGGACTCGCCTCGTCTCGATCGGTTCGACCTCGGTCGAGTAGCATATTGCGATCCTGTCCTCCGTGATCGTCATGCTCCTCATCTTGATGCCGGGCAGGGAGACTTTGGAGAAGGCATACCTGTTGAGCTGCACCATCTCAAATCTCTCATGACCCAGGGAGACGAAGAGCTTGCCTGTTACCGTTACGAAGAATCCTCTGACTATGCATGCGGCGAGCTTCAGCGGCTTCCGATATCTGACTCGGATGCCTCTCTTCTCGCTCTTCCTTCTGCTCCTGAGGACGGCGCATGCGCGAGTGATCACTGCGACCTTGAAAGACGACGGGAGGTCTACGTCGCGGATCGATCGGTAGAACCCTTTCATCTGCCTCCTGTTATTGATACGGTTACTCTCAGCGTACTGGATCGCGCTGTATGTCAGTGTCCTGCATTGAGAGAGGATGTTGCGAAGGCGATAGCTATCGTGGGGCTGCCATACAGATAGCGTCCCGATGGGCACGAGTTACCATGATTCTGGACTAGATAAGCGCCCATGCCCAGCCTCCTCTGGCGATGAGCCGAGGAGTTGACAAACTTCCTCCCATTAACGTTTATATGAGTTGCAGGTATATTAGCGAATAATAGGCGAATCAGAACCGATTCTTCCTAGAACCTTTCCCTAGTCTCTATTCCCTCTTTTATCTCTCGAATGTCTATCAATGAACGGCTCCTAAGAATCAGCCAAGTTGCTGTCCTTCTGAACGTAGGAAAGTCCACCGTCTGGAAATGGACGAAGGAGGGCAGGATCATGTCGGTCAGGCTCCCTGCTGCTCAGGGCTCGAAGAGGGCTGGGGCCATCCGGATACCTTCGACCGAGGTCTTCAGGCTGCTCGAGGGGAAGGACCCGAAGGCAATGCAGGGGTTCTAGGGGGTGTCTTCGATGGAGCCCACTTCACCCGAGGGCGAAGTCCTTGATATCGTGACCCTGTCCAGCAAAGGCCAGCTCGCTCTCCCTGTCGAGGTCAGGGAGCGGATGGGCCTGTCCAAGGGAGCCAGGCTCATGGTGATCCTCGCAAAGGATGGCAAGTCGGTCATTCTGAGGACCGTCAGCATCGAAGAGGTGGCCAAGTCTCACATGTGGTACCTTTCCAATGCCCGCCGTCGTCCTGGCCCTGCCAAGAAGCAAGAGCCTATCCTTGACTCAAGGCCACAGGTAGAGAGCAATGGCTGAATCGAAATAATTTCAGATTACGTATAGCCGCGCTTCGCGCTTACGTAGATAAAGAGAGATTATAGGAAAGCGAAAAAGAGAGAAGCTGTCGCCTATATTACCGGAGTCCATCAACCAAGTCACCGGGCTGCCAAGATCAGGGCGAAAGAGGCCCGGGGGGTCCAGGCTCAGAAGCCCAAGCTGCAGGCTCGGTCGACGGAGGCATAGGGCCTAATTCGCCCATTAGGTTATCCCCGGTTGGATAACCTCATAATGCGGACTCCCCTCAGACAGGACGTTGGCAGAATCCGCCGAGGTGCCTAAGCCCCCAAATCCGAAGAAGAGGAGGCTCCCCCTATCCAAACTCCTCATTCTCTACTTCCTCTCGAACCGGGGCTACGACGGAAGCATCCTTCAGCTGAGCCGAGACATGGGTTACTCGACCGATAGCAGCGTCAACAAGAACCTCAACGATCTCATTCGAGATGGCTACGTAACTGACGGCCCGGTCTACAAGCTCACCCCGGCTGGCGTGAGGGAAATCCAGTTCAGTAGGCTCCCGGAAGTCTTGTGCTACTTGATCCTTGGCCTCGGCATATCGGTGCTACTCATCTCGGGTGAAGGCGTTGCCGGTTTCGTTGCGGAGAGGACCGCTTCGCTCTCGACCTTCGGGCTAGGGGTGGCCATCGTAACCATCGGTGTCTTGTTTCTCGGAGCAAAGAAACGGGTCTACGATGATTTCCTAGGCCTTAGGAAGCCTCTCTCACATGCAGAGAGCGCCCCTCGCGAGGACAGAGAGCCCGACTCCGCCGGGTAGAGGTAGAACGGCCCCCCTCGCTATAGGTGGCGAGGGGGTGAAAAAATCGACCTGCCAATACCGATATGGGCTCTCTTGATCGGCATAGTCCTTCTCGTTCTCGCGGCAGTGGCTGCCCCGGTGCTGTCGTTCGGGGTGATCGCTGTCCTCGTAGTGCTTGGAATACTGTGCCTGATCGTCGGAGTGCTCACAGCTCTTAGCTAGCCTGAGGAGAGGATGCCCTCTCCTCCTTAGGCATGGAAGGTCGGGGCAAAAACAGTTCTCCAGGCTATAGGGAAAGCACGCGTTGGGCCAAAAACGGAGCCCTTTGTCCATGATTCCAGACTCGTTGCATTATCTCTGAACTCAATACTTGGAAGGCCGTGAAGTTGAACAGAAGGCTAGTCCTGATCGTGGTTAGTGTCGCAGTAGCTTCCGCTCTAGCCACTAGTCTCTGGTACTCGCACGGCGGACCCTCAGACTTGACGACGAGTGTTACGGTACACGCATCGGGCTCTCCGGGGTGCATTACGGAGGCTGCAGGAAACTACGGATCGGTCGAGTCATGTACTTTCTCCGACGGGCGTACTATCGATTGCGTGACCGCAGGGCAAGCCTTGAGCTGTTTTGGGGCATAGGGCCTAATTCGCCCATTTCCTCCATCCCGCGGCTCAATCTTCGTCATCGTCGGTGTCAGGATCCATGCCTCGCTCGACCGCGCAGGCATGGCAGTAGGCCCGCTCGTCGACTCCGCTCACCAAGTCCCTGCGGCCTTGATGATAGGCACCCACTTTTGGAATCGTCTTTCCGCAGCCCGCGCACGAGGTGTAGGCGCTCATAGGCGGGTCGGGCATCGAGCTACTGTAAGTCTCTTTCCCGGTCATCTGGCCCGGCGTCTCGAGCTTCGGCCAGGCTCGAGGCTGCTCACCCCTCAGGCTTCAACGCGAGCCAGAAGAGTCAGCGCGACTTTGACCTGCGACGGGACTTTGCTCGAGTCGAACGTCGGGCCTCGAATCCAAGGAGCTCCTCATGCGACTTGGCCCTCAGGGTGTGGTGCCGGAGGATCCCGTGCTCCTCCAGGCCTAGCAGCTGATCGTTGCTGGCCATCTCCGGCAGGGCGCCTGATAGAAAGCTCGACTCGCCATGAGATGAGGACTTGGACGGAGGCCTGGCGTGAGGGGATACATCGTCGAAGGCGTCCGGCGGCCCGTCGTCGAATGGAGAGGGCCTATGTCGTTTGTACTGAATCGGCTGGGAGTCGAAGAAGCTGAAGCTCATCAATGTTCAAAAGAAGGTCAGGTGCAAAAACGGTATCTTCTTTTTGAACGCTCAGGTGTGTCGAATAACTTCACGATCGGCTACTTTCGCGCATCGCTACTCCGCCCGCCTCTCGTCTAGGGGTTCGAGATCCCGACGAACAGGTTGTAGACCTGTGCCTTCAGCAGGAGCTCGTTCACCATGTTCTCCCACTTCACCGAGGTTATGTGCTCCCCGAACGTACGCTTGAACGAGGATATCGCCGACTCGACCCTCGCCCGCTGACCGTACCCGTGCCTCCTCTTCCACCGCTCCCTGTCCCTCAGCTGCTCCATCACGACGAGCTTCCTGGGCATGCACCCGAGAGAGTGCACAGAGGCGTCCTTTCGCACCTTGACCACGGGCTCTATCCCTTTCGAGTCCAGGTAGCTGAATATCTCCCTCGAGTCATACGCCCCGTCCGCTATCGCCCTCGTGACGCTCGCCTTCGACGACGCTCCCTCCACCAGAGGGACGAGCATCCTCCTGTCGTGCACGTCGTCCTTCGTCACCTCCATCGAGAGTATCTTCCCGGTCTTGACGTCCACGGCCAGGTGGACCTTGATGAAGCCTCGCTTCACCGCCCACATCTGCCTTATCCACTCCCCTCGGTTGGAGACCTTGATCCCGGTCGAGTCAACCGCTATGGTGACGTCTTCGTCTGGGTCTACGTTCGGGTCCAGCTCTATCTTTACTCGCGATATCCGCCACCACATCGTGGTGTAGTCTGGGACCTTGAGCCCTTCCACGTGTCCCGCGAACATCCTGAGGAACCCCTCCAGCTCCCGGTACGGGAGCAGGTAGACGTGGATGGCTGCGAGCATACTCATTAACGAGTCTGGATAGCGATATCTCGCTCCTTCCTTCTCCTCGTTGAGCTTCCCTAGTTCTGCGCTCCATCCAGATAAAAAATCGGTATCGAAGAGGAGCTCTCCCCTCCTCACCAGCGACTCGTTGTACTCCTTCCAGTTGCGCTTCTTCTTCGTGACCACGCCATCATGAGAGGATTCCCTCTCCTCTCATCCACCTGAGCGAGGGAACCTTGACCAAACGATTAGTTATTCGACACACCTGAACGCTCGAAAAACTTAACTCTCAGAACGTTGGTTTCTGCCCAGGATGGAAAGAGGAACCAAGGCGGCCATTTCGGTGTTCGCCGTTCTGACGGTCGTAGGGTACCTCATCGACAGCAACCTCGTGCTGGATTTCTACTTCGCGACCATCTCAGGCTTCATCGCCTTCGGGGTAAAGCGAGCCACGGGTTGGAGTTTCACAAAGGCGTCGGCGGTGTGCCTCTTTGGGTCGATGCTCGTCCCATTCTTCGCGCTGCTGCTTTACTTCCAGTATGTGGCTGGTTTCCCTCCCGCCCAAACGGGCAGTCTTCTATCCGCCTACATGACTTTATTCGTGGTCGAGCGCTTCCCGTCGGTGCTTGTGGGTATCTTGGGGGGAGTTGTCTCCGACTCGACGCTCGCTGTCTTGGGTCTGTCGCCCTAGGTTTTTCGCGGCCTGAGATATCAGGATGTCTGGCAGTTGTTGTCCATGCTTGACGGAGGCCTATTTGATTAAAAGTCCGACCGACCCTCGCTCGCCGGCGAAACGCTGACCAAAATCAAGCGCCCGAGCAATGAGACGATCCTGTTCGTCGTCTTAGAGTTCGCTGCCATGTTGGCTTTCATAGAGGCAATCGTCTGGATCGCGCAGCAAGGTTCCTACGGAATCTTCCTCGGAGACCTCAACGCGAGCCTCACCATTCCCCCTTTCCAGGCAGTCAACGCATCCGTTGCTCAGCAAACATACCTCTTGAAAGTGGCGGGGAACTTCGCCTCTCCTCCCACAATCCCGTCTCTGGTAGAAGTTGGACTCTTCACCGTCCTTTCGGCAATCATCGGAATCGGGTTCTCTTTTGAGAAAGACCAGATCGTGGACAGCCCCCATATCGCCGGAGGCCTGACGTTTCTCGGAAAGCAACTTCGGCCACTCTTCATATCGCTCGCGACGGCGACTTTTGCGGCCTCTCTCTTCTTCGCGACTAGCGTCGCACGCGACCGGCAGGCAATTTTCTCCGGCATTCCGCTACTTCCTGCTTCCGTACCGACCGGCCAAAGTCTTGCAGAATCCGCGGTGATCAACGCCATGTTGCAATATCGTGACGACAAGTTCTATCAGCTCGTCCTGCTGTTGGCCTTCGGGCTCATGGTCCTTTTCTTGTTCTGCTCGCTTGCCGCCGACCGGCAAAGCGGTACCGCGCACCCGAAGGCCCCGTACTTCACGGCCACGTTGTTCCTGCTCTCCATGGCTGTCCTGGGGCTTATCCTTGTCGTCGTCCTGATTCTCGCCCTCTTTCCTTTCACCGGCTAAAGCCGGTTTGATGGACAACCCGATACTTCATTCTCAATGTCCTTGGATCCATGACAGGATATTTCGAGACTAAAGCAGGGGGATGCTTTCGAGGTTGTCCGCGAAATTTTGGATTGAAGCCAATTTCCATTGAGCGTGGGGAGCGTGAGAATTGGGGGCAAGCATGGACAAATATGAGGAATGGACAACAAGGCTATGGACCTCAGCACGGAGAAAGAAATCGATTGGATCGTAGCTGATATGAAGACGAATTTGACTTTCGCGAAAGAGAACCACGCCGCGAGAGAATGCTTCACACAAATTACGGAACTCATGAACGACCTGATTGACCATCTTGGGGAGATTCCCAAGGAGCCATCCGAGGTCGTCAAATCTTGCAAGTCGATTTACCTCATGAACGTCCTGATGCCGGCCAGCTTCGGCATATACATGGACTTTCTTGCCGGAAACGTTCCCGTCTGCTTCATGCAGCTACGCATGATCATCGAGTCGATGGCTGAATATTTCGAAGCGGACCGCGTCGCAAGAGCGGATATCTTCTTCTATGAAAAATTGCAGTTCTCAGCCGAAATGCAGAAGCGGAAAAGAGAGTCGCTTTCCAAGCTGATTGACGAAGTCGATGGCGAGGCAGCCAAGGTTTGGCACAAATGTTCTGATTGGATGCACTCCCAAGCTCTCGCAAAGAAATTCGTTGAACAGGTGGCCGAACGCGGCGTTCCAGCGTGGGGGCTCGTGATTCCAATGGAGTACACGGAAGTCGACGAGCAATCTTTGGTGGAACTGACACGCAATCTGAATCTGTTTAGGACTTCGTTCTCTCGAGTCCTAAAAGGCTGGAAATGAGTCATCAGGGTCGGTGGATTGAGCGTGCACCGTGAAGAGGCCGATTCAAATCACGGACAACTGAGGAAATCTCATATATGAAAGGGCGACTGATTGAACCGTGCCGTTAGACCTCAACACGATGGGAGGGCACGAGTTCGAGGATCTCGTGGAGAACCTTCTGGTAAAGATGGGGTTCGCCACGGAAGGCAGAAAGCCATCAGCGGATGGAGGGATCGACATAGTCGCAGTATCCTCCCTTCCCTTGGTCTCAGGTCGGTACATCATTCAGTGCAAGAGGTATGGCCACTCGGTCTCCTCTCCGATAATCCGAGACCTCTACGGGGTTGTCAGCGCGGAACGTGCCAACAAGGGCATCCTGATAACGACTTCAGCGTTCACCTCAGACGCCATCGACTTCGCCCGAGACAAGCCGATCGAGCTCATAGACGGCAATGGGCTCATCGGGCTGCTGGGTAAGTACGGTTTGCTTGGAGACGCTGGACCTAGTCAGCCTGGCGCCCCTATTGCTGCGGGAGTCCTGCGGGTCGAGATCGCGGGCCTTTCCGACAAGTTTCGGAAGGAACTCGTCGACCTAGAGGCGCAGTTGACTCTCAAACGAAGTACGTTCGGCGATCCGAATAGGACTCAGGCATACAAGAACTACGGTGAATGGACTCAGAAGATGCAGGTCAGGATCGACGACATGGTTCGCGCCATGAACATCGTCGTGAAGAGCGTAAACGAGTTCCAGGCCTCCCAATCCCCCGAACTTTCCGACGCCAAACGGATTCGAGGTCAGGCAATCGAGCTCTTCAGCGAAATGTGCTCGACCTACTCTGAGGTCCGAAAGATCATGCCGCCCCCCGCTTTCTCGCATCATCAGCAAGTCGTGGCCAAGATTGTTCGCGACTTCATGTCGGACTTCACGGATTTTATCGCGAGAACTGAGGAGTCTCTAGAAAAGGGGGGCGGAGCGGTGGAATTCAAGCTCGAATTTCGGGAACGGGACGAGATGGCCCAGGCCATCAAGGAAGGGCAACAGGGGTTTCATGAAGTCGGGATGAGGACCGCCAAGCACCATCGTATCCGTCACACTGGAGGCCTCTTCTCAGACAATCGTCAGTGGGTGTGCAGCTGCGGATTTCGGAGCCCCGACAGGGGTGCAGCGATGGACCACCTGAAGACCTACACCGGAAGAAGGCCGTTATAGCAACGCACAGTCGACTAATTGTTTGCACGCGCCTACTGCTTCTTGTAGACGTACTCCGGGACCCCAACCAGGAGCGTCATCAGGGCCGCGATTCCTCCGGTGCGGGTCCACCAGTCCGTTGAGAGCTCCATCGCGGAGGCGACATGAACAGGGTTAATCCCAGTCACGACCTTCGTGGTTCCGTTCGCGTATTGTGCGGTCATTACCGGAGCAGAGTCGCCTGAATTGGACCACTGGATCACTGTGGTGGTGGAGTTGAGAAATGTCATTGGAGAGATGTATGGGTTGCAGTAGATCGCCCCGTCCAAGCTGGGAGTCAGATTGACACCCCACCCGCCTCCTCCATTGATGAGATATTGGTCGGTGGGTGCCTGTCCTTGAGCACCGGGAAAGACTACGGAAACGGAATCAAGGCCCTTGGCAAGGCCAGGCGACACGCAGCCATAAGAGACCATGTTCACAGGATCGTTCTGCTCGATGGTTGAGTTCGGAGTAAGCAAGATCTCCACTGTGATGTACTCTCGGCTGCTGGCGTTTCCCAGGTATTGGCCCGCTCCGCTTACCTGAGGGTAGTGGAGCGTTATCCAGATCGGTTGAGTCGGCTGAGGCGCGTGACTAAGGTACGGAATGGGGAACATCGCGATGTTCGCGAAGCCTACGACGAAGACCGCAACGTACCAGGCCACAAGCACAACGCGCGTCTTTGAGGGCAACCTGGTGCCTAGGCTCTTCGAGGCCCGCGAACCACATGGACTAGCTGAGAGAAGATGCTCGTCGAGTAGTTGTAGGGTATCTCTTCGGGCGGGCCTGACACCGTAGTAGAAGAGTTGAGACCTAGCTTGATCTTGGCCAGCTTCATCCCGATCACCCAGAACGTGATGAGGAATAGCCCTTCGCCGATTGCGCCTCCTCCCACGGTTACGTCAAACCAGCTCCTCACCAAGGGCGACGCCGAGGAAAACGGAATCGAGTGGAAGGAGGGGACGAAGAGGTTCAGCATCATCAGCGGAGTGGCAACGAGAAAGCCTCCCTTCCATGGCCTCAAGCGCTGGACACGGCTGCTCAGCACCAGCGACAGAAAGGCGGCGAACAGCCACACCATGAAGGGAGCCGGGCTGCCTGTTGCGAGCGCCACGTCGTCCGAGTAGATCCCTGGCAGATACCAGCCGAAGAGGAGGATGACGACCCCGAGCCAACTTCCAATGGCGACCAGGACAATCCGCCGCCTCGTCGTTAGGGAGATACGCGAAGCGAGCGACGACCCCTGCTTGTAGAGCCAGACGAGCACGTTCCAGAGGGCTATCGCTATCACTCCGTCCACGACTCCCTGCAGAAGCCCGGACATCCAGGTCTGCTTGATGCGCGCCATTTTCGCAAAAATCAGAGGTGCCGTCCTATATTTAATCGATTTCTAGCGCGAATATCCGACGGTGAAATGATGGCCGAGCCGATAGAGCAGATAGGCCTCGCCACCCGCGAAGCCAAGACAGACAGGCCCCAGAAATGTGAATACAGTGTAGATGAAGTTGGTCCAAAGGTTGAGGGCCTGAGTGTACGAGGCAGAAGTCGAATAGGGAACAGTGAACGTCGCGAACGTAGCGCTGAAGAGGAATAGGAAGAGGAATCCCCCGGTGATCAAGAGACCAAGTGTCATGAGGACCCGCGTCTTCCAGATACTTTCGACACCATAGCGCCCGCTGCTGAGCGCGTAGTTCCAGACCCGGTAGCCCACGAGAGCGCCCAGGTAGAGGCTCAGCAACAGCGGAACGACCCAGACAAACTCCGGAATTGGGTATGATGCACCCGCGATGAATACCGCCGCGAAAGCCAGCGCCCACAGCCCCGCAATAGCTCGAGCTCCCTTCAACCTGAACCTCCTGCGATAAGGCCCGGACCGAGGACGATTGCGGTCTCTGTCTCTCGACCAGTCTCTCGGATCGTTCCTCCTCGGTTGCTCGACGGAAGGCCGCCTGCCGGCCATGTAGTAAGATATCCCGAGACAAGCTCCGGCTAGGAGGCCCGAGAAGCGGTCCTCCCGACAGCGATAATCTTTGTTGAGTCTCGTAGTAGGCCCAGATCAACGAAGGGGGGAGAAGAAGGGCCTGCCATGGAGTCTGATTTCGCTTCCAAACGGCGGCGATTCCCACTATGAGGCCAATAGGATAGAGAATCAGGGTCAGAGTCAGGAACGAGTTTGTTGAGTTGAGGAATGACGAGACATTGACCGTGCCGTTGGTGTAATATCCCGAAATCAGATTCGTCCCACTTGCGAACCATCCGAGGAAGACAGCCAGGAACCCTAGAAGTACGCCCAGGATGGCAAGGTTCCGGGGAGCGTCCAAGGGGCATTCCTGGCGGTCCAAAATTATTAAACGTGACCGCCCCAATCCCGAACGAGTGTCGGGCGGCATTTTGGTTTCTGATGCGAGCGCGCTGGTCGGGACGCCTCCTCCTTGGTCGCGCGACGTCTCGCTCAAGCGCCGCGATGATCATAGGGCTAGCCGGATTTGCCCTGGTCGTCTCGATGCTGATGGGCATTTTCGGGACTGCCCCTCCGGGACCAGGAGTCGTAATCTGGCCCGTGGTCTTCTATCTCGCCCTCTTCCGCTTCTCGACAGCTGGCGGCAGAAACTCCATCCCGGGGGCGATGTTCGTGATCTCCTACGCCGTAACCATCTTCACCCTTGGTTCATGGACTCTGTTTCTGGCGAGTGACGCAAATCCGGTCGTAGTGATTCCGGCCCTTGCCTTGAACGGAACCTTAGGCATCCTTTACGCCTTCGGCTCGTCGCCATTCATCCAAGAGTTCCTTCGTGCCTCCCACGCACCGAACCTCCTAGCTTTGCACGGACCTGGTCGTGGTTCCTCTGCTAGCCGCCTCGTTCCTCTCAGCGTGCATGAGGTTCTCCTCAGTCGTGAAAGCTGCCCTGCTCATGTCGCTCCCGATGATTGCGCTGCCCCTTGCGGTCTACGTCTTCGACCCCCAGGAGTTCAACGTACAGGCCGCCCAAATGCTAATCGGCCTGCAGCTGGGCTGGTTCACGAACAGGTGACCTTCTCATCGGCTCGCTCCTCGTCTTTGGAGTCAGCAGCCTTGCCCTCCTGCTAAGGAGGAGAGCGCGATAAGGCACGAGCTCTGGCCTGAATCGAACCTGTGGCATTTTGCCCGTTCGACTAGTTTTACTCATTGCATGCAAACCTTACTTCAAACAACAACAACCCAGCAACTCACCTCAGCAATCCAAGCTCGCACATTCGCCGCAATCCTGACAGCTCTCGCCCTGGCTGACGCAGTCCTGGGCACGAAGTTCGTCGACCTCTTCACCCACTCCCGACCCGGAATTCAACTCGTAACGGGCGTGATAATTCTCGGCGTCATCGGGATAGTCGTCGTCATCGTCTACGTCGTCGTGGCATCCTTCGGGAACAACATCCCTGCCGGGACTCTTTCGGCCGGGCAGCAGAGCACCATGACAACCTTGGTCAACGCAGCTGGGAACTCACTATCCCTAGTTTCAGTACTCGAGATAGTAGTCGCTGCTGGCTTGATCATAGGAGGCATCTTTGCTTTCCTATCCTTCGCGCGCTAGTTCCGGACGCGAATCCCACACCCCTTGCACAGTCGGAGGCCGCTGGAGAGCGACCTCCTTCCCTTCGTTATCTGACAGATGGGCGCCCGAATCCCTATTCGCTCTTTTCCGTGGTGAAGCCTTGCGGAGTTAGGACGAGGGATCTCTACGTGGGGATGGAGCATGTTTGCGGAATCCTCTCAGTCACACCCTGCTCGGTTCACACATGCAAGAAGAGAGAGGCGTGGGGAGAATGTGGATTTGGGTGGATCGACAGCCTTGAGCGGAGCGAACACCTTGATTTCATGACGCTCGACTGGAAGCTAAGGATTGCCGAGAGGCTTGAGGCGAGGCGCCGTCCACTGTTTCCCTGAGTCACTCTTCCATGGCGGCCAGAAAGCGGGGAATGGCCTGGGCCTCGATGGAGTCCGCTTCGACTAGACGAAGGGTTCCTTCTTGGCGCTGATAGACCACTTTGACCTCAGGCTGGTAGGCGTCGAACCTCGCGAACCAGAGAAAGGTGATGTGAAGTCGACCTTTCAAACACTCCTTAGCAGAGATCTCCGAGCCGTCCAACAAGTTCCGGAGCCAAACATACCCGTGACCGTTGAAAGAACCCCAGAACACATCAGGCAACGCCGTCGGGCCTTCATGACCTATCGCGGTTCGAAGTATGGTCTGAAAGAAAGCATCCGGCTCGAGTTGACTGAAGTCATGGACAATTACTTCCCGCCAAGTTTCGAATCTGACTGTTGTCGGCATCAACAGGAAAAAGGGCTATCGCTTCTCGGATTTGGAGGTGAGCCACCATTCGAGATAGTCTTGATTTCTGCGGTACCTAGCCTTGGACTCGTCCTCCGCGGAGCTCACCTCCGACGTCTTCTTTCTTCGCAGCGCTGAGACCTCCTCACCGGAAAGAAAGAGCGCGCAGCCATGGCAGGAGAACCTGCGTTGGATTTTGTCGAAGACGAGCTCTCCGCCGCATTCGGGGCAGACTCCCGCCATTCGGCTCACTCAAAATGCGGGGAGCGATATCGCTGGAGGTGCCGAGGCTGGACCTTTCTTTGGGAATGACCCTATCCTCTCGTCCTCTGCTTGATGGGCTCCCTTCGCGTCTTCAGCTACGTGTGGGCTCCGCCCTTCAGCCACCTGGGGCGAGTGAGCTCCTTCGAGGAAGCTAGCTAGGAAGTCTCTTTCCTTCTTGGTCTTGGCCACGAGTCTCACTGACTAAAACCACGAAGGAAGCTCGAGCGGGTTCTCCTTCTTCTTGGCTGAACCGTTCCCTGGAGGCATTCCGAAATCGAAAAGGGGGCCGCCTAGCTCTGCGAAGTTCCAAGCATCCGCAGCCTTCGGACTCTTGTCGGGGGTGGTGCCCGGAAGATCCCACATCGACGGCGCTGATTCCTGCCTCTCTATTCGAAGGTTTCTTGCAGCGTTCGAAGCTGCACGCGAGACCTTCGCCGCTCCCCTCCCTCTGACGTCTCGCGCCTCCTCCCTGGCGCCACTGAGTCGGCCCGTGGGTCTGGCGATCTCTCTTCTGGCTGCCCGTCTCTCCCTCTGCAGGGCAATCTCCCTAGTCGCCTGCTTTCTGGCGCTTTCGTGGGCCTGCTCGAGCTGCTGCCGTCGCTTCTCCTTCTCCTTGGCCGCAATCTCATTCTTAAGCGCCCGTTCCTTAAGAGCGCGGTCGACGGTGCCACGGAGACCGTGTTTTCGGGGGGTTCCCATTTCGACTCTCTGACCACTCCAACACGCAAAAAGGGTCTGCTCAGCGCCGGCGACGTTTGGGCTTCACATCGAAGATATTGACGCTGCTTCCGAGCACCCCGACGTCTGGGCCCTTTGAAGGACGACTCTTCGATAGGGCCTTCGTGTCGAAGAGGCTCTTCGACCCCTTCAAGGTCGGCATCTCAACGATCAACGGCCGAGCCTTTGTCGGCTTGCCCTCTGTGAAGACGTTCCGAGAGCTCCCCAGGATCCCTGCATCTATCTTCGGCGACGTGGACGCCTTGGTGCTTCCTGAGCTCTTTGATGGTCCCTCGGCGCCGGTGCTGAGATAGCCCTTGCCGCCGACCAAAGCAAATTCCTCGATGCGTCCGGTGAGCAAGTTTCTGAAGGGATGGCGTTGCTCCGAGAACCAGGCGCCCTCCTTGCCCTTGGGAGCGCGGGGTCCGAGCGGCACGTTGAGGTTCAGGAGGATCGGAGGGAGCTCGTCGCCTTTGGGCTGTTTGAGCGTCAAGACTCAGGGTCCTCGATGGACATCAAGAAGCGTCCCAAAATATGCTTCAGCCTCCCAGCTGAAGGCCTCCATCTGGACCCGGTCTCTAGAAAAAGTTCTCAGCCCCACGACCAAACGGGTCGCCGTGAGCAAGGGCATGAGCTCAGCCCTCATCGCCGGTCCCGGTTCCCAGTTCACGATGTCAGAGTCACCAAGACTCTCCATCGTAGCGAAGAACTTCTCGCTGCGGTAGGCCCTGAGAAGCTTGAGGTAGCCGAACCGAAGTGCGCTCCACATCTGCGGTCTACTCGACAAAACGCGATTCGGGTTCCTGAGCTCTGACGAGGATTCGGGTGAGGGGGCCTCGAGCGAAGGTCGCCCATTCGCTGTCCTCTCTGGCCTTGATCTTCCTCTCCTCCACCTTCCAATAGGCCTCTGCGTACTTGTCGTGTTTGCCTGGAACGACCCTGGTCAGCCTTCCCAAGATGTCGTACTCCAGGTTGTCGATGTTTTCTTCGGCCTCATATCCGCCCCAAGACAGATGCCCGGTAGCATCTCCAGCGGCCAACTCGACGGTCAGCGAGCGGTGCCATACCTCAGTCGCTATGCCTAGACTGCCGTCAGGATCGCGCCACCAGCTGCTACCGGTGAACCAACAGGTAAGTCCTGGGTCGAGCTTCAGCCCCTCGCCCATCGTCCTTTCGAAGGCGGCCGAGTGATAACGGTGGAGATAGAGCCGAATCGCGAGACGTTCAAGGGTGAGCATCAGGCTCTCAGCTGAGGCTTCGCAGGAAGGGCGAAGATTGCCCTCCTATCCCAGTCAACAACCATCTGCGTCCCACATCCGGCGGGGCACGCGAACTCTTCCCTCGGACGCCCGACGTACTCCGTGATCAAGGTCTGCCCCTCCTGCTGGGCCTTGGCCTTCGCCTCGGCCTCCTCCTTCACGAGCTCGATGGCGCTTTCGACTCCCACGCCGCTCTTCTGCATCCTAGCAAGGACGAGAGGGACGCTCGAAAGCGGGAGCTCCTTCTCGTCGACGACCTTGGATGTGAGCTCCCCGACCTTGCGGGCCCTCTCCTGCCTCTCCTTCTTGTTACCTGCCTCCTTGATGAACTCGGCCGAGAGCGTCCCCATCCGCTGGTCGATGAGCTTGTTTTCGAGGGCCTTCTGGAGGACCGCCGGGTTGATCAGCAGGTCGAGCCGAGCTCTCACGGTGTTTTCGGCTCTGCTGAACTTCTTTGAGATGTACGGAATGTCACCCCACCCCTTGTCGATGTAGCCCTGGTAGAAGCGCGCCTCGTCCATGGGCTCCATCATGAGCCGCTCCAGGTTGGTGAGTCCGGAGACCTCGTAGGCGGTGCGGTCGTCCATGGACGGGTCGATGAGGCATGGTACCTCGGGAATCATCCCCAAGCACCTAATCGCCTGGAATCGCCTGAACCCGTCTACGATCTGGACTCTCCCATGATGCTTGCGAGCTGTAATCGGGTCCGAAGTCCGTGCTCCTGGATGGAGCCCATAAGCGAGACGATGTTTCCAGGATTCCGGATTATGAGCTCGGGCGGCTCGAGTTCAGTGACCTTGACCATGGTGGCGCCGGCAATCGGCTTCAGCGGCATTGGGCGCATGACTTGGTAGAGGACGCCACCATTAGACCTGTTGTGGGGCGAGACGTATAGGTTGGTCTTGCACTTGGGGCAGATGTTCGCTCTCGTGGGCGCGACCGAGAAGACGGTCCCGCACCCTCCGGCAAACGCACGCGTCTGGCACTGCCACTCCCGAACGGTGATCAGCTTCGTTTCCGACATCTCATCGAGGACCATGCCGATGATGCGGGAGTCCTCCCCGCCCATGATCGTGACAGGGAACTCCTTCTGGTGGCGCTGCATGTGCGAACGTATCTTCCGGTAGTCGACCGTAATGTCCGAGCCTAGGCTCCCTCTCACATAGTCGCCGTAGGCAAGGATGACCCAAGGCCGTGCGTCGTCGAGGTTGTTGATGTCCTGAACTCGGGGCGGCCTCTGCTGGGTCAGTTGAGAAGTCATACAGGAATCAAAAGAGCCGCCAGTAAAGTATGTCAGCCCGAGAGATAGCGCCCGAAGACTGCGAGGAGCTCCTCCCTGACCGCGCTGGGCTTGTTGGGACCGCCCAGCGTGACTATCGAAGACCTCACGATGTACGGGTGATGATAGATGAGTGACTCGGAGCCATATCGGGGAGTTGACATTACCAAGGCCCGAAGGAAACTCATCTCCTCGAGGCTCAGCCGTGGATGAAAGGTCGCGGCCTCGTCCTCCCAATGACGGTCAAGGTCGAGCCTGGCGAGTCGTTTGGTCAACCGATTCACTTCGCGAAGTCTGGGGTAAAGCGGCTGCGCGCTGGCCAAGACCATGTCCGGCGCCATCACTCCCATTCGAGCCCAACTGCTCAGTTTCCCGACCTCATGAAGGATTCGGCGCCGCTCCAGGTAGAGAAGATCCTTCAGTAGACGAACCTGGCCGAAGGTGAGCTCGGGCCTTCGCGAGACCATGCACTCTAAAACTCACGTTTGAATTGACGCTTGTTTGGTCGTTGGCCCCTTGCCCGCTATTGCGGGAAGACTATTGTTAGGTTGCCTGTCGTGGCATTCGTTTCAATAGAGAACCCAATCGACGATGACTTGGCATTCTCCGACGTAACCCTCAAAGTTCCTGTGATTGGTGCTCCAGCGGCGCCTATCATGCGGGGAACCGCTGAGTACCCGGCCTCTGTCGGGGCCACAACCAATCCGTGACCGACAACAAGGGCGCAGAAATCAATCTCGCGCTGGTCTCCAACGTTGATGTCGACGGTCGCGTGACTCCCCACCCAAGAGAGCTGAAATCTCTCAGTGGCCCCCTCCAATTCCATCCACGCCGTACAGTTGCGCGCCGCATCGTTAAGCACCCATCTCTCTCGATTGATAACGGGAACCCTGATGGCTTGCAATATCACAGGCACGGTCCCTTGAATGACTGGACCGGGAGGCAGGAGGCCGGAGTAGAGATCGAAGTTAGGCAACAGCACCGTCGAAGAGTGACCGCGAATTCGTAGGACGGGCGACTTGAGCTGGTCGAAAAGAACTGCGAACGCGAACCCCGCTAACGCCCCCAGGAAAGCGGCGACTATCGTGAAATCTGCCAAGCCTCTCCTCGAGGGAGGTCCCTTTTACTTAACAATGGCGACCACAAGGCGACCAAGACAGGACATCAAGGCAGACTCGAGGCTAGTCGAGCAGCTTGACGGCCTGAAGGAGGAGCTCGGGACGAGCTCCCGGACTTCGACGATTAGGAGGCTAGTCGTGCACTACAAGGAGAGCTCAAAGTCGAGGGAAGGCCTGCCAGTAGCCACGGCGTCGATTATGACAGATGACCGACCGGCTCTCATCACTGGATCGAGTGGAGCAGGAAAGACCACTACGATCAAGGCCCTCCTCGATGGTTGGGCCGGGCCTGTTTTCGCTTTGGACGTAAAGGGCGTCGACTATGTCGACTTCGAGAAACTCGACCTGGGAAAGGTCTCATCCTACGAGTGGGCCTCAGTGGATGGGCCTACAAGATTGCGCTTCACCCCCACCACGGAGCTCTCCGCGCAGGGGGAGTCAGAGGCGATCCTGCAGCTCCTGGCGCTGATTCTTCACCAGGATGGGCACCCTTTGAAATCATGGGTGCTGATTCTGGAAGAGGGGCAAAGGTTCGCGAAGAACTCCAACTTCAAAGAAATCCTCTCGGAGGGACGCGTGTTCTGCAGGAAGATCCTCATCGCCTCCCAACTCTCAAGGCCGTTTCGAGAGCTGGTACCAGTGTACGTGCCTCCCCCGAGGCCTGTCTAGGTCAGCAGGAAGTGCGCTTTTAGCAGCGTCTTCACTTCGGCAAGTTCTGTTGGGTTGAGACAACCAAACTTCTCCTTGATAAATCGGCCGTCCATCACTGTTACCTGAAAGACCAAGGCCACGGAGTCCTTGTCTAACCCGTTGACTGAGTGCTTTTTGATGGTGACAGTGAGAGGGAATCTTCTGGACTCAATGGTTTTAGTGAGCGGAATCACTGTAGCCATGTTCATCCCTGGGACCTTCGCAACTATGATCGCGGGTCGCTCTCCCGCCTGTTCGTGACCATCTCCTGAGAACTCTGCAAGCACTATATCCCCTATCGCGAAGCTGCCGACGTTGGGAGTCAGCGCTGGCATTTTGTGTAACCGAGCTCTTTAGGCGGGTTGAGAGAGTATCGAGGCGGAACCGAGTCTCGTCCACGCAGAAAGCTCGTTCTTCAACTCGGGGGTGACATATTGCTCCTTGAACATCAGCTTCTTGGCGTCGTTCATGGATATGGTCAACTGCTCCTCGGAGAAGTTCTCCTTCCACAGCCTGAGTTTCTCCCTGATCCCTAACTCGTCCATCTTTGGATATGCATCGTACATCAGATAGACTGCACTCGCAGCTCCTTCGAGCCTCGAGACCTCGATTGGCACACTCTCCTTGACGTGATTGAGGATTCTCTTCTGGGCTGCTGTGGGCTTCGGACTTTGGAGTGCCTGATATTCATCCCGATATATCCACATCTCCTTGTCGAGGTTCATGGAGTACGGGCCGCGACTGCGCCTCTCGAACTTGAAGTTGATTCCGAACCCCAGTTTCTTCAGGAGGTAGGTTATCTTCTGGATTACTATCCTGTCGTCTTGGCTGTCGATATTCGGTGCGAATCTCAGATACCCAAGTGCAGTGAGGATTTCGTCAGTTGCCAAAGTAATCTTCCACGACTTCCAGCTTTTTGTATGGTTTTTACCGTATTAAGACTTTGTGAAGAAGGTGCCTCAGGTCCGGGGTTCAAATGGTTAGGTTTTCGCCCCGAGCCCCTGGACGCCTCCTGGCTAACCTTAATACAGAATTCCCCGCACAAGGTGAGGAATGAGCAAGGAGGACTAAATTTACTACTGTTCGAATCGTTGGTCCCCCCGAGGACGGATAGCCTGATTTCATGACTCAAGTTCGATTCTAACTGCTTGAGTTCAGATTTCCTATAAAGACCTCCGAATGACGTATAAATTGGGGAGAGCGGCGACAAAGCCGTGCCCGCCCTACGAATTCCTTGCGACGCGAGAAGAATGTCCAGGGCCTGCGAGAATGCCATTCACGAAATCCCCGTCAGCATCGGGAATGGATCGGTTCAACAATGGGATGCCACTGCGGCGGAGATCTCGTTCTGGAGACATCTCACCAACGATCAACAGAATGCTCTAGTTCAAAGCCAATACCAAGGGTGCTTCCTGTGCAACCTCGACTCGATGATGCCTTGAGCTGGCCTCTACAAGACTAAATAACGCGGCTGGCCGGAAACCACCGTTGGCGGCTCAGCAGGAACTTCTTCTCGTCGAAGTTGTCGCGGACAAGGACACTTGCACTTCGATTGAGAACGCGCTACAGAACTCGCAGTTCTTTCATTCCATCGAATCCCGCGAACCCTTGAAGTTTAGAGTGATCGCTCATCCAGTGGTTCTCGCAATGCTTCTCACTTTCCTTGAAACAAGGGCGGCAGCGATTTCTGGCAAGATTACGATGAACGATGGGACAGTCTATCAGCTGGACGCCTACGGGATGGATGAACTCAAGAAGGCGACAGCCAGAAAACTAGGGGCGACGCCATCAGCGACTCCCTCATCTCCTGGCCCTCAGACCGGTCCAAACGTCGTTGATCTATTCATGGCCGCCCTGAGCAATCCAGAGGCGACAGGGAAACTCGTGAAGGAAATCGCGAGTGCTTTGCGGGGAGATCCGGCAGTCGCGCTTGAGGAAACCAAGCAAATCTCCCGCTTCACGTTAGCGATCATGAGCCTAATGGCCGCCGTGATTATTGGGGCCTCAGTCCTGGGCTACTTTGGAAAGATCGGCGGCGACACCGTCGGCATAGTCTACGGGACAGTGATAGGCAGCTCCTTCGCGTTTCTCTACAAGTACCTTGGCGCACCTGAGGAAGGCCAATCCTAGCAAAGTCAGGAGGCAGGCAGGGCCCGGCCGATACGTCGCTCATCGAGCTGGTACACTCCGTAGATGTCACCAAACAACGTATCACGATATTGCCAAGTGTTTGGAAGGGTCAAGGTCACGAAGAATTTCTGTCGAGTCACATGATGCAAATTGGAATACACGGCACGTCCTACTAGCACCTGATTCTTTTTTGCAATGCCGCAGATCTTGGCGGCGACGTTCATGGTGTAGCCTAGCAGATCTCTCGAATTCTTGATGTCCTTCGACCCCAGCTCGACTATCTGGTTCTCGCCGCAATCGACACCAATTCTAAAGCCGATTTCCGGATAGCCTTGCTCGACCAGGGCCGGGATCAAGACCTCTCGCATGAACATCCAAGCGACGATAGCGCAGTCGCCTGCATTGTCAATCATTCCGGGGAAGTTCCTCTCGGCCGGGAAATACCCGATTAATCCATCACCGGTGTACTTCAAGACATAACCTCTGTAGCCGTTTATCAGGAGAGTTATCTCGTGTGATAGGACTGTCACGATCTTGTTCATCTTTTCAGCACCTAGAGTTCTGCTCATCTCTGTCGAACCAACCAAATCGATGTAGAGAACAGCGAAGACCATCGTCTTGTCCTTGTTGAGCTCCAGGAAGTTCTCGGAAAGGTCGATTCCCCTCTCGATCTTTAATTCCTCTGACAGAAGTTGCTTGACTCTCGGCTTGGCTTCCTGAAAATACGCCGTAAGATCTTTGATGGTGGGTGGAGATTGTACGATTGGAACCTCCATTGAGCGCATCCACCCCTCGATCAATTCTTCTTCGAGTAGGACAATCTTGCTGCCCTTGTCACGCCAGGCCTTCTTGCCGTCCAAGTCAAACTGCTCGTATCTGGTCGGGTCGAGTTCGATTTCAAACCTCAACAGTCCCTTCTCTTTGTCTATGACCTCGACGTTCTTGATTTGAAGGTCGATTCGAAAGGGGCCCTTGCCGATTGGCAACAGCTCTCATGAGATAGGGCTGATATTGAACTTTCAAATCCACAGGATTAATGACAGCGTGGACAACCCGAAAACAGCCTAATCATGGACAAACAGAGATAGCGAGAGCGCCTTCAGAACAACGGGGGCGGAAGCTGGTTGTCCATGGCAAAACGCGCCGAAATTGACCCATAATTGGCACAGGTTTTTAGACTCGTCTCGTCTTCTCTATTCCGCAATGACGGGAAAAGTGAGCGAGAAAGAAATCATGGACAACGAATTTCAGCAGTGTCCATTCTGCGACAGACTCTTCGAGAAGTCCTACCGGATTGCGGTGACCACGGAGCTAGAGGAGCACATCAGAACACAGCACGGGAGGGTGAAGGTATGGCGGGGTCGAAACGTGCGGTGGTGCCCCGCCTCCGAAGTAAGAAAGAAAATGGCCAGGGCGCCCGACAGCGCCCAAGGCCCAGCAGAAGGTCAACCGTTCAGGGCGGCCGATCCTTCACATGGCAAAAGCGAGCGAAGTTAGAGAAACGTCTTCGGAGCGTGACGAGCTCCGCGTTCGCAGGCCCTGGCCTCGCGTGCAGATAGAACTCGACGCGCACAATCAACCCTATCTCGCGCGATATCTCCACACCGAGACCGCCAAGCCGGCAGAACTCAGCGACGAAGTGCTGAGACTCGCCAACGCATTGATGTGCCTTCGGCTCCCCAAGAGTCCGGCGAAGCGCCCAGAGGAGAGTAGCCCAGAGGAGAGTAGCCGCCCATGAAAGGCAGAATCTGCTTCGAAGCTGAAGCGGGCGACGTCGTAGAAGTAATGCGCCAAGGAAACGAGCTCGTTCCAGTACGCCATGAGGACTTGAAAGAGATGCGGGAACTCGCTGGCAAATACGAGACTCTGCGACAACTTCTCGGCCGGGATCCGCTCGAAACTTACCAGAAGAGGAAGTGGAGGGAGGTCTAGCGCTTGACCGATGAGCCTGAGTCCAAGGCCGTGGAGCTGATTAGTATTGCAGAGGCCAGCTGCAGTTTCTTCACTGACCAGCACGGGACTCCGTACGCTTTTCGAAATAATCCTGGGCACGTCTCCGCGCTGAAGTCAAGGGAGTTCAAAGTTTGGCTAGTGGGGGAGTTCTACAAGAGGCATGAGGAGGCTGTCGGCAGCGACGCGATCTCCGCAGCGGTCAATGTGTTGGAAGCCAAGGCCAACGAATCAGCGCGCGTGACGCTGTCTACCAGGTGCGGCATGGATGGACCGAGAAGACTCCTGATCGACCTAGCCAGCAAAGACGAGCAGACGGTGGTCATTGACGCGGGTGGGCTCAGAATCGAATCCCTCGCTGAACCGAAGTTTCGAAGATACTCTCACATGGTCCCGATGGAGGTCGCGGCGGACGCGGCTGACCTGAAAGAGTACGCGAAGTTCTGGAGGTTCAAGGATCCGGCCGATGACGTTTTGCTTGTGGGATTCATCGGTCACGCCTTTGTAAGTGAGATTCCTCACGCAATCCTGGTCCTCATCGGTTCTAAGGGGAGCACGAAGACCACTGCGACAAGGGCGACGCGGCAGATTATCGACCCCAGCTCGGTCGCCGATCTCACGATTGGAGAGAAGGGCAAGGAGTTTGTTCAGCAGCTCGCGCACAACTACGTCCCCCTCTTCGACAACGTTTCGAAGCTGCAGCCCTGGCAGGCCGACGACCTCTGTAGAGCTTCGACCGGAGCAGGATTCTCCAAGCGCGAGCTCTACAGCGACGAAGACGATGTAATCTTCATGTTCAAGCGGGTCGTCATTGTCAACGGAATCAACACGCCGACCCAGAGGCCAGACTTCCTGGATCGAAGCATCCTAATTGAGTGTGCCAGGGTTCCGAGGGGAGAACGCCTCGAGGACAGCCAAGTCCAGGCGAAAATCTCGGAATGGATCCCTCGCCTCCGCAGGTCAATCTTCGAGGCCCTAGCAACAGCTACGCAGCTGATTGACCAGGTCCGCGGAGAGCTGAAAGAGCTGCCCAGGATGGCGGACTTCGCGATATGGGGTGAGGCCTTCTGCAGGGCGTCCGGATACGCCCCTCTCGAGTTCTACAATCGCCTCATGGAGAAGGTCGACGAGACCAGCACTATAGCCCTCGAGAATGACGTGATCGCCGAGCTTCTCTTCAAACTCTTCGACGATCCGAAGAGTCTGACATACGGTTCCAAAGAGTTCGAGTGCACATCTAGTGAACTCCTCAAGACCCTTGTTGCCCTCAACGAGGAGCTGAAGTATGTAGGTCCGAAGGAACTTCCATCCTCACCGGATTCATTGGGTCGGCGCCTTGGGGAGCTCGCAGCCGACCTGGAGGAGGTGGGAATCAGGATCAGGCGTAACAGGTCCAGAAGGAAGCGCTCATACATCATCAGCAGGGTCTCCCCCAGAGGTAGCGAAGAAGCGTCACACGTGTCACTAGTGTCACCCACGGTGGGCCCAAACGGGGGCCAAAATGACACTTCTGTGACACGTGACGCTTCAAAACAGACTCCGATTGAAACCCCAGTGACACATGACGCTAGTGACACATGTTCGCTACCTCTAGGGGGGCAGGGGTTAGCAGCGAAGTCCAAGGCCAGCATTCCCCATTTCTTCTGCTCAGTCTGTGGCAAGGAGATAGGGACGGGCCTTGAGCTCAGCATCTACAAGATAGGGAAGGAAAGGTTCTGCAAGGCCTGCTACCTCGAGAAGAAAGGGGAGGCCTCGGCATGAGCCTAACGAGTCCTCGAGCTGAGATCTACTACTGCGAAGGGTGCGGGTCGCCCAGTGAACCGGTAAGGTGCCTACGGAACATTCCACGAAGGGTCGTCGTCCTCGAGGCTTCGGCCAGGACGTACGGAGTCATTTGGAGCTTCTTCTGCCGCAGGTGCGAGGCGCGAGAGAGGAGCCGCAGATCATGACCGCCCAGGAATCCGTGCCGAACGCCGGTCGGTATCTTTGCCCAAAGTGCTCGGAGGTGCCCTTGAGCTCGTCCTAGAAACCGGCGAGCTTGTCTGTCCTCAGTGCGGCATTGCGTTCGAAGACCCTGGCGCGAAGATCCTGAGGTTCGTCCCAGAGGGGAGCTCGATCAACTCGCCCGGAATGGTCCACGGGCTTGGAACGGACCAGCGCGAGCTGATTCGCCAATTCCATGCGTTAGGGATGAAGAACGGAGGCGCTGAGAGGCCGGACGGCTACATGCTCTCCATAAATGGACCTTTGGAGCGGCCACAGCGACGATTCATTTTGGATTTCCATCACGCAGAAGCTCAAGGACAGAGGAATGAGCCCCGAGAGGATTGCCCTTGTCAGCGCGGTGCTTAGGAAGGAGATCGCTCACATGAACGCCCAGAAGACCGCAGAGTTGCAAACCTTGCTCCGACAGATGGGGATTGACCCTTGATTCAGGAGATCTCTCTCGCTGATAGACCCGAACCCGTTTCAGTCGCGGGAGCCAGACGAGGGAGACGAGCTCCGTTCTGTGAAGGAGCTAGGCATGCTCAGAGTCGCCCTGATTGTCAGGCCGAGCTCCGTTGCTCAAGGACGTTTCCAACTGGCATTCGGACACAGGACCATCCAGACCCTCAGGAAACTAGGTCGAATCTACGTCCCCTGTGAAGTCCGATCCTTGAGCGACCGTGAGATGGCCAAGATGCTCCACGTCGAAAACGAAGACAGGAGGGGACTCAGCGACGCAGAGCGAGGCCGATTCTATCAGCACTACATGAAGGACTTTGGCCTGTCAACCAGGGAGCTCGAGCGAGAGCTCGGCGTCGACCAAGGCAGCATCGTCAGGTGCGTCGGGATTGCCGACACCGCAAAGGCGATGGAAGGCTCCATCAGCGAGCCTCTTTCACGAGCGTTCGAGTACGCCGTCACGGAGATCAAGTACAAGGAAGCCTCGAAGCTGAAGGACGAGGCGAAGAAGGTTCAGGTCCCTCGCCCAAGTTGCGGAGCATGACCTGAGTAGCGATCTGACGAAACTGCTGGTCGCAAAGGCCCAAGCAGGGATGACCGTGGCCGAGGCGGCGGCTGAGGTGGTAAACCTCAGGGAGGCCCGGAAATCCGAATCGTACGCAGAGAGGAGAAGGCGGGTCGAGTGTCCCACGTGCAAGGGAGCCGGATTCATTTTGAGGGATGAGAAGGCTTGAGCGAGCAGGACTACGTCAGGGTGCCGAGGTCCGAGCTCGCCGCTATTCTTTCTGACCTCGAGCGCCTGAGGAAGCTGGTTGAGAAGACTCAAGAGAAGCAATCCTCTTCTGAAGGCTCACGATGAGCTCCATCATGGGCTTCAGCTCCTTGTCCTTCTCGTCCCTAGCTATCGCCTCGTTGAAATCAAGTGAGACGTGCGGCTCGATCCTGAGATAGGCCTGTCTCAGGTCTTCGGGATGGACCTGGTCTCTGTCGTCGTAGACGGCCGCGATCCCTCCTTCGTGCCCCATCATCTCCTCGACGAAAGCGGACTTCACCCCGCAGTGCTCGGCTTCGGTCTTGAAGCTGTGTCGCAGCATGTGGCTCCTCCAGCTCGAGGGTTCTCCGTTCTCGACCATCCCCTGGGCGTGCATCCTCAAGGCGATCTTCCTCATTTGCTGATTGAGCCACTTTGGGTCGACTCCGGAGCCCTGTAGCTTGCCGGCAAATACCAGGTCAGAGGGCAGGGGTTCTCGCGCCATTTCCTCCGCCCATCGCTGCCGGAGGAGCCTCAAGTGCTCGATAGAGTCGCGCCCGAGGAACGTGTACCATGGTTTCTTGTGATTCTTCCTTCCCAAGAACGAGAGCTTCAGTGGATGATCCGCCCTGCGAAGGCCCTCGTCGATGTCCTTCCAACGCAACCCGAGGATCCTGTTGACCTCGCAGCTCGACTGCCAAACTAGAAGCAGCGGCGTCCGTATCTGCAGGGGGAGGGCCTTCAGCACCTTGCGGATGTCCTCCGAGCTCAGGGGCTTGTCTCGCGGCTCCCCGTCCGACTCCGCTATCCTCACCTCCCCGAACAAAGGGCTGTCGTTCCGCTCGTACCACTTCTTGACCGTCGACGCCGCCCCCGCCCTGTAGCTCATCGCGTACCCCTCGAGCTCCTTGTTGACGAAGGTCTCGAGCCATTCCCGGTGCTTCCTCTTCTGCGCGACGTCCTCCGCCTCCGACCGGTAGATGCACCTCAGATTGTCCGTGATGAGCTCGTCGGGCGCCAGGTTCGTCGTCCCCGACCCCTTGAGCCACCTGAAGTACAGCAGGAGGTGGAGCGAATACACGGATTGCACCCTCACCTTCCCGTAGGAGCTGAGGAATCGCTTCACCGCCTCGCTTGGCCCTATCTTCCTTAGGTTGTTCTCGAGAGCTTTCTGGGCTCTCCGGATGACGGTCGGAGTGCTCCGACCCGCCTCGATTGCCGTTGCTTGCATGTTCCTATCAGTAAAAGCCTTCTTGGTTGTGGACATTTGCCCCCGCCACGTTTATATTGGTTCTTGCGCCAATTGGCACTCACGGGCATGAGCAGCGGCGCAGACGAAGGGGGACAAGGTTCCGGGATGGGAGAAGGCTCTCAGCCACGCCAAAAGTTCCCCGGTCAGGCCTCGAAGGAGAAGCCCGTCAAGGTTGGAGAGGAGATAGAGGTCACAGTTTCCGAAGTCAGCAGAAGGGGCGAGGGCGTCGCCCGAATCCAGGGATTCGTCATCTTCATCCCCAACACCAAGCAGGGCACACACGCAAAGATCCGAATCAAGGAGATCCGGCCGAACTTCGCCACGGCGGAGCTGATCGAAGGCGGCACTTCTAGCTAGGATATCGTTTCCTTCTACGCGCGCCACCAGTCAAAGCCGAGGAAGTCCACCCTTCGGTCCTCCACGTTCACTATCGCGACTATGAACTGCTTCCTGACCGTAGTGGCCAACCTCCCGGACCTGACCATCCCAGTAGCCGTCACCTGAGCGGTGTCGTTCTCGACCTGGACGAGGTACGGGGCATGGTCGATCCCAGGCCCATGCTCATAGACCGCGAAGTCAGACCCGAACTTTATCCCAGGGCCGACGACGAAGCCAGATTCTCGCAACAGGCTGTAGACCAGATACTGCTCCCTGAAGTTAGGGTAGCCCGAGGCGCACAGGGCCTCCACCTGCTTCGCGGATAGCATCTCGCCCTGCTCGCTCTCCACCCGAAGCTTCCTCTTCTTCACGAGGTAGTAGCTCTCCATCAAGTCGAGGATGAGGGGGGCATCGAACTCGAAGTCCTTGGGCTTTGGGATTCCTAGGGGCTTCCCGTAGTAGGAGTCCTTGAAGAGCCTCCTCGAGGCCTCCACATCCCAGACCACTATCCTGTTCTCGAACAGCCTGCCGGTCGCGGTCTTTTGGGTATGGGGCATGGCGCGGGCAGTCGGCCCGAACCTGGCCGCTATATCTGCGTGTCCTAGCTAGACACCTAGCGCGACGATTGTCGTCGCGTCAGCCGCTGTCAAGGCGGCGTCGGCAGTGTCCTCGATCGCCTGTGCCAGGCCCCTCATCGTGATGAGGTGCCCTGTAACCCTTCACCGACTTGATCAGCTCAGTGATCAGCTCCCTGTGCTTCGCGTCGATCTCGCTCTCCAGCTTCTGGACCTGGGCCGCCATCTCTATGGACTGGTCTGGGTTGATCGAGAGCGCTCTCACGCAGTCGTTCTGCTTCGAGATGGCCTCGATCAGCGTGTTCAGGAGCTCACTATAGGCGTCCTTGTACTTCTTGAGTTTGATTACGCTCCTTCTGACCTGGGATAGCTTGAAGGCAGACCCGTTGACGTGTCCGACGACGCTCTCGATAGCGAAAGCGACTCTCAGCAGGCCCTCCTTGTTCATGAGCAGAGTCCCCACTTGGGCGAGCTCCCTGATCAAGGAGCGCCGGAGGGTGACGACGTCTTCCTCGGCCTTCTTCACGCGTTCGAGGCATGATTTCAGCGACGCCTTGTCGTTCGAGAGCACCGCCTGAAACTCTTCTCGGAGGACGCGAGCGGCGTCTGTTACCCGCCGAACTTCGTCTTCTAGGACCAGAAGCGTTCTTCTTCGGGCCTGAAGGTCAGCCTCTGAACCTGACAGTATTTTTTCCCCGCTCAGGCTATGAATGTTGAGAATATAAAAGGGGCGGAAGGCGTCGGGCCTCCACAGCCCGAAAAGCAAGCGGCACCTAGGCTTTTATCGAAGCCACGCTAAAATCACTCCATGTTGGGGGCTGGGAGACGTTCGCTTCTTGGGAGATCCCCTGCGGCGACGCTCGCGTTCTTGGTCGTCCTGATGGTCCTCGCAGTCTTCGCCCCAAGGGTCCATGCGGCAAGCGAGAACTCGAGCGTCCTCGTCGTCAACTTCGACGTCCCCGTCGACCCTGGTTCCTCCACCATGATGGCAGCGGCGGTCGCCACGGCCAAGTCCACAAACGCCTCGGCCATCGTCATCGAGATGAACACGCCCGGCGGCTACCTCAGCGACATGCTCGGCATCGTGTCGAGCATCCAGCAGGCGAACCAGTCCGGCATCCCCACCTACACCTACGTCCCTCCCGACGCCCTCGCCGCGTCGGCGGGCAGCTACATCGCCATGGCGAGCAACGGGATCTTGATGGGTCCGGGCTCGGAGATCGGGCCGTCCACCCCGATAGTCGAGGGGGGCACCGCGCTGGAGCAGAACCACACGGAGGACGCGATGATCTCGCTGATGGTCAGCCTCGCCGACATGTGGGGGCGGAACTCGACAGCCGCCCAGGCCATGGTGGTCTCGGACATCGCGTACTCTGCCGCACAGGCGTATCAATACCACCTGACCGAGGGGAACGCCACCACCCTCCAGGGCGCGCTCTCGCAGTTCGGGCTCGGCCCCAGCTACACCGTCGTCCAAGAGGGCGTCTACGACCAGTTCCTCAGCGCGCTCAGCGACCCCAACCTCTACGGCATCCTGATACTCCTCGGGGCCTTCGCCATCGTCCTCGACCTCTGGCACCCGACGTTCGTCCTCTCGATCGCGGGCGCCATCGCCCTGGTCGCGGGCCTGGTCGGAGCCGAGGTCGTTGGCTCCTCGTTGCTGGGCCTGGTCGTCATCTTCACGGGCGTTGGGCTCATGTTCCTGGAGCTCAGGCTCGGGCACGGGTTCGCCATGATGGGCGGCGCCGTCGTCGGGGCTGTGGGCGTCTACCTCCTCTTCCAGGGGGTCCAGTACTCCTCCTCAACTATCATCGACTATACCCAGGTGGAGGCGGTCGTCTTGGGAGCCGTCGGAGTTTTAGGGGGGCTCTACATCAGGTGGGTAGTGGGGCCGTTGAGACACAGGCGGAACTTGACCGGTTCGGAGTCGCTGGTAGGGAAGCGCGGCGTCGCAATCTCGCCCACTGAGGTCAGGGTCGACGGCGTAATCTGGCGCGCGCGGATCGACTCGGGCGAGCTCAAGAAGGGGACCCAGGTGGAGGTGAAGGCGGTCGAAGCCCTGGTCCTCCGCGTGGTTCCGGTCGAAGAGAACCGCGCGCTCGATGCGCTCTAGCTCCCTCGATTCTGGCGACCAGTAGACCGACAGAACGCCTATATGGGGCGTCGGCCTTCTGGGGTCTTGATGAATTGATTTGGTGGATGTAGCTTCGCTCGCCGTAGAGGTTCTCGCTGTCCTCATCGTCTTGGGGATCCTCCTGAGCGGGGTTCGCGTGCTCCGCGAGTGGGAGAGGGCGCCGATCCTGAGCCTCGGCAGGTACAAGGGCCTCAGGGGTCCTGGCATCATCTACGTCGTGCCGTTCATCAACAGGGTTCCTTTCGTCATATCGACCCGTCTCCAGACGGTTTCCTTCAAGACGGAGCAGACCTTCACGAAGGACAACGTCCCCGTCGTGGTCGACTCCGTGATGTACTTCCAGCCCGCTGACCTGCAAAAGGTGGTCCTTGGAGCTGAGAACTATATGGTCGCGACCCAGCTCGCGGCCCAGACCACCCTCAGAGAGGTGATAGGTCAGGTGAGCTTCGACGACCTCCTCACCGAGCGCGAGAAGATTGGGGCCAAGGCGCGAGAGGTGATAGACAGCAAGACGGAGGTGTGGGGCGTGAAGGTCACGGCCGTAGAGATAAGGGACGTCGGGATTCCTTCCGCGCTGCAGGACGCGATGTCTAGGAACGCCCAGGCGGAGAGGGAGAGGAGGGCGAGGGTGACTCTCGCGCTCGCCGAGTTCGAGGCAGCTCAGAAGATGGTGGACGCCGCGAACCTCTACGCGAACAACGACAGGGCCTTCCAACTGAGGTGGATGAACATCATCTACGAGCTGGGACTGCAGGGAAAGAACACGATCCTTCTCATCCCGTCAAACATCCCCATTGCAGGGACGGTTGCAGGGACGACCGGTGGGTCGACTATCGCGCCCGTGGGCGTGCTGGGCATCCAAGAGCTGGCGAAGAAGGCACAGGCCGCTTCGGACGATAAGTAGCCTCCCAAAGGCTGTAAGCCAGCGGCTTCTCACGCCTTCGACTGGACGCGCTTCTGCACCGAGTACATCTCTAGTATTGCAGAGAAGGCCGAGAGCAATCATGGCCGAGGCGGTTTCAGTAGCACCGTTACGGCGGTTTTCTCTATCAAGCTCTAAGCTTTAGGAGCATACTTGCTAGCTCGACAGAGTGAGAATCGTCTGAGAAGAGTATCCGCCGATGTATAGATCAAGAGTGTACTCGCCCGCCGTGATGAGAACGCCGTTTGATGTGGTAACAGCGTCCCAAGAGGTGTTCCATGAATACGACTCCCCTCGGCCTAGCGAAACCTGCGAAAGTGGGGAAATCTGCTGGTGGAAGACAACGCTCCCTTGCTCGTTCGTGATTGTCATGTTAGAGAAGGATACCTGTGCGCGAGAAGTTGAATTGTCGTTCACGAGAATCCCCTCGAAACTCACAACGCTGCCCACCTTCGCCACCTCTGAAAAGCACGTGATTAGAGTCAGACCTGCGGCAAAAGTGCTGGACTCGTTTTGCCCCGACGGACACGTCGGCAACCCCGTCGCCGAACCCACAGTCGCTGAAACTGTAATCGCACTGCTCGTTGCTCTAGCAGCCGAGGCACCCGTTGAGGTAGAAGCTAATGGCGTCGTTGTAAGGGACCCTGTCGTTGTCACATCACTACCACCGCTGCCCGAAAGATTGGATAGGACGAGCACGCCAGTAGTCACAATCAGGGCAACCACCACAACAATGACAATCTTGTTCAGGGTTAATCACACGCGCACCATTCTTGCGGTAGAGCCTGTGGTTGAATTGGGGAATCCTTCGGGATAAAGTCTTCGGACTTTCCTACTGTTGTTTGGATTGGACTCGTTTTTGTAGACCGTACATCTCTAGCAATGCGTTCGACTGGCGGTTGATTCTACTTTTCCATCTTGTCTTTTGCCAAAAAGCTCCAAGACAGCAAGATTAATCCGAAAACAAGAAAAATCAAACCGGAATAAAGATAACCGTAATCATGAATGGGACCAGTGCAACGCCCCTGACAGAAAATCTCGTAGGGGTAGCCCACAATCATAATGTAAATTCCAAATAATGAAAGCAGAAGGCCGATGACTAACAATGATATTCTCAAGATTGGCTACCTCTCGACTGTTCTACTCTTTGCTAGCGTTCTGAATAAGTGCTATCCACCTGTTCAAGGATTCCGGGCAGGCTATCTTCGGTCCTCAGGGCACGCTCATTGTTGTTTTGATTGGACGCGTTTCTGTAAACAATACATCTCTCCCTGATTCTTATGGCTGTAACATATCGGCGGAAGTCTCAGGGTTTTCGCCCTAACTGGACATTCTCGTCTATAGTGAGTTCGTGTTCGTAGTCGGCATCTTCGTATCTTATCATTTGGCCTCCAACGGCAAGAATTGCACCCTGTTTGAACTGCATTCTCCTCCTGATGACTTGTGGCTCAAGCACTTCGATCTCTGCCGGATGCTCTGCTAGGAACAGTGTCCATCCCTCGCCGAGATACTGGCCGACTTTGTGCAATGTGAGATACGTCATTCATTGCGACCGAGGATACTCAATCCAATTTGGGTCAAGCACGAGTTCCGTGAAGCTGATGAAAGTAGTCGCGCGACCCTGCATGAAGTTAAGCAATTGCGGATTGATTTAGCCTTGGTGGCCGGCTTAATCATGCGCCGGATTCACTTTTGTTTTGATTGGACGCGTTTTTGTAATCCATACATCTCGACCAGCTCCTTCACGGTCGTCGCGTCTTCCGGCCCCTTCTCGTCGCGTATCTTGCCCGTGAACTTCGGGAACCTCAGGGCGAGGCCGCTCCCCTCCCTCATCTTGTTCATCGCCGCCGGGTGGACGGGGGAGAGGGTTATCTCCGAGGCGATCGTCTCTATCACGACCTTGGGCCTGTACCAGACGTCCGGCACCAGCTTTGATTCCACGTTCGGCGGTCTGACCAGGCTCTCGTAAGGCTTCAGCAGCTTTGGGAACCTCTCCAAGTCCGCGTCTGAGAAGCCGGTCCCTATCTTCGTGACGCTCGGGAACGTCTTCTTCTCCGAGTCGTACGCGGCGAGCAGGTAGGCACCGTAGACTCCCGCCCTCCTCCCCCTGCCGTGGAAGGCACCGATTATCGCCAAGTCTATCGTGTCGGTGAGCTCGCTGCTGTACTCGCGCTTCAGCTTGATCCAGCCGAACTCCCTGGCCCCGGCCCGGTATGTCCCGTCGGGCTTCTTCGCCATTATGCCCTCGCAGCCCTCGGTGATCGCAAGCTCCATGAACTTCTCCATCTCGTCGGCGGTCTCCACCATCTTCGACGGCACGGGACGCGTGAACTCCGTCACCTCGACTATCCTCTGGAGCTCCGCCCTCCGCTTCAGGTATGGGAGCGACGTGATGTCCTTCCCGTCCACGTAGAGGGCGTCGAAGAAGTTGACGGCGACGGGGTACTTCTTCATGGCCTCCTCGATGCCGTGCTTCCTCCTCCTGTGCATGAGCTCTTGAAACGGAAGGTACTCGTTGGTGTCCGGGTTGATCGCGACCACCTCGCCTTCGAGCACGGCGCGCTTCGACTTTACGTGGTCTCTTACGAAGCGGACGACGTCCGGGTAGTTGGCGGTGATCCTCTCGAGCCTCCTTGAGAAGACGTCGACCTTCTCCCCGTCCTTGTGCATCTGGAGCCGCTCCCCGTCCAGCTTGTACTCGACGGCCACAGGCTTGCCTATCTGGTCGAGTATCGCCTGGGCCGAAGGCAGCCTCTCGGCGAGCATGGGCCTTATCGGCTTGCCGACCTCCAGGTGGATCTTCTCGACCCCTGCCAGGCCCTCCCCTGCCGCGACCTCCACCACGTATCCGAGGTCGGAGGTGACGTTGTACGCCCTCTCGAGCGCCTTCCTGTTTGTCTTGCCCCCGAGGTGGGCGACGGCCACAGCGTCCAGGATGGTGTAGTCCGCGACCCCGAGCCGAAGGACGCCCATCGCGGTCCTGAGGATGTACTTCGCCTCGAGCGGCGTCGCGTCGTTCAGCAGGCTCACTAGCTCTCTGAGCTTCGACTCCACCGAGCCGCCGCCGCTCGTCTTCGCTATCTTGAGCAAGGACTCGTAGACCCTTCTGAGCGTGAGCGGCTCCGCGACGAGGGGCCCCTGCCTCGCGCCGCCGCCGGAGGAGAGCAACGCCTGTCCCGCGCTACCGATGTCACCGGCCTTGATGTACGCCTCTCTCACCTTCTCAGGAGACTTTCCTGAAGCGGTCGAAAGGGCCCGGAGCGCGAACTTCTCGGCGATGCCTAGCTCTATGCCCTCGTAGTCCGGACGGAGCTTCCCCTGCATGAGGTACACGAGGGTCGGGAGCTCGGCCTTGGGGGTCTCCTTGAAGAGAGAGGCAAGGATATCGGTCATCTCCAGCCTTCCCTGCGTGCCCTCCAGCTTCTCGAAGTATTCTGCGACGAGCGAGTACTTCATCAGCGGCCGTCGTGTCGGACGGCCTGACCGTTATAACCTGTTTTGGAAATGTCGCCCCTGCCCTCCAAACTTAAAACGCCACCCTGAACGGTGTCCTGGCGTGGAATTCTCGGGCGCCGCGATCGGCGAGCGGACGACGGATTCTCGGATCACGTGAAACTCAAGAAAATGGAGAAAGTCGGGATAGAGCACGTCGGCGACGACGCGAGGCACGGAAAGACCTTCAGCGCCTTCACTCTGTGGTTCGGCGCGAACCTCACCATCGCCGACTTCGCCCTGGGGTCGCTGTTCCTCGGGCTTCCCTTCTCCAGCATCCTCCTGGCGATAATCATCGGGAACATCCTGGGGGGCCTAATGGTGGGCCTGATGGCGTCTATGGGGCCCACCTTCGGATACCCGCAGATGATGATCTCGAGGGCGGTCATGGGCCGCTCCGGAAACGTCCCCTTCGCGCTCGCGAACTGGATAAGCACGGTGGGGTGGTTCACGGTGAACATCATCCTGGGCGGCTTCGCTCTCCACCTCGCGTTCGGGCTCCCCTTCGCCGTGGGCGCGGGGATCCTCGTCATCGTCGACGTCGTCCTCGCCATCTACGGGCACGACATCATCCACACCTTCGAGAAGGTGATGTCGATCGTCCTGGGAGTGATGTTCGCAGTGATCATCGCGGTGGCCTACACGCGGATGGGCTCCAGCTTCTCCACCTACGAGTCAACGGCGTCTTTCAACCCCTACTTCTGGGCGCTCGTCGTCGCTGTCGTCTTCTCATACCTCATGAGCTGGTCTCCCTACGCGAGCGACTACTCGAGGTACCTGCCAAGGACCACCTCGAGGCTGAAGCTGGTGGCCTTCACCACGGCAGGGGGCGCGATCGCGAGCGCCTGGGCCGAGCTGGCGGGTTTCTTCGTGGCGGTCGCCGCGAACAATCCAAAGCTCGACATGATCTCGGCGCTGCAGGCGGTCTCCGGGAGCTACGCCGTCTTCACCCTCACCGCGATCGTCCTAGGGGCAGTGGCCGCCGACGCCCTGAACCTCTACACGAACTCTCTCTCCGCCCTCGTGCTGTATAACAAGGCCGGTCGCGTCAAGACCGTGTTCCTCGCCGGTGCGATAGGGTTCGCCTTCGCCGTGATAGGGTCCACTGACTTCAACACCTTCTACCAGAACTTCCTCCTCACTCTGGACTACTGGATCACGCCTTGGATCGGCGTCATCGCCGCGGCCTTCTTCGTCAAGAAGATCAGGTCAGGGGTGGAGTCTGCTCCTCCGTTCCTGAAGACGGGACTATCGGCCTACGTCCTCGGACTGCTCGTCTCCGTGCCCTTCATGAACCTCAGCTCCTACGTCATCGGCCCCTACAGCATCAACTACGTCGGGCCTGTAGCCAACCTGATAGGGGGGGCCGACATCAGCTACTTCGTGGCCGCGATAGCCGCATTCATCTTCTACGCCCTGATATCTCGACGGGACAAGCCTTAATTCACCCGTTCGGGCGCGGTCCCTCCGATAGAGATGGGCGGAACCAAGAAGAAGACGTTGGCGTCGATGGAGAAGTCGCAAGACGACAACGCCAACGCGGCTCCCGGTGGAGAACAAAAGGGTAAGAAGACAGAGAAGGCAAAGGGGCCAGGAGAGAGAAAGAAAGTCGACGTCCTCGTCCCGCGGTCCAGCGACCAGGAGCTGCTCAAGAACCTCGCCGGTCTAAAGGCAATAACGATCTACGGCGCTGCAAGGTCGCTCTCGGTCAACGCTGCCGTGGCAAAGCTTGTCATATCGTCTCTAGAGTCAAAGGGCCTCCTGAAACGAGTCGGCGGCTTTAGCGGCCACTACATCTGGACGCCAGCCGGTGTGACCGCGCCTGCGATTCAGGCGAAGACTGCGTAGTCAACGGGGTTTCTAACCCTCCTCGATCCTCTCTTCCGTCTTGCTGACGCTGATGATGCTGTAGGACCAGATCAGCCCTCTGTCTTTGTAGGCCCTCATCTCAAGGCGCTTTGGGGAGTAGAAGCTGGCGCGAAGCGATTCTCTCGGGATGATCACTCCCTGGCGCCCCATCTGGTTGGCGAACGTCTCCAACGTCCTGATGTCTACTATGTACTTGAACTCGATCTCTGGTCCCTTGGGTTCTTGAGGAGAGGTGTCTGTGTGCGCGTCCAAGAATGCACTTGTCGGCCGCTCGTAGCCCGGTTAATTGGGTATGGAACAATGTTCCAGAAGCTGAGGGGCCGCGGAGCTCTTAGACTTGCGCGCCTGTCTCCGGGACAGGGGCCCCGGCGATCTGCACCACGTCGCCCGCGGCAATACCTAGAATGGAGTCGAGACCTTCTTCCACCTTCCCCACGGGGTTGAGTGGCCGGTCGCTCTTTGCGTTCTTCAGGAAAATGCAGATCGAGCCGTTCGCCGCGAAGAAGGCAACGTCGCCTCTGGTGTATTCCAGCCTATGCTTCTCGACTCCGGTCTTTATCTTCGTCAGCAGGGTTATCATCCCTGGATAGATCATCACCCTAGATGCGATAGGCATCTCGTCCAGCAGCGCCGTGACCGTGACCGGAGCTAGGTGGCGATAGAGACCGATCGTGAACTTTCCCTTCCCTCTCACAGTTGCGACGCAATCCACCTTGGAGACCGACATTCTTGGTTTTCTAACCGATGCATCGCCGGCTCCCTATTTATGCCATGATGGAGGCTCGTTTGGCTCGCTCCGTGTTCGGTCGAGACCTTGACCGGCGAGCTGCGCTTATCTCGCAGAGCACAAGACTTATACCACTTCCCAAAAAGGCCCTCCGTTCTCTAGGTACTTCTTCTTGGTGACAGTTGCAGCCTCTAAAGATAAGAAACGTGGAAAGCGCGCCGCAGAAGAAGGCTTCGAGATACTCATCGGCCCGCAAAAGCTCACCAGGTTCGAGAAGGCGAGGATAGTCGGAGCAAGGTCCCTCCAATTGGCGATGGGCGCCCCGGCGTTCGTCCCGATCGACGAGAGCGTCAGAGACTCGATCGCGCTCGCGATGATGGAGCTGGCCAGCGACGCCCTGCCGATATCTATCCGCCGGTCGCTTCCGAACGGCAACTCGCAAGACATCCCGATAAAATACCTGCTCTGAGCGGCGAGACTCGGTTCCGGTCGATTTCTTCGGGCTCTGTCAACTCTTCGGCTAATGATGCCTTGGAGCCAACTTGCCTGGCATCTGCTCCTGGGATTACCGTAGTCGCCGGGTTCCCATTCATCGCTTCACATGCAGGCCCTTTCGCCTCCTCCTGAGAAGGAGGGTGCAGGGAACTGGCAAGCCTTGACAGCCCCCTATCCGCCAGATTGGCCACCGCGTTGCCGTCACGGTGAACCCATACCTTGCACCTCCCGCACCAGAGGTGTCTCTTGTGTCTGAGGTCGCCTCTCGCCGGTCTGCGGAGCTTCTCCCCGCATGCTGAATGGATGGACGATGAGCCTCTGGTCTCCGCCTTCGTCAGCTTGATGACGGTCACTCCCCTGATTGCCGCCTTGTAGCCCAGCATCTCGTACTGTCTTCTGTGAGGCCACGCGTTCATCCTGAACCTATAATCTCGACCTTTCCCGTTCCCCTTCCGATACATCTTGTTGATGCCTGAGATGTCCTCGAGCGCCATCGCAGCTCCAATGGACCTCGCGCTCTCGACTATCTGGTTCGTCGCAAGATGGAGTATCTGAGTCGTCTTGTCGTTCGCCCTCTTCCAGTACTTTTGCGCGAGCAGTCTCCTGATTCGCATGTCGTCCCTCTTGAACGAGCCCAGGATCTCCCTGGTCGTCTGCTTCACCTTGACTATTCGTGACAGGTCGATTTCCTCGAACCCTCCCCGATCACCATACGTGAGGTTCTTCTCGTTCCTGTCCACACCGATCACCAGCCTTGGCTCGATCGACTCGACCTCAGAGGAGTAGCATATCGCGACCCTGTCCTCAGTGAGGGTCAGGCTCCTCATCTTGACGCCGGGTTTGGAGACCTTCGAGAAGGCATACGTGTTGAGCTGCACCATCTCGAACGTGTGATGCCCGAGAGAGACGAACAGCTTGCCCGTCACGGTCACGAAGAATCCCCTGACTATGCAGGCGGCGAGCTTCAGCGGCGTTCTATGTCTGACCCTGACGCCTCTCCTGTCGCTCTTCCACCTGCTTCTGAGGACGGCGCATGCGCGAGTGATCACTGCAACCTTGAAAGACGACGGGAGGTCCACGTCGCGGATCGATCGGTAGAACCCATTCATCTGTCCCCTGTTGTTGATACGGTTGCTCTCAGCGTACTGGATCGCGTTGTATGTCAGGGGCCTACACTGAGAGAGGATATCACGAATAAGAGCGCTGTCGTGAGGCTGCCACACGGAGAGCGTCGCGAGGGACATGCGCTGAAAAGTGCCTAGAGTAAATAAGCGCCCATGCTGCCTCGGGCCGCATCTTGTCCTGAGTTGAAGACTACGAAGTCTTTCTTCGGTAGGCATAAATAGCCAAAGACCGGCGAACAGCGCGACAATGTCAACCAAAGTCACCGCAAAACGACAGCCCAGGTCCAAAGACGAGGAGAGGACAGAATCTCCTTCCCAAGAAGCACCCGCAATGGCACCTATGCACGAAAGGGGGCCATCGAACCACATCTACGTGGGAAAGAAGCCAGTGATGAGCTACGCGATGTCAGCGCTCATCCAGCTCTCCCAAGCCGGCGAGGTCAACATCAAGGCAAGAGGCCTCGCAATCAGCAGAGCCGTCGACGTGGCGGAGATCGTAACAAAGAGACTGGGCAATGGAACCTTCTCTGTGAAGAACATCAACATCACCACAGAGCAAGTGAAGAGCACCGAGACAGGCGAGATGAGGAACGTCTCCTCAATCGAGATCCTAGTAGGCAAGTAGGACCACTGTCCAGAGCTCCAGTCATCTCCAAGAGCGAACAAGAACACTTGGCAAGAGAGGCCGCGCAGCCTAACGGAGGTTATGCCGCGGATTCGGGCCTGGCCAGTCGAGGGGTTCGACCTAGAGCGTCCGCGTCATTATTATCACGTCGATGCTCTTGCCGCCTCTCCGGATCTTTTTCTCTACCACGCCCGCCTTGTTGAACCCAGATTTCGCGTAGAGCTTCATAGCTGCCGGGTTTGTCAAGAGAACGTGGAGCTCGAGGGTCTTCAAGCCCGCTTTCTTGCTGAGCTCGACCAGGCAGGACAACATCTCTGTCCCGATCCCCATCCCCCTGTAGCCTCTAGAGACTGAGATTCCTAGCAGGCCGTGCGTCGCTGTGGTAGGCAGCTCTCCGCGCACCACCTCGGAGTTTGCGACCAGTTGCCCTCCGACCTCCGCAACGACGCTGACCTCCTTGCCGCTCTCCATTGCGACCAGCTTGTCCGCGAGCCACCGCGATTCTTTCTCTCTGGTCACCGGGCCGCCGATCAGAGTGCCGAATCCAGGGTTCTTTCGTTGCTCTTCGACGAGCCCGCTCGCGAACCTGAGCAGTCCATCCAGGTCTTCCCACCTCGCTGCGCGGAGGGTCACAGGTTTCCCGTTGGACGCTGTGAACTTCCTGTAGACGCGGCCTGCCTCGACCGGCAACGGGCCTCGAAGAAGTTCGTGAGCGACATAACTCTTTTCATGAGATGCTGCGGCGCCCGGGAGGGGATTCTTCGGGCGAGAATTTTTTCTTGGACCTCGCAAAGGAGTTTTTTCTTTCCAGATTCGAGATACTTTTTCGCGGAAAAATTTCGTGCGGGAAATTTTTTTGGGAATATGTTTTTAAATTGAATGATGAGAGGATTGCGCAACAAGAAAATTGCCTGAAAATCGGGCGCAACCGGTGTCACGCACGCGGAATGTGACACCCAAATTCTCTGACCAAGAATTATTCTATCTGGCCGAGAAGTTTGGAACACCATACTTTCTGATAGACGAGGCGGCACTACGAAGGACTGTGAGCGAGCTCGAGCAAGCGTATCAAAAGTTCAAAGGGCCCTTCCGCATGGCTTACTCGATAAAGGCCAACTACAACCCGAGCGTGATCAAGACGTTCGTCTCGGAGGGCATCATGTTCGACCTGACCGCGAGCAACGAGCTCTACTTCCTTCTAAAGTGCGGCGGGTCCCCAGAGAACGTAATCTACACTAGCATCACCGAGACGATGGCCGAGTACGAGCAGATAATGAAGCTCGGCGTGAGGAAGATAGTCGTCTCCAGCTACAACGGCCTCCTCAACCTGATCGAGGCCAGAGCGAGGGTGAGCGAGGACATCGAGGTGCTCATCCGAGTGAACCCAGAGGTCAGCGTAAAGGCCGAGCTCAGGTTCTCGATCAAGCACGGGAAATTCGGGGTGCCTCTCGACTCGGCAGACGAAGACAGCGCGATCTCGCTTCTGAGGAAGATCCTTTCCACCCCGGGGATGACCTTCGACGGGTTCCATTTCCATCTCGGGAGCCAGATCGATGACCCGTCATGCTTTGCCGTCGCGCTCGAGAAGCTCGAGAGCTTCGTGCTTGGCGCGAGGCGGGAGCTCGGCGACTTTGAGGTCCGGACGATAGACATCGGCGGTGGGCTGCCAGCGCCCTACGGCAAGAGCGTGCCAACGGCAGAGGACTTTGCCTCACAGCTCTTCGAGCAGCTCAACAGCATCATCGAGAGCCTCGGGAGCAAGTTCACGCTGATCGTCGAGAGCGGGCGGTTCCTCGCAGCAGAGTCCACCATCATGGTCTCACGCGTAGTCAACGTCAAGAGGTTCCAGGAGACGAAGTACGTCTACATCGACGCAGGCTACCACAACCTGCTCGATTCCGCCCTGCTGAAACACGAGTATCCTGTAGAGGTGATCCCAGGAGGGTCGTCCTCCCCGCGCAAGACGGTCCTTTCCGGGAGGCTGTGCGATGCCCTCGACATCTTCCCTATCTCGAGCAGGTCGAAGCTGGGAGGGGCGGAGCCCGGCAAGCTCGTCGTCTTCCGAGACGTGGGCGCTTACTCCTTCGTTATCGGGTCTCAGTTCCACTGCCAGCCCAAGCCCTACATCTTGATGCGGACCACGCAGGGCAATCACGTCGTGGTCCGAAAGGGACATGACCTTGACGAGCTCTTCAGCGAGGAAGGCGGCGACCTCGCCAACCTAAAGCATCAATAGCTCGCTCGTGCCGCCAGAGCATCGGTTGAGAGACAGAGAACCCGATAGCCTGAAGTCCTCGCCTTGCGCACAGGATGGATGAGAGGCACTTGGCTAGGCGTGCGATAATAATGGGGACTGCCGGCAGAGACTTTCACAACTTCAACACATACTTCAGGGACAACCCATCTTACGAGGTGGTGGCGTTCACGGCCGCCCAGGCCCCTTACACATCCAGCAAGGCCTATCCTGAATCACTGGCAGGCAGGCGCTACCCCAACGGAATCCCGATCCACCCTGAGGACCAGCTGGAGAATCTCCTGCAGAGCGAAGGAGTCAACGACGTCTTCTTCTCTTACAGCGACACGTCCTACGACTACCTGATGCACAGGGCCTCGATAGCCCAGGCGAAGGGCGCCACCTTCCACCTGCTCGGCCCTGCCGACACGATGATCAAGGCGAACAAGCCGGTCATCGCGGTCGTGGCCGTCAGGACCGGGGCAGGGAAGAGCACGATCAGCAGGAAGGTCTCGGACATCCTGGTGAAGCACGGCCTCAAGCCGGTGGTGGTTAGGCATCCGATGCCTTTCAACGACTTTTCTGCCCCGTTCCAGCGCTTCGAAGATCCCGAGGAACCTGGACAACTATCACGTCACCGTCGAGGAGAGGGAGGAGTACGAGGGACACTTGAGCCGCAACCTAGTCGTCTTCACAGGAGTCGACTACAAGGCGATCATGACGGAGGCCGAGAAGGAAGGGGACGTGATAATCTGGGACGGGGGGAACAACGACTGGAGCTTCTACAGGCCTGACATCAACATCGTGGTCGCCGATCCCATCAGGCAGGGCCACGAGACGCGATATTATCCCGGGGAGACCAACGTCCGCATGGCCGACGTGGTGGTCGTCAACAAGGTGAACGTCGCGACCAAGGACGACGTCGACAAGACCCTGGTCTCTTGCGCCAAGCTCAACCCGCGAGCGAAACTGGTCCGGACCCGCTCAGAGGCCGTCTTGGACCACCCCGATTGGATACGAGGGAAGCGCGTAGTGGTCGTCGAGGACGCTCCCTCGGTCACTCATGGTGGGCTCTCGTACGGAGCCGGGACCGTCGCAGCGAAGAACGTCGACGCCATTCCCGTTGACCCACGCGACAGGGCGGTCGGCGGCATCCGCGCTGCCTTTGAGAAATATCCTACTCTCGGCAAGTGGTCCTCCCGGCCCTCGGCTACACCAGCGCGCAGCTTGCCGAGCTCGAGGAGAGCATCAACGCCATAGAGTGCGACGCCGTGGTGCTAGGCACACCGGCAGACCTGACGAAGCTGATCAAGATCGGCAAGCCGGTCGCGCGGGTCGCCTTCGAGGCCTATGACGAAGGCAAGCCCACACTGGAGGAGGTGATAGCCGAGAAGATCGAGTCGTTCAAGCGCGCTCCTGTGGCGACGCCGCCTGCCCAAAGGCCGACTTGAGTCTCTCAGGACGAGAGTATGCTTCTCAGGACGTTCTTTCCCATGAGCGTCCCGAGCGAGCCGCGCTTCGCATCCTTCTCGGTGAACCTGCATGTCGTGCCTCTCCCGTCGCCGGTGACGAGCAAGGGCACCGGGTCTGCCGAGTGCATCTTGAGAACGCACGGTGTCGCGTGGTCGCACGAGACGGCAAGCGTCGCCTCGTCTCCTAGGGTCTCGGCCACAGGTCCGAAGAAGTCCCTGTCGATCCCCTCGATGTTCTTCTTCTTCCCGACGGCGTCTCCATCGTGCCCGAACTCGTCGGGGCCCTTGATGTGCGCGTAGACGACCGTCCCGTCTCTGAGCTCTCTCTTGAACTGTCTTGCCTTCCCTGCCACGTCGGACGGGTCGTCGACCTTGACCATCTTCATCTTCAGAAGGATCGCGATGCCCACCTCCGCCGGCATCTCGACGAGCGCGACGCCCTTGTAGTGGTGAGTCTCCTCAAAAGACGGCAGAGTCGGGATACTGGATCCTGAGTCCCGGAATAGGATGAGGTTCGCAGGCTTCTTGCCCTCTCTCCTCCTCACTTGGTTCACCTTGGCGGAGTCGAGGATCCCCATGGCCTGCTGCGAAAAGGAGTTGACAAACTCTGCGGCCCTCTTGGCAGCTGCCGTCCTCTCCAGAGGCTTGCAGGTCTGGATGGCTTCCACGTCCTTCGCCTCTCTCGCCGCGCCGAACCCCTTCATCCGCACGTAGCCCGGGTCGGTGTTAGAGATCTCAGCCGAAAGAGGTTCGTCGGCCCGAATCACGAGGGCCGCACGGTGCCCGATTGTGCTGCGGAAGTCGAATTCCGCGTTCGCCAGCTTGACAGCTTTGAGCTCCTCCTGGAGGTTCTTGGCGTCGCTCGCAGTCATGTCCCTCCCCGCCCGGCGGTCGACTATCTTCCCCCCTACGGCCGTGGCGAAGTTTGCCCTCAGCGCCAGGTCGCCGTCCTTCATCTCGATCCCGGCACCGATCGACTCGATCACCCCGCGCCCCGGATATCCCTTCTCGAACCCGTATCCGAGCATGTTGAAGACCGCGATGTCCGATTCCGGCGAGATGCCCTTGCCAACTGTGATCACCTGGCCCATCTCTCCCCTTCTCGCCATCTTGTCGAGATTCGGCGTGTTAGCTACCTCGAGAGGGGTCGTGTGATTCAGCGAGGGGACGGGCCTATCGCTGCAGCCGTCCAAGAGGATGTATCCGACCTTCTTCTTCGCCTCGGGCATCTTCCGCCGAGCGCGACAATCTCTCGCATATAACCTTAGAAGCCCCAAGGGGCCATTTGAATTTCAGAAAGAGCCTCGAACCTGACGGTCTGGGCCCGCAGAAGTCAGGTGCTAGGCCGATTTCCGCTACAGAGAGGTAATATATCGTGAAGAACAACACATACGCCATCCATGGTCGAGATAAGGAAGGACTACTTTACAGACAAGCTGTCTGTAGTCACGCTAGACAGAGGCTCACGTTCCCAACTTCGGCCCTTCTCCGACCATGGCGCCAAGTGCCCGTTCTGCCCGGGCAACGAAGAGATGACACCTCAGGCGGACCTCGTCCTGGTGAAGATGGGCGACACGCTCGTGAAGCAGTCAGATTCCGAAGGCGACCCTGTGCGCGGATGGGTTGTCAGGGTCTTTCCCGACAAGTTCCCGATAGTCACACCTAACGCCGCGCCTTCATATGGCGAGGCGCCCCATTACAGCGAGCCTGCCGTGGGCTACCACTACATCATGGTCGCTACCCCAAAGCATGACATCACCTTCGCGAAGATCGACAAGGACCAGTGGACCAGCGTGCTGGCGACGATCCAGGACAAGACTAGATGGCTCTACGCCCAGCGTGGGGTCGGGTACGTGGCGATCTTCATCAACCAAGGAAAGACCGCGGGCGCCCTGGTCGACCACCCTCACATCCAGCTGGTGACCATACCGAGGTTACCGCCCGCCGTCGAGGCGGAGGCGGTCACGGTCCAGAATTCCCTGAACGAGCTAGGCATCTGTCCGATGTGCCAGGTCGTGGCCTCTGAGACGGGCGGACCGAGGCAGTGCCCTCTCGACAGAGTTCTTCATCGCGTTCGCCCCCTGGGCGTCTGCCCATTCGTACGAGTTCTGGATCTACCCGAAGCGTCACCAGACCAGCCTCCTCAAGCTCTCCCAGAAGGAGCTCATGGACCTGTCCCTGATACTGAGGGCGACCCTAGGCGGGATGGCCAAGGTGCTTGGCGACTGCGGATTCAACCTCGTCGTCCACAACTCCTCCGAGAAGAAGACGACCAAGCAGATACACTGGCACGTAGAGGTCTACCCCAGAGTCTCGACCTGGACCGGCCTGGAACTAGGGTCCGGGGTCTTCGTCAACGAGGTCTCTCCGGAGGTGGCCGCCGAGCAGCTAGGGGCTGCAAGCAGGCGAGAGCTCGCCCACCTAGTCGGGATCACCTGAGCACGGTCAGGGCCCGGCAACCGTCGACTTTAGTCGGTCGATCAGCTTTATGCTTGAAGGCTCCACCCCGCGGATTATCGCTGCGTAATACGTCGCAAAGTCCACCTGGTACGCCAGGGTGACAAGCTGCGCTAGGTTCCCCTTCCCCTTGCCGTGTATCTCCAGGCTGCGTATCCCCTTCATGCCCAGGATGTCGACGAACGAGTCCAACCGCATCCTTTCGTATTTGGGCTCCGCCGTGTGCCTCAGGAATATCGGGACCATCTTCCTCTCTGGCGTCTCCCAGACCTCGACCTCGTTGTGGAAGAGCTCCGGGCCGCAGTCCCAGGAGGCGTTCATCTTCGCGTTCTCGTTGAGGCAGTCCTTGAAGCGCTCCGCGATGCTCTTCGTCACGGATGAGCCGTAGATCTTTGGAAGTGACCCCCGACGGCGCCACCAGCTGCGCGCACTGCTTCGCAGGGTTCTGCGACGTGGGAGAGTTCGACGAGAGCGAAGGCGCGACCTTCTTCATCGACTCGATCGCCTCACGGACCTCCCCCCACCTCTTCTCTCCTACGAGCCCCGCGCTGCGAAGATGGGCAATCGCGGCGAAGAGCACGTGCGGCAGTGAGTACCTCGGGGCCATCTCGATCGGGATGGTGATGTGGGTGACCTTCAGCTCCATGGCCAGCTCTTGGAGCTTGCCGCCGGAGGAGATGGCGACCATATTGGCCTTCCTCGCCGCAAGCCTCCGCATGAGCAGTATCGTCTCCTCCGTGCTGCCAGATGTGCTGCAGACGAGCACGAACGTCCTCGAAAGGTTCACCTTGGGGAGGTAGCCCTTGAAGACGCTGACCTCGGCGCCTCCCGAAGCGAGGAACCAGTCAGCGATGATGTCGCCGGCGGAGGCCGAACCGCCGTTCGCGACGTAGATCACCCTGTCAAAGTGGCGTGGGGCGATCTCGACCTTGAGGGAGGCCTCTTGCTCGGCGAAACGCGGCCAGGCCTCGTACACTCGGTAGATGTTCTTAGGATCCGCTCGAGCGATTGCCTGGGGAGATAGTTGGTCCTGGGGCATCGTTTGATCGCACTTGTGTTTCCTGGGTTTCTGAGCCGTTGCCTCGAACGACGAGTATTAAATGCAGCGCCGAAGGGCCGGGTGTGAGAAGAGCGGGAAGACCCTTCTCTCAGGGAATCTTCCCGTAGCGCTCGATGTAGGCCTTGTCGGCCGCCTTGTGAGCGTCGATGTCACCGATGTCCGTGAACTCCCCCTTGACCTTGAGAGCATAGAGCGCCCTGTCGTCGTCCATCGCACCTTTGAACGCCTCCTTAATCCCGTATACCTGTCTAGGCGGGATGTAGCTCAGGAACCTCTTGTCGACTACGTAGCACCCGACGTTGATCTCGCTCGTCATGACCGGCTTCTCCTTCCACTTCTCGACGCGACCTGAAGGAGTGGTCGATATCACCCCGTAGCTCATCTTGGTCTCGTAGTCCATGAGGGCCATCGTGACGAACGCTTTCTTCTTCGCGTGGAAGTCCATGAGCTTCCTGAGGTCGAAATCCAATATCGCGTCCCCGTACAGGCAGACGAACGTCTCGGGGAGGAGCTTCTGGGCGGACTTCAACTGTCCTGCGTGGCCGAGCGGCCTGTCTGACCTCGCATACTCGATCTGCACCCCAAAGTCTCCGCCGTCCCCGAAGTACTGCTCGATGAGCCTCCCCAGATATCCCGTCGCGATGACGACCTCGCTGATTCCGTTGCGCCTCAGCCAGTCGATTATGTGTTCCAGGATCGGCTTCGGGCCGACCGCGAGCATAGGTTTCGGCAGGAAGAGGGTATAGGGCCTGAGCCTTGTTCCGAGACCGCCCGCGAGGATTATGGCCTTGGTCGGCCGTTTAGGTTCTTGGTTGCGACGAGACAGAAGGGGTCACCTGAGACCTGAAGGTCGATATCGCGTCCCTATATGCTTCAACCCCTTGCTCCAGGGAGGCCGCGTCGACGCTGATGCCCCTGGCTCCGGACCTCATGACGCTCGAGACGTCGCGGGCGTTCATCCTCTTCTGGTCCTGACGATCAGGGGCCTTGAGGAGATGCTGGCGAGGACCCCGAGTGTGGCGACGTCTAGGGCGCTGAAGATGTGGTTCCTGCCCTGAGGGGCCACTATCGCCGCCTCAAGGGCCGTGACCCCGTCAAGCTCAGACAGGCTCTTCACCTGTTCCAGCATGTATCCGGGCCCGATGGAGATCAGCTTCTCGACCCTCGTGTCCTCCAAGACGAAGGGCGGCATGTGGTGGGCGAACATGTTGACAAAGCTAAACGGCTTCGAGACGATCCTCTCCCAGTTCTCCTCGATCAAGGGCCTGGAGTCCCCGATGGAGATGCCCACGGGCACGCTCGCGGTGCCCAAGATGGAGTCGATGGAGTCCTCCATGAGGTCGAAGCTCCCGAAAAGGCCGGGAAGCGAGGTGTCTGTCTTGTCTATGCCTAGCATGATTGCGTTGGCGCCCGCTTGAGCCGCAACATCCGCGTATTCGCCGTTGTTCTGGGGCAGCGAGGCTATCACAGCCACAGCATCCGCTCCGGAAACCAGGCTAGCAAGTGGTCTCGGCTGATGCTCGAGGCTTTCCATTGCTTCGCACTCATTCCGGTGACGGCCCTTAGAAGAGGCGGGCTCAACAATTGAAGACAAGCCGATGCATCGCAATTAACTACGAGAGGATGCTCGATGCTAGTCGTTGAACCTCAGGGAGAATGGGATCGACTGGTTCCCAAGTGAGGGAGCGGCGGTGTCAAGGGCCCCGAGAGGGTCCAAGCGAAAGCCGGTTTGTAGGTGACGTCCAATCCCGTGTCGCTCAGCTCCGCTGTGAAGGTGTAGTTGAACACGTGGTCCCCACCTGGGGCAATCAGGGCTTGCTGCGGGATGTAGCCCGCATCCATTTGCTCGCCGTTCCCATCGAGCGTGTAGGAGAGGTCGTGCAACGTGACCGCCTCGGTCCCATAGTTGTGCGCATCGAAGACGACCAGTATCACTATCAAGTAGACCGGAGCCCCCAGCGGCGTTGTCGAGACAATCGAGAGCTGCAGCCCCTTGGGCGGGGGGCGAGACGATCCATTGAGCGCGACGAAAGAACCCGCGACCACGACGGTGAGAATGACGATGACGAGGAGTGCCCCGACGAGCCTCCGAGAGACTCGGCCTCCTGTGGGCTCGCCCAGGTCAGCTGCTCGAAGTTTCAAGGCCCAATCTCACCCTTCTCCAGCGAGCCAGATTCGAAAGACTTGGTGCCAATATGCATTTGCAGAGCCGCTACGAGGAATAGCTGAAGAACCGGCGGGTTCGCGACCGGTCTCTACGAGAAGAACCAGATGTTCACGACTATGACAATGAAGATGACGGTCAGGTACGGGCTGGACAGCTTGAAGAGAGTCCATGCAGTCTTCGTCGTCTTGTCGATGGCGAGCTTCACGCTGTAGCCCAAGATCACGGCTCCCAAAGCGACTGCGGAGATGATGTAGAACGGGCTCGCGGCGTTGGGAACGAGGAGTATCGCCAAGGAGAAGACCACCAGGAGGGAGCTTGTGACGGCTATGCAGACCGTGGCCACTCGCTCGCTGACCACCACTGGGAGCATGGGTATCTTGGCCGCCCTGTACTCTTCCCTCTCCTTGATCGCCAGGCTCCAGATATGGGTGGGAATCCAGACTATCACCAGCGCCGACATGAAGAGCGCAAGGGGGGTGATGGCGTCTGCGACCGCCGTGTACCCTACCAGGACGGGCATCCCTCCGGAGATCCCGCCCAGGATGATGTTGAGCCAACTCCTTCTCTTGAGCCAGAGGGAGTAGACCCCCACGTTGTCGACCAGCCCGAAGAGCATGCAGCCGGCGGCGAGCGGGTTGAAGTAGAGGCAGAGCAGCACGGAGAGCACCGACGTCACCAGGCCGAAGATGAGGGCGTTGCGCGGCGAGACCCTGCCAGATGGGATCGGGCGGTTGTGAGTCCTCTTCAGCATGCTGTCGATGTCGCGGTCATGGTAGTTCGTCAAGACCTCTGCTCCCATCGAGCCGAGGAGGATCGCCACTAGACCGACCGTCAAGGAGACGGCCATCGTGGCCGCCGTGGGGGCTGGGTGCACCTCCCTGAACGCGACAAGCATCCCGGCCATTCCGGTGAAGACCAGGAGCGTCACGATCTTCGGCTTGGAGAGCTCCCAGTAGAGTCTAACAAGACCTACGGCCGAGCTCATCCTGAGCGCAGCGTTTTTGGCGGCGTGATAAGCCTTCCGTCTGGAGATTGACTATTACCGGCCGCGACGATGGCGAAAAACGGTCACCCCTGCGACGACGATGACCGCCAAGGCGACGGTCGCGAGCAGCTCGTAGGCTTGCAGGTTCCCGAAGAGCTGAGGGCCTGGACCCGTCGTTGTCGATGTGGCGGTAGTGAGAGAGGTATGAGGTGGTTGGATGGTCAAGGAGATCACGTCGCCTGGGGTCACATCGCCACGCCCGAGAGCGCCGTGCAGCCCGGCCTCCCCCAGGACGGGGTGGTTGCTCCCCCCGCTGTCGATGAGGATGTGCATGACCCCGTTGCTGTCCGGCGCGATGCTCATCGGAGCGAGAAGAGGCACGTTGAGGTCTATTGTGTCTATGACCTGCCCCGTCGTCGACGAGAGGAATATCATCTTGCCGTCCGGCCACTGGGTGACGACCATCCCGCCGGTCGCAATGATGCCCCCGCGGTAGTAGATCGGCCGGGTGTAGTTCCAGAGGACGTCCCCGTTCGAGGGGTCTATCTTGAGGACGGTCGCGTTCGTCGGCATCTGGCCGGAGAAGTAGAGGTTGGTCCCGAAGACGATGCCTGACTGACCCTTGTACCCTACGTCGCCGATGTAGTCCTTCTCCATCGGTCCATCCATGACGACCACGTAGAGGTATCTGCCGTCGAAGGCGTTCTCGGACTCCATGAGATACGGAGCCTCGATGAACCCAGGCTTCCCGGTCGAGGCAAGCTGCGCGCAGAGCGTGGCGTTCGCCACCGCGCCGCAAGACTGCGCCTCGCCCACTCCCGCGAGCGCCTGACATTGCTCATTGGTCCCCACCGGGCAGACGAACTGGTCCATCTCGGTCAGATTGAGAGGGTTGAGCTGCCCTCGCTGGCCCTGTAGGGAGCGCCCGTCACATAGCCGTGAGGGTGCGGGTTGCTCCCTTGCATCTTCAGCGTCCCTGCGTTATACATGGCGTAGATTTTGTCCCACGTCGCCCCGTAGTTGCAGCTCGAGATGTCCTGCGGCTGGCACTCGAAGGGCCTGGAGAGGGGGGAGGTGTCCGGGCCGAGAGTGCTGTAGTCAGGCATCGTCGTGTCGAGAATCCATCTCGGCTGGCCGCTGAGAGCGTCGATCCCGTAGATGACCCCGCTCTTGCAGGCTTTGAGGACCATCTTCTCACCCTGGACCGAGGCGAATATTGTGTTCAGGTTGCAGTCCTCGTCGTTGAGTGCCCCTTGCGATGCTCTTGTCAGCCCAGACTATCGCTCCGTCGGTCATGTTCACTGCGACGATCGAGTTGGCAAGGAGGTTCGGCCCCGGACGGAGCGTTGCGTTCCAGTCGGGGCCTGGCTGCGACGTCCCGATGAAGACAAGGCCGTCTTGGTCGTCGAGCGCGTACTGGCCCCACGAGTTGCTCATCCCGGTGCTGGGAGCGATGTCGGTCCCGTTCCAGGTGCTCGATAGCGAGGGGAATTGCCAATCGTTCTGGACAAGGTCCGGCGAGAGCGCAGAACACGGGACCCTGCGACCCAGACGTTCGCGGTTTGGCAGACGGTAGATGACCACGCGGGGTCGCTTCCATCGATAGGAGGCATGAAGAAAGTTCGCCAGAGCATGCTGCTACCCGGCGAGCAGGCGCCGCCGGCCGATGTCGTGCAGGCCCCGCCGTTGGCAATGCAACCTGGGCTCTGCCCGTCCAGCGCCGCGGAGAGGCTGCAGGCCTCCACGAAGAACCTCCCTCCGCCGCTCCCTTCAGCTGACCCTCCGGCGTAGTAGAGGATCTCGTTGTGCTTCACATCGACCTGGATCGCGCTGTCGCCGAACGAATAGTATTGTCCCCACCCGCCGTATTGGCTGTAGTCGCCCGGGATGTCGTTGCACAGGCCAGTGAGGTTCGCGCGCAACGCCCCTGTGGCGGCGTCCCAGCCCTGCACCTGGCACCCGAACCCGTTCACCCATATCACGCCGTCTGCCATGTTGACCGAGTGGAGGTGGCCGGGCGCACCGGTAGGGGCCCATGGCTCTTTGGCGTAGGCAGCCCAATCCATCGAGGGGAGGTCTTGGGTCGTCGACGACCCGGTGGCCAAGTTGAACGCATAGACCGTCAACCCATTGGTGACCACGAAGGCGGTCCCGTTCGCTGAGAGGACCGGGGCCATCGAGCCCTCAAGATTCGTCGAGTACTGAAGGCCTGGGAAGCGGCTCTGGACCGACGGGTTGGTCGAAAGTATGCTCGGCAGCGGGAACACATACGAGGCCCCGAGACTGCTGACGCTGCTGGAGTTGATCTGCGTCTGCGGCGAGTAGTTCCACCCTTGTGTGCCCGTGACCCCCGGGCCTGTGTATTCGGTCCAATCGAGCGTCGAGTAGTTGCCTCCTGAGGTCGCTAGTTGGGCCGCGCTGGCTGAGCCGGTAGATGCCAATGCCGTCGCGGTTGAGCTCAGGGGCACTCGAGTCAACGGAAATGCGCCGATGATGAGGATGCCCAAAAGAGAGACGGCCGCCCAAGAGGGCCTTCGAGGATTTCTCGTTTCTTCCCCTTGACGGCGAAGGCCGCGTTGGCCTTAAGAATCTATCCCGAAATCATGTCAATCCTGAGACGATTTCCATCTCTTGAGCGGGTGGCTTAGACCAATCTTTCGTAAAGCGTAAATAGGCGCTTCCTCGAAAAGGAGGCTAAATGGCACTCGACAGTCCGATTGAGTTGCTTATTGTGGCGGTTGTCGTGATCGTTTTCCTATGGCAGGGGCCTCAGAAGATACCTCTGTTAGCGAGGGCACTCGGGTCTGCGAAGAAGGAGTTCAACGAGGGAGCGAAAAGCCCAGCGTCCACGAGCATGATGTCAACCCCAGACGCTCAGAACGGCGAAGACCTGATGGTGGCTGCGAGGAAGCTCGGCATCTCCACGGAAGGCAAGACGAGGGAACAGATATCCGCCGAGATAGTCCGAAAGACCGCAGGGACCTGATTCCACCAAACGAAGCCGGCTTGCTGTCGAAAAACGTGAATAGTAGCGTGAGCGACGTCGAATCGCACTCTGCCTCTTCAATCCTTTAAATGAACAGGGTTCACAAGCCAGACCTCGGTTGAGAAAGACGACGACCTGCTGCGGCCGTCGCACGCGCGATGACGATTCCCTGGTAGTTCGTCAGCCGATTTATCACTCGCGGGTCACACGAAGATGAGCTCGGACTCGCTGAACATCATGGAGCATCTCGGCGAGCTCAAGCACAGACTGAAGATAGCCTTCCTGAGCTACCTAGCAATACTGGCCGTGTTCCTTCTCGCACCGGCAGAGCCGTCGAAGGCCCTCACTTTCACAGGGACTTACGTCCCCTTCGTGGCGTTCTTCCTCGCCAGGGTGAAGCTGGACCTGCTTCCAGCGGGATGGACGCTGATGGCCAACAACCTGAGCGAGCCGCTCGAGGTATACCTGGTCGCATCCGTGATCCTGGCAGCGGTCTTCAACAGCCCGATCTTCGCCTACGAGACGATGCGTTTCGTGTCTCCGGCGCTGACGGAGAAGGAGAAGGGGTTGCTCTACCCGTTCGTGGCCTCCTCGACCGCCCTTTTCGTCGTCGGAGTGCTCTTCGGCTACTTCCTCCTGGCCAAGTTCCTCTTCATCGCCCTGTCGCCTTTCTTCGTCACCGCCCAAGCGACCCCGATCGTGGACGTCTCTAACTTCTACTTCGTCGTCTTCCTGACGATAGGGATGAGCGGGATAGCGTTCACGACCCCGGTCTACGTCTTCATGCTCATCCGCTTCAAGGTGTTCAGCCCTCAGACCTACAGGAAGAACAGGGTGATCATCTGGGTTGTCACCTACATCGCCACCGCGTTGATCACGCCTGACGGGGGCCCCGTCCTCGACATCATCCTCTTCTTGCCGATAATCCTCTTGCTCGAGCTCGCCGTCTGGCTAGGCGGCCGCTCTATCCGGAAGCTCGAATCCCCCTCTGACCCCGACAAGTGCAGGTATTGCGGGGCTAGTCTGGGCGGGGCCACCTTCTGCCCGAGCTGCGGTCGCTCGGCCTCCTGACGGATGGGCAGAATTCCTTATACGAGACCTTCTCTCCAATCACGACAGAGAATGACCGAGATTCCAGCCATCGAGAACAGTCAGAAGCTAGCCGAGGCTGAGGGCTTTGGCGAGGTCTTCGAGCTTGTCAAGAAAGCCGTGGACCAGGTGCTAGCCATCCATCGGGCGGGCCTGACACTGGTGCTGGGGGACATACCCAACCAGGTCGGCGCGTATCACGAGATGGGTTCGAACGCCATAGTGATGAACAGGAACCTGATGAAGATCATCTGGCAGTCGAACAAGTCGAAGAACAGGAGGAACGCATACACGTTCATGATCTTGCTCCACGAGTATCTCCACTCTCTCGGCTTCACGGACGACGGTCAGGTGAGGGAGCTCTCAAGGAAGATCACAGACGACTACGTTGGCAAGGGGCACGTCGCCGCTGAGATGGCAGTGAGCCCGCTCGACAGGTTCTTCCCGGAGATCGTCGACTTCGCGCAGTTCAGGGACAACGGGCAGCTTCGAGACCGTGCACAAGTTCGACACGTCCAGCACCTCATACATCGCCTAGGGGCCCACTAGAAACCCCTCGTCAAACACGAGCCCTGAGATCAGCGACGCTCGGGGCTTGTCTTTTGCGTCAGTCGGAGTGTCCTCGCCAGGAATGTTAGGGTAGCCCCTGTCCTGCGAAACCTGAAGAAGCGGTGCACGTCGTAGGGTTTGTCGACGTCGAACCCCACCCCCTTTGAGTAGTAGACGGCGACCCGGAGCCTTCGTGCCATCGCGCTTGCATAGTGCTTGCGGAAGCTATCATCGTCGTAATGGAGCGGGAGGCTGACGCCCCGGGTGAAGAGCAGCATGTTCGTCCCATCGAAGTCCTCCGATGGAGAGATCACTACCTGCGCGCCCTCCCTTGCGAGCATGGGGCCTGCCTTCAGGTCCATCGACGGCCAACAAAGGCAGGTCTGCCGGGATTATCAGCTGCCTCTCGTACTCTGCTGTCTCTTCGAGTCCCCTGTTGACCGCCGCGTTCACCCCTGCGTCATCGGGCTCGTGTATGGTCCTTGCGCCGAACCTTCGCACAAACTCCAGCACCTCTAGGTTCGAAGACACGACGAAGGCGTGCCCGATCATCTTCGCCTTGCTCAGCGTCTGGAGGGTGTCCTCCAGCATCGCGATCTGGAGCTGTCCCCTCTGACGTTGAGTGAGAAGAGGGCCAAGACGGGCCTTGGGGTCGTGGCCCTTGACCGGGACGATCACGGCCGTGGAACCCCTTGGGGGAGAGACCGCTATCGCACCTCCATCGCGAGCTTCGCCAGCCTCAGCTCATCGTCATGCGACTTCATTAAAGTTGAGGAGAAGCGGCAGCGGACTCCCATTCTCTCGATGGCGGCGGCTTGAGCCCTGTCCCCCTCATCGAGAATCAGCATGTTCACGAGCCCTTTGTAGAGCTCGGCGACTCCTGTCGATGTCGGTTCCAACTTCATTGCCTTCATCAGGCCTGCCGCCGGGCCTGAGAAGGGCCTGTCACCGAGCATCGGCGAGATCGCCACCTTGGTCGCCTTGCTGGCCCCCAGAGCGCTCCTCAAGCCGGGAATCGAGAGGATGGGCCTGATGCTCGTCATGGGGTTTCCCGGTGCGATGATTATCCGCTCGGCCTCTGCGATGGCCTTCAAGACCTCGCCAGTCGGCCTTGCCTTGGTTGCTCCAGCGTATCTCACTCTGAGAGGCGTCGGGAGTCCCCCGTCCCTCACCCAGAATGCCTGCAGATGAAGGTTCACCCTTCTCTCGGGTGACAACGTGTGTCTCGTAGTGGTCATCGCTCGCAGGAAGTATTTTGCAGCCTCGGACCCCCAGTCTCCTGGCCACGATTGACGTCACCTCAGTGAGGCTCCGCCCTTCTCCCAAAAGAGTCGTCCTCAGGAGATGCAGAGCGAAATCGATGTCGCCGATGTTGAACCAAGTGTCCCTCGCCCCGAGTCGTTTCAGCTGCGTGAGAGTCTTGAACTCGTCACCCTCTACTCCCCATCCCCTCGGCTGGTCCGCGATTCCCGCGAGGGTGTACGTCACGGTGTCGATGTCGGGACAGACATACAGCCCATGAAACCAGCCGTTGTCGGCGACGTTTACAACGGCCGAGAAGGTCGATACCTGGCTCAGGCCTCGAAGCAGCTTCGCAGATCCCGTGCCGCCCGAGATTACCACGACACCCTCCCGACTTGTTGCCAACGTCTTCTCTCACCTGAAGAGGTCCAGCTTGCGCTCCCGAAGCATGCTCTTTACACCAGATTCGCTCCGAGCGTATTTCACACCCCTAACGACTGCCACTGGAACGAGAGCGCTCTTCCTCATCACGAGCTCAGCAGCGGCCGCGGCCTCATCGACGATGGCTGGCCTTGTCACCCTTAGGAGGTAGCCGTAGGCGTCCTTCTTGCCTGCCATGTTCTCTGTGGGGGCGATCCCGGAACAACCTATCGCGACGTCCGTCTGTCCCTCCCTCCACGGCCGCCCAAAGGTGTCGGAGACTATCACCGCCAGTCTGCGTCCCGTGGCTCTCTCGAGCTTCTTCCTTATCCTTCGCGCGCTGAGATCGGGGTCGAGGGGCAAGAGGGCCGCGTAACCCGATTCTACGTTGGAGACGTCCACCCCAGAATTGGCGCAGACGAACCCATGTCTCGTCTCAGTGATAAGCACCCCGTGTCCCATCCTGACGATGCGCTTTGCCTCCCGCAGGACGAGTTCGACCATCTTCGGATCCTTCCCGAGCTTCGAGGACACGGCCGTGGCCCTCCTGCCCGGCCGCACATCCTTGAGGCGAACCAGCCTCCCTTCGCTCTTCGAGACTATCTTCTGGGTGACCACGATTATGTCGTCGTCAAGGAGCTCCAGCCCTTGTGCTCGCACCGCGTCAATGATGACCCCTGCCAGTTCATCCCCTTTCTTCACCCGCCCTATCCCCTCAACAGGGAATACCGTCAGGGGAGGAGGATTGGGCAAGGCGGATGCGGGGCTCCTGCAGAAATTGACTGGCTTATGAAAGATGTCGCATCCGCGATAACTAGGGTTATAAGGGGCCGGCAGGTCTTGCGAGAAGAAGGGCTGTATTTCTCTTGGTAAGCACCGAGCAGGTGCATAGACGCCTTGAGGGTGGTCAAGGGCCAGGAGCTCAAGAGGGACGTCGTCTCTTTGGGGATGATAGAGGGACCTTAGGGTCGACGGTGGTTCGGTGTCCTTCACGCTCAATCTCACAACCCCTGCCTGCCCTCTCCGTGCTGAGATGGAGGCGGACGTCAGGGGAGCGGTAAAGGCGATCCCCGGCGTGCAGGAGGTGAAGATGAAGACCAGCGCGCACATCTCAGCTACACGGCAAGCCGAGCAAGGTGAGCTGATGAAAGGAGTGAAGAACGTCATAGCGGTGGCCAGCGGGAAGGGAGGAGTCGGCAAGACGACGGTCGCGGTCAATCTTGCGGTCAGCCTTGCATCTTCGGGGGCGAGGGTCGGGCTCCTCGATGCCGACATCTACGGGCCGACCGTGCCAGTCATGATGGGAGTGAGAGAACGGCCTGGGGCTGTTGGCAACATGATGGTCCCCCCCGCCGCCCATGGGGTCAAAGTCATATCACTGGGCTTCTTCTACAAAGACGATACGCCTCTGGTCTGGAGAGGGCCTATGGTGGCGGGCGCCGTCAAGCAGCTCCTGACGCAAGTGGAATGGGGAGACCTTGATTATTTGATAATTGATCTTCCTCCCGGGACGGGGGACGCTTCGCTTACTCTTGCCCAGACAGTGCCCCTAGGCGGCGTGGTGATCGTGACCACCCCGCAGGAGGCGTCCCTCAACATCGCGACCAAGGCGCTGGCCATGTTCAAGAAGCTCAACGTCCCGATCCTTGGGATAGTCGAGAACATGTCATACTTCACGTGCCCGCATTGCGGGGAGAAGACCTACATCTTCTCCGAAGGCGGAGGGAAGCGCGCTGCGAGCGCTCTCGGGGTCCAGTTCCTCGGCGAGATCCCCATCTACCCGATGATCAGGGAGCAGTCCGACAAGGGCGAGCCTGTGGGCGTGGTGGCCCCCGACTCGCCGGAGAGCAAGGTCTTCAAGGACATCGCGTTCCGAGTCGCGGGAATGGTAAGCATCGTGGCTTACGAGAGCAACGTCAAATCTGATGGACGCATGGGCGATTAAATGGCCGCCCGGATATCTAGGAAAGGGTCATGCTCTGTAACCTTGGAAGAGCAGTCAGTCCACCTATGCCCTTTGTGGTGATGGACTCCGAGATAAGATGTCTCGCCGTGGCTCGGCGAGGAGCGGGAGACAGATGAAGCGATGGAGCCGGAGCGAAACCGGTCAGTCGATGCCTCCAAGTCCGGGGAACTGGACAGAGCCCTTACGAGAACTCGCAGTGAAGGGTCTAGTTCGCGGTCCGCGAGGGCCCGTGTGCAAGGCCCACGACGTGCGGGATCTCGCCCAGGAACAGCTCGAGGGCCGTCCGGACGGCGTCGGGAGAGCCTGGGAGGCACATAGCTACTTTGCCTCTGGCGATCCCGGCAGTTGCCCTCGACAGCGCGGCGGCCGCGCCTATTTTCTGGAAGCTGACCCAGCGGAAGACCTCGCCGAAGCCCTCTATCTCCTTCCCGAAGAAAGGACGGATCGACTCGATGGTGACATCCGTGGTGGAGACGCCCGTGCCGCCGGTGAAGACGATCACGTCTATGCGCTTGTCCTCCAAAGCGCGGGCCATCGTGCTCCTCAACATCTTCTTGTCGTCCGGGATTAGTCTCCTTCCCATCACCTCGCCATTTGCTTCCTCGACCATCCGTTGTGCGACGTCACCCGATTCGTCGCTGACGTCCTTTTCGGCTCTGGCCCTGCTCTTTTCGTATCGGCTCGTCGAGACCGTAACGATCAGGTAACCCAGCCGGCCCTTGGGGGCGTGCTTTCTGTGGGTCTCAGGGGCGCCCGCGTCTCTTCACCTTCTCGACCACCTGGATACCTTCGATCGTCGCCGACGGATACTGACCTCCCTCATCTTTCTCGTAGGCCTTCACGACGTCCCAGATATTGAGGAGTGCGACAGACACCGCCGTCAACGCTTCCATCTCAACGCCTGTCTTCTCGTGCGCGGAGACGGTCACCCGAACCTCGACGGAGTCCTCGAGTACCGCCTCCTCAACCTCCACGTGCTCTATCTTGAGAGGATGGCAGAGCGCCAGCAGGTCGGGGTCGTCTTCACGGCAAGGATCGCCATCGTCTTCGATATCGCGAGCGGGTCGCCTTTCTCAAGGCCTCCGTCCTTGATGAGCTCGATCGTCTTGGGTCTGAGGAGTATCCTGCCCCGCGCCGTTGCCTGCCTGTAGACCACGGGCTTCCTTGAGATGTCGGCCTGTCTGACGCTCATGAGATGGCCTGCCCGAAGGCTCGTGGTCGATTTAGGTCTTCTTTCTCCCGAAGTGCCTCTATGGTCAATCCCCGTAGGATTCAACGCATTTCTTCCAAGGGTGTAAGGTCATTCCTGCACTAGTGCTAGGAACCAGCTCTCAATCCTGAAAATGTCTTAAAGCAGACGCACGAATTGCATGCGGGATTCCGTTATCCAAATCCAATGAGGGTCAGGTGATTCGCGGTAACACGCTTAGGGTTTACCTTCACTTGCTGAAGCATGGGCCCTCAGAGCTCAGGGACGTCCAACGCGAGGTTGGCCTTTCGACCGCATCGCTCGCCTCCTATCATCTTGGAAAGCTCGTCGATGCGAAATATGTGAAGCAGGATGAGGTAGGCAGATATGAGGTCACAGGCGAGGCGGTGGGAGATATTCTGGCCGGGTACTCAAAGTTCGGCGTCACGATCGTCCCTCAGTTGTTCTTCTTCGCCCTGCTTTTTACGATTCTTACAGCATTCTTCTCGATAGAGTGTCCTCTTCTTTGGAAACTACGTCTTCTTCCTCGTCGCCGCATCGCTCGGGATGGTGGTGGTCCTGTGGCTGGAGACGGTGAGACTATGGAGACGGCTTGTCAATGACTCTGGGTAATATCTTCCACTTCTTGCACTGAACTCCCGGAATCCCAGCGAACTTTCCAATTTTCAACGTCCTTGAACGCATCTTCAGCGACATAGGATAATCAATCCAGAATACTAACCTCTAACTATGTTACGAAATGCGAGTCCGGAAAACCCGGGCACCAGTTCTCGAAACGGAGGGTATCTCGGAATAATCGAACAAAGTCTGGGTTCAGCCTTCGGGCAGGCTCAGCCACTTCGAAAGTTGAGCTCGCGGCGATCCACCCTGGAAATCAGGATGGACATCCTGACGGTCGTCAGGGACGGAGCAGAGGGGCCTACCCAGATAATGTTCAAGGCCAATCTGTCCTGGAAGCTCTTGATGCAGCACCTCAGAGACCTTGTTCAGCTGGAGATCCTGTCGGAACAGAAGGTCAAGAACCGCTTCTCGTACAGGCTGACCGACAAGGGGATAAGCATCCTTCGGTCCTACTTCATGGTGACGGACCAGTTCCATCTCCCTGACCACTACGGAATCCGCGCGTTTCAGTAAGGACGGTGCGGGGCTTGTCGGATTCTCGGGGTAGCCATTTCTTGCATCTACTGATGGCCTCACCTCGAAGATTTGCATCTTTCAAGGGCTTGAAAGGCCCTTCCTCGGAGTAACTTAATCAACCTGGTATCAAATTGACATTTAGAAAAGAGTTGGCGGCGAAGCAGTCCGTCACGTACGGATTAGCCGCTATAGCGACCGCCGTACTCATCATCGGAGGGGCTGTCGTCTCCGCGTCTCTCTCGGGTCATGGCCTTCAGTCGACCCAGACCATAACGGGAAAGTCGTCGGGGCAAACGTCGACGCAGATCACCTCGACTCAGGCCCTTACTCAGAACTCCTCGAAGCTAGTGACGACCGTCCAGCTAAATACAGCCACGACCTCTTCGACCCTAGCCACGACGGCGCAGGGTCAAAGTCCTAGCGGGAGCGGAATCCTCAGCATTTGGCTTACTGATGCCCCTGCTGCAAGCCCGAATCTGAAGTATCTTCTTGTCAATATCTCAAGCTTGGCTGCGTCGTACGAAAGCAGCGCGCCGGCGAACTCGTCGTCCTCGACGAGCGGCTCCTCGGCAGGGAACCAGGCCAGCGTCTACTTCCTCACGGTCCCTCCGACTATCGGGACTAACGTGAACCTCACCACCCTCCAAGGCCAGTCGCTCGCGCTGGGAGGCGCAGAGCTGCCTGCGGGAAACATCAGCTCGGTGGTTGTAGATGTCACCGGCGCAAGGGCGTTCTACACAGACGGCTCGTCGGAGCAGATCCCGGTCGTTGCCAACGGGGAGTTGCCCATCCCGATCCGGTTCGGTCTTCAGCCTAACGGCGCCACTTCCTTGACGATCGACCTGACGCCGAGCATGGTCAGCGCAGGCGAGGGCTTTGTCATGGCGCCCGTCATTCACGCGATCGCAGTTGAGTCGGGCCTAAACGGGACCACCACGGTCACGGTGACAGCCACCGAAAGTCAGCCACCGAGCACGACGACGGTGTTTTCCACTCAGACAATCACAGCGCCGGCGATTATCACGACGATAACCACGCCGACCACGACGACTCAGATGGTCACGGGCCAGCCCGTGACGACAACGGTCGTTTCATCGGTCACATCGACCGTGACGCAGATAACCATCACTGGAACTGTAATAACAGAGACGACAACGTACACCTCGCCGACGACCGAGACCCAGACTGTGACTCAGACTTTGACGTCGACGACCACAGTCCCGCCCACCACGACTACGGGAACCTCGACCACGTCCACTTCGACTTCGGCTCCGACGTCGACTGTCACCTCGACCAAGACGGTCACCAGCACGGTGACGTCCACCTCGAGCCCAACATCAACGAGCACGACTTCGACGACGACGCAGCCTCCGACCACAACCACGACAACAGCCACCTCCACTGTGACTCAGCCTCCCACGACTAGCACGACCACAGCAACAACGACTGTCACTCAGCCTCCCACGACTAGCACGACCACAGCGACAACCACGGTGACTCAGCCTCCGACGACGACAACGACGACAGCGACTACGACTGTCACTCAGCCGCCTACCACTACTACGACAACGACCACCGCCACGTCGACGAAGACCTCCACGGTGACGTCGACTTCTACCCAGACGTCAACCCAGACCCAGACTTCGACGGTCACTGTGACCAGCACCACGACCAGGACCGTCACTAAACCCCACACGAGTGAATCTCCCGCTTCGGTCGGACCGGCCGGAGCACTGGCCTCGATAGGCAGTGACGCGCCTGTATGGCTGTCACCCTCCTTCGCCCTCTGGACCCTGCTGGTCACAGCGGGGATGATACTCGCTCTGCCGAGGCTTCGGCAAGCCCCACGCGGATAGGGCCGACCTTCTGGTTCCTACTTGGCCCTTGTTCGCTGCGATAGCAGTTTGGCCACGAGCCCTGGCTGGGCCTTTGGCTCGGCCTTGAGGACTAGGCCTACTAGATAGCTGAAGGCCTTCTTGTCGCCACGGGCCTCCCCTAGCGCCTCTGGCCTCTCGGCGAGCACCCGGTCGATCGCGGCTCCGATGGCCTTCTCGTCCACGACCGCGGATAGGTTCTTGGCCCTTACGATGTCCGCCGGGCGGTTACCAGTGCGAAGGGCCTCTCGGAGGGCCTCCTTGGCCTGAGCGCGAGTGATCGAGCTCGATACGATCATCCCAACCAGGTCGACGAATGCCTGGGGAGGGATGGCTCGATCCCCTGTAAGCGCCGATTCGTCGAGCTCCCCAACTATCAGTCCCGCCATCTCCTGGTAGGCGTCGCTTGTGCGTGCGCATCTCTCGAAGAAGTCCGACAGGGCCTTGTGCGCCGCCAGCTCGCCCGCCAGCTGCGGGGACAGGCCGTAATCTCTGGCATATCGTGAGGCCCTGGCGTCGTTTACCTCGGGCATCCTGCTCCGCACTTCCTCAATCGCACCAGGCTCGAGCACTATCGCGTTGAGGTCGGGCTCGGGGAAGTATCGGTAGTCCTGCTCCTCCTCCTTGGAGCGGAGGGCGATGGTGATGCTCCTGCGCTCGTCCCAGTGCCTCGTCTCGCTCGTCGCGTTGCCTGAGAACGTCTTCTGCCTGAGTATCTCGTAATTGAGGGCCTTCTCCACCTCCTTGAAGGACGAGATGTTCTTCACCTCGACCCTGGCGCCCCCCTCGAGGGAGATGTTCGCGTCGCACCTCATCGCTCCCTCCAGCTCCCCGTCCGAAACTCCCAGCGACTCTATGGTCGAGCGGAGCTTCTCGAGGAACATCTTTGCCTCTCGGGCGTCCTCGATGTCCGGCTCCGTCACTATCTCTACTAGCGCGATCCCGGCCCTGTTGTAGTCCACCAGGCTATAGGTCGACTTCTCTATCGTGCCCTCGTAGGTCAGCTTCCCCGGGTCTTCCTCGAGCTGGATCCTGGTGATTCGGACCTTCTTCCCTTCAACCTCGACGGAGCCCGAGGAGGCTATCGCCACGCCGCCGGCCTTGTCGTACTGGCTGATCTGGAACCCCTTGGGCAGGTCGGGATAGAAGTAGTTCTTCCTGTAGAAGAGCGAACGGCTCGCCACTTTGCAGCTGAGGGCGAGCGCGATCATAGTCGCGAACTCCACCGCGCGCGCGTTGAGCGTCGGCAAGGTCCCCGGGCAGTCCGAAGCAGACCGGGCAGACCTTCTCGTTCGGTTCGCATCCTCGGTAGTCCGATGAGCAAGAACAGAAGAGCTTCGTCTTGAGCGACGTGAGCTGGCAGTGCACCTCCAAGCCTATCTTGACCTTGAGCCTCATCTGTGCCTCCATGCTATGCGCCCTCCGCCAGCTCCGGGCTCGTGAGGCCCTGTTCCCTTCCGAAGAGACGGGCGGCATCAAGGAGAGCGTCTCCCTGAAGTGGGGGGCCATGAGCTGCATGCCCACGGGGAGTCCGTCGACCAGACCGCAGGGGACGCTGATTGCGGGCATTCCTGTGAGGTTCGCGGCGACAGTGTTGATGTCGATGAGGTAGTCTTCCAGCGGCGTGACCTTCTCCCCCAACTTGGGAGGCAGGACCGGCATGGTCGGCCCGACCAGCAGGTCGAACCTCTTGAAGGCCTTCGCGAACTCCTTCGCAAGCATGGCCCTGACCTTCTGGGCTCTCACGTAGTATGCCTCGTAGTATCCAGCAGAAAGGACGAACGTTCCTAGCAGTATCCTCCTCTTGACCTCCTCGCCGAAGCCCTCGCTCCTTGTCTTCGCGAAAGCCGCGTTCCAGTCCGCGGTCCCTGTGTCAACAGAGAGGCCGTACCTTACGCCGTCGTATCGCGAGAGGTTAGAGCTGGCCTCTGCCATGGCGATGATGTAGTAGACCGCGAGCGAGTAAGGAAGGGAAGGGATCGATGTCTCCTCGACGACGGCGCCGAGACCTTCGAGCTTGTCGCAGCCGTCCAGCACCCTTCGCTTTACCGCCTCTTGCGCTCCCTCTCCGAAGAACTCCGCCACCTTGCCGACCTTGAGGCCCTTGATGCTGCCGGCGCCTGTCCGCCTCACAGCCGCTCGCGCGGAGGTCGCATCAGATGGGTCGTGCCCTGCCACGGTCTCGAACAGCAGCGACACGCTCTCTGCGTCAGGCCCAAGCTGGCCAATCTGCTCGAGGCTGTTGGCGTACGGGATCAACCCGTACCTGCTCACGCGCCCATATGTCGGCTTGAGCCCGACGACCGAACAGAAGCTTGCAGGGCACCGCACCGAGCCTCCCGTATCTGACCCGAGGGCAACGGAGGCCATCCCCGCCGCCACGGCCGCCGCGCTCCCGCCTGAGGAGCCTCCGGGCACCCGCCGCGCGTCCCAAGGGTTGAGCGTCGGGCCATACGCAGAGCTCTGGTTCGTGTTCCCCATCGCGAACTCGTCCATGTTGGCCTTTCCGATCACTATCCCGTCTTCTTTCTCTATCCTGTCGACGACGGTCGCGCTGTATGGCGGGACGAATCCGCTCAGGATCTTCGAAGCGCACGTCGCCTGCAGCGACCTGACGCAGATGTTGTCCTTGACGGCGATCCCGAGCCCTGCGAGCCTCCCTATCTTCTCGCCTTTCTTCACCCGACGGTCGATCTCCCTGGCCTTGAAGACCGCGCCTTCCCGGTCCAGCTGGAGGTAGGCGTGGATCTTGGCATCGAATCTCTCTATCCTGTCTAGCATCGAACCGATGTGCTCCTCGGCCGATATCTCGCCCCTGCCGACCATAGTGGGTATCAGGTGAGTGGCGGACGATGCCCGACGCTTCAACCGTCAGAACACCCTCGGCGCCTTGACGTATCTTCCCTTTTTTTGTGGGACGCCTTTCAATATGGCTTCAGGCTCAGACGGCATGACGACGTCCTGCCGAAGGCTTCCTCCTTCTTCCGCTGCCTCCGAGCTGATCTTTGAGACATCGATCTTGTCCAAGGTCGCGAAGTACTCGAGTATAGAGGAGAGCTCGCGTTGCAACCTGCCCTCTTCTTGGGACGTGAGCGAGAGCCGTGAGAGGTTCGCCATCCGCTCTACTTCATGCAGGTCGACTGTTGGGGCCTTCGCGGGCTTTGGTCTGCGGGTCAAGTCTTCATTTTGGGTCACGTTTTCGACACCGATAAATGATTTACGCGGCCTGCAGTCAGACAAAGAGAGCAAACCCTAGGGCCAAATATTACGTGCTGCAGACTTCCTGGGCATCGGGTCTTGGCTAGAGCACTCGATTCCTGGGGCGCCGACTAGGAATGAGTCCCCCCTCCGTCTCTGGCTCCACTCGTCGAGCAGTCAACCCAATTCTCGAAATACTTGAATCGAAGTCCGAGGGACTATGGCACGAGACGCAGTTTTTCACCCATTTTTGGGTGATAAATAGGTCATTTTCCGCAGGTTTGTGGCTCTGACTTGAAATCGGCTGTGGGTGTTCCAGCCTTAGAGTATCCCAATATCTACAGAATCCTTTGCTTCGTTCACCGCTATGGCTAGCCTCGAAAGTGGTTCGTCTCCGGTTGCAGCCAGAAGACCAATGGCTCTGATTTCCCACAGGATTTTGCTGAATACCAATGCGCTACCTAGCCCAAACAATTCTCGAATGGCGAGGCAGAATCTCTCGGGCTCGTTTGGGACCAGCTGGTCCAGAGGGGTTCCAGTCTTCGTTTCAAGGAAGTATGCGGTCGACTGAGCTACGTCCTCCCCTAGAAAACCCAGTCCGCGCTTGACACAGGAAAGAGCCAAGTTCGTTCGGGATGACTCCTTTTGGATTTCCATAAATACGGCAAGTGAAGTCCGCCGTGTGGAATAAGGGTTATGAAGTTGCAAACCCACGCAGGAGGTCATTTCCTGTGCACGTTAGATTTGACTTCCCCGCACATTCGATGTTTCGTCCTTTGGACAGGAAAGCTTTGAGCCGGATGGGTGACAGGTGAAATGGAATTGGTGGGAAGGCTGGGCTCACTTGCAGACGGCGCAGTAGACCTTCTGGAATCGGAGGATATCGGTCCACTCGTCTTCAAAGTCCAGGTAAAGATTCCTTCACCGTTGCCGATCAAGACATGGCCAAGTGTCCAACTGCCAATCCGCTGGACGCGACTGCGCCTCGCTTGGAATCAGGGCACGAGACGCAGCTTGTCCCTGGGGAAGAGCGTGACCTCCCTTATGTTCTCCTCGCCGGCAAGCACCATGGTTAGCCTCTCCATGCCTAGCCCGAACCCGGCGTGGGGCGGCATGCCGTAGTCGAATACCTTCAGGTGGTGCTCGAAGGCCTGGGGCTTTAGCTTCTGCTCCTTTAGTCTCTTCACGAGGAGGCTCTTCGAGCTTACCCTCGACCCGCCGGACGCGAGTTCGAGCGATCCAAACATCAGGTCAAAGGCCTCGCTGAGCTTCGGCTCGTCTTCCTTGGGCTTGATGTAGAAGGGCTTCGTCTGCGTGGGCCAGTCTGTGATGAAGTAGAACGAAGGGTGGTCCTTGCCAAGCCTTTCGATGGCCTTCCCGGTGAGTTGCCCTCGCCCCAGGTGATGTCCTCTCCCACCGCCTGCAGATGCTTGACCACCTCCGTGTACGCAAGGCGTTCGAACCTCTTGGGGACGTCTTGAAGCGGGTGCCCTATCTTCTCGAGGTCACCTTGGCACTTCTCCTTCACCGACGCGAGGACGTGCTTCAAGAGCGCCTCGAGGGTGTCCATCACGTCGTTGTAGTCGACGAAGGCCTCCTCGATGTCTATTGACGTGATCTCGCTCAGGTGCCTCTGCGTCCTGGACTCCTCTGCCCTGAACGCCGGGCCTATCTCGTAGACCTTCTCGAAGGGGAGCACGAGCTCCTCCTTGTAGAGCTGGGGGCTCTGCGCTAGGAACGAAGGACGGTTGTAGTAGAGCACGGAGAAGAGCGATGCCCCGCCCTCGGTTGCAGTCGAGATGAGCTTGGGGGCCTCACCTCCAGGTACCCCCTCCCGGAAAGGAACTCCCTGACCGACGAGAGAATCGCTCGCTGGATCTTGAAAGTCGCCTGGGCACGCTCCCTCCTGAGGTCGACGGCCCTGATGTCGAGCCGCTTGTCAAGAGAGGGCGTCTCGCCGCCATAGACGCTGAAAGAGGGTGCCTGGGCGGCTATGCTGATGGACCCTGACCTCTTCGGGTACGACCTCGGCGCCGTTCGGCGCTTTGGCCATGGCCTTGACCACGCCCTTCACCGCCAGGCTGCTGTGGGGCTTCAGAGCCTCAACCCTGTCGAGCGTCGCCTTGCTGGCCTTGCCCTTGTTGACCGTGACCTGGACGTTGCCGTCCCTGTCTGTGAGCATGATGAAAGTGATTCCGCCTTGGGTCCTGATGCTGCTGACCCAGCCGAAAACGGTGACCTCCTTCCCGTCAAGGTCCGGGGTGATCTGGATGGAGTAGTGAGTCCTCCTCCACGTCCCCATTCCCTCTTCGATCTTTGTGAACCCCGACTCCTCCCGTTGACCGACCGCGACCGCCAAATCCTATAAAACTCTTCGAGCGGCTCTAGGTGTGTCGAATAACTAATCGTTTGGTCAAGGTTCCCTCGCTCAGGTGGATGAGAGGAGAGGGAATCCTCTCATGATGGCGTGGTCACGAAGAAGAAGCGCAACTGGAAGGAGTACAACGAGTCGCTGGTGAGGAGGGGAGAGCTCCTCTTCGATACCGATTTTTTATCTGGATGGAGCGCAGAACTAGGGAAGCTCAACGAGGAGAAGGAAGGAGCGAGATATCGCTATCCAGACTCGTTAATGAGTATGCTCGCAGCCATCCACGTCTACCTGCTCCCGTACCGGGAGCTGGAGGGGTTCCTCAGGATGTTCGCGGGACACGTGGAAGGGCTCAAGGTCCCAGACTACACCACGATGTGGTGGCGGATATCGCGAGTAAAGATAGAGCTGGACCCGAACGTAGACCCAGACGAAGACGTCACCATAGCGGTTGACTCGACCGGGATCAAGGTCTCCAACCGAGGGGAGTGGATAAGGCAGATGTGGGCGGTGAAGCGAGGCTTCATCAAGGTCCACCTGGCCGTGGACGTCAAGACCGGGAAGATACTCTCGATGGAGGTGACGAAGGACGACGTGCACGACAGGAGGATGCTCGTCCCTCTGGTGGAGGGAGCGTCGTCGAAGGCGAGCGTCACGAGGGCGATAGCGGACGGGGCGTATGACTCGAGGGAGATATTCAGCTACCTGGACTCGAAAGGGATAGAGCCCGTGGTCAAGGTGCGAAAGGACGCCTCTGTGCACTCTCTCGGGTGCATGCCCAGGAAGCTCGTCGTGATGGAGCAGCTGAGGGACAGGGAGCGGTGGAAGAGGAGGCACGGGTACGGTCAGCGGGCGAGGGTCGAGTCGGCGATATCCTCGTTCAAGCGTACGTTCGGGGAGCACATAACCTCGGTGAAGTGGGAGAACATGGTGAACGAGCTCCTGCTGAAGGCACAGGTCTACAACCTGTTCGTCGGGATCTCGAACCCCTAGACGAGAGGCGGGCGGAGTAGCGATGCGCGAAAGTAGCCGATCGTGAAGTTATTCGACACACCTGCGGCTCTGAAACCCTTAAGAGGGCCCTGGGCCGTTTTCTGCCGAAAAGGATGGGTTTTCACTCTCTTCCCGGGGATGGCGAGGAGTCCTTCCATTCAGGGAAGCTCTCAGACTCCTTTGGTAGGGTCGCAAGGAAGCTGAGGATCTCAGTGACGGACAGGTGCAACTTCCGGTGTGATTTCTGCATGCCTGAGAAGCCCGTCTGGCTCGAGCATTCCGAGGTGCTCACCTTCGAAGAGATCACCCGCATAACGACCATACTGGCCTCGATGGGGGTCGACAGAGTCCGAGTGAGCGGAGGCGAGCCGCTCGTGAGAAAGGAGGTCGAGCGCCTAGTAGGGATGCTTTCTCAGATACCTGGGATCAGGAGCGTCGCGATGACGACAAACGGCTCGCTCTTGAAAGACAAGGCCGCTGCCCTGAAAGAAAACGGGCTGAAGGGGGTCACGATAAGCCTGCACAGCCTGAGGCCTGAGCTCTACGACCAGATCACGGGGACGAAGGACATGTTCTGGAAGGTCATGGATGGGATGGAGGAGGCGGAGAAGGTGGGGCTCATGCCCATCAAGATCAACTGCGTCGTCACGCGGGGATGCAACGAGGCGGAAATCCTGGACTTTGCGAAGATGGCACATGACGGCAACCGGACGGTGAGGTTCATAGAATACATGCCGTTCGATGGGACCAAGTTCTGGGACACTAGCTTGGTCGTCCCCGGGAGCGAGATAGTCGATACGATCTCTCGAACCTATCCTCTCGAGCCGATCCAGAGCGAGCACGGGTCTACCTCGAGCAACTACCTCTTCAAGGACGGGTCAAAGGGAGAGATAGGGACTATCACTTCGATGACCAAGCCCTTCTGCGGCGATTGCGACCGCATCAGGCTCAAGGCGAACGGCAACCTCGTCCCTTGCCTCTTCAGCGTCGCCGAGTATGACCTGAAGCATCTGGTTAGGGGCGGAGCAAGCGACGAAGAGGTGGAGAACTCCATACGGAAGGCGTTTTGGCAGAAGTTCGAGGGCGTGGCGAGCCTCATGGAGAACAAGGTGGAGGTCAGGCACATCCGTCCGATGTACACCATAGGGGGCTGAGCGTGGCGCGTGGGCATCCGGGTCAGAGTGCTCTATTTCGGAAGCGCCCGCGATGCCGCAGGGACGAGAGAGGAGGAGGTGACCCTGTCCAAGGGCGCCACCGTCGGGTCGCTCGTGAGCCAGTCGACCGAGTCGCACGCCGAACTGGAGAGGCTCTGCGAAGGAATGCGTTTCTCCGTCAACGAGGAGATCGCGAGCAGGGACCAGGGGCTCCACGAGGGCGATGTCGTCGCGTTCCTCCCACCGGTCGCCGGAGGATGAGCCGGCACGCCTGACCTCCCGAGGCTGACGAGGGAGAGGATAGAGCCTTCGAGCATCCTCCGCGCCGTCGAAGAACCTGGAGCCGGGGCGGTCGTCCTGTTTCTGGGGACGGTGAGAGACAACGACGACGGAAAGGAGGTGGAGGGCATCGAATACGAGGCCTACGGTCCCATGGCAGAGAAGCGGCTGGAGGCGACAGAGCGGGAGGTGAAGCGTCGATGGCCAGCCACTAAAGGCGTGAGGATACTCCACAGGCTTGGAGGCCTCGAGGTCGGCGATGTGAGCGTGGCGGTCGCGGTCTCCTCGCCTCACAGGACCGAGGCGTTCGAGGCCTGCAGATACGTCATCGAGACGATCAAGCACGACGTGCCAATATGGAAGAAGGAGAAGATGGCCGACGGGTCCGCGGCCTGGGTTGAAGGGAACCCGTTGCGCCCGGGTCTTGGCGGAGCGAGGAAACGGAGCGCTGGAACGAAGCGCGCGAAATCTAAATAACGGCTCGAGTTTTGATGTGGACACCTTGGTCGTCTGTCCCACGTGCGGCAAGGATAACAGTCAGGCTGACGCGACCTATTGCATGTATTGCGGCTCTAGCCTTCGACAGGGGGGCCAATCGACGCCGTTCACACCAATGACAGCGCTGGGAACTCAGGGGATGGGGATGTCCACTTCTGGCGTGATGCCGACCGTCAACTCTGAGAGATATCAGAGAGCCCTGGCGAGAGTCGAGCAGATGGGCTATGCCGTACTGGGCCTTTCCATCCTTGTCCTGATACTTCTCTTCGTTTGAACCAATGGAGAGCAAGATGGCGATGATCGACGGGGAAGAAGCAGCGGTCAAGAGGCTGGAGCGGTTGAGGCTCGTCCTCATGGGCTCCGCGGTGGTCCTGGTCGTCCTCGTCATCCTCCTCGCGATCGCCGACTTCGGATGAAGCCCTTGGTCTGACGAATCCCCGGGCCGCATAGAGATTTAGACTGGAGGGTCTCGATTGGCGCGCGAGTTGAGAGACAAGCGCGAATACACCTACCTGGTGGAGGCGGTCGAGAGGCTCACCCAAGTGGTCGGGACGAGGTCGAAGCCTGAGAGAGTAGACGTCAGAGCTGCCTTTGGGAGAGTCCTCTCTGCGGACGTAAGGGCTCCCTACGACTCACCGCCAAGAGACGTCTCTCATTTCGACGGGTTCGCGGTCAGGTCAGAAGACACCGCAAATGCGACGGAGACGCTCCCAGCAAGACTGAGGCCCCGAAGGACACTGGTGATCGAAGACACGGCACGCGCGCTCTCAGGAAGGGCGAAGCCGCCAAGGTGGTGACGGGCGGCGCTTTGCCGAGTGGAGCCGATGCGGTCGTGGCGCTCGAGGACGTCTCTTCCGGCGACGGCGAGATCGAGGTGCCCTCGACAAGTAAGGGCCGGAGAGCATGTCTTCCCACAAGGCGCCGATGTGAGGCGGCGAGAAGTCGTCTTGCCAGCGGGCAGGACTTTGATGGCTCAAGACCTTGTGCTTCTGGCTTCTCTTCACATCGGGAAAGTTTCTGTCTGGAAACGACCGCGCGTCTCGATAATTCCAACAGGTTCGGAGCTCACCGACAGGATAACGGATGCCAGCAGCGGCAAGATTGCCGAGTCGCACAGCCTGCTCCTCGAGCGACTGGTCGAGGAGGCGGGGGGAAGGACGGAGACGTTCCCTATCGTGCCGGACGAGGAGAAAGCGCTCTCTTCAGCGCTGAGGAAAGCGGCCCGTGACACCGACATAGTCTTCACCTTGGCTGGATCTTCTGTCGGCGCCCCCGACCTCGTCGACCCGGTGATCCGCGGCTTCGGCAAGTCCACTTCCCTTCTCATCCATGGTCTGAAGGTGAACCGGGGGCGGGTCATGGGGCTTGCTGTAGTCTACGACACACCCGTCGTCATCATGCCTGGCCCGATTCAAGGCGCGTTGAACGCTTTCATCGTGCTCGGGTACCCCCTCATCCGTCATCACCTGGGCATGGGCTGGGAGGAACCCCCATGGGTGCCCGCGACCATGGAAGAAGAGTGGCTGGCTTCTGGCAAGTTCAGGGACTTCGACCAGGTGGTGTACTTGACATTGAGCAAAGACCCCCACCGGCCCGGTCGGCTGGCGGCGTCTGCGTCAGGCGCCGAGACGGAGAAAGTCAGCTTCTTGGTCTCGAAAAACTCCTACACGATCGTCACAGGAAGCGACCCGCGCTTGTCAAAGGGCAGCGTGGTGAAGGCCCACATTCTTCCGGGCTTCTCAAGACTGGAGTAGCCGTCGGGCCGAGGCGAGCTCCTCAGGCGTGTCGACGTCTGATACCGTCCTCGCTTCCCGAATCTTGACTAGCACGAGCTTCGTTACGTGTCGTTGGATCACCGATCTTGCTCCCTCGTCGCCGCCTAGCGCTTCCAGCTCTCGGAAATACCGCCGTGCGAAGACAACCGGCGGGGAGATGACCCCTCCTGAGGAGACTGCGACTATGCGGTCTGAACGACCTTCTTTCTCAAAGGCCTTGAGCAGCCTCGTGAGAAGAGACCGGGTGATGAAGGGCTGGTCGACAAGCAGCAGCAAGGCTCCTGAAGAGTCGCTGGGGAGGGCGCGGACCCCTGCTCTGATGGAGGTCCCGACGCCCTTTCGATAGTCCTGGTTCACCACCATGCGGACGGGGTACCTGTCGCCCAATGTCTTCGCGATCGCGTCCGCCTCGTGACCTATCACGACCACCACGTCTTGGACCCTGCGCGAGGGTATCGCCTTGAGAGTCCTCTCGACCATTGTCAAGCCTCCTATCTTCGCAATCTGCTTTGTCTTGCCAAAGCGGGAGGACGTGCCGGCGGCCAGCACGACGACTGAAGGCGCCCTGGACACGGTCCTATGCTCCCTCTTCATTCGGAGACCGCTGGAATGGGAGGAATAGCCCTGGCAAGGTCGACTGGACATTCGCCCCCCTCTCCAGTGCGGCGGCATGGGCGCTTATATGGACAATTCAACCCATAATGCGTGAAGACCGTCAAAGGAGTCAAGTTCGCGTACCAGCCAACTCCGCAGACTCATCAACTTCTTACCGTCTTCAGAGATATGGTCAACGATGCTATTCGGGTCTGCCTAACAGACAAGATCAAAGGTAGGTTGAGGCTCAGGGACAGGATCTACAAGGAATTCCAAGAGAAGTACGGGGTCTTGTCCTGCTTTCCGTACTCCGTTGCGGAAATCGCATGGTCCATCGTGAAGAAGCACAGGCGCTGGCATGGAAGACCGTACGCGAAGCGATTGATGCTCAAGATGGATGCCGCGAGCTATTCGCTCAACTACTCGATACTTTCACTGCCTTTCAAGAGAGGCGAGGGGCGGACCCTCATCCCGTTGCGATACGGCGAATACCAGCGCTCGTTCCTGATGGACAAGAGTCTGAAGCGGGGCTCGGTCACGGTGACAGGGTCATCTATTGTAATCGCCTTCTCCAACGAGACGCCACAGGTAGAGCCTTCCCGGAAGGTCGGTTACGACCTCAACGAGAAGTCGGTCATCGGGAGTGACGGGCGACTTCGTATGATATCTCCGAGGTTGCCAGGTTGCACACGCTCTACGGGGTCAGGCGGTCCCGGTTCTATGAGAGACATCCCGATGACACGCGTCTCAAGAGGAAGTTCGCATCCTCTAGAAGAGAGAAAGAGAGGGTAAGTCAAGAGCTGCACAGGGTCTCGACGCTGATAGTCGAGAAGGCCAGGGCGAACAATCAGGCCATAGTGCTCGAGAGACTCAAAGGGATAAGGTATGCGCACAAGAAGGGGAACGGAGAAGGAAAGGCCACGAGGCGCAGGATCGCTCTCTGGCCTTTCAGACAACTGCAATCATATATCGACTATAAGGCCCGATGGGCTGGAGTACCCATCGAGTACGTCTCCGCGGCCTACACGTCAAAGACGTGCCACGTCTGCGGGAACATCAACAGGCAACTCAAGCTGACCGATAGGAGCTGGCTATGCCCTCATTGTGGTGCCAAGCTCGAACGCGACCCGAACTCCTCGATCAACATCGAGCCTCGCGGCAAGATACGATGTCTGGGTGAGGCTCGCCCAGGAGCGCGAGGCATTGATGAAGCGATGAAGGGGAACGAGACGACGACGGCTCCAATCCTCCGAGCAGAAGCCTCGAAGCTAGGTCTAGAAGTCCGGTAGACCTGACAGAGCCGGAGGAATAATATATCTCTCAGTTAGGGGCAACAAAAAGCGAAATAGAAATGCCACTCCAAGTGCGGTCGAAGGACAAGGCTGAAGAGCTCATCGACAAGGCGTCGGAGATCAGGGTAGTGAAGGGCAAGGGGGACAGCGTGAAGCTAAAGTTCAGGACTCCCGACGCGCTCTACACCTACGTCACGACGGCTGCTGAAGCAGCAGCCATGACAAAGGGCCTGAAGACCCCGATCATCGACTTCTAGTGGATGTAGTAAGCGATCAGGACGAGCAGCCCCAGGAACATGGGGATTGGGAGCCCCGGCAGCAGCCTTACCTTTCCCAACAAGTAGAGAGTTATCACCACTCCCACATCGACGGCCACGATCGCGATGAAGGCGGAGTTCAGCGTGAACTGGTAGTAGGCGAGAGCCGGGATCATGGCATAGAACACGGTGTCCCCCGTCCCTATCGAGAAGTCTCCTATCTTGGAGGAGATGGCCGTCAGGTTCTCGGCGGGCAGCGTCGTGATGAGCTGCTTGAGGGGGCCTCGGAAGACGGTATAGATGTCGTAGAGCGAGAAGGCCAGCGGTAGGAGGAGGGCTGTCAGGATGGGGATGGTGGAAGCGAAATAGCTCCCGACCTCGGCAGAGAGTATCCCTGTCAGCACGAGTGCGAACCAGGAGGGTATCTTGCGAAGCGTGACCAAGACCAGAAGGACGACGCTCGCTCCGGCGAAGCCCAACGACAGATAGAGAGACGAGTAGGCATCCAGGTAGTTCGATGTCACGTCTATCGAGGCTAGAAGGGTCAGCAAGAAGAGAGCGAGGCCTGAGCCCACCAAGATGATCCCCATGAACACCTTCGCGCGCTTCCTCCGCGCAAGCCATACCGCAGCGAGGGTGGAGGCAAAGACGAAGACCAGCAGGATCAGGACGTTGGTGATAGAGCCCCCAGACGATGTCCCGGCGGGGGCGTAGGTGTAGCCGCTGGCTTGCACCGCCGGCGCGTTGACCCGGGTGATGAAGATGGCGAAGATCTGTATTATGACGACGAAGATTATCGTCTTTATGGCCGCGCTAGCGCTTAGACCGGTCTCTTCGGCTTCCGGGCTCACCGGGGTGCGGGGAACCTGACTATCTGGGGCGACTGGTCCACTATCAGACAACTTTCCTCACCTGTCAGACTTCGTAGACCTCTCCAACGTGTGGCGCTATGGCCTCCGCCCCGAGCTCGGCGGTCAAGTCCTGAGCAAGCTGGACGCAGCTTTCCTCCTCTCCGTGGACGGTCATGAACTTGGGAGAGCCCTTGATCGCCCTGAGGTCTCCGTGCAACTCCGCCTTGCCGCTGTGGGAAGAAAAGTCGAATCTCCTCACCTGCGCCTTGACTTTGACGGGCTTTCCTCCGATGAGGACCATCCCCCTGTCGATGAGCGTCCGGCCTGGCGTCCCGGGGACCTGGAAGCTTACGATGGCGATCCCGTTCTTCTCGCCCATGGCGAGCCTCTCGTTGTAGAAGATCGAGGTGCCTCCGACGAGCATTCCTGCTGGAGCAATGACCGCGCCAGGGCTCTTGATGAAGTTCCTGCGCTGGTTCCATCCAGTTACGCGCTCGACGTGCTCGAGAGTCCGCCTGAATTCTTCCGGGTCACGCAGGAACTCCTGGTTCCTGATGAGCACCTCGTTCACCTTGAGAGCCATGCCGTCCATAGCCACCGGATGTCGGAACCCGTGCTTGTGAAGCGTCATCGCGAGCTCTTGAGCCCTACCCACGGAGAACGCGGGCGCGAGCATCACTCCTCCGCTCTCTACGATCGAGTTGGCGAAGTCGACGAAGTCCCTCTCGACCTGGACTCTTGCCGGATGGTCGGCCGTCGCGTATGTGCTCTCGGTGATCACCATGTTCGCGTCGCCGAGCTCACGAGAGGACGAGTTCAGGAGCTCGGTCGCTCCTCCGTTGATATCTCCCGTGTAGATCAAGCGCTTGTTGCCCGCTTCGACCGCGACCACGCAGGAGCCGGGTATGTGCCCCGCATCGTAGAAGGTCACTGTGAAGTCCTTGACCTGGAACGACTCCTTGTACTTGTGACCGACTGTCTGCTTGTTCATGGCCATCAGGTCGATGAACTCGTAGGGCAGGTAGGGGCCCGAGATCTTGATGAAATCCTCGATGAGCATGTTCGATAGCTCTGCAGTGACGGGGGTGCAGTGCATCTTCACGTTCCCGCCCAAGAAGAAGACGGGGGCCGCCCCCGTGTGGTCGAGATGGGCGTGGCTGAGGATGAGCGCGTCCACCGACTTGGGCTGGACGTGCATAGGGAACCCGGGCTCACGCGTGGTAAGGGCACCATAGTCGAGCACTATGTTTGAGTCGCCGTGGGAGACGAGAAAGGCGGAACGTCCCACCTGGCGTGCGGCGCCTAGAACCTTTACTTGCATGGGTGAAATCTGTCTAAACGGTCGGCCCGTTCGTCCCTCTTTAAGGGTTTGGAGCCAAATCGGGGGTTCCGTCCCGTTAGCGGGTGATTTCTCTCCCCGTTTCACTACGGGTGATAGCTAAGTAACCTGTGGCCCGCCGCAACCGAAATACAGGTTGCTCCCATTCGTCGTGACTTGGGGCGAGTATGAGTCGCCGAGAAAGAACCCGTTAGAGCTGTCTCCTGTTAGATAGCAGCTAAGCGAGATTGTAAAGTGTATCATGCCCTCTGGACACGTGCCTGCGAAGTAGCAAGGCAGTTGTATCGAACCCGGCTCTGAGCTTGGAATGAAAGGGAGAAAGAGAAAAAGCGCAAGTGCCAAAATGGCTACGGCCATGAGAGCTACCTTCTGTCTCTGTCTCAAGCTGATTGATTTTGCTCAAGGGATTTCTTAAGCAGTTCCATCCACTTGTCCTTGCCCTCCACGCCAACGCCTGCCGCGTCTGCGGGAGTCTGGCCCTGCAAGGCCAAGTGCGGCTTTACGAAGTTATACTGAATCCTCTGGCCTTCCGCAATCTTAGAGCCCTTCACATCACCCGACCATTGGACAGGCCACCCCGATTGAGATATCAAACTTTAAGGACTGGGTTGGAATGGCCGGGTAAATCGCGATGTCCTCGGAGCCGGAATTGCCCTACTCTTCCATCCGGATTCTACCGGACGTGATCGCCCGTGGCAGGCTGGAGGCCAGAGCACTGATCGCGGGGTTCCACGGCATCGGCGCAACGGGCTATTGGACGGTAAAGTTCCTCATCCAGGAGCTCAAGGCGAGAAGAATCTGCTACATCGACTCGGAGTTCGCCCCTGCCGTCTCATCCACGGTCAAGAACGAGATCTCTACCCCCTACGAGCTCTATGGGGCCGACGACCTGCTCTTCCTGAAGGCTGAGGCCCCCCGCTCCGGGAGAACGAGACCCGGTTCTTCCGGGAGCTCAGCATGTGGATAATGGGCTCGGGGATAAAGGAGGTGACGCTGATCGGGGGCCTTGACGAGTCGCTCCGCGGGGACGACTCGAAGTACAGGCTCGTCCTGACGGACGCGATGAAGAACGGCGAGCACGGTCGGGGCCTTGAGGCAGAGCCCATACTGGAAGAAGGAAGGATGATCGTCGGCCCAGTGGCCATCATGCTGAACGCCTTCCAGATGCGTAGCTACCCTGCCGAGGCGATATTGTCCTACTCGAACACGGAGAGGATAGACCCCCGGGCTGCCGCCGCGGCAGTCGAGTTCATATCCCGCAGATACTCGTTGGTGGTAAACACAGAACCGCTCATCAAGGGTGCCGAGGAGCTTGAGCGGGAGTTAGTCGGCCTGGCCCAGAAGGACAAGGACAGGGGCGGTCCGTCCGGGGCTATCTACTCCTAGAAGTCCGGGCTGGTCCTCCGATTTTCCTGCGCCTTGCACGCGGTCTCGATCGACCTTGACCTGCGACTATCACACGCTTGTAGCCTAGGGCCTTCAGCTTCTTCACGGCCGAGTCGACCGAGGCCTCGGGGAAGCTTCGGTCTGAGACGGTCTGGGCGAAGGGGAAGACGAACTCGAGCTCGGCCGGATAGGGGCCGAGGACCGGGTTCATGCGGAACAACTGGGCCTCACCCAAGTCCTTGATCCTGCGCGCCCTTGCTGAGGTCTTGGTGAGAGGAGGTGCAGCAAGGCTAGGGACGAGCACAGCGGTTGTGGGCGACCCTGGAGACCTCCTGCGCGACATGACCCTCTCAAGATGCGCCTTTGCCAGGGCGATCTCAGGCCTGCGCGCGTCGTCATCGCTTCTCACCATAAGGCCCCGGAGCTTCAAGAAACGCGTGGGTTTCGTGAGCCAGTCTGCGTGGTCGCGGACCAGCGCGCGGAATGCGACCGCGGCGCTTGTGTGGGCCATGGCGCGCTCCTCCACGAGGTCCCAAAGCCTTCCCTCCAAGATGGCCTCCTTGCACCTCAGGACATCCGCGCGGAGGATATGCAGGTTGTGAAGCGCGATCTTCCTGATGCGTTCCTCTCTGGGGCTTGACCTGAGGTCGCTCAGGGAGGTGCCGTTGCAGATCGGGCAGCTGCACGGCAGATAGGACATCCTGTCCAGCTGAAGGGTGCCCCTTTCGGTCATGTAGCGCTCCTTCTTCGCGTAGAGCATGTAGCTGGCGGAGTCGAAGGTGTCGCAGCCTAGGGCGATCGAGAGGGGAAGGGTGAGGGCGTGTCCCGCTCCGAACAGGTGCAATGGCATCGAATAGGGCATCGACCTCTTCGCGTTCACGATCATCTCCACGAGTGGGCCGAAAAGGTACCCCTCCATGAGCTCAACAGGGCTTCCCAGGGCGAGCATCTGGAAACCCGACTCGACGAGACCCCGTGCAGACGACCTGACGAGGTCGCTGAATATGCCTCCCTGGATGGGTCCGACCCAGTTTGTGTTCGAGTCGCCGAACTTCTGGATCGTCGCTTTCGCCGCTCGGAGGCTCTCTTGCATCGTGCCCCGGGCATAGGCTTTCGAGTTCGAGTAGCCCGTGGGCCTGTCGAGAGTCACGGCGAGGTCCGAGCCAATTCCAGACTGAAACTCCGCGATCTCCTCGGGGGTGAACCCCGTGTCGCCGTACTCGAGCACCTGGTAGCCTCCGGAGTCCGTCATCATCACCCCGTCGAACCCGATCAGGCGGTGGAGGCCCTTGCTGAGGGCTTCAGAGCGCTGCCGCTTGTAGAGGATGTAAGAGTTCGTCATCAGGACCTTGAAGCCCATCGACTCGAACTGTGAGACGGGGATGTCTCGCCAGACCGGGTGAATCACGGGAGTTAGGCATGGGGTCTCGAAGCTCTTTTTGCCCACGGTGACGACCCCGATTCGCCCCATGAGGTCGGTCTCCCGGACCTCAAAGGAAAACGGGGTAGGCATCGCTGGGACGGCCGTTCGCTGATAGACATATCAGGATTCCTAGGGGCCAGGAAGCCAGGCCGTCGCAAGCAGTCGAGCAAAACGCTTATCCAAACAAGGCCTGCTACAACCAACCGAAGGACAAGGGATGTCGCGGCGTCGCGTTGCAAGCTTCAGGATGCAGCTCCTAGTTGCCCTGTGCATCCTCGTCGGGCTCTTCTTCGTCGAATATCCTCCAATATTCCTAGTGGGCTATTGGGCTTGGGGAGCCCTCGTACACAAGACGCTGTCGGGAGTGTTTATCGTCCTGAACCTGTTGATCACACAATATGCGACTAGGCGCCTGGGTTTCTTTCAGAGCGCCACGATCAAGGCCTGAAAGCTGGGCGAGCCGCGGACCCGCTAGTCTACGCCGTCCCGAAGGCCCTTCGTGACTTGGCCTTGTGGTCGCTCGAGCGTTTGAACCTCTCCTCTTCGTCGACGTTGGCCCGCTCGTGGTACCCGAAGCTCTCCCAGTATCCGTCGACGTATTCGGGGATGAACTCTATCTTCGTCAGCCACTTGGCGCTCTTCCAGCCGTAGAGGTGAGGCATGAAAGGCCGGGCGGGGAACCCTTGCTCTGCCGAGAGGGGCTTCCCGTTCATCTTCAGGGCGACGATAGAGTCCGGCCGCAGGGCGTCCTCGACGGGTATAGGGGCCGTGTAGCCATCTGCGCAGTGGAACATCACCCACTTCGCTTCCTGCTTCACCTTGGCGGCGTCTGCCAGGTACTTGATCGGCACGCCCTCCCAGAGGGGTCGCTCGATGGACCACGAGGTAACGCAGTCTTGAGTAACGAACGGCGAAAGCATCGTGAATGCGGGCGGCGCCTGGAAATCATAGACGCTACCCGTGTACCAATCGGACCAGACTCTTCGTATGGGATAGTAGAATCCTTCTGGCGTCTCCTTGTAGTGCATCCTGTCCACCCGTTCCTTCGTCCTGAAGTCAGGGATGAGGCTGCTAATCTTGCTCCCACAGACCCTAACGCTATACGCCATCCTTACGGAGCCCGGGTGATTTACTAGTTCCCCAGGTACGCCCAGCTTTGACAGCGCCAGGAGGAGTTGATACGCGAGGATTCTGGAGGAGGTTGTGAAGTCAATAAGCTCCGACCTGGTTTTTTCGATGGCCTCCTTTGTATATCCGTCCCCCCGGAGGTACCTTTCAAGGAATTCTCTAACGGACCTTGGGCTCGGCGTCCATGATGAAATCGGGTATGTATTTGTTCGCGGCTCCGATTCCACACCAGTCAGCGAATATCGTACGAAGACGACCGGCTCGACTGCTCGTCGCCACGACGGTCATTCCTGTCCCCCTCTCGTTGAGGTAAGTCCCCATCCGAGCTCCCATCAAATCCTCCATGAGCTCGATTATCTCGAGCCTGTGCTCTTGCTCTGAGCTATTCAGGGCGAATGCCACAGCCCGATCGTAACTGCTTGCAGCGGATCCCTCTGCTAGGTACCATCCGAGCAGCCTGGCAAGCTTCTCGTCAATACTGAAGGTGACGCCTTGCGACGTGACTCGTTGTTCGGGGGAGATGAACTTGTATTTCGGAAAGAAAACATAGTCTCCCTGCTTCAACGCGTCTCCCCTTATCCACTCAGCTCTCCATCCCTGTCGGAAGGTCAATTTTCTCCGCTTGCTCCTCGCCTTCCCGTAACCTGGATGGGCGCGAACCGCCCAAACTGGGTGGTCCGGGGTCAACAACACGGTAGGAAGATAGCTGGCCTTCACGCCGATGACCTGCCCGCTGTGGGGGATACGAACGAGTTCGGTCACCTTGTGATTAAGACCATCGTGGCCGACGATTTCCATGCCGGGACGGATGTCTTCGATTGCCAAGGGCCTGGGCTTCGCGTAGACCAGGCTACCCGGGAGAAGGCAGTGGAAGCTCTTCGAGTAGCTCGTCATGGGAAGCGTCATGAACTCCGCGTAACCGAAGATGAGTGGGGTCTCCACCAAGCCGCTGACCTCCAGCCTCCACTTCGCTGGGTCCACGTGCTGGACGCCCATAGCAGCGTAGATGACGAACTTCTTGCCCCACACTTGGCCCGGCGGGAGGGGTTCTCTTGGTGCTGCAGCCGCCGTGGCGCTGGACTGTGACAAGATAGGCTGTTGCAACACATCCGCTGGATAAAACGCTTACTCGCGCATGAACCGACTCGATGAACCGACTTTTTACGCTGCCCCCCGCTTGCACGACGTGGCGCCCATGGCGACCTGATATTCGAAATCCATTGGGTATAAATAACGTCAGCCAAGTGAAATATTTCAGGAAAACGGCAAGCTATGCCCGCTCATGTGGAGGCTGACCATATCGATGCCCGCGAGGCCCCCGTCCACGACGCCAGGGAGATAGTCACAATATTATACAAAAAGAACCACAGGCTCTTCCAGATAGCGTTTCGGTCTCCGCTCCAAGTAGGCCCTTTGGGTCAAGTATGGACTGCTCTGATAGGAATGGGGGTCAAAATCCGTCATACCACGATGTATAGCACCGACGGAAACACCGGAATTTGGAACGTCTTCTTGGACTCGGAAGACTACGGCTTGACATCGAAGGCCCTGAGGTCCAAGTTGGAGAGCGTCTCGATTCTCAGCAGTCTTAGAATCACTCAGGGAGACGAACTCGTCGCGGACCAGCTGTTCTTTCCTATAGTCGGGTCCACAGGAAATCGACTGATGATTCTTAGTCAAGTGGCGTTTCAGGGCATGCTCACCAAGATGGACTCGGTGCTCGGAACGGGAGAGAGCGTGATAGCCTATCAAGAAGGCCGCGCCATAGGCGCCGCGCAAGGGGAAGGAATCATGTCGCTGGTTGGCGGAGACTCGAGGAAGCATCTGGGCGAAATCGCCAAGGTCTTGACCGCCATGGGGGCAGGGATCTGCGAGATCGTCGAGATGGACCTCGATAACCTTCATTTCGTACTGCGGCTGAGAGAAAGCCTGGAGTGCCAAGGCAAGACTTCGGAACAACCGAGGGGATACTGGCTGAAGGGAATCCTAGAGGGGGGAGCCTCCGCGCTGCTAGAAACGCCGATGGTCTGCCAGGAGCGAAAGTGCCTCGCAGTGGGAGACCCCTATTGCGAATTCGAGCTGTCTGCCAGCTAAGGGCGAGAGGCACCGCCGGGATGCTTAACGTCCGGCGGAAGCGAGCGAAGTCACTCTAAAAGGGTAAGGAACACAGTTTTTGTCAAAGGATAGATCCGGAGCAAAACGCTTTTCCCGACTCGACGAGGCGCCTCCTTCTCTAGGCGCCTAGGGCAGCCAGAGTGACCCCTGACCACAGTTTTATACGCCTTGGGAAGAGGCCTCCAGAAGGACATAGCCATCACGCCATGAAGTTGTCAGCAACGACAAGCAGTTCTTCCGGCCAGACTCAAACACGACGCGGCCCTGCCCTATTGCCGATAGTGATACTCGTCCTGATAGCCATCGTGCTCGTGGCCACCGGAGTCGGCGTGGCAGGAAGCATAGGGGGCCCCACCAGCTATGCCTGCATGAGCGTATCGCACTCTGGTAGTGACGTCAAGGTCACGACGAGCGGGCTCATACACTACGTAAAGTCGCAATACTACATCAGCTGCAACGAAGGATCGCCACTTCCAACAAGCGGATACAAGTACTCTTGCCTCACCATCTCTCCGCAGGTGATTCTCGCCCCAATCGGTGTCGGCGCCTCCACGGAATACTACTACGTCTCCGGCGGAGCGAACGGGATTGCCGTCCAGGGAGCTCCCCAGATGGCAAACGGGACAGAGATAATCAATCCGACTAACGTCAGCTTGCAGGCATCCTGCTAGGCCTCGTTCTTCGGACTCCCAACGCCAATCTCTGCGAAAATCTCTCTGAGACTCTCCGTCTAGTCGGATTCGATTAAATACGCCACCAATAGGAGGCGTGGCCGAGCCGAGGAATACCTAGAGAGAATGTCATCATCTTCTTCTTACCCATATCTCAGCAGACTGGAAAGCGCGTTGAAGCAGCACGAGACCTGGAGGCTCGGAGAGTGCCTGAACATGATAGCCTCCGAGAACTTCAGCAGCCCTCAGACGAGGGGGATGCTGGTCAGCGACTTTGCGAACCGCTACACAGCCCCTGACCACTTCTACAGGGGCGCCAAGTTCCTGGACGAGGTCCAGGCGCTCGCGGAGGAGGTCGCGCGCAAGGTCTACAGCGCGAAGTTCGCTGACGTCAGGTTCACCTCGGGTCACGCGGCCGACCTGGCTCTCCTATTGACGCTCGTCGAGAAGGGGGACACGATCATGTCCGCGCCGCTCGAGAAGGGCGGGTACCCTGGCATCTCGCATATCGGGCTAGGGAGGATACTCGGGCTCAAGAACTCCTACTTCGCGTTCGACGACAAGACGTTCAACGTCGACGTCAAGGCTACCAAGAGCCGAATCGAGATGGAGGCGCCCAAGCTGATCATCTTCGGCTCGAGCTTCATCCCCTTCCCCCACCCCGTAAGGGAGATTTCCAGCTTCGTGGACGGCGACGCGATCTGCGTATACGACGGGTCGCACGTGATGGGCCTGATCGCGGGCGGCGAATTCCAGGACCCACTTCGCGAAGGATGCTCGCTCATCATCGGCTCAACCCACAAGAGCCTTCCTGGTCCGCAAGGGGGCCTGATGCTCGGCAACAACGAGGCGATCTTCAGCAAGGTCAGCTCGCAGATACACCCGGGGATTATCGACAACGTGCACTGGAACAGGGTGGCGGCACTGGCGGTAACCCTCCTAGAGATGATGCAGTTCGGCAAGTCCTACGCCCAGGCGGTCGTCAAAAACTCCCAGGCGCTGGGCAAGGGGCTGGCAGACAGGGCCATCCCGGTCAAGGGCGCCTCGCAGGGATACTCAAAGTCCCACCAGCTCATCCTGGACTGCGAAAAGCCACGGGCCGAGCTCTACGCCAAGAGGCTCGAGGAGGCCAACATAATCATCGACAACGGGGGCAGGGTAGGGACCGCAGAGGCGACCCGCATGGGCATGGGTCCGAATGAGATGGATCAGATCGCCGAGCTGATGAGCACGGCCATGCAGGGGAGGAAGCCCGCGGACTTTGTCAAGAAGAAGGTGAAGTCCCTCACCAAGGACTTCCGGACTCCTCGCTACGTCCTGCGGACGGTCGCGGAAGCCAGAGTGGACTAGTCGCTCAGTTCGCGCGGGCCTGGACAGCCTGCATCTTCATGGGCTCGGCGATGCCCATCGTGCTGTTGGTCATCCGGACCGACTCTGCCTGGCTCATCGTCCCCATCATGGCCCGGATCGCGTCCACGTTCTCGGGCACGACGATCGACTCCTGCTGGACTCCCAAGAAGAGATAGAGCTCGTTCTCGTCCACCACGGTCACCGACTCCTTCCAGATCGCCGCCTCGTAGACGTCGTTCTTGGGCCTTCCCTTCCACCTGGCCCAGTCTATGACGTGCGAAGTCGATTTGAAACCTTCTTTCCCGGCGATGACCATGATCCGGTTCTCTCTCTGGAAAGCGCTGACGACCTCCTCCGCTGTCGCCTTCTTCCCAAGGGTGATTATGAGGGAGTGGAGGTGCATGTGCGTTGTCGGAATCTTGATTGCCATCGTGGTGATGTTGATGTCGGGCAAGACGGTCATCACGTCCGGGCCGTGGTGAGACGGTAGGGTAACCGGGTCCGGCACGACCGCGTCGATGGTGCCCCTTCCCAACCTCCTGCGGATCCGCAGCCCTGCGCGCCAAGACTGCTCTGGCCTTCTTGACGCCGAAGTTGGTCTGCAGAGCGTGCAGCGTCCTGCAAAGGCCCGTCGTGTTGCAGCTGACGACCCTGATGAACCTGCGTCCCTTGGCGCCGTCGTAATTGCAATTGGAGTTGAACGAGAAGCCGGTGAGCTCGTGCTCCTCCCCGCCCTCGAAGATGGCTCTGACGCCCGCCTTCTCATACATCTCCTTGTTCCCCGAGGCGATTTCCTCCCCTGTGGCCTCGATCATGACATCGACCTTCTTCATCAGGTCTTGGAGGCTTCCGACAGTCTGAATCCTCGCCTTGGCAAACTTCGCCTTGCCGTCGTCGTCCAGGTGATAGATCTGGACGCCCTTGTCGACCGCAATCCGGGCCTTGTAGTCCGGAGTGAACTTTGTCACCCCGACAAGCTCCATGTCCTTCTGCATCATGACAGCGTCAGCGACTCTGCCGCCTATGGTCCCATAGCCGTTCACGCCCACTTTAATCATTGGCAAGCACCCTCTGGCTGCGGGATTTAAAGAGCCTTTGGACTTTCTGGTTGTTTCGCTTCGACAAAGAGGATTGCGGAAGCGTATTGACGCCTTCAAACTTTTCTGGGTGGCGATGCCAGCTCGACTTGGTCTCGGCCGCGAGGAAACGGACACAAGGACCGGTAGCCGGCAAGTACGTAGCGCCGGGCCATTGGTTGCCGACCGGCAATGTCGGGTGACTACAATAATTGTGTGTCTATGCGTGTAAAGACGTAGGATTTGGAATACAATTGCAATCTTACAAGTAAGACGATTCTCCTCTCGTGTAGTGCTTGGAGATAGCTAGGTCGGAAGCAGGCCCGGAGTCAAATTGAAGGTCGCTACAATGGCTCCCAATGAGATAGCCACGACCCCGAGAAACAAGGTGATGATGTAGACGTGTTTCGTCCGTGCAAATCTCAGGAGGGCGCCTATGACTATGAAGCTTGTCACCGCAGCGGTAGCCAGGGCTACAGCGATCCCCGAGGCATCGAAGGTCGTCAAAGCAGTTCCGATCTCAGGTCGGCTGAAGACAATGGTGGTAAGAAAGCCGCCAAGGGAGGCAGGCATGTAAGCTAGGTACGAGAGCTTGAACGCCTCGCGGGGAGCGACTCGCATGAACAACATGGTCGAGACGGTCATCCCGGACCTGCTGACCCCTGGAAGGGCCGCGAGGCCCTGTGCGGCGCCGATGATGAGATACTGCTTCCATGAGAGGGTGCCGAGGCTCCCCGAATGAGGCTGCTTCCTCGAGTATCGGATGTAGAGCCCGTCAAAGATGAGGAAGGCTCCCAGGACCATCATCGGATAGCCGAGGTTGTATGCGTTGGCGAGGAGCTTCTCGCTGAGCAAGTAGAGGGGCACCCCCTCAAGGCCAGTGATTATCGTGACGACCAACAGGAAGACAAGGAGCTTTCGGTCGTGAAAGAGGGAGAGGATGTCCTTTCGAAAGTAAGCTAGCGCCGCGACGAGAGAGCCCACCTCCATGAAGAGGCCGAACGCGTACGCGACGGTCAGGGGGAAGCCGAAGAGAAAGGAAGAGACCAAGAGAACCTGCGTCTTGCTGCTGATCGGGAGCCACTCTGAGACGCCTTGGACGAGTCCGACGATGATCGAATAGAGCAGGTTCGACAAGGCTCGCGAAAGCATCGGTCTTCCAAATGTCTACTTAACCTCTCCAAGATTCGAGAGCTCACCGGGGTCGGCCTTCGCTGCCCCACCTTATATCGTCAGTATGGGCAATCGCCTGTCGTGAGTGAAGCCGACCTTCGGGTGGCGATGCTTGAGGCCTTGGAGCGCTACCTCTCCAAGAGGAGGCTGGTCAATGTCACTAGGGTCGCGGTGGCTGGACGGGAGCAACCCCGGAATGTCAATGGTTTCGTTCCTGACATTGAAGGTATGACTTCAATCATCGGGCAGCCCGCATACGGGGTCGCGGAGAAGTGCGATACCTACGCTGCGGAAGGAGCTCGTGCGCGTCTGGACGCGCTCTCGCGAACTTCGTCGCATGCGGTATTCTTGCTTGTGCCACGTTCATGCTACGATCGCGCAAAGGAATACGTCGAGATTAGCCTTCCGGGGCGAAATATCGAGGTATTGCCATACGGTAAGAAAGATTGAACATCTTAACGTCTGGTCTACATGAGCCCAAGACGAGTCGTTTCTTTTGAGAACTCACAATGACGTCCTAAGGATAAATTGGCCTCGCTCCGATGATCAAGGTGCGCGCCCTCGCTACAGTTATATACAGAAAGCGACCACGTATCTATTTGTTTTGGTGAACAAAGTCACCGTCGGTGTTCTCGTCACACTCTCTGCGTTATTGGCGGTCCCGTTTGCCATAAGTTACGCGACTGGATCCGCATCACAGGTTCCTACACCGTCTGGTCAACTCTTTCAGTTTCAAGACATGATCGGCAATGAGTGCACACCCGCCGCCGGCTATACTCAACCTCCGCAGTGTGGAGGCAACCCATCACCCGCAGTGGCAGGAATTAACCCGGCTGGCGCGCCATGGGTTGTGAACCAGCAGGCGCAGGTCCAGCTCAACGGAAACGGCCAACTGCAGGTCAACATCCAGGGGCTTGTGCACGCCAGCGGTGCGAATACTGGCTTGTCGGGCGGGGCGAATGTCGTAGCAACGCTAGCATGCCAAGTCACAGCGACGACCTGGAGCTACACCACAACTGGCTTCGTGCAGCTGGACCCGAACGGTAACGCGCAGATAAACCAAGTAGTAACCCTCCCCAGCTCTCCATGTTATGGGGCCATAGTTCTGGTTAGGTCTTACAGCACGACCACGGGCCTAGCAGGCAATTGGTTCGCGGTCACGGGCTACTAGAGTCCTAGCCGCGGGTTCCAAGAAAACGGTTGCAGCTCACGCGAGTGCGTCGGAGGCCCGCGTGCAGTTTGTCTAAAAGACGCCTATGGAAGGAGCAAGCCCAGCGTTTCCCCCTTGCAATATAAATCGACCTCGATATCGACTTCGATAACTCACTGGGAGCGGATGATTAGTTGCTTTGGACCTTGACGAGGTCGTTCCAGCCCTTGGCAAGCTGCCAGGCCTGCTTCACAAAACCGCCTTGGGGCCCCCTCTCCGGGATGGGCTGGAGCTTGAGCTGGTAGACTGCCTCGGTCTTCTTGCGCTTTTCGTCCCATATGAGCACGTCTTTCTCGATGAAGCCGAGATCGAGCAGCTTCCTGAGCAACTTGACGTAGAAGTTGTGATAGCTATATTTCACTCCGAGCTTTCCCTCCCCGAGGTCTTTGGCAAAGAACCTCAATTGCCTCTTGGTCATCGCCAGATGTTGGTCCCCTCTCATCCTCTCGACCAGGATCTTCGCGGCCAAGATCGTGTCCTCACGGTCGCCGAACAACAGCGTGAGTATGTCCCCGTTGGAAACTGTCTTGTCGTTCCAGTACAACTTGATCGACTTCGGGGAAGACATCTACCCCAGTAGTTCCCCTGCAGGGTCTATTCTCTTGCCCGGGTGAAATGCGTTGAGCGTGTGCTCAAAATGTCCTCAGTTGAACCGCAAGATATCCGAGAATCTTCGTCCCTTGACGAATTGCACTAGTTAGATTCATGCTCACAGAAGCTGTATATCTTCGACAATCGAAGAACAACGCATGTCGACAAGTGACGGACCTGCATTACTGAGCCTCTCAGAGCAAAGAAAGGAAGAGGCTGGCCAGTTGAAGTTCTGGTCTCCGGAGTTTTTCGAGCTCGCTTCGCGGTCCTTGAACAGCAACCCGGTCTTCTCTCCAATCTTCAAGGGGATACGGACGACTATCCTGGCCGAGTCAACGGATTCAGGAGGCTCGTACCTGATTCGCATCGCCGACGGCGTGATTTCGGTGAGACCGGCCGTGCAGGGGGAGCGTGCCGATTTCCGGTTCAGCGCCCCCTACTCGGAATGGGTCGCCGTGGTGAGAGACGGCGTTGAGCTGCGAGGAGACGTCGTGAAAGGGAAGGTCAAGTTCAGGGGTTCCATGCCAATGATGCTGCTTATGCTGGGGAAGGTGTCGCGCGCTGAGAAGGAGATTGTTTCGCAGATGCGGTCCATGAGGCCGGAGTACTAGGAGGGATGGTCCATGGCGAAGATCAGAGTCTACACATCCTTCTCCTTCATGCTTGACACATTCGACGTCTCACTGAGGTCGCGATACCCCGATGACCACCTCCACCTCATCACGTTCAGGGACCACCCCAAGATGGTCTACGAAAGGATCGTCCGTGAGGTCAAAGACGAAGGCCGCTCTGCGGACATCATCATCGGGCCTCACTGGATGGTCATGAACCTCCTCCTGAACGGATACCTCCGGGCATATGAGAGCCCCGAATTCGCCCAGTACAAGCCCGAGTACTACGATGCCAAGGCGGGATGGTGCGGGATGGCTCTCTCTCCGGTGGGAATGTGCTACAACAGCGACCGGGTCAAGGAGGCTGACGAGCCCTCAGGGCTCTGGGACCTGGTGGGGGGAAGGTGGAAGAACAGACTTGCAGTCCATGAGATCACCGAGAACAAGGAGGGCCAGATGGGGCTGACCTACCTCACCGTCTTGCGTGAGGTCATGGGAGAGTCCAAATGGACCGAGTTCGTAAAGTCGATGTTCCTCTCGCGGCCCACGACGTACGACTGCATGCCTGAGATGGCCCTCAACATCGCATTGGGGAACAACGAGGTCGGCTTCCCGGCGACCCTTTCGTGCGTCGCCTACTACGTCGAGATGCAGGCCAGGGCTGTGAAGCACAAGATGCCGAAAGACGTCCCATACATGGTGACCTTCGCACCCACAATCGGGATACTCAAGCACGGGGAGTAACCGAAACTGGGCCGAGAGGGCGTTCGACTACGGCATCTCAGAGGACTGGCAGTCAAAGGTGGAGTCGTTCGGGGGGAAGATTCCAATGAGGACGGGCGTGGCGGCCGCGTCGACTATACCCAGCGATGCCAAGATCTTCCCGACATTGGCTCACGCGAGGAAGATTCCCGAGACTAGGGAGGCGGTCCTCCGCATCCGCGAATCGGTAGTGCCCGGAATCCAGCCATTGCACGTGACGAGCTAGGTCAGAGTTAGGCGTGGCCGGTCCAGACTGGCCCCAAACCCACCTGACATTTGCGAGAGGCCCTCTGCAAGAAGTTCCCCTCTGGGGTCCAGACGCTTGCGTGAGCCGCAAAATGTTTAGTGTATGCTCTAGGGTCACTAACCTACCCCTAGGAGCAAAGGATGGTGATGGCTGGACGGAGGCATATCGGTGTGGAGTCTGTGACCCTGCAGGAGAACAACGATTGGGGCGACCCCGTGTGTCGCCGCTGCATCTCGGATGTGCGCCCAAGGGAATGCCCCGTGCTTGGTCCGAGGCTCACGGATCGGACTTCTATGGGTCCGATACCATGCTGTCCGAGGCCTAACTCTGCCTCTCGTGAGCGGTGATGTCACCTTAGGAATATCGGCTCGAACCTGAACGGGTTCCTCGACATCTCGAGGCTGAGGTCTTTTTCCCTCGCGACGAACACCGGCCTCGTGCTCGTGATTTCGGAGACGGCAAGAGTGTAGCAGTCTCCCAGAGAGATAGCGCTGTGGCACTTGATTCTCGACACAACCACATGTAGGTCTGAGTCTTGTTCTACCGCCAACACCGATGAGGCAACTAGGTCCTTGACGGCAGACTCCGCCTTTTCATTGCCAATCTTCCTGCATAGGACATAGCCCGCTTCCGCCAAGTTAACGTAGCTGGTATGAGCCGAAATCACGCCGCCTTCTAACCGGGTGGAGACTCCGTTTCCGGTTTCAGATCCATCCAGCATCTCCACGAGGACGCTCGAATCGAGTGTAAGGTCTCCCTCAAGAGGGTTATCTTCGCTCAAGGAATTCCTCGTGCCTCCTGTCTTCTTTCCGTCCTTCACGTAACGTCCTCTGCAGCTCCTCAGAAGAGGCACCCTTCGGAGCGATGGCCCTCCTGAACAGCGCGTAGTCCTTTTGAGATTTTTGGACCAGATACTCGATCGCCTCCTCGTAACCGACTTTTTCCCCTCTCTTCGATTGCAGCTGGGCAGCGACCCTCAGTAAGTCCTGCCGAGTCTTCTCTGAAATCGTTATCGTTGTCATCTTCATGATTTCCATTGGATTCATATATTCAATGATATTTAAGAGTCAAGGTTCGTCGCGGCAGCGGATATCGACCTCGATATCGACGTCGATGAGGAAGCGTCAGACCTTATCCAACCCGCGAGGTCTGCATGGCCTGGCGAAGGATTCCCGCGAGCACGAATCAATCGTCAAGGCAAGGCTTCGAATACCGTCCATCCCAAGCAGAATCTCCTCAGCACCTTCACAAGTCTGAACTCTCCCATCGAGTTCGACCTCGACGTCGGATATCTCAATCGTCCCATACGAAGAAAGCATCCGAATCACGGACCCGTCGGCCAAGCGGGCATAGGTCGTCTCGGTTCTCAAGTCCATGAACCCCAGGCGCTTGAAGAGCTCCTCGGGAAGCATAATGAAGCCGCCGTAGCCCGTGTCGACGACAGCCATCACGCTCGCAGTTTCCGTTTTTCCTCCGCCCGCCAGAGTGTTCTTGATGCTCAGAGGGATTGCCGGGCTTCTCTCAAGGAAGGGCCACATCGAGAATCTTCCGTTCCCTCAACGCGTGCGAAGCCCCAATCTAACGAGATCGGGCTCGGTGGGGATCGTCCGGATTTCGACGCTCCTTGGATCGATTCCGCTCTCCCTGAGGGTTCTTGCCAAGAGGCTGAGGTTGTTTGCCTCCGCTACCTTCTTTCCATCAATCATCGCAATGAACTTCCTAGACGCCAACCTTTCGGCGCGGGGAGCGGAAAGCCACAAGGTGAGGGCCTCTTCGACGCTTTTCGAGATTGCGCCTTTTGCAGCTCCGTGCGTCTCACCTGCTTTTCGACGCAACCGCTGCTCTATCTTATCATCTATCTTGAGAGTGATGACTCCCATGCGCTGTAAATATTCTTTTATATATTTAAACGCCACCTCGAACTCTATCGAGCGCGATATCGACGTCGATACCGTTTGAAATGACCAGGGCCGACCGTTGCCTAGCTGACTTGCGCCAGAACCGGTCTCTAGGGCCCTTTCGCGTCCGTGAGGGTTGTTTCAGAACATTCTTCCATGCGCGCTTAAGAAAACCCTCGTCAGGCACCCTGCGTCGAGTGTAGGTTGGTCGAGGAGTATGTCTACCACGTTGATGTGAGAGCGAACGAGGCGTTTGCCAACGCCGTCAGGAGGGAGGGCGTCAACTTGCCAGATGTTGCACTTGGCAGGATTGTCTTCTCTCACGAAGGTCTTCTCGACATGAAGAGCTACAAGAGGCGCGGTTTGATCTGGTCTTACAGCATAGTGCGGATCGTTCGAAACGAAGAGGAGATAGAGCGAGGTTGACGATCGCCCCTCGCCGGGGTCTTACGGCGAATCGGCGACATAGACATCTCTGGGAAGGGAGGGTCGCCAGACGATGAGAAGAGCGGCCCTGCAAGCTTTGGAGATGGGTTTTCGCAGCCAGACAACGATTATCGCGTCGAAGATCGCGTAAGCAAATCCAAGGAGCAGGCTGGACTGCGTGATACCTATCGTGTAGGCTATCATCACGCTAAGGACGTCCACAACAGAAGCAACCAGGTTCTCGAAGACCTCGTGGTTCCCTATCGCGTTCGTCTTAGGTCGGTTTCTATGATTGCCTGGCGGATTAATAACGTCTCTGAATCTCAAATCCACGTTCTAGATAGGACTACTACGGCCTGGAATCTGAGATCTTCTCAATCAGTTTCTTCAACGTCCCGTTCATCACAACGAGATTGTCGTTTATTTCTTTCATCGGCGCGAGGTTCGTCACAAGCGAATCCAACTTCGTGGAAACATTCGTGAGAGTCACCCCTATGACTCCAAACTTGGCTTCGATATCCTCCAGCTTGGAATATGTCTTTTGCAGGTAGACCACGCCCTTGGCGGTCTGTTCGGCGCTGAACATGGAAGAATACGACTGCCAATCAGGTTCAAGGCCCTTGTAATCTTGCGGGGATTCAATGGAAGACTTGGGTATTTTGAACTCGTCCTTGCACATGGTGAGAACGTCAGAGTGAAAACTGGCTATGGCATCTTCGTCGCCAGACACGACGATTCTCACCAGGGCCTTCGAAACGTTTACCGGGGCAACCTTGACATGATATACGTACCCGATCGAATACAATCTGGCTCTGAGTCCAACATCTATCACGCTTATCCCTTGGGTAGCCTTAATCGAGAATTCTTTGGTAGGCAACTAGCCAGCTGCTCCTCGCCTCAAAGACCTCGGCACACGGCGTCACGTCGCCTTACAGTATTAATAAGTTGTGAACGTGGTTTCCCGCACAGAGCAGCATTCTGCTCTGCCAGGGCTGGCGGATGCGAGCGTAGGACGAGGTAGAGTAGAAACCATCGAGAAGGAGCCTTGTTTGGGAGTGCGAAAAAAGGAAGAGTAGAAACCAGGCGCGTGGCCTAGTTTCTTGAGCCTACTCTGATGGGCCCCATCTGGAAGCGCGACTGCGCCTGCTGGGACAAGAACGTGCTCTCGACGCCTGTGAGGACCACCATGACCCTCGCGGCACCGCGCATGTTCGGCTCGACGCGTGCTCCCCAGACGATCCTTGTGCTGGGGGGAAGTGACTTTGTCACAAGCTCTCCAGCCTTCGTGACCTCCTCGAGGCTTACGTCGTCTCCGCCGGAAACGTGTACAAGTACGCCCTTCGACCTTGTTACGTCCTTGATGTCGAGGAGCTGCCCGTCGATGGCCTGCCTGACAGCGACTTCAACCCTATCGGGTCCGGTCGCCTGGCCTACGCCTATCGCCGCTAGCCCTCTCCTTTCCATGATCGCCCTCAGGTCCGCGTAGTCGATGTTGATGAGACTCGCTGTTGTGATTGTCTCGGTGATCCCCTTGATGAACTGGCCGACCAGCTCATTCGCGACGCCAAGCGCCTGCTGCAACGGGAGGTCTCCCGCTACTTTCGAAAGCTTGGTGTTGTCGATCGCGACAACGGTGTCGCAGTACTCCCTGAGCCTCAGCAGGGCCTTCTTCGCGTTCTCGTATCGATAGCTCTCGATCGAGAACGGGAGCGTTACCACTCCGATGGTCAAGCCGCCGTTGCCCCTCAGCTCTCTTGAAAGAGCCATGATGGCGCCGGTGCCCGTCCCTCCGCCAAGACCTGCGCAAAGGAAGGTGATGTTCGACCCGTTTACCTCCTTCTTCAGCTCGGACATGCTCTCCATGGCGGCCCTCTCGCCGCGCTCTGGGTAGCCGCCGCAGCCTGTGCCGTGGGTGAGCTTCTCACCGATTAGGAGTCGTCTGTCCGCTTTGGTGATTCCGAGGTGTGCTGCATCTGTGTTGGCAGCGATGAGCTTGCCTCCCGCGACGCCGCGTTGCTTGATCCAAGAGACGATGTTGCTTCCAGCGCCTCCGAGACCAACGACCGCTACGTTTGGACGGGCTGCACGCATCGCTGCTTCGATGCGTTCTGCTTCCAAGAAGTCTGTGCTTTCCGTGGACAGTTCCATGCCTCGCTAACAATGTTCTGGCACATAAAAGCCCCGTGAACATGAGGACTGTATGGAGGATTCATACGCGCTAAATAGATGGTCCATGCGCGACACCGGTCGTAGGCACGCCTAGAAATCAGACCGAAATCGACGAAGATTTCGAAAACGAGGCCTTTGCCTTGCGATAATTGCTTCAAGAATTCTGTCGGTTCGGTAGGTTTATGAACGAAACCCTTCCTTTCATGCGCTTGAATGCCTAGGCTGGAGAGCCCGGGTCACGTCTGCGCCTTCTGCATGCTTGTGATTCAAATCGGGTACGACGAGCTGACGAAGGAAGACATGATCAAAATTGCGGCGCACTTGCGAATCGCACATGGCCTCAGACCTTACGAGATTTCGCGATAGTTCACCCGGGCCTCTAGGGTGCAGTTTTGCCTATATCAAGGACGATATCGACGTCGATATTTATCCATTTCTCGGTGGACGCGTCCTCATTCAACTTTGCCCTCCTAGCATCGACTTCGCTTTGGAGAGAATCCTCGAAGCCCTTTTCACAGCGTCGACCGCGTCTCCATCGCTCATCAGGTCCGGCTGGTACTCCGACCTGTTCTTCAGCTCGATCAGGCCGATGAACTGCTTGGATATTTCGCTGAATTCCAAAGGACTGATCGAACCTTTTACTGAGGACAACGCGTCCTCATGCCTTCCTGCATGGCGCTTGCCACGATTAAAGACGGAAATCGCATCCAACGAATTGATGGCGCTATGAATCGAATCTGTCACGGCGGCGTTATTCCTAGAACTGTCTCGAGCAAATTCTGCTACGGCTAACAGCTCTTCCGCCTTCTTGAGGAAGTTATGCGCAAGTTTCGCAGGGACAGGTCTACTCGTTTGCTGACAACTCTTTCAGGTCAGTTCCACATACGTGAATGTATTCCTCTAGAATCGACTTGGCAAGATCGCTCGATGGGAACCGAAGGAATTCGGCCCTGGTCATGACAATCGGGGAAATGGCTGGTCCAAATTGGCCCTTGACTGCATCCCAGGCTCTTGAGGCGCAGCTTAAGGCGAGTTCTCTATCTGGCGTGATGATCAAGAGGTCGATATCGCTCTCGGGACGCTCGCTTCCTCTTGCGAAGCTGCCGAAGATTGCCACGGAGATTATCCTCTTGTCTTTGAAGAAGCGGGCTATGAGGGAGACGATTCTCTCAACGGTCGCTCTTTCCGCTGCGAACATCGGTTCGAGGATCGACCTGGTGACGTAGCTATCCTTGTTTAGTGCGACTTGAAGCGCTCTGCCGACCGGTTGGATTGTCACGATGGATTTCTTCTCAAGCTTTCTTACTATCATTGAAACCTCAGGATGCGAGACGCCCGCGGTTCGCCCCAGCTCCCTGATTGTGAAGATTTTTCCCCTGTAAGTCGAGAGGGCCCTAAGTACACGCGCGTCCGCCTCGCCATTGAAGATCTCAGGGATGTACTCGTGCAAGCTCATGGAGTTCGTCTAGTGCCCATGGTAGATAAGGCTTCCATATGGTAACGTCCTCTACCATGCCCCCGCTTCGAGAGTTATTGCGCCCGTCTCTCTTTGGCGCGATGTCGTTGCGTCCCATCTCCTTCGAAGAGTTATCCCGAGGAGTGGCCTTGTGCGGGACTCCTGCCAGACCGATTTGTATTTGAGAGGGTCAATTCAGCCCTCTCGAACAACGAGCGTGTTATCGAGCAGAGATGTCTAAGGCCCCTGTCAGAGGGAAGCTCCGGAATCCGCCCCGAGCGCGGCAATACGCAATGATCGCGGTCGTCATCGTGCTCCTAGTAGCAGGTGGCTCAGGGGTATACCTATACGAAAGCCATGCAGCAACTTCGACCACGACGACCAGCCCTAGCTCATCATCAAGCGCCTCAGGATCGACCTCGTCCAACTCTTCGAGTTCCGCGTCCACCACATCGACGACGGGCTTCACGAACCCTCCGTGTTCACCCTCCAGCACGAGCGCGACGACGAGCGGCAGCAGCACAAAATACGCCCTCATTTGCACCAACCTTGGTCTCATCGAGGTCGAGCTCTATCCTCAGTATGCGCCACAGACCGTCGCAAACTTCGTGAACCTCGCGAACCAGGGATTCTACAACGACATCGTCTGGCACAGGATCGACCCAGGGTTCGTGATCCAGGCAGGAGATCCCAACACCAGGAACGGACAGGGAGACAGGTCCACGTGGGGGACCGGGACGTCCGGGACGAACGTGCCATTCGAAGGGACCTCCATCCAACCCTCTTAGCAATGTCGTCGGGAGCGTGGCAATGGCCAGCACCGCCGCCAAATCTGGAGGAAGCTCCCAATTCTACATCAATCTGGCGGACAACGCCCAGTCCCTCGATGGCAGCTACGCTGTCTTCGGCCAGGTCATCAGTGGGATGAACGTCGTGAACGCCTTGGCGCAAGTGCCGATAAACACAAGTCAGAGCTCTTCAGAATACGACCAGCCGCTGACGGCATCGTCCGCCTATATCGTCAGCATCACACTCCAGAGCACCCCTTAGCGGGGGCACAGTCAATTCTTACTGCTCTTACCCGTAAGACCTACATCCATCTCATGCGATGATTCCTGCGATGACAAGGAAGAGAAGCGCTAGCGGCGCGAACACACCCGCCCAGTAAAGCTTGTTCCATCTCCATACCTTGGCGCCGTCCAGAGGCATAATCGGAAGCAAGTTGAAGAGCGCCAAGAAGATGTTGACGGGGAACCCGATGGCCCCAATATCATAGACGATGCCGGTCCCCACGGATGCCACAACAAGGAAGAGGGCGGCGATCACTATGTTCGTCGCCGGTCCTGCCAGAGAGATAATCCCGTTCTGCCTCGGCGTGACGTTGTTGCCTTGGATGTAGGTCGCTCCCGGCGCTGCAAAGATGAAGCCCAAGGTAGAGGTGACCAGAGCCAACACTATGCCCATCACCCACATCCGAAACTCCGCCCAGTACCCGTAGCGCTCCGCGGTGAACTTGTGCATGAGCTCGTGGAGGACAAAGCCGCTCCCCACCGCCACGAACGAGATCACGAAGAGGGTCGGAAGGTTATGGCCAATCACCGAGCTTCCCGCAAGTACGCCGCCGCTGTAGGCGATCGTGAATGCTAGAGCCAGGGCGGCCCAGGCGATCAATATGTCCCTGACTTCCTTCTGGGAGAATAAGTACGGATTGGCCCTCTGGGTAGAGTGCCCTGAGAACACGGACCCATCCCACGAACCGGTCATTCCTGGGCTCATCGCCCTCCTTCTAGTGAGGGTCACCTGTGCACGCGTGCGACTCGGGCAGCCTGTGCTCGGCGCAGAACGTCCCGCCGCAGTAGCTGCATGTGAAGGGAAGGTCATCTTCCTTCCCACAGTAGTCGCACTTCAAGAAGGAAGTTCTCGCGCCAGCCGGGTCTTATTTAACGATGACAACGAACTAGGTTACCAGGACCAAGGGTTCGCGCCACTGATCTACTGCGGGATCTCGCTGACGAGGCCGTGGCTCTTCTCGAGGTGCGTCTTGAACGTCACGTGGTCCCTGTCAGGCATCCCTTTTAGAGCAGGGTAGAGGGTCACCACGAACCAGCAGAACGAGCAGCTCGTGCTCGACTGGGCCTTTGCGTGGATGTTCACCGCGTACGTCTTAGCGCCGTTGTCAGCCGCGTTTTGTCCGTGTGTCATGTTTCGACATCCTGCATGAAGGGAGCTGCTCTACTTTTCGATTCTAGGCGAAGGAGGAGCGGCTGTAAGCCGAAGTTCTGGATTCCCTGAGGAGACTGAATATGGATTCGGAGTTCATGTTTCTGGCCTTGCGAGCGACCTTTGCCGAAGCGGCAGCGTCCCAGGAACGGGCCATGAGCGATGGAAGGCATGGCCTACGTGTGCTGGAAGGTCATGAACGCCGAGTTCACGTAGTCGGTCACGATTATGGTATAGTAACCAGCGGCAGCGGTGGGCACCTGGAACGTCGTCCCTGCAGGTATGTTGCCAGAACTGGTCATCGTGAACGTCTTGAGCGTCGTTATCACGCCCACCGAGTTCATCCATCCTATCGTGGCCTTTGCGTTCGCGTTGAACCCGCACGGGCTAGTGCAGGTGACGGAGATGGTCGCGCTCGTGGCCCCTGCCTGCGGGGATGTGGCCGCGTTCGCGTTTGTGACGTATCCTGTAGGATAGGGGATGGTCGCGCCGAACAGGGTGTGGTCGCTGTAGATCCCGCTCAGCTCGAACGTGGCCTGGAACCCCGCTATCTCGTCCAGGAGGTCAGTCGTGGTCGCTAGCGGCGTCATCGAGCCGAAGTACATCGTCACCGGGGTGTCGTACGGCAGCGTCACAAAGTCCTGGCTGGAGTTGTAGGCGACGAGCCCCGTACCGTCGATGTTCACACCCTGTATTATGAAGAAGACCGTGTTCTCGAAGAACTCGTCCTCGTCCGTCCCCACGGTCAGCACCGATGTCGGGAAGACGGTTATTGTGCGGTGCTCCGGGTCGAGGTTGGTGAAAGACTCGCTCCACTCCAGCTTTATGTTCTCGGGCACCGCCAGCGCCGGGTATCCTCCCACCTGCTGCCCGTTCTGGGGATTGACCAGCGCGCTCAAGGCGATGGCGGACTCCACCCAGGTCTCTGAAGTGCTAAGGGTAAAGGATGCTGTCTGAGCACCTGTCGCAGTAGTCAGCGACTCAGTGCACCCGTTCGAGGCGTCGCTCCCGTCACACCCACCGGATCCGGTCTTCACGCTGGTATAGCCGGTCCCGACGGTGTACGTGGTTGACGAGGAAAACGTTTCCACGCTGCCTATCATGATCGGGCCGCTGCCGGGCGGCGTGATCGAACCGACGGACGCTGATGTCGACCCTGTCGCTGAGCTCCCAGTCGAACTTTCCATTCCTGTAGTTGTGTATCCGGCGAGCTCGTAGATGGAGACGGTGCCTACCACCGTCGAGCCGAACGTCGCCTTTATCGAGTCGGTGCCTGAACCCGCCGCCGTAGCGTACCAGATGTAGGAGTAATAGGTCTGGGTCTTGGGGGCGAACGCCAGCGCGACCTCGACCCAGGGAGAAATGGGGCTGATCGTCATCGGGACCGTGGTCGCGGAACCGACTCCGAGCTGGTATTCTCCGCACCCAGTCACCGATGGGGAACTGCACGTTCCGGACAAGGTGTAGCCTGACCCGACCGTGTAGCCGGTAGACGCACTCTCTGTGTTACCTATGACCACCGAGCTTGCGCTCGGGGTCATCGAGGTGACCGAGGTCGAACCAGAGTTCGAAAACGAGCTTCCGGTCTCGCTCAGGAGCCCTGTAGCCGTCACGCTGCTAAGCTCATAGATTGAGACCGACCCCGCCACAGACTGCCCGAAGCTCGCCGAGATGGTGTCCGATCCGGTGCTCCCCGCCGTGGCGTACCACATGTAAGAATAGTACGTCACAGCTGTGGCCGGCGTGAATGACATGGCTACCTCGACCCATGGAGTTGAGGCGCTAATCGTGAACGGCACTGTCGTAGCGGACCCGAGGCCCGTGGCGTATTCGTTGCAGCCCTGGGAGGCGTGGCTCGCATCGCATCCTCCGGCACCTGTCGCCACCGTCGCGTAGCCGCCGCCAGCTGTGTACTCTGTCGAAGCCGAGCCTGTCTCCACGTTGCCTACCACGAACGAGTTCGAGTTCGGCGTTATGGAGCTTACGCTAGAGGCTGTTGATCCAGCGGATGAACTGCCTGTCGACGAGAGTATGCCCGAGGTCGAGTACCCGGCTATCTCATAGATCGAGATCGAGCCGGCGACGGCCGAGGCGAAAGTCGCAGTCACTGTGTCGGCTGCGGAGCTCGATGCCGTCGCGTACCAGATGTATGATTCGTACGTCGTTCCCCCGCTGAGCACGGAGAGGGAGGTGCCCACCACGAACGTGTCCCCGAGAGTGTCCGTCACAGAGGTGGGAGACGCCGTGCCCTGCACCAAAGTCCCCAATGAGGTGGACGGCATAACTCCATTCGGCGGGTAGGCCCGCGCTCGCCCCCAATTGTACTCCATGCTTGCAGTGGAGCCTGAGGCCGTGCTGAACAGAAAGCCAAGATAGAGGTGCCCCGCGGCAGAAATGGGGTTCACGTTCACGACGCCGCTGTAGCCGTTTGTCGTCGAGTATAGCTGGGGAGCAACGTACCCGCTGTACCACGTCGAGGTGGTCCCAGGGTAAGACACTGAACCGAACTGCCATGCGGTGGAAGCGCTTCCCTGAGGGTTGACGTCTGTGGTTGCCGCCCCGCCTGTCACGTAGTCTTGGTTGAAGTACGCGCTGTTGTAGCCGTTGTTGGTCCCTATCGCGTTCTGGACGCTTCCTGCTGCGGAATTGTCAACCAGACCGGCGGTGCCCGAGTCCGTTCCCGTCTTGGAGTTCTCGAAGTTGCTCTCGACCACTGTCCCCGTCGTCGTCATCTGAGTGCTGAAGACGAGAGGCGTTTCACTGGTGCCGTAGCCCGTCAGCTTGATCGCGGAGATGGTGCCTGCGCCGTAGGTCACGCCTGTGGCCTGCGCCAGTGCGTAAGACTGGCCTGCGACGAGAGAGAAGCTACCGGTGGCGGTGTTGCCGTTGAAGTACGAGTTGAAGACGTTTGCTCCGTTGTCGTACTGGCCGTACGTCGAGGTCAGGTTGGGAGCCTCTCCCCAGTAGTTGTCGTCGAAGTTCACGTTCGTGGATTCGAAGACAAGATAGACCGTCAAAGTCCCTCCGTTGCCCGCAATCGAGGATGTGAGCTTCACCCATGCGTTCGCGGAGGTGGAGCTGGAGCCGCTGGTGCTGCAGGTGCTCGAGCACGACTCGAGCCACGCGTAGAGGGGAGTGTTGCAGGCGTCGTCTGCACAGAAGCGGACGTTCCCCAAGTTCGTCGCCTCGTATGTCGAATATGAAGAGGGGTTCCAAGACACGAGTTCCTGGAACGTGGTCGGGGTGGCCGTCGCTGGCGCCGCCTGGATGGCGTCCGCGGTCATCATCCAGTTGTCGGACGAGTCGGTGGCAGTTCCGAACGACTCGGTGACGGTCGTTTGGGTGGTTGTAACCGTCTTGTATTGGACCGCGGCCTCTGAACCCCCGCTGCCGCCTGTATTCTTCTGGACTTGAATCAGGCTGTATCCGGCACCCCCTGTCTCCGTCGGAAAGCTTGAGTCAGAGGTCGTCGTGAGCCCTGCAAACCCAAGGATCATATCGTTCGCATTGCTCGTGGAGATGCCAGTCACGGAAGGTGTTCCCGCCGTTGTGGCCGTCGCGCTCTTCGGCAGCGCTACGTTCGCGTCCCACGGGGTCACTATGTTCGCGCCGTTTACGCCGAGCGCCACTATCGAGCAGTCGTCCGTGGACCCTGAAAGCGTGACCGTGATCTGCACTGAGGAGAGCGCCAAAGGAGAGTATGCCCACCAAACTTCCCCATCGGAGTACGGGGAGGAACTGATAGAGCTCGTCGACCTGTGTGCGAAGGACAGCCCGGTCGCAGTTACGCTGCTCACCGACCTGACCGAAGCGTGCGTGGTGTCCTCGTTGGCTACATAGACTAAGATGATGTCGTTCGAGTCCGCAGTCGAGAGGGTGACATGGCCCGAAGTGGCAGTGGAGAACGAACCAGTCGCCGAACCGTCAAGGAAATGACCCGGAGTTGCGCAACTGGAGGAGGCGGCCTGGATCGCGTCCCCAATCATCGTCCAGTTGGTGTTGGCGACTCCGAACGACGCAGAGACTCCCGCTTGGGTCGAGCTTACCAGCTGATACTCGGCCGCCACCTCGTCGGCACCAGTGCCTCCCGAGTTCACCTGTGTCTGTATCAGGGTGTATCCGGAGCCCGCGGTCTCGGTGGAAGGGGCACCTGCGCCCGGAACGGAGTCCCCGTTCACTCCGAACAGGATGTCTGCCGCGTTGCTCGTGGAGATGCCGCTCACCGACGGGGCTTGAGATGCGGTGTTGCTGTTGTAAGCGGGTATCGCGCCGTTGGTGTCCCAAGGGGTGCTCGTGTTTGCACCGTTCACTCCAAAGGCCACTATAGATGCGTCGTCGATGGAGCCCGTCAAGGTCACGGTTATCGAGGCGGATGACAGGGTCGATGATGCCAGCGCCCACCAGACCTCGGTGTCTTCATAGGGCGCAGAGTTCTGCGTGACTGCCGATCTGTTGTGGAAGGTGAGGCCTGTCGACGTCACCCCGCTCACGGTCCTTAGCACGCCGTTCGCGGTGTTCTCGTTGTTCACCGCGACCACTATGATGTCGTTCGTCTTGCCCGTGGTCAGCGTGACGGCACCCGTGTTCGTGCTCGAGAAGGAACCTGTGGCGCTCCCGTCGATGGATAGCGACGACGACAGCAACTGGCAGTTCGTTATGGTCACGGGCACGTAGTTGTATGGCGTCGTGGTTGGCCAGCCGAGCCCGTAGACGAGAGTATTGCCGTAGGTGACAGCCGAAGAGTACGCCAAGGCGCACGTCGCGGCGTTGCAGTTCGCAAGGTACCTATGCTGGACGACCGACGGAGACGGTGGGTTGTAGGTCACAGACTGCGACGCTCCCAGCGTGAACGCATCGTTGAAGGTGTCAGTGGGCGCAGAAGGGGCAGCCTCGTTGGCCCATCCCAACCCGAAGACCAGGGTGTCGCCCGATGATACCGCCGAAGAATAGGCCAGCCCGCACGCCGCCGCGTTGCAGTTCGAAGTGTATCTCTCCTGTACGAGCCCCGGGCTGTAGGTGTGTATGACGGAGTTCGAGGCGCCCAGGGTGAAGGTAGAACCGAGGGTGTCGGTCGGGGTGGATGGGGGACTCTGCCCATACCAACCTAGTGCGTAGAGCAACGTGTCCGCCACGGTCACCGCCGAGCCGTACGAGAGTGAGCATTGGTTCGAGTTGCAGTTCGCGGTGTAGCCTTTCTGCACTATCGACGTCGGCTCCGCGTTCAGGGCGTGCCACCTGAACTGGTTGAGGTTGACCACAACGGACTCGCTCGATGCTGCGTTGTTCACGTTGTTCGCGACCGTGGCCGGGTAGGTCTGGGAGAACGTGTTCCCCCGAGCCGTGAGCACTATCACTTCGTCCACTCCGCTGACGTACAGATACCCGGTGTCGAATATCGCCGATCCGCTGCCTACGTTGACGACGCTCCATAGCGTAGGGGTCGTGTTCCCGCAGGACGCGGAGGCAGGCTGACCGACCCCGTCGCACTTCAAGAGAGCGCCCGTCTGAGATTGGACGTATACGGCAGTCATGTTGATGACAACGCCCGAAGTGTTATTCACGTAGAACCCTACGTCCCCGTTGGGTTCCAGAGTCGTAGTGACCTGGAGGCTCTCGGCAGAGGCTCCTTGCAGCTTGTTGGTTGCGCCGACGAGGTTCTGCGCGTAGGATGCGTTCAGGTTGTTCACGAAGATGAAGTACGACGTTCCGACGGTGAACAGGATCGCAAACATGATGATCGTCGCGATGATGCCTGCGATACCCCTCCTCCTGCGCCGTGCTATCGGTCCCATCTTCATTTCAGGGTCACCGGGTCGCCGAGTGGGTCACGACGTTGCCGTATAGTCCGGTGACGACTACCGAGTAGGTCGTCCCCGAGACGAGGCTGTAGCCAAAGGACGGGCAGTTGGTGACCGTTCCTGGGATGGTCAACGTGTAGATCTGCGCGTCAGAGCTCTTCACGTCGGTCCCCGAGACGGTGGGAACCTCGTAGGCTGACGCAGCCGTCTTGCATTTTGTGGCAAGACTACTCGAGAGGTCGTACACGTAGTCCGTCTTGACGCCTTGGGCGTTGGTGGTGTAGTTGTAAAGGAGGTTGATGGTCCCCGACGGGCCGAAAAATCGAACAGAGTACGCCTGATACGTCAGCGCGCCCGTGTTGTAGACCCAGAAGGTCGTAGAGGTCGCGGCGCTGTAATATTGGTCGATTACGTTGAAATGTTCGGCAAGATAGTTGTTGGTTCCTACCACTCCGTTCTGCAGTGCCAGCTCGCTGACCGCCGATTGAGACCTGACAAAGCTCCAAGCGGCAGCGCCCGCGATCAGCGTCATAGCAATAGCTAGCATCGCCCCTATTGTCTCTGATACGGCAACGCGCCTGTTCTTACGACTAGAATACCTCAAGATTTGGCGATTTTTGCCCTTCCATCTATATTATCGGTTATGGACTTACAATCTGTATCTCTGCTCGCCCATTCTTACAAGAAAACGCTGCTTGCGGGTTGCGTGCGGCGAAGAGCGCGTATCAGACTTGGTAATATCGGATAAGGATGTTAGCGGTTGCATGAACTATTTCATAAACTATATATGGATACACTAACACTCTTCTATGTGACGAAAACAGAATGACATACCTGCAAAAATCGGCGGGCGTGGCGCAAATGGATCAGACATCTGTTCGAAAGACGGTGAACAGGAGATCGCAGCTCGAGATCAGGATGGACATCCTGCGGGCAATCATGGAAGGGGCGGAAGGACCGACTCAGATCATGTACAAGGCGAACCTCTCCTGGATCCTGCTTTGCGACCACTTGACGGCCCTTGGAGAGCAGGGGTTCGTAGGCGAAAAGAGCGTCGGCAACAGGAAAAAGTACTCCTTGACCGGTAAGGGCATCGAGATCGTCGGAGCCTATCTTAACTTGATAAGGGAGATAGTCTTTGACACGGCCGCGGCTCCGATGTAGAGTCAAAAAGCAGCTCAAGCAAAGCAAAGCGAATGCAACGGGCATTCGGTTGAAAGGTTAATATCCCGAATGAGGGGCAACAAGCCCGGCTACGGAATGGGCGAAAGCGAAACAGCCCCTGGGTCTTACATAATTTGCAATATCTGCAATAGGGACTTTCGCGACCGAACCGAGCTGATCGAGCACCTCCGCACCGAGCACGAGATCCTCGAGCTCGCGTCTTACACCGCGGCGACCATGGCGGCCGAACAGGAGCGCGACAGGACCGCGGCAGAGTTCAGGAGGAGGTTCGAGCTGCTAAAGAGGGAGCTCGCCGGACACACCGAGCAGCGCTAAGAGCGTCTAGCCTTTATTAAGGCCCTGACGTGGAAGTCAAATTCCGCATGGCCGACGAGCCTATCATCGACATGACCAAAGTCTCCGACAAGGGGCAGGTTGTCATCCCCAAGGAGATCCGTGATAAGTTAAAGTTCAGCGAAGGCTCGAAGCTCCTCGTGATAGCCACAGAAGACGCCGTGATACTTCAGAGGATCGAGACGGTGGCTGGCAAGATGCGAGTCAAGGACATAATGGACAAGGTCAGGTCCATCGCGAGCAAGATCTCTCTCGGCTAGTGCCGAGGGTTCGGATGTCTAGGATTCTGGTTTGCGGGCGCAGACCTACTGAGTTATCTCGTCGCCGAGCCCGTGTTCCTTTTGCAGATGCTCACGGTATGTCGATTCGTCTCTCGGCGTCATCTTGGCCAGGCTGGGATAGATGTTCAGCACAAACCAGCAGAACGAGCAGCTGGTGCTCGAGTGTGCCTTTGCCTGGACATCAACTGAGTATGCCTTCTCTGCCTCTCTTCCTGGAGCCTGAGCCGTCATTGTCGAAGGGGAAGCCGTCGACGAGCTACTTGTCGTTTCTAGCCCAAACCCCCATGACAAACAGCTCGCCGTCTGGAAATCGGCTACGACCCGCCATCCGGGTATGTGCTTACTCCAGGGACGTGTCGAAGTCTTCCTCGCCGGAGCCGCCCTTGCCTCTGCGCCTCCTGACAAGGAATATGGCTGCCACCGCGCCGCCAGCGCCGCCGATGGGAAGAAGCAGCATGGGGAAAGTGGTGAGCTGCTGCGTAAGCGTGGGCTTTGGCTTCAGAGCGTGCTTGGGTGGTGGAGGAAGGCTGACCTTCACCGTGAAATTGAGGGTCTTGGTGGAGAGACCATATGGGACTGTCACGGAAACGATAGCTGTGCCGACCTTGTTCGGCTTGTATATTGCGGTTGAGGAACCCTGAGCGTCTGTAGTTCCATTCACCTGCGGTGTTCCTGTCGGGGCAGCCGTCGTGGTGGATCTTGTGGAGGTCGTGTTGGTCTCGGTCGTGCTGGTTGAGCTGTTGGAGGGAGGCGCTGCGAGGACCACGTTGCCGATGGATGCCTTCCAGAGCACCTGAGCGCCAGCATTGGGCAGGCCGTCCACTAGGAGGCTCACTGATATGACGGCCGATTGGTTCGTAAAGATCGCGGCGGGGCACTCCGGTAATAGTCGCCTGAGTTGGGAAGGGGAGGAACGTGACGGAGACGAGGGCGATCGCCAGGCCCGGAACAGAGATAGTCAGCGTCGTGGTGCCTGGGACTCGCGGTTGCAGAGGCACGTACACAAAGTCTTGTCCGAGGCCAACCGAGGCGCTCGTCACTTGCGATATCACGGTGCTGTTCGAGGACGTAAGAGTCATGTTCATCGGAGCTCTTGCTCGCGCCGGATTCCCGGCTGAATCGGTGAGCTGGACGGCAATCGAGGAATAGAGATTGGAGGCTTTGGGGCTGAAGATGAGAACATTCAAGTCAGGCACCTCCGGCCGATATCGCGGATGGAGCAGGGATTACAGCCTCGACACCCACGGTGGAGCTTGTGGTGCCGCTCGTGAAGGAAGAGACAAGTGCGGTGACATTGGACCCGCCCTGCAGAAACCCTGTGGTGACGTTGAGGACAGCGAACGTCTGACCGGCCGGAATAACGGCATTGCTGACTCCGATGATCTCACTTTGAGACGACGTGAGGCTGACCGGGACGTCGGAGGCAGCGATCGCCGGATTGCCAAGGGCATCCTCCAACGAGAGTTCCAGTGCTGGATGTGACGCTCCGTCAGCAGGAAGATTCCCAGAGATTGCGCTAACGACAACTTGTGCTGGAACAGAACCATAGGTCTGAAGGGGAGTCTGGGCCGGCAGCATGTTCTGGGCAGAAGCAGTCAGCTGGGTTGTCCCGACTTGATAGGTTGAGGTGAAGGTGACAGCCGCCCAGTTTTGGCCCTTTGGAATAGCGAAAGTGATGGTGGTAAAGTTACCCACGCCTGTGATCGACGACGTGAGGGTGATCTCGGTCGGTCCAGTGTCGTTGACGGCGGGAGCCCCGCTGAGTACCGCCTGGAGCGAGACGACTACTGAGCTGTACGACCGATGATCGGCCAAGACTGGATTGGGCCCAGCATAAATCTGCAGCTGACAGCTTGACGATGGCCCAGTCTTGCAGTATGTGGGGCTGATTACGGTAGGTGAGGTCACCGTGATTGTGGCGAAGCTGGATTGCAATCCTGGAGAACTCGCGGTGACTTCAGCCTCATCGGGGGTCGAACCCACTATCGATGTCGCAGTTACCGTGAAAGTAGCGATGGCGGTTATGTTTCCTTCCTTGATTGTCGTCGTTTCCGTTGCATTTACGACGGCAAGATCAGAGCTTCGAATCTGCACCTGGATATCCCTGGTTGCCCTGGTCGGGTTGCCGTTCGAGTCGGTGAGTGCCACTACAAGTCTTCCATTACAAGAGGTGACGTTGTTCGTGCATGCAGGCATGAAGCTAGGCTGTGCCAGCATCTTGAGTGTCAGAGGAGGAGAACCCAACACCGTTATGGCGACGGCTCCGGAACCGAAGCCCGGCGCAGTGGCTGTGATGAAGGCAGAACCGGGGACAAACCCGCTGGTGTAGTTCAGTTCCCGCAGATACTCTCCCTGCTTCATCACTGTGGATGCTGCTGTGACGTTCACGACGTTTGAGTTTGAAGAATAAAGCGATATGGGGACATCATCTATCGCCTTCGCCGGCAGTCCTAGATCGTCCACCAGCTGAAGAACAACGAAACCAGTGCTGGCTGCGCTCGCTGGAACGATGTTCGGCACCGCGCTGACCACCAGGCGCGTCGGATAGCCGACCGCGACCACGGTGGTGACCGAGGTCGAAGCTGTCTGCAGACCTGTAGTCGTCGCCGTGATAGTTGTGACACCAGGAGTGTGCGTCGTGGTAAAGTTCGCAACCGCATAAGCATCGTCGGCGGGTATCACGACCTGATTCGTCACCTTCCCCACGTTTGCGGTCGACGAAGTGAGAGAGATGTCGAGGTCGGTCAGCGCCACAGTAGGCCTGCCTGATCCGTCGACGACAGAAACGATGATTGCCGGGTAGGTGTTATTGTCGGCAGGTAGCTTCGAGGGTATTGGAGAGACAGCAAGGGATAGCGGAGCGCGTCCCGTGGCAGCTGATGTTGCATCTCCCATAGGAATCGTTCCCATTGCTATCAGAGAGGCCAGAAAGATGCAAATGCCAAACCTGACCGAATTACTTCGCAACTATTTCGCAAAACAAGCGCTTATGATGATATTTAGACATGGTAGATGTCGTAGTCCAGATTTGGAATCCATCGCTAAGGGCGGTCTGGCTAGATCGCGTGGCCGAGGATGACGCCGGACAGGGCCACCATCATACCCCCGATGACCACGAGGGCCAGCGAGTGTTTGAAGCCGTCGGCTACCGTCCCACCACCCATCTTCCCGGCGACGAATCCGATTACCCAGCCGTCGAAGATCGAGGCCGTCAGCAGTCCCTGTACTGCGTCGGGGGTGATGGTCAGCCCCGGCGTGGGTGCAGCGGTCCCGCCTAGCTTTATCGGTGTGGAGAGGAAGTAGACCATCATGAAGGTCGTGAGCGTGAGCATGATCCCCGCCATGTACACGACGAAGATGTACGACCTCAAAGCGGATTTCTTGTCTGACTCGAGCTCGTTCACCTTCTGGGTGAAGTCGGCCATCTGCGAGAAGCTCGTGACTGTTCCGCCGCCGACGTCGACCACTTCGACCATCAGCGTCCCGATCGCCATGGTGATCCAACTGTCGACAGATGACGCGAAGGTCTTGATGACTTTGATGATTGGAAGGCCCCGATGATATCTGGGCCCCCATCGTCTTGATTGACTTTGAGAGACGGCCGTAATTCTTGGACGCGAGCTGCTCGATGCTCCCTTCGGGAGAAAGACCGATCTTTCTCCCCTCCGCGACGTCACGGATAAAGTCAGGAAGGGCTTTCTCCAGTCCGTTCCTTTCCCTTGACTGCCTGAATGCCGCGATCGAGGGAATCACCATTATCGAGCCGAGAGCAATGGACACATGGAGGCTCAGTTGAAGGGGCAGGGGCAGTAGGTAGATGACCAGCCCGATGGGGCAGCAGGCCAAGAACACATAGTACGGACTCTTGTTGAAGTACGGCTGTTTCGGCTGCGTCCCGTCGATGATGAAGATGAAGAGCGCGGATATTGCGGGGACTACGAGGTAAGAGAAGATGTAGAGGCTCTGCAATCCGCTGCTGTTGTGGGCCACCACTCCCTCTAGTTGGTAGAGGCTGAACAGAGTTATCCCCATGACGGCGGTGACCGTGAGATACGCCTCGGCGAGCGTTCCCACGGAGTCGGTGATCCTCCTCACTTTGGAGCTTCTTAGCTCCAATGTCTCTTTCAACTTGTTGTTCACGTAGTTCTTGACGTCGCCCCCTACCTTCAGCACCGTGGTGTATCCGTAAAGGAACTCTGCGAACGGCTTGTTGGGCATATGTCTTGCCGCGGTCTCGAACGCAGTGATAGGGTCGGTTCCGAAGACCTCTATGTCGACCAGCAACCTCTTCGCTTCCTTCGCGGACGCGGGAAATATCTTGGACATGCCGGAAATCCTACGAAGGGTCGAAACAGGTGAGACTCCCCCGCCTGAAAGGACGCCTAGGAATCCGATCAACATGGGGAGCTCGTTGTCTAGGGCTTGGGAGCGGGAGCTCTGTGATGCCTTCGGTGCGTTCCATATCATCACGAAGACGATCGGTGGGGCGAGGAAGGCGAAGTAGAGGTAGATTATGTGTAGTTCCATCCCGAGAATGATGCAGACTACGACCGGTATCAAGGACAGGATGGTCGAGAAGAGCGCAAGGGAGACAAGGGCTTCAGGAGTAATTCGCATGCTCGATTTCAGTATCTGCTCCCTCATGTCCGGGGAGGACTTCGCTATCTTCTTCCCCTGGGATCCGAAGATCTTGTAGGCTATCGCCGCCGTCCGGTCGAAGAGACCGAGCTTGGTGCCTCCGTTCTTCCTGCGGGCTGCGGTCTCGATCGCGACCTGGGTCAAAGCTTGAACCCTTCGCGCATCTCTGCCTGGATGGCCAAGCCGGCCTTCCCAAGGCCCATCCCTTGCGCGATCGAACACCTCGCGCGAGTGGGCCCTGTACTCCTCGAAGACCAAGGAGAGCTCTCGAAAGTTCCGGATCTCCCTTTGTTGGGCCCACCGCATGACCATGCTCCTCCGTTCGATCTCCATCATCAGGTCGGGTAGGGTAGTCCCGGTGTCCCTTGCCAGCCTTGCGAGCTTGACGCTCGTCTTGTAAGGCGATGCGACCTGCTTGTCGGTCGCTGGATCCCACTTGAACATCCTGACGTAGTTTCCGACGCTGACAACCTCGTCGACCGAGAGAACCCTCCTCATCGTCTTGAAGCCACCGCCTGGGATGGGAATCGCGATCCTCCTCACTGTGAAGACAAGGTCGAGGAACGGGATGAATGATGGAGGCACGTCCATGGGCTTGGACGTGAGCCTCTGGATCGCCGAGGTGACATCGTCTGCGTGAAGAGTGCAGAGGCCTCCGTGACCTGTGCTTATCGCTTGGAAGAGGACGTAGGCCTCCTCTCCTCTAACCTCTCCCACCACAAGGATGTCGGGCCTCATTCTCATGGTCGCCTTGACGAGCTGGAAGAGCCCCACCTCTCCGCTCTTGTCTTCACCCGTCCCGTAGCTTTCGCGAGAGACGAGGGCTGACCAGTTGGAGTGTGCGATGTTGATCTCCTGGACCTCCTCGATCGTCACGATCTTCGAGTTCATCCTCGTCAGTGTCAGCAGGGCGTTGAGGAGAGTCGTCTTCCCGGATCCCGTCGAGCCGCACACTATTGCGGTCGCCCGGTTCTCCATTAGGAGCCAGACGTAGGCTGCTAAGTTGTAATCTATGACGTTGAAGTTCATCATGTCTATGATGGTGAGAGGATCCTCTCTGAATTTTCTGATCGTGAGTGTTCCGCCGTAGGGTGAAATCTCTCGCCTGTATGTCGCGGCGAGGCGGTGCCTGCCCGGCAAGGTCCACTTGCACGATCGGGAACGCGGTGGAGACGTGCTTCCCAGCCATGTGCGCCAGCCTAGCGATGATGTTGTCGAGCTCCTCGTCGTGGAGGAAGGTCATGTTGGTCTCGATGTTGTCGTACCTCCTGTGGAAGATGAAGAGCGGCTTGCCGACGCCGTCGACGGTGATGTCCTCGATCTGCGTGTCCCTCATCACCCCGTCGATCACGCCGAAGCCCACCAGGTCTCTCTCCGCGAAGTAGTTGATCTTTGGCCAAGACAGTTGAGAGGCCTTGATAGAGTATTTCTTCACCAGTCTCTTGGCCTGCTCCAGGAAGTACGCCCTCGGATCGATCTCGGAGCGGGGGACCGAGAGCTCGCTCTCGAGCGTGTCGAGCAAATATGTGTAGATCGACGCCTCCTTGGTCGAGAGGACCACTTCGTCGACGAAGTACTTCCTCGTGCCGCTCGCCGGCTCCTCCGCGATCACAGCGTAAGCAAAAGGGGCGTTGAGCGGATACTTGTCGGCGACCTTCCAGGAGGGTGAGAGCGGGGCGCCGACGAATGGGAAGCGGACGGAGGGCTTGCCCGGCTTGGCGCCGGGGGTCGTCTCCTTCTTGCTCAGAAAAGGCAGGCTAACCAATCTGGTCTCTCCGTACGACCATGTCGAGCAATCTTAACGCGGCCAGGCTTCTATTGGGCCGCGTCTTTGAAGAAATCGTCATCTTTGGCTCGAACTATCGCTTTTTTCGCGTTCTTTGCAATAAATAGCTTATGCATTCTGAATCGATGAATCCCAGATAGAAAAGAACAGAGGTCGTCGCGAATTGGGCTCTTCGAGCGCCCGATCCGGGCGATTACTGCCACGTTCCGGTGTAGAGTACGACCGCTCCGTTGGAGAGCGTCACAGTCCCAGAATAGGTTTGGCCTGAGACCGGTGTAGTTGTTACAGTCGGGGTAGAAACGAACTCTGCGTAGGTGGTCGCAGTGGACGACCCGGCGCCTCCGACCGAGCAGGCAGCGGTCATAGCGAACGCGTTGCTCGTGCCTGCCCACGTTAACGTAACGCCAGTGATCTGTGCACTAGCCGTTCCAGTATTGGCAAGCGTGAGGTATGGTGTCGTTGGATTTGTAGTCACGCAGGTGACAGTCCCAGCCGTGGCGCCAGTTGCGAACCCCGCCGCGTTAACCGATGTTCCGGTAACAGCTATCTGAGCGGACTGCGAAGCTGTCCCGAAGATTCCGAAGACGAAGCCGCCGATCGCGACCGCTGCGATAAGCGTGACAGCGATGATAAGGACCGTGGCGATGATTGGGGAGATGGCTCTTCGCGGTGACGACCTTTTTTCGGCGGGCATTCGCATCTTCATCTTGCTCGGAAAGGGATGAAAATTGTTCCGACTTGCCTATTTACAGGTTATGAAATACAAATCCGTTGGAAAAGAGGCTTCTCACGCGCTGATGGTCACGTCCGAGTTGTAGAGATGATTATGGACGCGAGCGAACTCAGCGTCGAGAACGAACAAAAAGAGCAACCCGAGGGGGAGAGTGAGCTGAAGGGGGCCCTCGAGAACGAAGAGACTTACGGACCGTCCCGACGAGTCCTATGAAGAAAGTGCGAAGGTTGGCTATCGAGGCGAATATCAAAGCGTACACGGGGATGAAATAGTACCCCAGAGCTTGGTTCGCAAGCACGGAGAACAGCCAGAGCGATGAGAGCATACTGAAGATGCAAAGCATGCCGTAGAAGTTCGGCGCTTTTCTTACGACGTAAAGAGCTGGCGCCAAGAGAAGTAGCAGTAGAGGCGAGAGAAAGGACGCTATCTGATCCAGACGCCCTATAATCAGGGAGTTCGCAAATTCTTGTACGTTCACTATCTTGCCGCATATCGTTCCTGTGAACACGCCCGGTATCGTCGAGAGACCACATCCTGGTGCGCTGTTTGCAACCGCGTAGGCAGCGCTCGCGGAAGTTATCTTAACTGCACTGGGTTCTCCAGGGCCGAGCAGGCCATTCAAGGGAATGTAACTCAGCGAGTAAAAGTAATCGCGGGGAGCAAGAATCAGCCAAGGCAGCGAGACAATGAAGCATACAGCTAGAAATACCCCGACTCCCCTCCAGAGCTGTCCTCTGTTCCCCTGCGCGAAGAGTATCAGGTAGGCAGGCAGAATGAATAATGCCTCCTGCTTGAACATGACAGCGATTGCAAGAGCAGCTGAAGAAAGCAGCGACCTGTTCGTCTTCAGCAAGTAGACCGAGAGAATGATGAAGAGGGTCATTGGTTGACTGCTGAGCCACAGGTAGTCTTCGTAGTAGAGGACAAACGGTGAAACCGCGTAGATCAGGGCCGCCGCGAACGCGATTTGGTTGGTGCCATACTCCTTCGCAAAAAGATAGATGACAGCTACCGTCGCTATGTCTGCGGCTACAATCGGGATCAAGGCGCCAAGAGGGCTCCCCAGGAAGAAAGGGTAGAGCGAGTAAAGGAAAAGCGGGGTATACTTGTAGGTGTAAAAGTCCCGGTAGGGGAGCAGGCCCTGTCTTACGAGTTCCAGCCAGTGCAAGTAGGCAGAGTTGAAGTCCCCCCACGTGCTAAGGGCGAGCCCCGGCACCGAGGATAACCCGTGGGTGATCTCGACCAGAGACAAGATGATGCGTAGTCCCGCTGCTATCGCAAGAAGCAAGACCAACTGTCTTCTCGGAGAATTCGAGAAGAGTCGTATGACAGACATGGAGCTAATCTCGCTCCTCGGCTTGGCCGAGAGAAGTTTGAGAAGAGCGACGATCCTTGCAGCTGGTCAATGCCGTCACGCCAGCGCGGACGGTTTCTTGGAGATCATGTCCTGGCCCAGAGCGAGGTAGTTTGCCGGTTCCTTCGGTCTGTTGCCGTTCAAGACCCTCCAGCAGTCGAGCACTATCTTCTTTGATAGTCTGGCCTTGCTCATTGTTGATATCGGTTCCCACGGAGTCGCGATGATGCAGACGTCACTCTTATCGAGGCATGCATCAGCAGTGCTTTCCAACTTGATGTCTGAAGAGGAGATATCCCGGTCCGAAAGCAACGCCGGATCGAATCCGTGAACCTCGAAGCCCCTGATTGCCAGGCCTTTCGCCACCATCAAAGACTGCGATGCTTCGGTCACATCCGTATTCGGCTTGTAAGTTAGACCGAAGACGCCTATTCTCGTGGTATCTGGAGAGAAACGATCGCCTATCAGATCGACTATTCGCTGAGCTTGGCGCTTGTTAGTCTTGTCGGTGGCTCGTGGCAGATCAGCCTTCACGCCGATTTTCTTGGCGAACCGAGCAAACGCAATATTGTCGCGAGGGAAACAAGGGCCCCCATATCCCACACCGCCCTTCAGATTTGCCGCCCCGATCCTCCTGTCCCTGCTGATTGCATGAGTTATCGTGTCGACCTCGCCGCCAGGCATTCGCTCGCACATCTCGGCAAGAGTGTTCGCGAAGCTCATCTTCATGGTCACAAAAGAGTTCAATGCCATCTTTGCCAACTCGGCATTCCAAAAGCTCATTCTCTCGATTGGCGGAGAGTTAGAGCAAACGCGTTTCTGAATTCGCGATAGCAAGTCTCCTGCATGCACATCGGACTCGCCTACAAGAACGAAATCCGGATTTCGAAGCCCTCTGATGACGTCGCCAAGGGCTATGAATTCGGGGTTGTAGCACAGTCCAAAATCTCGACAGATCCGCTTTCCCGACGTCTCCTCGAGCGTCTGACGAACCGCGCCGTCCATAGAACCCGGCATGACCGTGCTGCTGAGGACGACCAAGTGGTATCCTTCTTTGGTGGCGAGAGCCTTTCCTATCGCTCGCATCGCAGCCCGTACGAACTTGAGACTGAACTCCCCGGTCTTCGTGCTCGGCGTCGGCACGACGACGAAGGTGGCGTCCGTCTTGCAGACGGCCTCCTCACAGTCCGTTGTAACAGAGAAAGATTCCTTGGTGGCATCCAGGAGAGGGAGAAGCCCTCGCTCGTATATCGGAGACTCGCCCCTGGCTATTCTTGCGACTCTCTCTCGATCTATGTCGACCCCGATGACGCTGAAGCCGCTGTTCGCCAGCGTTGCGGCCAGACAAAGGCCGAGTTTCCCCAGCCCGACAACGGAAATCTTTCGGACGGTAGACCCGCTCTTAGGGCCGCGGCGCAGGGATGAGGCCATTACTAGTCCCCTGTCAGTCTACACGCATTGGAGGGGACTTGGCCTGCTGGCCTGCACGATAGATCTGCGCGATGGCCTTTGGCCTGCTGGGCTTATCACGCATGGCACTGTGCCACTCGATCGTATGCCGCATGCCCTCTTCAAGGTCGACCTTCGGTTCCCACCCGAGAGATCTGGCTCTCCTTATGTCCAGTGCCCGACTGAATGGTCCTTCAGGCTTCGATAGGTCATAGTGAATCTCTGTCGGAACGTGCCCTGAGACTCGGAGTATGAGCTCCGCGACGTCGCGAATTCTGTAGCGCTTGTCCCAACCTAGGTTTATCGGAGTCGCATCACTCACCATCTCGGAGGCCAGAATCGATCCGTTGACAATGTCGTCGACGTAGGTGAATCCCCTCTCCTGGTTTCCCGAACCCCAGACCTGATATGGTGCATGTTCATCAAGGGCCTTCTCCACCAAAGCAGAGATCGCGTGACTCGAGTCGAGTTCACCTGGCCCGTAAACCGTGAGGTAGCGACTGACGGATGACTTGAAGCCGTGCTCCTGGTGAAAAGCGAAAAGCTGCATCTCTCCCATCAGCTTTGCAAACCCGTAGAGATTATCGCTGCTGTTCCAGCCTTCTCCCTTGCTCAGGACGTCTTCTTCCTTGAGGAGGTGACCCGGGATGTTCAGCGACGGAGGATAGACGCAGGCGCTCGAGGCATAGTGCAAGTGATCGACCCCAGCGTCATGAGACGCACTGATCACGTTGTGGTCGATCGCAAGCATCCTCGAGCATTCTGATTGGTGCACGTCGACAAACTCCCTTCCTCCGAAGACAGCGGCGAGATGAAATACCACATCATGCGCCGATGCTAGTAGCTGGAAGCGGTCCCTTTCGCTTGAAAGGTCGATGCAGTGCAGAGGGACTTCCCCTACCCCGTGTCTCGAGTAGATTCTCGCGAGACGAGCTAGTTTCGCTTCCCAAATCCACGTCTTCTCCGGGAACAAGAGCTTATCCACGACAGTGACCGACGCTCCTAGAGCAAGGAGCTTTTCGACAAGTGTGCTCCCGATGAAGCCTGCTCCCCCCGTGACTATTACACGGCGTTTAGACCAGTTCATTGCACGAAGTTGGCTCCGTCAAGAAAATCAAGCCCGCTCTATAGCTTATAACTACGTTAGGCGTTGAAATCCATACTGCTAATTCGTAACGAATAACTTTCCGAAGAGCGGAAATTATTTCAACAGATTATGACCTCACCTGACCCAAAGGGCGCGCATGTAAATCGAATCACGGCGGCTCTTTTCCGCGCGAACCCCGTGGGTGCAAACGGCCGCGATTCTAGACCTTTGCGGCCGACTGCCGGGGCCTGGACCAAGCGGCGATGGTTCGACCTCCGAAACGGATACGGGTTTTACATCTCGATATTCCTTGGATTCGTCAATTTCTGCCTCTTGATCTCGGTGAAGTTCCCCGATCTCAACCCATACGTATTCGTGCCCCTCATAGGGGCCGTGGCTGCCGCATCGGCGACAGGGATTGGCTATCTGCATCGAAAGAAGCAGCTAAGAACAGATCAAGACTCGGTCTTCGAACAATCACATCTACTCGCCGGAGTGAACGAAATCCAATTGAAAGCGATACTTGGGAAGGCAACCGACGAAGAGATTACATGGGCATTGAATCTTCTCGCCGCGATTAGGAACAACCAGGCTTGAGCGCCCCGGGAACAGCGCAGAGGACTCCTTCTGTTCTAGTGGTAGTGAGCTACTTCAACTCCGCTCGCACCATTGGCAGTTGTCTCGACCGTCTTCTCGCGCAGGACTACCCGAACTATCGAGTCATGGTCGTAGACGCTGGGTCTTCCGATGGTTCGGTGGAGATTGCGAGAGCTAGGGAATCGTCCAAGCTCTCCTTCAACATCCTCCCTGGTTGCTCAGAGTCTGAGGGTCAAACGTTCGGAGTGTCTCAGGCAGGGTCTGATATCATCATGTTTACGAACTCCGATATCTATGTGCCTTCCGACTGGATCAAGAGGCACGTGGCTTGGCTGGCAAAGGGCTACGATCTGGTAGGAGGGAAGGTGTTCTGGGGAGGAGACAAGTTCGCCCTGACTTGGAATATGCCCAAGCCCGGGAGCCCGAGATTCGTTCAGGAACAAGGCGTCGGACTAGGGTTCTCGAATTGCTCGACAACCAGGGACATGTTTCTCGCAGTGGGGGGGCTGAGCGACATGAAGTCCCAGCATGATACCGAGTTTGCGTTCCGCGTAGTAAGGCACGGCGGGAAGATGATTCTCGACCCTCAAATCGAGGTGTACCACGACCATCCATTCGGATCGTTTGAGGCTTCGTTTCGCCGATCGTATGGTTACGCTAGGAACCATGTCCTTGTCATGCGCGCCATCTACGGTCGAATAGTGTCGGGCTCTGGGGCCCCCGCGATGGTATCTGTCGGATCCCTAATCAGAGAATGGACAGGCCTCGCTGGAGTGAAGGCATACAAGGAGCACGCGAGGGCAGCTTCCGCTGCGGGGATACAAATCAATCTGCTCGAATTCGAGTTCACTAGGCTCTTCTCAACGAAGCTGGGTCAAATGTTGGGGGTGTTCGTCGGCGCGACGAACAGGAGAGTCGCAAAATCTATCACGGACCTCCACAACCGGGCTGGAAAACCGAGGCCAGCGGAGGGGATGCGAGCGGCAGCCGATAATCCCGAACTGCAAGCAATCGCCTGAGCGCGCGGTTCTTTTGACAAACCGGATCGCTTCGTTATATCGAACGTGGAGGCACGATTGGGATGAGAGACAGTTTGCGAGGCGAATCCTGGAACGCGGAAAATGGTATGAGCCGCTGCATGGCGACCCAATCCTTCAAGACATCATAGGCGGATTGATTCGGGATTGTGACATATCCCTTTTCGTGGAAACGGGAACGTTCGTGGGCGACACGAGCAAATACGTCGCGCTGAAGCATCCGGAGGTCCGTGTGCTCACTTGTGAATTGAACCCTCGGTGGCTGCGAATCGCACAGCGGTTCTGCACAGGAATAAGTAACATTCAATTCTTCCAAGGTCAGTCTCCGCGGTTTTTGGAGGAAGTGTACGAAACCCTCAAATCAAATAATGTCCTCTTTTGGTTGGACGCGCACTGGGGTGAATACTGGCCGCTGGTCGACGAGACGAAGATCATCTCATCACTCCATAGCTTCGCGGTCATCGTGGACGATTTTGAGGTACCCGGCAAGCCGTCGTTTCATTATGACAGCTACGCAGGAGTGAAGAACGGATTGTCGCTTCATGCCTCCACCCTGGGGCGGGAGTGCTTCGTTCCCAACTACGATCCCAGTCCCTCATGCCAAAGTCCTGCGGGATACGGCTTGTTCCTTAGAGAGATGCAATGCTCAGACTTGACGAAATTCGGGCCCTTAAGGCGGTTGGCTGAATAAGGAGACTCCGAGGGACATAGGCATTGCTGAGTCTCGGGATCAATGGCATCGACAAGATATTCCATGATGCATCCGCTTCGTTGGTCAGGGACGACCGAGTGATTGCGTCTGCGGAGGAGGAAAGATTCAACCGCAAGAAGCACACTAACGGACTACCCTTCAACGCCATTGAGTTCTGCATGAAAGAAGCTGGCGCTTCTTTTGACGACCTCGATCAAATCGGGTATTATCTGGATCCGTTCGTCCTAAAGCGTGTCTTCGTCGATGATGTGGTCGAGCGATTCAAATGCAATCCATCGGCCTTGCGTCATTACGCTCAAGCGGCAGACCGCATCACGAAAGTTGAACCAACTCTGAGGCGCAAATATGGCATCGGCCAACGCACCAAGTTCCGGTACCTGAACCACCATCTTGCCCATGCCGCCAGTGCGTATTTCATCTCAGGGTTCGAGGAGTCCGCCATTCTGTCCCTTGATGGCTCGGGAGACAGGGAAACATGCGTTATTTTCAGGGGCGACGGCCCCGAGATTTCGAAGGTAGCTGACGTTCTGGTCTATCCGGAGTCGTTGGGGTTCATCTACACAGTGATCTCCGCGCACCTCGGGCTAGGGTGGATCGAGGGGCCTGGCAAACTGATGGGTCTGGCAGGATACGGCAAGCCGGACCCGAGTGTCTTTCAGGGGATCGTTTCCCTGCGGGATGACCCCTCTCGGCCGGTGGAGATTGACCTCTCCTTCTTCGACTATCACATCGGTGGCAAGGGCCTAAGCGAAAAGGGCAGACAACGGTTTGGACCCCCGCGGGATGCAAAGGAATTGCTGCTGCAGAGTCACTTCGACCTGGCGGCGAGCACCCAAGGAATGCTTGAAAGCGCGATATCCCATATCGTTCAATTCATCCCCAAGCTAGTTCCTAAAGTGCGCAACCTATGTTTCGCGGGCGGCGTCGCTCTGAACGTGCGCGCTAATCGCTTGATTGTCGATTCCGGGCTCTTCGAAGGCTTCTTCGTTCCGCCCCCCGCAAATGACGCCGGAACATCGCTCGGGTGCGCTCTTCAGCTGAACGCGGAGAACCTTCGGCTTCGCAGGTTTCAGTTCAACGTGTACTGCGGCCCAGACATCGCAGAAGACTATTCGATTCCCAAATCGCTGGAAAAATTCAGGAAAAGGGTAACTTGGAAGAAGCTCTCGGAGGACGAGGCATGTGAAAAGGCGGCAGAGTTGATCTCGCAAAACATGATAGTGGGCTGGGCACGGGGGAGGATGGAGTGCGGTCCGAGAGCCCTCGGGAATCGCAGCATATTGACCAACGCCATGAACCCGAAAGCAAAGGACGAACTGAACGCCAAGGTGAAGAAACGGGAGTGGTTCAGACCTTACGCGCCTTCAGTGCTCGCCGAGGAGGCGACAAAATGGTTTGACCTCCCGATCCCAAGCCCATACATGCTCCTGGAAGCCGCGGTACTCCCGGGCAAAGAGGCCATCATACCAGGAATCACTCATGTCGACAAGACAGCGAGGGTCCAAACGGTGACCGTCTCAGAGAATCCGACCTATTACAAACTCATCAAGGCATTCATGCGGAGGACAGGAGTGCCAGTTGTCTTGGACACATCCTTCAACAGGCACGGGGAGCCGATCGTGAACACGCCCGACGAAGCGATACAAGCGCTTTTAGGAACGGGGATGGACGCTCTGTTCCTGGGTGACTATCATGTTTCGAAGGCGAGCTCCTAAGCAATTCGATTCGCCAAATCCAGTGATGTGGAGCGATTACCTGGATACCCTCAGGGGTAAGTGGGGAGAGGTTCCTGCGGGAAAAGTCAGGCTGAAGACGACTGATTTGGAACTTCTTGACGATGAAGAGCTTCTCAAGACCTGGAAGCAAGCCGCGAAAGAGGGGTCTGAGGCGAGGGAATGGTATCGCATCCTATACGCACCGATCCTGAAGGACAAATCAGTCCTCGACGTCGGTTCAGGATTCGCTATCGACACCATTGGATTCGCCCTCAACGGAGCCAAGGTGACATTCCTCGACATAGTCGATTCCAATCTTCGGGTCTTACGCCGTCTTTGCAGCGTGATGAAGCTAGAAGACGTGGACTTCTGCTATCTCAAAGAAGCGAAATCCCTGGACGCGCTGGGGGTTTTCGACGTGATCTGGTGCCAAGGCTCAATGATATGCGCTCCTTTCCAGGTCGCGAAAGGAGAATCGAGCGCCCTACTCCAGCATCTCAGGATCGGTGGAAGATGGATTGAGCTAGCATATCCAAAGTCTCGATGGGAAAGAGAAGGCAAGCTGCCATTTGAGAAGTGGGGGAAGAAGACGGATGACTCAGCACCGTGGATGGAGTGGTACGACCTTGATAAGCTCCTTCGAAGGCTTGAGCCCAGCAAATTCAAGACGATATTGGACTTTGAATTTCACTCGAGCGATTTCGTGTGGTTCGACCTGCTGAGATCTGGAAACGACTGAGAATTTCTCTTTCGGCTATCGACCACCGAGCCCAGAGCAATAGAGAGTATATGCTCACGTACCTTAATTGCTGGGTCTTCGCTTCGCTCTTGCGACAAGGTGCCATCCTAGCCTCACGTTGTCAGGTAAGTCGATCTTCACCTTGCGACGTTGCGGGGTGTCGACCACGTTGAAGCACGCTGCTACCAATGGCTCTTGGTAGTGCTTCGACAATAGACTTCTGACCTCGTCGGCGGTGTAAGCCCGCGTGTAGGGACATCCTTCGATCCTCTCCGAGTATTGGGAAACAAGAACATCCTCCGAGAGGCCGATTCCTCCGTGAAGGAACAGGATCGAGTAATAATAGAGAAGACTTTCCTTGTTGTAAACCATGAAGACCACCTCGCCGTCCTCCTTCAGTTTCCTTGTCAGTTCGTCGACGGCGTCGTCGACGTCAGGGATGTGATGCAGCACGCCGAATGAGTACACGGAGTCAAAGACCCCGTCCTTGAACGGCAGGTTCTGAGCTGCCGCCCTCACGACGTCGGATGGTCCAACGCCCGCCTCCGCTAGCGTGTCCCTCGTTGTCCTCGTGCCTGTCTCCGTAAAGTCAAGACTTACAACTTGAGCCCCATTTCTTGCGAACTCTGCTGAATCGATGCCGGACCCGCTCCCGATCTCGAGGACTCGTTTGCCTTTGAATGATGAAAAGGGAATCGCCTCGGACATGTAGTCCTGGAGTTCGTATCGAAGTCGCCTTCGCTCAGCATACGAGAGCTTCTCCGACTTGAATGTCCAAGGGACCGTCCTTTCCCAATACTCTGCGAACTCAGCCTTGTTCTTTACGAGTGACGCGTCAGGAGCCTTTGATTCATGGTCTTCCGAAAAAGAAGTAGTGGGGGGAACTGCTGCCATAGTAGTTCCTCGCCCCCTTCGCGCCATCTATTCCCAGGTGCCTGTGAATAGGACTACGGCCCCGTTCGACAGCGTGGCCGACCCAGAATAAGTCGACCCGATTACCGGAGCTGATGTTACTTTTGGAGTCGCGACGAACTGTGCGTATGTGGTTGCGCTCCCCGATCCTGCCCCGCCTATCAGGCAAGTCGTGGCTGCAGTGAGGGCGAATTGGTTACTGGCCCCTGCCCAGGTTATCGTTACCGCGGTTACCTGCGTGCTCGCTGTGCCTGTGTTGGCCAGCGTGATATAGGGCGTTGCTGGTGCGGTGGTGACACACGTTATGGTGCCCGATGTTCCAGTGCCGAATCCTGCGGCGGTAATCGAGCTTCCTGTCACAGCCACTTGGGCTGATTGGGATGCTGTTCCGAAGATGCCGAAGACGAAGCCACCGATTGCTACTGCAGCAATCAGGGTGACCGCGATGATCAGCACCGTGGCTATGATTGGAGAGATGGCTCTGCGCGTCCCGTAAGAAGTTTTCATTGTTAGAGAAATCCTTGTGTATCTTGCTAATTAGGGATTGTGTATTAGCAATCTGTATCTCAAACCAAACTCTTGCAATCCGGGTGGATTCGACCGGCGGGCGACAGTGGAGACGAAACCCTCCGCTGCAGATTCCGGCCATGCTCAGATTGATTTTGCCCTACCAACAACGACCCATCCGTGTTGTCGAAGATCGGAAGCCCAGTCTATCAGATGTCACTGCTCTGAAGATGAAGAAAATGGGGGGATTGGAATCCTGTCGTCTGTCAGGATTCCTTCCGCCTTGGCCTTTCGCCTACTGCCAGGTTCCTGTGAAGAGTACGACCGCACCGTTGGAGAGTGTCACGGTGCCAGAGTATGTCTGGCCTGACACTGGTTGCACAGTAACCTTGGGAGTTGCTGTGAACCATCCATAGGTCGTTGCCGTTGCTGACCCTGCGCCGCCTATCGAGCATGCAGCTGTCATGGCGAACGCATTGCTCACTCCTGCCCACGTGACGGTCACTCCAGTGACCTGCGCGCTCGCTGTTCCTGTGTTAGCGAGCGTGATGTAGGGTGAGGCGGGCACTGTTGTTTGGCACGTAACCGTCCCAGAGGTTCACCACACCGAATCCGGCTGCGTTGATGGAGGTGCCCCGTGACGGCGATTTGTGCGGATTGGGATGCTGTTCCGAAGATGCCGAAGACGAAGCCACCGATTGCTACTGCAGCAATCAGGGTGACCGCGATGATCAGCACCGTGGCTATGATTGGCGAGATGGCTTTCCTTTGTGCGTATTTGCCGTTCCGTATTTTCATTGTTAGTTTCTTCGACCCGTATTTGGTATATGAAGGGTGGGAATTACTAGTATGGTTTTGAAATCCATAGCGAATTAAATACGACGCATGGGACAACTTCTCTCATCTCATGAGTCGTCTCGTCGATGGGATCAGGAGGGCCAACGAACGAGACAGGGCGTTCATCATGAGCCTGGACATGAGGTTCCTCGACAAAGTGGTCGCTCCTCTCTACGTGGGCTTCCTTTGTCTTGACTTCCTCGACGTCTATTCGACGCTCCTTGCGATGAGAAGCACGTTCGACTTCCGGGAGCTGAATCCTATCGCTTCCGCGCTTTTCTCGATGCGTTTTGATGGATTTCTGATCGCGATGGCTCTGAAGTACCTGCCTGCGATCCCTTTCTTCTACCTAGTCTATGTCAAGGGCCCGCACGAACTGCATCCGTTTGAGATCAGGCTTGTGAGGTTCGTCGCCCTCGTGTCGTTGGTGGCGGCGGACGCAGTCCTCGGATACATAGTGGCAGTCAACAACATCCCCATCCTGCTCTCTTTCCTTCACGACTGAGTGACTCGCTATACTACCCTGAACTTTCCGTCGAAGGTGAACACGGCCTTCTTGGCCTCCTGCGCCTCTACGATTATCCTCTCGGGCACGCCATTGCGGACATACAGCTCAAAAGGTCCCGTTTCTGGGCGATGAGGGTGCTCGCGCTCTGCTCGAGGGATTTTAGCGCCTTGTTGATTCGGGCCAGACCCTAGAATGAGCGGAGTACCATTGTAATTAGAAAGCTGTATATTTAAATACGTCCAGTTCTACTTACTAACCCATGGGAACCAGGACAATCACATTCAGCGTCAACTCGGATGTGGAGCAGCGCTTTAGGAGGATTGCAAAGGCAACGCACAGCAACAAGAAGGGATACCTGGGAAAGGCCTTGACGGAGGCCATGGAGAAATGGACGCAAGAAAAGGAGCAACAGGACTCGGTCGCCGCATCGCTCCTGCTCTTGGAAAGAGGCGTGGACTTGGGGGGGCTAAGATACAAGCACAGAGAGGAACTCCATGACCGGTGAACTCGCATTTGTCGACACGAACATCCTGGTATACGCGTATGACAAAAGCGATTCGAAGCGTAGGAAGCCTTGCTCTCGACTCGTTCGTTCCGGATTCCAGGGTGAGGTGGCCTTTTGTATCTCAAATCAAGTACTTGCAGAACTCTTCGTGGTTCTGACGAAGAAGGTTGCCAAGCCTGTTCCAGTCAAGGAGGCTGGCGCCATCGTCAGCGCCTTCATCGACTCTACCTCGTGGAGCAAACTGAACTACACGCACCTCTCGGTCAAGCGAGCCTTGGAGAACACCTCGATCAAGACCTCTTTTTGGCGACATCCTCATCGCCGAGACGATGCGGGAAGGAGGCGTGACTACGCTTTACACCGAAAACGAGAAGGACTTCACGAACATTTCCTGGATTAAGACAGTCAACCCGATCAATACCCCGTCTGAAGGGTCTGAAACCGCCTAGACAACCCTGAATTTTCCGTCGAAGCTGAACACGGCCTTCTTGGCCTCCTGCGCCTCTACGATTATCCTCTCAGGGACACCGTTCCGGACATAGAGCTCGAACGTCCCGTTCTGGGGGATTAGTGTGCTTGCGCTCTGCTCGAACGACTTTAGCGCTTCGGTGGTACGGGCCAGCTTTTGCTTTAGGTCCATCGTGGATCTGATACATCACTTCTGTTGTTGCCGGGCCACCGCTGGCCGTGTTGAGCAGCATCGTACCCATCTTGATCCACCCCCCTGCAGGAGCCTTCTTCTGATCGTTCTTCTTGTCGCCTTTGTCTTGTTTCTTCTCTTCCTTCTGACTGGATGACTCTCCAGGGCCGGTTCTCAGCATGGATCCAAGCTTGTCGCCGTACTTCTCCGATTCCTTTTGGTAGTAGTCGATGACGTCCTTCATGTATTTGATGATCTCTGACTGGGCATAGAACTTCATCAGACCCGTGTTGAGGTCAGGTCGCCGCTGAGACAATTACCTAAGCCTGAGTGCCTATTCGCTCGTTATTGAGTTTTGAACTAGGTCCTGTTCGTCTTCCTTAGGCGGTCTGACGCGGTCGGTCTGCTTCGCCATGTTGCCGGCCTTCTTTACCTCCTTCAGGATCCTCTCGAGAAGATCCACCCTGGAGCCTACGTCCTTTCTCCTCTCCGAGATTATGTTTGCCAGCAGGGGAGTCGCTGCCTGGACTATGGAGAGCACGTATTTGGGCTCGAATTTTGTGAGCGGTATCGACCTCTTCGAGTCGTCCTTGTCGACGACGATAACGACGCAGTCGGATGCGAGATACGCCTCCTTGGCGGTGGAGTAGGCGGGCCGAGGTTCTCCTTCTGGAGCGGCAAGGCCGCGTCGACCTCGGATTGGAGCATCTTCAGCGACTCTATGAGCTTCCTAGTGTAGTTCCTTTCCATCTCGTCGAGTTCAGAGAGCTGGGCGAACTCGCTCTGGAGAGTCGTGAGGTTCTCAACTATCCCGCGAGAAGGGTCGTCGCTGAGGTCAGGCATGGAGTCCCTGATTCTCGACATACGAGTCCTCGAGAAGCCCTTGCTCGTAATATAGTTTTGTGTATTACAAATTCAGTATGCTAAATTCAGGTTCTACAGGAATCCATCGTTTGCGGCGCAATCTCCTGCGCGATTCCTGCCGTCTATGTCAGCGGCTGACGACGGAGTAGGGATCTACGCCCTCCCATCGTTGCGTTGTCTCGCCGGAGGGAGTTGAGAGAATTCGGGTTCAGCGAAAGAGCCGAAAGTGTAAGCAAATAGTTATATCAGACTTGTCCGTGCTATCTGCGTGGTTTGATTTGTCGGAAGACACACTGCTTGTCGGAAAAAGGGGGGAGATCTACACAGATGCAAAATTGCGCGAGCAGACAGGGATAAAGAAAGGCGGTCGGGTGAAAGCCACCGTGGCCGACGGACGTCTCATCATAGAGCCGCTTCTTTCGATTGAAGATCTGCTCAAAAAGCCGCCGCTCATCACTATCAGCGTAGAGCAGGCCGAACGGATCAGCGAGAGGGCCCAAAAGGAGCAAGGAATCTTTGGATGAACTTCTCCTTGACACCACGTACCTTCTCCCATCCTTCGGCGTCGCGCTAAGACTGGATGGCTTTCAGGAGCGTTTTCCGCTCATGCTTGAGAACATGAATGTCCACTACAACCCGATAAGCCTCGTGGAGGCGAAATGGGTGATCCTAAGGCTTGTCCGCGAGCAGGTCGCTGATCATAAGAAGTGGTTGGATGCCTACAAGCAGGGCTTGGGGGTTCTCCTTTCAAACGACAGACTCGTGGAAACGGAACTGACTAGTGAGGAGATCGAGAGTGTTGCCGACGGGCTCTTTCTTCAGCACAGCGTAAAGGACTACTTCGACAGAATAATCTACGCGACAGCGTGCAGCACGAACCGTGTCTTAGTTACGGAGGACGAGAAGCTGCACTCGTTCAAGGAAAGGACGGACCTACCCCGACCGAAGAATATCCTGAGCTGGAAAGATCTTGGTGAGGCCGATAATCCTGCTGCGTGAAACGCCTAGAGCCGATGTCGGCGAGAAGAATCCGAGCTGTCGCTCTCCATAATTCTAGAGCTCGTAGGATAGTTCGAGGCTCATCCGGGATTCATGGATTCGTGGCGGGAGCACAGGATCCAGTCCGAGGAGAACTTTCTGCGCTCGGGCCCTCCAGAGCGAGACCAGCCCGATTCGTACAGTCTAGGATGAGGATTACCCGCTGGATCCCTCATAGGTCCAGAGGCCCAGACCAAGCGCTGGAGGCGACAGGCCGGGGGAGCTGTGATTGAGACCGCGGCGGACTCTCGAATCGGAGGTCGAGACCAGTCCCTTTCGCACTCCATCAGGCCTTTTCGTGCCCATTCGGGCTTCCCGAGACATTAGAAACTGTAGGAGAGCTCGAAATATGACTTTGCGAAGGTCTTCATCATCTCATACGGGCTGCTAAGCACACAGTTGACTGGGAAGTAGTCCTTGATGGCGCCGCTATCCACGCCGACCCCCATGAGGTATATGTCCGACTTGGCGAAGCCCTTGATGACGGACACGAGCTTCTTGTCGATGTCGTTGTAGCCAGACGGGTAGCCATCGGAGACGACCACTAGTATCCGCACCCCTGCCTCCCTAGTGCTGAGGGCCTTGTGGGCCACCTGGAGGGCGTCGGGCAGGAGAGTCGTGCTCCTTTGGGAGAGGCCCCCGATCCTCGCCTTGGTCGTGATGTCGTAGTTCTCGGTGAAGTCCTTTATGATCTGGATCGAGTTGTTGAACGAGAACATCGCCCATTGGGTCTTCTGTCTCATTAGCTTCGTTGCCACCTCTGCGAGACAGGTGGCGATCCCCTTGGTCTCCTGGGCGAACGTCGAGATGCTCTTGCTTGCGTCGATCAGGATCACCCAAGCCTCGTCCTTGTACTGGGGCTGCAGCTGCTCGAAGACGTCTGTCCTGTCAGACTGGGTCGCCATGACCTGCATGACCGCCTGGGTGTCGAGCTGCGCCCCTGCGTCGTGCCCCGCGACGTCGTCCAAGACGTTCTTCACCATCATGAGCTGGTCCCGTACGTTCTTTATCGGGCTCGCCAGCTCCGACCTCACTCGCTGGAAGGTGGCATAGTCGCCGGGAGGGATCTCGATGCTTTCGAGCCTCGTTGGGGATATGAGGCCCTCATAGAAGGCCCTTACCTTGGCTAACCTCGCCTGCGAGGTCTCCGTGCTTGCGAGGACTTCCTGCGCTTCGGAGAGGAATATCGCGTCTGTCGGGATCGGGTCGTCTTTCAGTCCCACCCTCGCAAGGGCAGACCGGAGGAGCGACTCTTCCTTGACTTGGTCGTTCTCGAGGAGCTTCCCCTCGAACAGGTTGCAAGGCCCGTGCGCCTCCGTGTACGGGAAGGCGGGTATCTCAGATAGTGGCCCGCCGTCGCTTATCGCGGCGTAGATCTCCTCAGCCGCCTTTGAGAGCAAAGCCTTGTTCTCCGGTGACTTGTGCTCGACGTAGTCCTCAACGTCGATCCTCACGCGCTCGTCTATGGCCGCGATCTGGGCGTCCTCTTCGCGCGAGAGCCTCGTCCCGGTCGACCTGAAGACACCCGCGGAGCTCAGCAGGAGCTTTGTCGCAAGGCGAAGGGGAGTGCTGTCGATGTCGTCCGGCTCGGACAACCGCAGAGCGGATATGTAGCTCCCGTGTGCGAGGTCGGCCAGGACGCCGACCCACTTGCTCCTCGCTTCTGTGAGGATGTGGACGTCTTCGACCAGCGAGACGGCGAATGTCGCTGCTCCCGATTCCTTGGCTTTGGCCCAAGGAGCGTACGCCCTAAAGTCGGAGAAGGCGGCGTGCAGCGAGAGGTGAAAGAGCGACGCCCTGAAGTTGCGCCAGGTCGTCTCCCATCCCTTGGAGTCCTGGTCGGTGTAGAGCCCTTGCAGCTGGTAGAACTTGTCCTCTACCGTCTTGGGGGATGGTAGCTTGACAACGATGCCCCTGCGGTCTCCAGAGAGGAGGGGCGTCTTCAGGTTCTCGTCGAGTATCAGCCTGAAGGTGTCGTAGTCGCGCTGCGCTATGCTGGTCGCAGTGTTCCACGCGTAGTCAAGGACGTTCAGTCGTCTCTACCGGCCTGGTCGCTGCGGGGTTCGCAGCGGACGTCGCTGATGCACTCTGTGCGCTATTGCTGTTCGGTCCAGTCGTCCCACTGCTGCTGCTTGCTCCGGTCGTCCCGCTGCCGAAGACCAGCGAGCAAATCCGTCTCACGATCGCCTGAACCTCGGCGTCATCCGAGGTAAGCGCGACGAGAGTCTCGTCGGCGGCTGCCTTGGGGTCGAGCCCGTCGGCGATCAAGGTCGACCAGTTGAGCAGGTCTCCGACAGAAGGCCCATAGGGCAGGTCTCCGCTCTTGTACCTTTTCCTGCACTCCGCCCCGACGCGTATCACCTTTTCAGCGATGTCCATCGGGATCTTCGCGCGCTCCGAGACCATCTTGACCTCTCGCTGCGATATCTTCGTCCCGACGCTGAGGTAATCGAAATCTATCCAGACGCTCATGCGCCTCCTGAACGCAGCGTTGAGCGGCTTTGTGCCCGAGAACTCCGAGGAGTACGGGTTCATGCTGATGACGACGTAGCCGAACTGATGCCTGGGGATCACCTCGTTGTCCTTTTCGTTGAGCACCATGTGGCCTCTCGTGTCGAGGATTGGGTTGAGCCTTGTCGCGATGTCCTGTTTCATCATGTTCGCCTCGTCCAGATAGAGGATGCCGCCGTACCTGCACCAAGAGACTATCGTCCCGTCGATCCAGTTTTCCTTTCCAAGCCCTACGAACCTCCCGAACATGTCGTAGACCGAGGTCTGGAGACCGCAGTTGATCTCCCAGAGCGGAAGACCGGCGATCTGTGCGACGAGGTACACGATATGGGTATTGTGGGTCATGACGTTGCCGAAACCTGCTGCAAATGTCTCAGTTCCGGGCACCTGAAAGTCGTAAACCCAGCCATCGTAGTCGACCTCCTTCAATTGCTTCACGGAGTCCCATAGAACACCCGACTCCGCGAGCTGAACCAGTTCTGGAGAACCCAATTCCGCGGCAATTCTTCCTAGGACGTTTAGCCCTATCATTCCTGTACTCGGATAGAGGCATGAGACCGTCCTCTTGTGGAAGGCCTTAGACTTGGACTCGGAAGGGAGCGCCTTGTAAGCGCGCTTTGCGATTGCAACCATGTCTGGCGTCACCTTCACCTTCTCGACGTGCCCCCTGTGGTCATCGGCTGTGGGCATTCCTGCGATCGGAACACCTATCCTCGCTGCACCGTCTCTGGCAATCGCGACGCAGTAGTGGGGGGCGCTCTTCGTCTTCTTCACTCGGACGGTTGGGAATATTCCAAGCTGCTCTAAGAGAACTATGATGCCGTTTGCGAGGTCATTGCTCGATGTCCCGAACAGCAGTTCAGAGCCCTCTTTCTGCCAGCCGTCCCCGATGTGGAACCCGCCGAGGAATGCTATCTTTGCGCGTTCGGATGCGGCAAAGATGAAGTCTGGAACTCTCTTGTATCTTGCTTGCGAGCCTTTGCCTGTCCCCACCCGTTTGCTTACCGTCGCCATTGAAAGCAGCGATACGAACGCCTTGCTGAATATCCTGAGCTCGGTCAGACCGTTTTGCAGTCTGGTCGATGTACCGAGTCCTAGGGAGCGCATTAGTTTCTCGCATCTCCCGATCAGAGCGGCGTCTTCCTGGTAGATAGAGGCGAAGCCTTTGCCTATGTATCCCTCTGCGACGAAGAAACCGAGGAACCAGCAGAATTCCTCGTTCAGAGGAATCAAGGCTGGGCAGGGAATCTGAATCGTATCCCTTCCGGCGATCACGGCTCCTCTTTCTGTTAGCTTCGAACCTGGGACGAGATCCTGAATCGCTATCTGCTCGAGGGGAGCTCCTTCGATGGCAGGGACATGGCGCATTACTGGAAGACGAGCGCCTACCGTCAACGCTTCCCCAGTCACCTCTTCCCGATCGGTGATGAACGAATGCTCCGGAGTCGCTCTGATCACTCGATTTCTGGAAGTCGTAACCTCGAGAACCTTCCCCTTGTGGGACGACCGAGCAATGGCGTGTGCCCTCTTCCATGAAACCTTGTCCAAGGCTCTGTCGAGCGACAGTACCCGGAGGTCGACTTTTCCAAGCAGGAGTGACTCCCAGTGGTCGTCGTCCAACGCCACTGGAAACCTCCTGGACAGCTCGTCGAAGAGAGCATCGATTGTAGTAAGCTTTGGCTTGCCGTCCAGCAGCACGAAGACAGGCTCGCCCTGGCATACGCTCTTGCCCGTCCCTGAGGGCCCGATTAGAGCAGTCTGCTTGAAGTAGTAGAGGGCGCGCATGATCCTCTCCACGTAGCCCTCCCCCTCGTCGACGTAGTCAGGGACCTTCGCAGGTATCATGCTCCTGAGGGCCTCCGGCACGGGGTAGCCGACGCCGAGGTCGTACTTTGAGACGCCGTACTTTTCTTTTAGCGATTGTTCCCCAGTCCTTGGGGTGACGGAAAGTTTTACAGAAAGCCGGGCTCCCTTGCCCTCAGAAGACGTGGTTATGGTGGTCTTTTTGTTGGAATCCTCGGGATTACTCATCGGTACGAGGTTTAAAAACTTCGGAACTTCTTTTTAAATGATTATGAACCAGCAGTTCATAACAGTGGTTCGTATACCTTTAAATCGAGTTGAGGGCTCTTTTAATCACTCGCTGGAAGGAATATACTAGACATGGTAGAGGTAGAAGTCCTGGTCAAGAACGTCGAGGCCAACCGTCTTAGCGAAGAGACTAGAGACGAGGCCTCGGTCACGTTCGACGTCGCTGCCTCGCTTGCAGAGATGGACCATGTTGCGGGGCAGTTCCTTCTGAAATACAGCATCACGATCACTTCCCAGCCTCCGGTGGCCAGGATGGACGTGTCGGGCACCGCCAAGATCACCGGGGAGGACAAGGAGATCGAGGAGCTGTTGAAGTCTCCCGACCAGAACACCCCGCCCCCGGTCTTCATGAGCATCTACCAGAAGGTCTACGCGATCCTCTATCTCCTCTCAGGCTCTCTGAAGATACCCTACCCCTCTCCAGGCCTCATGAAGGTCGTGAAGATGGCTTCCCCCAATGAGTCGGGGGGGTCAGTAAGGACTGAAGAAAAGGCGCCGCAGCTATCAGTGTAAGACGGTCATTCTGGCGGTAGGATACATCATCCCTTCCGCCGCGGCTGTAGGCTCCATGAACACCGACTCCACAGCACAGTATTTGTTGAGCAGATTCAGGCCGTCCTCCGTCGCCTGAACGACCAGGCCCGAGGGTGTGTCTTTGCTGGTCAGCATTCCTTTGCTCTCCATGCTGTCCAGGCATTCCTTTAGGACGTTCCAAGCCAGGTTGGCCTTGTACATGATCCTCGTCCGTTTCGCTTCCCTCTCCTCGGCGACGACCTTCATGATGTCCATCAAGACTTCGAGCTTTGATCTTCGAATCAATTTGAACCACTCCCTCACTGGACGAGAGGAGCGATCTCCTGCTGCGGGAGGGGTTGCGGGACACTCGACCTCGGGTTGGATCTCTCCTGGTACGAGACGGACGTCCTCGATCAGCCATGGAGAAGGCGCCTGGAGACCGGATGACTCGAAGAGAAGGTAGAGCGTCTCGAAGTTCCTTCGGTATATCTGCATCGCAATCTCGGATATCTTCTCTTCCCCTAGCGCCTGGAGGTCGGTGACTGATGATATCCTGTCGCTCGTGATCGTAACTTCGCCACCCAGCTCGGCTCTTTCTACCGCCGGGTTTGCATCGAGATAGAGCGTGTACTTGAGGCGGAGCCTTCCCTTCACGGTCTCGATCTCCTTGATGTCCGCACCCAGGTCGAACGACACCTTGGGAGTCTCGTTCGTGTGGCCGAGGGTCATCCTCGCCACCTTGATCCTGGTGAGAGTGCAGACGAAATCACTGATGTCGAGTTGTAACGGGACATTTCCGGCGCTGTACATCACCACCAATGAGAGCGTTTCAGAAGTTAAGCGATTTCGCAGGTTACGTGAACATTCGCCCGTCATCTTCTGGAACATGCCAACTAGAGGCGTCAGCCCTTCTCGACGTGGAATCCTGATGATGACATCCCATTCCTCGAGGTATCATTCGCAATGGCGCAAGCCCGATGCTGAGAGGCATGGGAGTGCATTTCTCAATTGAAGAGTCATGAAAGTCTCTGTTCGTGGTTCAAAATAAGAAAAGAGGGGGGATTCCGGCCTTTCCCCCGTTCTTCGTGTTTTTTCAGCGTGCTGGCGCTGCGACTAGAGGTTGCTCAAGAAGCCGAAGAGCCCTGATAGCCCCCCGAAGCTTCCAAAGCCGAACCCCGAGTTGCTGTTCTGGCTTGCGCTTCCTTGAAGCTGTGTCGTGAAGGCGAATGCTGGAGATGTCCAGGTGGTTGAGTAGGTTCCTCTGAATTGACCGAGCGCCCAGTGTCCACTAGATTGGAATCCGGTGTACATGCATGTCGGTACTGGGTAGTCTATCCCAGTCAATGCGGACGAACAGTCCTGTCCTCCGGGAGGAATCGTCGAGGTGCCGTGGTAGTTCCCGTTCCCATTTAGCGATGGGATTGCGAACCCGGTGAATGTGGTCGTACCCTGGTCGATGGCGTATCCTGTGACTAGGTTCTCAAACTCGTTCCCAGAGTTGGAAGCAGTTCCCGAAACTGGTGTCGAGCCGAGCGTGCCTGTGACCGGACCGCTTACCTGTGATCCCTGCCAGTAGATGGTTCCTATGTTGTAGGTTGTCACGATAGTGAGATAGCAACTTGTTGTGTTCGGTATGAGACAGTCCCCTGAGTACATCACGATGGGGCCGCCGAAGGGATTGGCGTATGGTGTTTCGATTGCGAGTGGTAGTCCGAATCGCTGTGTGTTGCCTCCCGTGTTCACGTTCAAGTTCGGAGAGTCCGAAATGAAGTAGCCGGGAAGGGCGTTGTAGCCTGCGGACGCGATGAATTGTGCGTCATCGATCCCAAAGTTTCCGCTTATGGTTATGCTCTGGCCGGATAGAGTTCCGGTCAAGCGCATAGCTCCGGCTCCGCTCATGACTCCTGTGTTTTCAGAAGCCACAAAGCCGTACTGAAGCGACGGGTTGGAGAGTGGGACGCCGTTTATCAGGGCGAAGACGACCTGGCCACCTGCAACGGTGTAGGTCTGTGCGCCCAAGTCGGTCACTCCTCCCATGGGGTTTGACGTGAGGTTGAGTTGCTGAGGTTGTGTGTAGGCCAACGCGGGGGCTGCTCCCCCGAGAAGGACGATGATTGCTGTGATTGCCAGCGCTGTTCTGCGTGCTGTTACGTTCATTACCTTGCATAGAGACCTGTTCGATGTATATCGATTATTGGCGTAATCCACAAAGGAGCAGACTCCGTTTTGGAAGTGGGTTCTTTCACCAGTCTTTCTTTCGAATGGGCGCTAATTCGGCTCTTCCACGACATTCGAGATTATCCCTGACTTTGCGGTCATCTTCTTCTTCAGATTGATTCCCCTGACGTAGCCGCCCCATGTTTCGGCGAATCTGGCCGTGCCGATGGCGAATATCGAGACCGCCGCGAACAAGGTCGCGTCTCTGATCCCGTTTGTCTGAACGCTGAACATGTTTTCAAAGTCGAAGTATGCCCCCTCGATCACCCAGGATGCGAAGAAGATGCCTGAGATGCAGATGGGTATCCACTCGTGCCTGAGCATGCTCAGCTCTTCAATCCTGTAGATCTGCAACATTGTCTTCACGAGGTAAAAGCCGGGGGCAAGGCAGGTACCCGCTAGCAAGACGTCAAAAAAGACGTTAAGATTCAAACGGCGAAATACTCAGCGTGATTATTAAAAGCGTTCTGAACTAGTGGTCTATCCGAATCGGCCCAGGAAGTCCCGTTTTGGGTATCGCGACGCGAAGAAGGGGTTTCTAGACCTGAGACATCATGGGGTATACGGCAGTATTTCTACACCATGAGGTGTGAATAGCACGCTGTGGAACTTCCTGCTGTGCTCGGTTCCCCTGAGCTTGCGGATGAGGAATTGCGTCTTGATCTCGACGTCCCTGGAGATGTAGTTCCGCAGCTCGAATATCCCATCTGCCACGAACTCTTCGACGCCCGTCTCGACAGGGATCCCTGCTCCCTGAGGCCTGCTCACCGTCATCAGAGTCGTGACCCCTTCCCGCTTCAGGGTCTTGTAGATGAGATGCATTAGAAAGCTGTAATCGAACTTCTCTTCCGCGCCGCTCATGAAGGCGGTCAGCGAGTCCACCACCAGCCTCCTTGCGCCGATGTCGTCGAGAGCCTTTAGGAGCGCCTCGATGTTCGAACCCATCCCCCGACCCTCGAGCGCCTCGAGGTCGAGGAGCTTCACCTTGCCTTCCTTCTCCAGGGCTTCAAAATCCATCCCGAACCGGAGGAGGTTGCGCTTGAGGCTCTTGGTGTCCTCCTCGAACGTCGCGAACACTGCCTTCTCGTTGAACAGCTTTGCTGAGTTGTATACGAATTGCGAGGAGAAGATAGTCTTACCTGTTCCCATGTCACCCAGAAGCAAGATGAAGTCGCCTTTTTGGAGCCCCCCCTGAATCAGCGGGTCCAGGCCGGGGATCCCCGTCTTCAGCCTGACTTCTGCGGCAACCGTGGCCAAGATGTCTACCGCCTGAGTGACCACCTAAAATACATTGGGAAATTGCAATCTGCTTTGCAAGATTTCCCAACAATGACAGCGCTCGCAGATGATTCGTGCAACATCAGAGATTCGGGCAACGTTGCGCACGTTTCCATAGGCATAACCTGCAATTTCCAGACATCACATAGGTCCGTGTTGTGATTCTCGGATAATTGTCCGAGTTTTCGGAGAACGCTCCCGACTTAAGAGCCTTTTAGGAAAAAGGATATGGGATTCATACTGCTTTATTAGCCGAACGTCGAAGTGCGGTCGTCTCACGTTGATGGAGTTTGAGCGGCTCAAACGCCGCAACCAGGATTATCTCCTCATCGAAACGATAAAACGCGTCGGCCCTTCCAACTACTCCCTCCTTGCGAGGCTCACGGGGCTCAACGCCGAAACGGTCAGATACAAGATCAGCAAGCAGCTGGGCAAATACGGCCTGGGTCTCACAGTCAACATCAACTACGGAGAGCTCGGATTCTCGCTGGGCCTCCTGAAAGTCAAGGCCAACTCGGCGTCAGGCAAATCCTGGTTCGACCACGTGCACTATCTTATGCTCCTCTCGAAAGTTTCGGGCACGGACAGATACATCTGCCTCTATGGCATCCCGTACAGGTTCAAGAAGAAGTACGCAGAGGGACTCGAGTTTCTCAAGCAGAAGGGACTCATCGAAGAGTTCGAGATGACGGAACTCTACTGGATGCGATACCCTCCTTTCAGGTCTGAGCTATACAACTTCGAGACGAAATGTTGGAACGTCGACTGGAAGAAGATCGATTCTCCCACCCAAGAGGCTGGCGTTACCTCGTTCTCGGTGAACCACGACCCCAAGGTCGACGACGTCGACATCAAGATCCTAAAGTACCTCAAGGAGGATCCGACCTACGGCCTCGCCAAGCTGGGCAAGGAGATCGGGGTCAACCCGAGGACGGTGCGATACCACCACTCTGAGCACGTAGTGAAGGGCAACCTCATCATCGGGAACAACGTCCGGTGGACGTGGCCTCTCCAGCAAGGCAAGGGCGGCGAGATAATGCAGGTGAACGTGGCGTTCAAGGGCCTGCAGCAGGACGAAGTCGCTGTCGTCCGGAAGCTCTTCAACAAGCTGCCGTTCACGTGGTTCGAGGGAGGGACGGAGAGCAGAGACTACTTCGCCTTCATGGACATCCCGATCTACAGCTTCCACGAATGCGTCCGATTCATCGAGACAAACCTTGGCGCGACGAGAAGCGAGATGGAGATGTCCATTCTGGACTCCTCGAAGACACAGTACCTCAACGTCCCCGACGAGATGTTCGACAAGCGCCTCGGGTGGCGGCTCTTCGGCGACAGCGAGCAGGGTGCTCAAGACGTCGCCCCCACGGCGGAGCGTGGCGAGTCGAGGCAGGTAGGCGAGAGCGAACGGGGAACGGGCCATTGAGGCCCCTGAGCATAGTCTACAGAGAGCTGGTTCTTGGTGGACATCTCCTCGCGCTCGGGACCGCTAGCATCGCGGCCGCTGCCGCCTACTTCTTCGGGAGAAGCCCCACCTTCGTGCTGCTGTTGATGGCCTACCTCTTCTCGTTTGGCGCGTACATGATGAACCGGAGCGCGGAGATGGACCAGGACCTTCGTCTCCCACCCAGAGAGGACGAACTACCTCGCGACGCGCAGGAGAGTCCTGCCGGGAGTGGTGGCCGCCTCCTTCCTAATCGGGTACTCTCTTGCCGCGACGGTCAGCTGGATATTCTTCGCGGCCCTTCTCGTTCCTCTAGCGCTGAGCCTTCTTTACAGCGTCGGTTCGAAGCGTCTCGTCGGTCTCATCGGGACGGCGAAGCTCAAGCAGAAGATGCTCCTCAAGAACCTGACCATCTCGCTGGGATGGTCGCTGATACCCATTCTCGTGGGGCTGTACTTCGGAGGCTTCAACACCGCGTTGCTGCTTCTGAGTCCTTTCATCTTCCTGAGGCTCATGACCAACACAATCGTGTTCGATATCCGCGACACCCAGGGAGACAGGGAGAACGGGATCAAGACTCTCCCCACGGAGCTGGGGGTGCCGAAGGCGTTCAGCGTCGTCGGTCTGATCGATGCCGCGTCGGCCATCTACCTGATCATCCTGCTAGGTGCTTCTCTCGTGCCGACGTTCGCAGTCACTCTCGTGACGCTTCCAATCTACTCCACGATATATCGGGCCTTCGCGATGCGGAGCAACGCCAACTTGGCGTTCATCTGCGACGTCGTCGCCGACGCCGAGTACGTGTTATGGGGACCACTGATCTACATTGGCAGGATTATCGCCTAACAAGGAAGGGGCTGAGGAGGCGAAGAGCCTGCAGGAGCCCGGCCAAAACCCACTCATCGCGCGATACAGGCTCGAAGTGGAGAAGCGCCTGACCGAGATCTACAGCACGGACAGCTGGATCTCTGCCGCCGCGAGCGAAGCCATCCGCGCCGGCGGGAAGCGCCTGAGGCCCATCCTTGCAGTCCTGACGTGCGAGGCCATCTGCGGCAATCCGGAGCCCGCGTTCCCGGTCGCCATGGCCTACGAGCTTGCACACGCCGCTTCCCTTATCCAGGACGACATCATCGATGAATCAGCGGTCCGCCACGGCACCCCCACCACCTTCAACAGGTACGGCATCGCCCGGGCCATAATGCTCTCCGACAGCATGATCTTCGAGATATTCACGCTCCTTTCCCGCTACGGCGAGAGCGACATGACCAAGGAAGGGCTCGCTCAGCTCCTGGCGCTCCTGGGGCGTGCAGCGAGCTTGGCTGCGGAAGGCGAGATGCTCGAAGTCGCGCTCTCGAGGCGGGGCGACATAAAGACCGAAGAGTACACCAAGGTGATAGGCCAGAAGACAGGCGCGCTCTTCGCAGCCAGCGCGGCATCCGGGGCGGTCGTCGCCGACGCAGACAAGGCCCGTAGTCGACAGGATGTACGAGTTTGGAATGGCCCTGGGCGTCGCTTTCCAGTTAGGAGACGACATCCTCGACATGACCGGGGACACGAAGGCCACAGGGAAGCCCGTCTTCAAGGACATTGAGAACAACGCGGGCAACATCGTCCTCCTTCACGCTCTCTCAAAGGCAGACGCCTTCCAAAAGAACACGATCAACTCGCTCCTGTTCAAGAAGTGGTTCACCTCAAACGAGGCCGATAAGCTACTTGCCCTGTTGAAGGAGCTCGGGTCGTTCGAGTATGCTTCGAACCTACTTGTGCTGCAGGCCTCCCGGTGCCGGATGCTCCTGGAGTCGCTACCCCAATCTCATGCGAAAAACGCGCTGGACGACCTGATCAAGACCGTAGAAGTAAGGAGGCAGTGACAAGAGGCCATGTCTGAACGTTTAGTTGAAATAGGCACCGGGGGAACCGGGAAAGGCAAGTTGAGCAGCCCCGCCAGGATACCAACTGGTATCGAAGGCCTCGACAACCTGATTGAAGGCGGCCTGATCCGAGGTGACATGCACCTCCTTGCAGGCGCTCCGGGAACGGGCAAGACCATCTTAGCTTCGACTTTTGCTTACAACGCAGTTACGCAACACGCGGAGAAGGCCGTCTACGCCACATTCGAGGAGTCGACCGAGTACCTCCAGCGGAACATGAAGAAGCTAGGGATCGACCTCGCAGCGGCTGAAAGGGCAGGGAACCTCAAGGTCATAGACCTCGACGCCTTGAAAGGAAAGGAACTGGAGAGCAACATCGCGCTCCTGGTTTCTGCGGTGAAGGAGACGAAGAGCACAATCCTGGTCATCGACTCTTTGACAGCATTACTTCTCGCCTCAGAAACAAGGTTCGAGCTCAGGGCATTCATGAAGAGCGTCTACAAGACTCTCAAGAACGAAGGCGTCACGACTTTGATGACGATAAGCGTGACCCCTGGGACTGGTTTTGGGATAGAGGGCTTCGTGGCTGACTCTGTGATGCTCCTCGAGAACGTGGTGGACAAGGACCAGTTCAAGACAAGACTGCTCGTCTTGAAGATGAGAGGGACGGAGCACAGCAAGCGCTACCACAACGTCAGCTACGCCCCGAAGATGTCCGTGTCAAAGTACTAGCCAGATGGCCCGGTACTCGACACAAGATCCTGCCTCGCAAATACGGGACGACTAGATTTCTGCTCCATTCGGCTTATAGGCAAACTGACAACCTCGTTAGAAAAAACATGAAAAAGGTGCAATAATTGTCCTTTTTACCATGCACACAACGGATTCTAGGCTCATGGAGTTCAACGCAAGAGCGGGCTATAGCAAAGGTAATTGATTATGGCTCGGACCCATCGCGCAGGCGGTTGCCTTGACAGCTAGCGCTGCTATCTCGCCCCTGCCATTGGTCTTGGACCCCATCGTCCAGATTGTGACACTGGAAATCATCGCGCTCTCAGCCTTCTACATGTACAGACAGAAACTAACCGCTTACAAATACGCGAAGGGACTACTGATTGCGAGTAATGCGCTCTTCTCTGTAGTGATGGTTTTCGAGTTCCTTCGCACGGCGGTCTACATACCATCCGACTTTGTGTCGAGCGGTTTCGCCTATATTTACACAGTTGGCGCTACAAGCCTGATCCTAGCCTCTGTCGTAGTGCTGACCCTACTCGCGGTCACAGTCTACTTGGCGCCGTCTGGCATTGGGACTAAGGGCATAGCCGGGTTGCTCTGGGACAAGAAAACTCACCTCTTGCTTTTCGGCGCTTACACAGCATTCATCGTATTTGCCGGAGTCTATCTTGCCGTTGCGACCCCATTCGTAATCCAGCAGATTCCGAGCATCACAGGAGTCATCCTGCCCGTCTCCGCTTTCAATCAGACGTATCTGCTGATAATTCTCATTGTTCTATTGGGCTTCATTCTCTATCCTTCGGTCCTCCTCTTTCTCGCGTCGAGGAAGGCGAAGGACCCAGCGGTCAGGCGCGTGTTGAGGATCCTTCCCCTAGTTTGGAGCGGGATCGGCATCGATCTCCTCGTGTTCAACGGAGTCCTCCTGGCAGCCAACATAGACGCCACGGCCTTCGGGTACCTGATCGCCGCAGTGGCCTTTGGAGTGACGGCAATCGTCTTCCGGCGGGCCTCTCTCCTTACGGCGTTCTTCGAGCCGGTCGCACCCACTGGGAGGTTCGCGGCCGAATTCCCGTTCACAGAGCGGCTGGACGTGCCTTCGACCTTCCTTCAGGGGAGGACGCTCCTGCTGGAGGACGACCCCTCGGTCCCATACGAGCAGGTTGTCACGGACTTTGCACGCCAATCAATCACGAACAACCAGACGATCTACGTCTTCACCGCCAAGGGAAGCCCGATCTATTCCGCGCTCCACAAGATGAACGGTGTGAGGTTCTACATCCTCTCTTCCAAGGTGGCGTATCCCAAACCGGAAGAGAACGAGCCTTCCCAGATACTCGTCCCGGCCAACGACCAAGCTGTGATCCTGGACCTCCTCGACAAGACGATAAACGCGGCAGAATCCCCCGCCCAAATAGCTGTGATATTCGACAGCATCTCCGACATGATCCTCTCAGCGAGCTTCGAGAGCACCTACAAGTTCGTCAAGCAGGTCAACGAGGTCACCGGGAACGGCAAGACCACTGCGCTCTTCCTCATGACGTCAGGGGCGCACGAGGAGAAGGTCGTGAGCTTCATCAGGAGCCTCTTCCCGACACAACTCGTGGACGACAGCGGCGGCCTAAGGATGACGAGGTGCCCCAGTAGGGACCGAGCGGACAACATTTCCATAGTATATATATCGTGGAGCACCGCCTGTCCGGATGATGGTAGCGATCCTGCCGCCAGGTGCATCGTTGACTTTCGTCGCTGCGGTGCTCGTGCCCTTGGTGTTGGGCTTCATCGTGGGCACCGTCATAAAGCGGGCCGTCGCGCTCGGTGTCGCGATCGCGGTCCTCATCCTAATTCTCATCGTGCTGGGCGTCGTGAGTCCGTCTCAAGTGATCAATCCTATAGTGTCGGCGTTCAAGTCAGGTCCGGCCCTGGCCTCCAAGGTCAGCCAGATAGCAGGCTATCTGCCGTATTCCTCTATCACGTTTCTGATAGGGCTAGCCGTCGGGTTCCTAAGGTAGACTAGCAGCCACAGCCTACAGTAGCCATTCCTTCGGAGGCGGGGTCGTCCCTGCGCAGTTCACCTCCCCCATCACGCGCCTCACGAACGAGGGGCAGGCGAAGCACACCAAGAAGCCCACCTCTTGGTTGACCACAGGGCAATCGACGCTCTCTTTCTTCATCCTGGCCATCGCCTTGCCACTCGCGACACCTTTCAGCTGCGCGGTTACCTCCTTTGGTATTCTCTTAGGCTTGGGAGCCTCTTTGATCTTGACTACGTACTTGAAATCAGCGGACAAGGTGGTGCAGCTTGTTCATCGGGCGGATAAAAACCTGAGTGCCTGGCGCAGGAAGCACACCGCGGACTACAACTACCCGCCTATGGTGAACGCTATCCACTTTGGTGCCAGAGGTGTCGCGGCGAGCCTGCTGACCATCATGAACCTCCCTTGTTCCGAGAACTTCATCCGTATCGTCCCGTCCGTGGCGTACTCCACCGACTTCGTCGTCTTCTCGTCGTGCACTCCCTCCTCGAGCAGAACCAGACCGGTCACGCCTCTCGTCTGGAGCTTGGTGTGGACCGTGTCTAGGAAGCGGAGTGCCCTTTCGGCTCCTCCGTAGTTTATGACGTCCGTGAAGGAGTCTATCACTATCCTCGAGTCGTCCTCAGGCTTCGCACCAACGTCGTCTAGGATGGAGGTTACGCCGACCGAGACGTCAGTCAAGGAGCTCAGGCTCGCCGAATACCTTGACTTGGACTTGCCCGACTTCCAAGAGTAGCAGTCCAGGAAGTGCATGTACTTCTCGACGCCCTTGTTCCAGTGAAATAGCTCCATCGTCTCAAGAGCCCTCTCTTCGCCTTCGCTCGTCGCCACCAGGAAGGCCTCCTTCTTCTGCTCGACACCCGTGTACAGGAAGCGCTTGCTCAAGATGCTCTTTCCGGCTCCCGGAGGCCCTAGCACGAGGCATAACGAGCCCACCGGGATGCCTCCCAGCATCATCTGGTCCATGTCGGGGACCCGATGGGCAACCGTTTCAATGACGCTTTAGCCTCTCAATCCAGGTTTACAAGGCTTCGCTGCTCTTGAAATCCTAAGAGCGACGGTGCGATCCTCAGAAGCGGTTCCGAGCTTGCCAATCACCTTCTGTCTGGCTCCTCGAAATGCCCCACTGTGCCTGCTTCAAGATGGAGACTGAATTTCGGCTCCATTCGCCTTATAGCCCGATTCTATGAGATGCCGTAGTAACCATCACAAAGTGCACAATCTTGTCAGTCAGCCCCTACGCCAATAGCTATTCCGACAGGCCGTAGTCCTACATCACTTTCCGATAGATTGAATTGGTGGCTTCCTCGAGCGTTGGTGAAACACAAACGATTGTAGCTCTTTCAATATTCGCGGAACTTGCTTTCATTCTCATCGCCGCCTCTGTCTTCTATGCCGGAACCAAGAGATACGGTGCGACCAAGACAAGCATTTTCTTGCTAGGGTCAGTTCTGTGGACTGCGCCACTGGAGAACTTTGCAGTCCTTAATGGGGCATATTCGTACTACTACTTCGCAGGCGCGCTCCAAGCCAATTACCCAGGATACTTCTTTTGGGTCGGGCTTGTTCCATTGTGGATAATCCTGGGCTGGTTTGTCTTCGCATTGTCGGGGTTCTTGATCTTTCACAACGTCGTCCTGCCGAGAAGCAGAGCTTTGCTTCAGGCCGCTGCTTCAGGTCTGTTCGCGCTCAATATCGACCTGATGATGGACCCTGTTGCTTCCTCCAACGGACTATGGGTGTGGACCGCAAACATCATGGACATTCTGCGGATTCCTCTCTTTAATTTCGTGGGTTGGTTCATGCTGATATTCTTCTACGACCTCATCGCCCAGCACACGATATTCAACAGCCGGGAGCTGCCGATCGTTGGGAGGCTTGAGCGGCTCGTCTTTCGCGGTGAGAATCGACAGGAGGGCATCGATCTCAAGCGCTTGGTATTCCGGATAGTCATACTCGAAATCGTTCTCATTGTATTTCTCACCTTGCTCAATGACACGCTGGTAGCTCTCACATAGTGAATCTGAGATGAATCCCTCAAACTCCGGTGACTCATGGGGCATCCGCCTGGCAGCACTCTCCATACTCGCGGTATTCGCGGTTTACCTCGTCGTCTTATACGTCGGAGGGCCAATTGCCGCATTCGGGAACAAGGAGACGAGCTTCCTTTATGCCATACTCGTCTTCATTCCTGTGCTCTTGGTGTGCATCTACGCGATCTCTAAACGCGGACCCTAGAGACCGACGTTACGAAGGTTTTGGGACTCTCAGTTCACGCCTATCTCGGGGAATTTTGACTTGGGGAGCCCAAGTTCGCCCTGAAGCGGTCCTTATCCTAGTCGCATACTTCACCATGTTGTTCGTGTCCTTCTGCGCTTTCGCGATCTTGTATGCCTTCCACGCCTTCTTCAGGCCGGCCCAGCTCTGCCCCACGCTGTAGGACATCTGCCCTCCCATGCCTGGCCTCGGCGCTTTTAGCGGTTCTGGATTGCTCGCACCCTCAAGGACGAGCGCGGAAGATGGTTCCGGGTTCGCGTCAGCCGTGCGCCCCCGCCTCCTTTAGAAGGTCGAGCAGGCGAGTGTATCGTGCCTCCCAGGCCTGCCTCTGCTCGTCCGCTTTCTTCCGCTCCTCCTCGATCGACTTGTTCAAGTCGGCGACTTCCGTCCTGAGTCTGAAGGCCTCCGTCGAGTCTGGAAGCGTGGGGATCTCGAACCCTGGCTTCCTCTTGAACCAGGCGACGAGCTTCCCCTGGTCGGCGGTGACCGCGGACAGCGTGTATCCTTGCTTCTCTATACTCTTCGTCAGCTCTCCGCCTATCTCGCCCTTCACTGTCTCGATGCTGAGGATGTCGTCGAGCATAACCCCGATCGTGTAAGCGGGCTCGACCCGCCACCTGAACTGCCTCAAAGACCGAGAGATCCGGACGGCTTCCCTCATCTTCTCACTGCCCTCCTCGATGTACCAGGATTTTGAGACGAGCAGGTAGTCGTCCTTCTCCTTCGGAGGGGGCGTTTCCCTCGGAGGCGCGTGCACCATCTTCGTCTCATGGACCTCTGAAGGCGGCTGGGTCTCCACAGGGGTAGTTTGCACTGCCTTCGTCTCGTGGACATCTGGTTGGCTTGGCTCCTCTTCCTCAACCTTGGCGGGTGCCTCTTCTTTTGGCTCGAGCACTTGCTCTTGTTCTGGCGGGCTTGTGACTTCTTCCGCCACATTCGCGGGACGTTTGTGTTCAGTCTCGAGCACTTGCTCTGGTTCTGGCGGGCTCGCCGTTTCTTCCTCCACCTTCGCTGGAGGTTCGCGTTCTGGCTCGAGCTCTTGCTCTCGCTCCACCTCAAGTTCCACCTCAAGCTCGGGCGCTTGAACCTTCAAGGGCATCGGCTCAGGGGACGGATGAAGTATTTCGGGCTCGCCCTCAAGCCGAGGAGCCGCTAAGAAGTCAGCATACATTCCTTCGGCTGGGACGACTGGTGGTTCAGGCCTTGGAATCTCCTCCTTATGCTGCGTGGAGAGGTTGGGCAGCCTTAACGCTTCCCTGGCCTCCCTTACGTACTCGACCGCTTCGGGCTCCCATGTGTAGAGCTGACCGGTGCCTCGTCGGTCAGAGTATTCCCCTTTTGCAACGATCTCGCGTACCTTCGGGCCTTCATCGAAGTCCAAGTCTTCGACGAAAGCATCGGACATGTCCTCCTTGAAACCGCTGATGCGAAAGACTGGCTCCTGAGACTCTCCCGTGGTGACGAATTCGACTACCACCTTCGGCAGGGATATTCCATGGCCATCCCCAGAGAGTGGATTCTCGCCTATGCTACGGGCGGCCTCCGGCGTCTCCGGCGACTTGCTGTCTTTGACCTCCATGACATTGTGCCCGGGATGGCTCAGGCTGAAGTGATTGACACTGATTGGTGAGAAGAAGGACTCTGTTATTCCGCATGTGACACACCTCACGGTAATCTTCTTCGTTCTCGACGAGAACGCTTCATTGTTCAAGCGGGCCGTGTCTCCTGTTCGTGGCCCGTGCTTGAGAGCGCCTTGGCAATAAGCTCGCTTGCCGATTCGCTAACATTGAGCCGTGTCTTCTTGTGCTTGCTCCTGGCCGCGACATAATCGATCAGCCTCATGTAAAGCGGTCCTCCAGGGACACGGTGATCTTCTTCATGTCCGCCAAGCTGACAATCTGCCTGGAATATTAGCAGAATTGAGCACAAATCTGGACCTGAAATCGGCCCGCGGTCCTTGCTGGTCAGCCCTGACCTCTAAAATATTTGCTCGCTCGGGAAGACCTCTATCCCGTGCTCGGTTATCCGATACGGATGAGGCTGGGTGTCATGCGCTACACCGCGCATCTTCTCGATGCTGAAGACCCTGGTGAAGGTTGACCCCGCCAGGATCTTCGACATCACAATCACACCCTGGGTCAAGAACTCCTCGAAGACGTGAGGGCGTTGGAGCTGCGCGTCGTTGAGCTCGTCCACGAACAGCGTGGTGCACTTTGTCTTGGACGCGGCGGCGATGAGGTCGAGGAAGGCTATTCTCCTCGTGTACTCGTCGCTAAAGTGCACAATGAGGGTGGAGATGGGGTCGATCACAAGGCGGGTCGCATTGACCCTCTTCACCGCGTCGGTGAGGGAAGATATCATCGTGGACAGAGCGAACTCATGGCCCCCGACCTCCGCACCCCCAAGCTTGATCTTGGCCGGGAGGAGCCGGATGGGCGAGGCATCCACTATGGCTATCTTGCCATCCTTCACCGGTTTCGCCAGGTCGACGCCCATTTGCTTGGCGTTTGCAAGCAGCCTTTCAGGGTCTTCGTCCATGGAGAGATAGACGCCGTTCTCCCCCGAGGCGATCCCCGACTGGAGGAACTGGAGGCTGAAAATGGTCTTCCCGCTGCCGGGAGCGCCTAGAAGAAGAATGGAGGAACCCTTGGGAACGCCCTTCCCGTCAAGAAGAGAGTCTACGCCCTGGATTCCCAGCGTCACATAGGACAAAGTCTAGCCCGTGACCTTGGCGACGTGGTTCTTAAGAGACTGCTGCCAGGCCTGCGGTGCTGGACCTCGAACTTTGCGATTTCGACGCCGTTTTCCGTCTCGACAGTCAGCATGAGGGTTGAGAACGTCTCGGAGTCGTCCAGAAACCCCGGATGAGAGTTAATCGCTCGCTCGCCTGAGGCCTTTCTCTGGAAGTCGTCCTTGCTCTTCCAGTTCGGACGGCTCCTCTTGGCCCGGACTCCCGACTCGGTCGTCACGTCCATGATGGTGCTGAGTGCAATGGAGAGGATTTTGCCCGTCGAGTTCAGCCGCGCCGTCTCGAGCACGCCCGCGTACCGGGGCTCGTGGATGTGGAATATCAGGTATCGAGAGTTGAGCATGAGCTTGCCGACCATAACGTGGGGGTAGGAGGAGAGGTGGCCCTCGTAGTAGACGAAGACGTTCGCTGGGACCTTTGAGGTCTCGAGAGACCTTTGGTTCGAGCTATTCCCCTCCGGTCTGTTGCTCGATTGTCATCTCCCTTCGCCTCTTGGGCGCGAAGGGGTCTAGGGTCGCCATGGATTCGATGTCGTGGATGCCTCTGGCCGTCACCAAGCATCCGAGAAGCGTCGCGACTGCACATGCCCCCGCGATGGGCTCGCGGAAGAAGAATCCGACCACGCCAGTTTCAGCTGCGAGGGTGCCGCTCGCGGCAACCAGCATGCCGACCTGGTAGACGAGAGAGCGGCTCCTGAAACCGGCGTAAATCATCGCTACAGCCCCCAATGAAAGGCCCGAGATTGCAAGGTAGAGCCACTGCGAAGAGAAAGCGGCAGCAGCCACGCTCGTGACCATGAATACAAAGCTCCCCGCTAGCGAGAGGGCGAACCCTCGTAGCTTCCTGTTCTTCCCTTCTAGCTCTGGGTAAAGCTCAGGGTACATAGGTCTTCGATTGCGCATGGTGGACTTCACCGAGGAAGTTTAGAAGTTTAGACTGTTGAGTCGATTCGGGTTATTCGTCTTCGACTCCACGGGCATCAGCTCGGGCGAGATCAGGTGCGCGAGCTCGATGTACTTCTGGACGAAACCGGCTCCCTTGGGCGTCGCGACGTAGACTATGCTGTCCTCCTCGTGTATCGAGTCGAGCAGGCCGGTCTGGGTGAGGTTCTCTATCATCCTCGTCGCGACGATGCTGTTCACGTTCGCGAAGAGCATGATGTGGCTCTTGCTCGCCGGAGATCTGCAACAGTTGAGCACGTCGGCCATGACGTCGATCCTTCCCCTGTTCTTTGCGTGGGAGGGCTTCCGTGTCGGCGACCTGCTCTGCTGCGAGTCGAGCGTTACTTCCCTTGCCTGCTGCGATGACTGCATTCCAGCGCCGAACTAGTTGTGGACGCGATTAGAACGGGTGTCGTGCAACATCCCTGCAATCGTCCTAGGACTGTGTCTGTAACACACCACGTTGCAGCCCACTTTCGCATTACGCTAGGCAGATGAGAGTGTTGAGCGCGCGGTCCTCCCCTGACTCTTTCTGGAGAGATAGCGGAAACCCCGCGAGGGTTGCGCAGAGATTCGGGCTCCGCAAGTGTTCACTTTCCCCATCATGGGGCACAATCTGGGGAGAATCCATATATAATGGGGAATATCCCAAAATACGGGGAATAGTCTTGACTGTTAGGCGGGTCGACAAGCAGGGCAGGATAGCGTTGCCTCGGAAATGGCGGTCCAGAGCGTTGAAAGGTGCGACCGAGGTTGTCGTGGTTGAACAGGATGAAACGTTGATAGTGCGCCCACGGGCGAGAACCGACCTTACTAGATACTTCGACAGCATCGAGGTTGACTTGGACCCTCGTCTCTTCGCAGACTATAAGCTTCTCAAACAGTCTTTGTTAAAACAAGAGAGGGAGGGGTGAAGTGGTTGCGATTTGTGGATGCCTCGGTGTTCCTCCACGCCTACCTGCGCCCGAAACTAGAGCCGCCCAAGGACATCGATGGCCGTCAAGGCAAGAGCGCGCGCGATAGTGAAGCGCATAAACGAAGGGGAAGAGGTAAGCACCACGCTGGTTCACATGTCTGAAATCGCCAACATCCTGGAGGCGAGAACCACTTTGGAGACCAGTCTTGAAATCATCTCGGCATTGATCGGCCTTCCCAACTTCCTCGTCTTGGAGGTATCTAAGGAGTCATACGAGTCCGCGATTGAGCAATCCCGGATTTACATGGTCGGTCTGAATGACGCTCTTGCTTCTCTGATCATGATTGAGGCGGGGATATCAGAAATCTACAGTTTCGACAAGGACTACGACAGAATACACGCCCTCACCCGAATCGACTCGTGAAAAGGGTTTCATCGGTTCATCAATCGATTGATGTCCTGTTCATACGCGCGGCCTCCAGGCTCGCTAGATGCGGAACCCCATCGACAACGATGCATTCCAAAACCCTAATCTTGGGTATCGACAGCTTACCAGGGACTTGAGGTTCTTTGTGGTAGGCGCGGGGATAAGCGGGCTCTTCCTCTCATACTACCTGCTGGAAAGGGGCCACGATGTCGTCATCGCCGACGTCGAGAGGGGCGTCGTCATGAACCTCGGCCAACAATGCCGGGCAGCTTTCTACTCGTCCTTCCTTCACTCCTCTCTTCCTCCCGACCCGGCCTGTGCGAATCTCGGCGAGGGAGAGACGGCGCAACCGGCGCTGGATGGCTTTGGCGAGGAAGCAGACACCGGACGCCTACGAGAAGGTCGCCATCCCCCTTTCGATGAGAAGCTTGGAACTCTACAACGCGTTCTTCAAGAGGGAAAAGGGCAAAGTCGACCTCAAGGAGAAGGTGCTGGAGCTCAGGAAGACGGGCACCTCCGAGACGTTAGATAAGGAAGCAGGGGACCGTCCCATCGAGGGGAAGGAGCTCGATGAACCTAGGATACAAGGGGTTCCGATTCGGCCTGCTCAAAGACGAGAGATCGTTGTATTCGGCGAAGCTGCTTGTGCATCTGAAATCCAGAATCCTCTCAATGGGAGGGCACATAGGAACCGGAAGGGCCACGCTTCGCGCCTCAGGAGGCAGGATCTCCGCGGCCATAGTCAACGGCAGAGAGTTTCACGCCGAGAAGTACGTGGTCGCGGCAGGAGCTTGGAGCAACGAGGTCTGCAAGCCCCTAGGCTACGATCCTCTGATCCTCCCTGCAAGGGGGCTGGTGCTCTACTGCAAGACGGGCGGTTCCAAGCTGGTGGACTACCCCGCGCACTACGACGAAGGACTCACGGTGACCCAGCACGATTCCGACACCCTTCGTCTGACGAGTTTCTTCGAGCTGGTCGGCTTCGAACCCAGATTCAACCGGTCGCGAGTCGACTGGCTGTTTCGCACGGCAGTCTCTCACTTTTCGAGGAGCTCAGACGTCCGGGTCTCTGAGCTCGGAGTGGGATTCCGTCCTTCCACGCCAGACCAGCTTCCAGCAGTCGGGAAAGTCCCGAGATGCGACAACGGCTACCTACTGAGCGGCTCGTGCAGGAAGGGCATGGCCCTCGCACCAATCCTCGGTAAAATGCTGATGAAGGAGATGCTCGGTTCTGACGACGTACCAGACCCGTTAGCCAGGGCGCTGGATCCAGGTAGGTTTCTAGCGATTTAGTCTATTCTTCCGGTGGTCAGGCACGAAATGTACACGATATACCGCCAATCCTTCGTCCCTTCAGCGTGATGAGAAAGTCCTCGGATTGTCGCCAGCCTTCCACTCATTCGAAAACTCGCTTGACTCCGTCGATTCGGTCAAAATCAGAGTCATTGGAGTAGATCTCTTGGATGTTCAGTCGCTCCATCTGACGGGCGATGACTAGATCGTCGAACAGATGCCACCTTCCCTCGCTGCGCTTCTTCGCTTCGATGAAATCTGCGAACTCGGTCTCGGCCTTCATCATGGCAGGGAGCGACTGGAGGAATTCCAAGAACTGCGGGATTGCAGCCACCTTCTTTTTCCATCTGAGGTATGAGATGGACCTGGCTGATAACATGAGTGGATGCCGCCGCTTCCTCCCCCTGCTCGATCCTGGTGAGTATCGTCTTAGCGGTCTGTCCATACTTCGAGTCCGCCGCCAGACTATACACGAATATGTTCGAGTCGACGAATCTCAGGTCGGCATCACTCTTTTCCCGGTGCATCCTTGATGTCCTCGATGTTGACGCTGAAGCTGCCGAGGGCTCCATAGATGTCAGAAACGGTAACGACTCGCTTGCGCTTCAGGATGATCGCGCCGTCCTTGGCGGTTATCTCAAGTTTGTCTCCTTTTGTGATGCCGAGGTCTCTTCTGAGGTGCGCTGGGATTGTCACCCTGCCCCTACCTTCAACTTCTGCTTCCAATTAGTACCCACTCAGTCATCCCACTATTTTTGTGGGTTAAATAGATTCCCACGTCCAGTCGGGCGGCACCTCCACCAACTCGATTTTCTGCATATTGTCGCCTGGCCGATCTTTACCGTGGTCTCGACTACAAGCCCGTCGTTCTGGACTACGTGCCGGAACGACTTGAACTTGGATATGACTTCGAGGAGCTTCTCGATCGTTTGAGAGGAGAAGTCTAATGACCAGGCGGATGAAACGCCAGCGCCTTGGCCGTCGACGAAGAAGACTCCGAGCTGACGACAAGGGCTCATGACGGGAGCCGGTTCATTTTGACGAAAAGGCGTTGGCTCCACATCGTCGACAGGCATGGTGAGCTGAGGACACTTTTGGAATCAATAGGGTTCGCGGCCGAGTCTCCAGATGAAATCTTCACGGATTCGCGTGGGATGTCACACCTTGTGAAGCGGTTGCACGACGCGCCTTCTGATTTCCTCATTCTTATCGCACGAAAGGAAACTTCCACAACCTATTTAGTGACCGCCTATCTCATGGGCAGCAAGAGAAAAGAAAGGAGGTATCGGAAATTCAAAAAGCAAACACTCTCTTAGACATAGACCTAAAGAAAGTCATAGCGAGAACTGGAAAGAGGTATCATCTAAGGATGCCATCCACGGTCCTCATGGCCGATTACGACGACAAAGAGGGTGACCTATACATCAGATTCGTCGAATCGGACCATACCGAAGGAGAACCCACCGACGACGGCCTTGTCGTGGTCCACCGCGACAACAAGAACAACATTGCGGCAATCGAAATCCTCGATCTCTCAGAACTCTGAGGATTGTCAGGGCCGCATCTTTATGCGACTGTTTCTGACTAGGGCTAGCCTATTCTCGCGGTGGTCTCTACGACGAGCCCGTCGTTCTGCACGACGTGCCTGAACGTCTTCGACTTTGGTATGACCTTGCGAAGCTTCTCAATCTCGACTTCGCCCTCTGCCTGTGAGTATCCTTCCACGAACTTGAAGTTAAGGACCCCATCCACCAGGCTCTTCAGGAATATGACCTGCCTCTCGTCGTGGGCGCCCTGGAGCATGAGGATGAAGTGGACTCCGCCATACTTGTGCACGGCGCTCACCCAGAACAGCATCAAGTCGTTGATCTCTTGCGGCGTGTACTGGTTCATCAAGTAAGAGATGTTCAGGATGCTCCACCTCTCGTCCTTTAGCTTGCTGAGGAAGTCTCTGGTCAGAGAGCCTAGCCCTGCGGACGAGAGGTTTAGGATCTGCTCGCTCGGGACCTGGGGCATCAAGCCGACTAGCGTCTGGAGAGAGGGTGGCAGGGGCCTGACGAACTGCAGGCTGCCGTCCTGGACGTAGCTCTGGAAGTTCCAGCCGTAGAGGTCGGTGTCCTGCTTGATGTCGGTGCTGGAGGTCTCCGCTGTGTAGTAGACGGCCCTGCCCTTCTTTGCAAGGTGACTGAAAATCGCCTGCTGTGCGAAGGTGGTGAAGTATGTCCCGGGTTGTCCGGTCAGGATGTAGACCGCATCCTCGGGCATCCCGCCTCCGGTGACGAACTCGAGACCTGGTATCCCGAGGTTTGACAGCTTTACCTGATATTCCGCCGAAACAGCGTCAGATCGCTGGCCACTGAAGGCCATTGGATTCTTCTAGAATGCTAGTCTGAGCGGTTCTATTTATACTCTACTATAATTCTTTTCGTTTTGCAACAGATTATACCAATAAATTGCAGTGACCCGCACTTCCTTCGTCCCCTAAGAGTGGCAGTTTTTGGGCCGGCCATTTAAGCGCCCGCGCTTCCGGTAGATTGGTCAGCATAATGAACCTCAAAGAGCTTCCTTGGGCTCATCCGGGCGCGTCCTTAATGTCGTCGATATCCACGGCGAAATGACCTCTGGCGCCGTAAGTGTGGGCGACGCTGACGATCTTCTTGCGCTTCAGGACGATCGCGGCTTTGGTGGTTATCTCCAACGCCTCCCCTTTGGTTATTCCGAGATCCCGCCTGATGCGAGAATTCCAAATAGCGCTCGTAACTTTACCCACCTTGGAATGGGCTATACACCTTCCCACGCGTCTTTGGAGAACCTTCTCCCGGAGTTGAGCACGGGCACGTGCAAAGCTTATTTAACATGCATAACATTGTTAAACATTGAGAAGGATGAAAAAACAGGTTCTCATTAGGGGGGTCGACGAAAAGGTCTACCGACTAGCGAAGGCTGCCGCAGCCTCGGTTGGACTTTCAATGGGAGCCGCCGTAGAACAAGCCCTTGACGCTTGGGCAAAGGAGGTCGAGCGGTCCACTCTCGAGCGCGAACTCTCCGAGAATCTCAATTTCGTCAGGAGGGAGTGGGAGAACATCAAGATGCGACACCAAGGAGAATTCGCAGTTGTGGCCCAGGGGAAGCTGCAAGGGGCTTTTGGCTCCTACGATGAAGCCCGCAAGGTTTCTTCGAGGTTCAGGATTGCTTTGGCATTCCCTGTCGAGGGGGATGCCCCGGAAAGGCGGGAGATCGAGTTCGGACCCGAGTTGGCTCTATAGCGAGAAACACGTTCCGCCCGCGCCCGTGCTGAGGGTCGAACTGCTCGACTCAACTATAGAATGCATAGTGGATTCGGGCTTTGCGGGCGGGATCCTCGTCCCGTTCTCGACGTTCGAGTCGCTCGGGTTCCTCTCGAATATGTCCAAGGAAGAGTTCAGCGCGGTGAGGCCCGACATGAGGAGCTTTCCGCTCTTCACATCAAGGGGCAGAGCGAAGATCGGTCCGATGGAGATCGATGTCGATGTGCATTCTTCGCCGGCGCTGAGTCGAAGTCTGGTCGGCAGGCAATTTCTCAAGAACCTCAGAGCCGAGCTGGATGGTCCCCGACGAACCCTCACGATCAGGAATCCCTAGGTGCATGCGTAAGAAGACAAAACGAAAATGCCTGCTCAGGAGATAGGTCACGAAAGCACATCACCTTACCGAGAGGGTCGGCGACAGAATCCTTACGACTTTGGGTGCCTCGGCGCTCGGAGTTGACAGTCTTCGTCACCAGTCGATGGTCAGGCAAACAGAAAGAGACAGGTCAGAATCCAAGTAGCCTCGCTTCGTGAGAGCAAGGGCATCCCAAGGGGAGGCGCCGAAGGCCTCAGAATTCATCGACAACGAAATCTAGTAGTCGACGGGAGCTCACGACGACAACTCTTTGAGCTCCAATACGACCTTGAGAAAGAGGAGCTCCTCGAACAAGTTGTCTGGGTTCAACGTAGAAGCCTGAACCGCCCTTCTCGTCAGTGACTTCGCCAGCCTTTCAAGCAGCTCGGGAAGTTCTTCTCGCTCTTCGCCCAGGCTTCCTCATGCCCCTGACGGCCCGCTCGACCATCCCTTCGAAGAGTGCCTCATCTTGGAGAAGTTCGCGGAACTTCCTCTTGTCCTCCTCGGTAAGGGTCCCCCAATGTTTCGCATCTCGACCGTCCCAGAGCAATCCGAATGTCTCTAATAAACACCCATGAGGCTCCGTCGAGCAGCGCCAAGCCCTCCGAGTCCATCTACAACGAGTAAGCGGCGTTACTCCGTTCCGCTGTCCGGTGCGACTAGTGCCCCGAGTCCTTTGGCCGCTATCTTGAGGAACCTCGTCGGGCTGACTACTCTGATGCCCTTGAACTTCCGCAGCTTGAGCAGGTGTTTGTCGCCAGAGACGATGTAGTCTGCCTTGCCGTCGTACGCGGTGTTTACCACGACGTCGTCCTCAGGGTCATCCTTGACCGCCCCGAAGCTCGAATTTACGTCGACGAGCTCAGCGACATCCCTTATCGCCGCCTCGAACTCCGAAACCTCACGCGTCCCATATCCGAACCTGCTTTGCACTTCTTCCCTGGTCATCACGTCCCTGAACTCCTCGAGTAACCCGTCAGAGAGCACCAGGGTAACCTCGTCCAGCATGAGCACCAGCTCAAGGATGTCTGCGGGGTTGCCGCGCTTGGAGATGAACGCCGATACAAGGACGTTGGTGTCGAGGGTGACTCTCATCCGCTCATCTTTCGAGCCGCCTGTATCAGGCCCTGGATCTCCTTCTCAGTGAAGCCCGATTTCTTCGCCTTGGCCCGGGCCTCTCCCAGCAGGCCCTTGAGGCGGAGCTTCTCCTGCGACAGCTCCAGCTTCCTGAGCACGATGGTGTCGCCCAAGCCCATGACTATGAACCTCTCCCCTTCCTTGAGGTGCATGCTCCTTCTGAGCTCGGTGGGGATCACCACCTGCCCCCTCTCGGAGAGCCTAGTCATCTCAATCGTCATCTTATAGTCGCTAAATAAGACACATCTTATCGATATTTATGGGTTTATGCCACCTCAGCAGCGTCAGGAGATGGCCTCCTGCTCCCATGAAACCCATACCCCAGACACGGATATCCGGGCTCCCCGGGTCTTGGAGTCCGTCTCGTCGGTCGGCGGCCCAAGCGATAGGTCGATTATTCCAATGGAACCTGTGTTGGTCCAAATGGCGCAGCGGCCATCGGCCGGCACGCATCAGATGGATTCCTCAACTTCGTTGGCGGATGGTCTTAGTTTGCCGCGTGGTAGAGCTCGATCGCCCTGTGGGCCGCGGGCCCATCATGGGCCAGACCTGCATTGGTGATCTCCGTGCGGAGAACGTTCTTCACTCTCTGCCTGATCCCCCTCTCCGCCAGCCCCTCGAGACCCAGGTAGGCGCCTGCCGCGCTGAACCTTTTCGCGCTCCAGGTGTGGATTGCCTCTCGGGTGACCTTCTCGACGCTCTTCGCCTCATAGCCCTCCATCATGAGGTGCAACCTGGGGACGAACTTGTCCTCGTCGAACCTTGGATCGGTATACATCCTGAGGATCGTCTCCGCAAACATGGGCCTCGCCATTTCAAGGGCGCTCGGACCGCCTTTGGACAGGATGAGGTCGATCAGCCCCAAGCTTGCCTTCGCACGGGTGGGGTCGTCGACGTCCTTGGCGATCTCCTGCAGCAGGAGGTAGACACGGATCCTCATGTCTCCCGTCCACGCAGCGATCTCAAGCGAAAGACGGTTGATTATGGATGTGAAGCTATCTAGCAGTTCGACTCTCGACGAGTCCGGCTGCCTTGAGACGAGCTTGTGGAAAGCGACATCGAAGCTCTTCATCGCACTCTGCTGCGGTGCCTTGCTCTTTTGTTTCGCAGGAGTCTTCCTCTCCTTGGCAGATTGAGATCCTTCGGACGAGGTCTCGTTATCCTTCTTGCCCTGTCTTACTTGGGCCGTGACCACAGTTGCGGCGACAAGGCCGGCGCCACCGCCAAGCATCAGGGAGTTGTAGGGTTCTGGGACCATGTCCACCGAATAGGAGTACATTGAAGCGACGCCGAGGCCAGCCACCACCGCCTCCGCGATCCGGCCCAGTATTCTCAAAAGAAGCAGTGATATGAATCTCGAAATCAGATTTAACCAGCATGAAATTGGGCTCTATGTTAGATTTGCACTTGCGTCAGGCCGAGTAAGAGATTTTCTACGTGTATTCGCTGAATTAGGGCGATAATCGCAGAACAAGAAGAAATTTCATGAATCTAGCTCTATAGATTCTATATGAACTGGGCTTGGATGGAGAAATGAAAATGGGGGGGCAGCCAGCAGGAGGCGTTTAGCCTGTTCTGCCGGCTGTAATTGAGAACACCGCAGTTCCGCCCGTAGCAGTTACGACCTTGACTGAGTTGCTCGTGCCCGATACTGACCCGCCTTGGATTCCAATGACCAACTGCGCTGTGCCTTGTGACGCTATGGTCAGGTTAGGAGTCTCGTCGCTTGCTGCGTTGCCCGTCGTGAAGCATGCATTAGCTGCGCACGTGCTGCTGCCCTCAGTACCGCATGCCGTGGCAATTCCGGATGCCGGGGCACTGGTCGTGTGGGTGACACTTTGGACGACTGGAGAGCTGGTTAGGATGGCATAACAGTTTTGTCCTGCTGTTGTTGGGACGAGGAAGTTCGCGGAGTACTTGCCTGTGGTAATGGCCCACGGGTTCAGCGCGACTCCGTTGTAGTAGACGGCGCTTATTGTGAGTGAGGAGCCTCCTGTATTCTCCATGTTTATGACGGCTACGACGCCGTTTGTGGAACCTCCAGTTCCGTTGCCATTAAGACCCTGGAAGCTGTAGGCTTGCATTTGGAGTTGGGATGAGACTTGGCTTCCGCCTCCGCTGGTGAGTCCACCTGCGAGGCTGTTGACGTAGACGTAGACGATGATGCCTGCGGCTACTGCGATGGCGATGAGTAGGAGTGATGCGATGATGGGGGAAACTGCTCGTCTTCGTGTGAACTTCATGACTAGCCTGTCCTCCCCGCGATCACTGAGAATGTGGATGTTCCTCCGGTCGATGTCTCTACCTTGATTGTGTGACTCGTTCCTGAATTGGGGGCAGTTACTAGGGAGTCTATGAATTTGAGGGTGAGAGTCTGGCCCACGGTGCAGCTCGCGTATGGCGGGTTCGCACCAGCACTGCAAGTTCCTGACACGGAATTTGCGGCGCCCTCAAGGCTGCCATCAATGAATACCGAGGTCACTGAGACAGACGTCGAACCGACATCCCTGACGGTGAAGGTAAGGCTCGTACCGGAGACGTAGTTGTAGGCGTCGAGTTGAAGCTGATCGGAGACCTGCGCGCCTCCTCCTTGTGTGAGGCCGCCTGCGAGGCTGTTGACATAGACGTAGACGATGATGCCCGCCGCCACCGCTATCGCGATGAGGAGCAGGGTGGCTATGATTGGATCGACTGCTTTGCGTTGTGTTTTCATCATTGGGCGAAGAGACCAGGCCAGTGTATATAATGCGGTTGAACAAGTTTTTCAAGAAAAATGCTCCACGAATCTGAAAGGATAGCCCGCGGTTCCTCGAACATTGCAATTCTCAGAGGCCCCTTGCCGAAGTGACGTCTTTTAGCTTCATCAGGTGCCGAAATCCGGACCACTAGTCTATGTGAGAGCCTCTCATGATGGTCGAGGCTTTCGCACCGCCGCCGTTCGGGGCCCTACCCCTGTTCGGCATTTATTGAGAAGAGTTGAGACTACCCTGAACGGCCCACGGTCACGCTGAACACGTACGTGGCACCCGTTGAACTAACGACTTTGACGGTGTGGGACGTTCCTGCCGTCAATGCGTTGGTGGCCACATTCACACCGATTTCGACCGCCCCTGTTCCTGTCGCACTTGCTCCACCAGCCGAATAGGTCGTTTGTGCAGAAGCAGCCGGTGCCGCAGCGCAATAGAACGTGGAGGCGGCGATTGTAATGACGCAATTGGCGCTCGTGGGAGCGTACACGTAAGCTGAAGCAAACGACGCCGCGCTTACCGATGTAGGTGGATTAGTCCCTGCAACGGGAACCAGTACTCCATCGAAGTAAACGCTGCTGATCGTAGTCGATGAGCTGCCTGAATTGACAAGGAAGACTTGCACGACCTGGTTTGACCCTACGTTGAAATTGTAGCCCTGCATCTGGAGCCTTTCGGTGGTCTGCTGTCCTCCTCCTGCCGTCAGGTTCGCAGCCAGACCATTCACAAACACGTAGACGATGATACTTGCCGCTACCGCGATTGCGATCAATAGTAATGTCGCTATGATCACTGAGACTCCTCTGCGCCTACTGAACTTCATCGTACTACCCTGACCTCCCTGCAATTATTGCGAACGTGAAAGTACCCCCATCTGTGGTTACGACTCTGACTATATGTGACGTTCCAGAAGTCTGAGCCGAAACGGTCAATATTACAGCTTCGTACTGCCCTGCGGTGCAAGTTGCACCTCCGCAAGTCCCAGTCGAATAGTTGGGGACAGCCGTGCAGGTTAGCCCACTCGCTTGACAGAGGTTTCCATCGACGTAGATCTGGTTGATAGTTATCGACGTGCTGCCCACATTGCGAAGAACTATCGTCGGGTTGGCCGTAGAGTAGGTATAGGCGTCCATCGAGATTTGATCGGCCAGCTGCTGCCCGCCCTGTTGGGTGAGATTGCCTGATATGCTATTTACGAAAACATAGACAATGATACCTGCCGCAACGGCTATTGCGATAAGAAGCAACGTCGCTATGATAGGTGAGACGGCTCTTCGTCTCGTGAATCGCATATTGCTTGAGGACCGTTCGACGATATATAACGAGCCGGAACAACTTGTTCAGGTTTGGCCAATCCGAGATTGGAGGGGCTAGTCCTACCGCCGCTTCTTGTCCTTCTTGACTTCCAAAGCGAACAAGCTTAGGCCGACCCCGACTACAGACCCGGTGGTCACTGCGAAGGCAGCCTTCTGGTCCGCATCCCCGTTATTGCTGGAGACGTAGATTTCGAAGTTGCCAACGCTCGAGTGATGAGAGGAATCCGCCGCATATGTGCCTGTCACGGTGATCGGTCCAGTGGCCGACGGCGTGTACCTCATGTTGCATTGAATTTGCCCGTTGTTCTCACCATTGTCATGGGGCCCTCCTTGGTTGTTGCAATTCGAGTTGGAGATGGTGCCATGATCGGTCGTAGTCCAGGTCACCGTTCCGGTCAGGGGGCCTCCGTCACCGTCACTGACCGTGGCGTGGCAGTTGGTGCTCTGCCCCTGCTGAAGATAGACCTGGTCACACGTCACCGACGTTCCCGTGTCGTGGTTGTTCGTGGTGCCGACGAACACCACCAGCGTTCCTGTGCTCGAGGAGTGGTATGGGTCGCCCGAATAGGTGGCGCTCAAGTCCTGCTCACCTGAGGATGAGGGAGTGAAGTCTGCCTGGCACTGAAGCTGCCCGTTGTTCTGCCACCCAGGCTGGTCAGGCCCGTTGCAGTCGATGTTGCTGAACGAGGCGCTCGGGCTCCAGGCGACCGTTCCTGAGGCTGAGCCTCCGTCTGCGGTGAACACGTCGTCGGTGCAATGCAGCTTTTGGTTCTGCTGAACACTGTTGCCCCCTCCGTCGCAGGTCAGCGAGGAAGACGTCGGGACCGCGGCCTGGCCTGACGTGGTCGTCGTTAAGGTTGACGTGACCAGTGTGGTCGAACTGATTGTCTGAGTCGCTGTCGTCGTCGTGGTTGCGGTCTGGGTGATTGTAGTCGTGGAGGTATGAGCGGATGAGACCGATGAGGCGACAGACGATGACACTGCTGAGGAAACAGAGGACGAGACCGATGTCGACACTGAAGATGAGACGGACGTAGAAACTGTAGAGGATACCGTGTGCGACACAGAAGATGAAACTGCGGTCGAAACCGAAGAAGAGACCGCTGATGAGACTGACGTTGAGACCGAAGTTGACACCGAGGATGAGACTGACGACGACACGGACGATTGGATCGAGGGTTGGTAATTGAAATTCATGATTGTCGGGCCGGTGACGGTTCCCGAAGTTGTAGTATAGGTCTCACAAGTGGTCGACCCACTTGTCAACGTACTCGGCACGCTCCAAGTTGCACCAGCATCAAGGTAGTAGGGAGTAGGCGTCGTCGTGAGAGGTGTGGAGTAAGCTTTCCCCAACTGGGTCGAAGTCAATGTTGGAGCTGGCGCGTTCGAACAGCCTGAAGACAGCGAATAGGACGCTGTGAACGAATACTCGTAGTATACGCTGTTAGTGTGTGGATCCGGGGAAGTTGTGCCAGTGGTGTAGGTCCACGTGGTGGAGCCGTCCGCGAAACGGTACTCGGTATAGGACGTGTCGGGCGGCACAGAGATGCTGAGAAGACAACTCTGATCTACGTAGAAGTTGTGCTGAGCACCGTCCATCGCAACCGAAGAAGCCGTGGTATCGCATCCAGAGACGCTGGCGGAGGCCGGACTCGCGAAGTTCTTGTTGGAGATTGTGACCTGTTCCTGTATCGCGGGCAGGGTCGAGGCCGCGGAGAACATGATGGTGTACTCTGTGGGAGTCGTGGTCAGCCATACGGCCATCACCTCCCTCGAAGGGTTTGTCGAGGCGGCCAGGCTGGCGCCCACGATGTCTATGCCCGTTTCGCCGCTGGCTATCCGAGAGGCAGTGGAGAACGTCAAACCCCCGTTCGTTGACTGCTCGTAGTAAATACTAGTACCGCCTGTCGCGTAGAACAGGTCTAGAATGTTGTTGGGTTGATCTGCAGTGATCGAACATGAGGTCCCCAGAGGAAGCGACAGTGCTGAGAGTCCCCCACGTTCCTCCTACATAGTTGTATACGACGAACCAAACCGAGCCGCCGTCCGAGGCGCAGTACTGTATGTTGTCACCCAGAGCGACGGCGGTCGAGAACTGAGGCGCCACGGAGGTGCTCGCGGGGGCCGGAACCGATGCCCCTTTGTGCCAAGCTGAACCGTCGAATGTCTCCAAGTTTCCGGGGCTTGTGTCATCTCCGGAGAGAAGAGCCATCTTGCCCGCAGTCAGAGAAACAAGCTGCGGGATTGGAGACCCTGATGTATCAGTCACCTGCGCGGTTGGCCAGGATATCCAGACGCCGCCGACCTTCTCGAACACCTCGTTAAACGAAGTGCCCGACAGGCTCTGGGTTTGAACGGCCACCCACACGTTCCCGCTGCTGTCCAATGCAATTGTCGGTGCGTTCACCGTGAATCCAACCGTCTGAACTGAGGTCTCAGAATTCCAGGATATGCTTCCGTCTGAATTCAGTGTTCCAGAATTGAAGTAGAAATGCTGGTCACTGCCCGAGTCCATTCCCCCGGCATAATAGACCAGACCGCTCAAACAGTCGAAGGCGATGTTGCTCTTATGGGTGGTCGGGGCGGGAATCGCTGAAACAGGAAACGCTCCGTTTGATATCCAGGTAACCCCATCAGTGCTGGACTTCCAAGCCCAGCTCGAGCTTGAGGTCTCGTAAAAGAAGGCCCAGTACCGCCCACTGCTTCCGCAAGTGAAACCATCGTACGAGTAGCCCAAGGCTTGCGCATTTCCCGTGGTCCCAACGGTGCTTGTGGCTATCGCTTGCCCCCGAGCAGGAAACAAATCGAGGATCGGCAGCGTGGTTGCCGCTGAAAGCAAGAATAACAGCAGGATTTTAGACCAAGACTTGTAGAATTTGCGCGAATTCTGCTTCATGATAAGCGCTATGGATTTGAAATCTATGATTCTCTTATGTAGGCATTTTGGCCGAATTCCAGAATTTGGAATAAACCAAGTATTTTCGCATGAAAGTTAGGCAATTTCCTAGCCGCTAATGCCTGAGGTGACAGTAAAGACGTTGACGGCGCCCGTTGTACTCACAACCTTCACGGTGTGTCCCGTACCGTAGGCGATGGGACTGCTGAACGTGATGACGACCTGCCCGACGTCCTCGACGCTGTAAGACGTCTTTGGTGTCGTCGATGTGAAGCATATCGACGTAGGGGACCCCGCTGTGCTCGTGCAGGCTGCGTTCGCGTAGTCGTTGACAAGGGTTGTCGAAGGCGCGGTGTATGCTTGATCGTTCAAGCCTGCGAGGGATACGTCGGGACCGAGGAAAGGAGCGGACTGCAACGCCAATAGAGTACCGTCAAAGTAGACCGCAGAGATTTTCGTGATAGCTGGTCCCGGATTGAAGAGGAATATCTGCAACACATACTGAGCGCAACCACAGGCACCTGGGCTCAGGGCAAAGTTGTAGGACTGGATCGTCAGCTTCTCGGTCACCGGCTGCCCTCCGTTCTGCGTGAGGTTCCCAGCCAGTCCTCCGACGAAGACGTAGACGATTATTGCGGCTGCCACAGATATCGCTATCAGGAGCAGAGTAGCCACGATTACCGATACCCCTGGCCTGCCCTCAGATCGCATCTTCGAGGGGCTTCTCACCTCGCTCTGGATATATCGGTTGCGAACGAAGGATTCACCGCCGCCTTCGACAGACCTTCGCCTCGGGCGTCGGCGGCCTCTTCGTCCCGGAGGCATATCGGGGTTTTATCTGCTGATCGATACCGTCCTTCCGGGACCGTCCAAAGTCGTCACGAAACTCTCCATGAAATGCCTTCCCGCCAGGGTTCGGCCAAGCGAAGGCGGGCATGGATCATCACCTCGAGTTCGTGCGAGCCTGGTCTGACCATCTTCCTCGAAGTGAACAGGGGAAGGCTCCTCGAGTCAGGGATCACCGCATAGTACTCATCGCTCCAGATGTCGTTGAGGAGCCCCAGGGATGGGAATGTTGAGAAAGGGATGACGATGCCGCCGTCGAACCCAGAATCCAAAACGCACTCGAGCGATAGCCCGAGAAGGTCGACCTTGACCACGGGCGCAGCCGGGAGATACCTATCGCTGTAGGGCCATCTCTGGTCCAAGGTTTAGCTCGTGCCTCTCGGGAGCGTGTTCAATTCGGAACGTCATAGCGAGCCGGAATCTGGAGGCCGTGCTCCGCGCCGCTTCATATTCACTGCGATGGCTGGGTTGTAGTGGAACTTCATCCTACTTCTTTTCGATGTTTGAAAATACTTTTAGCTTACGTAACATCTGCATGTTACGCATATGGAAATCCTCAACGTCAAAGTCGAAAAGGAGACCAAGGAGAAGATAGAAAGGATTGTCAGGTCCAAGGGCTACAAGAACAGGAGTGAGGCGGTAAGGGGGATAATTGAAGACCACTTCGCTGAGCACCCAGAGCTGTTCGCCGGCGACGACATCGCCCCGCTTTTAGCGCAGGCAGACGAACTCTCCGACTCGGACTTCGACCGATTGGCCGCCGAGGTCTTCAAGGGCTCGAATACGGCGGCCGAGCTCGTCGCAGAAGGAAGAGAAAGGTGAGGCATGAAGCAGTTCTACATGGATACGAACGTATTCATTGCAAGTCTCAAACGCGATGACCCGTTTCACTCGGAGGCGAGGACTATGGCCAAGAGCATGAATGAAAGGCAAGTTAGGGCGGTCACTTCTGTCTTCACTCTTCTTGAGGTCGCGTCGGTCTCCGGCAGGCTCTACGGCTCCGGGCCGAAGGGATTCAAGTCAGCAACCAGGCAGGTTTTCATCATCAAGACACTAAAGAGGCTGGCGGCGCTCAATCCGGAGCTCATCAACATCGCGGGCGACGTTCCGGTGGGCGTTAAGGGGATTGACATAATCCTACCGAGCATCTTTAACGAGTCGATTCTATTGAGCCTTAAGACCGCTGTGAGGAGCCTCGACCTGATCCACCTGACGGCCGCGAGGCATGCAAAGCGAGCGAACGTTGAGCTTGGAGCGTTCGTCACTGGAGACAATGAACTCCTCTCAAGGAAGAAGGAACTCTCAGACATCATCGCGATGCCGATTCTATCGCCGGCCGAGTACGTAAAAGCGGTAGGTCTGACCTCGCGTTAACAGGCGAACACGCGGTGGCGCGAGTATCCGACCCCACCAGCCGTGCTCCTTCTGCACCCGTCGTAGCTACCCACGATGGGTTTGCCCGAGAGACCCGTCACGAACGGAGATTCTCTCCGCCGCCACGAATGATATCGCAATACCCCAGGAGCAGCGTTATCATGATGACCGGACCCCCGTCTTTCTTCGGAACTTCATCCTAGGGAAGCTCCACGACCGAGATCTGCGGGTTTGCGTACGTCCAGGCATCAGTACCAGTGGTACCACCGTCCGTCACGCGAAGGTCGAACCAGTACGTGGTCCCGGGGGAGAGCCCCACCAGCGATGCACTCACGGACTCTACGATTTCTGCGTTGCGGGCTCCTCCTGGTGTCCCAACAGCTTGCGTGTACGTGTTCCCGATTACCGTCCCAGTCGAGGCAGCAGCACAGATGGACGCGGTCGGAGGGGTGCCTGTCCCATAGACCCAATTCCAGGTGCTCGTGTCACCTGCGGTAGTGGCGTCGACAATGTTGAAAGTCAGGTCCACCTGTATGTTCCCCGAACCGTAGGATGTGGTGGTGTACTGCATATCGTTGCTCACCGCCCCCGACACGCGGGAGAACCCCATCATCTCGGTGGTGGTCGTGATTGGCGAGCAAGTGTTGGTGTTCGACGAGAACTCAGTATTGCTATGGACGAAATCGGGCGGCATTATGTCCATTACCGCCAAGGCAGGGTTGGAGTAGGTCCAGACCCCTGTGGTCGAGTCCGTCGCTTGGACATCGAACCAGTACTGGGTGCCCCTCGTAAGACCGGTGAGCACGAACCCTATGGTCTGCCCCATCCCGCCCACGACGGCCGCCTCGGTGTCGATGGTGTACTGGTTGCCAACGGTCGTGCCGGTGGCGGCCGCGTTGCACGCAGGTGGGGCGCCGGTCCCATAGACGACCTGCCACTTGCTGTTCAGGCTCGCGGTCGCCGGGCTGGCCACCTTGAAGGTCAGAGCGGCGAAGATGCTGCCGGTCGACGAAGAAAGGGTGGTGTAAGTGGCGCCGAAGCCTGCCATCCCGTTGGCGGCAGTGTTGCGCCCGCATGAGTTCGCACTGAAGTTGAAACCCACGTTGGGAGAAAGGCTCTCCGCACCGGGCATCTGGGCCACCGCGAGGGTCGGATTGGTGTATATCCAGCTTGCGGCGCTGGAATCTGTGACCTGGACGTCGAACCAGTATGTCGTGCTCGAAGCCAGGTTGGGGATGACGACGCTCTCGCTCTGGCCCATCTGCAGGGCCACGGCGGCCTCAGTGCTTACCTCGTACTGGTCGCCGACCGTCGTTCCCGTGGAGGCAGCATCGCAAGCGGGAGCGGTTCCAGTGCCGTAGGCGATCCTCCACTGAGAGTTGATGCCCGACGTCGCTGGCGACTGCACCCCCATGCTGAGCGTGAGGTAGAGGTTACCGTCGAAGCTCGTCCCGCCGGTCGTGTAGGTGGCCGCGAGGCCGCCCATCTCCGTCCCCGCGAACGAGATCGTGCACGTGTTCGTGTTGGACGAATAGCCGAGCTGCGGGGCCGTCAGCGCAGTCGTGAGCACATCGGTCACGGAGAGGGAGGGCAGCGAGTAGACCCACCCGCCCGCAGTGGAATCCACGACTTGGACGTCGAACCAATACGTCGTGCTGGCAGACAGGCCGGTTATCGTCACGCCTACGGACTGGCTTGTGCCCAGCACCACGGCCGCCTCAGTGCTGACCGTGTACTGCTCTCCCGAAAGCGTCCCAGTGGCCGCAGAGTTGCATGCGGGAGCGGTCCCTGTCCCATAGGCGAGCTCCCACTTTGAGTTGATCCCGCTCACCGCGGGCGAGGCGACGTTGAATGTGAGAACGACGTAGATGCCCCCCGTGGAGGAGGCGCTCGTTTTGTAGGTGGCGCCCAAGCCCATCATCAATGCGGTCCCAGAGGTGACATCGGTGCACGTGTTCGCGTTGGAAGTGAAGCTCACGGCCGGGGACTCGTCGGACGGCGCAGAACAAAGCTGAGCTGGCGAAATCTCGGTCAAGAACTGCCCCGTTGAGCACGCGGTCGATGTCCCGGGCAGTGTCGTGGCGGTGGTCTGAGCCTGCACGCCGGTGTCCGTGCTGATGGTGACAAGGTAGCTCGTCGACGCTGTCCAGATGAAGCGGAACGGGATGACCATCGTGCCGCCTTGTCCCACCCAGTAATCAAAGTCCTCGGTCGAGTTGTAATACCAGTGGGCGACAAGCGTGTTCGTCCCTGAGTTGTAAACATAGAGGTCGACCACGTGGACTGCGAACGGGCTGCTGTTTGAGACGGTCAGCGTCGAGAGCGCAGCGAACCTGATGTTGAACGCCGCCCCGGCGCCGGTCCAAGTTATGGCCATCGCGTTGTCAGCCGGCGCTAGGCCGTTTATCGCCGATTCGGACGACTCGAGAGTTATCGCCTGGCTCCAGCTGCCGCTGGCACCGAGCAGACTGCTGGTGTAGTATTGGATCGAGGCGGAGGTGGGGTTGTCGAACAGGGCGAGCGTGGTCCCGGAGGAGGTCAGCGCCGCCTGCCAGGCCACCGAGGTCGTGCTCTCGATCACCACTTCGACGGAGTTAGCTGGGCTGTTCAGAGCGACGATGTTCGGAGAGGTGTACGTGAATGGCAAGGTCCAGAACCGTAGCTCTCCCGTGGTCGCGCCGGTCGCTGTCCCCGCGAGGCCTGCGAAGTAGAACGTGTTGCTGATGAAGAGGGCAGAAGAAGAAGTCAGAGAGTAGTCGACGTAGCCTCCCGACAGAGTCAAGGTGATGGTCTGCCATGTCGTGGACGCGAGAGTGGCTTGCGTGACCATCGTCAAGGACCCGGTCGACGGGTTCGTGGCGCTGCCCGTCTCGTACATCAGCACCACCCCTTGCGAGTTCACCGTGCTCGGGACAGGCTCGAAGATGGTGTGGACGTTCGCGCTCAGGCCGGTGAATGTGCCTGCGTAGTTCGACGGTGCGCCACTGCTTGAACAGGCGTTAGGCTCCCATCCGTTCGCCGCCGAAGTACCGGACGAGCAGGGTAACCTCTCATAGACGCCGATCGCGTAGGGACTCGCCCCAACGACTATCGCGACCCACTGGTTCCCGGCGGCGTCGACCGCCATGTTGATCGGCCCGAAGGCGACCCCCGAGGCCGCGATCGTGGCTACCTGGGCAGGAAGGCTCGTCCATGATAAGATCCCACCCGGAGCGGAGTTCGTCCCCCCGGCGGTCAGGGTGCCGACGCCGAATTGAAAGTCGCTCGACCCTACCTTAGCTATCGCAAGGTAGAGGGTCGTTCCCGAGACCTCGACATCGAAATACGGCCCGACAGTGTAGCCCGCGACCAAGCTGGGAATGGTGATGGGAGGATTCCACGTCACCCCGTCGAACGAGCTGGAGTACTGATAGTTGCTGTTGCAGGTGAAGAATTCCCACCACATGCCAGAGACGTAGAAGAGTTTCTGCCGATTGGAGGGGTAGGTGGCCTGCGAATTGCAAGTGTTCGGGCTCGAGACGACGTTGTAGTTCGAAGTCGTCGACGGCGGGTAGGCACCGAACGTCTCGCCGGTGATCGAGAGCTTTGTGGTCGCGATCTGGTTCTGGGCATTGCTGGCCTTGTTCACCGCAGAGTTGTAGTTGGTGAAGGAGTTGAAGATGGTCACAAGCGACCCTATCGCGACCACCATGATCAGCACGAAGAAGATTGACCCGACTATCGATGAGACTCCCTTCCGTCTGCGGTCGAGAAAACGCAAGCTAGGTCGCCTCTGCCTGGTACACGACGCTGTTCCCTAGCGACGAGGAGACGACGAACGAGTAGGTGTGACCGTGCGTCGGCGTGAAGGTGAGCGTGGTGTGAGGTATCTCCACAAAGGTGCCGACCTGGACGGTGGTGCTCACCGTCGTCTGGGACACGAAACTGCCTGATGTCGTGTCGGTGATGTAGACCGAGACAAGCGTCGTCTGGATGCTTCCTCCGTTTCTCACGTAGACGTCTGCTCCCGAAGTCGGTGCTGGCGAGGCTTGAATCGCATCGGCTTCCATGATCCACCTGTCAGACGAATCTGTGGTCGTCCCGAATGTCACTGTGCTAGAGGACTGGGTCGCGCTGACCACCTTGTACTCGAGGCTCGCTTCGGAGCCACCGACCCCGCCTCCATCCACCGGAGTAGTGACCAATGAGAAGCCAGAACCCGCGGTCTCTGTGGGAAAGCTCGCGTCACCGGCCGTCAAGACTCCCGCGAAGCCCAGGATCATGTCATTGGCGTCGGTGGTGGACACCCCGCTCGCTGTGGGTATCGAAGCCGTCGAGCCTGTGGCGCCCGCGGGGACGGAGACGTTCGGGTCCCAGGGACTGGCAGTGTTCGCGCCTGAGATTCCAAACGCGATAATCGAGCAGTCGTCGGTGGCACCGCTGAGCGTTACCGTGATGGCTAAGCTGCTTAGAGGTGATGAGGCTATCGCATACCAGACTTCGGCATCCGAGTAGGGCGTTGCGCTCAGAGACCCTCCAGACCTCCTCAGGAAGGAGAGTCCTGCCGCAGTGACCCCGCTGGCCGCGATGGTGCGAAGCGGCCCACCCTGGTTCTCGTTCGACGCCAGAACGATGATTACGTCGTTCGAATGGACGGTCGTCAAGGTCGCCGAGCCGGAGGTTGTCCCAGAAGTGCAGGGGGCCGATTGCGTTGCCGCCCCGAAACAGCCAATGGCGTAGCCGTCAGGGGCGAGTGTTCCCACAGACCCTATCGTGAATGCGACCTGCTCGACCGTGAACGTCTCGGCTACAGCGTTTTGTTTTCCTTTCATCCCGGCTGAGTACCCTTGGCTGAAGGTCCGCATCCCGGCGGATGCAAATCCGAAGATGATGACCCCAAGGCTGATGACGATGGCGAGCATCAGGATGACCCCGACGATCTCGCTCACGCCCCTCCGCCCCCGAGAAGGTGTCATCATGTCGCCTTCGCGAAGAACTCCACGCTGTTGCCTAGGTTCGAGGTTACGGTGAAGGAGTACGTCTGGCCGTGAACCGGGGTGAAAGCCACCGTCGCAGAGGGTATGGTGACGAAGGAGTTGACGTTCAAAGCTGTGCTGATGGCGAACTGGCCGACGAAGGTCGAGGTCGACTGGTCGACGACGTATACTGACACGAGAGTCGATGCTATCGTCCCGACGTTCCGAACGTAGACGTTGGCACCGGCCGACCCGCTGAACGCGAAGGTCACCTGTTCGACGAGGAAGTGCTCGGACGCGGCGTTCCCCTGACCCGAGATCAACCCCGTAAAGCTTCCGGTCAGGGAGCTGAGGCCGCCGCTCGCGAAGGTGAAGACGATGATGCCCAGGGAGACCACGACCGCCACCAAGAGGAGGGTCGAGACGATCTCGCTGACCCCGCGCCTCTTGCGATAACTCCTGCCGATGGTGGAGGAGATGTGGAACCTCATCAAGAACACCCCTTACTGTGAGGGCTTCGGCTGGCTCGAAGCCTCCAGCAGCGCCTTCACCTTCTGTACCGCCCCAGCGCCGTCACCGTCCTCTACCAGGGTGATGCCGTAACCCTCGTTGATCTGCTTCGCCGCGAGCGAGGCGGTAGGGATGGCGATGAGGATCGATAGCTTCGGCCGCAGGTCGTACGTCTTTGCGAAGAACGAGATCACGGCGGAGGGTTCCACTGCGACCGCGTCTACCGCTATCTGGATGGCAACGTCTGCGTTCTCGCCTCCCGGGCCCGTCTTCTTTCCGTAGACGTCTAGCGTGTGACTCGTCCCGGAGCGGCCTTGAAGAGTCGCTGGCGAGAGCACGTCGTACCCCATCGGACTCATCAGCTGGACGAGAGCTGGGGCGAGTATCAGGGCGTTCTTGAGCTGCGCCACCACCGAGGCCTCCACTGAATAGGAGTAGGCAGGGGCGAGCCTCAGGTCCGCTGTCCCGAACTCGTGCCCCTCCCTGCAAGTGAAGACGACCTTGGGGAGGCTCGTCTTGGTGAGGCAGTTCTGGCACTCGAACCACACGCCCGAGCTCCGCATCTCGTCGGCGCGGTGGATGGGCCTCTTGCAGTTGGGGCAGACGAGGAACCCCCCCTTGTCGAACTTGGAGTCGGCGTCGATGTACCCGCAGTAGAGGTGCTCGACGAGCGCCGTCTTCCTCATCCTCCTCGCCTTGCACTTTGTGCACTCGAGCTGGACGAGCGGGTCCGCCCTCATGTGCATGGGGCAGGTCACGAGGTCCTTGTAGGCGCCTTTCTTCATGATCCCGTCCTTGAGCATGTCCTCTATCCAGACCTCCGTCGCCTTTGTGTCGCCGATGACCTCCTCCGCCATGAGGTAGCGCACGAGCCCGTCCGGCCCCACCTCGGGCTCGAGAGACTTGCTGTCGACGATGAGCCTCCGAAGGAGCTCCCTCGTCTTCGGGTCGGTGAGGAGCTTCTGCCTCCCCGTCCCGTTCTCGGATGACACTTGCATCTACTATCTCAACTCACTAGGATCGTGAAGACCACTATGTTCAGGACTGCGAGGATTATCACGTGCTTGAACCCAGCGGCGAAGGAGGCCTCGCCGAGCTTGCCCGCTCCAAGCCCGCCGAAGACGGACTCCATCAGGCCCATCTGGAGGAACGCCTGTTTCAGAGCGGGGAGGTTGAGACCGCCCAGTCCCGCGAAAATCGAGCCGCCCCCCTGGCTGAGCTTGGTGTTCGAAGCGAATATCTTCGCAAAGAAAGTATCGAGAAGCACCACCGATATGGCTAGGAATATGCCCACGGCGATGTAGATCGTCGCGATGTATGGCCTCAGAGTGTTCTTTCGCTCCTTCTCTATCTGGTGAAGCTCCGTCGTGTGGCGCTGGATGGCATCGAGGACGTCCTGGATGTTTCCCCCGGAGATGCTGGCCTGAGCGAGGGAAGCGAAGGTGCGCTTCGCCAACTGAGAGTCGACCCTCCGCACTTGGCCCTTCATGACCTGCTCGAAGGTCAGACCCCACGAGAGCTGGATCTTGTCCGTCCTGAGCTCTTCCGTCAGAGGCCCGTAGTCCGTTTCGGCCGCGATCTCCATCGCCCTCGTCATGTTGAAGCCGCTCCTGACGCTGCCGGCGACGTCCGCGAGCATGTCCGGGATGCTGTCGTCTATCTTCGTGTACCACCTGTTGTAGGATCTCTCAGCCAGACCGGGGAAGATGAAGCAGCCGATTGCAGCGAGTATCGACATCGTGGCGACCGGGAAGGGAAGCGGGATCTTGAAGACGAGGTTCGCCACTAGGAGCAAGCTAGCGGCCGCCGCGGCGCATGCCGTGGTGACGCCGTAGAGGAGGGGCCTGCGGTAGTGGAACTCGCGAAGCTTCATCGTCACGCGACCTCCTTGCCAACGGTCGAGTCGGCTATCACGAGCACACTTAGCCCGCCCAAGGGGACCAGTGCGTAGGTGATGAGGTAGATCAGCGTCAGGATGCTAAAGCCGCCGATGCTCCCTGAGATTATGCCGATGACCGAGAACATGATGAGGAGCAGCAACGGGGTGACCACCAGGAGGATGGTGTAGAGCTCAGCGACGAAGCCCACCGACTCGCCTATGCTGCGGGCCTTTAGCCTCTTGTCGAGCATGAGGGAGGCCGCAGTCCTCAAGAGGTAGGCCTTCACCTCGCCGCCGGTCCTAGAAGCTGAGATGAATCCGTCGAGAAAGTCGGAGAACCTCTCAGAGGGGGATCGCTTCTGCTCCGCCTCGAGAGCGTGCTCCAGGTCCATCCCTAGGAGCGACATGTCCCTCACTATCATCTTGGCCTCCTCGTTCACCACGTCTGCCGACTCCTCCTCGGCGAGAGAGTGGAACATCTTCTCGGGGGTGAGGCCGGCCGACGCCAGCACTGCCATGTGCCCCACGGTGAAGGAGAGCTGGGAGTCCAGCTTCCGCCCCCGCGAGTTCGCCGTGAACTGGGGGTAGATGTAGAAGACCGAGAAGGTCAGGGCGCCTGCCAGGAGCGCGAAGCCGAAAGGCATGAGCAGACGGAAGAACAGGAAAGTGTTGAGGTAGAAGGCGATGAGGAAACCGGTCAGCGCACCGCCTATGATGGCGAGCATCGAGGCTACCACGGTCCCTGCGACGTATGCCTTGTAGGTGATCCGCATGCCCGCCTTTGAGAGGGTCGGGTCCAGGTCGGCGAAGTAGGTCTCAAACCTGGCGAGATACGGCTGCATGAGGATGTAGGACATCCCCCAGAAGCCTGCCGCCATCGAGGAGCCCTTTGCCTTCACTGCCTTCGTCTTGACCGCCTTGGCCTTCAAGGCTTGAGCCCCTCCAACTCGACCTTGGCCTTGTTGATGACGGCGTAGGGTCCCGCGTAGAACTCCCTCACTTGGTCGGAGACCTCCGTGTGGCTGCGGATGTTCTTCGCTACCAGCCAGTCGAGGAACACCCTCCGTCCGTCGATCTCTCTCCGGATCTCCTCGGGCCGGGGCCCCGAACCTCGTCGTGATCTTGTCGAAGAGCTTGCTGCGGCCGGTGAAGGAGAACTTGTCGACCACCGGGTCCCATTTGAAGGCGTCGTTGAGGATTATCTCACCGGTGCGGGTATCGTGCCCGACGACCTCGGTCACTGCGACGACCCTCCTCACAGACCTGTCGGCGAGACGGATCTTCAGCTGCATGACTATGCAGTCCAGGGTCGTCCCCACGAGGCTTCTCGGGATGTTCATCGGCTCTGTGGTGAGCCTGTTGATCACCGCCTCCACGGAGTCGGCGTGGATAGTCCCAAGGCCTCCGTGGCCGGTCGAGATGGACTGCATGAGCGTGAAGGCCTCTTCTCCCCTGATCTCTCCCACTATGAGGACGTCCGGGCGCTGCCTGAGGGAAGCCTTCAGGAGGTCGAACATGGTGATCTCGCTCGCGGTGCCCACTCCCCTAGTGACAGACTGGATCCAGTTCTCGTGTGGTAAATTTAATTCAGGAGTATCCTCGACCGACACTATCTTTTCTCCGGGCTCGATGAACATCGAGAGCGCATTCAGGGTGGTCGTGTTGTGTAGGAAGACGCCTCCTGAACCGCCAACGAAGTTCTCCGCTCCCGGTACTTCCAAGTCGTAGACGAACTCGCCATCGTACTCAACCTCACTGACGTCGACCACCTCGTCCCAGAAGATGTCAGAGTAGGCGAGATTGAGGAGCCTCTGCGCGACCGAATCCTGTGCGCCCGTAACCTTGACGAAGGAGAGCAGCGTGTTCCGACTCATTGACTTGTTTTTGGTCGGGGACCAATATGAATGCCAGTTGCTCCAGACTTCTTTCTTCTCCTTGCCGCCCTTGAATGCCAAGGCCTCCTTGAGCAGCGGGGCGATTCCAGGAATTGTGTCCACATTGGTGTGAGGATGAACCTCGGCCTGGACAGCCGCCCTCAGCTTGGATTGGCGTGGACTATCCAGGAACCCGATTGATTCCTCGAATTTCCTGAGGTTCGCTTGTCCAAAAATTGATATCCTGTGATAAGTTTTCCCATCGACAACTTTCGGCGCTTTGCGAGCTACAATGTCGAACCGCAAGAGAACGTACTGCAGCTGGTAAGCGAGCTCCTCGCTCTTCGTCGTGGCCTCGATGACTGCTCCCGCAGACGCGTCCCCAGTGAAATAGCCGCGGAGAAACTCGGCAAGAATCTGGTTGCTGTCTTCCAAGACGAAGGAGGGGATTCTCTTGCTGGCCGAACCACTCCCCTTCCCGAACATCGCAGCTACGATGCTCTTCACCACGCTCGAATTGAAATCAATCCTTGTCCTGTCCGATCCCTTGCTGGGCTTGCCCTTTATCCCAAAGGCCCTGAAAGCTGAATCGATCATGTCCTCCCTGGTCCTCGCATCTAGTTGGAACAGGGAGAGGCCCTTTTCCTGATACATCCCTTCGGCGGCCCAGAACCCAAGGAATCTAGCCAGAGGCTTCGAAACAGAAAGAGATGCAGGGACCCTGAAGGTGGCGTTCGTCTTGGCTCTTATCCAGAGCGACTTGGTTTCGACCGCAATCCCAGCTGCGTCCATTAGCGAGAGGAACCCCTTGACTGGTGCAACGAGGAATGCGCGACTGATTCCTTCTCTGATGGTGCGGACTCTGATCCCAACGAGCTTGGAGGCTTCAGCTTGGCCGAGTTTCTCGACTCCCATACGAACGTAATCTGCTACGTTCTCGACGTAGAACTGCGTCTTGGCGTCTCGAAGCAGCTTGAGCAGGTCGATGCTTCCTACGGCCGGCAGGGCATCGGGGAGATACCTTGGTATCGCGACGAACATTCCGGGAGTTAGCAACGATGTTTGATACGGCAATACCTCGCCATCCGCAATAGTGAACAAGGAGTGATCGCCGGTTGCCTTGACACTTCTCCCGGATCGAGTCTTCACGACGAAGATCTTCTTCGGCGAGCGATGCCGCACGATGGACTTTACGCGATGGTGTCCGACTCTAAGATCATGACCGAATGCGGCGGTCTCGATGCCTCGACAGGATACCGTCTCGTAGACACCTTCTCTTGATACTTCACCGGATCTCGCCATCTCGTCGTAGAAACGGCCGATGGAAACTAGTCTGCCGTGGCCATTTTGGTAGATCCAAACCTTCTCGTCGCGAGGGATGCTCTTGCCACTCGCGGTCCCGCCTGCGATGAGGAGCGCGAGCTTCTTCTCGATGAGATACCAGAGGTAGGCCGCTACATCCGAGCTCATCGTGTTGTAGCGGATGAGGTCGATGATAGTGAGAGGGTCGGTCCTGAACTTCCTGATCGTGAATGTGCTCCCTCGCTGCGTGATCTCCTTCCCGAAAGTGAGGTGGAGCCTGCTGCCATCGGTGAGGGATGCGTCCACGATGGGCTCGGCCAGCGAGACGTGCTTCCCTGCGGAGTAGGCGAGCTTTGAGACGAAAGTGTCGAGCTCGTCCTCCGTCTCGAAGATGATGTTCGTGGGGATGGACTCGTAGTCGCGATACCAGATGTAAATCGGGATGCCCGCGCCGTCGCAGCTAATGTCCTCGATGAGCTTGTCCCTCATGAGGGGCTCTATCTTGCCGAGGTGGATGAAGTCCCTCGTCATGTAATAGAGCAGCTTTGTCATCGTCGGCGGGGAGATCTTGTATCCGTACTTTTTCGCGAGCTCCTTCACCTTGGCCGAGATGTAGCGCTCCGCCTTCTCCGTGCTCCCGATGTTCCGGAGGTCGACGTCCAGCTCGTCGATGAGGAGCTTCTTGAGGTCTGCGAGGCTCGCCTTCTCCTCCTCCGACATGCTCGGTTCGATGACCACGTAGGTGTACCCCTCGCGACCCTCTTCCTTCGTGACCGCGGCGTAGATGTTGAGCGGATAGCCCTCGAGCTGGACGATGTCGACGAACGGCTGGGTCTCGGCGGTCTCCTCGAGCTTGAGCTCCCCGACCCTGAGGGCTCCGCTCTGGGACTGCGATTGCAAGGGGGCTGCCTCTCCAGCAGGCCTGCCGCTTATCTTTGCTACGTTTCGCACTGTCCTCGCCTTTGCGCCGATGTACTTTGTGAGGACGCTGGGCGTGGCCCTGAAGAGCCAGTAGACGAACCCGCTAGCGAACGAGACCAAGATGACTGTGACGATCGCGCCGGCGAGTGTCGGAGCGAGCCTGAGAGAGGTAACGAGGAAGTCTGAGATTGGGAGGCGGTAGACCGCGCCCGTGAAGGAATCGAGAGCCTCGACGGTAAGGTAACCCATGAGAAAGTTGCCCAGGACGACTAGCGCGAGCTCAAAGAGCCACGCCTTCGGTAGCTTCAATGATTCTTCCAGATAATTCCTATATTACTATTTAAAAGAGTGTGTAACTTTTCAGGGGACAGACCGCTAGACGCCAGACCAAAGAGCAAATCACCATGCATAGCCTCTTTTGCATGGCCATCTCGGCATCTCGCATGGTTGTCGCTCTTGAGAACAAGTTGTTCAGGCCCATTATAAGCTGAATGTGGACCCTTCGTCCCTAATGGCTGAGCATCTCGAGACTTTCACTGTCGATGCGAAGCGAGGAGACGTCAGGGACCTTTGCATCAAATATCTAACCGGTTTCAAGTACAAGCTGCTTCGGGAGGAGGACCAGTCGCTTCTCTTTGAGAAGGGCTCGATGAGGAGGAACATCTTCACGTTCTCGTTCGAAGAGGCCTACAAGAGGGTCAAGGTCTCGGTGGTCGGTAGCGATAAGCTCCCTGTGACTTCGGTGTCCATCCTCTTCACCCTTCCGTATCTCAGGCTCCGCAAGGACGAGATCGACGGGATAAGGTCGGTCACAAGGTCCCTTCACGAGTTCATCCAGATCACGATGGGCTACGTCACCACGTAGACACACCGAATACCAGAAACATCGCTCGCCCGGGGCACCATGATTCTTCCTCCGTCTGACTTGCGGGGGGAAAGTCAGACTTTCGCTACTCTCAATGAGATGCCCTGGGTGGCTACACTCCTCACACTTGTAGTCACCCCTCGAGAACGGGTTTGAGCCGCCTATACTCTTTCAGCATGAGGTCGAGGGTCGGGCGTAGGTTCCCTGTGGTCTGGTATTGTCTGAGGGCCTCATAATACTGCTTTCTGTTCTTCAGCTCGATGTTCAAGGGAAGTAGTCCATGCTTAATCAGGGCGTTGATCAGCAGCAGCCTGCCGACCCTGCCATTACCGTCTTGGAAAGGATGAGTCGTCTCGAACTGGTTGTGCAACACATTTATCATGACGAAACGGCCCGGAATCAGAAAATTGAGCAACCGGCCGCGGCGGCATCGTCAATGAGCAAGGCTGCGACGGGAATTGCTGTCGCCGCGCTGATTGTCTCCTTGGTGGCGCTCGGGGGATTTGGGTACACATACACGATGGTAACGCAAGCGATCCACAACGCCCAGAACAACAATACCAACGGCAACCAGCAGACGACCGGGACCTCCAACGGCAACTCTCAAAATAATAGCGGCTGCACGTCGAATTGCAATTCTCAAACCAACGGCGGCTGCACCTCAAACTGCGGTCCACAGACCAGTGGCAGTTGCACTTCCAACTGCAATTCCCAGACCAACGGGGGGTGCGCTTCCAACTGCACAGGAGGCGGGACTAACGTGGTAGTCACAGTGACCTCTGGGACGACGACGACCTTGGACCAATGCCAGGGTACCTCCAACGGCCAAACACAGACGTATTCGTCGCCTGCGAATAACAACGACCAGTGCCTCCTTACGGGAAATCAAGTGCTTGTGTTCACATTTGTGGCTGGCGCATCCGGACTGTCCGCGACAGGTTCGTTCCAATCGCAGAGCAACATCGACGTCAAGTTCACTGACGTTACGGCGTCGCAGACTCTCAACAGCCAGACGGCCACCACAGGCTCAAGCTTCACCGATCAGCTGACAAACGGCCACACCTACGTTGTCCAGATCACCAACGATGGGGCTCAGAACAACGCGCTGACCTTGAGCTTCTCCATCACCGGCTAGTCGAAGCATCGAAGCTCGAAACGAATCAAAGCTAGTTGTGCTTAAGTGGTATCTTGGGAATGTAGCACTTGGCATCAGTATGACTGAAGAAGTCGTGGTAACACGCAAAGGCCAGACGACGGTTCCGGTGAGATTCAGGAAGAAGTACGGAATCCAGGAGGGGACGAAGCTACAGGTCGAAGACACTGGCAAGGGGATATTATTCAAGAAGACGACGAGCACACTCGAACTGATCGGCTCCGGGTCCAAGTACGCTTCCGTCGAGGAGATGAAGAAACTCCTGGACGAGATGAGGGCCGAAGAAGAGCGAAAGGCACCTCATACGATACGAGATTCCTGATCGAACTGTGTTACGCCAGCGAGCTCGCAATCAAGGAGAAGATCAAGAACGTGCTGTTGGTCTCAGAGCCGAACTATCTTTCGACCGCCGCCCTATCCGAGATCTACAAGCTGACCTTGGAAAAGGAGGGCAAGGACGTGGCGGAGATCAGGGCGACTTCCCTGGCCAAGGACTTCAAACTGGTCGATGTCGACAAGGAGATATCAGTTCAGGCTGCGCTCATCAAGCACAAACACGAAATCCCCTTCGCAGACAGTCTGATCGCCTCCACGGCCAGAGTCCTAAGGATTCCATGCTACACACATGACGCTCACTTTCACGGGATAGACGGAGTCACTTCGAAATGGCTCAGGTAGTTCCCGCGTCGCAGCCACCTGAGGCGAGGCCAGGTCATCGCTCCTCTTCGGTCCGAGATGGTCTAGCGCCTGGCCGGGGCTTTGCTTGTGGCTCGGAGGCGACTAGCTCGCAAAGATCTCTCTACGCAGTCTCGTGACCGCCGCCACGGGGTCGGCACCGTCTATCAGGATCACTCCAACGAGGTTCGCCAGTCTTGGGAGGTCGTCGCCGCTGAAAGGTGAGCCGATAACGACAAGGCGAGGTGTCTTGATCTCGATCCCTTTCATGATAGCGGCAATCATGTCCTCTCTCACTGCGCCCTCGTCGTTCCCCATCACGACCTCCAGCGCGTAGCTCCTCTTTTCCGACGAAAGGAGCGCAGGCACTTCGTAATCCGCGCCCGATACACCCTTTAGGTGTCCGGGAGCCTCTACCTTCCACCCCTCCAGGGGGAGGGACGCCTTCACGATGTCGATCATGGCCTTCGCCCTCTCCTCTGCCCTCCTGCCCGTCTTCAGCTCGTGAAGCCGGTCCTTCGCGTCCACGCTCCCTTCGAACGCCTTTGCGAACATAGGAGCCATGGTCCCAGCGTAGTCCATGCTGTTTGTCCAGATGGCCACGTCCTTCTCGTTCTTCCTGCCCACGACATCATCGAGCACGAGGGAGACAAGCACTTGGCTATGGTCAGCCAACACGATCCTGCTCTTGGCGAAGTCGTCTGAATGCTTGAGAGCTGCCGCACGAAGAACGGCTTCACTCGCCTCGGTCGTCTGGTGGTCTACGATGCTGATGATCCTGGCCTTCACCCCTCGCTTCTTCGCCTCCTTCAGGCCCTCGGCAACGCCCAGGATGTGAAGTTGAAGCAGGTCGTTGCGCGTCAGGACCATCTCGAGGGTCTCGGCCGCGCCCGCGACTATCCTGAGGATCTGGGCGTAGATCTGCTCCCTTCCTTGGACCATCTTGAAGCTGTATTCCTCACGTTCCGAGCGCTGCAGCGGTGCTAGCGTCCTCCCAATCGAGACGACCTCGGCCCTTCCCTTCTCCATCTCCTCGAGCTTCTTCATCTGGCGGTCCATCATCATCGCGACCACCTGCTCGATCGGCTCAGCGGTGTACTTGACCGGGTTCCCCGGGGAGGCCACCACCATGCCCGAGTCGGCGAGCCTCTTGATTATCCTGTAGACCTCCATCCGCCTTATCTGGACCGCCTTTGCTATCTCGCCGGCGCTCTCCTTTCCGCTCGTCAGGAGGCTGAGGTAGACGAGCGACTCCCTATCGGAGAGGCCGTATTGCATGAGGAGGCTCTGCGCCCTTTCGTCCAACTTCGATGCGAGGACGACGTCCGGTTGATAAATCTTGAACCGTATTCGATTAGATGTAGCGAGCGGACGTGGTTGCATTACATCCTGTTTTCGGCGCTTAGCCCCCCTGGGCAGAAGGCAGGATTAGTGGCAAGCAAGAGCATGATAAAGGCTCTGCCATATCTACCGGACCTCATGTAGACCTGGCTTCGAGGATTCAGCTCGGAGGATTGGAGCAATCGTCGTCTCGTTCCCCTTCACAGCTTCATCTGTGCCTCGCGCTCCTGAGTGAGCCTGACCCAGACATCTTATCTTGCCGCGACGCTCGATGTTGATTGCAGAATTCGGGTCGCGTTCGAGCGTGGCACCACAATGAGGGCATGGCCAGCTCCTATCGGTGACTTTCAACTTGTGATTGATGTAGCCACAAAGATGACATGTCTTTGAGGTGTAGGCAGCAGGGACGTACTCGATTGGTACGCCAGCCCATTTGGCCTTGTAGTCGATGTATGATTGCAATTGCCTGAAAGGCCAGAGAGCAATCCTGCGTCTGGACGCCTTTCCCTCTCCGTTCCGCTTTCCGTGGGCGTACCTGATTCCCTTCAGTTTCTCGAGGACGATCGCTTCGTTGTTGGCCCTGGCCTTCTCGACTATCAGCGTCGAGACCCTGTGCAACTCTTGGCTGACCCGCTCCTTTTCTCTCCTTGATGACGCGAACTTCTTCTTGAGACGCCTGTCATTGGGATGTCTCTCGTAGAACCCGGAGCGCCTGACCCCGTAGAGCGTGTGCAGCCTGGCTACCTCTGAGAGGTCGTGCGAGTGTCCCGTCGCTCCCGACGATCGATTTCTCGTTGAGGTCATACCCGACCCGCGTTGCTGGATCTGACACCGGCATCTCTTTCGAGAAGGCAATGACAATCGAAGTCTCCGTTATTGTTACGGACCCGCGCTTCAGGGTCGCGTCCATCAGGAACGAGCGCTGGTAGTCGCCGTATTGCAACGGGATCAGGATTCGGCCTCCACCCTTCTTTGACGGTAGTGAAAGTACGGAGTAATTGAGCTTGTAGTTAGCAGAATCCATCTTGAACATCAAGCGCTTGGCGTATGGTCTTCGATGCCAACGCCTATGCTTCTTCACAATCGACCACGCTATTTCCGCAATCGAGTATGGAAGGCAGGACAAGACGCAGTACCTTTCTTGGAACTCCTTGTAGATCCTATCCCTGAGCCTCAATCGTCCCCTAATGTTCTCGTCAAGACAGATCCGGATGGCATCGTTGACCATATGTCTGAATGTGGTGAGGAGTTCAAGCGTCTGGGGAGTGGGATTGTATGCGAACTTGACTCCCTTGACGACCTTCACACACTATCCTGTCAGTTGCCCATATAAGCACCCACGCCGCACCGTAGAACCCGAAAATATGGGCGAGTCCCGAAGGATTCACAGAGGCATGATAAACATCCCAGCCAACATACGGAGGAAGTACGGCTTCAAGGAAGGGGATAAGGTGGTCTTCGTTGAGACGGAACACGGGCTGATGCTGATACGTGTGCCCCCTCTGAAAGAGCTCTTCGGAATGGGACGGGACTATAAGGAGAAGCTGATCCAGATGGTCAGAGAGCTCGAAAAGGAGCACCGTGCGGAAGCGGCAAAAGGATGAACCCTTCGATCGTGTTCGATACCGGCGCCCTCACCCTGTTCTGCGCCGAAGATGAGAGGTTGCGCGAGTTGGTCGACAAGTCGGACGAGCAGGGCGCGACCCAGTTCGTCTCAGCCGTCACAATCGGAGAGTTCTACTACAAGACATGCCAAACTCTGGGCCGCGAGACCGCAAGCGTCTGGTCAAAGCAAATCAGTGAAAGGATGGAAATCGTCAGCGTGGATGCAGACACGTCTCTTTCTGCAGGGCTCGAGAAATGCAGAAACAACAGACTCTCGCTCGCCGATTGCTACGCTCTGACACTAGCAAAGCAAGTTAGAGGGCTGCTTCTAACCACAGACAGCGAACTGGCCAAAAGCAAGGAAACTTCCGTGAGGCTTTTCCAGGTGGGTGCGTCGTCGAAAGTCTAGGTGGCGGACTCTTTCGTCTCATCGAATTCGTCTGAGGTCTTCCTCCGCCGCTTCACTATCTGCCTCGCTCCCAAGGCGATGACGACGATTATCACGATGACGATCAGTATCGGAAGGATGCTCCCGATTATCCCCAGGCTCCGAGAGGTCGCGCCCGAGATAGGGAGACTGCTCCCCGAGGTGACGAGGATGTTCGTCCCGGTCGTCTGGTTCCCCAAGGCCGGGTCATGGACCACGGCCGTGACGGTGGCGACGCCGTTGGTTGCAGGGATGAAAGTGTCGGTAAACTGCCCGTTCGCATCGGTGACCCCGCCCGGAGTGAGCATGCTGCCCGAGGTCGTCGAGATCGAGACGTTCGCGCCCTTCACGGGCACCCCGTTAGCGTCGACCTGCAGCTGGACGGTTGCAGTGGCCGCGATGGCGATCACAGGCTCGGAGCTTATGAGAGTTATCGAGACAGGCAGGGACAACTCCAAGAGGTTCGCGCTGGATGAGCTCAGACCGCTAGACGAAGCAGTCAGGACCGTCGACCCTGGGCCCGAAGTCTTGACCATCGTCCAGGCGTAGTCCGCTCCCTGTGGGATGTCGAGCTGGAGCGGCTTGGAGATCATGCTGCTGTTGGAGCTGGTTATCACGATTGGGGTGTCCTGCCGCGCCCGCGCAGGCTGCGAGGTCGAATCCTGCAGCTGGACTGCGATTATCGCGTCTCCCTGAGGCCCGAATGATTGGATCCCGCTCGAAGGGGCGATGTAAAAGCCGAGCTGGGAGGGCGCGGGGCTCACGCTCGTGAAACTCGCGGCCGAGGAGGAATAGCCAGAGGCCGTCGCTGTGATGTTGGCGACGCCGGGCGAGATCGTCGTGCTCACGTTCGCGAGGGCGAAAGAACTGCCCGCGGCGAGGATGACGCTGGAGTTCAGGGTAGCGATGTTGGTGGTCGAGCTCGTCAGCATCACGGTTGTGTTAGCCGGCGCCTCGGCGGGGAGCCCTGATGCGTCCTCGAACGAGACCAGGAGCACAGAGTAGGCGTTCCCATCGGCCGGCAGCTTGGAGACCACAGATTGGACAGCGACTTTGGTCGGCGTCGGGCCATAGCTGGCGACCGAGATGGAGGCCGACTGGAGGTTCTGGGCGATCGCCGTGATGAAGGTGCTCCCGACGGAGAAGGTGGACGTGAACGTAGCAACAGCGAAACTAGAGCCGGCGGCGATCGTCACATCCTCACCGACGTTCCCTACGGACGCATCTGAGGAGGTGAGCGTTACCTGGGTGTCTGTGGTCGCTAGAGCGGGGTTCCCACTGGCGTCGGTCAACGCCACCAGTATCGAGTCGTAGGGTTTCGCGTCAGCGGGGACAGGGTTGGGGGCAACCTCGAGGGCCAGCTTGACAGGGGAGACCGGACTGACCACCGTGACCACTGAGAACGCCGACCTTAGGCCCGGTGAGGATGCCGTGAGGTTAGCATTGCCGGCCACCGAGGCGCTCGAGAACGACGTCACCGAATACACCTCTCCCTGATGAATCGTGACGGTCTGCTGGACCGACACAATCGTGGTGTTAGACGATGCTATCACGACCGAGACAGGCGCGGGAGCAGGAGTCGGGTTTCCAGACGAGTCTACGAGAGTCACCACGAGCCTTCCTGAGGTGGCGGTCGCGACCGGGTCAGGCTGGGCGAAGAGCGCGAGACCGAAGGGCGAGGCCCCCTGAAGCGAGACAGTGCCCGACCCTGAGCCGAAACCAGAGGCCGAGGCAGTGATAGTCGCCGACCCAGGAGAGGCGCCCACATCGTACGCCGTCGAGGCGAAGATGGACCCGCTTGCTATCGTCAGAGTGCTGTTCGGAAGGCTCGCCACGTTGTTGTCCGAAGAGGAAAGCGTCACCAAGATGGGCGAGCTAGACTTTGCGGGAGACCCCGTAGAGTCGAGGGCCTCGACCAGAACGATTCCTGGAGCAGACTGGCCCACCACCTGTGTCCCGGGAACGGGTATCACGCTCAGGCGGGTCGCGAAACCGCTGAGGGTGACAGTTGTGAGCGAAGTAGACACCGCGCTGAGTCCTGGCGAAGAGGCCGAGATCGACGTCGTCCCAGGAGTTGTGCTTGTGGTGAAGTTTGCGACCGCGAAGCAGGCCCCCTTCGAGATTGTCGCCTGCGAAGAGATGCTCCCGACGCCAGCCTGGGAGGAGGTCAGGAACACGACAGTGTCATTGAGCGCGAGAGACGCCCCGCCGGAGCTCTCTAAGTAGACCACCACCGCGGGATATGATCCGCCATCCGCGGGAAGCTTGGGCGGGATGACCGAGATGGCCAACGAGGTGGGAGTCGCCGAATGACTCTGAGCCGGGGATGAGGTGGTCGTCGTGGTGCTCGTGGTCGATGTCGATGCGGCCATGGCACCGGGGAAAACCAGGATTGAGAGAAGAAGCAACGCGGCGAATGAGAGAGCGCGAGACAGCGCGCCGCCAGCATAGCTCTTCATTTCAGGTCGCCTCGTTGAGCCGAGCGTATATAGCCGGTTGGTGTGTCACTTTGGTCAGGACACCTACGAAAGAGACTTCGACATGTCCCTTCTCATCCTCATCAAGACAAGGATCGACGCGGAACCCGCTCCGGCGACGGCCGCGACCATGACGAAGAGCGAGATGATGCTCAGCGCCACTCGGCCGACAGGGATTGTCGCGCCAGAGGCCGCGTCTCCGTCGATGTGGGCGGTAGACCCCAAGCTTGTCACTTTCGCAGAATAGGTCCCGAGAGGTATCATGGCCACGGAGAAGATCCCGTTGCTCTTGGTCACGCCGTTGATTGTGGTGCCGTTGGCGAGAGACATCGCGACGTGGGCCCCTGCCACAGGCAGCCCGAAGAGGTCGACCACCTTGAGGGAGGCGCTATACACTCGCGTCTCCAGTGTGATGTTGAGCGGCGCTCCCTTCACGACGAAGGAGGGCGAGCCCGCAGGCCCGACGCCGACTCCTTCCCAAACCACCGAGGAGACCGAGAAAGCCGTCCCGTTCGGGAACCACGCCGAGGAACCTTGGATCTCCGTTGTCGAGTTGCCTATGGTTAGGTCGACGACGCTCGGTGTGACGGCGTTCCGTCCAACGCTGTCGAAGAACTGGAAGTTGACCAGATACTGCGTGTTCGCAGTGAATGCGAGTGTCACGGGGCCCGTGAAGGTCACGGAGGGCGTCGTGAAAGTGGAGGAGCTGGCGGAAGCTTGAACGGGGACTGGCGTTGCCCCGTTGATTGAATACGAAGACAGGGTCTCAATCGTCCCTTGGCCCGAAGTGGCATTCCATTGGCGGGGGACCGTGAACGTCTCCTTCGAGCCGGAGTCGAAGTAGGAGTCCTGGGTCGGGGACGGAGGGATCGCAGAGACCTGCTGCGGGCCCGAGGTCGAGAGGAGGTATTGTGTCACGGAAGTTATCGCTATGGTGTGCGCCCCAGTCATGGACAGGCTGATCAGGAAGGTGCTGTTTCCAGGGCGCGTCAGGGTTGTCTTCGCGCCCCCGTCAATCGTGTAGCTCGTCGCGCTCTGCCTCGAGCCCGTCGAGTTGGTCGCCCAGGTCGAATCGAAGACAGCCTTGACGGCGACGCCGGAGTCATACCACCCTGGCAGATCTCCGGGGATGGTGGAGTTGGTGACCGATATCCACGGGACCGGATTGGAGCTGAGGTGATACTGCGGGCCGGTCTTGGTCGTTATCGCTTCAGGCGCCGATATCCCGGACAGGCTGAGAGCTTGGACGGTGGAGGTGCTGAAGACGGTCGTCGTCTTCAGGCTGACCGTGTACGACACCAGCCTGCTCCCTGCGCTTGCAGTCCTTCCCCATACTCCGTTCAAGACGACCGAGACCGGCGTTCCGCTGTCATACCAATACTTGTCACCTGCAATCGCGGGAGGCGTGATCGAGGAGAGCGAGGCGATCCCTCCGCTGTCGAGGGTCAGCTGGTATTGCGTGACCACGTCGCCTGAGATCGACTCGGGCGATGTGATCTGCGCAAGATTGAGCGCGTTCACCAGACCGGACGAACCCACAGCGACGGGTGCCCCGCCGCTGATGGAGTAGGAGGCCAGCCTGTCTCCTGTGCCCGAGGCCCTGCTCCAGACGCTGTTCAGCACGACGCCCACAGGCGTCCCAGAGTCGTACCAGCCGGAGTCCAAGGGTATGCTGGGGCTCGTTATCGTTGATAGGGCGCTCGTCGTCGCCTTGTCGAGGGTCACCTGGTACTGGACGACGCTGGTGGTGTTGATGAGTTGAGGGGCAGTCATCGCCCCCGTCCTGATTGTCAACTGGTTCGTCTGGGCGATCTTTGTGACAGGCCCGCCGTCGAGCTGCCACGAAGCGGTCCGGTCGCCCGTCCCCGCGGAACGAGAATAGATCCCGTTGAGCACGACGCTCACGGCGGGGGATCCGGCATCATACCAGAAGGTGTCTCCCTGGAATGTGGACGGAGGTGAGACCGAGGCGAACGCACCAGCCGCTGCCGGGTTCAGCACCACCTCGTACTGCGTGGCGCTAGTTGTGGTGATGGAGATGGGGGTCTGGATTAGTGGATTGGAGTAAGCTTGGATGGTCCCTGTGGTGTTGACGTGAAGGGTGGGCTGACCTGTTGCCGAGATGGATGTCAGTCGATGCCCGGTGCCGCCCGCTCTTCCCCAAGCTCCGTTGAGGGCGATCTGGACGGGTGAACCTGTGTCATACCAGTAGTTGTCTCCAGGGATGGTGGGCGGAGTGATGGAGCTGAGGCCCCCGCTCGCTCCCGCGTCGAGGCTTACCTGGAACTGGGTCACTGACTTGAAGGTGATGGTGTGGGGCCCTTCCATCGAGATGTAGAGGGTCAGCGTGGATAGGGGCTGAGACAGCGTCACGGGGCTCTTGGAGTCGATGGTGTAGGAAGTCACTCTGTATCCCGTCCCTTGTGACCTTCCCCAGACGCCCGGCGTGTTGAGGGTCGTGTTCGTGCCTGCGCTGACCCACTGCGTGGGGAGCGTCGCGCCTACGATGGTGAGGAGGTATTGCTGGTCGTAAGCGACGTCCACGATGTTGTTGGGGGCAGGGCCGATTATGGTCCCTGTCGCGGCGGGCGCGAACCACCTCTCAGTGCTTCCTGAGCTGGCGAGGATGCTCGTTGTGGAATACGTTGTCTGAGCGTCAGCCCAGAACATCTGCTCGCTTGTGGTGAGCGTCAACTGCTGGACGCTTCCCGCGAACATGTAGCTGAGGTTCGGCTGTGTCGACGACGGTGGAGCTTGCAGGCCCACGATGGAGAACGCGAACCCTTCGAGATACTGATGGAAGTAGACTGGGCTGATTTTGGTGGCCTGCGTTATCGTTCCCGTGGTCGAGTTGTTCAGCTCCCATCTCTCGCTGCTGTTCGTGCTGATGCAGCAGATATCAGCCGGCAGAGTGTAGGTCGAGCCGCCGTCGACCCAGACCGCCTCGTTCGCAGACGTCGAAGCCTTTGAGCCGAATTGCTGGTAGTTGAAGGGCGGCAGCGTCAAGCCCGTGGTGCTCCCTCCGTTGAACGTGAATGTGACGTTCACAAGGAACTGCTGGTAGTAGACCGGGGTGACCGGTATCGGGCCGGTCACCGTCCCGTTGTTGTCCATCGAGAGCGCCGTCCCCGTCTGCGCGGGCACCAAGACGGTCCCAACCCACTTCTGATTGGTCACACTCACGGGCGTGATAACGGAGGTCCACGAATAGGATGCCCCCGCATCGAACCAGACGTTCTGAGTGCTCGGGCTCAGAGTGATGCCCGTGTTCGAGCCGAATGCCATGCTGTCGATGACCGGGGCTGCCGGCGGTCCGCCCCCCACGACAGAGTAGCTCGTTGCGACCAGGTATTGGTGCCAATAGGTCGAGGTGATGCTCGTGGGAGCCGAGATCGTGCCGCTTCCACCCGAGGGGAGTATCCATCTCTCGTTGGTGGAGGTTCCAGGGAGCTCACCGCTGTAAGAGTAGGGGGAAGAGGCATCCACCCAGACCGGGCTGGCTCCCGCGGGCGATGAGGTGCCCGATCCCATCTCGTCATAGCTGACGGACGGCGGTGAGTATCCTGACCCTCCTTTCGTGATGTTGAAGTTGAACGTCACCAGGTACTGATGGTAATAGCTGAAGCTGATCGTCAGAGGCGTCGTGATGACGCCCGAGACGTCCTGACTGGTCGTCCACCTCTCCTTGCTCGAGGAGCCGTTGAGGACGGTCAGGGCGCTCCATTGCGTCCCCGAATCCACCAGGTAGCCTGTGGGCGTCGAGGTCAGGGGGACGACCACGGTCGCTCCGCCGCTTACGTATTGCAACAGGTCTTGAGTGCCGCTGGAGCCGCCGCCGATGACCGAGTAACTCGCGGTGAGGGTGACCTGCGACGTGGCGTGCGCAGGGACCGCAGAGGGCCCGGCGATGAAGGAGAACGCTAGAAATGCGACGGTTGCGAGTGACAGAACCCCCAAGACTGAGCGAATCCTCAATTTCCGGCCCTCACCACTCATCCGACGTTCTTTATGCCCTCGCCTCTCGAGACCAAGCTCGACGAGAAGAGAGACGGGATTAGGGCGATCTGGCCGCTGAGCGCCGCTTTTCTGGCCGCCCCCGATCTCGCCTGCATAGGGTAGTTTAGCGTCAAGGCCTCAAATATTTAGAAAGTGTATGCGGGATTCATATTACTTTTATCGCCCGAGAGGCGGTTTTCACGCGTTATTCTCATGCGCCCTCGGGTGTTGAATCTCGCTGCTCCTTCAAGCGAAGACACCTACGAGCTTCTGCTCAACGTAAAATCAAAGATAGGCGTGCTCCATGAGATAACGGGGTTCCTTGCGAAGTCCAAGATAGACATACTCTCCATGCACATCCAAGCGGCACGAGGAAAGACGGCGGTCATCGTCGCGTACCTTGAGATGGAGGAGTCCAAGACCAACGTCCAGAAGCTCTTGCGAGACCTCCGGGACCTTGATTTCGTCATCGAGGCAGAGGCCGTGAAGAAGGACGGGCTCATGTTCGAGGAATTCCTATTCCCGATCTTGGTAGACGACGAAGTACGAGGATTCCTGATGACGGACAGCGCCTGGATGTCCATAGCGTCCAGGATGGTCCTCACCTACGGAACGGGAGGGCTGGCGATCCTCTACGAGGCAGGGTTGGCGTGCGGCGAGGAATACGCCCGGCACCTCCACGCCAAGTTGGGGCTCAACGCGAGCGCAAAGGCGGCCATCGAGAACCTCGGCGCCATGCTGAGGGCAGTGGGGATGGGCGTCACAGAGATGAACGCGACCACCGACGGGTTCCTCGTGAAGGTCACGCAACCGGTAATCCCGGCGACGGAGACCAAATTCCACGACCGATTCCTGGCGGGCCTCATCGCCGGCGCGGCGGGGAGGTTGATGGCCACTAGCTACTCGGTGGAGAACGTAAAGTTCGAGGGAGACGAGCTGAGTTTCAAGCTCAGCCAGCGCGCTCCTGAGAACCGGACAAACGAAGCCAGAGCCAGAGGTCCTGAGAGCTCGATCAAGAGCGTCCGAGTGCCCTAGGCCTGCTTCTTGACGTGCAGGCCGCCCGAATCGTAGCTAAAGTTGGCCGAGTAGAGGTTCCTGACCACGTTGATCGTCTTGTCATCGTGGGCCTTTGAGAGGACTATGGAGACGAAGACGACGTCGCCGCGGCTCACTATCTCGTTCATCTGTCTAAGGAACTTGTAGGTCTCCTGGAACCCTCCGTCGAGGATCATCGACGAGATGTTGTCGAAGACGATCGCCTTCGGCTTTTCCGGGGACTCGGTGACCGCCTCGTCCATCACGTTCAGCAGCACCGAGTGGTCGTTTCGGGGGACAAGGACCTCGAGCGGCGTGCCAGACGCCTTTGGATAGGAGACGTCGGCGAAGACGAAGAAGCGCACCCCTGGGGCCTCGTGAACCAAGAGATAGACGGGGCTTCCCTTGGAGGTGAGGACGAAGACGGTGCGCCCTTTGGCCAGCATGTCCTGCCCAAAGTCCCTGATCGCGCGCTCGTAGTTGGAGGAAGGGTCGGCCTCCAGGAGCGTGGACCCCTTGTATTCTACCACGCTACCTCGCGCTCCGGGTTCCCTATTAATATCCGATGGGGTCATGGTGGCCGAATTCGCGGAATCCGTCGGCTTGAAGAGATCCTCGAGGACGGAGCCCCGTCTCATGGCTATCCCTATGCTCGCCAGGAGGAGGCCGACGATCACCTGGCCGGGTGCTATCGCGTCGACGGAGACCGTGGGAAGGTAGCCCAGGATCATCAGGCCCACGAACGCTATCAGTGTCCCAGCCCCCCGAGATCAGCGTCACGGCCCTTCTCGTGGAGCTGTCGCGTATCGCCCTGATGCCTATCACGTACTCGGTGGTCGGGAACACGAGGAAGATGAGGAACGCCACCTCTGCGAGGCCGAGGAACGAGCTGTCCAGTCTCGGAAGGAGGTCTTGTGCGCCCGTAAAGTCGTGGAGGGTGGCGATCGTGAAAGGCTGCTTCACCACCAATAGGACGTCCAGAGCGAGCAGGTAGGCCACGAACAGGAGGAGGCCGAGGCCGTAAGGAAAGAAGCGCTTTGTGACGAGGGCCACCACCCTCTCTTGGAACGTCGGCTCCGGAGGCCGACAGCAGATGACGTAGGCCAGGCTCGTCAGCAGGATCCCTATCCAGAGGATCAGGCTGATCGTCCCGACCGTGTAGAACTCCATGTAACCCGGGACCGAAGAGAAGATGCCGCGCAGGAACTCGAGGAGGAAGATCACCAGGATGAAGACGTGAGCGAAGACGAGGATCCACTTCGCGTCGTAGAGCCTGGATATCTTCTGCCTGAGGACGAACCGGAGCGCCACCGACCCTGCCGCGAACTCAAAGATCGCGAAGAGGACGACCAGAGAGACGGGTAGCGAGCTCGTCAAAGTTCTCTATTTTTCTCTCACTGCGTCCGCGTTGGCAACCGATATCAATCTTCCACGCCTGCGACCTGAGGGCTCCTACCGCCCTCCGCAGACAGCACCGACATGACCATGAGGATGCCGCCGAGACAGATCCCTATCCTCCCAACCCAGAACACGACTGCGTCGAATTGCCAATCAGACAAGAGAAGGGCGAAGAGGCCCACCGCGATCGTCGCCAAGGACCAGGAATACCAATACAGGATTGAGGAGGTCGACCTGAGCCCTATGAGGACCGCCGCCAGTCCGAAGATGGCGATCGCGCCGCCGAGCACGGTCTTAGCCGCCGAAGTCGCCCCCGCCCCGGGGTTGAGGAATCTTGGGAGCACTCCTTGTCCGGCGGCCAATACTATAGCGCCGACGAGGAGCACTGACAGGGCCATGACCCCGAGAGCCGCTAGGCCCGAACCTCTGCGTTCACTTTGGTGAAAGAACCTGGAAGCCGCGCACGAGAGATGCAGGACCGCTGAGCAGACCGCGGCCAGGATGAAGACCAAGGTGGAGATGTTCGAACCAGAGTTCCCTGCGAGCAATGCTGCGACCAGCGCTGCGACGCCGAAGACCAGGGAGCCCGACCCCAAGAAGAGCATGCTCGGGAGACCTTCCTTGACGTAGGCTCTCACCGACACATAGGAGACTATCACTGAACCCGAGGTGATGAAGACTATCGTCAAGACCGGGAAGACAGGGACGGGCAGGGGAGAGGCGGTGAGCTTCGCCTCATAACTCAAGACGGTGAGAACGACGAGAATCGCCGCTCCGACAGCGCCTTGAAGCCTGGCCACTACTCAGCTTCACTTTTTGAAGGCGGCTGCGAATCTTTGCGAAGTGAGCTCGATGGAGGCCTCCAGTTGCCGATTATGGTGTGAGACCAATTCTGACCTGTGCGCGCCGTCGCTCGGCAACGTCGCGAGTTCGACGAACCTCTTCAAGATCTTCTTCTCGTTCGACGTCACTGAGTGGTTCGGTGCTCCGGCGAGCGCCACGAGGCCCGACCAGCGGTGATGAGGTCTATCCTTCCCTACTTGGTCTGCCGTGTTACGAAGCAGTATCCTCGCTATCTCGCATTCGATTATGTGCGCGCCCCTCTCTTGGAATATCTCAGTCATCGCTTGGTGGAACCTCAAAGGATCGGCCGCGAGACTGGGAAGGGGGTGGAGGCTGAGTAGCATCTGAAGCCCGCTCTCTCCCACGACCTGGCGCAGGCCCTCGGTCACGCTCTGCTCTAGGACTACCTGGAAATCTGGCGCGCCGCTTTTCTTTCGCACTCCGGGCTCCAAATCGAGGTCTTTTGCCGGTTGCATCAGGAATCTATATAGGGATTATGAATTTGGTAATACACCGCGGTCCAGGCGAGCTCCAACTTGCAATAATTGTAGTCTGCTCCCTGTAGTTCATCGGACCTATCTGGAATAGTAACGTGGTCCTGCATATTCCGATAATACACGAACGGCCGCTGAAGCAGACATGAATTCTCTGTTTCTGCACAGGCTGGTCAAGGCGGCGCCGTTCGCAATGACCGTCTTCGGCGTTCTCTTAATGGCCCACGGGGTTCATGGAGTCGTCCACAACGGGGATCCGGGAGGCAATGGCGGACCCAACATCCACGCCATCTCCAACGGAGACCCCGGCGGCAACGGTGGGCCCAACCTTGGCAGGATTTCTAACGGCGATCCGGGCGGAAACGGTGGACCTAACTAGGTCCACCGTTGGGCCTTTATTCTCATCTTCTGAGGGAGGATCTTCTCCAGAGCTGACTTGGGCTCGAAGAACCATCCTTTCTCGTCATCGTAGTTCTCGTAGGGGATCGTGTACCAGAAGCTCGTGGACAGGTCGAGCGTCCAGGCCGTCCATGTGCCCACTTGCGCGCTGAGATGCTGTGACAGGAACCTCATGGATTCCATGAGCGACCCAGCTGGGACAGCGCAATGCACCTGGTAGTAACCGTCTTTCCGGCCGGCTTCGAACCAGGAGAACGGGAAGTTGTTGAACAAGGTCCTGAGCGCCTCTAGATTCTTCTTCGTCAGGTTGTTGAACTCGTAGACGAGCCCTGCTGAGGTGCCTACGTCCTTCTTCGAGTCCGGGAGCCAGTGGACGTAGCTGGAGAGGGCCGTCGGAGATACGTGCTTCGCGTAATGCCAGCGCAACGTCCGCTCATTGATGCGGAGCTTCCTCGCTATCTCTGCGATGTTACGCCAAGAGTCCAGCTCGAGCTCCTTTATGATCAGGGTGTCGGTCGAGTCGATCTCTGGCGATGCGCTTGGTTCTTCCGCGCCCGATATCGCTGGCGGCTTCTCCGTCTGTTTTGCAATCTCGTCCCAGTCTATGGACCAAGCCCCTCGGCTGAAATCATAGAATCTGCTCTTGATCTCCGGGTGTCGAGACCACTCCAGCCTTTCTATCCGGGCCTCTGTCAGCACGCCTTCATGCACGAGCCTGTCCATGAACTTTCGGAACTCGTCGGTGACGGCGACAGGGACTGCGAAGAACGAAAGATAGCGAAGGTCTGCCGGGCTCTTCACCCAATAGGTCAGGAATGCGGAGGAAGAGAGGCTGTCGAGGATTGCCGGAGCGGAGTTCCTGGATTCCTCCGTGAACTTCATCACGACGAAATAGCGCTCGAGCCCCATGTAGTCGTAGTTCACGGGCGTCCTGATGTCCAGGCCCAGGGTAGGAAACCTCTTCTTCACCGTGTATCTTACGGTCTCTACCGGCATCCCGCTCATCCGTGAGAGGAGCGAGATGTTCTGGATCCCGACTCTGTCGATTGCCTCAATCAGCTTTGTGATGTCCCGAGTCATCTGTCAGGACAAGCGCCTCCGCCTAATCCCTAATAAAGATAATAGATTTTGCGAAAATATATGAGGTCCAGAATCCTGTGAATGGTCGAAGCCCCGCTAGACCATTTCGGGAGGCTTCCAGGTCACCTTGAGCTCGCACTTGACGCCATTGACGGCCTCGCAAGCGAGCTCGTACGCTGTCGCCTCGACCGCGAGAAGGGTTGAGACCATGCCTTCGATGTAGCCCCGCACATACCAGCACCTGGGCTCCTCGTCGACCGTATTTCTCACCATAGGGGAGTTGTGCATCGATATCCTCGCTTCGTTATGGAGCAAATCAATCTCTTCGATCTTGATCGCGCCCCAACCTAGTTTGTTGTAGGTGTGCGCGAGCTGCGCTGCCAACTGGTCGATGCCCACCTCGTCCGCAAGGTTCGCGAACTTCTTGCCTTCCGTCTTTCCCACGGTCTTTCCTGCGTTATACCAGATGACGAAGGCTCCAGTTCCAAGGACGGAGACTTCGCTCTCATAGACGCGCCGCAGCGCTTCGCCAGAGATCAGGACCCAGTCCTCCCCTGATGAGGCCCGAAGTTCTCCCCGGGAAGCGTCGAGAGAAGGCATCACGTCTTCGTCCTTGACGTGCGGTCTGCCCTCCACGGAGTGGAAGGAGCGCTCAGAGACAATATTCGCTTTCTTTCCATTTCGGAAATTCCCGGCCCGCATCTTTCTGCAATAGAACGAGAATCTGAATTCAGCATCCACACGAAACCAGCACAATTACTTTATGCATTTGCTGACAGCGCTTAAATTCCTAAAGTGCTAACCGAAAAGCTGGGTCAGAGAACGAAGAAAGAGATCATCTCGGTCTCGAAAGACAACGTCAGTCTACGTTTGGTGATAACGAGGAAAGACGACGTCTCGACTCCACGCGGAGACGCAGCAAACAAGACTGCCCCGAAGCTGCAGAAGCCCATAATCATTCAACGCAAGTAGCAACCTCGCCGCCGCACGCAACTTTCTCCTCAGCCAACCGGCTTTGTCTTCTGGCGTCGCTTGATGAGTTTTCACTCTCGTAAAGACTTATGTAGCCTGTTGCCGTTTGCATGGGATGTCGTGGAAGGGTCAGTTAATTCGGTATCAATCCTCGATATCGACTCGCTAGTCCGAAAGTATAGGAGAGGAATGGTCAACTCTCTCCTGGAGTACCTGATCCTGAACTCGCTCGAAAAGAGCAAGATGTGCGGCTACGACATTATCAAGCTGCTGCACGAGAGATTCCACACGTTGCTCAGCCCCGGACAGGTCTACCCGGTGATCGATCATCTTGCGAGGCAGGGCCTCATCGAGAAGGAGAAGGAAGGGAGGTCCGTGATGCTCTCCGCGTCCCACCTCGGACAGTCATTGCTAAAGGCGTGGAGAGAGGAACTGCGTAGCATCCAGATGGAAGTAGACAATCTTGGCGTCCAAAAGCCAGGATTGGGTCGCGGGAGTGAAGCGCTTCGTCTCGATCCCATCCTCGCGAGTTAGTGTTTTCACAAGAATCTATACGTTTATTAGTGTATAATCCCTTCCAAATGATTACAGGGTGTGGTAGTTGCCAACGACTTGGGCCGTAGCCAGGTTCAGGACGAACATCATTCGGGAAAACCTCCAGTTGATGGTCTTGAGTTATTTGAGACAGTCTGAGCTATCCGAATGGGAAATCCTCAACCTGCTTCACTCCCGACACAATGCGACGCCAGGAGAGAGAGAATTCCGGAAGCTGGTCGACTCCCTAACTCAGGGAGGCTATGCAGAGTCAGAGCTGGTCTCGGGAGACCGGAAATTGCGTCTGAGCCGAAAGGGGATGGACCTGCAGAGAACGCTCGCGAAGGAGTACAAGGCCGTGATGGCAAGGTTGAACGCCTTCTCTGCAGCTGAGTTCGCGAGAGGGTAGCGGCCCCTCAGGCTATCTTGTAGCGGTTCGCTGCCTTCACGATAAGGAATATCACAAAAGCCACGATTATGAAAGTGAGGACTGCATTGGCGAAGTCTCCGATCCCGAACCCGTCGACCGCGTAAGTGTTGATGTTTGTGCCTTTCGGAAGGGCTAGACCGACAATCGGGAGGATCAGGTCGCTGACGAGGGCCTTGACCACGCCTCCCAGGTATAGGCCCAGGATGAACGCGACGGCGAGGCCTATGGACCTTGTACTCGGCTAGGAAGGCCTTGAACTCTTGCGCCATTCCCTTTGGTTTCGGAGGGTCGGGAGGCTTCTTGAGTGCATCTGAGATCTTGCGGAGCTCGGCAAGGATCTCGTCATCTTTGTCCAATTGCTACAACGATTCGATTTGAGAACGGCATATATAACAAGTTCAGACAATCATAGTGAAAAATCTCGCGGGGCCGCTCAGGCCGTGAATGCCCTGCGGTCGCGACAAGCGGGAAGGACTATCGCAGGCGACTTGCCTCAGCGCATTATTTCCATTCGGTGAGTCGGATAGATGAGGCCCTCTGCGTTGGAGTTAGGCTCCATGAAGACCGATTCGACCTCTTGGAAGCGTTTCAACAGGGTGAGGCCGTCGGAAGTCGGGGTGACGACCACTCCGGATGGGGTGTCCTTGCTCTCGAGTATGCCCTTCTTCTCGAGCGAGTCTAGAGCGTCGTTCAGGACTGTCCAGGCTAGGTTCGCCTTGTACATGATCCTCGTCCGCTTCATCTCTCTTTCCTCGGCGACTACCTTCATGATGTCCATGAAGACTTCCAACTTCGACCTTCGAATCATCTTAGGACGTGTTCCGGGAGCGTCTTAGATATCCTTGTTAGGCCTCACGCCAGAAATCGAGGACCGATATTTATGGAAAATGACAGAAATCCACGCTTGGTTCAATCTCGTTCGGGAGGGGGACGACGCGCGGGGGGCTCAGGAGTGAATCGGCTAGGGGATCATGGACGGATTTTGGCGACTTTGATGAAAATCGCACTCTGCAGTCATTCTCGCGGCTGCTTTCCTGCCACACAGACGGTCTTGCAACGAGTTACGGCCCGAATATTATGAATGTTGCACAAAAGGCAGGCGCTTTCGAGAATTGTCGGAAATCAAAACATAGAGCCAGAGCATAGATTCTTCATTCACTTTCCCTTTATAGATTAGCACCGCTTCATTTCGCGTCTTGCAGGGTCTGTCCAAGAGGACGCTGGAGGGAGTCATAAGGACCGACCTCACATCTGCGAGGACTCTATACATGTCCGCCAACTCTTGGCTTCAGATCGAAGACGACCTCTTCAGGACCTTCTCGACAGGCGCCTCGATGTTCTTGATCCACCTGGGGACATATTACGGCAAGTCGATTACCAAGGAAGCGAAGCTCTCGTTCACAGACCCGCAAGGGATCTTGGACAGGCTCAAGGCCATGATGCTAATCGCTGGTTGGGGAGAGCTCTCGATTCGGTGGAGACAAGGCGATGAGAGGAACCTCGAGATGGAGTTGAAGAACTGCGTCTTCTGCTCAGAAGAGACGAAGGCCTTGTCTTGCTATTTCTTGCAGGGCGTGATGGCGGGGGCGCTCTCGGAGACGTTCGGGCGGGAGTACAAGGTCTCTGAGACAGAGTGTTGCAGGAAGGGCGCGGACTCGTGCAAGCTCCACGCCACAGTGTCCGCAGTCCGAGAGACGGCAGGGATATTCTCTTCGTCCTCGGAGAGCAACTAGCGCGGCTCTGTCCAATCCACTGGACTTGGAGACATCGACTGGCCGGTTTCGCTCCGGTTCCATCGCTTCACACGCCTCCCGCTCCTCGCCGAGCCACAGCGAGACATCTTGTTATCTTAGAGTCCATCACCACAAAGGGCATCGGTGGACTCTTTGCTCTTCTGAGGTTACAGAGCATGACCCAGTTGCGTCATATTCGGGCCATCAATTTAAGCGCCCATGCGTCCAGCGAACTTGACAGCGGCACAGTGCCAAGGGTCTCGGCAAGACCTTCCACACGCGGTCAGTAATGCTCGCTGAAACGGGGAAGCTCAAGAGCCATCATCAGTTCTTCGACCGTCCTAACGCAATAGTGGATGCCCCTGCCTTTCTCGGCGATCTTTTCCATGAATGCTGAGGGCTTTAGAGAGAGTTCGACCGCATCAAGTCTTATCTCTGCCTTTGCGATTTGCTCGCACAGCGGAAGAGGGTCTGGCCCTTTGTTGCCTCCATCCCCTATGAGCTTTATGCGGCGGACCGCGGGACGCCGCATCCTGTCGATCGTGGCGACGCTCTGCATCAGGTTCTTTGCGTACGAAAGGGCGTCGCGGACAGGACTTCCTCCCGTCGGCGAGAGGTCGGCCAGGTTGGCGAGCTCCGCCCTCGTAGGTGTGACCATCAACGGCACAAGCTCCTGGATGTTGGTCTTGCCGATGACGCCTTTGAGGTTATAGGACGCGATCGCGACCTTGAGCGGCCATTCAGGATAGAAATTAGGCCACGATTCCGAGCAGAACCTCCTCAAGGCCTCCTTGACGATATCAATCTTCGGATGGCCCTTGAGTTTCTCCTTCATGCTGTTTGAGGCGTCGACAAGCAATACTCTGTATTCAGCGGTCCTCTCTACGGTGCTCGCAGCAGGTCATCTCCGCCTGCCGAGCATCCATTCGTCACGCTATATGCAAGATGGAGATTAGTTCCACGCTGGACGGTCGCTGGCTCTACTTTGCCAGCATGCTGATGGTCAGGTCCCACGGCGTGAGTATCATCTTCCTGTCCTTCGTGATAAGGCAACGGCCGTCCTCCGCGTTGATCCAGCTCAGAGCAGAGGCCGCGTCCAGTTCGGGGTCCACGAAGACGGGCTTGTGCAACATCGGGCCCATCGACTTGATCGGGGAGTCAAGGATCTCTCCGGGAGAGTCACGCAGCCTCCCTAGGTTCACCGGCGAGAGGAGCCACTTGATGATGCCCCTGTCGGAGACCACGAGGCCCGATTCCTTGACGAAGAGGCGCCTGACGTGCTTGTCGAGCATGGTCTGAATGGTGTCCATGACGCTCAGGTTCTCGCTCACGCTGACCAGCGGGTTTGAAGCCTTGTCCCTCGCCCTCACGTTGGTTATCTTGGCAGTGTAGCCAGACTTGACCAGGAAGGAGGCTATGTCCAGGAGGCCGACTAGGTTGGTCGGGGCGCCGTTCGGCGCGACGACGATGGCGTAGCCCCAGCCCTGATTCATTATGCTCTTCACCACGGTCTGGACGTCGTCCTCAGGCTTGACCAGCAGGGCACCTCATCTTCGAGTCGGCGATCCTCGTCTGGTAGAAGGTGGTCCACACCGTCTTTCGGTTGACCAAGCGGAGCACGTTGTAGCCGAGTATGATGCCCGTCGGGGCGCCTGCCTGGTCGACGGCCACCACGCCCTCGACATCGAGCTGCGAGAGGTGCAGGCCTGCCGATATGATCGGCTCGTTCTCGTTGATCTTGTATAGAGTGCACGGGGAGGCCTCGAGGATGGACTTTACGGAGGCACCTGAAATCGAGATGCTCTTCGAGGCCAACAGGTCAAATTTCGCACACTCAATATTTATTCCTTAGGGATTTGGGCTCCTCGATATGGGCGATTAAATACTCTAGCATCCGATTAGAGCATGTCTGTCGTTGCCATGCTCTCGGTTTGGCAGCCTCATGATAACGGTGTCTTGACTGGAATTCTACGTGAATGCAGGATCCTGACATACAACGCAATCGAATATGCTGAAAACAACGGACTAAAGAGCAGGAAGCAGATGAACGGGTTCTACCGGTCGATAAATAGTGTCAATCTACCATCCTGCTTCAAACTCGCAATAATTACGCGCGCCTGTTCTGTACTTAGGAGTAGGAGAAAGAGCGAAAACAAATCCGTCCAGGTGAAGTATCGAAAGCCTCTGAAGCTTATGGCCTGCATAACAGCTGGATTCTTCATTACCTCTAAGGGCAAGTTGTTCATCTCGCTGGGTCATGATAAATTCGAGATGGTCCAACTCAACTGCTACGCCTTCGCCAAAGTCTCTGCGCCCAATATCAAAATGAGGAGCCTGACAATAACAGAAGATAGGATTGGAATCTGCTACTCGAAACAGGTTGAAGCGATACATTGTCATCGAGTCTTCGGTGTCGATAGGAACGAGAAGAACCTCACTTTTGGCAATCGAGATGCATTCGAGACGATAGATCTGTCACAGATAGCGCGAGTGAATCAGACAACGAGAGAGATCCTGAGCTCCTTCAAAAGAAACGATGATAGAGTCAAGAGACGACTATTCGATAAGTACTGGGGACGGGCCAGTAGAAGAACGAATCAGGTGCTCCACGATGCGACTAACCGTATCGTTGAAAAAGCTAGATCTGAGGGTGCGGCGTTGGCCCTTGAGGACATCGCAGGAATCAACAAGATGTATCAGAAGGGCAACGGGCAAGGAAAAGACTATCGATTCAGGATGAATTCCTGGGCGCATGGAAAGACATGCAGGATGATCGATTACAAATCTGCCGACAAGGGCGTGACTGTTGTGAAGCTCACAAAAACAGAGACCAGAGGGTCTTCATCGACTCATTTTGGGTGTGGGGAGAAGCTCCAAAGCCCAGCCAAGAGAGATCTGGTTCATCGGCGACACCTCTGGTGCAATAAATGCGAGCGTTGGGTTCACCGCGACGTCAACGCGGTGTTCAATCTGGCTGACAGGGGGCTGTCCAGGCTTGCCAGTTCCCTGCCTCCTTCTGAGAAGATGGAGGTGAAAGGGCATGCAGGTGAAGCTATGAATGGGAATCCGACGACGATGGCAGTAATCCCAGGAGCAGATGCCATGCAAGTGGACTCTGGGTGCGAACCGAAGAGTTAACAGAGCCGGGATTTCGGACACTGAGCAGGCCCGAATGGACCTTTCGCTCCTGATCCACCCCATTATCGCCGCCAGCGCCGTCCTCCTTGTCGCGACCACCTACCTTCTGAAATCTCGGAGAAAGCTCTACTTTCGGCTCCATTACGCGGCAGGGATTCTCGCCTTTTCGTTGTCGATGTTCGCCTTTCCCCTGGGCCTATACTTTGTGCTGAGCAGCGGTGGCGTCTCGCAGTTTCCCGAGGAGATACTCTTCCACACCGTGAACTTCTTCGCCGTGGTGGGCATGATAGTGATCCAGGGGGGATTGGGCATGGGGATGCTGCTCTTCGGCAGGAGAAGGGAGGCCTACAGGACGCACAAGCGGCTCGCGAAGTACGTGCTTGCAATCTTCTTACTTCAGGGAGCGCTAGGTCTGGCGACCCTATACGGCATATTGCCATTCGTATTTGGGTCCTGAGGGGAAATATGAGAAACCCCTGAGAAAGGTGGAAGCATGCTTCAGAGAGCTTATACCCAAGGGAGAAACGAATTCACATGCGGATAGTTCGCTTGGTGTGTGATAGTTGAATATCTTAGGCCGCAGGGCCGGCCCGTTAGTTATTGCAGTAGTTGCCGTCTTCTTGGCGTTTTCGGCCCTGGGTTATCATGCAGCTTCCGCAACAACAGGAACCACCACGAGTGTTTCATGCACTCCATCAATCACTGTCGGTAACCCCGCGACGTGCACGGTAACGGTAACACCAAGCTCTGCGGATGCAGCGACCGTCACCATCGCTCAAACAGGAGGAAGCGGGGCCGTGACCGGTTCGAGCTGCATGACAAGCCCGGCAAACAGTGAGACGTGTACTACAAACCTACCCAGCACCGGTGCAGGAAGCGTTACTGTGACGGCGACCTACCCAGCTGATAGTAACTTCATGACGAGCTCCGACCCAACGAGCTTCACAGTGAATCCAGCCCAGAGCAGTGTTTTCGTCAGTTGTGCTCCCTCACCTGTCGTCGTTGGCACCTCGACCACGTGCACCGCCACCGTCGGCGGGTATGGTACGCCTTCGGGAACTGTGACTTTCACACAACCGACAGGGACAGGGACCACTTCGCTCGTAGGTCCGGGCACCACGTGCGCCCTAAGTTCAGGGACTTGCCAGGTCACCGTCTCGACCACCGCGGCAGGGGGAGCCGGCATATTGGCCTCGTATCCGGGTGATGGCGTGAACAACAAGGCGGGCTCGGGTTCGACAAACCTCACTATCAACCAAGTCACCAGCACGACGACGGTGGTCTGTGCGCCCTCGACCTTGATAGTCGGTCAGCCGGCCACGTGCTCGGCGACGGTGAGTGGGTATAATCCTACAGGCATCATCAATTGGCAGTCGACGGACAGAAGCGGCATTTTCTCCGCGAATCCATGCATGCTCAACTCGGGCTCATGCGGCGTATCGTATACACCCACCTCCTCGGCGACCATAACCGCGAGCTACTCCGGCGACCAGAACAACATCGGCGGCTTTGGGACGTTTGCGATCTCGACCCACGTCAACGAGCTGATCCAGGTCGTGGTGGCCAACTCCGGGCCACCGACGCCTCTGAGCCTGTCGGGTTGCTTCGTCTCTCCGAACACCATAGTCGCTAACGGGACCGCCCAGAAAGTGGAAGTGGCCTCGGCCTGCTCTCTCACGGTGACCCTTCCCTCCGCAGGCGTGAGCTCCCAGTATGTCACTTCTTCGGGGCTCAACGCCCTGACCATCGGCAGCTGCAACACGGCCACCTGCCAGAGCTATTCTGCAATCATATACTACCAGACCCAGAACACCTACCAGGCCTTCCCGAAGAGTCCTTCCGCATGGGGTTCGCCGGGGACGATAGTCGTCAACGGCACCCAGCTCGGCTCTAGCGGCCAGACAGTCTGCTCAATCAAGGTCAGCACAGGCGCGGGCGAGTTCTCATGTGAGGGGTGGACAGACTACAACACCCAGGCGCTCATGGGCTTCCTCCAGCTCTCTCAGCAGCAGAGATGGGCGAGCCCTCAGAGCTCCTTCACCGACACGTCTGGCGGGAATCAGCACCCCGCAAATTACTTCCTGCAGGTCCTGGAGGGCTTCAGCTACTCCGTGATTGGCTCGAGCGGCGCCCCATCGTCGCCAACGCTCTCTTTCACTTCATTGGGCTCGCCGAACTCCTCTCCCCTCATCGGATCCGCCACATCCATCTGGCTTGACTCTGGCTCGAGTTGGGCGGTCCCCCAAAGCTTGACGGGCTCGTCGAGCACCGAGAGGTGGCAGACGACGGTCACAACGGGAGCAGCGACGGCCAACAAGACGGCGACCATCGTCTATTATCACCAGTTCCTGGTCGACTTTGGCTTCTCTATCGTTGGGGGAGGGACGGCCTACGTCTCCCCGCTCGTGCAGTTCACCTCCTTCGGAGCACCAGCTAGCGGGACTCAGAACTGGGTCGACGCTGGGAGCCCGTTCAACTACACCAACCCTCTCGCGGGTTCCACATCGGTAGAGAGATGGCTCGCCGCCTCGCCAAAGGGAACGGTGTCATCCTCGACCACCGTCAATCCGACCTATTACCATCAGTTCGCTTTCAACGTGAACTTCACGGTGTCAGGGGGAGGCGCCTACAACAACCCGAGGTTCAACTTCACCGCGATGGGAGTCCCCACCCTGCAGCAGCTCAGCTCGACGCAGTCCACCTATTGGCTGGACGCGACCACGCCCTGGAGCATCAACTCTCTCCTACCGAGTTCGAACTTCTCGGAGCAGTGGATAACGACGCGCGTCTCCTCAGGGACCGCGACCTCGCCTTTCATCGCGGACTACCTCTACTACCACCAGTATCTGGCGACCATCCATTACAGCATCCTGGGCTCGGGCGGCTCCCCTCCAGTGCCCTCGATGAACTTCACTTCAATCAGCAATACCCAGTCGGCGCACCTCAACAAGACCGCGACGACCTATTGGATGGACGCGGGAAGCTCATGGGTCGCGCCGGTCATCCTTCCCGGGATACATGACGAGCGCTGGCTCTCCAACATGACGGTCGCCGCGCTGGTTGACCAGCCCTTCAGCACCAACGTCCAGTACGCGCACCAGTTCTTCGTCTCTGTGGAGGTGAGCACGCCCGCGGGAGGCCAGGTCGCGAACACCGACCAGTGGAGGAACCAGGGCGACACCGAGATACTCAACGCGACATCTGCCAAGTTTTGGAGCTTCGCATACTGGAAGGGCGCCACGCCGTTCTCTTACAACGGGACGATGGCCCTGCCCACTCTGTTGGTCACAGGCACCGCCAACGAGACGGCGATCTTCTTCCCTGGCCTGACGATATCAGCAGAGAGCCAGGGCTCAGTTTCCTACTCCTACGGCAAGATAAACGGGACCGTCCCCGCCGGGGCGAGCATGACGATCTACCCGCCCCCGGGCAGGAACGTCACCCTCACCGCCATCCCTGACAACGTCGAGATAATGTTCGGGGGATGGACGGGGGTGCTCGCCAACTCGCAGCTCCAGTCCTCGGTCGCCATCAGTTCGCCCGGGCTTGTCCACGCCAGCTTCGCCCTGGACTACACCGACATCCGGACCTTCGCCATCGCGACCCTCGTCATCTTCGTGGCAGGCTGCTACGTCTTCGTCATCAGGCGCGGGTTCGCGCCCAAGATAAGGCCGTCGAAGACCTAGCCGGGCTCAGGTCGACTCTGAGAGCTTCCGCAGCCCTTCCGCCATCTTCGGGTTCGAAGTGTTGTCGCAGCAGAAGGCGAGGATCTTGAGCTGCCTCTTCACCTCGCCGTCCACCTCCGACTTTAGCTTCGCGAGCTCGGCCTTCCCCTTGTTGGATATCACGTATCTCCTCACCGTCCCGCCCCTGCTGGGGAGCTCCACTATCAGCGCACCCTTCCGCAGCTCCTCGAGGAGGAAGTAGATGGAGCCGGGCCCGGGCTTCCAGATGCCGTCGCTCGTCTTTCGTATCTGCTCCTGGAGTTCGGCGCCGGAGAGGGAGGATGTCGAGAAGAGCTGGAGCGAGACGAGCTTGAGGAGGCCCTTTGGGGCGCTTATCGTCACGGCGTCCACCGGCGCCGAGGTTGGCTTAAATGCTCTGACCTGGGCCGGGTCGAAGCGCCGGCTTGCCCCACCATTGCCTCTCGCACGTCAAGGACATCGACGGCCTCTCATCAGCGGCTCTCGTGCTCGCGGCGAAGGGCGGGACGTTCAGGCTCACCGACTACGACGAGGTCCATCAAGGAGCTAGACGCCGTGCCGCCGACCGCGACGAGCCTCACGATCTGCGACCTCGGGACGAACGCCTCGAACTTCCCTGACTTTGTAGCCCGGCTCAAGGCCCTGGCGTCGAGGATGCCCGTCACCTACATCGACCACCACTACCTCGCAGAGGAGGCCAGGGCCGAGATCGAGAAGACGGGGGTCGAGCTCAGGCACGACGTCCGCGACTGCGCGTCCACCCTCACCTACCTGACGTACAAGGCCAGCCTCCCGGAGCGGGCTCGACTGCTGGCCCTCTACGGGGCGGTCACGGACTACATGGACTCGAGCGCGGTCGCTGGCCAGATGATGGAGAGCCAGGACAGGCACTACGTGCTCCTGGAGGCGACGATGCTCTCCTACGCGCTCGCGAAGAACGGGAAGGACTACTCGTACGCGGACATGCTCGTGCGAGAGCTGGCGGCGATGAAGGCGCCCCACACCATAGACGACGTCCCTGCCCAGGCGGTGGCCCAGGCGGAAGTCGTCAGGCAGCTCGCGGAGGAGGTGGGGACGAAGGGGCCCCGCCTGGGGAGGCTCGCCTACATGAAGACAGAGGAGAGCTCGACGGGCAACGTGGCGAAGCTCCTGCTGGGAGCGTTCGGCGTCCCGGTGGGCGTGGCCTACAAGGTCAAGGCGGAGGGAAGGGCCGAGTTCAGCTTGCGAAGCACCTCCGAGAGCAAGATCCACCTTGGCAAGGAGATAGGGGTCATAGCGCAGAAGCACGGTGGGAGCGGAGGGGGGCACGAGAAGGCCGCGGGATGCTCGGTGCCGATCTCTGAGGTGCAGGGCCTCCTGGCCGACCTGGAGTCGCGCCTCCGCGCAGCTTCGTAGCACGATTCATTAGCGCTAACGGACGCTCGAGATCTCGGGATCCTTGACGGCCGCGTCGGAGGCGTCAGCGAGCTTCCTCAGAAGGGACATCAGCGTCTCGACCTCTTCTGGCTCCAGCGCTGAGAGCCCCTTCTCGATGAACTGCCTGTGCAGGTCCATGCCCTTATCGTAGGCGTCGTTCCCCTTTGCGGTTATCGCGATCAGGCACCTCTCGCCTGTCCTCCTTGCTCCTCACGCGCTCCACCATCCCCCGCTCCTCGAGCTTGTCGACTATCCCGGTTATCGAGGGCTGGGAGAGCAGCGTGGCCGCGCAGAACCGGTTCATCGGCGAGGAGCCCTCCTCGCGAAGCACCCTGAAGACGCGCAGCTCGGCGGGCGTGAGGTCGAGCCTCAGGAGGTTCTTCTCCGCCCCGCGCTGGAGCCGCTTCCAGTTGTCGACCATCGAGCGCCAGAGCTCGACCTCGTCGACCGGCGCTGCCCGGGCGCTGCCCGAGGCCTTTGCCTTCCTGACGACCTGGCTGGAGGAACCCATAGCTCTCACTTCTGCCCCTTCTCGTTCGCCGGCGCGTCCATGGGAGATGCGACCGACTTCGCGACTGGGACGACCTGTGGCTGGGCCTCTCGCGCGGGGATGGCCGCTACGGGCTCGACCTGCTTCCTCTTGCCCATGCCGAACCAGGTGGTGGCCGCCGCGACGTAGGACATCGCCGAGCCGATGTAGAAGGCGTCGTGAAGCGCGGACATGAAGGCCGGTGCTATCGCGGTGGGGAAGAAGGTGAGGTCGGTCAGGTGGGCCTGCGTCGCTGCCGGCAGCGAGCTCATGACCGAGGCCGGGATGAGCGCGCCGATTGGGTTGTATCCCAGGAATGCCGCGAAGAGAGCAGAGGTCGGCGGGAGGCCCTTGAACGCGCTCGCGAGTTGGGGAGCCCCGGCGCTGGTCACTGCCGCCGTGAGCGCGGGTGCTAGGCTCGCCCCGAGCGCCACCAAGACGATCGAGAAGAAGACGGCGGTGCTCGCGGTCATCCCGGTGTTCTGGACGGTGGCCCTCATGCCCGACGCGGCCCCTCTCGTCTCAGGAGGGACGGAGTTCATTATCGCGACGGTGTTGGGGCTGGCGAACAGCCCTCCGCCGAGTCCCATGACGAAGATGATTATCGCGAACTGCCAAAAGACAAAGTCGTAGGGGAGCAAGGTGAGAAGGAGCAGGCAAGTTCCCGAGATGAGCATGCCACCGGTGGCCAACCCTCTCGCCCCCCGCCTATCTGCGAGGCGCCCGCTCAGGGGGCCCATCACGACGAATCCCAAGAGCATCGGCGTGATGTAGAGCCCGGACCAGAACGGGGTCGACTGGTAGCTGTAGCCGTGGAGAGGGAGCCAGATCCCCTGCAGAAGGATGATCAGCATGATTTGGGTGCCGCCCCTCCCTATGGAGGCGAGGAAGGATGCGATGTTCCCCGCCCTGAAGGCGGCTATCTTGAAGAGGTCCAGCCTGAACATCGGGCCCTGCACCCGGCCTTCTATGAAGAAGAAGCCGGCCAGGAGCGCGACGCCCGCGAGCGTAGCTCCCACGACCCACGGGTCTTCCCAACCGAAGTATGAGCTCCCGTATGGCAGCAGCCCGTAGGTCACGGCCACCATTATCAAGGTCAGACCTGCCGCGAATGTGAGATTGCCCCAGAGGTCGATCTTTTGCCTGCGCTCGGGCTTGCTGACCTCTTTGAGCATCAAGTAGGCCCACGCGGTAGCGAAGACTCCTATAGGGACGTTAACGAGGAAGATGTACCGCCAGTTGATGGACGCAAGCACGCCTCCGAGGCTGAGCCCCAGCATCGAGCCCGCTATGACAGCGACCATGTTGATACCGAGGGCCTGGCCCCTCTCCTTGACGGGGAAGGCGTCGGTGATGATCGCGACGCCGTTGGCGAAGAGGAAGGCCGCCCCCACTCCCTGGATTATCCGGAAGATGATGAGCTCCAGCGCGCCGGTATCCCCTACGTTTGGGGTGAGGTAACCCAGGATCGATCCTATCGTGAAGATCGCGAACCCGAGAGTATACAGCCGCACCCTTCCGTAGATGTCAGAGAGTCGCCCGAAGGTCACGAGCAGGGTGGAGGTCACCACGCTGTACCCGAAGAGGATCCACAGCAGGTACTGGAACGATGAAAGCGGGTCGATCTGGAGTCCTCGGAAAATCGCGGGGAGCGAGATGAGCACTATCGTCCCGTCCAACGAGGCCATGAGGACGCCTATCGTGGTGTTGGAGAGCGCGATCCACTTGTACTGCAAAGAAAACACTTCGGCCCCGAACCATTAGGATATAAACAATTTGGGTCCGAAACAAGGAACCGCAGTCCTGACCAGAAAACACTAGGCCCCGCAGCGCACGACGATGGACCCTCCCATCTGCCGCTCCGTGATTGCCACGGAGGCAAAGTACCCTGAGAGCAGCTCGACGAGGGACTTGTTGTCGAGGACGAGCCTGTAGGTGTCGCGGAGAGAGCCGAACCTCAGGCCCCGCCGCCCTCCCGTGAGGAAGCCGATGACGGGCGGGGCCACCGCTATGTAGGCCCCGACGAGGCGCGCCTTGGCTCGCGACGAGGGCTTTCCCAGGTCGCAAAAGGCGAACCTTCCCCCTTCCCGGATGGATTCCTTGATCTGGACGAGCGCGGTCTTCAGGTCGCCGAGCGTCCCTCAGCGAGAAGCCCGCGACCGCTGCGTCGAAGCTACCCGCCCTGAATGGGAGATGCTCGAAGACGCATTGCACCCTGTCGAACCCCCTGGCCTCTGCCAGCATCTTCCTTGACGCGTCGGCCAGCACGGGCGAGCCCCCCTCGGCCTCGACCACCCGGGAGAGCGTCCCAGGCCCTGCGCCGAGGTCCAGCACGAGCGCCCCCTTTCCGTCGGCTCCGACCGCGTACGAGGCCACGTCCTTCCTCATCTCCTTGTCCGAGAAGAGGGAGATCCTGCTGGACCCCTTCTCGTAGATCGGGATGAGGGACTCCAGGGAGTCGACGACCCCCCTCCACTTTGAGTGAAGGCCCGGACCTTCACTCGAGTCTGTCAAAGCGCTTCATCGCCTTTGGGAGGCAGGCCACCACGTCGGCCGCGACGAGGTGCATGCCCAGCTCCTTGACCGCCTCCGCCCCCGCGAGGCCGTTGAGGTAGGCGGCGCAGCACGCGGCCTCGAATCGTCCCATCCCCTTCGCTGCGAGCCCGGCGACCACCCCGGTGAGCACGTCCCCAGTCCCGCCCACTGTCATCGCCGGCGAGTGAGTGTTGTTCAGGCCCACCGCCTTCCCGTCGCTGATGACGTCCGTCGGCCCCTTTAGGAGGACGACGACGTTGTGCGTCGACGAGACCTTCTTCACGAGGGCCACCCTCTCGTCGAGCGCCTCAGGGACCTTCTCCCCGAAGAGCCTCTCGAACTCCTTCGCGTGCGGCGTGACTATCATCTTCTCTCTCTGCTCAGGCGGTGCCTCGAGTATCACGGGCCTCAGCGCGTCTGCGTCCAACACCATCGTCTTGCACTTTGCCGAGAGGGTCGAGACGGCCAGCTTCAGCTCCCTCGGGTTCTGGGGCCCAGGCCGGGCCCTATCGCGATGCAGTCGAGCTCCGGGAGCCAGCCCGCCAGCCGGGTGGCGTTCCCCCGGGTCAGCTTGCTGTCCGGGAGGGGGAAGACTATGAGGTCCGGTGAGAGCGACCTGACGGGGCCTGCCACCACCGCGGGGACGGCGAGATAGACGAGGTCGACGCCGCTGCGGGCGGCGCCCATCGCCGCGTGGAAGGGAGCGCCGTGGTAGACCCTGCTGCCGCCCACCACGCAGACGACCCCGTTCATCCCCTTGTGCGAGCTCCTCTTCCGCGCGGGTATCCTGCTCTTCACATAATCCTCGTCGACCTCGAATGTGGGAAGAGGCTCCATCGCCGTCGATGCTCCTCAGAAAGAGTAAGCTTGCTTCTTCGGGGGTTCCAGGGTGACCAGCGTCTCTATCGGGCAGTTGAGCTTCATCCTCTCCTTCAGCTTCGGGAGGGACTGCTCCATGGACGCTATCGTGAAGATCCCCACGGGGCGCGCCCTCGCCTTCTCGGCGAGCCTCACCAGCGCGTCGAGGGTGACCCCGGAACGGATGAGGTCGTCGACTATCAGGACGTGCTCCCCCTTCTTCAGGGAGCTCTTCGGGAGGTAGAGATACTTCACAGAGTCCGGGGAATAGACCATCCGGTGCTCGTAGAACTCCTCCGCCGCGAGGTCGCGCTCGGTCTTTGCGATGGCGACGCTCACGTTGAACTCGTCGGCTATCTCGACCGCCAGGGGCACGCCGTCCACCTCCATGGTGAGCACCTTCTGCACGTGGGACGGCTCGAACTCGCTGTAGACCACTTTCGCTATCTGCTTCAGGAGGCCCACGTCGAGGACCACCTTCGTGAGGTCGTACACGCCTTCGCCTGTCGTCCTGATGTTGTCGGAGACCATCTTCTTGAGCAGCCTCTCCCTGAAGACGGCGACGAACTTGTCGGAGCGAGCGGGACTGGGGAGGACGTGCCCCCTCACATACCTGCTCAGGATGGGAGCCGAGAGGCCCAGTATCGACGAGAGCTCCTTGTAGCTGTAGCTCTTCTTGAGGGTGGAAAGGAGCTCGACCGAGGAGATCCTTGACTTGACCTCAGCCACGCGGCTCAATGATTTCTAGACTTGGGTGCGCGGCGGTGTAGAAAAACCTTCGCCATTCCGTTGGGGATTAACACGTCCGTGAACACGCGCGCGCTCAGTGGCCCAGGATTACGCGGAGCTGCGTCGGGAGGAAGCTCTTGTCTGGGTAGAAGATGAAGAACCAGAGGAAGACCCCCGCGAGGACGATGTAGGCTATCGGGGTGGGGAACCACTTTCTGCTCAAGAAGTAGGCGGCCCCGATGGAGAGCGCCGGCACGGCCTCGATGAAGTAGTAGGGGTAGGTCACCCGGCCGTAGAGGAAGAGGAAGACGTAGCCGAAGAAGACGAAGATGACCCAGAGGAGGGCGAGCTTCGCGACCTCGAAGTCCATGGCCTCGGACACGCTCGCAAGGGTGGACCTTCTTGCCCTTCCGCCAGACGTAGAAAGTGTAGGCCCCCCAGAAGTAGAGGAGCCAGACCTCGAACTGGTTCGTGATGCCGTAGTAGCCCACGGCGATGTAGTGGTAGCTGCTCGAGGGGCTGGTCACGTTGACGTTGGTCACGAGGTACCCGACGGGTGAGTAGTAGGTCACCCAGTTGAGGGGCGTTATCGGCGTCTTGAGGACGCTGTCAATCCACCCTTGGCTGGTCGCCGTCATGACGAGCCCGCCGCCATACTTCAGGATGAAGTCGATCTGGCCGAGGAAGTTCGTCGCGGTCCCGGCGCCGAAGAGGGTGTCGTAGGTCTCCAGCCCGACGGCGAAGACGAGGAAGACCCAGAGGCACAGGAGGAGCGTCGAGACCCCGATCTGCCTCCGCGTCCCCTGGCCGAAGATCAGGTGGTAGAAGACGAGGACCAGGAAGAGGAACACGGCCGTCTCCTTGCACAGCGCCGCCAGCCCCAGGGATATCCCGGCGAGCGCGATGTTGTCGAGCTTCCACCAGCGGACCTTCGCGAAGTAGAAGAAGAAGCCCAGGAGCCCGAAGAATATGGCGCCGACGTCGATCACGGCGATGCTCGAGTGGACGAAGAAGAGCGTCTCAAACGCGAGCAAAAAGGCCGCGTAGATGGAGAGCCGCTCGTTCTTGGTTATCACCCAGCATATCCCGAAGAGGAGGGGGACGCTGAACGTCCCGAGTATGACGTTGAATATCCTCCAGCCGAAGGTGTCGTTCCCGAAGACCGCGATCCCCGCGGCGATGAACGCCTTTGAGAGGAAGGGGTGCTCGAGGTTGCAGTTGTCCTGGTATGGGGCGCACTTCTCCCCTGAGAGGAGGGTCTGGGCCGCAGGGACGTAGTATACCTCGTCCATTACGCAGCCGTCTACCTGCTTGTCTGTGGCATAGCACGTGAGGTCTTCGTAGCTCAGCGTAACCGGCCCCGAGGGCGCCGATTGGAGCGTCCAGGCCCCGTATCGCTTCCCCCTGGCTGAAGGGCCGACTCCGGAGTCACAAGATGAGCGAATCCGGAATCTGGCAAGACCGTGTTGCCGACGGCAACAGAGAGCGAACCGATGGCGTCGGTCCCATAGTCGGAGACGACGACATTCAAGGTCGAGCCGCTGTATTCGGGAGACAGCATGACCAGACCGTCTTTCACCGTATCCCCGACAGGCCCTTGAAGGGTTGCTGTCTTTCCGAGCGCGGGCGTGTTTATCGTCCAAAGATGTGCGCCCAGCAGGCCCAGGACTATCAGCGCGAGGATGAGGATGGTGTTCTGCCTCTGAGGGTAGAGGAGCAGGGCGTAGACCAACCCCCAGGTCATTGAGAGGCCCGAGGCCCCCCCGAGGATGTAGGTCATCGGCGCGAGCACGGCCGTAGAGACGCTCGCGGGCGAGTGGGCGTGTAGGACCACCACCGCGAGCATCGCGAACAGGTCGATGAACGCGATGGCTGCCAGAAAGAGGACTACAAATCGCAGCGCGAGGTAGCGCTGAGGGGCGCTCACATTCGAAAGGCCCTCGAAGGGTCGTTATAGCGGTTGCGAGAATCGCGCCTGCTGAGAAACCGAAAAAATTCCTAAATACCCTGATAGGGGGTCAGGCACGAAAAATAGTTTGTCTATAGTCTTTAGAAAGTTCGGGGATGAGCTGAACGGCTTTGTCGGGAGGACCGTCGTTGTGCTGACCGCTGATTCCAAGGAGTACACGGGGACGCTTGTGGGGGTCGACGACAAGCTCAACCTGGTGCTGGACAAGGTCTCTGGCGCAGGCCCTAACGTGTTCAAGTTGGCCATGAACGGGTCGAGCGTCCGCGAGATCCGCCTCGCGGAGAAGCCCTTCGACTTCAAGGCGCTGGGCGAGAGGCTGAACAGGGTGTTCCCAGGGTTCGTCGTGGTGAGGGAGGACGTCGGCGCCGTGATCGTCATGGAGAAGATCAAGGTCACCGACAAGGGCGTGACCGAGGGAACGGGCCTCGCGGCCGACAAGGTGAAGGCTATCTTCGACGACTATCTCCGCGAGCAGAAAAAGTAGCTCACGCCACCATCGTGGGATATTCCATCTTCGTGGGCGCCGGGGCCTCGAGCCTCCCGTCCAGGTATGCCTGGTAGGCGCTCATGTCGAGGAGGCCGTGCCCCGAGTTGTTGAAGACGATGACCTTCGCCTGGTTCTTCTCGCGGCAGCGGATGGCCTCGTCTATCACGAACTTGATCTCATGGGCGGACTCGGGCGCAGCGATTATTCCCTCCGTCCTCGCGAACGTCATCGCGGCCTCGAAGACGCCCGTCTGGCTGAACGCGACAGAGCGCATGTGGCCCTTGTTGATGAGGTAGGATATTATCGGCGCCATCCCGTGATACCTCAGGCCCCCCGCGTGGATGGGCGGCGTCTTGTAGTCCTTCCCCAGGGTGTACATCTTCAGGAGCGGGGTCATCCCCGCTGTGTCCCCAAAGTCGTAGGTGTACTTGCCCATCGTGGTGTGGGGCACCGCGCTGGACTCGCACGCAACGAACTCGATCGGGGCTCTGTTCTTCAGCTTGTCGCCCATGAAGGGCAGGCAGAACCCGCCGTAGTTAGAGCCCCCTCCGATGTTGCCGACGAGGACGTCGGGCTTGACATCGAGGATCTCCAGCTGCTTCTTCACCTCGAGCCCGATGACAGTCTGGTGTAGCAGGACGTGGTTCAGAACTGACCCGAGAGAGTACTTGGCCCCGTCGTCCGCCAGGACGTCCTCGAGCGCCTCGCTTATCGCGACGCCCAGCGAGCCCGGGTCGTTCGGGTCCTTCTCGAGACGGGACCGGCCGAACTTGGTCCTGTTGCTGGGAGAGGAAAGGCACTCCGCCCCCCACGTCTGCATCATCGTCTTGCGACCGGGCTTTTGGTTGTAACTTGCGGCGACCATGAAGACGCGGATATTCAGCCCAAAGTAGGCCCCAGCCATCGCGAGGGCCGAGCCCCACTGTCCGGCCCCAGTCTCCGTGGAGATCCGCTTCGTCCCCTCCTTCATGTTGTAGTATGACTGGGCGAGGGCCGTGTTGGGCTTGTGGCTGCCCGAAGGGTTGACCCCCTCCCACTTGTAGTAGATCTTGGCGGGCGTCTTCAGGAAGCTCTCGAGCTTGTAAGCGCGGTAGAGCGGTGTAGGCCTTGGGAGCCACCTATAGGCTTCCATGACCTCTTCTGGGATCTTGATCCATCGCTCTTGAGAGACCTCCTGGAGGACGAGCTCCTTGGGGAAGAGCCTGAAGAGCGGCTCGGGGGACATGGGCTTGTGCGTACCCGGGTCCAAAGGAGGCGGGAGCATCTCTGGGAGGTCCGCCTGGATGTTATACCACGACGTGGGGATCTCGTCCTGGCTGAGGAAGGTCGCACGGTCTTTGGGGGAGCTCAATGCGAGGAAATCGGGCGGCCATGCGTCTAATAACGGTTGTCGGAGCCGCCGGCTTGCGCTCGTCGAACCTCACCGAAACTCCTAAAGCCGAAATTCGAGGGGGCAGTCTCCTTGAGACTGGTCCTGGCCGGCTTCGGGGTCGTCGGGCAGAGTTTCGCACGACTCCTGATGGCCCAGGAGAAAGACCTCGCTCTGCGATACGGCCTCGTCTCCCAGGTGGTCGGCATCATGGACAGCTCGGGATGGCTTATCGACGAGCACGGCATCGACCTCAGGCGGGCCCTCAGGACGAAAGCCGCGTACGGTGGGATCGCCAAGGGCTCCAAGGGCGGGGCGAGGGCGTCGGAGGTGATCAGGGACATCGAGGCGGAGGTGCTCATCGAGGCGACGCCCACCAACTTCAAGACCGGGGAGCCGGGGTTCTCCCACATGAAGGCCGCCTTCGAGGGGAGGAAGCACGTCATCACCTGCAACAAGGGGCCACTGGCCCTCGCATACCACGCCCTTCACGAGCTCGCGAGGCACGACGGAGTGCAGCTCAGGTTCAGCGGTGCGGTAGGGGGCGGGCCCCGATACTTGACTTTGGCAAGACCTGCGCGACCGGAGACCAGCTCAAAGGGATGAGGGGGATACTCAACGGCACCTGCAACTACATCCTGACAAGGATGGAGGCGGAGGGGGTCTCCTTCGACGTGGCTCTCAAGGGAGCGCAGGAGGCGGGATACGCGGAGGCGGACCCGTCCCTGGACGTCGACGGGTTCGACACGGCGGTGAAGCTCGTGATCACGGCGAACCACCTCCTGCTCAGCAAGGCCGGCATCAAGGACGTCAAGATCAAAGGCATCCGCGGGATATCGTCTAAAGAGGTCTCAAAGGCGAGGAAGGAAGGCAAGGCGGTCAGGCTCATCGCCTCGGCCTCCCGCGACGGCAGCCTGGTCGTCAAGCCGATGACCATCGAGAGGGAGCACCCCTTGTGCATAAGCGGGGCCAACAACGCCGTTGAGTTCGAGTGCGAGTACTCCGGCCCAAAGGTGATAATCGGCAAGGGAGCAGGCGGTCCGGAGACAGCCTCGTCGCTCCTCAGGGACCTCCTCGAGATCAGAGGCAAGATCAACGGCCAGGCGGCGCCTCAGGCCTACAGCATCGGGACCTTGAACGGAGTTTGAGGTCGAAGACATGAAGGTTGTCATGAAGTTCGGGGGGAGTTCCGTCGCCTCCGCCGAGCGGATAAGGAACGTCGCGGACAGGGTGAAGGGAAACAGCAAGGGGCACCACGTCGTCGTGGTCTGCTCGGCGATGGGGGACGTCACAGACGAGCTCTTGGCCCTCTGCGCGGACGCCTCGAAGGGGATGGAGAAGCCGGTAGAGGAGAGGCTCGCCTCAATCCGTGAGACCCACCTTGCCGCCCTGACTGCCGCGGTGAGCGACAAGACGGTGAGGCGACAGGTCATGGGCATCATGAACCTCACCCTCAGCCAGCTGGAGAAGCTCGCGAGGGGCGCAACGGTCCTGGGAGAGCTGACACCGAGGTCGAGGGACGCGATCGTCTCGTGCGGGGAGAGGCTCTCGAACCCAATAGTGATGGGAGCTCTGATCGAACGTGGCATGGACGCTGTCTACCTCACGGGTGGCGAGGCCGGCATAATGACCGACGACAGGTTCGGGGACGCGACCCCCTTGATGGAGGTCACGAAGTTCCAGGTGAAGGAGAAGCTCGGCCCGCTCCTAGCCGAGGGCAAGACCCCCGTCGTCACGGGCTACATCGGCGCTACGCAGAGCGGGGACACCACGACGCTCGGCAGAGGCGGCTCAGACTTCACAGGCACGATAATCGCGGCATCGATCGACGCGGACGAGGTCTGGATATGGAGCGACGTCGACGGGCTGATGACCGTGGACCCACGTCTGGAGCCAAAGGCCCGCGTGCTCAGGGAGGTCTCCTACGAAGAGGCGGGCGAGATGGCCGTCTTCGGGGCGAAGGCCCTGCACCCGCGGACCCTGGAGCCGGTGGCCGAGAAGGGCATCCCGGTGAGGTTCAGGAACACGTTCAAGCCCGAGGACCAGGGACCGTGGTAAGGCGAAACCCGAAGCTCTACGCGAAGAACGTCGTGAAGGCGGTGGCCCTCGTGAAGGAGGTCGCGATAATCACCGTGGCGGGGGCGAGCATGGTGGGAAAGCCCGGCAGCGCGGCGCGGATCTTCGACGTGATGGGCCGGAGCGGGATAAACGTCATGATGATATCGCAGAGCGTCTCCGAGTCCAACATCAGCATGGTCGTTGCGCGCTCGTCGATGGAGAAGGGCGCGAACGCGCTCGAGCTCGCGCTCCTGGGGCAGGGGGGCTACAGGCACATCCTCACGGAGAACGACGTCAGCGCCGTGGCCATCGTCGGGGGCGCGCTCAGGGCGACGAAGGGGGTGGCGGCGACCGCGTTCAGCGCTATCTCAGGCAAGAGCATCAACATCAAGATGATCGCATCGGGCTCGTCGAACCAGAACATCTCACTGGTCGTGGCCGAGAAGGACGCGAAGGAGACGGTGAGGGCGATCCATGCGGCCTTCAGGCTGGACAAGCTCAACTCTCGCAGCTGAACTCGCCGTCCGCGGAAGCTCCGGCCATCTACCCGTATCTGAAACGGACTCCGCGCCCAGGCTCGCCAGGCTCCAGCTGGACCATCTCTCTCGGCCCTATCTCGGCGCACGTGCCGCAGCCTATGCACCCCTTCCCGTCGAAGAGGAGGGTGCCCTCCTGGACGTCTTTGATCGTCTCCCTGTAGGCGAGCACGTCGAGGCCCTTGTTCTGCCCCTCGGCTGCGAGCTGCTTGAGGTTGACCGCGTAGAGGCCCTTGTAGGACATGAAGGTGCCTTTGGTCGTCACCAGAGCGAAGCAGCCCACCGGGCAGCTCGGGGCCCCACGGCTTGACGGAGGACTTGGACGCAGCCTCGACGTCCACCTTGACGACCGCGCTGGGGCCGTCACCCGTCTCGGAGACGCGCGGCCTTGAGATCCCTGCCTGCGGCGGCTTGAACTTCACATTCTTCGAGAAGATGGAAGAAGAGAAGAGGACCTTTGGGAGCGTGGAGTACGCAAATCCGCTCTCGCTGAAGAAGCTCTCCCTCCCTGACCTGTTCACGTCCTCGTAGAGAGGAGCGAGCATGTCCTTGTAGCGCGACAGGTTGGAGGCCCTGTAGGAGCCCGACTCGCTAGCCAGAAGGAACGTCTCCCCGGCCATTATCCCGCCTGCTATCGCCCTGCGCATCCCGTCGAAGAGAGGCCCATATCTTGATGAAAGCCCCCAGCGCGTCCCCTGCCGCGAGATATCCGGTCGCGTAGGGCGTCTTGAGCATCGCCGTGTGCCCCCTCGGGATGTTGTGCGCGGAGGACTCCAGGAGCTCGCTCCCGTCGAGCAACTCGGCGACATATGGGTGAGCCTCGAATGACTCTAGGACTTCTCTCAAGGTCCCGACCTTCTCGAACCTCTCGGTGAAGGCCCTGACCATGGAGTCTAGAGAGGCGATTATCCCTACGGAGACGGTCTCGCGGTTCGTGACTATGAACCCGCTCCCGCTGACGCCCAGCATGAAGTCCCCGAAGCAGTCGACCACTCTGCCTTCCCCGGGCCGGAGCTTGAACCTCCTCTCGATTTCGTCGCCCGGGAGGCGGAAGACGTGCTTGATGCTGTGATAGAGCTGCCTGGGGCCTAGCATCTCTCTCAGGCCTGCGGCCTCCACCAGGTTCGAGGTCACGCCAGAGCAGTCTATGACCAGTTTCGATTTGATCTCGCCCCGAGACGTGACCACGCCGACGACAGCCGCTCCCTCCTCCGCACCAAAGTCCTCCTCGCCGCCCTTCTTCTCGCTGCGCTCTGTAAGGAGGCCGGTCACGGTGGTCTCGGGCAGCAGCTGGGCACCCGCGGCCACCGCCATCTCGGCGAACCACGGGTCGAACTCGCTCCTGACGACGGAGTGGTTGTGCCCTGTCTGTATCTCGACGGTGAAGAGCCCCAACCTTGAAAGGATCGAGCCCCCGTCGAGCACATAGCGCCTGAAGGTCTCCAGACTCCCTGTCTGGCGATGAGAGGATCTCGACCTCGTGGGAGATGGACTTTCCTCTGCAGGGGAGCCTGGGACTCGAACTCCGGGATTAGGTCTATGAGGCCGTAGCCCTTGGTGAAGTCGCCATAGAGGACACCGCCGGAGACGTTGCTGTCGCCAGGGGCCTTCGACCGCTCCAGGAGCGCTACCTTGGCGCCTTTGCGCGCGAGCGTGAGGGCCGCAGCGGACCCCGCAGGGCCCGCGCCGATTATTGCTGCGTCGTACTCGGCTGTTCCAGCACTCAAGCCCTATCCGGGAAGGCTTCGAGCGTGTCTATCAGCTTTGGCACAAAGTCGTAGAGGTCGGCCACCACGGAGTACTGGGCTGCAAGATGGATCGGGGCAGCAGGGTCCGGGTTGACCGCGAGTATCTTCTTTGCCTTGATGCCGCCTCTGTGAGGCGCAGAGCCGCTCACTCCGAGGGCGATGTAGAGCTGGGGGCTGACGAGCGTTCCGGTCTGACCCAGCTCGTGGTCTCTTGTGACTATCCCTTCCAGCGCCTTTACGTTCGCCATCACGAGCCCTCGCGACGCTCCGATCTCCGTCTTGAGGCCCCACTTGCGCTCGATGAGCTCCTTCAGCTCTGTAGCGAGCTTGAACGCCTCCATAGGGTTCCTTGGAGAGCCGTCGGCCCCGCGGAGGATTCCCATGCCGAGGCCGATCACGACGTCCGCGTGCTCGAGGTCGAAGTTGGGCTTTGGCAGCTCGACCAGCTCCTTCACGGTGAGGGCGTACGCCTTGCCGGGTCGGGGCATCTGGAGCTTCTCGACCTTCGCGTTCGCCCTCCTGCTGGGGTTGCGGGGCAGCGGGGCGAAGCTCCCGGGCTTTAGCGTAGCGACCTGAGGCCTGTGGCGTGGCGTCCAGATCTTGGCCACTCTGCTGCCAAAGTCAGGCCTCACCTGGGTCATCGTCTTCGGGAACATCTCGTTGAACTTGGGATTGAAGTAGTCCTGGACCTCAAAGTCGATGTTGTCCGTGGCAAGGCCCGAGTTGACCCTGTACGCCAGCCTCGCGGCGAGCTCCCTGCCGAACTCGGTCGCGAGGAATATGATCGCATACGGCTTCCTCTTCAGTATCATCGCCTCGAGGGTGTCGATCAGTCGCAGGGAGTGATAGGTCCGAAGCGCAGGGTCGTCTACCACGAGCACAAGGTCTGCGCCGTGGTCGATCGCCTCCTCGGGGAGGCCCCTCAGGTGGTTCCCGAGGATCAGGCCCACGAGCTTCTGCCCTACCTGGTCTGCCACCTTGCGGCCTGCGGCGAGCAGCTCAAGCGAGTCGTTGGAAAGGTGCCCATCGTCCCTCTGGAGGAATACCCAGACGTCCTTGTAATCGGCCAGGACGACCTTCGCTGAGGTGGTCGCGGCAGGCGCGGTGGTGCTCATGCCAGCAGCTCCTCTCCGAGCATGGACACGGTGAACGGCGTGAGGGCCCCCCTTGCGCTCCAGTCATCCTTCAAAGCCTGCGGCAGCGCGTCTGCCACGTCTCCCTTTTCGAAGGGCCCTACCTCCTTCCCCTCCCACGTCGTCTTGTCGACGTGCTTGGTAAAGACGAGGCTCTTGTCGAGAGTCTTTTGTCCGGAGGGCGCCCCCATGATAATGGCGGGACCCACTATCACGGCCGACCCGCCGAACCCTAGCCGGGCGGGGTCCGCCTGGAGCACGTCAGCGGTCCACTTTATGGGCTCCCTCACCCCCTTGCCCTTGTAGTAGTTCTCGACCACCCGCCCAAAGTCCACGAACTGGATAGTCTTTGCCACATACTCTGGTGCGAACGTCATCAGGCATGGGGCGTCCATCTCTAGCCTCTGGAGCCACCTGCCTATCCTTCTGTCGGCGTGGATGCGCAGCGTGTCGGGATCGACGTCTAGCTCCTCGACGTAGGTCGCGTGCGGGAGCTCGATCCCCATCTTCTGGGATACCACCTCGGCTACCTGCGGCCCGACGCTCCCCGTCTCGCCGTCCGTCGTGCGGATCCCGGCGACCACCACGAACTTTGTGACGTTGGCCCTCTCAGTCTTCAAGCGGGCCGCGGCCTCTTCGCGGGTGAGGTTGCCCTCCACCAGGTGACCGATGACCGATGTCTTGGTCCCTGGCTCCTCGTTGTAGACCTTGTTTGGCAGGAGGTTCTGGTCGTATAGCTCCCTCGCCTTGGCCTCGATCTCCTGCATCGAGGATGAGCCCGAGACCATGGAGATCAGCGCGTCGAACGGCGCGACGTGCCTCTCGTAGATCTTGAAGACGGCGTGCCCCACGGCATAAGAGGTCGCTACCGTGTCCGAGCCTGCCAGCTTCGGGTCGCTGAGTATGATCTCCTCGTCGACGCCCGTCGCCTCGGCGTTGAAGAGCGGCGTGAGCACGGGCTTTAGCCTGGCGTCAGGCCCCATGCTGAGCGTGACGATCTTCCCGCCAACCCGCCTCTTCAGGTAGTCTGCCCCTTCTATCGCCTTCTCGTCGTTTGGGTTCACCACCATCTCCATCGCATCGCGCTGGACGATGTTGTCGACGCGGACGACCTTCGCTGTCCGAGCCGGAACGCCTTTTACCAGTGCTATGATAAGCAATTTGCGACCCTCGCTCAGCATTCCGGGGATAAAAGTATTAGGTGAAATAGCCGAAATATGTGTCGCTTCGCTTCCTCTTTCTCAGAGCGACCCTTCGATGGCCGCGATGCCTTCCTTGATCGTCTCCGCGCCCTTTGTGAACTGGGCCTTCTCCCTGTCGTTGAGGTCGAGGGGCAATATCTTCTCGACCCCGTTCGCCCCTAGGACGAGGGGCACTCCGATGCAGACGCCTTTGAGGCCGTACTCCCCCTCCAGGTAAGCCGAGGCAGGGATCACCTCCCTCCTGTCCAGGGCGATCGCCCTGACCATCTTGACCACCCCGTTCGCAGGGGCGTAGACTGTGGCGCCCTTCTTGGATATCACGTCGATCGCGACCCGCCTCGTGGCCTCCATAGCCTGGTCGATCTGGGTGTCGTCCATGAGCTTCGTGAGGGGGACGCCGCCTATCGAGGTGAAGCGTGCGAGCGGGAGCATGCTCTCGCCGTGCTCTCCGATCACCAGCGAGGTGATGGAGGAGTGGGACACGTCGAGCATCGCCGAGATGGTCGACTTGAACCTCGAGAGGTCGAGGACTCCGCCCATCCCGATCACCTTGCCCTTGGGGAAGCCGGTCTTCCTCAGGACGACGTAGTTCATGACGTCCATCGGGTTCGTCACCGTGATCGCGATCGAGCCGGGCGCGTGCTTGGCCAGCTCCTTGGCCACGGAGGCAACGATCCCCGCGTTCTTCTGGAGAAGGTCCATCCTCGTCATCCCCGGCTTTCGCGCGACCCCTGCTGTGATCACGACTATCTTCGAGCCACGGAGCGCGGAGAAGTCTGTGGAGCCTCTCACGTCGACGTCGACACCTGTCTCCGCGATCTTCTGCGAGATGTCGATGGCCTCTCCTTCCGCCAGCCCGGGGACGACGTCGACGAGCGTGACGTCATCTATCCCTGCGGATGCTACCTCGAGGGCAGACTGCGCGCCCACGCGTCCCGCGCCGAGGAATCCGATCAATCTATGGTCCGCGGAAGCGCCCAGAGACGATTAGAAAAAGGTAGGCATCTCCGGCTCGAGATGTTATCTCAGAGCCGCAGCCCGAAGGATTGGGCGAAGTCCTCGAACTGGACGTAAGCCTGGAGGAACATGATGCCCTTGTCGCTGATCTTGTACTTTGAGCTCTTCTCTGCCGCCTCTTCGGTGAGCAAGCCCGCGCCCACCAGCTCCACTATCAGCTTCGTCATCCTAGAGTACGAGACGTTACCGCGTCTGAGCAGAGTCGTTATCCCGACCCCTTGTCCGTCCTGGTTCAGGTCGCGGGCAGTCGCGAGTACGTCCGCGATGATCTTGCCCTGGGTTCTATACTGGGGCATTCAAGAACTCTCCTGGCTTTCTGAACGAGAACTTCAAGACTGGGACGAATAGCGCGACTAGTCCAACTTCCCTCATCAATAGCTGCAAGAATGTTAACAATAGCATGTCCGGCGCCGCGAGAGAGACCCACCAGCCTGCGGCGAGCATCCCCAGGCCCGTCGCGATGAAGAGCGTGTTAGGGTTCTTTGTCTTCGAGTAGGACAGCGTCGTCTCGAGCACGCCGTAGAGGATGAAGAAGAATGACAGGCTCTTCAGGACCGTCTCGACGCTCGTGGAGCTGACGGCGAATATGGGCAGGAGGATCAAGAGCGGCCCCAGTCGCTGTTTGACAACCACGTCCAGGACATGGGAGAACGCCAAGAAGAAGTATCCGACCGTCTGCAGGAACAGCCCGGTGATCAGCAGCGTCGACGGCGAGAACTCGGGCCCCTGGAGGTTGGTGAACGCGCCGACGCCTTCCAGGCCCTGGAGGATGAAACCCGCGCCCAGGAAGACGAATGCGGAAGTCAGCCGGAGCATGGAGGAGCTGCTGGTCTCTCGCAGGCCCTTGTAGGAGACTGCGGCTATGGAGAACGCTACGAATGCCCCAATAAACTGTAGGGCGTTCTCGAACATGACCAAATCCGGTCCCACAGACCTTAACCTAGAGTCCGGAGGGCCGATTGAATATAAAAGCTTGATGTCTGAGCTATGCTAGTTCGTCGGCTCATGGTTGCGAGGTGGCGCTTAAGTATGCTCACCCGCTTATTGCATGATGTTCGCTGATAGGGGGCTGTCCAGGCTCGCCAGTTCCCTGCCCTCTCTCCGGAGGGCGAAAGGGCCCGCAGGTGAAGCTATGATTGGAGACCCGGTGACGGCAATCCCAGGAGCAGATGCAGGCAAGTTGACGCTCCGGAAAGAGCCGGAAAGTTGACAGAGCCGATGCACGAGCGGTCGACGCGGAAACGCTCTGGAAACGCCTTCCGTGAACCTCGCAGGGATTTAGTTTTGCACAACCATTAAATAGGTGTAAAATTATTTCAATAATAACTCAATCCGGAGTGCAATCGTTTGTCATCCGAAAGAGATTTCTCAAGACTGATGAAGTTGCAAAGGGCTCTCGACAAGTGCCCTCGTTGTGGCAAGGGTCATATGGTCGTTGACAACACGGGCGGGGAGCTCGTTTGCAGTGCCTGCGGTTTCGTGGTCAAAGAAAAGATAGAGGAGACGGGTCCGGAGTGGCGGGCTTTCTCGAAGGAAGAGAAGGACGACAGGTCCAGAGGAGGGATGCCGACCTCGATCGCGATGCACGACATGGGGCTCGCGACGGTCATCGGCGGGACGAACAAGGACGCGTCGGGCAAGTCTCTATCCGGGTCGATGAAGGCGACAGTGGAGAGGCTCAGGACATGGGACAGCAGGAGCCAAGTCCACGAACCCATGGACAGGAACCTGAGGCAAGCTTTCAGCGAGCTCGACAGGCTCTCCGACAAGCTCTCTGTCTCAGAGGCCGTCATCGAAAAGGCTGCTTACATCTACAGAAAGGCGCTCGAGAGAGGTCTGGTGCGCGGCAGGTCGATCTCCGCGATCATTGCGGCATCGCTCTACGCTGCGTGCAGGGACAGGGAGACTCCGAGGGACCCTGAAGGACCTCGCTGTGGTATCAAACGTGAAGAAGAAGGACATCGCCAGGTGCTACAGGCTCCTACTCAAGGAGATGGACATCAAGATGCCGGTTGTCGACCCGGCAAAGTGCGTCTCAAGGATCGCATCCAGGGCGAGCCTCTCCGAGAGGACCAAGAGGAGGGCATTAGAGATATTGAAGAAGGCCGAGGAAGCCAGGATCTCCGCAGGAAAGGACCCGATGGGGCTGGCCGCAGCCGCGCTCTACGTGTCTTGCACCCTCGAGGGAGAGGACAAGACTCAGAGGGACGTCGCGGAGGCCGCCGGGGTGACCGAGGTCACGATAAGGAACAGGTACAAGGGCCTGCGTTCCGCGCTGGGCATCTAGACGAGTTAGCAAGCGATCCCTGCACGGGAAGAAAATGGAAGGGAAATTCATATTCGCTTTACATAACCGGTAATATCCATTCACGGTCTGGACTTCAGGTCTCAAGTACTTGTTTTCAGAGGAAGCCCAGCGTGAAGCCCAGCCCGATTCGAGCGCAAACATCGTCTCCTTGGTCAGGCTTCTCTCCGACATAGGCCCTGACATCGCCGAGATCTCCAGGCGTCTGGGGCAGTTCAAGGAGAGCGTGAGATACCGCTACAGGGAGAAGGCATAAAGCGAGGTTTTGCAATCAAGGCAGACGTGGACTACGGGGCCCTTGGGTTGACCAGGGTCGTGATGAAGCTCAGGTTTTCCCCGATGTACACGCAACAGTCCCACAAGATTCTCGAGGTGTTGAGCAATCTATCCTACCTCGTGGCATATGCTGGGACGATGCCAAACGATCTCTACATAGTTCATGCAGGCGTCCCCACGGAGTTTACGGAGGAATTCCATCGACTGATGGAGAGCCTCAGGGACCGGGGGATGTTCATGTCGGTGGAGTTCTATGACTGCAACTGGTTCAGGGTCGCGCCGATGCGGGCGGAATGCTTCAACTTTGACGAGGGTGTCTGGGACTTCGATTGGAGCAACCCGCCACCGATAGAGGAAAAGGCTGCTCGTGCCACCATCAGCGAGAAGAAACCTCTCGACAAGGTGGACCTTCTCATCGTCAAGGAGCTTTGGAAGGACAGTAACCGCTCGCTCGTAGAGATTCGCGAGGCCATCAAGAAAGTGAACGGCGTTGACATCAACTACAAGACTCTCGGGTGGCACTTCGCACACCACGTGTTGGGACACCACCTGATCAGAGACTACTCGATAACCTGGCACGGCATGAAGTACAACAGCGACCTTCAGCAAATCACGCGAGTCGGGAAGCACGGTTATCTTGGGGCGTCGCTCATACTTCGAGAAGCAAATGAACAGGAAAAAATGCTAATGCGAGGCCAACTCAATCGTCTGCCGTTTCTGTGGTCCGAAGCGTCTGGCGAGGTCTACTACGCACAGCTCTTTTTCCCGCTAGAAATGATTAATGAGGCCCTGGAATATCTCAAGACTCTGCTAAAGCCGTACGGGGATAGAGCCGAGCTCTTCATTCTAGACAGAAGGGAGATGACGTCATTCACGATAGGTTATCAAATGTGGGACGAGCGAAGCTCCCAATGGAGCTTCGACCGTGAGCGTCTTCTTGGCCGTCTGGAAAATACACTTCTGAAGGTTGCGGACAGAAGAGCCTAGTCCGCGTTTCCGCCGCCTTCAAACGCCTTCAAGTGGACTCCTGCATGCACACCATGCGCTGTCATGAAGAGTGAGAAGGCTCCAAAGACGACCAACGCGTACCTTACCTTCTGATCGAGTTCCATGGAAACAGTCTTCTGAATCCAGATTAATAAATCTGCGCTTTGCATGACCAAAAGGCCATTTGTGCGATGTAAATTCTAACGTTATTCTCAGCAAATGGGTCAGTTATTGCATGATAGAGCGGCATCCCGCCTATGCGAATTCTAAGGCCCTGCTTCTAGATTGGCGCCTTGCCTTTGAGCACGCGCTTCAGCAGCTCATTGAAGACGATGAGCGTCCCGGAGCCACCGAGGAGAAACACGATGACCACGGTCGGGATGTAGTCGAGGGGGTTGCCCGTGTTCGAGGTCCACGGGACGCCCCAGACCGCTTGGGCGAAGAACGAGAAGATGCTCCCTACGTAGTCTATGGACCAGTGAAGGAGCAGGCTGGTGTGGAGCCCGTACTTGATGTAGAGATAGCCAAGCGCGAGTCCGGCCAGCGCGGCCTCGCTTATCTTTCCTGGACCCCAGCCCGACCCCGAGGCGTAGTGCGCGTAGCCGAACATTATCGAGGACAAGACCAGGAAGGCGTAGACGACGGGCCTGATCGCCCGTATCTTCGTAGAGTCCTCCGCCCGTGCCGGGAAGAGGGAAGGGCCAGTCGTCTCGAACGAGGCCACCGTCTCGATGTCGTCTGCCTCGTCGGCGTCCCACAACGAAGAGGGACGCCAGAGAGCCTTCACGATTTTCCTGGGCGAGAACTCCCTGAACATGACCAGGCCCAGGACAAGCACGGGCACCCCGATCATGATGAGCCGGAAGGAGGTCTCCTCCAGAAGTGGCGCGAGCGTGAAGTCAACGAGTAAGGAGAAGGGGTCTCCCGTCAGAGAGCCCGTGGATATGCCGGCGGAGTTCTGCGCTGTGTCGACCAGCAGGGTCACCAGGCTCGTGGCCCCCAGGAGCACCATCATCGCGGCCATAGGGTTCGTGAAGAGCGCCTCGTAGCCCTGGGTGGCGGCTCCCCTGAGCGACCTCCAAAATCCGATCCCCTGCTTCAGCGCGAGAATCACGCACGCGAGATAGGCGACCGAGCAGACAAGGAACAGCACTCCTAGGTTCCCCGATACGGGCACCTGGACGCTGGTGAAGACCACGTCGAGGTTGATCCCGTAGATGGGCGTTGATGCGGTGTAGTTGTTGGAGAGGTGGGCGCCGAAGACCGTGTAGACCCCCACGGGGAAGGAGACGAGCATCATCCCCAAGGTGAAGATCAGCACCGCGTCAAGGACCAGTAGCCATCTCGTCCAGGACCATCCTCCCGACTCGACCGCTCGCTGCTGTTGCTGCGGTTCGTTTGGGGGTAAGGACAACTCTTCTAGGGGTCTCTGGCTCTCGCCTGGTCTGCTGAACGGTCCTTTCTCTCTGCCTCGTCCTCGCTCCGCCTGTCCTCTAGGTAGACGTATCCCTTGTAACCGCAATTCTTGCAGTAGTAGTCCTGCGGGACGAGCCAGCCGCCCAGCTCGCTGCCCTTGAAGAGGGGGGAGAGACAGTTGACGCAGAGTTTTGGCACTGGCTTGCTGGGGTTCCTCCTCACGAGGCGCGGCATCCCTTCGTCCGCCTCCTCCTCAGTGGACGGCAACGGGGTCCCGATGTTTCCGGCGCATCCCTAAAACCCTTTGCGCTGGCTCAGGGGACGTTCGTGACCTGCACGTGGACCACCTCGCTGAAGGACTGCCCACCGAGATATGTCCCCGTCACCGTCATCGGGTAGACCTGGCCCCCGTTGAAGGTCAGGCTGGCGAAGACGATCTCGGTGCTTGAGGCCGAGCCGCCTGGCTGGAGCGGGTTCGCTTGCGAGACGCTCCCGAAGTCGAACGTCTGACCGCCGCCGTTGAGCGTCAGCACCGCCTCGAGGTGGGAGGCCGATCGTCCGTCGTTGGGAATAGAGAGGGTCACGTTGAGCTGCGGCACCGCAGGGATCGTCGACTCGACGTCTTGAACCGAGACGACCTCGATGGGCAGGGAGGTGTTCGCGCATCCTCCAATCGCGCCGCCGACCTCGGTTGCATTGACCTGCTCTACGGATGAAACGGAGCCTGACCCGTTGAGGAGCACCCGGATCTCGGCGGCGGGCGTCTGGACCGGCGCGTCCCCGCAAGGATAGGACACCGTCCCGTTGTAATATGCGAACGTCATCGAGCCCTGCGCCTCCCCGATGTAGTTGAAGCAAAGGCCGCCGGCCGCGCTCGTGAAGGCGGCGCTCTGCTCGACCGCCTGGGCCGCCTGCGGCATCGATGGGTCGTTGCAGTCGACCCCCGTGGTGGTGGCTGTAGAGATCGCTCCACCGGCGGGCGTGCTCAGCCGCTGGGTCTCGACGTAGAAGAAGTACACTCCGCCGACCGTGGCGACCAGGATTAAGACCACGAGGACGCTTGTCGGTATCTTCGTCCCCTTTCCTGTGCCCCACTTGTCGCTTCCTTTCACAATCGTCTCGCAGTCCGAATCATGTCATCACAAATAGGTTATGTTAGCAAGATGACCAGTTCGCCTGCAGGCTACGCCTTGATCGTTCATTCGCGGTTGCAACCGCGCTCTTTTGGGTGCGAAGGTCAGAAGGACAGCTGTTTGAAAATGGGCGGGTATAACCGCCGATGGGAATTGATATTGATATTGAATCGATTGCTGCGTGACCTGCGGGATCCTCCTTACAGAAGAGAATTGGACGCTCGGGAACTGAAGAAGGCGCTACCGAACCTGCAAATATTGTCACGCTGCCAGGGTGAGGGCCTATTATCGCGAGCACAAGACGGAAAGGAACGACTACTCGCGTAGGCATCGTGAGAAAGCGAAACTTGCAGTGCTGTCTCATTACGGAGGAGATCCACCTCATTGCAAATGCTGCAGAATCTCAGACATTGAATTTCTGACGTTAGATCATTTGAATGATGACGGCGCCAAGCATCGACGAGATATCGGCTATCCTAATTCGGGCCACTTCTACTTCTGGTTGATCAAGAACGGCTATCCTGCCGAGGTTCCGCTTCAAGTGTTATGTTGGAACTGCCAATGGGGCAAGAAAAGCAAAAGAGGATGCCCACACGCTATGACCCAGAGTAACTAGTCTTGGGCGACGAATACTGCTATTGCGGGACAAAGATGGTCCAGATCCAGAGTTGCCGATATCGGTGCCCGAACTGCGGGGCCCTGCTGGATTGCGAGGACGTCTCCGGCCTCCCAAAGTAGTCTTGCGATTGGATTTTTCAAGCGCGCGCTTATAGCCATCTCTCAGAGGAGCCTTCAGCAGCGAGAGAATGAAGGCGGCCCTGGTGGGTGCGGCTGGAGAGGTGAAGATGGAGGAGTGTCACCGACCCTGTCCCCGCGGAGGGCGAGGTCTTGGTCAAACTCAAGTGCTGTGGCGTCTGCGGCACAGACCTCGAGAAGGTCCAGGGCGTCGGCATCACGACGAAGATCTTGGGGCACGAGGCCGTGGGCGAGGTGGAGGAGGTCGGGAGGGGCGTGTCGAACGTCGAGAGAGGGATGCGCGTGTTCGCCCACCATCACGTCCCCTGCCTTTCGTGCGACATCTGCCGCCGCGGCAAGACAACCTACTGCGCGGAGTTCGCGAGGCACAATCTCGTGCCCTGCGGCCTGGCCGAGAGGTTCTTGGTCCCGAAGTTCAACGTCGAAAGGGGGGCCGTGATCGAGCTCCCCGAGGCTCTGGACTACGAAGAGGGGAGCTTCATCGAGCCTCTGTCGTGCTGCATCCTCGGGATGGACAACGCGCGCGGTGCGTCAGCCCGCTCCGCCGTCATCTATGGCGCAGGCCCAGTCGGCCTGATGATCTACAAGCTTCTCTCCCTCGCCAAAGTCCCGAAGATCGCGGTGGGGGACGTGAGCGAATACAGGAACTCGTTCGCAACGAAGCTCGGTTGCGAGCTCGTCTTCAACCCGGCGAACCAGGAGGAGACGGAGAGGACGCTCGGCAATGCGATGCCAGGCGGCCCCGAGCTCATCGTGGTCGCGACCGCGAGCACGGCCGCGTTCGAGGAGGCGACCCGGAGGGCAGCCAGGGGAGGGACGGTCCTGCTCTTCGGCGCACCGAAGAGAGGTGCGACCGCGACCATCGACCTGGCTAGGCTCTTCCTGAACGGGACATGGTTGGTCACGAGCTACGCATCGAGCGAGAAGGAGACACAGGAAGCGACGAAGCTTCTCGCCCAGGGGTCTCTCGAGGTGACCGACCTCATCACCCACAGGTTCCCTCTCGCCGACTCGGAGAAGGCGTTCGCCGCAGCGGGCCAGCAGCAGTGCATGAAGGCCCTGATATCGGATTGATCGCTGGATGAGGCCCAAGACCGCCGCTGGACGAGCGAAGGCGCACCCCGTCGCCAAGAGCGAGGCCGACCCGAACACGCAGACGATCCTCAGCGTCTTGAAGACGTATCCCGCGAACGAGGTGGCCATCATAGGCTGCAACACGGCGCACATCGGCAGGAAGAGCTGTGAATACGACCTGCTCGTTGTGAGCAAGGACCCGACGCCGCCAAAATATGTGAAGGCGGGGGACGTCTACGCGGAGATAGTCTTCAGGTCTGAGAGGGAGCTGAGGAGTCCAGACCCGGAGCTCAGCGTCTCGCTGGCAAGGTCGACCATCTTGAGGGACGGGTCGCTCCTCCTGGCAGGGGTGGTAGCCGGCTGCCAAAGCAAGGAACTGGAGAACTGCGCAAAGGCTGCCGAGTCCCGTCTCGCCTCTGCGCTGAAGGCCCTCGGAAGGGTCGACGCCGAGGTCGCACACGACGTGACTGAAGCTGACTTTTGGCTGACGTCGGCTGCGATCGACTTCGCCATGTCTGAGATCTTCTTCAGCCTCCAGATCCCTTCGCCGAGCCACCTCTTCTCGCAGATGAAGGCCCTCTCGAACAAAAAGTCGGCGAGCTTCAAGGAGTGGACCGAGGCCTCGGGCTTCACACTCGCGACGAAGGCGTCCTGCGAGAACAGGCTCGAGACGCTCGGCGTCCTCTACGACGTGTTGCGCACGACGTCGATGGACATGCCGATGTCCTTGAGGTTCGGGAGGTTTCGGTCGGAGGACGCCATCTCCATAGTGAAGGGAAAGGCGACGGAGCTGCTACGGTCGCTCGAGACGATCGAGTGCTACTCCTACCTCGGCTACGAGGTCGTGAGGACCGTCCTCGACCTGCACGCGCTCCACTGCTACGTCCTCAAGAAGGAGCCCGACTACTCCAACATAATCGGCGAGCTGACGGAAGGACCGAGAGGCTGATCTCCGAGGAGCTCCTGAAGGGGATGGGCATAGTGAGGCAGCCGGAGCTCATGAAGGCTGGGGCGGACTCGTTGAGGGCCGCTATCTCGACCCTCGCGACGAAGATCTGAGCGGGGTATCCGGGATGTGCCGTGTCGGAGTCGTCAAGGGCGATGAACTCCTGAGGTACTCGTTCCCCCCTCCGCACCCGTTCAACTCCTCCAGGACCGTGGCATTCTGGAAAGGGCTCGGCAGGATGAAGCTTGGCGAGGTCGACCTCGAGCCGGAGAGGGCGGACGAAGAGATGATCGAGCTGTTCCACGAGCCGGCGCACGTCGAGTTCGTCAGGAAAGCTTCGACGCTCGGATATGGCTATCTCGACGAAGGCGACACGCCCGCCTTCGAGGGCGTGCTCGAGGCCACGGAGTTCGCCGTCGGTTCGACCGCCTCCTGCGTGGAGCGCGTGGCGAACGGGGAGATCGACCATGGCTTCAATCCGGTCGGAGGGCTCCACCACGCACGGCCCGACCGCTCCGCGGGCTTCTGCGTATTCAACGACATCGGTGTGGCGGTGAGACTGTTGAGAAAGCGGGGGGTGAAGAGGATCCTCTACGTGGACATCGACGTGCATCACGGCGACGGCGTCTTCTATCCGTTCGAGAGCGACCCTGACACATTCATCTTCGATGTCCACGAGGACGGGCGGTTCCTCTATCCGGGGACCGGCCGCCAAGACGAGACGGGAAAGGGCGTCGCTGTCGGGACGAAACTCAACGTCGCCTTGCTTCCCGGGGAAGGAGACGAGCGATTGAAGGACGTCATCCCAAGACTTGAGGCTTTCGCAGCCAAATCGGAGCCTGACTTCGTCATACTCCAGTGCGGCGCGGACGGTTTGGCAGGGGGCCCGATAGGCGGGCTCAACTACTCTCCCGAGTTTCATAGGACGGTGACGCAAACGCTGCATTTGTTTTCACACGAAGTTTGCAGTGGAAGGATGGTGGCCCTCGGAGGAGGCGGCTACGACCCGGAGAACTGCGCGCGGGCCTGGACAGCAGTGGTTCGAACACTTATCGAGAAGTAAGTACCTTAAAATTCCAAATCTTGGAATATTTGTAGTGATAAATGAAGAATCCGATATATAGGCTTAAGTCCTAGTATACGTTGTCAGAAGATGAACAGGGGCATGAGCAACCACCTGCAACCGCAACCTAGGCCAACGAAAACTAGCAGTTGCAGTTTCTGCGGACGGACTCTGGGCCAAGAGTACTACTTCACCTGTCACGTCTGCGGTGCCAAGTACTGCTACATCCACATGTATAGGCACGGCAAGGCGCACAGGGTGCCGGCGTCAGCGACGCCAGCTGCGATACTGGTCGAGTGACCCCTCGGCCACCGAACGGTCACCCGGTCTTCTGTTTTCGGAGTTCCAAAGCCGCTTGTCGGACTGATTTCACTATGTTCTGGTAACCGGTGCACCTGCAGAGGTTGCCGCTCAGGCCCTGCCTGATCTCTTGGTCGGACGGCGCGGGGTTCTCCTTCAAGAGGAACGCGATCTGCATGACCATCCCCGGAGTGCAGTAGCCGCACTGGAGGCCGTGGTTGTCCCAAAAGGCGCGTTGAATCGGGTGGAGGCCCCCTTGCGCATCCTGCAGGCCCTCTATGGTGGTGATCTCCCTCCCGTCGGCCTGGACGGCGAACATCGTGCACGACTTCGCCGACGCTCCGTCAAGTAGGATGGTGCAGGCGCCGCAGTTTGAGGTGTCGCATCCGACATGAGTCCCGGTGAGGCCAAGCGACTCGCGCAGGAAATGGACGAGCAGGAGCCTCGGCTCGACCAGCTTTGTGACCTTGCTGCCGTTGACCGTGACAGTGATCGTGGATTTCATCTTCTCGAGCTCCCTATGCCTTCGCTCCTTTGGCCCTCGCGACAGCCGCCTCGATTGCCCTGGCCGTGAACACCCTCGCCATCGCTCGTTTGTAGTCTGCTGACCCCCTGAGAGGGTCGTCCGTGGGAGAGCTCTCGCTCGCTGCCGCGGAGGAGGCTTCGGCGATGACATCGTTCGTCATGGTCTTGCCTGTCAGGCACTTCTCGGCCCTCGACGCTCTGAGGCTCTTCGATGCGAGCCCGGTCAGTCCGATGCCCGCACACGAGCACCGTCCGTCCTTAGACCCGTCAAGAGAGACCTGCGCGGCCACTCCGACCGTCGCGAAGTCGCCCGCCTTCCTCTCGAGCTTCATGTAGGCGCCGCCACTCCTAGAGCCTGGTGGTATCGGGACGGAGATCTCCATTATCAGTTCGTCCTCGCTCAGGGCCGTCGTGAACGTGTCGACGAGGAAGTCATCTATCGAGATCGACCTCCTTCCCGACGGGCCGACAGCCACAACCCCGCCCCGCAACGCCAGGACCGCCGCCCCCATGTCGCCGCTTGGGTCTGAGTGGGCGAGTGAGCCGCCTATCGTCCCCAGATTGCGGACCTGAGGGTCGCCGATAGAGGACGCCACCTCCGACAGCAGAGGGCACCTTCCTTCTCACCAAGGGAGAGGTCTCGAGCGCGTGGTGCCTCGTCAGGGCCCCGATACGGAGCAGCTTGCCGTCTGGGCTCTCTTCGACGTACTCGAGCCCCTTCACTCTGTTGATGTCCACTATCACTCCAGGGGAGGCTAGCCTCATCTTCATGAGCGGGATGAGGCTCATCCCGCCCGCGAGCACCTTCGCGTCTCCTCGGTGCTCATGGAGCAGGCTCACCGCCTCTTCGACCGAGCTGGGAGAGAAGTACTGGAAGGCGCGCGGGACCAACGTGTGAACACGAAGCAGGCCCGAGTTCGGGATAAAACTATTCTGCGCTCTCCGCTTCAGTCGACCCGAGGAGAGGAGGCGCTGCGTCGGTCCTCGTGCACCTTTCCAAGGTATGCAGAGTGGGGTATGTGCTTGCCCCTCTGGGTCGCGATCACGTCTGCGATTATGCTCACGACCACCTCTTCCGGAGTGACCGCGCCGATGTCGACGCCGATGGGAGAGTGGAGCGACTCGATGAATCTCTCGTCGACCCCTCTCTTCCTCAGCTGCTCCACGTCCTCGACGACCCGCTGCATGCTCGCTAGCATGCCCACGAACCTCACCTTCTTCTTGGAGAGCAGCTCGAGGGTGGGCACGTCCCGCTCCCCCTTGGTGAGCACCACGACCGAGTCCGTCTCCAGAAAGTTGAACTTGGCCAGGTCGTAGTCTAGGTCGGTTATCAGCTCGTCGGGCTCTTCCGTCAATACAGGAAGGTGGTCGATGACCACCGTCTCGTATCCCATTGTCTTTCCGAGCTTCACCAGTCCTTCCTCGACGTCGTCCTTCCCTCCCTGCCCTATGAGTACCAGCCTGTTGGCGGGAAGGTAAGGCTCCACGTAGATCTCCATCATCCCCCCGCAGTTCGTCTCGACATAAACTTCGTCTGGGGACGGATTCTTCAGCGTGCCCTCGATGGCGGACATCGCATCCTCCAGGTGGACCTTCACGATCCTCGCCTTCCCAGTCCTCAGAGCGTCCTGGGCCATCGTCGCGACTGCAGACTCTGGACACACCCCGCCTATCGTGCCGAAGATTATCCTGCCATCCCTGGAGATGACCGCCTTGAACCCGGGCTTGCCGAGAGATGAGCCCTCGATGCGCACGACCGTGGCCACGACGAATGGCTCCCTCCTCTCCGCCATCTCGTCGATGAAACGAGTGAAGTCGTGCTGCTTCAAGCCTGTCTGGATTTTGGGGCGTCAGCCTATTTATCGATATTCTCTGAAACGCGCTCATCAGGGATGAGAGCAGGAGATGAGGCCCGAATCTCGGAATACGCTTAATTACTTCAACCGAAAAGGAAAACGCACCGAAGGGGAGACTGCGGTAGGAAGTGATAACGGATGAGTTTCGGACAAAGTGGAGGCGGCTACGGTAGCCGCGGTGGATTCGGCAGCAGAGACAGCAGCTCCAATTCCTTCAAGCCAAAGCCAGTCGAGGTCGGTAAGGAGTACGACGTCACCATCTCAGACACCAGCAGGCGAGGCGACGGCATCGCGAAGATCGACGGGTTCGTGATCTTCGTCGCCGGCGGGAAGCAAGGACAGACAGCCAGGATCAAGGTCACCCAGGTCTCGGACCGGTTTGCGACGGGCACCGTGGTCGGGGGTTCTGGGTCGGCTCCGGTCTCAGAGAGCGGAGAGTTCCCTGAGCCCAGAGAGATGGCTGAGGAATTGGAAGAATCCGACGAATAGGCGCGCGGGTACGCGATCATGCAGAGGTTGTTCATCGTCAAGAGGCAACCTCCTCCCTCGATTCTAGGTCAAGCATATCTACGAAGACGATGCGCAGACGAGGCGCGTCGCGATGATCAAAGTCTTCACCGATGGAAGAGCTGAGCCCAACCCTGGGCTCGGGACTTTCGGTTTCGTGGTCTACGAGTCAGGCAAGCGACTTCATCACGAGCACGGTGTGGTCGGGGAGCAGGTGACCAACAACTATGCGGAGTATCATTGCCTGGTGAAGGCACTTGGATACCTGCTCGCGCGGAAGGACGAGGAAATCGAGGTGCTCTCAGACTCCAGCCTCCTGGTCAATCAGATGAAAGGCGACTGGAAGATAAAGAGGGGGGCCTACCGCGACGAGTACGTAAAGGCGAAGAAGCTTGCGTCGAGCTTCTCGAGGCTCAGGTTCCGCTGGATCCCTAGGGAGGAGAACACCGAGGCTGATGAGCTGACGAATATCGCTTTCGCAGAAGCCCGGCGCAAAGGATAATATCACTGCCGGCCCCGCAAGGGCTCGAACCTTAATGGACTATGGGCTGAAGAACAGGATGTCGAGGATGATCAGGCCCTCTGACTGGGCATTCGGTCATGCTGGCTTGCGACCACGGCTACTTCATGGGGCCTACGAGGAAGCTCGAGAACCCGCGAAGCACCATCGCTCCACTGGTCCCCTACGCGGATGTCGTCTCGGTCACCCGCGGGATACTAAGGAGCTCCGTCGACCCAGAGTGGGACATCCCGATCCTGTTGCGCGTCTCAGGGGGGACCAGCATCCTCCAGGACGACCTCAGCAACGAGGGCATCACCACGTCCATGAAGGATGCGGTCCGCCTCAACGCGACCGCGGTCTCGATCTCGATCTTCGTCGGGGCCCCCAACGAGAAGCAGACTCTCCTCAACCTTGGCAGGCTCGTCGACGAGGGAGAGGAATACGGGATGCCGGTGATGGCGATAACAGCCGTCGGGAAGGAGCTTGAGAAGAGGGACGACAGATACCTCGCCCTGGCCTGCAGGATAGGAGCGGAGCTGGGCGCGCACATGGTGAAGACATACTACTGCGAAGGTTTCTCCCGGGTCGTGGAAGGATGCCCCGTGCCGCTCGTCGTGGCGGGAGGCCCGAAGCTCAACACGGAGGCGGACGTCTTCCAACTGGTCTACAAGGCGATCCAGGAAGGAGCGGTGGGAGTGGACATGGGAAGGAACATCTGGCAGAACGACAACCCCGTCGCCGTGATAAAGGCGATAAACGCCATTGTCCATGAAGACGCCACGGACAAGGAGGCGCTCGAGGTCTTCAACCAATCCAAGGGCACCGTGGAAGAGCTCGCCAATCCGCCGTCGTCCCGGCCGGCAAAGACCCGCAGGCGCTGAGGCCTCAGTGCTGTCTGGTGGAGCTCTTGACCCGAGGTCTCCAGCTTCAGCATTGTTTTTACCATTGAGAGAAGGACGCTAGGCACCGTGGCGGAACGGGAAGGGATGAAAGTCGGCGTCGGCGTGATCGGTGCCGGCAGAATCGGGAAGATCCACGCCACGAATCTCGCCAGAGAATGCCCTAACGCCAAGCTCGTAGCCATTGCGGACGTCGCGGAGGACGCTGCAAGAAAGCTGGCGGCGGAGTTCGGGGTGACCAACGTCTTCACCGACTACTTGAGGCTGGTCGAGAACCGAGAAGTGCAGGCCGTGGTGATCGCGACCCCGACCTTGATCAAGCCGCAGATAGTCAAGTTCGCGTGCGAGGCCGGGAAGCACATCTTCTGCGAAAAGCCGATCGCCACGGCGCTCCACGAGGCCGAACAGGTGGTCAAGTCCTCCCAAAAATCGCCTGCCAAGTTCCAGGTCGGCTACCAGAGGCGCTTCGACCCTCTGCACGTCAAGATCAAGCGTGCCATAGAGTCCGGGGAGATAGGCAACGTAGTCTTGGTGAAGTCCAACACCCGCGACCCCGCCCCCAACCCGTCGCAGTGGCCCGACCTCAAGAACAGCGGTGGCATATTCGTGGACAGTGCGAGCCACGACTACGACGTCGTGAGGTGGCTCTGCTCGAGCGAGGTGAGCAGGGTGGAGGCAGACGGCTCGCCCAGGTCGCTTCCCGACCAGCACACCGTCGTCACCAACCTCTCGATGGCAAACGGGATGCTCGCACAGGTCGACGCGAGCAGGATGTCCAGCTACGGATACGACGTTAGGGTGGAGGTGCTGGGCACCAAGGGTGCGATATTCACAAAGCCGGACGGAGCCAGCGACCTGCGAATCCTGAAGGGGCCGCAGGAGGCGCTCCTGACCTACAACTGGTATCCCGACCGCTTCAGGGAGGCGTACAGGCTCGAGATGGAGTCGTTCTTGGACTGCATCGTCAAGGACGGCGAGAGCAAGGTGACAGCTCTCGATGGCAAGGCCGCGGTGGAGATCGCCGCCGCCGCGCGCAAGTCCATGCAGGAAGGCAAGTCTGTCAACCTCCCGCTGTGAGCGCCCTGACCTAGCGTCTGGCCTTTGCGAGAGAGTCGGAGAGCCCTTCGAGGACTTTCGAGACCGACTGCGGGTTTGCGCCCGTGCCCATGTGGCCGATGCGGATTATCTTGCCGCTCAGACCTTCGAGGCCGTCAGCGATCATGATGTCGTGCTTCTCGAGCAGGTTCTGGCGGAGCTTCCCCGACCATTTGGGCTTTACTCTTGCCACGCTGACGGTGTTAGAATAGAAGCGCTTGTCCGTGAAGATGGGCAGTCCGAGGTCTTCAAGCCCCTTCCGGATCCGGGAGGCCGCTCTCGCATGCCTCTCGTAGCGGTTGCGCAGGCCCTCCTTCAGCACGAGGTCCGTCGCCTTGCTCAGCGCGACGATCACGGAGGTAGGCATCGAGGACGGATAGGGATGCCCCCACGACCCGTCTACCTCGATGGACTCGCGCCAGGTGTTGAGGTCCAGGAAGAGACTGTGGATCCGCGGCTTGTTCTCGCGCGCCTTCTCCCACGCAGCCTTGCCGATGGCGACAGGCTGGGCCCCGAATATTCCCCCTATCGCCTTGCTCGCGTAGCCTATCACGTAGTCGACGCCCCAGTCGTCCATGCGGACCTCCATCCCCCCGAAGGTGGATATCGCGTCCAGGACCGTGAGCACCCCTCTTTTCTTGCATACCTTGAAGATCTCAGAAGGAGGGCTAGCGGCCCCCGTGGATGTCTCCGTGTGGACGAGGAACAGGGCCTTTCCCGCCACGTCCTTGCCCGCATTGTCGAGTGCCGCCGCGACGTCTTCAGGCGTGGGCCCTGTTCCGAGTCTTGAGCGTATCTTGATGGCCTTCGCCCCTATGGCCTTCATCATCTTCGGGATCATGCCAGAGAAGACTCCGTTCTCGCAGACGAAACCTGTCCCCCCGCGACCGACGAGGTTCACCACCGAGGTCTCGACGGCGACCTGCCCTGGCACGGGCATGAGCAGGACGTCGTTCTTCGTCCCAAAGACGCGTTTGAGCTTCGAGGTGGTATCTTCATAGATCGGTTTCCATTCGGGGCCGTAGTGAGGGAGCACCGGCTCCGCTAGGGCCTTGAGCACCTCCGGGTCCGGCTGCGACGGCCCGGGAATCATTAGCAATATCATGACATCGCTCCCTTGATTTTCTTCCGTCCCACCGTCGGACGTTATTTAAGGCTCGTCGAACGAATCGTCAGATTATCGTGAGGCTCTCGTAGGCTTGCTTTACCTCCTCCACGGAGGCCTCGTCCTCCAGCGTGGCGATGTCGCCCAGCGGACGACCGTCGGCCACGGCCTTGACGACGCGCCGCATTATCTTCCCGCTCCTAGTCTTTGGAAGCTTGTTCACAAAGTAGACCTGGGCCGGCTCCGCTATCGGGCTGAAGTTGCTTCTCACCCAGGCCCGGAGCTCCCGCCTGAGCTCGTCGCTCGGTGAGAACCCCTGCTTCAGGACCACGAAGGCGATGGTGACCTCGCCCTTGATCGGGTCTGGGACGGCGACCACGGCCGCCTCGGAGGCTGCCTTGTGGGAGACGATCGAAGACTCGAGTTCGAAGGTCCCTATCCTGTGGCCGGCGACCTTGAGAACCTCGTCGGCCCTCCCGGCGACCCAGATGTAGCCGTCGTTGTCTTTCACCGCGTAGTCTCCGCAGTAGAAGTACCCTTTGGGTGCGAAGCGGTCGAAGTACTGCTTCACGTACCTCTCGGGGTCTCCCCACATCCCTGTCGGGGAGCCGGGCATGCCAGGCCACGGGTTCTTTATCACGAGCAGTCCCTTCTCTCCGTGCTTGACGGGCTCGCCCTTGTCATCCACGACCTCGGCGTCGACCCCGGGTATCGGGAGGCCGTTCGTCCCCGGCTTCATCGGGATAAGCATCAGCCCGGGCAGGTGAGCTATCATTACCCCACCGGTCTCGGTCATCCACCACGTCGAACCGACCGGGCAGCGTCTATCCCCGACGACCTCGAACAGCCAGCGCCACGCAGAGGGGTTGATCGGCTCTCCGACGCTGTGTATGAGCCTCAGCGAGCTCCTGTCGTGCTTCCTGACAAAGTCTTCGCCGAACCTCATCTGCATCCTTGTGGCGGTCGGCGTCGTGTAGAACACGGAGACGCCGTATCTCTGTATCACCTGCCACCACCTGTCAGGCTGGGGGAAGTCTAGCGTCCCTTCGTAGACCACCGCAGTGGCTCCCTCAATCAACGGACCGAAGACGACGTAGCTGTGTCCGGTCACCCACCCGATGTCCGCCGGACACCAGTAGACGTCGCTGTCCTTGATGTCGAAGACCCACTTCATCGTCGCGTGCAGGAGCACCGCGTATCCCCCGTTGTCATGAATCATCCCCTTTGGTTTCCCAGTGGTGCCAGACGTGTAGAGGACGTATAGCGGGTGCTCGCTCTCGAGCGGCTCGGGGGCGACCCTGGCCGAGGTCGGCACGCCCATCATGAGCTCGTCGTACCAAAAGTCCCTCCCGACGGTCATCTTCGTTTCCTTTGTGTCCAGCCGCCTGACGACGATGACCTCCTTGATCGTCTTCGTCTGCTCGAGCGCCTTGTCGGCTATCCCCTTGAGCTCCACCTGCTTCCCTCTCCTGTTCAGGCCGTCGGCAGTGACGAGCATGGTCGCCCCAAGGTCGTTTATCCTCGAGGAGAGGGCCTCCGCGCTGAACCCGCTGAACACGACGGTGAAGGTCACGCCCAGCCTGGCCGCCGCCAGGAGGACGACGACCGCCTCGGGGATGAGAGGGAGATAGACGGCCATCCTGTCCCCTTTCTTCAGTCCAAAGTTGTTCTTTAGCAGCGACGCGAACCGGTTGACCTCTCTCCAGAGGTCGTAGTAGGTGAGCTTCCTCACCTCGGCTGGAGAACCGTCCTTCCCCAACGCCTCGCTCTCCCATATCAGAGCGACCTTGTTCTTCCTAGGTCCCTCTACATGCCTGTCGAGGGCGAGATGGGAGAGGTTCAGCCTCCCGCCGGGGAACCACTTCGTCACGTGAGGGTGGTCCCCCGTGGCCATGACCTTGTCCCAAGGCTTCGACCAGGGCAGCTCCCTGGCTACGCTGTCCCACTGGGCGGCCGCTCCCTCGACCGACGAGGCGTGCATCGCCTGATACCTCTTGACGTCCACGCTCCTCTCGGACCAGTTTGGGAGTTCGATCCTCTCATCGAAGGGGAGGGACTCGCCCAGGATCTCGGTCTCTCCTGTCAAGGCCCGAGCTTCTAGCCTTCCGTTGAGATATTAAGGTTCCAGCCGGTCAGCAACCTATATCTCGCGGTCGTTCTCGCGCGAGGTTGCCTCTTGCCCTTCGACCTCTCACGCGCCACGGGATCGTGCTGACCTTGGAGACCGTGCCCGTCGACCTGCAGGCCGCCCTGAGGCTCGTCCACCTCGTCAAGTCCTACGGAGACGTGAAGGCAGTGCGAGGGATCGACCTCACGGTGGGCAAAGGAGAGATCCTGGGCCTCCTGGGACCGAACGGCAGCGGCAAGTCCACGACGATGAAGATGGTCCTCGGGATCCTGAAACAGGACTCGGGGGAGGTCTACATCCTGGGAGAGAGGCTCTCCGACGCGCCCCTGGAGCTGAAGAAGAAGATGGGGTATGTCCCTGAGACCCCGCAGGTCTACGAGTTCCTCACAGGGATAGAGTACATCGACTTTGTGGCTGAGATGTACGGGGTTCCCCCCTCGGAGAGGAGGGACCGCATCTCTCAGTTCCTGACGGGCCTCCAGCTCGCGGGGCACGAGAACGAGCTCATCAGCGGCTACTCGCAGGGGATGAAGCAGAAGGTCGCGATAATCTCCGCTCTCGTACACAAGCCAAAGATCCTGGTCATGGACGAGGCGCTGAACGGGCTCGACCCCCGCTCGGCCCGCCTGGTGAAAGACCTTCTCAGGCAGCTCGCGAGCGAAGGCATCTCGATACTTTTCAGCACCCATGTTCTCGAGATCGCGCAGGCGCTCTGCGACAAGGTGGCGATAATGTATCAGGGGACAATCCTTGCGCTGGGAACGGTCGCCGAGCTCCGGCAGACGGCGGGCCTCCCCGGTTCCACGCTGGAGGAGGTCTTCCTGAAGATGACAGGAACCGACAACATAACCGAGGTCGTCAAGGAGCTGTCCAGATGAGGTCGGCCGGGCAGTGTCAAGGCTAGGCAGGATCTACGCCATCGCTGACACGCTCTCAAAGTCCCAGCTTCGAGCGGGAAGAGCGGGGAGGGGGAGCGCGAACCTCTTCAGGAACCCGGCGATACTCGGCGTCATCGACGTGGTCTGCTTCGTCGTCTTCGCGCTTGTAGGCTACGGGATCATGCGTCTGGTCTCGACGCTGCCGCAGTCGGTGAGTGCCACGGTCGTGACGGCCCTCTTGGAGAGCTTGGTGTTCGTGCCTGCTCTCATACCGGGGGTGGTTCTCATCGCCGGCGTCCTCTTCGAGATGAGCTCGTCATCGAAGTTCGCCTCCAGCGACTCGATAAACTGGCTGCCCGTCACGCAGGTGGAGTACGTGACGGCGTCGACCCTCTCTGTCGCGTTCAACTACTCGGTCGTCCCGTCGGTCATACTCGGGCTGACCCTCTGGCCCGCTGTGAGCCTCGGCCACGGCGCGACATGGGTAGATGTCCTGATACTCAGCAGCGTCTCCCTGTTCTACGGCGGCGCGATAGTGGAGATACTCCGCGCTGCGGTCAACAGGATGAGCACGGTGGTCATGCAGCGTGCACGGCGAGGAGCCCTGGTGCTGAGGCTCGTCGTGATGGTACTCGTCATCCTCGCGTTCCAGGTCATTTTCAACTTCTACTTCCTCGTCGACCTCATCAACAGCTTCAGCTCCTCGCTTAGCCTCGCAGCGTTCCTGCCGATCCTCTGGGCGTCCCTCGCCGTCAAGGCGAGCTTGGCGGGGGACGTCCTCCAGACCGTCGTCTACTCGGCCGCGACGTTCGGGTTCGCTGCCGCGATGCTCTGGGTCGCGGTCAAGGTGAGGTCGAGATACTGGTCGCCGACGCCTTCGCAGGTGACCGTGACTCACCGCGAGTACGTCCCCGGCGCCGGATCCGGTTTCGGGCTCTCAGTGTTGGGGCTAGGTCCGGTCGAGGTGACGCTCGTGAAGAAAGACCTCAAGGGCCTGATCAGGCGCCGGGAACTGCTCCAGTACTTCGCAATCCCGTTCGTCATGGGGATAGTCTTCCTCCTCCAGTTCACCTTCAATCCCGCCCTCAGTAGCGGTGCGGCGGCAGCCCAGACCCCGGCGTTCGTGAGCCAGCTGCCGGTCTGGTTCGTAGGGGGCTTCTTCGGGCTCATAATCTCCTCCATAAGCTACGGGCAGGAGCAGAAGTCCGCCTCGATGCTCTATGCGCTTCCCTTGACCGCGAAGCAGATCATGCGCGCCAAGCTCTTCGTGGCCCTCCTCCTCCCGATGGTGGCGACGGTGGGGATCTTCGCGATCATCGCCTTCCTCACGAGACCGCCGCCCTTGATCGTAGCGGAGGATTTCGCCATCGCGGTCGCGATAACTGTGGAGGAGGTCTGCCTCGGGCTCGCCTTCGGGGCAAGATACCCCGACTTTCAAGAGCGCCCCAGGCCCAGGTTCGTGGATCCCATCGGCATCCTGATCCTCGTGATCCTGGGGCTTGTCGTGATGTTCTTGACCGCGCTGCCGGTCATCCTGATCGACATCCTGTCCTCGTTCTCAGGTGCCCAGTCGCAGGTGCAACCGCTCTTCCTCGTGGCGCTGGCCTTCGCCGTCGCGGTGGTCGGCCTCTCCTACAGCTTCGCGACCCGCCAGACGAAGAAGCTCTTCACCGAGTTCAAGTGGTGAAAGGCCCTCTGTGCCTCGGTAAGGTTTAATCCTGAAGCGCCGACGGGATGGCAGGTACTTGAAAGACGGGACATACGGGTACGACTCTTACCTCTCTCCATTCACATGGCGATATGGCAGCGAGGAGATGAGGAAGCTCTTCTCCGAGACGCAGAGGAGGGCGACCTGGAGGAAGGTCTGGCTCGGCTTGGCGGAGGCCGAGGCCGGGATGGGGCTGATCTCTGGCAAGGAGCTGGAGGGGATCAGGAAAGCGTCGAGCGAAAAAAAGGTCGACATCGGAAGAGCCCACGAGATAGAGAAGAAGATCAAGCACGACCTGATGGCGGAGCTCAGGGTCTTCGCCGATCAGGCGGAGGGCGGCGGCGGGAAGCTCCATCTGGGCGCGACGTCGATGGACATAGAGGACAACGCCGACGTGATGATGTTCGCACGCGGGCTCGAGATCGTAAGCGGGAGGCTGGTCAGCTGTCTGACGGCGGCCGCGGCCAAGGTCAAGCGGTACAAGGGGCTCGTCTGCATGGGATGGACCCATCTCCAGCCGGCCGAACCTACCACGCTCGGGTACAGGTTCGCGAACTACGCCCAGGACACTCGTGATCGACATCCGCCTGATCGATGACCTCCGCAGGGATTTCCTAAAGGGAAAAGGGATGAAGGGGGCGGTCGGGACGTCGGCGAGCTACTCCAAGCTGCTTGGAAGCGCCGCGAAGGCCAAGCGCCTCGAGGAGGAGACGATGGGACACCTGGGTTTCCCCTTCTTCGATGTCGCCAGCCAGACGTATCCCAGGAAGTTAGACTACCTCATCCTCGCGGCTCTCGCCTCGGTGGCCGCCTCGTGCGCCAAGTTCGGGCTGGACATGAGCGGTCCCTTCAGTCTCCTGCCTTCGGAGAGCTCTCTGAGCCGATCGAGGACGAGCAGGTCGGGTCCAGCGCCATGCCGTTCAAGAGAAACCCTGTCACTGCTGAGAGGATGTGCTCGTTGGCGAGACTGGTCTCCGTGATGCCGCTGGTCGCTTTCATCAACGCCTCGAACACCATCCTCGAGAGGACGCTCGACGACTCTGCCGCGAGGAGGGTAGCGATCCCAGAGGCGTTCCTCGCTGTGGACGAGTGCTTGGCCATCTACGAGAGACTTATGACCAGACTCCGGGTTTATCCGGCGATGATAGAGAAGAACCTTGAGAGGTTCGGCGCGTTCTCTGGGACGGAGGCGGTGCTGATGGAGCTCGCCGAGAAGGGAGTGGACAGGCAGAAGGCCCACGAGGCGATCAGGGTGCGTTCCTTCGAGGCCTGGGAAGCGGTCTTGCGGGGGGAGCCGAACCCGCTCGAGGGGCTCCTCGCAAAGGACAAGCTTGTCTCTTCGAGGATCGCGAAGAAGCGGCTCGAGGTCCGTACTCGACCCGTCGAGGCACACGGGAAGGGCCGAAGATAGCTGCGACGACTTCCTGAAGAAGACGGTGGGCCCGATACTAGCCTCTCACGGAAAGTCAAGGCCGAGCAAGGTCAGGTTCTAGAGCGGCCTTCCTAGGCCAACCGGACCTCGCCGAGGACCACGCCTTCGCCTCGCTGGACCGAGCCGATCGGACGTCCCTTGAAACCCTTCTTCCTGTAGGCCTTCAGGACCTGTTCCACCTCGCTTCGAGGAGCGACGACGCAGAGCCCGACGCCCATGTTGAACGTCTTGAACATCTCGGCGTCGCTGAGGTGCCCTTCGCGCTGCAGGAGACGGAAGATGGCGGGCCTCTCGCTCGTTGGGATCGCCTTGAGCCGGAACTGGAGTCTCCGGGAGCCGGTCAGCCTTGTGAGCTTCGTGAACGCCCCGCCGGTGATGTGCGCGATCCCATGGACCTCGCTCCTCCGGAGGGCTTCGAGCGTCGGCCCTACATAGATCCTGGTGGGTCGCAGGAGCGCGTCGCCGAGGCTCTCGCCGAGCTCGGGGAGCTCCCTTTCCAAGCTCTTGCCCTTGACGATCTTCCTCGCCAGGGTGTACCCGTTCGAGTGGAGGCCGCTGCTCTCGACCCCGATGACGACGTCGCCCTCGCGTATCGAGGAGCCGTCGACCACGTCTTCCTTGCCCACGACTCCCACTCCCATCGAGATGAGGTCGAAGCCGCAGCCATCGATGCCTTTCACGAGTTCGCTCACGATCGCGGTCTCGCCTCCCACGATGGGCGCGCCGGCCTCCCGTGCACCCGAGACCAGCCCCTTCGATAGCTCCTCGACCAGTCCGGCGTCCTCGCGCTCAAGGCTCATGTGGTCTAGGAGCGCGATGGGCTCGCAACCCAAGCAGATTAGGTCGTTGACGGTCATCGCGACGCAGTCTATCCCCACGGTGTCGTACCTCCGGAGCTGCTGCGCGACCAGCACCTTCGTCCCGACGTTGTCGGTGTGCAGCCCGAGCAGCCTGCCGCCGCCGATGTCGATGAGGCCGGCATAGTGGCCGATTCCGATGACTGGTTCGCCGAACTTGCCCTTTCGCGTCGAGAAGGTCGCCCCGAAGGTCTTCGCCATCTCCGCCTGCATCGAGCGCACCTTGACGACGTCGACGCCGGACAGCGCATAGGCGTCCCCGCGCCGTGCCTTGTTGACGCTGGGCAAGGGATGGCCTCCCTAACCTGTGGAAAGCTTTCGGCCCGTTATGCTCTCGTAGACGTGGACGTATCTTCTGCTGACCTCGTCGATGAGTTCGCCAGGCAGCTCTGGCGGAGGCGGGACCGGGAGGCTTGCCTTTCGCGCGGCGTCCAGTTTCGCCCTGTAGCCGGAGCTTTGGAGCCAATCGCGGATGGGCTGTTTGTCGTAGCTCTCCTGCGACTTGCCGGGCGAGTAGGAGGCGGCCGGCCACATCCTGAACTCGTCCGGGCCGATGGAGTCGGCCATCAGGATGGACCCATTCCGGTCCTTTCCGAACTCTAGCTTCAGGTCGGCAAGGATGAATCCCGCTCCTTTGGCCTTGTCAGACATCCTCTGATAGACCTCGATAGTGGACGCCTTGACCTTCTTCAGCTCGGCGTCGGTCATGAGCCCCTGCTTGATGATCTCGGCCTCGGTCAACGGCTCGTCGTGGACCTCGGACTTAGTGGTGGGGTCGAAGTAGGGGGCTGGGAGCTTAGAGGCCAACACCCTCGGGCCGGGGAGAGAGACCTCGCCCTTTGTCAGCCTCTCGAAGAGGCTCCCGTAAAGGTAGCCTCGCACGATGCACTCGACCATTATCATCTTCAGCTTCTTCACGACCATCATGTTGGGGCCCTCGAGCCTGACCATGTGGTGGGGCACCCCGAGAGTCTCGAACCAGTACGCCCCCATCTTGCAGAGCGCCTCACCCTTCTTCGGGATGCTGGTGGGGAGCACGACGTCGAAGGCGGAGACGCGGTCGGTGAAGTGGAACAAGAGATGGTCGGCGTCGAACTCGTAGATGTCCTTGACCTTCCCCGACCTCAGGAAGCGTCCGGGCGGCTTCTGGGCCTGGGCTGTCAACGCCATGCCTCCCGCATCTTCTCGATCTTTTCTCTGACGTTCTTGTCGCTCAGCGCGACTATCTCAGCTGCGAGGATGCCGGCGTTCCTGGCGTTGTCGATCCCGACGCAAGCGACGGGGACGCCCGGGGGCATCTGGACTATCGACAGGAGAGAGTCGAGACCGTTAAGCTTAGCGTTCACCGGCACACCGATGACGGGCTTTGTCGTCGAGGCGGCTATGACCCCCGGGAGGTGGGCGGCCAGGCCCACGACCGCGATGAATATCTCCGCCTTGGATGAGGCCAGGTACCTCCTGAGGCCTTCGGGATTCCTGTGGGCAGAGAGGAACTGGACCTGGTGAGAGACCCCGAGTTCCGTCAGCGCCTTCACCGCGTCGTCGACTACCGCCTGGTCGCTCTTGCTTCCAGCGACTATCGCTACCTTGATGTTCTCCGGCATATCGCTCACTTCTGGCCCGGACGTTGTCTGTTTTTGAATGCTTTCGTCAGGCGGCGCGGCCTAACGACCCTCGTATCCGTGACGATCACGTCAAGCGGGACGTCAAGACGAGACTCGGGGACGTGGGGGATCCTCTGAGATTCTAGGGCCAGGCCGACCTTCCTGACCCCGGTCGCGCCTGCGAGCGACCTGTCGAAGTAGCCTGCCCCGTATCCGAGTCGGTGACCCTGCTCGTCCCAGGCCACGAGAGGGACGAGTATCATGTCGGCCTCCGAGATCGCGATGGGATGCGAGTGTGATGGGATCGGCTCCAGGATTCCGAAGGGGCCGGGCACGAGGTCTTCCTCGAACGATCCTATCTCGTGGAAGCTCAGCGTCCTCGAAGTCACGTTGGTGACAATAGCCGCCACCCGCTTCCCGTCTTCCAAAGCTCTCTCGACGATCGGTCGCGTCTGGACCTCGTCGGGTTTGGCGACGTATGAGATGATTTGACGTGCCCTCTGATACTCTGGAAGCGAGACCAAGTTCTTCAGCACGTTCGAGCTCAACTCGGCGAGTCGGGCGGGGTCGATCGACCGCCTCTTCAGCAAGGCCACTTCCCTCAGCTGCCGCTTCCTCTCCCAGGTGCTCAACCTCCGGCTCCTCGAGACGGCAACCGCTATCACACCATGACCCCGCCGTGTTCCAGGCCGTTCTGGATGGCCGCGGCGATCAGGGTGTTCTCCATCAGCATGGCGACGGTCATTGGACCGACCCCTCCGGGCACGGGCGTGATCATCGAGGCCTTCTGCGAGACTTCGTCGAACTCGGCGTCCCCTACGAGCTTGCCGTGGATCCTGTTCATCGCGACGTCTACGACGACCGCGCCGTCCTTGACCATCTCTCGCCCCAGGACGAACTCGGGACGCCGTCCGACCGCCGTGACAAGGACGTCTGCCTGCCTCGTCAGAGACACGAGATCCCGAGACTTTGAGTGACAGACCGTGACCGTGGCGTCCTGGGCAAGGAGGAGGTGCGCCAGAGGCCGGCCTACCAGGGCGCTCCGGTTGATTATCACGCACCTTGAGCCCGCGAGCGGGGACCTTGTGATGGCGCAGGAGTTCCATGATCCCCTTCGGGGTGCACGGGAGCAGCACCCCCTGGTTGTAGAACAGCCGCCCCATGTTCATAGTGGTCAGCCCGTCCACGTCCTTCTCGGGGGAGATCAGGTCTATCATCATCCTAGCGTTGAGATGGGAGGGAAGAGGAAGCTCCAGGATTATCCCGTTGACGGTCTTGTCCGAGTTGAGCTTCCGGATCAAGACGCCGAGGTCTTCGCTCAAGGATGTGCCTCTGAGGTGGTGCCCCTCGGTGGCTATTCCAAGCTCCTTCGCTGCGCGGTGCTTGCTGTCGACATAGATCTTCGATGGGGCGTCGTCGCCTACGAGGATCGTGGCGAGCTTCGGCTCCACGCCCCCGCCCATCTTCATCATCTCGGCCTCCTTTGCCAGACGGTCCCTGATCTCGTGCGCGAGTGCCCTGCCGTCCATCAAGACCGCAGTCATCTTCTGTCTATCACCACTCGTCTTCCCTCGATTTTTAGCCTTCCTTCGACGAAGAGCTTCACCGCGAGAGGGTAGATCTTGTGTTCTTCCTTCAATATTCTGGCCGAGAGCGACTCGACGTCGTCGTCCTCGTGGACCTTCACGGCGCTCTGCAAGATTATCGGTCCGGAGTCGACCTGGGGGACGACGAAGTGGACCGTGCACCCAGAGACCTTGACCCCGTGCTCCAGTGCCTGCTCCTGAGCGTGCAGCCCGGGGAAGGAGGGGAGGAGAGCGGGGTGTATGTTGACTATCCTTCCCCTGAAATGGTCGACGAACTCGCGCGAGAGCAGCCTCATGTAGCCCGCGAGTACGACCAGCCCCTCGCTGGCCGTTATCCCTCTCCGCCTCAGCACCTCCATCAGCTTCCTGTCGTAGTCGAGCCTGGTCGGGAGGCCCGAAGGGTCGAGGCAGATTGACTCCACGCCGTGCCTCTTCGCGAGCTCCAGCGCCTTCGCTTCAGGCTTGTCGCTTATGACGACGCGGACCCGAGCCCCCCTGATGCGCTTGCGTTCGATGGCACGGATGATGGAGAGCATGTTGCTGCCTCTACCGGAGACGAGGATGGCGATGCTGCACGGCGAGGCTTCAGGCAAGGGACTCTCGGGCCTTCATCTCTTCTCTTTGACCCCCACTCCAAGCTTCGAGTAGTCGCCGTTGACGCACGCAAAGCAGAGGCTGTTCTTCGGCAGCCCTATGGCTTCCGCGAGCCCGTCGATGTCGTTGTAATGGAGCTCGTCCACACCCAGTGAAGCGGCGACCTTGGCGCTGATGACCTCCGAGTCATCGTCGTTGGGGGCGACCCTGTGGGCGAGCAGCTCTTCCCTGCTGGGGAAGTCTACGCCCATGTAGCATGGGTGCTTTATGGGAGGGAAGGTGATCGCCATCTTGATGCTCTTCGCTCCTGCTTCCTTGAGCGCATGCACTATGATCTCGGAGCTTGTCCCTCTCACCACGCTGTCGTCGACCACTATCACGTCCTTGCCCTGGATCGTCTCCTTGATCGGGATGATCCTCCGGACCACCTCTTCCCTCCCCCCTTGCTTGGGCTCGATGAAGCTCCTCATGGTGCCCTTCCGCCTGTACCTGTCCTTCATCAGCCCCTCGTCCATCGGGATGCCGCTCTCCGTCGAGTACCCGAGGGCCGCCGGTCTGGCTGAGTCTGGCACCGGGATCACGACCTTCCCCTTCATCTTCCTTCGGCGCGCGAGGATCTTGCCGACGTTCTTCCGGGCCTGGTAGACGTTGACGCCGTCGATCACGGAGGACGGGTGGGCGAAATAGGTGTACTCGAACGAGCAATGTGCTGACTCGACCTTCGGGGAGAAGCGGAACGACTCGAAGCCCCTCTTGGCCCTCCGAGGCGTATCATCTCGCCGGGCTCGACGTCCCTGACGAACTCGGCATCGATTGCGGTGAGGGCGCAGCTCTCCGACGCCGCGATGTGCGTCCCTGACTTCTTCTGGAAGCCTATGCACAGGGGACGGTAGCCTCTGGGTTCCTCACCGCGAAGACCTCGCCCTGCTTGTTCAGGATGGTGAACGAGTAGGCGCCCTTCACCTCCTTCGCAAGCCGCTCGAACGCCCAGAACCAATCGTTCTCCTCCTTCAGCATCTGCAAGAGCCTCTGCCCTACGACCTTTGTGTCGGTGGAGCAGTCGACGCTCGACCGGGAGGCGAGGACAGTCTTCTTGAGGTCGTCGGTGTTGAAGATGGTCCCGTTGTGCGCAAGGCTGAACTCGTTCCCGAATTGGATGGGCTGGGCGTTGCCGAGGTTGGACCTTCCCTTGGTCGAATACCTGATGTGCCCGATCCCTGACGGCCCTTTGTAGCCTGTCAACTCCTGGGCGAAGTTGATCCAGTTGAAGGCCAACCCCATCCTCTTGAAGACGGGCTGGCCTGGGAGGGCGATCCCCCACGACTCTTGTCCCCTGTGCTGAAGCGCCTCCAAACCCTTGAGTATCTTGGGGACGACGTCCACCCCTTTTGTGGAGTGGGCCCCGACCACGGCGCAGGCCTCTTTTGCGCCCATCTAGTCCATCAGCTCCGGGATCGCGCCTTCCCACTTGGACTTGAGGGAGGAGACGCTCAGCTTCGTGGTCTTGCCGGAAGAGACCAGCGAGAGGGAGTCGCCCCCGACCTTGCCCACGGTGGCGCACCCAATTCCAGAGTCCTTCAACGAGGCGAGGACAGCCTCCCCGTCTTTGGCCTCGACGACAAACCGCCCGTGAGACTCTGAGAAGAGCGTCTCGATGTCCCTGCCGCAGGAGGTAGGCACCCGGGAGACGTCGACAGCCACCCCCACCTCGCCAGCGATGGACATCTCTGCTATCGCGACGGCGAGCCCGCCGCCTGAGACGTCGTGGACGGCGGTCACGAGACCACCGTGGATCAGCTTCAGGATGGCCCGACAGGTGGCGAGGTCGCTCTTGACGTCTGGGCGAGGGGTCTCCCATGCGCCTTTGGCGATCGGAAAATTGACGGCGTATTCCGAGCCGCCGAGCTCAGGCCTCGTCGACCCGACGACGATGACAGAGTCGCCTTTCCGCTTGAAAGCCATGGTCATGATGTCCTCTTGCCTCTCGATCAGGCCCACGACAAGGGCTATCGGGCTGGGCTTTATCGCCCGTCCGGTCGCGGAGTCTTCGTTGTAGAAGCTCACCTTCCCCCCTACGACGGGCAGATCGAACGCCTTGCAGTAGTCTGCCATCCCCGTGAGAGACTGCCGGAAAGTCCAGTAGACCTCGGGGTCGGATGGGTCTCCGGACTGGAGGTGGTCGACGAGCGCTATCGGCTCGGCTCCCACGGAGACGACGTTCCTGCACGCCTCAGCGACGCAGCCGGCCGCCCCGGAGTAGGGTTCGAGTGAGCACTGCTTGCTGTTGCCGTCCCCCTTGACCGCCAGGAAGCTACCGTTGGGGAGCCTCAAGACGGCGGCATCTCCCTGTCCGGGCTTGACGACGGTCCTCAACCCGACCTCGTGGTCGTACTGCTGATAGACCCAGCGCTTGCTCGCCACGTTGGGCGAGGTGAGGACCGTTAGCAGGGCGTCCTTGAGGGTGGGCTCGGACTTTGCAGACCGGCTCTTCGTCGCCCCTATCGGTGCCTTGGGCCGCGCCGACGGCCAGGGGATCAACGGAGCCTCGGTGACGAGCTTCGAAGGCAGGTCGGCGACCACCTTCCCGTCCCACCGGATGACCAGGTTCGGCCTGGAGGTGACCTTCCCGATCACGGAGTGCGGGACGCCGTACTTGTCAAGGACGGAGACCACACCTCCCTTTGAGTTCGCCTCTCCGGCCGGCAGGACCAAGAGCATCCTCTCCTGCGACTCTGAGATCATTATCTCGGTGGGCGACATGTCGCCCTCCCTCAGCCTCACCCGCTTCAGCTCCACATCGACACCGGTCCCGCCCTTCGAGGCGACCTCGGACAAGGCGGTGGAGAGCCCTCCGCCTCCCAGGTCCTTCATCCCTGGATCTTCTGCCCCTTCGCTATGACCTCGAGGAGCGAGTCCAGGAGGAGCTTCTTGATGAAGGGGTCGGTGGACCTGGACAGATGAGCGGTCGCTGGCCGCGTCTGCCTTTAGGTTCGCGGACGCGAAGGTGGCCCCCCTGATCCCGTCGCGCCCTGTGCTCCCGCCTATCAGCACCAAGACGTCGCCCTCCTTCTTGGCTTCCCCGAGGATCAGGTCGCCCTTCTTTCCGACACCGACGCAGGCCACGTCGACTAGGCAGTTCTTCTCGAAGGAGTCGTCGAACTCTATCTCGCCAGCCACGGTGGGGACGCCGACGCAGTTGCCGTAATCCGCTATCCCCCTAACCACGTTCTTGAAGAGCCATCTCGAATGCCCGCTCTCATCGATCAGTCCAAAACGCAAGATGTCGACCAGGGCGATGGGCCTGCTGGCCACAGAGAGTATGTCCCTCAAGACGCCGCCGATGCCCGTGGCGGCGCCTCCGTATGGGTCCACCGCGGAAGGGTGGTTGTGGCTCTCGATGTGAAGTGTGACGACGTATCCGCCGCCGACGTCGACCACCCCGGCGTCGTAGCCGGGCCCGAGGACGACCCTCTTTCCTGTCGTGGGGAAGAGCTTGAGGAGGGCCTTCGACGACTTGTAGCTGCTGTGCTCGGACCACTCGGCGTCTATGATCGACCACTCCGTCTCGTTGGGCTCGCGGCCAAGGGACTTTCTGACGAACGCCATCTCGTCGGCGGTGAGGCCCAGGCCCAGCTGCTCGGCCTTCATGCCCGGCTGCTCCTCTTCCCCCGCGTCACCAGAGACGAGAGCATCAGCGCACCATCGTGCAGGCCCAGGGGGCTCAGAAGCGCCTCGGCGGCCCTTTCCGGATGGGGCATCAGACCGACGACGTTGCCCGGCTTGTTGCACACGCCCGCGATGTTGTGGAGCGTCCCGGTGGGATTGCTCTGCTCGGTGACCTTCCCTGAGGCGTCGCAGTATCTGAAGACGACGAGCCCGTCCTTCTCGAGATTCGCGAGCTCCGCGTGCGGCAGGAAGAACCTCCCCTCACCGTGGGCGATCGGCATCGACATGAGCCTGGCCCTGCGTGAGGCCCGTGGTGAAGGCCGTGTGCGCGTTCTCGACCCGCACGTTCGTCCACTTGCAGGCGAACTTCAGGGTCGAGTTGCGGAGGAGCGCGCCAGGAAGAAGGCCGCTCTCAACCAGGATCTGGAAGCCGTTGCAGACGCCCAGCACAGGCACCCCTCTCTCTGCGAGACGCTTGACTGACGCCATGGCAGGAGAGTTGGCAGCGATAGCTCCCGCCCTCAGCCGGTCTGCGAAGGCGAAGCCGCCCGGCAAGACGACTGCACCGTAGTCACCGCGCCCAAGGAGAGCGTCCTCGTGCCACACGAGAACGGGTTCGACCCCCTTGATCAATCGCAGGGCCTGGACCATGTCGAGGTCGCAGTTGCTCCCGGGGAAGCGGATGACCGCTACCTTCACGTGCTCGGCGCCTTCCCGACTGTAACTTCGCAGGAGTGCGCTGCTGGATTGAAGATGCGAAGGTCGTTGCACATCTTCTCGACGAGGCGCTTTGCGGAGGATTGGTCGGGAGCGACGACCTTCACCCTGAGATATTTCCCCGCGCGGATCGATTGGACCTGCCCGAAGCCAGACTTTGCGACAAGGTCGTGGAGGATGGTCTCGCCCTCGGGCTCCCGCACGCCCGGCTTGTTGGAGATGACCACGCTCACCTCGAACGTCCGACTTTTAGTCGTAATTCCCGCCAATTTTCCGCGTCTATTTAAATCGAATTTGGCACGTTCCTGTTAAACGGCGCATCACACCGATAGGGCGAAATAGCCATCGCATGGAGCACGCAAGCGTAACACCGGTAGGTCGATCGAGTGCCAAAGTCAAGCGGCGACGTCAAGGTGAGGACCGCGGTTCTGAGCGTCGCAGACAAGTCAGGTCTGACAGACTTCGCGAGAGGGCTGCGTTCCTTTGGGGTGTCTCTGCTCGCGACGGGAGGGACGCACTCGGCGCTCAAGGAGGCCGGGGTCGAGGTCAGGAGCCTCACAGAGGCGATGGGTCTCTCGGAGGCGCTCTCTGGCCGGGTGAAGACGCTCCACTCCAATCTGTTCGCGGGCATACTGGCGAGGAGAGACGACCCTGGGCACATGAGGGAGCTGAGGGAGATGGGAGTCTCGCCGATCGACATGGTGGTGTGCAACTTCTACCAGTTCGAGAAGGTCGCCCGCGACCCGAAGGCCACCGAGCAGACCGTCCTCGAGAACATCGACATCGGGGGCCCGTCGATGGTCAGGGCATCGACCAAGAACTGCCTGTTCGTGACCGTCGTGCCGTCCCCCAAGTTCTACGGCCCCGTTCTGGAGGAGCTCTCCAAGAGGCGCGGCAGCGTCGGGCTGGAGCTCAGAAAGTCCCTGGCGGTGGAGGCGTTCGCCTCGACCGCCTCATATGACGCCGTCATCTACGACGAGCTTAGGCGGAGGTTCCGCGCCGTCGAGGAAGAGAAGTTCCCACCGAAGTTCGTCCTCTCGGCCACCAAGTACGAGGACGCGAGATACGGAGAGAACCCGGACCAAGAGGCAGCCATCTACTCGATAGACGGGGCGCAGAGCATGACGCGGTGGGAGCAGCTCTCCGGCGACCCGCTCTCTTTCAACAACTACCTCGACATCGGCAGCGCGTACGGGCTGCTCGAGGGGTTCGAGCACGTTCCCACCGCCGCGACCGTGAAGCACGGTCAGATAAGCGGGTTCGCCTGCGCACCGAGGATAGCGAGGGCGTACGAGTTCGCGCACGCCTGCGACCCCGAGGCAGACTTCGGCGGGACGGTGGTCCTGAACAGGAACGCGGACCTCGCCGCGGCGAGGCTGATCGGGAAGAACGAGGGCAAGAAGGACGACTCGGTCTACACCGAGATAGTCATCGCGCCTTCCTTCGACACCGATGCGATGAAGCTCCTAGAGTCGAAGCAGAAGAAGAAGATACGCATGATCCAGGCGGCTGAGAGGGCATTCTACGAATACGATTTGAAGGAGCTGGAGGGGGCGCTCCTTCTCCAGGAGCCGGCAGACTACCGCAAGAAGCTGGACCGGAGCAGGCTGACCTTCCCCACAAAGGCGAAGCCCGACGACGCGACTGTCCAGAAGCTCCTGGCGAGCTGGGAGGTGGTGAGGCGAGTCCAGTCCAACGGCATCGTGATCGCCGACGGCAAGGTTGGGAGGGGGGGCGCCCTGGACGAGTTCTGGACAATCGGGGTCGCGAGCTTCAGGAAGAGGAGCGGCGCCGTCAAGATAGCCCTGGACAACGCGGGAGCGCGTGCGAAGGGCGCCGTCTGCGCCTCGGACGGGTTCTTCCCGTTCAGGGACAACGTGGACCTGTTGGGGGCCGCCGGGGTCAGGGCGGTGATCCAGCCAGGTGGGTCTATCAGCGATGAGGAGGTCGTAAAGGCGGCGGACGACTATGGGATCGCGATGGCGATCACCCACGTGCGAGCCTTCAAACACTAGAGCCATCATCGATATATCTTAAATCGCCGATGGCTCGGGGTGGGTCTCGGAGCGATTTGAGCACTCTTCGGGATATGGTGAACGTCTCAGTCATGGTCGCGGTCGCCATGGTCGCCCTGCTGGTCTCCGTGCCCGCTGTCCAAGCCGCCAGCTACTCGGTGAGCCTCCAGACGGACTCGCCTTCATATGCCGGGACGACGCCGATCGTCATCACGGGGACGGTAACTCCGGCACCTGGGTCGGGCACGGGCATCATAATCACGATAAAGAACTCCGCGGGGACTGTGGCGGACATCGATGAGGCGTTCCCCAACCCTGTGACAGGGACTTTCAACTACACCTCTTACCCCGGCGGGAACCCTGCCTGGACCAGCGGGGTGTTCTCCGTCAATGCGACGTGGGGAGGCAACTCGGGGACGGCATCCCAGGTGGTCACGTTCACGTACGCGGTCACGTCGACCACCACTACGACGACCACAACCACCACAACCACCACCAGCACGGGCGTCACACAGACGAACGCACCTGAGTTCCCTGCAACCGCAGTGCCGGTCGTGACACTGGTCGCGATTGCTGCGATCGCGGTGCTCCTGCGAAGAGTCTCCTTGAGGCCTGCGACCCCAGTCAGCCTCTAGTCGTGCGGTCTCCTCTCAGTTTTCACCACGTGTAAACGCGTTAAATATGGAGCGCTCGCGGGCGAGCCCTACAGCGATTTGCCAATGAAACCAGAGCAGCTAATGCGCACACCTGTGTCAGAGCTCAGCACTGACGCCCAGACCTTTCCGTCCAGCGAGCCCGTCTCGAAGATAATGGGCTACTTTAGCGAGTCGAAGATGCTCGAGGCCTTCGTGGATGATGGCGACGGCGCCACAAGCGTCGTCTCGATACGGGGCCTTCTGGACGTAAACAACCTCGAGACGAAGCTCTCCGCGATCATGCACCAAGTGGCCCGCCTCGGTCCCAACAACAACGTGAGCGACGCTGCCACGCTGATGCGCGAGTTCAGGACCCGCTCCCTGCCGATCTATAGTGGGAAGAAGCTTGCAGGGAGGATCACCTCCCCGTCGATAGTGGCGAAGCTCCTCGACACCGACATGCCTGGGAAGATATCCTCGATCATGACTCCCAGTCCCATAACCCTGGATGCCTCCGACAAGGTATCCCAAGCAAGGGACATCATGATCAAGAAGAGGATCGACCAGGTGCCTATCACCAAGAAGGGTAGCCTCGATGGCATCGTGAGAGTAGACGAGATCGTCTTCAACCTCATGCCAAAGGCAGAGAGGGCGGCGAAGGGAGACAGCCCGAGAGGGAGGTATGCCGAGGAACTAGGGATGTTCGGAGGTGACGTGGTCATAACGAACGAGGTCACGGACTCCTTGCGGGAGGTCTACCAGAACATCTTGAAGAGCGGCTCCAACTACTCGGTGATAACGACGGACGACGAGATCCAGGGCATAGTGACCTATCGCGATTTCCTTACCGTGCTGACGAAGAAGGCCTCGAGCACGGTCCCCATGTACATCGTGGGGCTCCCTGAAGACCCGTTCGAGGCAGAGACGGCAAGGAGCAAGTTCCAGAGCGCCGTCGAGTTCCTGCGCAGGAGCACGCCGGACCTCGAGGAGGCGAGGGCGACGATAAAGATGGGCGTGACAAAGTCACCCAAGAAGAAGTACCAGGTGAAGGTGTTCTTGGTCTACCCTAGACGACACCTGTCCTACGAGATATTCTCGTATGAGCTGGCGGACGCGTTCGACCACGTGAACGGGTGGATGAAAGAGGTCATCGAGAGGTCGAGGCCCAGGAGGAGTTCCAGAGGCTCCAACTCCAGGTCCTTCCCGGAAGACTTCCGTCCAGAGACGGCCCCGGGCTAGTCCGTGGTGAGAGAGGCCCTCAGATAGCGTGAGCGCGGTCAAAGGCTTTCCCAGACGCACTCCGGAAATATCAGAAGGTAGAGGGGCAAAGCGGGCAAGCACCGAGATGGCACCTCCCGCAAAGGCAGGCAAGGCCCGGTCACTCCTGTCGGTCTCCGACCTCTCTGCGCGTGAGCTCACCGGGATGTTCGAGAGGATGAAGTCGATCAAGCCGGCCATCAGACGGCGGGACACGCTGTCCGACCTGAAGGGAAGAGCGGTCGGACTCTTCTTCGAGAAGCCATCCACGCGGACAAGGACCAGCTTCGAGGTCGCGACGGTGCGCCTGGGAGGCCATCCGGTCTACCTGGCGGCTGACGAGCTTCAGGCAAGCAGAGGCGAGCCTGTCCGCGACACTGCGAGGATCCTCGGCAGCTACCTGGACGTGATCGTCGGGAGGGTCTACTCCCACGAGACGTTGAGAGAGATGTCTCTGTACTCTGGAATCCCCGTCCTGAACGCGCTCAGCGAGCTGGAGCACCCCACCCAGGTCATCTCCGACCTTTTCACCATAATCGAGACGAAGGGCAAGCTCCAAGGCCTCACCCTCGCGTTCATAGGAGACGGGGACAACGTGTGCAACTCGCTTCTCCTGGGAACTTCGCTCATGGGAATGAACATGGTGGCCGCCTGTCCCCCTGCATATGCCCCCAGCCCTGACGTAGTGCGCAGGGCGGAAGAGAACGCGAGGAAATCAGGGTGCAAGATGAGGATAGTTGAAGACCCGAAGGAGGCGGCTGTGGACTCCGACGTGCTCTACACCGACGTCTGGGTCAGCATGGGAGAAGAGAAGGAGAAGGGCAGGAGGATGCGCGCCTTCCAGGGGTTCCAGATCAACTCCGAGATACTGAAGCTGGCTTCGAGGGACGCGATTGTCATGCACTGCCTGCCGGCGCACAGGGGACTCGAGATAACGAACGACGTCATCGAAGGGAAGCAGTCCGTTGTCTGGCGACAGGCCGAGAACAAGCTCTACGGGGCAGCAGTCTCGCTGGACTTTGTGGTCAGGTAGCAGGCCGCAGTTTGCTCGAATGGCGCAATTACGGCCCGCTCGACAACGACTTCGGGAAAGCATATCTATCTTAAGGCGGGCACTCCCTCCACAGGTTGCGAATCAGGGACGCGCTCCCGCACGTCTTCAACAGGGCCTATCCGGTCCTTGACCCGAAGATGCCCATGCTCCCTGCCGTCTCGATGCTCCGTTTCCAGCAGATCGACGGCCTCCCGTTGGTGATCGAGACGGCGGCAGGCCGGCCGCGCGCCTTGCACGGATACTCGCTCCTGAAGAGGATACTCGCCCTGGAGCAGGGAGGGTTCTGGAAGTTCATCGAGAGGCCGTGTGAGGACGCGGCCCAGAGCATCGGCGCGGTCTCCGCCCAGGACGACATTGAGAGGCTCTTCGACGTCTTCCTCAAGGAGAGATTCGGCTTCGCCTGGATCAGCGAGACAGAGAAGACGGGTGCCCCGGTGAGCCTGGCGGACGTCCTAGAGCTTTACAACACGGGGCTGATAGAATCAGACCTGCAGGTCAAGGACGTGGCATCCCCCGTCTTCGCGCTCCCCGGGATGACGCCGTTGAGGAAGGCGCTGCTCTTCATGTTCAGCCACAGGTTCAGGAGGGTCTTCCTCTCCGCGGGTGGCGCCTTCATATCGGACAGGAGCATAATCAGCCACATATTCAGCCCGGCCGTGCTGCACGACCTAGCCGCGAAGCCGGACAGCCTCCTGGAGAGGCCCATTGCAGAGATAGAGAAGAGCAGGTCCAGACGCGTGCCGGGACGGACTACGCTGAAGGCCGCCGCTGGCGCCCTGGCAGGAGACTTCGGACAGTGCCTCACTTCGAAGGGCTCTGTCATCACCCCGTGGGACATTATCATGAAGCCGTGGGTCGAGAAGAAGCTCAGGATAAACGAGTGAGCGGGATGGAGATTGGTGGGCCGACCCGGATTTGAACCGGGGAACTTGACGACGCTTTCGCGTTTTCGCCGTGTGAGAGCGACGTCCAAACCAGGCTAGACGATCGGCCCAGATTGAACACGCGCCTATCGAGCCGATTTAAGCTGTGAGGCCTGGGCTACTTCTTCAGACCGACTGACCTGTTCTTCAGCCTAAGGACCGAGGCGTGGCACTTTCTGCACCTTGTGGCCTGCAGGGCGTTCCTGGCCCCGCAGCGCAGGCAGACCTTGAGAAAGAGACGCCTCTTCTGGGCGATCTGCTTCTTCGTCACGTCGGCGATCGGCATCTGCTGGATTCGTTCTCACGCCGTTCGGCGGCAGTTTAAGGACTTTTCGAAGCGCAAGCGACGGAATTCAGCGGGCCGCTCGCCTCACGAGGGCGGGTATCTCGGACGTGGTCCTCGCGACGCTCGCCCCGACGCCCTCCAGGGCTGCGATCTTGGTCTCTGCCGTCCCGAAGTTGCCGTAGATTATGGCGCCGGCGTGCCCCATGTGCTTCTCCTTCGGCGCAGACCTTCCCGCGATGTAGGCGACGATGGGCTTCGCGAAGCCCGTGTCTTTGACGTGCCTGGCCACCTGCTCCTCCGCGTCACCTCCGATCTCTCCGACCAAGACCACGCTCGAGACCTCGGCCGCTGATGCCGCCCAGTCCAGACACTCTGTCAGGGTCGTGCAGTTCACGGGGTCTCCCCCGACTCCGAGTGCGATGTGCTGGCCCAGCCCGGCCTTCGACAAGGTGTCGGCCACCTCGTACATCAGGGTCCCGCTCCGGGAGAAGAGGGCGACCCCTCCCTCGCGAAAGGACGACGAGGGCATTATCCCTAGCTTCAGCATCTTGGAAGGCATGATCACGCCGGGCGTGTTCGGCCCCACGACGCGGGCGTCTGAAGCTCGGGCAAGGTCGATCATCTTGAGCGAGTCTCTGATCGGGACGTGCTCGGTTATCACGATGAGCAGCTTCACATCCGCGTCAATGGCCTCTCGGGCGGCCTCCAAGAGCGACGGCGCCGGCACGAAGAGCACCGATGCCCTCGCGCCTGTCGCCTGCGCCGCCTCCTTGACCGTGTCATAGACGGGGACGCCCCCCACTTCCTGTCCCCCCTTGCCTGGCGTCACGCCTGCGGCTATCCTGCTGCCGTATTCCTTCATCAGCCCGGCGTGAAGGCTGCCATACCTCCCCGTGATGCCCTGGACGAGGACAGGCCATCTGTCGTCGAAGAAGAGGCTCAGCGAGGCTTTCCCCCATCCAACGCTGCCAGCACCGCCTCCTGAGCGGTCGGGAAGACGGAGATCTCGGTCCCGGACAGGGCAGCTCGCGCCTCCGCCTCCTCGGCCCCGCTTATCCTCGCGAAGATCGGGGCCATCGGGCCCTCCGCCACGACCGCCATCAGGCCCTCGGCCACGTCGGTCGTCCTGGTGATCCCTCCGAAGATGTTGATCAAGACGGCCCTCACACGCGGCATCGCCCGCACCAGCCGGAGCGCGGCCTCGACCCTCTCGCGCTGGGCCCCGCCCCCTAGGTCAAGGAAGCAAGCGGGATAACCGCCTGCGTCTGTCAACAGGTCGAGGGTGGAAAGCACAAGGCCCGCGCCGTTGCCCACGACGGCGACGTCACCCTCTAGCCTCACAAAGGCGAATCCAGACCTAGCCGCCTCGGCTTCGAGGGGTGCCCTCGGGAGGCAGCTCGGAGAACTCTGGATGACGGAAGAGAGCGTTGTCGTCTATGACGACCTTGGAGTCCAGGGCGACGAGAGTGCCGTCTGAATGGATGACGAGGGGGTTGATCTCCGCGAGCTCGCACTCCTCCTCGCGTGAGAGCCTCTCAAGCCGCATGAGGATGCCGCTGAACTCGGCGAGCGTCCTTCCATCGAGCCCAAGCTCTCTGCCAAGGCCATCGGCGCTACCGCTTGCCAGCCCCTCGAGAGGGATGGGAATCCGGGGGATCTGGCTGCCGCCCAGGGACTCGACGTCCACCCCGCCCGTCGACGATGCGAGAGCCATGAACTCCCTCCTCCCTCTGTCGAGGCTTATCGAGAGGTACATCTCCACCGAATGCTCCAGTGCCTCCTCGACAAGCAACCCTCTCGTCGGTTCGCCGCCGATGACCGACCCGAAGAGCCGGCCCGCCTCGCTCAAGGCCTGTTCCTTGGTCCTGACCAGGACCACGCCTCCGGCCTTGCTCCGCCCGCCGGAGAGGACCTGCGCTTTGAGGACGACGGGCAACCCGAGTTCCTCGACAGCCGACACGACGTCCCCCGTGCCGTGCGCGAGCTTCGAACGAGGTACGGGGATGCCGTAGCTTGAGAAGAGCTCCTTCCCCTGGTGCTCGAGGAGCCTCATTGTTGACCGGGCCAAAATAGCGGCGTTCTCGGATAAACCTAGCTGCCGACGTCGCTCTCCTTGTTTTTCTAGGTAGACGTTTTTATATCGGCGAGAAGGCTGGTTTAAACTTAGGACTTGCCGCTCCGAATTCCAATCTGCGCGTTCGATGCGAAGACGGGCATCCTATGTGCAAAATGCCAGGCCAAGCTCAGCGCAGGTCAGATTTCTAACTCGGACATCGTCGTCTCGAACTGTCCTCGTCAAGCTCGCAGAGTCGGTCCCTGAGCTGAACAAGGTCGCGCTCCTCAGGTCCTACAGCGTCGAGGGGAACTACGTGATGGAGATGGAGCAGGCGGACGCAGCTCTCCTGAGGTCCAAGCCCGAGATAAAGCAGAAGCTGGAAGACACGCTAAAGGGCAAGGTGTGGGTGATAGGGACCACGAACTCTGACAGGCAGTTCCTGGAGGAGCTGTTCTACCCCATCAGGATCCTCACAGTCAACACGGTGTGGCTTCCCGACGGCAGCAAGCTGACGAAGGTGATAATCCCCGGGAGGAGGCCGGAGAGGCTCCGAGGGGAGATCGAGTGCCCTCAAGAAGGTAGTGAACCAGGTGAAGGGGATAGAGCTGATGGTCGAGTCCGAGAGGGAAGCGACCCTCAGGCTCTAGCGGAAGCAACAAGGCGTCCGGCCGTCCCGTCTGTCATCTAGCCTAGCGAAGATTTAGAAACGCCAAACGGCCAACCGGGTGTGTGGAATTTCATCGCGAGGAGGGAGAGGGGGGCGCGCAGCAAAGATGGATAGATCACAACCTCCCCACCTGTCCTCTGTGCAGGCCCCAGGTATTATGGCGCATCGCCACCCAGGTGGACCAGCAGGCCCTCGTGAGGTGGTACTTCAAGTGCCCGAACTGCGCAGTCGTCATGTCGACGATACCAGACAAGGCCGTCTCGGCGCTGGCCGAGCCTGTCAACGTCACGAAGACCGCGCTCGAGGTCAACCTGAGGATCGAGAGCGTTGAGACGAAGAGCGACGAGGACTTTGTCGGCGAAGAGTTCCCCCTGTCCGAGCTGCAGATCTGGGCCGAAGAGAGCGAGAGCTAGTCTCAGACGAAGCCGTTCTTCACAAAGTCGGCTATGGAAGCCGAGGCACGAGTCGTTATCGGCGCACCGTGGCCTGGGAGTAGCAGGTCGTACTCGAGGGCAGAGATCTTCCTGATCGATTCTCTGGCCTGGTCCATGTCTACCGACAGGGAAGGCGGGGGGAGACGCGGCCATCCCTTCGAGTCGGTCCGTAGGGTGTCCCCCACGAAGATAGCCTCCCTCTCCCTGTAGAGGCAGATGCTCCCGCTTGTGTGTCCAGGGGTGTGCACGACCACGAGGTCGATGACCCTGTCCGAGTCCTTGAGCAGGACGTCTGGAGCGACGGGGACGAAGCGCATGACGGGGCCCATGACGCCGAAGAGGACGCCCATCATCCCCTTCGCCTCCTTGAGCTTCTCCTCCCCCGAGAGCTTCGCTGCATCCGCCTGATGGATTGCGACTTTGGCTCCCGTGAGGTCCTTCAGCTTCGCCGCGCTGCCGGAATGGTCGATGTCAGGGTGGGTCAGGACGATGTAGTCGAGCTTGGTCGGTTCCACGCCCGCCTTCTCGATGTACTCGGTTATCTTCCTCTCATTTCCCGGGAGGCCCGTGTCGATGACGGCGGCACCGTCGCTTGTCATGACGAGGTATGAGCCGGCGCCGTTGAGTCTGTCGATCTTGTGTATCCCCGGACGGAGCTCCACGTTGGTCCGAGGCGCGAAGGCATGATAAATCCTTCTGGCGCTCCGTGCTAGGGCTGCAGCCTCTCGGGGTCTCTCGGGAAGAGGGCGGCCTCCTTGACGTTCTCGATCCCGAGCAGGGACGCGGTCAGCCTCTCGATGCCCAGCGAGAACCCGCCGTGCGGAGGGCACCCGAACCTGAAGGGCTCTGTGAACCACGTCAGTCCCTCTGGGTCGAGCCCCTTCTCGGCGATCTGCTCCAGGATCTTGTCGTGCCTGTGCTCTCTCTGGCCGCCCGACGAGAGCTCCAGGCCCTTGAAGACGAGGTCCACCGAGCGCGCGAACTCGGGCGCCCCGTCGACGTGCATGACGTAGAACGGCTTGACGGAGGAGGGGAAGCGGTTGACGAAGAAGTAGTCGCTGTCGTATTCTTGTTTGACGTGCTCTGTGAGGAGCTTCTCAGACTCCCTGTCGAGGTCTCTGTCACGCGGCAGGGGGTGTCCCAGCACTTTCAAGGTCTCGTAGATCCCAGGAAAGGCGAGCTCCGGGAAGGGCGTCTTCGGCTCTTCGAGGTCAAGCTGGAGAATGTCGAGCTCTCGCCGGCACCGCGAGTTCACGTTCCTTATCCCGCTGACGAGCATCGCCTCCTCCACGCGCATGGTGTCCCTCTCGTCGTCCAGGAAAGAGATCTCCGGCGCGATGGTCCGGTGCTCGCTCATGTGCCTGGGAGTGTGCGAGACCTCGGCCCTCCAGCTCGGCCCGAGGTCGTAAACGTTCCCCAGCCCTCCTGCTATCGCAAGCTGCCTATGGAGCTGCGGGTCGCTGCCTGAGGAAGGCAGGCTTGCCGTAGTAGTCCGTCTTGAAGACCTCCGCCCCTCCCTCCGAGATCCCACCGAGGATGCTGGGGGTGAAGATGCGCATGAACCCCTTCGAGCGTAGATACGACTCCATGCCCTCCACGAGGGCGTCCTGGATGCGGAAGATCGCGATGAACCTCCGGCCTCCGGAGGTCTAGAGTCCTCCAGTTGAGGCGCGTGTCTATGTTCGCGTCTGTAACCCCTCGCGGGTCCAGCGGGAGCGGCGTCGCCGAAGCGCTGATGAACCTCCAAGCTCTCAGGGATGATCTCGAACCCGTTCTGCGCCACCTTCGCCTCCTTGACCAGGCCCGTGCACCTGATCACGTCCTCCGGATGGAGCGAGGTCACCTTTGCGACCATCTCTTCGGGGACACTTCTTCTTCGGGACTGTCAGCTGGATTATCCCTCGGCTGTTGCGGACGAGGACGAAGTTGATGCCCCCCAGCAGCCTGACGTCGTGGACCCACCCGCTGACGGTGACCTTCTCCCCGAGCTTCTTCGCTATCTCTTCTGGGGAGGCGGTTTCTTCCAAGGCCCCTCCGCACCTCCTTGGTGCGCTTTAAGAATCTAGAGGGCTTTGTACTGCTCCGCCCAGTTCGCGTATGCGCGGAGCATCTCAGGGGAGACGCTCGGCTTGCGGGCCTTCATTATCTCCTTAAAGTCCGTCATCACTATCGGTCTCGGTTGTACGCTCTTGTCCAGGGCCTTGCCCGTCTCGAAGAGCTCGCGCACCACGCGGAGCTGCGCCCCCTGGCAGATGTCCCTGATGTCGGAGCCCGAGTACCCTTCTGAGATCCGCGAGAGGTTCTCCAGGCCGATGCCGGAGTCGACGTTGATGGGCGCCGTGTAGCTCTTGAACATCGACATCCTCCCCTCGAAGTTGGGGAGCGGGATGTAGATCCTCTTCTGGAACCTTCGCAGGAACGGCCAGTCGAGCGACCAGGGCTTGTTCGTGGCCCCCACTGTGTAGAGGTGGGTGTCGTTCCCCTTGTCCTGGATGCCGTCCATCTCCTTGAGGAACTGGTTCCTGACGCGAGTCTCGCCGCCCACCTCGTTCGTCCTGTTCCCGAGGATGGAGTCGAGCTCGTCGATGAAGATTATCACGGGGCTCCCCTTGTCGAGGAGCTTCCTCGCCTCTGTGAAGAGCTTCGAGACGTTCTTCTCGGCCTCTCCGAGCCACTTGCTCATTATCGAGGCCGCGTCGATCGAGATGAAGTAGCCGTCTATCTCCGCCGCTGTGGCAGCCGCGAGCATCGTCTTGCCGCAGCCGGGAGGTCCATACAGCAGAATTCCCCGCGCCCAACCCAGCGGGAAAAGGTCGGGCCTGTCGAACGGGAAGACTATCGACTCGCGTATTGCCCTCTTCGCGTCGTCCAGGCCGATGACGTCGTCCCATCTCACGTTCGGCTTCTCGCGCACGACGAGCTCGTTGAAGGACGCCCTCAGCTGCGGGACCATCTGCGGCCCCTTGTTGCCGTTACCGTTACCGTTACCGTTACCGTTGCCGGGCCTCTCTATTGTTACAGGGACCGTCTCGGCGCTGGAGGAGGCGGCCTCTCGGGCGCTCCCGTTGCCGTTGCCGTTCCCGCTCGGCCCGATGATCGAGAAGTTAGCAGTCTCGGGGGGAGTGTCTTGGGGGACCAGCCCGTGCGCCTGCTGGATCGCCTTCACGCGCTCCTGGTAGATGGACGCCTTGTCCATGTAATGCCTGTTCAGCTTGTAATCGGGATAGAGCCTGACCAGCTTTATCAGGGTGGAGATGGCCTTTTGATAGCTCTGGATCGCCATTCCGTGCGCGCCCTGCGAGTCGAGGCGTATCGCCTCGCCCGCGTACTTCCTTGCGTCCTCCTCCAATTCCCTTGCAGCTACTACGCTCATGATGTTTACTCGTTACTCCTTGACGAACCCGATGGCTTGACCTTGCCCTCCGCGACCAGGTGTATCATCGACTGCTCCACCAGGTCCTGCGGGATCCCAAGCTGCTGTGAGGTCCTTGAGATGTCCATGGCGCCCTCGTGCGTCGCCGCGTACCTGAGGACCGTCGTACTCGACCTTCTCGTCCTTCGGGCTCGCGTAGAGCGTCCCAAGCACGTTGCTCACCTCGTCGTCGTCTCCTGTCGCAAGTAGCGGCGTGTGGTCCTCGGCCGTCCTCATTATCTGCTCCTCGAACTTCCCGGGCATCATGTTCAGGCTGTCTTTTAGCCGGTTCGCCTGCTCCTCGGCGAACTTCCTCGCCTGCTCGACCAGGTCCTCGGAGTTGTCCGCCTTGATGTCGATGTTGATGCTGGGCGATATCTGGCCCATCTGCGCCATCGTCTCGACGAGGGTGCTGTTGATGTCCGTGGACGCGGCGTCGAGGGCGGGGATCACTCCCTGCATCTCCTTGCTGATCTGCTTGAGCGACCTGAACGCGGTGTCCATGTGCACCATTGCGTCCCCTATCTCCGTGATGCTCTGCAATCGAAGCGAGACCTGTGTGAGCGCGAGCTCGCTGGCCTCGACTACCCTGCACACTTTCCTCACCTCGGCGTGCTCGGTGGCGTAGACCGCGGCCTTTGGCTTGTTCTTCTCCTGCAGGGCGCGCACAGTGACCTCGAAGAGCTTCTGCCTCCTCTCCCCGAGCCTCAGCTTGAGCGTGTCGAGCTCCTTGCGCTGGGCCTCGATTTCGCGGAGGGCTACGGCGATCCTTCCCTTGTAGTCGCCGCCTCCTCTCCCTCGCTTGAAGATGCGCAGCGTGTCCATCGAGGCCATCACTAACTAGGCACCTGCCCCGCTAGGGAGTACACTGGCACGGTAACCTCTCGCAAACCAAATCCGAAGTAATCATGGCTCAGGTCAACAATCGGAAACAAATCGCTGAACATGCGGCGAATCTTCGAAGGTGCGGCTCCCTTGTCGCTCAAGATCTTCAATCTATGACCTCGACTGATGCTAGTCTCGCTTGCTCGTTGTTAGTAAAAAGAGGAGATGAGGGGACGTTCCCACTTGCGCGGGCGCGCATCCCCCTCACACTTCCGACTGGTTCCTTTACGATGAGCTTTCCGTAGAGCTTTCCATCGAAGGGAGACCAGAGGGAATCTCTGGGAACTTCTCCTTCATCCTCTGCTCTGCGACTGCTGCAGCCTCTGCAAGAACCTTCTCTGCATCCTCGTTGGCAGCCTCGAAGTTGAGGTTGTATCCTCCCACTGTGCCCGCATCCACTAGGATGCTGCTCAGCAGGCCAGATATCTCCCCGATTTCGCCTTCTGCCTCCGGTAGGACACTGACAAGCCCTTGCCTGACGCTGCGAATCACTGACATTGCAGGGGTGAGGGTCACCACGATGTCGCCCAGCTCGGTGATTGTGTTCAGCCGTAGGGTGATCTGCTCGAGAGCCAGTTTGGCCTGTGTGACCATCCTGTTCATCTTCCTTATCTCTGCGAGTTCGTTCGCATAGACTGAAGCATGCTGCGAGTCATGCTTCTGGATAGATGACACGATCTTGTTGAAGATCGAGGCGTCTCGTTCCCTGAGCTTTGCTGAAGTTGCATCGAGTTTCGCGACTTGCACCTGAATCTGCCTTACTGCCAGGTCCAGCCTCGGCTCTGAGGGGACCAGGGTTCTTCACAGACTCACGTACTCGTGACGTGATTCCTGCGCTGTTTGACTTCTCCCACTTGCTTGCGAATTGGGACATATTGACTCGCTGCTTCAACATAGATGACCAGTCTTCTTATGCAGAATGTCACCGAGCAACCCGTCACCTCGGTGAATGGCATGGGAGTGAATCGTGGAGCGGGCGGGATGAGCCTCGCAGACGACTCTGCTGAGCTCGTCGCGGGCCTTCAGGGGTTCGGGCTCACCGAATACGAGTCGAGGGTCTACTTCGCTTTGCTCTCGAACGGTGCCTGCACGGTCAACCAGATACAGTATGCCTCCGGTGTCCCCCGGACCAAGGTCTACCAGGTCTCACAGCAGCTCACGCGCAAGGGGTTGCTCAGAGAGGTAGAGGGCGGGAAGCCGTCGAAGTTCGAGGCCCAGCCCCCGGAGATACTTCAGTCGATACTGGTCGAGAGGGAGAGGAAGGTCAGGTCGTTGAGAAAGTCCATGGTGGCGCTCAAGAAGGTCAGGGAGAAGAACGTCAACCCCGGAGACGTCACGGAGGAGAGGTATCTCTCTCTCGGTTCCCAGAGCCTCTTGATGAAGCTCAAGGAGTCGATACTAAAGGCGGAGAAGGAGGTGAAGTGCATCGTCGACAACTGGGGGCTGCATCTCATCCAGGAGTGCATCGAGGAGATAGAGAGCGCGTGCAGGCACGACGCCCAGGTCAGGATAATCTCCTCTCTCGCGGAGACGGTCCCAGAGTTCCCGTTCTCCTCGCCTAGGCTGAAGCTGAGGTTCGGGAAGCACTTCGTGGCGAAGAGCGTGTTCATCATCGACAACTCGGAGTTGATAATTGTCAACAGCCAGACCGGCAGGGGCTACCAGCTGGTCCTGAGCGAGCTGAGGAGCGCCATCGGGGACGAGTTCTTCGAAGGCGCGTGGAAGACGTCGACAAGCAGCAGGGCGATCTCCTCTCTCCAGCTCGTCGACGGGATGCCCGTGTTCGTCGACCCGATCCTGATGAATGACTCTTCATCGAGGCCGTCTCTCGCGTCGTAAAGGACGAGGGCACGATCGAGAGCATAGGCGAGGCCCTGATAGCGCTGGTGGAGGCGAGGGTGACCCCCAAGCTCACGCGCCAGCCGATCGACATCGCCGTCAGGTTCATGCTTGCCATGATGAGGGAAGAGCTGGGAGAGGATGTGACGTCGACGGAGTACGACCCCCTCACCAAGATAGCGAGGATCGAGATGCCAGACAGCCACGGGGCTGTCCCTGGGTCCACATGGTATTTCGCTCTCACCGGGATGCTGAAGAGATCGGGGACGGGGAACGAGCTACTGCAAGTGGTGGCCTCGCCCGAGACGAGGAGCCGCATCATCCAAAGGCGGTTCGCAGGGACGCGCTGAGTGACACCCTCTCCAAAGTCTTAGATAGCTCTCAAGAAGGAAAGGGCGGCCGTTTCGATTTGGCGTCTGGAGCAGAGACCAGGGTGGCCTTCATCTCCGATGTGCACTCGAACCTGGAGGCCCTGGAGGCTGTGCTCGACGAGGTAGGTAGGCTCAAGGTGTTCTGCGCAGGGGACGTCCTAGGCTATGGCGCGTCGCCGAACGAGGTCGTGAGCCTCCTCCGCAGCATCCGAGCGACCTGCGTCCGCGGCAACCACGACCAAGCCGTGTTGGATGGGGATGCGGGGGAGTTCAATCCGACCGCGGCGGTCGCGGCCAAATGGACGACGGACCACCTGGACCGAAAAGGCCGGGAGTTCCTTGAAGGGCTCCCGACCGTCGTGACGACGGAGATTGGGGGGAAGAGGCTCTTCATGACGCACGGGCCCCCCAACGACCCGATGTGGGAGTATGTCTCCCCTTCCACTCACTCAGACCTCTTCGATTACTATCTGGACAAGACAAAGTCTCAGGTGATCGCACTCGGCCACACACACATCGCCTTCCAGTGGCACGGCGACGACGGCGGCGTCGTATTCAACCCCGGGTCGGTTGGGCAGCCCCGGACGCGAGACCCGAGGGCCTCGTTCGCCATCCTGACGGTGAGAGAAGGCAGCCCTGAGGTCGACGTAGACCTCAGGAAGGTCGAGTACGACGTGGAGAGGGCGGCGAAGAAGATATTGGAGTCAGGACTTCCTGCTTCGCTTGCGAGCCAGCTTCTTGCGCGGGACTAGGCCGCCTGAGACGTCGATGTAGATGGGCCTGCCGTCGAGCTCGTCCTCCTCCCATTCGCCGCCCTCCGATTGCTCTTGGGAGACCTCGATGTCCTTCACCCGCACGAGGAACGCCAGGTGCTTCTTAAGCGGCGAGAGCATGGAGACCGTCTCCTCGTCGAGTCCGGCGACCCTCGCTTTCGCGAGCACCGCGGCGGGTGAGTACCCCCTCTTCTTTCTCAGGGCCTGGAGCCTCCTCGCGACGTCCCTCTCGACGCCTTCGGCCATCAGCTTGTCGTCTCTTACCTTCTCGATGGCCACGATCGTCTCTCCCTTGGAAGCGGCCTCCCAGTCGCCGGTGCCCCTGAAGCTGAACTCCATCGCCGAGACGGGGACGTCCAGCTGCTTCCCCCCGACCTTGAGCTTGATGGGGGCGCCGGCCCGATACGTCTCCCAGGCTTCGTCGGCCCTCGAGGAGCTTGAGGCTGGAGAGACTCGTTCGTCTTCTCCTTGAAGTAGGCGCCGATCTGCGACCTGTTGGGACTGAGTGTCACAGAGACAGGCAGTGCGGAGACCTTGGACGCGAACCTCACCTTCTTGACGTTGCAGAGCAGGGCGATGAGCTTCTCCGCGCGCTTCATCCTCGTGAGCTTCTCCGCCGGGACATAGACCTCCATGCTCCTGAGGGGCCACCGCCGCTTGAGCCTAGCCTTCACCCTCGCAGAGTTGCACGCGGCCTCGACCAGGAGGGCGAACTCGACCGCCTCCGTCTCTGCCTTCGCAGACTTTGGCAGACCGAGCTTCGGGAGTTCCTCGAGGAGGAGAGGCCCCTTCCAGGGCTTGGCTGCGAACATCTCCTGGTGAAGGTACTCTGTGATGTAGGGGGAGACGGGATGGAGGAGCATGTCGACAGCGGAGAGCGCGTACCCCAGGACTGCGAAGATCGCCAGCCTCCGCGGCTTCTCCTTGGGGCTGTCGCTCCAGAGCTCGTTCCTTACCATCCTGACGTATCCCTGGCTGACCACCTCAACTATCTGGTGCTCCAGCTCCTTGCACGCGTCGTTGTACCTCGCGGTCTCGTACGCGTTCTCCACGCTCTCGACTGCCTGCTGGAGGTTGTAGAGCACCCAGAGGTCGACCTGCGTGAGGAGCTTCCTGCCCAAGGCCCATTTCGCCGTGTGCTTGCGCGGGTCGAAGCCGTCCTGCTCGCCGTTCTGTTGAAGATAGACGTGGAGGTGATAGAGGGTGTTGATGGCACCTGGTAAGGCCTCCCCGACATCTCCTTGGTGTCCATGCTGAGGGCGTCGACCGGCGAACTCTTCCAAATGATGTAGTAGCGGAGCAGGTCCACGGAGCCTGTGTTCAGCATCTCTAGCGCGTCGAGGACGTTCCCCAGGCTCTTGCTCATCTTCCGACCCTTCTCGTCGAGGACGTGCCCCTGGAACAGGAACGCCTTGTACGGGGAGACGGGCTTGCCCTCATAGATCACGTTGAGGACGAGCAGGGTGTAGGCCCAGCCGCGCGTCTGGTCGATCCCCTCGGTGAGGTGGCCCACAGGGACGAGCGAGGCCCTCTCGGCGTCGGTGAAAGCAGACAGCGGCGCGGAGCCGCTGTTGTGCCAGGTGTCGAGTACGAAGGGCTCCCTCCTGCACGGTGCGCCGCACTTTGGGCACTTTAGCAGCACCCTGTCTATCCACGGCCGGTGGAGCTCGAACGACTCGCCGTCTGGGAGCTCCAGGGCCTTGTCGAGTATCTGCCTGCGTGAGAAAGCCGTGCACCTTCTCCTTGCACTTTGTGCAGACCCATATCGGGAGCGGCGTGCCCCAGACCCTCTCCCTGGAGATGCACCAAGGGGGGACTGTTTGATGAACTCGATGAACCTGTTCCTGGGCTGGTCGAAGTAGTACTCGACGTGCTCTGCGGCCTCCACCAGCTGCTCCTTCACCCTGTCTATCCAGTAGAAGTACTCGCGTCTCGCCACCCAGACGAGCCTGTGCCCGGACCTCCAGCATGTCGGGTACTCGTGCTCGAGCCTGCCCTCGTTGACGAGGCTGCCCTTCTCCGTCAGGAGCTTCGAGACGAGGCTGTCCGCGTCCCTCACAAACATCCCGGCGAACCTCCCTGTCTCCGCTGTGAACCTCACACGGTCGTCGATGGGGGCGAAGACGGGGATCTTCCTCCTGGTCGCGACCAGAAAGTCCTCCTCGCCGTTCGCGGGGGAGAGGTGCACCAGCCCTGTCCCGGTCCCTGTGTCGACGAAATCCTCCGCGACGACCTTGTGTATGGTCCCCTGGGCGTGGACCCTCTCCAAGCCTGGGATTTCTTTGAGGAGGGGATGCTGGTATTCGAGGGCCCTCCAGGTCTCTTCCCTTCACGACCTTTATCGTCTCTCCTATCGGCAGACCAAGCTCCTTCGCAAGGGCCGCCTTCCTGTCCTCCCCCACCACCCAGGTCTCGTCTCCGACCTTCACGTAGACGTAGTTGGCGTCGGGCTTGACGCCCACGAGCTCGTCGGTGACGACCGTGAAGGGCATCGTCGTCCAGATGAGGAGGTAGCTCCCGTCGGATGAGACCTCACCTTGTAGTATAGGCTGGGTGCCCTCCAGCGTCTCGTAGCCCAGGACTGCCTCGGCGTGGCTCAGAGACGTCATGCAGCTGGGGCAGTAGGGTACGACCTTGAAACCCTCGCCGAGGATCTTCTTCTCCCATGCCCTCTCGAGGAACCTCCACTCGCGTTCGATGTAGGCGTCCTTGTAGGTCATGTACGCCTTGGAGTGGTCCAAGAGCAGGCCCAGGAGGACGTCCGCGTCCTCCCACGACTGCAGGTACTTGCCGAGAAGCCGTTTGCAGGCCTCGACGAGCTTCTCCTCGCCGATCTGCTTGAGATCCCTCCCACTTGTTTCCGGATAGGCCAAGCTCCTTCTCGGCCTGGAGCTCGACCGGGAGGCCTTGACAGTCCCAGCCTGCCCTGAAGACCACGTTCTCCTTGAGGAGGAGCGTGCTGTAGCGATACCAGAGGTCGTCCTCCATTATGCGCCCGCGTATGTGACCGATGTGAGGGACGCCGTTGAGGGTAGGGGGGCCTTCGACGTAGCCCACTCGGGGCTTGGAACCCAGTGCCTTTGAGACCTGTCCATGGAGGTCTGCCTCCTTCGTGAAATGCTGGACCCTCGACTCGACCGTCTTCCAATCGAAGACAGAAGGGAACTTCTGCTCGCTCGCCGTTGGCTCAGTCGGCACGGATTTGATAATCACTCATGCGCTTCTCTTGCCGCAGGAGGGCACGACGAAATCGATTTTAAAATCCTTCGGCCAGAAAAGCTGGAGGGGGTCGGTCAGGTGTCCGACCGATAGTCCGAGAGGGCGGCCTGGTACCCGTCAAGCGGCTTTGCGTCGAAGCCCTCCGCCCTCAGGGTCCTCGCGAACTCGTTCGTGAAGCCGTGGGTGGTGTAGACGACCTCCGGTGAGACGTCCTCGACGAGCTTGAGTAGCTCTGAATAGTCGCAGTGGTCGCTTACCGGAAAGGAGTAGTCAGCTCCCATAGATCCCCCGTATCCTCGCTCCACTGCCCAGCCGCTGAATGCGGTCAGCACGGCCCCGAACTCCTTCTTCAGCCTGACCGCCACGCGGTTCCTCGCGCTCATCATGGGCGCTATCATCACCCACGGCCCTTGCGGGAGCCCGTCGAGGGCCTGGATATGGTCTTGGCGGCGGCCTTGAGCGGGACGCCCGACTCTCTGTAGATGTCGTTCGATCTGGCCCACCGACTCGTGCACGAAGAACGGCTCGACGAGGAGAAGAGAGACGAGAGTATCTGGGACTTGCCGAGCGGATACCCCATGAGGACGATCGGCCTCCCCCTGTCGAACGTGTGGGCGATGATCTCGTTGACGAGCTTGACCGTCTGGTCCAGCGGAGGGAAGATGTAGCGCGGGTCGCCAAAGGTCGTCTCCGTTATCAGGACCCTTGCCTTCTTCGTCTTGCAGCGGCTCATGAACGCTCGCTCCCTTCCCGCCGCGTCTCCCGTGTAGAGCACCTCGTCCTTGATGTAGAGCGCCCTCGCCCCGAGTATGTGGCCGGAGTCTAGGAGGGCAACGTCGTCAGGGAGCGCATGCCTCTCAGAGCCGAGCTCGACGCCCCTCGCGCGCGCAAGCGTCACGGTCTCCTTCGAGGCGAGCACCTTCGAGGCTGGATGCGGCGTCTCGACGTGGTCCATGTGGGCATGAGAGACGAAGGTGTAGTCGGCCCTTACCGAAGCTTTCGGGTCGAGGGCGTATTTTACGCCTCGATGCTGCACCATGATGCCGGCCCCGAGAGACACACTTGCCATAGTCAAAGTGAGGGGAAGTCCACCTTGCCCTGAGCCTTCGCCGGTGAGAGCTTATGATGTTTGGGGTCGGTGCCGACATCCAGAGCCTGCGGCCTCAGGCGCCGAAGAGATGAGCTCGCGCGTGGACCGTGAGGAGCTCCTGGTGCTCTGTCACGAAGGCGCAGTAAGGGCACTGGACCACGTTGGGGGGAAGCTGGTTCTGCTTCTTCTTCTTGCTCGCAGCGATGGGGTCGGCAGAGTGCACGACGAAGCGCTCGCCCTGCACCTCCAATGAGTAGTGTTCGGAGTCCTTCCTGCGGGAGATGAAGCCCGTCACGGCCTGCCGCACCATCTCGGGCTCTGGCTTCGTCTCCGTGAGGACGTCCAGCACGATGCTCTCGTCTTTGACCAGTGCGATCGCGATGCCTTCAAGGCTGTCAGAGATCTGAGAGGCTAGTGCGAGCTTCTCGTCCGCTGAGAGCTCGGTGCAGTCCACCAGGATCATTGAGTCGGCGGCGGGTAGCCCGAGAGATAGAGCTTTTGGTGCGGCCCGTTCACTTGAACTTGCCGAAGAGTCGCTTGAAGAATCCGCCCGTCCTCTGGGCTGGCGCGGCGGCCTCGGCCGGAGCGGGGCTCGCAGGCTGCGGTGCGGCGGGCGCAGTCACCGTCTCGGCGACTGGGACTGGCGAGGAGGCGATGACCTCGACGATGCGTTGGGTGAGGGCGACTGGTTCGTCAGCCGGCAGCACGACCGGCTCCGTCTCTGGCTCGATCTGGCCGCTGCTGGAGCAGCGGCGACCTCCCTGATCTCCGGGATCTGCGATATCTCCGTTATCTCAGGTGCCTCGATTGCCTCCGCTGTTGCAACCTTTGCCTGCGCAATGCACCTTCAGCGCGTCGGCGGAAGAAGACTTCGTTGTAAGAAGAACGCGACGAGGGCCCGCCTTGGACCGTCGTTGCCGGCCCGGAAGAGGGGAATGTCGTGGCTTGAGCGGATTTGGCCCGTCTCAGAGGGTCGTCGCCTAGGCGCTTTGGCAAGCTAGTATCTCCTTTGCAAGGTCTCTGTACGCCCTGGCGCCGGAGCTCTTCGGGTCGTACTCGAAGATCGACTTGTGGTGGCTGGGGGCCTCCGCAAGGCGCACGTTGATCGGGATGTAGGTGGAGAAGACCCTCCCTTCGAACTCGTCGCGCACCTTCTCCGCGACCTCGCGGGAGATGAGCGTCCTTCTGTCGTACATGGTCAAGACCGCGCCCAGGACTCTGAGGGAGGGATTGATGTCTTCCTTGACCTTCTGGATCGTCTCTTGGAGATGGACCACGCCGTCCAACGCGAAGTAGTGCGTCTGGACTGGGATGATGACGTCGGTGGCCGCCGTGAGGGTGTTCACCATCAGGAGACCTAGCGACGGAGGCGTGTCGACCAGGACGAAATCGTAATGCCTGTCACCATCGGTGAGGGCCTTTAGTTTCTTCTTGAGCTTGAACTGCATGTTGATGTCGTTCGCGAGCCTCACCTGGCAGGAACTGAGGTTCTGGCTGGAAGGAGCGATGTCGAGGTTCGCCCTGCAGCCGGCCAAGACGACGTCCCCGAACGAAACAGAGTCGTCCAGCAAGAGGTCTGCCGTGCTCTTCCCTTGGGGCGCGTCAGGGGAGACCAGATAGTCGGTCGAGTTGGCTTGCGGGTCTAGGTCGATGAGCAATACCTTGTATCCGAGGGAGGCCAGCTGACAAGATAGGTTGACCGTGAGGTCGGTCTTGCCTACGCCGCCCTTTTGGTTGGCCACCGCGATCACTCGTGTGAGCGCCTGCATCGAGGCGGAGACTGTCCTTGAACCTGAGGATGAGCCTGCCATCCTGCTCGAAGTCTTCATCTCCAATCTCCCGTCTGTTCTCATCTCATGAGGGTTCCCGATAATAACCGCGAGGTGATTTCATTTACATCTCGAGGCTAACTCATCTTAACAAAATCACCGGAGACGGTCAGCGCGCGGTCGAGACCTTGAGCGCCCTCCACGAATTTGGCTTCAAGTCAACCTTGATCTCGAGCCTCGAAACAAGTTTCAATCGGTCCATCTTGACCCAGAGCCCGGTCTCAGGCTGCAGCTCCTCGACCTCTGCGAATAGAGACGTCGCGAAGGACTTGGACTTGGCAGGTAAGGGGACCAGGCCAGAGAATGGGACAGGTTCCGTGTTCCCGAGACAGATAAGGCTCGCACCAACGTCCCAGAAGAGGATGCCTTGCAGCCCCCCGGTGCCTTCCACCCTCAGTGCTTCCGGAAAGTGAGCCGAGGTCGGCATCGTCCCGTCCGCCCATCGCGAGACGTCGAGACTCTCCTTCCCGAAACTGGAGGCGACGAACGCGCGACCCCCGGCCCTGCCGACGAATACAGACCCCTTCTTCCCCAGGTCGAGGTCGTGGACAAACAGCCAGCGCAGCTTCGATGCCTCGGGGACCTTGAACCGCAGCCCTTCTCCGCCCCAGGCTAGGCCTGCCTCGCCGAAGAGCAACGTCTCGACGAACCTCGAAGCGGCGACGGGGTCGGACCCAGAGCTCTGGATCTGCTTCCTCTCGCAATCGATCCAGTGCGGGAACTCTCCTGGATGCCTCCGAGCCGTTCCGCCTCGAGATGAACCAACCTCGCAACTTTCTCGAGCTGTGCGCTCCCTATGCTGGGGTACCCGTTCGCGAAGGCCAACGAAGCATGAGAGAGGGCAGCCCTTGTCCAGTAGCCGCCCAGCTGCCCGTCTCCATAGGTCGGACTGTAGTATAGGTTGTTCGAGCTCGGGACCGTGCGAGGGCCCCAGCCCGTCTCAAAGTCCTTGTCCATGAGCCTGTGCACGACGGAAGAGGCCAGGTTCTGGTCAGGCGAGAAGAACGAGAGACCCACGGCCTGGTCCACAGTCATCTCCTTGTGGACGACTCCCCGGGAGTCCACGTTTAGCGCAAGCGCGCGTGTCTCGGGGCCCTAAGTTTCTCGTTCAGCGAGTCCAATAGCCTGAGGCTCTGTTCACGGAGCTTCGCGGAGTCGCTCCCCCTGCCCGCCAGCTGCGCGACCGTCGACGCGTCACGGAGGGCTCTTACGGCGACCAGGTTGACTTCGGCTGTGTGACCGGTCGGGAAACCGGCGCCAAGCCGGCGCCTCCACCCGTCTGGGGACTCGGACGACGAGACCAACAGGCCGTCGGCTAGCATGTTCGAGAGGCCGTCCGCGACCTTCTTGACGTTCGGGTAGGACTTCTTGATGGCTCTCCTGTCCTGGGAGCGCGCCGTGAGACAGGCGCACAGCCCGATGAGGTAGAGCGAGGTCTCCAAGGACACTCCTCTCTCGAGGCCAAGCCCTGCGTCTCGAGCGGTGTCCGAGTAGCGGATCGTCCCGTCCTTCCTGAGATTTCTTCTTCCCCACTCGGTCAAGGTCTGGACGAAGTCACCCTGGAGCAAGGAGAGGCCGATGCTGGCAGACAGGCGCTCCTCCAGGTTCTCTTCGCTCTCTATCGAGCAAAGGATGGCCTTTGCCCACTCGAAAGCGAAATTGACGGAGGGATTCGAGGTGACGAAGCCGACCCCGGCTGGATTGACCGAGCCAGACGCGCCCTCCTCGGCCAGAGCGGTCGTCGCCGCGCTGAGCGCGGCCTCCAGCGATGAAGGGTGATAGAGAGAGAAGGACCTGATCTCCGCGACGCCACCAGGCAGGAGGTCGAGTGCCCTGCTGCGTCATGATGATGACCGAACCTGACATTCCGAGCGAGCTCTCTGGGAGCTCCCCGAGGGAGAGCAGCTCCGCGGCTCGGCTCCTGTCCTTCGTCATGTATATGACGGATGGGCGGGAGGAGAAGCCGATCACCCTGACGCCTGTGGTGTCGCCCACGTCGTCCATCACGACCTGGTCTTGACGGTTGAACGCGTTGACCCCGATCTCTCCGGGAGCATCGCGGTCTCGTCTGAAGTTCAAAGACGTGGGGTCATGGAGGGTCAACACCCTCAGCCTCGCCACCGCGTCGGTCCTGTTGGTGAGGGTCACAGCCCTTACCCAGCCCTCGCACTCACCGTGGAGCAACCTGACAGAGTGCACGGCTTGGATCTTCTCCACCCCTCGCGGTGAGTAAGAGGCACCAGTCGGAGTGGTCCTCAGAATGACGTCCTGGGAACGTACGCCTATCTTCACGCCGGCTTGGATCTTGAAGACCTCGGTCGAAATCCTCCCGAAGACGAGCTTCCTCGCGTGCGCGCTGTAGAGCCAGGACATGGACCCGTCAGGCTCTATCTTGGCTCGGATCCCGCCACGGAAGAGGAAGATGCCCCTCTTCAGCTGCGAAGCCGAGAGCTCGCGGGTCTGGGGGAACTGCGAGAGCCCGCGCTGCATGTCTGCACTTTGCGGTCTCTTGGTGAACTAATGCACCGGGATTGAACCTACTTGAGCATCGGGTGAACTACCCTCGGCAACGCCGTAGGCTTCTTGCTTCAACGGCACGAACTTGCTTATCCGCCGGTGAGGGAGAAAAGGCAGAGGCTGCGCCTCAGCATGGGCCTGTTCCAGGCCCCTTTGCAGCACGTTCCTGGCCGCGTTCACGTCCCTATCGAGGACGAGACCGCACACCGGACACCGGCGTATACGCACCCAGAGATTCTTCTGAACCACGGCACGACATCTGGAGCATTCCTGCGACGTCCCGCGGGGGTTGACGAGTATCACCCGCCCACCATGCCTCTCCGCCTTGTAGGCGGTCAAGGTTCGGAGCTGACCCCATGCGGCGCCCATTATTGCTCTGGCGAGATAGTGGCGTTTTACCATCTTTGGAATATGCATATCCTCAAAGACGATTACGGAATGATTCTTAGCGAGGTAGTGGGAAAACCTTGTGCGTCTTGTCGATGCGCTGGTTCTTCACCTTGCGCCATTCCTTTGCTAACGCGACCCTGGCTTTCTGGCTGTTTCTTGAGCCCGGTCTCTTTCGTGACAAAGACCTCTGCAGAGTCTGAATCTTCTCGGCGGATCGCTTGACATAATCCGGGTTGTCAAATGTCGTTCCATCGCTTAGGACGGCTAGCTTTAGCAAACCGAGATCCACTCCGATGGGTGGTCTGTCATTGGTTACCTTTTTCGCGTCTGGTAGTTCGACCTGAATGGCAGCAAACCAGCGGTCAATCTCGCGAATTATCGTGCATCTCTTAGGCTCACCGAGTAGTTTTCGATGGACTTTCATCCTGATTTGGCCAATCTTCGAAAGTCTCAATCGGTTCTTCCAAATACCAAAGCCCGGTTGTTGTGGATAGGTGAAGGAGTTGTACCTTTCCCTCCGCTTGAATCTCGGCTTCTTAGTAAGCCCCTTGACCCATGATGTGTGAGCCTTGTCGAGCCTGATATTGACATCCTGGAGAACTTGTGAATGCACTGCCTTCAGATACTTGTTGTCGACCTTTCTTGTGACTAGAGATGCCTGCTTCTGATAGAAATCTGATCGCATCTCATGAGTTTCCTCGAGGAGCTGGTTATACAGGTGCCTGCATGTCTCAATGAACCTCACTCATCAAGAATTCCTGCGTTCTGGTCGGATAGAGCCTGAACCTGTAGGTGCTTATCAAACACCTCTTGTTCCAGATTTCGGATATAAGCGCCCATCCTAGCGGTCAAATGCACAGTCTCCCAATCAGCATCGGTTAAGATGCAGTTGACAACTTCTGCCAGACAGGCCCGTCCGGGGTGTCCTGGACGACCACTCCCCTCTCCTTGAGCTGCGCGCGCAGCGAGTCTGCTCTGGAGTAGTCCTTGGCCATCCTCGCCTTTTCCCGCTCATCTACGAGCGCTTGTATCTCGGATCCCTCGCGGCCATCCCCCTCTTCGCGTCCAGCCTTCTCCTCCCAAGGAACCACCACCCCTAGCACTCCGTCGATCCTCTCCAAGGTCTTGACTATGAGGTCAAAGTCTCGCTTCGTCAGTCGTCTGGAGTCGATCATCGCGTTGATCCTTCGCTGGAACGAGAAGAGGGAGGCGAGGGCCTTTGGGGTGTTGAGGTCTCCGTCCATGGCCCGCTCGAAGCTCCTGAGGAGAGACCTGGTAGGTTGCACGCTGAGGATCGCCGGACCGGGAGGTGCAGACTTTGCTGCGCGCGAGAGCCTTGAGTGGAACTCGTCCACGCTCCTGATCGTCGCCGCGGCCTGCTCCATCGAGGTGTCGGTGAGGTTCAGCTCGTCTCTGTAGTGGGCGCCGATGAGGAAGAGCCTGATCGCCCTCGCGCTCGACCCTTGCTTCAGGAGGTCGCGCAGGGTGACCATGTTCCCGAGCGACTTGCTCATCTTCTCTCCGTTGATGTTCAGGAACTCCGAGTGGAGCCAGACGTTCACGAACTTCTTCCCGGTCAGCGACTCGGACTGGGCGATCTCGTTCTCGTGGTGTGGGAACTTCAGGTCCTTCCCGCCAGTGTGGATGTCGAAGCTCGGGCCGAGATACTTCATTGCCATGACCGAGCACTCGATGTGCCAGCCGGGCCTACCCTTGCCCACCGGGGTCTCCCAGAAGACCTCGCCGTCCTGAGGGTCCCACGCCTTCCAGAGCGCAAAGTCGTTCGCCCCCATCTTCTCGTAGTGGTCTAGAGCGACCCGCGTGCCCGACTTGACCTCGGCCTGCTTGATTCCTGATAGCCTCCCGTACTTTGGGAACTTCTTTATCGAGAAATACGTCGAGCCGTCGTCGCCCCGGTAGGCGTACCCTTTCTTGGTCAGCTTCTTGACGGCCGCCGCCATCTCGGCGATGAGCTGGGTGGCGCGAGGGTAGTGCTCCGCTCTCTCAATCCTCAGGGTGTCCAGGTCTTCCATGAACGCCTCGGTGTAGTAGTCGGTGAGCGCTTGGAGGCTCTTGCCAGAGCTCTTTATGCCCTCGATTATCCTGTCCTCCACGTCCGTGATGTTCTTGACCTGCACGACCTTGTAGCCCTTGTACTTCAGGTACCTGCGGAGGACGTCCTCGAAGACGAAGGTCCGGAAGTTGCCTATGTGGGCGAAGTTGTAGACGGTCGGCCCGCAGGTGTACATCCTCACAGTCTTCCCGGAGAGCGGCTTGAACTTCGTGAGCCGCCTGCCCAGGCTGTTGTGAAGGACGAGGACCATCTGGAGGCGGGCGGTTCACGTCACGTGCGTGATAAGGTCTTCCACGCGGAAAAATAAAAGGAGGGGGGAGATAGAATTCGCTTGCTTTTACTTCAGTTTGCCGATGCGGAAAATTGGCTTTCCGCATGACCCGCAAGTCCCCCGCACTGCAAATCGGCCGTTCTTCAGTTTGATTTGCTTCGGGTTCTTGATCTCCCTGTTCTTCTTCTTCTCGTAGACACAGTAGCCCGTGACCACGTTGCTCGAGTCTCTCATGGTGCAAGGTCGATATTTAAGCTCTCGCTAACGGAGCAAAATTTACGCTTTTTAGGGAAAACGAAGACTTAGAAATGCCGGAAGCCGTTTTTGGGGCAAGCGAGCACTCGAAGATGAGCTTCCAATTCGTCTAATCAAACCGTTAACGAAGAACAGGTGCGATGGTCCTTGTTGGAGGCTCTTCAAAGCGGCGCAAATCAGACCGGATATTGTTGCGACTAGAATAGAGAATCCGACGAATCGGAGATAAGAGCCCGAATATGGCCCGCAGAAAAATCTCACGCCGCATGAACCCGGTCAGAGAAGAGAGGATCGCAGGGAGGTGGCGGAGAGGCTAGCCTGACTCCACGATTACCGTGCCCGTCATCCACGCGTGATAGTTGCAAGAGTATTTGAAAGTCCCCGCGGTCGTGAACGTGTACGAGTAGCTCGCTCCTGCAGCTAGGTTGCCCGAGTTGAAGCTCCCGTCGGCCGCAGTGACCGTGTGGGGGACCGAGTCGTTGTTCACCCAGGTCACGGTGTTGTTCACTCCGATCACCACAGTTATCGTCGCTGGCGCGTACCCGGGCGCGGCGTTATGGCCCTGACCCGGCGCCGCTGGGGATGGAGACGTTGACCGCCGCAGTACCCTGCTTGACGACGATGGTGGCCATCATCCAGGCGTGATAGTTGCACTTGTACTGGTAGGTGCCAGGCTGGGTGAAGTTGAACGTGAAGCTCTGTCCCGCGTTCAGGTTCCCAGAGTCGAAGACAGGGGCCCCTCCTGTCATATTGAGAGACGTCACCGTGTGCGGGACCGAGTCGTTGTTAGTCCAGGTCACCGTGGCGTTCTGCCCTATGTAGACGACCGCGTTAGCGGGCGCGAAGCCAGGCGCGGCGCTCGGACCCGAGCCGGCGCCGCTAGGAATGGATATTGTCGCTCCCGATGCGGCCCCAGAGCTGCTTGTAGCCGCCGTCGAGGTGGCGCCGCCGGGGAAGCTGTAGCCCGTGCTGCTCGCCATCCCGCTGACCAGGAAGTAGCCGACCAAGATGGGGATCAATATCGCGACGATCCCCAGCACCCCCAGGGTTAGCTTCGGAGGCGCGTAGTCTTGTGTTTGCATGTCTATCACTAGCCAGCGAAGGCGAAGAGCATCGTGAGGATCAGGACCATTATGAGCGCCAGAGGCGCGAGCATCAGGTACTGGATCACAGGAGGCTCCTTCCTGATGTTCATGAGGAACAGCGCCGCGACGAGGCTGTTCACCATCGCGATGACCCCGATTCCGATGTCCACCGAGAAGCGTCCCGGGCCCCGTGTAGAAGAGCAGGACTTCTCCCACGGTCGTTATGACCATGTACAACCAGATTGCAAGCGGTAACGTGTAGTTCATTCTCTCATTCTCACCAATCTATAACAGGTAGAAGAGCGGGAAGACGAATATCCAGACGATGTCGACGAAGGCCCAGTACAGCGCGAAGTTCTCGATGCCGGTGTGGTTCTCCTTGGTGTAGCCGCCCATCATCCCCTTCTTGATGAGATATACCATTATGATCAGCCCTGCGGTGACGTGGGCCGCGTGGAGGCCGACCGTGAAGTAGTAGGTGCTCCCCGCCAGGTTCGTCGTCCAGCTGAAGCCTTTGCCAAAGTACAGGTTGTACCACTCCGCTCCCTTGATCCCGAGGAAGGTCGCGCCCAGGACGAAGGTCGCGCCCAGCCACATTATCATGTTCCTCTGCTTGCCTTCCTTGATCGACTCGAGGGCCAAGAACGCCGTGAGCCCGCTCGTAAGGAGGATTATCGTGTTCGTGAGGCCCAGGGGGATTTCGTGGATCGAACCGACCGCCGGCCAGTTCGGGGTGAAAGACCTGATGTAGAGGTAAGCCCCCAGGATCGCACCGAAGACTATGACGTCGGTAGAGAGGAAGATCCACATCCCGAGCCTCATCTTGGGGATGGCGTTGAACGGCCAGCTCTCCGTCACCTCCTCGGGCATGTGGAAGCGCTCGTGGAGGTCATCGACCATCCACGCCACGATGGCGACCCCGTCGATGGCGAGTCCGACGATGAACACTGCGAGCCCCCAAGAGTAGACCAGCATAGCCAGGCCCAGGAAACTTACCGCGATGCCAGCAGCAAGCCATATCGGCCGCGAGCTGTAATGATGCCCTCCCGCGTGGCCGCCCTCGGCCCCCACCGCGCCCGTGGTCGCCGTGGCTCCGTGGGAGGCACCGGTGATGATCGGCACCCACTCTGGCGTGGTGGCTCCCCATGGGTTGGGAGGCGCTATCTTGCCGCCCCTCAAGACGCCGAGGAGGTTCAGGAGCAGGAGGATCTGTGCGCCCGCGAATATGAACGCGCCCACGGTCGAGATGAGGTTGAGGGTGTTCCAGCTGGGCAGCGACTGGTAGGTGTAGATCCTCCTAGGCATGTCGTAGAGGAAGAACATCGGGAAGTACAGCACGTTGAACCCGATGAACGAGGTGATGAAGTGCCAGTTCGCGAGCTTCTCGTTGTACATCTTCCCTGTCATTATCGGGATGTAGTAGTAGAGCCCGGCGATCAGGCCGAAGATCGCGGCGCCGACCATCACATAGTGGAAGTGGCCCACGACGAAGTACGTGTTGTTGTAGACCACGTCGAGGACGAACGAGGAGAGGAAGACCCCTGTAATGCCGCCGATGATGAAGAGGAAGACGGACCCGATGCAGAAGAGCATGGGGGCCGTGAGACGGATCGAGGATTTTGTCAGGGTCTTGATGAAGGCTAGCGTGATGACGTCGAAGGGCAACGATATCAGGATCGTCGCGACGCTGAATGCCTCGTCCTCGCTCAGTGTGACTCCGGTGATGAACATGTGGTGCGACCAGACCATGTAGCTGAGCGGGATGACGATCGCCCCTGTGCAGATCAGTATGATGTTCTTCTCGGCGAGCGGCCTCCCAGTGAAGACAGGGAAGATCTCCGCGATCAGGCCGAACGCTGGGAGGAGGACGACGTAGACCTCCGGATGGCCGAAGAACCAGAAGAGGTCGTCCCAGAGGATGGAGCCGCCAGCGGCGGCGGAGAAGTACATCGTCCCGAGGACCCTGTCTGAGATGAGGAGGACGAGGGCCGCGAGGAGCGACGGGAAGGAGAAGAGCATCGCGATGATCGTGAAGAGCATGAACCAGCTGAACATCGGGATCTTCCTCCAGGTCATCCCCGGCCCGCGGTGGACGGCCACTGTGAGGAGAATGTTGACGCTGCCGACTGTGATGGAAGTGGCGAGCATGATGAGACCGGCGAACGCGAGGGTTGGGCCTGGCCCTGGGCTGAACTGCCCACCAGAGAGAGGAGAGTACGCCGTCCAGCCTCCCGCTGTGTTTCCGCCCGGCATGAAGAACCCGAGCGTCGCGACGATGCCGCCGAAGAGCCAGAGCCAATAGCCTAGGGCGTTGACTCTGGGGAGAGCCAGGTCGGCCGCCCCTATCTGAAGAGGAAGGAAGTAGTTAGCGAGGCCGATCGCCAACGGAGAGAGGAACCACAGGATCATGATAAGACCGTGGAGCGTGACGGCCTGGTCGAAAGAGGCGCCGCTCAGAAATGTCTGGGCTGTGCTCGGCCAGCACATCCCCGTGACGCCTGCAGCGCAGACCGGGACCGCGAGCTCAACCCTGACGAGGAGGATCAGGACAGCTCCGATGAAGCCGAAGTACATCGAGCCGATTATGTAGAGCAGCCCGATGTCCTTGTGGTTCGTCGTGTAGAGCCATCTGGAGAGCCAAGCGTTCATTTCTCACTAGCCTCCTGTGGTCGATGTCGAGGACCGGCTTGTGGAAGACGAGGTAACCGGGAGCTTGTTGTACCAATCATAGTACTTCGTTTGGCTTACCACGTTAAGTTTCGCGAGCATTGTCGCGTGTCCAGCGCCACAAAGTTGTCTACACGAAATCGTGAAAGTCCCGGGCTGGGTCGCATTAAACCACAATTGGTTGTAGAATCCTGGCTGGGCATCTTTGGCAACATCGAGCGCAGGAATGTAGAATCCGTGCGTGACATCGGCCGAGGTGATGTTCAGTATCACTACCTGGTCAAGGGGAACCGTCAGGTTCGAGAAGGAGGTGTAGCCGTCGGCATATGTGAAGCTCCATACGAACTGGCGACCTGTGACTCCTATGTTGACGTTCGGGTCGCCAGGCATGGCGATCAGGTTCGCAGAGGCGAACGTCTCGTACTCGACGAAGGCCAAGACGGAGCCTGTGATGCAAAGGGTGAGGACCACGCCTTTCCAGTTGCCCCAGTCCCCCTCCTCGTGGTGGAACGCAGGGACCGCCCTGCCGGGCCTTTCCCGGTTCTTGATGATGTTGTAGATCATGAACGCGCCGACTACGACGCCAGCTGCCGTGCCGAGGATGACGTAGTAGTTGGAGAGCGTCGTCCAGATTGCTACTGTTGGCGGTGTCGCATCTAGGGGAAGCGAATACAGCATGCAGCGACCAACGCCCACTTGAATATTTCATATAAGTCTTGTTTCACTGACATAGGACCAATCAGGGGTCCGCCTAACGCATAATTAGTCGAAGAGAATGGCGAGACCTCCGCAGAGTCTGTGGTGGGATGGCGGAGCGGTTACGCGTGCGCCTGCAGTTTCGTTCAACACGCGAGACCGAGAGCGCATTCACGAGGGTCCGAATCCCTCTCCCACCTTTTTGGTTCAATTGGCTCGAATTTGAGTCTTTGTATCTAATGCGGTTGAATGCTACCGTATTTTGTTCAATACGTCTCCATTTCAGCTTAATCGACGCTTGTCGCAGAAGCAAGTCGATTCCGCTTACGCCCGATTGTGAAGCCCACGCGTGTCTCAAATTGCCTCAGTGAGTCGGATCGCACGTAAACGCGATAATGGTTCTTGTTTACGTTCCAAGTTTTTCCCTTGATGACAATCTTGCCACCGGCCCGCCGCCTGAGATGAGGTGCCTGTCGTCTCTATTCCGAGAGAACCTAACAACTGACAAACAAACCGCAGTTTGTCAAGGTCGCCGTTGTACAGGTGCAATGATCGGCCCGAAATTGAGCCTTCAGAGTCATAGAATCCTCTGAGGAACGCACCTCTGCACAGGTCGCAGTGGCAAATGGTCGGAATCTGGCCTCGATCCCTAGTCTCAAGAGATTCTGGAGCAGAAGACTAGAGGTCTCGACATGCCAAGATTGAGTCCGTTCATTCCATCTTACATTTGGCGGGCTCCTCTTGAGAACGATTGAAAGGCACCGAGAGAACTCTTGAGCGAAATCTTTGTCTGTTACTCGCAGCTTTATCATGTGCATATGATTCTTGTTGGTGTTTGTGGAGGCATCTCCCCATTTGACTCCTATGATGTACGCGAGCTCAGGGCAGGGTGTCGACGCGAACTGCCTAACGTAACCAAATGGTCTATGTTTCCCGTTGAGCCAGCCGGAGATATGCGATTTGTTGAGCGAGACCCCGGACTCAAGGTGTATCCTTTCAATTATCTGGTTGTAACTCAGCCCTTCTCTTCTCAATTTCAGAACCGATTGGTACAGCTTCTCCCGCTCAATAGTCGGCCTAAGGCGGACACCTTTTCTCGACGCCATATCGTCAAAGTCGGACTCTGCTATTAAGGACCCACGAAGCGAACCTTTTACTTGGCTCGAGTTTCGGGCCGGTTCACCCTCCGGAGAGCGAGATCACATTGTCCCCAGAAATTGGAGCACGAGCGATGAGAGGAACTTCGCCATGAAAGCGAAGTCTGTCTTGGGGATGCTCTACTCGGTCCCCTTCCTGGGGTTCGTCCTCTTCGTCTTCTCGGTCGGGTTCCCTCCGTTCGACGACGCGACCACGCTGGACCTCACGACCCACATGATCCAGCACATCATCATAGTGATCGCCGGGATAATGATCGCCTACCCCCTCCACAAGAAGGGATTCTTCCGGCCCATCGAAGGGAAGAACTCGGCTTACTTCGGGCTCGCAGTGATCATCGTCTTGATAACGATCTGGCACCTGCCGCAGTTCTGGGACGCGGCGATCCTCAACCCTGCCGTCCATGCGGTGGAGCACGCGTCGTTCCTTCTTGTCGGGATACTAATCGGCTCCACTCTGCAGACCCTGTCGGACCGAGCGAAGCTGGACGTCCTGATCTTGGGTTTCTTCGGCCACTTCTTCTACGGCCTCATCCTGATCTCGAACTATCGCATCTATCCTCTCTATTCTCTGGCTGACCAGGGCGCCCTGGGGATAGTGATGTTCAGCGTCGGGCCTTTCTATTGGACGGGGATACTCTACATCCTATTCAGGAACAGGGCCTGGTTCAAGGAGTTCTCCACGACCGGTTACGAGGAGCCCATGGTCCAACGGAGAGACCTGGGAGGCGATGACCATTCAGGCGGCTCGAGGCTCAGACGGACCGGGAGGGTGGTCACGTCAGTGTCAATCGTCGTCCTGTTGGCGGTCCTTGTCGGGTTCTACGCCACCAGCGCGGCGGCGATCACGTTGACCCCTGTCCCTCCGCATTCGAGTTCGACCGCGCAAGTTCTCATAGTGGAGACCCCGGTGACCTGGAACTACTATCCCCAGGCAATCACGGTCGTGCTGGGCGTGAACAACACGGTCACCTGGGTCAGCCACTCGCTCGCCTACGACACGGTGACAGGTGTGAACAGCTCTATCAACTCAGGTTCGATCCCGCCGGAAGGGCACTTCACATACACCTTCGCGACAGCAGGGACGTATCCTTACCGGTGCATCTACCACCCCTGGATGACAGGCACGGTCAGGGTGGTCGCGAAGAGCTAGGGCCCGCGGAAGAGATAAAAACTGAAAGGACGGCGTCAACCTTCGTCTTGAAAGTTGTAAAATCGAAGAAAGCGCCGGAACCGATAGGGCCGTATTCTCAAGCTATAGTCGTGAAGAACCTGGTCTTCGTCTCTGGGATGATCGCGCTCGACCCCGCGACGGGAAAGATGGTAAGCGGTGGTGTCAAGGAGCAGACAGGCAGATGCCTGACGAGCATGAAGGGAGTTTTGAAGGCCGCAGGGACGAGCGAGAAGAACGTCGTCAAGACGACCGTCTACATCAAGCAAGCCTCTTTCTTCAAAGAGATGAACGAGACCTATGCGAAGTTCTTCGGCAAGCACAAGCCGGCGAGGGCCACCCTCGTCACGGGTTTCCCGAGGGAAGACGTCCTCGTGGAGATCGAGGCTATCGCCACCAGGTGACACCCCGTAAGATGCCGGACGGCGGGATCGCTTGAAAGCCTCTGAAAAGGGGCCGGCATGTCCGTGCTGCGGCACCCCAATGGATGTCGTCTCCGAGGGAGCGACGAAGCTGAGCCTGAGATGCCCCGCTTGCCTGGTGACGGACGTCCGGCTGAAGTAGGCCGAGTCGCTATACTAGACGAATAGAGCGTAGACCACTATCGCAGACACGAACACGATGGAGATCGTGTTGATGGACCTTGATCAGCGAGTTGATCGTGGGCCCCGCGGTGTCCTTGAAAGGGTCTCCCACGGTGTCTCCCATGACGGCAGCTGCGTGAGTGGGTGTCCCCTTGCCCCCCAGGGCGCCGGTCTCGATGTACTTCTTCGCGTTGTCCCAAGCCGCTCCGCTGTTCGTCATTGTGAAGGCCAGATAGACACCTGCGACCACGCTGCCGATGAGCACCCCTCCGAGCGCAAGCGGTCCTAGCGTGAAGCCTACGACGAGAGGCGTGAGGACGGCGAGGGTAGCCGGCGCGGCGAGCTCCCTGATGGCTGCCGTGGTGCTGATGTCGACGCACTTTGCATAGTCAGGCTTGCCCGTCCCTTCCATTATGCCGGGGATCTCCTTGAACTGGCGCCTCACCTCGTTGACCATCTTGATCGCCGCGCGACCGACGGCCTGGATGAGAAAGCTGGAGAAGTAGAACGGGAGAAGGCTCCCGATGAACAGACCTAGTATCACGTGAGGGTCGCTGAGAGTGAACGAGAGCGTCCCTCCAGGGGCCAACCCGTACTTGGAGAACAGGTTGTGGAGTGCTATCTGACGGTTGACCTCGTATTGGAAGGCCTCGAAGATCGAGACCGCCGCGAGGGCGGCCGACATGATGGCGAAGGCCTTCGTCGTGGCCTTCGTCGTGTTCCCTATCGCGTCGAGCTCGTCGGTGACCACCCTGACATTGCCCTCGAGGCCCGCCATCTCGGCGATCCCGTTGGCGTTGTCGGTGATCGGCCCGAAGGAGTCGATGGACATGATCACTCCCGTGAGAGAGAGCATCGACATGGTCGCGACCGCCGTGCTGTAGACTCCCATGAGGGAGTTTGAGCCGGAGCCGTAGTAGCCGAGGTAGTAGGAGGCCAGGATCGCGCCGACGAGGACTATCGCGGACGGGAAGTTGCTCTGGAGCCCGGTTGAGAAGCCCGCCAAGAAGTTGGTGGCCGCCCCTGTCTGGCTCGCCTCGGCGATATGACGGACGGGAGGATAGAGGTACGATGTGAAGTAGTCCGCCACCCTCTCGATCACGACGACGACCACGACGCCCACGATCGCGCTGCCGAACAAGTAGTAGGACACGGAGCTCCCTCCGAAGAGGGACTGCCCGAAGGCAAAGTCGATGACGACGGTGATCACTGCGGCGATCATCAGCGCCGTGTTCAGCGCTGCCATCGGCTTTGCCTTTATCGAGCGCCGGATGTAGAAGCCGCCGACAATCGAGCCGATGATTCCGGCCACGCCCAGCGTCAAAGGGTAGAGTATGAGCTGATTGGCACCGAGTATCGAGATGATCGAGGCAGGCTTCGCCAGCTGGACGAGCCCTCCGAGGATTATCGCGGCGATTGCTGTGACCACGAAGGACTCGTAGACGTCGGCGCCCATCCCAGCGCAGTCTCCGACGTTGTCTCCGACGTTGTCGGCGATTACGGCGGGGTTGCGAGGGTCGTCTTCAGGGATGTTCGCCTCCACCTTGCCGACGAGGTCGGCTCCCACGTCTGCCGCCTTTGTATAGATACCTCCAGAGACCCTCATGAACATCGCGATGAGCGAGGCGCCGAAGCCTAGCCCGGCCATCGTCGCGGGGTTGGCTGTGATCGTGCCCTGGTACGCGATGTAGAACAGTGATATCCCTAGGAGCCCGAATCCGACGACCGCCATTCCCATGACGCTACCGCCCCTGTACGAGACCGTGAGGGCGTCGCCGAGCCCTTTCTTCGCCGCCTCGGCGGTCCTCGAGCTTGTCCGCACCGTGATCGCCATTCCGACGTAGCCGGCGAATGCGGAGAGCACCGCCCCGAGCACGAATCCCACCGCAATCGAGCCTCCCGTGGCCAGCGGGATGTCGATGAAGCCGTAGATCGCCACGGCGACGATTATCGCGACCGGGGTGATCACCTTGTACTCCCTCGAGAGGAACGCGTTGGCTCCCTCCCTGACCGCGCCCGCAATCTCGAGCATCCTGGGGGTGCCCGGGTTCTGCGAGCGGACGTTGAAGATTAGCACGACCGCGTAAACGAGGGCGACGAGTGCGCCTCCGACGGCCAGGAGACTGTAATCGAGAGCCATTTTATAGAAAACTGACTGCGGGGGTTTTCTCGAACCGGTTATAAGCTTAGGGGCGTTTGCTGCCTTTTGTCATCGCATAGGTCACGACCAAGGGCAGGGCTATCGTCGCGTCGGCGATGAGCGTCGATTTCTTCGCCTTTGGCCTGACCTTCCCCCACGAGATGGCCTCCTTGACCTGGGCGCCGCTCAGGCTCCCATCGTACTCGGTGGCCGTCGTGATGTAGCACGCGTAGTCCAGTCCTCCCTTGAACTGGGACCACCAGATCACGTGATGCTTGGAGATTCCTCCGCCGACCACAAGCGCGCCGCTCTTCTTGGCGTCGAAGACGATGTCCGCGAGCCTCTTCTCGTCCCCTATCACGTCCACCCTAAAGTCGCTCCTCCTGTTAGCGAAAAGCCAGAGCTGCGAGCCCACAGCGCCGTCCATCGGCCCTGGCAAGAAGATGGGCACGTTCTTCTTCTTCGCCCAGTGAAGGATCGAGTTCTCGTCCGCCAGCTCAGCGAGAGAAGAGCAGAGCTGCTCGGTGGTCATGGTCTTGGCTCCCTCCGCGTATCTGCGGTCTAGCCACGGCTGGATCCGCTTCTCGAGCGCGGGGCCGTAGGTCTCCAACGGGACGAGTATGTTGCCCAGCCTGTGGTAGCCCTGCCTCTTGAGCTTCACGTCGTCTAGGTCGAAGCTGCCGTGGAAGTACGACCCCCAGCTCCGGGCGAGGTCGTGGTCTAGCGTCCCTGAGGCCGTGACTATGACGTCCACCATCCCTTCGCGTATCATGTCCACTATCACTCCCCTGGTGCCCGTCGCGACCAGGGCTGCGGGGAAGGAGAGGAACTTGGTGCAGGCGGGGTCGGCGACCATGTCGCTCAACACGCCCGCAGCCTCTGCGAGGTGCCTTCCCATGAACCCGCCGGCGGCGCGCATCTGGTCGACCATGGCCACGACGTCGGTCGACGGTCGGAGATGGACGTCCCTGACCTTCTCTAGCAAGGCGAACGCCCTCGCGACTTCGTTCTTGCTTTAAACGGTTCGGGAGCACTTTCAGGCATCTCACCCCCCTCCGCAACGGCCCGACAGGTGGGAGCGCGGTGCGACCGCTGACCATGGGGTCGGCATAGCCAATCCCGGAGATTACCCCCAGGGCCCTGAGCCCCTTCATGCTTACTTCGGCATATTCTGTTGACGACGACGCCAGGTGCACGCACTGCTCTGGGAGGATGGTCGACATCGACGAGGAGATGGTCTGCTCCTCGTGCGGGGGCGTGAGGCCAAAGGAGACCGAGACAGGCTCGGCGGACGCTGTGCGAAGGGCGCACGCGGTAGACTACACGAACCACTCGCTAGGTAGCTTTCTCGGTCCGATCGACTACGACCGCGACGATGCGCCCGCGAGAGGGCTCTCTGGCTCCTCCTCCACGTTCAGATACCTGAAGACAATCTCTGACTACTCGCAGGTGGACGAGGTCGGCGTCTATCCGTGCGCGAAGCTGATCGAGAGGATCTGCGAGAAGCTCTCGCTCCCGGTAGGGGTGATGGGGCAGTCGATATCAGTGGCCAAGGGCCTCCTGATGATCAGGAAGCAGAGGGTAGGCTACACGATAGCGGCGATCTCCGCCTTCTCGATAATAAGCGCGTGCAGGATCTGCGGCGTCTCGACGGTAGGGGCGAGGGAGGTCGTCGCAGCCCACAAGGCGCTGGGGCACAATGTCAGGCCATCGATGCTGATCAAGATGGGGTTCGACTCGCCGGTCAAAGCGAGCGCCATGAGGGCGGAGGAGTACCTGGGCAGGGTCGCGGCCCGCTTCTCCGAGATCCTGCCGCGGCTGCACGCCCCTCCTGGCTACCAATACAGGCTCCTCCACCTTGCGAGGAGGGCGCTAGCGATGCTGGATTCCTCGGTGAGGGGCGGCCACAACCCGCGCGCGCTCGCAGCGACGAGCTTCTACGCGGCGGAGGTGGCGATCGCAGAGAGCGAGTCGAGGAAGAGGTTGTTCACCCAGAGGGACATCGCGACATGCATCGAGGCTGCCGAGTACACGGTGAGAGAGCAGTTCTGCGAGCTCTTCAGACCGCGTTGGGATGAAATCTATGGTGAGCTCAGGCCGATGCTGCAGGCCCAGAGCCAACCACAGTCCAGTCAAAGCTTCCAGTCGCTCCAGGCACTCCAAGCTCGACCAGCTTGAACCAGTAGCTCGGGGCGCAGACGGCGCCCCAGACCAGGCCTGCGGTGAGAACGAACCCCAGTGCCGACGCCTCAGTCATCAATCCGGGCAACGTCGCCCCGAAGGCGGCCTGGACCAACGTTGAGTTGCAAGGAGACCTCGAGAGCGCAGAGCCGAGAGCGTCCTGCGCTGACGCACAGAGAAGAGCCGCGTCACCGAGGCGCACAGGGACGTTCAAGACGTGGGTCTCATGTCTCTCGAGCAGGACAGACCCTCCGCCCCCGACCTCCCTGATGGAGAAGGCGACGCGCATGTCGAGCGCTCCCTCCGCGCCTCCCGAGAACGGGGACACCACCGTCAAGTTATCGGCCGCTGGCGAGGACGGCCCGGCGTCTCCGACGCCTGTGGCATTGGCGACGTACGATGTCCCGGAGTCGTCTCCTGAGGATGAAGACGAGGCCGAGATGGATCCGACGTAGCCCTCGAACTCCCCGCAGGTGGCCGGGTTCGTCGAGAGGAAGGACTGGGCTTGAGCGAGTACTCCCATCGAGAGGCTTCCCATGAGCGCTTGTTCGAGCACCAGTTCCCTCGTCTCGACGCGAGAGAGCTGCGACCCCGCGGCAAGGTTGTCCTGGGCAGAGACGATGGTGGCATCTGCGACGACGAGGAGGCTGAGCAAGACGACCGAGGCCAGCGTGGCGGCTACTGCCCTTCTAGCCAAGCTTGTATCACGACCACGCGGCCGGGCAGGTCCAGCGTCAGGGACGAATGGGGGGCGAACGGAGACGGGGAGGGCGACCCCTCGCATCCCGCCCCCTGCAACGACACGTCGAAGACAAACGTCGAGTTGCTGGCCTGCAGGCCGCTCGCGCAGAGCGAGGACTCGGTGGAGCTTGTGAGGAACGGGAGACCGACTTGGCCCAGATAGGCGAGGATCGCCGAGTCCACCCTGGAGTCTGCCGCCGCCTCGACTGCTCCCTCTCTCGCGGCGATGGGGTTCATCAGGACTATGAGGGTGATGCAGAGCACCGCGTAGCCCGTCCCGACCGCTATGTCGATGAGCTGCACCTTAAGCCACCCACCTCATCCAATCAGCCTGCGAGGGCGAGGTGCGAGATCACGACTGACAGAGCGACGACTGTCAGCAGCGAGAGCATGACCAGAGCGATGCACACTTCCAGGTAGTCCTCAATCATCGCGCGCCGGTGCGACTAGCACCTTCCCTCCTTCCAGCGTGAAGTTGTACAGCGGTCCGGGATAGAGCACGCATCGCTCAAGCTCCCATTTCACCTGAGTCTCAGCTCGGGAGCCACCGAACGAAGCCGTGACTGTTCTCCCAGAGAGCGAGACGGAGAGAGCCACCGCGGGGTAGCTCTCCAGTCTGGCCAGCACGCTGGTCCCTGCGGTCATCGAGTCGATCGTGCTGCTCAGGCTGAGCGCGACGACCTCTGCAGACCTCTCCTGGGAGGTCGCGTACACGTGATAGACAGGAGGCGCGAGCAGCAGGAAGAGGCTCATGATGGCGGCGAAGTAGACTGCGTAGGAGACCTGCGAAGAGAGTCCGACGGTCGGCATCCTAGCACTCCACCGTCAGCTGCAGCGAGGCGGAAGTGGGGAGGAAGTCTAGCGTGCAAGCACCGTCGAGTCCACCGTAGTCGAAGGAGCAAGGAAAGCCCAGCTCGTAGACCCGAGACGCGCCTCCCAAAGTTACTGAGAGGCTCCCGTCTGAGCACGAGACGGAGGTGTCTTGCAACGGGAGCACCAGTGCCACCTCCCTTCTCTCGATGGAAGAGACCCTCGCCGCACCAGCGATCTGGTCCGACTTTGAGGACGCCGCCAACTGGTTCAGCCCCGGCAACGCCTCGCTCACGAGCATCACGCTCATCCCGGCCAGGCCCGCGGAGATGCCGAGGACCAACACGTATTCTATCAGCTCGACCAATGGAGATGCACACCAGAGAGCTCGGCCGGAGACTTAAGCGCCCACGCGTTGGCGCTTTATTATCAGACCGCACTAGGTAGGGGTTGATAGGCCGTCTGGAAAGATGTCTGCTGCGTCTCGCGCGCAGAAGAAAGGGACATGCGCCTGCCCGAGGTCCGCTCCTCGTCGAACTTCTCGAGTCGACCGACGCGGAGCTGGTAGAGTCGTATCCAAACGGGCTCTTCAGGTCCGAGATCAGGAAGGGAGAGGGAGGGACGCTGTACGACCTCGTGCCTTGTTTGGGCGCGGAGAACCTCTCCCTCCTAAGGACGGCTGTGGCGAGGATAAGCGAGACGCTCTCTCCTGAGCAGGTCAAGCCGTTGGACTTCACGCGCCTTGTCGAGGTGCTCGGACAGATGGCAGCTCGGGAGCTCTCGCGGATACGAGACCTCTCACTCGTCAGGGAGCTCTCTCGGTTGGCTGCGTTCGAGGCAGTGGGACTGACCACCTTGTACGCCCTGTCGAGAGACAGGAACGTCCAGGAGTTCTACCTTGACTCCCCGACCACCCCGGTCTATCTCGACCACGCGAAGTTCGGGAGGTGCGAGACGAGGATATTCTTCACAGAGAGGGAGAGGAAGGCCATCGAGACCCACATGGACACCTTCAAGGGGTACACGCTCGACTACGCCAACCCCTCGCTGAAGAACGAGTTCGAGGTCTTCGGGACAAGGCTCCGCATCTCGTTGGACCTGGAACCGCTCGCTGTGAGCGGATTCTCCCTCGACGTACGCAAGCTGACGTCCAACGTGATGACGATAAGGGACCTGATCGGCATCGACGTCCTCTCTGTCGAAGCGGCGGCCTTCCTGCTTGCCGCCTTGGAGGCGGGGGTCAACGTGACGATCGTCGGGGAGACGGGGACCGGGAAGACGACGCTGTTGAACGCCCTCGACGAGTCGCTCGACCCGAGGCTTCGGAGGATATACGTCGAGGACGCGGTCGAGACGAATGGACCTGCTGGAGCGGGGGTATCATCAGATGAAGCTACGAGTCGACCCGTTCGAGAGGGGCGACGAGGCCCAGAGGACCAAGTCGGCCGAGATAACGAAGATCCTGCACAGATCACCGGACCTTCTGGTGCTCGGTGAGATTCAGTCCGAGGAGCACAGCAGGGCGTTCTTCCAGGCTCTCGCGGCAGGCGTCCGGGGACTGCAGACGTTCCATTCCTCCTCGCCGGAGCAGGCCATCAGAAGATGGCTGGAGCTGCACGGCGTCTCGAAGGCCAACCTCGCCGACCTCGGGGTCATAGTCCAGATGCAGCGACCCCAAAGGCTCTCCTCTCGGAGGTGCGTCCAGAGCATCTCGACGTTGGGGCGAACCCCTTTCAGCGACCCGGGCGAGGCGAGGGCAGAGCCGGCCCTCAACAGGTTGTTCGTGAGGGCGACAGGATGTCCCCTTGTGAGGACGGCATCTTGGGAGCAGATGGACCTTGCGACGGTCGCCATCCCACTAGAAGAGTTCTTGCGGGCGGTCGAGACGAAGATCGAGAGCATCGGTGAGATGAGGGCGGAGAGGGCGGCGCTCGATTGAGAGTGGAGTCGTGGGAGAGGCTCGGCCTCGACAGCGGCAGGTTCCTCTTCCTCTCCCTGGTCGTCGCGGCGGCGCTCCTCGGCGTGGTGCTCATCGTTGGAGAGGAGCTGCATCTTGGTGCGGTCTCGTTCGTCCTTGCCACGGTGGCGGCGGGCTGCTCCTGCTATCTCGTCTCTTCGTCGCCGAGGAGGAAGATGAGGCTGGCCGCGTTCCGGCAGGCTTCGGAGTCGCCCTCGCTGGCTGCCTCTTCGAACATCTATCTGAGGTCGACTGGCTCCAGGAGCAAGACGCTCCTGAACCTTGCCGCCGAAGAGTCGATGCTAGGCACCTTCCTCGCAGACGTGAGAAGGATGACCCTGTTAGGCTACGACGCGACATCAGCCATCGAGGCGTCACGGCCCGAGGACCATGTCTTCTCAGAGTCGGCGAGGACCGTCCTCAACGCGGTTGTCAGACTGGACCCTGCCAGGGTGGACGAGGGGGGCGAGGAGCTTGATGGGATCCTGAGTTCGGGCGGCCTGGACCAGGAGACCAAGCTGCCGCTCTTGGTCGCGGTCTCATTCTTCCTCCCCATCATGCTCATGCTCTTCGCCGCGACGACCAAGCAGACCGGCCCGGTGGCGATGGTCGCCCTCCTCTTGCTCGAGGTCATCATCCTTGACATGACCCTCGCCCTCTCCAGCGAGACCGTCGGATGGGGGGCGTAGAGACGCGTCTTGACTGACAAGAAGAGCGCACGCGGGACGGGCGCGGAGCTGGAGCTCGTCAGGCGACTGCGGGCGGTTCTCAAGCGGACTTCGGGGGGCATGGGGGTCGCGGCCGCTTTCGTCGGCGTCTTCTCGGGCTCACGGAACACCGGAGAACGCGAGGCGGTAAGGAGGATCCTTCTCGGGACCCCCGTGGAGGCAGCCTCTACATCTCTCACTAGGCAGAGCGGCACTTCGGGAGAGCTCCTGGGCTTCATCGCGACCATGTCAAGGTTCAGCTCGACGGACGCCGGCAAGGGAGCCGAGAAGCTTGCAACGATGTTCGACAGATGGACCCTCATGAAGGAGAAGCAAGCTGCGGAAGAGAAGGTCATGGCCTTCCGCGGGCTTGTCATCTCCGTGGTCGCGGGAGTGGTCGTTGGGATGCTCGGAAGCCTCGCTCCAGTGCTCTCGACATTCCAGATCTCACTCGGGGCGGCGACCACCCCGCAGCCCGTCGGGTTCTCTCCCTACGAGGGGGCGATCTTCCTGATCCCCAGCGCGGTCTGCCTCGGGTGTTTCCTCTCGAAGCGGCGGCCCTACGTGAACGTCCTTCTCTCTCTCGCCGCGTTCGCGGGCGTGGTCTACCTGATGGGGCCGATGACCTCTTTCACGCTCGGTCCTTGAGCCAGACTGATGGGAGGTTAAATATCGTCACGGACTAGGAGAGCAATGATAATCGAAAGAATTTTCCCGACCCTCGGGAAGAAGAGAAGAGCCGCGCAGCTCATCGAAGAGGCGCTGCTCCTCTCGGTCGCGCTCGTGGCGCTGTCTCTCCTTGTCGGCGGGGTCGACTCGATCCTGAAGCAAGCGGGGAACATGACGTCCAACATCTGGAACTCGATATCTTCGAGCCTCAGCGACGTGTTCGGTTCAGCGTTCCACTGGTGAGCTGGCCTCACTTGGGGACCGAGGAGCCGACTGTCTCTGGCGCGGGGCCTCGAGCGGGAGGGCTCTTCACCCGGTTCAAATGGAGGCTCTCGGGCGGCGTTCCGATAAGGGTCGAGTCCGTCTCCGTGGTCGAGGGACGATATCTCGCGATCACGAGATCCAGCAACATCAGGCTCTTCTCACTCCTCCGTGTGAACCTCTCCGACACGAGCGAGGAACCGAAGCTCGACTACTCGGCGGCGGTGAGGATAACCCTTCAGCACCAGAGGATGAAAGGGCTCCTGGACGGGCTCCACAGGGCCAGGATACCGTTCCTGTACACGATGATGGTGAAGCCCTCGAACAGCGCGGATGAGGAGGAGGACCAGGTGTTCGAGTTCGACCTCGTGGTGGGCACGTGGGTGGACGCGCGCGGAAAGGAGCTCCAAGAGGCAAGGAGCGAGTGCGAGCAGAACGCATCCACGCTCGCCGCGACCCTGGCAGTCGGCCTCCCGAACTCTACCGTCAGGCGCCTGACGAGGAACGATCTGGTGAGCTTCGCCGAGGCGCTCCTGCTCCCCGCGGCCCCGAAGCTCCGGCAGGTGGCGGACTCCTCGACGCTCAGCGCGCTCGAGCCGTTCGACTCTCACGGCCCCAGCGTCGACTCGGCGAGCACGGCGCCAGACTTCTACGTCCCCAACTCGAAGGAGTCGGGGACCGAGAGAGGAGACGGGATAGTCCTCGGAAGGGTGAAGACACGTTCGGGCAGCACCCATGAGTTCCGGCTGCAGCTAGACGACCTGAGGAGGCACGTCACCCTCATGGGCATGACGGGCTCGGGCAAGTCGACCACCGCCGCCGTCATCGTGCGCCAGGTCGCTGCGATGGGCCTCCCTGTGATGATCCTCGACTGGCACAACGAGCACGCCGACCTCGTGAAGTCGGTGGGAGGACAGGTGCTCTCCCCGGGGAAGGACGATTTTGCGATCAATCCCATGGACATGGGGCCGGCGACGGAGCCGTCGGAGCACGTCGAGATGGTGACCGACATCTTCTCGGACACGTACCATTTCACCCACCCCCAGGCCTACATGTTCCGGAACGCGCTCCAGAGGTGCCTGGGAGAGGCCGCGGACAGGGAGGTCCCGACCCTGGCCTCGCTCGTGGGCACGATCGAGAGCTATCCGCTCCGGTCCGCCTACGACAACGAGACCAAGGTCGCGCTCCTCAGGCGGCTCGTCCCCCTGACGCAGGGTCACGTCGGTCGCGCGTTCAACTCCCCTTCGAGCCACACGGTGGACGAGCTGCTCGACAAGGTCCTCTGCGTCGAGCTGGGGAACATCAGGGAGACCCTCTCGAGGGGTATCTTCGCCGACGTCCTGATGAAGCTCGTCTATGAGATGAGGGTCGCCAGGAAGGTAAGGATGGAGCACGTCATGATGATCGAGGAGGCGCGCAACATCGCGCCGGCCCGCAGGGTGGAAGACCCTCCCAGCGTCGGCGAGAGGATGATATCGGAGCTGAGAAAGTTCGGGGAGTCGATGCTCTTCGTCGCGCAGTTCCCCACCCAGGTCGCGGCGGAGGTGGTCAAGAACTCTGGGGTGCGCATTATCCACAGGGTCGCCTGGGCGGAGGACCTCAGGCTGGTCCGCGACTCGCTGAACCTGACGAACGAGCAGGTCGCCTACGTCTCGGGGCTCGGTGTGGGCGAGGCGGTCGTGAGCCTGACCAGGATACAAAAGCCGCTGCTCGTTCAGGTCGAGGCAGGAGGCTCGTTGGTCCAGGCGAGGAGGGACCTCAGTTTGGTCGGAGAACCATAGTCCAGGGTCCAATCGATCCAGGCCGCTCGCGGCGTCTTCCGCCCGTCACTCCGCCCCGCGTCAGATGCGATCGCCTTTGCGACGCTCCTCGGCGTGGAAGAGGTGGTGTCGTACTCCCTCACGATGTCAGGGCCGAACCGCTTCACGCACTCCGAAAGGACAACGCCGATCAGCTCGGCCTCGACGTTCTCCCGCACCTTGGACCTCGGGTAGCCTCTCGCCTCCAGCCTCCCGCGGAGGACCATCGGGTCGCACCTCAGCACGGCGACGAAGGAGGCCTCGCGTCTGGTGAGCACGTGTGGGAGCAGATGCCCGAAGAGCACCGCCCTCCCGGGAAACGCAGCGAGGAGCTTCCTCCGCAGCGCTCCCGTGTCCACCTCGTCGCCGCGTCGTGGCGCGAGCGAGTTCAGGGAAAGTTGCGGGAGCCCCATGATCGACGCGACGAGCGGTGCGACGGTCTTCTTTCCTGTCCCAGGCGTCCCGCTGACCCCTACTATGCCACGCACACCCGGTCGGCGGCGCTTCTAGGTAAAAAGCGAGTCGAGGCCGCTCAGGAGGCCTTCAGCATCTCGAGGTAGCTCTTCCTGAGCTTCGCCACCTTCGGACGGATGACGGCCATGCAGTACGGTTGGAACGGGTTCCGGCGATAGTAGTCCTGGTGATACTCCTCCGCGGGATAGAAGACGCTGAACGGCTTGACCTCCGTCACGGCCCTTGCGCCCCAGGCCTCGGAGTCGTCTATGTCCTTGATCGCCTTCTCCGCAGCCGACTTTTGTGCCTGGTCGCGGTAGAGCACGATCGAGCGATACTGGGACCCGACGTCGTTGCCCTGCCTGTCCTTCGTGGTGGGATCGTGGAGGGTGAAGAAGACATGCAGGAGCTCCTCCAAGGAGACGACGGACGGGTCGAACGTTATCTGCACCACCTCCGCGTGGCCGGTGGCTCCCGAGCACACGTCCTCATAGGTGGGGTCCTGGGTCGCGCCGCCGGAGTAGCCGGAGACTATCTTCTCGACTCCCTTGATGTCTTTGAAGACGGCGTCCAGGCACCAGAAGCAGCCGCCGCCCAGCGTGATGACCTCTCGCCTCGAAGATGACACGTCAGCAGAAAATGGAGGGAGGAGCCCTATAATCCTTCTTCAAGATTGAGGCCGGCACGCGCCGCCGCCCGCGACCCTGAGGCTCTTCCCGTTCAGGTCGACCACCCCTACCCTCATCCCGTCCCAGACGGGCGCACCAGACGGGAGCGCGGCGGAGAAGGTCGTGCCAGCCTCCGCCTTTAGCTTGCAGGTGAGCATCTCTCCCGGGAGCTGCAGGTGCATGTCCCTGCCGTCGATGGCCTGCTTGTAGAACCTGCTCTGCTGGAGCTCGAAGGTCACCTTGTCCCGCACCTGGAAGCTCCCGTCGTCCATCCAGGAGACCTTGTCGAGGTCCTTCAGCTCCACGCCCTTGAGTGAGAGGCCCACGCGGAGGCCCCGGCCGACGGTGTCCTGGTCTTCGTCGCTTACCTGGATGCCCCTCACCTCCGCCCGCTTCCCATCGGCGCTCGGGACGAGCCTGAGCTGGTCATGGACGCTCACGTTGCCGCCCAGGACGAAGCCAAGGACGACCACGCCGACGCCCTTGACGCTGAAGGCCCTGTCGATGTAGATGAGCGTCCCGGTGGGAGGGACGTTGGGGCCTGTCTTGATTAGCGAGAGGTCGATCACTGAGGACTGGGAGCTGCGCGCACTCGCCTTGAAGCCCTCAAGCCGCGTCCCCTTGAAGTATGACCCTATCCCCGTAGGTGGCTCCTCGTCGACTGCGAAGATCTCGCCCTCGAGGCCGAGCGAGTCGATTATCACAGCTAGCTCGCCGTCGGGCGGGGAGATCTTCCCGAACTTCGGCAGCACGTAGAAGGCGCGGTCCGAGATCGAGGCGATCCTCGAGTATCCCTGCACCTTGTCCGGAAACTGCGAGTCGTCGAGGAAAGAGTAGTTCACGCCCGCCTCCACCCTGCGGTGGACGACGACCGCGCCCTCGGCCTCGCTCTTCTTCGTTATCGGGCCGAGGAGTGCGCCCTTCGCGCCGGCGTCGGTGCCGAAGACTCCGACTATCTTCCCTTCCAAGTCCTTGTCCTCGCGCTGATCGGAATGGTGCCCCGGCCGGGATTTGAACCCAGGTCGCTACCTCGAGAGGGTAACATGCTTGACCGGACTACACTACCGGGGCCCATGCAAGCGCCCCCATTGAAACCTGATTAAAAGCTGGTTTATGCTACTGGGTCTTGAGGACGGCCTTGGCCGCGAGCTTTACGTCCGAGGGCTTTACCGTCTTCCTCCCTGCGTGCTTCGCGAACTCCGTCGCCTGCCGGGCGATCTGGAGGCCGACGTCTTCTAAGACCACCCGAAGTTCGATCGCGGCGTCGTCGCCGACGCGCTCGGCTCCGGCCTTCTTGATGAGCCGGTATACAGCTGCCAGACCGAACTCAGACTCGGACATGCTGACTATTTCGAGTGATGCGCGGTTAATTATTAAACGTTTGGGCTAAAATGTTTGCAACTTGGCTCTGTTCGCACTCTGTCGCGGTCTTCTTGCTGATTCGAAGCGTGGCGGCAGCAGAACGCGACTTTGGAGCCTAATACCACGAAATCGACCTTACAATGGATATATCAGGCCTATGCGCCGTCTTAGGATGGTCTTCCGTGCCTAGCCTTTGGGATGTCCACGTCCACCTGCCTGCGTACCCGGATTGGCAGCCCGTGGTAAAGGACGCGTTGGAGAGGGATCTGGGGCTGGTCTCTGTCACCACGGCTCCGGACGAGTTCGCCTCCAGTCTGCTGATGCGGGAGTCCTACCCCTCCAACGTGAGGGCCTTCGTGGGTGTTCACCCCTCCGAGGCGACCAAGACAAGCCCCGGCAGTCTGGAGTCCCTCGCGCGGTTTTGGGAGTCTGCCGACGGTGTTGGAGAGGTGGGCTTGGACCCAAAGTACTCGGAGGTCTCGGAGCGGAGCACCCAGACGGTGCTCTTCCGCGCTCAGCTCGGGGTGGCGGCGAGGCTCGGCAAGCCGCTCCAAGTGCACTCCAGGGGGGCGGAGGTCGAGTGCCTGGACGTCATCGGCGGCTACTCGCTCGGGCCGGTTCTGATGCACTGGTTCGAGAAGGAGGAGCTCCTCGACAGGCGTCCTCTCGCGGGAGGATACGTTCGTCTCGTTCGGTCCGGCCTTGCTCTACTCGAAGAAGCTGCGCAGGATGGCGGCCAGGTGCCGCACCGACGCGGTGCTTGTCGAGAGCGACGGCCCCGTCTCGTTCGGCGCCCTCGAAGGGGCGATGGGGCCCGGGATGATCCCAAGCGTGGCCCTCAAGCTGGCCGAACTATGGGGAGAAGGCTTCGAGGCGGCGGTCGAACAGCTCTCCCTCAACGCCAAGGCGTTCCTGGGGCAGCAAGGTTAATCTCCCCCCTCGCGAGGGCTGCCTCGTTAAATGGACAGGGTTCGCAGGCTTTCTCAGGAGATTCTCCAAAAGTATCCAGGCATGTTCGGGAGTGACTACACCGCGAACAAGGCGCAGCTGGCGAAGATTGCCACCGTCCACTCGAAGATGATAAGGAACAAGCTCGTAGGCAAGATAACAAAGGCGATGATCAGAGCGAGCGCAGAGAGCGAGCAGAAAGCAGCGGCTGCAGCGGCAGAGGTCCCCGGGCAGGCTGCCGAGGCTACCGAGCCTGCCGTCGAAGCTGCCTAGTCCAGCCTCGGACAAGAAACGATAAAACGGCTCCCCCGTGGTTCGTGCCCTGGTCCATGATCCGCGTGACCTTCATGGGGCACATCAAGGCCAGCATGGGCCGCGAGTGTATGGACATCGACAAGGCAGGGATGAGCGTCGAGGAGCTCTTCAGGTTCTTGCGGACTGAGAACCCCGCCGTGCAAGAGCAAAGGCACGGCTTCACGGAATACAACACGTTGGTGGTCGTGAACGACCAAGAGGCGCTCGCTGCCGCGTCCCGCAGGGACCTCAGGCTGAACGATGGTGACTCCGTCTTGCTTGTCCCGTTCTCCCATGGAGGATGAGCTCCTGCGAGCCGCGGTGGTGAGGCCCTCATGCTCGTGCTGGGAGGTCAAGCTCCCGCCCGACGAGATCGAGCCCCTTCTCTTGAGGCTCAGGAAGAGGTTCCCGGGGTCGCTGATCCAGGTATTCGCCCACCTTGGAGCGCCGAACGCGAAGGCGGTCGAGTTGATCGCAGCCCAGACGCTGGCAGCGGAGGGGGCGGGCTCGACCCTAGCGGAGAAGCCTGAGGTCGACCTGCTGCTCCGGATCGCCTCGACCCGTCAGATAGGCGAGGCCTTCAAGCGCGCGGGATACAAGGGCGAGGGGAAGAGGCTCTTCATGGTGGTCGCCTCTCACGGAGCGGCCTCGAGGAAGCTGGAAGCCGAGTTGGCAAGGGACAAGCACTACGCCAAGACACCAGAGAGGGGGCTGACGGCAGAGGATCTGGACTGGGTGGAGAGAGCGGCTCTCCTCGCGGCAAGGCTCTAGGAAGAGCGTTTCAGCTTTGTTATGCTGAGGATCTCGTCGGGCTTTACCACGGACATCGCGGTGTACTCCCCGAGCACCTCCACCTGGAGCACCTTGTCCGGCGTGCCCAGGTTGACCTTGCGGTCGACCACGCTCGCTATCGTGTCGATGAGCTCCTTCCTGGAGACGGGCGAGTCCCTCTCGGTGATGTCGATCCTGAACGACTCGCCATGAAGGATCTGAGGCGCGAGCTGGGTCGCGGCATCCTTGATCTGCTCGAGGTTGCTGTCCACCACGAGGTCCACCGGGATCATCCTCTGGATGAAGTGGACCCTGAAAGGCTCCGACCTGACGTACTCCCGCATGAAGGCGATGAAGTCCCTGGAGTTCTCTATCTCTATCTCCAGGATCCCGTCGAACCCGGCCTTCTCGATGTGGAGCTTGCGATGGCCGCGCTGCAGGGCGATCTCCTTGAACTCGGCAGACGCCTTCGCCTCGCTCCCCTTTTGGGAAGTGAGAAGCAGATTCACGCCCTCAACTCACCCTCCTGAATCCTGACCGAACCCTCCCTTAAAACCTCGACAGTCCGCGAAGAGACGCGGACGACGGTCGACTCCTTCCCCGCGAGCCTCCCGCCGTCGATCACGAGCTGGATCTTCCCATCCATCGCCTCGATCACCTCTCCCGCCGTCCTGCAAGAAGGCCTTCCTGAGAGGTTCGCGCTCGTCCCGGTTATCGCCCCGCCCACCTCGGCCGCGAGCGAAGTGCATACCTCGCTGTCCGGGACCCTGACGCCGAGAAGGCCGCTGCCCTGGTCCAAGAGGCTGGACGGCATCCTGTCAGCGGATTGCTTCCTCAGAGGGGCGACTATGGTGAGCGCGCCTGGCCAACTGGGCCTCCGCCAACCTCCTCGCTGTGGGATTCAGCTCTACGATTCTCGCTGCGACCCCGATGTCAGAGCACAGGACGGGGACCGGCTTTGAGCTCCTGCTCTTGGCCTCGAAGAGCGCCTGCACCGCCTTGTCGCTCCACGGGTCGCACGCTAGGCCGTAGACCGTGTCTGTGGGGACGGCGACTATGCCGCCCGACCTGATGACATTCGCTGCCTCGCCGATGGCTCTCGGCCCGGCACGCATGCAGCTCAACGTCATGGTTTCGCCGGGCATCAGGGTCAGCGTTTAAGGTGTTTGGCGGAAGCTTCCAGCATCAGGTCTGGTCGCGCCACAGGCAATCCTTAAATCCCCAACCAAAACCGCCGTGCGCGAAATGTCTTCTGAGGATGGGGAGCTAGAGGAGATGGACGACGACCTGGACGACAACGGATGGGAGTCCGAGTCGGAAGACGAGTCCTGAGCGAGAGACAGTCTCGGACGTCCGTGACTCGGATTTATACCCACAGGGAACGGGGCCCACGGGCGTAAGCGGATGCGCCCCCGTACCTTCATAGTGAACTTCAAGAACTACCCAGAGATACTTGGCGAGGGAGCCGTCAGGCTCGCAAAGGCGGCGGCTGGCCTGAGCTGGGAACTGGGGATAGACGTCGTCGTCGCCCCTCCGACCCCGATGCTGCACACGGTCGCCTCCACGGTCAAGATCCCTGTCTTTGCGCAAAAGGCGGACTTGGGAGAGCAGGGGAAGAGCACGGGCGCGACCATACCAGAGTCGATCAAGGCGGCGGGGTGCGCGGGGTCCCTCATCAACCACAGCGAGTCGCGGCTCGACCTCGCCGTCGTCTCGATGACCGTAGAGAGGATGAAGTCTCTCGGAATGAAGAGCTGCGTGTGTGCCGAGACCGCGCAGGAGGCGGTGAAGATCTCCGCGCTCGACCCCGAGTTCCTCGCGATAGAGCCTCCTGAGCTCATAGGGACGGGAAGGGCGGTGTCGAAGGCGAGGCCGGAGCTGCTGACGGAGACCGCGGACGCGGTCAAGGGAGCGGGATACAAGGGGAGTCTCCTCTGCGGGGCGGGGATAGTCTCCGGCGATGACGTCTCGGCGGCGATGAGGCTCGGGACGGAGGGCATCCTCGTGGCAAGCAGCGTAGTAAAGGCCCAGGACTGGGCGGCGAAGCTCAGGGAACTGGGGACGGCCATGCACGTCTAGTTGCGCACCAGGTCCGGAAACCTGTAAATACGCTCGGGCAATCGAGCGAATCGAAGGGATAGGGGAGCTTGGCACGAAGACCCGACGCTTTCGCGAACGCGCTCGAGCAGCTGAGAATCGCAGCAGAGTACCTCAGTCTGGACGACGGGATCCATCGCTGGCTGAGCGAACCAAAGAAGGTGATCAGGGTGACGTTCCCGGTCAAGATGGACAACGGGAAGACGAAGGTGTTCAAGGGATACAGGGTCCAATACAACGATGCGAGAGGCCCTTTCAAGGGCGGCATCAGGTACCACCCGCAGGTCTCCCTCAACGAGGTGAAGGCCCTGGCGGCGTGGATGACCTGGAAGTGCAGCATCGCCGACATCCCCTTCGGCGGCGCGAAGGGAGGGGTTGTGTGCGACCCGAAGAAGATGTCTCAGGGAGAGCTCGAGAGACTGACGCGAAGGTACACATCCGCACTAGGGGACGCGATAGGCCCCGACGTCGACATCCCGGCGCCGGACGTTTACACGAACGCCCAGACCATGGCATGGATCCTCGACACCTACAGCCAGATGAAGGGGAGGATGGTGCCCGCCGTCGTGACAGGAAAACCTGTCTCCGTCGGGGGATCGCTGGGGCGAGACGCTGCGACGGGCAGAGGGGCGGCCATATGCACCCGAGAGGCCGCGAGAGTGAAAAAGATGACCCTGAAGGGCGCATCGTTCGCCGTCCAGGGATACGGCAACGTCGGGTCGAACTACGCTGTGATATTGGAAGAGATGGTCGGGGCCAAGATGGTCGCCGCGAGCGACTCGAAGGGAGGGATCTACAACAAAAAAGGGATGGACGCGAAGGCGGTCCTAGCCCACAAGGAGAAGACGGGCAGCGTCGTGGGCTTCCCAGGGTCCACAGAAATCACGAACGAGGAGCTCCTGGAGACGGAGTGCGACGTCCTGTGCCCGGGGGCCTTTGAGAACGTCATCACAGAAGAGATTGCGAAGCGCGTTCGCGCCAGGATGGTAATCGAGGCCGCCAACGGGCCGACCACGCCCGAGGCAGACAAGGTACTCGAGAAGAAGAAGGTCTTCCTCGTCCCAGACATCCTCGCCAACTCCGGAGGCGTGATGGTGAGCTACCTGGAGTGGGTCCAGGACCTTCAGAGGCTGAGGTGGACAGAGAAGGAGGTCAACGACATGCTCGAGAGCAAGATGACGGCGGCTTTCGCGCAGGTCCAAAAGGAGGCGACGTCTCGCGGCGTGTCGATGAGGACAGGGGCGCTGGTCTTGGGCGTCGGCAGGGTCGCCGAAGCCGTCAAGACCCTGGGCATCTGGCCCTGCGGCCCTGGCCAGTCTCTTCAGAGACCGGAGAACGAGTTCGCTATCTCGTAGAGGTCTTCGTCGACGAGCTTCTGCGCGAGGGCGCCACCGATCTTGACGGGGACGACCTTGTTCCCCCTGAGGGCGACCATCATACCGAAGCTCCGCTGCTTGACCATGTCGGCTGCCGCCACCCCGAACCTCGTGGCGAGGGCCCTGTCATAGGCGCTGGGGGCACCACCACGGACGACGTGGCCCAGCACCACTTCGCGAGTCTCGAGGCCAGTCCTCTTCTCTATCTCCTGCGCGATGAGCTGCCCCACCCCACCCAGGATGGGGTTGCCGAAGGCGTCGAGCGCGCCACCCTTCGTCACCTTGGTCCCTTTCGCCTTCGCACCCTCTGCGACCACCACCAGTGAGAACCTGTGGCCCTTCTTCCAGCGGGCCGTGAGGGTCTTGCAGACCTTGGCGATGTCGAAAGGCTTCTCGGGGATGAGGACGACGTGCGCGCCTGAGGCGATGCCTGCGTAGGCCGCGACCCAACCCGCGTCCCTTCCCATCACCTCGACCACTATCACCCTCTCGTGGGACATCCCCGTGGTCTTTACGCGGTCGATGCACTCCATCGCGACGTTGACCGCGGAGTCAAACCCGAAGGTAAAGTCGGTGCTGGATAGGTCGTTGTCCATCGTCTTCGGTACGCCTACGACGTCGATCCCCATCTTCGAGAGCTTGTACGCGACGCCAAGGGTGTCGTTGCCGCCGATTGCGACGAGGCAGTCGAGCCCGAGCTTCTTGATGCTCTGGACGACCTTCTCCGGTCCGCCGTCGATCTTGAACGGGTTCGTCCTCGACGTGAGGATGAACGTCCCGCCCACCCCGACGAGCTCGTCCACCTTGTCATAGCTCAGCTTGATCGCGGTCGGGCCCTCTGTCAGACCCTTCCACCCGCGCTCGATGCCTACAACCTCGAAACCGTAGGACTCTGCGCGCGCCACCAATCCGCGGATGGTCGCGTTGAGGCCCGCACAGTCGCCGCCGCCTGTCAAGACTCCGATCTTCATGATTTTTCTTGCCGCCCGGAAGAGAGTGGTGGCGATATAATCTTAACATCCTTCGTTTGATTTATATGGACGGTCTCGGCCGCCGGTGACAACAATGCCAGAAAGAAGAGATCTGGGCGCGCCGTTCCTGAAGAACGGACGATGCCTCATACTTGCGTATGACCAAGGGCTGGAGCACGGGCCGTCCGAGGACTTCAACGACCGCAACGTCGACCCCGGCTTCATCGTGGACACCGCGAACAAGGGCGGTTACACAGGGCTGGCACTCCAAAAGGGGACGGCCGAGAAGTACTACGACGGCAAGACGCCGCTGATACTGAAGCTGAACGGGAAGAGCGCCCTCACAAAGGCAGAGCCACTCTCAAGGCAGCATTGCTCGGTAAAGTACGCTGAGCAGCTGGGCGCAAAGGGAGTCGGCTACACGATCTTCCTAGGGAGCGGGCACGAGGCGGAGATGATCCGCGAATGGGGTCACATCCAAGAAGAGGCCCACGAGAGGGGGATGGGAGCGATCCTTTGGGTGTACCCTAGAGGGACAGGCGTCCCGGCGGACACGAACCCAGACATCGTCGCGTACGCGGCCCGCGCGGGCCTCGAGTTCGGCGCAGACATTGTCAAGATAAAATACAGCGGCGACGCGAAGTCGTTCGCCTGGGCGGTGAAGGCAGCGGGAAAGGCCAAGGTAGTCATGTCAGGCGGGCCAAAGACGCCCACCGATGAGGCGTTCGTGTCACAGGTCAGAGGAGTGATGGAGGCGGGAGGCGCAGGGCTCGCCGTGGGGAGGAACGTCTGGCAGCACCAAGACCCCCTCAAGATGTCTGAGCAGCTACGCAAGGTCATATTCGAGACAAAGGCGGTCCCGACGCTGACATCGGTCTCTCGCTGAGAGACCCCGAGCGGCGCTTGGGTCGGCAGGCCTGGACGAGGAACAAAGGGTTAAGTGTGATAGGCCCTCGAGTCGACCAAAAGTCACCCCCTTGAAGATATTCATCATAGACATCGACGGGACGATCTGCGAGCACATCCGGAACGAGGAGGGGATCGAGAAGATGAGGGTCGCAAAGGCCTACGCGGACGTCATCAAGGAGATCAACAAGTGGTACGACGAGGGGAACTTCATCTGCTTCTTCACGGCGCGGACGACGGAGCACGAGCAGGTGACCAGGGATTGGCTAAAGGCGCACGGGGTGCTCTATCACCAGCTCATAATGAACAAGCCCCGGAAGCTGCCTCCCTACACCGAGTACCACTTCATCGACGACGCGCACGTCAAGGCGACCACCTTCAAGGGGAAGATCACCCCGTTCGTGAGGAAGAAGGTGGAGATAGAGGTCTTCGAGGAATAGGAAAGCTGCCCCTCGTCATCCGGAGAGCGTTTATTAGTCAAATGGCGAAAGCCGCAAGGCGTGTCCCTCCCTAAGCTCCAGACAAGCCTCGAGAAGCTAGAAGCACAGCTCGCAGAGATACACGCAGAGATGAAGAAGATCGGCGAGCAGATCCGCGCCAACAGGGGAGAGGCCAACACGAAACACGAGTCCTCGGTTCAGGACCAGCAGGCCAAGCACACGGCGGTGAGGAGCGACCTCAGCTCGATGAGGACAGACCTGAACTCGATGAGGACCGACGTCTCCGTGAAGATGAACTCTCTCGAGAAGAGGTTGATGGGCTTGGAAGAGAACCTGAAGAGCCTCGAGAAGAGCCTCAGGGAAGCCTAGCGCCCGAGCCGTCCTCAGGGCGAAGGATTCGGTCTAGTCAGGTTCCGACGTAGGTCCATCGCGCCTCAACGGGTGTTAGGCACTCTACGGCGACGAAGCCGCATCCCAGGCAGATTGCCAGCACCTTGGGCACAAGAGAGAGGTTTTTCACGTAGTCCCAATCGAGTTCTCCGAGGTCGTCCGGGACTATCACCGGGGGGTTCTCCAGGAAATCGAGCCCGGTGCCGCAGTTCGGGCACCGCTTCCCGATGAGTGCGAGGGTCGAGCTAGGCTTGCTCCTCCCGACGGATTCCTCAGGGCCCAATTCGCTTCGCGCGCCTGGAGGAAAAAATGTGCGATTGAGATAAAAGACTTGCGCAGGTCTACTTGCTGAGGAGTCTCCACGACATCACGATCCCCACCACCGAGAAGAAGAGCGCGAACCCGATGGCGACGGAGAAGTCGACCCATAGCGCGTACGATCCGGTCGCCCCTATCAGGAGCTGGCGTATCGCATCGATGCAGTAGCTTATGGGGTTGACCTTCACGACGTCCTGCAGCCAACCGGGCATGATCTTCACCGGGAAGAGGGCGTTGCTCGCGAAGAGCAGAGGGAGGTTGAGGAGGTTGATTATCGCCATCTGGGTCTGCCAGTTGCTAGACCTAAGCGAGAGCATCACGAAGAGGCCGGAGAGGCCCATGGCGACCATGAAGATGATGACGAAGGTGCCGGCGACCCCGAGGACGCTTAGGCTGCCGGTCGACATCCCGAGGGCGATGCCGATGAACAGCACCACCACGGCTTGGATCAGCGACCTTCCGACGCTCTGGAGGATCTTGGCCATCACGATGGTCCCTCGGCTGACCGGGGTGCTCAGCGCCTTGTTCATGAACCCGAACCTCCTGTCCCAGACGACGGACATGCCGCTGAAAGCCGAGTTGAAGACCACGATGAAGACCAGCATGCCGCAGACCAGGTACGAGAAGTAGCTCGTCGTGCCGAAGAAGCCCAGCATTATCGCGTTTGCGTTGACTCCGGGGGGAGCGCCCGCGGTGATGAAGGAGCTGAAGTTGAGGGCCTTGCCAAAGAGCCCCATCCAGATCACGGGCTGGATGAGGGAGATGAGCAGCTGGTAGGGGTTCGTGTACCACTTCCTCAGGTCCCGCTTTGTTAGGGCCCAGAGCCCGTGCGTCGGGCTCTTGTTGATCTTGGGGGTCGGCATCACGGCCGTACCCTCGGTCCCCGCCGAAGAGGAGGGCCTTGCAGCTTCGAGTCCTGCGCCGTGGCCCCGCTGATCTCGGTCTTCTCGCGCTCTACCAAAGATCAATCTCCCCGACTATGACCTCGCCGTGGACATCGTCCTTCTCTGGCTCATCATCGCCCACTTGTTGGTCTCCTCCTCCCTCAGGGTGCGCCCCGTCAGCTCTAGGTACGCCTCGTCGAGGGTCGGTCGCGTGAGCGAGATCTTGGAGACGTGCAACCCCTTGGCGCGGATCATGTCTATTATCTGCGGGGAGGCCTCCTCTCCCGAATCCGCCTTTATGCGGTAGTCGCTGCCCGTCCGCGTGACCGCCTTTACGAGGTTGATCTTGGCGATGTCCGGGGAGAGGTCAGGCTCTGTCTCTTTGACCCCCACCACTATCACGTCCCCGCCCACGCTGGCCTTGAGCTCGTCGGGCGTGCCGATCTTGACGATGTGACCGTGGTCGATGATTGCGATCCTGTCACAGAGGCCGTCGGCCTCCTCGAGGTAGTGGGTCGTGAGGAAAAGCGTCATGTTGTAGTCCTCCTTGAGCTTGCGGATGTATTTCCAGACGGCGGTCCGCGTCTGCACGTCGAGACCGAGCGTCGGTTCGTCGAGGAAGAGGAGCTTGGGGTAGTTGATCAGGCCGCAAGCGAGCTCCAGCCGCCTCCGCATTCCCCCCGAGAATGTGCTCACCTTTCGCTTAGCCGCGTCCTGCAGCTCGACGAGCTCGAGGAGCTCTGCCGCGTGGCGCTTCGAGTCGCTCCGAGGGATGCCGTAGAGGTCTCCGCAGAGCAGGATGTTCTCGTAGCCGGTCATGTCCTCGTCGGCGGTGTAGTCCTGAGGGACGACCCCGACGCTCCTCCGCACGTCGTTGGGGTGTTTGTGGACGTCGAAGCCGCAGACCTCGGCCTTGCCTGAGGTGGGAGGCAGCAACGTCGTGAGCATGTTGATGGTGGTGCTCTTGCCCGCGCCGTTGGGCCCAGGAAGCCGAAGATCTCGCCCTGCCTGATCTCGAAGCTCACGTTGTCGACCGCCTTCTGCTGCCCGAAGCTCTTCGACAGGCCCTCCACTTTGACTATGACATCGCTCTCCTTGCCGCCCTGCCGGGCCCGTTCGGCCATCAAGTCGGGCCTGACCTCCCCCGCGGACTCTGCGCTGCCGGCTTTCCCTTGAGGCCTCGGAGCTGGGACTGAGTCCAGTCGAGCTGCCTCTCGAGGTTGATCGAATACTCCCTTAGCATGAAGTCCATGTCGTTTCTGGATATCGCGCCCCTCCTGGCGTCGAACACCTCTTTCGTCATCTCGAACTGCTTCTTCGAGCCCTCAACGAACATGTTCCTGAACCCCGCAGGGTCGAGCATGTCGTAGAACAGCCTGCGCATCGCAATCCATCGCTGCGACGACGACGCGAACATGTCCTCTCTCTCCTTTATGAGTTCGGATCCTTTCGTAGTGATGCTGTACACCCTACGGTTCTCAGCCGCTCCCTTCGCCTCGGCCTGGATGTACCCGCTCGTCATGAGCTTCTTGAGGATCGGGTAGACGGAGCCAACGCCTGGGCGCCAGGCGCCTTCGGTCTTGCTGTCGATGTCCTGGAGTATCTCGTAACCGTGCTTCGGCTTCACAGAGATGCTGTGAAGTATGTAATAGAGCAAAAGCCCCCGGGGAGCGCCTTTCAGCTGGGTGATGGAAGGCAGGTCGGCACGGGCTTGCCTCTTGCGCGGCTCGGGCATGTCTTCGGGGTCCAAACCGGGTTATTTACGTATATCTTATTTGATACACTGGCCGCTACACTGAAGGATACTGCCGGCGATGCGCGTGGATTGGCAGGAAGTGGCGGGCCCGGAGAGATTTGAACTCTCGATCTTCGGCTTCGGAGGCCGATGCCCTGATCCGTGCCAAGGGTGAGGTTCTCGGTGCCATGCTCATTTCCCCATCGCGGACGGCGGTGCCTAGGCTACGGGCCCTAGTTCGCCGGGAAGAAGGATGATAGATAAGTCTGCGTGGAGACACAGGGAGGAGCGCTTGACAGATGTCAACCTCGTCAATAACCTCTGGGTCCTGATATGCGGTCTCCTCGTATTCTCCATGACCGTTTCCGTAGGACTCCTAGAGATCGGCGAGCTGGGAGAAAAGTACTCGAAGAGCCTCCTCAAGACGCTTCTCATATCAGGGAGCGCGATATTCTTCATGGCCTTCGTGGGATTCAATACGGCGTTCGCGCCCACCGTTAGCGGAATCATCGGGAACCCGCTGTACGACGGCGGCGTCTTCTTGGGGGGATTTTCTTCCACCACGACCGGCCTGCTCAGCGGCGTATGGTGGTCCATGGACACTGGTTACTTCTCGACTGGTCTGACAACCGGCACATACTTCATCTTCGAGACCCATTCGCAGCGGTAACCCTCGCGCTCGTCGGGGTCGTCGTCTTGAGGAAGATGAAACTCGAAGCCTTTCTCGCCTATTCCGTGGTCTACTTCATCGTGATCTGGAGCTTGCCGGCCGCGTGGATATGGAACCCCACCGGTTGGCTCTTCCTCTTGGGGGTCAGAGACTTCGCGGGAGGATTGGTCGTTCATGGCGCGGCCGCGGCCGCAGGGCTCGCCATAGTCCATCGCATCTGGAGGGAAGAGAAGAGCAAGGGACTCACCGAGAGCGCCGTGGTCGAGACAAATGTGAATCCAGCTTGGTTGACCCTTGCGGTTCTTCTCCTGTGGATTGGGTGGTTCGGGTTCAACCCAGGGAGCGTCCTTGCATTCAATGCTTCAGCGATGACCGTAGTTCTGACGACTTTCTTGGCCGCCGCAGGCGCCTTCCTTTCAGTGATGTTCTTCCGATACATCACGACGAAGAAGAACCCAGACCTGATCTACGCAGACAACGGGATATTGATGGGGCTCATTGTGATAACTCCGCTAGCCGGATTTGTGAGCCCGGCGAGCGCGGTCATCCTCGGCATAGTCGCTGGGCCCCTGTTTCTGGCCGGGCAGAGATTGCTGTCCAGGTACAAATGGTTCTGCGATCCCGTTGGACTGTTTTCCGGACACATGCTCGGCGGACTCTTCGGCCTGATGATGATAGGCATCTTCACGCAGAATGAATTCGCTGCCTCGTCGGGGAACGCCGCCTTGCCGAACGGGCTGCTCTTCGGAGGCGGCTTGGCGGCGCTTCATCAGCTGGGGCTCGAAGCCCTCGCTGCAGTTGTGGTCGTTGCAGCGGTCTTCGCAATGACCTACGTGACACTGGAGGTCATAGCTTGGGCAATGCACGGCATCACCACGGACTACAGAAAGGAAGGGCTGGCTCCCTGACATTCCTGATCGTGGGCCAGATCGCTAGCCCGGTTCTCTCCGAGGAGCGCACCCCGAGCTGGCCGCTCGCAGCCCAATAGCACATGATAAATTCCCTCTTGCGAGAGGCACGACAAGAATCGATTGAAGTTCCGGGAGTTCGAAGAGGAGGTCAGACAGGCCATCGCAAGCGCCGCCCAGGAAGGAGGGTATCATCTCGAGCACGTCGAGCTCCTCGTCCCACCGAACCCTGAGCTAGGCGACCTGTCGAGCCCGGTAGGACTGAGGCTGGCGAGGGTGACGAAGAAGCCGCCGGGAGAGATCGCGGAGAACCTGGCGTCGATCCTCAACCGTTCGGCTGGTGGCTGGCACCTCATCCGAGAGGTGGAGGCACATGGATCCGGCTACGTGAACTTCCGGCTCAACTGGGGGGCGTTCGCATACGAGACGCTACAGGCCGCGGTGACGGACGGCGGGCATCTTGAGGTGGACACGCCGTCAACGAAGAAGCGCATTGCAGTCGAGCACACTAACGTCAATCCAAACAAGGCTCTGCACATCGGACACGCGAGGAACTTGGTTCTGGGAGACTCGCTTGTCCGGACGCTGAAGAGGTTAGGTCACGACGTCCAGACCCTGAACTACATCGACGACTCGGGAGCACAGGTCGCTGACGTTATCGTTGGGCTGAGGTTCCTGGGCTTCTCCGACGAGGCGCCCGCCGGGATGAAGTTCGACGCGTACTGCGGTGACGTCATCTACACCAAGGTGAACCAGATGTATGAGAAGGATCCCGCGCTGAAAGAGAAACAGCGCTTGGTGCTGAGGGAGATAGAGAAGGGGAGCGGAGAGATCAGCGAGTACGTCGATAGGATAGTCTCGAGGATACTTGCGGACCAGCTGAAGACTTGCTGGCGCCTGGGAGCTAGATACGACCTCCTGAACTGGGAGTCACACATCCTCAGGACAGGGATGTGGAACGATGTCTTCGAAGAGATGAAGTCGAAGCACATCGCGGTCTTCGAGGAGGAAGGGGAGAACGCGGGCTGCTGGGTATTCAAGGACAAGGAGCTGGGCGAGGACAAGGTGCTCGTGCGGTCGGACGGGACGGTAGTCTACGTCGCGAAGGACATCCCATACGCGGCGTGGAAGCTGGGATTGGTCCCTGACCGATTCACCTATTCCCCGTATGTCACGCAGCCGGACGGGCACCCGCTCTGGAGCACGTCGGCCGGCACCCCTAGCTCAGGCCCCGTCCAACATCCCAAGTTCGGGGACGCCGAGCTCGCCATCTCGGTCATCGACTCGAAGCAGAGCCGCCTCCAGAAGGTCGTGAGCAGGGCCATCGAGAGGCTCGAGGGCAAGAAGAACGTCAGGTACCTCCATCGCGCGTACGAGGTCGTGGCCCTCTCAAAGTCCTCGGCAGAGAGCCTGGGTCTGGCCACAGAGAAGGAGTTCGTACACATGCAAGGCAGGAAGGGGATATACATCAACGTGGACACGATCCTCGCGGCCCTCAAGGCCAAGTCTGGCGACGAGACCAGGAGGAGGAACCCTGACAGGCCTCGAGAATGGGCGGAATCCGTCGCGGAGACTCTTGCGATAGCCGCCTTCCGGTTCGAGCTGGTCAAGCAGGATCCGGACAAGATGATAGCGTTCGACATGGAGTCCTCTCTACGGCTCGAAGGGGACACCGGCCCTTACCTGCTCTACAGCTACGCGCGCGCAAGCCGGATCTTGGCGAAGTCGGGCTCGAAGCAGATCACTCTGACGGAGCAAGCCGCCTCGGGCCTCAGCCAGCCGACTGAGGTGGCGCTGGTGAAGCTCCTCTCGACCTACGACAAAGCGCTGATCGAGGCAGAGAGATACCTCTCGCCGAAGGAGGTCGCGACGTATGCGCACGCCCTCGCGGCGACATTCAGCGAGTTCTACGAGGCCGTCCCCGTGAACAGCGAGCCTCAGGAGGCGCTCAAGCAGGCCAGGCTAGCGATGATACAAGCCTTCAGGGTGACGATGAAGGACGCCCTCTCCGTGATCGGTATCACCGCCCTGGAAGAGATCTAGGCGAAGAGCGAACGTCAGCCAAATGCCAAAATTTCCCGGATTGATTTCATAAACGAATCCTGGTGAACCCTCGGTGTGTATCCGCCGCAGTGGACATTCTCGAACATCTCGCAAAGAGATAGACAGGTCGATCGAATCGGACGCGTCGGAAGTGAGCCTCTACCAGATCGTCGAGCAAAGGCTCGCCACCATCGTCGTTAGGGCCCCCGGCGAGGAGAAGGTGCCCACGGGAGTGGACCTCGCGCTGACGGAGAAGGACGACATACTGAGGACGCTGCACGGCTTCGTCCAAAAAGAGTACGATGAGATCAACGGAGAGCAGGAAATCGTCTCTTTCTTGAAGAGACTGGCCGCCTACGCCACGTGAGAAGAAAAGCTACCAAGAAACAAGGTGGAAGTCTACCCCACGACGGAATCCATCAATTTCTCATGGTAAGCTAAAAAGGGGGTCGTCGATGAGCCTGACAAGAAGCCCGTTCGTCTAGTGGTCAAGGATAGGGGCCTCTGGAAGCGCTCAACGCGTTTGGAGTTAGCCCTTGACCCAGGTTCGAATCCTGGACGGGCTACCTCCTCAATTCTAGCTCTATTTGCCCAGAATAGCCTGATACTGGATGTATCGCCATAACGGGTCTTATATCATAGGTATTTGCCGCGTCTGGACGGGCAAGCTGGCTAGGCGGCCTGGTTGGGCCATAAGATGTCGCAAGCCCTCGAGAGTCTCATTTCCACTTTGTGAGTATCTCTTCCCTCTTGAAGGTGGCTACGCTCAGAGAGAAGAGAAGCAGGTCGACCACCAGGAAAATGCCGGACATGATGAGCAGATTGATCGTGGTCAATTGAATCACACCGATCTCGGTCATCACGTAGATGATGATGAAGGGGAAGAAGATCACCCCGGTGAACTGCTGTACGCTTCGAACGTCGTTGGCGCGTGCGGATAGGATGACAGTCAGCTCGATGGAGAGTATGCTCGCGAGCGGTGCGAGGACGAGAAGGCTCACTCCGATGCTCCAGTTTGGATAGAAGAGATACCCTAGCCCGGCGTGAGTGATCAGGTCTATCAGGACCATAAAGACTACCGAGCTAGCCCAGATTGCGGCAATCGGTGGGACGAATGAAGCGATGATCTTTCCCAGCAGAATCTCACCATCTGTCATGGGCGTTGCAAGCAGAGGTTCGAGGCTCTTCTGGACCTTCTCGCCGACTATGCTGTACGAGGCGATTCCAGCTGGGAGACTCGCCGCTAGAATCACGTACCAGAAGGAAAACGCGTTCAGAAATGGAGCAACGGATGCGGATATGGTTCCTGTGCCAGCAACGCTTTCGATCGCAACAAGTACCGCGGGAAATCCCAAGGCAATACCGAATGGGGACACTATCGTGGCGTAGAGGACCCCCTTCCTCCTCTTGAAGATCTCGAAGTCCTTTGATGCGACCGACCACGCGCTCTGCAAGTCCATTTCTATCACTGGCTCCTGACCAGCTTCAGGTACACATCCTCCAGAGTTGAGCTCGCCTCGGTAACGAACTGGATGCGACCCCCCGCAGCTCCGATTGCACTGATGATGTCAGGGTTCTCCTTCTCAGGATCACTCACTCCTATGATGAGCTTGTTGCCTTCGCCCGCCTCGACATTACCGGTTGCGACCTTCTTCGCTGCAGATATGATTGCGTTGTTGACGCTCTCGAGCTGGACCACAATCTTCCTGCCGCTCGCCGACCGTTCGAGCTCGGCCGGGGTGCCCAGGGCCATCAGCTTGGTGTTCAGTATCGCGATCCTGTCGCAGATCCTTTGCGCCTCGTCGAGATTGTGCGTGTTGAGGAAGATGGTCTTCTTCTCTTTCTTCAGTTCCAGGATAAAGTCTCTCACAGTCTTCGACGCTTCCGGGTCGAGGTTGGCCGTCGGCTCGTCCATGAAGAGTATCTGCGGATCATGAATGAGAGCGCGCGCTATGGCAAGCTTCTGCTTCATTCCCTTGGAGAAGGTCCCTGCCAACAGATCCCTCTTGTCCCACAAACCAAGCAGCTTGAGGAAGTATTCTATCCTCTCTCTTCTCTTTGCTTCATCGACCTTGTAGTATCTGCCGTAGAAATCCAGGTTCTTGTAGGCTGTGAGTTCCTCGTACAGACCAACGTTGTCTGGGACCAGTCCGATGATCCTCCTTATCTTTTGCTGGTCCGCGCTGTTTCCAATGTCATAGTCGCCAATCCTGGCCGTGCCGCTCGTCTTCGATATCAGACATGCCAGCATCCGTATGGTGGTGGTCTTACCGGCACCGTTGGGACCGAGAAAGCCGAAGACTTCCCCCTCGTCGACGCGGAGGGTCAGGTCGTCGACCGCAACAAGGTCTCCGAACTTCTTCACGAGGTTCTCGGTCTCAATCAACGACAGTTGGCCCTATTCGTTGGCAAGATGCGATATATACATGGGAGCGCCCGAGCCTCATGGCCTGACGATTCTTAAGATGGCAGGTTGGATTCGTACCTAATCGGGCGCGGACCCTTGACGTGCTATCATCAGCCTACCTACATTGTCCCCGCTCCGGGCAGGTTCGGGAATTGAAATGAAGTGACAACGGCGATTAGTAACCTTGTCAACAGACTGATCCCTTGGCGACAATGTCGCGAAAGCGTTGAAAAACAATGTGAGAGAGGACTCCTCCACTAAACAGATTAACGCTCGCTCTTACTGACTGAACATGTTGTCCATGGAGCCCGATGCTGTTTGTTGCGTTCACGGAGTCTCTGTGGCTCAGTCTTGCGGGATTTGCGAGTTCATGGCCGGGCGCGACAGAGCTAAACCTACGACGACCGAAGCTGTCTAGAGACCGGAAACAAAGATGTTCAGGCTGGTTATGGGCTCGGTCGTGTCCCCAGCTGGCCACAGGTATAGCGTAAACTTGGCCAAGCACGGGGGCCTTTGGAGCCCTTGACGTAGGTTCGAATCCTTGCCTGGAACCCGCCCGTCAGGCAGACTACCTTGCAGAACCCGCTCAAGGACGAAGACCTGGTGGCACCACAAGTATTGACCTGGGACAAATCGAACCAAGGGTCTCGAATCCTGGACGAGCTACTCATCTCATCGATTCGAGAGCGCTCAAGGCCTAGCGAAAGTCTGAGCGCGAACGCCCTTACAGTTTCTTCCTTACCTTTTGGGCCCCCTTCTTGACGTCTCTTCCTGCGGTCTTGACCGCATTCTCGGCCTTCTTCCCCGCCTTCTTTACATCATGCCCCGCGGCGTCGAGGTCACGTTTTGCAGCTGATTTCATTCCCTTCCTTGTAACCATGCGCATGTTGAGCCATTTCCAGTTACTTTAAGGTTTGAAAGAGGTGGATTCTCTCGGCGTCCACTCATTACTGAGCGACCGGAGTCTGGATCATCCTCTGGAGCGCCTCCGCGAAGATCGGCGCGACCGGGACGATGTGCTTCGTTATCGGGTCACTTGTTCTTCACGGTGTCTGTCGTGACTATCCTTGACACCCCTGCCCGGGTGAGCCTCTCGAGGGTGGACATCGGCACCTTCTCTCCGGGCGCCTTGCGTTTGTGGTTTATCGCGTGAGTGCAGGCCAGGGTGATGTCGGTCGCCCCTTTTGTGGCGAGCCAGCTGGAGACCTTCGCGATTGTCGTGCCAGTCCCCACCATATCATCGAAGAGAATGAGCTGCCTCCCGCTCAGGTCTGGGACGGTCCTCCCCGATGCGAGCGTGACGGAGACGTCGTCTTTCTTCCTCACCTTGTCGAAGAGGATGACCTCATCGTCGGTCGTCTTGAAGAAACGCTCGACCGGCTCCGCTACGGGCCTGTGCCCCTTGTCAGGGATGACGACGATAGGGTGCTCGATGCCGAGCTTCTCCTTGGCGTAGGTGGCCAGCGCGTTCGTCGCGGTCAGGTTGTACACCTGGAGCTCTGACCCGTCGATGGCTACGTTCCCAATCTGCGTAGCACCGAAGTCGACGCGGCCCACGCTCCTCCAAAAGTGGACGTCTATGGTGAAGATTCGGTCGACCTTCATCGCCTTTATCGCCCGAAGGATCGCGCGGATGCTCAGAGCCTCTCCTTGGTGGAAGACCTTGTCTTGGCGGGCGTGGACGAGGTATGGTATCACGAGGTCGATGTAGCGGACGTTCTGCTGACGGAGCGCGTCTATCGTCAGAAGCATCTCGATGAAGTGATGGTTCTCCATCGGGACCGTCGTCTGCACGTAGATCACGTGAGACCCGGTCAGCTCGAGCTTCACCTTGTCGAGGGGCAGCCTGACGTAGACCTCGCTGTCTGCGAAGTCCTCGGCGTAGACGTCAAGAGCTTCGTGAAGGCCTAATGCCCTTGCTATCCCCCGCGCGATCAGTCTGGAGTTCCCGGCCTTCCCTCCGAAAACGACGGTCCGGTCTGCGCCTGAGACGGAGGGAGCGTGAGCGGCGGGCATTTCCTGGTCTCCTAGACGGCCGAAAGCCATCGGCATTTAATCCTTATAGATTCCAACTACGCCGAACGAGTTTGGGACGGGGAGCGGTTATATCAGCCGTCCCCGGGCGAAGGGCTCATGGGATTGAAACTGGTGATTCAGGATGACACGGGCAAGCTCCTAGGGATGGTCGAGGCGACCTCGCGGGGCAAGGACAGGCCGTTCAGCTCTGGATCGGTCGGGTACTACGTGAACGGCAAGATCTCCGTCCCCTCGGTGGTGGACGGAGAGAGCAAGACCCATCAGATCAGTTGCAGCGTCGTCGAAGTAGGCACGAAGGGCAAGTTCCAGCCGTCGAAATAGGCCCCACGACCTCTGGCCTCACTTGGCGTTCTTGTGGGAGATCCCGAGGGCCTCCCAATAGGCCCCGGGCGTCCCGATGTCTATCCAAGACTCGTCGACCCTGAGTTCCACACCCATCACCTTCTTCCCGAGCTTAAGCAGCCTCGCGATCCCGTCCGTGAGCTGAAGCTCCCCACCGACGCCGGGACCGGCCTCCTGGATCGCGTCAAAGATGCTGTGCCTGAAGAGGTAGACCGGGGTGACCGCCAGGTTCGACTTTGGGGACGCGGGCTTCTCCACTATCTCGTCGATCGCGACGACGCCTTTGGAGACCCTCCCTGTGGCGACGCCGTATTTCCTCGGGTCGACCACCCTCCTCAAGGCCAAGGCGCTCTCCGCCCCGTTCTCGAACGCCGAGAGGAGGCGCCTTAGGTGCCCGTAGTTGACAGCGTAGACGTATGCGTCTCCTGCGTGGACCAGAAAGGGTCCTCGCCCGCGAAGACCCTCGCTTGGAGGACCGCGTGCCCGAACCCCAGGGGGACAGGTTGGTTCACCCACATGATGCTCGCCTGGTCCACTCGCCTATAGAACCTCTCGAGGGCGGAGGCTATCGCGGATGACGAGGCGGGAGAGGCTTCTCGGGCCGTGAGCCTCCTGAGGTAGTCCTCGTCAGGCGTGAAGTGGTCCTCGATGGCCCGCTTTCCCCGTCCAACGACGAAGAGGAACTCCCTTATCCCAAAGTCGAAGAGCTGCTCGAAGACGAGCTGGACCAGGGGCTTGATGCAAAGCTCCCCTCCTTCGCTGGCGAAGATCGGCAGCATCTCCTTGGGCTGGACCTTGGTGGCGGTGAGTAGTCTAGTGCCTAGCCCCGCGACAGGGATGACAGCCTTGATGTCCTTGGCTTTCATCAGGAACTCGCTCGGCTCGTCTGAGCCTGTTCCATCGGCAAGAGTGCGAACCTCCTGGTGTCTCCATCGAGCTTCATGATCGAGGCCCGGGAGAGCGATCTCTCTGCGAGTGCGGGAAAGTCGTATCGGCGAGCCGCCTCTAGGACGACCTGCACGTCCATCCTCGTCCGGGGGTGCCTGCTCACTATCGAGCAGCAGTCCTTGTAGTCAGCGACGGAGTCCTCGTAGGTGCCCATCCTCTCAGCAAGTTCGACGATCTCGGACTTGTCGTACCCGAGGACCGGCCGGAGCGTCGGCATTGAGCAGCCTGCGTCGATGCACGCAAGGTTGTATAGCGTCTGCGACGCGACCTGACCCAGGTTGTCTCCGGTCGAGATGGCGAGAGCCGCCACCCTGCGAGCCACCCTCTCCGCGACGACCCTCATGAAGTGCCTGAAGACGATGGGCTCGTAGTCCGAGCGGAGGTCCGCGGTCGCTACCTGATACTCCGTGAACGGGACGAGCACGAGAGGCGGTCCGCCGGGGGCGAACTTGGAGAGGGTCTCGATCAGGCGGGTCATCTTCGTCTCGAGGATCTGCTCAGGCGAAGGAGCGACGTAGAAGTGGAGGTACGTGAGGTCGCAACCGCGTTTCATCATGAGATACGCGGCCACAGGAGAGTCGATCCCCCCCGAGAGGAGGTGGACAACCTTCCCCGTGGTCCCGACCGGCAGGCCTCCCGGACCTCTTTCCTTCGAGGTGCGCAGCAAGATTCTGTCGTCGAGGATGTCCACGGAGAGCGTGACGGCGGGCTTTGTGAGGTCGACCCGGAGCCCCGTCTTTGCAAGGTCGTCTCCCAGGGCCACGGCCATCTGCTGAGACGACATCTCGAAGCTCTTGTTGGCGCGCCTCGCCGTGACGCGGAATGTCGAGAATCCGGGCGAGTGCTTCAACCTGGACATCTCGCGGACGGCAAGGTCCCTGGCGGACGCGTAGTCGAGCGGGCTCTCTATCACCTTGGCGGACCACGCGACACCGAAGACCTCCTTGGTCGCTTCCAGTACGGGTCGCCAGTCCGGCTCGGCGGACTCGCTGGAGACGATGAGCCGCTGGTCGAGAAGATCGATGGTGAAGCGCCCCAACGGCTCGAGCTTCAAAGCCAGGTTCCTCTCGAGACGCCTCTCGAAATAGGAGCGGTTGTTCCCTTTTATCCCGATCTCGGCGTAGTGGACGACGACGGAGATCCGAGACTGGTCGAGCATCCCTAGCAGGTGCCCGCCTCGCGTCCGATATAAAGTCGGAGAGGCGGTCGAATGGACCGCAGACGTGAAAACGCAGGCGAAAACCCTTTTTCAAGTGCCTGGATAGGCGACTGCCGCTCATGGTATCCAAGAGGGTGCCGTATCACATCCCCGGCTCTTCGAGGCATCCTCCCCCTGACAAGGAGTTCCATGCCGGACACATCGGCATCCAGCTCAAGGTCGAACTTGAGAAGAAGCGGATAAGCGGAGCTTGCAGGACGAAGCTCACGCCGCTTCGAGAGGGGATCGGGACGATCCATCTGGACGCACGGGACATGCACATCCAGGGCGTGACCCTGGACGGCGTCAAGGCCCAGTTCGAGCACGACGGCAAGATCCTGGCCGTCTCCGTCCCTGGATCCCTCGCTCTCGCTAGCCACGAACTGAGGGTGGACTACTCGGCTGAGCCGAAGCAAGGCCTATACTTCGTCTCTCCCGACGACGAGTTCAGAGACAAGCCGATCCAAGCCTGGACGCAAGGCGAACCCGAGTTCTCGAGGTACTGGTATCCTTGCCACGACCACCCCGACGACAAGTCGACGTCCGAGATGACGATCACGGTCCCCGACGGATTCATCGTCGTCTCCAACGGCAGGCTGGAATCGGAGAACAAGGAGGGCGGTTGGACCACATATCGCTGGAAGGAGGAGTGTCCCCCACTCCAACTACCTCAACTCGTTCGTCGTCGGCAAGTTCGGCGTGATCGAACAAGCGGCCGAGGGAGTCCCTCTGCAGTATTACTTCCCAGAGTCGAAGAGAGGAGACGCCCTGCGGCTCTTCGGGCAGACGCCCGAGATGCTCAAGGTCTTCGAGTCCCTCACGAGGACAAAGTACCCGTTCGAGAAGTACTCGCAGATTGCCGTGCACGACTTCCTGATAGGCGGCATGGAGAACGTCAGCGCCACCACGCTCACCGACACAAGGTTCCCCGACGCTAGGTCGGAGGAGGACTACTCCGGGAGGTACTCAAGGCCGGACAGGAATCACATCGAGCTCGTGGCGCACGAACTGGCCCACATGTGGTTCGGAGACCTGGTGACGGCGAAGCACTGGCCGCACCTCTGGCTCAACGAGGGCTTCGCGACGTACTTCCAGGCTCTCTACACGAGAGAGGAACTCGGCGAGGACGAGTTCCGGCACGACATGCTAGCAAAGGCGGAGACCTACTTCGACGAGGACGAGAACATGTACAGGAGGGCCATCGTGGACGACGTCTACGTCTACTCGGACGACGTGTTCGACGCCTGTGCCTATGAGAAAGCCGCCTGGATGATACACCAGTTGCGATACATCATGGGAGACGAGGTCTTCTTCGACGCGACCAGCGAGTACCTCAGGCGCTTTTCACGGGCAAACGTTGACACCCACGACTACATGAGAGTCGTCGAGGAGAAGAGCGGCCTCTCGCTGGAGCTGTACTTCGAGCAAGCGTTCTACAGGGGCGGTCACCCGGAGTTCGAAGTGAGCTACTCTTGGGACGAGTCTAGCCACTCGGCAGAGGTCCATCGTGAAACAGACCCAGCAGGTCGACGATGTCACGCCGGTGTTCTCCCTGCCATGCGACCTGACGTTCTACATCCCCGGAGCCGTAGGCGCGGTGAAGAACGGCGGGAGGCTCTTGAGACGGGTACGGCTCGACTCGCGTGAGCAGAGGTTCACGTTCGAGTTGCCCTCCAAGCCCACGATCGTCGAGTTCGACCCCGAGGAGAACCTTCTGAAGAAGGTGAAGTTCGAGAAGCCGGTCTCGATGCTTCTCAGCCAGCTCGAAGCGAGCGTCGACGCATCCAGCAGGAGAAGGGCGGCGGAGGCCCTGTCGGGCTTCCGCTCGTTCGATGTGGTCCAGGCCCTCGAGAGGGCCGCCAAGCTGGAGGAGCAGCACTTCTCTGTGCGCTCCGAGGGGGCCAAATCCCTCGGAAAGATCGGGAGCAGGGAGGCGCTCGAGGCGCTCTTGGGCCTGACTGCGGTGAGGAACAGGAGGGTCAGGAGGGCGGTGGTCGCTGCGTTGGGAGAGTTCAAGGGAGAAGAGCGGCTTGCGGGACCGCTGAAGGACGCCCTGAGGAAAGACGAGAGCCCATACGTCCAGTGCGAGGCGGCGGTCTCCTATGGGAAGGCAAAACTCAGGGACGCGTACGAGGTCATAACCTCCGCCGTAGGCTCGCCTTCTCCGGAGGAGGCGATAACAGAAGCCTGTTTGGAGGCGTTGGGATACGTGAGGGACCAGAGGACCAGGGGGTTCCTCAGGGGGTACCTGCCCTACGGCAACCCGCTGAGGGCCAGGGTGGGCGCCTTGAAGGGGCTCTCGCGCCTCGGCTGGCTCGAGGAAGAAGAAGTGGCGACGCTCAAGGAGTTGCTCAAGCAAGACAAGGAGTTCACGGTCCGGGCCGAGGTGCTCGAGATGGCTGCCGAGCTCCTGGACAGGCGGTTCCTCGAAGTCGTCAAGGAGGCGGCTGAGAGAGACATCGACCCCAGGGCACGAAGGAGAGCGATGGAGGTCGCGCTCAGACTCGAGGACGCGAAAAGCGTGGAGGTCGCGCTGGCCCATGTCAGGGAGGAGCCATCGAGCGCGTGAGGGACGAGAACAGGGAGCTCAGGGAGAGGTTCTCAAGCAAGAACATGTCCTGATCCGGAAGCCGCACCCTAGAGACTCGGGAGGAGCGTCTCCAGCTCGTGAAGCGAGCCAAGGACGAAGTCTGGCTGGAGCTTGCGGAGGGAACCGAGGTCGTGTTTCCCGGTCGCCACGGACGCTATCCGTATCCCCGCCGCCCTTGACGCCATGACGTCTGTCGGACTGTCGCCCACGTAGAGGACCTCCCTTCGGTCCAATCCGAGCCTCGCAATGGCCGTGGTGATGCCCTCAGGACGAGGCTTCATTACAGGGAGGTCGTCTCGCGTGAAGGAGGCCCCGAAATACTTCTTGAACCCGAGGTTCTCCATCGCGTACTTCGTCGCCGCCCTGCCGCTGTTCGTCAGTAGCGAGAGCGTCAGAGGCACCCCTCCTTCGCCGCTGAGCCTCGAAAGGATGGCCTCCGCCCCTGGGAGAAGCCTCGAGTGCCGTATCCACCCCACCTCCAGAGCGTCGAGCGCCTGGAAGGTGCGCGCCCTCACGCTGTCATAGCTCTGCTTCACCAGCCCTGCATCGATCTGCGACTTCGCCAGGTCGAGGATTTCTTGGACGTAGAGTCCCTTTGTGTTCGATTCGATGAGGTCCATCCTGAAGCCGCTTCTCTTGAGCTCGTTCGCTATCTCCCGACGGAAGACCGTCCCATCGACGTGGAGCGTGATGAGGGTCCCGTCGAGGTCGAAGATCAGTCCTTTGAGCATCTTTTGACGACCCGTGGACGCATGTATCTAGGTAAGCTTTTTTCGTCAGATCTTGCCCTTTGCGAAGAGTATCAGGATCGCCGCGCCCGCCAGGCCAAGAGCTATCGCGAGAATCACGATAGGCTGGGAGATGTCTGACTGCGACACCAACGGGGAGAGGTGCTGGAACGAGACCATGCGTCCTGACCGCTTGTTCCCATTGGGCCACTTAAATATTTGCAAGGGCTTCCGAGGAACGTGGCGCGCGTCTCCATCCTAGGAGGCCTGGGTGAGATCGGGGGGAACAAGATACTGGTGGAGGACAAGGACGCCCGCATCATGCTCGACTTTGGGATGTCGATATCACAGAGGGCCAGGTTCTTCTCAGACCCTTACGTCTCGCCGAGGCGGGCCGAGAGCCTGCTCAGCCTCGGGATAATCCCGAAGGTAGAGGGCGTGTACGCGTGGGAGGAAGGGGAGGAGAAGATCGACGCAGTCTTCCTGAGCCACGCCCACCTCGACCACTATGGCTACCTCTCGATGGTCAGAAAGGACGTCCCCGTGCTCTGCGGGGAGACTACTGAGAGGCTCATGTCCGCCATCACGGAGACGAGGCGCGCGTCGTTCGAGACAGACTACCGTGGCATCCAGTACAAGACCTTCAGGAGCGGCGCATCGGTGAAGGTCGGTAGCATCACGCTGCGACCCATCCATGTCGACCACAGCATACCAGGGGCGTACGGCGCGGTAGTCGAGACCTCGACGGGGTCTTTGGTCTACACGGGCGACCTCAGGGCCCACGGCCGTGCTTCGCACTTGACCAAGGATTTCGCGCAGGCCGCAGCAGAGAGCGACGCGAACCTTCTGCTGACCGAGGCGACGAACATGGTGGGAGGCTCGGTCTCGACGGAGGAAGAGGTGGCGAGGAAGCTGGAGATGGTGATCCCTGAGGCCAAGGGGCTGGTGATGGCGAGCTTCTCGGGCATAGACACAGACAGGGTCACCTCCTTCCACAAGGCAGCGGTGGCCGCCGACCGGAAGCTGGCGATAACCGTCAAGCAGGCCTACCTGCTCTCGAAGCTAGAAGGGGTGAGCCTGAGCGAAGGGCTCCCGAAACTGAGCCAGGGAGGCGTCGTGATATTCAGGCGAAACAAGAAGAGATACGACAAGTGGGAGGAGGAGGTCTCGAAAAAGGCCGAGGTCATCGGCGCCGAGGATCTTACCAAGTCTCCGAAGACCTATGTGGTCGCCACCTCGCTCTCAGACATGGAGGGCATGGTCGGGATAAAGCCGAGCTCGGGGAGCGTCTACATCCTGTCCTCTTCAGAGCCGTACAACGAGGAGATGGAGCTCGACATGCAGAGGCTGATAGAGTGGCTCGACTTCTACGGGATGCCGCTCTATCACATACACGTCTCCGGGCACATAATGCCGCAGCAGCTTCGTAGCCTCGTCGGGAGCATAGGAGCGAAGAGAGTGGCACCTATCCACACGGAGCATCCGGAGCTCTTCCTGAAGTTCGGCCTGGACGACAAGGGCGAAGGGGTGCTGCCCGTGAAGAACCAGTGGTTGGAGATCTAGAGGGAAGACAGCAAGGTAGAAATAACGTAACCAGGAGTTCGCCCAGGGATGGCGCGCGGCGGCGGACGGTCGTCCCTACCCCAGGAACAGAAGGGCCTGGCCGACTACTGCGTCCGAGAAGCGCTCAAGCTGGGAGCGCAATACGCGGAGGCGCGCATCCACGGCGGGACGGGCACCGGGTTCATGCTAAAGAACGGGGAGCCCCAGCCTTCGGTCATCGACGACAGTTTTGGCATCGCCACGAGGATCATAGTCGGCGGGGCGATGGGCTTCAGCGCGACGAACCTTCTCTCTCGAGAGAAGGTGAGGGACATGACCGCCCGGAGCATCAAGATGGCGAAGGCGTCCTCGAGGCTCGTCAAGGAGCCCATCTCCATGGGGGAAGTCAACTCGGTCTCCAGGAAGGTGAGGGTATCCGAGAAAGAGCCGATAGAGGGGGCGGACCCCAACTGGCTCAAGTCCCTCCTCTTAGAGATTGACAAGAGGGTCGTGGGGACGCAGAGCGGGGGCGTGAAGGTCCCCGAACAGGATCATGGCCGCCGCAGCGGCGGTCGAGGAGAAGTACATCGTCACGAGCGACGGGGCGAAGGTCGAGAGCAGGGTCCACCAGGTTCAACTTCTTCGCCGTGCTCACCGCCTTGAAGGGGGGAGAGACGGCCCAGAGGGTGATCCAGCAGGGAGAGACTGGAGGTCTGGAGATAGTCAAGAGGATAAGGCTCCTCGAGCTCGTCGAGGCCGAGGCCGAGACCTTGGTCGAGGTCGTCGGGACCGCAGAGAAATCGCCGTCGGGGATAATGGACGTGGTCCTCTCCCCTGAGCTGTCCGGCATCGCGGCCCACGAGTCCGTCGGGCACCCGCAGGAGGCGGACAGGATCCTCGGCAGGGAAGGGGCGCAAGCAGGCGAGTCGTACCTGTCCAAAGATAGCCTGGGCACCAAGATCGGCAGCAAGGAGGCGAACGTGAGCGACGACCCGACCCTTCCGCACTCCAACGGCTACGTCCCCGTGGACGACGAGGGAGTCGTGTCCAGGAAGCGACGTCTGATAGTCGGTGGGAGGATAAACGAGTTCCTCCAGAACAGGGCCACCTCGTCCCTGCTCGGGGTAGAGGACAACGGCTCGTCCCGGTCGTCCGGGTTCGACAGGGAACCGATAATCAGGATGTCCAACACTTTCGTGGAGCCCGGAGACTACTCCACCACCGAGGAGCTGATCAGGGAGGTCAGCGACGGGATATACATCAAGTCGTTCACGGAGTGGAACATCGACGACAAGCGCCTCAACCAGAGGTATACGGGCCTGGAGGCGTACCGCATCGAGCGAGGCGAGGCGACACACCTCATCAGGGCACCCGTCCTCGAGATAACGACGCCTGCCCTCTGGGGGAGCGTCAAAGGAAGGAGCAAGAGGCTCGAGTTCGAGGCAGCGTCCTGCGGCAAGGGAGACCCGATGCAGGGGATACCCGTCTGGACGGGTGGGCCGGACACCTTGCTGGCAAACGTGAGGATCATGGGTGGCGGGTGAGCGGGTCGGCCAAGATGATGGGCGCGGACGAGTCGAACGAGTTCGCCCTGGCCGTCGCGAAGAAGCTGGGCGTGGACGAGGCCATCCTGATCACGTCGATCTCCGACGAGACGATGGCAAGGTTCGCGAACAGCTCCGTCACAGTCACGAAGAACGTGAGCGAGAGCGGACAGATGGTCTACCTCGCCAAAGGCGGGAGGAGGATAATCGGGAGCTCCTCCAACCCGGAGAAGGCGAGCCTCGAGAGGTTCATCGGTCTCCTCTACAAGAGCCTGCTGAGCCTTCCAAGAGACCCTGGCTACGTCGCATTGCCTGCGAAGGGACGGCCGTACAGGTCGGGCAACGGCTACGACAATAAGCTGGAGAACCCGGAGGGCCTGGTCCCTGGTTTCGTGGCGGATGCGATCCGCGCGGCGGAGTCCGCCGGGGCTGCGAGGAGCGCAGGAAGCCTGGAAGCAGGGGTGACCTCCCACCACATCGCTTCCTCGACAGGGACGGTCGGGAGCGACACGAGCTCCAAGATACTGCTCAACATAAGGGCGTTCACAGACAAAGAGGCGAGCGGCCACGGCCTCTCTTGCTCCGCCACGGTGAAGGGCTTCGACCCCAGGAAGGCGGGAGAAAAGGCGGGGTCCAACTCCAAGAGGATGAGGAACGCCAAGCAGCTCAGGGAGGAGGGCCAGACCTACAGCGTGCTCATGAGCCCTACCGTCGCAGCCAACCTCATCGGGCTCGTGGGAGAGTTCACGTCGGCGTTCTCTGTAGAGGCGGGGACGTCCTACCTCGTGGGAAAGCTCGGGAAGAAGGTCGCCTCGACGTCCCTCGGGTTGAAGGACGTCGCGAGAGGCGACGGTTGTCTCCAGGCGCGCACATTCGACGACGAGGGCCAGCCGACTCAGACGACGGCGCTCATCGAGGACGGCGTGCTCAGGAACTACCTGCACAACCTATCCACGGCGAAGAGGTTCAAGACGAAGACCACGGGAAACGCGGGGATAATAGACCCGGGACCCTGGAACCTCGAGGTCTCTGCCGGGGACTCGAGCTACGACGAGATGGTCAAGGAGATGGAGAGCGGCATAATCCTCACAAGCAACTGGTACACGCGGTTCAAGAACTATCGGACGGGCGAGTTCTCGACGGTGCCCCGGGACGGGACGTACCTCGTCCAGGGGGGCGAGATAGCCGCGCCGATAAAGGGGATAAGGGTGAGCGACAGCCTGGAGAGGATGTTCTCCTCGATAAGGCTGCTCTCGAAGGGGAGGGAGTGGGTCCAGTGGTGGGAGGTGGATACCCCGACCCTCTGTCCTTGGGTGCTCGTGGACGGCGTGACCGTCACAAAGGCCTACGGCGGGGTCGCGGCTCCCGCCGGATAGGGATCCCTTCCGGGGAAGCAGAGGTGCCCCTCTAGACGGCGACCAGGAGGAACCAGCTCAGAGGTCTCTGGCCCTCGATCGAACGCGAGTTCGCAAGGCAGAGCTCGAGGCTGCTCGTCGTGAAGAGGATGCTCCAGTACGGGGTGAGGGTCACGAAAGAAGGGGGCTTGTACGTGGGAGGAATGGAGGTGGACTACTCCGCGCTCGCGAGAGACGTCGGCACCGACAGGAGGGTGGTGAAACAGACGGCGATGAAGATAGCGGCCGACCCCTACCTCTACTCCATCTTCTCGGGCCTCGTCCCCATAGGGTCCAGCCTCCTGAAGGTCGTCTCGAGCATCGGCTACTCGGCCATCATCATAGAGGCCGACCCGAGGAAGGCCGGAGTGATCTCGAGCGTGACGGGTGTCCTGGCCAGGCACGGGATAGTTGTGAGGCAGGCGCTGGCAGACGACCCGGACATCGCCAGCGACGCGAACCTGACGCTCATCGTCGAGGGCGCCGTAGGCGGGAGCGCGATAGCGGAGCTGGAGACTCTGGACATGGTCCGCGGGATAACGGTCAGGAAGTGAGGGCGGCGACGAGAGCCGAGGCTCCCGCAGAACCGTTTTTATCCCACGCGACGGCGGCTGCCTGAAACAGCTTGAGGTTTCTCGGCGTGGATTCTCCGGACATCGAGTACGAGCAGGAGCCCTCCATCGAGAAAGGGAAGGACACCGGAAGGCCTTGGTTCAGGATCCTGGTGGTCGTCGTTCTCGCGGGCGTGATCATAGGATACGCGGTGTCGGCGAGCTACACGAAGTACCCGTACACCGTGAACGTGAGCGGGACCATAACGTCCCCAGACGGCTCGAGGGTGACGATCGTAGGGTTCGTAGAGTGCAACGGCTGGACATATCCGAACCAATGCCCGGACCCCGGACAGACGCCGGTGTACGGCTGCGAAGCACCTCCCCAGATGAACCTGACGCTGAACTGCAGCGACTACGTGTTCGACAACACGCCTGGTCACTACCACGTGTCGCTCAGGAACGGCGAGAACTACGCGATGTCGGCGTACCTGCAGTTCCCGAACACGACGTTCGACAAGGTCTGCGTCTTCACGGTCACTCTGACGCCAGACACGAGCTCGCGCAACGTGACTCAGAGCTTTACCTGCTAGCGGACCTCTGCTACTTTTCCAGCATCCTGGAGAACGTCCAGGACGTGGTGTTCAATATCTCGCTCAGCCTCTCCTTCTCCCGGTAGTTCTCGATCACGAGGGCCGTTATCTTCCCGCCCTTCTCGGAGAGGCTGTAGCTCATCTCGTTACCCTTCGGCAGTCGGCCCTTCGCCACAGCTTCCTCGTCGTTGGACTTCATGCCGGCGAGGATCTTCCCCAGGAGGAACGACTTGAACGGCGGGGTGTCCGCCTTAAGGGTCACGTCGGGGACGGGCTCTATCTTCACTTTCTTGCTCGTCACTTGCGCGACAGCGATCGTGTCTCCGCCCCTGTCCCTCTTCAGCTGGCGGATCTCGGGGATGGCCTCCGGTTCCGCCTCCTCCGCCTCCCCGCGCGCGGAGCGCGGGCCGCTAGCAGCGAGCTCGGCGGCAGGCCTGAAGCTGGAGGCGCGGAGGACAGAATCGATCACCGCAAGGGCCTCCTTGAGCCTGTCCATCTCCTCTTGGAGCTCTGCTATCCTCGTCTCCATCCACAGCTTCAGCTCAGCGTTGCGCCTGAGCTGGTCGTCGCTGGCCGCCATCGAACGCCGGCGAGATGGGCAGGGCTTAAAAGTTTGGGCCGATTTCCCCGCCTTTGAGAGCCGGGAGCCTTGAGCGGGCTTCTCCCCCACACATGCACGAACGCGGAAAAAATCGCCCTTTCGATGAATCTTGCTGGCTCAAGGCTTTAAGGCCACAACCTCGGGGCCTTCACCAAATCCATTGCAATCTAGGATCGGCACTCGACGGCTCGCCACTATCGCCGTCTTCGCCGCGATCTACGCCATCCTGAGTCTCGTCCCGGTCTCAAGGCTCGTCGCAAATGTCAGCTTCCTGACCCTTGCCGAGGTGTTCAGCCCCCTCGCGGGGATGGCCCTCGGGCCTCTCGAGGGCGGCCTGGCGGTGTTCGTGGGCACGTTCGTCGGGATAGCGCTCGGTCACCCCGTCGGCTTTGATGGGTTGGATTTCATCCCCGGAGTGGTCGCCGCGGTCACGGGAGGGCTCGCCATGCAGGGCAAGGTGAAGGTCACGGCAGCCCTCTCGATCGTCCTATACGTCGTCTATATGGTCGACCCACTCTCGTCCCCCATAATCAACGTCGGAGGCGTCCCTGTCCCCTTCCTGTGGATGCACATGCTCTCCCTCGTCGTATTCGTCGGCGTAGCCTACCTCAGAAGGATGGGAGCGGGCTTCATCTCACTCGCGACGGGCCTTGCGTCCATCGTGTTCCTCTCGACGATGAACGCGCACGTCAGCGGGGCGATAATGTACGAGAACGTCCTTGTGAGGATCAATCACACGGTGGCTGCGAGCTCCATCCACGGGCTGTGGAACATAATCTTCTACGCCTATCCGCTTGAGAGGGTGCTCTTCACGGTCGTGGGCAGCATACTCGCAATAGGCTTCTTCAGGGCGATCCCGCCAGACAGGCTCCGCCAGATCCGACGGACCTAGCAGGCTCGTCAGCGCAGGCTGCGCGCCACGGCCTCTGCCATGGCCCTGGTACCCGACCTTCCACCCATGTCATATGTCACTTGCTTCCCGGCAGATACGACCCTCATCGTGGCGTCGAAGACCGCCTTGCCCGCGCTCTTCTCTCCGATGTACTCGAGCATCCAGGCGGCCGAGAGGATTGTCGCGGTAGGGTTGACCTTGTCCTTGCCCGCATACTTGGGCGTGCTCCCGTGAGCCGGCTCGAACATAGCGTAGTCGTCCCCGAAGTTCGCCGAGTAGATCATGCCTATGCTGCCGACGAGGCCTGATGCCTCCTCCGAGAGGATGTCCATGAACAGGTTCGTCCCCACTATGACGTTCCTGTCGAAGCGCTGCGGGTTCTTGACAAGCTGCTGCGAGAAGTTGTCAATCAAGATCTCCTCCAGCTCGACTCCTGGAAAGGCCTTGGAGTTCTGCCTCGCTGCGTCGAGGAAGATCCCGTCAGTTAGCTTGAGTATGTTCGCCTTTGAGATGACGATCACCTTCTTCCATCCACGCTTCTTGGCCTCCTCGAGGGCGAATCGGGTCACCTTCGAGGATTTGTCCTTCGTTATCAGGCGGATGGCGACTGCTGCGTCGTCGCTCAGCTTGTACTCGATCCCTGAATAGAGACCCTCGGTGCCTTCGCGGACCATCACAAAGTCCACTGCTCCTAAGGGCCCCACCTGGTTCGGGAAGGTCTTGATCGGCCTGACGTTGGAATAGAGGTTGAACCTCTGGCGAATGCTGACGGCGACGCTCCTGGGCGTCCCCGGTCCAGAGAGGGTGGTCGTGGGCCCCTTGAAGCAGCAATCCGCTTCCTCCAGGGTGCGCCATGTCTCTTCAGGAATCATGGTGGGGCCGCCGTGCTTCTCCCACCACTCCGCGCCTGCTTCGCACTTCACGAACTCTGCCTTCGTGCCGCTGGCCCTCAAGACTAGGAGCATCGCGTCGACGAGCTCCGGCCCGGTCCCGTCCCCTTTGATCAGCGCGACTCTCTTGCTCTTCAATTCGACTGTCCTGCTCCGGCGAATGACGCCGCGACCAGAGCGGATTTAACGGTTGGCGGGTGCGCGGTCACTCCTCACCCTCTTCTTCCCACCAGTCCGGGACCACGATCTTGAACCCTGCTTGCTCCTGGTAGTCCTCCAGGAGCTCTTTCTCGATTCTAGAGACCCTAGACCCGGGAGGGCCGGACTTGGCCCACTCGAGCAGCTTCTCGACATTGGGCGACTCCCCCTGGAGGACCGCCTCTACCGTCCCGTCCTCTCTGTTTCTCGCCCACCCCTGGACGCCATGGCGGAGCGCGGCTTCCCTCATGGACGCTCTGTAGGAGACGCCCTGGACTAGCCCGAAGATCACGACCCGATAGGTGACGGGGCGCGAATCCCTAGGCGCCTCCGGCAAAAGAAGACTGGATTATCCCCACTATGCCTTCCCTGATGAAGGCGATGCCGATGGCGGCTATGAGGAGCCCGACTATCCTTGTGAAGACCTGGGTCCCGTTGGTGCCAAGGGCCTTCTGGACCCACGAGGCCCTCTCCAAGATGATGTAGGCGAGCAGGGAGTTCAGCAGGATGACGAGGAAGTCCTCTAGCAGGCCGTAAGGGGGGTTGGCGTAGATCATCACGGTCGAGATCGCACCAGGCCCCGCTAGGAGAGGCGTCGCTAGGGGAAAGGCCGCGATCTCGGTCGCCGCTATCGTCCGGGTCTGCGAGATCTTTCCCCTGAGGTTGTCCAGGGCGATGATGAAGAGGATTATCCCGCCTGCGATCTTAAAGTCGTTTATCGTTATCCCCAGCAACCGGAAGATAAGCTGCCCGACCGTCGCGAAGACCAGGAGGATCACGGTGGCGATGATCACCGAGTCCCTGACGATGGCGCCCCTATGCTCCTTGTAGTCCTGGGTGAGAGCCAAGAAGACGGGCACCGTGCCGATCACGTCGAAGACCGAGAAGAGCAAGATGAACGAGGCGACGAAGGAAGAGACGTCGAAGGCGATCAGGGAGCTGATGTCAAAGGCCATCGGCGACGGCTCGGTGAGGTGTCTTCGCGTAGAAAAAGAGTTCCGGTGAGCTAGCCGCCATATCATTGAAATACAAAGTCAGGTCGGGCCGGCACGTGGCTCGTCTTGAGAACTACATCGCGGGGCTTGTGTACGCCTCCGTTGTGCTCGGCGTGCTCTTCCTCTATGTCCTGTACGGGCCCACCCGGCATCCCAAGCTTCCTTTTCCCCTCGATACTTGTGGGAGAGATCATCTGGATCGTCTGCGCCGTCGCCGTCTATCGCAAGCTGAGGTGGGCGCCATACATGGCCGTGGTCCTAGCTGTCATAACGCTGGGCGTATCGCTTCCCCAACCTACCCACTATAGCTTCGCGGTGACAGGCCAAATCGTTGCCTTTTTGATCTTCACCGGTGGGGCAGTCCTCCAGTTCGCGCTGATAGCGGCAGTGGCGTTGTTCGTGTTCAGGACAAGAAGAGCCTAGGTCTTCTCCTCGAAGGCGGGCTCTTCGCCCTTGACGATGAAGACCACCGACTTGCCGATGTAGACCGCGTGGTCCGCGATCCTCTCGAGGTAGCGCAGGATGAGGGTCTGAGACAGGGCGCAACGGAGGTCTACCTTGCGCGACTTCATCAGCTTCGTGATGTAACCGCGATATGCGTCGTCGACGTTGTCGTCCATGCCCACTATCTTCATGGCGAGGTCGACGTCCTGTTTCGCGAAGGCCTCCACGCTCAACTTGATCATCTCCTTGGTCGTCTCGGCTGCGCTCTCTACAACCTCGTGCTCGCACTTTGTGAGGTCCCCGAATGTCTCCAGGACCTCCATGATGTCCTTGGCGTAGCGTCCGAACCTGTAAAACCCGTACGAGATCTCCATGCACGCCTTGATGTAGCGAAGGTCTGATGCCACAGGCTGGAACCTGGCGATGAGCTCTATCGAGAGCTCGCTTACCTGGTCATCGAGATCCTTGAGCTTGTTCGACCACCTGCTTACGTCCTGGAGGTTCTTCCCGACGTGATACGCCTCGATTGCCGTAGCGACGGTCTGTTGGGAGAGCTCCCCCATCTGGAGCAGGAGGTTCCGGAGCCGGTCTATCCCAAGGTCCATGAGTCTGGCCATGCGACGATCACCCGAATTTTCCCGTGATGTACCGCTCGGTCAGCTCTTTCTTCGGGTTCTCGAATAGTTGGGCGGTCTCCCCGAACTCGACTAGCTCCCCGAGGTAGAAGAAGGCCGTGTAGTCGGCCACTCGGGCCGCCTGCTGCATGTTGTGAGTGACGATGACTATCGTGTATTGCTTCTTGAGCTCGACCATGGCCTCTTCGATCTTCGCGGTCGCAGTCGGGTCGAGCGCCGAGGCTGGCTCGTCCATGAGGAGCACTTCAGGCTCTACGGCTATGGCCCTGGCGATGCAGAGCCTCTGTTGTTGTCCCCCCGAGAGGGCGGCTCCAGACTTGTGGAGCTCGTTCTTGACCTCCTCCCAGAGGAACGCCATCCTCAGGCTCTTCTCGACGACGCCGTCTAGGAGCTTCCTGTCCTTGACGCCTTTGAGCTTCAAACCCGCTGCGACGTTGTCGTAAACTGACATGGTGGGGAAGGGGTTCGGCTTTTGGAACACCATGCCTATCCTGCGCCTGACCACCACCGGGTCGACCTTTTGCGCGTAGATGTCCTCGCCGTCCAGAAAGACCTCTCCCTCGACCTTTGCGGTGGGAGTGAGCTCATGGATCCTGTTGAGGCACCTGATGAAGGTGGTCTTTCCGCACCCTGACGGCCCCATTATGGCGGTGACGCACCTTTGGGGAAATTCGAGGTCGATCCCCTTGATGACCTCCGACTTTCCGAATCCCGCCTTCAGCCCCTTCGTCTTCATCTTCGAACCGAGGACGAGGGTGCTTGTCTCTGCTGACATGTTCAGCGCTCGGCTCGTCGCCTTACCCTCCCTCTCTTTCTGTGTTTCCATTGTCATCTCCACCTAGTTCTCAGCCCTGACGTTTGCAAACTTCCGCCCGACGGTCAGCCTCACCATAAGGTTCAGGGCCAACATTATCAGGATCAAGACTAGCGCGGCCCCCCAAGCCTTGTCCTGCCAGTCTCGGAACGGCGAGGTCACCGTACACGTAGATGAGCAGCGGCACGGCAGCCGTTGGCTGCATGAGGCCCTTTGCGAAGTATGAGTTTCCCAGCGCTGTGAGGAGCAACGGCGCAGTCTCGCCTGCCGCCCTGGCGATGGCGAGGAGAATTCCTGTAAAAAGCCCGGCCTTGCCGGTCGTTATGACGATGCTCAGTATGGTCTTCCACCTCGATATCCCCAAGGCCATCGACGCCTCCCTGAGGCTCTTGGGCACGAGCTTGAGGGACTCTTCGGTCGTCCTCGCGACTATCGGGATCATGATGATGGCCAGCGCGATCCCGCCAGCGAGGCCCGAGAACGTGCCGGTCGCCAGGACTACGACGATGAAGACAAAGATCCCTATCACTATCGAGGGGAACTCTGCCAACACGTCGTTCATGAAGCTTGAAACGGTGGAGAGTCTGGACTCTGGCCATTCTGAGAAGAATATCCCGGCGCCGACGCCCACGGGGATCGCGATGAGGGTACCGATGCCGACCATTACGAAAGTGCCGACGAGCGCATTGGCGATGCCGCCTCCAGGGATCCCCACCGGCGTCGGCAGGTTGGTGAAGAAGGCGAGGTTTAGCACGGGTGCCCCCCGGTAGACTACCTCTCCGAGGATGAAGAGGAGAGGCGCGATTGCAACACACACGGCGGTGTATATCAGGACCGTCACGATCTGGTTGGTCAGTCGTCTTCGTCGGTCCATTCCAGAGATCGCAAAGATTTCTGTCAATCTAGTCGCGCTCCTATAGCCTGACCTTGGTCATCCGCGACATGCGCCAGAGGAGACTCCTCGCGAAGATGTTGATCGCGAGAGCGACGAAGAAGAGTATCAGGCCTAGCTCCACCAGCGCCGAGGTGCTCAGGGGGGACGAGCTCTCGGAGAATTGGTTCGCGATAGCGCTCGCGAGGGTGTACCCCGGAGAGAAGAGGGACGGGGAGATGTTCGTGGCGTTGCCGATCACCATTGTGACCGCCATGGTTTCGCCCACGGCCCTCCCCAGCCCCAGAATCGTGGCGCCGAACAGGCCGGACCGGGCGAACGGAAGGATCCCCTTGCTGATCACCTCCCAGTCGGTGCCCCCGATCGAGTACATGGCCTCGCGTTGGCTGTTCGGGACGGCATTCAAGACGTTCCTAGAGATTGCCGAGACCGTCGGAATTATCATGATGGCCAAGATCACTCCCGCAGTAAGGAAATCCAGTCCGAACGGCGTCCCGTGGAAGATGGGGAGAAACCCAACGTACCTGTGCAGCGGCTTCTCGACGTAGGTCTTTATGATCGGGCTCAGAAAGAACAAGCCCCACAGGCCGTATATCACGCTGGGGACGGCCGCGAGGAGCTCGACCGTGGTGCCGATAAGGTAAGATTCAGTACGGCGGCTCTTCAGCTTCTCCACCAAGAAGATGGCAACGGCGAAGCTTATCGGCAGGCCGAAGAGCAGGGCGAGCAGCGACGTCAGAACGGTCCCGTAGATGTAGGGCAGCGCCCCGTAGATGTTGTGCACGGGATCCCACACCCTTCCGGACAAGAAGCCGAGCCCGTATGCCTCAAGAGACACCTTGGATCCTACGAAGAGCTCGTAGGCAAGGGCGGCCAATAGCACTACAATGCCGATGGCGGCGGTCCCCACCAAAGCCTTCAGGGCCCCGTCCCCTCTCAGGGGGAAGCCGAGGCCTCCGCCGCCCTTGTTCAGGGCGATCCCCTCGTAATCATAAAACAGGACCCCGCCCTAGGGCTAAGGTCCTGTGTAAAGAGGTGTTCCGTTGAAGGTGATTGTCTTTATGGTGGCGTCGTCTATCGCGACAACGTTAGCTGGCATCGGCACGTATCCGAGCTGAGTGCCCGCATTTTGCGCGTTGTTCACGACCCAGTGCAAGAAGTTCACGAGAGCCACGCCCTGTGCCTGACTTGCCTGCGCCTGGTAGACGACGATGTATGTGAATGTGGTGACTGGATAGATAGTGGTGTCCTTGGTGTCGTTGTAGATGTTGTTGATGATTGAGACGCTGGTCCAAGCCGCGTTCCCTGCCGGCAAGCCTGTTGCGCCTGCGGTCACTGCCGAAGCGATGTTGGTGAGGTTGGCGAGGACATAGTTGCCCGCGGCGTTGGCCACAGAGCCGTACGAGATGAGGCCTGCATTGACGATCTCATACGAGATTTCTAGAGGCCCTATCGCGTATGGGTTGTTCTCTATGCAGCCGGCGACGCCTTCGTTCTTTGCGCAGCCGATGCCTGTTGGCCAAGCGACCAAGCTCCCGGTTCCGGGCCCTGCCTTCCACGCGGCGCTTGAGTCAGTGAGATAGTTCGTGAAGGCGAACATGGTCCCGCTGGAGTCGGACCTGTGGACCACGACTATCGCTTGTGCTGGGAGGGTTATGGTTGGGTTCAGTGCGACGAGGGACGGGTCGTTCCACATCGTCACCTTGCCAAGGAAGATATTTGCAAGGACCGCGCCTGTGAATTTGACGCCGTTGCCGATCCCCGGTAGGTTGTATGCTGGGACTACCGCGCTAGCCGACTCGGGAATCACTACGACTCCCGCGGGGAAAGCGGCGATCTGTGCAGCCGACGGGGGCGCGTCTGACGCACCGAAGTCGACGGTCTTCTGCGTGAGGTCGGTTATCCCTGCGCCGCTGCCGACGCTCTGATAGTTGACCTGCACGTTACCGGTGTACTGCTGGTATGCGAACGTCCATGAGGACATGAGAGGGTATACAAGAGTCGATCCCGCGCCGTTAAGAGACGCGGCGGCTCCTGTTGTCGTTGACGCTGTCGCAGTGGTCGTGGAGGTCGCAGTTGTGGTCGAGGTCGCAGTGGTCGTTGAAGTTGCTGTCGTAGTTTGGGTTGATGTGGCAGTCGAAGTTGCTGTCGTTGTTGCAGTTGTAGTTGCGGTTGAAGTCGCTGTGGTGGTTGATAAGTTTGTTTGAGTCGCAGTAACCGTCGAGGTCGCGGTAGTAGTTTTTTGGCTGCCAGAGGCGGCTAAGTATGCCCCTGCGCCCACTACTATTATTGCTACTATCGCAATCGCGCCGATTGCTGCTGTGCTAATTCCTGTTCTTACGAATTTCATCTTCAAAAAGTGACCATGCCGCACCCGATATATGGCGTGCCGAATTATTCTATTGCTCAATATAGTGTCGAAGAACCTCTATGGGCGCTCTATATTTCATAGTGAAAGTAGGGGCGAATCGGACTCTTTTCCCCATAGACCGGCTCGAAGAAACCCAAAGTGAGCATTTGGGCTTGGCTTTTGGAGGATTCCTAGTGTAGATGCCTACGGTCCTGACACGCGGCGAACGCAAGAAATGGTAAGAGCGGCAATTTTTCCTTTATTTGCCGGAAGATATATAGAGCCACAATACGTGCCTTTGACGGAATGGAAATCAGGAAGATACAGATCACAGGGGGAAACAGCTACGTTGTATCTCTGCCAAAGTCCTGGGTCAAAGATGCGGGGCTCAAGGCGAAAGACGCCGTGTTGGTGATGCCTCAGGCGGACATGTCTCTCTTGGTCATCCCAAAGAACGACCTCAGGAAGGAGACGAAGAGTGAGGTCCAGGTCGAGCTCCAGGAGAACTCCGACAGGGACATCGCCCTCAGATGACCTTCATCTCGTATTACCTCGCGGGCTACGACGTGATCAGGATGCGCATCAGCGGTTCGAGCTCGGGCCTGAGGTCTCACCTCAAGGAGGCGATAAGGAGGAAGCTGATCGGGATTGAGATAGTTGAGGAGACGTCGAACGGCATAACGACGCAGTGCCTCTCGGGTTACTCTGACCTCCCTCTGAAGAAGGCCATCGAGAGGATGGCGATAATCGCGTCGGGGATGGTCCAGGACGCGACGATGTCGCTCCAGAGCGGCGACCTGGGGTTGGCTGAGGAGGTGAGCCAGCGCGACGACGAGGTCGACAGGTTCTACCATTTCATCGTGAGGCAGCTGAACATGGCTGTCCGGAATCGGGCGATAATCGAGGAGGTGGGCCTTCTTGCGGCGCGCGACTGCCTCGGCTACAGGCTGGCTGTGAAGAGCATCGAGAGGGTGGCTGACCACGCGGCCGGGATCGCCAGGCTCGTCCCCAGCCTGAGGACCAAGGCCCTCGGCAAGATAGCCAAGGAGGTCACGAAGATGAGCGAGCTCTCCCAGAAGGCTCGAAGTCAAGCTGTGGGCGCTCTGGTAGACTTGGACACGAAGAAGGCCAATGAAGCGATCAACCTTACGAAGAGGGTGATCGAGATGGACGAGAAGATGACAGGGGAGCTGCTCAGGCCCGGGATGGAGGCCACGACCGTAGGATGGTTCCGGCTCGTGCTCGAGAGTGTGAGACGGGTCGCAGAGTATGGCTCCGACATCGCGGAGATCGCGGTGGACCTGACCGCCAAAGAGCCGAACAACCTCTGAGCTGAGAAGCTCAGAAGACGGAATTGATCAGGCCGCCGTCAACAGTGAACATCCCTCCGTTGATGTAGGCGGCCCTCTCGCTAGCTAGGAAAGCCGCGAGCGAGCCCACCTCCTCGGGCTCGCCATATCGGCCGACCGGGATGCTCTTGGCCATCTCCTTGAAAGCCTCCTGGACGGTCGTCCCTGCCTTCGATGCCTTCTCCTCGGCCAGCCTTGACGACCGGTCTGTCCGGATGTAGCCCTGGATTATGCCGTTCGAGGTGACCCCGTAGGGGCCAAGCTCCCCGGCAAGCGACTTTGAAAGCCCCGCCACCGCCAATCTGACGGTGTTTGAGAGCACGAGGTTCGCGACAGGCTGCTTCAACGTCAACGACGTGATGTAGATGAGCCTGCCCCACTTCCTCTCCTTCATCTTCGGCACGACGGCTTGGGTGAGCGTCACCGCGCTCAGGAGGAGGAGCCTCGTCGCTTCTTCCCAGTCCGCGTAGGAGAGGTCGGCGAACGTGCCAGCCTTTGGCGGCCCTGTGTTGTAGACCAGGACGTCGACGGGACCGAGCCTCTTGGAGACGGAATCGACGAGGACCTCCAGGTCCTTCCTTGAGGTCATGTCGGCGGTGATCGCGATGACCCCGCCCCCGTCTCTTCCGCGATCTTGTCCTTCGCGACCTGCAGGTTGGAATCGTTCCTGGAGGAGATGGCCACCTTCATCCCTTCGCGGGCCAGGACACGCGCCGTCCCGAGCCCGATGCCCTTGCTCGCCGCCGTGACGAGGGCGACCTTGCCCTTTAGTCCTAGTTCCACGGCCCGGGCTTTCTCGCTTTCTCAGATATATCTGCTGGGCGGCCCTAGTCCTCGCGCCACTTGAAGAACCGGACCGCCAGCCCGAAGGTGACGATGGAGATGGCGATCAGAACTACGATGTCGGTGAGGGCGGACGTGTAGTTGCCATAGAGCATCACGCTGTTGAGGCCGTCGATGACGTAGAAGAGGGGGAGCACGTGGGCGATGGCCTGGAGCGTCGGCGACATCGTCGAGACAGGGAAGAACGTCCCCGAGAGGAACATCATGGGGAAGGTCACGAGGTTGCCGACCACGGCCGCGGACTCGACGCTCTTGGAGACGGTCCCAACGAGCATCCCTAGCGAGACGAAGAGGAACGGCCCGAGGAGGAGGAATGGGACTATCCCGATGGTGTATGTGATGTGGGCCCCGAAGAGGAGGGTTCCCGCCGTCGTCATGAGGAAGAATGAGACGAAGGTGAGGAGTATGTACCAGAGTATCTTGGATACGAGCCACTCGGTCTTGGTCAAGGGGGTGAGCGAGAGCTGCTTGAAGATCTTGTCGCGCTTGTATTGCGAGCTGATGTTCACGAGCGCGAACATCGGGCTCGTGAGGACGGAGAAGCCGATGAGACCGGGGACGAGGTAGTCTATGTAATGGAAGGTCTTCGAGGCTATCGTCTGCTGCTGGGTGCTCACGATCGCTGTCGCGTTGGCTGCCTGAAGGTTGAACGCGGTCACGACGGCGTTCGTCACTCCTTCCACGATCCCGCTCGTGCTCGACGTGGGATTGCCGTAGACTGTCACGCTGACGGGCGTCTTCGAGGCCAGGTCTGCCTGGAAGCCCGACGGGATCACGATGCCGTCGGTCTCCGAGTGCGACGTGAGATATTGGGTGAAGTTGACGCCCGCGGGAGCCGTTGTTATCTTCATCGTGTTGGTGCTGTTCAGGGCGTAGATGAAACCCTCGCTGGCAGCCGATCCGTTGTCGTTGTTTTGGATCGTCACGGGAACGGTCGTCGAGCCGGTGTTGGAGAAGATGGCGCCGAAGAGGAGTATGAGTATTATCGGGAAGATGAGGGAGAAGAACAGCCCGACCCTGCTCCTGATGTATCCGCGGGCGAAGACCTGAAGGTCCGCCCTCATCCTCTTCGGACTGAACCTGGGCACGGGCCTACCATCGCCTCTTGGGTTTAATCTCGGATGCGACGGTCTCGATGGAGACGCTTCCGGCCTCCTCTCCCACCAGCTTGACGAAGACGTCCTCTAGGCTCTCTCCGGGTTTGCCGGACCCGTGCTGCTGGATTATCTCTGGTGGGGTACCGGACGCGATGACCTTGCCATGGTTCATTATCGCTACCGCGTCGGCCAGCTCCTCCGCCTCGTCGAGGTAGTGGGTAGTGAGAAGCACGCTCCTGTCCTCGCTCTGCAGGTTCCTTATGACCTCCCACACCGCCCTCCTGGCTTGCGGGTCGAGGCCTGTAGTCGGCTCGTCAAGGAAGACCAATTGAGGGTCGTTCACGAGGGCAAGAGCGAGCCCCACCTTCTGCTTCTGTCCACCTGAAAGTCTTGAAAAGTAGACGTTGGCGGAGTCTTCCAGAATGACCTTCTTCAGGATCGCGTCCGCATCCGCCTTTACGCCGAAGAGCGCTGCGTAGTAGTTAATCGCCTCCTTCGGGGTGGCGTAGTCCACGAACTTGAAGCCCTGGGGGATCACGCCGATCTTCTTGTGGAGCTCGTAGCCTTGCTTCCAGGGGTCCATCCCGAGCACCTTCACCTCGCCCGAGTCCTGTTCCCTGAGGCCCTCCAGGATCTCTATCGTGGTCGTCTTTCCTGCGCCGTTTGGCCCCAGCAAGGAGAACACCTGGCCGTCCTTCACGGTGAACGAGATCCCGTCGACCGCCTGAAGCTGGCCGTATGCCTTCTTCAGGGACGAGACCTCTATCGTGTTCACTGTGCGTCTACTCGCGGCCACCTTCGTTTGGCTCTTTAATCTATTGTCCGAGGCAAGTCTTATAGAGAGCGCGCTGGCAGAATTCGCACGCCTGTTGTCACGATCAGCACTACTGGCGTACGATGACGCGTGCGGGCCATGCTCAAGCTTCCAGAAGGCGGTCGAGTTCCTCGATCGGAGGCACTCGTTGTCCTTCGCCTCCCTGCGGGAGGCCGACTCGAAGGGAGCGCTCTCCAGCGTGAGGCCCGTGGCCCGCTACCGCTCGTTTCATCTCGTCGTCCCGGGCAGCGGGGTCTTCAGCGGCTCTGAAGCGATCCTCCCCCTGGCGGCGATGCTCCTCCCGGGAACTGGGAGGCTCTGCAAGCTCTTGGACCGCGTCCCTGGCGTGCGCGGAACGATCTCGTTCGGATACTCGGCCCTCTCGAGGATGCACGACGTCGGGGCGTGCGCCAGCGGAGGACGGAGATGACGACCAAGCGCAAGACTGACGGCGCGAAGGTGGTCGCCAGTCAGCCGAGCAAAGCGCTCGGGTGGCTCTTGGAGGAGGACGAGCCTTCGATCAGGTATCTCGCCCTGACCCAGGTCCTGGGAAGAGCCGACGGCGACCCCGAGGTCAAGGCCGCCAAGAGGACGATCGCGAAGCAGGGGTGGGCGGCGCAGATCATGGCGAAGCAGAAGCCGGGCGGCTGGTGGGTGCACCAGGAGAACCTCTATCGCCCAAAGTATCTCTCGACCAACTGGATGCTCCTTATCCTCTCGGACCTGGGCATGACGAAGGAGTGCCCGAGGATACGCAGGGCAGCGGAGCTCTGGAGGGACCGGTTCTCAAAGGCCGACGGCGGGTTCGGTTCGGACGGCTCCAACAGGAGCCACCTGTGCATCGCAGGGAACACCGCCAGGGCGCTCATCAAGTTCGGATACTCGGACGATCCGAAGGTCAAGAGCGGGCTGGACTGGCTCGTGAGGAACCAGGCGGAGAACGGCGGATGGTCGTGCTTTGGGTCGGGAGGGAACCTCGACTCGTGGGAGGGCATGAGCGCGTTCGCGGCGCTCCCGATGGAGAAGTGGAACAAGAGCATCAAGAGGTCCGTCGAGAAGGGGGCGGAGTTCTACCTCCGCAAGACTCTAGACCAGCAGGGCGGACGCTACGAGCCGTGGTACAGGTTCCATTACCCGGTGCACTACTACTACGACCTCCTCGTGGGACTGGATTTCATGACGGCTCTTGGCTACGTAGATGACACGCGGCTCGACAAAGCCATCGCCCTTCTCAGGGAGAAGAGAGGCGAGGATGGGAGGTGGAACCTCGATGCTGTCCATCCCGACGTGGAAGGCGGGATGGCCGATTGGTACTCGAAGCACGCGAACCAGGCGCCCACTCCTTTCGCGCTCGAGAAGCCGGGGCGTCCTAGCAAGATGATAACCCTGAGGGCGATGGTCGTCTTGAAGAGGATGGGCGAGGCGCCCAGCTAGTCGCTCGCCAGGAGGCGCGCCACTTTGGCTTGTATCTCGTCCCTGATCGCCCTGACCTGATCGACTGACTTTCCCTTCGGGTCGTCGATGTGCCAGTCGACCAGCTTCTTCTGCATCTTGGCCAGCATGGGCCTCGGGCAGACGCCTTCGACGGAGCAACCCATCGTGACCACGACGCTCGCCTTGTCTATCATTCCGGTCGTGAGCATCTTGGGCTTGTTCTTGGAGAGGTCGATCCCTATCTCCTTCATGGCATCTACCACCACAGCGTTGACCTTGGGAGAAGGGACCGTCCCGGCGCTGGACGCGTCGCCTCCCAACGCCCTCGCGAAGGCCTCCGCCATCTGGCTGCGGCCCGCGTTCTCGACGCAAACGAACAGCGGCGAACTTCTCTTGGTCAAGGCACCCTCCTCAGGAACCTGAAGGTGAGGCCGGCCACCATCGCGCCCAGAAGCGGCCCTACGATGTAGACCATCAGGTTCGCGTAGTAGCCCGAGAATAGCGAAGGCCCCAGGCTCCTGGCCGGGTTGAACGATGCGCCGGTCACACGGACCTATGAGCATGATCAGGACGAAGAGCGTCGAACCGACGAGCGCCGCCTGCGCGACCGGCCGCTCCAAATGTGCCGAGGCTGTGAGGGCGGCGCACGCCAAGAGGAAATGTCCCTACCATCTCGATGGCCACACCTGCGACCGGGCTGACCCCGGGTGCCAGACGCGTCGAACCGAGGAAGCTGGAGGCTGCCACGGTCCCGAGCGCCGTCTTGAGGACCAGGCCCGCTGCTAGGCCTCCGACAAGCTGGAAGACAAGGTAAGGGGCGACGAGCTCCTTCTTGGCCGACCCAGAGAAGCTGCTCGCGATCGTGATGGCGGGGTTGATGTGCGCGCCGGAAGACCGGCCAAAGGCCAGGATCATCGCCGCGACGGTGAGACCGAACACGGCCGAGACGAAGACAAGGCCGAGAATGGCCGGGAGGGACAAGAGAGAGGCGATGATGACAGAGGCGCACCCTACGAAGACGAGGGTGAACGTCCCTACCATCTCGGAGAGGAGCTCCTTCCGACGCCCGACCGAGGTGAGCGTCGAGAGACCCAGGGCCCTCGTCAAAATCATTGTGCGCGTCATAGGAGCTTCGTTACGCAAGAGCAACAACTCATCGGCCAGATCTTCTGGATTCGAGTAGGCGAGATTACTGACTGCATTCTCCCTTGTACTTGCCGTCTGTCTTGACGACGAGGCCGTGGATGACCAGCCTCCGGACCACCCTCGAGACGATCTCCTGGTGAAGGTTGGTCGCATCGCGGACCTGCCCGAAGGTGACGGGTGTCGTCGAGTTGCATATCACGCGGCACACTTGCGATTCTCTCTCGGTGAGCTCGACGCAGTCCGACTCTACGGTGCATGCTTCTCCGCAACACGCTAGCTCCAAAGCGGTCGAAACAGGGCGCTGAGGCCTATTTATTGACTCACCAGGTTAGCCAATGAAGCAAAATTGGCGGGCCCGGAGAGATTTGAACTCTCGATCTCCAGCACGTCCTCGCGTTCGGCCACACTTGCTAGAGCAACTCTGCTAGCTGCACGAGCTTTCTACGTTTCTCGGGATGATTGAAGCCGATTCTTCGAGCGTATAAGCCAAGATTTCTTCTGTTGAATATGTCAAGCTCGTAAGCTTGCGACCAGTTTCTTCTGGTTGGTTTTTCACGAGAGTAGATTGCGCTTCGAATTCCGAAGGAGTCCCAAAGAAGCGTCGCTACGCTCTTCAGGCCAAGCTGGTTAGTCGATTTTGCCCGAACCTTGCATTTCGATATGATCGGCGAGAGATATACGTCACCATCCCCATCGAAAAATGATCGAAGCCACCTCGCCGCTGTCAGAATATTGAGCGAGGCGAAAGGAACGACCCAATTGCGTCGACCGAATGGCCCATATCGCATGATGTCAATTGCCATTGCTTTCCCATAGGCCCTAATCACTCCTTCGGTTGGCCTATCGCGAGCTATGACGCCATATTCGAGTCGGACATGATCAGCGAACAACTTGCGAATAGATGCGTTTGGCTCCGCAAGTTGGAGAAGATAGGTCCATTTGGGATTTCGCTTTCGGTATCGGCTGCAGCACACAGTTCCATCAGCGCATAGCATTCCGTGCAAGGACGCTCTTCTCGGTGTGAGAAGTGGAAGAAAATCTGCTCGGCTGTGCACAATAATCTATCGCTGCCGAGTATTTCACGGCCACCGTCAAGTTTCAACACTCACCGGCTACAAAAAAGCGGGCCCGGCCGGATTTGAACCGGCGACCCCCAGCTTCGCAGGCTGACACACCCAGCATGGTTTGATGCCCTGATCCGTACTAGGCTACGGGCCCCAAGCCCTGTCGAGATATGACACTAGTTATGTTTTCCAGATGCCGAAGTCGCTTCTTGTAGCCTGTTGGCGACATTGGCGATCCCCGCATCCAAGACATAGGGACCTAGCCTCGGACCCTTCTGCGCGCCGAGCAAGATGCCGTATACCGCGGGGAAGAACTCGCCAGCCTGGAGGCCGCTAGCCCTCATCGCGCCGAAAGCCGCGGTCTGCACGTCGTCGGCAGTGTGCACCTTGGCGAGGGCTGCCGCGAACTCTTCTATCGACTTTCTTTGCTTCTCGGATAGCTCTGGGAGCTCCTGTTCCTGAAGAAGCGATGCCGCTCCCTCCCTCTTGGCCCATGCAGCTGCCCACCCCATCCTCTTGACGAGGTCAGGGCCCGGGGCTTCCTTGATCATCCCATAGTTTGTCAGTCGCTTGGAGACGTACTCGACGAGCGAGCCTTCCGGCGCGGTCGAGGCCAGCTGCGCGAGGAGCCTGTAGGGAACGTGGATGCCCGGCTTGGCGGGGACCTTGAGGAGATTGGTGTATTCGTAGAGCCCCCGGAGCCGCGCGTCCTTCAATGCATTGGGGTCCTCTTCTTGGAGAAGTAGTAGTCCTCGAGCTCGTCGAACTCGTCCATGTAGACGGGGACGTCGTCCACCGAGATGCTCCTCGCCCCGACGATGCGCTTGAACATGAGGAGCCTGACGCTCTCTGGAGACGCGTACGTGAGCCAGTCGTGGATCGTGATGACGTTCCCGACCGACTTGCTCACCTTCCTGCCACTCTTGTCCTGGAACATCTCGTACCTTGCGTGATAGGGGGGCGGATGTCCGAGGATGTTCTCGCTTATCCAGTCGTTTATCTTGACTGACTCTGCGATGTCCTTGCCGTAGGCCTCGAATCGGATGTCCAGCGCGCCCCACCTCGCCGCGAACTCGCTCTTCCATATCAGCTTCCCCTCTCCCTCCGTCACCTTCCTGTCGCCCTCGTGCCCGCAGCCCGCTATCACCTTCTCACCAAGCTCGGCGCTCGCGCACTTGTAGTGGACCGTCTGCGCGACCGGGTCATACGAGGAGACCACGGTCGTGTACAGCCTGCCGCAGTTCTGGCATATCGGGGTGTAAGGCAGGACCGTGAGGTACTTCTCCTGCCCCGTCAGCTCCTTGATCATCTTCCCCACGAGCTGGGCGTTGTCGAGTATCTTCGTGATCTGAGGGTTGAGGAGCCCGCTCTTGTAGACCTCCGCCCCGCTCTTGAAAGTGTAAGGTATGCCCAGGTCGTCCAGCGCGGCCCTTAGGAGCCCCCCCGTGTGGGCGCCGAAGGACTTGTGGCAGCCGAACGGGTCGGGGATGCGCGTGACTGGGTGTGCGATGTAGTCCTTGAGCCATTCAGGGAATCCGGCCGGGACTTCCTCAGGCCGTCGAGGTCGTCGGAGTAGGCGATCAGCTCCGACCTGTAGCCTTGGGTCTCGAGCGCGAGCTTGATGCCGTAGCTCCTTATCGCGTCGCCGACGCTCCCGATGTGCGGTATCCCGGAGGCGCCGAGGCCGCTCTCGACGCGTAGGAGCGAAGTGTCCCTGCCAAGGGCCTTCTCGCGCTCCAGGAGCTCGCTTGCTACCCTGTCGAGCCACGTGCCCCGTCCGATGACCTTGGTCTCCTGCGACGACACTGGACGGACCAGACGCTCCACCGATTAAAAAGATGGCTGCGGTCTCTTATCGGTAGTAGGGGACCGCTACCTTCTCCATCGGCTTGCTCTCGCGCGAGGAGCGCACCTTCTTGACGGCGTCCTTGAAGTGGTCGAAGGTCACAACCGCCTCTTCGAGGTGCTTCTTGGCGTCGTCAGGCCTTGGATATTTGGCCACGTACTCTTGGAGCACCATCGAGACGGCCGTGTTGACAAGGGCCGCGACGTCGGCGCCGCTGAAGCCTTCGGTCATGTCGACCAGGGGCTTTAGGTCCTTCCTGACGGCATCTGTGATCTGCTTGCCCTCCATGTTTATCTTGAGTATCTGCTCTCTCGATTCCTTGTCGGGCATCGGTATCGGGATCACCTTGTCGAACCTGCCTGGCCTCACGAGCGCGGGGTCCACCATGTCTATCCTGTTCGTCGCGGCGAGGACCACGACGCCGTTCAGCTGCTGGATCCCGTCGAGCTCGGTGAGCAGCTGACTCACCACCCTCTCGGTGACCATGCTGTCCCCTCCCATCCCTCGCGTCGGCGCCAGGGCGTCGATCTCGTCGAAGAATATGATGCAAGGTGCGGCCTGACGTGCCCTGCGGAAGACCTCCCTCACTCCGCGCTCCGACTCTCCGACCCACTTGCTGAGCAGCTCTGGGCCCCTGACGCTGATGAAGTTGGCCTCGCTCTCGGTCGCTACTGCCTTTGCGAGCATCGTCTTGCCGGTGCCCGACGAGCCATAGAGGAGGATGCCCTTCGGCATGTTGTAGCCTATCGCCGCGTAGAGGTCTGCGAACTTTAGCGGCCATTCCACGGCCTCTTGCAGCTCCCTCTTGACGCCGTCCAAGCCTCCCAGGTCGGCCCACTTTACGTCGGGCGTCTCCAGGTAGACCTCGCGCATCGCGGAGGGCATCACGTCCTTGAGGGCGCCTTCGAAGTCCGCCATCGTGACGATGAGCTTGTCGAGTATCTCCGGGCTCAGCCTCTCCTCCTCCAGCTTGAGCTCGGGCAGCATCCTGCGCAGCGTCTTCATCGCAGCCTCTTTGCAGAGGTACTCCGCGTCGGCACCGACGAACCCGTGGGTCACTGCGGCGAGCTTCTCGAGGTCGACGTCAGGCGTGAGCGGCATGTGCCTTGTGTGGATCTGGAGGATCTCGTATCGTCCCTTCTTGTCTGGGACCTTGATCTCGATCTCGCGGTCGAATCGTCCGGGTCTCCTTAGCGCCGGGTCGATAGCGTTGGGTCTGTTCGTCGCGGCGATGACGATGACCTTGCCCCTGGCTTCCAGGCCGTCCATCAGGGACAGCAACTGGCTTACCACTCTGCGCTCGACCTCGCCCGTCACCTCCTCCCTCTTCGGGGCGATGGAGTCGATCTCGTCGATGAATATGATGGTCGGGGCCTTCTCCTTGGCTTCCTTGAATATCTCCCTCAGCCGGGCCTCTGACTCTCCGTAGAACTTGCTCATGATCTCCGGGCCTGAGATGGGGATGAAGTGCGCGTTGCTCTCCGTCGCGACCGCCTTTGCTAGCAGCGTCTTGCCAGTCCCTGGAGGCCCGTACAGGAGCACTCCCTTTGGAGCCTCCACACCGAGCTTCTCGAAGATCTCGGGGTGGCGCAGAGGGAGCTCTATCATCTCCCGGACCTTTTGGATCTCGTCCTTGAGGCCGCCGATGTCCTCGTAGGTGACCTGCGGGACGCCGCGGAGCGCCTCGCCCTTTTCAGAGATGACGAAGACGGTCCTCTGGGTGATGAGGGCTGCCTCCGCCACCGGGCTCACGGCCATGACCTGGAAGGTCAGCCTCCCTCCAAAGTAAGGAATCATCACGTTGTCGCCCTTGGTGACAGGGACGCTCTCCAGTGTGTCTGCGAGGTATCTCTCGTCGATCGGCGGGACCGCCTCCAGGGGAGCGACCACAACCTTCTCCGCTGGCGGTGCCTTGACCTTGCGGACTATCACCATGTCTCCGATGGCGACGCCGGCGTTGTTTCGGATGAGCCCGTCAATCCTTACGATGCCCCTCCCTTCGTCTGACGGATAGAGCGGGAGGCATTTCGCGACCGTGCGCCTCTTGCCCTTTATCTCGATGACGTCGCCCGTCGAGGCATCCAGAGCGTCCATCGCGTCGTAGTCGATCCTTGCGACTCCTCGACCTACGTCTCTGGTGTACGCCTCCAACACCTTCAGTTGGACTTGCTGCTGACTCATGCCTCGATCACGTTCGGACAACGCTATTGCCTCTGTATCCCTTATTAGCCTTGTGCCTAAGTTTTAAGGCATTAGCGAATCTTAGTTCTGTCGGTTCGTTCGGTCGCTCCGCGGCTCCTGCGGCATAGAGCTTATCTCTTCTTGGGAAGTGGTCTCGAACACTTTGGACGAGGACGTTCTCATCATGGTCACGAACGACGACGGCGTGACCAGCCCCGGTATCATCGCCCTCGCCGACGCGGTCTCGGCCCTCGGCAGCGTCATGATCATAGCGCCCGACGGCGAGAAGAGCGCAGCCGGTATGAGCCTAACCTTTCACAGGCCTCTGCGCATCACGAAGGTGCACGTGGGGAGGAGGGTCTGCTACGCGATCTCGGGAAGCCCGGCCGATTCGACCATGATAGGGATACACAACCTCCTTCCGAGGAGGCCAGACGCCGTAGTCTCCGGGATCAACAAGGGGGAGAACCTCACCATCCAGGACATCTTCGCCTCGGGGACCGTGGCGGCGGCGCTCTCGGCGGCGCTGCTCGGGATACCAGCCATCGCCTTCTCACTCGAGATCCCTGCTGGGAGGAACGTCATACATGGCAGGAATTAACCGGGGTTCGCCATCCCCGCGCGGATCGCCGCGGAGATGACCAGGGAGGTCTTGGAGCACGGGATGCCCAGAGGGGCGGAAATGCTGAACGTGAACTTCCCGTGGAAGACGAGCTGGGACACGAGGATCAAGATCACGTCGCTCGAGGGGAGGAAGTGGAGGGACTCCGTCCTTGAGAGGGATGACCCGCGGGGCAGGCCCTACTACTGGCTCTGGGGCTCGAGGATGCCCCACTTCAAGAAGAACTCCGACGCTTACGCGATCCACAAGGAAGGGGTGATCTCCGTCTCACCGCTCAACCTGGATTTCACAGCAAAGTCGACTCCGGAGATAAGGAAGTTCGAGACGAGGGTGACTTCGAGGCTGAAGGAGATGGCCGAGACCGTCGATAGCAGGCATAAAGGTTCTACTGCATCGAACGTCCGGCGTGATGCAGTTTCGAGGCATCGACTCTGAGGATTAGCGGCTCTCCTACGTATTCCGCTGTCCCCTTCATTGCTTCTCTTGCCTCGCCTTCTTTCTGTTGCGAACTGTCGAACCTCAACCGCCCTCTTCTGGAGATGTTGAGAACAGCGACTGTATCCCGTTCCCACCATCTTCTGCATGTCGGGCACCACAACTGGCGATAGTGCTCAAGATCGTCTCGGACGGCCTCTTGGAGTCTCTCCCCGCATCGAGGACAATCCATTGTAGTGCGCCTCGTTTCTCTCTTTGATAGCGTGACTACGGGAACCTCTTCCCATGCTGCCTTGTACTCTACTTGCCTCTTCACTTCGCGGAAGGGCCATGAATTCATTCTTGCTCTGAACTTCTTTCCTTGGCCGTTTCCTTTACGATAGAGGCTGCGAATGCCACTGATTTCTTCGAAGACTATGGCTTCGTGGTTTGCCTTGGCATCGACTACGATCTCCTTCGTGACTGCATGAATGATTTGCCTTATTCTCTGAGTCTGTCTCTTGCCATATTTTGATGCAATTTGTCGTCGAATTCTCGAGTCATTCCGCTTAAATGATGCCACGATATTTCGGGTCGTCTCGGCGATCTCAACAGCTCTTGTGACGTCGAAGTAGGTTACCTTCTTACTATTTCCAGCAGTAACGTTGCGAACATTTCTGTCAATTCCCACGAAATCAGTGATGCCTGAATTTGTCTTGACCTCTTTCGAGTAGGAGATAGAAACAGACGTTAGCGTCAACGTGAAGGATCTAATCTTCACGGTTGGGTCTGATAATATGATGTTCTGAGTATGGGGGCTCAGAGGAATATACTCAGAACGCCCTGCCGCCAGCGGAACTCTGAGCTTGCCGTCCTGAATCTTCAAGCTGTAACACGAGATGATGAATGGCTTTGATACGTAAGGAATCTTGGTTCGCATTCCTCTCTTGATCGATTTTCGTCGAGCCGAGAGTATTCCTGAGGCTTTTGTTATCGCAGTCAGCCGATACTGCGAATAGAACATATACCTACTCAGACGAGGGTAGCAAAGGAACGACAGCCTCTTCCTGGAAGCCGCTAGACCACTCTCGGTCTCGAACTTCAGTGCTTCCCGGATGCACTCGTTAACCATTCGGCGAAAGTCCTCGAGAAGAGCGAGCATACTCGAGGTCGGGACGTAGTTTTGCTTGACTGCCTTGAAGGCTCGCACATCATCACAGATGGTGCCACTATTTCAGCGCCCATGAGCCGAAGCAGGGACAGACCAGAAGCATAAATAGTAATCCAGCACACGCGAACTCGTAGACGCTTCCCAATGAAGAAATCGGAAGGCGTTGTCGGAAGAGGAGACGCCGGCGCCAATCAGAAAGAACCAGCACCTTCACCTGTCGCCGAGTCGTTCGGGACAGGCTTGCCCATGGGTTCGCTCAATGGGATAGTCGTGGTGCCGCTTTCCAAGGCGGTCAGGTTGTTGCTGCCTCCTCTGTTCGTCTCCTCCCTCCCAAGGAAGGCGATAGGGTTCTCGTTTCCCAGAGGGGCGGAGGGGAAGCTCCTCGGTAGCGCGCTCCTTGCTGGGACCATCGCGCTCTCCTATCTGATGGACAAGGCGTTTGGGATCTTCGCGGGTGTCGGCATCGTCTGGCTCATGGGAGTGACCTCCCTTGTGATCCTATACAACTCGAGCGGACAAGGCGTCGCGTTCGTGAAGCAGATGTGCTCGACCTGCAGGCTCCGCCCGATAATAGAGGAGCACGAGATGATGCACCTCAACGGCGAGCCTTCGGAGGAGGCCGTGTGGAGGGAGGCCAGGAAGAAGTACTCCTACGACAGCCTGGGGCTTGGGACTGACCCCAAGATACACACCTTCTGTCCGATCGCTAAAAGGTTGAAAGAGACCCCATAGCGCGAAGGGCGACTCTCGGCAATGGTTCACAGGGTAGCTGGGCTAGACGACAATCTTTGTCACTCCGACAAGTGCGGCCTAGAGTGCATCAAGAACTGCCCGGTGAACATCAACGGGGACGAGTGCATCATCCTCGGGGAGGAGAAGCTCGCGGTCATCTCCGAACAGCTCTGCATCGGGTGCGGCATCTGCGTCAAGGTCTGTCCTTTCGACGCGATCACTATACTCAACCTGAGCGAGGAGCTCCAGGAGGAGAAGATCCACCAGTACGGCATCAACACTTTCAGGCTCTATCGCCTCCCCACCCCCCGAAGGGGGCAGGTCGTCGGGCTCGTCGGGAGGAACGGGACAGGCAAGTCCACGGCCCTCCAGATCCTCTCTGGGCAGCTGGTCCCCAATCTCGGTGACTACGAGCACCCCGCGAGCTGTGGCCTGCTGCTAAAGTATCTGAGCGGGAAGGAGCTCAAGGAGCACTTCGAGAAGGTCGCGAGAGGAGAGGTCAAGATCTCCCTCAAGCCACAGGCCGTCTACAAGCTGCCTGAGGTCTGGAAGAAGGACGTCTCCTCGTTGCTCACGAAGATGGACGAGACGGGTGACAAGGAGAGAGTCGTAGAGGCGCTCGGCCTCCACGAAGCCCTGGAGAAGAACGTCGGAGAATTGAGCGGAGGCGAGCTCCAGAGGGTCGCGATAGCGGTAGCGGCCTTGAAGGACGCGGACATGTATCTCTTCGACGAGCCCTCTTCCTTCAACGACGTATACCAGAGGCTCGCGGTCTCGAAGCTCATCCGCTCGATCGCCGAGAGGAACAAGTACGTGGTCCTCGTCGAGCACGACATCACCTTCCTTGACTACGCAAGCGACTACGTCCAGATACTCCACGGGGAACCCGGCGTCTACGGGATCGTCTCCTCGCTCTACCCTTCGAGAAGCGGCATCAACGCGCTCCTGGAGGGGTTCCTGCCCAACGAGAACACCAGGTTCAGGGACAAGAGCGTAACCTTCGATGTCACCACGAGCGTCGAGGCCCAGCAGTCGGAGGAGGTTGTCGCCAGATATGGCGAGCTGAGAAAGTCGTTCCCGGGGTTCGAACTGGACGTCAAGGCGGGAGAGATGACGGCCGGGACCATCTTCGGCGTGATAGGCGCGAACGCGCTCGGCAAGACGACCTTCCTGAAGGTGCTCGCGGGGGAGGAGAAGCCCGACTCTGGCGGGGTGAGCCTGGGCGTGAGGATCGCCTTGAAGCCGCAGTATCTCAAGGCCGACTACCCGGGGACCGTCCAGGAGTTCATCAACGAGAAGGTGGGGAAAGGTTTCGACGACACCAACCTCCAGACATACCTCGCCGGGCCCTTGAGGATAGAGAAGCTCTTCGCCCGGGAGGTCTCCGACCTCAGCGGCGGTGAGCTGCAGAAGCTAGCGATAATCTCGACCTTCGCCGCCGAGGCAGACATGTACGCGCTGGACGAGCCGTCGGCCTTCGTGGACGTGGAGGACAGGTTCGTGATAGCCAAGGCGATGGGGAGGCTGGTGAAGGCGAGGGGAAAGACCGCCGTGATCATCGACCACGACATCCAGCTCCTGGACCTGATCTCGGACAGGATGATCGTCTTCACCGGCGACCCAGGCAGGAAGGGCTCGGCGACGTCGCCGCTGGGCAAGGAGGAGGGGATGAACACGTTCCTCAGCGAGATCGGTCTCACCTACCGCCGCGACATCAAGAGCCGCAGGCCCAGGGTGAACAAGCCCGACAGCAAGAGGGACAGAGAGCAGAAGGAGACGGGCCAATACTACTACGCCGCGAGGCAGGGGCAGCCCGAGGGGGAGGAAGAGGAGGCGGAGGCTTGAGGATGAAGCTCTCGAGACAAGACGAGCTCCCAGCCTCCATCGAGAGCGGGATAGACGTGATCGGCGACATCGCGATCGTCAAGCTCCGGCCGGAGTCCAACGCTACGGACGCGGAGATATCTGCGGCCATCCTCAAGGAGATGAAGCACGTGAAGTGCGTCTACGGACAGGAGGGCGGCATCGAGGGGGACTTCCGCCTCAGGAAGCTCCGCCACCTCGGAGGGGAGAAGCGGACCACGACGCTGCACAAGGAGAACGGGATAAGGCTCCGACTCGACGTCGAGACTTGCTACTTCTCGCCTCGGCTGTCGACGGAGAGGCTCCGCATTGCGCAGAGCGTTACCAATGGCGAGAGAGTGCTCAACATGTTCGCCGGCGTAGGGCCGTACTCCGTGCTGATAGCAAAGAAGACCAGGGTCTGGAGCTGCGAGCTGAACTCGGCAGCTTTCCGTTACCACGTCGAGAACAACAGGCTGAACAAGGTGGAGGAACGGGTCACCATGATCGAGGGCGACGCGATGTCGCTCCCTCAGACGCTGGAAGGGGGATCTCCCTTCGACAGGATCCTGATGCCCCATCCCTCCCAGTCGAACCTCTTCCTTCCCGCTGCCCTCTCACTTGTTGCGCCGGGCGGGGTGATACACTACTACAGGCACATGACGGGAGAAGACGTGCCTGAGGCGGAGAAGAACCTCAGGGCGGAGATAGAGACCACGGCCCCGGAGGCGTCGGTCAGGTCGATGAGGAAGGTCCGTCTGATCGGGCCGCGCTACGTCGAGCTCGTCGCTGAGCTAACGGTCTAGAAAGCTAGCTGCTGGCTGTATCTGTAGAGGTGGACTATCACCGAGAAGGTGATGAAGATCACACCGAGCTCGAAGAGCGCTATCGCGTTGAACCCGTCTGCGACGGCCTGCACTGCGAAGAGGTTCATTATCACCTGGACGGCTATCAGGAGGAAGATTATCCCCACGAGCCACTCCCTTGAGAGGAACGACAGGTTGCTTGGCTGGAGCGCCCTCCTCACCCTCTCCTTCGCGTTCATGAAGTTGATCACGGAGTAAGTCAGGGCGAAGCAGGTCACGGCGAGGATCAGCATCGAGCCGAAGTAGACGGTCGGGTTCACATACAGCCTCTGAAGCGTGCTCAGCGAAGTGTTGGGGTTGACGTACGCCCCCCAGCTCGTGGTCACGATGGACCTCGCCGATGCTCGTGATGCCGAGCGCGGCGAAGAACGGCCGCTCCTTCCAGCTCAACTTCTTCGAAGTGTCGACGAAAGGCACGACGGCGAACATCAGTAGCCATAACACCGGGACCAGTCCCGCCATCGTGAACTTGTCAAGTTCGGTCCGCAGCAGGGCGTAGAGGCTGGTCAGGTACCACTCTGGGATCGTCAACTGGCCGTTTGCCGGGCTATAGGCGGTCCCAAGCTGGACCGGGAACAGTGCCGCGATTATGAAGATCCCGCCCATCACTGAGGCGACGATGGGGAGGTCGAAGACAAGGTAGCGCGGGAAGTGGAAGAAGGTGAGCAGTATCATCACCATCGGAAGTATGAAGACGTGGGCCGCGAAGAGTCGGAGGATGAAGTCGTTGAAGCCGGCGCCGAAGGTGGCGAGGCGTATCATCGAGCCTGTTACAGGGCCTATAGACGGAGATGAGTTGGCGAGCGACGCGCCTATCTCGATCGCGAGTCCCGCCCTCTGGTTGAAGATGATGTCGTAGCCGGTGAAGGCCTCGAGGACCGTGATGAGCCCGAAGAGGACGCCTGTGACCCAGATCACCTCGTTCCTGATCTTGAACCTGCCGCTGAAGTACTGGTAGTAGAGGTGGAGCGCTGCGAGCAGCACCATCGCGTTGGATGCGGTGTAGTGTATGTCTCTGATGAACCAACCGAACGGCACGTTGTTGGTGATGTTAGAGACGCTCGTGAAGGCGCAGGAGAAGATGCCGCAACCCGGCAGGGTCGGCTCGTAGTAGATCATTAGGAGGCCGCCCGTGATGCCGAGGAGCAGGAAGACCATGCCGGTCAACACTCCCAGGAAGCCCAGAGGGCTGACGAACTTCTTGGGGAAGGTGAATTTCAGGCCCAAGAAGACCGTCCTCTCGAAACGGTCGACTATGTAGTTCCAGAGCTTCTCTATCATGTTGGGGGGCGGCGGAGGGGGCTTCGGCGCGGCAGAGGGAGCCATCGGGGGGCGCGGAGCGGCCATGGGCGGCATCGGTGCCGCGCCCGCAGGCCTGGGGGGCGTGGGTGCCATCGGGACTCCTGGCCGTGGTGCAGGAGGAAGCGTGCTCGTCGTGCCCGGGGGAATAGGCGGAGGCGGTGCCGCGGGAGGTGCGGTCGCCTGAGATCCAGCGGCGGGCACCGAGCCAGGACGAGGAGGGGCCGGGATGGACCTTCTTCTTCTCGTCGGGCTTGCTATCGTCGGATGACAATCTCGAAACTCACCTTCTCCTACTTTGGGTCGTACCCGCCTGTGAACGCGCCGCTCCCCAGGTTCCGGCCGTAGCCGACCACGCCGTTGTGGTCGACGTCCCAGAGCGGGGGCACCACTTGCAGGTTGCCCGCCGAGTCCGTCGCGAGGGTGAGCAGTGGGATCGCGTTCGTCGGAGGGGGCTGCTGCGCTGCAGGCCCGATGAGCGCCTTCCCGACAGGCTCGTTCCCGGCCCCGTTCTGGCCGAGCCCCACAGAATAACCGCTGCCGTGACAAGGACACTCGTACAGCTCGTGCGTGGGTTGGCCTGCCGTGTAGCCGTTCTCGCCAGAGTCAGTGGACTGGGTAGCGTTGTAGTTGGGACTGCACCAGAGGTGGACGCAGACCTTGCTGAATGCGACGAAGGCGCTTGCGTTGGTCTGGTCCCCTCCCAGCTCCTTCGGGAGCCTGATGAGCGCGAACTTTACGAAGGTGTTCGGGTTCTGACCGTCGGTGTTTGGGTCGCCCGAGGAAGGATACGTCATCGTCCATGTGCTGTTTGGTGGGAAGAGCGCGACGTTGTTGACGTTGACCGTCTTCCCTGCCGCGTTGCCGTTCGACGAGTTGTTGTCTAGGACTATCGTCTCGCTCTTGGTCGCCGTGGTGCTGCCGCTCGAGGACGCGGAGAGGAAGGTGCCGAACGGGACCCAAGGGGCGAGCGCTAACAGGCCGCCGATGACCGCGAATAGCGTCAGGAACCTTCGCCTTGACTTTGCGGGCGGAGCCGCTGGGCGAGGGGGCGCCGGCGGCGCGGGAGGCGCAGAGCTGTTCGTGAGTTTCTCGGACATCTCTAGTTCTCCATTTCCGCGCAAAGCGCTAGCGGCGTCTGCCGGCCAGCCGCTGTGCACTCCTCACAGACAGCAACTCTATGCGTCGTCTGCAATATGGCTGCCGAGTTCAACCACACCTTTACGCCGTTTTTAAGCTTACATCTGTCGACGGCGCGATAACTGAATCTTCAGTTCGTGACTCGCGCGTGGGCGCCTAGATACGTTCTCCCACGTCCTAAAGGGAAACGCGCTTTGGGGGCCATCCGATTCTGTCGTAGATGCGAGAAGAAGACCAACCATGAGAAACTGAAGAAGACTGCATATCAGGGTGGAAGTTGACTCATCCCAAACGCCGACGAGGAGTTAACGGAACAAATCTTATTACCCCTAAATTCGCGACTAGCGCCACACGTAATGAGCCAGCCGAAGGGTTCTATCGGCGTAGCAGTCGCAGTCGCCGTGTTGATTGTCATCGCCGTCACCTCTCTTGGATACTATCAGTTCGTCTACTGCAGCCCTTCGACCTGCAGCACCAGCACCACGAGCACGACGGTTGCGACTTGTGCGCCACCTGCGTGCATCACCATCCAGATGCTCACCGGGGCAGCGTCCCTCACCACGACCGCGTTTGCGCCTGACTCTGCAAAGTTGGTGATCGGGGTCAACAACACGTTCCAGGTATACAACAACGACTCCCAGTCGGGCGGAGTCTCTCACACGTTGACGGCCGACGACTGCAAGACTACCACGACTGCCTGCACCTTCGACACCGGGATCATGGCATATGGCGCGTATTCGAAGATATTCACGATAACGACGCCCGGCACGTATGCATACTACTGCCAGATCCATCCGACGACGATGGTCGGGACGATAACGGTGGTCGCAGGGAACAACGGCAGGACCGTCCCTCCGCCCAACCCCTCGACCACGACCGCGAGCGCCTCTACCAGCACCTCAAGCGGCGCGCCGAGCAGCAGCGCCGCGACGCAGGGCGTATCGGTCTCCATCCCGAGCGGGTCTGGGCTACCGGCGGGGGCCCCAGGATACGCCCCGGACAAGATCACGGTCGTGCTTGGTGTCAACAGCACCGTCACTTGGACCAACAACGACTCTGTTCCGCACACCGTGACCTCCCTCAACATGACGGGCGGTTCGCCTGTCTTCGACTCTGGGCCAATGAGCGCGGGAGCCACATTCACCTTCAACTTCTCGCAGCCCGGGACTTATCTGTACAAGTGCAACTTCCACGCCTGGATGACAGGGACAGTGGTCGTCAAGTCCGCCTGAGGGCCGCGGCCCTGGCTAGAAGAGCAGCGACCCTGACGGGCTCCGGAACCCCTCCCTGCAAAGTGAATGCGTCAAGGACGGCCTTCGACTCCTCCTCAGTGATGCCCGCGTTCCGGACGTAGACGATGTGGCCCGTGTTCAGCGTGACGCGCGTGCGCCCGCCGAGCCTCTGGTATCTCTCGATGCGCGACTCTGGGTCCTTGAAGTGCCGCCGTATGGCCTGCTCGATCCCGGAGGATTCCTTGTACGTGAGGCAGACGACCGGGATGTGGGACCGCTCCGCGATCTCGTCGACGTCGACGACGTTGTATCGGCTGATTATGCACCCGGAGAGGATGATCAGGTTGATGTCGGCGCGGCGGAGCCGCCGATACATGCGAAGCAGGGAGCTCGTCGCGTCCTCTCCTCCGACCGTCGCAGACCCGAGGACAAAGCCGTCGATGACGAGGTCGCCCCTCATCACGACCCCCGCGAGCGACGACTTCGCGGCGGAGGGACGGAAGCTCTCAGCAACCCCGAGCGCCCTGATACCCTTCTTCGCGAGATGGAGCCGCAACCTTGGTCTCTGTCCTCAGCGGATGGCTCGGTCGACGGTGCTTGAGCGAGGCTCAGTCAAATGCCTTCTCTTCACAAAGTTGTCGTAACTCTGATACATCATTGCCTCGGCCCTTCGAGCGTCCCTCCGGTTATAAGGACGCGCGTGGCGATCAGATGAAGAGCAGCCCTTCGTCGAAACGCGTGACGTTTGCCAGGAAGTCCTTGAGCACGAAGAGCGGCACGACGGGGACCCCAGCGACAACGCGCACGCCGTTGTCCACCATGGTGAGGAGCATCGGTAGGAGGGCCTTGTCCGTGGCGTCGAGCCTCAGCTTGTACTGCCTGGTCCTCTCGGCCTGGGCGAGCGCGAGCTTCTCCAGCGTCGCGTAGCCCACGCCCCTCCTCCAGTGCTTGCAGTCCACCGACAGCCCCATCGTCTGCGACTCGGCCAGGAGGTCCAGTTGCCTGCGCGGCTTGCGGAGGAAGACGTTCCTCCTCACAGAGTAGCCGGCGGCGCTAATCGCTTCTGCGCAAAAGTCCTCGAACTCCGACCACGTGAGGCCTCTCGAGACCACCTCGGCGTCGCGCCCTGCCCTGATCTCCTGCAGCGCGGCCAGGACAGCGCCCGGGCCTCTCGACCTCGGCTCGTGGGAGCTTGAGAATGCCTCAGGCCTCAATGCAAGTCTCCGGGCTGTACCGCGATTTTAACCCTAGCGGTTCTGTTAGGTTCTCTGGACAAGCATTTCCGCAAATCCATTCGTACCTAACTTCGAGGCATCGACTCTGAGGATTACCGGCTCTTCTTGTTGAGAGCTCCATTCTTTCAGCGGGTTCCCCTTCACCGCTTCAACTGCCTCGCCTTGCGAACGGTCGAACCTCAACCGCCCCCTACGTGAGATGTTCATGACAGCAACCACATCCCTGTCTGTCCATCTCTCGCACTTTTGACACCATAGCTGCCTGTAGTGTTCCTCATCTTCTCTAGATGCCACTTGGAGTCTCTCCCCGCATCGTGGACAATCCATAGTCGTACCTCGCGTCTCACTCTTGGTAAGAGTGATCACTGGCACCTTACCATCCTCCCATGCAGCCTTGTATTCGACCTGCCTCTTCAACTCGCCCCATGGAGCAGAGTTCATCCTGCCTCTGTACTCCCGTCCCTGCCCATTCCCCTTGCGATAGAGGTTCCTGATGTCTTTGATGTCCTCGAAGACGATCGCCTGACGGTTCTCACTGGCCCTGGAGACGATGTCCTTTGAGACGCGATGCAGAATTTGGTTCACCCTTTCCTTACGCCTTTTACCATACTTCTCGAAGATCTTCTTTCTGATTCTCACGTCATTCCTCTTGAAGGAGCCGACGATGCTCCTCGTGTTATGCGCTATCTCGACTGCCTTTGAGATGTCATAGTGGATGACCCGCTCTTCATCTCCGACTGTGATGTTTCTCAGGTTTCTGTCGACCCCGACGAACCCATTGACTTCAATTTCATGCCCTTGCTTGTCAGTCTGCTTCGCCACGCACAGTGACAAAGAATCGCCTGTCAATGTGAAGGAGCGGACGGTCACCCGCGGCTTTTGCGATAATGCCTCGAGCGTGTGCGCGTTGAGAGATATCTTCTCGAATTGGCGTTCGCCGACTGGTATGAGCAGGAAGCCATCTGTCATCTTGAACCCGTAGCACGAGACGAGGACGGGTCTTGAGACGTACGGATCCTTTGTTCGAAACCCTCTCCTCATCGATTTCCGTCTGGCTGCTAGTATGCCAGCTGCCTTGGATATCGCGCAAAGGGTGATTCCGGAGTACCCACCATGGCGGGCCCTGAGCTCTTTGTAGGCAAGAAGCGAGAGCTTCTTCATCGAGGGAGTCCTACCTTCATTGTTCTGCCGCTCGAATTCTAGTCCGATTCGGATGCAGTCGTTGGTCATCTGGCGGAAGTTCTCCATCAGAGATAGGAGGTTGGGGTTCGGCTCTACGGCTAACCTTTGCCTGATTGATTTCCTTACGACGGACCTGCGACAACGCGCCAATAATTTGGCTGACTACTTAACCGCCCATACACTTGTTCCAGGTCCATAGAACTTGACGGAACTTTCCAAAGGCAATCCATATACGCCCGAGGGAGGATTTCAGCCCCCATGCGGCACTCCGTCCGCGTGCTCCTGGTGGGAGTCGCCCTCCTGCTCGGGGCCCTGGCGAGCGACCTCATAGGCTCAAACCTCCAGATCCTCGGGGTGCTCGTGATCTCGTTCGCGCTCGCTGTCGCGGGCGCCATTGTCGCCATGAGGGGCATGCTGGAGTTCTTCGGCGACGTATTCTAGTAGAGCCAGCACGCGGTCCAATGCCCAGGCTCGATCTCCTTGAGCTGGGGCTCGTTCGTCTTGCACGTCTCCATGACGAACGGGCACCTCGGATGGAACTTGCAGCCGGACGGGTGCTCTGTCGAGAGGGCGAGATCGCCCTTGACGTTTATCTTCCTGGAGACGTCCTTGAGGCTCGGGTCGATCGTCGGAGAGGCCTGGAGGAGCGCCTGCGTGTAAGGGTGCAACGGCCTGTCGATCACCCTGGCCGCGGGGCCGATCTCCGCAATCTTGCCCAGGTACATGACGGCGATGCGGTTCGCCGCTACCCTCGCGACCGCCATCTCGTGGGTGATGAAGAGGAACGCGGTCCCTCTCTCCTTGGCCTCCCTCTCGAATATGTGGAGGATGTCGCCTTTGAGGGAGGCGTCGAGCATAGAGACGGGCTCGTCTGCGACGACGACCGCCGGATTGAAGATCAGGCCCTAGCTATTCCGATCCTCTGTCTTTGGCCGCCAGACAATTGGAAGACGTAGCGGGTGAGGAGCTCCTCAGGAAGGCCGACACGCGTGAACACCTCGTGGATAAGACGGGAGATCTCCTCCGCCTTCTTCACTCCCTGAGACTGGAGCGGTATGCGTAGGGTGTCGTACACCCTCATGTTGGGGTCGATGGAGGAGAATGGGTCTTGGAAGATCATCTGGAGCCGCCTGCGGAGCTGCTTCCATTGTTTGCCCTTGGCCTTGCCCACGTCAATCTCCTGACCGCCGTCGAAGAGGGTGATCTTGCCAGAGGACAGCGCAGAGAGCCCGATCGCCGTCCTGCCAAGAGTGGTCTTGCCCGACCCGCTCTCACCGACGAGAGCGACGATCTCGCCCTTCCCCACCTCCAAAGAGACGCCGTCCACCGCCTTGACGACTTTAGCCTCCTCGAGGAGCCTCTTCTTTGTGAAGAAGACTTTCGCGTCCTCGATCTTCAGCACTGTCTCCCTAGTATAGCCAGCAAGCAACTCTCTCTCGTCCTACCCCCTTCAATTCGGGCATCTGTTTGCAGACCTCCATCGCGAACGGACATCGAGGCATGAACCTGCACCCCGGGGGGAGGTTCGCCAAGTCCGGAAGGAACCCGGGGATGCCCTTGATCTCGTTACTGGTGAGCGTCGGGGTCGATCCCGAGCAGGCCCTGGCTGTAGGGATGCTTGGGTTTGGCGAAGAAGTCAGACGACGCCCCCTCCTCGACGACACCGCCCGCGTACATCACGTAGAGCCTGTCGACCGCCTCGGAGATCAGGGCCAGGTCGTGGGTGATGAGCAGGATCGAGATACCCAGGTCTTTCCTCAGCGCCTTCAGGAGGTTCATGATGTGGACCTGAGTGATCACGTCCAGCGCCGTGGTGGGCTCGTCTGCGACCAGCACCTCGGGCTCTAGGGCGAGGGCCATCGCGATGAACGCTCTCTGCTTCTGACCTCCCGAGAGCTCGTGAGGATACCTCCTCGCGATCGTCTCGTCCAGCTCGACGAGCTCTAGCTGTTCGCGCACCACCTTGTCCGTCCCCTCCTTCCCGTGGAGGTTCAAGACCTCCTTGATCTGCGAGCCTATCGTGAAGACCGGGGTGAAGCCGTTCATGGACCCCTGGAAGACCATGGCCATCTTCTTCCACCGATACTCTCGCCTGAACTTGTCCTCGTCTAGCTTCAAGATGTCCGTCCCCTGGAAGAGAGCCTGGCCGGCGACCACCTTCCCTGGCGGTGTCAGGAGGCGGAGAAGGCCCAGGGCGAGGGTGCTCTTCCCCGCGCCGCTCTCTCCGACGATTCCGACTATCTCGTGCTCGTCCAAGCTTAGGTCGACGTTGTCGACGGCCTTGACATCGCCCCGGGAGGTCGGAAAGTAGATGCTGAGGCCTTTGGCTTCTAAGAGGATGGTTTCTCGGACCTCGATGTGTTCATTTCGCATTGACCCGCGGGGCAACTATCCTGTCCAGGGCGAACCCCACAAGGACGAACGGGACGGCGACGACCACTATCATGAGTCCGGGGAAAAGCACCCACCACCACCAACCGAATAAGGCTGCCTCCTGGATGAACGCGTCGTCAAGGATCCCGCCCCATGTGACGACGTTCGCGGGGGCGATGCCTAGGAACGCCAGCGTCTGGGCGAGCAGGATCCCAGCAGGGATCCCGAGGACCGTGTACGCGATCGAGACGGGCGTGAGCCTGGGCATGAAGTGCGTGAAGAACGTGCGGAAGGAGGAGATGCCCATCGCCTTGTCGGCCTCCACGTAGGTCTGCGACTTTACCGACAATGCCACAGACCGGGCGATGATGGCGTAGAACGGCCAAGAGAGTGCCGCGATGAGGAGCGCCTCGACAAGGAGAGACAGGGACACGCTGTAGGAGAGGGCGACGATGAATGGAAGGGCCGGAAGGGCCAGGAAGACGAGTGTCACCCATTGCATGACGCCATCCTTCCTTCCTCCTATGAACCCTGAGATGCCTCCGAAGACGACGCCGAAGAGCACCCCGACCACGGAGGTCACGGCGCCCAGCTCCAGGGCGTAAGGTAGGCCCAGGAGCATGCCAAGCTGGATCGGCCTGCCATAGAGGTCCGTCCCCATCAGGCCGAAAGAGTCTCCGTTTATCGTCACGGTGGTCGCCTTTGCGTTGACGGTCACAGGGGCGCTGCTGACCAGGTCGATCCTGACGTGGTAGGTCCCGTGTAGTACAGGGTTGGTCAGAAGTTGAGGGCCGTCTTGGTTGAACAACGCCCTGAGCTCTTGCAGCGACGAGACCGTCGCGAGAGGATAGCCCTGCTGGGATTGGATGAACTGTTGCACCCACTGCAGGATGGTCGGGTCCGAGACGTCGTAGCCGGTCCCAGACGAGGGATCCGATATGTAGATGACCGCTCGGACGCCGTCGGGTTTGGCCCAGGTGACCTCGGCCTCGAGCAGCGACCCCGAGAACTGCGGGACGAACCGTAGGTCAGTGGGAATCTTTGCCGACGACCACTGGAAGGTGTAACTCCCGCTGTAGTTGTAGGTCGAGGACCCCTGCGGGGAGGCGTTAGTCCAAGTCGTGCTAGGGAGGTCTATCGTTGGAGAGACGTCCTCGCCAAGGTAGGCGACCCAGGTCGGGGGGGCCTTCGCAGGGTTGGCCTGCCACGACTTTGGATTGTTCCAGGTGCTTGAGATGTTGGGTGGATAGGAGACGAGGGCGAAGACGGAGAGGCCTATGAGTATGACAAGGAGGACGAGGCCGGCCATGCCCGATCTGGACTTTGAGAACTCTCTGAGATAGCTGGTCTTTCCACTCAACCAATGCCTCACCCTGACTTTATGCGCGGATCCAGGAGACCATACATCATCTCCCCGAGATACAGCCCGAGCAGCAGTATTATCGTGAGAACGAACGTAGACGCTATGATGACCGGCAGGTCGTTCACGAGTATCGAGTCGTAGGTCAGGAGACCGAGCCCGGGCCATCTGAAGACGACCTCGACGGTGATCGCGCCGCCGAAGGACCCAGCGACAGCGAGGACAGCCTGCGTAGCGATGCTGGGCGAGACGGTCCTAAGCACGTGCCCGAAGAGGAGCCTGTTCTCCGAGATACCCCGAGCCCTTGCGGTGAGGACAAAGTCCTCGCCCATCGTGGAGACTACGAGGCTCCGGATCACGTACGCGAATCCGCCGACATTGACGACGAAGAAAGCGGCAAGAGGGAGGGCAAGGTGGTCCAGAAAGTCACCGAAGTGCCCCAAGAGCCCCGGCGGAGGAGGGACAGATATTATCCCTCCCGAGGGGAAGAGGTTGAGCGAGTACGCAAAGAAGGCTATGAAGAGGAAACCTACCCACCAAATAGGGAGGCTCGAGTGGAACACTGCGATGAAGGGGATCGACCTGTCAAGCTTGCCGCCGGTCGACTTGGCAGCGAAGAGCCCTATGACGCTCCCTGCGAAGACCACCAGGAGCGTCCCGGTGGTGAAGAGCAAGATGGTGTTCGGTAGATAGGCCGCGATGATGTTCGAGACGACGTTTGACCCGTTGGGGGCGAGCTCGAAGAAAGAGTTTCCAAACTGGAACGTGAACAGGTGATACAGCTGGAGGACGAACTTAACTGGGAGCGGCTGGCTGAACCCAAACTGCCCGAGGAAGTTGGCCTTGTACGAGGCCACCAGCCCCTGCACCTGAGCCTGGCTGAGGCTTCCGTGGGAAGCCTTCACGAGCGACTGCTGATAGGTCTGTGCCAGGCTCGCGGCCTGGTCAATGATCACCTTCTGCAGCGCTGGGTAGATCCCAACGTAGAGGATCGACACGGTGGCGACTAGGGCCGCGGCGTATGAAATCGACTTTACGAGGACGAACCTCTTGTAAGTCAACCAAGATTCTGAAGGCCTGGGCGGGATTTAATCGTATCTCATGGAGAAATACGATGGAGCGGGAGCGCGTGGATCAGAAAATCGTAGGATGGGACCGGCTCTATTGGGCCTGGTCCCCTGCTGCGCTTTGAGGCCTCTAGACCTTTCGGCGCCGGCTGAACAGGAAGCCCGCGGCCACGATGACGATGAGTACGACCACTCCGATTCCGATGTATAGGGTCGTGTTGCTGCTACTCGTTGTCGTGGATGTCGTGCTGGTCGTCGATGAGCTCCCTGTCGAGCTGCTCGTCGACGAGCCACTCGAGGAAGTGGACGAGCCCGCCGTGATGGTGATCGAGGTCACGTACGGCTTTATCAGCTTCGAGGTCGGAGAGTCCGCCAAGACGGAGAGCGTGTATTGCGCTGCCGCCAGACTGTTCGGCAACTTGACCGTCGTCACTCCGTTGGATCCGGTGAGGTACGAGTTGCTGAAGACGACCTTTCCACCTGCTACCAACTGGACGAAGATCGTCGCGTTGTTCGCCGGGACGGACTTCGTCGGCTGTCCGTCGGGGGCCTGGAGCGCGGTCACGTTGAACGAGCCGCCTGCGGTCAGGGTTGGCGGTGGTGTAGCCAGCGCTGTGATGACGACAGGAGAGGCCCATACGTCGGGATTCCCGATGCTACCCGCGTTGAAGCCAGGGTTCGGCTTCATGACGAGGTAGGCGGGTGAGGAGGACGCAGAGTACTGCGAGATGTAGAACGCCCCGTCGCTCATGACACCCACGCCGTTCGTGTTGATGAAGTTGATCGCCGCTTGGTATCCAGCGGATGCGGTCGAGGCGGTCACCCAGCTCTGTCCGGTCATCGACTGTAGCTGTGTGATCTCCACCGGCACCGTCGAGCCAGCAGCTGTGAGCGCCGCTTTCACGTTAGCGACGTCGGTCGGGTTCAAGAGGCTCAGCCAGGAGATCTTGTTCGTGGTCGCCGTCCCGGTCGAGAAGGCAGCCTGCCCGCTTGTGACGACCTGGTTCATCGCGACATACAGCTGCCAAGGCTCCATCCCGGCGCCGTCCACCTGGCCCGAGAAGCCAAGAGGCGAGAGGACGTCGGCTATCACTCCGTAGGCAGCGAAGTTGGCGTCGGGGAAGTAGGTCCCGGTGGTGTAGATCTCGAGCGATGTCGAGTTCAGCACCTTGAAGCCTACCACCTGCGATGACTCTACCGAGTAGAGACCGTGCTCCTGGCCAGTGTCGTATAATGGACTGCCCTTCGTGACCACGCGCTGCATCTCGATGTATTGCCACAGCATGTCGGCCAGCGTGACCGGCTGGCCGTCAGCCCAAGTCGTGTGGCTGAGGTAGGGCGCCATGTTGACCGTCACGTCGTTCTGTGCCATTGCGCCAGAGGCGACTGTCGCCCAGCTGTCGGAGCTCCCGTTGAACCATATGGCGCTGGAAGGCACGGGGACATTGCCGCTGAAGGAGTTCGCGTTGTCAGTGAATTTCATCCCTGTCGAGTAGGGGTATCCTGTAGACGGACCGTAGGCAAAGATCGGGAGCTGACCCGCTGCCTGCATAGAGTCAGAATATGCGTCGTTGTCTCCGCCTACCGGGTTCACCGCCCCGTTCGTGATGTGCCGGACGCCCATCTTCAGGGCGTTCGCCGTCCCTGAGGCGTCAGAACTTGAGGTCGACATTGTGATGTAGTTCTGGTAGTTGCCGAACGGGTCGGTAAGGAAGTTCGTCGTCACGCCGGAGACGGCTGAAGACGCCGCGTATGGCGCCAAGGACGTCCCGAGTGTGATGTAGGTCGCTCCGAGGACGCCGTAATAGGTCAGGTTGCTCAAGAGAGCGTTCCTCTGGGCGAGCGAGCTGAAGTTCGACTGGAGGAGGGGAATCGCGTATGTGTCGGCCTTGTTGTAAAGGTTGGTCGATGCCTGCTCCTGGGTAGTGTTGTCCCATCCGCCGATCCAGTTCGGACCGTAAGAGTCGGAGGCCGGCAGGTCGTCGTAGTAGCCTGCTGAATAGAAGTTCAGCGCGTTGCTGTCAAAGTATCCCCAGATCTGGGAATTCGACGCAGGGTAGATGTCCCATGTCGCGTTCGCGGGGTCACCGCCGAACACGACACTCTCCGCCGTCGAGAGCGTCCCCGTTATCTGGTTGGTCGCGAAGCCCAATTTTTGGAGCTGGGTCTGCAGATACTGCATGAAGGCCTGCCTGATCGGGTCGTCAGTCCTGATGAACAGGTTTACCGTGACAGGCTTACCTTCCCACGTGTATCCGCCGGTGTGGCTGTAGGTTACGCCGTTCTTCGTCAGCGTGTTATAGATGGTCTGGTTCGCGTACGCGAAGTTCAGGGTCACGTTAGAGAAAGGCGCTACTCCCGCCGCCACTACGGAGCTGTCTGGCTCTGCGCATACGGCGGCCACGCACTGGATGAAGTTGCCACCGTTGATAGTCTGACCAAAGTAGTTCCTATCGATCACGTAGTTGAGGGCGAACCTCACCGACTGGTAGTAAAACGGATTGTAACAATGGCACGCTCCTCCTGTGGTGTTCTGCGGGTTGACGTAGATACCATAGATTGAGGCGGGCGCCACGTACTGACTGTAGCTCGACGGTAGTCCCGTGCTTGCCGCCGGAGTCAGGGCAAAGTCGTAAGCATCGATCTTGTTGGCCTGCAAGTCAGCCACGCCAGATGCGTCGTTACCACCATAGTCGATGAAAGTAATGGAATTAAGAGTGGGCTTTGCGGGACCACTCGCCGAGTAAGCCATCTTCACCAGCGGGAGTGCGCTGAGCAGGAAGAGGAGGACTAAAACTATAGGCAGTACCTTCTTGGTCCTTCCGGATGCCTTGAACATTGCCCGTCCTTTTGGAAAACGGCTATTTTAACTTGACATTCTCTGGGCACTATAGCGCACTGTAGGAGACATTGAGGGAGGGCAGCGCTCGACCTATGCCTCGGGCCACGTCGACTGTCTTGGGCCTTTGAGGATGCTCAACGCATAGACTCCATCGACGACGATGAGGACCAGGAGGACGACCTGCTGCCAGTCGACGCTCAGTATCCCGGGGATGTGGGTGGTCCCGTTGGTCGCAGAGGTGATGAAGAATAGAGGGTAGCGGACCATGTCGGGCGCGAAACCCTCGTGCTGCAAGTAGGCGATCCGCAGGCCGTAGTTCTCGGTTATCAGCACGAAGATCGCGATGAGGAACACGTTCGCGACGACGGCCTCCAGCAGGGGAAGCAGCTTCATCCGCGAAGCCGGCCACCGAACCCCTTCTAAAGAGTTAGGCGGATGGAGCCCCAACCCTTAACAATCTCAGACAGGCGACCCAGCGAATCTCTTGCAGCTCTCGAAGAACGCCAGCAGGGGGCTCACCTACGTCCTGGTGGTCGTCGTGATCGTGGTCGCGGCGCAGCTCGTCGTGGGGAGCGCTCTCGGCTCGTCGCCGGTCTACGTGGTCGTGAGCAAGAGCATGGTGCCCACGCTCCAGATCGGCGATCTGGTCATCACGCAGAGCGTCAAGTTCAGCGACATCCATGTCGGTCAGGTCATAGTCTTCGTAAACCCGACCCCCGAGGGGAACTGCCCGAACCCCTCGGGCCTCACCGTCGTCCACAGGGTGGTCGAGATAACGGGCAGCGGGCTGATCACGCAGGGAGACGACAGGGTCACCAATCCACGACCTGACGAGCCCGACTCGTGGCCCCCTATACCGCCGCAGTGCGTCAAGGGGGTCGTGGTCCTCGCCGTCCCGTACCTGGGATTGATCTCGATGCTAATCCCATACCCGTGGAACTACGCCCTCGTAGGGCTGATACTCATTTTCGTGTTCCTCTCTGAGCTTAGGCCTGCCCCAGGGCAAGAGAGACAGGGAACCGAACAGGGCGCCGGCGCGAAGGCTGAGTCTAGTGGGAGTGGGCTACAGGGGCCTGGGGAGCTGTCTCCGCGTCGCGGGACCTCTCCGCTTCCATGAGCCTCTTTGCGAACCACATGCTTATCACCACTGTCGCGATGGTGAGGGTGACCCAAGCGGGGATGAAGACCCAGGCGAAGGACGTCGACGTGCTCGCGACGATGGTCCCTCCCCGGGCGAACAGAGCGACCCCCCAGGTCAAGACAGCGAAACCGATCATCACGAGCGTTAACAGCAATAGCCTCTTTGGAGAGGACTTGTACGAGATTCCGTGCATCCCGGATTGGCTTTGAGAGTCTGACAAGGACTTCCTTTCTCCTCTCTCGAACCCCCAGCCGTTGTCGGATTTAATGTTCACGCTCAGAAATCGACGACGGTGCTTTTATACCCATTATATAGTCCAGCCGCTCGGCCGGACCAGTTCCCCGGCCTTGTCTTCAGGCTGAAGACCCCCAAGACAGCGACGCTGATATTCAGCTCGGGGAAGATGGTCTGCACGGGAGCGAAGAGGGAGAGCGAGGTTTCAGGGCCGTGAACAACCTCCACGTGCTTCTCGAAGAGAAGAACCTGATGATCTACTAGATCCGCCTATCACATACGAGCGAGAAAACCCACGTGCTTCAGCCGTGGGATGAAAGCGAGCGTGGGGGCTTAAATATGGTAAGACGACAGTATGATGTGCCCGTAGCTCTCCGCTTCCGACTCTATCCGACGGGCAAGGAGGAGAGGAAGATGCTTTGCACCCTCGAAGCGACGAGACATCTCTGGAACGATGCGCTCGCGCACAGAAAGGCGAGATGGGAATCAAACAAGAGATCGACGTCATACAACATGCAGGCGGCAGTACTCACATCGGAACGCAAGGAAATCGCAGAGCTAGGTGGCCTGCACTCCCAGGTCGGTCAGGACGTCCTGAGGAGGCTCGACAAGGCCTTCAGATCGTTCTTCGCGCAGCGCGCTGGCTATCCGAGGTTCAAGAAGCGCTCGACTGCTGGCTCCTTCACGTATCCCCAGGCCTACAACCGGTCAGCGAAGCCCGATGTTCCGAGACGGAGGCTCTATCTCTCAAAGATCGGCAACATCAGGACCGTCTTTCACCGGCCGCTCCCGAAGGACGCGCTCCTGAAGACGTGCACCGTGGTGAGGGAGCCAGACGGCAAGTGGTTTGCATCGCTCGTCTTCGAGGACATCCTGCCGTTGCAGAACATCATGACGAGATTCGTCTCGCCGGTCGGCATCGACCTCGGCCTAAAGTCGCTGATAGTCACGAGCGACGGCACGGAGGTAGAGCACCCACGATTTCTCAGAAGAGCGGAGAAGAGACTCAAACACCTTCAGCGAGCATTCTCTCGCAAGAAGAAGGGCTCGAAGAACAGGTTCAAGGCCAGAAAGAGGGTCGCGGCGCAGCACGCCAAGGTCAGGAGGCAGCGTACGGACTTGAACCACAAGCTCTCGACGGCGCTCGTGAGACGGCACGACCTCCTCGCCTTCGAGGACCATTCGCATCAGGAACCTGGTGCGGAACCACAAGCTGGCAAAGTCCATCCATGACGCTGGATGGGGTCAGCTCGTGAGGCTCGCGGAGTACAAGGCGCTCTCAAAGGGGAAGCGCGTAGTCAGAGTCGATTCCGCGTACTCGACCCAGGAGTGCTTCCATTGCGGCGCGCTCAACAAGATCGATCTCGACGTACGAGAGTTCGACTGCATCGGTTGTCGTCGCCATCTCAGACGCGACCACAACGCGTCGTGCATCGTGCTGAAGCGAGGACTCGCAATGGTAGGGCAGGGCATGCCCGAACTCAAGCCTGTGGAGATGGAACCTCTACTCGTCCAGACAACTGGGCGAGCAAGCTCTATCTGTGAAGCAGGAACTACACGCCCGCAAGGGCTGGAATCCCACGGCCAAATGCCGTGGGAGGATGTCACCTCTTGTTTACCTGAGAAGTGACGGCGTGCGCTTCCTCGGCGGAGAGCAGGGCCTTTCCCCTGAGTATCTTCACGAGCTCTAGGATGTCGGTCATCGCGTGCAGCTTGACGCCCTGCTTCTTCATCGCCGAAGAGCCTCCCTCCAGCCTGTCGATCACTACAGAGGCGCTCTCGACGTCGCACCCCTCCGCCCTTATCGCATCTATCGCGGCGAGGATGGAGCCCCCGGTGGTCACGACGTCGTCTATTACGATGGACCTTCCATCCAGGCCTCGTCACCCCTTCCACGAGCTTGCCCTTCCCGTGGTCCTTCTCGTCCTTTCGCACGTAGATCATCGGCTTCTCGAGCGTGAGCGCTATCGGAGAGGAGAGCGTCAGGCCCACGGTCGGGATGCCCGCGATCGCGTCGTAGCTCGTCTCCTTGAACTCGTGCTTCAGGAACTCGGCGTACGCGCTCGTGAGCGTCTTGTACGCGCCAGGATAGCTTGGGATCGTCCGCAGGTCGATGTAATACGAGCTTATCCTGCCGCTGGAGAGCGTGAAGGTCCCGAACTGGATGGCCTTGACCTTGACGAGGACCATGGCCAGCTCCTCCAAGAGCTCCTTTCTGCGCTTCCACGCCATGGGACGAGGTCTCCGGAGGCGATACTAAAAGTTGCTATCGGCGGGCGCAGAATTGGGACAACCTTGATAGACGAGGGGCTGATGGGTCTCGCGACCGAAGACCTCCATGGAAATCTGGGTCCCCTACGGCGACGTCGAGTCACTTGTCACCCTCATGCAGGAGAACCTCGCCGAGACTTTCGACCCAAAGCCCGAGTCCCACCTTGACGAGATAGTCGTCCCGCTCTCGGAGAAGATGAAGACCGCTGAGTGCGTGCTCATCTGCGACGACAAGCCCGCCACGCTGAAGGTGGTGAAGGCGCTGCTCGCGAAGGTCCCGAGGGACGGGAAGAGGTTCCTCGCGCCCAACCCGCGGAAGGTTGAGGCGGCGGTCCCGGAACTCAAGGATGGTGTGGAGAGGCTCCGAGCGCCCGGAGAGCCCGCGTCTGAGGACGGCGAGGGTGGGAAGCTCTCGCCTGACGTCTCCGGGACGGCAAGGAAGCTGGCGATATCTACCGGCGAGCCCGATCCGTTGCTGGGGTTCATCGATGCACCTGTCTCCCTCGCGCTCGCGTGCATAGACGGCGCGAGGAGGACCGCATACAGGAGGCGAGACGGAGACGGCCCGCAGCCTCTGCGGGAGGACTCCCCGAGCCACGCGGCTGTCCGTGAAAAGGCCGAGGCGGTCCAGGGGGCCGATTACGCCACGATAATCACCCGCGGAGGAGAGCCTTACTCCATCATCGAGGGCGACGCGCTGAAACAGGCGCGGGCCCACTACATGGTGGCGGAGGCTCCGCAGGCCAAGGGCATCATAGTCGGCGCCGGGGGAAAGGGGTACGACGACACGCTCTCACACGCGATCAGGCTCTCTCTGGACGCGTTGAAGGGCGTGAGGAAGGGAGGGGAGATCGTGATCGTGGCGGAGTGCAGAGAAGGCATAGGCTCCGAGGCGCTGCAGACGTACTTGATGGGTAGGATGACAGAGAGCTTCCTGAAGAAGGGCGCCTACGTCGAGGGGCTAGAGGAGATCTCCTACGTCACCGAGCTCAGCGACAAGTACTCCGTCACTCTCATCTCTTCGCTGCCAGAGCTTTACGCGGGAGGGAGGCTGAAGTTCAGGACGGCCCGCGGGTCCGTCGAGGCCCTGGGCAAGGTCTTCTCCTCGATAGGCCGCGGGGCCAAGCTCAACGTCGTAACGCGCGCCTGTGAGACCGTGCTCCCCTAGAGGGGGAAGGTGGCGAAGCTCTGCGGCACCGGGACGCAGAGCAGGCCGATGACCACGACGAGGACGAAGGCGAGCCTCCTCGAAGCTGAGAGCCCCGTGATCGAGTCGAGCGTCTCGCCCTGGACCTGGAACGCCGCCATCAGGAAGACGAGGAGGAAGACGACCCAGTAGTTCGGGAGGTCCGTGAGCAGCAACAGGATGCCGGCGACCCAAGTCGCTGACCTCCTGCCCCTCTCCCCCATGGCGAGCCTCGCCATCCTCCCTCCGTCGAAGAGCCCGGCCGGCATGAGGTTGAAGAACGCGAGAAGGAGCCCCAGCCAGGCCGCGATCTCGATCGGCGAGAAGATCAGCGTCCCGCCTGGAGGTATCTGCGGCATCATCCCCAGGCTCTGCGCGAGCGACAGTGTCCCCTGCTGGAGGATGCTGGGGTTAGTCTGGATCGTGGAGGTCTGGTTTGCGCTTATGAGGGCGCTGTACTGGGCCTGCGTCAGGACCGCGGACGTCCCTGCCGCGAGGAAGGAGACGACCACGGCGACGACGAGCATCGCGATGGCTCCTATGAGATAGAAGTCGAAGAGCTTGTCCTTGTTGGCGGGCGCGGTCCCCGGGAAGCTCACCGAGCCGAAGGTCGGGAGGAAGTACATCGTGGGGAGAGGGATGAAGATGGGGAGGTTCGGTATGTAATAGGAGAAGAAAGAGAAGTGCCCCTTCTCGGATGCGAGCCTCTGGGCAAAGTATCTCACGGCGAAGACCACCGCGAGCGCGACGACGAACCCGGTCGCCATCTCCAGCGTGGAGGCCCCCGGCGCCACCTGGGGGAAGATGAGCGCCACGACGTATCCCGTGACGAGCACGGAGAGGATGGCGAGGAGGAAGAGGAAGGTTGGCGTGCTGAGCGTGATCGCCGGCGGTCGCTTCACCGGCGCTGGGTTCTTTATCACGACCAGGGTCGCGTTCTCCCTGTCGCCGTAGAGCTGGGCGGAGTAGTCCGGCTTCCTCAGCTCCTCGAGGAGCTTCAGGAAGTTCTGGCCTGACTTTGCATCGTAGACGACCTTGTACTCCGCGGCCCCCTCCTCGGTCACGAAGTAGTCCTTGACGGAGAAGAGCGACCTCACAGCGGCGTCGACGTCCGTGTTGATCGACAAGTGCCTGCTGCGCGTCGCCCCTTGGAACCGCATTAAAGGTTAGGGAAGTAGAAGTTCGGGAAGCGACCAACCTTATTTAGGACGGGGGCCGCGCGCGGAGAGGCGGAATGCAAAAGTCGATCCTAGGGAGCACGGGGGATTATACTCTGAGATACGCCGAAGGCTCCGACGTCCCTAGCGTCATCAAGGTCAACGCAGAGACGCTACCCGAGCACTACTCGGAGTACTTCTACTACGAGGTCCTGAACGAGTTCCCTGAGACGTTCATCGTCGCGCAGCTGGGCAACGAGATAGTCAGCTACATCATGTGCAGGATAGAGTACGGGCTCTCCGTGATGAAGAGGTTCGGGCTTGCGAGGAAGGGGCACATCATCTCCATCGCCACGATGCCCCCGCACAGAGGGAAGGGCGTGGGGACGGCGCTTATCCAGAGGACGATGGAAGAGATGAAGAAAGGAGGGTGCAGGGAGGTGTTCCTGGAGGTCAGAGTCACGAACGACGACGCCGTGAGGCTCTACGGTAAGCTGGGGTTCCAGGTGACCGGGACGATGCAGGGCTACTACAAGGACGGCGAGTCCGCCTACCTCATGGCGCAGCAGCTCGGTTCTACATAGTCTCCCTAGGGAGACGCAGCTTCGAGGCATCGACTCGGAGGATTAGCGGCTCCCCTTCGTGTTCCACGTTCCCCTTCATTGCTTCACTTGCCTCGCCTTTCTTCCTCGAACGGTCGAACCTCAACCGCCCCCTCTGGGAGATATTCATGACCGCGACCACATCACGGTCTTGCCATCTCCCGCAGACACGACACCACAAGTGGCGATAGTGATCGCCATCGTCACGTCTTGCCGCTTGGAGTCTCTCCCCGCATCGCGGACAATCCATTGTAGTGCCGCTCGTTTCACTTCTGGAAAGAGTGAGGGTCGGAATCCCCGCCCACCCTGCCTTGTATTCAATCTGCGTTTTCAATTCTCCGAAAGGCCACGAATTCATTTCGGCCCTGTATCTTCTGCCTCGCGGGTTCCTCTTCGAGTAGAGTCCCCTGATTCCCCTAAGATCCTCGAAGACGATTGCCCCCCTTTCCTCTGTGGCTAATTCGACAATCCTTCTTGAGATGAGGTGCAAGAACTGCTTCACCCGGTTAGCCCTGCGGCGGCCGTACTTTGAGCGAATTTGTTGTCCTATCCTGGCATCGTTTCGTCTGAAAGAGCGAACTATCGCCCGTGTGTTTTCCCCGATGTCGACGATGGGCCCCATCTCGAAGCGAAACACCTTCCTATGATTACCGACCGTCACGTTGCGAAGGTTTCGGTCGATTCCGATGCAATCGTTGACGTCTAGGGCGGGGATTTCACTGGTTTCTTTGGCAATCGTTATGCAAAGAGACTCGGGTGTCAAGGCGAACGAACGGATTTTCGTTGACGGGTCGGACAGCGCTGAAATTGTGTGGGGGCTCAAAGATATCGATTCAAATTTGTCGGAATCAACATGAAAGATGAGAGCCTGACCCTCGACCTTGAAGCCGAAGCACGAGACAAGCAGAGGTCTCTTGACATAAGGACTTGAGGTCGGGAAGCCTCTCCTGATTGACTTCTTTCGTGAGGCCAGGATTCCGGCTGCCATTGATGAAGCGCAAGAGGCGTAACTGGCATATCCACCATACCGGCTCCGAATTTGTCTGTACGAAAGAGACGAGAGTTTTTTCATCGAAGGGGTCTGATTATCAGCAGATGTCTTTTCACATTCCAACCCGATCCGAATGCAGTCATTGACCATCTGCCGAAAGTCCTCCATGAGTCGAAGGCTTTCGGCGGTCGGTAGGAACCTCTGTTTGATTCCCTTTAGAACACGGGCCACAGGATTAAAATCGGCATTGCCCTATAAGCGCCCACACGCTCCGAGAATTGACGACCTTTTGAATTCGAGTACCCCGTTCCTCGAGCTCGCGGAGGCCCTCGAGAAGGTCAGGCTGACGAGGGGAAAGAACGACAAGGTCTCGACGCTGGCGGCGCTACTCGCGAAGCTCAAGGGCGAAGACGAGGTCGAGTTCACCGCCCGCTTCGCCGCCGGGAGGTCGACGCGAAAGGGGAGCGAGGACGAGACCCAGGTGGGATACTCGACGCTGGTCGACGTGCTGCGGGAGACGACGGGGGTCACCGAGTCAGAGCTGGGCAAGAGCTACCTCAAGCACGGTGGCCTCAGCGAGACCTTCGCGGAGTTCATCGGGAGGAGGAAGGAGGCGACCCTCTTCGACGGCCAGGGGGCGGGCCTGAGCATTCTGGACGTGGCGTCGACGTTCGAGAGGATCACGGCCGCGCACGGGAAGGGGTCGAGCGGGCTGAAGAAGGAGCTGGTGAAGTCGCTCATCCTGAGGAGCCAGACGCCCCTGGAGGCGAAGTACATCGTCAAGATCCTGAGCAAGGAGATGAGGATAGGGCTGGTCGAGGGACTGGTCGAAGAGGCCGTCGCCCAGGCCTTCGGCGGGGAGCTGGGGAGGGAGAAGGTGAAGGAGGCGTACCTCATGCTGGGGGACATCGGCCTCCTCGCCCGGGAGGCGAAGGGGGGCCGTCTCGCGGATGTCAGGATAGAGCCGATGCGCCCGACCAACTTCATGCTCGCCGAGCCGATGGCCTCCCCCGAGGAGATCGCGGAGTACTTCAAGGAGAGCGAGCTCTACGCCGAGTACAAATACGACGGCGTGAGGGCACAGGTCCACAAGAAAGGGGGAGAGGTGAGGGTCTTCTCGAGGCGTCTCGAGGACATCACCTCCAGCTTCCCGGAGGTGGTCGAGGCCGTCAAGGCCTCGGTGCACGACCTGATACTCGACGGCGAGATAGTGGCGTTCGACGAGGAGAAGGGGCCGCTCTCGTTCCAACTCTTGCAGCGGAGGCTGAGGCGCGCGGACACGGGAGAGTCCATGCGCATCGCACCGGTGAGCTACTTTTGCTTCGACGTCCTCTACATCGACGGGAAGAGGGTCACGGACGAGCCGTTCCACAAGAGGCGCGCGATGCTCTGGAAGGTGCTGGAGGGGACGAGCATCAAGCGCGCGGACACCACGACCGTCAGGACGGCCGAGGAGATTGCCGACTACTTCAGACAGAGCAGGTCCCTCGGCTACGAGGGTCTGGTCCTCAAGGAGGCCTCGAGCCCCTACACGCCAGGGAGGCGGGGCAGGTACTGGGCGAAGCTCAAGGAGGAGCTGGACACCCTCGACGTGGTGATAGTCGCCGCCGAGTTCGGGCACGGGAAGAGGGCCGGGAAGATCAGCGACTACACCTTCGCTGTGAGGGACGGCGCCTCCCTCAAGGTCATCGGGAAGGCCTACTCGGGCCTCACCGACAAGGAGATCGACGAGATGATGGTCAGGATAAAGAGGCTCACGGAGGGGAAGGTGGACTACAGGATGGCCGTGAGGCCCGAGCTGGTCCTGGAGGTCGCGTTCGACAGCATCCAGAAGAGCGACAGGCACGACAGCGGCTACGCGCTCAGGTTTCCGAGGATAAAGCGGATCAGGGACGACAAGAGCGTCGCAGAGATAGACACGCTGGAGAGGGTCAGGGAGATCTACGAGGGTCAGAAGGTCAAGGCCGACGCCGCGTAGAAGGCCCTCAGCTCCTTCGCCAGGGCCTCGTAGTCGCTCACGCCGCGCCCCACCAAGCCGTCGAGGAACGCCGTCCTCCTCTCCAGCTCCGATGATATCCTCTTCGAAGAGTGGCCGAACCCTTCCGCCCTCCTCCCCAAGCTCGCCGAGCCGTCTCTCTGGGCGGTCGCCCCATCGCGAGAGTAGACGCCCGCCCAGGTGAGGCCGGGGCCTTCCCCTATGGGCTCGATGACGCTCTGGACGAACCGGTGCCCTCCGTTCCCCCTCACCATGAACACGACCGCGTCGATGAGTCCAAGGGAGGCGTGCGATATCGAGAGCGGAGGCTGGGTCAACCTTGCCGTGAGCCCTTCCGCGTTCGAGGCGTGGAAGGTCGTCAGGCATCCCGTCCCCGTGGCCGCCGCCTGGAACAGGGCCTGCACCTCCTCTCCTCTGGACTCGCCCAGCACCACAAAGTCGGGCCTCTCCCGAAGGCTGAGCTTGACCAGGTCGAAGAGGGTGACGTCGACGCCGCTGGCCCGCCGCGTGTAGCGGGTGTGCAGGGGCTTCCATCCTCCCTGTGGGAGAGTGATCTCCCGGGTGTCCTCTATCGAGATGACCTTCCAGTTTGGGTTGAGGACCGTCGCGAGTGCGTTCAGGAGAGTGGTCTTGCCAGAGGCCGTCACGCCGGCGAGCATCACGAAACCCTTCATCTCGAGGAGGAGCCAGAGGTAGGCCGTGACCGCGGCGTCGATGGTCCCCGAGCGGATGAGCTCAGAGACCGTGTACGGGGTGGCGCGGAGCTTCCTGATGCTGAAGGAGCTCCCGAGCGAGGTGACCTCCTTGCCCCACGTCGCGGCGAGGCGGTAGCCCTCAGGCAGGACGCAGTCCACCACGGGAGAGGATACCGAGAGCGACCTTCCGGAGCGCTGGACTAGCCGCGCGACTGCGCTGTTGAGCTGCTCCTGGTCGTGGAAGACGACGTTGCTCTCCAGCCAGCCCTGCGAGTTGTAGCGCTTGTGCCAGACCTTGACGGGCCTGCCCGGGCCTTCGCAGGAGACGTCCTCGAGCTCCGGGTCCCTCAGGAGAGGGTCGACGAGGGAGTAACCAAGGATCTCGCGCATGAGGTAGTGGGTCACGGCCTTCGCCTCCTCCTTCTGGTCGGCAGAGCTCCCGACCAGGTAACCCGCTCGCCTGAGCTCGGCCAGGAGATAGCCCAGGGGGTCGACTGAGATGACGGGCGAAGGGGCGAGCCAGGTAGAGAGGCAGTCGATGGCCTCGGCTACGGTCGACGACACCTCGGGCGTCAGGTAGGGCTCCTTGAGGAGGTAGAGGCCCTTGCCCCGGTCGTCATAGATGTAGACCGCGAAGCTCGACTTGTAGCGCGCGCCGGCCGGGGTCCGCAGCTCGTATTCCACCATGTAGTTCTCGATGAGGCGGCCTCCGTGAGGCGGGTCGAAGGACTGTGCATCGAGCCCCTGGCTGTGGGCGAAGCCCAGCTCACGCCGGGGCCTGGCCAGACGGGCGAGCCCGCTAAACCGAGACGTCCAAGCTCTTGGAACCAAAGACAAGGCTCATCTCCCCGTGCTGTCCAGCGGCGATCGACACCGCGCAGATGTTGCCGGGTTGGAGCGTCCCTGCGCAGTTGGTGGCATACTGGACCGTCCCGCCGTTCAAGTAGGTGGCCGAGATCTTCCCCTGCACCCACCCGTAGTCGTAGACCCAGACGTAGGAACCGCTCGAGTTCGACTGCACCGAGACCAGGGCGAGCAGGAGCCCGGATTCGTTTGCCTGACTCTGCGAGTTCGAGGAGAGGAGGTCACCGGAGCTCTTCACCGACCCGAACGCCACCGCCGAGATGCCCCCGAGCAACGCTATCGTTACGATGAGTACCGCGAGGGAAGAGACTAGCTCGCTCACTCCCCGCCGCTTCCTCTCAAAGCGAGACGTCGTCGAAACCCCCGCTTGATGTGATGAGGATGCTTCCGCCAGCGCCGCTCGAGGGGACGTAGAACGCGAAGGATGTCCCGGAGAGCGGGCCTTGAGACGGGATCGAGGACAGGTCAGGAGACGACGCCGACCAGTGGGACGGGACCGTCTGTCCCCCGGGCAGCGTTATCGTGCACTGGTGCCCGCCGTCGATCATTATCTCCTGCCAGCCTGGCGCTACGGCCTTCGAGGTCGCCCAGGTCCCGGAGATCCATGACTGACCGTCAGTGGAGACCTGGACGGAACCTGATTGGGATGCTAGGACCGAGAAGAACGTCGTGTCCCCGGGGGCGCAGAGGGAGCTCGACGTCGTGTAGCTCGAGCCGCTCGCGGCGATGATCCCTGAAACCGAACTGACGGAGTCGATGCTGAAGGAGGAGAGGGAGGTCGCCTCCGACGAGTTCACATCGACGAGCTCCACGACAGGGGAACCGCCTATGGACATCGTGTGGTTCGCGAAGACGGGCTGTGGGGCGACGGTCGACTCCTTCCTCATCCCGTCGTAGATTATGGAGACCAATGCGAGGGATATCACGATGAGGATGACGGTGGCCTGGAACTGAGCCACGGCGCGGCGGATCTTCATCCCTAGGCTCAGGCCTGGATGTTGAACGCCTTGGCCACCTGGTCGCCCACCACCGTCACGGTGAACGTCGAGAACGTGGGGACCTGGAAGTTCGTCTTCACCTTCGCCGCGAGGAGGTCGCCGGGCTGCATGAGCGCCCCGCCTGAGGTCGTCGAGATCAGCGTGATGTTGGCGCCTGCGCCGGTCTCCTTGAACTGGTTCGTCGTCGAGCCATAGGTGATGTCTATCGCCTGCAGGGTGACCGGGACGTTGCCGTCGTTCTTGATGTCGAGCGTCATCGTCTCCCCGTCCATCGCGACGTTGCTGTCGAGGATCGTGACGGACGGGTTCTTCACCTCCGCTACGACCATCTGGCGGAAGGTCGTGTAGAGTATGCCGCCCAGCATCAGCGTTATCACGACCAAGATCACGGTCGCGAGGAACGGGCTGATCCCCGCCCTCCTTGAGTTCGTTCTGAAGTTCAACGCCCTAGTACGCCCCGACCGTATTTAATCGCCCACAGCCTCCTCAGACCACGCCGAACGCCAGGAGAGAGACAAGGGTCGAGGCCATGAGGATCGGCAACGCGGCCTCGTGCCTCACGGTCTGAGTGAGCATCTTCGAGAGGAGCAACCCAGAGAGGAGCGAGACGGTTGAGACGGACAGGATGAGCGAGGACTCTGACGCATGGACCGCAAGCAGCGGGATGCCGACAGGGACGTTCTGCTGGGCGAACCCCGCAAGAAGCGAGATCGAGGCGACGGAGATGACGGGGACGATCGCCCCCACGAGCAAGAACGTGATCATGGACTGGGAGACGCTCTTCCTTGCGTCGACGACGCGCCTGAAGAGAGAGGACAACTCCTCCAGGTGCTCGAAACCCGCCCCCGTGTCGAACGCGACAGAGAGCATCGCGAAACCCATCCTTACGAGCCATGACGGGTGGGAGACCCTTCTCTGGGCCTCAGTCGGGACGAGCCCCAGCCTGATCGACTGGTAGAATCTCAGCAGCGGCTCCTTCACCGAGGTGTAGCCGTCCGCAGCGGAGCTCAGCCTCGACAGGGCCTCGGGGAGACTGACGCCAGCCTTGCTCTCCTCGGAGATGTCGTGCAGCATGGTCGCCACCTCTTCCTCGCCCTTTCGAATGATGGCGTGGTGTTTCCTGGTCTGGTAGAATCCGATGACGGAGACCGAGAGCGGGACGACGACGTATCCTACGGCGTCGAGCAGCCGGGCCTGGAACGCGACCGTCGCGATCGCCCACGCGGCGATGGATGCCAGCAGCCAGAGCGTCCGCGGAGGCCGGTCGTAGGCGACGGGTTGGATGGAGTCGGTCAGAAACAGGAAGAACACGGCCATCATCCCCAGCACGCCGAAGGCGGCGAAGAACAGGTAAGAGGAGGAGAAGCCCGGGACCGAGGCGCCGATCATCTCCAGGCCCACGGGGAAGAGGGCGAGAAGTATGAACGTCACCTCGGCGAGCGAGCCCATCGACGCGCCGAACGAGGACCACGACTGCTCGAGCTTCTGGAGCTGGAACGAGGTCTCGTGCTGCACGAACTCCGAGACGTCCTTGCCCGTGCTCAGCGTCTTCAAGAACCCGTGGACGAAGGTCGTTAGCCTCGCGCTGGGGTGCCTCTCGAAGGAGCTCTCCGCGACGGCGACCGGGGCTCCCGGCACGAACGCGTCGTCCCTCGCGAGGATCTCGCCCTCTTTCGAGAAGGCCGGGAAGACCTTCGCCCCCATCGCGGCTACCCGCTTGAGACCGTCCTGGAGGGTGGGGTTGGCCTCGTGCGAGAAGACGGAGAGGGTCATCAGGAGGAATGGGAGTTCCGCGTCGACGGCCCGTCGCCTCGCGTTCGACCTGGAGAGCAACCAGACCACCGGCATGAGCTGCATCAACGCCAGTCCGCAGACGATGAGCCCGGCCTGCTCGAGCGGGACACAGACGAGCGCCAGCAGCTCGAGAGGCGCTGCGAGAACGAGGAGCGAGACGACGAACCTGGAGTACGTCCTGGGCGACATGAAGACCGACGCGGCCGAGAGCATCGGGCCTAACCTGGCCTGGAGTCGCCCGGCGAGGGCCGGGAGCGGGCAGATGGAAGCCAGGCGGTTCACCACGGCCTCCGTGGTTGCGGATTGCACTACCCCTAAGGAAGGTTTCGCTTAAAAGCGGCAACGCAGTCGCGGGGCGGCGTGTATTACCAGCTGCTGATGCTGGCCTCGTTCCTACTCGCTGGCTACCAGGACGCACGCGAGCGGCTGGTCTCGGACTACTACTGGATCCCCGGGATAATCGCCGTCGTCCTCGTCGTCGTCTTCCTGCCCTCGATGGACTTCCTCCTCGTCGCGAGGATAACCCTGATAGGGGTCATCGCCTTCGCCTTCACCTGGTTCGGGTTCATCGGTCAGGCGGACGCGATAGCGCTGGCCTTGATCTCCTCAGACCCCACCCCTTACGCCCCCATCCCCGTCCTCCTTGCCACCGGAGCGGTCGCGATAGCCCACATCGGGTATCTCTACGTTTCCGGCACTGCTAGGAAGGCTCACCTCATTACGCTCGAGGAGTTCAGGACCCAGGCGAAGTGGATACCAAAGGCGCTCGTCATCAACGGCGAGCGCCGCGAGATAACGAACGACGTGAACGTCTCCAGGGAGCTGGCCGAGGAGCACGCGGATTCGGGCCCGAAGGACTCCACCACGATGGTGGAGGTGCAGTACGGCGTGCCTCAGGTGACCTACATCACGGCGGGGGTCGTCATCTACTACGTCTACCTTTTGATCTTCCAGCCGCACATGTTCTTCGCCTTCCCCTAGGCGAAGCCCCGACCTCGCGTTCACGCGTCGAGCTTGATGAGCTCGAACTCGCAGTATTTGCCGCCCATCGCGATGCACTGGGTCTCGGTGCACCTCATGGGGACGCCGAGCCCGAAAGGTGCCCTCTGATCCACTCGCTGTTCGGCATCTTTGTGTGCTTGCCCTGGCACTCTATGTTGTCATATATCGTGACGATGAAATGGAGCGAGTCGAAGTCCGCGATCACCAATTCGGCTCGGCCTATCCCGTTGGCGCTGTAGAGCTTCAGCGCCTCGTTGATGAAGCGCTTGAGGTCGCCTTTGATTATCGCCTGAATGGATCCGGCTGCCAATGCGCCCATCGCGAAGCCTTCCTGGTACGAAATGACCGTCCCGCCAGAGCCGAACTGCTCGCCCATCGCTGAGAGCATCCTCTGGAGCACGTCCTGGCCGATGAGCAGGGCTTACTCCTCGCGGTTGTCACGATCGGGAAGAAGAGATCGTCGACAATGAAGTCGCTCCCGCCTGCGATCCGCAGGTCTTCGAGGAAGTCGAGCTCGGACAGAAAGAGTCTGAGCCCTTCTCTGGTGACAGCGTAGTCGGGACAATCGAGAAAGACGTTCCATTTGCCGCCCTTCTGGTCGATGTCAGTCACGTTGCAGCTGAGGATGAGGATCCCCTTCTTCTTCAGAACCGAAAAGAGCTTCGACAAGGCGGCCTTTGCCAACTCCGCCTTGAAGGCCACCTGGAAGAGCCTATGGCCGGGCTTGTAGATCACCGTGACAAGTTCTCTTGCCCCGAAAGGCACGGTCGGACCCGCAAGCTCTGCACTCGTCTTTGCCATTCTTGCAAAGAAAATCGCGCAGGGCCAGTATTTGTGTGATTGGGCGTTTTCCATAGATGAGAATGGCAAGTTCGCTCGAGGCAGAACAGTAAAATGCTCAGCCCAGTCGCGGTCGTGCCAGAAAGCAATGACAAACTGGGAGTCCATCCTGAAGGAGGCAGGCGAGCAGGTGCAGAGCATCGCGGACCAGTACAAGGGAAGGAAGAGCGGCCTAGAGGCGATGGGCCAAGGGGCGGGAGGCGACATCACGATGAAGGTGGATGCTGACGCGGAGAAGGCGATCATGGACATCATCAAGGGCCAAGTCGAGGACGTGAGGTTCGTCACCGAGGAGGCGGGGGTTGTCGGTCCCGCGGGCGCTTCTTGGATTGTGATCATCGACCCGATCGATGGCTCAGGCAATTACGCAAGGAGGCTGCCCTTCTACTGCACCTCGATAGCGGTCCTTGACGGGCCGACGCTGAACGAGGCGAAGCACGGGCTGGTCCGCGACCTCGTCAGCGAGGAGACGTATTACGCGGAGCGGGGAGCCGGAGCTGAGAGGGACGGGACGCCGATTAGCACGTCGAAGGCGAAGAACCTCAAGGACTCCTGCGTCGGGATCGACATGTCCAAGGCCCCGAGGGCGACCGTGGAGAGGCTCGTCCCGCTGATAGCGGCGGTGAGGAAGCCGGCGCACCTTGGAGCGAACGCGCTGGAGATGGCCTTCCTGGCGGACGCGAGGATAGACGCGTTCGTGGACATGCGCGACAGGATGAGAGTGGTGGACTTCGCCGCAGGCTACCTGATCGCGAAGGAGGCGGGGGCCGTCATGTCCGACCCGCAGGGAGGGCCGATCAACACGAAGATCTCGCTCGAGGAGAAGTTCAACGTCGTCGCCTCGTGCAACGCCACGCTGCACGAGAAGATCCTGAACCTGATCAGCCAAGCAAGCGAGCACGCCTAATCCTTAGGCGGCTTACGTTCGAGGCGGACGAGAAGAGATCGCGGAATCAAACGTATAACTCGCCCTCTTCGATTGACTTGCGCTTGAATCCGCGACCTGAAACCTCTAAGGTAAGGGGCAGGGCATTGGTCATTATTGGAATAGTGGTCGTTGTATTGGTGATAGCCGTGGCCTACAGTGGGTTCGGCTTCAGCTCAACTCGAGCGAGCTTCTCCAGCTCGTCGACCCTCTCGTCAAGCTCGCCCATCCCCGCGACGGCCTCATATGAGGAATCCGCGTCCAACTCCACCGTGCCTTCCGGCGGTCTCAACATATCCAACATGTTCGCCGACGTGATAGCCTACAGTCTCTCCACGCCCACTAGCAACTCGTCATCGATAGCCGACGGGAGCACCTTCCATGGGTCTCCGGGAGAGACGATCTCGGTCCTTTTCGTGGTTGTCTACCAGGACTGCTCCCTCCAATGCCCAAGCGAGATCACCTCTGTGACTGCCTCTACGCCAGGTTTCACGGTCACTGGAACCGCTCCCTCACTTCCGGTCCCCTTCCAAGGGTGCGGGTACATCTGCTCAGACGCCTCGCCTTCGATGGTGGCCCCGGAAGGCAAGCAAGTCGCGGTCACTGTGAATGTCCTGACCCCTTCAACACCCTACGAGGGCACTCTAACGCTCGTTGCTCAAACGGCCTAGCAGAGTTGTGCTCAACCTCTCACCCAGTCGGATCTCGCGAAGTCCTGCAGGCTCCGGAAGAGAGCGTCGGCGGCTGGATGGTCCGGCTTGTTCCTGATCATCACGAACCTTACGCCTACCGCCCTAGCAGCGTTCAGATCGTTTATCCTGTCCCCGACAAAGTACGCCTCCTCGTCCCGCGACTCGAGCTTCTCGAGCGCCATCCTGAGCTGGGTCGGCCTGTCCATCGAGTCCTCGCGGGTGAAAGTGGAACCAAAGTAGCGGTGGATGTCCAACCTGTCGAGAATCTGATCGCAGGCGAGTCTTCCCTGCATCGTGACAAGTGAGAGCTTCGCCTTCTTGGATAGAGTCACCAGAGCCTCCACCGCTCCCTCAGCTAGCTTTGCCCGCGGGATCGCCTTTGCCTCGTAGTCGTCGATGGTCCGCATGATGGGACCGAGCAGAATGGGATCCTTGGCGACCAAGGTCTGCACGTCCAAGAAGAACGGGCTGAACTTGAGGTCGGTCCCGGTGAGCTTCCGGAGCTCTTGACGCACCTCGTGCCACTCTACCGGGAGGCTGATGAGCGTCTCATCAAGGTCGAAGACGACGTACCTGCCGCCCACGTTCGGGCCCGACTACAACACCTTCTGCTTTGACCCGTCGTCTTCCCGCCACAGGTAGGCGCCCACGTCCATGTCCCTCAGGAGGTAGTAGCCCTCCGGGATGAGGTCAGTCTGCGGGGGCATGTCCTTCACGTCCTCGCCCATCCCGAGCCTCACGTAGAGGTCCGCGAGGTTCGCGTACTGGGGGAGGCCTAGGTGCGTGACCGCGATGTAGCCCCACAGGGGCATCGTGGAGTGGAACTTGCCGGCGTCGACCTCTGTGATGCAGGGCTTGCCGGTCGAGGACTCCTTGACGTCGACCGAGTAGGCGCCGTTGGGCCTGGGGTCGATCGCTTTCACCGCTCTCTGACCGAGTTCGTTCAGGCCCGGATAGCGGATTGTCCTCGAGACCGAGGGGGTCCCGGTTATCCCTGACGGCGAGATGTGCTTGAAGGGATACTCGAGCCTCTCGCGCGAGAACGAGGTCACGAGGTCGCCGTCCTTCCAGATGCTGTCCCATGCGATGTTCCTCCCGGGCAGGAATTCCTGGAGGATGAACTCGTCGTAGCCCGCCGCCCCCCTCTTCACCCAGAGCTCCACCCAGAGGCTGGCTTCTGCAGCGTTTTGGCAGAGCAGGCTCAGCCTTCCTCCCGCCCCGCGCCTCGCGCGCACCCAGAGGGGCCTTCCGAGCTTGGAGAAGGCCTTTCGGATGTCGCCCTTGCTGGTGATGAAGACCGTCTTCGCCACTGGCACCGCCTTCGCCTCCAGCTTCTTCTGGGAGAGGAGCTTGTCCTGCCCTACCCGCATCACGCTCGCGGGGGGCAGAAAGACCTTGCACGGGACGCGCTCCCTCTTGCTCGAGATGACGTAGGCCTCGCTCGACGGCTGGGGGTGGAGGAAGTCGGCGTTCTCCTTCTTCGCGATCTCGGCCACCCGCGAGACGAAGTCGCGGTCGCTGTGCCGAGGAGTGAGATACCTGGCGTCGACGTCGGGATAGAGCAGGTGGTACTTGTTGAAGTCCGTCCCGACGATGTAGTAGTCCCTGTGCGAGGCCCTGAGAGCGCGGACAAAGTTGACGCCCGCAAGCCCCCCCGACCCGGTCACCACGACGCGCGTCATCTTCCTCGCTTGCCTCCCGAGAACCCCAGCTTGAACCCTGCGCCCGAGGGCGACACCAGGGTGACCCCTCCCCTCTTCGTGGTGGTTCCAGACGCCACCTGCATGCGCACCCCGGCTTCCGTCTTTGCCACCAGCGTGAGTCTCTTCGGCGGAACTCGGGAGAACCTGAATCCTCTCCCATCTCCGTCGAACCTCAGCGGGGCAGCTCGCGGGCCCTCCACCAGGTCGCGATGTCCTCTCCGCTCCCCACGAAGACATCTTTCCTCCGACCCAGCTCCTTCAGGATGTCCCAGTAGATCCTCCCGCCCCTCATCCGCACGGCCTCTTGGTGCCAGAGCAGAGTGAATAGACCTTCGACCTCTTTCACCATCCCCATCGCCTTTCGGACGTCCTCGTGCCCCTCCTCCTCGCTCTTCTTCAGGTATCCCCACAGCGTGGTGTCCATCAGCGACAACGGGAGCTCGAGCAGCCTCATCGGCCTCCATTGCTCGTCGGGAGGGTGGAACGGCGTGGCGAGCCCGAGCTTGAACCCTAGCTTGTCGTTGTTGCCCACCGTGGTGTCGTAATCGAAGCCGCAGTCTTCGAATATCTTCCATGACTTCGCCCAGTCGAACCTGAGGTAGTGCTCCCTCAAGCCTACGGGGCGGATTCCCAAGCCCTTGGTCAGCCTCTCGACGGCTTTCTTCATCTCCCGCTCCGAGTCGTGCGTCCCAAAGTCGCCGTGCAGCCCGATCTCCCACCCCTTGGAGCGAAGCCTCGAGGCCGGCTTCCTCACCTTCTCGAGCGAGTACTCTGCCGAGAGGAAGTAGAAGCTGGAACGGAGGCCTTGGGCCGCTTCCTTCTCCCCGATGAGCTCGATGTTGTCGTAGAGCGAAAGTTGCCCCTTCTCAGCCTTTGCAAAGTCGGCAGGGCTGAATCGCTCCCGCGTCTTCAGGGCATGTTCCCACGGATGCTCGATGTTGTCCACGTCGTGGGTGAGGCAGACGGCGAAGCTCTTCGCGTCGGGCCACCGGGCCTTGCGGACGAAGAAGCCTTCGTCCTCGAGTCGCGCATCCTCGAGCTCGCGGAGGAAGGCGAGGGTCCGGGTCTCGATCGAAGGAGTCGCCGAGTCCTTCGGAGGGGCGCCCCTCATCACGGATGACAGCTCGTCCACGATGTCGCTTGGGACTTCATCTGGGCGGAGCGACCTGGAGACCAGGCCCAAGCTGCTCTCGAGAAAGTCTGCGGCGAATTGCGATCGGGCGGTCAACTTGCCTCGGTCCCCTGTCGAACGGGGGGGAAGATGTGGGCCAGGTGCGCCTCTATCTTTCGCTGCACGCCCTCGAACGGGGCCGTCGCGTCGACCACGGGATAGCCCCTCTTCTTGGCCAGGCTGAGATATTCTTGTCTCTCAGACTCGAGCACCTCTCTTGGATAGTGGATGTGGGCCACCCTCTCGTCGATGACCTGCAGTGACCTCTCGACCGGGACGTCGAGTATGATGGCGAAGGCAGGCCTGGGCGAGAGGTAGAGGCCCGAGATGGGCCGGACGGGATACCCCAAGGCCTTGTACTTGACGTAGGTGCTCCAGATGAACCTGTCGTAGATGACGACCTTGCCCTCGACCCTGCAGCCTAGCGAGCTGGAGATCTGTAGTATCAGGTTGTCAAGCAAAGAGGCGACGGGCCTGAGCGGGTTCCCGCCGCGCCTGAAGCGGAATCGCTCGGGGACGCCCTGGCTGACGCTGCTTGGTGACTTTTCAGGGGGCGGAGCGAGGCGCTCGACGAATAGATACCTGTGAAACGGCATGACGCTGCAGGAGTATCCCCTCGCCTCGAGCCACTCTCCCGTGGCCGTGGAGTGCGAGGACTTGCCTGCGCCGTCGATCCCTAGCAGGGCCACGGAGCCGCCTTTTTGCCCTGTCGAGAGCGCGTGGAGTGCCCTCCTTTGCGACTCGTCGTTGAGGTAGACGCCCGCGAAGAGGAGAAGGATTCCCGAGGCGGGGAAGATGAAGGCGTGGACGAGGGTCACCAGATATCCTCCGAGCGACGCGAGGAAGACGCGAAGCGCGTTCGGGAGGTCGTTGAGCGGGTCGAGGTGCTTCGCGAAGCTCATCGCTATCCCATAAGCCGCGAACGCTGCTCCGAAGAATAGGGGAAGGAATATTCCAGCAGGCCGGAGGAGAAGCGAGAGCGCAAGGGACGCCAAGAAGAAGATGAACGAAATCAGCTTCATCTTCAAGGAGCGATATCCATCTCTCGTGCTGTCCCTGCAAGACGCCCTAATTATCTCCACGCGCGCAGCGTATACGCTAAAATATCGCCTTGACATCATGTTTCATGAGCGAAAGAGTGCCACTCTCCAAAACCGAGGAGCAACTGCTCGACTACATCCGGACCAACACCGAGTCAGGAAGGACAGTCTGGCTCAGCGAGGCCATTGAGGCGCTCGGATTGAACCCTCCAGAGGCCGTCCACGGTGCAAAGAGACTGGAAACTCTCGGACTTTTGAAACCAAAGCCGAGTGAGTAGGTCGTGTCCGTCGCAGGACGCACTTTTGCCATCGACATAGAGGGCCGGAAGATCGTATGCTACTCGGGCCGAGAACCTCAGGTGAACAATTTTGACAGACTGCGGCGAATAGAATATGAGTTTTCGGTTGTCTTGGACGGCGACCTGAACTACTGCTTTGTGGACATCCCATATTGAGGAAGCTCATAAGCGCCAAAGCGTAACGGAAGGAGTCACGCCAAAATTCTTATCCACTAACGCCAAAGCCAACACGACCGAGTGACCGCCTCCATCTCCCTTCGAAGGACCGGCCTCGTCGTGTTCGCGGCGAGGATAGCCAGCATCTTCTCGGGGCTAGTCTTCCTGGTGATGATGACGCGGTCGCTCTCCGACCAGCAGTTCGGGCTGTATGAGGTTATCACGGACATCGTGACCTTCGCCGCTTACCCCGCGGGCCTCGCCGCCTTCTGGGCGACGCGAGACATCGCCCGCGGCAAGATGTCGGGGAGGACGGCGGTCGTCCTCAACCTCGCTCTCAGCTCGCTCGGTATTGTGTTCTACCTCGCCCTCTCCTACTTCAGCGCCGCGAAGATCTCGTCGGCGAGCATCGACACCCTCCTCTTCGCCGTCATCCTCGTCCCCGTGGCGTACTTCAACCAGGCCGCGAACGCGGTCGTGCAGGGGCACAGGCCCGTGGTCCTAGGATACGCGGTGATCTTCTCGGAGGCGGCGAAGCTCCTGGTGGCGTATCCGCTCCTCATCGTCTACAAGGTGGGAATCGAAGGCGTGATCGTGGCCGTGCTGGTCGCGAACATCGCGCAGGGGGTCTCCTCGGTAGCCCTGGCGGGCGACGCCCTCGCGGACCCTCTGAGCGCGCAGCAGGCGAAGAGGTGGCTGGGGAACTCGTGGCTCCCCCTCCTCACGTCCCTCCCGATAGTCCTAGGCATCGCCGACACCTACGTCGCGTCGCTCGCCGAGTCGAGCACGGTCCTTGTCGGCCACTATCAGGCCGCATATTCTGTCGCCAGCTTGGCGGGCTACTCGCTATATCTCGCGGCTGCCATGTATCCTCTTCTGCTGAAAGGAGGCAGCGACGAGGTCACATCGATGACCCTGGACCTGGCTCTCGCGTTCGGGATCCCCATGGCCGTCGGGGCCGCGGTCCTCGCGCGCCCGGTCCTCCGCCTGCTCAACCCGCTCTCCCTCTACGTCGACGCGAGCACCGCCCTGGGCTTGCTCGCGATAGCGTCTTTGGTGAACACGGTCTCCGTGCTCTTCGACTGGACGCTCCTCGGCAGGGACAGGGTTGACGTGGACGAGTCGGCCACCTTCCGTGACTTTTTGCGTAGCAACATCTTCTTCGTCGCGAAGGTGGACCTGACGATCAGCGCGGTCTATCTCGCGGCCGTCTACCTGACCGTCACCTATTCGAGGATGGCGGGCCTCGCGATCGGGCCTACCCTCGACATCTGGGCATCGGCCCAGCTCGCGGTCTTCACCTTCTTCATCTTCGTCAAGATGGCAAGGATCAAGAGCATGGGGAAGCTCGCCATCCCTCGCTCCATCGGCTACTACGTGGCCGGGGCCGGGATAATGGCGGTGGTCCTCTATGCGCTCGAGCCTCTGGTCGACCTCCACCATGGCGCCTTCTTCCTCGCTGGAGAGCTGGTGGCGGCCAGCGTGGTGGGCGTCTCCGTCTACGGGGCCTTTGTCCTCGCGCTCGACAAGGAGATGAGAGGCTTCATCCGCAGGGCCTTGAGAGAGACCCTCGCAGGGCCTTAGGCGGACCCGGAGACCAGCCACCTCAGGGCGGTGACCTCGTCCTCGTGCATGGCCGTGAGCTCCTCGTGCTTCTCCTTCACCTTTGCGACCCACAGTGCCCTCTCCGATTCTGAGAAGAGTATCTTGATCCTCGTGCGGACCGCCTCGACGGTGGAGTCGCAGTAGAGGAACGCCTCGCCGAATATCTCCTCGACCACAGGCTGCCTGGAAGAGACGACGGGGAGGGAGCTCGCGGCGAACTCGAAGAGCACGTGCGATAGCGTGTAAGGCTCGTCCGTGATGTTGAGCGCAAAGTCCGCGGTGGCCTTCAGGGTCTCGTAGACCTCCTTCTCGAGGAAGCCGGCGTATCTCACGTTGGGGGCCAGCCGGACCCTCGCCAGCCTGCCCTCCAGCTTCGCCCTCGGGCCGCTGATGACGAGGGAGATGCCGGAAGTTATCTCCTTGCCCACGGCCTCTGCCTCGACCTCTATCCTCTCGAGAGGGTGGCCGCCGTGGGAGGCGATGGCGAGGAGGGGGCCTTCCGCCATCTTCCGCTTGAGGGCGGGGTCCGGGCTCCTCGGGTTCTTGGGCACGTAGTCGTGGTAGACAAGCACCTTCCTCGCTCCCATCTTCTCCAGCATCCGCGCCCAGAGCCCGTGAGGGGCCGTGTTGGCGTCCGCGGACTGAGAGACCATCCTCTCGAGAAGAGCGATGGCACGAGAGAGGGGGTCCCTCCCGCCCAGCGTCTTCACGCTCCAGATGGAGTGGTGGTCGACGACGAGCTTCGCGCCTGAGAGCTGGCAGTAGAGGAGGCAGGTCAGCGGGCAGAAGACCGGGGGGTTCTGGGCGTAGACGACTTTTGGGCGCTTCGCCGAGAGCAAAACGAGAGTTCGAAAGAAGAGAACAAGGTAGCGGATAGGAGCAAAATACCGGGGCCCATAGAGGAAGGTGATGCTCGCGCGCTCCGCGCCAAGAATCTGCGCAATCTCGTCAGCGCGGTCCCCAAACGGAGACCAACTCAAAAAAATCATCCTGGGCAAAGAAACCTGAACGTCACTGCGGTGCAATCTTGCCACTGAAAAAGCATCCTAGAGAATGCTCTCGCGGCATGAGTGCATAGTGATTTAGCACATTTGAGTTCTCGACCGGAAGAAAGTTGTCAGGTTGCAGGGCTCATCATGCCAGGCTCGAGTCCTAGTCCGCTCGAGCGGAACAAGCTCGGACCGGCCCGAAGCTAAGTGCAGACAGAGGTCCCCGTGCTGAAGGCTCAGTCACTGACACAATCGGCTGGGACCTTGCCGGCGACCCTCTGAAAAAGTCAGTTGCGGCTTTTCTCGAGCACCGAAAGGCGTGCCTTGATATCGGCGAGGTCCTGAATGAAGGGCAGCCTCTGCTCCAATGCGTCGATCTTCACTTCTAGGGTCTCGAACCGGGCATCGAGCTTCTCGTCAAGGGAATCTAGTCGCCTGTCTGTCGAATCCGACCTTTCGTCGAGCTTCTGGTCCAGCGCCCGAAGGCGAGAATCGAAGAGTTGCTCCAAATGGTTGGATTCTTCCTTCATGATGGAACGCACCCTCGACTCCATGGTCGGAATCAAGAGCCTCTCAACCCACCCTGGAACTTTCTGGCTCTCAAATCTACGGGACGTGACCATTTTCCCTGCCTCGACCGACCTCTCTGGGAGGCGTGGGTGCTTATATAGAAATCTCAGCCGATAGTGTATGAAGGCGGTTAAGGGAGTCAAGTTCGCGTACCAGCCCACTCCTCAGACTCTCGAAGTCCTAACGGCGTTCAGAAGCATGGTCAACGATGCCATCCGGATTTGCCTCGACGAGGACATCAGAGGACGGTTGAGGCTGAGAGACAGGATCTACAAGGTATTCCAAGAGCGCTACGGCGTCTTGTCCTGCTTTCCGTACTCCGTTGCGGAGGTCGCCTGGTCCATCGTGAAGAAGCACAGACGCTGGCGTCGAAGACCCTATGCGAAGCGATCGATGTTCAAGATGGATGCTGCCAGCTACTCGCTCAACTACTCGATACTTTCACTGCCGTTCAAGAGAGGCGGAGGGCGAATCCTGATACCATTGCGATACGGCGAATACCAGCGCTCGTTCCTGATGGACAAGAGTCTGAAGCGAGGCTCCGTCACAGTGACTGAGTCGTGCATCGTCATCACCTTCTCGAAGCAGACGCCAACTGTAGAGCCTTCCAGGAAGGTCGGCTACGACCTCAACGAGAAATCAGTCGTCGGGAGCGATGGGCATCTCCTACGACCTCTCAGAGGTAGCCCGACTGCACACGCTCTACGGGGTCAGGCGCTCCCGCTTCTATGAGAGACATTCTAATGATAGGCGACTCAGGAAGAAGTTCGCGTCATCCAGAAGAGAGAAGGAACGGGTCAGACAGGAACTCCACAGGGTCTCGACGCTGATAGTGGAGAAAGCCAGAGCGAACAACCAGGCCATCGTCCTCGAGAGGCTCAAGGGAATCAGATACGTTCACCAGAAAGGGAACGGAGAAGGAAAGGAGAGGAGGCGCAGGATCGCTCTCTGGCCGTTCAGGCAACTGCAAGCATACGTCGACTACAAGGCCAAATGGGCTGGAGTACCCATCGAGTACGTCTCCGCGGCCTACACGTCAAAGACGTGCCACGTCTGCGGGAACATCAACAGGCAACTCAAGCTGACCGAGAGGAGCTGGCTATGCCCCCATTGTGGTGCCAAGCTCGAACGCGACCCGAACTCCTCGATCAACATCGAGCGTCGCGGCAAGATACGATGTCTGGGTGAGGCTCGCCCAGGAGCGCGAGGCATGGATGAAGCGATGAAGGGGAACGAGACGACGACGGCTCCAATCCTCCGAGCAGAAGCCTCGAAGCTAGGTCTAGAAGTCCGGTAGACTTGGCGGAGCCAACCTTCTCCCCTATCTTCAAGGCCACCGGTTGTCCTGATAATAGCAAGGGACGCTATTTAACCATCCCTCACCTTAAGTTGAGAATTCAGATTGTCTACAGACCTTCTCAGCGCCTCGACGGGGTTGAGGCGCGAGGCCCTCCAGGCGGGGATGAGCCCGCCGAAGGTGCCCACTGCCACGGCCAGGAGGATGGCCAGGACGATGATCTCAGGAGTGATCGCCGGGGTGATGCTCAGTGTCGATGAGGCCGAGGCCGTCGGCCCGCCGAAGGCGAGAGACGTTGCTCCGCGGGCGCTCGAGGCAGCGCGGGCGCCTCCGCCTCCGAAGTTGGGTAAGCTCAGCGTGCCGCTGAGGGCGCCTATCACCACGAAGGAGAGAGCGTATCCTGCGCCCACGCCGATGAACCCGCCCACAAGGCCCGTGACCACGGCCTCCGTGAGAAAGACGAGCATGATTCCCTTGCTGCTCGAGCCAAGGGCCTTCAGGACGCCGATCTCCTTCGTGCGCTCGAGGACCGAGGTCAGCATCGTCGTCATGATCCCGATGAAAGCAACAAGGACCGAAGTGCCCGCTACCGCCTCAAGGAGCGTGGTGGTCCCAGAGGTCACCGACTGGATGGACGAGAGGAGCGAGCTCACCGAGGTCGTCCTGATGTTGGAGCCGTACTGGGCCGTGAGCTCGTTGGTCACCTCGTTGACGTCGCTCGGATTGTCTGCGACCACCATTATCCCGGTGTAGGTAGTGCTGTGGAGCACCTGCTCTCCAGAGGCGAGAGGGATGAAGATTGTGTTGTCGGGTGTTATGTTGAACCCCTGCCCGAACTCATCGTATATCCCCCGAACTATGAATGAGTGACTCCCAGACGAGGATGAGGAAGACGCCGGGGCCGCTCCGATGGAAATTCCCGACTGTCCAAAGCCGATCGAGGAGCCTTTGAATGTGAATGCGGAGAATCGTTGGGCGCTAGACACGCTCACGACCTGGTTGAGCGTGAAGTTCGATGCGCCCTGGAGACCCGGGAAGGCGATCGAGTAGCCGATGGCCGCCCCCAACGTGTCCGTGCTCGTCGGGACCGCGCCGACCCCGAGCTTCAGGGTCGGGAAGGCGGCTGAGAGCTGGGAGAAGTCGACCGCAACTATCGAGGCGCTAATCTGGTAGCTGCCGTCTATGACCTGCCCGTTCGCCTGCTGATAGGGGATTGCCGCCTTGACCCCGGAGAGGTTCTGCATGAGGGAGGCATCGGAGGCGGTGAGGGTGGTCGACCTGCCTACGGGCGAGACGAACAACGTGGTAGCGCCGAGGCTAGAGAACTGGGCCGTGCTCGCGTTGCTGTATCCTTGGGTCGCGCTCACGAGCGAGACGATCGTCGCGGGGCCTATCACGATGCCGAGGATTGTGAGGACGGCTCGCAGCTTTCGCTCGGTGAGGGCGCGCATCGCGTACTTGATGAGCCCGCCAGGACGCATCTAGGATCAGGCCTTCCCTGGAGACCGCGCGCGCGTCAAATGACCGACTGGTCTCCTCTGCTCTCCTGTGGGAGCTCGGCGAGCCTCTTTGTCCTATACCTCCTGAGAAGCACCGCGCCGACCACCGCCGTCAGCACGACGGCACCCACCACGCCGTATGCGAGGTCCAGCAGGCCGTTGTCGCCGGTCGAGGGAGTGGTCTGGATGTTCGAGACCCCGCTCCCCAGCTGGCTTGCGGTCTTTATCGTCGTTGTCACCCCGAAGCTCTGGAGCTGGTTGTTCCCGAACGTGTCCTTGTAGGTCAGTGTGAGAGCGATGCGCGCAGAGCCTGCCGCCCCGTTCCTCGACGTCACGTTGCCCAGGCCGGAGAAGCCGGTGAAGGTCGCCGTTGCCGATGATGCGAGTGAAGTTACCCGCCCCGCCTGGCGGGACACCGGTGAAGCTCCCCGTCCCCCTCGTGCGCGAGACCGTGAAGGAGGTGGCGTTGGAGTTGGAGACGGTCGAGTTGCCTGAGGCCGCGGTGGAGTTCACGGTGACGGGAGCAGTGTAGGGTATCGTGACGCTGAACGGCAGAGGCGTGTTGGGGTCGATCTCTCCCAGATACACGGCGGTGCCCGAGTTCGTCCCCAGCAGGCCGTTGATCGACGCGTAGTAAGCGGCGACGCTCCCCTCGTTGAGGAGAGACCCTGTGACCGTGAAGCCGCTGAGCGACTGCGAGACGCTTGTGTCCTGGAGTATCAGGATGACCGTGCCCTCGAGTGTGAAGCTGATCGGGAAGCTCTGCGTGTGGGAGACGCTGCTAGAGTCGGTGAACGAGACCGTCAGAGTCCCACCATAGATCCCGGGCGTCGCGCTCGGACCGCTCGTGAGTTGGGCCGTGAAGGTCGTGCTGGCTCCGGGAGCGAGTTCGTCCGTAGGGACCGCGGAGCCGATCGAGGAGAGGAGCACGGGATTGTCAGCCAAGAGAGAAAAGGTCGGCGAGTATATCGTCGAGGCCCCGCCGTTTGTCAGCTTGAAGCCAGCGGAGTTCTCCTGTCCCACAGTCATCGTGGAGTTCGTCTGGGCCAGTGTGAGCTGGAACGTCGTCGTCGAAGCTGGCGCAGCGACAGGAGGAGGGGAGAGGCTGGTGCTCTGCGAGAGTGTCACCGAGTTCGTGGTCCACGAGAGGTCAAGCGGGAAGGAGTAGCTCCCGGGGGCAACTGAGCTCTCGATGTCAAGGTTGAAAGTGAGAGTGATTACCTGGTTGGGCGTCGCCGTGGCCGCATAGGCCGTCGCGGTGGTCTGCCCGTTGAGGTCCGTGATCCCCGCGGGAAGTGTCAGCTTCCCCTCGAGGCTCGTTATGGAAGCAGTCCCGACGTATTGCAGGCTGATCACGAGCGGGACGTCCGTCGACCCGGGCTCCGGCGAGACCGCCGAGGAGCTTGAAGTGCTGTTCGACGACGCGGCCTTTTGCCAGACGGAGCTCTCTACGATGAAAGACGACTGCAGGGCCGTGATTGGAGGCGGGGTCACGATGGCGCTCTGGGTGAGCCCGACCGATTGGGAGGTCATCCAAGAGAGGACAAGCGTGAAGTTGTAGTTTCCGGGCCTGACCGTGCTCGCCAGGTCGAGATTGAAGGTAAGTGTGACAGACCCGTATTGGTTGGTCGACGTGCTCGAGAACGCGGTGGCCGAGCCGTGGCCGTTTAGGTCGGTCACACCGGTGGGAAGGAGCAGCGTCCCCTGGAGGCTGGTTATCGCGGTCGCCCCGAGATATTGCAAAGTCACGACGAGTGGCTCGTTCTGGGAGCCGGGGAGCGCGGAGGCCGTCGAAGAGGCGCTGCCCCAATTCGCGCCCTCCACAAGGAACGAGGACGAGGTGGTGACGGTCGTCGTCGTCGACACCAGGAAACCGAGTGTGTTGGTGACTGATTGGCTGTTGGAATAGGCATCAAGATACTTCGATGTGAAGGTGAGGTCGAACGCCGTCCCGCTCATCGACGAGGGGACGAAGAGCTGCAACAATGCGCTCGCACTAGCTCCAGGGGCTAGCGACGATGTCGGTGCGAGCTGGTTGAGGACCACGACCCCCGAGGGAGCAGCGACCGTCGTCGAGACGGGGCCGGATGTCCCAGTACCGGAGTTGGAAATAGTGATCGTTACGTTGTCGGCCACACCCGAAGTCAGGTGGGTCGTCGCGGCGGTCAGGCTTAGTTGGACAGGGCCGTAGAGCTCTATCGGCGCCTGCGTGAACTGCGTGAAGATGTTTGAGGTTGAGCTATCCACATACTGAATCGCCATCGGGATGGTGTAGATTATTCCCGTCGCAGCGCTCTGGGGCACCGTCAGGTAGAACGTCTCGGCGAGCAAGGTGTTCGGCCCGGTGTTGACCGCGACGTCCTTGAGCTGCGTCAGCCCGTTAGGGCCTGTGAACGGAGTTACGTAGGTGCCGTTCTGGAGGTAGAGGTAGAAGACCGTTTGAGCAGCAGTGCAAGGGCCTGAAAAGTCCAGTGATATTGTAAGCGGAACGTTTTGTTCTCCAGGGTAAACGCTGAGAGTCGATCCCGATGTCCCCCAGGCAACATCAATGACGTTGAATGGATTAGTTGCTGCCGTGCAAGAACTGCTTACGGCTGAAGCGGGGCGGGCAGTAATGGGCAAACCGAAGACAGTCGCTCCTATGAGGATGGCGACAATTGCAAGCGAAGAGGCGCGCGGGGCTTTCATCTTCTCAACTCAATTCGTCTTGATATCCACGATAAGCCCGTCGCGGATTGAGATGATACGCTGGGCGTGAGCGGCGACCTCAGGGTTGTGCGTGATCACCACGAGCGTCTTGCCAAAGTCCTTGTTGAGCTGCTTCATCAGGCCCATCATCATCTCGGTGTTTCTGGTGTCGAGGTTCCCCGTCGGCTCGTCCGCGAGCACTATCTTCGGGTCGTTGGCCAAGGCCCGCGCGACTGCGACGCGCTGCCTCTCGCCTCCGCTGATGTTGTTGACGTTCTTGTTTGCCTTGTGAGCGATCCCTAGCCTGCCGAGCAACGCTAGAGCGCGCTTTCTCGAGTAGACCGGGTCAGCGCCGGCGATGAAGAGCGGGAGCTCCACGTTCTCCACCACCGACATCCTGGAGAGGAGGTTGAAGTCCTGGAAGACGAAGCCCAGCTTCCTGCTCCTGACCAGCGCGAGCTCCTTGTTGTCCAGCTTCGAGATGTCCAGCCCGTCGAGGAAGACCTGTCCAGATGTCGGGCGGTCGAGCGCCCCGAGGATGTTGAGGAGAGTGGTCTTGCCGCATCCCGAGGGGCCGACTATGGCGATGAACTCGCCGCTCTCGACCGTGAAGCTGAGGCCACGAAGGGCCATCACCTCGTCGTCTCCGGTCCCGTAACGCTTCTTGAGGTCGACGACCTTGACGGCGTACTCGCTCGGTGACGGCGCAGAGGTGACCTGCACGGTGGTCGAGCCGCTCACGGTTTCCGCTCCTGAGCGACTTCCGAGGTTGACGCGGACTGAGCGGGCATGGCCGTCCCGACGTCCGTGAACAAGGAGAAGATCTCGAGGACCAGTCCAACGGAGATCCCGGCGAACCCGATGAGAGACTCTATCGTCGAGGTGTTGTCGGTGCCCGAGGCAAAGCTGAGGAACGCCGAAGAGCTCGATGCGGACCCTGAGGTGATCAGGCTCCAGAGCTGGCTCGAGGGAAGAAGCAGGAGAAGGCCAACGAAGGTGAAAATAGCGCTGATGACGACAAGACGCCTCAATTCAATCCCTTTCTGCTGAGTTTGGACGAGTTATAGCGGTTTTCCGGAATGGTTCCCGAATCGCTAGTGAATCTCTCGTAGAATGAGAGAGATGGACGAAAACCGGTCCAGACTGTGCCCATTCTTTGTTTTGGGCCTAGTTGCTAGGTTAAGACCATGATGAATTTCTGATACAGGAACTCCCGAATAGATGAAAATCATGCGAATAAGGAGGCGGACGATGAGGTGCTAAGCTGGAGCGGGAGCGAAGGGCTGCTCCGATAGCTTAAGAACGGACGGAAGAACTTCAAGCCTCATGAGGGTGGCCATCCTCACCAGGGACTATCCTCCCGCCATCGGCGGAGTCGCCACCCATGTCGAGGGCCTGGTGAATGCGCTGAGGCGAAGAGGGATAGAGGCGGACGTGTTCGTCGGGTCGAACGACGTGAAGACGCTGCTGCTTCCATTCGACATCCCGCTCAAGAAGTACGATGTCGTCCATGTGCAGAGTTCGCCCTACGGAGCCTTTGTGGTTGGGGTGCCGCTCGTCGTCACGGTCCACTCGCCGGTGCTCGAGGAAATGCCTCACTACAAGAGGTCCCTCCAGCTCATCTCGCTCCCTGCGATCCCCTTGGAGAGGATTTCGCTGTCAAGGGCCGCGGCCGTGCTGGCCGTTAGCGACGAGAGCAGGTCTGAGCTCCTCCGCGAATACGGGCTAGACTCTTCCAAGGTAGAGGTCATTGGAAACGGCGTTGAATACGAGAGATTTTCAGCGAGCAGGAGCGGACGAGCGCGACTGAAGCCCCCAAGGATCCTCGTGGTCTCTAGGCTTGAGCCGAGGAAGAACGTCGCGGAGGCGATCGAGGCCTTCGCGGAGCTCCCCAAGGGAAGCTGTCAGCTGGACATAGCCGGGGATGGGTCCGAACGGCACGCGCTTGTGGAGTTGGCGAAGAAACTAGGAGTAGAGGACCGAGTGCACTTCCTGGGGAGGGTCAGCAGCGATGCTCTCCCCGAGATTTACGGGGATGCGTCGATCTTCCTGACCACCAGCAGCTCTGAGGGGTTCGGGCTCTCTCTGCTCGAAGCTATGTCGAGTAGTTGCGCGTGCATCGCGTCGAACCTCCCCACACACCGCGCGCTGATAGAGCGAGGAGTGACAGGAATGATCTACTCGAGCCGCGCGGCTCTCGTCTCGATGATGAGGGAGCTGTGCGAATCGCCAGACAAGGCCGAGCGCCTGGGAGCCGCCGCGCGCGAGGCTGCGAAGCGCCATTCGTGGGACAACGTGGCGCAGATCGTGATTGAGGCCTACGAAAAAGTGACGTCAGGCTCGAAAGTTAGGCCGTCCTGAAGCCCAGAAAACCTCGCAAATAATGCGCGCTGAGCAGTTCGAATACAAAATATTTGCATCCTTTTTACAAACACCGCTTCCGTAGATGAGACCAGCGTGCCACGCCATAGCATGTCTACGTAGCAGCTCTTCACAGCATTTTTAGATGGAGAATTGTTCCAGTACTCCGTGCTAGGACAGCAGACCCGAAGAAACGCCGCTAAGATAGCGACGGCAGCAACTATAGTATTGATATCACTAGGCCTCGTTTCATATCCTGGTGCTAGACTCGTCTCAGCGACGACGACTCCAGCTGGCGTGATGATACCCCTCTACGTCTACCCGGGCAGCGCGTGGACGGCCATCATCCAAGCGAAGCAGGCCAACCCCTCGGTCCCGGTGATAGCGATAATCAACCCCAATAGCGGGCCTGGGAGCGCCTCTGACCCCGCCTATGTCTCCGGCATCCAGCAGCTCCAGGCCGCGGGGATCATGGTCTTGGGATACGACCACACGAGCTACGGGGCCAGGTCGGTGACCGACGTGGAGGCCGACGCTGCGCACTACAACTCCTGGTATCACGTCAACGGCCTCTTCTTCGACGAGATGGCTGCCACGACTGGATACGAGGGCTACTACTCGACGATAAACGCGTACGCAAAGTCGCTCGGGATGACCTACACAGTCGGGAACCCCGGGACGACGCTCCCCTCGAGCTACATGGGGATACTCAACAACCTCGTGATATACGAGGACTCGGGACTCACAGCGACCTCGAGCCTCCCCTCGAGCTACCCTGGATCTTCCGCGGGGGAGTTCTCCGTGATCTCATACGCCGACCCAGAGCCGACGACCGCCCAAGTCCAGGGCATCGCCGCCAACGTGGGCTACGTCTACTTCACCGACGCAAACCTCCCGAACCCCTACGGCGCGCTCCCGAGCTACCTTGCAGCGGAGGTCTCGATGCTCGCGTCACCGAGCACGCCCAGCACGACCACGGCGACCACGACCTCCAATCCGCCGGTCACCACCACGACCTCGAACCCGCCCTCGACCACGACGACCACGGTGACCCAGGTCCAGTACACGACGGTGACCTCCACAGCGACCGCCTACGCCACCACGACGGCGACCGCCCAGGCGACGGTCACCTCCACCCACACGGCCAACACCACGACCACGAGCACCCAGACGCTGACCGCGAACGCGACCACCACGGACACGACGACCGAGACCGCGACGGCGGTGACGACCGGGACTCAGACCGTCAACTCGACGCTCACTGACACTGCGACCACCACTCAGACGGAGACGGAGACCGCGACCACGACGACGACCATGACGCTCACGGCGCAGGCGCCTGTCGCTCCGCCCGCCCTTGCGGCGCCGGCGTTCTTCTCAGGGGTTGTGATGAACTCGACGTCCCCGATCGCGAAGCCGACACCGGCTCCGAGCGCGATAGCCTCCATCAGGAATGCGGTGGTGGACGCCGCGCAGGCGGTGAGGGCGGCCTTCGCGGACGTGCTGCAGCACTTGGGACATGCGCTGCAGCTGCTGACATCGGTCTTCTAGGCCGGGCCTTAGCAAATCATGATGGCCCATATGGGGCCAAGTATGAGCTTAGGACTTTTTCTCGCTCTCAACGAGGCAAGCTCTCCCTGATGCGCCGAGCAACGCGACGTCGATCGAGTTCAGGATGCGTCGCCCGAGCAGAAGCTTCCCGCCGCCGTGGAGCGGCGTCTCCACTAGCGACTCCATGCGTCGGCCATGGATGTCCAGCTCGACTCTGGCACGCCGCATGACGACATGAACCTGCGAGCGTCGAATAGGTCCCAAAGCTTTCCCTCGGGACCTCCATCGAAGAAAGGCGGTCATACTCCCGGTCTGGCACCATGAGGTATCCGCCGAAGCCCGTGTCCAGTGGAGCGGTGAACGTCTCGGTGTGGCCATGGACCGGCTCCCTTGCTCGCAGGACGATTGCCGGCATGGGAGGGTCGGTGGACAGGAAGTCTAAGCAGCGAACAGCTCTAAGGAGCTCCACAGCCACTCCCCGCCTTTGGGTATTTCTTCGCCCATCTTCATCACCAGGGCCTTCGGCTCGCCCGACTCCCTCACGAGGCTCGCCGCGCCCTCTAGATCATCTGCTGCACCCCTGAAGCGACCGTCGCTAAAGACGACGAACTTGCCTTTGTACTTCTTGAGAAGCTCACGTTTTGAGGCGGCGTAGGCAGCGTTGTTCGCGTCCATCTCGGTCGCCACCTGGTTCTCTGAGAGCAGCCGCTCGGTCGCTTCAGACAGGGCCTCGCCTATCTTCTCGCCCTTGGCGGCGGCCCTCGCCTTCAGCCGTTTGTAGAGTTCGGGGTCGAAGTTCCGCACGAGCACGTCCATACCTCAGAGGATTTGATATCGCTTGTATATTAGTTTATCAATGATATCAAATGGCCTATTCAATGCGACGAAGGAGCACTAGCGCCACACGTGGATAGCGCCAGTCGGACCCGTGCGAGCGGAAGCTCGCCTAGAGATTCTCGTAAGGCCTTCGACGTGGTCGAAATCGCTATCGAAGGACACAATTTCCTTGACTTTCATGTCATGCATGATCCGGACGGTAACCGAGTCTGCGAACGAGAGTCTTCCCCCGTACTTCGTAAAGATTGAAACGGATCTTTCGTAGAGACGCTTGCTGCCGAATACCGTCTTCGTGTCCGCGCCATACAGGACATTCTCGAAGCCCTGTCTAGCCGCCTTGGCTCCCAATCTGGCCCCAACGGAAGTGACGCTCTCGGAGATGACTAGGTCCGAGACCAAGCGCCCACCCTTCAAGGTGGGAAGAACTGCTGCCGCTTTCTCATGATATTGGTCGTCAATGACAGCAAGGGCGATGACGAACGACGAATCGATGAAGATCAAAGCTCTCCTCGCTGCGCCTTCTTCTTCCATTCCACGGCGTTCTCACCCTTCTTTCCACTCGAGCCGAGACCGACGATGTTTTCAAGACCAGGCCTCTTCCTGAAATCTGTCCTCACCTCGTCGTCCTTCAGGATCCAGACCACCTCGTCCCCGACGTCGACGCCGAACTTCCTTCTGAGCTCTGAGGGGACTGAGATCTGGAACCCAGGCGAGATTCTGCTCCGCATGTTCTTCTCCTCAGTCATGGCGCTCATGACGGTTGATGCGTGCTATCTATTTAAGCGGCACTGTGAAGTCCGTCGGAATTGTGAACTGGACAAAGATTGTTAACGCCACTCGCGAGGGTATCGCCAGTCTGACCCGTGCGACCGGAAGCTCACCCTGAATATCTCGGGCGGGTAGCGCTTGTGCTGGGTCTTCTTTACGAGACCCACAATCCGCTCTACCCGCTCTCGCGGCACCCCGAGCTCTTTCGCGACCTGCTCCTCGCTCTCCCAGAGGTCGAACCTGTGGTAGAGTATCCTGTCGAGCAAGAAGTAGTCGATGCCGAGCTCCCCCTCCGCCGACTGGCCCTCCCACAGCCCGGGCGTGGGGGGCTTGAGGTAGACGGTCTTTGGGAGGCCAAGGTGGGCGGCGAGCTGCCTCACCTGCGTCTTGAAGAGGTCGCCCAGGGGCAGGACGTCCACCCCGCCGTCGCCGAACTTTGTATTGCCGCAAAAAGCGTAGTTGCCATTCCGCTCGACAAGCATGTTTTCGAATGGAGGAACCGAGGGGCACCAGACTTTGCCCTTGTAGGGTATCCTCCTCGCTTTTGAATTATCCAGCTTTCGGGTCCTCATAACGGCCCTAGCATAAGTTATCGCGTAACTAGTCGACGACCTGATTACCTTGCCACTCTTCAATCTCGAAACCTTGGGTGGCTTCGTGCTGACCTTCGGTATTCTCCCGAGCTTGACGCACAATTCTACAAAGTCGTCCCGCAGGCGTAGTGAGCTAGTGTAGTAGACTTCCGGCCCCGCTTGGTTACCGTCGCTAGCTCTTAGTCCTCGGGCTAGAAACACGAGATACTCAGATGGATAGTCCAGTACCCATGGTGGAATGCGTTTTTGGATTGCGCCGAACCCACATTGCGAAAAGAGGTCGAATAGGCCTTTTGAGGGAATTCTGACCAAGTCTTTCGTCAAGGAATAGCCGATCCCATACTTTTCAAGCACAGCAACCAATTGCGTTCTGGCTTCGTTCTTGGTATAGCTCGGGAGCGCAAAATCCGTCTCGTAAGTGTCATAGACCTTCATTGACGGTTTTGAGACGCCAGGAGAGAGTTGGACGAATTTCCCGCGCCGATCGCGAGCAAGAGCCTGGTACTCCGCCCTAGTAAGATTCGACTTGGCTGGGACCTTTGCTGTGCCTCTAATTGCAGAGCCATCACCAATGAAAAGTCCGAAAACGAAGAACAAGTCCTCGATCTCAATTGAAATCGTTCTCTCGATGTGCCTCTGGCTGAAGGTCACTGGGAATTTTGTGAGGAGACCTTTCTTCCCATCCCAACCCGCTGGCACCGGAAGGATCGTGTTCCTGCGGCGTAAGCATTCTTCTGCTGTTCGGAAAGCCGGTTTCAGATGCTTGGAACGGCCTGGCCACGAGGGGTGAACCAACATTCGATGGTTGGGTGTGACCAAGAGATCGGTGTTCACAGACTTGAAATTAATCATGTCGCCATCGTAGTCAAATATGAAGATGTCACCAATGTTGGACTCAACGAGCTTGCCCGAGTTCATATCATACGAGAACACAACATCGTCTCTCTGCAATTCTTCCAGGCCTCTCGGACCTGATTTTGTCACTACTCGCGTCTTCTCATCATAACAGAAGTAGCCGATGGTGAGCTCCGACTTGTCCCCCGTGCCCACCACCAGGGCCTTGTGGCTCTGGGCGAACGCGTGGAGGAGGACCATCCTGACGCGGGCCTTTACGTTGCCCACGACCAGCCTGTCCTTCGCGGCTCCGCCTATCGCCCCCGTGAACGCCCTCACGAGAGGGTCTATCGGCATCTCCTGGAAGTTCCGCTTCGGGACGTTCAGGGCCTTGAGGACCGCGGCGACGTCCTCTTGGTCCTGCCGGGAGGTCGAATCGCTCGGGAGGTAGTAGAGGTGCACTCGCGATGGGCCGACCGCCTTGACGGCGATCGACGCCGCCACGGAGGAGTCGACGCCGCCGCTCAGCCCGAGGACGGCCGCCTTTCCCTGGGAGTATTGCTCGAGATACTTCCGCAGGCGCTTTACGAGGTATCCGACGACCTCGTCCCCGTCGACCTTGAGCTCCTCGGGTATCTTGTCATCGAAGTCCGATCCGGATTCGAGGGACCTCGCAACCAGACTTTCGGCTCTCTTCATGGGCAAACCTTGGAACGCGTTCCTGCGGGCTGCGTGGTCGGTCTCCCTCATAATGCTATGGTGGCGCTTATTTGCCAGTCCCACAATATCGGCTACTAGCCGTTATGCCGAGACGAAAGGAAAGACCCCTAAGGCCTCAACAGCCGGAAGAGCCCGGTCACCCTGATGTGGTCGAGGCGGTAATCCTCAACGATGAGGTGAGGCGCATGGCGCCAAAGGGGTGGAGCAACCTCGAAGTAATCAAATACTGGCGAAGAAAGACGAGTACCTAGCGATCTTTGATGGCATGCAGGCCCGACGAAACATTGCTGCTCAGATATCTCGGCGCCAGCCCGACATTGAGAATCATAGACTTCTTCATGGACAATCCGCTGTCAGACTACTCGAAGAACGAAATCGCGAAGAATCTGGCCATGAGCCGCGTGACCTTCTTCAAGTACTGGAAGGAACTTGAGACTTCGGGCGCGGTAAAAGCCACAAGGCACATCGGACGAGCAACGATGTACAAGCTCGACAGGGCCAACGACGTCGTGAAGCAGCTGATCAAGCTGGACATGACCATTTCGAGAAAGACGATGCAGAAAGCGGTCGAAGAGTATCAGAAACCGATCACTGTGAAATCAACGTCTCGCTAGGACCAATCAATGGGCCTCGACGCCCCCAAACCCCCCAAGTCTACTGACTCATTGCGAGCCTCTCAGTGATATAATAAACTCAAAATGATCTGTGATGGGCCTGAAGGGATTTCGTTCGATCTTGGGAGCTCACAGGGACTCTAAAACTCTGTGAAACTTCTGCCTGTGGTCCTTGAACGAGCTGAGGCGCCTCGCCCTCTCGACCTCGGACATGTCGAGGCTCACCGTGAGGAGGTCCGGCTCGTATCTCTTGGCGCTGGCGACCACCTCGCCGCTGGGGGAGACGACCATCGACCCGCCCCAGAAGTACTCCTCCTCTTCCGCGCCCGCGCGGTTTACGAAGACCATGAAGACGCTGCTCATCAGGGCGTGGGCCGAGAGCAGGCTCCTCCACTGCCTCTCGATGAGGGGCTCGCCTTTGGCGTTGGGCCTGTGTATCCCCCTAGCGGGGGACGAGGCGATGCAGAAGACGACGTCGGCGCCTTTTCTCGCCAGGGCCTCTGTGGGCTCCGGGTGCCACGCGTCCTCGCAGATGATGACCCCGAACCTCACGCCGGCAGAGGTGAAGGTGCGGACGTCGCGCTGGGGGTCGCCAGGGGTGAAGTATCGCTGCTCCTCGAAGAGCCCGTAGGTGGGGAGGTAGAACTTGGGGACCGAGCCGACCAGCTTCCCCTTGCTGAGGACCGCGGCTGCGTTCTGGACCAGGCCAGCCCTCTTCTCCTTGACGTATCCGACCACGCAAGTGCGGCGTCCTGCGGCCCTTGCGATGCCCTTCAGCGCGGCCTCGCACTTTCCCGGGCCTCGTAGGCCAGGTCTTTGAGCATGTAGCCCGTGAGGGAGAGCTCCGGGAAGGCCACGACGTCGGTCTTCTCGCCGCCGAGCTTGTCCAAGATGGCTGCGTGCTCCCTCTCGTTGCTCTGGACGTCGCCGATCCTGGAGGAGAGCTGGGCCAGGGACACTTTCAGGCTTGAACCTCTTGACCTTCCTGCGCCTCCTTCTCGTGCTTGAGGATTCATCTGGCGGCACCTAGTCTCATGGGGCGTCTCGCGGCCATAAGTTTCCGCTCCCCTAACCGACGCCAGCCTTCTGCAAGCTCTCTTCCGATCCGCGCCTCCTTTACATCAATCAACTGCCAAGCGCCATAGCAGGCCGAAAGCCTTCGAGTCTCGCGGGTGAGGCGAAGAACCACGTCTGTGAAGCTCTCGCCCTCCGCCCTCTCACACCGAAGCGCCTCGTAAGCCTCTCTCGTTATCGAGACGCTCTTGTTTGGCATCATGCGCGCATGGTTGCCTATGCATAGATGAAGTTTTCACGATAATTTCTGGCTGGCCCGGGGGCCACGATGTTGGTTTCTTCGCGATCCGCTGTGTCCTGTTCGAAGTCACACATCAGGAAAGAATCTCCGCATGGATGCCATTATCGCCTCGCTCTGCCGTGGATTGAGCGAGACCTGCAGGCCGTAGGAAGTAGGCTTTGGAATCATCGCACCCTGGCGGATCAGCTCTCTCGTCATCTGGTCGACCCGCTTCAGCCCATGCTTTCCGAGCTCGGACTGATTCCAGCCCTTGATGAGGTTGTCGAGGGCGGTGTGGCTCGCACCCCAGTTTCCTCTCTTGTGAAGCTTGAACATCAACGTCGCCTTGATCTCATCGTCGGAGAACATGAGTTCACTTATGATACTTTGAACGATTAATCTTATATACTTTCAAACCTAACAAAATATCTTGATGGGATACAAGCCCGACGAAACACTCCTGCTTCGATATCTCGGCGCCAGCCCGACGCTGAGAATCATAGACTTCTTCTTGGACAATCCGCTGTCAGACTACTCGAAGAACGAAATCGCGAAGAACCTTGCCATGAGCCGCGTGACCTTCTTCAAGTACTGGAAGGAACTTGAGACTTCGGGCGCGGTAAAAGCCACAAGGCACATCGGACGAGCAACGATGTACAAGCTCGACAGGGCCAACGACGTCGTGAAGCAGCTAATCAAGCTGGACATGACCATTTCGAGAAAGACGATGGAACGAGCGGTCGAAGAGTATCAGAGACCGATCACAGTGAAGTCAAGGCCTTCTAGGGCCGGCTAGTCGTGCTCCAAGGCGCCCCAGATCTGGGACTAGGCTGAGACCCCCCGTGTCTTACTATGGGCGTGGTGACTCCGAGGCCAAACACCATCTTATGAGAAATATGGCATTAGATTTATATTCTGGTGATGCATCGTTTGAGGGAAGCGAGATGAGCAACGTGGAGGTAAAGGAGATTGACGAGCAGGGGCGCCTAATAATCCCGAAGAAATGGAGGAGCATGGTCCTCAAGGGGGACAAGGTGGTCCTGAGACTAAAAGAGAACTCGATTGAGATCGAGCCCTGGAAGAAGCCCGACCTCACCCGCTTCTTCGACAGCGTGGAAGCCGACGTGAAGAGCGACCTGTCGGACTGGCGCGCCGTGAGGAGGGAGCTCAGGAGGCGTCCCGATGAGGTTCGCTGACAGCAACGTCTTCGTCCATGCGTTTCTAAAGCCGAGGCGAGACCTCTCAGAGTCGGAGAAAAAGCTGAAGGAGGACGCGAAGAAGATAGTCTCCCGGGTCAACTCAGGCGAGAAGGTCATGACCTCGGTGGTGCACATCGCCGAGATAGCCAACATCCTCGAGGACAACCTCGAGGCGGGGGCCTCACAAGAGATACTCAGGTCCCTCTTGATGAACGAGCATCTGGAGATAGACAGCGTCTCTAGAGAGGACTGTCTGTCGGCGATGGGCGAGATGGAGGAGCACTCGCTCGGGCTCAACGACTCGATAGCGCACGCCGTTATGAGGAGAAACGGCCTCGTCGAGATCTACTCGTTCGACAAGGACTTTGACAGGCTCGACGACGTCACAAGGGTCAGCCGGTGAAGTTTGAGCTCGAGATAGATGTCAAAAGGGATCAATGGAACCCCCTCGCTGATGAAGCTGAAATGGAACTTTCTCTGTCCTTCTCTCAAGGGCCTTCTAAGGCCGGCTAGTTGTGCTCGAAAGGAGCCCAACGTCTGGATTCGGAAAAAGACCTGTGAGTCGTCAACAAGTTTCAGCCAACTGAAAAGCGGCGGGCTGGACCGACTGTGACTTTGCAGGCAGGGACGGTGGAGGAAGTTAAATTGGAATTCGAAGACATGGATAGTCGCATAGCGAAATGGAATACCCAACTCACGATGCTGTCATCAGATTGCACGAGAAAATAATCAAACAATCGGGCGGCCATCAAGGCTTCGTGAGCGTTTCGAATCTGGATTACCTACTTGAGACGGCCAGAGACATTGGAGAAGCGTCCCAGGAGGAAAAGGCCGTCGTTCAGAAAGTCGGGTATATTCTCTTCAATTTGGTGAACCTTCATCCGTTCTTGGACGGCAACAAGAGGACGGCATACGAGGTAGCGAAAGCCTTCCTCAACTTGAACGGCTGGGATATCAAACCCTCAGAAGACGATGCCTATTCTACGCTAAAATCGATCGCTTCGGGCGAACTGGATGCCCAAGCCACCGAACGCTGGGTAGGAAGGAATTTAAGGAGAAGGCGGAAAGAGTAGAAAGTAACATGGCGAAGCAAGTTCAGGCCAGGAATCAGAAAGAGATAGACAGGGATTTCCTAGCCTTGGCTGACGAGAATCTCAAGAAAGACGCGAAGCTTCTCAAGAAGCTTGCCGAAGTCTAAGTCACGTTAGAACATCTCTGCCCGCTGCTTTCAATGGCCTTTTAGGGCCGGCTAGTTGTGCTCGGAGGCGCCCAAGATTTGGATTCGGAAAAAGATCTGTGAGTTGTGAGCTCTGATTGTCTTGCGAACGTGAGCTGTGAGCTTTGAGCTGTGATTCCGGATTTCTCAGTTCCCAGCTGAATCGCATTCCTCTTCCACCCCTCGGCTTCCTCTTCCACTCTATTCCGGCTATCCTAGGCCGTGATCTCTATCTTGTGGTTCGCCTCTTGAATCGCCGAGTCCAGAAGGTTCACTCCGCTTCCTATAGAGCAACTGCATCTCGAGAAGCTCGGGTTTTGATTTCTGTGCTCTTTGCGGGCACTCGTCCTTGGACCTCCGTTCCTGAGCAAACAGACCACCCCTTCTGTTCACCTCGACCATAGAGGAGAGCGACGTAAGTTTGGAACGGATTGCGCTGAGTTCCAATATGGCACGCGCAAGCGTCATTTCCTTCTCACCTGCCTTCACCCTGTTCTCCAGGTTCGCGAGCTGGATCGCTATCTTGAGGTCGGCTATTCGCTCCATGGTCTTGTCGATCTGCTCGGAGAGCTGGTCGAACTTGAAGTCCGGCTCTGTGTCTGAATCGTATGCCAGGCTCGACTCCCGGAACTTTGAGAGTTCGTCCGTGGTGGTCTTGAGCGTCTTTACCTCCGCGAGAGCTTCGTAGATTTTCATTGGCTTCAACCCCTTGCAGACGGGGCTTTATATTCCTTACAAGTAAAGAATCCTTGGGCTTGGCTTAAGAATCCTTTACTTTCTGGGAAAGTAGGAATCCTTTTGGCCGTCGAAATCTTGGGTACGAGCCGTCTCAGTGCGAAATTCCAGATCACAGTCTCCAAAGATGTGAGAGAGAGATTCAATCTCTCCTCCGATGACCTGATCGTCTTCTGGGACGACAATGGCAGACTGGTGCTTCGCAAGAGCACAGACAAACAGTGACTCTCTGGCAAGTCGGGTTGCATTACTAACTCATGTCGGGACATATATTAGCGCCCATGCGGGCTTGCACGGCCCCTCGCCGTATGTCTCGCGGTTTGCGCTACTTCCCGATGGCCCGAACCAAGGAGAGAACGCTCTCAGGAACCATTTCTTTCCTTTCACCGTCCGCCAAGATCTCGCGGCGAATATCAAACGCCGTCTGAGATGACGTTCGAAGATCCCGGTATGGAGACGTGCAGGGAATGCAGCGCCTTGATGTTTTCCGTAGCGGTCTTCCGGAGGTCGAACCTATCGAGGAAGTCGTTGACTTGCCTCCAGACCTTCCTACCCCTCATCTCTAGACTCCGCCGCACCCGTTTGTGCAGGTGTACCAGGCATCCACGCTTGTGCCGTCGGCGACTACAGCCAACGGTCGCGTGTTGCCACCTGTGCCCCAGTGGTCGAAGAGAACATCGTGGGTTGAGCCATGGCACAGATCGCAGTCACTAGGATAGATGTAGTACGTGGCACCCACAGTCAGACCGGTGAAGGTGTGCCCGCCTTCGTCTGCGAATCCTGTAGCGACCACGTTACTACAGCCGGGGTCGGAACAGAGGCTGACCCACATCGACGCCCCGGGGCCGGAGCAGCTCGTGGTGCACCACGCGGTCGGGTTGGCGCAGGCCGTCGCGAAACATGGGGCCCAGTAAGTAGCGTAGACCCTGTGGTCATAGATCGTTATCGTTCCCGTCCCGCTTCCAACGCTGGTCGATGTAGTGGTTGTGGTACTAGTTGTTGTAGTGGCAGTAGTGCTGGTAGTCGTAGTGGTGGTGGTCGGCGTCCCGGGGGTGACTTCGCCGTAGGATCCGTACGTAGTCTGTGAGCCGTACGGGCCGGCAAGGATGTACGAGGTCCCTGATGGGTAGTACGCGCCGGCGGCGTTATTGGCAGCCCCTGGACTCGCAAAGTTGCATTGGACCACGCTGACTCCGCCCGGTACGCTATCGCCAAAGGCCCAGGGGTTCGAAGGCGGAAGAGGCGTCGACCCGGTGATGGTCTGAGGGCAAGAGCTCGACGAGGTGGTCGAAGCGGTGGAAAACGAAGTGGCGCCTGCGTTAGCGAAAGATAAGGTGATCATAAGAATAGAGGCTAGAATGGCCAGTGGCGTCCTAAGGGCCCGTTTCATGAATGCATTACAGCGGAATCTTCGAAATGGATATCCCACTAATCTTAGGTAATCATCTTATGGGAGCTAAGTGCGTCAAAGGGACAGGGTCGGCCTCCCCGCGAGGAGGATTGCCATTACAGAGTTGGCAGACCTTTGGCCAATTCGGCTATTTATGGTAGAAACAGGCAGCAAAAACACAATTAACGGCTCGCCAGCCATGCGGCTGAGATGGGGACCGCGAGTGTTGCAGGTAATCTTGTTCGCGACCCCGTGGCCGCGCTTCGCTTTCTAGGCGGAGGAAAGGAGGGAATCCATCGCTTGGCGGTCGCACGGCTGCTAGGCATTGGTTCTCAAAGATTGGACGGGCTCTATCTGGAGCTTCAGAGAAGAACGCGATTCGCAGAACACGTGAAGGCTGCTGCAGCCTCAGCCGGCAGGCCGCTCGGCGGCTTTGTGAGACCTTCTGACCTTTATGTGATATGCAGGTATCTGAGACCGAAAACCGTCGTCGAGACCGGTGTCGCCAGCGGGCTGTCGTCTGCCTATATTCTTCAAGCTCTTGACGATAACGGTATCGGGAGACTCTACTCCATCGACCTACCAAACGCCGATACCGAGGAGCTGCTCGGGAAGGTCATGACCAACTTGCCGGAGGGGAGTGAGCCAGGATGGATGGTTCCAGAGTGGTTGAGATCAAGGTGGGGCACATTCGGCTCGGTAAGACGCTCAATCTACTACCTCCCCTGGTCAAGGAGCTGGACACGATCGACGTCTTCCTCCACGACAGCGAGCACACTCGCGAAAACATGACCTTCGAGTTCGAGGAAACGTGGCCAAAGATACCGAGTGGAGGCCTGCTGTTGTCTGACGACGTGAACTTGGCCGTAACCGGAGGAGCATTCTACGAATTCGCAGCTAGAGCAGGAAGAAGACCTGCGCGCATCTATGCCGGCTACGGCGCCATCAGGAAGTGAAGGATCGGCTGATCATGCCGGAGCCGAAAAAAGGCCGCGCCAGACAAAAGGCAGTCATACTTCTTTCCAACGACTTGTCGCATCCCTCACTCTCGAAGCAGCAGTACGCATTCTCTTGGAGAATAAACAGGCTCAGGCCTCTGCTCAGGCAAGGCTATGCGGTGGTCATCGTCGCCGCAGGTGGGAGAGTCAACCGACGAGGCTTGCCCAGCATCTCCGGCCTCAAGCCTAGCATAAGGACAGATGGGAACACGATCCTCATTTCGCCGCCTGTAATCCGCATCCCGATGCTTTGGCTCTTCCAGAGCCTTTTCCTCACTCCGCTCTGTGTCTTTCTCTATTGTAGGGCCAGGGGTCTGCAGGTCGAGGCCATATTCGCAGCCTCCGTTCCCTATGGCGCGGTTGCCAAGGTGCTCAACCGTCTTCTCAGGACTGTGCTCATAGTGGATTACGGAGATCCTGACTTTTCAAGAGAGAGGTCTCTCGGACTAGCGGTCCTGCTGTTCCTGGAGCGATACGTGCTCGCCAGGAAGGGGGTGGACGCCGTGACCTGCATCGACCCCAACATCGGGAGGTACATGGAGCGGTACGGAGTGCGAGCCACTTTTCTCCCTCCGGGAGGATTCTGGAAGGAGCCTCCGGGGCCGGAGCAAGAGAAGACGCTCAAGCGCGAAGAGGAGCCCGATGGCTATGTCGTTTACGCGGGCCACGTCGCTCCGCCTCCAGCGTACAGGCTCGATTTGCTGGCAGAGGCTGCGCCTGAGATATTGAAGCAAAGACCTGAATCTGCGATCACAGTGGTCGGGGATGGGGCATATTTGCCAGCGCTCAAGAAGAAGGTGAGGGAGCTCAAGCTTGAGAAAAGATTCCAATTCTTGGGGTCCGTGTCATACGAGAAAGCGAAGGAAAAGATCGCCGGGGCAGCCGTCGCTGTCCAACTCCTTAACGACATGTGCCTTGGGACCAAGGTCGTGGACTACTTCGCGGCGGGGAAGGCTGTGGTCTCCTGCGGCGCCTGGCACGCCTCCTATGATGAGTTTCTCATCGATGGAGTAAACTGCCTCCTCGTTCCCCCAGACGCGAGCAAGCTTGGGGAGGCAATCATCGAGCTTCTCTCCAGGCCCGATCTCAGGGAAGCACTCGGGAGAAAAGCGTTCGACACCGTATCAAGGTACGACTACGATTCTCAGGCGAAGGTCATCCTCGGGTTGATTGCTCAAGCTCGGTCCAAGAAAGCGGTCTCGCTATAGCAGCTCAGCGCTGCGCTATGACTTCCGTGTAGATCTCCTCCAACCTGCGGCCAGCGTACCCAATCGTAAATCGGTCCGAGAGCTCTCTGCCCTCCCTCCCTTTTTGTTCGAGAACCTCAGGCCTTTGAAGATATTCCAGAAGGGTGCGCCCCGCGACTCCGGGGTTCTGGTCTACGAGAAAACCGCCTACTTGATCTATCTCATCGCGCGGATTTCGCTTGAAGGCAGCGACAGGTCTGCCGCAGGCGAAGGCCTCGATGGTGACCGAGCCCTCGTTCAGCTTCTCAAGTGGGTAAGGGACGAAGACCAATTCGACCGCAGCGTAGAAGGTAGCCAATCGGTCGTGGTCGACGCGCCCATAGATCTTTACCCGGTCTGAGAGCCGTCTTTCCCTCACATACTGGGCTAAGTCTTCCTCGCCGGGTCCCCATCCAATGATGTGGAGAATGCAATCTGAGAGCCCCTGACTACCGGCCTCAGCGAAGACATCGACCAGGAGATACGGGTTCTTCGCAAACCCGATCGAATGTCGAAGCGGGATAAAAGTCACGGAGAGAATGTTGGTCTTGGTCGGATCCATTCCCACCTGGGCCTGGGACTTTGACTTGTCGAGTTGATGAAAGACATCTGGGTCGATTATGGGGGCGTCGAAGTGTTTCTGCTTGGCTCGCTTCACACCGAGGAAGGTCGTTAGGGCTCGAATCTCAGACTCGTAGTCCCCAACGAGGACACCATCGCAGGCCTTCATGCTCGGAGACAAAAGCACTTTCCAGACGGAAGCGGGCAAGGCCCCGCTGGGGAGTGAACCTCCGGTATACTGGCAAACTGTAGCAAACCGGGACGCTGTCAGGAATGCGGGGAGAAAGAACAGGGAATAGTAGCTGGAGTAGTGCAGGACGTCGATCTCGTCCGCGGAGGCCTGCCGAAACAACCCAAGGGTGAAGGGAGTGCCCTGCAGGAGCCTCAACTCTGTGGTGTAGCCGCCCTCGTATCTCTTAGGCCTGAGAAGGGACCTGGGGGCAAGAATTCGATCGTAGACGGGGATTCGTTTCACAAGGTGTCCGAACTTGTGAGTGTAGGTGACCGGCTTGTCTACGCCGATGGAGGGGACGTATTTGATGCACTCGTGCCCCCTCCGGGCGAGAGAGAGGCAATAGTAATCGAGGTACGAGCCCCACCCGAGAGATTTATCCCAGGGGACGAACCTCCCCTCGAGAAGCTCGGTAACGACCATCCCGACCCTCAAGTCTGTCAGACGGGGCATCGACTCCGCTTATTAGGAATGAGGGGGTCGAGTGCTCTCTGGCCAGAGCTGGTTCTATCGGAAAGCACTAAAGCAGTTTCATGTTAGGGTCTGACAAATTGGCGAAGAGGAGCCTGGCCGGCCAGAATGTAATGGTGACTGGAGGTGCCGGGTTCATCGGGAGCCACCTAGCAGATAGAATCATGGAGGAAGAACCCGCGAAGCTCGTCGTCCTCGACGACTTTTCCCTCGGAAAGATGAGGAACCTAGCATCGCTCAGGAGCCACCACGAGACAAAGGTCAAGGCGCAAGACGCCAACGATTATCCAAAGCTGCGAAAAGTACTGGACGAGGAGAAAATCGACGTGGTTTTCAACCTCGCCGTGATACCCCTTCCCAAGTCGCTGGAGCTTCCTTTGGAAACGGTGCTCACAAACGTGACAATAACCACGAACCTCTGCGAGCTGCTAAGGAAAGGGACATTCGATGTGCTTGTTCACTGCTCTTCTTCAGAGGCGTACGGAACTGCTCTCTATGTTCCCATGGACGAAGAGCACCCTGAGAACCCCCTCACGCCCTATGCAGCGAGCAAGATCGCGTCGGACCAGGTCGCCGTTTCCTACTTCAAGACCTTCGACCTTGACATATCGATCGCGAGGCCCTTCAACTGCTATGGACCACGACAAAACGAGAAGTCGTACGCCGGCGTCATCCCTCTGACCATAGAGAGAATTTTGAGGGGGAAGGCCCCGGTGGTCTTCGGAGACGGCAAGCAGACCAGAGATTACACTTTTGTCGAAGACACAGTCGAAGGCATCGTCGGGGTCTTCGGCTGCGAAGGGGCGAGAGGAAGGATTGTGAACATCGCCAGTGGAAAGGAAGTGAGGATAGGCCTACTGGTTGAAAAAATCGCAAAGATAATGGGTTGGAAGGGGAAGGTCGTCCACAGGCCCGCTAGGGCGGGAGACGTCTTGCGGCACAAGGGCGACATTTCTCTAGCCAAGAAGCTCTTTGGATACATGCCGAAGACGAATTTCGATGAGGGCTTGAAAGAGACGGTAGCCTGGTACTCACGCGAGCTTAAATCCCCGCAGAACTCCTGACCAAGGCGTTTGGCCAAGGCAAACATGGCCAGGTTCGTGGCGCCGAACGCGACATTGCTAGGGAAGAAGCTTCGGGTCGGAGAAGGAACTTGGATAGGCTTCTACTGTCTCATCGACTCGCAGTTAGCCTCCCTGAGGATAGGAAAATGGTGCGACATCTCGTCCGGAGCTCACATCTACACTCATTCGACACATCTCCGCTGCACTGAGAGGGGGAAAAAGATCATAGGGCCTGTGACTATCGGTGACCATGTGTTCATCGGCGCCAATTCGGTGATACTGCCCGGTACCAAGATAGGGCATCATTCGCTTGTTGGGGCACTTTCAGTTGTGAAAGGCGAGTTCCCACCGCATTCTCTCATCGTCGGGGCGCCGGCCAAACTCAAAGCTTCATTGGAAAAAGCAGGCACCGGGTAGACACCTGATAGTCCTTGCGGCCAATTCCCTAGAGTAGAGACTTACGAACTTCGGATCAATTCGAGGACTTGGTCTCTTACGGCATATCTCTGGATGGGACTGTCGCCGATGAACTCTCGCATTATCTTTGGATGGTCGCCTTCGGGTATGGTAACCATCCCTTGAGGATAGTTTGCCGTCGCGACGCTGGAATTTGCATAAGCATCTCGAAGCATCTTCATCGCGCTCCTCCAGAAATCCTGCGGCTCGCCGTTGGCCATAGATTCTAGAGCCTTCATCATGTTCTGGGGTTCGTCCGTCTCAGCGCCGAAGAGCTGCGCGTGCCCCTTCATCTTCTCCAGGAAGTTCGCGGGAAATAGCGAGTAATACCTGAAGACGGGCCTCGGGAGGTCGATGGCCCTCGTGAACTCGCCGAAAGATGGGTCCGCGTACACCCTTTCCATGCCTCTGTATAGGTAGACGATGAGCATCATGGGATGAAGTAGGTTTCTGAACGTCTCACGGCGCACGAATGACCGATTTATGCCCAGCGTCCAAGCGTCGTCCACGGCCTCAACGTAATCCAGGTTCTTGCTGAACCTCAACCTGAAACCCTCAAGGAACCTCAAGTTGTTGAGTAGATACATGAAGGGGAAACTGAAGGTACCTTACCGTCGGCAACATCTCGGGGAGCTCAGATATGTATTTGGTGCTCTCCTCATGCACGATTTCGTTTGCCTGCAAGTAGAAAATGTAGTCGGACTTGCAGCGTCGCCTGACAGCGTTCGTCACCTCCTTGTAGACTGCACCCCCCTTTTTCTTGTTGATGGGCCATTCGTCTTTGAAGAGTCTTATCTTTCGGTTTAGTGCGCTGGCCTTCTCGAGGGCTTCATAGGTTCCCGTCCGTGGAATACCCGTCCGAAACGAGAAACTCGTCGCAGATGGGCAGGGCGGATGCTATCGTCTCCAGAAACGGATACCCTTGGACTATCCCATTCCTGATAGTTGTGAAACCCGTTATCCCCATCTTCGTGCCTTCCTAGAGCGAGATCTTCGCTAAAGAGTCGACCACGTAGGCCTGTTGCTCCTCGCGTAGCGATTCGAAGAGGGGAAGCGTAAGCGAGCGCGCATAGAGCTTCATGCTGTTCTTTAGATCGCTGGCGGCTCTGACCCCCTTGAACGCGGGTTGACTCTTGAGAGAATACGTCCCCACCTGGGTTTCAATGCTGAACTTTTCTCTCATCAAGCGCATGCATCGGATGGTATCGGGGAATGACTTTCCCAGCACCAAGACGAAGGACTGGTACGTGTGATACGCCCAACTCTCCTCGGTGGGTGCTTTGACATCTAGCCTTCTAGACCTAAGCAGTTCCTGGTACACCTTCGCCTGTCTCCTTCTGGAACTGATGATCGCATCCAACTTTGCAAGTTGCGCGATTCCGATGGCCGCGTGCACGTCGCTCATTCGATAGTTTAGCCCGTTGTAACGGAACTCAATGTTCTCTTTCTTGTTCTTGACCTGACCGTGACTCCGCATCGCGACCGCCTTGTCATAGACATCCCCGTCATCGGTTGCCAGGCATCCTCCCTCCGCAGTCGTCAGCAACTTTCGGGGATGGAAACTGAAACAGACCGCCCTGCCCGAGCTTCCGACGAGCCTCCGTCTATACCGAGTCCCGATGGCGGTAGCGGCGTCCTCTATCACTTCAATGCCCGCTTTCTCTGCCATCTCGTAGATTTCGTCCATCTCAAAGGGATGCCCAAACGGATGGACCGGCATTATAGCGCTCGTTCTATTTCTGATTGCCCTCGAAGTCTCTGAGGGGCTTATCGCATAAGTCCTGTCGCTGACATCTACGAAGACGGGTTTGCACCCACCCCTGATCACCACATTGGCTGTAGCGGGGAACGTGAAATCCGGAACGATTATCCCGCTGCCTTTTTTCAGTCCCAGCGACTCGATCGCGAGGCTGAGCGCCGTAGTGCAAGATGAGGTCGCAACAACATACTTGGCGCCGAGGAACCGAGCGAGTCCCGTCTCGAATTCTTTGACTTTGGGGCCTTGCGCCAACCAGCCAGATTCGAGGACGCTCTGGATTTCTCGGAGCTCTTCTTCCCCCACAGATGGACGGATAAGAGGGATGAACTTGCTCGTCGCCTTATGGGTGGGCTTCGTAGCACTCGCTTCTTGCATTAGCCTACGCCACGATCCCTAGGCCTTTTGCTGGAGACTCTGAACGTCCCTCCTCCACATACATCCTATACCAAATCACAAATGTAATCAACGCGAAGAGCTTGCTTGAGTTGAGGTACGGGTCCGCCACCAATGATTTCACAGCCTGGCCGTCGAAAAGACCGGTATAGCCTCTGGCTACGACAGGATCTAAGACTTGGGGAACAATATCCTTCCAATCCTTCTTCATCCATGACTCGATTGGGGCGCCAAAGCCGTGCTTTTTCCTCATGACTATTTCTGACGGCACGAGTCCCTTCTTCACGGCCATCTTCTTCAGGATGTATTTCGTCTCCCTTCCTCTCATCTTCATGTGGGAAGGAATCCTCTCAATCAAGGTAACGAGGTCCTGATCCAGTAGAGGGCATCTAGCTTCGAGAGAGACGGCCATGCTCATCCTGTCCACTTTTACCAGAATGTCCTCCTCCAAATAGCTACGGACAGTCGCGTAGTCCACAGAGTCGAGCGGATTCTTCGAAGAGCTATCCTTCACCAGTTCCTCCATGTAAGAGTATGTGTCTATTGGAGCGTGAGCCTTGAGATGGCCTTGTGAATAAAGCCCCCTTAGTCCATCGGAATCGTAAAGGGACATCCTCATCGCGAATCTCTCGCCATATGTCTGGTTGCCGTAACCCTTCTCATACGCGTGTTTCGCTAACCGCTTGAGCTGCGTATCGACCGGGAAGTTGGTCATAGCCTTCAAAGCCGGTTTTCTAATGACCTTGGGCACCTTCGAGTAGAGCGCGTAAGAGGCAGGGTCGACGAGAAAAGGATAGCCCATGAACAACTCGTCACCCCCATCGCCGCTCAGGGCGACAGTGACCTCTCGTCGCGTGACCTCAGAGAGATAGTAAGTGGGAATCATCGAATGGTCCGCGAATGGCTCATCAAAGTGCCAGATCAAGGTCGGAATGGACCTTGTAGGCGTCCGGAGTGACAAAGTACTCGTGGTGGTCCGTCTTCAAAAAGTCGGCAACCTTCCGGGCGAAACCGGTCTCGCTCACTCCTTCGTTGAAGCCGATTGACACCGTCTTGATCGGTTGGTCGGACAGCCTGGTCATGAAGGCAACCACTGTGCTCGAGTCTATCCCTCCTGACAAGAAGGCGCCGAGGGGAACGTCGCTTCGCATGCGTACTCTGACCGCGCTCTCAATCGACTCATAGAGCAAGTCCACAAGGGTGTCTTCGGTAAGAGAGTCGTCGGGTCGAAGCGCAAAGTCCCAATACCGAGTTATCTGGAGATTCCCGCTCTCGTAGGTCGCGTGGCTGCCTGGTGGCAATTTGCGGACTGCCTTGAAAATAGAAAGCGGGGAAGGCACATACATGTAGGTAAGAAAGTGGTCAATCGCGTCGTAGTCCAGTTCTTTCCTGAGACCCTCATAACGGAGAATCGACTTTAGCTCGGAAGCGAAGAGCAGGACGCCGTCTGCCAGCGCGTAATAGAGAGGCTTCTTGCCGAATCGGTCCCTTGCTAGGAACAGTCTCTTCCTCCTGGTGTCCCAAATCGCGAAAGCGAACATGCCCCTGAAGTGCTTGACACAGTCGAGCCCCCAGGTTTCGTAAGCGTGCACGAGAGTCTCCGTGTCAGACGACGTGTAGAATCTGTGTCCGAGTTTCTCTAGTTCCTTCCTGAGCTCCTGGTAGTTGTAGATCTCGCCGTTGAAGACAGTCCAGATTGAGCCGTCCTCGTTGTGGATTGGCTGGTCTCCCGTCGCGAGGTCTATGATGCTGAGCCGGTCAATCCCAAGGCCCACGTCCGAGTCTAGGTAGTAGTCGGTATCGTCGGGGCCCCTGTGCCTTATCGCCTCGCACATGGATTTCAGAAGCGGCTTGTCGGAGAGCCCCACAAATCCACAGATGCCGCAACCCATCCTGCTTTCTGAGCCTTCAGTCGTTTATGAAGATGCTGGCGCTTTTTGGTGGCTTTCGAGTTAGCGCCTCCCTTGAGAGCATCACGGTGAACCTCTGATATTCCGGTCTCCCATCGAACTGCATCGTTGCCCTCCCCATCTTTCCGTTCGTCCTTACGTGGTTTGTGGAAGAACCTGAAGACCCACATCCAGAGGCTGACGTGCTCTTCCGCAATCCTGCCTCCAGCCGGCTCTTGGCGTAGGGGCATCCGTATTGCGCCGCTAGGGGCGAATCCACATATACCGGTATTAGTAACTAATAGGGGTATTAGCACAATGCTATTCGACGAAGCGCCCAAGACAAACCGTTCAGACCTCTACGACTTTCGGGAGGAACAAGATGGCTTTCTTCGCGCCCTCAAAGAGGGAGCGAGACTCGTGACGATAGTAGGCCTTCGAAGGACCGGCAAGTCATCTCTGCTTCTGACCGGTCTGAGCGAGACGGACCAGCCTTCACTCATCATTGACGCGAGAGGTTTTGCCCAGTCACCGGTGATTTCGAGAGCAGATTTCTTTTCAGCATTCGAGAGAACCCTCAACGAGTTCATCGTTTCCCAGACAAGGTGGAGCGGACGCATTCTGGACGCCCTCAAGTCGATAAGGGGTGTAGAGGTGAGCTCTGGGCCGCCGCCCGCCATCTCTCTTTCTTGGGGGAGATCCCGTAAGGAGACGGCTGACCTGCCCGGGCTGCTCGCATCGCTCGGCAAAGTGGCAGAAAGTCATAAGACCAGATTCGTGATCGCGTTTGATGAGGCTCAAGAGTTCAGGAGGCTGGCTGGCTACGACCTCGCCAAGATCTTGGCCCACGTGTACGACTACGTCCCCTCGGTGCAGCTGGTGCTGACCGGCTCACAGGTCGGTTTCCTGCACGAGTTCCTCGGGGTTGAAGATGCGAAGGCTCCGCTCTATGGACGAGTCCGTGTCGAGATACGCACCCCGCGGCTCACGAAAGACCAGGGGCGTAGCTTCCTCGAGACGGGATTCGCGCAAATCAAGGTCAAGCCCAACCCGAAGCAGCTTGACTCCGCCATCGAGAAGCTGGATGGGATAATAGGATGGCTCGCGTTCCTCGGGGCGACGGCGAGGAGAAGTCGCAAGTTCACGGACGAGACCATCGACCAGACGCTGGAAGAGGCGTCCAGACTTGCGGCCTCTGAAGTCATGAACTTCCTAGAAATCCGGCAAATCGCGAAGGTCAGATACCTCGCCATTCTGACCCGACTCGCTTTGGGGACCGCCAGGTGGTCCGACCTCAAGAGAAGCGTCCAGGCTGAGGAGGGCAGGTCGGTCTCCGACTATGTCTTCAGTTCGCTGCTATCGAATCTGGTCAAAGCAACTCTCGTATCAAAGAATCGGGATGGGTCATACGGCATCGAAGATCCCGTCCTGATTCACGCACTGAATTCGGGAGCCCTCCGCGCGTAAGCTCCAGGGTACGAATCGGTCTGGTCGGGGCCGCGGCGCCTTGTCGCCTCGGACATGAACCTCAGCAGAGGCTTGTCGGAAGCCCCACGAATCCGCAGATGCCGCAGCCCATCCTGGCCTCTGGGCCTCCAGTCGTTTTTGAAGATGCTGGCTTCTTTCTAAGACCAGCTAAGATGTATTTCGTAGAGCGTGAAGTCCTGGCCTTGCAGCACAGGTCGCTCTCCAAGGACGGTGAATGAGGGGCCATTGCTCACACTGAATGTCCCGTTGACATCGAAGACCTGAGAGAGGAAGCTGTCCTCAGACGGAAAGGCCGACCCATGAGCGTCGTAGAGGTAGAAGACAGACCATTTGACATAGGAGAATTCGGCCAATGTGATTTCTGGGGCGAGGGGGTTCTGGCCAATCGCGTAGGCTTGCGCGCGCAAGACCTGCACGCCCGGCGTGAACGTCCAGCCGTACGGGACTCCGACGAGGTTGAAGGCTTGATTGCTGTCGTTGGTGGCGAAGTAGTCCCTCAAGATGACCGCGTCTGACCGGTAGCCCAAGTCGAAGGGGTTCTGGCTGGTGTAGTTGAAGTTGGAGGCCGCATAGACCTGGTAGACCGGCACCGCGATCAGGAGAAAGGCGATGCAGACTGCAGCGAGCCCGAGCATCCGCTTGCGGCTCTTGGCGAGTAACGAAAGGAAGAGCGGGGCGAGGAGGAAGTATGCGGGCAACGCGGTATCCGAGAACCTGATGACGGTCGAATAGTCCTGGAAGGAGAAGTAGTATGGGTCGGGAGCGTAGATGAAGGAGACGATCAGGTATGACCCCAGGGCAGTCAGGGAGGTGAGAAGCACGAACCTGGCGTTCACATCTGAGCGACGAACAGCCCTCTGAAACACGATCAGGAACCCGGCGAGGCCTATCGCGAAGCAAATCGGACCCCACCCGAGGACGAGCCCTCCGAAGAAGATGAGGAGAGTATTGGTAAGAACGAACTCCCTGTAGAAAGGAACCGATGAGGTCGACACCCGTGTTATCGTGGACACCGTGCTGCTAACGGTGGTTGTGCCGCTGACTGTGACCGTGTTGCTGACTGTGACCGTGCTGGTGACGGTGGTCGCGGGCGGTGGAGACGTCACGGGATTGGACGTGATGCTCTGGAGGATCTGCCCCGAAATCGGCGCGACCTGTTGGGAATAGGCGTGGCTCGGGACGACGAGGAAGAAGACTGCAGGAATGACGAACGCCAGAACTGAGATGGCCAGCACCGCCCTCCCTCCGAATCTCCTAGTTCGGATGGCATCCTTGCGCTTTGAAATCGCGATCGCCAGAACCACCAACCCTCCCGCGATGAGAAACGCTTCGTACGGCTCGCGCGTGCCCGATGCGAACCCGAAGAAACAGCACGCCAGGAACGCGAAGCCGATCAGTCCGGCGGCGCTCCTCGTCTTAAGGAGCCTAGCGAGGAAGTAGACTCCCGACATCGCCATGCACAGGCCCACCGGCTCGGTGAGGAACCCCAGAGAGAGTAGGACGAACGATATCAGGATGAACGATGAGGCCAGCGAAAGCGCGATGGTGGTCTCGTTGAACTCGAAGAGCTTCAGGAGCTTGTAGAAGACGATGAAGGTGACGGCAGTCCAAAAGAAAATGTAGAAAGGCAAGAGATACGAGAAAGCGTCGACGTTCGTTATGCCGAGCACCTTGAATAGGATGATGTTCACCCAGCCGACGAACCACCGGTCCGAGTACAGGTTGCCATGGAGAGCGTCGTAGAAATAGCCGAACTCATCCGAGACGAAGAATCCGGTCGTCCAAAAATTGTAGAACCGGTAGGCGCACAAGATCGCGAGAGATGCCAAACAACCTGCTAGGGCTTTCGCGTCAAGCGTGCGCAGACGAACAATAGAAACCATTCGTGACCTAATGATTTCAAAAGCCTCGCGTCTCCCGTTCAGCATCTGGACGCCTCGACCGAATTGTGAAGATAAGTATTCCCGGTAGACACAAGACATTGTTCGATGGGGCAATAGCCAAGCGAAACTTGATTACCGCAAACTGGCCGACAGTCTGGCTGGAAAGACATGCGGAGTAGAATTTCCTTCCTTGGAGTCAAAAGTTGAAACTCCGCAGCGTCATCGTACTCGGACTCGCCTTGAGACTCGCAATTGCGCCTTTCACAGCCCATCCGACCGATGTCTTCTCATGGTATGAGTATGGGACGGCGGTGGCGAAAAATCCCCAGCTAATCTCATCGTTCCTAGTACCGTACCAATACTCCTTCTTTCTGTTTGTCTTCCCTGCTACAGCGTTGTTCGATTTGCTCCCGAGATTCAGCGCAATCGACCCTTTCTCAGTTACCTCACTCAACCCGGCATTGGTGCAACAGTATACGCAAATCGCGACTGTTGTTCCGGGAATCTTGTTCGATTTCCTTGTGAAATTACCACTGATACTCTCTGACACGCTCGCTGCGGCATTACTCTACAAGATTGCTCTTCTCGGTGGGCGGGACGTGAGGCATGCAACCTCGGTGGCTGCTCTTTGGTTTCTCAACCCCCTCACGATATGGGTCTCTTCTGGGTGGGGGATGTTTGACACGCTCCCCGCTTTGTTCTCGGTACTTTCTCTGTACTTCGTCGTTACAGACAAAAGAGTCCTATCGGGATCTGCCCTGGCAATCGCCTTTGTGTTGAAGTATTACGCACTGGCGTTGGTCATACCTATCCTACTGCTTACGCTCAGCAAGAAGAGGACAAGAGCCGCGATTCTCACCGTTGGTTCTTTCACTATACTATCGGCCCTCCTGCTCGTACCGAATCTCTCGAGTTCCTTCACCAAAGTCGCAGCCGTAACCGCGCCTGGTTCGCCGAGCGGTCTACACTATTCAGGGCTTTCCTTTTGGACGGCAATAACACTGTTCGTTCCAAATTTTGGACAGACTCTCGCGGCAGAGATCCTGATTGCTTGCTTTCTGGTTGCTGCTTACATCTGGATTGCCATAATTCTCGGGAAATCGAAAAGCGTGGAAACTCTCAGCGCCGCCTTTGCAGTCCCATTGTTGGTACTGCTCCTCCTTTACAGTCTTGTCGGTGAGAACTTCTTCGTGTGGGTCATACCGTTCCTCGCACTGCTTTCTGGGGACACCGCCGTCAGGCGAAGCGCCCTGTTACTCAGCGCAATTGCGCTACTGTCGAGCGTGACTAATTCCCTCTTGCCATATTACCTCCTCCCATTGGCACCGTGGATTGGAAACTACTTGGTCTCGATGCTGGGCGTTGCAACTCCATATCGGGCGGCACCCGCTGGGACGATTGTGACCGGACTCAATGTGGGAAAGATTATACTGGCGGGCTTCGGTGTCGCTGTGGCAGTTTCAATATTGCTTACGATCACTGTCGTCGTGCTCAGCGAAAACCGCAGGGCAAAACAATATTCTATCGATCAAGGCTCGGACGCGAACCTCTAAGGGCTCGCAAGATCCCGTACGCTTGACTAAATCCTGTAGAGTGTGTTCCCCCCTTTGGTCTAAAGCTTCTCGGTGAACGTGAATCCGCGTTTGTTCCTAAGCCATTCAACGCCACTCGCGAGGATATGTCCAGTCCGAGCTATGCGGACGGAAGCCTACCCTGAAAATCTCTGGAGGTATTTTCTTGGCCAAGTGTCCGATGCCCTTTTCGCAGGCTCCTGATATTTCAAATGCAATATCTTTCATGAGATATCCAGTCAAAGAGAGCTCGGGAAAATCAATGACGTCAACGTCTTCATCCCTAACCTTCCTCAAGATTTCCGCGTGTTGAATCTCATTCTTCTCGACGTTTCCGATATGCGAAGACACCTGCACGAGAGCAAGTCGAGACATGGCGAGGAAGAAGGGCAACGTCTTCTATGCCATTGAGTTCCGTGGTTTCGTTCTTCAAAGGAAGAATTCTCGGTCGAAATGACATGAGACCAAGGGAACGTTTCCCGGGCACACCAGCGAATGGCGTATTCGTATATACATCCACAATTTAGACCAAAGGCGTGCAGGAAGAACCCATTTTCGAGAAGATCTCCGAAGATAAGCGGGGAGCGAACTATCGAATCATTCTGCCTGGAAAGAGGGAGCTTGTGTTGATATTCACCAGGGCGGGCTACTGGCGCGGGGGACATTTCCATGACGCCGACGAAGTGGCCCTGATGTTGAGAGGAAAGATGGAATACTTCAAGAGGACCGCCGATGGCAAGGACCTAACCTTCGAGGTTTCCAAAGGTCAGTCTTACGAGAACAAGGCGGGCGAGCCACATGTCGGTCATTTCTTGGAAGACAGTTGGCTGCTAGATTGGAAGATAGATGCGTGCATCGGCGAGTTTACAACGACGGATTACGAACCCTACCGAGCGAGGGTAAGGTCTCAGAAATGAGCATGAAATAATGAGCTCTGGATGCTGCCAGACGTAAACTACTGACCGAATTCGATAGAGTTCTGCGTTAGCCAGCTGTTGTCAAGAGCCAATGTAACATGTCCCGATGATTTCGATCCGAATGTCGGCCAACGGGCGAAGACGAATCGAGTCTAGGCGCCTACAGCATTCGGCATGCCAATACCCAGAGGAGTGTACGAGGAGCATCTTTCTCTCAGATCGGCACGCAGGCGCCAGCAGTCGATGACACTCTTGTTCGCGAAGACCGAAGCGTTGAGTTTCCTGTAGACAGGCCAAGGAGTTGCCAAGATTACGAATTCGGAACTCGAGACGCATGCCTTGGCGTCCTTGTGGTAAATCACGCTTGATCCGAGCTGTGGCCTAGCTATTTCGAGGGCTGCAGGGTCGGTGACATGAACCTCGTATCCCTTGTCCCTGAGAGCTTCAGCTATCATCATCGACTGCGAAGCTTCCACAACGTCGGTATTCGGCTTATAGGACAGTCCAAGAACGCCGACCTTCATTCCCGGCTTTGCGCCCTGGCCCTGCAGAATACGGACGATCCGCCCCACCTGTCTATTGTTTATTCTGTGAGTTGCGAGGGCGAGATCGACGCTTATTCCCAGGCTTTGTGCGAACCGTGAGAAGGCGATGTTGTCTCTCGGAAAGCATGGACCTCCAAACCCCAGTGCCCCCTTCAGGAACGCCGAACCAATCCGCCTGTCTCGACCTATGGCCGAAGAAATCGTGTCGACATTCCCCTCCGGCACTTGTTCAGAGATCTCCGCGATTGTGTTTGCGAAACTTATCTTCATGGTGACGTAGGAATTGATTGCAATCTTCGTAATTTCAGCATTGACAAAATTCATCCTTTGGATCGCAGGAGAGCTAACGCAGACATTCTCCTGTATCTTGGCAAGCAGTCTCCCTGCTGCTTTGTCGGATTCGCCAATCAGGATTAAGTCAGGTTCGGTCAGCCCTCTAATAACATCTCCAAGCGCAATGAACTCAGGGCTGTAACAGAGACCGAAATCCTTACCGCAGACCTTTCCAGATGTTCTTTCGAGGACCGGTTTCACCAAACGATCCATGGAGCCTGGCATTACGGTGCTCGTAAGGACTATCAGGTGATAGCCATCCTTTCTAGACAGTTCTATCCCAATCTTCTTCATTGCCTGTGCGACGAAGTCAAGCGAGAAGCCGCCGGACTTGCTGCTTGGGGTCGGCACGACCACGAATGTGGTGTCAGTGGTGCCAACCACGTCGTAGTCTCTTGTAGCGGAGAGGCGCGCTCGGTTGGCTTTCATCACTGACTGAAGTCCAGGTTCATATATTGGACACCTTCCTTTGTTTATTGCGTCTACTTTCGAGCGGTCCACATCCACACCCTTAACGACGTATCCGCTATTGGCAAGTACGCTAGCAAGGCAGAGCCCGAGCTTGCCTAGGCCGACTACCGAGACCCTCTCAGGGCTCACTGGATTCACTTGGCGATTACTGGCTTGGCTGCGAGGTTGGTTCGCAAATACCTATGCCAATCTACCGCGTGACGTAAGCCTTCATCCAAGTCGACGGCCGGCACCCAACCGAGCATCTCTTTCGCGCGCGTAATATCCAACGCCCTGCTGAAGGGTCATTCAGGCTTGCTTTTGTCGTAAATCACCTTCGAGGGTCTATGGCCGCTGATGTTGAGAATCTTCGACGCGACTTCCCGAATTGCATACCTCTTGTCCCATCCGAGGTTGACAGGCGTCCCATCCATGATCTTCTCAGTCGCCAAAATCGAACCCCTGGCTATGTCGTCGACATAGGTGAACCCGCGTTCTTGGTCACCGCTCCCCCAAACGACGAACGGATCCTGCTTATCCAACGCCTTGCCGACGAGAGCAGAAATCGCGTGCGAGGAATCGAATTCTCCAGGGCCATAGACCGTCAGATATCGACAAACGGAAGTCTTCATGCCTCTTTCATCATGAAAGACTCTGCATTCCAACTCACCCATGAGCTTCGCGAAGCCGTAGAGATTGTCGCTACTCTTCCACCCTTCGCCTGTGCTCAGGATGTCATTTTCCTTCAGGAGGTAGCTGCGATCAAGCTGGAGGGAATCCGGGTACACGCAAGCAGAGCTAGAGTAGTGCAATCGCTCAATCCCCGCCTCCGATGAGGCGCTTATGACATTGTGATCAATCGCAAGCATCTTAGAGCAGTCCGCTTGCCGAGTATCAACGAATTCCCGCCCTCCGAAGACTGCACTCAGGTGGAACACCGTATCGTGCTTCTGTGCTAGGAGTTGGAACCGATACGAATCGACGGCGAGATCGATAGCTTCCATCCGGACGTCTCCAAGGCCACTTCTGCTGTAAATCTCCGACAGCCGCTTCAACTTCGCTTCCCAAAGACTGGACTGATTGGGAAGCAGCAACTTGTCAACCACTGTGACCGATGCCCCCATTTGGAGCAACTTGTCAACAACGGCGCCTCCGATGAAACCGGCACCCCCCGTGACAATGACCTTGCGGTTTGCCCAGTTCATGTTCGGACCCGACCTCCCTGAATATTTAAGCTGTCCCCGGGGATTTAGGTAGGTCGAGAAGATTAGAGTCGAACTACGCGATTGGATCCCGCGTTCTCACCAAAGTAGGCATTCCAAGAGTTCGTTCTTCGACCAGAGATGAAATCTTTCAGTATTCTGATTTTATAGGGCTCAGAGTGCATCAGTCGTCTGAGATCCCTGCGACAACACGCAGTAAGTGAGTGAAGTGGGCCTAAGCCGTCGTTAAGAAGAACCAGTGGTCGAAGCCCCTGTTAGAGCCTCGTCTCCACTATCGCGTAGGCCCTCACGGGGAGCAGCGCGCCAACGATGGGCTTGGCCTGTTTCAGTATATCAAGGACTTGATGGTATCGCGGGTCGGAAAGGGAAAATTCTGCAATCCCGCGAAGAGGCTAAAAGTCTAGGGCTTCCAAGCTCGATAATGGTCCTTGTCTAATTCGGCGATTGCGAAGCCGTTCCTTTGGAATATGGCCATAATCTCTGGTCGGTCCTTCTCAAAGTGAACTTCCACAATCCACTCCTTGATTTTCGTCATTATGCCTTCTGAGTCCCTCAAGATCGGGAGCTCCGCGCCCTCGACGTCGAGCTTCACGAGATCGACCGCGTTCTCTCCCTGGAGGACATCGCGGAGGCGGCAAACGGAGACGGTTCCCGCCTCGTGGTGATGAGAATGGGGTGAGTAGAGGGTTCCGATGTCCCCTCCCTCAGCTGTGTATATCGGCATTGTCCCGACAAAGTCGCTTATGGCCTTCTCGATGACCACGAGCTTCGTCCTCCTTCGGACGACCATCTTGAAGACAATTCTCGTCGTCCGGCAATTCGCCGCGATGGGATCGATGGCTATGACCTTCGGCGCGCGCGAGCCCATTATGGCAGTCAAGTATCCCTTGTTGGAGCCTACGTCCACGACCGTGTTAGAGAAGCGGTCGCGTTCCAATATCGCGGCAACCACCTCTTTCTCGTAAATCAAGCCCGTCTTGTAAAAGAAGAGCGTCCCGGAGGCGCGGCCCAGCCAGACCAAGAGTTGACAAACCCATTGAAAGAAGAAGCGTGGGATGTCGTGCTCGACCTCGAGTTGTGTCAGTAAGCGGAGGCTGACTTCCTTCATTTGGCTAACAGAAGACGAAGGCGGCATGCCCTCAGAGGGCGAGTCTTGCTTCGCCGTCCGCAAAGCAGCTGTTCTATTGGAGCGACTCCAATAGTCTCGATGATTGAATCGTCTTGTCAAGTCCATCTTCAAGCGACGTCTTTGGGGTCCAACCTAGGATTGTCCTGGCTCTGGAAATGTCGCTTTGCATGTGGGTCGGACCTGGGCTCTGAGTTTCGGCGAACTTGAGCTCTGCTCCATAGGAACTTGCGATGTATCTCGCGACTGTTTCGAGGCTGGTCTGCTTTCCACTGCCGATGTTTATTTCTCCGACGTAATTCGAACTCAGCGCTTTGACATATGCGTCTGCCACATCTTCGACATATACGAAATCCTTGGTTATTTCTCTCCCGTGAAGGAGAACATGGCCAGTCTTGGCTTGCGCTATCATGGCCGGGATGAAGTAATCCAAAGACTGGCCGGGACCGTAGGAATTGAACAACCTAATCGTAATGTAAGCGAGATTGTGATTCCCATAGTAGAGCTGACAGAGGCTTTCACCCATTATCTTGGTCGTGGTGTAGATATCCTGAAGAGCCAATGGGTGCCGTTCGTCAGTAGGCATGTATTTTGGACTTATCCCGTATACATGGGCGGTTGACGCAAAAACGACCTTCTTGACATGGTGCCGTAATGCATATTTTAGCATGTTAAAGGTACCATGAACGTTCGAATCGAAAGCGATCGATGGATTTTCCTCGCACAGCCTCGGAGCCGCAATGGCTGCCAGATGGATGATGTAGTCAAAGTCCCCCTCAACCTTCTGCAGGCTCGAAAAATTGGTGATGTCCGATTCCACAAGTCTTACTTTACCATCCATGACCTTTAGGTTCCCTTTCGCAAAGCCATCTCGCGTATCAATACCGGTCACATTCGCGCCTTGTTCCACGAGGAGGGGGATAATGTACCGGCCTAGAAAGCCCAAAGCACCAGAAACCAGTACGCTACGTTGTCCGAGTGCAGACAGCTACTATGACACCCGGATCGGTCTTTTAGCAAACACTATTCGAAATTGCGGCCCGGCCAGTTGCCCCCAGCCCACAATTGCTTCGTGTTCTTCGCAGTTCTTGCCGCCAGTCATTTGACCGAAAAGGCTGGAATTTATGCTACTTGAGCTTTACCTCACGCATTGGGGATCCTCGGTAGAAGTGCGGACGTGGAATGCCGGAAGCTAATCCAACGTCAGTTCTAGGAGCCCGAATCCAATCACACATATCGCTATGGATTCGACTAAGAAGCAATCCGGAAATATGATAATAGATTAGGGCAGATTTCTACCGACGAGATCTACGGGAGCGCCACGATTCCTTTCTCTGAAGAAGAGGCTCTGAATCCTTCGAGTCCACATTCTGCCAGCAAGGCTGGAGCCGAAATGCTCGTCAGCTCTTATTTCAGGACTTACGGCATTGACGCCACTATCACTCGGAGCTCAAACAATTATTGTCCCAATCAGCACCCAGAAAAAATGATTCTTAAGAATCCTGAGTCGCTGATCAGGTTCGTGAAAGATAGACCTGCCACGACTTTCACTATTCCTTGAATTGTGACCGAATCAAACATCTGGGTTGGGAACCGACAACCAAGTTCGAGGTGGGGCCAAGGCAAATTGTCCAGTGGTACGCCAATAACCCTCAATGGTGGCGTCCTCTTTTCCGATTGCATCAGCGTTAGTACATGACTAGGTAGTGGCGTGTCATAGCCGATAATGCAGATTTGAATCATTCAAGATCTCGGCTTCTGCGACTGAATGCGAATGTACGGCAAAAAACTAAAGTAATGAAGTGCCCGAGGAACTTCGAGAAATGCTCACGCGCACGCGCAATTTTTCAGGGACGGAATAGTCGGCCATGTCGACTAAGAGGTTTCAGGAGATGTCTTGGTTTGGCAAGAATTTGCATGACATTGTGCGTCGCGAATTAAGACTTGATAATCACCTCGCGAGGCTGATTAAGACGACCAAGAATTGGTACGACCCTATCCTATCCGAATTAGGAATCAAAACTAACGTTATAGTGAGATTCAGGAACGGCCTGCAATTCAAGTATGTCCCACAGTTCTTCGCCGTTGAAATGTTTCTCGATGAACCTTACAATATGGTTGATGTCAGGGGTAGAGATGTAATTGACATTGGGGCTTGGGTAGGAGATTCCGCGATTTACTTTGCTATGAGAGGGGCAAGGAGCGTAAGAGCTTTTGAGCCTATACCTCTCTCATGTGCAATTGCCAAGGAAAATGTGCGATTGAATCGATGCAGCAATATCACCATCTATAATGAAGGCGTATCTGGCCAGGACTCGCAAATACTCATACGTCCTGAACTTCGGGCAATGACATCTAGTGAGTTGGCGACGAAGGATGAAGGTAGTCCCGTCGGCAATTTGGTACACTTTCGGTCATTGGATACAATTGTCCAGGAATTTGACTTGAAGGATGCGGTGCTTAAGATTGATTGCGAAGGATGCGAGTTTGAGATTGTGAACTCGAGCGACTCAAAGACTCTTCGGGTTTTTTCTGAGATCATAATGGAATATCACGATAATCCAACTCAAATACTTATCCGACTTGAGAAGGTCGGCTTCAATGTTTCTTTTCCTCTAAGCCAATCTCCTTTTCCTCTAAGCCCATCTGCTTTTCCGCGAAGTCCATCTCTATTGCACGCCAAGAGAGAATCGCGGAGCTTGGACTAACTAATGCGCTCGTTTACGCGCGACTGCCTCGTCTAAGCTTTCGAACATGCCTGGCGGGTTTGGAGATTGGAGACGCGCGAATCTTGGAGAGTGGTTTCCACCATCCTGGATTCTGCCGGTACCAGTCTATCGTCCGCTTCAGCCCAGTTTCGAACTTTACCTTGGGCGCCCAGCCCAGCTGCCTGATCTTCTCACAATTCAAAGAATATCTTCGATCGTGTCCCAGACGATCCTCGACAAAATTGATGAGGGATTCAGGCTTGTGGAGCGTTGCAAGGATGCGCTTTGCAACGGTGATGTTTCTGAGTTCGCTCCCCGATCCGACGTTGTAGATTTCTCCCTTGCTGCCCTTCGTCAAGACAAGCGCTATTGCGTCGCAGTTGTCTTCGACGAAGAGCCAATCGCGCACATTTTCCCCGTCACCGTAAACGGGAAGTCCTTTGCCTTGGAGCGCATTCGTGATAAAGAGAGGAATCATCTTCTCAGGATGCTGGCGAGGACCGTAGTTATTCGAGCTTCTCGTGACCAAGACATCGATTCCGTAGGTTACACGATAGGCGTGGACAAGGAGGTCACCAGCAGCTTTGCTTGCTGAATAGGGACTAGACGGTGAAAGAGAGTCGGCTTCGGCGAACGAGTCTAGCGTGCTTCCGTAGACCTCGTCTGTCGAGACCTGCAGTAGCTTCTTGTCATATCTGCGGACGGCCTCGAGAACACGAAAAAGACCAAATATGTCAGTTCTGAGGAACTCATCGCCGCTTCTGATGCTCCTGTCCACGTGGGTCTCGGCGGCAAAGTTCACCACAGCATCCACCCCTTTTACCAGCGGGTCCAAGGTAGTTTTGGAGCAGATATCGCCCCTGACGAAGGTGTGGCCATGGGCATGAAGCACTCCAGTCAAATTATTCAAGTTCCCAGCATATGTTAGCTTGTCTAGATTAACGACCTCGACGTTCGAGGCTAGCATTTCTCGGACGAATTGCGATCCGATGAAGCCGGCGCCTCCTGTAACAAGGACTCTCAGTTGGGAACCAACGGGGCCGAGATACACCTTGGGCATAGAATAACTTTCTACAACTTCAGCCGACAATGAAAGAATTCGTCAGCTAACCCCGGGCCCCTCACACAAGAGAGTTGGGAGAGTTCCCAACTTGTCGGGAGCATTTCAAACATACTCCTTGAGGTTCTGCCTGTAAAACGCGATTGTGCGAGCCAGTCCTTCGCTCAAGGCTGTCTGAGGCCCCCAACCTAGGAGGGATCTTGCCTTTGCGTTACTGATTAGGACATCACCTACTTCTGAGGGTTGTTGATTCGCTGGATATGGAACCTTGACTGCCTTGCCGGACCCCGCCAATCTAATCACCTCATCCGCAACTTCAGCAAGCGTCATGGCGCCTCCGGAGCAGACGTAGCAATAGTCGCTCCTGATGGAGCTAGCCGCCGCGCCAGCTTTGAGGGCAGCATCGGTAGCGTCATCGACGTAAAGGAAGTCGCGCTTCTGGCTGCCGTCCCATAATTCTATGGTTCTCCCTTCCAAAGCCAGTCGGATGAACCAGTTGAGGACACCCATCTGACTAGATTTCATCTGGTGCCTCGGCCCATAGGTGTTGGTGAAGCGCAACGAAATGGCATTAATCCCGTATCGGTGCGCGTAGATTAGGCAGTACTTCTCCGCGGCTGACTTGTCTGCCCCGTATACGCTTAGCGGAAACTCAGCGTAAGTTTCATCGACTTTCTCATTCGCTCGACCTATTTGGCCCCGCGTTCCTGCGAAGATGAGACGAGGGCTACTCCTTGACCTTCTGATGACTTCGAGCAACCTCAACGTGGACCTTACATTCAACTCCATATCGAACTCCGGTTCGATGTCTGCTTTGGCGTGACTTCCTTGTCCCGCGAAATGAAAAACGAAGTCGGCGTCGTTTAGGTCAGATGCAATGGCGTCCGCGTCGCGAAGATCCTTAGTCTCGATGCGCACGTTATTCAAGATGTTTTTCACGTTGAACATGTTTCCCCCGAGGCCATCAATCATTGAATCGATGATTAGGACTCTTGCACCTAAGTTCGAAAGCGCGATGGCTAGGTTGCTGCCCATAAATCCCAGACCTCCAGTTACAACACAGTGAGTGTCCCGGTAGATTTCGGTAACGTTCATCAGAACCTTCCGGTTCAAAATGGAAATATAAACCTGGAACCTGAACGCTGCGGTTTCGATTATGACAGGGTCGGCTTGATTAGCCACCTATTTCGAGCGTCAGACTCGTGAGGTTCACTTTCGGGCTACCAACATACAATAACGAGAACTACATCGAGCGCTGCCTAACCTCCATCCAGAGACAAGACTACGACCAATCGCAGGTAGAAGTCATCATCGCTGACGGCGGCTCTAGCGATTCGACGGTCAGAATAGCGAGGTCATTCGGCGTCCAGGTATACCCCAATAGGCTCCGGCTGGCCGACTATGGTCAGCAAATTTGCGCGAGAAACTCGACTGGGAAGTATTATGTGATTTGGGCAGCGGATAACGAGCTAACTGATCCTTATTGGTTGAAGAAAGTCGAGAGCATCATGGAGGGGAACGGCTCGGTCTCTGCGCTTTGGGGACCAATGCGCTCAGGGCCCGACGACGCTCGCGTAAACAAGTACTATGAGCTCATTCAGTCCGAGCCAGTGACATACTTCCTAAATCACAATCTCCAATGGTATCTAAAGGGAGCGCGCGAATGTTCCGTCTTCGGGGCACCGTGTTACATTTTCAAAGTAGACCCCAAGAGGCCCCTGGTTTGGGGCGCGAATGGCCTCGTTTACCGAAGCGAGCAAATCAAACCTCTGCTGCTGCGTGACAAGTTCGTCGGCGACAACGACCTCTTCCAGGGCCTAATCGAAGCCGGAAGAAACACTGTCGCCTATATGCCCTCGCTCTCAATCGAGCACCATACTGTGAAAAGCCTAACAAACTGGATTACGAAGTTAGTACGGAAACATGTTCAACACACAATCTCCGAGATTGGTGGCGAAAGAAACATGAACTGGCTCTACACGGAAAAGTTCGGAGAGCAGATGGCTGTTTGGACTATTTACAGCCTCATTCCAACCGCCTCCACAGCACAGGCTCTTCACAACGCCCTGAGGGACAGGAATCCCTATTGGTTCTATCATCCAATCCTGAACTTCGCGCAGGCCGCAATCCTAGTGACAACCACGCTTTCTTCTGCGAATGGACTACGTTTTCTACGAAAGTCACTTCGTAGAAGCCCAAACTAGGACGAAAGTTTGCTGCCTTGTTAGTCGGCGCCACCGTTTCAGTCAGACTCAGGACAAGACAGTCACTTTGAAACCAAGTAGTCCCCGAGGGCCAAGTATTGAAGGCCTGAGTCCTTTAGCGTGTGGACGGCCTCGGCAGGCGAGCAAACAATGGGCTCTCCGTGCAGGTTGAATGACGTGTTGAGGAGCGCGCTGATTCCCGAAGACTCCTCGAAAGCCGCTAGGACAGAATAGTAACCGTCGTTCGCAGCTCGGTCGAGCACTTGCGGCCTCGCAGTCTTGTCGTAGGGATGAAGTGCGGCCGGAATGTCCTTCTGCGCCTTTTTTGTTGTCTCGAAGGCCAAAACCATTGAGTCCGCATTGACCTTGGAGATGTCCGGACTAGAGAGGTAATCCGATACTGCATCACGCATAATCACCGGCGCGAAGGGCATCCAAAAGTCTCGCCCCTTGATCTGGCGGTTAATCTCCTGTACCACTCCATAGTCGTGTGGGTTCGCCAGGAGGGACCGATTGCCCAGCGCTCTAGCTCCAAACTCCATACGCCCCGCCATCCTTGCCACCACCTTGTCCTCCGACAGCAGCTTGGCGACGTCTTTCGCTATATTCTGGGACTTGTAGTAGTTGAGGTCGTGCAATTCGAGCTCGTCTTGCACCTCACTCTCCGTGAACTCTGGGCCTAGGTAAAGGCTGTCTAGAGGATGAATCGGAACATCCGGGAAGAGCTTCATGTGCATGAAGTATGCTGCCCCGACAGCGTTCGTCTCGTCGCCTCCGCTCGGCATGACAAACATCTCATCTACAACATCGAGCTGGGCAATCTTCATGTTCGCCTTTACATTCATGAAAACCCCGCCGCCGCAGGCAATCCGTCTGACTCCGTAGCGCGCGATTGAAGCCTTTACCAGCGACATGAGCAGCTCCTCGCAGACTTTCTGCACCGCGTATGCGAGCCAATCGAACCGAACTCCAGAATACTCCCTACGGATGAACTGGCTGTACTTCACCGAGGGCAATTCCGACCTGAGACAGAGCCGTTCCGGGTCAAACACTACCATCGAGGAGAGCCGATCGTAGACCTCCTCGCCTTTGCTGTTGGCGGCGTAGGGGGCAAGACCCATCACCTTGTACTCGTCCTCGTCGACCCTCATGCCGAGATTCCTCGTGACCTCACTATAAAGCACCCCCACGGAAGCCGAAGCATCCGTAGAGGCTCGCACCTCGAACCTTCCGTTTCCAAAGGTGCTTATGGTCGAACTGCGATTGTCACCAGACCCATCGACCGTGATGACCAAACAATCTTTGTTTTCGGCGACGAACCTCGAAGAGAACAGGGCCGAATATGCGTGACACATGTGATGATCGACGCCATGGATCTTCTTCTCGTTCACCTTGAAGAACTCTGAGAGCTCCTTGATCCGCCTTTTCTTCATGCCAGATAGTAGCGTGCCGGCGAACGGAAGCCGACTCAGCCTGTAGACATTCCCAATTCGGGGTGCGAATTTCATGATGAACCCCATGCCGTCTTGCATCTTGTCGTAGGCATTTTGAGGAATTGAGGGGAGGTATGTGCCTGCCACGGCAACGGAATCCAGTTCGTCGGGGGCTGTAGAAGTCGAGGTCAGGCAATAATCGATCGCGTTGACCGGAAACCCAGCGCAGCCTTTCACGCGCGTGAATCTCTCTTCCGCGACAGCCGCAACGAGCCGCCCGTCTTGCAAGAGACACGCTCCGCTGTTATGCGCGGAATTGATTCCGAGGATTTTCAACTTCCCAGTCTTCACTCTATATTAGCGGTCGAACTTCAGCTGATTGAATTGCGGAATCCGAATCGATGGACTTGGTTGCAGCTCAGCAGCATCCCAGCTATGAAGGTACTGGGAACTCGGGGTACGACATATCGTGAGCCGTTCTGATCGCTTCGAGGATCTCGCTGTTGAGGGCTGCGACTAGATCTGACTTGACCTTCGACGAAATACCCTGCCTTTGTTCTTCATAGAGGAGAGGGTCTCGCTTGGCCTGCTCTGCAATTTCCTCTGCGGACCTCACATCTCGTTGCCCTTGCTTGTGCCAGCAGAGGCGCGTCGTGTTCATTTCAACCAGAAAGGGTTTGGACTCTTCTCTAACAAAGTTCGCCGCCTTCCTCGCGGTATCCACAACTTCGTTGAGGTGATTGCCATCGACCGTTGAAGTCTTGATTCCAAATCCTTCCGCGCGCCTGGCCACATTCGCCGTTGGAAGGTAATACTCCGGTCGGATATTGCCCGCCAAGCCATTGTTCTCGCAAATAAGCAACAGGGTGGACCTTTCTTACGCTCGCGATGTTCAAACCCTCGTTCCATTGGGCGTTGCTGCTGGCTGCGTCTCCGGAAAAGCATGCAACAATGTGGCCGTCATTCTGGTAATTCTTGACTGCCCATGCCAATCCCGCGGCGACCGGCACGCAGGCTCCCGACGAGTTGGAAGCTAAACATGTACTTCGCCGGAGGATAGCTAATATGCATCTCGCCAGCCATCCCGTTGTTTACCCCTGATTTCTTCCCCAGAATCTCCGCTACGAGGGGCTTGAGGGGCACCCCCTTTGCAATAGAGTGTGCGATGGTCCTGTGATGAGTTACCATGTAGTCATTTTTGTCTAGGGCAGCACAAACCCCGACGGAGATTGCCTCCTGACCCTTGCTGAAGTGGAGATCCCCCGCCTCACCCGCGAAACAAAGCTTCTGAAATTCATCCTCCAGGAGGCGAATCATGAGCATCTTCCTGTAAAGCTCGAATTCGGGCGTCAAGATGCGAGCTCCTCGATTGAAGACATTATCTGTTCACCCGATGGTAACATGTACTTGTGCAGCCCCTGGCTAGCAGGTATTGTTGATCGAGGGGCGCCCAGCCTTTTCACCGGCTTGCGCATCGACGGGAAACATCTTTCCGTAACGCCGGCAGCAAGTTCCGCACCTATGCCCGCGTAGGTGACATCCGGCTCGACAACAAGCAGCGACCCTGTCTTTGATACCGAGGCGCAAATCGTGTCGTAGTCCATAGGATACAAGGTCCGAGGATCTATCAAGTCACAGTCAACGTTGTGCTCGTCAACAATCAATTCGACCTGTCTCAGTGTGAGCGCGTACGAGACGATTGTCAGTCTGCTTCCCTTCTTTCGTATCCTTGCCTTTCCAAAAGGAGTGGGGCGTGTCTTCCCATCGTCCTTGTCGATGTCCTTCGTGTCCACATCCCTTATCATCCGGTCTTCGAAGAAGATGGTCACACCTGGTTTCATCAGAGCGGTTGACATCAGACCGAAGGCATCGTTCGGAGCGGACGGCAATGCGACGTTTAAACCCGGGATGTGCGTGAAGAGGCTCTCCGGCCGTTGCCCCGTGGTGGGTCCTCCTACAAGGAATTCTGCTCGTATCACTATCGTGCGCGGCGGCTCAGCGTCTCCGGCAACGAAGTTGATTTTCGCTGCGGTATTACAGATACTATCGAGTGTCCTGTAGAGGAAATCCGCCGTGATTACATCGACGACCGGTTTCACCCCCAACAAGGAAGCCCCAACCGAGAAATTCGTGTTAGCGTCCTCGGAAATGGGCAGCGTCACCACCCTGTCAGGATATTCCTTCTCTATCAATGGAGCATCAAAGTGCACTTTCATATGCGCTCCCTCGCCAAAAAGGTAGATGGAAGGATCAACCTTCATCTGCTCGTATATGGCGCCGCCGATGCTATCCCGAATCAGATGATTCCTGAACCATGGGTCGCGTTTTTCGACCTGCTGCATTGAATTCGCTTAAACGCTCAAATATATCAACGTTCATCGTCGACTTAACGAATTGGATGCCGGAATTCTATAGAGACAATCTCGTTGTGGTAACTGGAGCGACTGGACTGAACGGCTCTTACCTTGTGAAGGCTGCCTCCGAAAAGGGGGCTAAGGTGCGTGCAGTCGCCCACTTGCGAGCGCCTAACGAATTCACCAAGCTTGCAAACGAGATTGTAAAGGCTGATTTGATGGAAGCCGAATCTACGAGGAAGGCAGTACGGGGAGCAAACGTTGTAATCCATGCGGGAGGTATCACAGGAGGGGTTCCACTGTCAGTAAACGATCCAGGAGCGTTGGTAGCCCCGAACGCAGTAATCTCCAGTCAAATCATCGACGCATGCGCAAGAGAGAAGGTAGGAAGACTTGGCTTCATAAGCAGCACCGTTGTCTATCCTCCATCCGACCAACCAGTCAGGGAAGAACAAGCGTGGTCAGGCGAGCCCTACGACCTATACTTCGGAATCGCATGGGTCAAGAGGTTCGCGGAGAAACTCTGCAAATTCTACTACGACAAGTGCGGACTTAAGATCGCCATAGTGAGGCCGAGCGGGGTTTACGGCCGCTATGACAACTTTGACGAGAATGCTTCACATGTGCTTCCCGCCTTCATCAAGAGGGCCCTATCTGGTGCCGATCCGTTCGTTGTCTGGGGAGACGGGAACGACGTCAGGGATTTTGTACACGCCAGCGACCTTGCCGAAGGGATTCTCCTGATGGTGGAGAAGAACCCGACGTGCGACCCCGTCAATATCGCTTCAGGCGCGCCATGCACGACACGCGAGCTGGCTGAGATTGTGCTCAGAGCGGTAGGAAGCAAGTCGGCGTTGAGGTTTGACAGCTCAAAGCCCACCGCGCTTCCCGTCCGGCGGGTAGACATCACGAAAGCTAAGAGCCTAGGGTATGAGCCGAAGGTATCTCTTGAGAATGGCATCGCTGATACTGTTGCGTGGTACAGAACAAAGAATTGACGCGAGACGAATTCAAGGCAACAAGATGCTCCTGACAGGAACAGACGTCTCCTAGCAAATTACTTTCGCGCCAGACTTGGCTGCGATGGGTCCACAGGCTTGGCTGCGATGGGTCCACAGGCTTGGCTGTGGGATGGCCTCGCCGAATCTGAGTTCACCGTACCTCTAACCCGCCAATCTCGAGTATTCTCTTGTATTCTGGCTTGAGAGATTTAGGGACCGATAACAAGTCGCACCATTTTGCAGAGGAGCTTGTCGAGTCGAGCTTGAGTTCTCGTACTGTGGTCGAAGCACGACAGACTACGGTTATTCCATGTTCCTTCCTCCCGATTAGCTCGTGAACGCCACACACCAGGAAATTCTTAGGTGCAATCGATATCCCAATCTCTCTCAGGAGAATCCTGTGAGCGGCCGCCGCAATCGGCTCGTTCCTGAATATCCTCCCTCCCGGCGTGGCCCACTTTCCCTTCCATGCAAAATTATTCTGGTTCCGCTTCACCAGAAGGAACTTGGCGCTGTCACCGAGGAGGACGATGTCCACCGTGACCATAGGAAAATGTCTCACGTGTATCTTGAAGAATTCCTCGGGAAGGAACTTATCCATAGGTATGACGCGAATTTTCAAAAGCGCTCGGTCTTGGATGGCTCGGGGCGCCATATCTATGTAACGGGCGGATCTGATTGGAGAACGGATTCTATGCCGTCACCGGAGGAAAGATATATCTTCCGTACTCGGCGCGAGAAATCCGTTGCACGTACCGCTTGTCGACCTAAAGAGGCAGTATGTGTCAATCAAAGACGAGATAGACCAGATCATTCGGCAAGTTCTCGAAGGAGGTAATTACATCTCAGGCGAGAACGTGGAGGCTTTTGAGAAAGAGTTTGCGCAGTACTGCGGCGCCAAATACGGTATTGGGGTCGCTTCCGGGACTGACGCCTTGACAATCTCGATGGGTGCTCTGAACATCAGAGGAGGAGAGGTGCTGACAGTTCCCAACACGTTCATCTCGACAGTTGACGGAATTGTGCGGAACGGCGCCTCACCTGTGTTCATAGACGTGAATGAGCAGACTGCGAATATGAGAGTCGAGGACTTGCGAGCGAAGTTGACTCCCAAGACAAAGGTGATTCTTCCTGTCCACCTCTACGGCAACCCAGTGCAAATGGAAGAGTTACAGTTTCTTGCAGCGGAGAGGGGCCTTCGCATTGTAGAAGACGACGCTCACGCCCACGGCGCATCTTATAGAAACAGAAGAACTGGGTCTTTCGGAGATGCAGGATGTTTCAGTTTCTACCCGACGAAGGACATCGGTGCATATGGTGACGCCGGGATGATAGTGACCAGCGACGAAACAATAGCCGAGAAATGCAGAATGCTTCGGAACTACGGGGAAGGAAAGAGATATCATTATGAGCTCATCGGTTACAACAGCCGTCTCGACGAAATCCAGGCAGCGGCCTTGAGGGTCAAGCTCCGTCATGCGGATGATTGGATAAGTGCGCGAAGAAAGATTGCGAGACGATACAACGAGAATCTGGCTGCTGTGACGAACGTAAAGACGTTCTCCGAGAGTCCCGGTGGACTTTGTGTCTACTACGCCTTCGTTATCAGGGCAAAGAGGCGCGACGCATTGCAACAGAAGCTAACTAAGATGGGAATAACGACCGCAATACACTACCCAATACCCGTGCACCTACAGAAAGCGTACGCATACCTGGGCATCGGCCCCCAGAGTTTCCCCGTCGCCGAGGCGCTAGCCAACGAGATACTCTCGCTCCCGATGTTCGCCGAACTTACAGATGAGGAGATTGATTATGTGTGCGATTGCATCGAGGCATTTGAGAACGGCAATGACTAGGGCGAGCAAGAATCAGCTGCGTGTCATCGAGCCGCATTTATCGAGTGCAAGAACGAACCAACTCTTTCCAGATGCAAAGGGCGCCGCCGTATGAGGCTCGGCGTAATGACGGACAAGATCCACCCAGGGAGCACGCCCAAAGTCATTGGGCTAGAAGTCCGATATCTTCGGGAAATTGGCCAGCAGGCCGAGGCCATCTCGATTCTAGAAGGCATACCAGGCGGGGACCAATACAGAGACTACTTGCAAGGGCAACCGATACGATTTCTTTCATCTGAGGCATCTCCTCTTTTCAAGAAACTTAACTTCAAGTTCCCGTTTTTCGCCTTCTTCTCGACCTTTCACCTGCTGGCTCCATACTTTGCCAGCAGCGTCGTGAAGCGCGGAGAATACGACGCGATCATCTCGCACGCGACATACACCTGTCTCACCGCCAGGAGGATCTCGAAGAACAGCGGAATCCCGTATTTCGCATTCATATGGGATCCGATAGACTACATACTCAGAAAATGCTACGGCGACAAACCCCTTCGCCACTTCTTCCCAGCCTTATTGCCGCTGGGGGGAATTTTGGACAGCTACGTAACAAACGGATCGATGGCTGTAATAACTTGTTCTAACCTCCACGTCGAGTACCTCCGAACGAAGACCAACAGGCCGATTGAGATTGTTTATCCCGGATGTGAGCCCATTGATAAGATTCCAGGTTCCCGAGGCGACTATATTCTGGCCGTAGACAGGTGGGATTTGGGAAACAGCCCGCACAAGCTACTTGGAATGATGAAGCTACTGCCAAAGAACGCGAAACTGGTTGTTGTAGGGTTCTGGTATCCAGAGTCGCTCCGAACCTCGTTCGAGAGCCAAATAAAGGCGGAGGGACTCGCTGACCAGGTGGAAGCCCGGGGGCCCGCCAATCGTGAGCAGCTCAAGGCTCTCTACAGTCAAGCGCGAGTTCTCGTCCATCCCAACGAAGAGGTCTTTGGGTTTGTGCCACACGAGGCAGCCTCCTGCGGATGCCCTATTATCATGCCGGGAACATCCGGAAATTGTGAGGTCTACAAGCACGGTATCCATGGCTTCTTCCCTCCGAAGTTCGACACGCACGCCTTCGCGGAATATGCCGGTCGACTCGTCGCTGACGAGCGCCTCGCATGGAAAATGGGCGAGGCTGCGTGGATTGAGGCTAGGAAGCACACGTGGAAAGACCACACACTGAGGCTCAATGAGATTGTCACGAAGTACATAGGCCCGAGATAAAGGCGAAGCCAACGGATAGTCGAAAGCCAAACGCTTTTGAGATAACCTCCTCAGGCTCCAGTAGGATGGCGATCTTCCCAGAATTCGCCGGTTCGAAAATCCTAGTAGTCGGAGGAACCGGAGGCATCGGAAGCGCCTGCGTCAAGCTGTTTGTCAGGGGGGGAGGCGCGGTCGGATACACTACCCACAAGTCCCCTGCCCTCAAGATGAAGTCGCTTGGACTTGAGGCGGAGATGAAGCCGAAACATTGGAGAGTAGACGTTGCCGACGACGCCTCCTTAGAGGAACTGGCCAGGCGCGTGGAGTCGGAGTTCAGAGCACTCGATGCGGTTGTAATGTGCCAAGGCATCATTACAGGGAAACGAATGACGGAATATGCTCTGCCCGAGATAGACAGAGTCTTCAACGTGAACGTGGTCAGCATGGTGAAATTGACGAAACTAATCCATCCGCTGATGGCACAAGAATCATCCATCGTCTACATTTCCAGCATCTCTGCGTTCGCGGGCAGTTACGACGCAGTGTATGCTTCGACCAAAGGTGCCATAGTCTCATTCGTGAAGTCGATGGCGAGGCAGTATGGGCCAAAAATAAGGGTCAATGCGGTGGCACCCGGTCTCACAGAGGACACCGGGATGTACCAGGGGATGCAGGAAAAGGTGCAAACTCAGCATCGCAAGGCCACAGCACTGAAGAGGCTGGCTTCTCCCGATGACATCGCGAATACTGTTGCGTTTCTCTCGAGCAGACTAGCACGTCAGGTTACGGGGCACCTGTGTCGATGTCAATGGCGGAGAATACATGCGATGAAGACGATGGGAGTCATCGGTGCGGGGATATTCGGCGTCGGTCGCGCTGGCCCTTGGACGCAACTTCAAAAGACGACGACGAGTCCAGAAAGGTGGCTCTGTTCACCACGGGGACGATGCAAAGTGACCAGCTTTCCGGACCAGTCTAATCCTCGAACCTTCGAGGAGTACGGCACTGATGGAGGAAGGCTCAGGCCCGTATTCACAGGACGGCCCGAGCCGACTCGCTCGCTGCGAATTCCTTAAAGGGTCAACCAGCTTGGGCGCCTCAATCGTTGAAGGGCTTGATTCTTGCAGGAGGATACGGGTCGCGGCTGAGACCTTTCACATTCTCAACAAACAAACACCTGCTGCCAATAGCGAACAAACCCCTTGTTTTGCATTGCGTAGAGGAACCTCAAGAACGCGGGTATTGACGACATTGTCGTTGTCGTGGGGCCGTTCTCCGACGCAATCTCGGCGAGACTGGGAGATGGGTCGGCTATGGGTGTGAGGATACAATACGTCCGTCAGGATGTGCCAAGAGGACTAGCCCATGCCGTGATGATTAGCAAGGATTACCTGCAAGGTGAGCCTTTCCTCCTTCACCTCGGAGACAATCTGCTCGAACATGGAGTCTCATCTTTCGTCAAGGCGTTTGAGACAGACCGTGTGGACACCGTAATCGGCATAACGAAGGTGGGCAATCCTGAAAGATATGGGATTGTTGAGTTCGAAGATGACACACCGTCTCGAATCTTGGAGAAGCCTGTGAAGACCAGCAGTAACTCGGCCATAATAGGCGTATACGTATTCAGCAGTAGCATCTTTGACGCGATTCAAAAGCTCAAGCCATCGCCGCGCGGCGAAATGGAGATTACTGATGCCCTCGAGGTTCACCGAAGGGAAGGCAGAAAGATCAAGCTGCACCGATTTTCGGGTTGGTGGAAAGACGCTGGCACGCCCGCGGACTTCATTGAGGCCAACAAGCTGATGCTCGACAAGCATCGTCACGAGGTTGCCGGCAAAATAGAGGAGGGAGCGACCGTTTCCAGCAACATCACCGTTGGCGCCGGCAGCGTCATCAAGAGCGGAGCGAGAATCCTGGGGCCTTCCATCATAGGCGAAGCTTGCACAATCGGGACCGGCGCCATAATCGGCCCGTATGTCTGCATAGGAGATGGGGGAACCATTTATCGGGCAAAACTAAGAGATTCTATCGTGATGAATCGATGCAACATTGATGTCGATGTTTCATTCAGTTCAAGCATCATCGGCAATGACGCGACTGTCAAAAGCGGCCCCTTCACGAACTTCTTACTCGGGGATGAATGCTCAATCACTCTCTGACCGGAACTGGCGGGAGATTGAAGTATGCCTTGGCACTAGGCGACAACTAAGCAGACTCGCTTCTCATGTGGACGGGAACAAAGGCAAGGGTCGTTCTTGTTGGCGGACACTCGTATTGGCCTGAGCAAATTAGCAATACACCATCATGGCGAGTTAAGCTGTGCGACTTTCGGCAGATCCTGTCGCTTTGAGTCGCTAAATCCCTATCTTTCGCATCATGATGGAAACCGTTTGTTCGAATTCCCCCGCTTCTTATTAGGCTAGTGACAACGTGGTCGGGAGAGGCAGACGAATGAGTGATAGGGTGACAGAAGGACCGCAGTCTCGAATTGAGGTTTCACCATTTAGATGGCTGCTGCGAAGGTGGTATCTGCTAATTCCGGTGGCTTTGTCCCTACTGACTTGGTGGACACCAAACTTCTTCTCTCCTAACACCATTATCGATTTTGCAGATCTCAGCTATCCGCTCGTTCCGTCGAATATTGTTCAGATCTACCTTCACACGTGGGGCTTCCAGGGATCAGGATCTCCCAATTCATATCTGGCGCCGTTACCTCTCTGGCTCTTGAACTCGGGGGTCGTGAGCTCAGGGATTCCATTGTGGATTGCAAATCGAATTTTCGTAGCGATCCTCCCTCTCACTTTGACGGGCTGGTCGGCGTACTATCTTGCCAGATCAGTGATAGAAGGTGAGAATTCCAAGCCCGGCGCGATTGTGGCCATGGTTTTCGCCATGCTTTCGCCCACTCTCGGTCAGACCATCCTGTTTCAGATCTCCATGGCAGGATTCTTGCTCCTGTTGGGGAGCCTCATCCGGGGGCTGAGAAAGGACAAGATTCAGGCCCGTCATCTACTTCTTTCCGTGGCTGGCTCAGTAATGTTAGCTCAGGCGCCAATCACGATGTATCTCGGACTCTTGGTCATTTCGATTGTACTCGTCTTGCTTGTAGTTTCAAGGTATCTGGTTCTAACCACAGCCAAGGCAGAGTTCTTTGGATTGGCGTTAGTCTGCTGCGTGCTGGCCAATGCATACTGGTTACTCCCGCTCGGCATGAGTTTGACCACTCAGTCAGTCGCGCAGATTGGCTATCGCAGCGCACTTCAAGGCGCCAGCCAGTCGGGTCTCGCGATTCTCCAAGGCTACAGACCCTTCGCAAGTCTTGATTGGGTTTTGCGACTCGTTATTGCCAATCCCGTTGCCTCCGTATACTCATGGTATTCATCTCCCCTAATTGTTGGCTTGAATTTCGCAGTATGTGCAACTGCATACGCGGCTGTCGTAATAAGCAGGAGAAATCGTTCCGTCATTGCTTTCGCGGTCACGGGGCTGATTCTTACCCTGGGTGCAACCACAATACACTACCCCCAGATTGCTCTGGTCTACGAATTTCTCACGGTCCATCTTCCAGGCTTCGTGATTGTGTATGCTCCGGGCTACTGGCTACTCTTCTTGGCGATGGTCTACGCGGTCCTCCTGGGGATGACTACAGCATGCGTTCTGGACAAGATCGAGGTTAACGCAAGATTGGGTAAGACCGCTCGCACTCTCAGAAGAGTCTCAGGTAGAATTGCTCTATGTGCGGCCCTTTTTCTCATGATAGGTTCGTACGCGTACGTCCCTCTGGTAGGCGTGCCAAATCCCACTATCTTCGGAAATCACACGCCTTACGGGAACCACGTCTCCGCTTTTGTGGTCCCGAGCGAGTACAACGAGTTAAGAAATCTTCTGGCCAATGATTCCGCCTGCGGATGCAAACTGCTAGTGCTCCCTCTACAGGGGGGATCGTATATGATCTACTCTTGGTACAGCGACTACAACCTCCCGGACATCGCATCATTCGTGTCCCCCATCCCAATCGTTGGCCAAATCTCGGCAACATTCCCAATACTTCAGAACATCACCGCCGCGCTTGACCAGAATAGACCCGATCTCGCGGCCCGACTGATGGGTATGGCTTCGATCAAGTACGTTCTCATTCACTTTGACACTCTCAACGTCTCGCCCATCACTCTTCAGGCTCCCTCTCCATACTCGAATGAGACGGCTCTTCCTTACAATCGGGAAATAGGCAATTCGACCTACTTCAACCGCGTTTTGGCAGGCAATCAGTTCGCGCTCTATGAAATCAGTCCAAGCGATGAGCCCATTATAATCACCTCTGCCGGAGTGAAACTCTTCGCTGATACAGTTTTGCCCGTGCCCGCTCCGCCAGATGCGATACGTTTCGCCGCTAACTACAGCGGGACCACGTACGCCGATGCCCTCGCCCAACTGCGACCCGGAATGACCATGAAGGAATATACCGAGGCCGTGGTCGCTTCAACCACCGTTAGTCCGCTTTCAACAGTGGCTTCGCATGCAGCGGCTCTCTGGACATTTAACCAGACCAACGGCACAGAGCTTCGAGACCTGTCGGGTAATGAGAATGACGGAGTCTTGGTCGGCTCCCCCGAATGGAGCACAGACGGAACCTGTTTCTCAGGCTCTTGCCTGAAGTTTGGAGGGGGGGCCGGCAGCTACGTTGTAGTCCCTGACAGTGAGTCTCTCAGAATTACGACTGGATTCACCATCTCAACGTGGATTCGACTCGATTCATGCAACAAGGAGGCAATCTCCTACGTCATTAGCAAGGGTCTTGATAGCACGAACAATTGGAGCCTAGCTCTAACACAGGGCGAATGCTACCCCGAAGTAATCTATTTTGACGGAACAAGCAATCAAGTTGCAACTGGAAACAATCCAATTCTCCCAGGCGAATGGCACCTACTAACTGCAACTTGGGACGGAAGTCCCTTCGTATTTACTATGACGGCTTGCTAGCAGGCCAATCTATCGCTGTTGGCACTCCAGTTACGGGAGACGAGTCTGTGGCAATCGGCGGGAGGGATGATGGGTCTGGTTTCTGCTCATGCTCAATAGAAGACGCAGCAGTGCTCAACGTGACGCTCAGTCAGGAACAGATCGCACAGATGAGAGAGCGAACAATCAGCGGCGAGCAGTTCAATCAGGTGTTGAGCACGATGAATGAGCCTCCTTCTCAAGGATATGCCGCAACATTGCCCACTTTTCCTCTGACGAATAACCTTTTGCAACCGATTTTCCAAGTCGACACGATGGGAGAGGGTTCAGTAAGCTTTACGCAGGAAGCCTTCGCTGCATTTTCCGGAACGGTAAGCAGCACCCAGCCAGGATATCTTATTTTCCTAACACAGTCTGATCAGCAATGGGAGTTGACAATTGCAGGCACCTCCGTCCCACATGCAACTGTGATCCCACGATATGCCAGAGGATTGGGCGGCAACCTTTCGGTAAATGTGTGGCCGATAAACGCCGGATTAAACCAGACATTCAAACTGGTTTACCAACCTGAAAGATATGCTCAACTTGGGGAAATCATCTCTCTGGCCGCCATCACGACCATATTGTCTGCTGTAGGGCTCGTGGCGGTCATCACTACTCACCGACATGCTTCACTGGTTAGAAGAGGTCATCCACCTTCCAACGCGTCGAGGGTACCAGACCAAGACAAGCGCGAGTAGATTGAGAGAGTGATTTCTGAGGAAAGAAATGCCTGGCGCGGGCTAATCAAATTCGCGAGAATCCATGCCGTTCCAGTAGTAGCCCTTCTCGCAATCTCACTAGTTCCTTGGATTTCGATGGGCATTTTCTCAAATACGATTTGGTACGAGTGGGATGCAGTATTCCGTTTCTACCCACTGGACGCGCTAGTCGACAGCATCTCGCCAATCAGTTCGATTGCAGGTATTGCGACTCAGAACTCAGGAATCCCGGGAAGCCTCCCGGGATATGCTCTCCAGTATTTTGGCCGCCTGATCGGGCTCTCCGTGATTCAGCTTGACCGCCTTGTGTACCTGGTTCCCTGGGCCCTGAGAGGAATCGGAATGTATGCACTCCTAAGTGTCCTGGAGCGAAGCAATTCGAGGTCTGCACTTCTTGGCAAGTTTCTTGGGGCGCTTCTCTACCAGTTTGCTCCACTGGGGGAACCCTTCAGCTCGAACATCTCAAGCGTCACGGCCGGAACCGCCCCATTGGCTCTGGCAATCTACGCTTCAGGAGCCAAGGCCGCAAACTGGGTGAAGTATTCTATTGCTTCTGCACTTGTGTTCACTGTCTCAATTGCAACTGGATATTCTATCGTTTTCTTGCCCTTCTTAATCTGCTTGTACACCATCTTCGCCTTTCGTCGTGGAAGAATTCTGAGGGGGCTGGTATACATTCTTACGACTTTGGGTCTTTGTTTGATATCCTCGAGCTATTTTTTTCTGCCGTACTTACATTCGGTCGCATCGAGCCCTGGAACATTTGGTTTCCTAACTAGTAACTTCAACCAAGCAGGTGCAATCGGATCGAGCTCGATGAATTCAATCCAGAATCTTGCCTCGAAAAACAACATTGTCTACAACTCGTTGGGCTTGCTGGAAGGTGTGTGGAACTGGGGAAGCGCGTATACTGTGCCCTGGATTCTTTTGTCTTTGGCAACAACCACAGGCCTCGCATATTCTTATCTGCTCGGTCGGAGGGACCGAATCACCTTCTTTCTCGCAGTCTTGGGCACAGTAGAAATCGTGCTCATTACGACTTTGGAATTTCCGTACGTTCGCGACATCTATCTCTTCGGCTTTCAGCATCTCAATGCGTTCTTCGTCAATCCCATCTACTTCCTGTACGGAATTTGGCTTGCCGAGGCGGCACTTTTTGGTCTTGTCGCTTGTAAGCTGCTTGCAGGCGCCTCGAAGAAAAGGCTGACTGCGATTGCCGCTGTCCTGCTCATTCTTGTTCTCTTGGATTCAGTCCCGATGATCGACGGAGCCATGATCAAGGGCGATGTCAGCCCGACCATGGGCTTTCCAATCCCACAGCAATATTACCAACTTCATGACCTGCTCAACAACGCCCCCGTCGGAGCAAGACTGATGGAGGTCCCGGCAATTGGCTTACAAGTTCCCTGTAACGGACAAGATTCGCCCGGATTCACCTGGGCAAGCCAACCTGGATGTTTCGACACGTGGATTGCGAAACTCGTCCCCAGACAAGTTGAAGTCCTCGGCGAAGATCCTGGGACACTTTCAGCTACGGGCTCAGCAGCTTTGTTCACGATGCTTGCGGCACCTCAAATAAATTTCGAGTCCGAAGCCTCGCTAATGCAACGGCTGAATGTCCACTACATGCTCGTTCACAAGGACCTTACAGCTGCCCCGAGCTGGGTCCAGTCCCTTGGTCCAAAGCTCATTGAGAGTGGAGAATTCAATCTAGTTACATCAAACCCATATTTTGACCTTTACTCCGTCAATATTCCAGCGTCAGCCGTCTACTTGGCGAATCCCAACGAGAGCTTGAACGCTAGCGGCCAGGAGAGCCACCTAAGAGCTTATTGGGCCTTGGACGAAGGAGCGGGCACTCTGGTGAATGACAGCTCACTGGATAATGCGAACGGAGAGGTGGTAGGTCATCCGGACTGGATTTCCAATAGCTCTTGCTTTACAAGGTCCCTGCCTTCGGTTTGACGGAACTAGTACTTACGTGGTGGTGCAGGACCAGAATGGTCTCAGGCTTGACCAATCTTATACAATCGCGCTTTGGGTAAAGGTCGATATTTGTAGGAACGACTCCGTCTCATATCTCGCGAGCAAAGGTCTTGACTCGACCAACAATTGGTCCCTTGTTCTCGCGCAGAGCACTTGTCAGGTCCAACTCATATATTCCGACGGACAGGCAAATCATGCTTCAGAGTTGGCCAATGCCACAGCCCTAAGGCCAAACACCTGGTATTTCATTGCGGCGACGTGGGATGGGAATACGCTGATTACATATGTTGACTCGAAACAAGATACCACGAACCCTGCACCTCAGCCTCCGGTCACCGGAAATGAAAGCGTCGCAATCGGTGGGAGAGATGACGGACGGGGCATCTGCGAGTGCTTCATTTCAAATGTTGCGATTTTTGATTTCGCGATGAGCCAGGGCTCAATTGCGAAAGTTCAGCGAGCGGAAAGCTTGGGGTTGAGCCCGGATTCAGTATTGGGCACAATTCCGATTACAGAAATTCTAGGACAGGGATTCTATCAGTTTCAACCTCCGGGAAATACGCTGACTATTGAATCCTCATCGCTCTCGAATTGGAGCGTTGATGTTAACTTCACTGGAACGCGAGTATTAGTACTAACGGAGCTCTACAATAACCAATATGTCCTGATACTAGACGGCCGAGCAGTCCCAATTTCGTCGCACGTATTGGCCAATGGCTACGCCAACGGCTGGCTACTGAATGGCACGGGAATACCTCAACACATTGTGATTTCCGATACCGCTCAACCCTACTTCTATTTTGGTGCTATCACATCTTCCGTGTTTTGGGCTATTGCCTTGGTGTTTCTGAGTGATTTGCCGCGCTGGATACGCGCGAAACTCCCTGCACTATCGAGTGCTAAGGGACGTATTAGCAGCGCGATTGGGGGAGAATAGACCATCGGCATTGGCAAATTCTGCGAGTCCAATAATCATCACACTTTCAACGACACGAAGGTCAAGATGAATGGTTTCTGTCAATCGTGGAATCTGTATGATGCTCTCTTCCTAGTCTTCTCTCTACGAACGGAAGAAGGAAATAAGCAGCGGCAACTGCAATACAAAGAGACCAAAATGCCCCCGAAATGGCCAGCCCGAGATTGAAATACGGCTGAGCCATGTCTTCGATAGTAAGCTCCCCGTTGTCCGTTGCATTCAGTACCCAACCGTTGGCATACCCATCCACCAGAATGTGGTCGGCAGAGGGAATGGTGCGACCGTCAAGGCTTGCTTTCCATTGGTCGCTAAATAATTGCGTCAGTACGACCGTTGTCGGGCCGGCGAAGTCAAATCTCCCGTGCCATTGCGACATCGTCGAAGGTTCCAGTGTCAGACCTTGACTTTCGTTGAGTGCTGGGGACGCTGATCTGTAGAAGACCGCAAGTGAAGATTTCAAGTCAGACCCACTTGAAGACTCTTGATACAGGTTTGTGAGTTCGTTAGGGGTGAGAGCCACATTCAAAACAAAGGGTTCGCCTATGGAACAGGAACAATAGTCACTGGCATCGTCTCTGGCGCCAATAGCCATCGAGTCGGACGAAGTTACTGGCGGTTTCGGTGCAGCGGTAAGGCCTACCAAGCCACCGTCTTCGAAGATCTGCAATAGGCCGCCGTCCCATGTTGCCTCCAAGAAATGCCACTGTCCTACCGACAGAGCGACGCTGGCTGACAATCCTTGGTTTCCCGAGCCGTCGAAATAGACCACCTCGGGAACACAATCATGCTGCGAGAGAATAAAGGACCAATTGTTTGACCCGCTACTTCCTTTGCCCATCATGTATGAGATGGCATTTTGATTGCAAGAGTTTAGCTTCACCCAGAGCCCAAGTGTAAATCCCGTAGATAGCCGCAGGGAACTGCTATCCGGAACCAAGAGGTAGTTCGATGCTCCATCAAAATTCATGCATGACATCGAGGGGCAGGATGATCCGGCGAGCCAATCCGGCGAGCCAATCACCTTTGCTGAGTTGTTGTTCGGCGAGCTATCTCTAGCAATTGTTCCGGCCCCCTCGTTGAGCTTCCAGTAGCCAACGATGTTCGGTGCGAGGCTCGTTAGCTGTGTCGCATACAAACCCATGGTGTTCCAGGATGTTTGGAAGATGTCAAAGTACTCGTTCGAAACAATAAGTCTGAAGTTGTCGCCAGAGAGCATGGAAGCGCTTGCGTTGTTAAGCCAGGAAGGGGCGTCGAGGAGGTCTTTGTGCACGAGGATATAGTGAATGTTGAGCTTTTGAAGCAAGCTTATGGCTTCCGGCGAGTTGACGTTACCGTCCGCAATGTACTGGTATATCGCACCGTAACCGATGGCTTCGTAATCATTCGAGTATTCGGCGACCTCGACGTTCGGAGGAACCAGTCTGCTGCCCCACAGGGTAAAGCACCCAGGCCCATCCGCCCAAGTAAATCCCCCCGTGGATTGCCCGCTACAGTTGTACTGTAGATTGATTGCGGGGAGTTCAAGGAGCCTTTCTCCTGGAGGCGCGCTTGAAAGTTCATCGTGTATCTTCAGATAGTCCGCTGGAAGGGGGAAGCCGGTTGTTGGACTGACATCACTATTTATCATCGCCCCGTCAAGGACGGGGTAAGAGTCCAAGAGGACCAAGACAATCAGCGCCACTGCAAGGGCCTGCTGTTTGCGCCCAGAGAAGCGCTGAAGCAACTTCTCTGCAGCCAAACCGAAGAGCGCGGCTACAGCCAACCAGAGACCATAGAGTAGGTAGACCGGATTGATGAAGTAGGTATTGAAGTAGTGGAAACCAAAAAGAAAGACGTTGCTGAGCAGGGGATACGTCAAAGTTGTCAGGAATAAGACATGGAGCAAGCCCAAGACTACGAAGAAAAGAGATGCCCGTTCTCTCCTGGTTATTATCGCGGAATAGGCTATGACGGAGGTCGCCGCCAAGGAGACGTAAACCCAAGGCTGCAAGTATGCGGGCCCCCAACCCCAAACGCCTTCCAGAAGTCCAACTGCGTTGTACTGAATTGCGTTCTTGCTGGCGATGTTAACGATAGACTGCATGGCAGCGTTCGAAATCGTCGCCGGTGAATTGAATGACCCACTGATGTTGCCGAAAACCGTCGCGTTACTGAGCACGGAATAAAAATATGGCACAAAGAAGTAGGCCGCGGAGATACCACAAAAGAGGAAACAAGTGATCAAGTAGACGGTTTTTCGGGCGAATGCCCCTGACTTTGGAAACGTCACGACACTGTATGCTATGGTCACCACCGGGATGAACACAATCGAATATCCGGTTGAAATTGCCAATGCGAAGAATAACGAATACCCCATTGCATACAGGATCCAACGCGAACTCTTCGTGCCCCTGATGAAGAGGCCCAGCATGACAGGTGCGGAACCTGCTGTCACGCTCGATATGTTCGAGCTGAAAGGTTCACCAAGCGGAGCAAATTGATACAGGAGTGCGCCCATGAACTTACCAAGCGTCGCAGCGCGAGACTCTGAGGTTTCAATCTGACTTAAGAGAAAATACATGCCAACTCCTCGGCAGAGCCAGGGCACAACGTAGACGAGTCGATTGGCTTGCACGATCGAGATACCAAGAAACCCGGCGAGATATTGGAGGCCGTACACTGGGACAGCTCCAGGCACTCCCGCGTTCTGGACTGCGAACTCACCTCCTATGGTTGTAATCGCTGAAATTGAGTTCAGAAGGGCGTCAAGCGGGTAGAACCTGAAGACGGCATCCCATTCGTACCAAATTGAATTGCCGAACAATCCCATGCGCAGCCATGGCAGACAACCCGCCACAAGCAGCACTACGAGGGGTACGCCGTGAATCCTGGCCAGATGAAATAGCGGTCCAATACTTTTCAGCCGACCTCCAATAGCCTGATTCAGCCTAACTTCAACCTCCGCCCGGTCAAACCGAGACTGCTGCGCTTATTCCACTCATCGGCAATGGCACGAAGCCTGTCTATTAGTATAAGAGTTTCCAAGGACTGTGCTAACCTATCTGCACAGTCAAAATCGAATGGCTTTCAGCAGCGAACTAAGGCGGCCCAGCGCCGCGGATTCTGGCGCTACTTCGTGCCGGTTATCATTAGGAACGAGCCGAACCGTCTCCTCAGCACCGGGATCTTGACTAGCAACACGGCCGGCCTCTCATAGAAGCTGCCGCCTGAGAGGTTCGGTGACTCGGTCTCGATTGAGGTCTTCTGAAAGCCACTGAACATCAGCCTCATGGCTCTCATGGTGAAAGTCTTCTCGATTGGACTTCCTTGCAGGTTTTTGCGTCTTATCCTTAGGATGGTATCTCTGGCCTTCGTAGCAAACCAATAGTGATAGAGCATGCAGTTGAATTCCTCTCTGGCGACACGTCGAGCTTCGTCGATTCCTCTCTGTGTGTCCGGAATGTGGTGAAGGACTCCGTTGGAGTAGACCCTTTGGAAGCTGTTCTCCTGGAACGGCAGATTCTCCGCAGAGGCGACGAGGAGCTCTCCATCCAACCCGAAGAGTCGTTGTATTCGTTTCGCCACTTTCGCATTAAAAGGAGAAAGGTCGATACCGACTGACAAGCTAACGTCCTCTGCGATTCTCTTGAAATCCACGCCTGTGCCTACCCCGATTTCAAGCATACTGTTTGCTCCAGTGATGTGCCTCAGGAACCACCTCTCCATCTTTGGGGTGTCAGCGTAACGTGTACGTTCATATTCGATGAAGGAGCTTTTGAGCGTCTCGTCTGAAGTCAGGTCTAGAACTTCAAACCCGTTTGCCTTGCCAGTCCAGTATTCGAGAGTCTGAACGCTCAACGAGCCTCAGAAATGTCCTCTTGCTTTAAGGTCTGCGACTATCCCGAAGCGGCTTCCCGTGCGCATTGAGGATAAACATCTTCGGGCTGCTTCGATCTTGGGCCAAAAGGCCTTCAGCTTGGGTTTGCTCTTGGAGTTCTACGCGGGAGGCGATCCAGAATTTGAAAGCGGGGCATGCTTGCACACCTCTGTCAGATCTGCTCGCCTCTCGAAGTCAGGGCAGAGCAAACCCATGTCGGAACCATTGAGCATCAATCTAGAGAATCATCAATGACACAGTTTCGCGACCCTGAAATGAAACGTGGGCGCGTTCTAGTTCATTACGCTTTATTAACGACATGTGGCGGCTTGAAAGCATAGATGCTCCTTCCTCAGAGCGATAGCCCCGAGCCCCCCTATTCTCAGCACAATCTTCGAGGACTGAGAGTTCTATATCTGGGTGCTGGTTGGGACGAGATTAACCGGGTATTCGATACTCTCACGACGAAATTGAGATGGGTCACCGTGGCAGGTGAAGTCGACGGCGACTCCGCTGTAAGCGTGTCTTTCCGGGGCAAAAAGAAGGTGACGCGGTGGCAAGGACCGCGAGTGAGGAATCCTGGACAGCGGAACTTGTTTCGATACGTCGTCATCTTAGCAATGAATGCACTACTGCTCTTGCAGTTGTCAGTGATTAGAAGCATCCCGTCGGACATTGCGATTTGCCAATCGCCTCTCTATGTCCTAATGATGAAGCCTTTCCGCGAGTTGGGAATAGTGAAAAGGATTGTCTTCTATACCGGCGATTACTTTCCTCCTACCAACGATGGCAGTTTTCTTGAAAGAAACATGCCTCGATTGTCTTCAAGAATCGATGAGCTTGCTTGGGACTGGTCCGATGACATATGGTGTTACAATCATTTTCTAAGGAGAAGGATTTCGAAGAGGAATCCGGCTCTTGCAACAAAGGTTGTTCCTCCGTTATACTTCCCCGTGCGTGACCAGGCCCCAGACATGCGCACTCCATCGATTGTGTTTGCGGGCTCCATTAGACTTGACGCCGGTCTTGACATCGTCATGAAGGCAATGTCGAAGCTTACGGATCTTGAGAACGCGCCGCGGCTACTGATATTTGGAAGGCCACTCAACGAATCCGTGAATCAATCCATCATTGAGCTCGCGAGTAATCTCGGACTAGGCAACAGAGTTATCTTGAAAGGGTACACGCCCATTCAAGAGTTGCAGCGCGAATTCCAAAAAGCCTTGTGCGGTGTCGCTATCTTTCCAGGCGGCGAGTCAAACTATTCAAATTTCGCCTATCCAAACAAGATAAAGTCATATTTGGAGAATGGCATCCCGGCAATTATCGGTCGGTCGTCCGCCTTGCGAGAACATGCCGAGCTTCAAGAATCGTGTATTTTTGTTGAAGAGACGCCTGAGGCTCTAGCGAATGTCTTTCACACACTCATAACGAATCCTCGCATTGCCGAACGAATGGGGGCTGCTGGTTTCAAGTATGCATGCCAACAGAGATTATCACCAATTCTGTTCGAGTCATTACAGGACGTCGCTTCCCAGATTCGCTAGCTGGTAAACATGCCAGTAGAAGGTCCGACAACAAGTTTACCGGTCTGAACTTATCTGATATCAAAACTCTGCGTATGGTACCCGAACCTGAACCTCGCACGTTGTCAAGACTGACTAGCAATCCAAAGAGTTGGATGCCTTCCAAAACAAAAAGACTTTTGAAAAGGACATGGAAGAGTTTGCTCTGCGATGTTGGCAGGCTATGACCCTCAAGAGGATTGCACATCTATAATACAAAGAGCAGCACGTCGGCGGCGTTCTTGTAAGTGAAGCGTGGAGAGAACACGGAATGAAAAGTGTAGCGGTGATAGGCGCAGGAATCTTCGGCGCGTCAAGTGCCTTGGTCCTGAGTGAGCACTTCAATGTGACTCTCTTCGAACAAGACGAGACAATACTTGCGGGGGCTTCCTATGGTAACCAGAACAGATTCCACTACGGATACCACTATCCGAGAAGCCTACAGACGGGAAGAGACTGTCTTAGCGCAATTCCAGCTTTCAAGTCAATTTATGGAGACTCACTAATCGAGGACTTTCAGAACTACTATTGCGTCGCGAAGGATGGTTCGAAGGTATCAAAGTCTGATTACTTGAAGTTCTGCGAGGCCCTGGACCTTCCGTATAGAGAAGAGTGGCCCGCAGCAGATCTTGTCTCACGGGACCGACTCTGCCTATCGATTCGGGGCCCCGGAACCGATATTCGACCATTCTCGGCTGAAGGCAATCATCGCACGAGACCTCAAATCCTCAAAAGTAACGCTCAGAATGAGGAGGCGAGTTGTGGACGGAGAAATCACAAGAGAAGGGAAAAAGAAAGTCGTAACGAATGGCGATGGGAAAACCGAGGAACAAGATTTCGACTATCTGGTTCTTGCGACATACTCCACTCTCAATCAGATTTCTCGAATGTTCGGCTTCCAAACGCGAGAATTCCAATTCGAACTTGTCGAGGCCCCAGTCATAAAACTTCAGTACGCGCGAAGGGTAGGAATAACGATAATGGATGGAGACTTTTGTTCTATTTTACCATTCGGAGACTCTGAATATTCTCTACTATATCATGCCTCCAAGTCGGTATTGGATAAATCAATCTCGACCGACTTCGCCGCAAGAAAATGCTTCTCTACTAATTGGCAGGAAATCCTACAAGGGAGTGCTGAGTACATTCCTGCAGTAACGGACTCCAAGTACCACAATTCAATAATTGTTACTAGGGTGGTAGATCCAAAGTCGGAAAACGATGATGCAAGAAGGTCGGAGATAATTAGCCACGGGTTCGGTTGCTGGTCTATCTTTTCGGGAAAGATTGCAACGGCTCGCGTGATGGCCGACAATCTTACAGCGACTATACTGGCCGAGAGCCGAAACGCAGTCCCGTCAAGTCCGAATTTGCCTGTAAAGGATCAGGGACTAGCCTTGCCCCAAAGGAAAGACCATTCCAATCGGTCGGTCGCGTGAATGTCGCAGGGATCCCACGAGGGGGTCATGTACCCAAACATCCTCATCATAGGGCAATCAAAGACGAGCAGAACAGAGACCTTTCGAGACTATTTTGAAGCCAGATCAAGCTATGTGGAGACTTTCTGCTGTGGCGGAATTCGACAAATGCGTTCTGGAGAAGTCACTAGGACATTCGAAGGCGACCGCGTCTCTAGCGAATCGCTTTGGCATTTTGCGAGCCAGAACGAGGCACCGTCGTTGTTGATTCCCTATTTTCTTGGGCAAATCTTCCGCACCTTTACCAAGTCACTGAGCAGTCCATTTCTCCGTAGAGGCAGATTTGATCTGGCGATCGGAATAAGCCCTATCTACGCGGTCACTTGCATAATCCTGAAGAAGTTAGGCATTGTACGCCAAGTCGGATACTATTGCATTGATTATTACCCTAAACCGACTGGGATGGTGTCGAGACTAATCTACTCTGTCTTTAGAATGGTAGATCTGATTTGCGTCAACCAAAGCGACTATGTTTGGGATCTGACTTCGGCAATTACTAGTTTGCGACTTCAGTCCTTTGGTCAAAAGGTCCAAAAGGAGCCGACGGTTCTGCCACTGACATATTCGAGTAAGATGTTAAACGATTGCCCTGAGGTACCATCAGGCCATTCGATAGTCTACGTTGGGACTCTAGAGAAACTGACAGGTTTAGATCTCACCATTGATACGGCACCAACGATCGTCAAGACGTTTCCAGATTTCAGGTGCCACATCATTGGCAACGGTCCATACCGCAAACCCCTGATTGATCACATACGCAGCTTGCATATGGAGAATTATTTCACATTCTATGGATTCGTCGAGGATGCGGGCGCCTTCGACATCATGTCAAGGTGCAGAGCGGGACTAGCCACGTACATACCATCAGGAGAGAATAACGTGATGGTAGCTGACCCCGGTAAACCCAAGCTCTATGCTTTCAGAGCGCTGCCGGCTATCGTAACAAAGTATCGAGCTGGATTGCAGTTGGCTGCATCTGGAGCTGGAATAGCCATCGAATACGACAAGGAAAGCCTTGCCGAGGCAATCACTAGACTCTTCGAGTCTGACGTGCTCGTGCGGGAGATGCAGCAGAAGGCTCGGGCATATGCAAAAAGGTTCGTCACGGAGGACGTCTTCGACTCTGTTCTCACGAATAGTAGATATACTTCAAGAGGCGAGCGTCACCAAAATTGAAGTTGCTCGTGACCGGCTCAAGCGGCTTGGTCGGCTTCGAATGCTGTCGCCTCTTCCGAGAGAAGGGTTGGAGTGTCATAGGTGTTGATAACTACATGCGGGCGAGAATCTTTGGCCAGGACGGCGACACAAGTTCAAATACAAAGACCTTGGTTTCTGAGTATGGGATAGAGTATCACCAGCTAGACTACAGGGACGCCAAAGTTACAGAGATGCTGAAAGACGCTGATGCCGTAATACACGCCGCCTCACAGCCATCCCATCCTCGATCAATTCAAATTCCTGCAGAAGACTTCGAGATAAACGCCAGCGGAACCTTCTATCTACTTGAGAATCTTCGAAGATACAATAAAGACTGTGTTTTTGTTTTCTGCTCGACGCATAAGGTGTACGGTGAGAACCCGAACTTCTTCTCTTACAAGAGAGTGGGCAAGAGGTTCGAACCGGTTGACCCGTCCCTGTTCGACGGATTCAGTGAGAATCTTCGAATCGACCAAGCGATGCACACACCCTTTGGCGTGTCCAAACTTACCGGAGATATGTACACGCAGGAGTATGCAAAACTTTATGGTCTGAAAACTGGCAGCTTTAGGATGAGCTGCATCACGGGCGGAGCATCTCGTGCTGTGGAGGAGCAAAATTGGGAACCGTATTTCATAAAAAAGGCGCTCGCAGGGGAGAAGGTTACCATATTCGGCTATCAGGGGTACCAGGTAAGGGACGTGATACACGCCAACGACCTAGCCCGTCTCTTCTATGAGTTCATATTGAATCCGCGGCCAGGCGAAGTCTACAATATTGGTGGAGGTAGAGACAACGCGCTATCTCTCTTGGAATCATTGGATCTTATCGAAGAGGTGAGCGGCAAGCGGCTCGCATACGAGGATGGCCCGCAGCGTGAAGCGGATTACGCGTGGTGGATAACTAACATCAACAAGGTCAGTGCTCATTATCCAAACTGGAAGCAGAAACACAATCTCAAGTCAATCTTTTCTGAGATTACGGAGGCCCTCAAGGAAAACAAGGAATTGATACCAACTCGCCGTCATATTGTCGCAAATGATTGATACGGAGCAAGACGCAACCGCTCACCCACTAGTAAGCGTAATAATCGTAAGCCTCAAAGGAAGGAAGCTCCTAGAACAGTTCCTCCCATCCGTCCTCGGAATGAAGTATCGGCCCATGGAGGTAATTCTCGTCGACAACGCTTCCAACGACGGAAGCGTAGAGTTCGTCCGGGACAGGTACCCGCAAGTCAAGATTGTAGTCAATGAGGAAAACCTCGGCACCGCTGAAGGTGGGAACTCTGGACTGCCTGCAGCCAAGGGAAAGTATGTGTTTTGGATCAGCAATGACATGGAAATGGACCCCGACATGCTCACCTATCTCGTTGAGACGGCCTCATCAAATCCAACAATCGGGATATGCACTTGCAAAATGCGTCGGATTCTGCCAGACGGAACAAAGTTGAATGTAATAGACAGTGTGGGAGCAAGCATGGATATTTTCGGAACTCCGGCAGCCAGAGGGATAAACGAAGTCGATAAGGGCCAATGGGACTTCCCGGCTGACGTATTCTTTTCCTTCGGCGGCGCTCTCCTTATCAAGCGGTCAGTTCTCGAACAGATCAAAGGCTATGACCCCCGAATCTTTACTCTCGGCGACGATATTGACATATGCTGGAGGGTGCTGTTACTCGGCTATCGTGTTGTGGCCGATCCAAGAGCCGTTCTTTATCATCGCGTCTCGGTGACGCTTGGCAAATATTTCAGCAGGAGCAACAAGCGGTTCTTAGCTGAACGGGGAGCCTGGATAGGTATGCTCAAGAATTACTCAGGGAGAACTCTTGCATTCGTTGTGCCTAGCTACTTGGTGATTCTAACTGGGGAAGTTGTCTTTCTGATTCTCGCAGGTAAGGGAGAAATGGGAAAAGCCTCAATCAAAGCGGTTATTTGGAATCTTAGAAACCTGCCTGAAACCATTATTGATCGACGTGTCGTAAAAGCTAACAGGAGAGTAACCGACCGAGAACTCAGACGATTGATGTTGCCGGGCTGCCAGAAGATCAGGGTCTTTCAGGATTATTTGGCCAATAGAAACAACGAAGAGTGGAGAAACTATTTCGGCACGAAGACGACAATCACCGAAACAATCAGAAGATCATAGATTCCAGAAAAGTTTGACTTGCCAAGCGGCAGCGTCCGCATCAAAAGTGACCTCTTCGGGCCGTCTCGATTTGGACGTTGAGACCATCTTCAATCTTCGTAGCCGGAGAATACCCGAGAGTTCGCTTTGCTAGGTCAATATCGAACGTTTGGTCGTAATATTCCTTTATCCTTGGTCTGATTTCCGGGTGGAGCTGTCTGGATTCCATCTTTCTCAGTATGATGTCCAGTACTTTCCTTACGCTGATGCCTTTTCCGCTCCCGATGTTCAGCGTCTTGTCCGGATGTCTACGTAACGCTTCGATAGTGACAGAAGAGACATCGTCTAAGTACACGTAGTCTCGGAGTTCGGACCCGTCGCCAAAGAGAGTAGGCGGTTTCCCTTGCAAGATCCGGGAGATGAAACTTGGGATTGCCTTGATTCTTGGTTCGCCTGGGCCATACACTTGCGAATATCTTAGGACCGTCAAAGGAATCTTCTTGCTCTTGCAATATACCCCCAAGTATCGTTCAGCCGATAGCTTGCTCGCCCCATAGTAGGAGGATGGAATCGTAGGATGTTTCTCGTCAATTGGATTGTATTCAGGCAATCCATACACATCAATAGTACTAGAGTAGACGAATGACTGCACTGTTGCAGGTAGGTTTCTCAAGAGCGCAATGGTTCCGAGCAGGTTCACTCCCAAACTTTCCTCCACATCATCTCTCCCCGAGGCGCCCGGGATGCTGGCAGCGAGATGCAGAACGTAGTCGACGTCCCTTATTCGACTCTTGATGCCGTTTACTGAATGTTGAGAGGAAAGGTCGCACTGGATGTTCTCGAGGTTAGAGGCGTCCTTGCCGTCGGACGAGCGACTCAGGATTCTTAGTTCTATGTTCTTGTTCTTGCGCAGCTTTCTCACAACGTCGCTGCCGATGAAGCCGGTTCCACCAGTAACTAGAATCGTCTTTCCTTCGAGACTCTCTTCCAATTTCTACTCCGAAGTCTTGTGAGGCTTCGCCGGTATTTCTCAATTTGATTAATTGTGGTCAAAACAGGCTCCGTGTCCATCCCGCGTACCCAAGCTAGCCCCTCTGGGAGCGGGTTGATCTTCTTCTTTATCTTCGGCAGCTTCTCCCCGAAGGCCAACTTGATCAAGATGTAGGGCAGATTCAAACCTGCCCGGGTGAAAAAAAGATGTGTCGTGAAGAAGCGCCCGATGTTTATTTCGGTCGGGTTAGGAACCCCTTCTTTGTCATATGTCATGTCGACCGACCATATGCCGTTCGGTTCAGCATCGATGGCATGGATTGCGGCCTGAGCAATCTCGTCAACCTCCTGATTTGAAACCGTCACTCCAGTTCCTGTTACTCCGGTTATGCCGGACACTGCTCTGTTCCCGAGCTCCCAATATAGCCTCTCGCGACCTTGAGCGACGACAAGCTCCCCGCGGTTCCATATCGATGTCCAGGTGACTGACCTTGGCGTGAGGGCCTGAGCCGCTGTGAATTTTCCCCATCCGGAGAACGAGTCAATCCAGATCTTCGCGAGTTGAAAATTGCTCGTGGGAAGCGACCCAGCTCCACCGCCTCCTCTGGTCGCTCGAAACCACAAGTCCTTGCCAAGTTGGGCGAACGCATCCTCAAGATCCTTTTCTGTCCTGACTAGAATCGTTGGCGGCACTTTGAGTCCTGCCTTCGCCCATTTCTCGTAGGTCTTCATTTTGTCGACGCAAGTTACCACTGATTCGTGACTAGGGAGAAACGTCTTGACACCCAACCCTGCTATCTTGCCTCGGTGCTCTGAGACCGCCTGGACCTCAAAATCGTGCTGCACGTGCAAGAAATCAGGACTCTCCAGTTCGATGATTCGTTCCAGCACGCGGAAATAGTCTGGTTCTTGTGCCTGCGGGTCGACATATTTTGCGTCCGTCTTGGCCTTGGCCAAGTCGTAAGGGTTACTTGTCATTCCAACGATGCGGAACTTCTCGGGAGATTCTCTCAAAGATTCGATAAATCCGTTTGATGGGGCACCTCCAGCCCCGCCGACAAGAATGCATTTCACCTCTGCAGCTCTTCTCCGGCTTTAGTTCAAGAGTTGCTCTTGGCTATTTGAAGATTCCATCAGATGAATTCGCGGCAAAACTGCTAGGTCCGTTTTAAGCTGAATCTAACGCTTCGGAGTCGTCTGAGATCGCCCAGCCACATGGGTCGTTCAATGTCTGCGTGGCCTTAAATCGTATCGACGCGCAATTCTTCGCATCAATTGGGCACCGCGCGGGGCAGACGGAGAGGTCACTTAATCAAGGAACTTGGTCGTCCTGTGGGCCTTGTTGTCTTCGACTTGGATGATACGCTAACTGACAACAGGCGGGTCGATTATGCTTCATACGTGTATCTTCACGATAGGTATGGTCTCCCGCTGCTTGGCCGACGGACGTTCGTGCGTCTTCGCCTCCGCCACTGGCGCAGTCGCACCATAATCAGTCGTCTGGCCAGGAAAGTGGGCATGCAGAAACGAGTGGATGAGCTGCTACGAGAAAGGCTGAATTTCTACGATTCCAGCGCGTCGTTATATGAGCTAAAGCAAGGCGCGAAAACAGCACTCAAACGGCTAAGTGTCGCCGGTTACACGGTGGCGATTGCGACCGGGATACGGCGGCGAATAACCGCAATTCGACTACTGGAGAGTCTTGAAATCAATCCTTATGTTGATCAGTCCTGCGTATATTGCATCGAGGATATTGCGAAAATTCAGAGGAAGGAGTCTGCATTCAAAGAGACCTTATACCTCAAGATTCTCAAAGAACTTGGCAAGGACTTTCCGTCTTTCCACATTGTCGGTAATCGGGCTTCTGATTTGGCATCGGCCAAGAAATTGGGCTTCCTTCCAATTGGAGTCCCGGGAAGCTACTACATTCAACCAGGTCTCGATCGCATTGCGCCGATTGCAAATGATTTTTCATCAGTAGTTACTCTAATAGGAGTCCCCTCCAGGAAGAATGGCCTGACACAAAAATAAACGACCGTCTAGCTTGATGTTGCCGTGAGAGAGTCCGATTCTCTCATCTCGCTTCCGCTGGCAAAGTCCTTGAGGTGGCCATAGACATAATCTATTCCTCTCTTGGCAAATCTCAAGTCGTCCTTCGAGCGGATTCCCAAGACCTTCCTCGCCATATATTTCGGAGCCAAGAACACCTTGTAGAGTTCCTGGGTGAGTTCCTTCACTTGCTCGTTAGTAAGCTCGCTTTTCATGACTGCCTCTCGCATGTCATATCTGTCATAGTCCTCGGTAAGCAACCAGCCGTTCTCCTTGCACTGGTGCCACAGCATTGTCCCGGGGTAGGGAATCACGATCGTTGCTTGCAGAGTCTCTGCATAGCCAGCGCTGAAGACTTTCTTCGCGAAATTGACCGTGTTTCGGGCGTCTTGGTAAGTCTCCCAGGGATAACCCATCATTATCGTCAGGTGAGGATCCATCCCATACTTGCTTGCCCATCGGCAAGTCTCCCAAGCCTGCTGGTTCGTTGTGCCCTTTTGAAGCTTGTCGAGCGTCTTCTGGTTGGCGGACTCGAGCCCGTAAAGGATAAACCTGAATCCTGCCTTTCCCATCAGCTTGTAATCGTCCTCTTTGAGAGCTCCGAATCGCATGTTGCAGCCTATTCTTATCTTGAAGGCCAGGTCTCTCTCGACCATCCCTTTGCAGAATGTCGTTAACCACACCCCAGCGGGGAAAGTCCCGGTGTCGTCGAAAATCTCACGGATTCCGTACCGCTTGTGGAGCATTTCCACTTCCTCGAGCAAGCTCTCAGGAGTTCTCACCTGATACTTCTTGTAGGTCATCGTCCATGAGCAGAAAGTGCATCCGCCGCCGTTCCTCCACCAGCAGTCTCTGCCGACCATCGTGTAAGTGCCCGGCTCGTATTTGAAATTACCGTTCTTGACGTAAAGCCACCACTTGGTCAGGCCCCTGTCAATGAGTGGGAGGGTATTGACGTCACTGTTCTGCTGGTAGACGCCAGTGTTCTTCGTCGTCCCGTCCTTTTCTCTCCACCAGAAGCCAGGATCGAGTGGAGTCCCCTTCGATATGTGATTGGCAAGGGAGAGGAGCTGAAAGTCGTAGTCTCCGCCCGCAATAACATAGTCCACGGGCGAGTTCTGGAGGGATTCCTCAGGGAAGGCGGTGACGTGGTCGCCCATCAAGACGATGGCAGTTTGGGGCCAGCGCGCCTTGAACTCCCTGATATACCGCCAGAACGTCTTGACTGTTGGAGCCTTTGTCTCGATTGCGATGAGGTCAGGGCTCTGGAAGTCTTGCCGCTTGAGGTACTCATCGAACGACATCCGTTCGGCTATTCCATCATCCCAAGTGACATCGTACCCGTTCTCATCCAAAAGTGTGGCCGCGTAGGCCGGAATGACTGGGTAAATGTAGGTGGGCTGGTTGAAATACTGAAACTGCCGGTTCTGTGAGAGCAGCGGAACTCCTTTCGGAGTCTCGATCGGCGGGTACGATATGCTGATTCTCATCTTGCTAGCCTCTGCGTGAGCAACCCCCGCGCAAAGCTTAGCCCGTACACAAGGTGGGTCAGAGGGACTCCTATTAGTATCACGGGGGCAAGCCCACCGTCATTTCTCAGGCATAATAAGAGAATTGGTATGGCGTAAACAGACAAGCCGACGAGGAGGACGAGAAGGAACAGGGGGTTTACGAAGCAAAGAGCCACTAGGAATCCAAGACCCAGGACGAGAAAAGTGGGGGCGAAATACTGAAGCCTTCTCGAGGTGTCGGGGAAACGCTTCGCGAAGAATCCCCTGTGAGTTCCATAGTTCGCAATCTGCTGAAGGTACCCTTTGAGTGTGGGTCGTCGATGATGATAGACCACGACGTCGGGTGCGAGCAACTGCTTGAACCCCGCTTTCTTGATGTTTAGGCACAACAGGGTGTCCTCTCCAGGCCAGTAGTGCTCGTCCCATCCGCCGGCTCTTTCGACAACTTCCCGCCAAGCAATGAAGTTGACCGAGTGTATGTCGTCGGTCTCAACCAACCGCGACTCTTTGTAGCGATTGGCCAGCCCTCCGACTAGATGGGAGGAGAGCATGGAATCCTGAACTGCTGCGAATGCACCATCGCCAGGAGGAGTAAGCCCAGGGCCTCCGACAGCACCCACTCCGTCTTCTTGAAGGTATCCCACAGCTTTGGAGAGCCAATCAGACTTCGGATAGGCATCCGAATCGATGTATGCGAGAATTTCGCCCTTCCCTATAGACGCCGCAATGTTTCGCTTTTCCCCTGGAGTGACCGGACCTGTCGGAACGACATTTGCACCTTCCACAGTAGCCGGCAGATCTGGCACCAATACAACCTCGAAGTTGGGGTAATCCATTTCGCGGCATGCCTTCAGGCATTCCATAGTCATCTTGTCGATTCGCCGGCACGGGATGATGACGGTCACCAATGGCGTTTCCATCTTCGAGTCAACCGCCTGGTTCGTAGATCGATCTCAGTTTTGAGCTCAACTTTCTTGTTTCGCCAATATCGAATCTTGGCCCGATGGCATTCAGTCTCCGGTCGAACTCCTTGGCTTCAAGAATCAAGACCTCATTCGAGGTGCCTTTGGGCGCAAACTTCAGGAATCGCTTCACTTGAAGAACCAGGTCGCGGTATCGCATCCTTTCCTGGGCAATTGTCACAGCAGTATCCTTCGAATCGCTCATGAAGATTCAGTCTTCGACTAGCATCGATGCAGGGCCGTCATGAGGTCAAATGGGGATTACGGGCTTGTAACTTAGCGACGGATTGTTCAAGTTCTTTTGGTACCATTTCAGAACTCGCAGCCTATAGACTATGCCTAACAAGTCAACTATCATGTACATTATTGCCCGCTTGCTGAAGGCCGAGGTCTGCTCTATCTTGACTGGAAACTCGGCAACTCGCAGCCTTAGGAGGTCGGCCACCGCAAGTATCTCGACGTCATAGGCGTACCTCTTTACCGAAATCACCCCCATGATGCGTCTAAAGTGCTCGCCGCGCATCGCCTTCAGGCCTGTCTGAGAGTCAGTGAACCTGATTCCCGTTAGCAGTCTCATCGTTTTATTGAAGCTCACGCTCAGAAACTTTCTCATGAGGGGTGCCCTGTAAACAGAATCAGGATGCCGTTTTGATGCGATGCATATGTCGTAGTTTCTCAGCGCTTCTACGTATTGCCTGACATGCGAAGGGTCGATATCCAGGTCTCCGTCCATAACAATAACAGCTCCACCGCGAACTTTCTCCGCTGCTTTCTTCACGGCATTGCCCTTTCCTCGGTTGATCGGTATTCTCACGGCGACGACCGAAGGGTTCTCTTTTGCCAGTGACCGCAATCGCCGATAGGTATCGTCCGTCGAGCCGTCATCGACCACGACTATCTCGAAAGACTCCACCGCCTTGGACGCAGCCTCCGAAATCTTCTGCAAGGTAGCCGAGATGGTATCTCCCTCGTTGTACGCCGGGATTACTATCGAAAGCTCTGGGCGCTCCCTGCTTGAGCCATGGACGAGTTCCTTCGTGACAGGCTGCATCATTCGACGATTAGACTCCGTCTAAAGTATTCTATTGTGTGTTTCATTCCCTCTTGCAGGCCTACGGTGGGCTCCCATCCGAGCTTGCGGATCCTGGAAATATCAGGGCACCTTCGATGTGGATCGTCTTCACGAGGGTCCGAATAGACAAGCTTCGACACGCTTTTGGTTGCGCGCATGATCTCTTGCGCCAGTGCCATGACGGAAATCTCGTTGGGATTCCCTATATTCGCGATCATCCCATCGGCATCTGCCGCAGCGAGCATCATCAGGCCCCTCACTGTATCTGTGACGTAACAGAAGCTCCGCGTCTGCATGCCCTTGCCGTGAATCGTGACGGGGGCATTGGTCAGGGCCTGAATAATGAATCTGGGCACTACTCTTGCGTAGATTCCGTCAGACCTGATGCGAGGACCGTATGTGTTGAAAATTCGAGGTATTCTCACCTTCGACTTGTATTGCCTGAAGTAGGCCATGCAGAGAGCCTCACCGAACCGCTTTGCCTCGTCATAGCAGGATCTGACGCCGACAGAACTGACATTCCCGAAGTAGGATTCAGATGTCGGAACCTGCACGGCATCTCCGTAGACCTCGGAAGTTGACGCGAAGAGCAGTGTCCCATTGCATCGCCTTGTTAGCTCCAGCATCCGAGATGTACCAGCTGAATTTGCCATTAGAGTTTCGAGAGGAAACTTCTGGTATTCCTCGGGAGAAGCGCGACTTGCCAAATGAAAGATGTAATCATACTTGCCTTCGAAGGTCGCAGACTCGACGTCGGCGCGAATCAATGTGATTTTGTCTCGGACTTGGCTAATATTTTCCATCAAGCCGGTGGAGAAGTTGTCCAGACAATCAACCGATGCCCCGCACTCGACGAGGGAATTTACCAACCAGCTCCCGACAAACCCCGCTCCGCCAGTTACGAGGATTCGAGATTGCGAGTAAACAGGGCTGAACTGCTTTGCCAGCTCCCGGATGATCCGAGATTCGCTTTCTTCAATCACATTCCAAGACATCCATTGTCGCGCCGCAATCTAGAATCCGCTCGCGGTCAGCACGAACATCAACCGCTGAAGCGAACAGCGACAATCCGCCGATTGTTGGCGAATCGTTCGTATATGAAAGCTTTTCACCCGATTTTTCATGAATAGTTCCTGAACACGGCAATTCGAGCATAAATTTCGGTGCTTCGAAACCGCGTTCATGCATTTTCTCAGTTGTCAGGAGTGCTCACTAACCACGAGTCGATATAAGCTCTCCACGCTTTCTGTAACTCGGTCCCAGTCGTTCGCCTCGGCAAAATGCCTCGCCTCAATTCCCATCCGCTTCCTCGCTTGATCGTCCCGGAACAACTCGACGATGGCCCTCGCGAGGTCACCTTGGCTCATTGGGTTGGACCAGAATCCCCGTCTTGTGGTCCGAGATTACATCTACGATGCCTCCAACTCGGGAACCGATAACAGGCCTGCCTGTTGACATCGCCTCGAGCAGCGCAAGTCCGTATCCCTCGGAACTGTCCTGACTGGGAAGCACGAACAAATCACACGCTGCATAATACTTCGGAAGCATCTCTTCAGAAACGCTCCCGATGAAGGAGACCATTCGCTCAATTCCCAGGTCCGTGGCCAGTTTCTTGTTGTAATCTGCAAGCTCTCCACCCCCCACTACAATCAGGTGAGAATCGGGGATTTCACGGCTTGCCACTTCAAAGGCCCTAATCAAATTATCCAAACCTTTGTAGGCGTGCCACCGCGTGAGCGCCCCGACGAACAGAACAACCTTCTTGCCGGAAAGTCCGTGCAATGCTCTAATCGATTGTCCGTCAACAGACGGATTGAATCGGCTGGTGTCGACGCCATTGGAGATTACTACCACCTTCTCAGAATGACTTTGGAGAATAGGAGAGTTTCTTGCATACGCTGCAGTCGTGGCGATGATTCTCTGATACTGGCTCAGATACAATGGAGCGAACACATCGTGGATTCGCACCAGCACTCCAGCCGCGGAGGTGACCCGCGGCAGATCGTTGTGCCATGTTAGGATGGCCGGAATCCTGCGCACTCTGCTAAGAAAGGCAAACATCGCCGAGAGATATGGGCTTGGGAAATTGCAATGGATGACATCATAATTCTCGAAGAACAAGTTCAACGGCGACACCGCGATTGGAGTCCCATACAGCCTAATCGGCGCTCGCATTCTCCTCACTCGGACTCCAGCTTCAATGGTCTCGCCGACAGGTAGGGGATTGTGGGCACAGTAGACTGTGACGTCATGCCCGCGCTTGGCTAGACGGCGAGAAAGACTGCTCACATAAGTCTCCGCCCCCCCTATCCAAGGAGGATAGAAGCTATTGACGATGCAAATCCTCATTTGGGGCCCGTGACTTCGATTCTCTAGGCGTCATCAGCCGGGTCATGAACCTTTACTGAGTTGAAGAACTCTTCTCTCGAAACCAAGAAAGGCTTCGAAGACCCTTCGCAGCGGACCCAGTGTCTCGACCGCGATGGACAGTCGAACAAGGTCATCATTATTCAGGCCTCTGAAGAGCGGGACGGCCACGAGATACACTGGCAAGAAGACGACAGCCGCAAAAACGACCCCCCAGATTGACGAGAAGCCGCCAAGGGGAATCAGCGCGACTGCAATCCACGCGACGAGCCCCGCCAAGAATATGCCAACCAGAGGGAGTGGAGCAAGTCGCACGTCCAGATATTTCATCGCCAACGCCAGGCCTGGAGTCACAATGGCGAGATTCGAGACAAGCAGAGCTATCATCAGCCCCTGAGCTCCTAGGCCAAGGCCAAGGATGAGGACCAGACTTGCGAGAACGAATGCCACAGCACTTGTAATCGATATCACCAGTGTAAAACGACTCTTTCCAACTCCGTTCATGAAGGAGGGGATTACCGTGAGCCCGGCCGCAATCGGAAGGTTCGAAACCGCGACAAGTTTTAGCAGGACTATGCCACCCGAATAGGCGTGGCTGTAAAAAAGGTCGAAGAGGGGCGAGGCAGCCGCCAAGATGAAGAAGATGATCGGCGTCAGTATTAGGGAGACGTACTTCACCGAGTATGAGAAAGCCAAGGAGATATCCTCCTTGAGCCCGTGAAGTTCCGCGAAGGAGCGAAAGAGTGAATTCGCGACTGCCCCCGAAATCACGCCCACGGGCGTAATGACGTTAGCAGCCGCCTGATAGTAGCCGACCACAGTGTCGCTCACGGCAGAAGCGAGTATAACCACTGAGTATTGAGCGGCTAGCCCAAGGATGATGCTTCCCACGAAGAGAGGAAAGCCGTACTTGACCATCGCCTTCAGGTTCCTCCAGGAAGTGACTCACGGCTCCGATTGGAACCCGAATTCGGAGAACGTAAATCGCGATGCACGCGACGGCACCTTGTATAATATACGATGCGACGTGGCCCACCACCGCCCCGTATACCCCGAATCCCGCCAAGACTAGACCCGCTCCAACCGTCAGCTTTAGCAGAGCCTGAAGAATCGCATAGAGACTCACCTGCGTCATGGAGTTCCATCCGATGAGAGCTGAAGTCGCGGTCTGGGCCACGGTTACCGCCGCAACGTAGATGGACGAAACCCAGACATACTGGATAAGCTCTGGCCTGTGGAGAAACGCGCTCACAAAGTACGGAGCTGCGAGGAAGTTTAATCCGGACAGTGCAAGCCCGAACATCAGAGTGAATAGAATAGCCGTTCTCGTCATGCTCGCAGCCTTCTCTCGCTCTCCAGTCGAAAGGGAGAAGGCAACATATCGTGTCACGGCGGTCCCCACGCCAAGACCGACGAAGAGAGTGAGAATCGACGGAGCCAAGAAGACAAGGGTGTAAGCCCCATAGCCGGGTGGCCCGAGCAGTCTTGCTATCACAATTGTCGCAATCGTGAGTATGCCCGTCGAAACGAAGTTGCCCGCGAAGAGAATGAAACTTCCCCGCGAGGTCGCCTGAGCGACGCTGGTAGACGACAAACGATTACTCCCGCCTTGAGCTCGTATATTTGCTCACAAAAACCAGATACCCTTCGGCCTAGTCCGCGCCTTTGCGGAGGACAGTCGAGAGAGTGAAGAGGATGATCCCGGTGAAGAAAGTGAAGAGGCCGAAGATGCCGATGGAGAATCCCGTCAATGCGTAAGTGATTACCAAGTTGGTGAGGAGACCCTGTCCGAGGAAAAGGAGGTAGGCGTGGACGACGAAGTAGAATCCAAGAATCGTGATCAGCATGCCCGGTATGCCATAGAAGGTCATCGGGTGCCTAATTGAAGTCAGCTTTATCGCGCTGGTCAGAACGTCGATTGTGTGATAGATTGGGTTGTGGGTGGATGTCTTGCCAATGCCGTACCTCACGGAGATCGGCACTTCCATGATCTTCATGCCCTGCCTGGACGCGTCCATCAAAATCTCGGAGTCGACGCCCATTCCCGTCTCGGAGGGTCGCAGCGACTGGATTGCCTTCTTGTTGTACGCCCTGAACCCGGATTGAGTATCGGAAATCCCGGATATGGTGACTGCATTCAGTAGTCTATTCCCCACGCGCCTGTGAGTTGGAATCCCCACGTTGCTGTCGTGAAATCGGGCTCCAATCACTATGTCAGCTTCCCCCCTCATCAATGGCTCGACAAGCTGGGGTATCTCGGCGGGCTCGTGCTGGTCGTCACCATCCAACGTTACCATGATGTCGGCCCCCATCGTCCTGCATTCGGCGAACAAGGAACGAAAAGCCTCTCCCTTGCCCATGTTCTGCTCGTGGCGTATCACCTTTGCACCCAGCTTCTCCGCGATGTCAGCGGTCATATCCTTGGATCCATCGTCGCAAACGAGCACCTGGTCAACGTAATCCTGCGCCCTAACCACGACCTTTCCGATAGTCCTCTCTTCATTGAACGCGGGGATGCATGCTACCTTAATCAAGTGCGGGCACCAATCAGACAGTTCTTACCTCAAGCTTCTTCCAAAGTCTTTAAGTCTTATCGTAGCGAACACAAGAATCACGTCTCTTCCGCAGAGAGCAAGAAGCTACTTCAGGACAAACTGGGGATCGCCCTTCGTCATCGCCTTCATCGTCCTCCTCTTGATTTCCGCAGCGGAACTGGCGGCCGGACTCACGAACGCAGCAGACTCGGACGCTGTGTACGCGTTCTCCGCCCTAATCGTTGGAGTCGCGCTGCAGATAGCCTCATACGTGAAATATGGTGAAACGGGCCTGCCCCAGACTTTCATACCTGCGCCCCCTGCCCCCCCATCTCATGGCGGGTTCTCAGGGAGAACCAAGCTAGCGGCGCTCATCATAGTAATTTTGGTCCTCGTGGGAGGAATCTTCATAGGATATCCCACGCTGTTCCCTGGAGCTCCGTCCCCAACCTTGACGGGGCATTCGAGCACAGCGACCTCGGCCTCAGGCTCCTCAGGCTGCTCAGGAAGCTCGGATGATGGGACGATCTTCGTATCCTCCGGCATCTCCTTGTCCATCGAGATTTGTGGGCGCAGTTATCAAGTGACCGCCGGGGCAGGAGGAGGGCTGACCTACCAATTCGATGCAGGGCCTGCAACGTTCGTCGCCCCCCAGTCTGTTGACGGCAGTCAGTTCGAGTTTTGGTATGTCCTCCTAGCTGGAAGCACGCCGCAGCGTTTGAACGATTCGATGATGACTTTGAACCTGCCCGGCGGCCTCTCTTCGCAAAGCTCCTTGATCGAGCTATTCTACTCGGCACCTCCGACGAGCGTAACAAACTCCACGACCTACAGTTCCACGACTTCGAGCTCATCGTCGCAATCCTTCTCATCGGTCACAACTTCTTCCCCGACTGTAACGGGCACCTCGACCAATATCTCAACGGGGACGAACAGCACAACCAGTTCGACAAGTACATCGACGTCGGTATCGACAATCAATGCCTGCGGGGGGACAGACGGGACGTTCTACATCTCGACCAATCTAGCTCAGTCTGTCCCTCTTTCCATCTGCGGACAGGAGATTCAGGTCATGCAAGGCGGTCTCGACATTCAGTATCAGGCGGGTCAGATCCCTCTTGTGGCGCCATCAACCGCCGGTGGTCTCACTTTCCAGTACTGGTCGTTCATTCTCGGCCCTAACCAGTACACGGAGACGACTGCCCAGATCACTCTCCCTCTGAGCGCTGGGTACACCCCTCAGCAGGTAACCGTGGAAGCGTTCTATGGTTAAGGTCGGCCCGCTTAATTGTCGAGTCTAAATCTCAGACCATCGATTGTTCCCTTTAGGAAGCTAGCCGCGGTCTTTGTCCTTCCATCCGTCGTGCTCAGAGGGTGATGTACCAAGTAGTATGCGGAGATGAACGGGAGTATGCAGAAAGAATAGAAGGCTAAGTCCCGCTTCTTGTAGTATCTCTTCAGGACGATGATCCTATTCCTCTCAGTGTAGTAGGCTCTCGTGCTGTCGATGTGCACCAGCGACCACCCTAGGTCGTGCCAGTCTTTCGCGGAGGGGTTGACCATTGCCACGTAACCCGCATTGCTCAGCTTGTGCGCAAAGTCCACCTCGCTGAACCTGATGGGAAGGTTCGCGCAGTCGAAGCCGTGAAGCTGCTCGAAGACCTCGCGTTTCACCACGAACGAATTGTGAAATGAGAAAGTGCGCGCCTCCGCGCTCGGAACGTCTGTGTGAAGCGTGTAGAAGCCCGGGAGCCTGCCTCTCGAGATGGTCGAGGTCCAGACGGTCGAAGGTCGTGCGAGATAGTAAATCATCGGGGCGGCGACTGCAGTGCGGGTCGAATTCCCTAGTGTCTCCACGAGCAGGCGGATCGCGTCCGGGGCGACGACGTTGTCATCGTCGAGGAAGAAGAGGTAGCTGCCCTTGGAGGCTGCCGCGCCGATGTTCCTGGAGCAGGAGAGCAGCATCCTCCTTTCGTTGCGGATGAACCTGGCGGAGGGGAACCTTGCTGAAAGAGCCGGTTCGACGGGCTCCGTTGACGCGTCGTCGACTACTATGACTTCGAGGTCTCGATGGTCGCTCGCGTAGACCGATTCGAGGCAGCGCGTCAGCTTGTCGTTCCTGTTCCGCGTTGGGATGATGACCGATACGAGCCTGCCCGCGGGATTCGCGCCTGTCGCCGAAGGCCGCTCCACGGCCGGCGTCTTGGATTCACTTGCCAAGCGAGAGCGTCAAGGTCTCCTTCGGCCCGTCAAGGTTCGCGACCATGGTTCTGAGCGCCTCCCTCCCCAGAAGCCTTCCGTGAAGGTGAGGCGAGGAGTGCACTCGTGTGGAGATGCGCACGGAGTCGATCGTCACGTCTGACAGCGCGGTGTAGACAACAATCCTCCTAGAGTCTGGCAAGACCGCGGCGTAGCTCTCGGGCACAAGCCTGCTCGTCAAGCCCAGAGACTGAAAGACGGCGAAGGGCAGAAGGACGCCTCCAGAGAAGCCCGTGTCCACGGCGAGCTCCATGGTGAAAGCGCCAATCGTCGCCTTGACCACGGGCGCGCTGGGTTCATGCTCCCTGCTGTATTTCCAGGTCAGGTCCAAGGAATATCTCCCTCTGGGCGGGACGGCCGTCGACCACGAAGGTGAGGGCGAGGCGGAACCTCGAAGCAAACTTGCAGGCGCGGTCGTATGACTCGAAGACCCCCTGCAACCGCCCAAGACTGACGACCACGGCCTTTCCACGGTGGGGCTCGAACTCCTCCTTCCACCTTCTTCGCACGAGCTCAAGGTTGGTCTGGTGCTCCCTCGCCATGGCGACCTCCGCCTCACCCTCCGTCCACCTTGCAAGGGCCTCGCTCACTGCCCGGCCCATCGAGATGCCTTCGAGCGCCGCAATCGCCTTGGCCCGGCGATATGCTTCGGCGTCCACCCCCTTTATCATGACGTCCTTTGGCATGGGCGGATTATACTAGTTAGACATGTTATATAAGGATAACCTGTGGCCAATTGGAAACTCGAGCAGGCCACTCTGACTCGCTGCACGCCCTTGGCGTCGGGCGACGCCTCTCGTCACTTGACTGAGGTATCGAGAAAGACTTTCGTTCAATGCCGCCTCCGCTTCCTGCACTCGAGGTCTGATCTTCTTCATGTCCTTGGAGAAATTGTCGAAGGCCCCTCGCACCTTCTCTCTGTCGGCTCTCGCGCCTGCGACCTTCTTGATCATGATCGAATCATCAGGAGATTCCTCGAACACGACCGCGTCCCCTGGTCGAATCCCTGTTCTCTCGGCAAGCCTCTTCGGTATTGTGACGTGCATCTTTCGCCTCGCCCGATATTGCCTCAAGTCCTACTTTCTTGCTTTACGCGCCAATAAAAGGATGAGTGACCGATCAGTCCGCGCTTGATCATGATTGAGGCTTGTGACGTCGGTTTCACCGATTGTGATATCAACCCGGCAGTTCACTGGCCACGGGAGACCGATGAATTGCACGCACACGCTTAGATTGGGTCACTGCCACCGACGCGCTTCTCCACGAGTTTCGCTAGGTTGTCGACGGCCCTCGTGAGTTCTTTCCTTGTCTCGACCGACTCCTTCTCCAGCGTCTCAAGGACGCTGGTCAGCTTTTGAGAGATCTCGCCATACTTGTGGTCGAGAGTTCTGAAGTTCTGGTCGGTCCTCTCGGCGAACCCCGTAAAATCGCTTCGATAACTGCTGAATTCTCCTCTGTAATCCCGGAATTCCGTCTGCATCGCCCCAAACCCCTCTTGGAGCTCTTCTGGTACGCTCCCGAACCGTATTTCGAAGAATTTGAGTCTCTGCTCAGGCCTTGCTGCATGTTGCTTTAGTTCCTTTGTCCGGGCCGGAGGCGGTGGGTTTCTTGCCGCTTCCACGAAGTTGCGCACAGCCGACTCTTCACCCTGGACGAATATTGTCACCGAGCCGTCTTTCTCATTCCTTACGTAGCCGGTCAGGTTCCCCTGCTGGGCCATCTCCCGAAGGTATCTCCGATAGCCCACAGCCTGAACCCTCCCACCCACATTCAACTTCAAGGCCTTCATGCAGTAAGACCCATCTTCATACCAAAGAGCAAGAGTCGCTATTTAAGCACCCAGAGACGCGAGACGCGGGCGCGCCACTTGATTGCCACAGAAAATTCGGGACGAACCTGCTATGCCACTCCTCATCTCACCGACGTCCTGGAGAAAGTGACGGATGTCTTGAACAATGTCCTGGAGAGCAAGTAGCTCCGAAATGCTGATTCAAATCTCCCGGCTGAGGAACAAGAGGCTTCAGAGAGTCGCGCCGGGAAAGCAAGCCCCCACCCGCCGCGCCAATGTGCGGGTCTCGCGTCTGAAGCTACCCTGACTGAGCGGCCACCTGCTTCTTCAATCCGTCGGTCAGCGGGGTGACCGGCTCGTAGCCTAGGTCGGCTCTCATCCTCGTGATGTCGGCCGAGGTGTCCTTGACGTCGCCCGGTGCCTTGCGAAGGTGCTTGATCCTGGCTTTCTTGCCCATGACGGATTCGATCGTCGAGATCACGTGGTTGAGCGAGGTCGAGCCTCCTGTGCCGACGTTGTAGAGGCTGCCGGGCTTGGCCTGCGAGGCCAGGATTGTGCCCGCGACCGTGTCGCCCACGAAAGTGAAATCGCGCCTCTGCTCCCCGTCGCCGTAGACCTCGATCGGCTCACCGCGGGATATCCTCGAGATGAAGATGTTGAACGCCATGTCCGGCCTCTGGCGAGGCCCGTAGACGGTGAAGTATCTCAGGGTGACGACAGGCACGTCGTAGTTGCGAAGATAGACGTGGCAGAGGCTCTCCCCCGCGAGCTTGGTGGCCCCGTAGGGCGAGACGGGCCGAGGCGTGGCCTCCTCGGGCGTGGGCATCCGCTCCGAGTCTCCATAGATGCTCGACGAAGAAGCGAAGATGAACTTCTTAATCGGGGCGTCCTTTACAGCCTCGAGGAGCCGCTGGGTGGCGATGATGTTGTCCCTGACGTAGTGCGAGAACGTCCTTCCCCAGCTCGCGCGAACCCCCGGCTGAGCCGCTAGGTGGAACACCGCCTCCACGCCTCTGACGACCCCCGCCAGGCTGGCGGAAGCAAGGTCAGCCTCACTGAATTCAAACCCTTCGTTCTTGCGAAGACGGGAGAGGTTCGCGACCTTGAGCTTCTTCGGGTAGTAGTCGGTGAAGCAGTCTACACCTCGCACGGTGTGGCCCTCGGCAAGCAGCGCCTCTGAGAGGGTCGAGCCGATGAAGCCGGCACATCCTGTCACGAGGCATCTCATTTCGCGCTGGCTTCTCCCAGTCCCACCGCGGCGTAGTCGAGCGCCTTTGAATAGACGACGGGGTCGTAGATCCTCCTTGCATCTATCAGCACAGGAGTCCTCATCAGCTTGGCATAGTCGGACGGCTTGAGCGCTCTGAACTGCCTCCACGCGGTCATCGTGATGGCCACCTCAGCACCTTCCAGGCACTCCTTCGCCGAAGGAGAATAAGTGACGCTTTGGCCCAATGCCGGCTTCGCTGCCTTCATCGCCACGGGGTCATAGACGCGGACCTTTGCCCCCCGAGCAAGCAGCCCCAGCACCAGCGGGATCGACCTTGAGCCCCGCACGTCGTCGGTCTCGGCCTTGAAGGCAAGGCCCAGCACCGCCACCTGCTTCCCCAGGAGAGAGCCGACCCTCTTCTCCGCTAACCCGATGATGTGCCGCGGCTGGAACTCGTTGACCGCGAGCACTCCCTCGAGCATCGAGCGGTCTATCGCTTGTTGCTTGAGGTATGCGCTGAAGGCGCGAAGGCTTCTTCTCGAAACAAGAACCGCCGAACCCGGGTCCGGCCTGCAGGAAGAGGTGGCCGATGCGCGGGTCTAGCCCGATGCCCCTCGCCACATCGTTCACGTCGGTCCCAGGGTAGAGCTCGCAAACGATCGAGACGAGATTGATGAAGCTGATCTTGGTTGTGAGCAGGGAGTTGCTACCGTACTTGATGAGCTCGGCGCCCTCTGGAGAAGTCTCGACGATAGGCGGCACGTTCTTCCCGTAAAACTTACGGTAGAGAGAGCCCGCCGCGAGGAGGGATCCTGCGTCCATGCCTCCTATGACTATCCTCTGGGGGCTGAGCGAGTCCTGGATAGCGGTCCCTTCCCTAAGGAATTCCGGGTTGGAGCACAAGTCGAACCCCTCGCCGCACCTCTTCCCAGACCCGGTCTCCAGGATCCGGTTCACGAGCCCCCTCGTCGTTCCAGGAATGACGGTGCTCCTCACGAGGATGAGAGGCTTGTTGCTCGAGCCCTTGATGAGAGAAGCGACGTCGGCGGAGGCTCCCCTCACTTGGGAGAGGTCAATCGAGCCGTCCTCCACGCTTGGCGTGCCGACGGCGACGAAGATCGCGTCCGCACCCTGGAGCGCGCGAACGCCGACCGAGAAATCCAGCCGCTTCGTGCGCTGGCCGCTCGCCAGTAGGCCCTCTAGTCTCTTTTCGTGAATTGGGACCGCGCCGTTCTTGAGCTGCGCGACCCTCAAGGCGTTGTTGTCGACCACGGTGACTTGGAACTTGGTCGCGAGACAGGCTGCAGTCGAGAGGCCGACGTAACCTGCCCCGATTACTCCGACCTTCATCATCACGGCCTCCGATGGGCTGGTTTGTAATCTATTGCCTTTCTTTCTTCATCGTGAATAACCCTCGAGTTTCTGTCTGATGTCGACCCTCGAACGAAGTCACATGGGTGGTTAAATAGTGGGACAAACTATTGGAAACGTGGGACAAAATGACCGTGCAAGCGCCAATTAAAATGGACTCGAAGCGGCGAATCGTGCTAGGCAAGAGGATACGCAGGGCGTCCGGAATAGGGCCTGACGACGACTTGGTCGCATTCGCCTTCCACGGTGGGATCCTGATCACTTCGACGAAGGGGAAGCATTTTGCGGGGAGTCTGACCGGTTTCCACTTTGAGGAGGAGAAGCACGATGCGACCAAGTACCTAGAGATGAGGCTCAAGGATGCCAGTACTTGACACGGCGGTCCTCTTTGCAGCGGCTGATGCGTCGGACAGGTTTCACGTTGATTCCATCGATTGCCTGCGCGGGCTCTCTGAAAGGATCCTCCTTGGAGCCTCGGCACTGCTTGAGTTTGACCTCGTGCTAAAGAGCAGAGGGACCAGCGTGGAGCGGCGCTCGGACCTCATGGTCCTTCTCCTCAGCGACTTTCCACGAGCGGGCTCCGCGGTTCACCCAATCTCTCCTTCTACCCTGGCCATGGCGGGGCAGCTCGAGACGAGGTTCGAGTTGGACTACTTCGACGCGCTGCTTGCGAGCGAGGCCCTCGAGCACGACGGCGAGGTCGTCTCAAGCGACCGCCAGTTTGACAAGATTCCCGGCCTGAGAAGAGTCACCCTGGTCTCGCACGAGAGACCCTCCAACTTGACGAATGACCACGGTCACTAGGAACTTGGTCGCGAGGGACGCTGCGGTCAAGAGGCCCACATTCCCGGCGCCGATTACCCCGACCTTCATCGTCCATGCCACCCTCGGGCGAATAGCATGCCTTACTTAACCCCCCCTAAGCACTTGACCCCCGAGTCATAAGACCTTCTGAGGCGCGGGCCTGGTCGAGAGACCCACGCATCCTGCCCCGACAGCCCCTATGCTAATCGTCCGTGCTACCCCTGAGGTGGTTTGTATTCTATCGTTTCGGCCCCTCTCATCCGGAAAATGCCTCGAGCTTCACTCGCATCGAGCAATAGTCGAGGAGCGTCCTGGTGCGAATAAGCGCTTCGACTCCGACCAGCACCTCCATCACCCCTTCGTAGGTCTCGATGAACCCATCCGCTGAGACCGAGCCATCGCTCGCGTCAAATGACCCGTAGGCGCCTTCGGAGCCCAAGACTTCGCCGTTGGCCGTTATCAGGGTCCTCTTCTCCAACTCCATGCGGTCCAGCTCAAGAGACTCGAAGATGTCCCTTGGACAGGCGATGAACCCGTCGTATCCCGTATCTATCACTGCCAGGACGTTCCCTTTTTCAGGAAAGATCTTTCTGAACAGGGGATTTCTGAGGACGACATTCAAGGCAGGCGTGAGCCCGACGAACTCGCTCATTGCCTCGAACCACGCAGGCCGACCCTCAACATCTTGCGCAGAGGGGTCGAGGAGACGATCCTCACGGACCTGGGGTCGACATCCAGCTGGCGTAGCTTGCTGGCGAGTTCGTCCAAGGTGGCCCCCGTCCCCACCTTGAGCTTGCCCTCGAACGCCGTGAACGTCAGCGGCTGCCTGACCTTGGTCTCGGAGGACATCCTATCCTCAAGCGCCTCTCTCACTAGGCCCGATATTGCGCCCTTCTTGCCACCGTATCGCTCTGCTACCAGTCTTCTCAGCCTGTCCACTGTCTCTTTTGGGAGGCTGACGGTGAGGTTTACCATGTGCCTCTTGATTACGTAATGTCTATTTAAACGCCACGTAAACCAAGGAATACCTGCCTGACGGCATGGGTCTCTAAGGCGCTTGGATTCTGGTCGCGAAGTCATTGCCAAGAACAAAGTTCATTCAACTGCTTAAGCTCGGCGACAAAGCTCAAGCTATGCAAGTGATGGAGCCTCGTACCAGGCAGGAGGCCCAGATTAGGACGCAGGATAGGCAAACCCATCCTTCTCTGATTGACCAACTCCTCGTGACGCTTCTCGCCGAGCATGCCGGATGGATAAAGTGCCCAACACATGGCTATGTCCACCAGCCCGTCCTTTCGGGATACCACGGCAGTTTCTACTTCAGGCGGTGTCCGGTGGGACCTTTCGGGCATTACGGGGTGGATTTACCGGGGGCAGGGCCCGCATGGCAGGGCCTTAGTCTCCGACCTCTATGACCAGCCTGTTTTGTTCGGAGGGATAGATGACCACGGGAAGGTCCTTCTTGATCTTGAGCGAGTTGGCGATGTCCTTCGGGATCCGGATTACGAGCGAATTCCCCGATTTGGCTACGCGGCCCCTCCTCTCCAGACCGAACAGCCCCCTCTTCTTGACTTCTGCCTCGATTTCACTCATCAAGTCCTGTGAGAGGTACTCGGAACCGCACTCGGCGCACACTTCTGCTTCCTTCATGCCGAAGTCGATTCCGAAGAACTCCACCTCCGTGGTGGTCTTCTTGAGTTTCCCGCCGCACCGGCATCTGATGTCCAAGATGGCCTCTGCCGTCAAGGCACCTTCACCGTCACGGGAAAGACCTTCCTGATGTTCGAGTTTCGGTAGAACCTTTCGTCGTAGACCACCAAATAGCGCTTGAACAGAGCCTGCACCAGACCTGTCTCCCGCTGTATGGATTTCTTCCCTTTGGTTATCGTCTCTTCAACGTCCTTCACGGACACTCCTCTCAACCACATCCGCTCTATCGCGTGCTTCACCCGCTTGTGCTCCCAGTTGATCTTTAGCCGCACAACCAGTTATGTAATACACGTAGTATTAAGGATTACCCGGCCTCGTGGGCCGTCGGGACGCTCACACTTAGAGTTCCAACCATTCTTTTCCGTTGATTCGAGCGAGGTACGCGCGTGGGGGGCGGATGACCCAGCGGCGGAGGCAGGAAAGACCCCGAAATGCGCATATACGACCATACGTATGCGCTGCTTTGACATGGGCAAAGTCAAGGTGACGCTCTCCGTGGATGACGAGCTACTGAGCGAGTCCAGGTCGTACCTGGCGGGGAAAAAACTCACAATCAGCGGCACGCTCGAGGATGCGCTCTCGGAGATATCTATGAATGACGTAGTTGAAAAAATAGCTGCCAGGATAGGCGCCAATCTGGAATACGTCAGCTTCGAGGAGGTCGCACGGAGACGTCCAAAAGGCAAAGATGCCGCAAAAGCCGTGAGGGAAGCGAGAGATGCCAGGGCAGAAGAAGTATCTCGATACTAGCGCCTTGGCGAAGCGGTATGTGCAGGAACAAGGCTCCGCCGCGGTTTCTCGCTGAGATGAAAAGGCTCGGGAAGGCGAGGGCGCCCGAAGTGGTCCCCGTGTCGGGTCATTGATGGCTGATGCGATAGGATTCACCCTCGCGCACCATATCGTGTCGCGGAAGCGCTCCAGATTGCATCCTGCAAGACTGTGCCTGGTGCCGGGTTCATCTCGGCAGACAAACGCCTGGCCCGGGTAGCGAGAGACGAGGGTCTTGCCGCTTCGTTGACGTCTTGACCTCTAATTGCGGCGGAGGCGACCAACGAACAAGCACCTCAGCAACACCCGTCGCTGGCTGCTAACGACCGATAGATCGACCAGGTCACGTAGTCGTCGCCTGGAAGCGAGTTACTCTACCCGAATAGGTCAGTAGGGAAAACAACGCGGCATGCAAACGATGGAGCCTCCGACTGAGAGAGGGCGACAGTCCCAAACACAGACGGAGAGGAAGCAAGAGCATCTTTCAGCGACTGACCAAATCCTCGTTAAACTGCTGGGAGAGCATCGTGGATGGATCAGGTGCCCGGTGCATGGTTACGTCCACCAGCCAATCCTCTCGGGATACCACGGCAGTCTCTACTTTCGAAGATGCCCCGATGGACAGTTCGGACACTTTTGGGTCGACACTGCCTCGTATAAAAGTGCCTGAGAACGGGTCGAGGAATCGTCTAGGGCTCTAGGACCGTGATCACACCCCGCATCCACGCTGGGTGCCACATGCAGTAGTAGTCGTATGTGCCTGGGACTGTGAAAGTGTAGGTGAACGTCTCGTTCGTGCCCAGTATCAGGTCGACTTGGCCAGCCCCTGCTGGCACGACGTTGGTCACCACGGTGTGCTGGCTCAGGTTGTCCTGGTTTATCCACGTGACCGTATTGTTGACACCTACCACAAGCTTGAGATGCGAGGGCACGAAGTTCAGGCTCTGGTTCTCGGCAATTCCCTTGGGTATGATGACGAGTGTGTCGTTGAAGAAAAGCCCGAGCTTGTAGCCTGGGGTAGTCGTAGTAACTGTGACGGTCTGCAAAGACGTCTCGGTCCCCGCTACGGTGAAGAGTGTTTGGGTCAGGGTGCTCAGGATGGTGGAGCTTTGGGTTATCGTCGTCGGCGATATCAATTGGCTCACGACGGTGGTCAGGTTGGCCCCGGACTGGTTCAAGGCGTTCAGAAAGTATGTGCCTTCTGCGAGGGACGCGACGAGCAGCACAACCACCACGCCCACAAAGACCCTCGTGGAGATTGCTCGCCTTTTCAAGGTAGGTAGTTTCGGCCTCGCGCCGTATTAAAGCCCTTTTCCAAATCTATCGCCTGTCGATGCATGCCGCCTGTTGAGCCACAAGGTAGACGAGACAATCGCGTGTGCGGTTAAATAACATACCACTCTGATATTCTGTTGGTTCTCGCGAGAAAATCCATCAAGCAGAACTTCGAGCCCACCCCCCGAATCCACGTGCTCATGGAAGATTTCAGGCAGATGACCAATGATTGTATCAGAATAGGGCTAGAATTCGAGGAAAGGAATGCAGGCAGGACGCCATCGATGAAGAAGCTCTCCCTTCTAGCATACAATGACCTGAGGACTCGTTATGGGGGCTTCGCTCAATACACACTCTGTGCGATATCGAAAGCAGCAGGCATACTATCGGCCCGAAGAAAATCGATTAAGCGAGGACATACGACGAAGAGACCCTATCCGTCAAACCCGATGCTTGTTTCTTGCTATGGATTCAAGGTCTCAGGGAATTGCGATGGCCTGATTGTTCATCTTGATGCCAAGACATTCGAAACTATCCCATTGAATGACCACACACGGTCGATGTTGATGCCGCGTGGTTCCTCGGTTAGGGTCCGCTCATTTACTCTGACCCCAGAATCGATATCGCTCTGTATCGCCAAAGAGACGGATTCGAGGGAAAGGAACGAGGTCGTCGCTGCAGTCGGAATCGACAGAAATCTCAAAAACGTAGCTGTCGGCAATGAGAGCTTGGTCACGCTCTATGATTTGACCAAGGTTCTAGAGATAGGAGAGAATACGAGAAGCGTAATCAAGTCATTCAAGAGAAATGATGTAAGAATAAGAAAGAAGATCGCATCAAAGTATGGGAATGGGAGGAAGCGTAGGGTAAGGCAGATACTGAATCGATTGTCAAAGGAAATAGTGATACAAGCAAAGAAGAACAAGCAGCTGGTCGTCTTTGAGGACATGAGAGATATCCGAAAACTGTACAGGAAGGGGAACTACCAAGGCAGGTCTTTCAGAGATAAGATGAACAGCTCTTTCCCGTACGGTGAGCTAAAACGAGAGGTAGACTACAAATCAGCATGGGATGGCGAAGTACCGGTGATGACTCTCACAAAGGGTGAGACCAAAGGAACGACTATGGATTGTCCACGATGCGGGGAGAGACTCCAAGTGGCATCCAGAAACGACACCGTGCACTACAGACAGCTGTGGTGTCCAAAATGTGAGAGATGGACGGACAGGGACGTGGTCGCTGTCATGAACATCTCTCACAGGGGGCTGCTGAGGTTCCGCAGTTCAACAATCAAAGGCGAGGCAATTGAAGCAATGAATGGGAACCCGAAGGAGGGATGGAGCTCTTACAAAGAGCCGGTAAACCTACGAGTCGATGCCTCGAAGTTAGGTCTGACTGAACGTGCTCCTGGCAAGAAGAAGCATGCCCAGAGGATCTGACAGAACCAGCCACAATCCTTTAACGGAAATAAGTTCGCGAAGACCTTCGACGCGGTCCGATGCGCTGAAGGCCTGGCGTCGTTGTAGCATAGATTGACCAAAACTCCATCGTATATCTCTAATAGCATCCTGAAACCATGAAAAGAGTCAAGGTTCAGAGTAGCTCTCCTGCGGCACTCCATCCCCCTGTATGCGTGAATCATCAGAAAACAGCTTGACCGACCCTCGGTTTGCGAATCCCCCCTTGAATCGCGACATGGGACGCTATTTGAGCCACAATCTTTAACTTTTGATTCGAGCTTCTTTGTGCGATGCTCGGGTTCGCTGAAACCTTCGGAGCTATCCTCGGGTCTTTCCTCATTCCCACTCTCGTCGGCCTTCTCCTGGTGTCTCTGGCGGCGCGTTCGGTCCCAGCGAGATATCTGGCGGCCTTCGCGGTGGGCTTGTATCTATGGTTCTTCTCGGATACGATAGGCGATGCCAACCTGCTCGGCGTCAGCGAGGGCTTCACGGGAGGTGTCTGGCATGTCGTGCTCTGGGTCATGTTTGCCATCGGCTTGATCGTGTTCTTCTCGGCCGACAGAGACATGTTTGCCTCAGGCTCTGAAGGGGAGCGCTTCGGCTTTGCCATCCCAATCCTCGTGGCGCTGGCTGTGGGTATCCATGGCTTTGGAGAGGGAGCGGCCGTCGGGGCCACCGCAGCCACATCTCCGAGCACGAGCCTCCTCGATGCGTTCGGCGGACTGTCAGCGGCAGCTTCGTTCCTGATCCACAAGGGCCTTGAGCCCATGATGGTCGGCGCAGCCTATTGGGTCTATGCCAAGGACCACGCTACGGACACGGCCGGAAGGGTGCGGGACATCATCATCCTATTGCTTGCCTTCACGCTCCCCGGAATAGTCGGAGGCTCTGTGGCCTACTACCTAGTTCAAGCGTATCCTAGCGCGGACTTCACCTACGTCTTCGCGCTGGGGCTGGGGCATTCCATCTATGCGGCGTTCAGGCTCGTGCGGCCAGTCTTCACAGGTTTGGGCGGAGACGCAGAGTCCCTGAAGACAGCGCTCGTGGTCATCCTCGGGTTCCTATGCCTTTATCTGGCCGCGTCGCTTCACTCGTAGCGATTCGTTGAACTCGAACCAGAAGATTGCGCTAGTCGTGGTCGTGGTGGCCCTTGTCGGAGGCAGCCTGACCGCGGGCCTCTTCTTGTTGAGCAAGTCACCGGGCCAGTTCCAGGCCACTCCCTCCTGGTTGCGTAAAGCCTCAGGGAGGCTTCCTCATTATCGCGAGCAACCTAGGCTACAACGACAGCATCACGCACGGGGCGCCTGAAAAGAACTGGCCGGTCATCACGGTGAAGGAGGGGCAGACCATCAACATCACTGTGTGCAACATCGACGTCCAGTCTCACGGCTTCCAGATAACCCACTACTACGATAGCAGTGTGACCACCGTCGAGCCGGGTCAGGTGCTCAAAGTCCCGACGTTCGTCGCCTCCCAAACAGGGACCTTCCAAATCTACTGCGAGATCTTCTGCTCCATACACATCTACATGCAGAGCGGCCAGTTGATAGTCAGCCCTGCGTGAAGCTTCGTGAAATCTTGAAATCAAGCAGGGCCCTTCGACCTCTTTAGAGGGAAAAGACGCATGTTTTCAACTCGAAAGATTCTATTGATAGCACTCCTTGTCAGTCTCATGGGCGCCCCACCACACTCGGCCCAATCGGCGTCGTCTGTCTTTGTAAGCATTCCAAATGGGACGGCTTCAGGAGGAGTCGGGCCTGGCTATTCACCTTCGGCAATCACCATAGTCATAGGTGTGAACAACACCGTGACTTGGACAAACAACGACGACACAGCGCACACTGTGACGCCTAGCGAGACTCCCTCGCCGGGAAGTTGGTCGTTTGGCTCGGGGAACATGAATCCAGGCGAGGTGTACTCTTTCACTTTCACCGTCCCCGGGAACTACACGTACACGTGCGCTTACCATTCCTTCATGTTCGCGAGCATCACTGTAAAGTCCAGCGGTTCCCCAGCCCCTGAGTTCAGCCAGGCCCGATAGGACTGACTCTCTTGGTCGCAATGGCCTCCGCAGTTCTCCTCAGAAGAGCTCTGCGATTGCCCAGGCCCTAGTCGATCTTGCGACTTTGCGGAGTGGCGGGCATCCTCGTGGGGATATTCCAGGAATTCTCCAAGGGCTGAGCAGTCAGTACAAAAGCCTCCCTAGCTCACGCTAGGCTGTTAAAAAAAGGAAAGGGGGAAGCGTCCCTAGCTTAGGACAGCTTCCTTACTAATATTGCTAGTTCGAGGACTAGAGTGATTGCTGCGAGTGCAGCAACTACCAGAACGTATGTCTGGTTGTTGTTGACGGAGTTGGTGAGTGTTGTGAGTTGGCCGCTGATTCCAGCGACTTGCCCAATGCCTGTAGAGAATGTGCCTAGTGTGTTGGTGATGCCGGTTACTCCAGTGGAGATCCCGTTGACGGTTGTCTGGACTGCTGAGAGTGTTGTGCTGATGCCGCTGAGCTGTGTTTGGATTGCTGCCAGCGCCGCTGCGTCAGGGCTTGACCCCGAGCTGGTAGCTGTGACGGTCTGTGTCACTGTAGTTGTTGTTCCTGGGCCCGAGCCGCCTGAAGAGGCCGGCTGGACGGTGAATGTGCCCAAGCCTTCGCCAGTGACGCCGTTGGCGTCAGTGGTTCCAGCGTGGACTCCGTAGAGCCCTTGGAGCGCTGTTGCTGGTAGGGTGAAGTTCACGTAGTAGTATCCCGTGTGGACTCTCGTGTACGTCCCTAGGCATACGGCTCCCGCGGCTGTTCCGGGGTTGCAGATGTTGTGTAGTGTGCCATCTGGGTAGTGGATGTGGAAGGGTGACCAAGTCGCGACATCGTCCAACGTTCCCGTTGGAGAGGACGTCAGGATGGAAATCCCCACATAGCCAGTACTCGCGATGTAGGTAGCCTGGATGTTGACGGTCATGAAGTAGTTGGATGGGCCGCCAGATCCCTGGGTTCCGGTCGCTGTGTACTGGAACGTGGATGTGGCTGTTGCTGTCGCGCCGTTGAAGCCCCAGGTCGCGTTGACGGTATAGGCCCGTGGTCCAACCCGATGCACCACCGGTGACGAAGGCGTAGTTGTACGTCCCCGTTCCGGTTGCGACTGGTTGGCTGCCGATGTCAACGGTTCCTGAATTGACCCTTCGTCGTGATGATCACGTTCGAAGAGCCCGAGGGGGCCGGTGTCACCGTTCCCGAGACCTGGACTGTCTGCGTGCCTGCATAGCTTGACGCGCTGGTCGAGACGGTTATGGTTGAGGCAGCAAAGGCGGCCATTGGCCCTAAGACCAAGACGGCCGCGATTAGGACTGCTGCGATGGTTCTGAGTGTCTTCAAATCAATCACCTGGTGACTAGATTGTCACCGTTGTCGTGCTTGTCGTCGACACTGCGGTTCCTGATGTTGATGTCGTGAACAGAGTCACGGAGTAGGTGCCGGATGGCAAGCCGAACAGCACGTTAGTTGCTGTAGCGCTCGATCCTGCGGACACCGTGATCGTTGCTGTGGAGACGTCGACTGTCTGTCCCGCGCCGTTGTGCACGACTGCGAAGACGATGACTGTCTGTGGTGCGTTGGAGTTGTTAGTCCATACCGAGTTGACTGTCTTGTAGCCCGCAACCGAGCCGGTTGAGATAGCGCCGCTGCTTGTTGTCATGCAGCTCGTTGTCTGGCAACCAGTTGTCGTGGAGCCGACTGTGAGAGTTGGTGGCGATGCGAGTCCGATGTTACCGCTGCCCACAGGCTGCAGTTCGACTGTGTAGCCCGCACCAGAGCTGACTGGCTGTGCGCCAGAGTTGGTCTGGTAGGTGCTGGGGACTGTGAAGGTGCCGGATCCTGCTCCCTGTGCGTTGGAGAGGATAGCGCCCACTACAGTTCCGCAAGTCGAGCCGCTAACACCGCATGAGTAGGGTGCGAAGAGTACGTTGTAGCCCTTGTTCGAGTTGAGTCCGTGTGCGTTGAGGACGACGTTGTGCCCGATTGGGGCGGATGACATGTTGAGGTTCGCGCTTGCCTGCAGTTCGAACTGCGCGACACCGGTTGCAGGACCTGAGCCAAAGTTGGCTCCGGTCTGAGCGAAGATGCAGTATAGTGTACCTTGCTCAAGGCCAGTAGCCGTTGGCATGTCGTTGATAGCGACGGAAGTCCCTGATGGGACTGCTCCTCCGCTAGTAGAGGTGAAGGCGCCTGCGACTGTTGATGGCTGTCCAGCGGATGCGATAGTGCATGTCGATGGGGGTGAGCCGCCTGCCATGACAACACCGAGGTCGTACACGGTGCTGCCTGCTAGGCCAGTGCCTGAGACGGACACGCTTCCTCCTACGTTGGCTACGGTTGGCACCGCAACGAGGCTTGTGCCCTCGTTGAAGAGCATGTCACCGAAGTTCGTTTGGAGCGTTGTGCTCGTTAGGCCTGGATCAGTGTCGAGATAGTCGCCCTGTAGGTTGTCGGAGAACATCATGCTCGTTCCGATAGCAGAGGTTCTCTGGAGGTCGATGATGTGTGTGCCGCTGGTGTCAGCGGGGATGGTGAACTGGACTCCGGGCACTGGGATTCCACCAGTTGCCGTGGAAGTGAAGGTCCCTAGGACGGTCCCGGTTACTCCCGGTGACGTGGTGCCAGCGTTCCATATGATGTCATATGCCGTGTTCGGGTAGAGTCCGTGGACTCCGAACGTGGTGCCGGTCCTGAGGATGCTTGTTGAGCCTGCAGTGCCCGCGACGCTACTTAGCGCCTGGGTTGCTGCAGTGCCTCCACCGTTGATTCTCGGGTCGAAGGTCGTCCCTGCGGTGTTCGTCACAGCTGCGCTGGTGACGCTACCTGTGACAACAATGTTCTGGGGCCATGCACCGAGGTCGGGAACTTGTCCCGCCGCTGTCGCGCAGAAGCCATTGGTTGTTGCACATGTGCCGCCGGAGACCATCGAGGCTCCGCCGACCGTCAGTGTGAGACTGTCGGTCGCGCCGAATCCGTGTCCAGATACGGTGAATGTTGAAGTTGAGTAGTCAACTGTTGAGGCGCCGTTCACTACCCATGGTGTGATACCGAACGACGGGCTGAGGATGTTTGCAGGAGCTGTTCCTGCTTGGGTGACTGTTGGGGGGTAGCTTGCCGCTGTAGTCGGAGCTCCAGAAGTAGACCAGGCTGTGTCACCTAGACCTGCTTCGGCCAAGAATGCGCCGTTGCAGTCAGGCGACCCTGAGGTTGGGCTCGATCCTTGGAAGACGACAGGTGAGGTCGACCAGGTCACTCCAGTTGGAGTGGCGATACTGATCGCTCCGCCTGCTGCTCCGCCACATGCCGTGGCGGGAACGAACCCGTAACCGAAGAAGCCTATCTGATTCTGGACCGGCTTGGGGTTGCTACTTGATGCGCTGAAGCCAGTTCCTGGCTTGTAGTTGCCTGAAGATGAATCGATGTTTGCGATACCGGTGCTAGTGGATGTCCCTGCGATAGAGGAGATGAATGCTCCTCCCCACGGGAAGTCCTTTGTAGCGCCGGCTGTGCTGATGGCCACTCCTGTGGTCACAGAGCCGAGGGCGATGTTGCCGTTAGCATAGCTGAACGTCGATCCCTGGATCGTTACTGGCTGGTTCCCGAACGGCACGTTTGCCGTTGGCGAGAGGACCACGCCGTAGAAGGTTCCAGTGGAGCTGACGACTATGGCGTTGTGGCTTGTTCCCACACTGCCGATCGTTATGCTGTTCGACGAAATCGTGCCGGCTGCAAAGCCATGGCCCTCCACGAGTACGGAGGTTGGCGCTGTGCCGAGGAAGCTGTATGTGGTCTTGTCGGCTCCCGAATTGTAGAAGGTGACCCACGGGTTGACCGTGAACGTTGTCGTTGCGGTCAGTCCAGAGGTAGCACCTGTTGCAGTGACAGTCTTGGATCCGCCCGAGACGTCGGCAATTGAGGTGCCGACTGCGGCCTGACACGATCCCGCTCCTGTGGTTGCGCTCCCTCCTAGTGTCGTGCCTGTTGTGCACGTGAAGGAGGTTACCACGAACATGGAGGTCGCGATCGTTACCGACTCGCCTGAGCCGAATCCGGTCACTGAGATAGTTCCGCCGATTGCTTGTTCAGGGAACCCGAAGTTGGAGGTGCCAGAGGTCTTGGAGAAGGATACGGATGGTGTGATGGTGAATGGAACGCTCACAGTGTTGGTCCCGTCAGTCACGACGATGGTTTCTGGGCCACCGGGGAGTGCGGGGACTGTGAAGACGCTCTTGAAGCTGCCAACTGCTGTGGTTGTGACACAGCCGGTTGGTGAAGCAGTGTTGATGAGGCTGTCGACCCCGGTGACTCCGCCGATTGCGTTGGCGAAGGTTCCTCCGCAGTTATTCTGGCTTGCGGATGGATACCAAGAGGCCGTTGATGTGCCCACTGTCGTTGAGACAGCTATCGGTGCATTGGTGGCGAATCCCGTACCTGTTAGGGTAAGGGACGAGCCGACAGTGCCCGCGGTGACGCCCGTTAGTTCGGTGGGGCCACCAAGTGTCGACGACAGAGGTGATATTGTCGACAGGGTTACTGTGGCAGTCGCTGCGTGCGCGCTTTGAAACGGCAGCAGGAATACCATACCTGCTATTCCAGCGAGGAATAGCAGACCTATCGTTCCTAATGAAGCTAGTCTGTTTGTTTGTGTGATATGCGTTTGCATATTATTCACTAATTTTCGTAACTTATTGCCTTGGAAGATTCGCTTATAACACTTGTGGATGATTGGTCACCTAGAAGGAAGATACATACTTTGATTCCATAGAATGAGGTTGGAGCTGCTTTTTTGGGCGAAAGGGACGCGTTTTGGGCTAATTTTCACGCACGATTTCGGCCTCCGATGGTCGTTACCATAAAATTGGTAGACGGGCCTGGGTGAGGCACGCCAGATTCGGCGCGGAAACTCGTCAAGTTCAAGGCTTTCTGGGACCAATGCACCCTGAAACGGCCGAATCTAAGTTTGAACGCTTGACACTTCAAGCGGGGGATAGGCCGCGTCGCCCGCAGGGCGCGGCGGAGGATTCTGGAACATCGTGACCGAGTACTGGTTGCCAAAGTCAGTCCTCCACTTCCCCCCATAGACGTCGTATGTGCTGACGTGGATCTGGTTGTTGTCGGTGTCGAAGTTCAGGATGGTTATCGTCGCCCCGCCGACCTTGTCCGTGTCGCTCGTGGCCGCGTCCGAGTCGTCGATGCCCCTCCCCGTCAGGTCTGTCGGAATGTCGCAGCAGTCCTGCCTGTCGAACATCAGTTGGTTTCTGCCCCGGACAGGGCTCGGCGTGAAGTATCCCGCGTCGGTCCCAAAGTGGCCGTTCAAGGTGAGGAACACGCTCGGGTGCCTGTTCACCATTGGGACAAAATCCCTCAAAAAGTCCGCCATCGTCGGGCCTTGGCTGGGGTCAAAGTCCTGCCCTTCCGCGTTCACGTAGGCGTGCGGCGCGAGTATCGCATAGTAGCCTGCGAACCGCGGGTCGCTGAGGATCTCCTCGGCCCACCCTATCACGGGCCCCAAGGCGTTCCACTCGACGTTGATCACGAGGAAGTTCAGCCCGTTGGCGGCGAAGGCCAGGGCCGTGTCCATCCCGTTGTGAAAGTCCCCCACCCATTCCGCATATTGGATGCCGTTCACGAAGGCGCTCATGGTTGTCGGGTCGAACGCAGGCGCGCCCCAGACGTTGCCCTTCCACCCGGAGGTGGGGTCGCCCAAGACCAGGTCGTCGTGGTTCCCCGCGCACCAGGTGTAGGGTATGCCGTTCGAGGTCAGGACGTTCATCGCGTCGTTCGCGTGCTCCCACTCCCGCTCCACGCTGCCGGTCTCCACCATGTCCCCAGTGTGGATCACGAGCTTCCCGTTGTAGGCGGCCCAGTGCTTGGCTATCCAGTTCGTCATCATCTTGAAGAGGGCGGGGTTCCTCTCCGAGAGGAACTGCGTGTCGGTTATCCAGAATATCGAGAAGCTGTTGGGCGCCGGCGGCGTCCCGAGCGCGGCGGCATCAGGCAGGAACTCAGAGTCCAACCCGTTAACAGGCCTCGAGCCGCCTCTCTTGGCCAGCGCTCCGGTCGCGGACGAGGAGATGTTCTTCTCTTGCTTCAACATGCCTCCTGCCAGAGTCCCGACCTGGGAGACCACCGCGCCCGCGACCGCGACACTTCCGGCGAGTCTTAGGAATCGACGCCTCGAGAGCTTGCTCTCGCTCTCGACGTCGGGAGAGCCCACGCACTGGGCTGAATTCTGTCCACTAGATAAGCGGCGCACGCTTCGAAATGCGGGGAAAATTGTTTAGCCAATTCACGAAGAAGCTCAGGGTTTGAGCTTGAAAATGGCCACTTCGGACTGGTCGTAGACCATCTGGAGACACCTATGTCCGCGGTGGAAGAGACACGCCCTTCCAGACAAAGTTCGAAGGGGACGCAAACGATCTTCTTGAAAGGGCAGGCAAGGCACTTCGCGGAAGATTTCAGACTCTAGCTCAGCACTCTTGCCCCGAGCTTCTTCCAATCATCGACGTTGTCCGTCAGAATCGTGTGAAGTCCAGCATTCTGCATCTTTAGCCATATCATTGCATCCCCCGAGTCATGGTGGCCAACCTCGACGAGTGCGTAGAGCTTCGTCATATCAGCGGATGAGAAGGACGCCGAGGAAACCTCCACTTCCAAGTCCTTGAGAAGCACCGGGAACCTCCGGCGGAGTGCCTCCAACATCTCCAGCCTGGCCCTTTTTCCGCCGGCCCTGGCCTTACCTATCTCATCTTCCATCACTTTCATGAACTCGAACACCATCAGGTCGAGGGTCGAGAGGGTCCATCCCTCCTTCGACCAAGGCCCTCAGCTTCTTGGTGCCGGAGAAGAAGGCCGAGGTGTCAAGCACCACGACGTCGCTCGACGACATCCGAAAATTCACCGCCCGGCTTTGACCCTTCTCGCCAGCATCTCATCTATCTCCTTCGACGACAAGGCCGATAGACCTGCGGAGGAGACGAGCCTCTCCCATTCATCAAGCGCCGTCCGCTTGCGTCGGGCCTCCAGTGTCCGGAGCAGTTCGCCCAGCTTCCGCGCTATCTCTTCGTTCGCCGCGATGATGGCAGAATCCTCGGAAGCTAGGACCACGACATCATTGCCAGCCTCTAGGTCGACCAAATCGGGTATCGTCACTCTTCTCTTCGCGTCTAGCCTTCTTCTCGTGACGTGGATCGGCATGGATATTCTCCCACTCTTGTCATGGCCAGTGTGGGATTTAAGGCTTGGCAGGATTCCCACCGAGAATTATTTTCAGCGCGCGGACTCATGGGCGTCGGATTGAGATCGGACCCGACTTGGCAGCATCGCACAAGGAATAGCCCGACGGCTCCCGTCCAAGAGATAGAGCTTCCGGGAACGTGGGTCAGCTCAGCGATTGCTCGACACGTCGGCCTCAATCTCACCGAGCGCCCTGAAGCCGAACTCGTGCCGCCTTGCGCTCTCCCTCTGAGAGCAACCCCCAGTAGCCGTTTCCTTTGACAAGTCCGGAGTGCTTGGCGAAGCTCCTCAGGTCGAAGGTCAATAGGTTCTCGATGCGCAGGCTCTGGAGCAAGAGCGTGGTCACGGCGTCCGTGAGGCTGAGCGACCGCTCACGCTGGAACAGCTTCAATGCCTCGGCGTGGAGCGCCCCGTCCACGATCTGCTCTTTTATTCCGGACCCGACGATGAGGTCGGGGAGAGCCCTCGCTGTCGCGGGGCCGCGCCTCGCGGCGAGCAGGAGTGTGGTCTCGAGGACGATGTAGTTCGTCGTGAAGACTGCGCCCCACCTTCCATCCAAGGCGTGGAGGAGGACCGCCAAGGAGTCTTCGTGGTGCGAGTCACTCGTGTCGTAGATCGCGTACAGCACGCCGGTGTCGACAAGAGCACCCGTCTTGACCTTCCCCCGCTCGCTCCGCTACGACCTTTCTTGAGAGATGAACTTTCCTAGTTCGTCGTCGACATTCTCGGAGACGCTGACCTTCTTCTTGCTCGATGGTCCAGCGAATCGCAAAGTCTCGACTAGGGCGACGGTGTTGCCGCGGAACCTCTCGTTCTCCTTCTCGGCGCTCTCAAGGGCGAACCTGAAGGCCTCCGTCAGCGTCTTCGAGCTCGTCCTCTTAGCGAGCCTCTCGAGCCTCAGCTTGTCGTCCCTCGAGATCCGGATTGTCGTGCTCATCTCTTCCATGCCCTATATCTACATGTAGATATATAAACGCCTCTACAGCCTCTCGGACGCAAATCCGAGCATCACGGCTTGACCGTGAATATCGCCGCGCAGGACTGATTGCAGGCCGTCGAGCAGGTGTTGGCGCTTTTATATCGGGATGCCATGTGACTCTCTAGATGTCCGCCAGAGTCAGGGGAGCTGCCGGCGCCGTGGAGAGGATCCTGCTCCCTCGACTCAACAGCATCGAGGGCGAGTTAAAGTCCATCAACACGCGAATCGACTCCGTGAACGCAAGGATCGACGGCGAACTAAAGTCCATCAACGGTCGCATCGACTCCGTGAACGCCAAGATCGATTCATCGACTGGTGAGCTTCGGTCCGAGATCAAGGTTGTGGACACAAAGCTCGTCGAGATGGACAAGCGCATGGAAGTAAAGTTCGATGCTGCATCCGCCCAGATCGAGTCTGTCAGGAGCGAGGTACGCGCCCAGGTCGAATCCGTCCGGAACGAGGTTCGCTCGCTTGGCGAGAAGGTGGACCTCGTGAAGGACATGGAAAAGCTCAAAGTCGAAGTCGCCGAGCTGAAGAAAGCGCGCTAGGCTTGGGCTTCTGAGCACCAAATAGGGCATCTTCGAGCTGTCGGGTTGGAGTCATCACGGCTTTAGCTTGAAAATCGCCACTCCGGACTGGTTGTAGACCATCTGGAAGCGGGAGTCGTTGGGATAGAGGGAGAACGGGTTCTGGCTCGCATTGGCGAGGACCACCGTCCCGACCCTCGTGAGCACGACGTAGGTCGGCGAGGTGCTGTTCCCAGAGGCCGCGACGACATCGCTCGGGGCGGCGAGGGGGGCGTATCCGGACGGCCGATTATAGAGGAGCTGGTAGAAGTTGAAGTAGTCGCTGGTGACCGAGACGACGAGGCTTCCCTGCGGGGTGTTGGCGTTCATCCACCCCATGGCGTCCAGGATCCCATGCTGGGTCTGGTTGTTCGCGGCCCCGTTCGACGCGGCGTCGCCCAGGAGCTGCCAGCTCCAGGAGTTCACGACGAGAAGCAGGAAGATTATCCCCACGGCGGCGTAGCGGGCCCGCGTCCAGTCCGTCCTGTAGCGCAGCTTGCTCCTCTGCTTCATCGCCCTCTCCTCGGGCCGAGGGATGAGCGCCTCGAAGGCGATGGAGGCGAAGACCAGGAGGGGTAGGAGCGTCATGTAGGAGAAGCGCCAGGCCCCTTCAGTGAAGGGGGCGACGGCGAGGAGCGCGACCAGCCAGACGAGGAGCATCCACACGACCGGGTTCTTGCTCCGGATCCCGAGGTAGGCCCCGGCGACGGCGAGCGCGAGCGCGAGCAAGGCCCCAGAGTCGTCGGCTATCTCTATCACCGCGTAGCGGAGGACCGGCCAGCCCGCGAACAAGCCCGAGATCGAGGTGTCCCCCGGTAGGTTCCCCCCTCCCGAGGACTGGGCGAACTGGAGTAGGAGGGTGACGAGGCCGGGCATGACGGCGGCCGCTACAGCCGCGGGCACGAGCACCACCGCCGCGACGGCGACGCTCGGCAGGTTCACCTTCCTTTCGACTAGGAGTAACGCCACGGGCAGGGCGACCAGGGCAGGGATCACTGTCACGAAGGAGTAGTGCGACATGTATCCGCTCGCCACGGCCAACACAAGGGCGACCCAGACCCCGGGGCTCCGCGGCTGCTTGAGCACCATCGGCACGAGCGCGAAGAGGAGGAGTATCGAGAGTATCCCGTAGAAGTTCGCGTAGAGGCCCGCGTCGAAGACGCTCCCGAACCAGACGAAGCCCGTGAAGACGTAGAGGATCGCGGCGACGAGGCCCACGCGCTTCGACCCCGTGATCGAGTCCACAGCGAAGAAGACGAGGAGGGGCGAGAGGGCCACGAGTATCCCCATCGCATACTGGGTCGCGAGGAGGACGAGGTCGCCCGAGAGCGCGACGAGCGAGCCCATCAGGAGGTGGGCGCCATAGTAGAGGACGCCCCCGGGGAGGAACGAGATGTTGCCGGCCTGGAGGTCCGTCGTTATCTGGACGTGCTGGGTAAAGTCGACGCTCTGGAACTGGGGGAATACCGGGTACTTGTAAAAGTGCACCGCGACGAGGACGGCCTGCGCTACGACGAGCCCGAGCACGTAGAGGTCGTAGCGCGAGAGCGTAGCGAAGGAGGCCGCCTTGCGCCTCAGGGCGACGGGCACGACGAACGCCACGAGGGAGACGGCGAGCAGGGCCCCGAGCGTCGTCGTGTCTATCCCCCTCCCCAGGGTCGTCTTGACCGCGAGGACGAGCACGTCGACTGCCATGGAGAGGCCGAAGGCGAGGCCCAGGCGCTCCGCGAGGGAGAGCTCAGGCCCGAGATTGAAGACCTCGACGACGGCAAGGCCCGGGAGGAATAGGAGGGCGATGAACTCGAGGTAGCCCAGGAGCATCAGTCGACCGGTTGGTTTGCACCTCTATAAAGCCGGAACGAAGGTTCACCGTCTGGTTCAGGCGCGTTCCGAGAGCGTAGCCTTGCCGATGCAGAGCCGCTCGCCCCTGTGAAGAAGGGTCGTGAACTCCTTCGCAGTCCTCCTCCCTATCAGCACCTTGCCCGGGCCGCTCACCGGAGTGACGACCTCGGCGGTCAGGGCAGCTCCCTCCCAGGGCCACCTTCGCGACGCTGGAGCGGAAAATGACCGTCCCTCCGAACGTCCTGTACGCCGGGAACTGGCTCTCGGGCCTCTCGGAGAGCCCCAGCTTCAACGCCTCGTAGCTAGCAGAGTCGACCATCAGCTCGCCGTGGAAACCCGTGTCGAGGGTCGCCTTCAGCGAGATGTGGTCACCAGTGACGACGTTCGTGACCTCCACGCCGATCTCGAGGCCCTCTTCCCCCTTGAAGCACTCATGCTCTTCGAAGGCTACCCGCAAGCCAATCACGCTCCTCGCGCACTTCACCGACCTTCCCGATTATGGCATGCAGGAAGGGCCTTTTCTTGTATGCCTTGGCCATCTCACCCGCGACTTGGGCCTCGCTGTCCCCCAGGATGACGACCGAGCCTCGCGCGACACCCACCCACCTCCCCTTCATGGAGGGGTCGGACTCGGCCTTCCGAAAGGCGACGTTGTCCTCATCCTCTATCGTGAGGATGGCTTCCGCCTTCTTCCCCACCGGACCGCTGTTGGCGCCGACCAGGTACTCGGCCAAGGCTTCGTTGAGGATGCTGTAGACGGGCTGCCCCCTCTCTGCCGCCATCGCCTTGAGCCTCCTGTACGCCTGCCTGTCGATCTTCTTGAGGTAGATCCCTTCCGCTTGCATGATGTTATCCAATATATCTAAGGATATAAATATATTTAAGCGCCCATCTCCCGGAGGCTTTGGGACGTAATTATTTTCAGAACCTCATCTTCTTGATGAGGTCTGGCTCCAGGTAACACAGGTACGAGTACTGCCTGATGTTGTGGACGTCCCTCCTCAGGAACGACTCCACGTCCTTCCTCCAAGCGAGCCTCTTCTTCAGCTTCCACGGGAACCTCCTCTTGTCCATCGAGTTGGCCGTCTCCGATATCGAGCGCATGTGGTACTGCCTTAGCCACTGTTGAGTGTCTTCGACAAACGAGTGCATCATCTCCTTCCAGGACGGGACTCCGTGGCTCAGGTAGATCGAGTTGACCTTGGGGAAGAAGTATGGCCTCGCACCTGCTGCTGCGACCATCGAGCATGCTGGCCTCGTCGAGTAGAGCCCATCACCGAGCACTTCCTTGATGTCAGGGCAGTTGATCCGCGTCTGCGAGAGGACCGACGGGAACATCAGGAGCTCGCCCACCGAGTAGCCATCTGTCGAGACGGAGCCTCCGAAGATCTTCGTGTGGACGCCCACCGACGACTCCGAGTACTGGAACACGTGCTGCCTCCTCGACGACGACGGCGACGGCCAGGAACCCGTCGGGTCGTCATCACCGTCCTCCTTCCTCTTCTGCTCCGAACGGACCGTCTCGTAGTTGACCTTCGTCGACGTGGGCTCGCCAGTCCCGTCGAAGGAGAAGGTGTCCTCGTTCGCGTTCCCGTACTCGTTGGTGAGCCTGAAGACCTCCTGGAGTATCTTGGTGACGGGGCCCGGGTCGTACGCCCTCTCTATCGTCTTGTAGGAGAACGTATCGGCGAGGCGGAGCTTCTCCTTGAAGACTAGCGCGAGCCCTGCGGCCACCCGGTTCGAGACGCCGAAGTAAGACTGCATCAGGAGGACCTTCGCGACGTCTCCAGGGGAGTAGGTGGGAGGCCTCCCAACGCGCCCTTTCCTCTCCAGGTCTTCGACGGGTATCCGGTTGACCGCCTCGTCGACCAGTTTCGTGATGTTGTAGAGCATGTCCGCGAGCTCGTATGCCTGCGCCTCCGTGTAGGAGGACCAGTCGAGCGATCTCCTCGGCCTCTCGTCGTACTCGAACTCTCCCGACCTGACGGATTTGACGAGACCCCTCAGCTCGTCTACGGTGCGCCGATGATGGTCCTTGTCCTCCTGCTCGCCCAACGCCCCATGGAACGCAAAGGCCTCCTTTTAATCAGCGGTGTAGCAACAGATTCTCAACGCGGTGACGGAGTCTGGTCCCAGACCCATAATTCAAAGCCTTGACAGCTATCCAACAAGGGTGCGGTTAATTACGTCCCAAAGCCTCTCCCGGATGCGGCAGCACCAACGTCTGGAATCCCAGACGCCTTATCCAGGCGAGAGTCATCGAAAGTAGCGTGCCTCTCTCTGGAGCTTCATGGACGAGCTTCGCAGGAGGAGCGTCGCTCTCAAGTATTCCATTGCCGACGCAGAGTCTGAGATAGAAAGAGCGCTCGGACGAAATAAAGGACAGACACGATCCAGCTGAGGAGCTCTCTAGCCGGGAGGACCCCGGCGCTTGAGCAGGGCAGACGCGGCGGCAGCCCCTACGAGGGTAACAATCAGGACCGGCGCGACACCTAGCGGGAACTCGGGCACTGTCGAGGTCGTCCTCGAAGAGGAGCTCGTGACGGCGGTGGTCGATGTTGACGTCGAGGTCGTTGTGAAGGTGGGCGTCGTCACACTGATGGTGACCGTGCCGCTGTTGCTCGATGCGCTCGTGCTAGACGCCGTGCTCGAGGTCGTGCTGGTGGTCGAGCCGGACGAGGTCGTCGACGTGGAGCTCGAGGTCACCGAGGTCGTAGTCGAAGTGGACCCTCCTACACCTGCTTGGTATTCGAGCAGCCTGTTGTTGCTGTTGTCCGCGACCCAGAGGTTCCCCGAAGCGTCGAAGGCCAGCCCGAGAGGGTTGGCCATCCCCGTGGCGCTCGTCGTGGGCACATTCGAAGTAAAGCCCGACTGGCCGAGGACGAGCGAGGCCGACATCGAGTTGGAGAACGGCTTTGCGAACTCGAGGACCCTGTTGTTGGCCTCGTCCCCTACCCAGAGGTTGCCGGAGCGGTCGAAGGCGAGCGAGGAGGGGGTGTCGAGCCCTGTCTGCGTGATCGCACGGGCGTTCGACGTGAAGAAGGACTGCCCGATCACGAGCGAGGCGGACTCGCCTATCGTGAAGGGCGGGGCGAAGACGAGCACGCGGTTGTTGAGGGCGTCGGCCACCCAGAGGTTCCCAGAGGAGTCGAAGGCGAGGTCGACTGGGGCGGCGAGCTCAGAGGCTGACGTGCCCGCGGTCGAGCTCCCGAAGCTCAGCTGGCCCAAGACCAGCGACGCCGACATCCCGCTGGTGAACGGGGCCTTGAACTCGAGGATCCTGCTGTTGAAGGCGTCCGCGACCCAGAGGTTCCCGGAGGAGTCGAACGCGAGCCCCGCGGGGTAGTATAGGCCCGAGGGCGTGGTCTGCGCGGCGCCGGTGGAGAGGGTGAGCTGCCCCAGCACGAGGGAGGCGCTCATCCCCGTCGTGAAGGGAGGGGCGTACTCCAGGGCCCTGTTGTTCCCAGAGTCGCTCACCCAAAGGTCGCCGGAGGCGTCGAACGTCACGTAGAACGGCAGGTCGAGGCCCGCAGCTGACGTCGCGGATTGGCTCCGTGTCAGGTTGGAGTGTCCCAGGGCTATGGAGGCGCTCATCCCCGTGGCCAAGGGCGGAGAGTACTCGACGACGCGGTTGTTGTTGGTGTCCACGGCCCAGAGGTTGCCCGAGGAGTCGAAGGCGACGGACTCTGGCGCGTAGAGAGCGGCTGCGCCCCCGTAGATGCTCGACGCGTAGCTGGTCTGTCCCAGCTCCTCGTTCGCCCCCGACCCGCTCGCGAACGGAGGGGAGAACTCCAGGAGCCTGTTGTTGTAAGAGTCGGCCACCCAGAGGTTGCCGCCAGGCCCGAAGGAGACCTGGCTCGGGTTGTTCATCCCGGACTGCGAAGTGCTCGTTGATCCTGTCGTGAAGTTCTGCTGCCCAAGGACCGCGGAGGCCTGCATCCCGGTGGAGAAGGGCGCCGTGAACTCGAGCACCCGGTTGTTTCCGGCGCCGGCGACCCAGAGGTCCCCGGAGGAGTCGAAGGCGAGGCCGTCGGGGAAGTATAGGCTGGAGCTGGTCGTCCCGGAGGAGCCCGAGGTGAGCGAGGTCTGCCCCAGCGCGATAGAGGCGTTCATCCCGCTCGTGAAGGGGGCCTTGTACTCGAGGACGCGGCTGTTGCCGCTGTCGGCGACCCAGAGGCTCACCGGAGGAGTCGAAGGTCGCCCACGTGGGATAGCGCAGGCCGTTCGCCGAGGAGCTGTACGCGTCAGAGGTGAAGGAGCTCTGCCCGAGGACGAGGGACGCGGCCATCCCGCTGCTCAGGGGCGCGGCGTACTCGAGGACCCTGTTGTTGTTCCCGTCCGTTACCCAGAGGTTCCCCGCGGAGTCGAAGAGGACGTCGCCGGGCGTGTCGAGGCCCGTCGGGGAGATCGCCGAGACGGATGAGGTGAATATCAGCTGCCCGATGACTGTGGCCGCGGCCTCCCCCGTGGAGAAGGGCTTGGGGTACTCGAGCACCCTGTTGTTGCTCGTGTCGGCGACCCAGAGGTTCCCGGAGGAGTCGAAGGTCATGCCCGAGGGGTTGTAGATCCCCGTGCGGGTTATCTCCGGGAGGCCGGTGGTGACGCTCGACTGCCCCAGGACGAGGAGGGGGGTCGGGACGCCGGCGCTGGAGGCGGGCTCCTCGAGAATCCTGTTGTTCCCAGAGTCGGCGACCCAGAGGTTCCCCGAGGAGTCGAATACAAAGTTGCTCGGGACCTTGAGCGCGTTCGAGGGGTAGACGCTCGAGGCGAGGTCAGGCGCCCCTATCGCGACCGAGGCGCTCTGGCTGGTTGCGAACGCGTGGGCAGGGCGAAGGCCCGCAGAGAGAAAGCTCATGCTCAGGACTGCCATGATCGCGATTGGCAGCCACCACGCCACACGGCCCGGGCCCATGTTGGCGCACCGCTCGGCTCTCGCGATATAAGGCCTCGGGCCGTCGCGTTCCCCGGTTGCCCGCAGGTAGAAACCTATGAGGCCATGTGCTGGAAGTTTCTATCAGAGCACGGCTCTGTAAACGTCGCTGGCTACTCATGTTAGCTGACTATCCATCATGTTTTGGCCTCTTTGATGCTCCAGAGTAGATTCCGGAATGGGAATTGGTCGTGGGCGATAGTCCTGCTCGCGACGCTGTGCCTCGTCGCCCTTGGGAGGCCCGTGACAGGCGCCGCGGCATCAGCGGCCGTATCGATATCCCCGACCCACGGGATCGCGGGGACCGAGGCGAAGCTCAACGGGAGCGGGTTCGCCCCGACGGCGATAATCATAGTTGACTGGGGCGGCTCACCCTACACCTATGGCCAGACCAACCCCTCGGGGGTCTTCATCGAGTACTTCGCGGTGCCCGGCGACCCCGCGGGCGCCTACAACGTCACTGTGACCGACAACAAGGGTGACGCAGCATCCACGGGCTTCGTCATCGACGCCTCGGCGGCCAGCTCGACGTCGAGCTCGACCTCTACCTCGACCACGGCCACGACGACGAGCACGACGACCTCCTCGACGACGAGCCCGTCGACGACCTCTTCTTCGACTTCTTCATCGACCACGGACAACGGGGGCTCCAAGCCGTCCACTCGCACTGTGACGAGCACCGAGTTCTCGAATGAGACCACGACAGTCGTCTCCACCGAGACCGTCACCCAGCAAGGCCCGACGACGACATCCACGGCGTCGGTGGTGGTCCCCACCACGGTCCCCGGGACGACCCTGACGACTACCACGACGCAGACCGAACCGGCTTCCACCGTCACCGTGACGGCCACGGACCAGAGAGGGGGCGCTGGGGGAGCGACCGCACCCCAGCTGCTGGGCGGGGCGAGCGACCCCGTTCTCTACGTCCTAGCGGGGATAGGGATACTGGTCTGCGCCATCGTGGCGGGTGTCGCGGCGTTTCGCCGGAGGGCCAGCGACGACTTTCAGGACTTGAAGCGCTGAGGCCCGGCTCAGACGGGGGTCTTCTTCCTGAGGACCAGCACAAAGCCGCCGACCACAAGGCCCACAGAAGCGGCGCCAGCGACCGCCAGCCCGCTGACCACTAGGCCCGGCGGCGAATACTGTAGAGACTCGCCCGAGACCCCCTTTGGCAGAGGCCCCAACACCGTCCCGTTTGCGTACTGGAGGGGGAACTCGTTCGGGAGGAAATGCCCGGGTAGCACGAGAGGCTGACGCGTCGCCTGGGAAAAGTCAAACGCCTCCAACAGGTCGCTCGCCTTTGCGTCCCTCGTCCCCATCGACGGGACGTGGAAGACGGTCTCGATGAGCTTCAGGGTGGAGGCGTCCTCGCTCAGGGTGTGGTCAATCATGCCTTGCTTGGCGTAGGGCGAGATCAACATGGCTGGCGCGCGGAAGCCGAACCCGTATTGGTCGACCTGGGGCGGAGCGGCGTTGTCATACCAGCCCCCGTAATCGTCCCAAGTGAGGATAATCGCGCTCGAGGACCAGTACTGGCTGTTCATGATGTCGTTTATCTCCGAGACGACGCTCAGCTCCCCAGTGGTCACGTTGTAGGGCGGGTGCTCGCTCGTCTGGTCTGTCTCGGGCATGAGCCAAGCCACGGAGGGGAAGCCGGGCTTCGCGATGTCCAGCGGGAAGTCGTAGGTCTCCTTGAGACCCTGGAGGTTCGGGTGGGTCTGCAGGTATGGGATGTCCGCGGGCAGTGGGTTCCAGCCGTTGACGAAGGTGTGGTCGCCCGCGTAGTAGGTCCACGAGACGTTCGCGGCGTCGAGCTCGTTAACTATCGTCGGGAAGGTGAACTTGTAGCTGATGTTGTTGTTGACTATGCCGCCGCCCTGCCCCGCGAGGAGGTAGATGTGGTTCGGGAGGCTGGGACCGAGGTAGGGCGTGAACCAGTTGTCGAAGAGGACGTACTGGTAGGCGTAGTCCCAGTAGTAGGGGATGAGGTCGGGGTTGAAGTATCCCATCGTGATGTTGCTGTTCTCGCCGTTCTTCGTGAGGAACCCGTCCATCTTCCCGCTGTCGTAGTCCGCCTGCGCGCACTGGGAGAAGTGGCAGAGAAGGGTGGGCGAGTTGGGGAGCACGGCCGAGTTCAGCTCGAAGGGAGCGACGGGCTGCGAGTCGTTGGGATTGATCTGAGGGACGGCGTGCGATATCCCGTTGACCCCGGGATATGCGCCGAAGTAGTTGTCGAAGGAGTGGTTCTCCTGGACGATGATGAAGATGTGCTTTATCGCGGAGTATCCCGCCGACGTGGTGGTGTCCGCGTAGGTGGAAGGGAAGGGCGAGAGGAGCAGCAACGCGAGCAGGAGGATCGGTAGGGCGCGTCGCCGCGGGCTCAAACTTCGAGGAATGCGAGGCCCGGGTGTATTTAGCGCCTGCCTCCAGAGGGTCAATTCAGGCCCCGGGGACGCTTTTACATAACAAAACACGTATCAGATTTCCATCAAGGATAAATATATCATGAAATTATTTCACACAGGTTTTCAATTTGGGGAGACTAGACGAGATTGACATGAAGATACTGGGGGCCCTTCACAGGGACGCCTCGATATCGATCCCCAAGTTGAGTAGCGACCTGGGCCTCAACCTCTCGGTGACCTACAGCAGGATCAAGCGGCTCATCAGGAGGGGGATCATCCAGCGCTACACCTTGGAGATCAACGAGAGCAAGCTCGGGCTGCCCGCGGGGGTGGTCGTCGGGCTCAACCTCGACCCGAAGCAGAGGGAGCAGGCGATCGGCGAGCTGATGAAGCTCCCGCAGGCCAGGGACCTGACGGAGGTGACGGGGAGGTTCGACGCGTTCCTCACGCTGAGGGGCCGCACCATCGAGGAGCTGCACAAGATGACGTCGGACGTCATCGGCAGGATCCCCGGGGTCACGCACTCGGAGACCTTCGTCGAGGTCGCGGAGAGGCAGCCAGAGGTCAGCTTCAACCTCGCGCCCGCGCCAGAGATAAAGGCCTGACATCCTGTCCGAATCTTCGGACTTCCAGGTCATAGCCAATCAGCGGTAGCGGACTGCCAATCCGCGCGCGAAAAAAGGAATCCGATTATCAGGGTTGGAATAGGCGCGAGCCCAAAGAATAATCCGGTCAAGAATGGAGGTAGCGAGAAAGTAGCCCCTGTCAGGATGAGGGTGACGTTGATTGCCCCATAGCTTAGAGCCTCGACGAGACTGAGAATGACCATCTTGCGTCTCGACCTGATACTCGAGGAGAAATAGATGAAGAAGACTAAAGGTGCGACCCAAAGGCCGTAAAAAAAGAAGAAAGAAATCGATATGAACGCGCCATCTCCGATTGGACCCGGCTGCGTCAACTGACCTGAGGTCAGGACAGGAATCGCGACTAGTGGAAGCGCTATGTTGACCCCCAGACATGCATCGCGAACGATTCGCAGTTTGGGTGAAATCGGTTCCAATCTGGTCTTCTCCGCGTACGCGAGGCCCCAACCGGTGAGGAGACACAGGGAAGGTGAGATTGCGAAGAGTTCGATGAAGAAATCAAAGCCGGGCGACAATCCGACAACACCGATTATTACGAAGAAGAAGAAGAAAAAAGGGAAGACGTAGTAGACCAAGGTGAGCAAGGCGAGAGATAGTCTGCCGCTCCACTGCTTCAGGCTCGTTTTCCAAAAATAGTAGACAAAGGCGACGGGTGGAAACAAGAAGTAAGGGTAGATGAGGTAGTGAAACACAAAGGCTCCCCAAAGGTCAAGAGTGTTTCCGATTGAGAGTTCGAATGCCGTATACTCCAGTGCCACTATCGTCAAACCGGTGATGCCAAGACCGAGGATGAGGAAGGCTTGCGGAAGCTTCATCTCAAGTACCATCTTATCCGCAGGTTTCTCCGAGGACCGCCCTTGGGTGGGTCATCCTTGAACCTCCGCCTTCATGTGATGCAGCTCTTTCGGTGATCTCAAGGCAACCACTATAATTGCCGCCAGGTATGAAGCTCTTCTTGTCGCTTGCAACGTCACACATCTCGTAAATGATGTCGGAGTGCTGAAGACGCCCGCTCGATTTATAGGTCGGACAGCCGGTCGGCGCGAACGTGGCAGACCCCTTCGTCGTCGTCGACCAGTTCGCCGCGCAGGGGAAGCTGAAGCCCGCTCTGGTCACGAAGCTGAAGGCCCGAGGCCCGTATCTCTTTGGCGCGATAGGCCGCGTCGAGAAGGCGACAGGCCTCAAGTATCCTCCGTTCTACGTCGACCCGACCCTCCCGCTAGCTCTCACCTCGGTGGAGTACGGGAGCATGGGCGCTTTCTTCGCCAGGGTCATCCCGGCCCCCTTCGAGGGGAGGCTCTCTATCATCGTCCAGTTCACTGCACCTCTCATCCTCTTCGGGGGCAAGCCGACCATCGAGGCGGTCGCGGGGCACGAGTTCACCCACTACGTGGACCTCGTGAGGAGGCTGAGCAGCGGTGACGTCCTCAGCGACGAGAGGGTCAGCACGCTCTTCGAGGCGGGGCACGCCGACGAGGAGAGGCTCATCAGCCCGAAGAAGGTCTTCGCGGGCGACAAGGCCCTGGCGAAGCTCATCGACAAGAAGTTCACGCCCAACCTCACCGACCCAAAGCTCGACGAGAAGGTCAGCAAGAGCTGGATAGCAAAGGGCCTGCCCACGAAGACCGTCTCGACGGAGGACAACGTCGCCAGGCTGGACATGGGCGTGGTCGCGAGGACGAGCTTCGACCCTTCCCTCCTCGAGAGGATCAGGGCGATGGAAGCGCCGTCCCCGCCGCAGGGCAAGCGCCCCCGGAAGTGATTTGGCCGATGATGCTCAACCGGCTAAAGGCCGAAGAGACCAGCCAGCTTCTCGAGGTGGCTGACTCGGTCGTCGGCAGCGGGAAGGCACTCTCCGTGGCCGCCTACGGCTCGAAAGTCGCGGGGTATGCGAAGCCTGACTCGGACTACGACCTCATCGTCGTCGCGAAGAAGTTCAGGGGCGGAATAAAATACCAATACGTCCACGAGCCCGTCACCGCGGCGGCCCTGGTGGTCGAGGCGGAACTCCTCGAGAAGGACGCCGTCAGGGCCTACCTGGGCGAGTTCGTCTCCGGCAGGCTCCTCAACGTCTACGAGCCGCTCCTCAACGGCGACCTCATCAAGAGCGCGGAGGTGGAGTCGAAGAAGAGGGTCCTCGCGGAGGAGATACTCGAGATCGCCTCGGTCCAAGGCGAGTTCTCGCACGGACTCATCATCCCCCTCGAGTACTTCCTGTTCAACAAGCTCCACAAGAGGGCGATAGTCTACCCGCCGGCCCTCTACAGCTACATCAAGACATACACGTGCCCGTCGGGGGAGGAGAACAAGGCGTTCACGCTCGAGGGGTTCGCGGAGGCCGCAATCTCCCTCGAGAAGAGCGGGGTGCTGAGGTTCGAGCCGAGGGCGGGCGCCCCCGTCATCAGGATTCTAGGCGAGGGGCTGAGGAGCAGGGCGTTCGGGAGCGTCCTCTCCCTCTTCAACCTCACGACGAGGGGCGTGAGGCAGTACGCGGTCCACGGCTACGCGGGGCGCGTAGGGATCAACGTCTTCAAGGACGAGGCCCTCTCCAAGGTCAAGAGGATGCAGGAGAAGTCGGACCCCCCGACGGAGCTCGAGGAGCCGAAGCTGCTGATAGGGCTCGCAGAGGGGTTCGCCGTCCCGAAGACGGAGATGATGCTCGAGAGGCTGGCGAGCATCGCAGGCATGGCGGAGTACACGAAGAGGGAGAAGAACCTCGGGGAGATTTACTCGACCGCGAAGCTCCTCACGCTCAGGGGGGAGGACGGGAAGGAGGCGAGGTTCGTCCTGAAGCACTTCGCGGACATCCGCTCCGTGAAGTGGACCCTCCTGAACTTCTGGTCGCACTCGCGCAAGTTCAGCACTTCCCCGCAGGCGAGGATGCACAGGGAGTACAGCGCCACCCTGGCGCTGAGGGCGAAGGACGTCAGGGCACCGGCCATACTGGGCGCGGTCCTCGACGACAAGGTCCTCTGCGAAGGAGTTCGTCGAGGGGGAGAGGTTCTCGGACATCGTCCAGCGGATACTGATGGGCAGGTCTGACGACACGGCGCTCGTCGAGAGGTTCGGCGAGGCGATGGCCGCGGTCCACAAGGCGGGGTATGCGCTGGGGGACTCGAAGGCGACGAATATCATCATCCAAGAAGACGGCGGGCTGTGCTTCACGGACCTCGAGCAGGCGAGCGAGGGAGGGGACCAGGGCTGGGACATCGCGGCCTTCCTCTACTACCAGGCGAAGCTCTCCTTCAAGGAGGTCGGGATGAAGAAGGTGGCGGGTGCGTTCCTCAGGGGTTACGGGGAGTCGAACGGGCCCGAGAACATCGCGAAGGCGAAGAGCACGAAATACATCACCCCCTTCAGGCCCCTGAGCGCCCCTCAGATGCTAAAGGTCGTCAGGGAGTCGCTCGAAGCGCAGTCGCGCTAGACAGACCCTGGACCCGTCCATCACTCAAAGCGGGTATAGGCCAGCAGCACAAGCTGTCCGTTGTAGGCAGTCGGGGGCGACTGGACGTATACCGTGAAGGTCCACTGGACCGACCCAGTGCCGAACCCCGCGGTGTAGTTGCCCATGATGGGGAGGGAAGGGCTCACCTGGACGACAGTGAAGCCGGGAGTGAGGGCCGTGACGTTCGTGACAAAGACCGGGCAGGACACGCATGCGCTGTAGCCTATCTGGAAGAGGACAGGAACGTCGCTCCCCGGGGTCCCTCCCAACCAGAGCGTGTCACCGAAGATGCTCGTGTCGTTCGTCGCGAGGCGGTTGTCAGCAGGGCCGTCGACGTCCCCTACCACGTTGAAGATCGCCAGTTGAGGGACGTCACACGGCGATACCGGGCACGTGCTAGTAGAGTTCGTCGACACCGTCGTCGAGTTTGAGGCCGCAGCGGTCGACGAGCTGGAGTTTGAAGTGGTCTTCACCAGAGTGGAAGAGCTCTCAGTGACCGGGAGCGTGCTAGTCGTGTTGAGACTTGTGGCGGCCGGTGGATTCCTCAGCGAAACTGAGATCTCGAACGTGACCGCGGCAACTGAGACGAAGACTAGGATGGCCACGATCGCCATGAAGGTCCTTTCCTACCGCAAACCGCCTGCCTTGGGGCTGCAACACCCGGCAGTGGCGGAAGCGCGATTATTATCTTTTATCGTAAAGTTATGAATAACTCTACTGTCGGAGGCCGAACTATACCTTCGGATTCTTAAAAGTCGTGTAGCCGCAGTTGCCGCAGGACAGCCTGTCCTTGTGCTCTGCCATGAAGTACCCCTTGCCGCACCTCGGGCACTCCTTCTTCAGCCTCTGGACCGTCTCCCCGCTGACCTTGTAGAGCTTCCAGACCTGGACGTTTGCGCGGGGCTTTCGCTCCTTTCGGACCTTCCGGACCTTCGGTGCCTCCGCAGGCTCTGCGCCCGGAGCTGGAGGCGGCGCCGCTGGGGCCGCTGGTGGTGGGGCCGGAGGAGGTGCCTTGGACAATTACTTCTTCTTGGCTCCCTTTTGCTGCTTTGCCTGGACGGCCGCCTGATCTGCCTTCTTCTTTGCCTCCTTGGCTGCGGCCCTCTCTTCCTTCGTCATCAATCGTTCCCTGAGGTAGGTCGGCGAGACGCTCTTGAGCGCCGCGTCGGAGTCATAGATCCTGAAAGAGCCCAGCACGTCCCTCTTGCCCGAGCCCGACGCGAGCTTGAGCAGGGCGACCCTGTTCTCCTCGACCTTCATCGACTGGGCGACCTCGTTGACCGCGTCCCTCCTCGAGATGCTTCCCGCCTTGTCCGGGAAGAGGACGTCAACGTCGGTCCTCTTCAGGAGCTTCGACTCCTTCTTCTCTAATATCTGCAAGCGATTTTCCTAGCGACCCGCAAGGAGGGGTGATTAAAGCCCTTTCGGGCGCGAGAGCACGGATTCGAGTCTATCTCACCACTGATATCCCTTCAGGCCCCACCCTAAGCTGCGAGGGGAAGAGGCCGCGTATCGCGATGACGTTCTTGTCGTCGTGCGCCCCCGAGAAGAGGATGAAGATCGCCATGACGCGCCTCCCGCTTATCACCTCGCCAGCCTCCTTCAGGAACTTGTAGCACGCTGGGAACCCGGAGAAGATCATCATGTCCGATATGCTGTCGAAGATTATGGCCGTGGGCTCGGTGGTGGAGGACAGCGTCCTATCGAGCACGTCGAGAAGTACCCCGAGTCGAAGAGCGGGACGTTGACCTCGTCGGGGTTGGTGGGGGAGGGCGAGACGTATCTGGCGGACTCTGACATCGTGTAAAGCTTGACCCCAGTGACCGAGGAGAAGGCCGAATGGAGCCGGCTGCCCTTCCCCGAGATCAGGAATACGCCCCGCTTCTCGGCTTGGAAGTCCTTCACCAACGCCTCGAGAGACGCTTCATATCTCGCCGAGGTGTCGACCTCGATGAGTGTGAGCTCGCCGTCCTCGAGACGGATCACGTCTCCGTCAGTGGCGCGGGCCTCAGACGCCACGCCTCGCCCGCGCCCGAGGCCGTCGGGGTCGCAGGGTTGACGAAGCCGGAGTAGATCGCGGCGTTCCTAAAGTTCCGGGCTATCAGCCCGAAGAAGACGCTGAGTATCACGTATGCGATGGCGGTGAGGTCGATCGCGAAGTTGTAGAGGGAGACCGCTGACATGAGGTAGATCGCCGAGCTCCCGGCCCAGCCGATCGCCAGCCCGTACTGGGCGCGCCTCATCTGCGGGTTCTGCACCTTCCGGGCCGAGACCGCGAGCAACCCCACGGGATAGACGAGGAAGAGGACGAAGAGGAGGCCCACGGAGATCGCGAAGGTCGTGGAGTAGGAGGCCGCAAGGACCGTCCCACCGGCAAAGTCCTGCGCCGTGATGGTGGAGAATGGCCTGACGAAAGCCAGGTAGGCCTCCGCGCTGCTCGTCCCGAGGACGAAGATCAGGAACATGACAAAGTGCTTGGGACGGGAGCGCAGGTCGGAGAGCAGGAGGGAGTAGGTCGACCCGTTGGGCCTCAGATACGTCCCCACCGCCGCCAAGAAGAGGAGGATCGACTCTAGGAAGCCGAGGCCGAAGGGGAGGAGGGGGTAGACGTAGAGGAGCGCGGGGCTTCCCGTGAGGATCCTCGCAAGGTCTGCCAGCATCAGGAACAAGATGACGATGTAGACCTCGACCAGAAAGTCCCGGATCAGCTGGTACGAGGTCAGGCGCTGCCTGAAGGTGAGGTATCCGGAGAACAGGGTTATCGAGATGGCGACGAGGTAGAGAGCGACGTTGACGACGAGAGAGAGACCTGAGATCAAACAGACATCTGCCGGAGGATCTCTCGCGCGCGCTCCTTGGACCTCTCGTTGACCTCGACGGCCACCACCCCCTCGAGAGGCTGCCCATAGAAGACCACGGCCCCGGTCGGGGCCTCGATCACCGCGGGGATCGTGAGGAGGTCCATCCTCCCCGTCTATCAGGACCATGGCCGGCTTCAGGCCCGCGAAGGCCTTTTTCATCACCGTGAGGGAGGCACCCGTGATCCGGCCCGCGGGGTTCTTGGCCTTGAGGGTGGAGGCGTGCGCTATCTGGGGCACCTCTCGCACTGCCCTCCTCTCGAGGCCGTCTACCACGAACACATCGGGGGAGCGGCCCATCGTCTCCTGGAGGGTCTCGGTCACCCTGTCGCCCACTGTGACCACGAACTTCGCCTGCGCGGCGAGGCCGAGGAACTCCTCCCCCCTCACGTCGACGGCGGGGAACAGCCGTCCGAGGGGCCGCTTCAGTCTTCTGCGGAGAGCGGGCGTGAGGAGGCGGTCGCCCTTTGTCGGTTTCTTGCCGCCCCTGGCCGCCTTCAAGACGCTAGCTTACCTTGAGAGCGTAACGGCCGGGGACCGTTATGCCGAGGGTCTGAGCCACGTTGGAGTGGTTTACGTCGAGCACAATCACCAGGCCGGACCACTCGTTGCTCAGCTCGTTCGACTTGTCGTTGGGGCAGACCTTGTCGTGGGTGAGCATGTGGCACTTTCTGCATGCTTGCTCTCGCGCCATTCTCTATCTCGACTCTCCTCAGACTTCTCTAGGCGGCCCTTGCAGCGGCCTTCGCCTGCTTCTGGACCTTCTGGACCTCTTCCTCGACCCATTCCAGGGCGCCTAGGAACGGCTGCCTGCAGGTCACTCCTATCTTGCCCATCGAGATGCCGTGCCCGAGGCTCACCGCGGTTATCCTCACGCGGACCTTGCTCCCGACCTTGAGCGTCCTCTTGCTCTGCGAGGCCGTGATGACTCCCGACTTTACGTCGCTGGTCAGGTAGTCGTCCATTATCTGGCTCAGGTGGAGGAGGGCGTCCGTGGGGCCTATCCTCACGAAGGCCCCAAAGTCTGTGATCTCCACTATCTCTCCCTCGACTATCTCCTGCTTGAGCGGGAAGAACGAGATGAACCTGGAACCTGACCTTATGGTAGGTCGCCCCGTCTCCCGGGATTATCTTCCCTATCTTGTCGACCTTGACGTTCGTCACAAGGACGAGGTAGCCGTTCTCCGGGCTGATGGTGCTCTCGTACTTTTGCTTGAGCAGCTCTAGCGCTACGTTCTCGAGGTTCCCGCCGAAACGGTCTGGGGGCACCCGCACGACATCTTCAAGTTCGACTAGTTGAAACATGATATACCCTAGGGAGAGTTGCGCCTTTTTGGAACCCTAATAAAAGATTTCCCCGAAATTTCAGGGTTCTCCTCCATGGAAACTAGCTTTCGCCCCTTCAGTGAAAACGAAGCATGAAATGGCTGAAACCATCCGTCTTCAGGCCCAAACGCGCCCTCCCCTGAGGGAGACCACGGTCTTCACGTGAGAGGCCCGGAGCCTTTCGGCGAGCTCGGAGTCGATGGTGGCCGCAGCCGCGCCCTCCTTCAGCGCGAAGGACACGATCTCGTCGTCGGGCTTTCCGCCGCCATCGTCCTGCAGGGAGAAGAATCCGTCGCGGATGAGCTCCAGTGCGAGCGAGGCGAACCTTGCTTTCTTGACCTTGGTCGCCGCAAGCCGCTCCAACTCCTCGCGGACAGACTCGAGCACCACAGGTGTGAAGGCGCCGAGCTTCTCGAGCATGTCCTCTCGCCAAGGTGTCGGATGCTCCATGACCGAGATGAGGAAGCTGCTGTCGAAGACGACGGTCTTTCGCGGCTTTGTGAAAGCGGAAGCTCGGTGGGTTGCCGACTTACTTGATGAGGCCGGACCCAATCAGGCGCCACCTCTCTGCGATTCTCCTGCTGATAGCGACGCGCGCTCCCTCCTCGGCGACGACGGGCTTCTTGAGGTCAAGCTCGGCGACTGTCTCCCGGGCGGATGTGACCGTCCCCAGCGTGGAGGCGGTCCCCACGTTGAGCCTCAATGTCTCCTGGACCTTGACCTTGTCCACCTTGATCAGGGCGGAGGAGCCCACGGCCTGGTCGAAGAGCTGCAGGTCGAGCGTGATGTGAGTCCTGATCGGCGGCAGGCTACCGGACTTGCCTACGAGGTTGCCCACGAGGACGTCTCCCTTTGTGAGACGCGGGTCTAGCGTGGTCCCCAGAGCGATCAGGCCGCCAGGCCCCACCTTCTCGGTCATGCCTGCTCCCGTCCCGAGGCTGGCCACCTTGGTGCTTATCGGCGTGTACTTGCCGCTCCTCTCCTCGACGAGGCCCGGGGAGATCTCTATCTCGTCGCCGACCCTTATCTCGCCGCTCACAAGGCTGCCTCCAAGGACCCCTCCCACGAGCGACTTTACGTCGGCCCCTGGCCTGTTAACGTCGAAGCTCCTGAGGATATACATCTTAGGGGCGGCGCTCATGTCGTGCTTCGGGGTGGGGATGTTCTCCTCTATCGCCTCGATCAGGGCGTCGATGTTTATCCTGTTCTGCGCCGAGACAGGGATGACCGGCGCGTCTGCCCCGACGGTGTTGGCGAGGAACTGCTTGATCGCCTCGTAGTTCTTCCTCGCGCCGTCGGCGTCGACCCTGTCTATCTTGTTCTGGACGACGACCATCTTCTTCATCCCGAGCATCTGGAGCGCGAGCATGTGCTCACGGGTCTGAGGCATCGGGACGGGCTCGTTCGCGGTGATGACCAGGATCACCCCGTCCATGAGCGCCGCTCCGGCGAGCATGTTGGTCATGAGGCTCTCGTGGCCGGGGCAGTCGACGAAGCTCATGGCCCTGAGAAAGTGAGTATCCTTCCCGCATACCGGGCAGACGGGGGAGGTGGAGTAGGCTTCGGGCGGAGGGGTGACAGGACACTTGTACAAGGCCGCGTCCGCGTAGCCGACCTTTATCGTGATTCCCCGCTTCAGCTCCTCGCTGTGGGCGCTGGCCCAGACGCCCGTGATGGCCTGGACAAGACTGGTGTTGTGGCAGACTGTAGCCCCCTTCCCTGCAAGAAAGTTGGCGTGGTCCGGTACTGTCATGTCGAACACCGGACCATCGTGGTCTTCCGCCCTGATAGTGACTATTCTATCGAACTCCAGAGATGGCGAAGCCAGCCTTCTGAACTGCTCAAGGGCCTGATTGCCGTAGCGCAATACTCCCCTTGTTTCTCCCTTGAGTTTCCTAGCTACCATGAGGAGCTCCTTGCTCGAGCCCGATCGTAAGATGCGGGTCAGCCACTTTCTGCTATGTCCGAACTCTCCGCTGACCTCTTGGAGCGACATTCCGATGAGGGAAGAATGAGCTCTCAGCTTGGCGCCGTCAGTCCCCATTCTGGACTGTGAAGATTCCACGTCTCGAAGCTGATCTTCGACCGCCCTTATCACTAGAAGGAGCTTTGTCCGGGATAGGCGACCCTTTCGGATTGCATCCTGATACGCCTTGTACCAATCCGACTCCTTCATGACTTTCTGAGCAGGCAACCTAGGGAAGGCTTCTCTCATGACGCCGCTCTCTTTGAACAAGACTTGGAGCACCTTCGCATTGATCGGGATACTTCGGTCGGTCTCTTTCGAGTCGAGCCTTATGCTCTTCAGATATGAGAGTAACCTGTCTTGGACCCTGGAATCTTCGAACCCGATGCTTTCCGCGAATGCCCTGAGGTCTTTTCTCCCTGAGACGATTATGCGACCGTAGACCTTCCTTCCCTTCTTCGTTGGGCTCCACTTCGTTCCAAACTTCGGGACGATTCCAAAGGAATGAAGCAAGTAGCCGATAATGGCTATGTTGTGGTCATTGAGCTGCGTCACACATATTTGTCCGTGGTCGTTGAACTCTCCATCCAGAGTGAAGAACCATCGGAGGAACAGCGCCTTTTGTTTTCTCGGCAGTTTGCAGACCCAATCAGCCATTCCGCAGACAGATTCGTTTCCAGGGACAAAGTTGAATCTTGAACTCAGATAGTCGACGAACGCTTTGTTGTGGATAGCGTAGCGGTCGTCGTAGCACCTGGTCTCTTGCTTCAATCTTTCCTGAGTGATCTTCAGGAATTCAGCGAGCATCCCTTGCTGGACAGACTGCGTGATGTCGACTCTGTGCGGGTCGCTCGAACCTTCTGACCATACAAATGCGAACCACTTTACAATCTCATCGTCAAGTGACATTTCCACCAATCTTCGGATAATCCTTCTATTGCCGCGCATCTGCTCAGCGAGGAATTCATTCGGCCCTAGCGTAATGGGGCAACCGCTCTTGAATGCCTTGATTATTCTGTCCCTTTGACTGATACTTGCCGCCTTCTCTTGTCTCACGATACGGGCGTATGTCTTTGGATCAATCCTGGCGAGTCGCATGAAGGTAGTCTTGTTCAGTCCCAAGATCATCCTTGTGTTCTCGAATCGGTCTACGCCGAGAGCGCCATAGTCTGTGAAGTCCGATGTGGCGGACTTGACTGATTGATAATCAGTCCAAGAGACTATCTTGTATGACTTTTGAAGATGGGGGATTGGGTCAGGAAGAGTAACTTCCTCACCAAGTGGCACCCTCGAAACGAATGAGGCATAATCGCCCAATCTGATGTCCTTCGCCTTGACCCATTGGAGCACCCCCTGTCTGTTGATTAGCAGTGGATGCTCGGGTGTTACGCGGAGTTCTCTCCCTGACTTTCCCTTGATGGAAAACATATGTCCCTTGTAATGCTGGACGAAGAGTAACGAAGACGCGGTGACAGGCTCGAGAGCCGAATTGAGGCTTAGGACTTTGTTGTAGGTTAGCTGGTATACCTCCTCTCCGTTGACCTGACTTAGCAAAACACCCTCAGTCTTGGCCCTATGGAGCAACTGCCATCCGGTCGTGGGCACGCCGTCGACCAAAACGTACGAGGAAGGGTCGAGACATTTACCGGAGTCTACATGCCCTGCGGTCCCTACGTTGACCTCCGGTTGCTTGGGGATGCGCCTCTGGGCTTCAGGGGGCGGGGCTGTCGCGGTTTGCTGTTGGGCCATTAGCAGAAGAATTCTGACGGCGACTGTGCGTATATTTTAAGATGATGAGGGATTCCGCTATTCGACCTTTATCGCATTGAGCTGATAGACCTCGTCGTTGATGAGGCCTCCCCTCACGAGCTTCCTCCTCTTCTCCCCGCTCACGGAGTTCCTGAACCCCACGCCCTCGGTGAGGAGCACGTATCTTTTCCCGCTGCCCAGGATGTCTGCGCGCATCGGGAAGCCCGCCTTGTCGCTCCCTCCGGTGATCTTGACCTTGTAGTTCTGACCCACCACGCTGAGGTCGACGGTGTCGCCTATCCTCCTTCCCATGAAGAGCTGGGCCGTCGCGTCCTTCGCCTCGAGTACCTCGGACTTGCCCGTCTTGGTGTCGCTCAGGACGATCTTGAACGTGGCCATGTTTTCGGAGACCCCACCTCGACTCTATCTTAATAAGCGAATAGTCTTCGTCGGCTCGAAAACCAGCCGAAGCCGCTACCGCGAGGCGTGTCGTTCCGGCACCGAGAGCCGGGCCCGCAGGTCGGCGATTTCTAGAAGCCGAAGAGCGGGTCCTTGGCGGAACGGATCGCGGTAATCTCCTCGAGGGCACTCCTGATCGTCGGGCGTGAGCGTCGCCGCGTACTTGCCCTTCAGGATCTTCGCGTCAGCGCTTGTGGGGTACGTGTAGAGGTCTTCGTCCTCCTTAATCGTCCTCCCCAAGGTGGGGCCCTTCACCGAGATCGCGACCTGCATCCCCTTCCTTGCCTCCGGGATGTTCTTCCCGTTCTCCTGTATCTGCTCCACTACCCCGATCTCCTCTCCGCCCTGGTTCATGAGCCTCACCTTGGCGTGCAGCCGGCCCCCGAGTATCTCGACCCCAAAGACGGCCGGGTCGTTCCTCCTGAAGAAGTTCCCCTTGAGTGCCTTGATCTTTGCGGGCATCGTCACGTTCTGGAGGGCGTTCTTCTGGTCCTCCTCCTTCTTCCTCTCGGTCCACTGGACGTAGCCCTCCACCGCGTCGTAGATCACTTCAGAGGTGATTATCTCGACCTTCTCCGCGCTCTCCTTGGCCTCGGGGAGGAGCCTTGACGTCGAAGCCGATGATGGCCCCGAGGTATGGGTCGCGTTCTGCCACAGACTGGGCCTCGACTATCTCTGCCTTTGAGATGTCCCCGATGTCTGCCAGGCGGACGGGGATGCTACGCTCCTCGAGCATCTTGAGCATCGCCTCGAGGCCGCCGATGCTCCCTGCCTTGACTATGACCCCCACGTTGTCGCTTCTGCGCCTGAGGGTCCCGAGGTCTTTCTCCAGTTCGGCTCTGAGGGCTGGGAGCTCGGAGTCTTCCTGGAAGGACATCACCGCTGTCCCTGGGATCACGCCTTCGAGGTCGGGGCTTACCAGCTTTACGCCGGCCGCGGCGTAGACCTCGCCCACGGCCGTGAACTTGTCGCGAGGGTCCTTCATCTCGTCGAGGGCCTTTGGCATGAACAGCGCCTTGACCTTGGACTCGGCGATGCCGTCTCTCTTCACCACCACTATCCTGTCGCCGACGTGCAGCGTCCCGTCGGTGAGGATTATGTTCGCCGTCTCCCCCATGCCGACCTCCTCCTGGAGCTCGAGCACTATCCCCTTGGACCTCCCGAGACGCTCGCGCCTCCTTGCGAGAGCTTGGCGGTGAGGAACTGCTGCGCGAGGCCTATCAAGACCGCCAGGAGCTCCGGTATCCCTACGCCGTAGCGCGCGGAGACGGGGATTATCGAGACCTGCTTCCGAAAGTCCTTGATTCGGTAGAACGCCTCCGCCTGGAACCCGGAGCGGGAGAGGCCCCCGACGACGTTGTAGAGCTTCTCCTCCAGCTCGTCGTTCCACTCTGGAGGCTGCTGCTTCAGGGCGGCCGCGAGGGGTATGCTCTCCTTGCCGGCCACTGTGTCCTTCCTCCACCCCTTGATCATGTCCACCTTGTTGAGGGCCACCAGGAACGGGACGTGCCTGTCCTTGAGGATCTCGATGCTCTCGAAGGTCTGGTTCTCAAGGCCCTTCTGGACGTCGACGACGAGTATGGCGATGTCTGCCGCCGAGCCGCCGCGCATCCGGAGGTTGGAGAAGATCTCGTGGCCAGGGGTGTCGATGACGAGCAGGCCTGGGATCCTCAGCTGGGCTCCAGTCTTTTGGAGTAGCGAGCCGCATATGGCCTCGAGCGTCTCCATCGGGAAGAAGCTAGCGCCAATCTCTTGGGTGATCCCGCCCGCCTCTCGGGCCTGGACGCCTGTACCCCGAATCTTGTCCAGAAGGGAGGTGTTGTGGATGATGAGACCGTTGGCCAAGAAATTATGGTGGTCTTCCACCGTGAAGTCAAAGACGTCGCATCCGCCCTCAATCGCCTTGAGGCCCGAGACCTGAACGCTGGCGTAGTTGTTGACGGTCTCGAGGAGGACTGGATTCTGATAGGTCGGAGCGACCTCGGGGAGGCGCTTGAGTAGACCTCTGCTGATATGATTCAGCCCTTCGAGAGTGTTCCACTGGAAGTGGTTTTCCCAGCTCACCTGGTGCGACCTCCGGATCTCCGCGAGGAACTCTCCTGAAATTGGGGTGATGTCGAAGATCCTGCTGGTCTCGGCCCTCTCGCCTCTTATCCTTGCAGCAAGCATCTTCTCTTTCTCTCCGAAACCAATCCGAGAGAGGAAGGAGTTCACGTTGTCCTTCCCGCTGATGAAGATCTCCCTCTGGTGAGAACGCTTGCCAAAGTAGGCGAGGCAGCCGAAACGCGAGAGGAGCATGGGGAGCTGCCTCATCAAGAGGGGGCTCTCGCAGCCGACGCCGATGTTCCTTCCTTCTTGCACGAAGCCTTCAGCATCGAAGAACCCTCGCAAGAATTTGGCGACAAGGTTATCGGGCATTCCTGCGATTATTTCCGGCACGTGAAGCGTCCTCGTCTTGTCCTTGGTGGGGTAGTCGAAGACCTCTGCGAAGAACCTGAGGAGCGACTTACCGCCTTTGTGCGAGATGATGTAGCAGGTCCATCCTCCAGGCTTTGCTGGCTTGAACGCCGAACGCCTTCTCGAGTCCTAGGAAATAAAGGTCCATCAGATAGGGAGAGTTGTTCGCGAGGTGACCAGATTCGGCAACCCCGTCCCCATAAAGCAGACCCACGAGATACGTGAGCGCCTCGAACCCGGTCTCATCCTTGGGGAGCGATATCCATATTGAGTTGTGAGACGCCCTCTTCTTAGGTGAAGCGGATTTTATCCTGTCAATCTCGTCGTAAGCCCTCGCAGGCGGAAGGCCCATGAGTGCTACTACTTTCCTGAAAGTGCTCGCTCGGTAATATCCCTTGTCTGAGTGAAAGAGAAACTGGGGGTCTCCGACCAGTGCGCCGACCTTCGCCCTGCGACCCTTGGAAAAGGCCAGAATCTTATCGTTCAAAGACGCGGAGACCTTGATAAGAAAGACATCAGAGAGCCGCGAGAGAATCGATTCTTTAACGGCGGGAAGGCCCTTCGGCATGACTTCGACGCGAACGGGGAGGATCAGGTGATCGCCAAGAGAGAGCTTCTCCGCCTCGACGTATCCTAGATTCCCAGCCTTTGACATCACCATGAACTTGTGCTCCGGAGTACACTTTACTGAGTACCCGGCTTTCGTCTGGACCTCAATCATCTTTTCAGCGTGAAGCTTCCACACATGAGTAGCTCGCTTGGGTACCGTCTTGCCTTCTGGAGCAGTGGAGAGAAGGAACAGGTCGGTCGCCTCATAGGCGACTCCATCGGGACGCTGAATTGGATCTCCCGACTTGAATTTCTCGAAGATACTTGACGCGGTGCTGATGCGGCCGTCAGCTAACTGGACTAGAGTGTCGCCGCTGACGCATTTTCCGCTGTCTACGTGCCCCAGCACGACGACCACTGGTTGTCGGAGTTTTTGTTCTGACTGGGACATCGGAAATCAGCATTCATGGATGTAGCGAGCCCACTAGTAATTATCCCTTGCTCGGCCCGATGGGGCACCGCTCACGGATAGCCTATGGTCGTGGAGTTCGAGATGGCGACGCCTCCCTGGGACATCACGAAGATGGTCGCGCTGTATTGACCCGGGTTCACGCCAGAGATCACCAGGTAGACGGTCCCGTACTGGTCCGGTGTGAGGCTGATCGTCGATGTCGTGATGTAGACGCACTGACCGAGGTTGTTGTGGAGGACCAGCAAGGCCAATCCCAGGACGGTCGAGTTGAAGTGGTTCTGGAACGTCGCCTGGGCGGCCGTGAATATCCCCACGGATTTGAAGGTCACTGGAAAGGCGAAGGTCCACTGGGTGGTGCCTCCGACCACCGTCGCGGCGCCGACGGGCCTGGCAAAGAGACATGAGGAGACGAGCAGGGCGACGGCGATGGTCGCCGCGACCCTAGAGGACGGGTTCAACAAATTCAAGCCGAACTTTCCGTGCTCTTATCCCTTGTGAGAGATGATGCCAGAAACAGCTTGCGCTAGGCTGTGAAAAATAAAAAAAGAGTGAAGAGAAAAGGCTGTGATGCCTTTAGCTCTTCGGACCGATTTTGATCGGACCCAGTGAGAAGCTGTACTCTTGCTGCTGAGCGAGGAAGGTGCTCTCCACGCCAGTGAGCATGACCATCGTCTTCACTCGTCCTTCGAGAGTCGGGTCCACACGTGCGCCCCAGACGATCCTTACTCGTGGAGGCAGCGACTTTGTTACAAGTTCGCCTGCCCTTGTGACCTCCTCGAGTGTCACGTCTGAGCCGCCTGTCACGTGGACGAGGGCCCCTTGAGACTTGGTCACGTCCCTGATGTCAAGTAGCTGCCCTTCGATGGCCTGCCTGATCGCGATCTCTACCCTGTCCGACCCCTTGGCCTCGCCTACACCGATAGCTGCAAGACCCTTGCGCTCACATATGGCGCGGAGGTCTGCGTAGTCGATGTTGATGAGACTGGCCGTGGTGATGGTCTCGGTGATGCCCTTGACGAACTGGCCTACCAGCTCGTTTGCAACTCCCAGCGCCTGCTGCAGTGGCAGGTCGCCTGCGACCTTGGACAGTTTGGTGTTGTCGATTGCGACGACGGTGTCACAGTACTGGCGGAGAACCTTGAGAGCGTTCTTCGCGTTGTCGTACCTGTATCTCTCGACAGAGAACGGCAAAGTCACGACGCCTATTACTAGGCGGCCCTGCTTCGCGAGTTCCTTGGAGAGCACCTCGATCGCTCCTGTGCCAGTACCCCCTCCGAGGCCTGCGCAAAGGAAGATGATGTTGCTGTTTTGTGTTTCTTTCTGGAAGTCGTCGAGCGACTCCCTTGTGGCTGCCGCACCGCGCTGAGGGTACCCTCCGGCGCCCTGGCCGTGCGTGAGCTTCTCACCCATGAGGATCCTGCGATCCGCCTTGGTGATGCTCAGGTGTGCTGCGTCTGTGTTGGCGGCTATGAGTTTGCCGCCGGTGATGCCTCTCTCCTTGATCCAGGAGATGATGTTGCTTCCGGCTCCCCCGACACCTATTACGGTGACGTTGGGTTTGGCCATCCGCATGACTGCGGCGATTTTTTCGGCTTCTATGAAGTCCATTCCTTCGTTAGATACTTCCATCGTAGCCTTGTTAATGTAAATTTTTATAGAAAAAGGTTATGAATTCTGATAAGTTAACATCTTTCTAACGTTAAGTTAACGGGCCTCCTCGGAACAAGGCGTAAATTAACTTAGTCAAGCTTATATTCGGCGCTCGAGCGGACTAACTTAACGTGGATTGACTAGTCCCGCCCCATCCGCATCACCTACAATCATCGAGTACCTCTCAACCTGGGTCAAGGACAAGGATGTCGTCAAGCGGAGCCGGATCCCCACCGAAAAGAAAGTCCTCGCAGCGGTGATGTGCGCATCGGGCTACACGTATAGGGACGCTTCCAAGATATTGGGTGGAATCTCCCACGTCGCGGTCCACGACGCCTACAAGTCGGTCATCGCCGCCATGGCTCCCCTCGCAAAGAAGGACCGGACGGTGACGATCGAGGAGAATGCTGCTTATCTTAACAGCGAGACTCCTGGAGTGGTGTGGATGGCCAGGGACTTCGACACCGGCGAGATACTCTCCTTCCGATGCTCGGTGACCAAATCGCCTGCGGATAGCAAGAAGTTCATCGAATCCGTCCTGGCTAGCTGCAACGACAGGCCCTTGTTGAGGGTCGGAAGAGGGCCTAACTTCCCACATTCTTTGAAATATTTGGACCTTTACTTCCGGATAGACACGACGGCCACGACGAAGTTCCGCCAGAGGATCAGCAACTTCTTCCTGGGCGGTTCCGAGCCGAAGAGCTAGACGTCCCGACCCTGTCTCCCGCGTCAGAAACTCTGGGGAGGGGCCGGCCCCTTGCTCTAGAGGCTGCTGGAGGTGCCTATTCTTCGCCTGTGCCTGGGGCGCAGGGCTATCGACCGGAAGAACCTCACGCGGGTGGACATGCCCTCTGCAACACCTGTGTTATCGCCCTCGTCCTCGCCGTCGCCATCTCTCCATCCGAGCCGCACCTCGAGTAGCAGTCGGAGGCCCTCTGCACGAAGAAGAGCGCCTGAGAGACCTTGCGGGGCACGGGAGACGAGTCTGACGCGAGGGTGAGCTGTCCTGCGGTCTCGTACCAGAGACCTGCGTTGGCGTCCTCGCCCATCTTCTCATAGTCGTCGGCTATCCATTCTGCGACGCTCTCCCACTCCGAGGAAGCCTCGATGTCGTCCAGGATTCCCATCAACGACTTTACGGCGTTCTTGTAATCGCCCGACTTTTCAAGCGCGAATGCTCGCGAGATTTGACCCATTGGCGAGCAGAGAATGCCTGCCCGCGTCTAAGATGGCGCCACTCAACTATTTTGGAGCAAGCGGTCAGGAAACCGTCAAGAATGAAGCGGACCTAGCCGAAGTAGGCCTTGCTCTCTCTCTCGAACGACTCTTTCGAGTCGGAGGCGTGGATTGCGTTGTCCGTCAGGCCTATCGCGAGGTCACCCCTTATCGTCCCAGGCGAAGCCTCCCAGCTCTTGGTGGCCCCGACCATCCTCCTCACCGTGGCGACCGCGTCCATGCCTTGGATGATGGCTCCCACCGTCATCCCGCCCGAGAAGGACGCGACGAGCTCACCGAAGAAAGGCCTCTCCTTGTGGACGCTGTAGAACTCCTCCGCCTTGGCCTTGCTCATGGTCTGGGACTTCACCTGGACCAGCTTCATCCCCCTCTTCTCGAACCTCCCAAGGATCTCGCCGACCAGGCCTCTCGCGACAGCGGCCGGCTTCACGACGATGAGCGTCTTCTCGCTGGGGTCAGGTTGAGATGACATGGCGAACTATTCTAACGGACTGTGGTTTTTCTGCGAGCCCACTTTAGCTTGCGCGGTCCCTCTTCAGCTTGAGGTCGTTCACCTTGCACTTGTTAGAGCAGAAACTCTTCGAGGACCCGTCGTTCATGACCAGGAGTATGCCCGTGCCGAGGTGCACATCCTTCCCACAGAAATGACATCGTTTAGGCGTGTACAAGACAAGGTATCACCGGGTTTCCTTGATTTGGAAACGAGGCCTCTTCGGATGTCCATATAAAGCTAAAGACGGCATCGAGCTTCTCTTCTAAGGCTCGCGCTGCAGGAAGCCCAGCGAGCCCGCAAAGATTGCGAGGACTAGCAGGAGCGGAAGAAGGAGACTAAGGGCGCAGGAGAGAGACCGTGGAGTTGCCATAGTTCGTGACAAGGGCACCCCCGACCGCGGAATCGTAGACGACCTCTCTCGGGTCGTTCCCCACGGGTACGTTCGAAGAGCCAGAGGCAGATACTTCGGTGACAGTCGCGTTCCCTGAGTTGACGACGTACACTGTCGAGCCGGCGGCATCGGACGCGATGCCGATCGGGTCGTTGAACCCTCCCAGAGACCTCACGATCGTGGAGCCGTTGACTACTATGACCGTGCCGTCCGTGTAGCTTGTGACGTACATGCTCTGGTCGTGCGGGTCGAACGCTACCCCGAGGAGATTGGAGCTCGGCCCGCCAAGCTGGAGCGTGTTGAGAAGGTCGCCGCTCGTGCCGTTGATGATGAAGACCGCGCCGTCGTTGTTCGTGACATACATGTCCCCGTCGGAGGGGTCGTAGGCGACGGCGAAGGGCAAGCCTGTGAGAGAGATCGTCTTGGTGACCGTCGTCCCCGAGATGACGTAGACGCTGTTCGCCTCTCTGTCGACGGAGTAGACCGTCCTCGACGCCGGGTCATAGGCCATCCAGCCCGAGCTCGTTGGGACGCTGATGTGGGAGACGACCTCGCCGGAGGTCGTGTTGATGAGGGCGACCGAGTTGTTGCCGACGAGCGCGGTGTAGAGAAGCCCGTTCGCCGCATTGTAGGCCAGAAAGTCGGCCGGGCCGCCCGTAGGGATTTCGTTGAGCACATGACCCTGGCTGTCCAAGACCGCGACGCTATCTGCGTTGGAGACTGCGACGAACGCGTCACCGCTCACCGGGTCGAAGGACGACCCGTACGGTGCGGAGCCCAACGGGATGGTCTCGACCGTGGGTACTTCGGCGGTCGGTAGACTGGCGACGGACGAAGTTGATTGAGCACCGGTCGAGCCAGTCGTCGAAGCTTGGGGAGTCAGGTAGGCAGACTCGATCAGTGCCACTCCAATCACGAACAAGATGGCGCAGACCACGAGGATCAGCTTTGTCTCGGGAGCGGGAGGGCGCTTGGGGCTCTCGATATCGGCGCGCATGTTGACCTGGTCAGGCCGCACCGCTTGGGCGCTTAATTACCTTCGAGCGCTTCTCTCACATGGGGTCATCTCCTCACGAAATCAACGACAAGATAGTCCGACATGTGGTGGAAAATGGGGCTGACCTCGGATTTACGAAGTTCTTTTGGAAAGAGTGCGAGCCACTTCCGAGAGACGTCGACAACTACTCCAAGTTCGCATCAATAATCAAGGATTATGCGCGAGGGATTGACCCGAGACCAATGAAGATGGGAGTCGGGCTCGGGACATCTCAAGCGTGGGCATACATGGATGCAATGCCCAAACTGGGACACTATCTGAAGGCCTTCGTCGAGCTCGGGCCACCAATGCAAGGCAGACTCTGGCTTACGCTCGAATGTACTCATGGCTACGCCAATCCAATCGGCCAGTTCGTTCAAGTCCCGACGAAAATCGAATCATGGAGTGACGTACAAGGCGTCTTGGCTCAGATAACGCCGCTCGGACCGGAAACGCCAACCTTCAGCAGAGAGTATTTGTTTGGCTTCTTCCTAGGCATGCTAATCGGTGACGCGCACAAGCCTAAGCAAGGACGGGGTCACAGGCACGTCAACATCACTTTGAGCAAGAAGTATGACACCAACGTTGCTATAGGCGAGTTCTCAAGCCGCTCGGCCCACCAACTCGGTCTTCGGATGGAGAGACGTCCAGACTTGCCCAAGCCAGAAGACAAGCCGCACGGCTTCTACATTTGGACATCCCAATCATCACCTCTAATCGATTGGATCTTCAACGTGGTACTCGGCTTGAACGATGGTCAACACACGACGTACGATGCTGTCCGGATGGATTGGGCCTATGAGGCCCCAATTGATTTTCGGCTCGGTCTTCTTCATGGAATCGCCGAGTCGGACGGGTCGGTGAGTGTGGCAAGTCAAACCGTCGAGTTCTGGGTCATACCCGATTGGGATTTTATGATCAAGCTGCTTGCAACTTTCGGTCTTAGGGGATTTCGGAACCGGGAGGCAGTTTCCCTATCGAAATCGCAGGCGATAAATTCATTCCAAGTTCCAATCTTCTCTCCCCATCTCCGGACCGTGCGGTATCAATCACACGAGTTGATGGCGACTACAAGAACTCTGGAGAAGAAGGAAAGGCTGCCCGAAGACGCTAGGGTGGACATCATGCGACTCGCCAAAGAGGGCATGTCGATTCCTAGAATCGTAGTCGAAATAGCAAAAACGAAGAAGCTTCTCGTTTCGTTTGAGGCTGCTCAGCGATGGGCTAAGAAGAGCGGAGCTTACAAGCCGAAGGGGACTCGTGAGCCGAATGAGGAAGACTCTGAGTCGCGTCCCGAGTAAAGTAAGACGCGTCTTACCTGATTTTTCTTGCCTCGCGCTCTGTGTCTCTCAACAACAGGATGTCTGCGAGCCTGATGGGGCCTTTGACGTTCCTTGTGAGGATGCGCCCCTTCTCCTTTCCCTCTAGGATCTTGACTCTGACCTGGGTGATCTCGCCCGCGACCCCGGTTCGCCCCACGATCTGGACGACCTCGGCAGGGGTGATCGACTCTGCGCTCTGCCTGCTGCTGCTGGCGCCGCTCAACTAGGACTCACGCCTTTGGTGCTGCGGCCTGGGCAGCGCTTCTGACCCGCGCCAGCTCCTGGGTGACCTGGTCGAGGATCGCCTGCCCCTCTCCTGCCTCCGTCACAGCCGCGGCGGCCGTGGAGACGTCGATGCCTATCGCGGGGCCGATCTGGTCCTTTGAGGAGACGAAGACGTAGGGGATGTTCCTCTCGTCGCAGATTATCGGAAGGTGTGCGACGACCTCTGGGGGCTGGACATCCTCGGCGATTATCACGAGCTTGGCGAGGCCGCGCTCGACCGCCTTGGTGGTCTCGTTGGTCCCTTTCCGGACCTTTCCACTTCTCGAGGCCTGTCTGATGAACCTCGTAGGCTGCTTCAGAGACCTCTTTCGGGGTCTCGAACTTTACAAAGTAAGGCTTCGGGGTCATATTTCAAAAATCTCCCAGGCCGGGGCTTTTTGTCCGATACTTAAGGCTTAGTCGCTGGAACCGACCCCCGGGCGATCACGGATGGGCGAGGATGCATCTTCCCGGCGCGTCCACCCTCACGAACCCGTAGCGGGGGAACTGGAGTATCTCCCCGACGGGGAGCGTGGCGAACGCTGCCTCCGCGACCCCCTTGCGGACCACGAGGCTGTGCGGGTTGAGGCTCTCGTCCTCGAGGTATAGCTCGTAGGGCTCCAGCACCTTCACGCTGACCTTCGACTCGTCGTCGACGACCCACTGGACCTTCCTAGACTCTTGGATCCTCTCGTCTCCTGCGAACTCCGCGGCCCCCTTGCCATCGGACAAGCGGACGTTGTAGAGGTCCATGAGGCGGAAGACCTCGCCTTCCTTGAGCGTCGAGAGGTCGTTGGAGGGGACGAAGAGGGTCGGGTCTGCCCCCACGGAGACCTCTCTCTTCCCCAGCTTCTCGTCCGTGGGGTGGAACGGGATGGATACTTTGCGGGCCGGGGCCCTGTCGACCTTCAGCTTGACCGGGTCGGGGACGAAGAAGACCCTCTTCGAGATGGGGTCGAGTATCTTCCTGTTCACTGCGAAGAGGAGGCTCCAGTCGAAGACGTGCTCGGACTTTCCGTATCCCACCTGGAGCGTGAACTGGCGTATCGCCTCGGGGACAATGCCCCGGCGCCTCACCCCCTCGACCGTCGGCATCCTCGGGTCGTCCCACCCCTCCACGACCTTTGTCTCCACGAGAGGACGGAGGAGCCGCTTGGAGACGGGGTGCCCCTTGAAGTTGAAGCGGGAGAACTGCTCGACCACGATCCGGGGGAACCCGAGGATGCTCCTCGAGCCTCTCCTGGAGTGCGACGTGGAACTCGGAGCTCCGGAGGACGTGAGTGACCTTGCAGAGGTCGTCCTCGACGACGTTCTCAAAGTCGTAGATGGGCCAGACGACGTAGCGCGTCCCGGTCATGGGGTGCGGGTAGTCGATCACCCTTAGGAGGTTCGGGTCCCTTCAGGGAGTGGTCGAGGTTCGACATGTCCCCCTTCAGCCTGATGACCCACTCGCCTTCCTTGAACTTCCTCGAGAGCATCCCCTCCCAGACCTCGAGGCTCTCCTTGACGGAGCTGCCCCGGTGCTCGCAGGCCTTGCCCTCGAAGCGCAGCTTCTTCACTAGGTCGGCGGGGCAGGAGCACGAGTAGGCGTTCCCCTCCGTGATGAGCCGCCTGGCGTTCGAGTAGAGGAGCTCCATGTCCGAGGAGACGCTCTTCTCGTGGTCCCAGACTATCCCCAGCCAGTTGTAGCCGTCCTTGAACGACTCGTAGTATGCCTTCTTCACCTTCTTGGGGTTGGTGTCTTCGAACCTGAGCCAGAGCTCCCCCTCGTACATGTCCCTGTAGGTCGCGTTGATGATCCCCGCCATCGCGTGCCCGATGGTCATGTATCCGGAGGGCTCGGGCGGGAGACGGAGGACGACCTTCCCCTTCTCCGCGTTTGGCAGCGGTGGAAGCTGGGTGCTCCTCGCCTCCTCATCCTTCTTCCGCTGGACCTTCCTCTCCTCGGTGGCCTCGACGGCCTCAGGGTACTTCTCTTGGAGGAGCTGCTGCTGGGCGGCGAGAGTCATCGAGTTGATCTCCCTCACCCTCTCGATCACGGCCTTCGAGACGTCCTTTGCAGAGCTCCTCAGCTCCGGGAAGGCTCCCATCATCTTGCCGACGACCGCGCCGACCTCGGCCTTGCCAGCGTGGGACACCGAGTTCAGGAGCGCGTGCATTTCCACGGCCTTGAGCTGCTGCTCGTCGAGGGTCGTGACCATGTGGAAGACGCTTCTGCGGGTCTCCTCGGGTCTGGATATATAGTTCTGAAGTTGGGTTCCGGCTCGTCGGTCCCGCTTACCACATGTTGGGGGCGTTGGGCGCCCCTTCGGGTGCCGCCTGCGTCACGTCCCAGTACTCTGCTATCTTGCCGCCCTTGAGCTTGAAGATGTGGACCTGCCTCATGCCCTTGGACTTGTCGGACGCGGAGACGAGGGTGGTGTAGACGACGACGCTGTTGCCCTCGGCTATCGCGTCGGCGATCTTGAAGACGCCGTCGCTGGGCAAGGTGGTGTCCCCTCGCTGGGCCTCCGCCATCGACGAGAGGACCGCTTCCATCCCCGGCGGGAGGTAGGGGTTGTGGTGCCTGGCGCCGGGAGCGAAGAGGACTATCGCTTCCTTCGGCTTGCCCGACATGATGTACTTGAAGTACTGGCGCACGACCGCCTTGTTCTCCTTCTCGGGACTCGCGGTCACTCTTCGCTTTGCCAAACCATCTCGGGCCTGCGGGCCCCTAGAGTGGCCCTGGATAATAAGCGCCCACGCTGGACTTTTCTTGCTCCAGTGCGGACGCTGGGATGATGTCACCAGTCGCGCTCGACGGCGAACCTGGCGACCGCGTCCAGGCAGTCCACGGCCTCGGCGGCCTCCCGCCCCTCCTTCCATTTCACCTCGCTCAGCATCGCCCTTGCTTCGTTGACGAGGCGCGAGGACATGCGCCTCGCGTAGCCGATCGCGTCGTACTTCTGGATCAGGTCCATGACGACCGCGGCCTCCTTCTTCCTCTGGTCGCGCGGCAGCTTGAAGACCGCCTTGATCTTCTGCCTCTCCGCGTCGGTGCAGAGCGAGAGCAGGCGGATGAGGACGAGCGTCCTCTTCCCCTCAAGGAGGTCGTCGCCGATCTCCTTCCCGTACTTGGTCTGGTCGCCTGAGAGGTTGAGTATGTCGTCGTGTATCTGGAACCCGACCCCCAGCTTCTTCCCGGCCTCCACGATCAGCTTCATCGACCCATTGTCAGCCCCGCCTATCACGCCGCCGAGGCGCATGGGGCCTATGACCGTGTACCAAGAGGTCTTGCTCGTGCACATCGTGACGTAGTCTTCCTCGGTAAGGTCCCACCTGTCGCTCACCACCCAGCCCAGCTCGATGTGCTGGCCTTCGGTCGTCTTGCTCACCATGTTGTAGAACTCGTCCATCACCCTGAGCGTCTTCTCGTCGGTGAGCCTCCTCCTGTTCCTGAGGAGCGCGCCCCACATCAGGGCGTGCAGCCCGTCACCTGCGTTGAGCGCGAGGCGCCAGTCGTATTTCTTGTGCAGCGCCGGCGAGCCCCTCCTCATCTCCGAGGAGTCCTCGATGTCGTCGTGGATGAGGATCCAGTGCTGGAAGATCTCGATGCAGGCCGCTGTTATCAGGACGTCCTCCTCCTTCCCGCCGAACGCCTTGCAGGCCTCCACGCACATCAGCGCCCGCATCCCCTTCGCCGGCCTCGCGGGATAGTCCCTGAGCATCTTGTAGAGGAGGTTCACCTCTTTGATCGGGCTCGACTTTGGGAGGAAGTCGTCCATGATCAGCTTGTCGACGGACGACTTGATCCTCGTCATCTCAGAGAGCATCTTCTCAGTCTGCATGGTCATTGTCGTGATTGCCTCCAGGTTCGTTGAGATGTGGCGCTCACAAGGTCACGCAAGGCGAGTCCTCTACCCGATGGAGACATCGTGAGGTACCTTTACCGAGGTTCCGCTGAACGCCACCCCGTTTAAGGCTTTAGAGAATTCAGAGGGCGTCAGGCCCGAGACGAGGCGGACCTCGGTCCCTGACGCGGCCATCCTCATCGCCTCGGCGACCTTGAAGGAGACCCCACCTGTCGCGTCGGTGCCCTTCTTCCACCTGAGGTCGGCCTCTCCCTCCCTGAGCACCTTGATGACCTCGCCTTTCCGGTCCAGCACCCCCGGGACGTCCATGGCCATCACGCATCTCTCCGCACCCAGCAGCTGCGCCAGCTCGACGCACATCGTGTCGCTTGAGATTATCCTGAAGCCTCTACCGTCGTGGACGACGTCTCCAAACGTAATCGGCGTCGCGCCTGCGTCCAGCAGATTCTCCAGGAACGCCCTGCCTCCCTCGCCCTCTCTGTCGAGAAGGGTGAACGGCGAGAAGGGATAGGGGTGCATGCCCGCCGAGAGGAGAGAGGCGGAGACCTTCGCGTCGAGCTTGAGCATCGCGTCCCGGGTCTCGCTCACGCCCCTGGGCGATTTGGTCGACCTTCTCGACGATAGCCCGTATTCCCGCGCCACCGTGTGGCCGAACGACCCTCCGCCGTGGACTATCACGATCGGCAGCCCCGAGGCCGCCATCGCCTTGCCGAGCGTCCGCACGACCACCTCCTTGTAGGAGAAAGCGACCTCCTTGTCCGTGATGACGGAGCCGCCTAGCTTGACGACGATTGGCCGCGTCACTCTGACCACGACCTCGCCCCCGAGACAGGGATCTTCGTGAAGAACACCTCGTAGCCTCCCTTGGCGACCTTCTTGGCGGCAGCCTGAGCTTCTGACTCCTCAGCGGGCGGGACGGCGATGACGCTGCCCCCTCCTCCAGCGCCGGTCAGCTTGGCACCCAGGCATCCAGAGCTAAGGCAGAGCTCGACGAGCTGGTCCAAGGTCTTGTTGGACGCGCCTGCCCGCGTGAGAACGGCATGGCTGTAGGTCATCAGTGACCCGAGCGTCGCCCTGTCGCCCTTCTCGAGCGCCGTGGCGCACAGCTCGGAGACGAGCGTCGCGCTCTCGCAAAGGCTCGCGAACAAGGAGGGATAGGTCGTCTTCATCTCGCTCACCTTGGCTACGAGCCTGCCCGTGTTCCGCTTCTTGCCGGAGAAGGCGACCATGAGCGTCAGCGGCGAGGCAGGCTGTACGGCGCGCGGTCTCTCGCCCCTCCTGAACAAGACCACGCCGCCCAGCGCAGAGGTCATCGCGTCGATGCCCGATGGGTTGCCGTGCACGTGCTTCTCGCCAGCGGCCGCGGCCTCCGCGAGACCGGCGGCGTCGAGCCCCCATCCTTCGAGAGCGCTCACGGCCCCGGCGACGGCTACCATCGTGGCGGCCGAAGAGCCGAGGCCCGCACCCGCGGCGAGGCCGGAATCGATCGAGAGGGCGACGCGCGGCTTGGCCCCGTTCCTCTCGTAGAGAGACTCGACGACCTTCTTCGCCGGCGCGAGGGCCCCTTCCTCTCTGAGCTTCGAGCGCACCTCGAGCCGGTCGCTCTTCGTGGCCTCGACCCTCACCTTTCTCTCGATGGCCGCGGCGATTGCGGTCGCCCCGTGGACGACGAAGTGCTCACCAGAGATTATGACCTTCCCGGGGGCCTCGCAGACCGCCTTCTGCGGCATATGCTCGCCCTCTCCCTTGTCTCGACGAAATAAGCGTGACTGGCTCTCAGTAGCGGTCGTGGCGCCTTGGCCTTTCCTCTTCCTCTTCTTCCATCTCGGACTCTGTTATCTTGGTCTCAAAGTCGTCGATCGTGTACTTTAGCGGCTGGTCGCCGGTGAGCAGCGAGGAGTGGGTGAGGACCGACCTTGTGAGGAGGTAGAATATCGTCGCCAGGGCACTCCTGCCCCTGTTGTTCCCCGGGATGACGAGGTCGACGTCGTCCGTGATGTTGTCCGTGTCGCAGATGGCGATCACAGGCGTGCCCATGTTGGCCGCCTCGACTATCGCCTGCGTGTCCGAAGCGGGGTCGGCCACGACTATCAGGTCGACGTCGAGGTGTCCGGGGAAGAGGGGGTTTGTCAGCGTCCCGGGCATGAAACGCCCTGTGACCGCGATGGCTTTTGTCAGCTCGCAGAACTTTTCGACCGGGACCTTGCCGTAGTCTCGGCTGGTGTAGACGACCACGTTCTGCGGGCCCACGAAAGAGATGAACTTGCCCGCCACGTCGATCCTGTGGAGCGTCTTTGAGTAGTCGAGGAGGTGGAGACCGTCAGGCCTGGGCCTGGTGGTGAACTGCTCCATGCTCTTCGTCCTCACCTGGGTGCCTATCCTGATCCCTGTCGCCAGCAGCGCCTTCTCGGACAGCTGGGGGAAGATGAGCTTCTCTTCCGAGCCGCTGTCGTCTCCGTCTTCAGACATGAGGTTCGCCATTAGCTGCCAACGAGCTTTTCGCCATCTTTTCGAACCTCATTTAAGCGTTGGGGGTCTACGGGCGGACCACGGCCATCTTTTGGCTCGTGCCAAGCTCCTCCCCTATCCTGATCAGCTCGTTGAGCTTCGAGGTCCTCTCGCCCCCCATCACGCCCGACTTCATCAAGCCGCAGCCGAAACCGACCGCAAAGTGAGCGAGGTGCCCGCCCTCGTTGTCGCCCGAGCGATGGGAGGCCGCGACCACGTGGCCAGTCTTCCTCGCGAGGTCGGAGAACTGCTGGGCCTCCCAGAGAGTCCCTATCTGGTTGACCTTCATGATCACCCCGTTCGTGCTCTTCTTCGCCGCGCCCGTCCTGAGGCGCTCGATGTCGGTGGTGTAGAGGTCGTCGCCCGTGATCAGAGTCCCCTCGAGCCCTGCGTGGAGCTCGGCATACCCCTCGAAGTCGTCCTCGTAGAGAGGGCCCTCGACGTAGAGGAGGTCGTATCTGTCGCAGAGCTCGGAGATGAAGACGATCTGCTCCTCCCTGGTGAGCGTCTTCTTCGTGGTCCTGTAGTAGTAGCCGCCCTTCTTCTCGTCGTGGAGGCTGTCTGCGGCGACGTCCACCCCGACCCTCACCTTCCTTCCCGTCTCGTCCTCGACCTCGGCGGCCACCCGGGAGACGACGCCCATCGCCTCCACGTCGGTGATCCCCGGGCTCCAGCCCCCTTCGTCGCCCTTGCCCACGGGATAGTTCAGCATCTTCGAGAGGGTCTTCCCGACCCCCCTGTGGACCTTGATGTTGAGCTCTATCGCCTCGCGGACGCTCCTGGCCCCCAGAGGGACCACCAGTATCTCCTGGAACGCCGGCGAGAGGTCGCTGGCGTGCTTCCCGCCCCCGATGACGTTCCCCAGCGGGAAAGGCAGGGCGCCTGAGGCGCTGTCTATGACCCGGCACATCGGGACCCCGCGCGCCCTCGCCTCGGCCTGCGAAGCCGCGACGCTGACCGCGTATGCGAGAGAGCCGCCTATCTTGGAGAAGTTCTTCGTCCCGTCCATCCTGCGGAGCGCCTTTGCGATGCCCTCCGAGTCTGCAGCATCGAGGCCGATTATCTTGCTGGCGTTCCTCTTGAACCCGGAGACGGTCTTGTCAGGGTCGTCGTCCACGAAGGGGACGGCCTCGTTGGTGCCACGGCTGGCGCCCGAAGGGGAGAGTGCGCGCCCCATCTTCCCGTCTACGATCACGTCCGCTTCGATTCCAGGGTCTCCGCGCCCGTTGAAGCAGACCCTCACTTTGAGGTCTTGGATGAGCATCCGGTGCCTGCTCACTCTCGAAGGGTGCGCTCGCTACGGCTCGCCCTGCTATGGGGCTGGGTTCTTTTGGGCGTAGTATGGGAGCACTTGGTCAATCAGGTCGACGGAGGAGATGAGCATCCTCCGGCAGCAATAGCGCTTGATCTTCAGGTCGTCGAGGGCCTTGCCGGGGTCTTCGCCGGACTTGACCTTGGACTCAAAGTCTGCGAACTTGTCGCCGATGAGCTTGCCGCAAGTGAAGCAGCGGATTGGTATCATCATTTTGTTATCGAATCACCTGTATGACTTTTGGCGTCTTCGTCTTGCTCCTGGTCCGCCGAACTTCTTGGGCTCGGTCTGTCTTGGATCGCCGGCTAGGAGGTATTTATTGTAGGCGGCCATCCTTTCTCTCAGGCTGGCGCCCTTCACCTGGTCGATGTAGGCCCGCGCGATCGCCATCGCCGCGGCGTCCGCTTGGCTCATGAACCCGCCTCCGGCGACGCTGACTTCGACGTCGAACTTGTCCCTGAGCTCGCCGACGATGGTCACGGGGGCCAACATGTGGAGCCGGGCGACCTCGGGCTGATAGAGCTCGAGCGGCACCCCGTTGACCCTGATCCTCCCCTTGCCGAGGATGAGGGCCGCGGTCGCCCTGGAGGTCTTCCTGGCGCCCGGGTAGAGCTTTGGCCTTGTTGCCGGCTTTGTCTGTGTCACCATGCGGGGATCAACCGTTCCATCCTATGTTGTGCGAGAGCTCGGCGATCGTGACGTACATTGGGAGGGGCCTGGTCGCCATCGCCTGGTCGACCTTTGACATCGAGACCCCCGAGTATTTTTGGGGCACGCCCATGTAGACGCGGAGGCGCTTCAGGCCCTCCGTGCCCTTGGCCTTCTCTTTCGGGACCATGCCTCGGACCATCCTCCAGAGGATGTTGTCCGGCCGCCTTGGGTGGAAGGGGCCGTACATGGGGTTGACCTTGCTCCCTAGCTCGAGCTTCTGCTTCCACTGGTCCATCACAGAGTCGCGGTTCCCTGAGAGGACTGCCTTCTCCGCGTTTAGCACGACTATCCGCTTCCCTCTGATTATCTCCGAGGCCACGACCGAGCAGAGCCTTCCGGCGACGTGCCCGGTGGCGTCGATGTAGAGCGTGCCATCACCGGCCCGCTCCGGCTTTTGCTCCTTCGTTGGAGCCTCCGGCTTTGCCTTGGGTGCGGGGGCGGCCTTGGGCTCCTTCGTCGCCTTTGCCTTAGCTGACAAGTGCCACGCCGCTCCCTTCGGGGTATTTCTTTACGAACTCTTCGATCGTGAAGGCCCTGCCGCCCGCCGCCTCTATCTTCATCCTGGCTGACGCGGAGAACGAGAAGGCGCCGACGTTGATCTTCTTGTCGACGTTCCCAGCGCCGATGAACTTTTCCGGGGACGAGCACGGCGGCGGCTTCTCCGACGCGTGACAGGTGCCCTACGTTGACCTCGGGCCAGGTCACAGCCCCAGAGGCCAGGTGTCTCGCTGCTTCCTTCCATATCCCAGCCTTCCCGTTGCGCCCCTTGCGCTCAAGGAGGACTATCGCGCTCCTGAGCATCTTGTCGGACTTTCTGATCTTCAAGGCTGTCATTCTGCGGCCTTCTCCTCCACTTCCTTCTGCAGCTCCCTCAGCTTCTCCTCCACCTTCTCGATAGACCTCGTGACGATCTCCTTCGCTGGCAGGGTGCCGCTGGACTCGACCTTGAGCACGTAGACCCCTTCGCCCTTGCCCTCAAGGAGGACCGAGGCTGTGGCGGGCTGCCACTTTGCGTGCTCCTTGCCCCTGCCCAGGCGGGCGTACGCCTCTAGCTTTACTGACTGGCCTACGGCGAGCTTGACTATCGGGATGTTGGGGCTGATGGGGCTGATGTCCCTGTCCTCAGAGACCAGGGCCCCCGAGACGACGGTCCTCAGCTTGTCCTTGGCTGTCGCGTCCAGGACCAAGATGACCCTGCACTTTTGGCACCCCAGCGGGGTTCCGCAGTCGCATTTTTCTGGGAGGACATACCTCTCGAGGTCTGTCTTCAGCGGGATCATGCCCAGCCTGTGGGCGAGTATCTCGTCGTAGAGGACGGACGAGTTCTCGAGTATCACGATGTCGTCGATCGCCATCGACGGGACCTCGGAGATGCAGAAGCGCCTCACAGCATTCGCGTAGCTACGGTCGACACCCTCGAGCTGGAGGGAGATCGTCTCGTCGCTCTCTTGCAATACCTTTACCTTGGGCGCTGGCAATTCCTTGATATCACTTGCTACCTTGAACGGGAAAGCCGAAGAATTTTCTGGGGTTTAAAAGCCTTTGAGGACCAAAGCGCTCTTGACAGGGCAGAATCGCGCTATTGGGAACATGGCGGCGCCTACCGACCCTATACATCCTATATTCAACCGCTAAATATCAGGCAGCCCACGCAAACGCCATGGTTGTCAAGACGATAACACACTTCGAGATCCCCGCGAAGGACGTGGAAACTCTGAGCAAGTTCTACGCCGACGTCTTCGGCTGGAAGTTCAAGAAGATGCCGATGGGCGAGATGGACTACTGGATGATCACCACCGGCCCGAGGAACAGGAGCGTCGGGGGAGGGATGTACAAGAAGCAGATGGACATGGAGGCGCCGAGGAACTACATCGCTGTCGACAGGATCGACGAGGCCATCACAACGTTCACGAGCGCGGGCGGGAAGCAGGCCGTGGGGAAGATGGAGGTTCCAGGTTTTGGCTGGTCATACATCGGCGTCGACCCCGAAGGCAATATGGTCGGCTTGTTCGAGCCGGTCACTCGAAGACAAGCGCACAAGGCCAAGCGGGCGACCAAGAGAGCCGCCCGACGCGCGAAGCGCTGAGAAAGAAAAGAGCCTCTTCTGCGGGGCTAGGCTCTGCGGCCCCGCCTTCCACCCTTCTTCCTTGTGGTGTCGTGAGGGATAGGGGTCGCGTCCTCGATGCGCCCTATCCTGAAGCCCGACCTTGCGATCGCCCTAATCGCAGCTTGAGCACCATGACCCGGCGTCCTCGGGCCTGTGCCGCCGACGGCTCTCACCTTGATGTGGACGGCCGTGATCCCCTTGCCCTTGGCCACGTCGGAGGCAGCTGAGGCGGAGCGCATCGCCGCGTACGGAGACGCCTCGAACCTGTCAGCCTTGACGTGCCTCCCGCCGGATGAGAACGATATCGTCTCCGCCCCAGTGAGGTCGGTGATATGCACGATCGTGTTGTTGTAGCTGCTGTAGATGTGGACGACGGCCCATTTCTCCTTCAGGGACTCGTCTTCGTCGAGAGACGGGGTGATCTGTCCTGTCGTCCCGCTCGAAGAGATCTCTTCCTCCTCTTCGACCTCCTCCGCTCCCTCGGCAGAGGCCTCTTCGGTCTTTGGCTCCTTCTCGTCTACCTCGAGCTCTTCTTCTGGGACTCCCATCTAGATCACCAAATCATGCGGGCGCGGCCGCTGCCACCTGGGGTGCCACTGCCTCTGGCGCCGGGGAGGCAGCCGGGGCTTCGACTTGTGCCGGGGCAGGAGCCTTTGGCGTCCCTATCCCGCCGACGACCTGCATCGAGCCCTCCTCTTGCGCTGTGACGTGATAACCTGGAATGTCCACCGTCCTGCTGCCTATCTTGACGTGGCCATGGACTATCAATTGGCGGGCCTGGAGCGGCGATACCGCGGCCCCCTTCTTGTAGACCAGGGTCTGCAGCCTCCTTCCCAGCAGGTCCTCGACGCTGAGGTTCAGCACGTCGTCGAGCGCGACACCCTCGGCCACGAGTCCCCTCCTGCTCAGGCTGTCCAGGAGCTTCTTTCCGTCCTTGGCGCGCACCTCGGCAGACGCGGCGAGAAGGTGCCTGGCCTGCTTTCTGATGTTGCTGAGCTCTCCTTGGGTCTTCCACAGCTCTCTCTTGTTCCTTAGGCCGTAGGTCCCGAGAAGGTAGAGCTCCTGGGCGAGCTGCTCACTGCGCCACGGGTTCTTCGGTCTCGAGAACGACTTCCTCGGCTTTTTCGGATCGCCCAACTAGTCTCTTTATCTCCCTCTACTTCTTCTCTTCAGCAGGCTTGGCCGCCGCTGCTGCTGCCGCTTGGAGCGCGGACTTGCGGACGCCGACTGTCTTGCCCTTCCTGCCGGTGGTCCTCGTCCTCTGCCCGCGCACCTTTAACCCTAACGAGTGCCTGACTCCTCTCCAGCTCTGGATGTTCCGCTCCCTCTCGACGTCCTCCCTGTTCGCAAGGTCGAGGTCTGAGCCGATTAGCTGCTTCGTCAGTCCGGTGTCAGGGCCCCTCCTCCTGTTGAATGCCCACTGCGGGACGTTTAGTGACGACGTGTCCGAGAGTACCCGCTCTATGTCTTTGATCTGGGCCTCTGACAATGATCCGAACCTCATCTTTGGGTCGATACCTGCCCCCCTCGCGATGGCCTGCGCAAAGTTGTAACCCACGCCCTTCAGGTCAGCGAGGGCCGCTACAGCCTTCTTCCGTCCGTCCAGGTCCTTTCCTTTCACCCTGACCAGGTACCTGAACTCGGAAGCTTGGGAAGCCGACAATTTCCAATTTCAGCCCCCAGCGGTCACATTATAAGAATTGCCTTCATGAACCCTCGTTTCCAAGTCATGGGTGCTTAATAGCCGAGTCCGATTCCTCGTATATGCTCGTCCTGAAATGCGTGGCACAGGGATGGGGCCCGCCGCAGGAGATCCTCGATGCCCTTGAAGCTTTTCGCCAGATGATAAACGAATGCATCGCAATCGGAACCAGGGAAAACGTAACCTCAATGAGGTCGCTGGGGTCGCGAGCATATCACCGGCTTTCCAGGTACGACGTGCCCGCGTGCTACAGACTCACAGCCATCTCGAAGGCCGCAGGAATTCTCAGAAACCACCGCAAGTCCCTCAGGAAAAACCCGAATTCTAAGCTTCCACACGCGAAAAAGCCTTGCCCCGTCGACTGTTATGCTTTCAGAGTCCTCGGAAATCAACTTAGATTGACCGTGAGGCCACATCAATTTGTATTCGTTGTTCTCAATTCTCACACACTCAAGATGATAGCAGGTATGTCACTCCGATCCGTCACACTCACGCCGACTCGACTGAGCATAAGCTACGCGAAACTCGCCGAGCCCATCGAACCGGAAGGACTCATAGGCATTGACAGTAACCTCGATAATGTTACCATTGCCTCTAGCAATGGAAAAGTTCAAGCGTTCGACCTGTCTCAAGCGACTCAAATCAAGTCGACCTACAGAATGGTAACAGCCCATCTATATCGTATCGACCAGAGAATAAGACGGCGCCTTCTTCAAAAATACGGTGCCCTTCAACGAAACAGAGTCGGCTGGATTCTTAACAACGTCTCAAGCTCAATAGTCAAAATGGCCAAAGCACGGAAATTCGGGATAGTCATGGAGAACCTCAAGGGAATTAGGAGACTTTACGGGAGGAGTTCAGGAAACGGGATGACCCTTAGATGGCGGATGAACTCGTGGAGCTTCCATGAGCTTCAAAGGCAGATTGAGTATAAGGCGAGGTGGGAGGGAATTCCTGTGACTTACATCGCCTCATGGGGGACGACTTCGAAGTGCTCGATATGTGGGAAAAGGACAATCCCGAATGAGCACCGCACCTTGTACTGTCCCCAATGTCAAACAAGAGTTGACCGAGATGTAAATGCAGCACGGAACATCTTGGCAAAGGGAGCGCTGAGGTTCAGCGCTAACGGGTTCGCAAATGAAACGACGAACAGGAACAACGATGAGCCTAGCTTCAGAGTTGATGCGAATCAGTTGGCATCCGCAGGAACGCGGGATGTTGACGGAACCTAACTTTTTGCGCTTCTATAGGATCTCGACGCTGTCGACCTTCCCGTCCCCGTCCATGTCGAGGCCGTGGAGCACGACGGCGAAGTCCCCGCCCTGCTCAGTGTAACCCTCCAGCACGTGGTCTGCCATGTTGGTGAGCCCTATTATCGCCGCCTTCGTCGCGGCGCCCGAGAGGCCGGCGGCGACGACGCACACCTTCGACGGGTCCCACGGGTTCCTGATCTTGGCCAGGACCGAGTCGAACTCCGAGAGGTATTTGCGGCCCGCCGGGTCCACCAGCGCCCCGAAGAAACCCTCCTCCGTGAAGCGGATGGGCATGTATGAGTTGAGCTCGCCGGAGATGACGTTCGTGCGAGGGCCGCCGACGACGAGCAGGTTGGAGCCCTGTAGCTTCTCGGCCTTGAGGTCCACGTCCAGCTTCACGGGGAAGACCTTGGGGAGCTTGACGTATTGCCCCAGTGCGAAGCCGAGCTGCACCGCGTAGTGGGCGTCCCTCCCCTGCGTCCGGTTGGGGCCGTGGGCTTCAGGGGAGCCGACCACTATCCAGCCGTCGAGCTGCGAGTCCTCGGAGATGAACTCCTTGAGGAACCTCCCCAGCCTCCCGGAGCGGGACAAGGTCGACGGAGGACCGAACTCCTCGCCTTTGGTGTCGAACTCGACGGCGTAGCCGTCGGCGGCCAGAGAGTAGAGCTGCGCCTTGCCGCCCCTCACGGTCTTCTGGGTGGTCCGCTCCACGAGGCCCGCCTCCTCCAGCCTCTTCATGTGGTAGTAGACCGCCTGGTGGTAGAGCTTGAGCTCCCTGGCGATGTTCGAAGGGTAGTTCGGCCCCTTCGCGAGATGGCGGAGGATCTTGTGCCCTAGTCCGGCGGCCGCAGGGAAGAAGCCCGACGGGTCCGTATCCGTGAGAACCCGCTTCGCGCGCCCGCTGCGCAGATGGGGGTCGACGAGCACCTTCTGTTGGCGCATGCGACTCGGCGGGGGTTTGACTATTATTAAAGAAATATGCATGGTCTTGTAACAACGGGTCGGGGCTTGCGACCACCATGCACAGCCATCTCGGCATACTGGTCTCGGGGAGCAAGGGCTGCTTATTACGTCGCTAGAGCGGGCGGCTCTTCCAGCAGACTCATGTGTGGCATCATCGCGGCTGTGTCTTCAGAAGAAGAGGTGGCGCCGCTCCTTCTTCAGGGCCTGAAGAGAGAGGAGTACAGGGGCTACGACTCCGCAGGGGTCGCACTGCTCAACGGGCGAGGCACGATCACAGTCAGAAAGGACGTGGGGCGCGTCGAGCAGCTCCAGAAGAGATACGACGTGGTCAGCCTTCACGGGAAGGCCGGCATCGCCCACACGAGGTGGGCCACTCACGGCGGGGTGTCCCAGAGGAACGCGCATCCGCAGATGTCCTGCAAGGGCGAGGTCGCGGTCGTCCACAATGGGATAATCGGGAACTACCTTACGCTCAAGAAGCAGTTGCAGTCAAGGGGCCACAAGTTCGCAAGCGAGACAGACAGCGAGGTGATCCCGCACCTAATCGAGGAGGAATACGCGAAGCTCGGCGACCCGCTCAAGGCGACGCTCGCTGCGGCGAGGGTGATGAAGGGCCAGTTCGCGTTCGTCGCTCTCTTCAAGGACAGGCCTCAGCTCCTGACCGGGGCCAGGTACGACGCGCCGCTGGTCGTCGGGATGGGCGAGAGGACCAAGTTCCTCGCGAGCGACGTGCTCGCGTTCTTGGAGAGGACAGATAGGGCGGTCTTCCTCGACAACAGGGAGGTGGTCGAGCTCACGCCGGAGGGGCTCCGGGTTTTTGGGATCAACGGGAAGGAGATCCCGTCGAAGCCCAAGGGGGCGACCCAGGTGGCGTGGGAGCTTGGGAGCCTCTCAAAGGCGAACTACACGCACTACACTCTGAAAGAGATCAACGAGCAGCCAAGGACGGTCCAGAGCGCGCTCTCTCAGGAGCCCGAGAAGGTGAGGGCGGTCGCGGAGAGGATCAAGAGAGCGAGGTCGGTGGTCTTCACGGCGGCCGGGTCTTCTTACCACGCGGCGCTCCTCCTGCGGCTAAGGCTCGCCGCTGAGGCGAAGATGAGGTGCGAGGTCGTCATATCGGGAGAGTTCGAGAGGGAGCTCCCTTTCATCGACGAGGGGACACTTGTCGTCGCGCTGAGCCAGAGCGGAGAGACGGCGGACGTCCTCGAGGCGGTGAAGATGGCGAGGAAGCACAATGTGGGAGGCGTGGTCGCCCTGGTGAACGCGGCGGGCTCGTCGCTCGCAAGGCAGAGCGACGAGACGCTCCTCTTGAACTGCGGCCCCGAGGTCGGTGTAGCGGCGACGAAGAGCTTCACGGCGCAGGTCATGCTGGGGAACCTGATCCTGGACGAGATGATGGGGAAGGACACGATAGGCGACAGGAGGAAGCTGCAGGGCCTCGTGGAGAAGGCGCTAGAGACGGAGAAGCTCATGAAGAAGCTGGCCCGGGAATACAGCGACAGGCCCGACTTTTACTTCATCGCGAGGGGCGGGAACTACCCCGTGGCGCAGGAGGGGGCGCTCAAGCTCAAGGAGCTCTCGTACATCCACGCCGAGGGGATGCCTGCGAGCGAGCTCAAGCACGGCACGCTCGCCCTCATCGAGAAGGGCACCCCGGTTGTGGTGATCGCGCCATCTGGTCCGGGATACGAGGACACGATCTCCAACGCGCAGGAGCTCGCGGCGAGGGGGGCGGAGATCATCGGCGTGGGCCAAAGGAACCACCCCGTCTTCAAGCACTTTGTGAGGATCCCACCGTCCAACGGGAGCATCGCACCGGTGCTGGAGGTCATCCCCCTCCAGCTCTTGGCGTACTCGATGGCCACCGAGAGGAAGCACGACCCGGACCATCCGAGGAACCTCGCGAAGTCTGTCACCGTCAAGTAGTGCTGGTTCCGCTATGTCATGAGTTCATGACCTAGCTTCGAGGCTTCGACTCTGAGGATTAGTGGCTCCCCTCCGTGTTTCACCCAAACGCAGCTTGTAACAGTATTTAATCGCCCATGCGACCCTGAATAGTCCTTAAAGCGGGTTCCCGCCGGTGCGAAGTCGTGGGACAAAGTAGCGAAGCCAGAGCCGCCAGGAAGAAATCCAAGAAATATCTGCTGAACCCCGAGAAGGCCATAGAGGTGACGCCGAAGAGCGTCTCCGAGCTCTTGGACGCCATGAGCCAGACCGGGTTCCAGGGCAAGAGGCTGGGCGAGGCGGCGCGCATCTGGGCGGAGATGGTCAGGGCCGAGGGACTTACGATCTTCATGGGCTACGCGGGTTCCATGAGCACTACGGGTCAGTGGAAGATAGTGAGGTGGCTCATAGAGAACAGGTACATCGACGTGCTGGTGAGCACGGGTGCCAACGTCTCGGAGGACATATTCGAGGCGATGGGCCACAACTACTACCAGGGGACATGGATGGCGAACGACGAAGAGCTACTCGACGCCAAGATAGACAGGTTCTACGATATCTACGCCGACGAGTACGACTACCGCGAATTGGAGGGTTTGATCAAGAAGTTCGCTTCGACCCTGGACGCGAAGCGTGTGTACTCAACGAGGGAGTTCCTGAACAGGTTCGGCAAGTACCAGTGGGAAAAGGGCATCAGGAGCATAACGGCCGCGGCGTGGAGATACAACGTGCCCGTCTACAGCCCGGGACTGATCGACAGCGGCTACGGCGTCGCGCTGAGCCTCCTCAAGAGGGAAGGCAAGCTCATCAGGCTCGACCAGACGCAGGACATGGAGGAGCTGGGGCAGATCGCGGAGAGGACGAAGAAGACGGGAGTCGTCTACATCGGCGGCGGCGTCCCCAAGGACACGATCCAGCTAGCGACGATAATCAAGTCCCTCGCGGAGGGAGGTGAAGTGGAGACGCCGCACGACTATGCGATCCAGATCACCACAGACTCGCCGCAGTGGGGAGGGCTCTCGGGGTGCACGCTGGAAGAGGCGATAAGCTGGGGGAAGATCGCCGCGGACTCGAAGAGGAGCGTCGTATACTGTGACGCGACGCTGGCTCTGCCCCTCATCGCGCACGCGCTCAACGAGAAGGTAAAGTCAAGGAAAGACCCGCCCGACCTGAGGTGGGTCTTCAAGCAGTAAGACGGCCGTCTCCCCATCAAGGAGAGTACGCCCCCTGGACCAGGCTCCCGTAGCCCGTGGAGTTCCGGAGCAGGGCGACGTAGCTCGTCGAGTTGAGCACGAGGAAGGAGGGCTGCACCATCTGCGGCTCCATTTGCTTTGAGTTCGAAGTCGAGTAGAATGTCAAGGGGGAGAAGACGATTGTCTTCTCCAAGGCCATGGAGGAAGAATACACCTGGATCCGGTTCTCGGATAGCGCGAAGAGCGAGCCGTAGGCCCAGACCAGGCTCGCTGCCGGCATCCCTACGTTGTAGAACGCCCCACCCCCGCTTCCAGACGCGCTGAGCACCTCTATCTGGTCCGTGGAGGGGATGGAGAGGAAGATGTGCGCCCCGTCTGTGGCAAGGCTGGTGTAGCCGTTCGAGTCGAGGTTCCCGTCTCTGAGCACGCTCCCCGAGGACGCGGAGAAGACGGCGAGGAACGGGTTGGAGCCCTGGTACGGTCCTCCGTAGTAGTTAGGCTGGGACCAGTAGGTCTCGGAGAATACAGCCGCGAAGAGGCCCGACCCGGCAGATGACGCGAGGAGGTCGTCGGGGTAGAGGTTGCACACGTTCAGGAACGCAGTCGAGGCCCAGGGGCTGATCACCCCTTGCGCGGTCGCGGAGTAGGCGTAGACTGTCACCTCGTTCCCCCTGGGGTTGGAGCATCCGAACCCTCCGGGGTTGGAGGCCGCCTGGTAGACGTAGAACTGGTTCGCATCGGACGCGGCGAGGTCGTAGCCGTCCGAGGGGAGCGTGGTCGGGGAGGGTCATGTCGACGAGAGGAACCAGCCGTCGTAGTAGGCGTACAGCGAGTCGGCACCCTTCTGAACCGGTTGGAGGCCGACGGGGTATGGCGGCTGGCCGTTGTTCGGGTACTGGACCTCGATGGTGGTGTAGAGCCTAAGCAGCCTCATCGAGTAGGTCGAGGTGACGGACCCTGAGGAGCTGAGCCTGTAGAGGTTCGACGTGAAGATGTCGCCGTAGTAGCCGTCCGAGACGTAGACCGTCCCTCCCGTCAAGGGCAGGACGTCCGTGACCTCCCCTTGTCCGGCGTCGAAGGACCACTGCTTGAGCCCGGTCTGCGAAGAGAAGGCGCTGGCCGCGGTCCCCGCGCTCAAGAAATAGCGCGTAGGGTCGCTCGGGTTCTGGTAGAGCTGGGCGTCCACCCCCGGGCCTCCCACCACGGACACCAAGGTCTTCAGGACGCCGCTTGGCTGGGAGGAGCCTCCCACAGAGGCCGGGAAGACGTCGCCCAGCTTGGTCACCACGGCGACCGACGTTGGAGAGGGCCCCACTTGGACGAGGGTGGTCGCGCCCACGGGGAGCGAGGCGCCCACGCTCAGCGTCCTGGAGCCGGTCTTCTCCTGGATGAGCAGGAGAGTGGCGACGGAGGTGATGAGGCCGTCGTTCACTATCGTCACGTTCCCGCCCTGCGAGAGGCTCACCTTCAGGTGCTCGAGCGACCGCGACTGCTGCACCTGTGCAGCCTGCTGCGCCGCCGCCTCCGCGCTCTCTCCAGACGATAGCGTGAGAGACAGGGCCTGGAGGGACGCGATGACCAGCAGATAGATCATGATGAACCCGTAGACGGAGGCGAGGCCGCGACGCCTCATGGCCCTGGCCTCTCGGGCCTTCCATCCGCGCCTGCCCCTCACGGGACGATATTGGCGGCCGATATTTAGCCGGCAATGCGCTGTGTTCAACGCCTCTCATTCTCTTGTATGCGAGAGCCAATTTTATTCGCCCATGCGCGATTGACGAGCTGACGAAGTAATATCACAGTCGAATGCGCAAAGGGATTTATGGGCGCCGGGGAGGCGGGCATCAATGCACTTCGACGGGTCATTCGAGTTCCCTACAGAGAGGCAGAAGGTCTACGATTTCGTGACAGAGCCGATGAAGGTCACGTCCATCTTCCCGGACGTGCAGGACGTCAAGGTGATCGACGCGAACAATTTCTCGCTAAAGGCGAAGGTGGGGATATCGTTCATCAGAGGGATGATGGACGTCAAGATGGCGATAACGGAGAGGAACCCGCCGAACTCCGTCAAGATGCACGCGAAGGGCAACGGCCTCAGCAGCTCCGTCGAGCTGGACACCTCGTTCACGACGGAGGATTCCCCCACAGGGAAGGGAACGGTGGTAAAGTGGGCAGCGGACGCCAAGATAGCCGGCCTGATGGCGAGCGTCGGCTCAAGGCTGATGGACGCCGCCGCTCAAAAGTACGTGACCGAGATCATCGCGTCGCTGAAGGAAAAGCTCTCAGCCTAGGCGGCCCCGCGGACCATCAAGGACTTGACGTAGTCCGGCGAGGCCGGCATCCTGTCCACGACCACGTGAAAGTCCGAGAGCGCATCCTCGACGGCGTTCATTATCGTGGGGGTCGCGGCGATCGTCCCCGCCTCGCCCAGCCCTTTGACGCCGAGGAGGTTCGCGGAGGTGGGCGTCTCGGTCCTGTCCAGGACCATCTCGGGGAACATGTCGGCAGACGGGATGAGGTAGTCGGAGAAGGTCGTGGTGAGCGGCTGACCGTCCTCGTTGAACTCCACCCTCTCTGTCAATGCCTGCCCGATACCCTGGACGATGCCCCCGTGGAGCTGCCCCTCGACGATGAGGGGGTTGATCACCTTGGCACCGTCGTCGACCGCGAAATACTTCAGAACCTTGACCAGTCCCGAGCCCCGGTCGACCTCGACGAGCGCCACGTGGGTGCCGAAGGGGTATGCGTTGTTCTTCGGCACGTAGACGCTGTAAGCGAAGAGGGTGGGCTCCATCCCCGGCGGGATGCCCCACGTCCCATAGGCGGCGCTCGCGACGTCGGCGAACTTTAGCTTCTTCGAGGGCTGGTCCTCTCTGTAGATCGTCCCCTTGCTGAAGACCATCCCCGAGCCTGAGCGGGACTTCATCTGGTAGGAGGCGATGACCGACATCTTCTCCCGTATCTTGCGCGCGCAGACGAGGGCCGCACTCCCAGAGAGCGCGGCAGACCTGCTCCCCGCTGTGAGGCTGCTCCACGGCAGCATCGCGGTGTCCCCGTCCTGGATCGCCACGTCGTCGATGGAGACCCCGAGCTCGTCTGCTACCACCTGTGCGAAAGCCGTCGCGTGGCCTTGGCCGTGGGAGTGACCCCCGAGGTTCACCAGGACACGCCCTTCTTCGGTGACGGTCATCGAGGCGGCCTGAGGCCAATCCGGGCCGAAGGAGGAGACCTCGATCCATGTGGCCAGCCCTATGCCCACGAGCCTCCCTTCCGCCCTTGCTCGGGCTCGCTCTCTCACGAGGCCGTCGTAGCCTGAGAGCTTGAGCGCCTTCGCAAGGTTCGCGCCGTAGTCCCCGCTGTCATAATCATGGTCGCCCGCGCTGTGATACGGGAACCTGTCCTTCGGGATGTAGTTGAGCCGCCTCACCTTGACCGGGTCGAGCTTCATTTTAGAGGACGCGATGTTGATCGCGCGCTCGATGAGATAAGATGCCTCGGGCCTTCCAGCCCCGCGATAGGCCCCCTGCGGGACCTTGTTGGTGATCACGACGTCCGCCTCGGCCTTGTAGTTTCGGATGTCGTAGACACCGGGGCACATCTTCAGCGTTATCTCGGCAAGTGCTGCCTCGCCGCCGTAGGCCCCGCCGTCCTGTATCAACCTGACCTTAAGTCCAAGGATCTTGCCCTCCCTCGAGAGCGCGAGCTCGGCGAACTGCACCTGGCCTCTCCCTTGCTTCATGGTGACCAGGTTCTCCCTCCTCGACTCCGTCCACTTCACCGGGCGCTTCGTGACCATCGCCGCGTAGCATACGACAGGGTCTTCCGTGTAGATGCCCGCCTTGCCACCAAAGGCTCCGCCGACGTCGGGTGCGATGAGCCTGACCTTGTCCCTTGGGACGGAGAGGTTGTCTGCGAGCTCGTCTCTCGCGCCGTGGGGGTCCTGCGTGGAGAGATAGACGGTCAAGACTCCCGTCCCCTCGTCGAACTGGGCCACGATGCCCCTTGGCTCCATCGGAGCGGGAGAGAGACGCTGGTTGTAGAGCTTGACCTTCACGACCTCGTCGGCCCTCTTGAACGCCTTGTCGACGTCCCCTGCCTCGAATGAGACGTGAGAGGCGACGTTGCTCTCGAGGTAGTCATGGACCTTGAGAGACCTGGGGCTGATCGCCTTCTCCGGATCAACGACGGCTGGCAGGGGTTCGTAGTCTACCTGGACGAGCTCTGCCCCGTCCTCTGCCGCGTAGGCGTCCTCCGCCACGACGACCGCGACCGCCTCGCCTACAAAGTTCACCGTGTCCGTGGCCAGCACCTTCCACGTCGTCCCTGCGGTGTTGGCGCCCCATTCGCCTTCCTCCCCTTCACCCGCCGGTTCGAGGAGGGGTTTGACTTTGCCCTCGAGGTCGGCTCCGGTCAATATCGCAGCGACGCCCGGGCTGCTCGCTGCCTGAGAGGTGTCCACCTTGAGGACCCGGGCGTGGGCGTGGGGGCTCCTCACGAAGACGGCGCTCAGCATTCCGGGGAGCTTGATGTCGTCTGCGTATCTCGCCTTGCCTGTGAGGAACTTCCTGTCCTCGACCCTCTTGATGGGCGCGCCGAAGAGGAGGGCAGGCTTGACCGCGACCTTCGTCGCGGCCCTTTGCCCTCTTGGCCTCCTCGACATGACGGTCCCGCTGGCTTGATGGCTATGAAAGTCTTGTTTCGGAGCCCCGCTCACTGCGCGGCCCTTTGGTGGGTCGCCGTCCTCTCCTCTCCCATGGAGACGATGCTCACGCTCACCTTCATCTCCTCCTCGAGGTACTCTACGAACTTCTCGACCGGTCTGTGGAGGCGCGCCGTCGTGAGCTCGGCGCCGAACAGGGGAGGGAGGTCCATGTAGACGGGCTTCACAGAGTCGAGCTCAGGGAGCGCACGCGAGAACTCGGCGGTCTCCCTCCCGTTGACGTTGTAATGGGTGCAGACCTTGAACTCCTTGAGCTTCGTGAGGATGTCGAGCTTTGTGAGCGCGAGGGTCGAGACGCCGTTCATCTTCACGGCGTATTTGAGGGCGACGAGGTCGAGCCATCCGACCCGCCTGGGCCTCCCCGTCGTCGCGCCGTACTCTCTGCCCGTCTCTCTGATGAGCGTCTCGAGCTTGCCGTGGATCTCTGTCGGGAACGGGCCTCCGCCGACGCGCGTCGCGTAGGCCTTTGCGACTCCCATCACGTCTCCTAGGGAGGTGACCGGGATGCCGAGGCTGGCTGGGGCGTAGCTTGCGAGGGTGTGGTGCCCTGTCACGTACGGGTAGTGCCCCGTGGATTAGGTCGAGCAGGACGCCCTGGGCCCCCTCGAAGAGGACCGAGTGCCCCTCCTCGTTCGTCTTCATGATCTCCTCGCCGACGTCTCCCACGAGGCCCTTCAACGAGGCCTTTGCGGACTGGGTCCAGCCCTCCATGGGGGGCGTCTTCTTCATGAACGAGCGGTAGAACGCGAGCGCGGACCTTAGGTCGAATGCGCCCCCTCTCGAGGTCTCCGGCCCTGGGCGTGAGGCGGAGCGCGCGCATCGCGTAGGACGGGCCGATCCCTCTCTTGGTCGTCCCGATCGCCCTGTCTCCCCGCAGCTCCTCGATGAAGGCGTCCATCTCCTTCTCCAGAGGGGTAACTATGGTGCACCTCCCGTCGACCATGAGGTTCGGCTTGTGGCCCTCGCGCTTTATCATCTCGACCTCCTCCGTGAGCGTCTGGGGGTCCACTGCCACGCCGGGACCGATGAGGAGCCTCTTCCCCTTTAGGAGGCCGGATGGGAGCAGGTGGAAGACGTAGCTCTTCTTCCCGATCACTATGGTGTGGCCGGCGTTGCTCCCTCCGTTGTAGCGGACGACGGAATGGAACCTGTCAGCGTAGTAGTCTACAATCTTCCCTTTGCCTTCGTCTCCCCACTGGAGACCGACGATGCAAAGGTTACGCAAACCGCGCCACCTACGTCGAGCGGAATTTAACTGTATACGGGGAAAAAGTCAGAAAGGCCCTTGCATCTTGCAGTCGGGGTCGCCCGCCTATCCCGCCTGTCCGTCCTCTTGGGTCGAGGCTCCTGGTCCGCTCTCCTTCGTCTCGTTCGAATGCTCGACGATCCTCGAGATCTCTCCCTTGGAGAGGGTGTGGCTGGGCTTCTCTGGAAGTATCCCCTGAGGCCTCAGGAGCAGCACGACGATCAGGAGAGACCCGAAGAGAAGGTACTCGAGCCAGGTAACGTCGAACGGGAGGACGTCCTGCAGGTAGAACTTCGTCGCGTCGATATACTGGAGGAGGAAGATGAAGACGAAGTGCCCGATGGCGACTCCGGAGTTGCTGGCCACGCCTCCCAAGATAACTATGAGCCAGGGCCAGAATGTCCAGGTGACCCTGTCGTAGGTTGCCGCGTTGGTGTCCCCCGTGTAGATTGTGTACAGTGCTCCTGCGACCCCGGTAATGATTGAGGCGATTATCAAGACGTTCCTCCTGAGCACGACGGTGTCCTTCCCCAATGCCTCAGCCGCAGCTTCGTTGTCCCTCAGGGCCCTCAGAGTCCTTCCGAGAGGTGCACCTGACCATCCTCTCCGCGTAGATGTAGACGACCAGCGCGAAGGCCGCGATGAGGAGGGTCGCTCCGATGGTGGCATTTGAGCCCATCCACGCGAAGAAGTTAGGTATCCCAATCCCCAGATATCCGTTGATTATCGGAGTGTAGTTGCCGAGGAAGACCTGGAAGAACGCGGCCGACCCTAGGAGGAGCATCGCCAGATAGTCTTCGCGGAGCCTTATGGCCGGGAATATGGAGATGTACCCCAGGACGCCGCCGACCAACCCTCCGATGGCCATCGTGATGGCGATCAGGACCAGCGAGGCAGGGATGTCCGAACGGAGCATCGTGGTGAGTTTTCCAGCGATCAGGAAGTTGTCGAAGCCGACGACGTTCCCCGGGACGTGCATTATCCACGCTGCAGCCCGGATGGCGACGCTGCCCGAGAACGCAGCCCCTCCCATGAAGTAGAGGACTTTGCCGAAGTTCGGGATGCCGGCGTATCCCATCTCGAGGTTCAGGCTTATGCTGATAATGAGGTAGAGGGCGAAGAAGGCGAGGAGCCCGCTGAGGAACGAGGTCCAGTCCGTTATCCCGAGGAACGCGAACTGGGACAGCATCATTTCCTCCACCTTGAGAGCGGCCGCCTCCAGTGAAGCGACGTTATCCCTCCTGGCAGGACTAGCAACGTGACGACCATTACGAGCAGCGGGATGCCGGGCTGATAGGCCGTCACCCACGACCCGATGTACTGAGCCCCCAACGTCGTGACCACGATCTCGCTTCCGCCCACGACGAGCCCTCCGACCACCGCCCCGTAGATGCTCTTGAGGCCCCCGAGGATGCTGCCTGCGAACATCGATATCAGGAGGATCGACCCGATGTCAGGCTCCCCTCCGAGCCAGAAGGAGTAGAAGACGCCCGCGATGGCCGCGACGCCCCCCGCGATGAACCACGATGTGACATAGATCGCCTCGGTGTTCACCCCGACCACTTTTGCGAGGTTTGAGTTCTCCACAGTTGCCCTCATCGCAAGCCCGAAACGAGTCCGCGTCATCACAAGGTACAAGATGACCGTTGTGAGCGCAAGTGCCGTGGGGGCGACGTACACGACTCCGTTCACCCCGAAGAGGGTGAAGTCGGCCCCCGTGAGCGCATAGAAGAGCTTCGCATCATAGACCTCCTTCGCCTGATAGAGGTAGTCCGAGTAGATTCCGAAGATCCCGACGAATACGATGTCGACCGCCAGGGTGGCGATCATGAGGGAGATAATCGAGGCGCCCCTCTTGGAGAGCGGCCTTAGAACGATTAGATAGATGGCGACCGCTACGAACCCGCCGACCAGGAAAGAGATTGGAAGGGTCGCGTAGGGGTTGATCCTGTTGATGCGGAAAAGCGCGAAACCGGTATAGAGGCCCACCGTGACGAGGGCCCCCTGGGCGAAGTTCGGCACTTTGGTGGTGATGTAGGTGAGCGTGAGACTGACGCTCATCAGGCCAAAGAGGCACCGTATACAATCGCGCTGATGACGTACGGCGGTAGAGCGAAGATCGCCTACACCCTTCGAAGTCAAAACCCCGCTCAAGTCTTAAATAGTTTCCTAAGCTATCGGGCCCGCATGAGACTATTGAGAAGGGGGGCGGCCTCCACCGCTATGATGGCAGCTTTGCTTGTAGTAGGACTGCTCGTGGGGGCGGGACTCACATACGCCGTATCCTCTGGCTCAAAGTCGACCGTGACCTCGACAGAGACAATTACCGGGACGGGAGCTGCGAGCGGACTCTCCGGGACCATCAACATTGGGCTGCTGACAGACCTCTCGGGGAGCCTCTCGGCCATAGGCACCCAGATCAAGACAGCCCAGGGTCTCGCCATTAGCGATATCAACGCCTATCTTCCGACGGTAGGGGTGACCAACGTCAAGTTTGCGAGCATCTCTGAAGACACGGGTTCGAACCCAGCGACCGCTCTGACCGACCTGCAGACCCTCCATTCCGACGGAGTCACAGTCGTAGTTGGGCCGATAACGAGCAGTGAGGCAAGCAACATCCTCTCGTATTCACAATCCAACCAGATCGTTTTGATCAGTCCGTCCTCGACCGCAATCAGCTTGGCAGGCGCGAGCCCGTACCTGTTCAGGCTGGTCCCCAACGACGCGGCTCAGAGCTTTGCGATCGCCCGCGCTCTGGTGACCCAGAACATCACGGACATCGTTCCGATCAACCAGCAGAGCGTGTACGGCACTGGGCTCGCCAACGCCACGATGAACAGGTTCGCGACGCTAGGAGGGCACTCTGAGGCGGAGATCCAGTACGCCACGACGGCGACAGACTTCACGCCGACGTTGACAACAGCCCAGAGCGAGTACCAGTCCGCGGTAGCCAAGTACGGGGCGAGCCACGTGGCCGTCGTCGCGATAGGGTTCCAAGAGGTGGGACAGATGCTCGTCCAAGCAAAGAGCAGCTTCTCCGGCCTTCTCGCCACGACCTGGTTCGGCTCGGACGGCGAGTCACAGAACACCGATTTCACGAACTCCACCAGCGCAGCGGCCCCCGTAGCGGCCCAGGTGAAGCTCCTCAGCACCATCGGCCAGTCGCCGTCGCCCTCGGCCAAGACAGAGGCCTTCTACGCGGAGTTCAACGCCACGGCTCACACGACCCCTGTGTCGTATGCGACCAACGCGTACGACGCGACCTGGGTTGCCGCGTTGTCAATCCTGGCGGCGGGCAGCAACACCGGTCAGGCGATCGCAAAAGCGTTCCCTGGCGTCGCCAACAACTTCTACGGAGCCTCAGGTTGGACTGAGCTGCAGCCAACGGGCCAGCTCGGAGCAGGCCATGACGAAGCGCCGGTCGGGTACGACGTCTACGGCGTGCAGACGGTGAGCGGGACCACGCAATGGGTCTTGGAAGCGACCTACTCCTCGGGCACCGACACCATAGCCTGGCAGCCAGGAATGTAAGTCCCTGGAACGCCTTAAAGACGAGTTCCATCCCTGCTTTTTCAATGCCCGCGGCAAAGGACATCCTGCAGGTCAAAGACCTCGCCAAGTCCTTCGGCAAGCTCCAGGCAGTCGACGGAATCTCGTTCGACCTACAGGCGAAGAAGATAACGATCCTGATAGGGCCGAACGGGTCGGGGAAGACGACGTTGGTCAACCTCATCTCGGGGTTCTACAAGCCCGACCGGGGCGACGTCTTCTACAAGTCGAAGCGGATAACGGGCTGGGCCCCGCACAGGGTGTACCGAGCCGGCATCGCGAGGACGTTTCAGATCCCGGCGCTGTTCTCGAGGCTGAGCGTCCTCGAGAACGTCCTCGTCGCGGAGAAGCATAACCCCGGCGAGGGGTTCCTCCGGGCCCCGCTCGAGACGCTCTGGAAGGGTGCAGAGGAGCGCTCGACGGAGCGCGCGGCAAAGATCCTCGAGCTCTTGGGGCTCTCCAAGCTCTGGGAGAGGCAGGCGAACGCGCTGAGCGGCGGCCAGATGAAGCTGCTCGAGATTGGGCGCGCGCTCATGAGCGGGGCGGACCTCCTGCTCCTCGACGAGCCTATCTCCGGCGTCAACCCGACCCTTGCCCACGAGATATTCAACACGATCGTCCGGCTAAGAGAGGAGCTGGGCGTCACCTTCCTGATAATTGAGCACAGGCTCGACATCGCCCTGGGATATGTGGACAGCGTGATAGCGATGGCGTATGGGAAGCTCATCGCCTCCGGGTCGCCGGACTCGGTGATCGGCGACCCCCACGTAATCGAAGCCTACCTCGGTGCCTAGTTTGCTGGACGTCGAAGGCCTCTACGCCGGCTATGGGAAGCTCCAGATCCTCAACGGCGTCACCCTGGAGGCCTCGCCCGGGAAGGTCACGGTGATAGTCGGCCCGAACGGCTCGGGCAAGAGCACCCTCCTCAAATCGATCTCGGGGATAGCCTCGATCTTCCAGGGTAGCATCGAACTCGACGGGGTCGCCCTCGTGGGCAAGTCTCCGACGGAGATCGCCAGGCGGGGGGTGGCCTACCTGCCCCAGACCGACAACATCTTCACCGTTCTGACGGTGAAGGAGAACCTTCGTCTTGCCGGGTACACGGTGAGCGAGAGCGACTACGCCGCGAGGTTCCAGGCTGCCCTCGCGCTCTTCCCGCAGCTCTCAAGGTACCTCGAGACGAAGTCTTCCAACCTCAGCGGAGGGGAGAGACAGATGGTTGCCATGGCGATGGCGATGATGAGGAAACCCAGCGTCGTCATGTTCGACGAGCCCACTGCGAACCTCGCGCCGAAGATAGCCACCCAGGTGCTGGAGACCGTGGCCACGATAACGAGGAGCATGAACCTCACGACCGTGCTCGTCGAGCAGAACGCCAAGCGCGCGCTGGAGATGGGGGACGAGGCGTTCCTTCTGGTCAGCGGCAAGACGGTGTTCAGCGGGACCTGCAAGGAGCTGCTCGAGCACAAGGAGCTGGGAAGGCTGTACCTGGGTCTGCAACGGGCCTAGAGTCATGAAACGCCTAGCCATCAGGCTGCTCGCACTGGGAAGCGCCGACCCCTGCCCGTCTTCGCCCCTTGTTGTCTCAAAACGTTAATTGGAGGGTACGGTAAGGGTTGCCATGGACGCGTCCAAGCTCATCGACAAGCGAATCGCAGAGCTCGACGACTGGCGCGGGCAGACGTTTACCGGGCTCCGGAAAGTCATCCACGAAGCGGACCCCGAGGCAGTCGAGGAAGTAAAGTGGATCAAGTCTGACAAGCCGCTGGGCACCGCGGTCTGGTCCCACAACGGAGGGGTCGTGCTTGTGAACGCGTTCAAGGACAAGGTCAACCTGACCTTCTACGAGGGCGCGCGGCTTGCGGATCCGAAGAAGCTCTTCAACTCACGCCTCGAGGGCCACCGGTGGCGGGCGATAGACTTCAGCGAGGGGGACAAGATCAACGAGCCTGCCCTGAAGGCTTTGATACGCGCCGCGGTCGCTTACAACACTTCCAAGCCGAGAAAGTGAAGGGGATCGAGTGGGAGCGCCAGCAGAGGAGAAGTGGCGCCGGCGACGAGATTTGAACTCGCAAGCCCTTTCGAGCGGCAGCTTTCCAGGCTGCTGGGTTACCAGGTTACCCATACGCCGGCTTGAGGGCAGCCGTCTTTCATGAGTTAGAAATAGGTTGCCCGCTCAGCACAATAACCTCCGTCGCCGGGACGCTGGAAGATGAACGCGCGGCAGCTCGTAGCGGTCTTCGCTGTCCTCCTGCCGGCCTTCATGTACGGCTTCTATCGCTTCTCAGTGGGCGTCCTGGTCCCCACGCTCGAGAAGGTCTACTCCGTCGGCGACCCTACGGCCGGTGCGATAGTCTCCGGGTCGGTGGGGCTCGTAGGAATCGGCGTGATCGCCTCGGGGTTCCTCTCGCAGCGCTACGGCGACCTGAAGGTGATCCTCGGAGGGCTGGTCCTCTTTTCAGTGGCGATGGCCGCAGTCACCATCTCCGCCGGCATAGCGGCCTTCTCAGCCCTCTTCCTGGTCGCGTCGCTCGGCAGCGGGCTGGTCATCACCCCTTCGTATAGCATCGCCGCAGCGCTCTTCCCCAAGCGCAAGGGGTTCGCCGCCAGCTACGTCTCGGCTGGATACAACTTCGCAGGTTTCATAGGGCCCGCCGCGACCTCCTACCTTCTGGCAGGCTACGGGTGGAACGCGCCGTTCTTGATGTTCACAGGGGTGGGCCTCCTGATCTTCCTCGTTGTGATCGCGGTCCTCGGGAGGGGGGCACCCCCGTCGTCGGGCAGCGGACTGAGGTCGTTCGCGAGCCTCTTGAAGATCAGGGTCGTGCGGGTCTTGTCCCTAGCCGTCTTCTTCGCGGACCTCGGCTTCCTCGTCTATCTCTCGTGGGCCCCGAAGTTCCTCGCCCTGAACTTTGGCGCGACGGCGAGCGACGCGACGACCCTGGACTCCGTCTTCGGGATAGGGCTCGGACTTGGAGGACTGGGAACGCTCGCCGGAGGCAACCTCTACGACCGGATAGGAGGGAGGAAGAGCATAGTCGTCGCCGGATTACTCCCCGCCGGGGCGCTGGTCGGCACATATCTGGCGCCCTCGTTCCTGGTGGTGGTCGTCTTCGTCCTCTTGACTGGGATCCTGGGGAACATCTTCTGGCCCTTGATCACGGCGATGTGCCAGGAGAACGTCTCGCAGCAGGACAGGACTGCCGCCACGAGCGTGGTCCAGACCGCCGGGTTCGTGGGGGCCTTCATCGGGCCTGGACTCGCCGGGGCGGCTGGCGGGCCGATCGCACCCGTGCTCCTGCTGACCTCCGCAGCGCCGTACCTCGTCCTCACGTTCATAGGCGGCGTGTTCTACGTCGACCCCAAGCGTCAGGCCGCGCCAAGGACTATAACCGGCGAGACTGGGTGAGGAGCGTCCTTGGTCCGGATCATCGACGCCCACGTCCATTCTTCTGACAAGCTCAGGGACGACAGGCTGAGGCCGTACGCCGAGCTCAACGGGTTGAGGTACGACCTGGCGGAGCTCCTCGACCTCATGGAGAGGAACGACGTCGAGAAGGGCCTCCTGCTCAGCCCCCCGATGGGGAGCGGGGCGCCCTTGCCCAACCCGCAGGTGGTGAAGCTCTGCGGGAAGAGCAGGGGCAGGCTGTCGCCTGTCTTCACGGTCGAGCCGGAGCAGAAGGCGGTGACTGAGGCCCTGAGGGAGGCGAGGCGCTCCGGCGAGGTGAAGGCCTTCAAGATATGGTTGGGCTATCGCAAGGTGTACGCGACCGACCCCGTCTTCGGTCCTCTCTACGACTACGCGGAGGAGAGAGGGCTTCCGGTCCTCTTCCACACGGGGGACACGGCGAGCAGCGACGGCAGCCTGGTCCACGCGCACCCCCTGACCCTTGACGAGCTGGCCAACGAGCGCGAGGACTTGAAGGTCGTCATATGCCATCTCGGGAACCCATGGATCCTGGACACCGCAGAGTTGCTCTACAAGCATAAGAGCGTCTACGCCGACATCTCGGGGCTCGTCGTCGGCGGGGGCGGATACTCGAAGGAATACGTCGAGCTCCTCGCACAGAGGATCAGCGAGGCCGTCTTCTACGCCGGAGGGGCGGACAAGTTCATCTTCGGGACCGACTATCCGGTCGAGACATACGCCAACGGCCTCAGTCTCGTCTCGAGGCTGAAGATCACTCCTGCGGACAAGGAGAAGATCCTCTGGCGGAACGCCGCGAAGGTCTACTCGCTGTGACGGACCAGCCAGTGGAGGTCTCGGACGTGCCAAGGGCCGAGAGGGCGAAGCTCTTCCCCATACTCGAACAGAGCTTCGAGGGCATCTACCTCTGGCACGCGCGGCGCACGCTCCGGAGCATAGAGACCGTGCGGGTGGCCAGGACCGCCGAAGGCGACGACGCAGGGCTGATAATGCTGAAGCAGGTAACGGAAGGGGCCGGGTACGTCTACTACGTGGCCGTCCACCCGAGGTTCAGGGGGATGGGCATAGGCGGGAGGCTCCTCGACGGGGCCCTGGAGGATTTCGCGAAGAGGGGATTCGAGGACGTCTACGCGAGCGTGGAGGAGGACAACCTAGGGTCGAAGAGGCTGTTCGAGTCTAGGGGGTTCGCGAGGCTGGAGGGATCTGAGATGTCCGAGAGGTACGGACGGCTGCGCTCTTTCGTCATGTATCGCGAGATGATGGTGGTCCGCGGCGAGGTGCTCCTGGGCAAGCGCCTGGGCGGCCCCAATAGGGAAGCCTAGTCACCCGGCGCTCGCGGTCGCTTCCGGCTCGTCCGGCTTGTCCTGCTTCTTCCACATCTTGGGGTAGGTTCCTTGGTCCATGATCACGCGCCTGACGGGGAAGGCGATCCCCTTCGGGGATGCCTGGACCTCTTCCGTGGTCATCGAGGCCTCCGCGATGCCTATGAGCTCTCCCTTGGCAGTGAGGAGGACGACGGTCTCGCCCTTCGCGATGCCCTGCGAGAGCGAGATCACGCCCGGGATGGCGAGCATCGCTCCGTGGCAGACCGCGTCCACCGCGGAGTCCTTGACGACAACCTTCTTGATCCCCTCGAGACAGGACTCGATGGGCCAGACCGCCTTGCGGAGCCTGGTCTCCAGCCCGTCCTTCTTCCACTCTTGCATCGCGATGTCAAGCTCGTGGAGCGTCACGATCCCCTTGTTCTCGTCGAGTGGACCGACCTCGGTCCTACGGAGCTCCACCATCGTGGCGCCGACGACGAGCACCTCGCCGATGTCGTAGAAGAGCTTCCTGATGTAGGTGCCTGCCTGGCAGACGCACCTGAGCAGGTAGAGGTTCCCCTTCTGCTCTATGACCTCGAGCTCGTAGATCCTGCGCGTCCTCGTCTCCCTCTTGACGGATGAACGTTTGCGGAGGTCGCTGGTAGATCTCGTCTGTGAACTCGGCCAGCACCCTGTCGACCTCCTCGCGGGGGACGGAAGAGTGCAGCCGCATTATCCCGACGTACTCCTTCGGGAAGAGGAGCAGGAGGCCAAGCGCCTTCGTCGCCCTCCCCAAGCCGATCGGGAGCATCCCTGAGACCCCGGGGTCGAGTGTGCCGCTGTGGCCTGCCTTGTCCACGCCGGTCAGCCGCCTCACCCAGGAGACCTCCTCGTGGCTGGTGGGGCCTTGCGTCTTGTCCAGTGGGATCAGGCCGTAGTCGAGCAGCTTCTTGACCGGCCGCTTCGAAGGCTCCCACCCGTAGTTCGGGTCGGTGGGCTCGTCGCTGATGGTGACCATCCTGCCGGTCACCTGGCCCTTCAGGACGCTCAAGCCGCTTTCTTCTTCTTTCTGCTTGCAGGCCTCTTGGGGGCTGGCTTCTTCTTGCCGGTGTGGTCGGGGAGCTGCTGGAAGACCGCGTCCGCAACCTTCTCCGCCGGGACGCCGTCGGTCCCGACTATGATGTTGAAGGGCGAGAGGTCCATTCCCGAAGCGGATCCCGTAGAGCTTCTTGTAGAGGAGGTAGTTCTCAGTGTCCCTGGCCTCTATGACCTTCGTGCACTCCTCCGGCGAGGTAGAGTCGCGCTTCGCCATCCTCTCCGCCCGGCTCCTCTTAGTCCCCGAGAGCCAGACCTTCACGCCGTCCTTCGCGAGCCAGGGCAGCGTGTAACTCGTTATCACGACGTCGCCCTTCTCCGCCCTCTTGAGCAGCCTCTTGTCGACCTCCTTGTCGAACTCGGGGCCCCTGCGCGCTCTTCCATGAACCTCATCCCCTCCTCTGTGTCCCACCAGTCGTCCCCCACGGCGTTGTACCCCTCCTCGAGGGCGATCTCCTTGAGTATGTCCCCGCCGCCGATGACCTTCAGCTTCAGGCGAGAGGCTAGGAGCTTCGCTACAGTGGTCTTGCCTACCGCTGGCATCCCGCAGAGAATAATGGCCTTCAAGGTCTATGCAGTCGGGTCACATCGTCTGGGAGGTCCCTAGTAGCTTGGTCATGATCGTTGAGAATGAGAGCGATGAGAGGAAGTACCACCACAGGAGCACCATGCCCCCGGTAGGCGCCACTATGAACGGGATGGGTATCGGCGAGTAGGCGACGACCCCTGAGACGCATATCGATGGGAAGTGGCACCCGCTGACAAAGTCGCCCATGAGGTAGTAGACGATGATGAACGGCAGCCAGGTGACGAGCACGACCTTGAAACGTCCCGAGGAGGCCTTCAGGCGCATCTGGTCCATCTGCGGCTTCTTCTTCTTGAGCTTCTCCTCCTTGTCCTTGTCCTTGTCAGCTACGGCCGCCTTCAGCTCCTTGTCGAAGGCCGCGACCTCCGCCTTCATCCGCCTCTCCCTCTTCAAGTCGACCAGCAGCCTTGTCGCCATGTTCGACATGAAGCCCAGGAAGATGGCGGTGCACGTGATGATCAGGGTCGACTCTGGGATTCCGAGGCTCAGACTCTGGCACCTCTTACGAGGGCGGCTATCTGGGCTGCGGCCTTATCTGACTTGCCCTCCTCGTTCTTGAGGAAGAGCATCGGCGCACCGCTCACCAGGGACGCCGTCGTGAGGAAGCTCCTCGCGAGGTCGAGCTCTTCGTTGACCTCCTCCTCCGTTATCTCGTCCCTGTACCTTGTGGTGTCGTTCTTCCTGCGCGCCACGATCTCCGCGGGCGAGGCCTCCACGAGGAGGAGGTGCGTCGGCTTCATCGGCTGGATCACTCTCAGGGGCAGCCCGGGCCAGAAGCCTTCGGGCGTCCGGATGAAGAGGTGGGTGTCGATGAAGACGACCTTGCCCTTGCCCCTGCTGATCCTCGAAGCCGCAGCCTCTTGGAGCTTCTTCTGCTTCTCGACTGGGAGCTTGCGCATCTCGTCCCTGTGCTTGACCCACTTCAGCCTGAGCGCCTCCTCGAACATCGCCGTGCCGAAGACCTGGACCGTGGAGCCCTTTACCGCGGCCTGGGCCTTCGCCACGACGGTGCTCTTCCCCACTCCGGGGGACCCCCACTATGACTATGCGTAGACCCACTCTGTCCTCATGCCCTCCTTAGGCCTGTCCCAGGACTCCAGCGAGCCTCGGGGAGAACTCCTCAAGCTGCTCCTTGACGAGCATCTGGTAGTATTGAAGCACGATATCGACGCCGAGCAACAGGCCAATGCCGGTCCCGAAGACGCCGAAGACATCCGAGATGGCTGCTACCAAGCCGATGATTATCCCGCCTATGACCGTGATCGGGGGGATGTACCTGTTGAGGGACCTGCTCGATGGAGAGGCCGGCCCTCCTGAAGCCTGGGGACCTGCACGTCCGCGTTCATCAGGTTCTTCGCGACGCTCCTCGAGGAGAGCCCGCCTATCTCCACCCAGATCCTGGCGAACATGACCGCTAGGACCATGAGGAACACGCAGTAGATGACGGCGTGGAGCGGGTCGCCGGCGGTCTGTTGGATCCCGTTCGGGGGCGTGATGTAGTAGACGAGCCCTCCCGTGGGGTTGAAGTTCGTGTCGTACTTTACGAGGTAGTGCATCCACGAGGGAGGATGGCTACCCACGTAGTTCGAGAGGATGCGCGTGAAGAAGGAGATGTTGGCCGTGAGCGCGGAGACGAGGATGACGGGGATGTTGGAGACGTAGAGGAGCTTGATCGGGTAGACGCCCTGGAAGCCCCTGTACTTCACCGACGTGATGGTGGCACTCGACCCTTATCCCCTCTATGTAGGTGATGAACAGTATCACCGCGACCGTCATGACGAAGGTGAACATGCTCGGGAACTGGTTCGCTCTGATGAAGACAGAGGCCACCCCTCCGCCTCCGGGGAAGAGCGACCCGAGCAAGGCAGGGATGAAGCCGTAGACGACCGCGGGGGCGCCCTGAGTCGCGGTTACCGGGAACGGCGAGAAAGTGTCCCACCAGAGCGTCTGGGCGACCCCTCCGAGGATGAAGAGACTGATGCCGCTCCCTATCCCCCACCCCTTTTGGATCAGCTCGTCGAGCAAGAGGATTATGACGCTCGCTCCGAACAGCTGGAAGAAGATGATGATGGCCTGGCTGGACGCGAGAGTGCCCAACGCCCCGCCGAGGATGTACGCGCCCGCCTCGATGGCGATCACTAGGAATGTGAGGAGCTTCGTCGCCGTCCCGAAGAGCGCCCTGTCCTCCGTCTCCCCGAGGTCCAGCTTCAGTATGTCGCTGCCTTGGAGTAGCTGCAGGATGAGGCCGGCCGTGACTATGGGGCCGATGCCCAGCTCGGTGAGCGTCCCTTGGGAAGATGCGAATATGATCCTGAGATAGGCGAACTGGTCCGCCTCGTTTCCAAAGTGGAAGAGGGGCGTGATGCCCATCAGCATGTAGATGACGAGGGCGCCGCCCGTCCAGATGAACTTCTCAGTGAGGCTAGGTTTTCTTATTGGTTTCGGGATCTCAGGGAGAATCGTCGCGACGCTCTTGACAAAATTGCGCATCGAGGCCAAGGCTAGTCGCGGACTCCTCTCTCACTCTGTAAGGATCCTACCACCAGCTTCCTCAAGCTTCTTCTTGGCTCTCTCGGTGTACGACGAGACCTTCACGCTGAACGCCCTCGTGACCCGGCCTCCTCCGAGAAGCTTCTCGACGCCCTTTGATGCGAGGTCGATGGAAATCGGCGCGTCCTTTGAGCCCTTGGCGGCTCCGACAGCGAAGGAGTCTAGGTCGCCGACATTGGCCCACCTTGACGCCTGGCGGTAGTAGCTCGGGGGCCTGAACGGGTCGCGCCCGAAGTGGTTTGGGTCGTTGATGATGAGCCACGACCACTTGTGCTTGTGGAGCCCCGCGTTCCCGTGGCCGCCCTGCTTGCCAGAGTGCCGGTGCTGGCCGACCTGGCCGTAACCGTGGGTCCTGGAGCCCCTCTGCTTCCTTACCTTCCTGAGCCTGGTCGGCATCTCAGATCATCCTCCTCACGATGTCTGGGAGTCGCGGGTTCTCACCGAGTATCCCTCCCTGCTTGAACTGTCTCCGCGATGAGCGCTTGAACCCGCCCTTGGGCGGCGAGAGGCCGAAGAATGGCTTCATCCCCCTTACAGCCGAGAGCGTGTCCGTCTCCTTCCCGCTCATTATGGCCTTCGCCAACTCGGCGTGGGTCTTGAAACCCATGGCTTTCAATGCTTCATCGTCCAGCGGCCTGGAGTTGCTAACCTTTCCCTTTGACTTTAGGATCGCCGTGAGGAGCTCCTCGTCGATAGGGGACCACGCCACGTAGTCCTTGCAGAGGTGGACCGAGCCCTTGGAGACGGGGTCGTCGCCCACCACGACGGCAGAGAAACGCTTCCCGAGCCCGAGCTGGACGAGCGTCTCCCTCGTCGCGTGGGGGACGTTGATCTGACCGTGCAAGTTGACGACGAGTAGTTTACCCATTTTTCCACCAGCTCCTATACGTTGAGTCCGTGCGACTTTGAGAACGCGTCATAGACGGCGTTCGCCAGTGAGGAGAGAGTGTTGGTGGAGCCGAAGGCCCTCACCCAGACGTCCTTCACACCGGCAAGCGCCAAGAGGTTGGTCAGCGCGGGGCCCTGCTACCCTGCCCAGAGAGCGGGGCCCTGGGAGGAGCTCGACCCTCACGCTCCCCGCCTTGCCCGTGATCCTGTAGGGGACAGAGTGCATGGTCCCGCACTTGCACTCCCAGCTGCCGCAGCCGAGCTTGACCGGTATGATGTTGAGCAGCGCGTCGTTGGTCGCTTTGTCTATGGCCGATTTCATCTGGGCGGCCTTGCCCTTCCCGACCCCGAACCAGCCGCTCCCGTTCCCCACGGCGACAACGGCGCCGAACCTTGTGAGCTCGCCGGCGTCGGTCTGCTTCTGGACTATGCCCACGCTCACGACCTCCGAGTTGAGGTCGGGGACGAGCTTCTTGACCATCTCAGGCTCGCGTATCTTCCAACCCTGCTGGAATATCTCCTCGAGAGAGGTGATCTTCCCCTCCGCGACCATGGTGCCCAGCTTCGTGCGCGGCACCCAGGGGATCTGCTTCTCTTCTTCTCTGCGCCTGTAACCTCGACCTTGAGACATTTCTATCTGATCACTTGGCTCCCTTCAATATCACTTGCTTCAGAGCTGTGGTGTTCTCGGCGTACTCCTCCGGCTTGAAGCCTGCCTTTAGCATCCCCGAGAAGACCTTCGAGTACTTCTCCTTGTTCTCCGCGAGGAGGGACTTTGCGTACTCGGCCGTGGCCTTGCCGCTGAGCCTCTCCTGCGAGGGTGCGACGTCCTCCGCCATGGGGACGTCCACTCCGGCGTCCTGGACCCCCTTTACGAGCGCAGAGATCCTAGAGCCGTTCACGAACTGGGAGAGGCCGTTGTAGAGGTGGGCCTTCTCGATGCCCTTCTCCTTCGCGCGCTTGCCCGCGAGGAGGCCTAGTAGATAGCACGCGGGGACGGACTTGCTCGAGCCCTTCCAGCCCAGCTTCATCAGGTTCCTGGAGTGCGCGGATGAGACCACCTTGTCCCCCTCCACCTTCGGCTCGATGAACTGCGCCGAGACGTTCTTCGTCGATATCCTCACCGCCAAGAGCGGGGAGTCTGACGTGATTATCTTCCTTCGGGCGTGGTAGTTGGTCGCCCCTATCCTTCGTCGCCGATAGATTGGGACGTACTTCTTCTTGGTGCTTACCATCTTCGATATCTCTCCTACTTCTTCGACTCCTTGACCATCTCTAGGAGCCTCTTGACGTCTCTGACCTGCCCGCCCTTGATCTGCCTGTAGAGCTTCTTGTAGTTCTCTTGGGTGACCTCGTTCCTCTCCCGCGCGACTTTCAGCCTCCACCTGAGGGCGCGGACCTTGTGGACCCACGCCGCCTTCTTCGGGCTGCGCGAGGTCTTCTTGCCCTTCAGCGAGCCCTGGTGCCTTATCTTGCCCTTCGCGCGCCTCGTGCGGAGCCTGCCCCTGGAGACGCCCTTCTCCGGCGCGACCTTGATCGCCCCCAGCCCGACGAGACCTCGGATGGTGCTCCTCGTGATCGCATCCTGGACGAAGTCCTCTGACCCTGGGTCGAACCTGATGCGGTCCCCGCCAACGCCGAGGACGTCCGCAGCCAGGCGGCGCTTATTTCTTAGATTCAATTGTCCTCAACCTCGTCGGATTCAAGACTCGCAGCCCCAGCTCGGTGGCCCGCCTGAGTATCTCGGCCCTCTTCCTGGCCCCCACTCGCCTTCCTATCCGGACGGCGTCCTTCTCCGGGATCAGTCCCTCGAGCTGGGCAGGGTTGTGCACGAGGACGTCGACGTGGCCGCTGGGGTGGTAGTCGCGCGCCTTGACCGGGCCACGGTAGCCCACCTTCACCCTCTTCGGGTAGCCCTTGAACGACTTGCGAATCTTGTTATCGAGACCTTTCGGCTTTCGCCATTCGGGATGGATCCGGACGTATCTCCAGCTCTCTGGGCGGAGGAACCTGGGCCTATGCTCCGCTATGCTCCTCCTCAACTTTAGGAGCTCGATGAGCTCTTTTCGCTCCGAATCCGCCTTTACGCCCTCTTTCTCTTTTTGCTTTGCTTTCGACATGCTCAGTTCCTCTTCTTCTCGTATACGTAGACCCCGTCCAGGAAAATGCGCTGGTCCTTGCGCTTGATCTTCGTCGCCTGCTCGACGTTGGCGGCGGTCTGTCCTATCTGCTCCAGGGAGGTCCCCTTTATTATTATGTCATCGCCTTCGGTCGTCACCTTACAGCCCGCGAGTATCTTCGCGACCCTCGGCGACCTCTCCCCCATGAAGTTCTCCACCAAGACGGTGTCGTCCTTGATCTTGACGGTGACAGGGAAGTGGGCGAAGACCACCTTCATCCTGTACTCGTACCCCTTTGTCACCCCGTGGGCTAGGGCTCTCACGATCGAGGAGACCGTGTTGGCCGAGATCCTGTCCTTCTTCTTCATTGTGAAGGGCGTTATCTTGACGTTGGCGCCTTGGACCTCGATGTCCACGGGGATCCTCTGGAAGACCTTGGTCGCCGTGCCGTTGGGCCCCTTCACCACGAGCGACCTGCCGTCGACCTTGGCGCTGACCCCCTGCGGCAGCTCGACAGTCTTCGCGCCGTCCCCCTTTTGGACGGACTTGCTGGGGCTAGTAGACATATCCTAGGAGCCTCCCGCCCAAGTTCTGCTCCTGGGCCTCGGTCTGCGTAAGAATCCCCTTGGATGTGGAGACGACAAGCATCCCGACGCCCACCGCCGGCAGATACCGCGACTCCCACTTTTGGAACTCCTTCGCCTTGATCGGGAAACGAGGCGAGACCGCGCCGCACTTGTTTATCCTGCCGAGGAGCTGGACGCGGAGCTTCCCTGTCACGCCGTCGTCTATGAACTCGAACTCGCCGATGTACCTCCTCTTCTGGAGCACCCTCATAACCTCCTTCGCGAGGTTCGACGCCGGGATGATGACGCACTCCTTCTTGTGCCTCATCTCGGAGTTCTGGAGGGAGATGAACAGGTTCGCGAGGATGTTGGTCACTGGCATTCTCTCTCTATCTCCTAGTCGTACTTCCTGAAACCGAGCTTCTCAGCGACTTCTCTAAAACACTGCCGGCAGAGGAAGAGGTCGTAGCTTCTGATCACTGCCCCGTACTGCCCGCACCTGCGGCAGTAGCGCGTGGACTTGCCGTACTTGCGGGGCTTTGGATGTCTTTCCTTCACTCTATGGCGACCTCGAATTCGCGCTTGAAGTACTCCATTGCCTCCTCCTTGCTCACGACGTGACCCTTGCCCAGGCTAGCGGTCCTCCGGAGCCGCCTGGAGACCCTGTATCCGGGACGCTCGAGCAGGACGGAGACGTTCATCCCCCAGATGCCGATCTCCGGGTCGTAGCGTATCCCCGGGATCTCGATGTGCTCCTTGAGCCCGAAGGAGACGCTGCCCCTGTCGTCGAAGCTGGAGGATTTCAGCTTCTTCTCCCTTGCGACTAGCAGCCGGCCGATGAGCTCCTTGCAGCGCTCCTGGCCCCTCGTCGTCACGACGAGCCCTATGGGCTCGCCCTGGTGCGTGCCAAAGTCCCTGATGGACTTCTTCGCCTTGCGCTGGCTGGGCTTTTGCGAGGTTATCTGCTCTAGAACCTTCCTCGCCCTCTCCACTGCCTCTCCAGACTTGCCGACCCCTATGTTGATCACGACCTTCCCGATGGAGATCTTCCGCATGTCCCCGCCGTTCCCTTCGCGGGTCTGTGGGCTGGCCATCAACTCTTGACCTGGACCTCTATCGCCGGCTTGTCAGTCCCGACCGCGAAGACGAGCCTCTCAGGCAGCTCCGTCTCTCCGGACGGGAGCGAGAGCTCGACCATCTTCTCTCGCGTGCTCGTCCCCTTCTTGACGTTGATTATCCTGCCGACCTGCCCGGCCCTCTCGCCCGAGACGACCAGGCCCATTGCCCCCTTTGCGAGCTTGACGCTCTCGACCACGTCCTGCGCCGGGGCCCTGAGCAAGACAGAGTCGCCGCAGGTGGCGGCGAGCTTGTCGTCGAGCATCGAACGACCGTCGTGGAAGCCGAACTGGATGTGCCCTCCGGTGACCCTGACCTTTGACCTGACTCTGCAGAGCTTCACGCCTGCCTCCGTGGAGACGATGTCGGTGGCGACCAGGCCGTCGGGTGACGGGACGAGCCTGAAGGACTTGTTCTCCGCGGGTATGCTAACGACGTCGAATAGGCCTACCGGGAAGCCCGGGTCGCGCCTGGGCACCCCGTCGACGAGCACGTCCCCTCTTGTGAGGACCTGTGTGACCTCCTTCTGCGTCTCGACCATCCCTAGGAGGTCTCTGAGCACGACAGCGAGGGAGTATGACCGATCGATGGGGTGTGTACCGGGGCTCGGTTTCGTGACGAAGCGCGCTGCCTTGCGCGCGATGTCCCAGGACTTGGGGGCCGAGATCCGCTTCATTCCCCTGCTCCCGCCCTTCTTGCCCATTCCCTAGCTCGCCTCCTCCGCGGAGTTCCCGCGCCGCTCTATCCGAGACCTCCTCACCTTGTCTTCCAGGTTGAGGCTGGTGACGATGACCTTCGAAGAGTCGACGGGGAAGGGGCTCGTCTTGCCGCCGGCGATCTTCTCGCGCGTGACGCCCTCCACGAAGAGCTTGCCCAGCCTCGTGTCGACTCCCGTGACCTTCCCCTCTATGCCCTTGAACCCGCCGCGGACTATCCTGACCCCGTCGCCCTTGACTGGTCTGACGCTCTTGACCGAGTGCTTCTCTTTCAGCTCCTTCGAAAGGGACGCGCCGAATTTCTTCATTCTTCTTGCATCAATCTCCTATACGACTACCGAGGCGAGGTTGGCTATCCTCGGCCACTTCTCCGCTGCCTCGCTCGCGACGGGGCCCTTGATGTCGGTTCCCTTCATCTCTCCCTCTGGGGTGACCAGGACAGCCGCGTTGTCCTCGAAGCAGATCCTCTGACCGCTGACCCTCCTCACCGCGTACTTTTGCCTGATGACGACCGCTCCCCAGACCTGGTTCCTCAGGTCCGGAGGACCCTCTTGACCGTGCACTGGATGTGGTCGCCCACCGAGGCTGCCGGGTACCTTGCTAGCCTCGTCTTCGCCCTTGTGACCATTATGACCTTGAGAGTCTTCGCGCCTGTGTTGTCTGCGCAGGTGATGACCGCGTTGAGAGGGATGGAGCGAGTGATGTATGTCTTGAACTCCTCTACTCCCTTTGCGGAGACGGCTCTGGACTTTGTGGACATTCTCTAGGCGCCTCCTCTTGTCTGGACTACGACGAACGAGACCGTCTTCGCCAAGGGCCTGCACTCCGCTATCGTGGCGATGTCGCCTTCCTTCGCCTCCACGCACGGTGGGAGGTGGGCGTGTACCTTGCTCCGCCTCCTCTCGTATCGATTGTACTTGGGTACGCGTTGGAGCAGCTCCCTCTGGATTACGACGGTCTGCTTGTTGGAGACCGAGACTATTGTCCCCACCAGCATCTTGCCTCTGACCTTCAGGTGTCCGTGGAACGGGCAGCGGACGTCCTCGCACCCGCGCTTCGGCGGGGCCATGTCGAGGCCTGCGGAGTTCATCTCGTGCGTCTCTCCTTTCTTCCGAGAAGCGCGATCCTGTCCTCGAGCCTTCCCTCAAGGTCGTCGCCGATGAGTATCTTCCCGCTGGCGAGCTCGAGGGCGCTTCCGGACTTGGGCAGGATGAGCTTCCTGTTGTCAATTGTCTTGAGCGTCAGGGTGTGCATCGTCTCGAGCACGACCTTTCCCTTTAGGCCCAGCAGCACCGAGTTCTTGGCGGCCGCGACCCTGACATCCTCGCCGATGATGAAGGTCATTCTACTACTCCCTTCTCCTTCATCACCGTCAGCAGTCGCGCGATGTCGCGCTTTACGCGAGCCACCGAGCCGCTCTGCTTCTGGATCATCCCTCTCGCGGTCAGGCTTGCGAGCCGGGCCTTCTCTCCGCGGAGCTCGAAGAGCCTGTCCTTGAGCTGGTCTGCGTCCTGGTCTCTGAGCGCTTTAGCTTTCACTCTTGGCAATCTCTTCCACTCCTGTCTCTTCCTTCTTCTCAGCGTCTGCTGCCTTCTTCTTTGTTGATCTCTTGCGCGTACCCGTCGTTGTCGTCGTCGACTTGCGCTTGGCCCGAGTCGCCTTCTTTGGCTTCGCTGCCTGCGCCGCGTCCGGTGCTGCCTCCCCTGCCGGGGCAGTTGGGCCCGCTGGAGCTGGCGTCATTGCGGCGACCGCTGGTGCGCTCGGGGCGGCAGGTGTCGCGGCCATGGGTTGGGGCGCAGGGGCTGGTTGGGCCTGTGCTGCCCCTGGGACGGCCTGCTGCTGTTGCTCCTCCGGCTTTTGGTCGATGAACTCGACAGGCGGCGGGAGCGCGTCTGGTATCGCTATCTTCACCTTGATTCCGAACAGACCGAGCTTGAGCAGAACGTCCGTGGTCGCCGATCTCACGATCTGGTCGGCTGTCTCCCCGCTCTTCGGGACGACGCCCATCCTGTACTTCTCCTTGTGGGCCCTGTCGCTTCGCAGCTTCCCCGCGACGCCAATCTCGCAGCCCATTGCACCCGCCTCCATTATGGTTGTCATGGTCCAGTTCGCCGCCCTTCTGAAGGCCGTCCCCCTCGCGACTATCTGGGCGGCTCTCTGCGCCATTATCCTCGGGTTGAGCTCGGGCCTCTCGACCTCGGAGACCGCGATCTGGGGATTTGGTAAGTTGAACTTTTGCGCGACCCTGTCCGTGAGCTCCTTGATCCCTGTGCCGCGCCTCCCGATCGCCAAGCCGGGCCTCGTCACGTAGACCGTGATCCTCGTGCCGACGGGGTTCCTCTGGATCTCGACGCCTGCGTACCCGGCCTCCTTCAGCTGGCTCTCTAGGAACTCGTCGAGGTCGGCGTAGGTCCATGTGCATCGAGAGCAGGCTTTTGACGGCGCTCTTTTCGACCTGCGACATGCCCCTCTGCTATGCCTCCCTCGCCACGAACTCGACGTGCACAAGCACGTGGAAGTTCGGGCTGCTTCGACCGTGCGCCCTAGGAACGTAGTCCTTTATCGTCCGGCCCGCTTTCGCCGAGGCGTGGACCAGTCGCACTCTCTCTGGGTCGAGGCCCTTGAACTCACAGTTGCCCCTGAGGTTCTGGAGGACTTCAAGAATTCTTCCAGCCGCCTTCACCGGGTACGAACCCGATGGGAAGCCAACTAGCTCGCTCCTGTGTCCAACCTTCAGTTTGTGCCGCCTGAACGCGATAGGTGCCTTTTGCGCCTGCACGGTCTCTGCTAGCTCGATTGCCTTCGACAAGGTCATCCCTTTCAGAGTGTTGCATATCTCGCGCGCCGCCTTTGGCGAGATGTTCAGCTCTCTCCCGCTAGCCCTGACGTGAATCGCTGGGTCGTAACCCTGCATCGTGTATCCATATGTAGGCATAGCGAGTTCGGTTCCTTCCGACCGGCCGGCGGAGTGGATATAAAGCTAACTCAATGAGAGGGTGTCAGTAACCATTTTCTTAGCGGATGCCATGAAAGTTTCGCGGCCGTTTTTTCGAGACGCCAAGGTTAAACGCAGTCCGGACTTCTTGCGTGCGGAAGGGTTGAGCCTCTGGATCGTACGACTCACGACGTGATCATCGTCGGCTCGGGGATCGCCGGCCTGCGCGCCGCGATCGAGGCGGCGAGGGTGAGCGGGGGCAACATCGACGTCGCGGTCGTCACGAAGCTCCAAGCGATGAGGTCTCACTCGGTGAGCGCAGAAGGAGGGACCGCCGCCGTGCTCTACCCCGAGCTAGGAGACTCGCTCGAGTCCCACGTCTTCGACACGGTGAAGGGGTCTGACTATCTTGGCGACCAGGACGCGATCGAGAGGTTCGTGAGAGCGATGCCCGCCGAGATCTATCAGCTGGACCACTGGGGGATGCCCTGGTCAAGGCGCGAGGACGGGAGGATCGCGCAGCGCTGGTTCGGGGGCTACAGCTACCCAAGGGCGACCTTCGCCGAGGACAAGGTCGGGTTCCATGAGATGCAGACCCTCTACGACACGTGCACGAGGCACGAGTGCATCACCTTCTACCAAGAGTGCTTCGCCACGTCGCTGGTTGTGGAGCAGGGGGAGTTCAGGGGCATCACCGCGATCGAGTTGAAGACGGGAGAGCTAATCGCCCTCTCCGCGAAGGCAGGGATTATCGCCACGGGAGGCGCCGGGAGGCTCTACAGCTTCGCCACGTACGGGCACGGGTCGACGCCGGACGGGATCGTGATGGGCTATCGCGCTGGCATCCCCCTCAAGGACATGGAGTTCGTCCAGTTCCACCCCTCGGGACTGATCCCATCGGGGATACTCATCACGGAAGGGGCGCGGGCGGATGGGGGCGTTCTCCTCAACAAGGAAGGGAAGAGGTTCATGGGAAGGTACGCGCCTGAGAAGCTCGAGCTGGCATCCCGGGACGTCGTCTCCCGCGCGATCATGACCGAGATAGAGGAGGGGAGGGGGTTCAGGGACGAAAACAGCGGATACGAGTACGTCGAGCTGGACCTCACGAAGATAGGTGCGGAGAAGGTGAAGGCCCGTCTCGCGGGGATAAGGGAGATCTCAATGAAGTTCAGAGGGATCGACCCGATCGAGGAGCCTCTCCCCGTGCGCCCGGTGTGCCACTACATGATGGGCGGGCTCGACGTGGACATCGACGGGGCGACACGGATCAAGGGTCTCTGGGCTGCGGGCGAGGCCGCGTGCGTCAGCATCAACGGCGCGAACAGGCTGGGCGCGAACTCGACAGCCGAGTGCTTGGTCTGGGGGACGATAACGGGCGCCCAGGCCGCCAGATACGCTGGGGACAAGCCTGAGCAGGGTCTCCCCAAGGAGAGAGTCGCTCAAGAGGAGAAGCGGATCTTCGACGGGATACTCCACGGTCGGGGAGGGACGAACCCCTACGACGTCATGGATTCGATCCAGAAGACCATGGACAAGGGAGCGTTCGTCTACAGGACGGGAGAAGGGATGGCGGAGTCGATCCAGGAGGTCAGGAGGCTGAGGGAGGAGGACTTCCTACATTGCGACGACCAGAGCAGGCGCTACAATACGAACCTCACGAACGTGCTCGAGGTCGAGGCCATGCTCCTAGCAGCCGAGGCAGTGCTCGCCTGCGCGTATGCGAGGCGCGAGAGCCGGGGCGCGCACGCGAGGAGGGACTATCCAAAGAGAGACGACGTGAGCTGGCTGAAGCACAGCCTTGCCACGTTCAGGCCGGAGGGAGGGCTGGAGCTGGGCTACAGCCCGGTCAAGATAACGGGATACCAGCCAGCGGAGAGACACTACTAAAGTAGAAAAACCGCGAGTGAAATGAGAGGCTCGTGAGCGGCGAGCTGGAGGAGGCGAAGAAGGCCGACCCCGGGGCGAAGGCGGCTGCCAACAAGAGGGGCGTGCTCGGATGGCTCGACCCTCGCCACCTGAACATGGAGAGGTGGGCCTACGTCTTCCAGAGGGTGACCGGCCTTGCCGTGCTCGCCTATGTCGTCGCCCACATCGGGGACACGAGCTTCTTCGTGGGAGGGCCTTTCGGTGAGGGCCCGAGCGCCGCGTCGTGGTCGTCAGACCTCAGCGTGACGGAGAACGTCTTCGGCCACGTGGTCCTGGTGATGGTCGTGCTCGTGGTGGTCTACCACGGGATAAACGGGATGAGGCTGGTCCTCGCCGAGTACGGGCTCATCTTCGGGAGGCCGACCAGGCCGGACTACCCGTACAAGGCGAGGTCCCTCCACAATGTCCAGAGGCACCTGATCTGGGTGGCGATAGTCGGCGCGATCCTGGCAGCCCTCTACTCCGGAGGAATCCTGTTTGGGTGACCCCAGATGAGGGAGTCGAGGATCATGCAGATCCAGTATGTCACCGCGGTCCTCGCACTAGGGCTCGTCACGCTGCACCTGCTCATGCAAGGCGTGCTCGTCCCATACGGGGAGGCGGTCTCGTTCCAGAGGGTGCTCTCCATCTACAGGAACGCAGTCGACGGCGCGCTGCTCGAGATACTCTTGATTGTCGTCTTGGCGCACGGCTTCAACGGCCTCAGGGTCATACTGCTGGAGTGGCGCCAGGGAGAGAGCTGGAGCCGTAGCGTGAACTGGGTGCTCCTGGCCGTGACCCTGTTGACGATCGCCTATGGCACCAGGACCGTAATACTAGCGGCGACCGGCCAGGTGAGCTAGATTGGGCGACATCACACTCAGGATCCAGAGGTTCGACCCGTCGGTCGAGAGGGAGCCGCATATGGAGAGCTACTCTGTCCCCTTCACGGACGGGATGACGGTCCTCGACGCTCTCCTCTACGCGAAGAGGAGGCTCGACCATGGGATCTCGATCCGCTTCTCGTGCAGGATGGCGTCTTGCGGCTCCTGCGGGATGAAGGTAGACGGCAGGCCGCGCCTCGCATGCGAGACCCAGATCTCGGAGCTGGGAGGTTCCTCTGTCAAGGTCCAGCCCATGGACAACTTCCCGATCGTGAGGGACCTGGTGGTCGACCTGGAGGGCTTCTTCGCCAAGCACGCCGAGCTCGCCCCTGGGATGACGAGGAAGGGAGACCCAGAGCAAGAGTCCCCGACAGGAGAGTACCTGATGACGCCCGAGGAGCTCGACTCGATCGTCCAGTTCACCTACTGCATAAAGTGCGGTCTTTGCAGCTCGGCCTGCCCGACGAGCTCTACGGACTCGCTCTTCCCGGGGCCGCAGGCGCTGGCGCAGGCCTACAGGTACCTCAGCGACCCGAGGGACGAGGCAGGCGCAGAGAGGGTGGAGAAGGTCGACGCGGAGCACGGCGTCTGGAGGTGCCACTTTGCCGGGACGTGCTCCGCGGTCTGTCCGAAGGGGGTAGACCCGGCGCTGGGAATACAGCTGCTGAAGCGACACGTGATGGCCGGAAGGTCAGCCAAGAAGAGGGCGGTTCTGTTCCCGAACCCGAACAAGGGACCTCGTCGGAAGGCGGTAGGGCAGGGCTCACTCTGTCGGCTCTGTGTAGTGGTCGCCCATGTACCCGTACACCCCCGTCTTGAGCACCTTGACGGAGAGCATTGCGCACTTTATCCTCGCGGGACCGAGGTCAGAGGTGCCCAGCATCTCTTGGATGTCGTTCCTCGAGAGGCCTCTCACCCACTCCAGTTCCTTCCCCTTCGCCATCTCTGTCAGCATCGAAGCGGAGGCCTGGCTGATCGCGCATCCCTTGCCCACGAACTTTACCTCCTCTATGGTTTTCTTGTCCCCCGAGAGCCGGACCTGCATCTCGACCTCGTCTCCGCACAGGGGGTTCGTGTCCCTGGCGTCGATGTCGTGGGGGTCGAGCTTGCCAAAGTTCCTGGGGTTGCGATAGTAGTCTAGGATCAGCTCCCGGTAAAAGTCGCTGCTCAAACGCAGAACACGCTCTTTGCCTTTAGGAGGGCTCCTATGAACGCATCGATGTCCGCGATGGAGTTGTAGACGTAGAAGCTCGCGCGGCTCGTCCCCGGGACGTCGAGGAGCTCCATGAGGGGCTGGGCGCAGTGATGTCCCGACCTTATCGCCACGCCTTCCTCGTCGAGGATCGAAGCCATGTCGTGCGGATGGATGTCGGCCAGGTTGAACGAGATCACTCCCCCGCGCGCCTCAGGGTCCATCGGGCCGTAGATCTTGAGGTTGAGGATGTGCGACATCTTCTCGAACGCGTATCTCAAGAGCTCTACCTCGTGCCTCCTGACCTTGTCCATCCCGAGAGAGGTGAGGTAGTCGATCGCGACCCCCAGCCCGATCGCGTCGGCGATGTTCGTGGTCCCGGCCTCGAACTTGTATGGCACGTCGTTCCACCTCGCGCCGTCGAGGTGCACTTCTTTGATCATGTCGCCGCCGGACTGGAAAGGCTCCATCGAGTCGAGGAGCGCCTTCCTTCCGTAGAGAGCGCCTATCCCCGTCGGGCCTAGCATCTTGTGCCCGGAGAACGCGAAGAAGTCGCACCCGAGGCTCTGGACGTCCACCGGCATGTGGGGGATGGACTGGGCCGCGTCGACGAGGGTCGTCGCGCCCGCGCCCTTGGCCATCGCGCACATCTTCGCCACGTCGTTTATGGTGCCCAGGACGTTGGAGCACTGGGTGAAGGCTACCATCTTTGGCGAGTCCCCCAGCATCCTCTCGAACTCACCCATCTCGATCCTCCCGTCGCGCGTGAGCGGGGCATACGCGATCCGCGCGCCCTTCTCCTTGGCGAGGAGCTGCCACGGGACGATGTTGCTGTGGTGCTCCATCATTGTGAGCAGTATGACGTCCCCCTGCTTGATGGACTGCGAGCCCCACGCGAACTTTACGAGGTTGATCGATTCCGTCGTCCCGCGCGTGAAGACGATCTCCTGAGAGGCCGAGGCGTTGATGAACTTCGCCACCTTCTTCCTGGAGTTCTCGTAGGTCTCCGTCGCCTCGATGCTCAGTTGGTGGACGCCGCGGTGCACGTTCGCGTTGTATCTGGAGTAGTAGTCGACGAGGGCGTCGATGACGACCTTCGGCTTTTGGGTCGTGGCTGCGTTGTCGAGGTAGACCAGTCGCTTCCCGTTGACCTTCCTGTTCAAGATGGGGAAGTCGTTCCTGACCTTTTCCACATCTACGACCTTCGTGGATTCTAGCATCTCTATTCTCACGCGACCAGTTAGATCTCTACGAAAATGGCTCCTTCCTCTATTTTAACATTGTAACGGCGCAGAGGCTCAGTCGCAGGCGGGTTGTAGACCTCGCCGGTCCGGAGGTCGAACTGCGAGAGGTGGAGCTGACAGACCACCCTCTCCTCGACCATGAACCCTTGGGAGAGCAGGGCCTCCTCGTGCGTGCAGACCCCGTCGACGCAGTAGACCTCTCCGCCCAGGTTGGAGAGGAGCAGCTGCCTTCCCTCGAGCTCGACTCCGGCCATCGTTCCCGGAGGGAGCTTCGAGAGGTCCATCGCTCTTACGAACCGCGGCACCCTCTGCTTCAGCCCCGGTACTTGTAATGCCGCTCGAAGATGTCGCCGCCGGTGTGCCTCTCCTCGTCAGGCACCTCGCCGGTGAGGGCCATCAGCGTCTCCTTGTCGACCAGTCGCCTGCGCTCGCCGGCCCATTTGCCCTCGATGGTGAACTTCGCCCCTTCGCGCGCGTACTCTATCGGGATCCTCGAGAGGACCGGCTCGAAGAAGCCTATGACGATGATCTTCTTCGCCTCGTCCTGGGGCAGGCCTCTGGCCATCAGGTAGAAGATCTGCTCCTCGTCGATCTGCGCGACGGAGGCGGAGTGGGTGGCCTTGACCTCGTTCGTGTCGATGTCCAGACCGGGGATGGCGTCCGACCTAGTCCTCTTGTCGAGGAGCATCGCGTGATGGGCGAGGTAGGAGTGGGAGTTCTTCGCCCCTTTCTTGATCTTTACCATTCCCTTGAAGATCGACTGGGACTCGCCCTTCAGGGACCCCCCTCGCGGTAAACGAGCCCGCCGAGTCGGGGGAGTTGTGGATGAGGTTCGCGTCGAGGTCGTATCGCTGCTTGCCGTCGCAGAAGAAGACCTGGTAGCCCTCGAACGACGAGCCCCTGCCGTTGAGCCCCAGGCTGAACCTCGACCGGGTGATTTGGCTGCCAAGGAGGATCGTGGCGAGCGAGGCCTTTGCGTTCGCCGCCACCGAGACGCCCTCGTTCGCGAGGTAGACCGCGTTGTCGTCGAGGAGCTGGAGGGTGCTCACGTCGACCTGGGCGCCGTCTTCGGCGAAGACGTCAAGCGTAGAGCTGGTAAGATAGGGAGCGGCGCTCTCGCCGCTGTAGAACTCCTGCAGGAAGCTGAAGCCCGAGGACTCCTCGGCGTAGATGACCGTCATCTCCACGATGCTCGAAGACGGGGAGCGTGCGACGACCATCCTCCGTAGGGAGGAGGGCGCCTTGACCCCCTTCGGGACCCGGATGAAGATGCCAGAGTTGAAGAATGCGGAGTTGAACGCGGCATACTTCTCCTTGGCCGGGTCGGCGAGCCGCCGGGCCAGGAGCCCTCGAAGCAGGTCACCGTGCTTCGCCACCGCGTCGCGGATCCCCAGGCACCTCCACCCCGCTCTTCGCGTATTCCAGGTCGAGGTCTACGTGGACGGTGGTCGAGTTTCCCTGGAGGACTATGTTGGACTCTCTTCCAGTGAGGAAGCCCTTGAAGTGGTCCCGCATGTCGATCGACTGCTCGGCGGGGCCTACAGGGAACTGCTCCGGGTCGAACGCCGAGACGCCTTGGTATTTCGTGTATAGCGGCGAGGTCTCGAGAGGGAGAGAGGAGAAGCTCTTGAGGGCCTCCAGCCTGTACTCCCTGAGCCAGTCCGGTTCTTCTAGGCTCTTGGATAGAGACTGCACCTGTTCGGCCGTGAAGCGAGAGACGGTTCTCTGGGCCATCCCATTGCGCGCTCCTCTTCGAGTGCCTGTCTAGCCGACCGCGCCCGTCATCTCTAGAGCCATGAGCCTGTTGATCTCGATCGCGTAGGTCATTGGCAGCTCCTTGGTGAAGGGCTCGACGAAACCGTTTACGATCATGCTCAGCGCGTCCCTCTCGCTTATCCCCCTCGCCATGAGGTAGAAGATCTGCTCCTCGCCCACCTTCCCAACGCTCGCCTCGTGGGTGACCGTGGCGTCGTCTGCCATCACCTCGACGTATGGGATCGTGGACGTCTTGGACCTCTCGTCCAAGAGGAGCGCGTCGCACCTGACGGTGGCCTTTACGTTGTGAGCGCCCTTTGCGATGTGGAGGAGCCCCCGGTAGACCGCCTCTCCTCCGTCCTTTGAGACGGACTTTGATATTATCTTCGAGGAGGTGTCGGAGGCGAGGTGGATTATCTTGCCCCCCGTGTCCTGTATCTGGTTGGCTCCGGCGTAGGCCATCGACATGATCTCCGCCGAGGCGCCCTTGCCGAGAAGGTAGACCGAGGGGTACTTCATGTTCCTGCCCGAGCCGACCTCCCCGTTGAGCCAGGTCACGCTGGCGTTCTCGTAGGCGTGCGCCCTCTTCGTAACGAGGTTGTAGACGTTCTTGCTCCAGTTCTGTATAGTGATGTACCGGATCTTCGCGCCCTTCATAGCGACGAGCTCGACGATGGCGGCGTGTAGCATTGACTTTTGGTACATCGCCGCGGTGCATCCTTCGATGTAGTGGACCTCGCTGTTGGGCTCGGCGACGATGAGCGTCCTCTCGAATTGTCCCATGCCCTGCGCGTTTATCCTAAAGTACGACTGGAGGGGCATCGTAATCTTGACGCCCTCCGGGATGTAGATGAACGGCCCGTCGCTCCAGACTGCGCTGTTTAGCGCGGCGAACTTGTTGTCGTTCGAGGGGATAATCGTCCCCATGTACTTCTTGATGAGCTCGGGGTAGTCCCGGACCGCGTTGCCCACGCTCGTGAAGATGACGCCCTGCGCCTGCAGGTCCTTCTGGAGGCTGTTGTAGACCTCCTGGCTCTCGTAGATCGCGCCTACTCCGGCGAGGAACTTCCTCTCCGCCTCGGGGATGCCCAGCTTCTCGAAGGTATTACGGATCTCAACGGGGACATCCTCCCACTTCTTCGCGGTCTCCTTCGCGGGGTGCGCGTAGTAGTAAAAGTCCTGGAACTTTATCGGCGAGAGGTCGACCCCCCATGTCGGGACGGGCCTCTCGTTGAAGTGCTTCAGCGCCTTAAGCCTGAACTCCTCCATCCAGATGGGCTCGTTCCGCAGCCTCGAAATCTCCTTGACAACGTCCTCGTTGATGCCCTTATGGCTCTGGTCGAGGTAGCCGGTCGAGTCCGCGAAACCGTACTTTGTCTTGTAATCGTCAGTTACGATGTCTGCGGCGGCTGTCATGTTAGATGGATTCTATTACATATGTTATTATAAAAACGATTCGGGGTCATGTTAGGGGCGCTCGAGAGACATCTTCTGGAGCCCAGCCCTGATCAGCTCTCTGGTCGCTTCAATCTCTTGAGGAACTCGACGAGCTCGATGAAGGTGGGGTTGTTGTCTGCCTTGCGCATCCTCAAAGGAAACGGCTGGCCGCCGATCCTGACCTCGATCTCGTCCTTGAACTCCGTCCTGGTGAAGACCACCGCGGCGTAGTGGATCTTCCCGTTCAGGTTCTCTTTCACGATGTCTTCCGTCGGAGCCATGGGATGCGTGATGAAAGCGATCCCGTCTACCCAGTTGACGCTCGGGACCATGTAGCCTTGGGGGCCGATCGACTGTCGCACCACGTCTTGGAAGAACACGTCCGAATCCTGAGGAAGGATCTCGTGGATGGTGAGCTCGTGGTAGGGCACGTAGTTAATCTTCAATTCTTGGCGGAAGGCGAAGCTGATATTGAATTAAGGTTATCCCATCACTCATGAGCGACTTTCACGTCATCGTCGAAGCAGCTTAGCTTCGTCAAGCAAAGTAGTCATAGACCTAGAGTTCGCAACGGTTATATGAGCTGAGCTAGCTGAACTAGCTGGGGCAGCAGACGAGATGTCTCCAGCTGAGCTCGCCGAGTTCCCGTGCAGGTACTGCGGCAAGACTTTCAGCGATGGTAGACGACTGGGGGGCCACGTCCGCCAATCCCATCCTGTTATGAAACCGGGCGCGTCACAGAGCGCCCCCAGGCCGTTCTCAGAAGGCGAGTGCGCTGCAAGGGTGCTAGAGCTTTGGAGGACGGGAGAAGATCCCTTGACTGTAATCGCGACGCTCAGGGTGCACCCGCGCTTCGTCAAGGATGCTGCCCTCAAGGAATACGACGAGCTAATCACCGAGTGGAAGAAGTTCAAGGAAGCCTGACGAGAGCAGACGCGCGCCTCTCTCTGACGGACCTCCCTGGTATCCATGAGATGGTTTATCTCCGGCGATCAGGGGCCCAAACCAATGGCGGGGGCCAAAGGCAACAGCCGCGCGAGAGCCATCTTCCTGATGCTACTCGGACTCATCCTCATCGGCCTCGGTGCATCTCTCTACACCGGCTCGCTCGACTTGGGTAGCCTGACGAAGACCGCCAGCGGCTCGCAGCAGACTGGGAGCCCCTGGGCCTACGTTCCCGTGGGGTTCGGCGCCTTGATAATTGTTGTCGGGGCGGTGCTCGCGGTGCGCGATCGTCGACGCAGTTAGTCGAAGGCGCCCTCAGCGCTGGATATTATCGGAAAAATTACCGGGGGAGGGGCGGCGGAACTCGCCGGACCCCTCTTACTTCTGGTGGTTCGCTATTCGTTGAGGAGGTATGCCTGGTAGTATGCGTCGCCTGGCTGGTTGTAGACGCCGGTGTACTGGTCTTGACTCGGGCCGTGGTCGGATTGTCCGTGGCCGCCCGTCGCGCTTCCGATGAAGTTGGTCACGAAGTTCTCAGGTGTGCCTGCGTTGTCGTTGTTTAGGTATGTGCTGCCCGTGGCTGCGTCGATTGGCTTTACTTCTAGGGCAGTGTAGAAGGCGCTGCTGCCGAAGGTCGAGGTGCCGAGGGTCGAGTAGACACCCGCGGCCCACTGCCACTGGAGAGTGAACGAGACCGTGGTCCCGCTAAAGACTCCCTCCCAGTCGGCCTTGGCTCCGGCGAGGCTAACGCTTGTCGGCGCCTGGTAGGCAACTCCGCCAATGAAGACATTGCCCGTGAACCCGACAGGGACTGTGGTTGTCCAGCCTGCGAACGCACAGGGCGGTGTCGAGGTCTTAGAAGCGGGTGCGCAGTAGGTCGTGGTCGCAGATTTCGCGCTCGAGCTGAAGACTACCTCGGAGTTGGGGGCTGGGATGGTCAGCGGTATGCCGTTCCCGCCTACGAGTTGCAGGTTTATCGACTGTCCCGTGAAGTAGACTGTGGTTGGTGTCGAGGACTCTCTCGTTGTGATGTCGGCGGAGGCGCTGAACCAGACGTCGCTGCCGGCGGATATCGGGCCGCCGTTGAGGTCGTTCTCGGTCGCGCAGACGTCCGGGTTGGTGTCGACGTCCGTGCAGGTCGATGTCGTGCTCAGGTCAGGAGTGCCTGCTGCCCCCTTGGGGTCGAAGTTTCGGCCAAAGTCGTTGCCCTGAACGACCTCGCCTGTGGCTGGATTCATCAGGACCCTGCCGTCGTTGTCCTGAGGGTGAGAGAAGTCGAACATGTTCGTGATGCTCCCTGCGAGGTGGTCGTAGGAGGCGGGGCCGAGATTACCGAGGTTCCAGTTGTACTCGATGAAGCTGACTATGGCGGTCTGGCTGGCGAGTGTGTTGTCCACATAGTTGGACTTGGCGTATGGGGATACGACGAGGATTGGGATCCTTGGGCCGTAGCCGCACCTGTTGTCGACTCCCAGCGGCGAGGTTCCTGCGCCGCAGACGCCCGCTCCGTTGAGTACGTCGTTGGGGCCGCTCGAGGGGCTCACGATCGGTGGCATGACGCTGTCGTACCATCCGTCAGAGTCGTCCCAGTTGATGATCACCGCGGTGCTGCTCCATGACGGAAGGCTCATGAGCTGGTTGATTGTGTTCACCAACCAAGTCTGTTCGTCGAGTGGGTCGGAGTTGCCTGGATGGCCATCCTGGAATCTTGGAGCTTTCAGGTAGCTGACGGCCGGCAGGTTGCCCGAGTCGGCGGCTGTCCAGAAGGATGAGAGGTCGTATTGGTGGTTCGCCTGATCGGTGTAGCCAATCATGGAGGCCGAGCTCGGAGGCAGGTGATGTGGGTTGGAGGTCGAGGCGAAGTACTGGAATGGTTCGTGGTGTGGGCTGTACGCGCCTTCTATGGTCCCTCCCACTTGTGCCTCGGAGGAGCCGCAGACGGCCGCTCCGCTGGAGGTGTAACTCGTGGGGGTGAATCCGCCTTCGAACCAGCCCCAGGTCACGCCAGCGCTGTTGAGAAGGTTGCCTACGTTCTGGGGCGCTCCCGCTCCTGTCGTCATGCCGAGGGTCGTCGTGGAGCCGTCGCTAGTGTAGGAGCAGTCGTCGTAGACGGGGTCGCCGTCGCCGATGATCTGTCCGTTCGCGAGTGTCCCTGGGACGTTGGAGGCGGTCGTCGTCGTGCCCTCGGGCCCGAGATAGGCTAGCGCCGGGCCTCCTAGTCCAGAGACTACGTTGAGCGCGCCTGGCGTCGATGGGCCGAAGGTGGTCCCGAATGCGTTGTCGTTGAGAGCGAAGTTCTGGGCGTAGTTCCAGACTGCTGTGACCGTGTTGCCGTCGTAGTAGTCCATCACTATGCCACCAGAGCAGCTCGTCTGCTCTGGGAACATGTTCATGAGGCCCCCGTTCATTGCTGCCTGCTCTGCCGTGTAGTCGTGGTCGTTGTCGCAGGTAACAGGCTGGGTCCTGTCGAGACGCGCCGGGTTGTCGGATGGGTTCCCGGTCACGAGCTCGTTGGGGTTGCTCGTCAACATCGGCCCTGTGAGCCCGTCAGCGGTCGAGGTGTCCGGGGCTGCGTTGAACTGAGGTTCGTTAGGCAGGTTAGCTGCGTTGGGGTAGGTCGCGAAGTAGTGGTCGGTTGAGACGTTTTCCTGGAAGATGACGACGACGTGCTTTATCGGCGTCGCCGTGTTCGATCCAGGAGGTGCTGGAGGTACTGCATTGGCGGCGATGTTGGCTGTCAACATCACCGCTAACATTAACAGAGGAATAGCGATTGATAGTTTCGTCCTTGTTTTCATGAGCGGTTAGGGGCTGGGAAAATTATTTCTTCGTTGTCGATGGACAACGCGTCGACACCATCAAATTTGGGTCTCCACGTGGCCTCACGGAGCCTGTAATACGGCCATAGAGCCCCAATAGAGTCGTTCGCAGAGCTTCAAAAGTCTAATCTACTCTCACGATGGCGTAGCTTCTTCACGATTACGTCATGCCAGCGAAGCAGAACGTCCTAGTGACCGGACTGCCGGTCAAGGGACACTTGAAGAAAGTCCTGAGGTACGCGAACGTCTTTTGGCTCTCTGGCATCGGCGAAGGAGAGCTGGACAGGCTCCTGCCGACGATCGACTGCATCCTCGTCCAGACTTGGTGGCCAGACTCCCTCACTCCAGAGAGGGTAGCCCGGATGAGGCGTCTCCGATTCGTCCAGTCTGGGATGGCGGGCGTCAACCACATTCCGTTCCACAGCTTGGGGAGGGATGTCGTCGTGAGCAGCAACGCTGGAGGGTTCTCGACCGGCGTTGCGGAGTTCGCGCTCGCGTTGATGCTCGCATCGGCAAAGAAGGTGGTAATGCTCGACCACTCGCTCAGGACTGGGGAGTTCGACAAGGCCCGCGTGGGAGAGCTGTTCCGGCTGGTCTCCCCCATGAAGGGGATGAGCCTGGGCATCCTCGGGTATGGAGGGATAGGGAAGGCGGTGGGCTCGATGGGGCGGAACCTGGGGATGAGGGTCATCGCCTTCTCCAGGCGACCGGAGACGCGCCAAGGAGTCTCGGTCTACTCAGGCAGCAAAGGCCTGTCGAGGGTGCTGAGCCAGTGCGACTTCGCGGTAATCGCCCTCCCGCTCTCGAAGCTGACCACGGGCCTCATCGGGGCGAAGGAGTTGGCGAAGATGAAAAGCGATGCTACGCTCGTGAACGTCGCTCGGGCAGAGATAGTCGACGAGGCGGCCATGTATCGGCACCTCGTTAGAAACCCACGATTCACCTATGCGACCGACGTGTGGCGGATAGAGGGCGGGAAGGAGACGTACTCCTCTAGGTTTCCATTCTTGAAACTCCCGAATTTCATCGGGACCCCTCATGTTGCGGGAGGGAGCGCGGCCGTCACAGGCGCGCCAGGGGCGGCCGCTGTCGAGAACCTCTTGCGCTACCTAAAGGAAAGTCAGCCCCTGAACGTGGTCGACCCGTCTGAGTATGCGTGATGCTCAGGCGACGACTCCGGCTTGCTCCTTGAGCCAGCCGTAGCCCTTCTCTTCGAGCTTGAGCGAGAGCTCCTGCCCGCCGGACGCTGTTATCCTGCCCTCGTACATCACGTGGACGAATGTCGGCATGATGTACTTCAGGATCCTCTGGTAGTGGGTGATCACGAGGATGCCCAAGTCGTTGCTCGCGATCTTGCTTACGCCTTCCGCGACGACCCGGAGCGCGTCTATGTCCAGGCCCGAGTCGGTCTCGTCGAGCACCGCGAACTTCGGCTTCAGCATCGCCAGCTGCAAGATTTCAGCGCGCTTCTTCTCTCCGCCGGAGAACCCCTCGTTGAGGTAGCGGTTCATGAACGACTCGTCCATCCCCAGGAGCTTCATCCTCTCAGCCAGGGTCTCCTTGAACTCGAAGATGGTCGGCGCCTGGTTCTTCTCGTCGGAGTGGACCGCGTTGTACGCGGCACGCAAGAAGGAGAACATCGTCACGCCTGGGACGGCCACCGGGTATTGGAACGCGAGGAAGAGGCCCATCTTGGCCCTCTTGTCGGGAGTGAGGTCGACAAGGCTCTTACCGTCGATCAGGATGTCCCCTTGGGTCACCTTGTACTTGGGATGCCCGAGCATGGTGTTCGCGAGCGTGCTCTTGCCGGAGCCGTTCGGCCCCATCAGGGCGTGAATCTCGCCCTGGTTGATAGTGAGGTTAACTCCCTTTAGAATCTCGGTCCCCTCCACTGTGGCGTGAAGGTCTCGAATCTCCAGCTTCGCCATCGCTAAGACTGGACCGGCGAACGGGTTTCGTTATATAAATCTATAACCTAAGTTATAGCCCGAAAAGATGAGTTATCGAATATAGATGGCGAGCCACGAGTCCTTACGGAATAATTTAGCATGCCTTCCTAAATAACACCCAAGCGACAGCGGACCTAATGACCGGCCAATACAAGGCGCCCGACATCCCGAAGGACAAGGTCACGCCGACGCTCGTGAGGGACGAGCTCCTGAAGTGCTTCGAGAGCGCGAACAAGGAGTTCATGGACGTTCTTAACCAGCCGACGAACGACGCGCAGCTGAAGGCCCAGGTGAGGCAGTTCGTGACCGGGTCCTTCCAGAGCTGCGGGGCGAGCTTCGACCAGCCGACCAAGGATGGCATCGTCACGGCAATCGGCCAGTGCAAGGCCAACGCAGAGGCAATGATGGGTCAGAAGGGGGCGAGCATAATCCAGCACCACTACAACGAGATGATGAAGCTCGTTAACAAGCTCCCCGAGGCCAAGTCGCGCAGCTGAATGGTCGGACCGCCTCCGGCCAAGAACCCTTATTATTCGACAGAAGTCGTTGAGGTCGTGCAAAGAGGCGGTTCCTGAGCACGTCATCACCACAGACTAGCGGTAGTGGTGGGCCAGCCGTCACGAAAGCGGGCGCCAAGATAGCCGCACCCAGGCGTCCGCGCAGGCCCCCTAGCGTTCTCAAGATCTTCGGCCCCGTCGGAGCGATGGCCATCCTGACGTACATGGCAGAGTACGCGTCCTTCCAGGTTCTGCTCGTGTTCATCTCCAACAAGTTCACCGTGACCTTCGCGTTGGGAAACTTCGGCTACTTCTTCGTAGGTTTGGTCTCGAGCGGCTTCCTAGTGGTGTCAGGGGTGGTCGCTATCGCGATGGGCCACCTTAGCGACAAATACGGAAGGAGAAAGATAACCATCCTGGGCTGCCTGTTAGGGGCCGTCGCGCTCATCTCGTTGATTCTAGGAAGCGCGGCGACCCAACTCGCGCCATTCGCACTAGCGACTGCAATATCGCTCATCGCCCTAGGGCTCGCGCACGGGACGTACACGTCGAGCACCCTGGCATACGGAAGGGCACTTTGCCGAGCGGCACAAGATGATGGGTAAGGCCTACGGGATCGTCGACGGCGCGGAGTTCGCAGGGTTTGCATTTGGCCCCGCCCTTGGATCAACGGTCGAGTTCCTCACGAAGAGCAGCACCAACGTGTTCGAGCTCTCGGCGTTAATGATGCTGATTGCCGCCGTTGTGGCGGTGATGGCCATGCCTGAGATAAGGGAGAGACACTCTAAGTCCAGCCAGGTCGGCCCGCCCGTCCCCGGCGAGGCCGTGGTGGAGAAGGAGATAGAGACGGTGCACGACGTTCCATTGGAAGAGCACGGGCACAACCACAGCGCGAGCTGGGGGGACTTCATCAACGCCTTCAGGATCCCCATCGTCGGTGTGGCGCTGCTCACAACTCTCGTCGGGGCGGTCGGCTTCGCGGGCTTCTTCTACTACGTGCCTCTGTACGCTCATTCTCTCGACATCCAGGTGCCCATATTCAGCTGGTTATGGGGCTACTTCGCCTCGATAATGGCGGTGACCGGCGTGCTCTTCATGGTGCCCTTCGGTCACTACGAGGACAAGACAACAGTCCGCATGCCCTACCTAGTCGCCGGCCTCATAGGAGCCGCTGGGGCGCTTGCGCTTGTATTCTTCACTGCCAGCGTGGCGACCTTCCTCGTAGCAGCGGTTGCCTTTGGGTTGGCCATCGGCATGGTGAGGGTCAGCCAGCTCGTCATCCTGGCGGAGGCGAGTCACGTCTCGAATCGCGCAACGATAATGGGTACGAACCATGCGATGGAACATGTCGGCTATGGCGTGGCTTCCCTTGTGACGGGGTCGCTGATAGCCTTCTTGGGAGGCTTCGCTCCGGCGTTTCGCGTACTCGCTGTCATCTTGATAATCTCAGGCGTCCTTTTCCTGCTCTACGCCCGCAGGGCCAAAGTCAAGTGAAGAGCTCTCAGACGCAGAACTTCGAGATTTTTCCCGCGAGGGCCTCGAGAAACTCTCTGTCGACAGAAGAGTAAGCGTTCAGGATGTCGCCGTCGATGTCGATCTCCGCGACGACCTTGCCATCGTGAAGGACCGGGACGACGATCTCAGACTTTGTGTTGGCGAAGCACTGGAGGTAGCGGGGGTCCTTGGAGACGTCGGAGACTATCTCGGTCCGTCCAGACTTGGCTGCGAACCCACAGATACCCTTGCCGGCAGCGATTGTCGTGTGAGTCGTCGGGGCAGGTCCGTTCCAAGCGTCTAGCCTGAGCTCACCGGCCCGCAGGAGATAGAGGCCCACCCAGCTGTAGGTCGACTCGCCGGCGAGGAGCTGGACAACGCTCTTTCGCAGTGCCGCAGGGGCCTGGGCCTTGGAGACCAGAATGTCGACCTCGCTGAGGAGCTCCTTTGCCCTCTCACGGTTGAGTCTTGGTTGAGGTTTCATCGAGCTACACTGTTTTCTGGCAGAGGGGGTTACGAGGTTGCGAGAGGGCTAGTCTGGCGTCCATCTCGCTTTCGATTCTCCGAGGCGATTCTCGTGACTTAAGGCCTTTGAGCATCATGGTAGCGCCTCTCCCTGCTCGCCGGTCTCGGGCTTGCCCCATCGTCCCACCTTTGGCAGGTTCTTTTCCCTGAAGAGATGCAGCCCTCTTTGATATCGCTCGAGCTCCACTTCGACGAAACCTATCTCGGAGACCAGGGCGTCGATCTTCTTCTTGTGGTCGCCCTTCGCTGCCCTGAGCGTCTCGAGCTGCTGCCTCTTCCCGCTGAGCATCTCCGAGAGGAGCTGCTCGTATTCGGTCACCAAGCTAGCGTCGCCTCGCCGCATTCAAAATCTGTGGCAACCTCCCACGAACAGAAAACTGTGGGTTTTCAGCGCCTGTTTCAGCGCGTTTAGTTCCTGCCTCATCGATAGAGCTTGCCCCTACAGTGACCTGTAAGGGTAGAGGCATATCTCCTCAGGCTTGAGTTGGGGCGTGCCCCGCCCTACCTTTGAGATGGTCAAGCCGGCTATGGCCAGACCGCGTCTTAGCACAACTTGCGCTGAATTCTGGTCACGCTTGATGGGATAGGCGCAATTCACGCAAGAAAACTCCCTGATCCCCAGGTCGATCTTGTTATGCGTCCCGCAGTGGTAGCACTCCTGCGTGGAGTACGCAGAGGGAACTCTCACTATTCTCGTGCCTGCCCGCGAACCTTTGCTCTCGACGAGCCTTACGAGTTGTCCCCAAGAGGCATCTCCAATCGACTTGGCGAGCCTGTGATTCCTGACCATATTGTTGATTCTCAGGTTCATCGAATGCGATGAAATCATGGCTTTTCACTAGTCGAGCGGATAGCTTGTTGTTAAAATCAAGGCGCTGTCGCCCGACCCTAGCGTACTGCGACGCGACCCGAGTTCTTGCCTTGAATCGATTTTTCGATCCCTTCTTTTTCCTAGAAAAGACACGCTTCAGATGCTTCAAACGCCTCTCTCTCTTTCGGAGGAAGCGAGGATGCTCGATTTCCTCGCCATCAGACGTTGTAATCAACGAGAGCAGCCCGAGGTCAATGCCAATTGCCTTCACGGGCATCACTCTAGCGACTGCGCTCTGAATGGGCAAGACCTCCTCGAAGACGAGGCATGCGAACCACTTGCCATCAGCCTCTCTCACAATGGTGCATGTCTTGAATAGAGTGTCCTTTGGAAGAGGCCTATGGAAGACGGCCCTGACATTCCCTATCTTCGAGAGGAAGATTCTCTTTCTCAGGATGTCTGGTCTTACAGAGCCATTGTACGCCTGAGGGTAAGTAAATGAGCCCGCACAACCTTGCCTCTTGAATCGTGGATAATTGGCGCGGTGTGCGAAAAAAGCACTGAAAGCCTTATCGAGGCGCCTTAACACATCCTGGCAAACCTGGGAATGAAGCTCACGCAGACCTGTTTCTGAGTTACGTTCAGAAGTCAGAATTGCAGCTTGCATGTTGTAGGAGGTCGACAACCCTTGTGTCTCCCATCTCATTTTTCTGTGAGCAAGTGCATCGTTCCAGAGTCTCCTCGATGCCTCTAGAGCTTGACACATTCTCGCTTCTTGCTTTTTGGACGGATAGAGGCGAAACTGGAAGCTCTTCATCAGACTTACCAACAGTTCAACTCGTATTAAAATCCCCATCTAGGACCGGGGTTTTGCGAGCCTTTTTCCGGCTTACCGCTGGGAAATCTATAAACGCATCGACGAGGTCGGGAGGTTTCATGAGGTCTAGCCTGGTCACGGCCGGTGGCCTGATCGCCCTCACTGGGGTGGCATTGTTCGTGGCCCTCGGAGGGCTCGCTTGGCTGGCCTTCATCGCCGGCGGGGTCGTGGTCTTGGCCTGCGGGTTCGTCCTAGACGAGATGACCCAGCACCTCGAAGCTCCTCCTGGTCACCACTTCTGTCCCTTCTGCTCGACGGTCGTGGCGGACGGGACCGAGAGGTGCGCGCACTGCAACGGCCTTCAGGAGCTTCAGGCTCAGACCAGGACCGCTCCCCAGTCGCAGTAGCGGAGAGGTTGGTCTGATACCCGATGGAGATCGCCGAGCAAGCCTGCTTGTCGGAAGAGATCGCGTTCGCAGGTCACCATATGGTCAGCGCCCTTCACGAACGGACGATAGAGATAACGACGGAAGCTCACCTCACCCCCAGAGGAGACTGCATAGTGGGTGTGAGCGCGGAGAAGGGCCTTTCGCAGCTCTCTCCGGCGATGAAGCACGCCCTGAGATCGGACGACGCCAAGGTGAGGCTCACGATCCTCACGCCGGGAGGCGATTTCTCGTTCGAGGCGAAGGGGAGCAAGGACCTTACCTTCGAGAGCGCGACGGACATCGTCATAAGGAAGAGCGGGTTCGTCTGCGGCAGGACGCTGGCGGTCCATGCCGACTCCTCGGCGAGAGAGATACCACGCCCGCTGGTGCGAACTTTGAAATCCCCTGACGCGATAGGCATACTCAGGATCGAGGTCCGCGCTTGACTCTCTTCAAGTCCACAGCAAACACGATGCAGGCCCTCGTCAAGTACCACGGGCTGAAGGACTGGAAGCTACGCTTGCCTTACCACGACAGCATCTCGGTGAACACGACCTCTCTTGGAAGCGAGGTGATAGTCAGAGAAAGCGAGAAAAGTCAGAGCGAGTTGATGGTGGAGGGGAGGAAGAACGAGGACGCGCTCAGACGGCTCCAGAGCGTCTCCGAGAGGCTCACCGGCAAACCGTTCGAGGAGCTGGGCCTTCGGCTCGACTCTCGCAACTTCCCAGGGGTGAACGCCAAGGGACTCGGGTTCTCTTCGTCGGCGGGCGCGGCGCTGACGCTAGCGCTCTTCCACGCCACAAGCAAGGAGAAGCCGGACTACAAGGAGCTCTCCAAGGTCGCCCGCCTGTTCGCAGGGTCGGCATCTCGCACGGTCGTCGGCGGATTCTCCAGGCTCTACGCCGGAAAGGGGTACGACGACACCTACGCCGAGAAGTTCGCCGACGAGAGGGCACCTTCCCCTGAGGATGGTCATCGTCCCCTTGACCTCGGGCGTCAGGACGGAGGACGCCCACAAGGAGGTCGAGAGCTCCCCTTTCTTCAAGTCGAGGATAGAGTCTGCGTCGAAGAGGTGCGAGGAGATGGAGAAGGCGATCAGGGGCGGAGACCTCCGTAAGATGGGCGAGCTCGTCGAGCAGGACACGCTGGAGCTCCACAGCATCACGATGACCGGGACCAACAGGCTCGTGATCATGAGCCCCGACACGATTAGGGTGATCACCAAGGTGAAGGAGATGAGGTCGAACAGCATCGAGGCCTACTTCTCCATGCAGACCGGGCCGTCCGTCTTCATCAACACGAACGAGGAGGACCAGGAGAAGGTCAGAAGGGCGATCTCCCACATGGGGTACAAGACCGTCGTCTCGGGCGTGGGCAAGGAGGCGAGGATAGGCCGGGTCGGGACGCGAGAGGCGGTTATTTAGTCCCTCAGGGTTATCCTGTCGGAAACCCTCTCATGCCAGGCAGAGCGAAGATGGTCGTCAGGGAGTACATCGACCAGCTCAAACAGACCAAGAAGGGCAAACCAGCCCAGATCAAGGACGCGTTGGACATCTACATCGAGCTGTGGGAGAGCTCGATCAAGAACGGGACCGTGTCAGGTGAGGACTCGATCGAGGACGCGCTGGCCAAGCTGGACGAGGCGGGCGGCCTCTACAGCGCGGCAGAGTGAGGGCTCAATCTGAGACCTCGCCCCCGTCCAGAACGATCCCCTGGCCGGTCATGAAGCTGGACTCGTCGCTCGCCAGGTAGAGCGCAAGGTTCGCGACGTCCTCCGGCTCGCCGAACCGTTTCAGGGGTATCGATGAGCGCAGCTCGTTCACGGCCTTCTGGTCGAACCACTGGAGCCAACCCGTCTTGATTGAGCCGAGGATCATGCAGTTCACTCTTACGGAGGGCGCCAGGCTCCTCGCCAGCATCCTAGTCATCGTGAGGACGGCCCCCTTTCCGCAGCCGTAGACGAGGCCTTGGACATCCCCTGCGAGGGCCGGGGTCGAGGAGACGTTCACTATCGCGCTGCCCTTGCGCATCATCGGCAGGGCGTTCTGGACGCAGTCGAAGGCACCGAAGACGTCAACTGCGAAGACCCTGAGCCACATCTCTCTGTCGATCTCCTCGATCTTGGCGTTCCATATCCCCCCGTCCGCCAGCCCCGCGTTGTTGACCAAGACGTCGACCCGACCGAACCTCTTCTTGACCTGAGCGAACATCGCCTTGCTCTCTTCGGGTATGGAGATGTCCGCTTTCACGGCGACAGACTCGCGCCCCATCTTCTTGATGGAAGAGACGACTTCGTTCGCCTCGGCGTCCGACTTCCTGTAGTGGACTACGACGTCCGCACCCTCCTTGGCGAAGGCGCGAGCGATTGCGGCTCCGTTTCCTGTGCTCGAACCTGTCACGACCGCGACCTTGCCCTTGAGCTTCAAAGCTTCGAGAGAGACAAGACCGATAGGGACTTAAGTATTTGACCGCCTTGTCCTGCTCTCGCCGCGGCGATGCGGCACTCTATGTGGGACGCTTTCCGACGCTGGCGCAGATCTCCGGAGTCGCTCCTCGCTGAGATAGGGCTCAAGAAGGGAATGAAGGTAGCCGATGTCGGGGCCGGGTTCGGCTATTTCGCGTTCCCCGCCTCTGAGATCATCGGGAGCGAGGGGGTCGTCTATGCCGTGGAACCAAGCCCCAAAAGGGCGGAGGAGATCTCATCGAGGGCCAAGGACCGTGAGGTCAAGAACATCCAGGTCTTGGTGACCGGTGCGGAGGACATGGGCGCGGTCGCTCCTGGGGAGGTCGACGTGGCCATGTCGATCTCATCCTTCCACCACTTCGACGATCCGAAGAAGGGCCTTGCAGAGATGCGGAGGATAGTCAGGCCTGGAGGCCTGGTCTACGTCAGGGACATGAAGGCGGGAAGAATATTGAAGCACGGAAGCGTCCCCGATGAATTTCGCAGGATTGTGACAGGCGAGTTCCCCGATGCCGAAGTGACAGAAGAGAGGGGGTTCGTCGTCGCAAGGGCGAGAGTCTGAGCCGGCGGCCGTCAGGGCCTTGGCGCTCTGTCCCTTGCGGTGCCCCCTATGGCGAACGTCTCCAAGAACTCGAGGTTGAAGAGTGATGCTGCGGCAGAGTTCCTCACGAGCTCATCGGGGTCCTTGAGGGCCTTTTGGAGCGAGCCCTTCGCGGTCTGGCTCCCTATCGAGCCGAGCGCAGCGGCCGACTCGTGGCGGACGATGGGGTCCTTGTCGTTCAGGGTCGCCTCCTCCAGCCCTCGGACACCGGACGTGAGCCCTATCTGGCCCATCGTGAACGCGGCCTCGTGCCGCACGAGCGGGTCGGGATCGTGGAGGAGCACGTCGGTGAGGGTGGGTATCGCTGCCTCGCTCCCCAAGTCCGCGAGGATCGTGACCGCATGAACCCTCAGGACGAGGCTGGGTTCCTCCTGCATGACCTTGATGAAGAAGCGTTCGTCGCCGGTCTTGAACTCCTCCTCCATCCTCCTCATGACGTCAAGGCAGTGCTCCTTGTCATCGACGACCACGGTCGTGTAATTCATTGTCCGCCTCGACCCCCTGCAGACGAATGTAATAACAGGGACGAGACGAACAACTAGAGCAGGGTAAGGGCGGCAGCCAGGGTTGCTAGTTCCGCGGCCCCCTTGGAATCGGCCCCCACGACTATCACGGCGTCTCCCTCCTTGGGGCCGGCCGACCTAACGGCTGTCCAAAGTCCTCGTGGTCCCCCCTTTTCGCAGTCGGTGCCTTCCCCTGGAAGCGTGAACCGCCCTCCCGCGAAGAGCGCTGTGAGCGCACCGTTGGCACCTGCCCTCACAGCGGCGTCGCGCTGCTCCAACCCTTTCTTGACCCTCTTGGCGGCCCCCCTTACCAGGACGCCGGCGCACTCGTCTCCTATCCCGAGGGAGCTGGCGCGCACCCGAGAAGACCACGGGACCTTCTCCTTCAGCATCTGAAACTCCCTCTCCCCACGCTTGCTCAGCTTGCACCCCTCTGGTCGAATCGAAATCAGGTCGCTCTCCTTCATCCGCTTGATGAGGGTCCGCACCTCCCCCTGCCCCAGGCCTAGGATTGTGCCGAGCCTGCCCCTTCCCACCGAGCCGTTCTCACCGAGGGTCAGGATCGCCCGAAGGACGTGGACCTCCGAGAAGACGGCGCGCGGCCCGCGATAGTCCGATGACAAGACCTCGCGGAGGGATGAGATCGTCACAGAGCAACGAACGAAGGTCCGTCATATTTCTGTTTTCTCGGGGCGAGCTGGACTTTAATCGGGACTGCGTGGGAGAGCAACCACAATGGCAAATCCTATGTTTAGCTTTATATAATCGTTTCAAATGTCCTAACCGTTGCCTCTACCTGGGAAGTCGTGGAGTCACGCAAAGAGTTGACACCGTCAGAGTTCTTCGTCGTTGTGTTGGCCGCATCCGTCATAGCAGGTACGCTAGGCTCTCTCCTGGGCCTGGGCGGAGGCGTGGTGGTCGTCCCCTTGCTGACGATATTCCTCGGCGTCCCGCCCTTGTTCGCGATCGGCGCGAGCATCATCTCCGTGATAGCGACCTCGAGCGGTGCGGCCTCCACCTATGTCAAGGACGGGATGACCAACCTGAGGATAGGGATGTTCCTAGAGCTCGCGACAACGACGGGGGCGATCTTGGGCGCCGTGCTGACGATAACGCTTGCGCGGGCAAACCTCGAGGACGTTGTCTACGTGACATTCGGAGTGGTGCTTCTACTGTCCGTGATCCCCCTCTTGAGAAGGATTGGCGAAGAGCTGCCCGCGGGGGTCGCGCCAGATGCGGTGAGCAGGAGGCTCGAGTTGAGCGGGGAGTACTTCGACGGGGCTCTCGGGACCACCGTGGACTACAGAGCCACGAGGTCATTCTTGGGGCTCGCCATCATGTGGGTCGCCGGACTCATCTCCGGTCTGCTGGGGATAGGGAGCGGGTCGTCAAGGTCCATCGCACTGGATGTGGGCATGAAGCTGCCGATGAAGGTCTCGTCGACAACGAGCAACTTCATGATCGGCGTGACAGCCGCTTCGAGCACCGGGATATTCTATCTGGGAGGATACATCGACCCGTTCGTCGCCGCGCCTGTGATGCTCGGGGTCGTGCTCGGGTCCCTGGCGGGCACGCGCATCCTAGTGAGGACCAAGAACTCGTCGATCCGGAAGGTGTTCGTCGCGATAATCGTGGTCCTGGCTGTAGAGATGCTGCTGCACGGGGTGTGAGATGGCATGGAGAAAGAGGCGACAGACCTCAAGAGCGCCATCGGCCTGGTCCTGCGCTATGGCGTCGTCATCTCGTTCGCCATCGTCGCCTTCGGCTCGATCCTCCTCTTCGTTGAAGGGCAGACAGGCTATGGGCCGATTCAGAGCACGCAAAGCCTCGTCGGGGCGCGCGACACATCACTGGTTGGATTAGCCCCACTCCTTCAGGGAGTTCTCAGCGCCAGACCGTATGCGATCATAGACCTTGGTCTGCTCGTCCTCCTCGCGACCCCGGTGGCGCGGGTGGCGATCTCGATCCCGCTCTTCGCTGTGGAGAGGAGGTTCGCGTTCGTGGCTATAACGGCGGCCGTGCTCGGAATCCTACTCTTCAGCATCTTCGTCGTCGCCCCGCTGGTCGTCGGGTAACGGCCCTGAAGCGCTGAGCGATTATTATTATACGCCACACCGGAGGAGCGGTCATCGATGAACAAGGCGGTCACAATCACGGGCGCCCTTGTGTGTGCGTCCGGTGTGACGATGTTCTTCTTGGTCGGCCTTCTGCGTTCGGAGACGTATCGGGCCGCGATAATGATCTACGAGTACTCCGCCCTCGTGGTGGGAGTGATAGGCGCAGGCGCGTTTGTCTTCGGCCTGGTGGCACGGGACTCGCCTCTCGGCATGATCGACACGGAAGGGGTCGCGCGGTTCTACTTCCGCCTGGCGCTCATCAACACGATCTCGGCGGCTCTCTTCGCTGCGCCGGTGCTCGACCCCAGGTTCGAGTTCCCCATCCTGATAACCCGTTGGCCCGGCGTGTACATGGTAATCGCCTACACTTTCTTCGTGGTAGTCGGCATCATAGGGGCCCTATGCTGGGGCATCTTCTTCCATCTCCTCCCAAGCATGTTCGATAGGGCCTCCGTGAGGCGGTTCTGGCTCCTCACGCAGGTGGGGGTCACGGAAGTAGGGATCTATCTCTTGGCGATCTTCATGTTCTTGGGCGGGTACATAGGGGCGTCCTTGAATTACGTGGGAGACGGGGACTTCATCGTGGGGGCGGCGATGGAGGTTGCGGTCATCCCTGCGGCACTGGGCATATTCCTGGTCGTCCTCGGGGCACCTCATCGGTGTGGTCAACGTCCTGCTCGCAAGGACCGGGAACTGACGGGATTCTCTCGCCACCTTGCGGTCGGCTAGCCCTTAATAATCACCTAGGCGAGTTATCCAGGCGGCAATGGCTTCAAGGACCGTCAAGATCGAGGTTGCCGGCTTGGCCTTGGTGTTGGCCTTGGGGATCGGGTATTTCGTCTACTCAAACGCGTCTTCCAACACGAAGGAGATTGACGTCACTCTGGGGGAAGGGAACAGCTACTTCACGCCGACGAACGCGACCGCCAAGCTGGGAGACCACGTGACCTTCGTCGTGTTCAACGACGACAGCAATCCTCATGCCTTCGCGATCCAAGCATTCAACGCGACGACCGGCGTAATCCAGCCGAGCTATTCAGCCAGGATGAGCTTCGTCGCTAACGCGACAGGCAGCTTTCCTTTCTACTCCCCGTTGTCAGCAGACGACGCTTCAGGCATGGACAACATCAACGGGACGTTCACGGTGACACAATGACAGAGCCGAGCAGGACGGGGAAGAGAGTAGAGTCGTACTGGTACCTCGCCCTCGTCCCGATCTTCGCGATCCTCGCCGTGGTCGAGTTCTATCCAGTTCTCTACTCCTTGTACCTTAGCGTGACGGGTCCGAGCGGCAACTTCACCTTAGGCTACTACTGGCAGATGTTGACGGACACGGACTTTTGGAGCGCACTGGCTTCATCCCTCACCTACTCGACCATGAGCACGCTCGTCGCGGTAGCGATAGGGCTCTTCCTCACCTACCTGGTCACACAGGATTTCCGCGGCAGGAGCATCTACGAAGGCATCTTCATACTCCCGTTGGCCGCGGCCCCGATTGCCGTGGGGATATTCTGGGGCCCATCAGCTTTCTGGGACGACCTGCAGTCTCTGCTGCACTATCCCATCTCCAGCCTAATCCACTATCAGATACCATATTTCACGGAGACCGGCGTGCTGTTCTACTTCCCCGTGATGGCCCTATCGGATGCCTGGGAGTGGGCGCCGCTAATCATGCTGGTGGCCTTGAGCATCATCAACTCTAACCCGAAGGAGATCTTCGAGGCAGCGAAACTGCACGGCGCCTCAAGCTGGCAGGTATTCACGAGGATCGTCGTTCCCACTGTGATGAGGTCTCCAGTCATGCAGTTCGTGATAGTCCTGAGGTTCATGGACGCCATGCGAGCCTTCGAGATACCTTTGGCCTGGTCAACCTGGGTCGCTCTGTCCACCTCGGTCGGCTCGCCCGTCGATACCCTGAGCCTCTACCTCTACAAGCTACTCTTCATACCCACGTTCGGCTTCCCGATCGCTCTAGTCTCGACCATCGCCGTCGCCCTATTGGTCGTGACCTTGACAGCGGTCACCCTGCTGATGCGTCTGCTGGGGACGATTGGAAGGTAGACGAGATTGACCCGACCAGACAACATCCAGACCGGGGCGAAGGCTGCAGTCGCTCCCCGCCGCCGTTCGAGGAAGGTCGCGAGGAGGCTGCTCTTCTATCTGGCCTTGCTACTGTTCTCCTTGTATAGCCTGTACCCGTTCATCGCCGTTGGGATGGACGGCTTCGACGCGAACATAGCGGCGCTGTTCGTGGGCAACAACATCATCGAGATAGCTGGGTCTCCCTTCCACCAGGGGATCTTCACATTCAATCTGACGCACTATCTGGACGCCCTCAGCCTGGGGTCATTCCCGGCAAGGGTGGTCAACAGTCTCCTCATAGGTGGCATCAGTGTCGCCGTCGCGCTCGGAGCCGGCATCCCAGTCTCGTACGTCCTCGCGAGAATCGACATCAAGGGAAGGAACGCTATCTCTTACCTGCTTCTCGCCCTAAGGACCGTCTCTCCCTTTGCGGTTGTCCTCCCACTCTACATCCTGTTCACGAGGATAGGTCTGTGGGACACGTTCCAGGGCGTCGCTCTTGCCGAGCTCCTCCTCATACTCACCGTGGTCGTGTGGATGGTGAAAGGGTTCTTCGAGGATATCCCCAGGCAGATCTACGACGCCGCCTCTGTGTTCGGCGCTTCAGAGGCGCAGATCCTTCTCCGGGTCGCCATCCCGATAATATTCACCGGGATCGTGATTACCGCGATATTTGGATTCATCTTGGTCTGGAACGAGTATCTTATAGCGGTGATAATCTCCGGCCCCGTCACAAAGCCTGTCTCGGTTGGCGTCTTCAACGGTCTCGGGCCCCTCAACCGTTCGCCGGACTTCGTTGACATAGAGGCGGGGGCGACTTTGGCGTTCATCCCCGCGGCAATCGTGATGCTGGCGATAAGGAAGTACCTGGCGAAGGGATTCAGTCTGGCAACCGCCCGCTGATCCGAGCCCTCACCCAGACAAGTTGGGGCGGAGTCCTCGACCTAACGCGGTAAGGACTAGCCTATCGCCGATTCAGGGCCAGAACGGAGTGCAAGTCCTGGCGAAGCCCCGTTAGACCAAGTCGACGAACTTGAAGAGGATTATCATGAGCCCCATGGAGAGGATGCCCCAGAGCAACAGCCCTAGGCTCATGATGTAGACCCCGTTGGCAGCCCCAAAGGAGTTCTCGATGATCTCACCGGTCCCAATTAGCTCGGCCCCGTATGCGTTCAGGTGGATCTCGGAGATTAGGCCGGCGCTCTCTATCGGGTTCAGAAGGGCCGCAACGAGCGCCACCTTCGTCCCGTTTGCGATGGTGAGGATGACTCCGAACGAACCTCCAAAGTCCGAGACGAGGACCAGAAGGAACCAGAGGAAGATGGCGACGCTCAGGGCCGTGACCTTCCTCCTGCTCATCGTCGAGATTATTATCGCGACCGAGAGCATGATGATGTTTAACCCCAGCGACAGCAAGACTATGAAAGCCAGCCCGTTCAGGACGCTAGCTCTCACGTTCGCCGCGACGAGGACCGATATCAGGTATCCTGCCGCCAGGACCATGGATGTGGATATCGTCAGGCCGATGAATCTTCCAGCGAGGAACTGCATCCTCGAGAGGGGATTCGAGAGCAGGTACTGCAGGGTGCCTGACTCCTTCTCCTCCACTATTGTGAGCGCCCCCAGCGGGAGAGACAACAAAGGCAGGTATGGGAAGGAGGTGGTCCCGAGATAGACCAGGTAGCTGTTGAGCGTGCTCGGAGGCAGGAGTCTTTCGAAGATGAGTATCAGGAAGGGGACGTTGATCGTCACGAGGAAATAGACAATCGTGAACATGATCAGCCACTTCGCTCGGATGGACTCCCAGAACGTCTGGGAGACTATCGCGCCGACGATCCTTGGGCTGTTCATGCTGCCGGCTTCTCCTCCAGGAACTTTGTGTAAGCAGCCTCTATCTTCGACGGCTCGATCGCGATGTCGTCCAAGATTCCGCCGTTCGAGAAGAGGTTGTTGAGCAGAGCGAACTTCCTGCTGTTCGGGATCGAGATGACCATAGTGAGGCTCTTGTCGTTGATTATCTTCGCGTTGTTCTTCGCTAGGATCTCGGTGACCTCCTTCTCGTGGCCCGCCTTGGGTCTCACGTACAGGATCTGGTCCGCGTCCAGCTGTGCAAGGAGAACGTCCGGGTTGCCTTCCGCTATCTTCCTTCCTCTGTTCAGCACGATTACCTGGTCAGCGAACTCGCTCAGACCGGTGAGGTGCGTCGCGATCAGGAGCGTGTGGCCCCCGAGAGCGAGGTTCCTGACCAGCCCAAGGAAGTCGAGCTGTCCTTTGAGGTCGATGTTTGCCAGCGGCTCGTCGAAGATGAGCATCGGCGGGTTCGTCAAAAGCGCCATGCCCAAGGCGAAGCGCTGCCTCATACCGCCCGAGAGGGCCTTCATCGTCTTCTTTGTAGCATCTGTCAGCCCGACGATCGCAAGCTTCTCTTGGATCGCGTCCTTGGATGCCCCCTTGATCTTGGCGATGAAGCGGGCCTCTTGGTCGAGCGTCAGATTTTCGTAGAACGCGCTATATTGAGGGACGTAGCCGATACGGCCTCGGGCTTGCACTCCCTTCTTCTGGACGTCGATTCCGTCCACGAGGATCGTGCCTGAAAAGCGATGCACGCCCATCGTGGCTTTGATCATTGTGCTCTTCCCGGCGCCGTTGGGGCCTAGCAATAACGCTCGGCCGTTTTTCGGGACTGTGAACGATACATCCTTGAGCGCTTGGAACTTTCCGAATCTCTTACTTACATTCTTGACTTCTAGCAAGAATAGACCAGCAGTTCAAGATGGTGACCATATAACCTTTGTTTCCAGATGGAGATTTTCTCTTTTTCGACAATGCGCGACTTTCTTCTCGGCGGACTTCGCGCCGACTCACGCCGGCTTTCAGACCGCACCGGGGGCCTTGTCGCTCGTCGTCGACGTGGGGGTCTTCTTCGGGCGCATCACGATAGCGACCCCGACGACGATGATTCCTAGGCCCAAGACGCCGAACCCGACGTAGTTGGGCGAAGCACCGGGCGGTACCCCGTTCTGCACGAGCATGTAGCCGATGTTCGTCTGGTTGTCCTCAGGCCTGTAGAAGTTCACGGGCGGGTTGAGGTAGATTTGCGCGTCGACTCTAAGAGTGATGTTCGCAAGCGCCTCCTGCCCCTGGCCGAGGCCTGTGTTCGCCGGCGTGAGAGGCAGCGTGATGTTGACCGGCCCCCAGGCCTGGCCAGAGCGTAGCTGCAAGGCCCCAAGGTTCTCGGCCGCTTCGTTGCCGCTCACTCCGACCGTCCCCGAGAGGCTCTTCCCGTTGCTCAGAGAGAAGAGCAAGGTAATGTTGTAGCTGTCCAGGAAGTTCATCAGTCCCGTGAAGCTGTTGACGCTCATCTTGACTGGAATGGTGAGGTTTTCGTCCACCTGGGTTGTCTGTGGGACTCCGTAGAACACGGTGAAGGTCCCCGTCCCCTGGCCGTAAGGGTCGACCAAGCTGATGTTGACTTCTCGGTTCAAAGGGATGTCGGCTCTCGCCTGGCTCATCGTCCCAAGCAGGAGGAGGCACAATAGGGAACCGACGGAAACGAGTCTTGCAACCTCTCTTCGGCGTCTTGCCTTCTCGTTCATTCTAGAGCAACTCGGGCCGGCTAGAGGCTCGCTGCCTCTGTGAAGGTGAGGTTGGGAAAGTCCTGGTTGATCTGGTTCTGGGCGTTGGTCAGGGCCTCCTGGGGCGTCTCCGAGCCGGTCCAAGCGTTGTTCAGATGCACCGAGAGAGGGACCAAGACATTCAGCCATTGAGGAAAGGGCGTAAGCGCGGTGGTGCCGGTAGACCACGCCTGCTTCGCGACATTGAACGCGGATAGAGCGCCCGTGCTGATCTCGTTCTGAACCTCCTGCACACTGAGGACCGAGGTCAGTGGTGGGGAAGATGTGGTATTGACCGAGGAGCATCTGCTCCTGCACGCCCATGCACGTCGCCCATTGGATCCAGAGATACGCGGCTTCTGGACGATTGGAGAACGCCGAGACCCCGAGCCCAGCCCCTCCGTAGGTCGAGAACGACCCGTTGGGGCCTGCTGGGTTGAGAGTTGGCACGAACTGCCCTGCCGCGAGCGGCGAGCGCTGGGGGTCGTTGAGCCAGTTGTAGTAGTCGTGCCAGAGGACCGCCGTCGCCGATGTGCCTTGGGCAAGGGATGTGAACTGGTCGGTCCATGTGAAGCTGTGCGAGCCCGGGTCCGCGTATTGCGCGAACCTCACGTAGTTTTCGAGGGCCGCAAGGCACTCGCTGCTCTCAAAGTTGGGGGAGATGTTGTTCCCATCGATTGTCCACAAGCTTCCCCCGAAGCTGGCAAGGTGGTTGAGGAACTCGTAGACTATCGAGACGTCCGCGTTCGCCATGCTGACCGAGGCGAAGGCAGTCCCGTTCCCTCCCAGCTTCTGGCACTGCTGGTAATACTCGTCCCAAGTCGTTGGCGCGGAGAATCCGAGCTTGTCGTAGATGTCCTTCCTGTAGAACAGGACCATCACGGGCGCATCGAGTGGGAACAGATTGAAGTTGGTGCGTGAGGCAATCGTGGTGCTGGTCGCGGTTCCTGTCGCCGCGATGGGCGGTGGATATGAGGCCACGTAGTCCCACACCGTGTTCGAGAAGTCGCTTGTATTGTATTTCGGGTAGGTCAGCTCGGGATACGTCTGGGCCAATTTCACCGGAGAGATGATCCCGTTCTCGAATGAGGCGATGTTCTGGTTGTCGATGCTGAAGACGTCGTAGGAGGGGCTCTTGGTGCTCACGGCAAGGGTGACCTCCTCCAGTTGGACCAGGTAGGGGACGGGGTTGTAGCCTGCAGAGATGCCGCTGTATTGGAAGAAGGTCGGGTCGAGAGCCTCGAGAGCATATGGGGCGAACTCTGCCTCCAAGGAAGTAACAACAGTCTTGGAAGGCACCTTGTCTACGACGCTCTGCATCCACTCCAAGAAGTCAAGGTAGTCCGGCAGGAGGTTCGAGGCGGAAGAAATCGTCGTTGTTGTGGAAAGAATCTTGTTGATGCCCGCATTTGGGTTGACCTGTAGCCCGTATATGCCAAGGTCTGCCGCGCCCGCTGCAATCAGCGCGCCGCCTGCCGCGCCGAGCGCCAATCGCAGGAAGTTCCTGCGCGAAGTCCTCCTGACTGCCGGTTTCTTAGGAGGGGTCTGGGCCTCGGTTGGACTAGACATCGGCTAAAATCAGCGACTGAGACGCGTCAACCGCGGCGTAATAATGTTTGTCCACGTTTGAGGATTGACACTGTCAAGGGTCCAGGCGGATGCACCTGCTTACAGGTTGGCTCGATACTGGATGGCCCTGGAGGTGGCTAGTGGGTCGACGTCTTCGTCGTTGTTGTAGAGGACTGGAACTGGAACCCGCCTCCCTTGCAGGCGAGTTTCGGAGCAGAATAGGAGTGTCCGCCGTTGCGCAGGGTGTTGACAGTGACGGTGGTGTTCTGGCCTACCTTGTAGGGCGCGGGCCAGCAACCAATGAACGCGCTGAAGGTGCCATAGGACGTCGAGATGGTGAGTCGGGCATTGGGGCTGGCAGAATTTGACTGAGTGGTCAATTGTACGGAGGCGTTGTTGATGCCCGTAATGATGCCGGTTGTGGTGCTCGTCGAGACCACGGCGGTCGCATATGGCGAATCCTCGATGTAGTAGTAGGTCGAGCCGACCACCAACAGGACAACAATAACGGAGGTCACGATCAGGATCTTCCTGCGCCTCGCCTTTCGCTCCTTCGCCTTGCGGATTCTCTCGGCCGCTTCGTCCTTCGGGGGAGGAGGCGGAGGGGCATTGGTACCCGCTCCATACTGCCCTGGGAGTCCCGCCCGGAGAAGATCCATTCGGTGCGTGGAGCGCCGGAGTGACACTTAAAATCGTTTCTTTCGGCGCTTGCAGAACTCATATATCACCCACGCAGGCTCCCACATAGGCAGCTCCCTCAATGGTCGAGATCAGGGTCGAGGGCGTCCGGAAGAGCTACGGAAAGACGGAGGTTCTTGACGGCATCACGTTCACTGTCGGCGACGGCGAGTTCGCCGTGCTCCTCGGTCCATCCGGATGCGGGAAGACAACACTGCTTCGGTGCGTCGCTGGGCTGGAGAAGGTGGACAAGGGCGAGATCTACATCGGCGGCGAGCTTGCGAACGACCTTCTGCCCAGGGAGAGGGACCTTGCGATGGTCTTCCAGAGTTTTTCTCTCTTCCCGACCATGAACGTGCGCGAGAACATCGCCTTCCCCCTCAAGGTCAGGGGCGTGTCACAGCAGGCAGCCGATGAGAAGGTCAGAGAGGTCGCGAAGATCCTAGGAATCGAGCCCCTGCTTGACAAGCCCCCCAGACAGATCAGCGGCGGAGAACAGCAAAGGGTCGCCATCGGCAGGGCCATCGCGCGCGAGCCGAAGGCCTTTCTCATGGACGAGCCTCTCAGCAGCTTGGACGCCCCTCTGAGGGCCCAGCTCAGGTCAGAGCTGAAGCGCATCCAGAGAGAGATCGGCGTGACGACGCTCTACGTGACCCACGACCAGGCAGAGGCCCTGGCCCTGGCGGACAAGATAGGCGTGCTCAATAAGGGGTCGCTCCTCCAGTACGGGCCCCCTCTGAGCGTCTTCGGGAGCCCGTCGTCGGCCTTCGTCGCGAGGTTCGTGGGCGACCCGCAGGCGAACATCCTCAATGTCTCGCTCGTGTCTGGAAGCTCCCCCGGAGAGTATGTCCTTCAGGCCGAGGGGTTCCGCCTCCCTGTGTCTGCTGGGATGGGGAGCACCATCAGTCAAAGCGCAAAGTCGCCGGGGAAGTCTAGCGAAGAACAGGCGCACATGCAGGTCGCGATCAGGCCAGAGGACATCCAGCTCGTCCCGACCCGCGACTCGGACGAGCTAGTCGAGGCTAAGGTGCTCCTCGACGAGCCCCTTACGCTCTACAGGATCGTCACTGTCAAAGTAGGAGACGGGGAGGTGAGCCTCGGCGAACATGAAGGTCCTTGTGGGGAAAGACGTGAAAGTGACCCAGGGGCAGCAAGTCTGGCTCAGGTTCAACCCAAGCAAATTCCACCTCTTCGACCGCGCGACGGGAAACCTAAGAGCCTAGTCGTGGTTCGACGGGTCTGAGCCCGCGCTGTGGACTCTTCCAGACCTTGCTCAGGTAGGCGCCACGCCAGGCCCGACTCGCTTGCGAGTGAGCACCATCGCTCCCGCGATCACTGCGAGTATGACGACCGCGCCCACGAGGGCATAGAAGGCGTCGCTGTAGACGCCTATTCCAGACACGGTGGTCGTCTGGGGCCCCGTGCTGCTGCTGCTAGACCCTGATCCCAGTGAGAGCGAAATCACATCTCCCGGCACGATGTACCCATGGCCGAGCGGCCCGTGGAGGCCTACCTCGCCTAGCACGGCGTGCTGAGTGCCTCCGAAGGTCAGGAGCAGGTGCATGTTCCCTGCGCCGTCGGGTGCGATGCTCATGGGTGCGAGCAGAGGCAGCCCGAAGTTGATGTCGCGTATCACTTGGCCGTTGCTGGCGTCCAAGAAGATCAGCTGGCCGTCAGGCCATTGGGTGATGAGCATCCCGCCGGTGGCTAGGACACCGCCTCTGTAGTAGATCCCTCTCGTGTAGTTCCAGACTACCTGACCGGTGGCCGGGTTGAGGGCGAGCACGGTCGCGTTCGTCGGCATTGTCCCTGCGAAGTAGAGGTCCGTATCGAACGTCAGGCCGGAGGTGCCCTTGTAGTTGACGTCGCTGATGAAGTCGTGCTCCATGGGGCCGTCCTGAACGACGACGTAGAAGTACTTGCCATCGTAGGCGTTCTCAGACTCCATCAGATACCTCGCCTCGGTGAATCCCTTCTTCGAGGCTTCCAGTGATGGGCAGGAAGGCACCGAGGAAGAGATGCTCGTCGAGAACTCCGGGCATCCCAGATTCGTCCCCACTCCCGCCAAGGCTTGGCACTGGGCAGTCGTACCTATCGGACACGTGAACTGCATCATCTCAGTGTTGTTTAGTGGGTTGAAGTCGACGCTGCCCCTGTATGGGCTGGGGGACACATAGCCGTGTGGATGCGGGTTGGTCCCCTGCATCTTCAGAGTCCCGGTGTCATACGCATGGTAGATCTTGTCCCAAGCCGCTCCATAGTTGCAGCTCGTGACATTGGTCGCGCTGCATTCGAAGGGCTGAGATAAAGCGGAAGTCCCTGACGAGGAGCCTACGGTGCTCTGGTTCGGCATCGTAGTGTCGAGGATCCAGACGGGTGCGCCGGTTATCTCGTTTATCCCGTACACGACGCCGCCCTTGCAAGCCTTCAACACCATCGGGTTGTTGTTGACGTTAGCCATCGTCACGTTGAGGTTGCAGTCTTGGTCGTTGATGTCCTTCGCGACGGTCTTGTCGACCCAGATGATGCTGCCGTTCGTCAAGCTCAATGACACGATCGAGTCGGCCAACAGGTTCGGGCCTGTGCGGAAGGTAGAGTTCCAGTCGGGAGCTGCCTGTGAGGTTCCCATGATGAAAGTGCCGTGGGCGTCATCTAGCGCGAAATTACCCCAGCTGTTGCTCATTCCGCTGCTAGGGCCTATGGTCGTGTTCCATGCAGCCTGGTTGGCCGGGAACTGCCAGTCGTTCTGAATTAGGCTCTGCGTTAGGTCCGAGCAAGGTACCCCAGCAATCCAGACGTGAGGATTCTTGCAGATATTTACTGAAAAGTTGGGCGTGCTGCCGTCGAGTGCGGGGAACTCGAATGTTCTCCATAGAAGGCTGCTGCCCGAGGAACAAACTCCTCCGGCCGACGTTGTGCACGGACCCCCGTTGACGCCGTCTAGGCTAGTCGACATGTTTGCGGTGCAGTTGTCCCCTGGATTGGTGTACTTGCCGGTGGTTGCGTTCAGGTTCAAGGCGTCCGATAGACTGCATCCTTCGACGAACGCTCTGCCTTGACCCGTGCCCTCCGCCGATCCACCGCCATACTCTAGAATGACGTTGTGCGCGGCGTCCACTTGGATCTCTGCGTCGCCGTACGGGTAGTACTGCCCGGTACCTGTCGTCGGCCTGACGTTTCCAGGGATGTTGTCACAGAGCCCTGTTAGGTTCGCCCTGAGCTGGTAAGTGTTCGCGTCCCAGCCCTGAAGCTGGCAACCGAATCCTGGGACCCAGATGATCCCGTCGACTAGATTGACACCATGAAGATGTCCTGGACCGTATCCTGGCGCTATCGGTTCCTTGGCGAAATACGCCCAGTCCATGCTTGGGAAGTCAGAGCCGAGGAGCTTGCCAGTCGCGAGATCGATGGCATAAACAGAGAGACCATTTGTGACCACGTATCCCACTCCACCAGAGGTTACAACAGGTGCCTGGGTTCCTTCCAGGCCTGTGCTGTAGACGAGCCCTGGGAAACGGCACTGCGATGTCCCGTTGACGTAGTTGCAGGGACCCCATGCGGGCGTGCTGCTCCAGATGCTAGGTATCGGGAAGATGTATGAAGTCTGAAGGTTCCCTACGTTACTCGATGTGATCTGCGTCTGTGGCGAGTAGTTCCAGCCATTAGTCCCATAGGTGCCGGGACCCGTGTCCTCTGTCCAATCTAGGCTGCCCCCCGAGGAGCTAGAAGAGCTGGAGTTGGTCGTGGTTGTCGCGAGAGGCGAAGTCCCAAGGGGGACGGAAGCCTGCGCCAACGCGTTAGTGCTGCCTTGGGTGGATCCGGCTGCGCTCTGAACGAGCGGGACGCCGACCACGGAAGCCATCAGAAGCAATCCAGTGATTGCGAAGCAAGAAAACGCAGAGATTCGAGTAGACTGTGAACCCATGCTGTGCTACGTGAACCGAGAATTTCTGTATTTAAATTTGCCTAAATTCTCCGAAGCGTATCTGAACTCCGGGGCGCCGCAGAAAACCGAGCCAATCAGTCCCCGATTTGCGCTGCTTCTGGGATGGGGGGCGAAATAGAACTCCCGCTAGAACCTTGGGTGAGCGGCTTGTTGCAGAAAAGAGCAAGCGTTCGAGCTTTGCTATCGGTACGGGACTGGAGGATGACTTGGGATAGGCAAGAAAAAAGGAAGGTTAGGCGCTTGGTCTCCTGCGGAGAACGACCAGAGCGCCTGCGACGATAGCGAGGATAGCTGCGACGCCTACTGCCCCGTAGAATGCGAGGTTGGAGACGCCAGATGTGCCGATGCTAGTTGTCACGATAGAGGTAGCGGTCACCGTTGCAGAACCACTGACCACTGAGGTCGTGGTGAATGTCGAAGTGGTGACTGAGCCGCCTGAACCAGTGATTGTTGTTACACCAGTGCTAGTGACTGTTTGAGTTGTTGTTGTTACGACCGTTGATGCTGCTGTTGCTGGACCTAGGACGTACGAGATGATGCCGCCGGTGGTCACTTGTCCGCGACCAAGAGCGCCATGGATGCTCGGGTTGCCCAGGTTGCCGTGGTTAGCTCCGCCGTAGCTGACGAGTATGTGCATTACGCCATTCGCGTCAGGTGCGATGCTGTTCGGCGCCAAGAGTGGGATACCCACGTTGATGTCTCTCAGAAGGGCGCCCGTCTGTTCATTAATGAAGTCGAGGTGCCCGTCTGGGTACGCGGCCATTACCATTCCACCGAACGTGAGGACTGAGCCTCTGTAGTAGATTGGCCTCTGGAAGTACCAGAGAAGTTGGCCGGTTGAGATTTGGATTGCCCACACTGTGGAGTTGGATTGCTGGAGACCTGCGAAGTACAGAGAGATGCCCGAGACGTTGCCGGACTGGCCTTGCTTCGCCACATCACCGATCCAGTCGTGTTCGGCTGGACCTGTCATGGCTGAAGTGACCCAGATTCCGGTTGACGGGTCGATCGAAGTCTCTGTCTCACCTATGTACCTCTCCTCGTAGTATCCATTGCCCTTGCCCTGGACGTCCGCAGCAATGCATGCTGCATGGGAGCCTGTTGGGCAGGTGAACCCTGGGTTGCACGAGTTGTTGGTTGTTCCAACGCCTGTACACGTGCCTACCTCAGTGTTGTTCAATGGGTCGAGGTTGGGTGAGCCTCTCATGAGGCCTCCGTTGATGAATCCGTGCGGATGCGGGTTGGTACCCTGCATCTTGATGGCGTTCGCGCCGCCCAACCAGTTGTTGGGGTAGCTCGAGTTTTCGTTGATTCTGTGAGCGATCGCATCCCAGATCTTGCCTGAGTCGCAAGCAGTCGCGTTAGTCGCGCTGCAGAGCAACGGGCGTGACATTTGAGATGTCGTTGCGGAGTTGATTGTCGTGTAGTCTGGCATAGATGGATCGATCCACCACAGGGGTTGCCCTGTAATGGCGTTCATTGCGTATCCAACTCCCGACTTGCACTGCTTGATGAAGACGCCGCCGCCGTTGGGCATCAGTCCGCCACTAGGCAGGGGCAAGTTCATCGGTATGTCGTTGATCGGTGTTGCACTGTATTGGGATCCTTGGTTGTTCGTACCTACGCCGGATATGGTTTCGACCGAGCCTGTATTGACGGTCGAGCCGCCGCCGGTGACGTACGCTGTTGGGTTGTTAGCGCTTCCCGCGGGACCAAGCGACGTGAAGACTGTGTTAAGGTTACAGTCTTGGTCGTTGATGTCCTTGGTGAAGCTCTTGTTGCTCCATAGGATTGCACCGTTGCTCAAGTTGAACGCGACGTCAGCATTACAGAATATGCTGAAGCCCATACGGAGGGTGTCGTTCCAGTCGGGTCCGGTGTCACCGGTGCCCTCTGCAATGATGTTATCCTTCGGGTCGATTGCCAGCTGTCCCCAGACGTTGCTGCAACCAGTGCTCGGGAAGACTGCGTCTCCCTGATCCTGTGATACAGCTAGGTCGGGCCTCTGGCCGTCGGCCGCGATGATGTTGGCGTTAACCGCCATAATTGCAGAACATGGAACGCCTGCGATCCATATGATGTTCGGGGTATGTGTGCAGTACGGAACTGCAAAGTTGGGGTTGGCTCCTGAATATGCCGGCATGGTGAATGTTCTCCAGAGCATGGTGCTACCGGACGAGCAAACGCCTCCTGAGACGGTGTTGCACGCACCGCCGGAACTACTATCAGTGTAGTTCGGCGCGCAGGTAGAGCCAGTTCCTGGCACATACTGCGAGAGTGCGAGCGATAGGCTGCACGCGTAGGTAAAGGCGGGGAATCCGCCGCTGCCTTCGCTAGAGCCAGACGCCCAGAAGACGATCTCGTTGTCCCACGGAACGACCTGGACGGGTCCATTGCCGTTGCTGGTCATCTTTCCAGAGCCTGCAACCGGGTGGATGCTTCCAGGTACCGGGTTCGCTGCGCTTCCGCACATGCCGGTCAGGTTAGCAACGAGTGCTCCCGTCGCTACTTGCCAGCCGAGGATGCTGCAGCCGAATCCGCCTACCCACGCGACGTCACCGACTGAACCACCGACGTTAACGATGTTCCAGGAGTGGTCGTGGGTAGGTCCGCCAGACGCCATCGGGTTCTTTAGCCATGCTGTGAAGTCATTTGCATTGAACATCTCGCTCACCGAGCCGATACATGGAGTCGGAGAACCAGCAGGCAGCGCCTTCGCTGCAGCTGCGATTACCGAGCCCAATGATTGACCAGTGCCAACTGTGCAGCTAGTAGGTGTCGGCTGAGACAGTGTTGCCCCAGCGGCGGCGCCCGTAGCCAAGTTGAACGCGAAGATGTCCAGATAGTTGGTGAGTGTGTATCCTATTCCGTTAGACGTGAGCGTTGCTACCTGCGTTCCCTCGGAATTGCCTGAGTATGTTAGCCCAGGAACTCTTGTTGCGAACGGAGTAGAGGAGCTCAGCGTGCTAGGGATTGGGAAGATGTACGAGACTTGCAGCTGTCCAATGTTCGCCGAAGTAATTTGCGTCTCCGGTGAGTAGTTGGATGTGCAGCTTAGAGTCTGTGTATTGCACCCTCGTGTACCTCCAGTTCCCTCAGTCCAGTCGAGCGACGAGTTGTACGCAGTCGCACCCGGCAAGATTGTCGGGGCTACTGGTGCTAACGGCGCCGTTGCGATTGAAGAGGGGGTAGAGGCGGTCGCGGCCTTGCTGTTGGCAATGCCGAAAACGGGGGAGTTGACCATTGAAGAGCATAGAAGGATTGTTGATATTGCTATCGAAGTTAGTAGAGTTGCCTTTGTTTTCATCCTTGTTCTACAGTAAACGAATATTGTCTATTTAACTCTAGCGACAAATCTGCAAATTTATTGAATCCTTAACAGGAGGATGCAGATTTTTTATTAAAATCGCTCAGCCGAAGGTCGGAACGCCGCTGCCAGCTATGCCCACGCCCCCAGGCGTGAAGAGCTCGGTCTCCACGACCTCCTTGCTTATCTCACTACGTCCGGCGACGACGAGGCCGCTCTGACCGTGCTCGCCCGCCATGACAAGTATGCTAGTTATCGTCTGGACCGCGTGGATGTCCGCCAATTGGGACCCGGTGACGGTGCTTGCGACGTAGATCTCGCCCTGGATCGTACCCATGTAGGCGATTCCGCTGGCGACCATTATGAAGCTGAATTGCTGGTTCGCGACGGGGGCCTGCCAAGCGAAGGTGAGCTTTGACAGGTCGAAGGCGAAGGCAGTGCTGTTCCAATTGTTGCCAAGAGGGGTCTGACTTCCGAGGGAGCTTGAACGAGGGTCGAGCGCTCCGATGAGCAGCTTGTTGTTCGAATCGTAGGAGATGTTCGCGTTGTTGACCTCCACCGGTCTGGTAGAGTTCGAGGCCCCCGTGATGGATGCGAGTGTCTCCTTCATCTGCGTCTGGTTCATGATGTTAGGGATAGTCGCGCCCGAGACCCTTGAGACGCCGGGCATCTGACCCGAGTATAGCAATGCTCCGGTGGTCGGGTTGAGAAGGAAGAGGTAACCGTTCTCGCACTGCTTGGCGATGACCTGTTGACTGGTCCCGCCGATGGTGGCCTGGACGAGTGCGATGTTTCCCTTGCAACCCCAGCCCCAGACGTCGTGTGGTGTGAGCTGGAAGGTCCACAGGATGTTCCCTGTCGTCGTTTGGAGGGCGATTATCGAGCTGCTGAACAGGGCCGGCCCGTTGAAAGCGCTGTTCATCGAGACAGTCTGAGGAGGGCTGGTGACGATATAGGTCGTGTCCGTCGCTGTGTCCGAGACCCAGCTCGAGTTCGAGTCAGGCCCTGAGCTGTATACGGCGTTCCCTGACTGCGCTGTCCAGTCGTTGGACAAGAGGGATTGCACCGTGCTTGTTGGAAGGGTCCTCAGGTCGACGGCCGAGGGCCCGTTGAACTCCCAGACGTGAGGAATCGAGTTGACCTGCGCCAGCTCCCAGCCAGGGTTGCTCCCGTCCTGAGGAGGCGAGAGATACGTCAGCCATTGCTGGGTGGCACTCTCCACCTTGAACGATGTTGAGGCGAAGGAGAGCGTCACGTTCTTCGTCCCCAGCTTCCAGCCTTCGATGAGCCCCCGTCCGGGAATTCCGGTGGTGTTGACGCTCGGGCCTGTCACCAAGATCGACCTAGGTTCGTCGATTGCAAGGTTGGGCGCCGCCCATGAGTACGTCCCCACGTTGCCGTCTTGCCCCTTGGCGGGGACCGTCTCGTTGAATCCGTAGTTGGCGTTGACTGCTCCTACTGACAAGAACCCGTAGACGCCGTCCCACGGAGTTGTCGCCCAGACCTCAGGCTGGCCGCCGATCGTCCTAGTGGCTTCCACATGGAAGTAGGGGGCGACCGATGGTATCTGGTTGCTTGGTGCGTTGGGCATCGGCGCACTGTAGACTTCGAGCTGAGTCTCGATGTTCACCGCGTACATCTCGAAGTTGCCGACGTTGCCGAGGTAAGCAATCCCTCCCAGACCCACCTGTCTGCTTATGCCTCCGGCCACGAAGGGTGTGGCTTGGTAAGGATAGGAATTGTAGGCGCTCTCAGCAAGCAGAGAGGCGTTGGCAGGCGGTAGCCCCGGGTCCGAACTACAGCCGCAACCGAAGACGTCTCCGTACTCTGTGAGGGAGTCGTATGACGGCGGCCCCGTTGACGTCGTACTCGTCTTTGTCAATACGGCAGGTGCCTCAACGTAAATCACGGCGATTACGATCAGGGCCGCGATCCCGAGCGCGATGAACATGTTCCGATCTCTGGATTTGGAACGCGGCCTTGACTTGACGGCCAAAGGAAAACTAGCCCGAACCCGCCCTTTGATTTATTAAAGTCTTTTGCACAAATGCCGAACTCTTGCAATATCTCGGAAAAACGGCGATATCCGAAACGTGCGCTCTAGTAGTGTCCGAAGACCAGGTAGATCTCGATGCCCACGATGACAGCCATGACGGCAAGGATTCCTATGAGCACGAGGGACCTCTTCAGTCGCCGGCTCACTCCGATCTCAACCTTCGCTTGTTGCAGTGATGACATTGATGATCCCCGTTATCGTCGAGAGCAGCGCGATCACGATTAGAGTGCCTATGGGAATGACAGCCCAAGCTATGATCTGGGTGATGACGGCCTGGCCGAATCCGTTGTGATACAAGTGCCCCCCATAGTAGCCTGCGTCTATGCCCATGAATGCGCAGATTCCGAATACGGCCCCCTCGAACGTGGTCAACTGGGCCAGAGCTAGAAAGTCGCTGACCGTGTTCCTGTCGTAGACCCTCGGCAGCATGTAGTAGATGAAACACCACAGGAAGCAGCCCACGACGCCGACTATCACAAAGACGAACCAGGAGATGAACATCCACGTGCCCGGCCAGACCTCCATCTTGAGAGGAAGGCCAAGTTGCGGCACTAGGACAGGGAGAGTAGCGGCGACGGCCACCACGATGTTGAACAGGCCCATCTTGAAGAAGTACCTTGAGGCCTGCTCAGAACGGACCGGCCCGAAGAGCGGCTGCTGACCCATGTTCTTCACCATTCAACCTCCTAAAGCACTTGCAAATGAGGGTTTGGGAGTCTCAGGCGTCTCTTCGAGGCCCGGCTCTACTGTAGAGTTCGCTCGCTGGACCTGTTCGTGCTACGCTTCCTCTTGATGTAGACCACGAGCGGAAGCGAGGCCAGGTAGCACGCCACGGCGATCGCAGCGGCAGCCCCTCCGTAGAAGTAGACCCAGTTCTTGAACGGGCTCTCAGAGTATCTCTGCGGCAGCGGAGGCCCTGTCAGCTGCCACTGGGGGAAGGTGGTCGCCCCGAGCGAGAATTGCGTGGTGAAGCTCTGGTAGTACGAGTTCTCCTGAGATATCAGCCACTGCCCTCCTTGATTGACGTAGTCGAAAGTAGAGTCGATCACGCCGTTGAAGTTGCCCAGGATGTGGCTGTTACCCGTGAAGTTCAAGACAGCGGTGGCCTCGGCTATATTCGGGTTGCTCGGGTTGCCCTTGGCCGTGAAGTTGCTGATGGTGTAGGACAGCGCCGTCGCACCACCGATGGCCGTTGAGAGAGTGAACTTGATGTTGCTCTGACCGCTATAGGTTCCACCCAGCCCTTGGGTGTTCCCTGACCAGATCATCACGCCGTTGGAGGTAAAGTCACCCGCGGAAGCCGTCGGGTCGCGCGCGTTGATGTGCGCAATGTGAGTCTGGAGCACCGACAGACCAAAGCCGGCCGGCGCATGGACCTGTGCAGCCTTGGCAGCCCGTCGCTGCGGAGGTGGTCACGCCCGTGCTCGAAGACCCCGTTATCGAACTCGAAATCGAAGAACCGATGCCGCTCAAAGCCGAATTTCCTGCCACGAAAATTGCCGCCATCCCAGCGATTGCGATGACGACGATTACCACTCCCAGTGCAAATGACCTAGCTATGCCCTTCTGCAAGTTGCATGAGGATGTCGCAATATGAGTTTAAAAGATTTCTCTTTCCCCACTTCGAATTCTCTGTTCTTTCAAGACTTGCTTCGCCACACCAAAGTGATGTTTGCACGTGACTGAAACCGGGTGCGGAAAACAACCTCGGTCTAGTGAAAACAGAAGGAAATCTTCAGCTGGCCTGGGACTACGGTCCTTGAGTCGCCGCGCCAGGACTCTGCGGGGGCGTCGTCGTCGGATTAGCCTCTGCTGGGTTCACGTTCGTGTACGGGATTGTGAGCTCACAGATGCCACCAAGACCCGAGGCTCTCCCTGTGTACGGGTCGCAAGACAATCCCTGTGGCGTCCCGCAGTCTATCGGGCATGTGCTGCACGACTCGTTGGGGTCGCAGACGCCGTTACCGCAAGACGCCTTGAACTGGGTGCATTGCGTCGAGTTGAAGTTGGACGGGCACGGGTAGGTGGCTGCGTTCGGCAGAAGAGGCGCTACCACGTATCCAGCCGGGATGTATCCGAGGTACTTTTGGCCCGGATCGACTTGGTTGTTCTGCGTGATTTGCGCCGAGGTGAGCGAACCGTTGTTTGCCGAGCTGGATGAAGAACCAGCTCCGCTCGAGGAATAAGTGTAAAGCCCTCCTGCGCCCAGTCCAACCAATCCGATTAGGAGCACTACTATGGAGACTTGAACCATCGCTCCAGAGCGTTCCATATTACCAAAACACCGACAAATAACGAAGGCCCCGGGATAATTAAAGCTTTTTCCAGTTCATTCGAGCTCATAATTGTCTCCATTAGCATAGCGGGGTTCTTACTAAGACAAGCCGGATGATTTAGTGTGCTAGGCCGCTTTTTCGGGTTTCAAGTTAATAGCATGATGTCCGCCGTCAGGCCTTGACCAGAGCGGTCATCGAGACTATCGAAGGGGAAGAGCAGACCGGAGGCGCCGTCGTGGAGGAGGCCGAGCCCGCACCGAGGCTGGCGCAGATCAGTGCGACGTAGTAATCTGCCGCAGCGTACTCGGTCCAGGCGAACTGATTAGACGGATGGGCGAAGCTTTCTAGAATCTGGTCGTGGGTCATCGATGAGATGGGCAGGGCGGTCGTCGAGGTTGCCGTCGTCGAGTTCGATGTCATCCCTGATGAGGTGGTGGTCGTTGCTTGACCAAAGTCTTGGGCGTCCGCCCCCAAGACGGCGTAGTTACCCCAGATCGTGTAGGGTGTTCCCACGTAGTTGTTCTCGCTGACTATGAGGTTGGAGGCCGCCTCGTAGACTGAGTTGTTCAGCTCCTTGGCCTGCTGCTGGAAGTATGTCAGGGACGCCATGTTGAATCCCTGTGTTATCGGGGAGGCGTAATCGATTGACACGAAATTCACATACGTGCCATTGAAGGAGTTCCCCCAGTCCACGGCCGACGTGGAGTTGTAATGGGCGGGCGCCCAATAGAGGGTAGGGACGTCGCCATCTCCCAGCGAGCTATAACCGATGAAGAGGTTCTCGAACGAGCCGAACCTGCTCAATGCCAGGGCCATGGCCCATCGGTTCTCTCCGCAATAGACGCAGGATATCGCACCCAGGTATGTCACGGTGGGTTTGCCATTGACCAGGAAGGTCGGGGCGGGGGCTATCTCCTGTCCAACGGCGTTTGTAAGGCTCCCATTGAGATACATCCTGGCGGCCGTCTCGAAGTAGGAGGTGGGTTCGTCGTTAATCATCGCGAGCTGCGACGAGTTCAAGGGAAGATTGATGTCGGTTAGCCTCTGACCGAAAGGCTGCTGGACGAGTATTGGGAGCGCGTCGGGAAGAGAGAGAGGGGGGGTTATCAGAGAGCCGGTCACAGAGATGGGCGCGAGGCTAGTCGTCCTGGTCGACGTGCCAGCCTGTAGCCGTTCCACCTGCAAGTAAAGGGAAGCGACCAGGGCCAGAGCGATGAGGCTGACAGCCAGCGCTGCATAGGAGACCAGCTTCACTCGCCCGTAGCTGCTCTTCGGCTTGGCCGGTGGTGCCTGCATTGATCTCAACGGTCGGAAGGCTCTAGATAAGACTTGGCTAGGGTCAATCGAGCCATTACAACCCGGTTCGGCAAGAACGAATCATTCCTCCGACTTTTCATTTCATCTCAGTCGTGTTACATAGAATCCGCGAAGTGCTTATGGTCCAAGTAGGCTCCGTAACGATTCGTTTTCACATCGCGCAATTGGCTTCGACCGAGGTTTTCAACAAGGGGCAGAGCGTGAAAGACGGGCAGAATTGAATCTGTTTGAGCCAAGAAGCTGACATTGGGGTCGTCATCGAGCAAAAATTATATAGTCTGAGTGCAAACCGACGCAAGATGCGAACTGAGGACTTAGCAAATGAGTTCCTGAAGCTTTCCGTCGTGAACGGTTTCTTGGCGCTGGTTTTCACCGTCCCCATTCTTGACCCGTCCCTATGCATCGCAACCCCTCCGGGTCTCTTCGGGTGCCTGTCCACGATGGACATCCAATGGCCAGGGACCTGGCTCTTATCGCGTGGATAGTCTGGATCATCGTGGCCGTCGGAGGGAGCATGTTCTTCGGCGTGTCCTACTACTTCATGGCCAAGTTCTGGAACAGAGTCAAGGCCAACAACCTCCTGAGCACTCTCCACCTGGTCCTCTTCGAGGTGGGCACCTTCGGTGCGTGCGGATTGATGGCGGCGATTGGGTACGTGGGAGGAAGCTACCTAGCGCACGGCGGAAACGCCATAGTCTCGTCAGCTATAATCCAGCAGAACATCATTCCACCCTTGTCCAGCGACCCATCTAGCGTGTTCTACGACATGCCCCCTGTGGTCGAGGCGGCCTTCATAGGCCTCGCCCTCCTAGGCGTCCTTGTAGGCCTAGTCAACTGGTACATGCTAAAGTCCGAGTAGGACGCGCCTCGACCCTCTCAAAACAGCAACGGGCTAGCTGTAGCTGGTCCTCTCGCGGTCAATCTTCACGGACTCAGTCCGTTGTCCAAGGATATTCCCCGTCGCGCCGCGTTTCAAGGCCACCAGGTAGTCGAGAGACATAGCCTTCGCTAGCAGTATGCTTGACTGTCTAGTGAGGTCTACTCGTGACTTAGACGCCGTCGCCGTCAGAGTCTTGGACGCCGCTGAACTCTGTCGTAGTCCCGTAGATGGTGGTAGTCACTGTGCCGAGAGACGTGGTCGTCGAAGTGGTGGTGGATGTGCTCGTCGTGCCTGCTGCTCCGCCGACCGTTGTCACCACCGTCGTAGTGGAAGTGCTGGTGCCTCCCGCCGTTCCCGTAATGGTGGTCATGGCCGTTGACGTGCTCGTGGTGGTTGTCTTGGTGCCCGAGCCGGTCCCAGCATAGTAGCCTATTACGCCCACGACGATGGCTACGACGATTATGGCGCCTACTGCCGCGCCTGAGGCCAGAGCGCGCCGTCTGCTACCCGAGGATGAGAATTTAGTCAATTTCTTACACTCCATCTCCGTCCGCATCATTCACACACCCTGGACAAAGGGAGTAGACCGTTTGCACGGAGCTCTTCGTTATCGTTGTGTTGCTGCCGACCGTCGAGAGGATGGTGGTCGTAGTAACGATCGGTGCGCCTGGGGCTCTAGTCGCGGTGGAAGTCGCCGTGACAAGGACGACCGATCCGCTCCCTCCGACGCTGGCGGTGCTGGTGGTCACCATGACCGTCGTCGAGGTCGAAGAGGACCCGCTCTGCCCGACGAAATATCCTATCACGCCTACTACGATTGCTACAACTATGACTGCCCCTGCGAGGGCCGCTGTCCCGACACCCTTCCGTTGGAACTTCACGAGCGAACCGCCCCCGGAAGGAGATATTTAGGAATTTCCCAGCATGCTCGCTCGAGGGACGGGCTCACCCTGTTTGCGGACCCTTGCAGTGCACCTAGAGCCGGTTGGGCTAAAGATAGCCCCAACGCCGCCGCCTCCTCGTTGCGATGTACCCAACGGCGACGAGACCCAGGCATATCACGAAGGCAATAGCAGCGATTTGGACGGTTCCAAGAGACTGTGGCTTCGCTCCGCTGCCACCCACGGCGATCAAGAGCACGCTGTTGAGCAATGAGGTGGGAATGTTGAGACACGCCACTCCGGCGGTCCCATTGAGTTGCGCAGCCACGACCCAAGATGGCGCTTCGTAGAGGCTCGCTTGCGACGAGCCTGGGAGGTTCGGGCTGCGAATGCAGATGTTTGTCGTCCCTCCCGAGATGCCCGATACTTTGGCCTCGAAGAGAACGGGGTTCGAGAGCCCTGCGTTCCCAGTCCCGGGGGGCTGGGATGAGAGGTCAGCGGAGAAGAAGTTGACCAGCGACCCCGAGGTGACACCAGAAGACTCGAGCCTGAACCCAGTCTTCGACGTCTCATCAACGCCAGCCACGCCGCCAGAGACGATGGCGTCAGCTCCAGCGGTGACGGAAGCGGGCCCCGCAAACTCAAGGACTCTATCATTCGCTTGGTCAGCCACCCAAAGGTTTCCCAGATGGTCGAAAGAGACGCCGAGTGGATTTTGGACGCTATCCTGCGAGAGCGAGAAGACGTTGGTGGTAAACTGCGACGGCCCTTCGGGTTGGCCTATCTCGAAAGATGCGCTCATGCCGTCAGAGAATGGCGGCTTGAATCCCAGGATCCTGTTGTTTGCCCGGTCTGAGACGAGGAGATCACCGGAGGAGTCGAAGGCCAGCCCCACTGGCGCATTGAACCCGGATGCGGTCAGAGCCGAGGAGTTGGCAAGGAACTGGCCGGGACCAGCCGGCTGGCCTATCTCCACCTCTGCGTTGGGCCCGTTCGATTTCAGAGACGCAACACCGAATTCAAGGACACGGTTGTTGTTCTCGTCGGTCACCCAAAGGTTCCCCGCAGAATCGAAGGCGATGGCCTCTGGTCCGTTCAGGCCGCTCTGCGTAGTAGACGCAACGCTTGTGTTGAGAAACCTCTGGCCGATGACGACGGAGGGGGAGGCTCCGTCGATGAAAGGAGGGACGTACTCGACGATTCTGCTGTCGACCCTGTCTGTCACCCAGAGATCTCCCGCGGAGTCGAATTTCAAGTCTAGAGGAGCCGCGAGCCCGTTGCTTGGCGGCCGTTGGCCGTGAGATATGAATTGCAAGTCGCCGGCGGGCTGACCTAGCTCCAGGGACGCGTTCATCCCATCCGAGAAAGGCGGGACATACTCCGTGATGCGACTGTCCACGAAGTCGCTCACCCAGAGGTCGCCGTTCTTGTCGAATGCAAGACCCACAGGTCCAAACAAACTGCTCTGGCTGGCGGTGGTTTGGTTGGTGGCGAAGTCGGGCTGGCCAATCTCGAGAGTGGCCGCCTCTCCGTCGGTGAAAGGCGGCTTGAATTCCACGACCCGGTGGTTGTTTTCGTCAGCCACCCAGAGATTGCCCGATGCATCGAAGGCGGTCTTGAACGGCTTGTTGAGGCTGTCCGGCGCCAGGCTTGGAGCCACTGATGAGAAATTCGCCTGGCCGATCACTGTGGACGCGAATTGACCCCCCGCCTGGAACGCGTCCGCCCTATGGAGAGAGACAGAGAGGACGCTGACGCATGTGGATGCCAAGAGCAGAAAGAGGACACCGCCTGCCGTAAGATCGGTGCGGCGTACAATCAAGCCGCTTCGGTCGGCTCTCGTTCCCCGGTGTCTCATGGACGGTTCACCAGGATCGCCTCAGAAAGGCTCGTTCTCCGATCGTCGATCGACCGCTGACCTACCTCCAGTCGCGGACGGCTAGGCAAGGTCCGTGGACCTGAAGAAGAAGACCATGAGTCCAAACGCCAAGACAACCCAGACCAACAAAGAGCATCCCATGAGCGTCACGGCCAAGCGGACACCTGTCGACGGGCCTCCGAGATAGTTCTTGAGGATCTCGGCTGTCGGACCCAGCTGAGGTCCGTACGCGTTGAGCGACATCTCCGAGATGAGGGCCGCGCTCTCGACGGGGTTTACCAGGGCGGCTCGGACATCCGCGTAGATCCCGTTGGGGAGGGTCACTATGAGGCCGAAAGAGATGCCAAAGTCAGACAGGAGCACAAGAAGGAACCAGACGAAGATTGCGATGCTGAGAGCCGTCACCTTCCTCTTGCTTACGGTGGATATCACCATCGCCAGGCTGAGCACTATCAGGTTGAGCAGGAGCGAGAGGCCTGCTTCGAATCCCAAGCCAGAGAACACCGACGTGTCCACGCTCAGCACCGCCAGCCCCACGAGAAGGTAGCCGCCCGAGATCACGAGCGACGTCGCGGCGAGCAACCCGAGGAAGCGACCGAGGAGGAACTGCGTCCGCGTGATGCGCGTGCAGAGCATGTAATGGAGGCTCCCCGACTCCTTCTCCTCGACTATGCTCAGGGCACCTAGCGGGAGGGAGAGCAGGGGCAGGAATGGGAAGGAGACGCTGCCAAGGTAGACGATGTAGCCGTTAAGCGTGGCGGCGGGCAGTGAGCCGTCGGCGATCAGTATTAGGAAAGGGACGTTGACGAGCACGAGGAAGTAGATTACGGTGAAGAAGATGAGCCACTTGGCCCTGATCGCCTCCCTGAACGACAGGGCTGAGAGCGCGAATACGGTCCTACTTCCCGTCAATGCTCGCCACGGTCGTTTGCAGCAGCCTGCTGTAAGATGACTCGATCTTGGCCGGCTCCATCGAGACGTCGTCGAGCAGGTCTTCGTCCGCGAGCAGGGACTTCAAGAGCGCCACCTTGGAGCTCGTGGGGACGGTGACAACCACGGGGACCGTCGTTGGGTCGACCACCTCTGCCGTGTCCGGCTTCGACGAGCTCGACGACCGACTTCTGCATCCCTGCCTTCGGTTTGAGATAGAGAGTCTCGTCAGCGTTTATCCTCGCCAGGAGGTCAGCGGGAGCCCCCCGGGCGACCAACCTGCCTCGGTGCAACACCACGACGTCGTCGGCGAAGTCACCCAGCCCGGTGAGATGGGTGGCGATGAGAAACGTGGTGCCCGTTGACGAGAGCTTCCGGACGAGCTCCAGAAAGCTCAGCTGTCCCCTGAGGTCGATGCTGGCAAGAGGCTCGTCGAAGACGAGGAGCGGTGGGTCGGTAAGCAAGGCCATCGCCAGGGCCAGCCTCTGTCGCATCCCTCCTGAGAGCGAACGAATCGGCTTCCTTCTCACCTTCCCAAGCCCCACGGCCTCGAGCTTCTCGATGGCCGCCTCCTTCCCGGTTCCTTTGACGGTTGCCATGAGTCTCGATTCTTGCTCCACGGTGAGGTTCTCGTAAAACGCCGCATATTGCGGGACGTAGCCGATCCTCTCCCTGGCCTTCGAACCCTCCTTCACGACGTCGAACCCGTCCACCGTTATCGTCCCCGTGAACTTGTAGACTCCCATGATCGTCTTCACCAAGGTGCTCTTCCCGGCGCCGTTCAGGACCCAGTAGGAGGGTCTTCCCCCCCTTCCGCACCCTGAATGAGACGCCCTTGAGCATATGATACGCACCGAAGGACTTGGAGACGTCGGAGACCTCGAGCATCTCCCCTGTGCCGCCTCTCGCCGTGTCCTCGCCCTGGCTCATCAGGACTCGTCCTCGTCCATCTCTTCCCAGGTCTCGACGCTGCGGCCCCTCCGCCACACCATGACCGCAAATCCGCATACGATGATCGCCCCAAAGAACAGGATCAGATAGACTCCCGAGCTGGAGCCGGGCAAGGTCACGGAGCCATTCGAGCTCCCGACGGCGATCAGAGCTGGTCGAGAGGCGACGACCGAGAGAGGGATGGTGCCGCAGATCGACTTGCCCACGCTCCGCGAGGTGCTGGTAGGGGAACCCCAAGAGCGGCCCGAGAAGTAGGCCATCTGAGTGGAGGGCTGGACATTGGGCTGGTCTATGCAGACCGTCGCCGTGCCGTTGCCTATCCCCCAGACGGCGATCTCATAGAACGCGATGGGTGATGAGACCAGACCCTGGGCCGCCTCTGCGTAGACAGGCTCCTTCGACCCCAGGTCTGCGGTGTAGACGTTCGCGGTGGAAGCAGAAGCGACCCCTATCATGTCGGCTTCCACCCCAGTGGTAGAAGTCTGATTGACTGCGACGTGACAGATTGTTTGTTCAGCCATCTGATAGCATGTGTTCCCATTCGACGCCACGCCAACATTCTTCACGGCGGACGTTGTGGGGACATCGACATTGATGCCGGCGGTCGTCAAGGCAGCACCGCTGAACTCCAGCACCCTGTTGTTCAATTGATCCGAGACCCAGAGGTCCCCCGCGGTATCGAAGGAGATCCCCAGCGGGTTATTCAACGAACTCTGGGTCAATCCGGTTGAGTTCGCCGTGAAAGCGCCGGAGCCGGCCGGCTGGCCGATCTCGTTCGATGCGTTCATCCCGTCGGTGAATGGAGGGACGAACTCCAAGACGCGGTTGTCTATACGGTCCGATACCCAGAGGTCGCCCGAGGGGTCGAAGGCGGGGCTCAGGGGTGCGTAGAGACCACTCCTGTTGTCGGCCGAGACCTCAGAGGAGAACTGGGAAGCGCCAGGGCGCTGCCCCAGCTCCAGGACGGCCGGAGGATCGTTGCCCCCCAGTGACGCCGCGGCGAACTCCAATACCCTGTTGAAGTTCTCGTCAGCGACCCAGAGGTTTCCCGAGGAGTCGAACGCTATTCCGTTGGGGCCGAAGAGACTGCTCTCTGAAGGAGAGATGTAGGGCGCGACCGTGCTCAGGTCGACCTGCCCTACGACAGATGAAGCGTTCATGCCGTCGGTGAAGGGCGGCTTGAACTCCATGACCCGGTTGTTGCCACGGTCAGATATCCAGAGGTCGCCAGAAGGGTCGAACTTCATGTCGACTGGGGAGTTGAGGCCGTTGGGCCCCACTGAAGGCGTGCTGGTCATGAACTGCAGGCCCCCGGCCGCATGCCCCAGTTCTAGAGAGGCGTTCATGCCGTCGGTGAAGGGCGGCTTGAACTCCATGACCCGGTTGTTCAGGACGTCCGCGACCCAGATCTGCCCCCTGGTGGTCGAAGGTGACGCCCGCCGGTATCCAGAGTCCGTCCTGGCTTGTGCCTGGGGCATCCGAAGTAAAGCTCGGCTGACCGATCTCCAGAGAGGCGAGCTCGCCATCGGAGAGGGGGTACTTGAACTCCAGGACGCGGTTGTTGTCCTCGTCCGCGACCCAGAGGTTACCCGAAGAGTCGAAGGTGATGCGAAAGGGATGATACAGGTGGTTCTGCACCGCGCGTGTCGAAGAAACGAAGTTCGACTGACCGATCACGGTGGAGGCGAGCTGCCCGCCGCCGCTCTGGAAGCCGAACGCGGAGGAAGCAACGGAGGCCACCGTCATGAGGAAAGCGAGCGCCATCAGCACGGAGAATAGCTTGCTACTGAACGGAGGAGTGGCTTTCAGGCCCAGATGTCCATCTCCTCCGACTCGGCTTCCTCGGCTTCTCGGGCCTCTTCGGCTCTGGCTCGCGCGCTCCTCCGTCTTGCCGCAATCACCGCGAGGACGACGATGGCCGCACCGACCACCAAGGCCAGCGCGGTCGTCGTCTGTGGGGAAAGGATCGATCCCGAACTAGAACGAACTGCGGCCGAACCGGATCCGATAGAGTTCCCCACCGCGATGACCGTATTTCCCGCGGAGAACGCGGAGAGTGGGAGGTCGGCGCAGACGGTGGACCCGTTTCTTGTCGGGCCGCTGGTGTTGACCCACCTGCCGCTGAGAAGGTATTGCAGGGCGAAAGAAGAGTTGGCCCGGGGCTGGTCTATGCAGACGGTCGTAGTGCCGTTGCCTATCCCCCAGACGGCGATTCTCATAGAACGCGATGGGCGACGAGACAAGGCCCTGGGCCGCCTCTGCGTAGACAGGCTCCTGCGGCCCCAGGTCGGCGGTGTAGACGTTCGCGGTGGAAGCAGAAGCGACCCCGGTGGCAGCCACCTTGACTCCTGTCAGCGCGCTCTGGTCGGCGACCACCGTGCATACTTCCTGCTCTCCCACCTGATGGCAGTTCTGACCCGATTGGCCGTTCTGGTTCGCCCTCTCCGTCGCATTCGAGATGCTTATGGTTGTTCCAGCCGTCACGATGGCCGAGGAGCTGAACTCTAACACCCGATAGTTGCTCTCGTCCGCGACCCACAGGTCGCCTGAGGGGTCGAATCCTAGCCCGAGCGGGTTGTTGAGCCCCGTCTGATTCGTTGCAGAGACGCTGCTGGTGAACTCAGTAAGGCCGCTTGACTGGCCTATCACGAAGGACGACGATTCACCATCTTTGAAGGGCGGCTTGAACCCCAGGACCCGGTTGTTCAAGTGATCAGAGACCCAGAGGTCGCCGGACGAATCGAAGGCAATGAAGGTGGGCCCGTCCAACGTGCTCGACGTGTCTGCGGCAGTCTCGTTGGTGAACTGATGGGCTCCAGGGGGTTGGCCGAGCTCAAGGGCAGCAGGCGGGTCATTCATGTTCAGAGACGAGTTCGCGAATTCCAGAACCCGGTTGTTGTTCTCGTCAGAAACCCAGAGGTTTCCTTGCTTGTCGAAGGCCAAGCTCTGAGGCCCGAGGAATCTCGACTGTGTTGCCGTTACGTTCGTCGAGTAGTCATCCAGGCCGACCTGGCCCACGACGATGGAGGCGTTCATGCCGTCGCTGAATGGCGGCCTGAACTCAAGGACGCGGTTGTTGCCACGGTCAGCCACCCAGAGATCCCCCTGGTGGTCGAAGGCGACATCGATCGGGGCGGTGAACTCGTCTGCGAGGTGCGGGTTGACGAACTGGAGCGGAAAGTGAGGGACGGCGTCGTTGGTGCTGAACTCCCCGCTCCCAGCTGGCTGGCCCAGCTCTAAGGAGGCGTTCATCCCGTCGGTGAAGGGCGGCTTGAACTCAAGGACGCGGTTGTTCTGCAGGTCAGAGACCCACATGTCGCCTGACGAATCGAAGGTCACGCTCGTAGGCTCGGAGAGTTGCGACTGGGTGGTCGCGCCCGAATTGGAGTCGAGGTTATCTTGCCCGATCACCAAGGAGGCGTTCATTCCGTCGGTGAAGGGCGGCCTGAACTCAAGGACGCGGTTGTTGTCCTCGTCCGCGACCCAGAGGTTACCCGAAGAGTCGAACGTCGGTTTGAATGGATGAGCGAGGGCGCTTGGGGTGGATGCCCGGATGGAGGATAGGAAGTCCACCTGGCCGATGACTGTGGAAGCGAACTGTCCCCCGGTCTGGAATCCGCTCACCGGGGGACGCGGGATCACGGTAGCGATAAAGGCAGAAGCGAGGAGCAACCACAGGGCCACGACGGCGCACGACTTTATTCCGGAGCTCCTGTCGTCCTCCCTGGGACGACCGATGGAGGAGTGATGGGCAGTCAGGCCGGTACAGGCACCTCCTCTGACTGGTGGCAACTCAGCCACCACCCAGCGACCCCTGGGCCATCGGGAGGAGCTGGTATGGCCGCATCATCTCGTTGTCCTCGTGCTCCAGTATGTGACAATGCCAGACATAGTAGGGGGCAGCGGTAGCGTCGAAGGAGAACTCTGTGCCGGTCCTCGGGGCGAATCTCACGATGAGCCGTGTTATCAGGTCGGGATACGCCTTGATCGTGTCCTTCCAACCGGCCTCCTCGGGCGGGACCAGGAAGGGGAGGTCCTCGAAGTACGGTGTCGGGTCTAGGAGATTCCCCGCGCCTGCCCCCGCCGCGAGATTGGGATTTGCCGCAAGGTAGTCGGCCGAGTACTTTTCTGCGTTGAACTCTTGTCGGTTGAGAATCTGGAACTGGACCAAGTGGATGTGGATGGGATGCGCGTCCTCGGTTATGTTGAGCAACTCCCAGACCTCCGTGGACCCCATCACGGGGTTCTCTGTTATCGGGTTTCCCCAGTTTGTGTTGTTGAGCAGGCTTATGGTCGGACCCGCGGAGGTGTCGAACTCGTTGAGGAGGAGCCTCCTCGTCGTCGAGACGCTCTCCCCCGCTAGGGGCAGCTTGGGCACCTGCACGAGCGAAGATGGGAGGACGCTCCTGTCGGGCACCTTGGGACTCGACGACGTTGAACTGCATTATCTGCCCGGTCGTCTCGGTGTCCGGAAGGTCTCCCCCTGGATAGGGGCCGGGTGCCGTGTTGTAGAGGATGGCCTTGTCGCCCACCTCGAGGGCCGAGAAGTCGACCACCGTGTCGGCTCGTTCCGCGGGGGCCAGGAAGATGTCCGAGATCTGGACGGGCGCCGAGAGGTATCCTCCGTCGGTCCCGATCTGATAGATCTTCACAGGCTCGTCGGCGAAAGAGAGGTCGTAGAAGCGAGCGTTCGAGCCGTCCAGGAATCTGAGGCGGTATTTCCTCGGCTCGACCTCGAGGTAGGGCCAGACCATCCCGTTAACAAGGATCGTGTCGCCGAAGTACTCTGGGATCCACATGGGATGGAGGCTCGGGTTCACCCCCTGGTTAGGATAAAGGATCGAGCCGTCCGAGTTGAAGAGCCTGTCTTGGATGAGCAGGGTGACCTCGTAGGGCCATCCGACTCGCTTCCCGTTCTGGACTATGGGAGGGTCGTTAGCACCGCCCGGGAGGGCGGCCTCGAACTGGAGGGTCGGGTCTCTGATGAAGTAGAAACCCGCCAATCCCGCGCAGACGTTCAGCCTAGTGATCCCGAGGGCGTGGTCGTGGTACCAGAGCGTCGTCGCGTCCTGAGAATTCGGGTAGTCGTAGGTCTGGTTAGTCCACCCGGACCCCGTGGTGTTGAAGTTGAAGGAAAACCAGGCGGTCGGGTTGCCGTCGCTGTCCGCTCTTACCTCGGCACCGTGGAGGTGGACGACCGTCCTGACGTCGGGAGCACCGTATACTCCGTGGATGGTCACGTCGACCGTGTCTTGGAAGAGATGCGTCGTTGGGAGTTCGTTCAGGTATGTGACAGATATTGGGACCCCCTTCACGGCCTCGAAGGAAGGGCCAGGGTACGTCCCGTTGTAGCCCCAGAGCGGCGTGGGAGGGAGCTGGCTGTGGAGCTGCTGCTTGAACTCTGTCATCTTGATGTCGAAGGAGGTGCCGCCGGGGCTCGATGGGGAGATCACGCTCGGGATGGGCAGGGGGTCGACGAATTTAGTGAGCTTCTTCGAGTTAAGTTGGGTTATCGTCGACGGGTGGCTCGAGGGCAGCACGAACCTAGAGACGCCGTAGCCTAGGGCTGCGACCCCGACGACGCCGCCGACGGCCGCGGCGATGAATCTGCGCCTGTTCATCCGAAGCCTCTACCGGCGGTCACACCAAGTTCACTATGAAGCCGAGGAGGAATCCAAGGAAGACACCGAGATAGCCCAGCCGTTGCGAGCCGAGGGAAGGGCACCTGAAGATGGCCTTGAGCATCGGAAGGACCGCGTACAGAATGGCTCCGAGGGCTAGGCCGTAGAAGACGAGGTTGAAGCTTGCAGAGCTGTAGTAGAACCCAATAGCGCCGCCAAACACCGCCGGCAGGCCTCCGATGAGGAACAGCACCGTGATCAAGCCTACTTTGCCCTGGGGCTTCCCCAGGAAGGGCAGGGCGATCGGGAACCCTTCGGTGATGTTCTGCAAGATGAATCCCACAAGGATGACGAGCGCCGCCCTCGAGAGACCGAACGCGATCGTAAGCGATCCGAAAACGAGCCCCTCTGTCAGGTTCTGGAATGCCATGCCGACGGCTATGATTGACGCGAGCTGGCTGGGAGACAGTCCCTTCTTCGACCTGCTCTCAGCGAAGAAGAGGACGAGGAACCCGAACGACAAGGAGATTCCAAATATCGCGTCGTTCGTGGCGGAGGGCCCGTACTCCGTAGAGGGACCCGTTATACAGAGACGCCGCTGCGTCGGTGAAGATGTCGCCCACCAGGAATACAAGGATTCCTGCGGCTATCGCAGTAAGGAGCGTTATCCTCAGAGCACCGGTGTCCTTATGGAGGACTATGGGGAGGGAGATGAAGATCGAGAGGCCCATTATCGCGGAGAGCGCGATGGTCTCTGCGAAGTCCATGATGTTCGCGATAATAACAGGCCTTATAATTCATACGGTGTTAACGTGAACTGTTAACAGTGTTATTAACGGAGACCGGGGCTCTCAGCGCGTTACTGCGTCGCGAAGTTGAAATCAAAGCCCTGCGTCTCGGTCGCCCCGGCCACAAGCTCGGTCGCCGTCCCCTTCAACTCCCACGTACCCGCGCTGGTTATCGGAGTGGTCACAATCACGTCTCCAAGGTTGACGTCTACCGTCTCGTTCAACAGATGAGTCGATCCGGGAGTCAGCACGAGGTTGTCAAACCAATCCGATGAGGTGAGGTCATTTCCGTTCTGACTGATCAAGTATGAGGCGCTCTGGTACGTGATGTTCTTGTCCGACGCGTTGTGAACAGAGATGACGATTAGCAGGATAATGTCAGCGCTGTTGTATTCCGTCACCTTACCGGACTGCAGGTTAATGACGACTCCCGTGGGAGTCGGATGCTGCACTAGGATGACGGCTGCGATGGCGACGATTATGACTACGACACCCAGGATGACGCCAATCCTGATCTTGTTGGAAGGCCGCCACCTCAGACGGCTCCATCCCCTCTGGCTCGTCTTGACTTTCCAGTCGGGTCAGTCGTCGATGTGAGATGGCTTTCTGGTATCGCGCGCGTGTCACGCCGTGCATCTATGCGACCGTCGCTGCGGTACTCCGTGCCCCGCTTAAGAACGCATCGAAGCGTGTGTGGATTCCCTGCGCTACCTGACGGGACGCGTATATGGGGAGCGAGAGATTAGTCTGAGGTAGTAGTAGACCGAGACAAGGTCCAAGACGACTATCGCTCCGATGATCTCTTGCTGATATGATGCGAAGAAAGAGATGGCTCCGCTTACCTCAAGGCTGTTGAGCCCTATGAAGTAGAGGGCAGGACCGAGGAGAGGGATGCTGCAGGAGCAGCTCGCCGCGATCGCGCCGATAGCGACGCCGATTGGGCTCTGGGCGACCCCGGTGAGAGACCGTGCCTTCCTGGAGCCCCACAGGTAGGACAAGGCAACTGTGGCCAAGAGAGAAGAAGCAAGAACGAGTAGCACGAAGAGGTAATAGGGGATGACGAGGAAGAAGAGCCCTGCGTTGGAACGAGTTATCGTCTCGTAGAAGAAAAGGTAGTAGACCCCGAAGAAGAGGGCGTTGATGAGGAGTGTCTTCCAAGAAGAGTAGAGGGAAAGAAACGCTCTTCTGATCGAGGGCGGATGCGAGCCCGCGGGGGACTGCGACTGCAGATCGTTCTGAAGCAAGGATCTTCCCGCCACAACTCTGACGCGGATTGGTCTCATCCCGCGATTTAATGGTTTGGAGCGCAGAGGTGTGTCGAATAACTAATCGTTTGGTCAAGGTTCCCTCGCTCAGGTGGATGAGAGGAGAGGGAATCCTCTCATGATGGCGTGGTCACGAAGAAGAAGCGCAACTGGAAGGAGTACAACGAGTCGCTGGTGAGGAGGGGAGAGCTCCTCTTCGATACCGATTTTTTATCTGGATGGAGCGCAGAACTAGGGAAGCTCAACGAGGAGAAGGAAGGAGCGAGATATCGCTATCCAGACTCGTTAATGAGTATGCTCGCAGCCATCCACGTCTACCTGCTCCCGTACCGGGAGCTGGAGGGGTTCCTCAGGATGTTCGCGGGACACGTGGAAGGGCTCAAGGTCACAGACTACACCACGATGTGGTGGCGGATATCGCGAGTAAAGATAGAGCTGGACCCGAACGTAGACCCAGACGAAGACGTCACCATAGCGGTTGACTCGACCGGGATCAAGGTCTCCAACCGAGGGGAGTGGATAAGGCAGATGTGGGCGGTGAAGCGAGGCTTCATCAAGGTCCACCTGGCCGTGGACGTCAAGACCGGGAAGATACTCTCGATGGAGGTGACGAAGGACGACGTGCACGACAGGAGGATGCTCGTCCCTCTGGTGGAGGGAGCGTCGTCGAAGGCGAGCGTCACGAGGGCGATAGCGGACGGGGCGTATGACTCGAGGGAGATATTCAGCTACCTGGACTCGAAAGGGATAGAGCCCGTGGTCAAGGTGCGAAAGGACGCCTCTGTGCACTCTCTCGGGTGCATGCCCAGGAAGCTCGTCGTGATGGAGCAGCTGAGGGACAGGGAGCGGTGGAAGAGGAGGCACGGGTACGGTCAGCGGGCGAGGGTCGAGTCGGCGATATCCTCGTTCAAGCGTACGTTCGGGGAGCACATAACCTCGGTGAAGTGGGAGAACATGGTGAACGAGCTCCTGCTGAAGGCACAGGTCTACAACCTGTTCGTCGGGATCTCGAACCCCTAGACGAGAGGCGGGCGGAGTAGCGATGCGCGAAAGTAGCCGATCGTGAAGTTATTCGACACACCTGAGCGCAGAGAGAATGGCGACCAAGCTATGGGCAAGTTTCGAAGAGTCTAAATCGAGAAGTTCGAGTGGGACGTCAAGGGAAAGGGTTCCGGGGAATCTTGAAACTCCAAAAGCGTCGGTCGGCTTTGGCGACCATAGTAATCCTGGCCCTGCTAGTCGTCCTCGGGACAAGCTCGGTGCCAATCTCCCACGGCGCCCAACCTTCTACGTCGGCAAACTGGACGGGGCATGAGAACAACTTCCCGCTGAACTGGAGCTATGACAATCAGACCACCATAAACAGCAACAACGTCGGCCAGCTCCAGGTGAAGTGGACGTTCCCCGTCCCCTCCGCCCCGCCGGGACAAATCACGACGGCCGAGGGCGTGATGGTGACTCCCCTCATCTACCAAGGGATCGTGTACGGCGTGACCAACTGGAACCGCATCTATGCGCTTAACGCGCAGAATGGGGACGTAATCTGGTATGTAGACCTGCCCGAGATGACCAACTACTCGCTCTATTTGCAGCCCTCCGTGCCCGGACCGCTCGGCGTCCCCTTAGGACACTATCACGCGATGTTCTTGACGACGCAGCTTTGGGGCGAACCTCTCGTCTGGGTGGTCTCGAACACCTATCAGGTGTTCGCGCTCAAGGCCTCGACCGGAGACATCGTCCTCAATTTCAACCCGTTCGTCTCAGACCGGCAGGCCGGCATAGCAGGGAGCTATGGTCTCTATGACGAGGACACGCCCGACATGCTAATCGACCAACGGCACGCCGTCCTGATATTCTCGCCTTCGGTGACCGAGGGGGACAGCGCAGGCAGGGGCTTCATCGAGGGATGGAGCGTCTCGACAACCACGCCCAAGTTCCTCTGGAGGACATACGTCATTCCGCCTCAGGACGGGAGCGAACCGCAGTGGTCGCTTGACTCCGTCATGAACATGAGCCACGCATACATCTTCAACGGGACGGGCGCCGTAGACCTGAAAGCACTTCCACCGTCGCAGTTGAGCTCCATGCTCACCGGTGATTGGGGGAACTTCGGGTTCAACGGCACGAACAGCTTCGCGGGAGATAGCGCTGCTTGGGGAGGAGCGTGGGCGATCGACGAGGAGACGGGGACGGCCTACGTGGGGACCAACGTGCCGGGGCCGGACTGGAACGCCACTTACCGGCCAGGGCCGAACCTTTGGTCGGCCTCCGTTCTCGCGCTGAACGTGACGAGCGGCAAGCTGGTGTGGGGATTCCAGGCGGTCCCTCATGCGTTGGGAGACTTTGACTGCTCCTGGAACGTCATGCTCGCGAACCAGACCATTAATGGGCGGAGCACTCCGGTGATCTACAAGGGGTGTAAGAACGGGTACATCTTCGCCCTGAACGGGACCACGGGACAGATGCTGTGGTATCTGAAGCCGCCGTCGATTCGGTATGAAAATGTAATCGCGCTCAACCCGCTCAACGCCACCCAGATGGACAAGTACAACTGGGACGGCTATCCCTCCACGCGCCCCATAGTCCAGAACCCGGCGGACACGGGCGCGCTCGAATCGGACCTGGCCTTCGACCCCAGCAAGAACCTGGTCTTCGCGGCGACCTACAACGACCCGAAGAACTTCACCTACAGCGACGTGGGGCCTCCGAAGACGCCCGAGAACATCACGCAATGGGAGTTCACGTGGGGCGTCCAGATCCTCAAAATCATCCCGCTGGGGTCGCAGAACACCACAATCTACGCGATTGATGCTTCCAACGGCGAGGTCCAATGGGCATTCCCCATACCCAATATCGCGTATCGAGGAGGCCTGACGATCAGTGGCGGGGTGGTCTATGCGTCCACCCTGGACGGCACTCTGTGGATGATCAACGAGGGCTCTGGGAAGTTGATTGCGACCAAGTCAATCGGAGGCTCGCTTCTCATCCAGCCCTCTCTTGGTGAAGACGCGAGCGGCTCGATGACGCTGGTCCTCACGGACATGGGCTCCACTCGCTGGGGTCCGCCATTTCCCGGCTTCATCCAGGCCCTAGGGCTCCCTTCGCCCACAGGTGGGAGCGGATCGCAGGGGACCGTGATCGAGGCCTCGGCGGTCGCGGTAGTCGCAATCGTGATCGTGACTGCTGTGGCCCTAGTCAGATATCGAAGAGACTGGAGGCGATATTAACGGAACTCCGAGTGTTATATCGATTTGACTGAAAGAAAAAATCGAGCCGAATATGAGAATCTTTTATTAGCTCGTCAACTGTCGAGCCGCGCTGAATTATGGGTTTTCAGCGGATTCTCACCAGACCAGTAATCATTGCGGTCATCGTCCTCCTCTCCTTCGGTGGGTTCGCGAACGTCATCGTGCATGCAGCAACTACCATCTCGCCCTATCCCAACTGGCCGGCCTCGTCGTACAACTTCCAGAACACCAATAACGATCCGCAGGATGTGATCAACGTCAACAACGTCCAATACCTGGAGCCCAGCTGGATCTACGAGGGTCCCGGTCAACCCATTCAGCATCCCCGGCGCCCCTCCCGCGCTAGGGGTGGAGGCGCAAGAACTCGTTGTGAACGGGTTTGACTATGTGGCGACTCCTTACAACTCGATAATAGCGCTCAACACGGAGACCGGAAACGTCGCTTGGACTTACCCAATCAACATGACTCAGTTTGTCGGCGAAAAATGGTGGTCTGGCGCGTACGTGATAAGCGGGATATCTGACTACAACCAGACCATCTACGTCACCGCCTCGAACACAGCCATCTATGCGCTCAACGCACTCAACGGCAGCCTAGACTGGATGATTCCGCCAATCGCGGCGAACATCCCTGGCAACACCGGGACTTATTATGGTGAAAAGGCCCCGATACTGGTCGGCGACAACCTGATCGTGAGGGCGTCCACTACGGACTACGGAGGAAGGGGCTTCGTCGCAGCCTACAACATAGACACGAAGAAGCTGGTCTGGCAGTGGTACTCGGTGCCGTCCGCGACCACCCCTGACCCCAACTGGGACTCTCAGGACGTGGTGACGCTCGCGAACGGGACGACCGTGAACTACGGCCAGGCTCAAGGGAACATCACGCCGTATACGGGGGACTGGGGGACAACCAACCAGTCGGTCTCTCTCATTGGGGGAGGAGCGGCATGGGGTCTAATCGCCGTCAACAACCAGACAGGCGTAATCTACTTCTCGACAGGCCACCCATCCGATGGGTACGATGCCTCCCTGCGACCAGGCCCGAACCTGTTCACGGACTGCATCGTGGCGCTCAATTCGACCACCGGAAAGATGATCTGGTACTACCAGATGACCTCGCACGACATCACCGAGCACGAAGGCGGGTGGAGCGACAGCCTCTCGACCATCACGCTCTCCAACGGGCACCTCGGTCCAGGTCGTGATCCAGGGGGCCAAGAACAACGAGGTCTATGTGCTCAACGCCGCGACGGGCAAGCCTGTGTACACCCCGATCATGGTCGGCCCGAAGTCTTCAAACAACTGGAACGACGGCCTAACCGCGACTGCCAACCTCACGGCGTCTCAAGCCCTGTTTGGGAGTAAGGACATCTGCCCGGGGCCTGACGGTGGGATCGAGATGGCGCCCGCTGTCGACGGCAACATGCTCTATTTGGTCACCCAGAATGCTTGTGGGGTGATGAGCTACGCGGCCGGTGCTTATCCGTATAAGGGCCAGAACATCAACGGATACATCTACACCGACGACCCCGCGGCGCAGGAGAATGGGACCGTCTACGCGATCAACCTCGCCAACGGGCAGCCGGTCTGGGATTACAACCTTCCCAACAGGTACCAAGGTTCGTCTGCTGTAATCAGCGGCGGGGTGCTCTACATCATCGACAGGGCAGGAATTCTCTACATGTTTGATGCCGCGAACGGGAACCTGCTGAAGAACTTCCAACTCAACGGCATCGGGGCTGCTGGAGTCTCAATCGCGACCAACACTGAAGGGACCATGACGCTCTTCGCTCCGGCAGGTGGAGGGCCTTGGGCGGTGCCACTCCGGGCGTCGTGGTCGCTTACAATATAGTCAACGCCCCCCCGCCCGGCGGCGGGGCCGTCTACGAGCCCATCATAATAGCGCTAGGAGTGCTCGTGGTAGTCCTCACCATGTACGTGCTGCTAAGCAGGAGGAGAAGGGAAGCTACGCCATCTCGCGCGAAGCCTCCGCGGACTCGCGCCCTCTAAACGCGCAGTACGTCGCGACCGCGGCGAGCAGGGCACCTACGACGAAGAAAAGGTCGACGGCCGAGATGTACTTTTGAATCGAGACACTTCCGGTCAGCTTCTCTCCGTACAAGTAGATTCCAATCAATATGGTTCCTATAGCGAGGCTGATGCTCTGCCCTGTCGACCTCATCATCCCGAGGATGCCGTTTGACATGGCCCTGTCCCCCGGGGGCACCGAGGCCAGGTTGGCGTTGGTGTTGCTCGGGGCGAATGTCCCGACCCCGGCCCCCAGCATCGCGAGGAGGAAGGCGATTGTCATCGTCGAAGTCCCTTCAGTCAGGGTCGACAGAAGTATCAGCGCCGCCGCCGCAATGACACATCCCGCGACTGCCGGGTCCCTGCTCGCCGTCCGGCTCGCTATCCATCCCCCGAACACCGCGAAGATGGTCACGGTGAGGGGCTCGACCGTCAGGAGGAGGCCCGCCGTGAGCGGGCTGAATTCCCGAATCAGCTCGAGATAGAACGATAGGAGGATCAGCGTTCCGTAGTGCGCCATGTAGATGAAGAGGGCCGAGAAGTTCGTGGAGGCGAACATCGAGTTGGTCCTGAAAGTGTTGAAGTTGATGAGGGGGAACGGCGTCCTCGTCTCGCGGATGACGAACAGGACCGTGGAGATTATCCCCACGGCGCCGATTAGGGTGAGCGGGATGGAGAGCTCGTAGTTGAGGTACGAGTAAAAGTGGAGGCTGGTCCCGGGAAACGGGATGTAGATGTCCCGGATGTACGTGTTGATAGCCGATAGGCCGTTGGCAGCCGCAGTCAGGGCGACCAGGGCCGAGCCGAGTGCCCCCGCGAAGAATATTGCGCCCAGCCAGTCGGTCTTGATAGCGAGGTTCTTGGGGCTCTCCCTGAGGACGAGAAGGGAGATAGGAATAGCCACGGCCGCGATGAGGGCGTTCGCATAGAAGACGTACCTCCAGCCAACCGAGGCGGTGATGGTCACGATGCCCCCCGTCAGGGCCACGCCGACGGTCATCCCGATGTAGATTACCGAGATGTGGGGCCCTAGCGCAAAGCCCCGGAGCTTGGGCTCGAAGGCGTCGACGATGAGGGCCCGCCCGTTGGAGAGGATGAAGGCCCCGCCCAGCGACTGGATGACCCTGTAGATCAGAAGGTCGTAGATTGTCAGCGAGTTGCCCGAGAGGTAGGCCCCTATCGAGAAGAGGACGAGCCCAAGGATGAAGTAGCGCTTCCTCCCGTGCCTGTCGGAGAACCTCCCGAAGATCGGCATGAAGGCTGCGGTGATGATGAGCGACTCGAGCGGTACCCAGAGGACTACCCCGATGGGGGCCTGGAGGCTTATCGCGATTGTCGGAAGGATGAGCGACATTATCCCGGTGTCGAGGGGAGGGACGAAGTTGCCAAGGTTCACAGCTGCGAGCGAGAACCACTTGCGCCGTTGCGCCAGTGACTGCAACCTGAATCACGACCGATTGTGCCCTTTAAGACCGTTCCGAGACAGCTCGAGCCACGGCCGAATCGGAGTCCGACCAATCCACACTTAAAGTGCGGACCCGGCCCCAATGGCGATAAGACCTGTTGAAGGACCGCGCCCCTGTCGTGAAGAAGTCCTGACCGGGCTGCTCCTCTTCCTGCTCGTCTCCATCGCTATTCCGAGGGGAGCTTCTGCGTCGTCCGGCACCTCTAACGCCTCAGGAGCGGCGTGGACGACCATGAACGCGAACGGGAACCACACGAACTACGTGCCCCAGGACCAGGTCTCCGCCTCCAACGTCCAGAACCTTCAGGTGGCCTGGACCTTTCCTTTCCCCGCGGCCTACAACGTCCCTGGACTGGCTGTGACCGGCGAGGGGTCCATCTCCCCTCCGCTGGTCGTGAACGGGACCGTGTTCGTCCTGACCAACTTCCTCACCGTCTACGCGATAAACGGAGAGACGGGCGCCGTGGTGTGGTCGTATGTCGCGCAGCTGAACACGACAGGCCTGCCTTTGGGGCCGTTGGTCGGGCACATGCACGGGATGAATTACTACCGGGGCGACCTGTGGGTGAATCTTCCTGATTGCTCGGTCTTGGCGCTGAACGCGCTCAGCGGGGCCGTCGTCATGAGGATTAGAGACATCTGTGCGGGCATCCCCGGGAACGCAGGCTTCTACGACTCCTCAGGTGTCCCGCCCGTCTTCGACGGCGACACGATGATCTGGACGAGCTCGGTCTCCGAAGGGACGGACGTCGGCAGGGGGTTCGTCGCCGCCTACGACATCACGGATGGGCAGCTGCTCTGGAGATGGTATGTCGCTCCGCCCGCCGGCGGCGACCCCAACTGGGATGCTGACTCCTGCTCCGTCAACGCGACTTCCAGCTGCCACGGGAACGTGAGCCCCTACGTCGGAGACTGGGGTGGGATGGGCATGACGACCACAATCAACGGGACGACGAGCCACCCTCTGGCGGGAGCAGGCCCGAGCTTCGGGTGCACCGGTCGTAGATACGAGACGCGGCGTGGTCTTCGTGTCCACGTCGCAGCCCTCTCCGGATTGGAACGGGACTTACAGGCCCGGGCCTGATCTCTATGCAGACTCGATAATAGCCCTCAACGCGACGAACGGGCACATGCTCTGGTTCTACCAGACCACGCCCCACGACCTCTTCGACTTTGATTGCGGCTGGAACACCGTCCTCGGGAACGTCACCGAGGGAGGGACGGTGCACGAGGCGGTCTTCAAAGCATGCAAGAACGGCTACGTCTACGCGATAGACGCCGTCGCGGGGACGCTGCTCTGGAAGTTCGACCCTCCTTCCGTTACGAGGAACCTGACTGGTAACGCGAACTATGTGGCGACCGGGAACTACTCGGCCACGCTCCCCTGGATAAACTACCCTTCGACACAAGAATTCGAGCAATGCCCTGGGGAGAACGGGGCCATCGAGTCGGACATCGCCTACGCCTACTCGACGGTCTACGTCGCCACATACAACTTCTGCACCTTTGGGCAGGTCGCTCCCGTCTCGACCGAGGGGGCGCTTGTCTGGGGGGTGAAGGACCTCACGCCGGATTGGCAACATGCGAACACGACGATATACGCGATAAACACGTCGACGGGGAACGTCACCTGGAAGTACTTCATGCCCACGATCCCGTATCGCGGGTGGCTGACGGCAAGCAACGGCCTGATCTTCGCCGGGAGTTTGGACGGGAGCATCCACATCCTGGACGCGAAGAGCGGGAAGCAGGTGTACGACCTCTATCTGGGGCCGCCGCTCTACGAGAGCCCGACATTGGGCACGGCTCCGGACGGCCAGGTGTATCTCTACGAGCTCGTGGGGGCGCCCGGATACGAGGCGTTCCCGGGAGGCGTTCCGGGAGACGTAATCGCCCTCGCGCTCCCGCCCCAAGCGTCGACGTCCTGGGAGACCTTCCTCCCTGTTGCTGCCGTGGGTGGCCCTTGCGGCGATCGTCACGGTCCTGCTGATCGAAAACAGGTCGTTGAGGAGGCGGAACCGATGACAGAGGTGCGCCTATCCGGAGAGCGAGTCCGAGAGAGGCCTGTCCTGGATGACGTAGGCGACATAGATGGCGTCGTGCAGGCTCCAGTAGATGTCTGCCATCGACTCCGCGGCCTCGATCGCCTTCTGCTGCATCTCTCTAGTCCTACAATACCTGAGCACTATTCGGAGAGTGGTCTCGTTCGCTTCGTCGAGCTGGCCCAGCCTCGACATGAAGAACCTGTAGCCCTCAGGCTCGATCCAAGGATAGTGCCTCTTGAAGGCCTCGATCCTCTTGACGAGCTCGCCCTTCGCGAAGTACTCGATGAGTGATGCTGCGACCCCCTCGGTCCAGTCCGCCCTCCTCGCAAAATTGACGTAGCCGTTGACCGCGAACCTCACCCCGGGCAGGCACCTCGCCCTGAGGATGTCGTCCCTCGCGACCCCTGCGGACTCGGCGAAGCCTATCCAGCCCTCCACGTCTCCTATGCTCCCGCCCAGTCCCTCCCTCTTCAGTATCCTCCCGATCCAGAGCCTGCGCACCTCGGTCTCCGGGCAGTTGGAGAGGATGGCGGCGTCCTTCAACGGGATGTTCTTCTGGAGGTAGAACCTGTTGATTATCCAGGCCCTGAGCTGCTTCGGGGTCAGCTTCCCAGAGTAGAGCATCACCATCAGGGGGTGCTTGTCTTGCATCTTGTCCTTGAGCTTGGTCTCGAGGAGTCTCAAGAACTCCTTCCTCTCGAGGGCAGCCCCTGCACCTGACTGCGGCGAGAGGGTTCCCCTCGGTGGGACGGGTCTGCGACGGCCGGCGACGCTCCGCTGCTTCGAAGACTTCCTCATTCCTTGAACCCCCTTGTCTTGACCTCATAGATGCACGCCGAGGAGCCGCCTCCCTCCTTCTGGTCGAGCCTCTGTATGCTAGTCCTTCCGCTGTGCTTGCCTTTGATTGCGCCCGTGAGCATCCCCCTCGTGAAGGAGCAGACGAGGCTGCCGTACTCCTTGTTCTCGAAACAGCCCGAGCAGTGGATCATAGAGTCCCCGCGCTTCCTCGTCTCAAGAGTGAGATGGGCCATGTTCTGGTCTTCGAGGTAGCCTACCAAAGCCTTCAACCCGCTCTTCATCGTCGAGAACTTCACGAAAGGGGCGATGAGCTCATGGCCGACGCGCTCGCCAAAGCCCTCGAAGACCGCGTCGTTCATCGAACCAGAGTCTGCGGTGAGCCTGAAGAGATGGTAGAGGAATATCTCGATCTCATCCGCTGGCTTTCTTGTCGGCTCTAGGTGCCAGCTCACCAGTAGCTTCTCGAAGAGTTCGTCCAGCCTTCCCAGCGCGCCTTCTTGCTCGTCTCGTCGTCTCGCGAGGACGAGGCCGCCATGCTTGAGGGCGTATGTCTTGCTGTAGACGCCTCCCCTTATGCTCTTGATGTCTGCGATCTCAATCATGTCCCTCCTCAGGAGAGTCTTGGTGTGGTAGGAGACGGTCGCCTTCGAGACTCGTAGCTCCTTCGCAATCTCAGTCGCCGTCGAAGGGCCCTTTGAGAGGACGGTCAGGATCGCGTCCCTTACCCAGCCCTTTAAGGGGCTGGAGCCGCGGATTTCTAGCAGCTGGCTCATTCCAGTTCGGTTAATTCTAACTGATTCCTCTATAAAGGCTCGCAATTACCTATGACCAATCGCAATGCCTGGAGAACGCGCGAAAGGGAAGAATCACGTCGACGAGACGCTAAGGATAGGCGAGGCAGGACCCAAGGGGAAGGGCGTCTTCGCTACGCGGAGGATAGAGCCCTTGGACCTTGTCTGGGACTACGCGGGGGAGGAGAGATGGATCAAGGACATCCCGAAGAAGCTCTGGCGATACTGCTTCCAGGTCGACTACGACAGATACGTGATGCCGGAGAAGGGCTCGCCAGGCTGGTTCATGAACCATTCATGCAAGCCCAACTGCGTGATCATTGGCAGGACGAGGATAGTCGCTCTCGGGCGCATAGAGAAGGGGGACGAGGTGACCTTCGACTACTCGACCAACGTCGGCTGGGACGGGTTCTCGATGAGATGCCATTGCGGCACGAAGGAATGCCGAGGCACGGTCAAGAGCTACAAGTTCCTCCCAGACGAGCTCAAGATGAGGTATGGCGCGTGCGTCTCCTCGTTCCTCTTGCGCGTTACGTGGCATCGCGGAACCGGTGTAGCCGTTCCTCCCGACGGCGCAGCCAAATGAGGATCGGCATTGTCGCCATGAAGGCCACTACAGCAATCACAGCCGAGGCACCGCCGTAGAAGTAGACCCAGTTCTTGAAAGGGCTCTCTGAGTAGCGCTGCGAAAGCGGAGGGCCCGATGTTTGCCACTGTGGGAAGGTCGTCGCGCCCCCGCTGTACTGGGTGGAGAATGACTTGAAGTTCCATGACTCTTCGGATATCAACCATTTTCCGTCGGAGTGGACGTAGCGGTACTGGGCGTTTACGTTCCCATTGAAGTACCCCAGGTCGGCGTTCTCTCCGCTCAGGAAAATGCTGCCGTTCACCATGGCGACGTTGGGGCTGCCTGAAGGGAGGCTCGAAAGGCCGCCGCTCGATATCATCATCCTGGTCGTAGACGAGAGGAAAGCGACCAGCAGATTCCGCACGCTGTCAATCCCGTTGTAAGACCCCGCGAAAGAAAGCGTGTTGCCAGACCACACGACCGAGGCGTTCTGGGAGTAGTCCGAAATCGCCTCGCCAGGGTTGAGGTTTTCTAGGTTTTGGAAATGACTCTGGACGATCGACTGGTCGAACGAGCCTGAGGCTGCAGTAGTGGTCGCCGCTGGCTGGCTGATACTTGGAGGCACCAGCTTGAACAGGGCGAAACCAAAGATGACCAGGACCATCAGACCCACGAGGAGCCAGAAATGAGGACGAGAGGTGTCCAACTCCTTGAAGACGTGGTGTCTGGAGGCGGCGGTCTTCAATAAGCGTCGCTACCTCCACTTCTTCCTGATCGCGAAGGCCATGAACGCTAGGCCAGCCAAGAGAAGGCAGAGGGAGATGAACCCGGAACGCGCTCACGAACCCGAGGAACCCCACCATGAACCCGATGGAAATTGCGGCGATGCCGTACCCAGTGTGCTCCATCGCGTGATTGGTTCCCATTATGGCGGCGCGACTGGATTGGTTGGTCGCTTCGGCAAGGATCATGAGCTGGCTTATTCTGATCATCGCGATAAAGAACCCGTGGGCGAACGATGCTATGATGAAGACAGGGAGGGTGGAATAGATGAAGACGGCCCCGATTGACAACGAACTGCCTACCAAACCGGCGACGAGGTACGGCATTCGCCTCGTGCCCCTGTCGAGCCGATGCCCAAGGGGTATCATCACGCTGACCGTGGTGAGCGCCATTATGGTCGCAAAGTATCCGTAAAGAGCGCCATAGAGCGGCACGGTAGCAGTCAGGGAATGCGCGTAGAGCGGCACGAACTGGAAGAAACCTGAGAACCCGATTCCCCCGTCTATCGTCGTGAGCAACGCGACGCTGACGATCGGAGTCTTGAAGGCCTTGATGTAGTCACTCCAAGAGGCGCTGTGGGCATGCTCCTCCATGCTTATCGGAGCGTCGAGGCCGAGCGGATGTGGTTCCACGTTCACCTCTTCGCTGCCGTGCATCGGCTTCATCCTGTAGGACGCTCCCTTCACCTCAGGCATGAGAAAGAAAGCGATCACAGCAGACAAGGCCATGAGGTAGAGCGCGTCTTGGAAGACGGCGATGCTGCTCCCCGTGTTATCGCGCCAATCGCCGTTCCCAGGCCCGGGCCGAACGCAAAGCCGGCGAACTCCACACCATCGACCAAGCCGTATGCCTTGCCCATCTCCCTGTATTGTTCCGCGAGATCTGCAGAATACGAGAGGGTGCTCGCAGTGTATGTCCCGTGAGCTATGCCGAGCAGGCACAGAGAGAGAGTCATGGCCGCCAAGAATTCGGGGAGCGCGGTGAACGAGTTCGAGACGATGAGCGAGCCGAGGGCGACCGCCCCCATAGAGGAGCCGATGATCGTCAGCTTCTGGCGGCCGTACTTGTCGCAGAGATGACCCATCGGGACTGATATCAAACCCGAGGTGACGAGATAGATCCCGGAGATGCCACCCACGAAGGCGTACCCCACGGTCCCCAGCTGGAAGGTAATCGTCAGCTTGTCTGAGAGGAAGACGAGAACGATGATGAAGGACGAATATTCGGCGACATGGGTAAGAAAGCCTACAGCCCCGACTCCCGCGAAGAGCCTGACGAAGTGCGAGACTCCGCTTCGAGGGCGCTTTTGTCTCAGTCTTGTTACCATGGCACTAGCTGGCCTCCTGCCCTGCTCCGGTGAGGAGCGTGCTCAAGTTAATAGGATTTGGCTGCTATATATGTAATAAAGATTACTTATCTTGAGAAGCTTATGCTGTGACTATTAGTGCCCACCTGACGCCATATTAACACTGTTGACTGGGCCTTGCGGATGCCAAGCGGTGGTCAGAGGCAGCGGTGAGGTCGGGGTGTGCCTGCGCAACGCCCCTGCATACCGATAGCCGACCAGAGAAGTCGGGGGCTGACCATCATACCATGGCGCGTGTCAGGGTTCGGGCCCTTCGTGCGTGTACCCTGGCCCGGGTTCAAGAGGCATGTGCCGCGACCTCCGAGTCATGTCGTGGGGAACCCGATACCTGAGACTTGCGTGTATGGCCCTGACCAGGATGTATAAGCCGAATACTTCCGCAGTTATGAAGAAACTGACGGGGTACGGGGTGTAGTAGGCGATGAAGAGCCCCGACCAGGTCGCTGCGACCGCTATCGCAACCGAGATGATGATGGCACGCTGCGGGCGCCTCGCGAGATACACCGAGGTTGCTGCAGGTGTGACCATCAAGGAGAAGATAAGAAGCACGCCAGTGACCTGGACCGAGAAGGACACCGACACCGCGACGATCAGCATGAACATGGTGCCTAGGAAGAGCATCGGCATGCCCTTTGCTTCAGCGACATCCTCGTCCAACGACGCGAAGAGCAGCGGCCGATACAGGAACCCCAGCAAGATCAAGATCACTCCGCACCCTTCAAGGCTCAGATAGACGGCGCTCGTGCTTATTCCAAGTATCTCACCGAAGAGAATCGAGTACGCCTCGGTCGAATAGCCGGAATACAGACTGAGAAACAGGAGTCCGAGACCGAGCGAGAATGCAAGCACTATGCCGATTTGGGTGTCTCGGTTCGTGGCGCGGCGGCCGAGCGCCGCTATCGCTAGGCCACCCGCAATTGAACCGCTCAGGAGGCCGATGATCGGGGCGACGTTGATTAGGATTGATGCCGCGGCACCCGCGAACCCAATTTCCGAGAACGCGTGGGCGGTGAATGCGGATCGACGGAGCACCACAAAATAGCCCGTGACGCCGGCCAGGACCGCGATGATCGTGCCCGCTTCGAAGGCGTGCTGCATGAACTGGTAGTGCCACATCTGCTCGACGTCGTAGAAGATGTTGGGACTGATGTTGAAACTGCCGCTCACTCTAGGCCGCCCCAGGAGCGCCGTGATGCTCTTCCACGCCGATTATAGCGACGTTGCCGTGGGGGTCGCGAAGAACCTCCACCTGGACGCCGTAGAGCGCGGTAAGGCTCTCGGATGTCAGGACCTCTTCAGGCCTCCCCGTGGCGACCTTGCCGTTCGCGATATACATTACCTTGTCGAGGTGAGGCAGAAGAGGGTTGATGTTGTGAGCGATGAGCAACGCGGTCACCCCCCGGTTCCGGACGATGTCGTTCACCAGGTGAAGGAGCTCCGTCTCACGACGGAGGTCGAGATTAGAGAGCGGCTCATCCAGCAGGAGGACATCAGGGTTGCTCACAAGGGCTTCAGCAAGAAAGATCCGCTGGAGCTCTCCCCCAGACATGACTCCGAGCGGCTTGTGCGCGAGCTCCGTCGCGCCGACGGCCTTCAATGCATCGAGCGCAGCGTCTCGGTCCTTATGGTCGATTGGATTGAAACCCCACTTCTTCCCTGACAAGCCCAGCCGGACCAATTCGAGGGACTCGATGTTGGTCTCGTTGTCGATCGTATGCCTTTGAGGAACGTAGCCTATTCGCGGGCTACCACGGGTAGGATTCCCTCCGAAGAGCTTGAGGCTGCCGGCCAAGGCGGGCTGTAGCCCCAAAAGCAGGCGAAACAGCGTGGTCTTTCCAGCGCCGTTCGGGCCTATTATGGCCACGAACTCGCCGCGACCGAACTCGAAGTTCGCGTTTTGCCAGACGACCTTATCCCTGTAACCGGCCGCAAGGCGCTCAGCCGTGATGAGCCCTATTTGCACTCCCACGGCGAGTGTCTTCGAGGCCCTATTCATTTGTTTAGCCGCCAAGGGCTTGCGAGTTCAGGCAGTTATGCAAGGCAGAAACCTCGCCTTGCATCCATGCCTGGAATGTGAGGCCCGGAGGCTGTAGCGTCTCCGATACGAAGGTGATAGGAATCTCGTACTGAGTGGCCTCCACCTTCAGCTGTTGGGTGATGGGCGTGAGGGTCTGGACATTGTAGACCATGCAGGCGATCGTTTGGTTCCCTTGGGTCAGCTGGTTCTCGAACGTCGCGACGTCCTGGGGAGATGGGTCGTTGCCTTCAGCTATGGCCTTCATGAACGGTTGCGGGGTGATGATGTTCAGACCGGTCGCGTTTGCCAAGAAGATGACTATGCTCTCTGTGGCTTCTATGGTCGTTCCATTCTTGGCCGTGCCATCCCCATAGGGAGTACCACCCCACTGTGCCTTGATCTGCTCCTCCTGCGCCATGTAGTCATGATAGAGCGAGTAGTTCAGGCTGGCGTAGTTCGACTGGAAATAGGCGTCATCGGTGGGATTGGAATCGATTTTCACGAGCGTTTTGTACATTGCGTGGACGGTATCATTTACGTAGAAGGGGCTGTACCAAAGGTGAGGATTTATCGTCGAGGTCACCCCGTTTATCGTCTGCTGCTGGTCGGGCGTCTTGATGCCCACGACTTGTTGGGCGTTTAGTACGATCTGTCCAGAAGTGTTGCTAGCGTTGATGAGCAGCTGCGCCCACGTGTCGTAATTCATACCATTGATGATGACAAGCTGAGCGTTGGCTATGGCCTTCGCGTCCGCTGGATTGCTTTGGTACTCGTGGGGATCCGTGTTAGGGTCTGAGACTACGCTGGTGACATTAGCGTGAACACCCGCCAGCTGGCTTACCAAGTCGCCCCAAAAGTTCTCAGCCGCAACTATGTTGATTACGGTCTTGGAGCCTGTGCTTGCCGAACTAGACCCACTGCCAACGGTTACTGTCGATGTCGCTGTCGACGTCACGGTCGAGCCCCTGGTCAAGTAAAGGCCTGCCCCTACGGCGATTACCAGGATTACTAAGACTCCTACGGCCGGTAAAAGAAGCTTGTTTCCCGCTGGTTTGGATGTTTCCATCTTCGTTTCGCTAGGCCCTTGTATGGCGAGCTGGGTTATTAAGTATTACCAGTTTCTAAATAACATCAATATGTGCTTCAGATAATAGTTCTGGTATTACTAATCATGAATCTCTCGGAGCTATTAATCGTGTTGCGCACAATTGCCGATTCGGAGGGGTACCTCAAACGGAGTAACGCTAGGCGGATCGGTTGCAAGATCCGCAGTCGTGGCACCCCGAGGAAAAGGCTTCAGCCCGTCATGAGATAGAACGCGACTGCCATCACCACGACCGCCACCCCCACGATTATCGCCGCCCACATGTGGTAGCGACTGGTCGTCTCGCTCGGCACGTTTGCCATGAGACCCAAAGGGGCTCGTGATATTAATAAATATTTGGCCAAAAGTATTAACATTGGTTGCCTGACGAACGACTTTCTAACAAGGCAAAGCGCGCGAGGCTCGCGTTGTCGGTCTAGATTGGTATCAGCTTCGTGCTCTTCATCTTGTCCTCCGCCTGGAAGGACTTGGTCATGGAATTTACCTTCTTGGCGTCCCCCTGGACGACGAAGAGCTCGATGCACATGGAAGTCTTCGTCTTGTTATGGACGTGAGTCGTGATTATGTCCTCGTACTGGTGCTTAAGTTTGGTCACGGGGGCTTCCTGCTCCTCATCATGAGTCACGATCAGCAGTCCATTCATGTCCCCTGTAGCAGTGGCCCTCTCTCTCGAGTCCTCGAGCAGCATACGGATGGCGGCTCGGACGAGCTCCGACCTTCCGGTGAACCCTGAATGCTTCTGGACCTCGTCCATCTCCTTCAGCATTGTCTCAGGGAACGATAGGCTGACAACGGTCATTCTCGGTCTACGGGTCGGAGGGTGACGGCGATATTTAACTTATGTTATTGTTAATAACGGCGGCATCAGGTAAGAAGCCCCGGGTCTCAAGTTCATTAACACCTAGCGTGCTGGAGAGGCGCAGGCGGATTCCATCTTGAGGAGCAGGAAGGGAGCGGAATCAGGTGTGCCGGGAGGCGCGAGGCGCATATCCGAGCGGGTGATCTTGGGCGTGCGGACGTGGGGGTGGCGCGCGGCGCTTCTTGCTTCGCTTGCATGTGTGGCAGCGGCAGTCTACTTCTACGCGCGCTTCCTCGCGGCTCCCCAGTCCCAGCACATATTCGGGGAATATTTCGGGTTGCGGAGCAGCGGCGACTCGTTTGTGGAGTATGCCATGTTCTGGCTCCTGACCGGATCATGGATGCGAGTCTTCAGCGTGAGAGTTGCCCTGGCGACTGCCATGGCTGTGCCCGTGTTGGTCCTCAATGTCGCGTTCGCATGGAGTAGCGGTGTATTGGGATACGTCCTCCTGCTCGTCCCAAAGTGGCTGCCCCAGTTCATCTTCATCGACTACCTGAGCTTGGTCCAGTTCCCCGCTACCGGAAGGGACCCTGGATTTCTACTACCTGGCGTGGCTCGCGGCACTCTTACTTCTCTCGATCGGATTCTTCAGATCAGGACTGGTTGGGAGGCTGGTCCGCTCGCTTGAGTTTACCACCGTAGTCGTCATGGCGCTGCCTGTCGAAGTCTTTCTCTTTGATAGACATGAGTTCGGCCTACACGTCATGGACGCCCAGGTCGGGACGTCCGTACTCTGGTTCTCCAACGCCGACCTGTTGGCCGTCCTAGCGCTCGCGCTAGCGCTTCTGGGCCTTGTTCACGGGTTCGTGCTCAGAGAGATGGTCATCAGAAGGCAGCGCCTGATTCATGGAGAGTAGTTGAGCGGGCCCGGTGGGATTTGAACCCACGACATGCTGGTTAAGAGCCAGCCGCTCCAGGAACCTTAGCTCTCTGACCTGGTTTCCCGACTCGGTTGAGACGGAGTCTCTGAGCCACGGGCCCGCGAGCAGGCCGACCAGTGTCTCGGATATTTACTTTGCACCGCGAGGGTGGACCCGTTATTAGTGGGCAGACGGCGGCCACAGGCGAAACAACCATGGGAGAACTGATCTTCGTCGGGCTCGGGTTGGGCGACAAGGGCGTGAGCTTGGCCGGAGTGGACGCGATAAAGGCCTCCGACCTCGCCTACTTCGAACGCTACAGTTCGCCCCCCTCGGCGACGCTCCTCTCTGACCTGGAAGCTGCGACGGGGAGGAAGCTCGTGATGGTCGGCAGGGAGTTCGTTGAGGACGGGCGAGAGATACTCGAGAAAGCCATGCACCTCCAAGGTGGCGGTCGCGGTCCAGGGCGACCCGATGATAGCGACTACCCACAGCGACCTGCGTGTCAGGGCCGAGTCGAGAGGGATAGCGACGAAGGTGATACACGGCGCGACCATCCCCGCCGCGGCGGCGAGCGCCAGCGGGCTCCATTTCTACAAGTTCGGCGGGACCATCACTTTCACTCTGGAGAGCTCGTCCCACCACCAGGACGTCTACCAGCGGCTCCACCGAAACCTGCTCGAGGGCCAGCACACGCTGCTCCTGCTGGAGTACGACGTGGAGGGGGACCGCGGAGTCAGCCCAGGCTTCGTCTTCGAGAGGCTGCTGGCCGCGGAGGAGAACTTCAAGCGCGAAATCCTATCGGAGAAGACCCTGGCGATCGTGCTCGGGCGGATAGGGATGAAGGATGAGAGGGTGGTTGCGGGCTCGATCGAGAGGCTCAGGGCCATGGCCTTCGGAGCTCCTCCGCACTGTGTCATCATCCCCGGGCGGCTTCACTTCACCGAGGAGGAGGCGCTGGTGACAATCCTGAAGGTGGACAAGCAGGAACTGGTCGACAACTCTAGCGGCGTCAAGCGGACGGCTCAGGTGCTGGTCCCTCGCTACGTTGAAAAGGCGAAGAGGGCGCTCGAGGAGGCCAGACGGGGTTTGAACGGCAAGCACAAGGAGCTGCTCGAGAACGCAGAGCTCTACCTCAAGGACTCGGAGCGGTTCCTCTCGAGCAACGAGGACGAGCTCGCCATGCTGAGCATCGGCTATGCCGAGGGGCTGGTGGACGCTCTGTCCTTCACTGGCGAGGTCAAGCTCCATTGGTGACCCGGGTCAGACCTCGCACTACAGACACTCGGAAAGAGGTTCTTGAGGTATTGAGGGAGGCTTACGTCGAGAGCATCAGGGATGGCAAATCGACCATGAGGGGCATCGTTGACAGTCTGGACATGCCAGCTGCCACAGTGAGGACGGCCCTCAGGGAAGCTGGAGAGCAGAAGCTCGTCACGGTGACGAACGGGCAAGTCGAGCTGGCACCGGACGGAAGGCGCCGCCTGAAGGTGGTGATGCTCGGAGGGGCCTTCGAGATAATCCACCCCGGGCACATCAACGCCCTCACCGAGGCGACGACGCTCGGGAACACATTGGTGGTCGTCGTGGCCACCGACGAGAGCGTGGAGAAGAACAAGGGCAGGCCGCCTGTGACCAACCAGGCATCGAGGGTGCGGCTTGTCTCGTCCCTAAGGCAGGTAGACCTCGCGCTCCCAGGCAACAAGGGGAGCATCTTCGACATACTCGTCAAGATAAGGCCGGACGTGGTCGCGCTTGGATACGACCAGAATCACAACGGGGATGAGATAGTCGGAGAGGCGGCAAGGAGGGGAGTCTCGACGACCGTCGCGAGGCTGGGGGCGCAGATCCCCCACGTGAAGACCTCGAAGATCCTCTCTTCGATGTGAGGCCTTCTCAGCCCACGGAGACGCTGATCTCTACCGGGTCGCCGTTCTTCAGGCCCAACGACCCTCGGAGGTAGTGCGGGGAGATGACCTCGAGCACGCTGTCGTCGTAATGAGTCCTGTCTATCACGAGGACCGCGGCGTCCAGGCCCTGCTTTCCGACCTTTGCCAGGTAGCACCTTGCGCCTCCGTAGGCCCTTCCTCCGCTCTCGAAACCGTCTATCCTGATCCCGTCGAACGACCGGAGCTGCTTCTTCTGCTCCGTCTCGAGGTTGCCTTCGAGCCTGACGTTGAGCGTCCCCGGATAGGGGTCGAACCCAAGGGCCTTCTTGAACTGCGTCTTGTACCCCTCGAGCCCCACGTAGTAGGCCCCCTCCCCCAGGCCCTGGAAGACCTTCCCTGCGAACTTCATCTCGTGCCGGGGCTTGTCGTCCAGCGCCACCTTCAGGCCTGAATAATAGGCCCAGGACTACGTCCTCCCCGTTGCCGGTGAGGCGGACGGCGAACTTTGCGCCGGACCGTCTCCGCTCGACGTAGCCGAGGGACTCTAGCTCCTGAAGGTGTCTCGATGCCGCCTGCTGGCTCTGGCCTAGCTTCTCCGCCAACTGGTCGCTTGAGAGCGTCACGAAACCGATGTGAGCCTTCAGCTTCACCAGCTCCACGAGCGTGGGGATGAGGACTGGCTTGATCTTGTCCATCTCTTTGAGTGGCTGGCGGCGCCGCGGGTCGGATATAAGTCAGTCCGAGAAGACGGGCGATTCGCATCTCATTTTAATAGCCTAGACCTGCGCGGGAGTAATCCAATAATGCCATCCCCCGGCGCAGAGATCATGCTCTCCCAAGAGCAGGCGGTGATCCGCCGCGGCCCCGGAGTGCGCAAGGAGGTCGAGAGCGCGTTCGGCCTCGGAGGCGAGACGGAGGGGACCCTCGTCCTCACCGACAGACGACTGGTCTACGTCCATTCTAACGAGAAGGAAGAGTGAACCTGCCGCTGGGAGCATTCAGCGTGAAGCGTCTATACTTCGCAGACGTCGACGACCTTGACTCGATGACGCTCGACTCGGCGAGCATGGAGATCCCCATCCCTGCGATAAGCAAAATCAAGGGACATCGTGGGGAGGCGACAGACCCCAAGCTCGAGGTGCAGTGGAAGGACCAGACGGGCGCGACCCAATCGACCGAGTTCGTCCAGCAAATCACAGGGAGCTCGAGGCGAAGGAATCTGAACGACTGGGCGAAGGTGATAGAGAAGCTGAAGGCAGGGACGCTGAAGATAGCTCCGCTTCCTTCGGCACCCGGGACAGACACTCTGGAAGGAAAGGCGCTCGAGGTCTTGGGCGATATGCAAGAGAAGGGACCGCTGACCATAGAAGAGGAGGTCGAGGAGAAGTACAAGCTGGACCTCGATCCAGACGAGGTCGAGCAGGCCTGTGAGAAGCTGGCAGCTGCAGGCCTTGTGACGAAGACAGTCGTGAAGGGCGAGGACACCTACTACAGAAAGGCGTCATCTCTCGGCGATGAAGACCTGAACGCCTAGGCTATCTGGAACTTCTCGAGCGCGTCGTCTTCTTCTTTTCCAGCGAGTTCTGGAGGCTCTGCATCGAGGAGACCATCGTCGACCTCCTCGCCTCTTGCGCCATCACGCCGCGGGCGTCCTCTGTGAGCATCCTGGCCACGTCGATCTTCCTGCGCACCCCGTTCGCCACGTGGTCGAAGGCGGCGAACGGCGAGAGCTCGGAGTAGAGGCTCTCCATGAGCTGAAAGTAGCGCCCCGCCTTGTCGATCTCCGACCTCATCACCGAGTCCAGGAGCAGCCTCTTGACCTCGCCTACTGCGTCGAGGAGGCCCATGATGTAGCCCTCTCCTGAGACGCCGAGCTCCTTCGCCCCTGGGATGGGGCGCCCTAGGACTATTGCCTCGACTGCAGAGGCCTCGACGAACTCTGCCTCAGGCGAGGGCATGTACCTGGACAGAGGCCCGTTCCCCGCCTCCTTCCGCAGGTCCTTCAGGACGTTGCCCGCCGCCCTGATCTCTTCCTGTGCCTCCTCGAGCTTCCCCGTGTGGATGTGGATTATCGCCTTTGAGCAGAGCGAGATCGAGTCCCTCGAGGTCTTCAGGATCTTCTCCCTCCTTCCTAGAACCTGCTGCATGCCTTTCTCGATACCTTTGAGAGACTCCTGCACTTCGCGCTCCAATATCCGAACAGGTTAGCGGGAACGTGGGTGGAGATAAGCATGGCCCTCATTTTGCGCCCTGGCCTTCATTGGTAAAGAAAGTCGTCAAGGGAAGAACCATCTTTTGCAAATTGTGCGGTAACAGGTTCACTGCCAGTGGATGGGGGGCTTGGGCGCGCAGGTATTGCTCTGCCGAATTCAAGACACATGTGAACGCGGCTATGCATGCAAGATATGTATCAAGGAACAAGGAACACGTCAGCATCTACATCAAGGAAAGAAGGCTGAGAATCTGGGGAAAGTCGAGTCGGCAAATAGCCAAGGAAGCTGAGACATTCGCGATAGCGAAGATTCTGCCCCGATTGGGCTTCTGCGAAATCAATCATCTCTCGGCCATTAACAAGTTTTTCCCGTTCGATATAGTAGCGACTTTGAACGGAGAAAGGGTCTTTATCGAGGTTACCACGACTTGGTCTAAAGTGATAAGACGACAGCGAGCAATAGCTGATGCCCTCAGAATGAGGGTTTTCATTCTGTTTATCAAGCCGGGTTTGGCGTCCTACCATATCACGCCGGCCGAATCCGATTTTGTAAGTCTGAGATTGAGCGAGCTTAGAAAAGTTGCCTAACCGCCAATACGTTCGAGGAAGATCTAAGGAATACCGGGCCATGGAGCTCTTGAGGAAGGACGGGTGGGTCGTGGGAAGGAGCGCTGGCTCTCACAGCCCCGTAGACATCTTCGCCGCGAAGTTGGGCATCACGCTCCTCGTCCAGGTGAAGAACGGGACGGCGCGGCTAAAGGCGGAGGAAGCCAAGGAATTGGTTAAATGGGCAGAAGCCTTCAATGCGGATGCAGAGATTTGGCACTTCAAAGGACGGGGCAACCTGGAGAGAAGGCGCCTGCGGGCGCGGAAGTGAGGTGAGCAGCCCTTGGAGCTAAAGTGCTACTTTTGTGACGCCGACCTGAAGAAAGACGTAAAGCCGTACAAGATAGGCTCGAAGGAGGAGTCCATCTGCCTGTCCTGCTACACGAAGATGGTCAACAGGCGGGCGGCTCTCGGCCAGGAAAAATCGAAGTAGCGAAAGTCCGTCAGGATGCTGCGAAGCATCGGTTCAGCTGCGTTATCACTGAAGAGCAGAGCTCGACTTTTTCTTCGTCGTCGCACATGGTGTAGTAGGCCCGCGCCTTCTCGTATTGCGGGAGCGCGCGGATGGCGTTGGCAAAGTCGCTGCTCGTCTCCCCCAGCGAGAGGAGGCCCGTCATCTCATACCACTCTGCGGCGCTGGCGTACTCGCCGAGGGCCTCGAAGCAGTCGGCGATCCACTTGCAGAGGTTGACCCTCTGCTCCGGCGACTGGAGCTTGCCGAACTCTTCCTTCAAGAGGATCACGGCCACGTCTCTGTTCCCCATCTTGGCCATGTCAATGACCTCTGAGAAATCCATCTTGGAGCAGTGTCTCGCATCAGTGTTAATTCGTGGGAACTCTATATTCTTTGAACTTCTTATCAAACCGTTTTCCTCGTTCGTCGAGACTGCATCTTCTCACGCAGCTTCCTTCTCTCCAGCGCCTCGCGGAACCTCCTCTTCTCGTCGGAGGTGACCGGGATGAGCGGCTCCACGGGGCTTGGCCTCCCGTTCCCGTCCAGCGCCACGAAAGTCAGGTAGCAGGAGCCTGTGTGGGCCGTCGTCCCTGTGAGCGGGTCTTCAGCCTCTATCCTCACACCCACCTCCATCGACGTCTTCCCCACGAAGTTCACGGCCGCCTTGAGGATGAGGAGGTTGCCGACGTAGACAGGGGCATAGAAGTCCATCCTGTCTATCGAGGCGGTCACCACGTTCTTCCTCGCGTGATGGAAGGCCACGATTCCTGCGACTTCGTCCATGTACCTCATTATCGCACCGCCGAAGACGTTCCCCAAGATGTTGCCGTCCGTGGGCATCATCAGCCTCACGGTGGTCATCTGGGAGACAGATGCCTTCCTCCCTGCTCCTGGACTGCGGCTCAAGTCTGTTCGAGGCCTCACAGGCCCGAGATGGTTGATAAAGCTGGCCCGAAGCTGGGCAGTCCAGGATGGAAGGCGTGGCTTCGATGGACTACATAACTCCCGACGAGATGAAGGAGTTGGAGATGGGAGCGTCGGAGTACGGCGTGAGCGTCGAAGACCTGATGGAGAACGCCGGACGAGGCGTGGCGGAGGTCGTCCTCTCTAGATGCGGCCCCGGGAAGCGGGTCACCGTGGTCTGCGGAGGCGGGAACAACGGCGGCGACGGCTTCGTCGCGGCGAGACACCTCTCTGAGAGGGACGAGGTCGACGTCATCTTGCTCACCACCCCCGAGAAGATAAGGACGGACGAGGCGCGCGAGAACTGGCGAAGGCTCAAAGAGACGCGAGTCCGCCTCGAGATCTGTCCGGACAGGGAGAGCCTCATGGGGAATTCAAGAAGGATCGAGGCTGCGGATGTGGTCGTGGCCGCCATCTTCGGGACCGGAGTGATCGGCGGCGTCGTCAAGGAGCCCTACTCCACCGCGATCTCTCTTGTGAACGCCACGCGTGGGGTCAAGGTCGCCATCGACCTCCCTTCGGGGCTTGACCCGGCCTCAGGTGCGGCCAGCCGCCCGTCCGTGAAGGCGGACGTAACGGTCGCGCTGCATCGTCCCAAGGTCGGCCTTCGCGGGAACGAAGAGCTCACCGGAGAGGTCGTCGTCGTAGAGATAGGGATCAGGGAGAAACCGCAGTCGGAAAGTTGGGCTCCTCTTCGAAGGTCCATCAAATCCCTGTCGGACCCATGCAGAACTTCGCCTATCTCGTCGCTGACGAGAAGAGCTCGGAGGCGATCGCGATCGACTCCGGATGGGAGACCGAACCGATCGTAGAGCTTGCCTCCAAAGAGGGGCTGAGGGTGAAATACGTCTGCGCCACCCACTATCATTTTGACCACGTCGAGACATTGGGAAAGTTGGCGGAGCAGCTCGGGGCTACGACCGTGGCCTACGAGGGCTCGGAGGTGCCCCACGGTCTCGGAGTCAAGGACGGCAGCGTCCTGAAGCTAGGCGACGGCAAGGTAAGCGTGATCCACACGCCCGGGCACACCACAGACAGCGTCTGCTACTACGATGGGTCGCATCTTTTCACGGGGGACACGCTGTTCATCGAGGCTTGGGGGAGGACAGACCTCCCGGGAGGCTCCGCGGCACGACTCTACTCGAGCCTTCACGACATCATAATGAGGCTTCCAGGAGAGACGGTGATCTATCCGGGGCATGACTACGGCGAGGTCCCTTTCAGGACCCTGAAGGAGGAGTCGATGAAGAACGCCGCGCTCATCGCGAGGACTGTCCAGGAGTTCCTCCGTCTCACTCAGGATTAAGGCCTAGAACCACTTCTCTAAGCTCTCGCTCTTCGAGCTCTCGAGCCCGACGACCCTCTTTATCGCCGCGTCGACCCTCTCCGCCGAGAAGGAGTGCTCGTCGACGAGGAATGCCTTGATCCCGTCGGGAGAGAGCTCGCCCCATTTGGGGGTGACGTGGCTCTTGGCTGGAGGGTGCAGGAACAGGTCGCGTATCGCCTTGTAGTCTATCTTGGCGATCTCGTCCTTCAGAGGCTCCATCCTTTCGAGCGACTGATAGGTCTTGAGCAGCTTCATCCCCTTGACAGGACCGATCCCCTTGAACCCGTCGGGGTTGAAATCGGTCCCCATGAGTATACCAAAATCGATGAGCTGCTCCCTCGTGAGATCCAGGGTCTTCAATGTCTCCTCGAGGCTGATCGTCTCGGGCTCCACGTCGATGAAGATGTTCTTGCTCGGGAGCCTGCGTTTGCCGGAGATTGTGATGTTCCGAACCAGCAGCGGGGCGCCGAAGAGGAGGGAGTCGTGGTCCTGGGATCCCACGGCGTCGACGGTGCCCTCCGTAGCCATCACCGCAGCCTGCGCTTCTCCCTCTGACGGCGCGTCAATCCAGGGGATGCCCATCGCGTCGAGCAGCTGCTTGGACTCGACGACCATGTCCTGACGTAGAGAGGTCGAGGCCTCCGCGTACTTCCTCGCGCTCACCATGTCCCCCGCCTCTAGCGCGACCGAGTACTGCCGCCTCGCCTCATCGCGCTGCTTCCTCCGCCTTTCTATCTCCTGCGTCTTCAGCTCCGGCGGTGCCCCGTCGTAGACGTAGACCAGCTTGATGTTCAGCTCCAGGAGGTTGATGTTCCTGTAGAAGAGGCCGCTGAGATGGCTCGTCACCCGCCCCCTCGAGTCCTTGAGATGCCCACCGTCGGCGCCGCGTATTATCGCCAGAAACTGGTAGAGCGCGTTGTAGGCGTCGATAGCTATTCTCTTCTTGCTCAGCGACTCCAAGTTGACCTTGTGCCGCGGGAGGACGTCTCCTAGATCTACTCCCAAGTTCTAGGGCTCACCCAAGGCGATCGACGACATGCGCGAGAGAGAGGCTGCGCGGGCTAAAAAGCTACTCTGCGTATCTGACGGGGGCCGCCGCAGCTTCGACGAACTCCACCCGTCTCTTCTCCTTGGCCACCCACCTCACGGATATCGTGCCCAGGATCTCAAGGTCCAGGAGGGCCTTGTTGAGCTCATGCATGGAGTAGGTCTCGGTCTTGTTCAAGATCGTGAGTATCTCGTCGTCGGTGGCATGCTTCTTCTCCTTCACGAGCTCATAGACGGCGAAACGTAATGGAGGCTTCAAGATTCTTGCACCTGTTCCAAATTGACTATCGGACCTTGAGTGTGCTCGACATCCTGCTCACCGCGACGAGGTCGGATTGGGTTACCAAGGGGGCCTTCGCGACAGCCTGCTCGACCTTGTCAGGCATCCCCTCCTCCTCAGGCGTGACGATGTCGATGATCAGGGCGTACAGGCCGAAGGCGATGGGGTCTTCCTTGCTGCTCTTCACGGCCATGTCATTCCCGAGCACCCCCTTAACCGACTCTAGGAGCTTCGCTGAGGGCACCTCGGGCCCTGAGGGCATCACTTTCATGCGGATGAGATAGGAGCCCAATTCAGTGACCCTCGAATCCGCAGTTCACGCACTTGTATCTCCTGGAGAACTTCCTACACTTTTCGCAACGCCAGACGAAGACCTGGCTGCAGCTGGGGCAGTGGAACTTCGATGCCTTCTCGCCCGGCATGATTGGTCGGTTGCACGAGGTGCAGACCGGCAGGGCTACGGACTTTTGCGACAAGCTCGAGAACGCCACACAGAGCCTAGGAATTATACCTTCCGAACCCGCTAGCCTGCATTCAGTCTGCCGCCGTCTTGGGCGACTGCCTGACGAGGGATGTCAGGGTCTGCTTCGCCTCGGAGGAGACGATCACCCCGGCCAGCTGCAGGAGTCCTTTGACCCCGAGAGCCGAGAGAGCCGCGCTCGCGTGGAAGTCGAACGAGCCCGACGCCAGTTTGGCCGCGACCTTCGGTCGCTCTAGGGCCCCAACTAGCTTGTCAAGATCGCTGTTGGAGAGGTTCTCGTAGATGTTCCTAAGCCTCGTCATGAGCTTGTACTCCTTGCCATACCTCCCGGACCAGTCTGGCTGGTAGCGGGCCACCAGAGAATCGTCCTTCAGCATGATCGCGTCCGACACCCAGCGCGCCGCTATCACGCCGCCTGCCACGGAGCTCGGGATCCCTCCCGCGGTCGTAGGCTTCACCTGACCGGCGGACTCGCCGACGTAGAGGGTGCGCCCTTGGACGAACTCCTCTGTCGGGCCGCCGACGTATATCGTGCAGGCGACCTTGCTCACGATCTTAGAGTCGCGGGACGCGAGAAAAGCCTCTAGCGCCTTCACGGCGTTTATCCCAAAGCCAGCGGCACCCACCTTCGCGATTCCGGGGCCTCTCGGGATCACCCAGGCGAAGAACCCAGGATACTTCTCCTGGTCCGTGAAGACCTCGACGACGCCGTCGGTGAACCAGTCGCCCTCGACCTCGTATTTCGCCGTCGGGACGAGCCCCTCCCTGTTGAACTTCATGACCCCTGTCGGCCCTGTCGCGTCGACATAGAATCGGCACGAATAGACCTCCTTCTCCGCGCTGACCTTCACGCCGTCAGGCGTCTCTTCGACCCCCTTGACGCGGGCCCTAGCTTGATCTCAGCCCCCCAAGCCTCGGCGTTCCCGGCGAGCTGCTTGTCGAAGGCGCTCCGGTCGATCACCACGACGTCCAGGCGAGATGCGTCGAGCGTGGCCTTCCTTCCCGAAGGGGAGTAGACCACCCCCTTGGTCACACGGCTCTGGACGCAGGATTTTTCAGGCATCGCATACCGCCGGAGTTCCTGGAGGCTCACGAGACCGTCGCACTTCTCAGGCTCCCCGATCTCCTTGTCCTCCTCGAGCACGAGGACGCTCAGCCCCCTCTTCGAGGCTTCGGCCGCGAAGGCCAATCCCGCGACGCTGCCCCCGCCGACCACCACGTCATGACGGGGAGACGATGAGGTTCCAGAAGCGGTCGACATTTAGGGAGATCTACCTTGTTCCCCGAGGGCGGCAAGCCTTAATCCGTCTCGTAATAACCCTTCGAATCCGAGGGGCGGCCAAGACGACCGAGATCAAGCAGGTTATCGTTGTGAGGTCGGACCTCAAGATGGGGAAGGGCAAGCTCGCGGCCCAGGTCGCTCACGCGGCGCTCGACGCCGCCGAGTCTGCTAGGATGCGGCACCCTGACTGGTATGAGGCGTGGCGAGAGGACGGCCAGGCCAAGGTCGTCGTGAAGACAGACGGGGGTGAGGCTGCATTGGAAGACCTGCGGAAGCAGGCCAGGAGCTTGGGGTTGCCGGTCTCGCTCATCGTGGACAGGGGACTCACACAGCTCGAGCCGGGCACCATGACGTGCCTAGGGATAGGGCCCGGTCCGTCCTCGGAGATCGACAAAGTGACCGGCAAGCTGAAGCTGCTTTGAGCCGGGCGGGGAACCCAGACCCTCGTCCCCCTCCCATCGACATCGAGTCAGGCCTTCTGACGTACTCGACCGCCGGCCCTAGGCACTCGGGCAGGCTCCGCGGGAGCTTCGACGACTTTCAGGTCCGCGAGCTGATCCCGTTGAAGGAACTCGTCTCGGTGAAGGCCCCCGGCCTCGTCCCGGTCTATGAGGTCAGGAAGCAAGGCATCGACACGCCGCACGTCGCCAAGGAGATCGCCGCGATGATAAAGAGCGAGGTCAGCTATGCGGGCCTGAAGGACAAGAACGCCACCGTCGTCCAGTACGTGAGCGCCCGGAGCACCAGGGCCCAAGCCCCAGGGGAGCTGGTCGGCGAGAGGTTCCGCGCTCGTCTGGTCGGCTTCTCCCGGCCCCTGACCCGGAGGATGTTGGTGGGGAACGGCTTCAGGATACTCGTCGAGACATCGGATGGGCCTGGGACCGGAGGTGGAGAGGTGCTTCGAGGCGTGCGCGGCAAGGCGCGTCGCCAACTTCTATGGCTACCAAAGGTTCGGGCTGAAGGGCGGCGTCAACCGCAAGGTGGGCAAGGCGATAGTCCAGAAGGACTTCGCCCGCGCCGTCCAGCTGATCCTGTCCGAGCCTAGAGCAGGGGAGGACGAGAGGGTGGTGGAGGCGCGCAGGTTATGCGCGCGGGGGAGCTACTCGCAGGCGCTCCCGCTCTTCTCCAGGCATCAAGACATCGAGCTCGGGATGGCAAGGCACCTATCGATGAGACCGGACGATCACATAGGCGCCCTGAGAAGGATGCCGATCGCGATTCGGCGCCTCCTGGTGAACTCCTATCAGTCCTATCTCTTCAATCTCACGCTGAGTCGGGCCGTCGCTGAAGGACTGGACATCTCCCGAGCTCAAGACGGCGACAACTGGGCACCACTGGAGGAGAGCGGGCTCTCGGTCGGGAAGATCCACGGTGTGAAAGAAGCGGTCGCTGAGGACCGGGAGTGCATCCCTTTGATCCAGATCGTCGGATACGCGCACAGGGACTACGGGTCAAGGTTCGACCGGATGCTCTCAAAGGTGATAGGGGATGAAGACATCACGCCTGGTTCCTTCTACATCAAGGAGGCCGAGGAGATGAGCAGCGAAGGGGGGTTCAGGCCTGCACCTCTGCTATCCAATGGGCCTGTCGTTCGAGAGAGAGGGGAGAGGGTTCGTTCTGGAATTCTCGCTAGGAAAAGGAGAATATGCGACTGTCGTGCTCAGAGAGATACTGAAGCCGGACAGCCCTCAACTGACGGGGTTCTAGGAGTTCAGGAGACGAGCCCGAGCCTGCGGCGGTAGTCGTAGTCCTTCTTTATCGCTGGATGGGCAGGGTCTATCATTATGCACTCGTACCACCTGTGCTTTCCGTCGACCCAGAGCTGGTAGGGCACCCAGAAGCTTGAGGTTGGTGTGCTTCTCGCGGACGCGCCTCTCGGCGACCTTCTGCACGGGCTCGTCAGATTTCATCCTGAGGACTCCCAAGTGCTTCGGTCTGCGTCCCGAGACCGGGCGGGGCCTCCTCATGCCGCCGGCTTTGACCCTGATCCTCACGACCACGACGCCTTCCTTCGCCTTGTAGCCGAGCATCCTGGCCTTGTCGATCCTGGAAGGCCGCTCGAGGCGCAGCATCGTAGGCCCTCTCCTGAGCTCGATAGCCCTTTGGAGGATGTCTCCGGACTTGTCCTTGAAGACCTTCTGCCAGGTCTCCCCTACCTGTCTGTACAAGGCGAACGTTGCCCCGCTTTGGAAGGTGAAGATAAGTCTTGCCAATCAGGACTAGCCGAAGAACTGATTGAGCTTGGCCCCGACCATCGTCAAGGCGTGCGTCTGGGCGTCCTCGGTCTGTCCGCCGATGTGCGGCGTGGCGATGATGTTCGGGGCAGCCAGGATCTCGGGGCTGGGCGGCTCGGTCTCGAAGACGTCGAGCGCTGCGCCGCCGATCCTTCCCTGGTTGAGCGCCTCTATGAGCTCCCGCTCGTCGATCACCTCGCCCCTCGAGGTGTTGATTATGAACGCGTTCTTCCTCATCAGCGCGAGCCTGCGTTGGTCGACCATGTGCCTGGTTTCGGCGGTGAGCGGGACGTGCAGGGTGATGTAGTCAGAAGATGCGAAGAGCGAGTCGAGGTCCACCATCTTGCAGCCGAGCGACGCCAACGTCTCCTGTGGGACCTCGATTACGTCGTAGCCGAGGAGCGACATCCCAAGGACCCGTCCTATCTCCGCCACCCGGCGCCCGATGCGTCCCAGCCCGGCGATCCCGAGCGTCTTGCCCCTGAGCTCTGCGCCCACGAAGCGGTCCTTCTCCCACCGACCTGCCTTCACCGAGGCGTCGGCCGCGGGGATCCTCCTCGCTAGGGACAGCATCAGTCCGATCACGTGCTCCGCGACCGCCTCCACAAGTGACTCGGGGCTGTTGACGACCTCTATCCCTCGGGCGTTGGCGGCCCTCGTGTCTATGTTGTCCAGGCCCGTCCCCGGTCTCCCGATTATCTTGAGCCTTGTCCCGCGCGAGATGACCTCGGCGTCGACCTTCGTCCTGCTCCTGACGACCAGGACGTCATAGTCGGCTACCCTGTCGAGGAGTTCATCACGAGTCAACCTCGGCTCATAGTCTACCTCGAAGGCGTCAGTGAGACCCAGCGCTGACACTTCCAGCGTGTCACAGACGAGGACTCGGCGCTTCGATGTCAGGCTCCTTCACTTGTGATTCTTCTTGCTGTTAAGCCTATTGGCGATGACTCGTAGCTGGAGCCGGGCAAGTATGGCGACTCCATGTTCGTAAGCTGCTCGACGGTCAGGCCTAGCGAGACGATCAGCGAGGCCTCGTTAGAGTAGGCCGAGGCCCTCCAACCCGACAACTGCATGCCGTACACTTCGTGGGTCTCGACGTCATAGACCAGCGAGACGAGTATCTCCTTCGAGGAAGAGGATGGGCCTTGGGCACGAAAGATGCCCGCCTCGGAGGAGGCCTTGAGCCCCATAGCAAGAGCCTCGTCCTCGCGAAGGCCTGCCGAGCAGAGCTCGACGCCGAAGTACTCCTGCTCGACGGCCCAGGATGGGGACGCGCGGGCATTCCCTCCCGCGGCGTTGGTCCCCGCCACGTCTCCGCTCATCCTGCTCGTCGAATACAGTCGGGCCGCCACCGAGCCTGACTTGTGACGGATCTCCGTGGAATCGCCTGCTGCGAACACGTTGTCCAAGCTGGTTGACATCGCCGTGTCTACCAAGATACCTCCTTGCGGCCCTCTCTCGCACTCGACGATCGGGACGGACGGGACGCTGCGGGGGATTATCACGACCCCGTCGCAGTTGGTCACAGATCCTGCGGAGACCACCGCCTCCGCCTTCCCTAGCCCGAGTATCGACTCGACGCGACCATCTACCAGGGAGACTCTGCTCGCCTTGGTCTCCTTCTGGCGGCGCGAGGCAGCGGCGCGGATCATCTCGGCCACCGGCCCCAAGAACTGGCCGTCGAGCCCTCCCTCACCGCAGAAGATGCGGACCTCGTCGGCCCGGGCGGACAGGAGCTCGCCCACCTTGAGGGCGAGCGGGACAGGCCCGGTGACCGCCAGGCTCTTCATCGAGTCGAGGGAATCGCGCAGTCGAAGGTAATCCGACGGACCGTCGAGGAGGAATACGTTCGGCTTTGCAGAACCCCTCATCTCGGGGGCCTCTCGGGCGGCGCCGGCGCAGACGACCAGGGAATCGAACCCCAAAGCCTGGTTGCCCGCCCCGCCCTGAGGCTCCAGGACGAGCTCCCGCTCGGCGTGCCGGACTGAGACGGCCTTCGTCTCGGTTCGCAGGCGTACGCCCTCTGCTTTGAGCGAGCTCGCCTCCGGGATGTAGGCGTCCTCTTCTCGCCATCCGTGGGTGAGCAGCAAAGGGAGGTGGGCCCTTGACAGTCCCACGGCCCTAGAGGCCTCTATGATGGTGGTCTCTGCCCCTCGTCGAGAAGCGGCGAGCGCGGCGGAGACCCCGGCCACCCCTCCCCCGACAACGACGACCTTTCTCCCCTTCATCGCTTGACGCACGTGTCTTCGCGAGATGGGTTATTATTGAAGGGAAAAGCCGCCCTCGCTCAGTTGTCGCTCGCTGATTTCAAAGATTGCAGGTCAGCATCGCGCGGCAGCCCTCGGTGATAGCCCCTGCTCGTCGGGATCATCGGAAAACCCAACGTCGGAAAATCGACTTTTTTCAGTGCCGCTACGCTCAAGTCGGTCGCGATAGCTGACTTCCCGTTCACGACGATCAAGCCAAACGTGGGGATGGCGTACCTCCGGACCAGGTGCGTCCACGAGGAGATGGGTGTCGCGGACAAGCCCAAGAACTCGGTGTGCCTGAACGGGACGAGGCTCATCCCCGTGAAGCTGGTCGATGTGGCAGGGCTCGTCAGGGGCGCTTCCACAGGACGTGGACTGGGGAACCAGTTCCTCGAGGAGATAATGCAGGCAGACGCGATCGTCCACGTCGTGGACGCCTCTGGCTCGACCGACCTCGAGGGCCAGAAGACCACCCCGGGCAGTCAGGACCCGATGAAGGACGTCGAGATGGTGGAGGTCGAGGTGGACATGTGGCTGCTCAACCTCGTGAAGAGGGATTGGGAGAAGAACGCGAAGCTCGCGGACCAGCTGAAGTCGAGCGTCGCGCCGATGCTCGCCCAGAGGCTGAGCGGGATTGGGATAAGCGAGGCCGTGGTGGAGGAGACGCTCCTCAGGCTGCACCTAAAGGCGGACAGGCCCTTGAGCTGGGGGCCCGGGGCGCTCGAGGGGTTCGTCAAGGAGCTCAGAGAGAGGAACAAGCCCAGCCTGATCGCCGCCAACAAGGCAGACCTCCCGACGGCGGCAGAGAAGCTCCCCGCCCTGAAGAAGAGCGGCAAGACGGTCATCCCTTGCGCAGCGGAGGCAGAGCTCCTGCTGAGGAAGGCAGCCGAGGCAGGAGTGGTAGCATACACGCCCGGAGACTCATCCTTCGAGACGAAGAAGCAGGCACCTGAGCCCGGCGCAGGCGCGGGCCCTCCAGCTGGTCAAGGAGAAGGTCATCGGCGTCTACGGGAGCACCGGGGTCCAGCAGGCGATCGACCAGGCGTACTTCGGGCTCCTCAAGGCGGTGGTCGTCTATCCCGTCGAGGACGAGAAGAAGCTGTGCAACAAGGACGGCGACGTCCTCCCGGATGCCTACGTGATGAACGGCGGGTCGACCGCCATCGACCTTGCAAGGAAGATCCACAGCGAACTGGCGGAAACGTTCCTCTATGCGATAGATGCGAGGACGGGGCTACGCCTGTCTTCGGACTACGTGCTCAAGGACCGGGATATACTGAAGATCGTCTCAAGCGGCAGGCGCGGCTAGCACTTCGACTTCGGGCTGGACCTCGCCGGGCTGCGGCCTGCCGATCAGCTTTGTCTTCCTTACGCCGACGTGCCTCAGCCTCGTGACCTTCTTGGCCTCGTTGTAGACGTCCGAGGCGAGCTTCTGCAGGACCGTCTCCTGGACGAACTGATCGTACTCGAGCGCGGCGGCCCTCTCGCCGATTATCTTGTCCATTATCATCCTGATCTCGTGCTTCTTCGAGGAGTTCATCCTGCCCTGCGAGAGCGCTATCGTGTAGACGCGGACCGTATAGCCGTCCTTCGTCTTGTAGTCCTTTATCAAGTCCGACATCGATGAGCCCCTCCGGATCAGGCTGCGGAGGTACTCCCTGGAGAACTCGTGACCCTTTAGGATGGTGTACGCGGTATCGCCCTCGACTCTGTCGATCTGGAAGTAGAGCTTGAAGCTGTAGTGTTGCGGGTCATGCTTTAGTATGTCATAGAGGGTGGTCTCGACGACGCGGCCCGCTGGCTTCTCGACGTCTGTTATCGGGACACGGCCGATGGGGGCGTTCCCGAACGACGGGGAAGCGAGCACGGTGACCCACTGCTTCAGTTTCCACTTGTCGCGGACCTTCCCAGAGACTTTCTTCGGCAACTAGCAGCTTTTGGCCCCTGATTTCTCCAGCTTAAAAACGCGCCCCTTCAGCGGATGGTTTCACGGCCGCCCATGTAGGGTATCAGGGGTTTTGGGATCGCTATCGAGCCGTCTGCCTGCTGGAAGTTCTCGACCACCGCGACCAGCGCCCTCGTGGTTACTGCCGTCGAGTTCAGGGTGTGGACGAGCGAGGGCTCGGCCGTCTGCTTCTCCCTGTAGCGGATCATCAGCCGCCTGGCCTGGTAGTCCGTGCAGTTGCTGCAGGAGACCATCTCCCTGAACTTGCCCTGCGTGGGCATCCAGGCCTCGAGGTCGTACTTCTTGGCGGCGACCGTGCCGATGTCCCCCGTGCAGATGTTGACGACCCTGTAGTGCAACCCTAGGCTCTGGAATATCGCCTCGGCGTTCGCGATGAGCTCCTCGTGGATCCGCCAGCTCTGCTCCGGCTTTGAGAAGACCACCTGCTCGACCTTGTAGAACTGGTGGGTCCGGAAGATGCCCTTGGTGTCCTTGCCGTGGGCGCCCGCCTCGACCCTGAAGTTGGGGCTGAAGCCGCAGTACTTTATCGGAAGCGAGTCCCCGGCAAGGATCTCGTCCATGTGCTGCGCGACGAGAGGATGCTCGGAAGTCGCTATCAGGTACATGTCCTCGCCCTCTATCTTATAGATGACGGGCCCAAAGTCGGCGAGGTCGACGACGCCGGCGTACGCCTCCTTGCGCATCATCAGAGGCGGCCCGACGGCCGTGAAGCCCCTGTCCGAGAGGAAGTCGATCGCGTACCGCATTATCGACTGCTCAAGCCTGAGCGCGTCTCCCTTGAGGAAGAAGAAGCGCGCGCCCGAGATCTTGGCGGCCCTCTCCATGTCGATGAGCCCTAGTGCCCCCATCAGGTCGAGGTGGTCCTTTGGCGCAAAGTCGAAGGTCCTCGGCCGCCCCCAGGTCCGGACCGTCACGTTCCCGCTCTCGTCCTGGCCCACCGGGACGGACTCGTCGAGGATGTTCGGGAGGGACATGAGTATCTCCCTCACCCTCGACTGGAGCTCTTCCGCGCGCTTCTCCATCGCCGAGATCTGCTGGGGGATGCCCTTCACCTCCGCGAGCTTCTCGCTGACGTCCTTCCCCTCCCTCTTCAGGGCGGCCACCTCGGCGGTGAGCTTGTTCTGAGCGTGCCTGAGGTCGTCGACCTTCTTCTTCGTCTGCCTCCACTCTGCATCCGCCGCCGACGCCTCGTCGACGAGGGGGAGCCTCTCCGTCCATCCCCGCTTCTTCAGGTCGTTCCTGATGACGTCAGGGTTTTCCCTGAGCAGTCTCACGTCAAGCAAGGGTGTTCACCCTCGCGCGCCTCGCCCAAAGCCCCGAGCCGTGGCCTCGACCCATAGGTCGGCGAAGAGCTTCGCGTCGGAGATGATGCTCGAGACGGTGCTCAGGGCCGGCCTGACCCTGGGCGACCTCACGGTGCACCTGATCGAGCTCCCGTCGACGGAGGAGCCGAACTCTTGGTCCTTGGGAAAGTATCTGTTGTCGGGCATCAGCGTCTCGTTGAGTGCCTTGGAGGTCTTGCCATCGGCGCACTCGATTATGAGCTCGACGTCTACGCGCGGGCTGGGCCTGCGACCAGTGCTTCGCGGGGTCACCCGGCCGCCACCTTCTCCAGGATCAATCTTGTGAAATCGTCCCTCTTGGAGAAGGGGATCTTCGCCCCCGCGGCCATGCTGTGACCACCCCCTATCCCCCCCACCCGCTCGGCTGCGTCCCGCATCAGCTCCCCGAGATTGACCTTGCCGGGATAAGAGTCCCCTATCCTCGAAGAGTACTTCAGCTCGGAGTCGCCCGACTTGGCCCTCACAAGTACGAGCTTGTCACGGAAACGGTCTGAAGACGCGAGCAGGGACGAGACTGACCCGGTCATCCTCTCCTCGATGAAGCCCTCGCCCATGACGAGCATCACGTCGCCGCTCGTCGAGACCTTGTCTGTCTCGACCTGAAGCTTCTGGATTGCCTTGTTCAACTTGGTCCGGTACTCGGCCATGAGGGAGAGCGCCTGGCGAAGCGCCTCCTCCCGGTCTCCCAGACAGATCGAGATGCCCAGATCGGTCCTGTCCATCCTGCCGCAAGCGTTCAGGACGGTCGCGAACTCTCTCGCGTCGCGTAGCGGGGTCAGAGGGTCCTCCAGCCCGAAGACGATCACCGTCCCGATGAGCTCGTTGAGCAGGCCCGACCCGTGACCGGCAGACGCGACGAAGCTCGAGACCACCTCCATCACCTTCTGTTTCTCCTCGTTCGAGAGCTCGCCCAGGCTCCTCCACCTCCCTCCCTCCTTGAGCTTGAAACCGGCGTTGGAGAGCCCAGCGAGGGCCGCGTCCTTCGCCCCGGACAGCCCGGCGATGAAGGGCGTGTAGCTCGCAGCGATCGCCTCGTGGACAGGCCTGGTCTCCCTGCCGTAGAACAAGAGGTCGTTCGAGACAGTCACTAGGCCTTTCGAGACCGCGTCATCGAGCGCGACCTTGTTCAACCCCCTCAGAGAACGGCCCTCCCCTTTGTCCTGCCGGTCGCCCAAGGCCCCCACGAGTGCCAAGGCGGAGAGGTCCAGGTTGCCCCTCTCGTCAAGGGCCTTTGCGAACGCGTAGGCCATAGTAGAAGAGCAGGCCTCCCAGCCCCCGTCGAACCCGTAGCTCCATGCGTTGATCAACCTAGGGTTGGAGACGTCGCTCGTAGGAATCTGATGATGGTCGAGCACGGCGAACCTCTCCCCGAAGGCCTCCGTCAGCTGCGGCAGCACCCCCGTCCCCAGATCTGTGAAGAGGTAGAACTCGAACCTGTCGGCCTTCAGCTTCTCTATCGCGTGAGGGTCTAGATCTGGGATCGCCCTGACCGAGACCGTGAAGTTCTTTCGCGCCAAGGCCGAGAAGGCAATCGACCCGCTGGAGAGCCCGTCGGCGTCGATGTGGGTGACGACAAGGAACCTTGCACCCCGGTTGGAGAGTTCGAGGAGCTGCTCTCCCTCTTTCCTTGACCGGTCCATCAGCGCGTGGAGGTCGGGCGTTCGAGTGACCGTCGTAGCGGCCTCGCCAGCTGCCACTCGTGGTCCACCTTTCGCCTTAGGCTAGCTGAGCGACCACTGCGCTGTACTTGAAGTCCTTCGGCAGGACCCTATCTTCTTGTAGTATTTCGAGAGCCTGTAGATCTTGGCCTCTATGAGCTCGAGAGAGCGGACGTTCTTCCTGTCAGCCTTGTAGGCGTTCAGATGAGACTGGACCCTCCTCGCGGAGTCCAAAAGGTTCTGCAGCTCCATCGGGGACTGCCGGTGCGAGCTTGTTCTCCCTGAGGAGCTCCATGAGCGACTTGCCTATCACGGGCTTTACGAGCGGGATGCCGTAGTCGTCTCTCAGCCTGATGCCTATCGCGCTTGGTGTGACCCCCTCCTTGGCCAGCTTGATTATCATAGCAGTTACCTCATCGGCGCTGTATGTGAGCCAGCCCGGGGCCCTCTTGCTGGTGGGCCTGGTCTGATGGCTCTTGCCGTGCCGATGGGAATGAATCCTTGCCAATCTTGAAACCGGACGCGACCGATTGAGCCGGGTTTAAAACCATTCCCGGCTCAAAGCCTGTCTCCCGACAGGTACCACCTCGCGAACTTTCTCATCGCCCTGGCCCTGTGCGAGACCTGGCACTTCTCCTCCAACGCGATCTCGCCGAATGTCTTCTTTCCGCCATCGGGGACGAAGATCGGGTCGAACCCAAAGCCCTTCGTCCCCTTGCCCCTTGACGCAATCCTCCCCGTTACGACTCCCTCAAAGAGGACAGGCTCCCCTTCTGGCTCGCAGTAGGCGAGAGAGCTGACGAACTTCGCGCTCCTGGAGCGGCTGTCGCCCAGCAGCCTGATGATCCCTCGCAGGCCGATCGTCTTGAAGGCGTAAGCCGAGTAGGGACCGGGGAACCCCAGCAGCTCGTCTATGAAGAGGCCCGCGTCCTCGACAAGGACCGCCTTTCCCGCCGCCAGAGCAGCCGCGCGGGACGAGAAGGCTGCCACCTCCGCGTTCGTGTCGGCCTGGATCTCGATCCCCTTGCCGTCGAGTTGCTGCACCTCTAGCCCGAGAGGCCCCAGAATCGTGCGGGCCTCCTCGAGCTTCCCCGGGTTAGAGGTTGCCAGCAACACGCGCCTGGCTGCTCTCTTACTCGACTCTGGCATATCTCCCGCGCCTCTCTATCTCGGCGAGCTTCCTGGTTGCGATCTCCGTCTTTGCCTTCCCGAGGACAGACGCGTAGCCTGTGAGGAGAGACTGCATGAACTGCCTCGAGACGCTGTTGTGCGCTCCCGTGAGCGTCTCCTTGATCAGCCTCAGGTCGACCGCTTGGTCCTCGAGCCTGCGCGAGCGGATCGCAAGACCAAAGTCGATCAGGGTGAGCTCGTCTCCGTCTACGATGACGTTGGAGGTCGTGAGATCGCCGTGCATGATGCCGGCGCGATGGAGCCTGGCTATGTTCGCCCCGAACCTCTGCCCGAGCGACCTCGCCCTCTCCTTTGGGAGGCCTGGCTCGAGCAGGACCGTCTTCAGCCTCTCTCCCTCGACGTATCCCATGACGAGCAGGGCCTCTGGCGGGGAGAGGTAGAACAGATGGGGGGCGGCGACCCCCGCGACCTTGCATTGGTGGATTATCTCTGCCTCGTGGACCGTCCTCTGGCTCCGGATCCACTTGTCCAGCTCCGGTAGCCTATAGGCTAGCGGCTTCCTGACCTTGAAGACCGCCGGCTGTCCGCACCACTCGCCCCTGAAGACGTCCGCCTCGGCCCCCCGGTAGAGCAGCTTCATCGTGTGTCGGAGAATTCTCTTCGTTTCTCCCCTGTGAAGGTCTAGTTTCTCCAGGGCGTCTGGACCGTGTCCAGGCGCCAGGACTGCCTCACCATGCTGTCCGAGACCTTGTTCAGCGACTGCCCAGCCCTGTACGCGAGGAGCCCGGTCCATGCGATCTGCGCCCCGCAGTCACCGCTGAACTGGGGTGGCACGACCTTGACGGAGGCGTCGTGCCTCTCGACCATCTTGGTGAGCATCTCCGAGAGCCTTCGGTTGGCGGCTACCCCTCCCACCACGAGCAGCTCTCGCGCCCCCGTGAAGGCCAAGGCGCGCTCTGTGACCTCTGTGGTGATCGCGAAGGCGGTCTCCTGGACCGAGTAGCAGACGTCCTCGAAGGAGGCGCCTCCGTCGACGAGCCTCTTCGCGGCGGTGAGCACCCCGGAGAAGGAGACGTCGTTGCCCTTGACCGTGTAGGGGAGCTTTAGGTACCTGCTGGACCGCGAGGCCGCCTCCTCGATCTTCCTCCCGCACGGGGAAGCGAAACCCACGTGCCTCCCCATCTGGTCGAGGAGCTGCCCGAGCGTGAGGTCCAGGGTCTCGCCCAGCACCCTCCAGACTCCGTTGGAGTGGGCGATGACCATCGTGTGGCCACCAGAAATCAGCAGCACGAGCGGCGTCTTGGCGCCTGTGAGGAGGCATCCGAGCTCGATATGCCCGACCGCGTGGTTGACTGCCACCAGAGGCTTGTTCTTCGCAAGAGAGATCGTGCGCGCTGTGACGGCGCCTACCCTCAGGCAGGGGCCCAGTCCAGGCCCCATGGAGTAGGCGATCGCGTCCACGTCGTCCAAGCTGCTCCCACGAGCCGTCTTGCCATCCAGTGCCTCGCGGACCACCCGCACCGCTACCTCCAGGTGGTGCTGGGCCGCCTCTGCGGGATGTATCCCGCTCCCCTCACGAGGCATGTAAACGTCCTTTGCATTGGTGATAACGCCCTCCTCCTCCGAGACGAGCGAGGCTGAGAAAGTATGCGCGGTGCTCTCGATTCCCAAGACCTTGAGTCGCCCTCGCACCAGGATCCCCCTCTAAGATGGGGAGCGACCCATGCGAGACTTTAAGGTTATTTCGGCTTCTGCTCCGGCGGCATGAGCTCCGAGATCCAGTCCCTGGAGGTCTCCTATTTCCTGCAGATGACTGAGGACGAGCAGAAGGTGGTGGGCGCCGTCTCTGCCCTCCTCGGCCAGGACCAGCCCATCGAGATGCAGGACTTGCAAGGGCACTTTGGCAACAGGATCCTCTGGGTCAGGCACCACCTGACTGGTGACACGGCGGAGTCAGCGGCGAAGGGCATACTGGGCAGGATCTCACCTGAGGAGAAGAGGACCATCCTCGGCGAGCTGACCAGCGTCTTGGACGAGCACAACGCCCTCTACATCAGGCTCAACAAGCAGGTCCTTGTCTCGAGGGGGGAGACGGTGCTCGCGAGCTCGGACCCGGTCAGGGTGAAGGTGAAACCGCGTTCCTTCAAGGTAAAGGGCGACCCTGAGGGCTTCTATCGGCGTCTCTTCGGGGAGGGGGCTAGGAGATGAGGGGGCCTCGCCACAAGAGGTACCTGTTGTTCACGAGCGAGCGGGGAATCGACGAGGAGACAAGGAAGGAGCTGACTCACAGGATCTCAAAGATCTCGCCCATGATGGCTAAGAAGGCGGTCTGGTTCGACCACGCTCTGATAGTGAGGACGGACAACGTCGACGCTCCAATCCTGAAAAAGTCGCTGGAGATGACGGTGGGAGACGTCTCGCTCAAGTCAAGGCTGACCTCGGGGTCGATAGGTAAGCTCAAAAAAGCCGTCCAGAGCTAGCTGGTCGCGAATGGTCAAGTTCTTTTCCCCGGAGTTCTTCGCCCAGGTCCAAGAGTCCTTGGCGAACGACGCCAAATGGCAGGAAGACACGAAGTCGATGAAGAGCAGCATCAAGCTGACTTCGACCGGTCAGGAGAACGCTGCGACCTATCTGTTGAAGGTCGAAGAGGGGAAGACGACCATCTCAGCCACGGAGCCGACGACGCAAGCCGAGTTCTCGTTCGAGGGGACATACGACGTCTGGACAAGGGTCGCCAAGGGCGAGGTCGACTTCCAGTCTTCCGTCCTCAAGGGCCTGTTGAAGTTCAAGGGCTCCATCACGAAGATCTTGGTCTACAAAGACAGGTTCTTGCGGATCGCGGAGGTCATGCGGTCCATTCCCGTCGAGTTCTAGAGGCCCATCGGAGATACCCAGCATCAGGAAGCCAGGACGAAGACGTAGTATGGACCGCCTTGCGCGTCTTTCCTCGTCTCTATTCGCATACCCATCCCTGGCTTGAGCTTGGAAGGGTCCGCCCCCTCGAGCCAAGCAAGGACGTTCACACCCTCTTTCAGCCGCCCTATCGCCACGACGTACGGGTCGTGGTCGACGAAGCTCGTCGGTGTTATCTGGACGTAGGTGAAGGTCAGGAGCTCGGCCTCGGGCGTGAGGTCGATCCAGCCCGACCTGCTGCTCATGCAGTTGGGACAGTCTGCCTGAGGGGGGAAGGAGATCCTGCCACAGTCCTCGCACTTCGTCGTGACGAACCTTCCCTCGCCCAGCGCGTCCCAGAATCGGCTCGTCTTCGAGATGGGGATGTTGAACCTCAAGGTAAGGCTTCGCTTCGACCTCAGAGTCGGCGGGTTATCCTCAGGCATCTCTCTCCCTACCTCTCCCTTGAGAGGACCGTGACGTAGCAGTAATGCCCGGTCCCTCCCACGTTGTGCACTAGCCCTTTCCCGTTCCTTATCTGAGCCTGCCTGTTGCCTCCCGCCTCGCCCCTGAGCTGTTTCGAGACCTCGACCATCATCGAGACACCTGTCGCACCGACAGGGTGCCCCTTCGCCTTCAGCCCGCCGTCGAGGTTGACAGGGATCCGTCCTCCCACCTCTGTCTGTCCCTCGCGGATGAGCTTGGGGCCTTCGCCCTTTGCGCAAAAGCCCAGGTCCTCGTAGGCCATGAGCTCGGCGATCGTGAAGCAGTCGTGGCAGGTGGCGACGTCGATGTCTCGAGGCCCCACCTTCGCTGCGGCGTACGCCTTCCGCGACGCATCGACCGTCGCCCTCAGCCCGACGTAGTCGCCCCTCTTGCTCAGGTTCGCAGAGTCCGAGGAGAAGCCGATGCCCTTGATCCATATCGGGGTGTCAGAGAGCTTCCTCGCTGCATCTTCGCTCGCCAGGACCACCGCGGCAGAGCCGTCCGTGATGGGGCAGGCGTCGTAGAGCTTCAGCGGCCAGGATACGACCTGCGACTTCATCGCCTTCTCGATGCTGATCTCTTTCTGGAACTGGGCGAGGGGGTTCATCGAGGCGTAGTGGTGCGCCTTGACCGCGACCCGGGCGAGGTCATCCTCGGTCGTCCCGAACCTGTCCATGTGGGAGACCGCGTAGAGCGCGTAGTACGCTGGGAAGGTCATCCCGTAGTTCTCGAACTCCCAGAGATCAGGCCCTGCCCGCCCCATGAGCTCGATAGAGGTGAGAGTGTCCACCTCTGTCATCTTCTCCACGCCCACCGCCATCGCGATCTCTGACTCGCCGCTGGCCACGCTGAGGTACGCGCTGCGCACCGCGGCGCTCCCGCTTGCGCAGGCGGCCTCCACCCTCATGGTCCCCACGTCCTCGAACCCCGCGTACTCGTTCACGACGACGGCGGGGAGCGACTCCTCGTACCAGCCGCCAGCGCTCCCCAATGTGACGTTCTGGATCTGCTTCTTCTGGACCCCGCAGTCTTCCATGGCGCCCTTGATGGACTCGAAAGCGAGCTCGGCCACGTTGACGTCGGTCCGCCTGCCGAACTTCGAGTGCCCTACCCCCACGATGGCGACGTCTCTCAAAGAAGGCACCCCCGCACTCCGCTCATGAGTCCTGAAGGATCTCCCTTGAGAGGATCCAACGCTGGACCTCTGACGTGCCCTCCACGATGTCCAAGATCTTCGCGTCCCTCAGATACCTCTCGAGGGGGAGGAGCTTGCTCAGCCCTATCCCTCCGTGAATCTGGATCGCCCTCTCGCAGACCCAAACTGCCGACTCTGTGGAGAAGACCTTGGCCATCGAGGCTTCCTTGACGAACTCCTCGCCCTTGTCCCTCAAGTAGGCGGCCCTATATGTGAGGAGTCGGGAAGCCTCTATCCTGGTCGCCATGTCCGCGATCATGAACCTTATCGCCTCGAACTTCCCAAGCGGCCTGTCGAAGAGCACCCTCTTCTTCGAGTACTCGATCGACGCCTCCAGGGCAGCGTTTGCCACCCCTATCGCCCCCGCCGCCGCTCCGATGCGCCCCTGGTTCAGGACTGCCATCGCGATCAAGAATCCGTCCCCGGTGGAACCCAGCATGCTCGTCGCCGGGACCTTGCAGTCGTTGAAGACGAGCTCCGCAGTCCCCGTCCCCCGGATCCCGATGACCTCGAGCTTGCTGCCCACCTTGAACCCTGGGGTCACCTTGTCTACGATGAACGAGGTCATCCCCGCAGCGCCGTCTTCGACAGTCCCCGTCCTCGTGAACAGGACGACAACGTCGGCGAGCATCCCCTGGGAGATCCAGATCTTCGACCCGTTGATCTTGTAGCGCCCGTCGGCCAGCTTCTCGGCTTTCGTCTGGATGTTCGCCGCATCAGACCCGGCGCCTGGCTCGGTCAGCCCGTAGGAGCCGATGATATCTCCCTTTGCGAGTCCTGGGAGGTACTTCTCCTTCTGCTCCTTCGTCCCGAACTGCGAGATGGGGTAGGCCACCAGTCCGTTCTGCACGCCTATGATCAGCCCGGCGGAGAGGCTCACCTTCGCGATCTCCTCGGCGACCACGACGGAGGAGACCATATCAAGGCCGAGTCCGCCGTATTCCTTCGGCGTGCCTATCCCGAGGAGGCCGTACTCGCCCATCTTCCTTGCGAGCTCGCGTGGGTACTCGTCCGTCCTGTCGATCTTCTCTGCGAGAGGCGCCACCTCTCTTTTCGCAAAGTCTCTGGCCCATGTGCGCAGGTTCATCGTGCTCGGGGGAGAAGGCTATCTCTGGAAGGGCCATAGAGAATCCGAAAAAAAGCGACGCCCGACTCTATTTATTCGTTCATTCGCCTTTGAACTCTGGTTCCTTCTTCGAGAGGAAGGACGTTATCCCCTCCGAAGCGTCCTGGGATGAGAGGGTTAGGCCAAAGCTCCCCGCCTCGAAGAGCTGTCCCAGGTCCGTGGGTATCCCCTGCTGGGCGAGATTGATCGCGAGCTTCGACAGCTTCATAGAGATGGGCGCGCGTTTAGCGAGCTTCCTCGCGAAGCCCTCCACCTCGGTCTGGAAGGTCTCGTTAGGGTAGACCTTGTCGAGAAGGCCCGCAGCTAGAGCATCTGCGGCCTGCAGCCTTTCGCCGAAGTAGATCATCTCCTTGGCCTTGCTCGGCCCTACGAGGCGGAGGAGGCGCTGAGTGCCGCCGGCGCCGGGGATGATTCCGAGACTAGTCTCCGTCAGCCCGATCTGGCTCGACTGAGACGCGAGTCGAAAGTCGCACGCCATGGCCAGCTCGCACCCGCCTCCGAACGCGTACCCGTTGATCGCGGCGATCACGGGCTTCGGCATCTTCTCGAAGAGCGTGAAGACCTCGTACATCCTTCTTGCTGCCTCGAACGCCTTGAGGGAAGAGGAGAACTCGAACGCCGTAAGGTCCGCGCCGGCGCTGAATGCCTTCCCTCCTTCCCCTGAGAGGACCACGACCCTGATGCTGGAGTCCCTGGCGACATCTCCGCATGCTGCCTCGAGCTCGTCAATCATCTTCGGGGTGATCGTGTTGTGCCTGTGGGGTCGGTTCAGGACGACCCACGCGATGGGAGGGGCCTTCTTGACCGTGATCTCTTCCAACTTGTTGGTCCGCGCGCCGTAGTCATAAAAACCTCTGCCCGAGGACACACCATTCTCACCTCGCCTTTCCATCTCAAGGAGCAGAGGGTCGGGAGAGTAGGCGCTGCCATGCTTCGACTCCTTGGCGCGGAGCGATCTGGCGACCCGGTCGATTCCCCACATGTCGGCCAGCTCGAGGATGCCCTGTGGGAAACCCAGGCCAAGCTTGACCGAGGCGTCAAGGTCATCCTTGGAACAGACGCCGCTCCTCAGGAGCCATGCGGCCGAGTTGATGCCGACCGAGAAGACGGCGAGAGGGTCGAGAGACTTTCCTTCTTCCCTCGTGTAGGAGGCTCTGCCGGCCGCGTAGTCGTAGAACCCTTGGCCCGTCTTGCGGCCTAGCTTGCCAGACTTCACCCTCTCTTGCAGCAAGGGAGCGATGGGCAGGAGAGAGCCCTCGCGCGAGGCCATCACCTTCGATGCGGCGTAGATCACGTCCAGTCCCGTGTGGTCGGCGAGCTCGAACAAGCCCATCGGGAGGCCGACGCTGTAGACGCAGCAGGAGTCCACCTCCGTCATCGTGGCCTCCTCTCTCTCGACGACCCAGACGGCCTCGTTGATCATGGGGCCGATTATCCTGTTCACTATGAATCCGGGGACGTCCTTCTTGCAGACGACCGGCTGCTTGCCGATCGAGCGGCAGAACTCCACAGCCCGCTGGACGCACTCATCGCCTGTGTGGTCTCCCTTCACCACCTCTACGAGAGGCATCAAGATCGGGGGATTGAAGAAGTGGATTCCGGCGACCCTCCCGGGGGTCCGGGTCGCTGCCGCGATCTCTGAGATGGGTATGCTGCTCGTGTTGCTGGCAAGGATCGAGGTAGTGTTGAGGGAGTCGAGGCGTGAGAACAACCGTCTCTTCAGGTCCAGGCTCATCGGGGGCGGCCTCGATCACAAGGTCGCAAGCGGCAGCGTCTGCTATCTCGGTGGTGGTCCTGATCGCCGCTCTCGCCTTCTCCGCGCTCTCCTTCGATATCTGGCCCTTCTCCACCAGCTTCGAGAGGCTCCAAGCGATCTTCTCCATCCCGGCGGTGAGGAACTTGGCCTCCACGTCATAGAGCACCACACCGTATCCGCTCAAGGCGACGACTTCGGCTATCCCATGACCCATGGTCCCCGCGCCGAGCACGGCCACGGAGGAGATCCTTTGAGGTCCATTGCCCGGCGCCGCTAGCTTTCAAGCTTGAGTGCCGGGACCGGGTCCGACTCTAAAGGGGTTCCGGGAGGATGGGGGTCAGCCTGGAGGCGGAGAGATCATTATGATGTTGTCTCCCCTCACGATCAAGGTCCCCAGAGAATTCGACTTGCCGTCGGTAGCGATCTCCTCGGCCTTTTCCAGAGACAGGTTCATGTGCTGGTCGAACCCTTGGAGCGAGCCCCTGATCACCTTGCCGCCCTTCAGCTTGATCAGGACCACTTTGCCGAGACTGGTCTCGAGAACCTTGATCGCCATGTCAACTGACATTCTTTTCAGATATCTCCGGGTTGAGAATGAGCGTCATAGACTGGCTTTATTAAATTGACGCATGGCGACTGGCGCTGCGATTGAAGAGGCAGGTAGCGTCGAAGCACGACTCCAGGGAGCTCATATCGGAGGTCGAGAGGTCCACAGGGATACACCTGGAGGTGCCGCGCTCTGCCCAGGTCGAGATAATCGAGCCTGAGGAAGGCTCCAAGTTCGTGATAGTCGACGGCCGCTTCACCTTCGTGAACGCCGACGGCAGCGGATACATCCCCTTCGTCGGGTCCGCGGAGACGGTGGGGCTCTTCCCCTCCGTGACCATCGACGAGGGCGCGCTCAAGTACATCATCAAGGGCGCCGATGTCATGCGCCCGGGGATTTCCAAGTATGACGATTGGGGGGACGCGGGCAAGATCGTCGTCGTAAGAGAGGACAAGAAGGGCAGGGCGGCCGCGATAGGTAGGACGGCCGTCCGGAGCTCAGAGATGGCCGAGCTGAAGAAGGGGAACTGCGTCAAGAACATACACCACGCAGGCGACAAGTTCTGGGACGCCCACAAGCTTGTGTAGGTCAGGGCCTGCCGGTCTCGTCTCCCGCGTTTATGTTTAAAAGCCAGGGCAATGTCTTATGGAGTGATAAAACTAGGTTTGGAATCCACCGTGACAGCCGAGGAGACAGAGGAGACGCCCACCCAAGAAGGAGGGGAGATGCTGCTAAAGGCCCTGCAGCTGAGGAGCGCCGATGGACCTTCAAGGCATCCAGGACGATGTAGCCAAGAGGACCATTGTGATCCTGAGGGTAACGCCTCTGGCCCAGAAGAGCGTGGAGGACCTGAAGACTGTCGTCGAGCAGCTCTACGAGTTCTCGACGTCGATAGGCGGAGACATCGCCAGACTCGGAGAGGAGAGGATAGTCATCACTCCTCCCGGCGTCAGGATCTGGAGAGGCTCCCTCTCCGGTTAGAAGACGCGGAACGCTTCTTGCACTGCGGGTCTCAACACCGGGACCCGGTATATCCGCTGGATCGCGTAAGCCAGGTTCTCTATCTTCCTCTTGTCTCCGTGCTGGACGACGACCTGCTGGAGCTTCGGGCGCATCTTCCCGATGAACCTGATTATCTGGTTGTAGTCGCTGTGCCCGCTGAAGCCCTCGACCTTCTCGGTCTTCGCGTTGACGTCGACTATCTTGATCTTCCCGTTGTCCCCGAGGAGGCTCGCCTGGTGAGTGCCGTCGAGTACCCGCCTCCCCAGCGTGCCCTGCACCTGATATGAGACGAAGAGTATCTTGTTCCTGTCCGAAGGGGCGATGTGCTCGAAGTACTGGAGCACTGGCCCGCCCTCTAGCATGCCCGAGGTCGCCATGATGACTGCAGGCCCCTCCCTCAGCGCCTCGTCGCGGTTGGACGGGTGCTCGATCGAGGTGAAGTATTCGCTGACGAAGGGGTTCACTCCCTGCTCGAGTATCTTGGCCCTCAGCTCGCGCGAGAGGTAGTCCGCGTATGAGACGTGGATCGCCGTTGCCTCCGATATCATCCCCTCCAGGAAGACCGGGGCCTCGGTGAGGGACCTTGTTCCTCATGTAGTGGTCGAGGACGAGTATGATCTCCTGCGCCCTTCCGACCGCAGGGATGGGTATCAGGACCTTGCCGCCGTTCGCGAGCGTGCTGTTGATCGCGTTGACGAAGTTCATCTCGACCTCCTCGCGCGGGGGCATTATGTCCTCCTTGTTCCCGTATGTCGCCTCGGTGATGAGCGTCTCGACTCTTGGGTAGTTCCAGCTCGCCGAGTCGAAGAGCTGGGTCCTTCCGTACTTGTAGTCGCCGGTGTAGACGATGTTGTGCACGCCCTCTCCGATGTGGAGGTGGACCGTGGCCGAGCCGAGTATGTGCCCGGCGTTGTTGAGGACGAGCTTGATGTCGGGCGAGATGTCGGTGACCGTCCCGTACTGGAGCGTTATCGTGTGCTGGATGAGGTCCCGGATGTCCTTCTGGTCGTAGAGGACCCTCCCGCCCTCCATCTGGGCGATCTTGATGAAATCGTTCTGGAGGAGCGTCATCAGGGGAAGCGTCGGCTCCGTGCAGTAGACCGGGCCGTCGTAGCCGAACTTGTAGAGCGCAGGGAGGAACCCCATGTGGTCGAGGTGGCCGTGGCTCAGGACGACGGCGTCTATCTCGTTCAGGTTGACGTCCGCCCAGTCAAGGCGAGGGTAGGCGTCCCAGCTGTTCTTCGCCCCGGGGGAGATCCCAGCGTCCATCAGCACCTTGCTCTCCGAGGTCTCGACGAGCCAGCTCGACCTCCCCACCTCCTGTCCCGCGCCGAGGCACTTTATCGTGACATGCTCGGCCGAGGTGAACCGAGGGCGGAAGATGCTCTCGCCCAGCTCCCTGTAGAACCTCTCCCTCTCGTCGCTCCCGGTCCTCATCGCGTAATACATGGTCTGGATGGCAGAGGACGCGATGTGAGGGGCCTTTCTCACCTTGATCTTCCAACCCGTGCTCCCCATCAGCTCGCCCAGGTCGTAGCCCACGTCGGGGGAGAGGGCAGCTTGGGTTGCTGGCCTCGATCGTGACCTCGCCCGTGGCGTCGTCGAAGAAGAAGTTCGAAGCGCCGGCCTCGACTGGGAGCGCCTTCTCCAGTATCGCCTTTGCGTCCTGCTCCTGCTTCCTTATCGACTTCTCAGTGCGCGTCACGACCCGCTTCTTGACAGTGTTTACTATCTCAGAGATGATGTAGTTGTTCTGGTGCAGATACTTTGGGTTCTTGGTATAGAGCGCGATCCTCGGCCCTTCGTACTCTATCCTCGTGATCTGAGCCTCCGCTGGGATACTGTTGAGAATCGTCCCCATGAGGCTTACGTGGTTTGCCTTCTGCGCCAAGCGTTAACTGCGTCCCGCGAACTGAGCGAGGAGCTTTTCCTTCTCCTGCTCTGAGACCTCCCTGAACCCCGCCTTGTCAATGATGGCGATGTCGAAACTGTCGCCTGTGAAGACGTTGCGCCTCATCGCAGCGATGATCGCGTTGCCGGCCAGGGTGACGCCCTTTGCGACAGTCATGCCCTCCTGGTAACCCTCCTCAAGCACTCCCAGGGCGACAGGCGAGCCGCTCCCCGTCGCCGTCACCTTCTCGGGCAGGGCCGACCCGAACAGGTCGACGTTGTAGATCGAGCCGCCGGTCGAGTCGTATCCTCCGACTATAACGATGGCGATGTACGGGTAGTATCGGGAACCGAAAAGGATGTTCGAGACTATCCTCGCGGCCGACTTGACCGGGAGGGGGACGTTCTTCTCGATCCTGTAGCTGTTAGCGTAATACTTCAGGCTGTCCACGACGTTCTGGGCGTCCGCGACGCCTCCGGAGATCGTCACCGCGAGATGGCGGTCGACCTGGAGGAGCTTCTTGCCCCTCTTGTGGGCGATGAACCCTCCGGCCGTGACCCTCGTGTCGGTGGCCAGGACGACGCCGTCGGAGCAGACCAACCCCACGGTGGTCGTGCCGTGATATCTGGTGTGTTCCGGTATCTTTTGGGTCGTGGCGCTCAAATCGATTTCTCTCTTTCTCAGTGTCTATGGTTCTTAGTTATATGCGGAAAGTCCCCCGTAGGAGGACAGGACTGCTAGGTCTCTAACGCTTAATTAACTTTTGCGTGGACGGTGCCATCGCCCGGATGAAAAGTCCAGGCTCCCGCCGCGTTGGGGCTCTCAGGCCCCGGCTTGCGAAGTTTTTATTCTCCGGATTGTCGACCACGACACGATGCCGCTGGGCTCCCACACGATGGAGTTCCCTCGGCGAATCCGGATCGGCGACGGGATTCTCAGGGAGCTGGGCGAGTTTGTCGAGTTCCCGAAGGGCGCAAGGTCGGCCGTGATAGCCTCGGGCGTCAACGTGAAGGAGAAGGTGAGAGACGTCGTGACCAAGTCGATGGAAGCCCGCCTGGACTGGGTGGAGGTCGACTCCTCGGACCTGAGGAACGTCCAGAAGGTGATCAAGGCTGCTTCCAAGGCGTATTGCATCATCGGGATCGGCGGCGGCAAGAGCGTGGACGTCGGAAAGCTCGCCGCCTACAGGATCAACAAGCCGTTCTTCTCCGTGCCGACGAGCGCCTCGCACGACGGGATCTCCAGCCCCTTCGCGTCGATAACCGGGAGCGGGACGCACTACTCGGAGAGGGCGAAGCCGCCGGTGGGGATACTGGCGGATGTCGACGTGATAGCGGCAGCCCCGAAGAGACTGGAGGCAGCAGGGTGCGGGGACCTCGTCTCGAAGCTCACCGCGGTCAAGGACTGGGAGCTGGCGAGCCGGGAGACAGGAGAGTACTTCGGCGGCTACGCCGCGAACCTCGCCATGATGAGCGCGCAAGTCTTCATGGAGGGCTCCAAGAAGATCGGCTCCTACGACCGAGCGTCCGCGAGGGCCCTCGTGGAAGGGCTCATCAGCGCAGGGGTGGCGGCCGGCATCGCGGGGAGCAGCCGACCCTGCAGCGGGTCGGAGCACCTCTTCAGCCACGCGCTGGACGCCATATGCCCCGGGAAGGGCCTTCATGGCGAGCAGTGCGGTATCGGCACGATAATGATGGCCTCGCTCCACGGCCTCGACTGGATGGGTGTCAGGAGGGCGCTGAAGGACGTGAAGGCCCCGACCACCGGGGCAGAGCTCGGGATCTCGGACGTCGAGATAAAGACGGCGCTGGTCAAGGCTCCGTCGATAAGGCCCGACCGCTATACGATATTGACGAAGGTCAAGCTCAACAAGAAGAGCGCAGGGGAGCTGGCGAAGAAGACGGGCGTGACCTGAGCAGGCTAGGCGGTCTGCTTTGCTTCCTGCTTCTTCTCGGCGGCAGACTCTGGCTTGGCTTCCTCGGAGGCCTCCGGGGAGGACTGCTTGCCCTTGGCCTTCGCGGCTTCCTCTTTCCTCGGGTAGACCTCGGTGAACGTCACCTTCTTCACGTCCGGGACGAAGTGCAGGATGTCGTTCGCTATGCCCCTCTTGATGAACTGCAGCCCTTCGACAAGGAAGGCCTCGTCCGGGACTGACACGTCGACCTCCCCTTCCTTCTGGGTGAACGCGAGCTTCTCCCCTTCTCCGGGGAATCGCCTCTTCATGAGCGAGCGTATGGTGTCCTCTCCCGGTTCGACCTTTCTCAATGCCTCGATGTCGTAGACGAGGGTCTTGCCGGCGAGCTTGTGGTTGAAATCGACCTGAGCGCGGCCCGAGCCGATGAACCTGATTACTGCGACCCTGTTGTCTATCTCGACCTCGTCGCCGACCCTCAGCTCGTCAGCCTTGTCCCCGAACTTGCGCAACGGGACCATGCGCATCAGGGTCGGGGCCCCTCCGCCCCAGGCCCTGTCTGGCGGGAGCTCCGCCGTCTTCTTCTCCCCGACGTCCATCTTGGATATCTCCTCGTCGAGGCCCTTTAGCACCCACTCCTCGCCGACCGCCACCAGCCGAGGCTCGTAGCGCCTGTCGGCGTCGTAGATGTCCAGCTTCTTCGCCTCGTCCTCCACGGTGGTCTCTATCGGCTCACCCGTGTCCTTGACCTTCGCGCTGTAGTTCACATAGACGAGAGTCCCTTTGGTAAACGGCATTGGGTATGAAGCACTCACCGTCGCTGGTGGTCAGTTTTTAAATGCTTAGTGCTCGGTAACTGGTAACTCCTCGGCGCATGGGTGATTTTATACCTCTTCGACATGTCTGGAGCATGTCGGGGCGCTCGACGCGCGGGGAGGAGCTCCGCGATCCTGCAAAAAAGGGGAACGTCGAGCACGACCGGACGGTATGTCCGGATGGGTCGGGGCCCATCCAAGCGGGGGCGGTCGAGGTTCCACCGTTCCCATCCTCTGTCGCAGGAGGCTACCTACCTCAGTGCGAAGGGGAGGAAGGGCTGGCAGGTGAAGCGATGACCGGGAACGGGACGACGACCCTAATCCTCCGAGTCGATGCCAGCAAGTTGGCTCGACAGCGGCGTGAGCCGAAGAGCTAACAGAACCAGTGCTCGTCTCTAACGGACCGCGACGTCGACGGCGGCCTTCAGGTCGACCGGGTGGCCCAGCTTGGTCAGCGTCTTCGCCATCGCGGCGACGGTCGTCTGGATGTCGGAGCTCGTCACGTTGCCCATCGAGCCCAGCCTAAGGATCTTCCCCTTGAGGGGGCCGAAGCCTCCGGTTATCACGACGTCGAACTCGTCGCTCATGATGCTCCTGAAATGCTCGTCGTCGACGCCTTTCGGACACTTTATGGTGATGACGGTGTTGGAGCGGTTGTCTCTCTCGGCGAAGCACTCGAGGCCCATCGACTCGGCGGCGGAGTAGAGCTGTGAGGCGCACTTTGTGTGTCTCGCCACCCTCTTCTCGAGCGTCTCCTCTTCCAGGACGGCGAGCGCCTCGTCAAGCGCGTAATAGAGAGAGACGGCGGGCGTGAAGGGGGTGTATCCGTGCTCCAGAAAGTCCAGGTGCTTGGCGAGGTCGAAGTATCTCACGGTCGCCGGGGTGCGCTTGAGGTAGTCGGCGACGGCCCGGTTCAGCGAGATGAGCACCAGCCCGGGTGGCGCCGCGATGCACTTTTGGCTGGCCGTGACGCACATGTCTACCTCCCAATCGTCCACCGGGACCGAGTAGCCCCCTATGCTCGAGACTCCGTCGACGACCATGAATGCGTGCTTCTCGTGGGCGGCCTTCGCGAGCTCGCGGATGTACGGGATGGCGACCCCCGTGCTCGTCTCGTTGTGCACCGTGTAGACCGCCTTTAGGTTCTCTGTCCTCCTGATGGCCTCGCGGACCTCTTCGAGGCGCGGGACGCTCCCCGGCTCCGCGAAGACCTTGACGACGTTCCCCCCGGCGAGCTCGATAGCCTCGGCGAGCCGCTGACCGAACTCTCCATAGACGGGGACGACCACGTTGTCTCCCCGCCTGACGAGCGCGAAGGCGACCGCCTCGACGCCTCCGGTCCCCGACGCAGTTATCGTGACTATGTGCTCCTTCGTCTGGAAGAGGTACTTGCTCCTCTCCGTGATGCTCGCTAGGAGCTGCGTGAACTCCTCAGACCTGTGGTTGATCATGGGCTTTAGCATCGCCTTCATGACCCTGTCCGAGACGTTGGTGGGGCCCGGGACCATCAGGAGCTTCTTCTTCGGCGAGACCGTGGGCATGCTGCTCTCCCCCTACCCCTCTCCTTCAAGGTCTTTGTGAATCATGCTTCTAACCCTCTCCACCCCACCGATGCTCTTGACCATCGACGCGACCGTCTCTGGGACGAGCTTGTCCCACTCCTTCATCTCGAGGATCCTGTTCCGGACGTTCGTCGCGGAGTAAGACGACCTCTCCAGGTACTTGACCGCCTCCACGTTGACTCCTTCTTCCTTCAGGAGCCTTGTCGTGAGGCCGTCGTTGGTGAAGACGGTGTCGAAAGGAGGCACGCTCGCTCTTAGGATCGCCGGCCAGAGCGCGTGAGACTCTGTGTCTGCAATCGGGATTGCCATCCACTTCGACGGGTCGACGCCGCTAGAGTCGAGCGCGGCCTTGATCATCGCTATCCTCTCACCCGAGGTGAAGGGGTTGTCGCGTTCGTGGTTCCTCTGCGAGCTCCCGACGACGATGTAGAGGTAGTCCACCTTTGTCAGGGCATAGCGGACCGCTTCTAGATGCCCGTTGTGGAAAGGCTGGAATCTTCCCACAAGTACGCCGACGGCCAAAGACCCTCTCACGCTGCGGATTTTCGGTGAGTATTTAAGACGTTTATGCCCCGCTCGAGCACTTACGACAAGTGCGAACGGCGGCCCTTCGCCGAGCTCCACGCCGGTGGAGGTGGACGGTTCTTTTGGCGAGGGCGGCGGACAGATCCTGAGGACAGCGATCTGTTTCGCGATGGTCTTCGGCATCCCAATCCACGTCACGAAGATCCGTGCTGGGAGGAAGGTCACGGGGCTCAGGCCCCAGCACTCGGCGACGATCAAGATCCTTGGGGAGATATGCTCTGCCAAGGTCGAGGGAGCTGAGGTCGGCTCGACAGAGTTGAGGTTCTTCCCCGGCCAGGTCGACGAGGAGAGAGGCTCTTTCAACCTCGGGACCGCAGCGAGCATCCCACTCGTCCTGCAGGCGGTGATACCTGCCGTCTCCCTCATGGGCAAGGCATACGACCTGGACTTGGTGGGGGGGACGGACGTGCCATGGAGCCCCACCTCGGACTACCTCGAGAAGGTGGTCCTTCCTGCGATGAGGGAGGTAGGGATCGGCTTCTCGTTCCAGGTCGGAAGGCGGGGGTATTATCCCAACGGGGGAGGGACGGCCAAGATCCACATTGAGGCATGCAAGAAGGTGCTGGCCCTGGACCTCTCGAAAGAGAGGAGCGGCCCGAAGCGGGCTTCTCTGGTGAGCCGGTGCGCAAGGCTGCCCGTGAGCGTAGCCGAGAGGCAGGCGAGGGCGGCAAGCTCCTTCCTCGAGAGAGGGGGTGTCGACGTGGTTTTGAGGGACGTCCGGCTCGAAGAGGCGGTCTCGCCGGGGAGCTCCATCCTCGTCTCGCTGGTCGAGGCAGGTTCCTATCTCGGTGGGGACTCGATGGGGCCAGAGGGAAGCCCGCCGAGACTGTGGGGCGAGAGGCGTCGGAGAGGTTCCTCGCCGCCCTCGAAACTGAAGCGAGGGTGGACGCGCACCTCGCGGACATGCTCGCCCCTGTCCTCTGTCTCGCGGAGTCGCCCTCAGCCCTCCGAATCCCCTTCGTCACGGAGCACCTCAGGACGAGCCTGCAAGTGGCAAGACAGTTCACCTCGGCGAATCACAGGTTCGAGTCGGTGGGAGACGCGACGCTGCTCCTAATCTCGCCGGAGAGAGCAAAATAGCTAATAACACCGCACCAACGGCGAATCCTAGGTAATCAGATCAAGATGTCTTTCGACGCTTACATCCCCGGTGCGACGGCGGTCGGGATCACGTACAAGGACGGGGTCGTGCTGGGAGCGGAGAGGAGGATAACGCTAGGAAACTACGTCATCAGCAAACGAGGGAAGAAGACGTTCAAGGTGACGGAGAACACCGGAGCGGTCTGCGCGGGAATGGTCGCCGACATGCAGAACCTGGTCAAGGAGGTCGGGGTGTATGCAAAGCTCAAGGAACTCGAGGCGAAGAGACAGCTGAGGCCTTCGGCCGTCGCCAAGCTGACCTCGGTGATAATGTTCGAGAGGAGGTTCTCCCCCCTGCTCACGCAGGTCATACTCGGAGGCGTCGATTCCAAGCCGAAGATTTGGGTCTTGGACCCTCTCGGGAGCTTGATCGCGGACGAGTACGCCTCGGTCGGGACGGGTGCCGAGATGGCGACGGGGGCCATCGAGGCGGGCTACAGCCCAGGGCTCTCCGAGAAAGACGCGAGAGAGCTCACGGTGACCTCGATAAAGGCGGCCATCGAGAGAGACGCGATGAGCGGGAACGGGATCGACCTAATCACCCTGGACAAGCAGGGCGTCCGCGAAGAGTCCCTACCGGCCAAGGCCGAATAAGCGATCGCAGGCACTACTCGGGGACGCTTTCCGAGTGGACCTTTCCGTCCTTGAGAGACACGAAAAGGAACCTGTTGTCCTCGAAGACTAGAGTAAGCTCGTTCTCCTTCTCAGTGACCGTTAAGAGCCTCTTCTCAACTATACCATCGAACTTTGCCATCTAGTTCTCAGCCTCTCTTGGCTCTGTTTATTTCTGTCTTCCGTCGGGCGCGGGGACGACTCACTCGGCGAACGACGATAGCCGCGCGTTGTTCTTCTGGGTCGCGTATTGCTCGATCGTCTTGCCCGTCGCCCCTTTGACAAGCGACCTGATCACCTCGTCCATGCTCCCGCTCCTGTTCTTGTCCCTGATGGCCTTCAACACCCTGTGGGTGTCATCGTGGACCTTCACCGTCTTCGAGACGACCATCCTGTCCGACGTCTAGGTCGCGCGGCGCTTGAAAAGCTTGCTAATGGTTTCGTGGGTGACTCAGTTTCGTCGCGAGTTCATCATCTGGCCCCGGAGCTAATCTGGGGCCTCTGACTGGGACGGCGTTTACCTCATCGTCGATCGATGAGGCGGGCCCCCGGCTTTTTAGTCTTACCCCGTGCGCGTCCTCTTCACGACCGCCACACTCTGCAAACGCTCGGAGCGGTGAAAAGACGGCCGCTGACAGCGGCGAACGTTAATATCCCCATCGCGCCCAATCCTTTGCGTCGATGTCCTTTGACCCTACGACGCTCCTGATCGGGGTTGCCGCTGGTGGGGCGGCGGGGCTCGGGATTTCTTACGCTTCGTTCTACCCTAGGAGCGGCAGGACCAAGAACGTCCGCGTGACGCAGAGAGACGAGACCGGCCAGCTCCGCAAGAAGACGGTCAGTGTAGAGGAGCTTGAGAGGTCCAGGAGGGAGATGCGGACTCTGCTGCTGGAGAGGAACCTTCTCTCGGCAGCCCTGACGAAGATCTACGAGGCGGAGAACGAGGGGAAGATAACCCGCGAGGAGCGGGAGATGATAGCAAAGCGCTACAGCACCCAGATCAGGGCACTAGAGTCCAGGTTGAGCGACAGGGAGCTCTTGGTGGAGGTCGGCGAACTGGAAGGTCTGAGGGACGAGCTCGTGACGCTCTTCAGGGAGAAGATCCAGAACATAGAGACGAGGCTGGACCAGGCCAAGGAGAGGCTGCCTGTCGCTTCGCAGGCGAGCGCCCAACGGACGGAGCCCGCGGTCGTGACGAGCGCTCGCAAGTCGGCAGCGACCGTGGTCGCGACGACGTCTTCAGCTCAATCCTCGCAGGGCGAGGAGCCTAGAGAAGGTCGTAGAGCGCAAGTCGCCTAGGAGGGACGACACGGAAGGAGAGAGGAGGGTCAAGGCGATCCGTGACGAGGTGATGGAGGCGCTCGAGAGGTTGGAGCAGATCGACTCTAGGAAAGAAACCGAGTCAAGTTGAGCCGACAGCCATCAGACCACACCGAGAAGCTCGGGAAGGAACTGGCAGCCGGCATCCGTGACGGCGACACGGTCGGGCTGGGGAGCGGGTCAACGGTCGCGCGGCTGCTCCCGGCGATGGTCAAGGCGATGCGAGACAAAGGCGTGGAGGCGACGTGGGGCCCGACATCGCTCCAGATCCAGGCGGTCGCCCAGGAGCTGAAGGTCAGGGTGGGCCCGCTCACCACGCCCGACATCGTGAAGGTAGTGGACGGGGCGGACCAGGTGGACAAGAAGCTGAACCTCATCAAGGGAGGGGGCGGGGCGCTCCTCAAGGAGAAGGTCCTCCTCGGGAGCGCGAAGGACTCTGCGATCGTCGCGGACGAGAAGAAGTTCGTCGAGAAGCTCGGGATGGGAGACTATCGGGTCCCGATCGAGGTGAGCCAGTTCGCAAGGGAGACGGCGATGGCGAAGCTGAAGAGCAAGGGGAGCAAGGACGTGAAGATCCGCTTGGACGCGAGGGGATATCCCGCATACTCTGAGAACGGTAACATGCTCTTCGACGCTCTCTTCGCCCCGATAGACAATCCAAGACAGCTGGAGATCGAGCTCAAGTCGATCCCGGGGGTGCTTGAGGTCGGGATCTTCGTAATCAGGCCCATCACTGTCTATAAGATCAAGCCAGATGCCAGTTACGAAGCGTTGAAATCCGCTGTCTGAGAACAGCTTTATAACGTGGATTTCGGGCAAGCCTGATTCGAACATGGGACGAGATCTTGGTTACAAGTCCAAGCCGATCGATCAGGCTTTCCTCTCCAAGCCTGACGAGTATCCGATTACCGGAGAACACAACGGTCACAAAGTGAGGGCTGCAGGGGTTCAGAGGATGGATGGGGAGGGAAAGCCTCTCCCAACGGCCCACGGGATACACGGGACCAACACTGCCGTGGACTGGGACGCTTGTATTGCCGATGGCGTCTGCATGGACGTATGTCCTGTCTTCGTATACGAATGGGCACTAAACACCGGTCAGTCTGGCTCTGGGAAAGATATGGTCCTCGCCCCCAACTCGCCGGATTGGCAGGCCTGGAGGTCTGACAAGTCGGACCCGGTCAGGGAGAAAGACTGCATCTACTGCATGGCGTGTGAGACTTCCTGTCCTTCGCAATGTATCAAGATCACGCAGCCGTAGAACTCTGGGTCGCCAGGACAGCGCTAGGTCTTTCGGGACCGCAGGGCCTTCGTCGACCACGACAAAGTATTTAGCGGCAGAAGAGCGCCTCGTTCTCCGGACCTTGGACGAAGATCAAGAGCTGGCTCTCATCAACGCGCGGAAGCTAGCCGAGATGAAGAGGCGAGCCGAGATAGCTTCAGCCTCGTCCGCCCTCGCAAAGTCCCGACAGTCGAGCAGGCCGGCCAAGAGCAGCAAGGACGTCCTCGTCGAGGCGCTCTATGACAGGGGAGACGAGGCTCATCGAAGCAGCCTATCAGGCTTATCCCCGACAGACCGAGATAGTCGTTGACCAGCTCGCGAGGCTCCTGATCCAGAACGGGATGAGTGAGAGGATCTCGGGTGGAGAGCTCTACCAGCTCTTCCGCAACCTTGGGCTCAGGTTCGCCCTGAAGACGACGATCAAGGTGCAGGACAAGGGGAAGTTCGTCGACCTCAAGGACAAGCTGAAGATGGACATGGAAAAGGGCTGAGAAGGCCTTGAGGCTCGTCGAGTTCCCTCAGCTTCCAGGAATCCAGGTCCGAAGCGTCTCCTCGGCCTCGCCCGTCAACCCCGTGCTCGTCTGCGGCCTCCCCGGAAGCGGCTACGTGGGCAAGCTCGCTGCTGATTACCTCATCAGTTCGTTCAAGGCGAAGAAGCTCGTAGAGTTCTACTCCAGCTCCTTCCCACCCCACGTCAACATCGACGAGCGGGGGGTCGCGCTCCGACTAAGGGGCGAACTCCATCATGCCACGACGGGCCAGGCCACCGACCTCCTCGTCTTCACCGCAGATGCCCAGCCCGCGACCTCGGCGGGCGAGTACGAGCTCTCGGCCGTGGTGCTGGAGGAGGCGAAGAAGCTCAACGCGAGGGAGGTGTTCGCGCTCGCCGCCTACGTCACCGGGGGCTTCGTCAAGGGCCGCCGGGTATTCGGAGTCGCGACCTCGAAGGAGCTGATCCCTCGCCTTTCCGACAAAGGCGTGCAGATAATGAAGGAGGGCGGGATAAGCGGAATGAACGGCGTCATCGTCGGGATGGCGAAGCTGCTCGGGCTGGATGGGATGTCGCTTCTGGGCGAGACGTCGGGCTTCCTGCTAGACCCCGCGGCGTCCCATGCGGTGCTGGAAGCCCTCTCAAAGATACTCGGGATCAAGATAGACATGGCTTCGATCGAAGAGAGAGCGAAGGAGGCTCAGCAGATACTCAGCCGCGTCCAGGGACTCACCGAACAGAACATCGAAGAGGCAAGGGGCCAGAAGGACGAGACGAGGCCCGGCTACATAGCCTGAGACTCGCGCTGCAAGGCTGGCGCTCAGCCCTTGATGTTGCCTATCGGACGAAGCGCCGCGACCTTGAGAGAGATGCCCGCCTGGTGCATGGTCTCTACGACCTCGGAGATGTCCTTGTAGGCCATCCCTGCTTCCTCTGCCAGCCCGTCCATCGTGGCGGCCTTGACGTAGATCCCGCGCTTCTCCATGCTCCTTTGGAGCTCGACGCCGCTGACCTGCCTCTTCGCAGCGGTCCTAGACATGGTCCTTCCCGACCCGTGGGCGGTCGAGCCGAAGGTCTCCTCCATCGCCTTCTTCGTCCCCAGGAGGAGGTACGAGCCGGTCTCCATCGAGCCGCCGATGATCACGGGCTGTCCGAGCTCACGGTAAGCCTGAGGGATGTCGTGGTGCCCGGGCCCGAAGCTCCTTGTAGCCCCCTTCCTGTGGACGAGGAGCTCTTTGGAGCTGCCGTCGACCTCGTGCCTCTCGACCTTGGCGATGTTGTGGCAGACGTCGTACACTATCTGCATGTCCATGCTCTCGGGGTCCTTGTGGAAGACCTGCTTGAACGCCTCGCGGATCCTCTGGACTATCACCTGCCTGTTCGCAAACGCCATGTTGGCCGCGCACGCCATGGCCCCGTAGTAGTCAGCACCCTCTTTCGAAGAGAACGGGGCGCAGGCAAGCTCCCTGTCGCGGACCGTGATCCCGTACTTTTTCATGGCCGTGTCGAAGACCCTGAGGTAGTCGGTGCCCACCTGGTGCCCAAAGCCCCTGCTCCCGCAGTGCACCATGACGACGACCTGGTCCTCGTGCACCAGGCCGAAGTGCTTGGCCAGACCGACGTCGAGGAAACGAGCAGGGTCGACCACCTGCACCTCGCAGTAGTGGTTCCCAGACCCCAGGGTGCCGAGCTGGCTTATCCCCCGGCTGGACGCCTGCTGACTGACCTTCGAGGGGTCGGCACCCTTGATGTATCCTCCCTCCTCGACCTTCTGGACGTCGTCGTCCCATCCGTAGTCGTTCTCGGCGCACCACTTGACCCCCCACCTCATGACCTCCTCGAACTGCGGCTGGTTGAGCTTCACGAATCCCTTGACGCCCACACCGGTGGGGATGAGCCGGAAGAGGAGGTCCACGAGCTCCTTTATCCTCGGTTTCACTTCGGCCAGCCGGAGGTTGGTGCGGACGAGCCTCATGCCGCAATTTATGTCAAACCCGATTCCGCCGGGAGAGATTACTCCCTTCTCGGGGTCAAACGCAGCCACTCCCCCGATCGGGAAGCCGTATCCCCAGTGCGCGTCTGCCATCGCGTAGGAGTACTTCACTATCCCCGGGAGGGATGCGACGTTCGTGACCTGCTCTATGACGCCGTTGTCCATCCCCTCGAGGAGGTGCTTCGTGGCGTAGATCCTGGCCGGGACGTTCATCCCTTCCTTGAAGGAGGTAGGGATTTCCCAGACCACGTCGGAGATTTGCTTGGCAATCTTTGCATCTGTCAAATTGGGAGAGCGACTTGTCGGCGGGCGCGGACTAGTGGACTTAAGCATTCTCCGATGTCAGATGTCCAGGACGACCGTCGCTTCCCACCAGCCCGGTCTCGCCTTGTCTCTCTTGACGCCGAACATGTGCATGGTGACAGCCTTCACGTCGTTCCTCAGGGCGTGCCTGGCGCGATCGATCTCCTCGCCACGGAGGACGCAGGTAAGCCTCTGTCCCTTCTTCTTGGGCGAGATGGAGACGTGGAAGTCTTTGAAGAGCAGCGAGTCGACGTCCTTGATCACAATCAGCTCTGTGAGGAAGTCGTAGAGGAGCCTCTCGATGTCGGGGGAAGCGAGCTCGATTCTCCTCTCGAGCCGCCCGACCACCGTCCTCCTGTCGACCATCACCTCTGTCAGAGCCCTGCCCGCCGTCTCGAAGAGGCGTGGGAGCGAGTCCGCTCTGGCGACGAAGGCGATGTCCGCGAGGGCGATGTTGGAGAGGAACCTGAAGCTGGAATGCCTCGCTGCTCTGCCGACCAATGGGCCGCCGGCGACGCAGGGCCTTTAAGAAGGTGATTCGGTCGTTGCAATCCGCCGATGTGCCCTCTTCTCGCTTCTGGGACGCGAGGACTCTGAGCCCGATGACTGGAACCGACCCGAAGGAGACGATCGCTCTGGCTCTGCTCTCGCCGGGACCCGGAGAGGGGAGCCGTCATCCTAACATGAACATGGCGCTGGAGGAGGCCATCTTTCTGAGGAACGAGGGGCTCGTGGTCAGGGTCTGGGAGAACTCCGAGTCGGTGATAATCGGTCGTGCCCAACTGGCCGAGTTCGAGACGGACGTCGCGTACTGTCGCAAGAACGGGATTCCCGTCGTCAGGCGTTTCACGGCGGGAGGGGCCGTCTACAACGGGCCCGGGAACGTCAATTGGTCTGTCTTCGTCGGGAGGGATGCGGCGGGAGGAGCGTTGAGGTACGACTCGAGCCCGTACGCCATCTTCAGGACCGCATCGGGCCCGATAATCTCGGCGCTCGCCGCACTGGGCGTTGATGCGAGACTGAACCCGCCCAACAGCCTCGTGACGGACGAGGGGAAGATATCCGGGATGGCAGCCTATGTCTCGAGGAAGGGCTTCCTCTGCCACGGCACTCTGCTGGTCGACGCCGACCTCGAGAGGGTCAAGGCGCTTACCACACCGGCCCGTGATGTCCTGCAAAGGAGGTATACCCGGAGCCGCGATGTCAAGACGGTCAACGCCGGAGTGGAAGTAGATTCGTTTATTCGCATGCTGGTAGGCACTCTGGGAGAGGAGACGAAGTTGCAGGTGAAAGATAGGCCCCTCCTGAGGAGCGAGGAAGAGTTGGCGAGGGACCTGGTCGAGAAGAAATACGCTAGGGAAGAGTGGAACCTCGGCGACCCCTTCGAGCCGAGCAGCGAGAGAGCGACCCCGTCACCTGTGAGTTAGGGGAGTTTCGAGATGGAAGACCAGGAAGTCACTCTTGCAGAGATAGAGCGGGCCGCCGCAGTGCTCAAGGGAGTGACCCGGGTGACCCCGTTAGACCACTCAAGGACTCTCAGCGAGCTGACCGGAATCGACCTGTATCTGAAGCTAGAGAACTTCCAGAGGGCGGGGTCGTTCAAGATGAGGGGCGCGTACTACAAGATCCACTCTCTCACAGACTCTGAGAGGAAGCGAGGCGTCGTGGCGGCCTCGGCAGGTAACCACGCGCAAGGTGTCGCGAACGCCGCGACCTTGCTCGGCGTAAAGTCGACCATCGTCATGCCCGAAGGGGCCTCTCCCGCGAAGATAGATGCGACGAAGGGGTACGGCGCCCGAGTGGTGCTCCACGGGGCGAACTTCGAGGACGCCCTCGAGATGGGCAGGCAGATAGCACGCAAGGAGGACGCCACGTTCATCCACGCCTTTGACGACCCGATGGTCGTGGCGGGACAGGGCACTGCCGGCCTCGAGATGATGCAGGCGGCGCCAGAGCTGGAGACGATCGCGGTGGCGATCGGTGGAGGAGGCCTCATCTCGGGCGTCGCTGTCGCGGCCAAGAGCATCAAGCCGTCGGTCAAGGTAGTCGGGGTCCAGTCGGAGGCCTTCCCCAGCATGTACATGGCGTTCAAGACTGGCAAGATGGTCCCTTACAGGCCCAGGAGACCATAGCGGACGGCATCGCCGTCAAGCAGCCCGGGAAGCTGACCTACAAGCTCATCAGGAAGTACGTCGACGACGTGGTCCTGGTCGGTGATAGCGACATCGCGAGCGCGATCTTCTTCATGCTCGAGAGGATGAAGCTAGTCGCAGAACCCGCGGGGGCAGCCACCGTCGCCGCGTGCATGAACGGGCTCGTGAAGGCCAGGGGCGAGATGTGCGCGGCGGTAGTCTCAGGGGGAACATCGACATGTATCTGCTCGACCAGATAGTGACGAAGGTCCTTGAGAAGCAGCACAGGCTGCTGAGGGTGAGGATTCTCATATCTGACAAGCCCGGAGCGCTGAGGGACATTATCGAGGTGGTGGCCGAGTCGAAGGCCCATGTCATCAGCATCGAGCACGACAGGGTAGGCGAGGGCGTCCCGATCGGCAAGGCAGAGGTGATATTCAACCTGGAGACTCAGAACGCTCAGCACACCAAGACGTTCATCTCTGCGCTGGGCAAGTCAAGGATCAAGTACCGCGTCGAGAGCTGAGGGACCGGTCTCCCTCAGTCCTTCCTGCCGTGGAGCGCCTTGATCTCCACGAGCGCCCCAGAGAGGGCCCTTATCGAGTCAAGATAGTCGGGGACCTCCACGAACTCCGACTCTGTGTGCCCTAGGTTGGAGTCCGCAGGCCCGTAGGTCACACAGGGAGTCCCCATCCTTTCCGCGAGGGTGTTCATGTCGCCGGTGCCGGTCTTGTTCGTCAGGACCGGGCGCGTGTTGAGCGTCTTCAGTATCGAACGCTGGAACGACCTGACCACGACGGAGTCGAGGGGCGCGTCGTAGGGCTCCGTGAAGCCTTCGAACTCTATCCTCGCCACCACCCCCTCTCGCCCTCGGGCGAAACCTTCCACCAACGAGGTCAGTTGCTCCTTGACGGTCGAGGAGTTCATCCCGGGAGGGATCCTGACGTCCAACGTCAAGGTGCAGCGCTTCGGGACGACGTTCGAGTAAGAACCCCCCCTGATCATTGTGAGGGAGGCGCTTAGGGACTTGTAGTGGTTGCCTTCCACTGTGTTCTTCTTCTCGTACTCCTTGATCAGGCTCAGGATGCCCAGCGACTCGTCGACGGCGCTGGGATGCGCCCACGAAGAGGAGGCGTGCCCGCCTTGAGTCCCGACCGTGATCCTTGCTGCCGTCCTTCCTCTGTAGCCAACGGTTACCCTTCCAGCGCCCGCCGGCTCGCCGAAGACCGCGTAGTCGTAGTCGCCCCCCGCGTCTATCAAAGTCTCCACTCCAAGGCTGTCTCCCTCCTCCCTCGTCACGCAGGCCATCGTGACCTTCATCGGCGTACCCTTGGGCAGGGAGCTGGCGGCCATCAGCATCGCGCACATCGGAGACTTGGCGTCCGCGGCGCCTCGGCCGTAGACGCGCTGTCCTTCCAACCGCACTTTGAGGAAGCCGGGGACCGTGTCCATGTGGCCGCAGAAAAGGACGTGAGGGCGGCCGCTCCCCATCTCGCCTATGGCGTTGCCCGCCTTGTCGGTCCTCACGTTCTTGAACCCCATCCGGCGCATCCTCTCACGGAGGAGTTTCGAGAGCTTCTCCTCCTTCATCGAGACGGAGTAGGTCCGGAGGGTGTCCAGGAGGAGGGCGACCGCTGGGTCGTCGCTGCCTTTCACCGTCGATGTCCCTCCACTCGCAGGGAATTCTGGGATGAGCGCAAGAGTCTCACCGTTTGGCTAGCGAGGCGAGGTATTCCATGGCCAAGCCGGGGATGTCGATGCCGGTGGCCGGGACCGTGTTCTTGAACTCTGTCGTGTTGTTCACCTCGTGGCAGACCAACCCCGAGGGAGACTCCATCAGGTCCACTCCTACGAAGTGCCCCTCGACAGCCTTCGCCGCTTTGCGAGAGATGTCGTCTATCTCCTTTGTTATCTTGCACGGCTCGGCCTTCCCGCCTCTGGCCGTGTTGGTGCGCCAGTCCTCCGCCGAGGTGCGGTAGATCGCGGCTATCGTCTTCCCGCCGAGGACGAAGTGCCTGATGTCTCGCGGGGGGCGCTTCACGTATTCCTGGACGTAATAGACGTGGTAGCTCGGGTGCATGAACTCCCTGTCCTCGATGATCGCCTTTGCAAAGTCGGGGTGCCTTGAGCTTGGCAGCGAGCCTTCCCCAGCTCCCAACGACCGGTTTCAGGACCGCGGGGTAGCCCAGGTCCTCCAGCGCTTTGAGCGCGCCTTCTTCGGTGAACGCGACGATGGTCTTGGGCGTTGGGACGCCTGCCTTTGAGAGGGCGAGGCTCCCGAGGAGCTTGTCGCTGGAGGTTAGCGCCGTGTGGAACGAGTTGATCATCGTGTGACCGAGGTTCTCGAGCAGCGCGGTCGAGTAGATGTTCCTGTAGTGGCTCACGCACCTCTGGAGGACGAGCTGCTCTTTGATCGGGGACTTTCCGCTCTTGCCGATGGTCAGAGCCATGTCCCTGGAGTCGACCATCGAGAGCTTGACGCCCCTCTTCTCGGCCGCCTGCGCGAGTGCTTTCTCTTCCCACCTTATGACATCGTATAGGAGAGCAAGTGAAGCCGTGGCCTCTACTCGCCCCAGTCCTCTTGCTCTTTCTCAGCTGGTTTTAGCGTCACGAGCCCGGAGGCTTCGTCCTTCTTTACCTCGTACGAGGCGCCGCAGTCCTTGCAGCTGACAATCTCTCCGTTTATCGCGTCGCTCGGAATCGTCAGCTGAGCATCGCATTCTTCGCAGTTCGTCAGGGACTCACCTCCAGGTGCCTTCTTCGAGCGCTCGCCCTCGGACGATATTTAACGCTACCTTTTCAGCACCGATTGAATACTCCAAACGAAGACGAACCGCGCTATGGTTGTTAGTTCGTGCGGAAGGCTTCTTAAAAGAGCGCCGTTCCGTACGCCCGTTGACGAGGTGTGAGCGACCGTGACGGTTATCTCGAGCAGATAGCTCGAAGGTTTGAGAGAGAGGGTTTCGCGGTTAGTAGGGCTGTCGAGTTCGACGGCTATCAGCTCGATGTCTTGGCTGTCAAGACCTCCTTTGAACTGTTCAAATTCGGCAACTTCGCCAGTTTCGTAGGAGGTGCGTGGATGGAGGCCGCCGACACGAAAGCGATTCGTGAATTTTCTTCATCATTCACCCAATATGCCCTTGAGAAAGGCCCTCCCTTTCGGGGGTTAGGAGCCGGTCTTGTCTCGTTCCCCGTAATCGTGTCCCAGGACTTTGACGACGACGTGAAAGAGTGGGTGAGGAGCACGCCAGCTCCGAAGCACTGGGGGGCTGGCGAGTTTCCCGTTCTTGTCTCGTTGAAGGAGAGACGGATATTCGTCTTGGAGAAGTCGCCCCTGTGGGGCAGGGTTTACTGGGGCGGACTCCGGAAGTTCGCAAGAAAGCAACTGGCGTTCTGATGACCTTGGTGCCGCAAGGGCTCGACCTTCGGGGGAGGGGTACGTTGATGACCTCCGCGGTGGCGACTAGGCTTCCAGACTAGAAAGCCAGTTTTTTGCACGGCACTCGTCAATATCCGTTATAGATATATCAAATAATTAACGATGATGATTCCAAAGAGTCGTTATCCTAAGGGTTGAACGGAAAGGGGAGCAAAAAGACCCGCCAGCATCTGGACAGCCGTTCTAAAACCCGATGCACGATTTCTCGCAGAGAGAACGCTATAGGGCGTTTGCGCCAGTCCCGCCTATCCTGCTCCTTCTAACCAAGTATAGGACTGGAACGAGAACGGCTAGCATGACAAACATGAGAGACCACGACGGAAATTCGGGCGTGGGGGTACCGATTGTCCCGACCGCGATGTTGGTACCTTGGAGGTCGGCGACAGGGATGTTGCCGCAGACGGTTGTGCCGCTCGTGGACGTTCCAGTGGCGTTCGCCCAGTCGACAGAGTTCCAGTATTCAATGATGCTCGAGCTGGTGGCGGCCTGGTTGGTAATGCAAGTGTTCGCCGTCCCGTCTGTGACCCCTTCAACCTGCACATCGTAGTAAAGAGCCGTCCTCATGTTATTGGGGGGTTGAGCTTGAGTCGGTCCGCTTAGGTCATTTGTGACGACCAGGACAGGCGTCCCGGATGGGGCGGATATTCCGCTCACAGCCAAATTTATGCCTGTCGTTCCCTGATTGACTGAGAATACGCCGGGGCCGACCGTCAAGAAACTGCTTTGCGTCGCCGTGACCGCCGAAGATGGGTTCTTCGTGTAGGTGAAGGTGATGAGGCTAGTCGTGGCCGTGTTCACCGTGAAGGTCAAGGTCGTTGTCTCCGCGCTGAATTGGTAGGTGTAGGTTGTCACGCTACCATTCACAAAAGTATACGTCAGGGTGACCGTTGGAGTCTGGACCACCGTAATAATCGCCGTAGAGGTGAACATGCTCGTGGAGGTGCTCGTCTGCGTATTGCTCGTGCTGGTGGTGGTTTGCGTAGTGGTCGTTGGCGGTTCCGTGGTTGTCGTCTCCGCCGATGGCTCGACCTCGGCGTCGTAGACCACACTTTCGTCGGAGCCTCCTATGCCGATTATCCATTCACCGTCTTCTCCGAGGTATATCACAAAGCCCATGAAATAGAGGGGGGCTGGGTCATCGCCGTAGTTTGTGGTCTGCCTCCAGGAACCGACGCCGCTTGTCGAGAGCGACGAGAAATAGACGCTCGCTATCGTCGAAGAGGAAGTCGACCCGTCGGCGCAGATGATCGTCTGGGAGTAGTCTGCGCACTCTACTCCGTAGATCGGAATCCCGCCACTGCCGCTAGTCCCCGAAGTCGCGCCGTAGTCTATCGACTCTTTCCAGGCGCCGATGCCTGAGGAGGATAACGGAGCGTAGAAGACGTCGCTGATGTTCGCGAAGCTGCCGCCTTGGCCTCCCACGCAGTAGATGCTGGCGAGGGCAGAGTCGGCGACGCAGGACGCAGCGGATTCGGGGACCCCGCCGCTTCCCGAGGTGCCGGAACCGGCGCCATAGTCGGTGGTCTCCGTCCAGGGACCTACGCCCGAGGGAAGGAGTTGCGAGTAGTATGTCTTGCTCTTGCCTAGTCCGCCGACGCAGTAGATGTAGCCGCTATTCTGAACGCATGAGGTCTGGAAGGCGTAGACCTTGCTGGCCCCGGTCGAACCGGACGACGCGCCATAGTCGGTCGTCTCGGTCCAAGGGCCGACTCCGGAAGACGATAGTGGAGCGAAGTAGACGGAGCTAAGGGGGCCGGGGTTGGAGCCCGCCTTCATCCCATTTCCTCCGACGCAGTAGATGTTGTGGTTATAGGCTACGCAAGAGTTCCACTCGATGGCGACTCCCCCGTTTCCGGAGGTACCTGCGGTCGCCCCGTAGTCGGTCGTCTCAGTCCATGCACCGATTACGCCAGATGCGGAGATCGCCGCGAAGAAGACCTGGCTTGAAATCCCGATGGAGCCGCCTGGCCCTGCCTTGGTGCCCGTGTAGCCACCTACGCAGTAGATGTAGTTTGAGTCAGTGACGCAAGGTTCGGACTGGACTGTTACCCCGCCGGTCCCTTTCGAGCCCGATGAAGCCCCGTAGTCCGTCTGTTCTGACCAGGTCCCCAAGCCGGTCACCGGGGATTGACCGTGGGCGGCGTTGCCGGTGGACGCGGCGATGATCGATATAGCGAAGAGAGCCAAGAGAAACATTGGAACGAAACGAGTAGCCGTGCCCGTCTTGTTCCTCCGGACTGGCCCCGAAACCCCTTTCGCAGCTCCCTAAGAAAGGCTGACTCGATTCAACCTATATTACCGTTTCCGGGCCGAAAGACGTTTGGCGAGCCAAGGGCAAGAAGATCACATCGCTCGAGTTTCTTGTTCGATGCCGGAGTCATACCTGACGATACTCCTTTCGTGAGGGAGCTGGACGACCGGCCAGTGATCATCGATTTCTCTTGGTCGAGGACATTCTTTCGGACTCGAGCAGCTTCTTCAGCCCCTGGACGTTCGTCCTGAAATAGACAAGGTCGGAATGGAATAGCACCACACCCTTCGTCAGGCGTGAGAACTCGCTCGAGAATTCTCGGGACTGCAAGAGTCGTTCAAGCGCGTCGAGATGACTCAACAAGGGATCGATTCTCAGAGTGGTCCAATCGGTCTTTTTCTGGGCCAGCTTCGAGAAGTCTTCTTTCAATCGCTGAAGAGAGTCCCTCAGCTTAGGTAGGTCCGCCTTGTATGCTCTGTCCACCATTTTTGGTCGTTTCTCATTGTCGAATCAGCGACGATTTGTTACTTAACGATATTGCGGGGAGTCCTCAGATTTCACGACGATGGTGTCGGGCAGAGGCCGAGAGCCGGGAGGCTCAGTTTATCGTCCTGAGGATTATTGTCGTCTCGGTCTTGAGGATCCCGTCTATCCTCCGGATCTCTTCGACAGACCTGTTGATCTCGGTGATGCTCGAGCCTTTGATTATCGCCGCGATGTCGAACGGGCCCGTCGTCTCGTAGATTGTCTCCACCCCCTTTACTGACTTTAGCTTCTTGCTGACGTCCGCGGTCGGGGCTGTCGGGCTCACGGAGACGTAGGTGATGGCGCTGGTCGCCGTCCGAGGCTCCTCAACCTCAATGGTGAACTTCTTGATGATCCCCTCCTTCACGAGGTTGGAGACGCGGCGCCTCACCGCCGCCTCTGAGAGGCCGACCTTGGTCGCGATGTCGACGAACGCATGCCTCGAGTCCGTGCGGAGAATCCGGAGTATCTGCTCGTCGATCTCATCCACTGCTGCCGCCACCGCCGCTAGCCCGTCTCTTCTCCTCGGCAGCGATCGCCTCGCCAAGGATCCGCACCGATCTCTCGATCTGGCGTTCGGTGATGACGAGAGGCGGGAGCATCCGGAATATCGTTCTCCCCGAGTAGGTGAAGATCACGCCCATGGACATCGCCTCGTTGAGGAGCTCCTGGATGTCGACCCTCAGCTCAAAGGCGAGCATCAACCCGAGGCCGCGGGCCTCACGAGTTAGCGCGTACTCTTTGCCCATGGAGTTCAGTTTTTCGAGGAAGAACTTCCCCTTGGCCTTTGCCTGAGCAGGGAGGTCGTTGTCCAAGATGTAACGCAGCGTGGCGGTCCCGGCCGCGCACGCGAGTGGATTGCCGCCGAAGGTGCTCGTCGCCTCTCCTTTCTTGAGCGAGTCGAGTATCTCGGCCCTCGTGACGGTGGCCCCCAGTGGGACGCCGCCGGCCAGCCCTTTCGCGACCGTCATGATGTCCGGGACGACGCCCCAGTTTTCCATGGCCCAGAGCTTCCCTGTCCTGCCGAGGCCCGTCTGGATCTCGTCAGCGATCATGAGGATCCCCTTCTTGTCGCATATCTCCCTCACTCCTTGAAGGAACCCCTTCTGCGGCAGCACTATCCCGCCCTCTCCCTGGATGGGTTCGACTATGACCGCCCCGATGTCCTCGTCGACCTCGCGCTCGAGCGCCTCGAGGTTCCCGTTCTCGACGTGCTTGACGCCTTGCAGCAGAGGCTCGAAGGGCTCTCGGTATCTCTTGCTCCAGGTCGCTGAAAGGGCGCCTGCCGTCTTTCCGTGATAGGCCCCTTTCATTGCGATCAGCCCCTTCTTCCCTGTCACCTTGCGGCCCAGCTTTATCGCGACCTCGACCGCTTCGGCGCCGCTGTTGGAGAGGAAGGCCGCGTCGAGACCCTTTGGGGAGCATGAGGTCAGGGTGTCGAGGAACTCTGCGCGCGCGTCGTTGTAGAGCGAGCCGTGGCAGGTGATCAGCGTCTCCGACTGGCGCTTTATCGCGGCGACGACGGCGGGGTTCGAATGGCCCACTATCGCGACGCCATAACCTCCCATGCAGTCGATGTATTCGTTCCCCTTGTCGTCCCAGACCAGGGAGCCCCTCCCCCTGACTATCGCCACGGGGAACTTCTGGTAGGTGTGCGGCCCGTGGGCGTCTTCCGTCGCGATTATGTCAATCGCCTTCTTCTTCATAGCTTTCTTCGGCATGTTCTAAGTCGACCTAGGCCCTCGACATGACAGTGCAGCCCCTGTGCATAATGGCGTTAGTCAGTGGCTCCGGGCCGAACCCTGACGCGATTATCGCCTCCCCTACGCCTGCCTCTATCGCCTCCACTCCTGCGAGTATCTTCTTCTGCATCCCGAAACCCGTCTTCGGGAGCAGCGCCCTCGCCTCTTCGGGCGTGAGCTTCTCGACCACCTTTCCGTCCACCAGGAACCCCTTCACGTCGGTGAGGAAAAGGACAACGTCTGCGCGCAGCCCCATCGCCATGAACGCGGCTGCTCTGTCAGAGTCTACGTTGAGCGGCTCGGCTTCCTCGCCCATTGCGACAGGAGAGATGACCGGCACCACCCCCCTCTCAAGTAGGGCCTCTATGACAGGCACACTCCGGCCGACTGCATCTTGCCTGTATAGCCTCCCTCGATGGCCACCTTCCGGCCCCGCTCGTCGACTATGAGCAGCCTCTTCTTCCGGGTGGCCCGGAGTATCCCGCCGTCGAGCCCTGAGAGCGAGACGGCCGTTATCCCTCCCCGCTCCAGGAGTTCCACTAGCTTCTTCGCGATCAGGCCGCACATGACCATCGTGAAGATCTCCACAGTGGGTCTGTCCGTGTACCTGCTCTTCATCCCATCGGGGGAGACGACGAAGCGCTGCTCCTTCCCCAGCTTCGTCGCAATCTCTGTGACCACGTCTCCCCCGCCGTGGACGAGGACCACCTGGTTGGTCTGGACCAGCTTCTTGAGGTCTGCCATGAAGTCTGGTGGTATCTCTCCCTTTACGATGTCGCCACCCAGCTTCACCACTGTTCTCATGCTAGGTTACACCGGGTGGAGCGGAGCGGCTGCGATGCCTTGGGTCTCGTCGAAGCCTAGCATCAAGTTCATCACCTGGACGGCGTTGCCTGCGGCCCCTTTCAGCAGGTTGTCGATCGCGCCGAGGGCCACGATCCTGTGGCCTCGCTCGTCTATCTCGAAGCCTACGTCGCAAAAGTTGGACCCGATGACGACCTTCGGGTCAGGGAGCCTGAACGGCCCCTGCTTGTCCTTTATCATGCGGATGAAAGGCTGGCCGGTGTAGAGGCCCCGGTACATCTTCCAGACGTCGGAGTTCTTCACCTCGCCCTCGTAGAAGACGTGGCACGTCGAGAGTATGCCCCTCACCATGTTTATCGCGTGAGCCGACATCGAGACGGTGACCTTCGAGCCGGAGAGCTGGCCCATGACCTGCTCTATCTCGCCGCTGTGTCTGTGGCCAACCGGCTTGTAGGGCCTCACGACCCCGTATCTCTCGGAGAAGTGCGTCGCCAAGGACGGCTTTCCGCCCGAACCTGAGGACGCGATCTTTGCGTCCACGACAACGTGGTCCTTGTCGATCTTCACGTCCTTCTGCTTGAAGAGAGGGGCGAGCGCCAAGATCGAGGTGATCGCCATGCAGCCCGGCGAGGCCGCGAGGCTCGCTCCTCGGATCTCCTCCTTGTTCAGCTCTGGGACGGCGTAGACGAACTTCTCGAGCATCTCCGGTGCAGGATGCTTGATCCCGTACCAGGTCTCGTAGTCGGCGGGGTTCTTGAGACGAAAGTCGGCGCTGAGGTCGACGACCTTCACCCCCGTCTTGATGAGCTGGGGAAGGAACTTCATCGACTCGCCGTGTGGGAGGGCTGTGAATATCACGTCAGCTCCCGGGGAGACCTTCGAGAGGTCGTTCCCGACGAACTGCATCTCCGTCACCCCTCTCAGGTTGGGGTGCACGCGGAAGAGGTACTCGCCCTGGTGTCTTCTGGAGCTCGCGAAGGCGAGCTCTACCTTCCCGTGGCCCAGCAGGAGGCGGAGGAGCTCCCCTCCAGCGTAACCTGAGGCTCCCAAGACGCCGACGCGGACCATGCTCTATCGCTTCGCCTCCCTCATCACGTACTCTACCATCTTCTTCGCTATCCTGTGCTCCGTAGCGGCCTGCGCGCCCTTGAACTCGACCGTGTTGTTGACTTCGTGGATCGTGTAGCCGGTCTCCTTGGATTCCATCGCGTCGACGCCGAGTATGCCCCCTCCTACCGCCTTAGCCGCGCGGAGCGTGATCTCCTCTATCTCCTTGTTCAGCTTGAAGCCTGTCGTGGTCCCCCCTCTCGCGACGTTCGTCCTCCATTCTCCCACAGGCGCGTTCCTGTAGACCGACGCGATGACCTCGTCTCCGGCCACTATGAGGCGGATGTCGCGAGGCGGCCTCTTCACGAACTCCTGGAGGTAATACATGTGCTCGACCGGGCTCTGCATCGACTCCCTGTACTCGACGATCGTCCCCAGGGTCTGCGGCTCCTTTGCGATGTCGACCATCCTTCCCCAGCTTCCCGTGAAGGGCTTGATCACCACTGGATAACCCAGCTTCTCCGCGGTCTCGAAGACCGATTCAGAGGAGAGGGCGACGAAAGTCTTCGGTGTCGGGGCACCAGCCTTCGCTAGGAGCATCGATGTGACGAGCTTGTTGCCGCACGCCTCCGAGACCTTGGTCGTGTTTACTACCGTGATCCCGAAGTTCTCGAGGATCCTCGTCAAGAAGGCGGAGCGGTAGTAGCTGATGCAGCGCTGCAGCACGACGTCCCCGAACCCGTTGGCCAGCCTCTTCGCAGTGACGTTGAAGGCGAGCTTCCTCACGTCGATGAGCTCTGTCTTGCATCCTGCCTTCTCGGCCTCCTTCTTCAGCTCCTTCTCCTCGAGCCGAAGTCTGTCGAATGTAATCGAGAGCTTCAAGGCCCTGTCACTCTCCCCAGTCTTCCTCGGCGACCTCTGCCGGCTTGAGCTTGACCTCTCCCTTGGAGATCGACTCGACTTCGTAATCGGAACCGCACTCCTTGCACTTTACAATCTCCCCGACTATGGCGTCATCTGGGACGTTGATGTCGGCGTCGCATTCTTCGCACTTTGTCTTCATTTGCTAGCTTCTCACCTCTCGTTTCAGGTACGAGCGGAATTCGCCACGAAGGACCCTGGCAGATTCATCTAGCCTGTCCTCTTTCTCTCTGAGCCAGACGCTTAGGTTTTCCAATTCTTTCTTGTTCTGCACGACTTGCCGTGGGTTGAACTTTGGGTTCGCTCCGCCTGCGCTTCCGATAAGCATCAGGGTTTTGAGTGCATCGAGCACCGCCCGGAGACGCGCTTTATCAATCTTTATCGCTCGGCTCGTCACCTTGGCTGAAACCTCGGCCAACGACGCCGTCGCAGCCTCTTCGAGGCTCGAGTGGTTCTCTATCGCCATTCGGACCAGCTCGCCGACAATCTGATGGGCCTGGCGGAACGAGACGCCATGGGCGCGGACCAGCTCGTTCGCGAGCTCCGTCGCGGTCGACATGTCCTCCTCGACAGCTTGCTTGAGCCGCGAGGCGTTGAACTTCACGGACGAGAGCATGTCCGCCATCAACGACAGGGATGACTCGCAATCGTCGAGCGCCTTCCAAAGATGCGGTGTGATCTCCTGGAGGTCGAGGTTGTAGGCATTGGGAAGCGCTTTCGCTATGGCGAAAGCGGCGGTGGCCTCGCCCATCACGGAGCCGCACTTGGCCCTGATCGTCTCCGCCACGACCGGGTTCTTCTTTTGCGGCATTATGCTGCTCGTGGCGCTGAACTCGTCCCCAAGCTCGAGGAAGGCGAACTCACTTGACGACCAGAGGATGAGTTCCTCGGCGATCTTGCTAAGATCCACCATCGTGATCTCCAAGACCGCCAGCGTCTCGAGCGCAAAGGCACGAGACGATACGGCGAGCATCGAGTTTGAGACCAGTCCGTCGAAACCGAGCAGTGAAGCAATCCGCTCCCTGTCGATATTGAAGGACGTGCCCGCGAACGCCGCCGACCCCATCGGAGACCGGTTGACCCTGTCGTAGAGCTGGGAGAACCGCTCAGTGTCCTCCGCTATCGCCTCGAAGTGAGACTGCATGTGGTGGAACACGGTTGTAGGCTGGGCGCGCTGCAGGTGCGTGTACCCTGGAATCGGTAGCGCGCCGGATCGGCCCATCACGTGAAGTAGGGCTGACTCTAGTCGCGTCGCCTGACCTTGTATCTTCAGCACCCTCTCCCTCACCTCCATCCTTAGGGCAGTCGCGACCTGGTCGTTGCGGCTCTTCCCCAGGTTGAGGTAACCTGCTGCCTCGATCCCGATCGAGGCCGTCGCCTTCTGCTCCAGCCAGTGATGGACGTCCTCGGTCGAGGGGTCTATCTTCGGGTTGGCGGGGAGGCCTTCCAGGAAGCGGAGGCATGCGATACCCTCCTTCTTCGGGACTTGGCCTGACCGTAGCAGCCACGACATGTGCGCCAGGTTTATCGCGACCACGTGCCGGCTCAGCGGACCGTCGAAAGCGACCGAGGACGTGAAGTCGTTGGCCTTTCTACTTGAGCGCTTGACTCTGCTTCCTCTCAGGATGTTGTCCATGGTAGCTCCATCTTGTTCTTCTCGCCTTTCAGGCTAGCAATAGCGTTGGCAGCTGTCCGTGACTGGAGGCCCCAGAGTTCGATGAACCCCACCGATGAGTTCTGGTCAAATGTCGACTCTTTCGAGTAGGTGGAGAGCTTCAGGCGATAAAGGGAGTTCGGCGAGGAGCGCCCGACTACCCTCATCGACCCCCGATGGAACTTCAGTCTGACCACTCCGGTCACCCTGCGCTGCGTCGTCTCGATGAAGCTGTCCAGGGCGGTGCGGAGCGGCTCCATCCACAGTCCCGAGTAGACGAGCCAGGACCATTCTTTCTCGACCGAGGCCTTGAACGCGAGCTCGTTTCTTGTCAGGACCAGCTGCTCGAGATCCCTGTGCGCCTCGATGATCGCAAGGGCGGCAGGGCATTCGTAGACCTCGCGCGACTTTATCCCGACTAGCCGGTCCTCGATCATGTCGACTATCCCGAACGAGTGGTTCCCCGCGATCTCGTTGACCTGCTGGATCAACTCGATCCCGTCCAGCCTTCGACCGTTCAGGGAGACCGGGATGCCACCGTGGAACCCTATCTCGAGATACGTGGGCGAGCCTGGTGCGGAGTCGACGGGAGAGACCCACTCGAACGCATCCTGGGGTGGCTCCGTCGCTGGGTCCTCGAGAGGCCCGCTCTCAATGGACCTCCCCCAGAGGTTCTGGTCGGTGCTGAAGATGGATTTCTTGGGCTTGACGTTGATGCCGTGCTTCTTCGCATATTCCATCTCCTTGTCTCTGCTCATGTTCCACTCCCTCACCGGAGCGACGACCTTGATGCCCGGGTTCAACGAGCGGACCGTCACGTCCATCCTGACCTGGTCGTTGCCCTTTCCCGTGCAGCCGTGCGCGACGGCGGTGGCGCCCTCTCTCTCGGCCACCTCGACGAGCTTCGTCGCGATGAGGGGCCGTCCCAAGGCGGTCGCCAGCGGATACCTGCCCTCGTACATCCCGTTTGCCTTTATCGAAGGGAAGACGTAGTCGTCGACGAACTCCTTCCGCGCGTCCATCTGGAAGTGCTTGATGGCTCCCGTCGAGTGGGCCCTCTCTGCTATCTCGCGGAAGTCTTCTCTCTGTCCGAGGTTGAGCGTAAGCGTGATGACGTCAGCGTCGAACTTCTCCTGCAGCCACTTGATCGATACGGAGGTGTCGAGCCCGCCCGAGTAGGCCAACACTATCTTCTGCTTCAATGATGTTTTTTCTGGCCGCCCTGAAATCCTTTTATAGATTTTGGCCAGCAACGTCCCAAAACTGGAGGCTCTTGACACGAAATTGGTCACGCCTGGCGCGATAATCGCTGCGGTAAGGGACGAGATCAGCTACGACCTCTCGATACAGGACGCGCTGGCCCGCGACTACGCCAACGTCAGCGCCATATCGAGGATGCTGCAGCCAAGGATCAAAGAGAGGCTGGGAAAGGACGTCAACGTCGAGAGCATCATCACGTCTCTCAAGAGGCTGAAGGGCAGCTACTCTCCTGCCTCGGGGGAGATCCGTGCGATAATCGCTGACAGCGTCGTGAACGTGAGGACCAACGTCTCCAAGATCTCGGTGGAGAAGACAAGGAAGACTCTCGAGGCCGTCAGCACGCTCATTGCCACCCACCAGCAGGGTTTCCTTCACGTCTCGGAGAGCATCTCGAACATAACTCTCATCTTCGACCAGAAGCTGCACAAGAAGGTGAGGAGCAAGCTGTCGGATTCCGCGATACTCGAGGAGGGCGACGACTACGCGGCCATAATCGTGCAGAGCCCGATAGAGATCACCAACACCCCTGGCTGCCTCATCAACTTCTACAACCAGATCGCGAGGAGACACGTGAACATCGAGGACACCGTGAGCTGCCACACAGACACAATCATCGTCGTCAAGATGAAGGAGGTCGGAAAGGCGTTCACGGCCCTCACAGACCTCATCTCCGAGGAGCGGAAGGCCATCGAGGAGAAAAGTCACGCATGAATTTGGTATTTGGTCACGATTTCAAAGTCGTGCCCTGAATTTGGTCAAAGGCTTTAAAAAAGGAACAGCGGAACTTTTTTTCTTTAAGAGACGTGATGGAAAAAGCGGAAGGGAGCGGCCCCGCAATACTGCTTCTTGAAGACGGGACCGTCTTCTTCGGGAAGGGGTTCGGCGCCGAGGCGACGGTGGTCGGCGAGCTGGTGTTCAACACGGGGATGGTCGGCTATCCGGAATCCATGACCGACCCGTCCTATTCGGGTCAGGTGCTCTCCTTCACGTATCCGTTGATAGGGAACTACGGCGTCCCGAACAGCAAGGAGAAGGACGTCTACGGACTGCCAAGGCGCTTCGAGTCGGACGGGATCAAGGTGACAGGGATCGTCGTGCAGGAATACTGCCAGAGACCGAACCACTGGACCTCTGTCCAGACCCTCTCAAGGTGGATGGCCGACCAGGGAGTTCCGGGGATAGAGGGCGTCGACACGAGGGCGCTGGTCACCACGATAAGGGAGCGGGGCGTGATGATGTGCGCGCTTGGGACTGGGCCAGAGATCGCGAGCAAGAGGGAGCTCAAGCGGCTCCTGGAGAAGGCGGCGAGATACGACTCTGTGGACTACGTGAGACGGGTCTCCGTGAAGAAGCCTGAGAGATTCGGCGTCTCGGAGAAGAGGGTGGTGCTCATCGACTGCGGGGTAAAGGAGAGCATCGTCAGGAACGTGCTCGGCCGCGGCTACTCCGTGGTCAGGATGCCGTTCGACTCGTCGTATGCCGACGTCATGCAGGATGACCCCGCCGGAGTCGTTGTGTCCAACGGGCCTGGCGACCCGCGCCTGTGCGTCGAGACCGTGAAGACGACCTCGAGGCTCGTCGACTCGGAGGTCCCTGTGCTGGGGATCTGCCTTGGCGAGCAAATACTGGGGATGTCCCAGGGGGCCGAGACTTACAAGCTGAAGTACGGTCATCGCGGTCAGAACAAGCCGGTCGTAGACGTCATCACTCGGAGGGGCTTCGTTACGAGCCAGAACCACGGTTACGCCGTCGACCCCAGGACGCTCGCAAAGACAGAGCTCACGCCGTGGTTCATCAACGCCGACGACCATAGCGTCGAAGGCTTGGTGCACGGGACCAAGCCGGCGATAGCCGTCCAGTTCCACCCTGAGGCGACACCGGGGCCTTACGATACCGAGTTCGTGTTCGACAGGTTCGTCGAGTTGATGTCTTCAGGCAAGAGGAAGAGCGTGGTAGGTGAGAGAGTTCGAAGCATGAGGGCGTGAAGAAGGCCCTAGTCCTCGGCAGTGGGGCGATAAAGATCGGAGAAGCAGGCGAGAGCCGCTAAGCGGCCGCAAATTCGACTACTCCGGTAGCCAATGCCTCAAGGCGCTGAGGGAAGAGGGGATCAGGTCGATACTGGTCAACCCGAACATCGCGACGATTCAGACGGACTCGAGGATGGCGGACAAGATCCACTTCCTCCCCGTCAATCCTGAGTTCGTCACCGACGTCATAGAGAAGGAGAGGCCCGACGCGGTCCTCCTCGGCTTCGGGGGACAGACCGCGCTCAACTGCGGGGTCGCACTATCCAGGTCGGGTGCGCTCACGAAGTATGGCGTGAAGGTGCTGGGCACCCAGATTCACGGGATCGAGATAACCGAGGACAGGGAGCTCTTCAAGGAGACGATGCAGGAGATAGGCGTCGCCTGCCCCAAGAGCAGCCCTGCGTACTCGCTTGAGGATGCCCGCTCGACCGTGAAGGGGCTGGGCTTCCCCGTGATAATGCGCGTGGCCTACACCCTGGGCGGGAGGGGAGGAGGCGTTGCGAGGAACCTGAAGGAGCTGGACGAGATAGTGCAGAGAGGTCTGAACCTGAGCATGGCGCACCAGGTTCTGATCGAGGAGTACATCGGCCACTGGAAGCAGATCGAGTATGAGGTGATGCGGGACGCCGAGGACAACGGGCAGATAGTCTGCAACATGGAGAACGTCCTCAGCATGAGGGTGCACACAGGGGACAACATCGTCGTGGCGCCCTCGCAGACGATATCGAACCGCGAGTATCACATGCTGGTGTCCTTGTCGCTCAAGGCGGCGAGGAGGTGCGGAATCGTCGGCGAGTGCAACATGCAGTTCGCGCTCGAGCCCAGCTCCGAGACATACCGCGCGATAGAGATCAACGCACGGCTCTCGATGTGCCTCGGCGCTCGCATCGAAGGCCACAGGGTACCCCATCGCGTACATCGCCGCGAAGATCTGCCTCGGCTACTCGCTCACGGAGCTGAAGAACAAGATGACAGGGATAACGACGGCGATGTTCGAGCCCTCGCTCGACTACGTCGTGGTGAAGATGCCGAGGTGGGACACGAAGAAGTTCGAGGGGGCGTCGCGCGGGATAGGGACGGCCATGAAGTCGATAGGCGAGGTCATGGCAATCGGGCGGGGGTTCGAGGAGGCGGTGCAGAAGGCCGCGAGGATGCTCAACATCAGATACGACGGCGTGATCCGGCGGTTCCTCGAGGAGGACGACCTCGAGCTCTTGAAGGCCAGGCTGAGGAACCCGACCGACCAGATAATCTTCGACGTCGTCGAGGCGCTGATGGTCGGGATCCCTGAGGACGAGGTGGCGAGGCTGAGCGTCATCGACCCCTGGTTCGTCAGGAAGCTGAAGAACATCGTCGACTCGTATCGCAGGATAGAGAAGAGCGGACGCGAGGGGGTCGACCGGGACCCGGAGGTGCTCCTGGACGCCAAGCGCATGGGCTTCTCGGACAAGCAGGTCGCCAACGCCGTCGAGATAGACGAGGACGACGTCCGGGCGATGCGAGAGAGGATGGAGATCAAGCCGCATGTCAAGGCCATCGACACGCTCGCGGCAGAGTGGCCCGCTCGCACGAACTACCTCTACGTGACCTACAACGCGTCCACCGACGACGCGCCGCCGAGCGACAAGAGGAAGGTGATCGTCCTGGGGCAGGCCCCTACAGGATAGGGAGCTCCGTCGAGTTCGACTGGGGGACAATGAACATGGCGTGGGCCCTCAAGGAGAGCGGGCAGGTCGACGAGATCGTCGTCGTGAACTGCAACCCGGAGACGGTCTCCACCGACTTCGACCTGAGCGACAGGCTCTACTTCGAGGAGCTCACAGTCGAGCGCATGCTCTCGATCTACGAGAGGGAGAGGCCCTTGGGCGTGGTCCTATGCGTAGGAGGGCAGATACCCAACGACCTCGCTCTGGAGCTCGACCAGAAGGGGGTCAACGTATTGGGGACGAGCGCCGACTCCATCGAGAAGGCGGAGGACAGGGAGAGGTTCAGCTTCCTGCTGGACAGGATAGGCATCCCGCAGCCCCAGTGGGGGAGCTTCAGGTCGATGAAGCAGGCGAGGGAGTTCTGCGACAAGGTGGGGTACCCCGTGATCGTCAGGCCGTCGCACGTCCTGAGCGGCTCCGCGATGAGGGTGATCTGGGGCAGCAGGGAGCTCGAGAGCTTCCTCGCAAAGGCCGCGGAGGTCAACCCCAACTATCCGGTGACCGTCTCAAAGTTCTTCGAGAACGCGAAGGAGATAGAGGTCGACGGCGTCTCTGACGGAGAGACGACGGTCATCGGCGCGATCATGGAGCACGTGCAGAAGGCGGGAGTCCATTCCGGGGACGCGATTATGACGATCCCCACCGTCTCGATCAGCGAGGTCGCGAAGGGGAAGATCCGCGAGTACACGAGGGCGATAGCGAAGGAGCTCGAGGTGAAGGGGCCGTTCAACATCCAATATCTCTGCGTCAAAGACGAGGTCCAGGTGATAGAGTGCAACCTGAGGGCGTCCAGGTCTCTCCCGTTCGTCTCAAAGGCGACGGGGACGAACCTCATCAAGCTGGCCGCCACCGTCATCCTCGGGGGGAAGCTGGAGGGGATGCGGGACGTCCCAGAGCCCACCCAGTTCGCGGTCAAGGCCCCGCAGTTCTCGTTCATGCAGATGGAGGGCGCCGAGCCCACCGTCGGGGTGGAGATGAGGTCCACAGGAGAGGTCGCCTGCTTCGGCAAGACGCTCGCCGAGGCGATGAGCAGGGCCTTGATCGCTTCAGGACTGAGGATCCCCGCGAGAGGGGAGAGGGGGATAATCCTCGCCGACGAGAACTCCGAGCTGGAAGAGGCGAAGGCCCTCGTCAAAGACTTCAAGGAAGCGGGGATCGAGTTCGTGACCACCGAGTCCCTGGCCAAGCCTCTGGGCGACGCCGCCAAGGTCGCGAGCCTCGACTCGATGCTCGAGATGATAGGAGCGGGCAAGGTGGCGATAGTGCTCTCCCTCAACACGAACCTCAACAAGGTGAGGAAAGATCTACAAGGTGAGGAGAAAGGCGGTGGAGCTTCAGGTGCCGTTCCTAACGACCGTGGAGGAGGGCCGCGCAGTCCTTCTCTGCGTAAAGTCGCCCTTGAAGGCCCTGAGCTAGGCCCCGCTCACTCGCGTCTTATGCGGGTGAGGAGACCGTCCATCGGGCACCTTCTCCTCGGCCCGGGTCTGCATGTTCCGGAGCGTCAGCTGGCCGGTCTCTAGCTCCCTCTTGCCGAGTATCACCACCCAGGCGAAGCTCCTGGAGCTGGCGTCCTCGAGCTGCTTGCCGAGGCTCTTCCCCCGAGTTCCCAGCTCGCTCCGGATGCCTGCCCCTCTGAGGGATGCGACTATGGCAGAGGCGTTCGTAGACAGCGGTGACTCCGTGTATGCCACGTAGACCGAGGGCGACGCTCCCTCAGGGCCTTCTTCCTTCCCCATCGAGAGGGCGATGCGCTCGACGCCTCCTGCGGCGCCGGTCGCGGAGAGGTCCGGCCGCCCGAACAGCTTGGGCAAGACGTCGTACCTCCCCCCGCCGCAGAGGGAGCCGAGGTCGGGATGCCTCCTGTCGACGACCTCGAAGACTATGCCTGTGTAGTAGTCGAGGCCTCTCACGATGCTCAGACTGTACTCGACGTTCTGGATCCCCCGAGAGCGGAGCGAGTCGCGGAGAGCTATCAGGCCGCCGTCTCCTGCCTTGCTCAGGCCCAGCTCCTCGAGCCTCTTGGAGACCTGGTCGGGCGGCCCTCTCGTCCTACCGAACTTCAGGAGTTCCGAGAGCGCCTCTCTGCTCACACCTTTCCGCGTGTACTCCTCTTGGAGCTCTGCCTCCGTCTTCTTCTGGACCTTGTCCAAGGCCCTCATCATCTCAATGAGCTTCTCCTCGGAGGAGATGCCCATGGAATGGCCGATGTATTCCTCGACCACGCGCCGGTCGCCGACCTCGAGAGAGAAGTCCTGGAGGCCGAGCTTCTTGAAGAGGTTGTAGCAGAGGTCCATCACCTCGGCGTCCCCCTCTATGCTGCTGTCTCCGAAGATCTCCACGTCCCATTGGTAGAACCACCTGTATCTGGCGTGCTGGGGTTCGTCGTAGCGCCACACCCCTCCGTAGGATGCGAGCTTGACGGGGGGCTTCAGCCCCTTGTTCGCCGAGACGTTGCGCGTCATCCCCACCGTGAGGTCGAAGCGGAGGCCGATCTCGCGGTCCGCCTTGTCCCTGAACGCGTAGATCTGGTCGTCCACCTGGTCGCCGCTCTTCGCCCTAAGTATCGATATGTTCTCGAGAGGGCCGGGCTCCATGAGCCTGAAGTTGTAGGCGCGCGCCACCTCCTCGAAGGCCCGCCGTATCTTGAGGTGGAGGTCGAACTCCTCGGGCTCGATGTCGCGGATTCCTCTTGGTTGGGAGAGGTCCATCCTCAGGCCTTCCTGCCGGCCTCTCCCTTGAGCGCCGCGAGCTCGGCGAGGAGGGCCGTCAGCTGGACCTCCGGGTTCGCGCCCATCGCGAGCCGATAGTCGTACTCGGCCAGGATCTTGATCGCCTCGGCGGTCCTTCCGCTCTTCCCCTTCACTATCTCCTCGTTGGCGAAACGGAGGAAGTCGGACTCTGCGATTCCGTAGACCCTCGTGAGCTCGACCAGCTTGAGCCGCGCTGCGGAGAAGTCTCCTCCCAGAGCGAGGTCGACTATCTCGGCGGCCCTCTCCTTGACCGTCGACCCGGTCGCCGCGTTCACCCTCTCTATCGTCACCTCTCCCCCTCCTGCGGACGCCGCCTGGAGCAGGTTGATCGCCTGCCTGAGGTCTCCGTCGACGGCGATGCTCACGGCCTGCATGGACCTTCTCCGTGACCTTGATCTCCTCGGCCTTTGCTATCTTCTTGAGCCGGGCCGTCACCTCCTCTTCTCCTATCTTCTTGAACCGGAATATTGCGCACCGGCTCTGGATCGCCTCGATAAGGTTCGAAGAGTAGTTGCAGATCAGCACGAAGCGCGTGTACCGCGAGGTCTCCTCCATTATCCGCCGGAGCGCCGTCTGCGCGTCCCTGGTCATCTCGTCTGCCTCGTCCAGGATGACGAGCCTGAAGGGGACTCCCTCGCTCAGGTTCGAGTAGCTCGCGAACGTCTTGATCCTCTCCCTCACAGTGTCTATTCCCCTCTCGTCGCTCGCGTTGAGTTGGAGAGAGTACTCGCCCACGAGGTCTCCGAGGAGCTCCCTCGCCAGGACCAGGGCGGTCGTGGTCTTGCCCGAGCCCGGTGGACCCGCGAAGAGCAGGTGTGGTAGCTCGTCCCTGTTCTGGAGGAGGGGCTTCAGACGCGCCTTGACCTCTTCCTGGTTGACGACGTCGTCGAGCTTCCGCGGTCTAAACTTCTCTACCCACATGAGGGACTCTAGGGACATGAGGACGCTATGCACCGATGATTTGTTGGTTACGGATAGCAGCCGTGGGTTTCGTCATCTCTGGCGAGTGACGCACGGGATGGTTTTGAGTATATATCCATGCGGACAGGTCTTTGGGTTCGGTCGACCTAATGGGGACGATGTGCGTTCTTGCTCGACATGTTTATTACGATTGATGACCAAAAATCCCGATTAGCAATGCGTTTCAGCCGGCCAGGTGCTGGACGAGGGTCTGGAGAGGTGAGGGTGGGGTTCCACTCCCTGTCCCCGGCACTTTCGGGCGTTCTCCTTCTCTTGCTCCTCTTAGGCGGAGCTCTGCAGGTCGAAGCAGCGACGACATCCTCCACGTCCTCCTCGACAACCAATCCGTTCCCGTTAAAGACAGACAAATCAAGCTATACAGGAAACGCGACCATAATCGTCTCGGGAACACTCGCCGGGACGAACGTCACGGGGGCCAGCGACGTAGCGGTGTATGTCTACAATCCGAGGAACGTCCAGATGACAGTCCAGAACGTTGGAGTCCAGAACAACGAGTCCTTCAGCGAACCGATCCAAGCAGGAGGGCCGTCTTGGAACGTGAGCGGCACGTATCAGGTCGCTGTCGAGACCGACATACCCGACTTCACTGGCGTGCCGCCGACATCGTACACCACGTTCCAGTACACCTATGTCCCGCCCTCCACCACCACGACGAGCTCGACATCTCTTGTCAGTGTGAGCACGAGCAACCCAGGGTCAGGAATCACACTGTTGAGTATCCTTCCCGTGTTGGTGGTGCTAGTCTTGGCCATCGGCGTGGTCGGGTACGTCCTGAGTTCGAGAGGCCGTGGTAGGCCTGCTAGACCCGGCGGCGGATCGGCCCCCCAGCCTCCCATGACGCGCGCCACTAGGGAAAGATAGTGACGCGAACTCGAACGATCGCTAGTCTCCGAACGAGCTGATGGGATTCGAGAGCATGAGGATTCTCACTCTGGACGCCGGTCAGGTCGCCGCCTCCCTCCCCATGAGGGAGTGCGTTGAGGAGATGTCGCGAGCCTTCGCGATGGAAGCCGAGAAGAGGTTCCAGTCGCCGGCTAGGACAAGGTTGGCTGCCCCGGCTGGCGACATACTCGTGATGCCGGCCCTCGCGGAGAGGAAGTCGACCGAAGGGTCGGTCAAGGTCGTGAGCATCTTTCCCAATAACAAGGGAGGGACGCCGCCGATCACGTCTATCGTGATACTCCTCGATGGGGAGACCGGCGAACCTCGGGCGCTGATGGACGGGAGGAGGCTGACCGCCATCAGGACGGGCGCCGTCTCGGGCCTGTCGTGCAGATACCTCGCGAGGAGAGACTCGGTCTCGCTCGGGATAATCGGCGCGGGCGCTCAGTCTTTCGAGCAGGTCAACGGAGTCGCGAGCGAGCTGCGACGAATAGAGAGGGTGAAGATATACTCGAGAGAGCTGGCCCGAAGCAAGGCACTCGCTAGGCAGTGCAAGAGGGCGCTCGGCCTCGACTCGGTGGCCGTTGACGATCCTCGAGATTGTGTGAGGGGAAGCGACGTGGTGGTCACCGCAACCACCTCGAAGACGCCAGTCTTCGACGGGAGGACAGCGGGCCAGGGAGTCCACGTGATAGCGATCGGCTCTTATCGGCCGGACGCGAGGGAGCTTGACTCTTCGTTGGTCTGCAGGGCCTCCATCTTCGTCGACTCTCGCGAGGCGGCCCTTGCGGAGGCGGGAGACCTCTTGATCCCCATCTCAGAGGGGAAGCTCTCGAGAGACTCTGTCAAAGGCGACCTCTCCGAGTTGGTCACGGGAAAGGCGAAGGGCAGGGGCTCGTCTACAGAGGTGACGCTCTTCAAGAGCGTGGGCCTGGCCCTCGAGGACAACGCGGCAGGATGGCTCGCCTATCGTCGCGCGATCAGGAAGCGGGTCGGAAAGTGGAAAGACCTCTAGAAGACGCGTATAGACTTAATTATCCGGGCCTGACCGTTTGCCAGTCCCCTAGCAAAATCAGGAGTCGTTGAGTGTTTCTCTTGGATGACCCCGGGACGGATGTGGCGAGGATGTTCGAGCAACGTGAGAGGGAGTTCTTGATCGCACCGGTCGGGGTCATGATGAAGAGCTCGATAGAGCAGATGGAGGTGGGCGACCTCGTGCTCGCGAAGGCCAAAGAGGGGGAGAGAGTAGAGCTCCCCAGGTGGGTCGCCGAAGAGCTCGTCGAATCAGGGATTGCCGAGCTTCAAGAGGAGCCTTTCGACGTCGAGATATTCAAGGCGCTCACCAGAGAGAAGATGCTGGCTTCCCCGCAGCTCTCGCCGCTCGCGCCCAGCTTCTACGTCAGGATGCGTCGGAGGCTCGCGGTCATCAAGGCGGGCGTCGAGAAAGGCAAGTACAGGCGCGAGGACTATGAGAAGCTCAGGATGGCGAGCTACGACCTCATCGGAAGGAGGCTCAGCAAGCTCCTGTCCATCAGCTCGTCGACGAGCGTCAAGACGATAACGGACAGGATAACGCCGGAGGAGAAGGCCTTCTTCACGGTCTCCAGCTCGATCTCGGCGGCGTGGAAGACGGCGCTTCTGGGAGACCAGTAGGAAAGAGGATCAGGGACCGCACCATGGCTGTCTTGTCAAGAGGGCTGTCAGAGCGTTTCGAAGAGTTCCTCCGCGGGTTCGAGGACAAGGATGGGGAAAGGAAGTATCAGGTCATCCTTGCCCAGCTCGCGGCCTCCGGCAGGAAGTCCGTCCTGATCAAGTACGATGACCTGATCCACTCCGACACGGACCTTGCCGAGAGCCTCCTCAACGACCCGGACAGGGCGCTCAAGGAGTTCAAGTCGGCGACCTTCGACGGTTCATGAGCACCGAGAATCCGGCCTACGCAGGCGAGATCCGCGAGAGCCTCACGGTGAGGATACGCGGGATCACCGACAGGATTCCTCTGCGAAAGGTGGACACCTCCCACCTGGACAAGATGATCGCGTTCTCCGGGATGGTGACGCGGACGTCAGAGCTCAGGCCGCTCCTCGTCGATGCCGCTTTCGTCTGCCCGGACGGGCACACGACGAGGGTCCCTCCAATCTGGCCCGAGCATAAAGAAACCTGCGAAGTGCGAAGGCTGTGACGAGACTAGGAACCTGGAGCTGGATCAGAAGGAGAGCAGCTTCATCGACAGCCAGATACTGAGGGTGCAGGAGCTCCCCGAAGAACTCCCGCCAGGGCAGCTCCCGCGCTTCTTCGACATCGACGTCGAGGGGGACATCGTGAACCAGGCCAGACCCGGGGACCGCGCGATCATGACCGGGATAGTGCGCGCAGAGCCAGACTTCTCGTTGGGCCAGCCCAAGAGCAGGTCGTTCAGGTCGAAGATCGACGCAAACGACATCGAGGTGGTCGGGAAGGAGCCCAGTCAGGTGCAGATAACCAAGGAAGACGAGGCGATAATCAAGAGCATCGCAGCAGGGGAAGACGCATACAGGAAGCTGACCCGTTCGATGGCGCCCGGGATACTGGGGCATGAGGAGGTCAAGGAGGCCATCCTCCTTCTCTTGGTGGGAGGTCCGCAGACGGTCCTCCCCGACGGGACGAAGCTCAGGGGGGACATCAACATCTTCCTCGTCGGAGACCCGGGAGTCGCGAAGTCTGAGATGCTAAAGTTCGCGGCAAGCGTCGCGCCGAGAGGGATGTTCGCATCGGGGAGGGGCTCGACGGCGGCGGGCCTCTCAGCCGCTGTCATCAGAGAGAAGAACACGCTCATGCTCGAGGCGGGTGTCGTCGTGCTGGCAGACCAGGGGATCGCATGCATCGACGAGTTCGACAAGATGAAGGCGGAGGACAGGAGCGCCCTCCACGAGCAGATGGAGCAGCAATCCTACCACCCGTCTACGGAGATTCTGCTGTCCAGCGGCAAGGCGAAGATAGGCGACTATGTGGAAGAGGCGATCCGCTCGCACCCCGAGAGGACCGAGCAGGGTAAGGACTGCGAAGTCGTCAGTGTCAGCCCTTCGGAGAGGATCTTCTCGACCGACCTTGGCACCGGGAAGATAGAGAAGACTGCCATCGCAAACCTAAGCAGGCATCGGGCGCCGGACCGTTTCATCAGGGTCACGTTCTCCAATGGGAGGTCGGTTGTGGTGACGCCAGAGCATCCCATCTTCGTCTACCATGAAGGCGTGTCGACCGTCGCAGCCGAGAGGCTGCGGGTGGGAGCGTTCGTGCCTGGCCCGACCCACATACCGAACTCCTCGGCGCCAGTCGCCCTGGCTTCCGTCACCCGCTCCAAGTTGTCAAAGGAGATCGTCCAACCTAGCACCCTGACGCTTGGGATTGCGAGGATACTCGGGTATCTAATCACCGAGGGCAACTTCTATGTTGGTTCGTCCGTCGAAGTCGATTTCACAAACCTGGACGAGAGGCTGCTTAACGAGATGACGACCCTGATGCGGGAGGAGTTCGGCCTCGAGCCAACGATCAGAATGTCTGAACAAAGACGGGCGGGTCTAAGGTACAGCTCGACCACGTTCCACGCTTGGATGAGCGAGAACTTCCCCGAGATGGTGTCCAAGGCCAGGAGCAAGAGGGCGCCTGAGAAGATCATTGGCGGTTCGGTCGCTCACATCAACGAGTTCCTGACTTCTGCGTTCCTCGGCGACGGCGGTGTCGAGACCGAGGCAGTCTGCTACCGCACAGCATCCCGTGGTCTGGCGGAGGACTACCAAGACCTTCTGCTCAAACTGGCGATCGCATCCAGGATAGACGTCGACACGTCCAACGACTCCTTCAAGGTGTACATATGCGGGGACTCGCTGGGTGAGTTCCTTGAAAGAGTGGTGGACCGGATGGACCACAGACGAGCGAAGATCCAGAGGCTCGTCGAACGCAGCGAGGGGAAGAACAGAATCCACGACGTGCTTCCGACGGGCGTGGCGAAGACCCTCGTCCAGCTCCTTGACGACGCAGGAATGAGCTACGACGGGTACTTCTGGAGACACCTCAGGTCAGGGAGCGGAATAACCAAACCCACGGTGGAGCGACTCCTGGGTCGGATAGAGGAGAAACGTCGGAGCGTCCTGTCGCTCTTGCCCGGGAAGGGTACTGTGAAAGAGTTGCGTGCTGCCGCGGGCTGGTCACAGGAACGGCTTGCAAGAGAATGCGGAGTGAAGAGGGGAGCAATAGACTATGCAGAGCGCGGAGGGTATGGAAAGGAGGAACTTGGCGAGCTTGTCGAGACGGTCAGGAGCGCCATCCGCGAGAGTTTCGCATCAATAGGCGGGACTACGGAATTCATCAGAGGCCTGATTGGCCTGCGCTTCCTGAGGGTGGTCAAGGTGGACACCGTGCTCAACGAGGGAGCGGCAAAGACAGAATGGGTTTACGACGTCACGGTAGAGCCCCGGCACAACTTCGTGTCGGCGGGAGTTGTCCTTCACAACACGGTGACGATAGCAAAGGCAGGGATCTACGCCACGCTGAACGCAAGGACGGCCATCCTGGCCGCGACCAACCCCGTGTTGGGCAAGTACAACCCGTACCAGAACCTGATAGACAACATCACGCTCCCGATCCCTCTGCTGACGAGGTTCGACCTGATCTTCGTGCTCAGGGACACGCCGACGGCTGCGCAGGACGAGAAGCTCGCCACGCACATACTGGACGTCCACAGGAAGAGGAGCCTACGTCGAGGCCCCTCCCATCCACTTTGAGCTCCTGAAGAAGTACATCGCCTATGCGAAGAACTTCTCGCCAGTCCTCACCATCGAGGCGGAGAACAGGATAAAGGAGTACTACCTCCAGCTGAGGAGGAGCGTCACCGAGGGACAGATAGGCGCGACGCCCAGGACGCTAGAGTCCCTGATACGCCTGGCGAGCGCGAAGGCTAGGCTCATGCTCAGGGAGCAAGTACTCGAGGAAGACGTCCACACAGCGATTTCCCTGATGAACAAGATGGTCGAGGATGTACTGACCGACACCGCGACGAATACGAAGGGAGACTTTGGGATACTGCTCGGCAAGCCCGCAGGCGAGAGGACCAAGTCGGAGTCGGTGATGAACGTCCTCAGGCAGCTCGAGGGCCCCGACAAGAAGCCCGTCGAACTGGGGGTGCTGAAGCAGGAGCTCATGAGGTCCAACAAGTTCGCAAACGAGGACGAGCTGAACAAGTTGCTCCAAAAGATGACAAAGGAAGGCATAACCTACGAGCCGAAGCCTGGATACATCAGACGCGTCCAGGGCTAGCGGCAAAGGGAACGGGCCGAGAGGTGACCGGGGCACGGCGCGTGGATTAGGGGAGAGCGGGGCCGGCTCGCCATGAAGGTCAAGGAACTCCCGCTCCCGGAGACCTTCACGTCGTTTCTGGACTCGCAGGGCTTCCACGAGCTCTTCCCGCCTCAGGCCGCGGCCGTCGAGGCGGGGCTCCTCGAAGGGAAGAACCTGCTAGTCGCGAGTCCCACAGCGAGCGGGAAGACTTTGATAGCATCGCTGGCCGCGTTCAAGAGGATCGTAGAGGAGCACAGGAAGGTCGTCTACCTGAGCCCTCTCAGGGCCCTCGCGTCAGAGAAGTACTCCGAGTTCAAGAGCCTCTTCGAGGGCTTCGGCGTCAAGTGCGTCATCTCGACAGGCGACTTCGACTCGGCGGGGGAGGCCCTCAAGAGCTACGACCTGCTGGTCCTGACGAACGAGAAGTTCGACTCTCTCCTAAGGCACGGCATCCCATGGCTCCCGGACGTCGGCCTCTTCATCTCCGACGAGGTCCACCTGGCAGGGAGCGGCGACCGGGGGCCCACGCTCGAGATGATCCTCACGAAGGTCATCCACAGCGGCGTGAAGGCCCAGCTCCTCTCGCTCTCCGCCACCGTGAGCAACGCGGAGGAGATGGCGGGCTGGCTGCGGTCGGAACTGGTGGAGCTCACATGGAGGCCCGTCCCCCTCCGCCAGGGCGTGTACGACCACGGGAGGGTATGGTTCGCCGACCTTCAAGGCGAGTTCCAGACGGTGAGGTCGACCTACGGCCCGCCGATAGACATTGCGATAGAGTCCGTCTCGACCGGCGGGCAGTCTCTGATATTCGCCTCCACGAGGAGGAGGGCCGTCAGCCTCGCAGGCAAGGCCTCCGAGCTGACCTCGAGATACCTGGGAGAGTCTGACGTGAAGGCTTGCAGAGAGGCGGCGAGGAAGATCCGCGAGTCCGGGGAAGAGACGGGTCTGAGCAGGATGCTCGCTGACATGGTGGGGAAGGGAGCGGCCTTCCACCACGCAGGCCTGCCCCACGAGCACAGGAAGATAGTCGAGGACGCCTACAGGGCGAGAGCCGTGAAGGTGCTCGCGAGCACCCCGACCCTCGCCGCCGGCGTCAACCTCCCCGCGAGGCGGGTCGTCATAGCGGACCTCTCGAGATACGACGGCGAGACGTCATCGAACGCCCCCATCTCCGTGCTCGAGTACAGGCAGATGGCCGGACGGGCCGGGAGGCCCCAGTACGACGAGTACGGGGAGACCGTGATGGTCCCACCACCCAGCCTGGGGGCGGAGGAGGCGATGCGCCATTACGTGGAGTCGAGCCCGGAGCCCATCGAGTCGAGGCTCGGAGGGGAGAGGGGCATGAGGGTCCACCTTCTCGCTGTCATAGCCAGCCGATTGGGGACAACGAGGCAGGAGATTGACACGCTGTTCTCGAAGACGCTCTTGGCGGTCCAGACCGGGAGGGAGAGCGTCGCGAGGCACGTCGACGCCGCCTTGGGATACCTCTTCGCGGAGCAGCTGATCATCGAGAAGGGAGGCCTCTTCCAGGCGACGGGGTTCGGCAAGAGGATCTCGACGCTCTACATCGACCCGGTGACAGGGGCCTCTTCAAGAAGCACCTGGGGAACATCGTGCCCGGCCCTGACAACACGCTCAGGCTCCTCCACCTGGTCGCCAAGAGCCCAGACTTTGAGCCGAAGTTCCCGATGCGGGAGAAGTACCTCCAAAAGGCCTACGAGTTCCTTGAGGAGCACAGGGGCGACCTGCTCCTGGGAGGGCCTGGCAAGAGCGTGACATTCATGGAGTACGACGAGGCCGTGGAGGAGATGCGGACTATGATGGTCCTAGAGTCGTGGATAGACGAGCGCAAGGAGGACGACGTCCTCGAGAGTCTCGGGGCGGAGCCCGGCGACCTGCACAGGGCCGTGGACAGCGCAGACTGGCTGCTCTACTGCCTGTCAGAGCTCGCCAGGCTATTCGGAAGACAGGAGGTCATCAAGGAGGCGAACTACCTCGGGAAGAGGGTGGCGATGGGAGTGAAGGGAGAGCTCGTGGAGCTGACGAAGCTCAGAGGGATCGGGCGCGTCAGGGCGAGGGCGCTCTACAACTTCGGGTTCCGTTCGCTAAAGTCGATAAAGGAAGCGCCGGTCGAGAAGCTCGCGCTCGTCGAGAAGATAGGGCCTACCCTCGCTCAGAGAATCAAGGAAGAGGCGTCCTGAGGCGGACGGGGCCCTTCGTGCTGACAAACGGATTCGCCCTCCTTCGCGGTGAGGATGCCCCATCGGCGACGAGGGAGGCGATCGACCGTGTGGAGAGGTTCTCGAAGCACGTCTTGGTGGACGCCGGGGACGGCTTCGGAGACTACAGAGAGGCTAAGCTCTCCGGGAAGAAAGAGATAGCGCTTGCTTACTCGTTGGCCAAGCCGGATGGAGGCCCGCTCGTCCATGGTTACACGCAGGAAGGTTGGGAAGGCGAGACCACAGGGACGATGCCGAACGGAGAGTTCTCACTGCTCGCAAGGAGAGATAGGGAGAGCTTCGCGGGAGCGCGGGACGCGCTCGGGACGAGAGGCCTGTGGATCGTAGGAGACGGGCAGGGGGCCTCGATGGCCAGTGACCACAGGCTTCTGAAGGGAACCCCTCGCCTCGTCGAGCCAGGGTGGGTCTCCGACGGGAAGAGGGCGTGGCGGTGGGAGGACGGAGCGCCCAGGGATCGCCCGCCTGGATCTTTCGAGTCGGCAGCACGAGACCTCGCGGTGTTGATCGAGGAATCGGTGGGGGAGAGGGTGAGAGGGAGGAGACACGTGGCAGTCTCGTTCTCAGGAGGACTCGACAGCTCCCTCCTCGCCTTGGTGGCCTCGAGACACACGGATGTCCTGCTCTGTTCCGCATACTCTGCCGACTCTTTGGACGAGGAAAAGACGGAGACGGCCGCGCAGGTGCTCGGGCTGAGGCTGGAGACTGCAGTCCTTGACGACAAGGTTGTGGAGAAGAAGCTTGGGGCCCTCGGCCTGCTTCCAGGTGAGACGACGTTAATGGACAAGGCCCTCTGGTGCATCTACTCCTCCACGAGCGAACTGGCCGGAAAGAACGGTGCCGAGATGATCCTGCTCGGCCAGCTGGCAGACGAGCTCTTTGGAGGCTACAGAAAGTACACGCTCAAGGCGAGAGAGGAGGGGGTGAAGGCCGCCGAGGCCATGATGGCCCAGGACGTCCGAGCCTGCGGGACATGGGGGTTCTTGCGCGACGAGGCGGCGTGCTCTCGCTTCGCGGAGGCGAGGTTCCCGTACGCGGACAGAAGAATCGCCTCCTTCGCCTCGGCACTGCCCTTCGACTACAAGGTAAGAGGAGAGGAGAGGAAGGCCGTCCTGAGGGCCGCGGCCATCGAGCTGGGGCTACCCGAAGAGCTCGCGATGGCGCCCAAGAAGGCGGCGCAGTTCAGCTCTGGGACATCCAAGCTCCTCAAGAGGTTGACTGGTTTTTAACGCGGTGATTGGTCCCTGAGGCCGATGGCCCCAGAGGCACCGAAGGGAAAGCTGGTCGGATTCAAACCCCTCCAAGAGGGATTCTGCTACTACTCGTTAGACGACGGGACGGTCCTAGGAGTGAAGCCGGTGATGGTGAAGATCTTCCGCCTGACGGGCCAGGACGGTCGTCCGGCGAGCGGCCCTGACGGAGTCCCTGCATACTTCTACCAGACTCAGAATGTGACCCAGTTCCTCACCCCTGACGAATACAAGACGATGACAAGCCGAAACCTGCAAGAGTAGCTCGGCTCTTGGCCGCTGGAGCCGGTGCAAGGTATCTCCCGGCCGCGGACACCTATCTCCTCATTGAGGCGCTCCGGCCCTGCGCAGGGAAGGCGTGTCTGGAGATAGGGTTCGGGAGCGGTGCGGTGATCTCCAGCGTCGCCGAGCGATTCGAACTCGCCGTGGCGACCGACCTGCTCGGCGTGAGCGACGCCAGACTTGCACGGACCCGAGGTGCGGACCTTGTCCTCTCGGACAGGGCTCGATGCTTCAGAGATGCGTCTTTTGACCTCGTATTCTTCAATCCGCCCTACGTCCCTTCTGACGAGGTGGAGGACCGTAGTGTGGACGGTGGACCAGAAGGGATCACGGTGCCCCTCGCCTTCCTCGAGGAGGGCTTGAGGGTCTTGAGGTCGGGAGGGAAGATCTTCGCACTGCTCTCTTCGGAGGGGAATCAGGAGTCGTTCCTCTCCCGCTGCGAGGCCCTCGGCCTTGTCGTAGAGAAGGTTGCGGAGAAGAGGCTGTTCTACGAGACTCTCTCCGTCTTTTCGATACGGAAGGGCTTGGAAGACCGAAAGCCTCACCAAAGCTAATACTCCGTCGTCGAGGGAGTGGCGGCGTTGGAAACGTCGAAGAGGGTGCTCGCGGTATCAGTCACGTTTACGCTCATGGCGCTTCTTCTTGTCGCGCCCCTGCAGACGGCGCACGCGGAATCGGTCGGGTCGTGGACGTCGACCACAAAGTACCCTCTCGCCCTCGCGGGCGAGTCGTGCGTCGCATTCTCATCCAGCGTCTACTGCATAGGAGGGTTCGGAGGGGGCGGAAACAGCCACAACCAGGTCTATCACGCCAGCCTCGGCGCATCGGGGATCGGGACCTGGTCCGCAGGGACTGCATATCCGACCCCGGTGGACAGCGCAGCCTGCGTCAACGCCACGGCAGGGATCTACTGCGTCGGCGGAGAGGACTACCCTAACAACATATCCAACGTCTACTTCGCTCCGTTCTCCTCTTCAGGCCTGGGGGCTTGGTCGAGCGAGACCCCCTATCCCAACGCCCTCGCCGGGATGTCCTGCGTCGTATACGGTGGATACATCTACTGCGTCGGCGGGTTCGACAGCAACGGCGACGAGGTCAGCTCGACGTATTACGCCTCGCTGTCATCTGGTCTGACCTCTTGGTCAGGCACGACCCAGTACCCGCTCGCGGTGGACAGGGAGTCCTGCACCGCCTCTGCCGGGTACATCTACTGTGTGGCGGGAGAGATGGAGGTGGACTCGAACCAGAACAACCCTGTGACATACGTCTACTACGCCCCGCTGAGCTCCTCCGGGATAGGGCAGTGGACAGCCACGCTCTCGTACCCGACCGCGCTCACGGCCTCGAGTTGCGCTCAATACTCTGGATACGTCTACTGCATCGGGGGGTTCGACAGCAGCGAGCTGAGCAGCGCCGACTCCTACTTCGGTCCGACGACTTCGACCGGGATAGCTTCATGGACGGACCTGCCACAATACCCGGTGGCCATCGACACCAGCTCCTGTGTTGCTGATTTGGGATACCTCTTCTGCATCGCAGGGAACTCGGTGACCCAGAGCAGCCAGTCGACGTTGAATCCTGTAAACTTTGCTTACTATGCCCCGATCTCAGGTGCGTCGACCCAGACCTCGACCACGCCGGAGTTCCCTCTCACCTTGGCGATCCCGACGATCCTCGCCCTGGCGCTGGTCGCGGTCGCTGGAATGGGACGCCTCTACAACAAGAAACGCTAGAGCGGTCTAGAGCCCTATGCTGTTGATGGCTGCCCCGGAGCTCCCGTCCAACACGAAGATCATCTTCTTCCCCTTGTGGTCGTACCTCACGAACCACACAGGGACGTGGAGCAGCTCGCCGTCATCGACGTCCATCTGCGTTTGAATCTGCTGAATCATATGGTGAGCCTCGTGGGCCTTTTGCGACTGGAGCTGGTCGACGAGCGTCTTTGCCTGGGACTTGGCCACGTCCTCGCTGATGTCCCCGTTCAGGACCTTGATGCTCTTGTCTATCTTGGAGACGTCGAAGAACACCCTCTCGTCGAGCGCGAATGTGTAGTCGTGAGGCTGGTACTCCGTGATGGTCCCTTCATCGCGACGACGGGGAAGTTGTAGTTCTGGTCTAGCTGGTAGGTCTTCCTGGCCCCGCCTCCCATCCCCATGCCCATCCCGTAGAACATGGCTCGCGGATAGCGGCCTCCCAGGGCCATACCCTTCCCCAGGCCGCCGAAGAGCGGCAGGCCGAACGGACTGATCAGACCAGCCATGTCGAAGTGACCTTCTCCTTCCACCTCCTCCAAAGCCGCCGCCACCCCTCGCTCCGCCCATCCCGCCCAATATGATCCCCATCAGGGCGGCGCTGGTCGCGGTCTGGCCGAGCTGTTGCATCTCGTCTATCGCCACGATTGTCGTCCTCGCAGAGACGGGGATGATCCAGTAGGGGATGAAGGTCGCGCTCATCTCCTCGAGCGTCGACTCCTCCTGGAGATGGTGCTTGAAGATCCCCTTGTCCATCATATCGCGGATAGCGGAAGTGACCTGGTCCTTTGTCAGCTTCATGGGGAGCATGGTGTGCTTCTGGATGTCCTTCCAACCTTGGTTGCCCAGCGTGATGCCCGTGCCGCAGTACTCGCACGTGATCACCATCTCTCCGAACTTCGGCGATATCGGAGCGCCGCAGCTGGGACACTTTAGAGCGGTCGCGCCTGCGGGGGCGATGACCTGCGCAGCGCTCTGCTGAGTCGCAGGAGCTGGAGAGGTCCTGGCCGCGCCCGCCCCTCCAGACGAAGAGGCGAGGGACGAGCCGCACTTGTAGCAGAACGCAGCCCCGTCGGGAAGCTGAGTGCCGCAGTTCGGACAATAAATCATGCTGCTCTAGTCCCTTTACATCTTCGTCCCGCAGTTGGGACAGAACTTCGGCTGCCCTGTGATCGCAGTCCCACAGTTGGGACAGAACTTTGTTTTGGCTGCCGGCGCTGTCGATGGCTGTGGTGCGCCCTGTTGCTGCTGCTGGCTCTGCTGGGGTGCGGACAGCGCAGCGCCGCAGTTGGGGCAGAAGGCGCTGTTCAACGGGATGATCGAGCCGCAGTTGGAACAAGACCTTGTCGCGCCCTGGCCCATCGCTCCCATCATGGCTTGGCCGAACACTCCCCCTACGCCGACGCCCGCGCCGAGTCCGACTCCGAGGCCTGCCCCCACTCCAGCGACTCCAGACGGGTTCGAGGCAGCCTCGGTCATCGCCTGGCCCGCCTGGTACTGGAGATAGTTCACCCCGAGGGCCTGCATCTGGGGACCTGGTGTCGATTGCCTTCTGGACCTCGTCGGGCAGGCTGATCGTCAGCCCGGAGATCTTGTTTATCTCGACTCCGTACTGGCCGAAGTTGTCCGGCGCGGTGGAGAGGACCATCTGCTCCAAGTTCGTGAGGTTTCCTGCGAGGTCGGTGACCTTTAGGCCCTGACCCTTCATCTTGCCGAGGGCGTTGTAGAGCAATATCAGCATCTGCTCCTTGAGCCTGTCCTCGACGTCGGCGGAGGTCTCGACGCTGAAAGTCCCCACGAACTGGTTGATGAAGTTCTCAGGAGAGGAGACCCTCCACCTGTATTCCCCGAAGACGCGCAGGCTCACGATCCCGAAGGTCGGGTCCGTGAACTGGTAGGGCTGGGTGCTTCCGAACTTTCCGTCCATGTACCTCTTCTGGAGGTAGTAGACCTCAGCCTCCTGGACGACTCCTGTGAAGAACTTTAGGAGGTTCCCCACTATCGGGGCGTTGAAGTCTGTGAGAGCGTATCTGTTGGGCTGGTCGAAGTAGGTCATGAACTTTCCGTCCCTGTAAAAGACGGCGATCTCGTCTTCCCTTACGACGATGTTGTCGTTGAGCCTGATGTTGCGGGTGACCTTCCACATCACGTTGTTCTGCTTGTATTGGTCTTCCCAGGTGACCGTGGTCGAGCCGAGGACGCTGCCTCCGGTCGCGGGTATCGAGCCGCTCCCTGCGGCGGGCTTCTTTCCGAAGAGGTTTACCATTCTTCTATCTTCTCGCTTTTCTGGCTCACTGCTTGACCAATATACCCTTTACCGCTTCCATCCTCACGCCCCACTTTTGCTTGAAGTCCGAGATGGCTGCGCCCACGCGGGCTAGCGACGCCATGACCGAGGCCGCGTTGGCTGGGTCGTAGACCAAGTTGGGGGATGACGTGGCTGCCACGAGCGCGAAGGCGGAGGCGACGAAGTCATAGTCGTAGTCATAGAGCTGGTTCAGCCTGTTCTGGTCAATCGTAATGCTCGCGACCCAGCCAGAATAGCCCTGCTCTGCGTGCCTCACCTCCCCTGCGATCTGCTGCAATTGGAAGATCAAGGAACCGATGTTCGTGAGGTTCGAGTAGTCGCCGGCGGTCGACATCTGCTTCCTCACGTCCTCTAGGTTGGCCTTTGCCGCGTTGAGCTTGTCCGCCACCTGGTTCCGGAGCATGTCGTCGGCGACCCGGAGGTCGTCCAGCTTCCTGTAGTTCCTCAGGCCCGGTATGAGCAGTTCGAGGTTCTTCTGTGGACCCCTGCTCGCATTCACTTGGTTCCTAATGTCAGAATTGTCTTGGGACACGAAAGCTCACTTGTAGAGTATCTAAGCGGGTATTCCTTGTTATAAAGGGTATAGGTGATTACGGGACTAGAGAACGACTAGGCTGGGACCTCTTCTAGCCTGCTCGCGAAGGAACTTGTCCGCGTCGAGGACCGCTTTGCATCCGTCCGCGGCGGCAGTGACCGCCTGCCTGTATCTGTAGTCTCTCACATCGCCGGCGGCGAAGACGCCGGGGACGTTCGTCTCTGTCTCGTTCTTCACCCTGAGATAGCCGTTCGGCTCGAGGTCGAGCTGCCCCTCGAAGAGCTTGGTGTTGGGCTCGTATCCGATCGCGACGAAGACACCCTCGACGTCGAGCTTGCTCTCTTGGCCGGTCTCGGTGTTCTTGATCGTTACTCCCTCGACCTTCCCGTTTCCGTTGATCTCCTTCACAACCGAGTTCCAGTTGAAGCGGATCTTCGGGTCCTCGAGCGCCTCGGTCTTCAACGCGGCGCTGGCCCTCAGGTCTCCCTTTCTGTGTATAACCTGTATCGAGGAGACAAGGTTGGAGAGGTAGGTGGCTTCCTCCATCGCCGTGTCCCCTCCACCGACTACTGCTACCCTCTTCCCCTTGAAGAAGAAGCCGTCACACACGGCGCAGTTTGAGACTCCCTTCCCCTGGAGCCTCGCCTCGGACGGGATGTTGAGGCGCCTGGGGGTCGCTCCGGTCGCGACGATGACCGAGAGAGCCCGGACCGACTGTCCTCCAGACGTCGTAAGCTCGAAGGGATACTTGTCGAAGCGGACCGCGACGACATCCTCCTGGATTAGCCTGGCGCCTAGCCTCTCCGCCTGGCCCCTCATCTTGTGCATCAGTTCCGGCCCCAAGATTGGGTCGACGTAACCCGGGAAGTTCTCGACCTCGCTCGTCAGCATGAGCTGCCCGAAGGGGACGCTGCCCATGAAGACGACGGGCTTTAGGTCGGCCCTGGACCCGTAGATCGCTGCGGTGAGCCCTGCTGGCCCTGACCCGATGATTACCAGCTTCTCCAGCGACTCCATACCGAGAAATCCGCGAAAGGGACTGATAAAGATATGCGAAGGGAGGAGCGACTAGGTAAGGAAACGTATACTTTGTCTGATGTGAGACTGAGGGAAAATCAAGACTTTCCGCGAGTCAAGAAAGGAGCAACCGCTTTCACGGTTCTCCCTTCTGTTCCACGTCCGTTCCAGGCCATTTTCGCCGCTGGAACTCGGTGGAGACACCGGCCCGGGATTATTTAAGGTCTGTGCCCAGCGGGATTGGCGGACCGGTCAGGGCAGGCCCTGCAAAAAAAAAGCTGACCGAAACGCAAGGAACAAGCCCGTGAAACATAATTAAGCTCTGAAGGCGGATAGAGTTCCATGAAGCCTGCACAGAAGGGCACGGGGTTCACGGACGAGGAAAAAGCCGCGATGAGGGAGCGCGCCAAGGAGATGAGAGCGGACGAGAAGGACGGGGAAAGTGCCGTGCTCGCGAAGATAGCCGGGATGAAGGAGCCCGACCGCACAATGGCCAAGCGGCTCCATGCCATCATCAAAGCCAGCGCGCCAGACCTCTCGCCGAGACTGTGGTACGGGATGCCAGCGTATGCCAAGGACGACAAGGTCGTCTGCCACTTGCAAGATGCGAAGAAGTTCAAGACGAGGTACTCGACGTTAGGATTCAGCGACAAGGCGAACCTCGACGAGGGCTCGATGTGGCCGGTCGCCTACGCGCTGAAGGCGTTGACCGCTGCCGAAGAGGCAAAGATTGCCTCGCTCGTGAAGAAAGCGGTGAGTTGAGGACCGAGCTCGCTTCTAGGGCCTGCCTTAAGCAGTCCAATTCTTGATTGATTGGCGGGCGCGGCTGGATTCGGAGCCCTCGTTGTGTCAAAGGATCGCCAGAAAGGCGGCATAACGATGAGAACACTAGCACAAATAGGGCTTGACACGTTTATCAGCCGGCGCAAGTGTCCGCTCTCCAGAGGAAATGAGAAAGTTGCCGAGAGCCCAGCATGATGACGGGATCGATGGCTTGATGAAGAAGGCGATAAAGGCGCGTACTCCGAAGGGGGCGATTGCGACGATTGACGAGCTTGGGAAATACGGCCAGGACGCGGTATACGCATTAGAAGAGATTGTTGATGAAACCGTATTCGACGAGGTGCGCGCCCATGGATTGCAGGTCATAAGAGACATCAAGAGTGAGGACACTCAGTTCTGAGTTCTCGTTTCAGAGTTCAAGCCTGTTTGTGGCGAAGTACTTGCGGCACGCCCGGCAGGACTTGAACCCGAACATGCTCTCGAAAAAGGATTGCAAGGGCCGGTTGGGTGCGAGAGCACTTGGGATGCCACAAGCAAGTTACAATCCGGCACAAAAAATACCTCTACCTTAAGCGCGCCCGCGCAGTGAATTCATCGATAGATCATGATGACCGCTAACAGCACGACAACGATACCTAAGGACGCAGCAGCATGGCTCAACCTGAGCTTCCAAGGGAAGAACAAGGACCTTGACGCGCTCTCTCAGCAGATAGAGCAGCAGCTCAAGGCTGATGGATACAAGACCCAGTCGATGAAGGCCCCGATCGGGAACATCGTCCAGGCCCAAAAGGCTGGAGTCCTCCGCGGAATCGTCGACGCGAACAGGGCGTTCTCGATACTCATCTCCGGACAGCCCAACGACTTCTCAGTCCACATCGGCATCGGGAAGTGGCTTCAGAACGCCGCCGTAGCAATCGGTGAGTCGCTGATCTTCTCGCCGCTCGTCTTCCTCGTCGATGGTGGGGAGGTCCTCTGGACGACCCACGTCGAGAGCGGGATCGCGAAGCAGATAACCCAAATCGTCGGCTGATCACTCAGACCAACGAGCCAGACTGGAGACCCGCGCCATGAAGAGCCCAACGCTCGTTCAAGAAACTCGAGCAAACGTCGATGCCGGGATGAAGATGAGGGCGATCACTCGCACAAGGTACGGGTCTCCAGACGTTCTTCGGTTGGAGGATGTAGCCAAACCTACTCCCAATGACAACGAAGTCCTGGTGAAGATCAGTGCGGCATCCGTGAATGCGGGCGACTGGCATATCCTGAGAGGCAAGCCGTTCTTGATACGCCTGATGGGCTTTGGTCTGCTGAAACCAAAGGGCAAGATCATAGGTGCAGACATCGCGGGGAGGGTCGAAGCTGTTGGCAAGAACGTGAAGCAGCTTCATCAAGGTGAAGAGGTTTTCGGAGACTTGGCCAAGTGTGGTCTCGGTGCTTTTGCCGAATATGCGTGCGTCCCCGAGAGTGCGCTAGCGTTAAAACCGGGCAACATTTCGTTCGAGGAAGCAGCGGCCGTACCCAGAGTAGGAGTCGTCGCTTTGCAGGCACTTCGCGACCATGGGCACATTCGGGCGGGGCAGAAGGTCTTGGTCAATGGTGCGTCTGGCGGTGTGGGCACTTTTGCGGTGCAGATCGCCAAATCGTTCGGAGCGGAAGTGACCGGCGTGTGTAGCACGAGGAATCTAGACAAAGTGCGGTCGCTCGGCGCTGACCATGTCATCGATTACACCAAAGAGGATTTCACCAAGGACGGGCAGCAATACGACCTGATCCTTGCGGCCAACGGATATCATCCCATCTCAGATTACAAGCGCTCCCTAAAGCCCAACGGAACATACGTCATGAGTGGAGGTTCCAACGCCCAGCTCTTCCAATCTATGCTCCTATGGACCTCTGAACTCGATGACCGGGAACAAAAAGATGGGCAGCATGATGCACAAGCCAAACCAAGGGGATTTGGACGTCATGAGAGATCTCATCGAAGCCGGCAAAGTCATACCTGTGATCGATAGACGCTTCCCGTTGAGCGAGACTGCGGAGGCTATCCGATATCTTGAGCAAGGACACGCTCAAGGCAAAGTCGTCATCAGTATTTCCCCTGCGTAACAAAGGGCAGTATCCGACCAAGACCCAATTGGAGCTTCCTTAGATATGAGCGGTCAGTCCCTCTCTCTAAAGACCGCTGAGAGAATGATAGCAATCGTCTGCACAAAGTACGGACCTCCGGAAGTCCTTCAGCTCAGAGAGGTGGGGAGGCCGACTCCCAAGGACAATGAGGTGCGGGTAAGAGTCCATGCGACGACTGTGACGATGGGAGATTGCGAGATTCGAAGGTTCAAGATGCCCGCATGGCTATGGTTGCTTGCGCGAATAGGATTTGGTTTCAGGGGCCCGAGAAAGAGAATACTGGGGCAAGAGCTTGCCGGGGAAGTTGAATCTGTCGGCAGAGACGTGAGCCAATTCAAGAAAGGCGACCAAGTCTTCGCCCTCACCGGTCTCCACTTGGGCGCGTATGCCGAGTATGACTGCCTGCCTGCGAGAGGGCTGATCGCAACAAAGCCGGCCAACATGAGCTTCGAGGAAGCCGCCGCAATCCCCCTAGGCGGGCTTCATGCGCTACATTTTCTTCGAGAAGCGAAGATTCAGAGAGGCCAGAAGGTCTTGATCGTTGGTGCGGGAGGAAGCATAGGCACCGTTGCAGTGCAGCTAGCCAAGTCGTTCGGAGCGGAGGTGACAGGTGTAGACAGCACGAGCAAACTGGACATGTTGCGCTCCGTTGGTGCTGACAAGGTCATCGACTACACAAAAGACGACTTTGCCAAGAGCGGTGAGAGCTATGATGTCATCTTTGACGTGGTGGGCAAGACATCGTTCTCGGTTTGCATGAGTGTCCCTCAAGGAAAACGGGTTCTATCTGATGGGCAACCCAGGGCTGTCGCAGCTTTTCGGAAAGCTGAGGCGTTCGGGCAGCAAGAAAGCGATCGGCGGGATGGCGTCGTACAAGACCGAGGATTTGGTCATGCTCAGACAGCTCATAGAGTCAGGGAAGATAAGATCGGTCATAGACAGGCAGTATCCACTGGAGCGCATAGCCGAAGCTCACAGATATGTTGACACAGGGCAGAAGGCAGGGAACGTGGTCATAACCGTGGGCCCAGACAGCCTGCACGGCTAGCACTTTCTGAGGGTGCGGGCACCATGAAAGCGATTGTGTACACAAGATATGGGCCTCCGGAAGTTCTTCAAATCAAGGAGGTAGCGCAACCAGCCCCCAAGGACGACGAGGTTCTGGTCAAGGTTCACGCGGTCTCGTTGAACAGATCTGACTGGGAGAGACTGAGAGGCACGCCGTTGTTCGTCCGTTTCGGAGGGCTTCTACGACCTCGGCACCATATACTCGGGTCGGACATAGCCGGGCGAGTCGAGGCGGTTGGCAGAAAGGTCACGCGATTTCAGCCAGGCGACGAGGTCTTCGGAGACCTGATGGGGCCCGCGGGCGGGTTTGCCGAACATGTCTGCGTCCTTGAAAAGGCCTTGGCTTTGAAACCAGTCGGTCTGACGTTCGAGGCGGCGGCCACTATCCCGCAGGCTGGGGTAATCGCCTTTCAGGGGATTCGCGACAAAGGACGGGTCAAACAGGGGCAAAAGGTTTTGATCAATGGCGCGGGCGGCTGCACCGGCACGTTCGCAGTGCAGCTCGCAAAATCATACGGAGCTGAGGTGACAGGAGTGGATAACAGGGGCAAGCTCGATTTCATGCGCTCGCTTGGGGCGGACCATGTCATCGACTACAACCGGGAAGACTTCGCCAAGAACGGGCAGCAGTATGATCTCATACTGGATGTCGTCGCGAATCGGTCTGTCTTCGCCTACAAGAATGCGCTGAGGCCTAACGGGCTCTATCTTGCTGTCGGAGGTTCTCTATCGGCGCTCTTCCAGATCTTGTTCTTGGGAACATGGATTGGGGGGACGACGGGAAGAAAGATGCGCATCTTGGCCGTTCGACCAAGGCTGGAGGACATGCTCGCTATGGCGGAACTCTGTGAAACAGGCAAGATAGTCCCTGTCATCGACCGACGACTTGCGCTAGGTGAAGTTCCCGAAGGGCTACGGTATCTGGGAGAAGGACGCGCCAAAGGAAAAGTCGTGATAGTCTTGGGTGCGTGACGGGCCGCTTGACCCTCGATTCGGCACACCGGGCGTATTCTTTGTTACAATTCGTAATTTTTCGTAACCAGACCCAAAACGGGTACTTATCGCAACATGAGCATCAGTAATAGACAGTAGCGTCATGCTTAAGAAATTGCAGGCCCGACCAACGTTGGGTTCATACGAAGCCGAAGACATCGACTGCCTCGTTCAGAGTGGATGAGCTGGCTCTAGACGCACTCCATAACGATGCGAAGAAGCAAAATGTGAGCGTCAATACCTTGCTGAACCAGCTCCTACTTGGGTACGCGAGCTACGACCAGCCGATGAAGAGGTTCCAGATGATAAAACTACCCGCCGCGACCTTCAGATATGTCTTGCAGGCGGCCACCAACGAAAAGATAGCCGAAGCCGGTAGGCTGGCTGGGGACGACGTTCCCAAGACGTACATCCTCGCAAAGTGGGGTGTACTTACTCCTGAGAACTGTCTCGATTATCTGAGGGCCATGTCCAAGCACGCCAAACTCTTCGACTACAGTGAAGTCGTTCACGACGGAATGCTTAGCGTCACCTTGTCGCATGGCTTTGGGGCGAAAGGAAGCCTGTTCCTGCAGAACTACGTGACGGAGGTATTCGCACGGTCTGGCAAAGTGCCGAGGTTCTCCGCAGACGAGAATGCCGTCGTGTTCGAACTCTCCTGACAGAGCATGAATTAGGCCGCGTCTCGCTCCTTCGCGTTCTCTGACAAATAGTTACGAAAAATACCATCACCCCATTAGCCTCGAGACCTGCCATTCACCGGACTACGATGCGATCAAAGAGCGGGGATGCAATGGTGATCTTCAGGGTCGACAGAATGAGCAGCCGAGGACGAGCCAAGAACCTCGGGCTGGAGCTCGGCAAGCTTGATGGAGTCCGCGCAATTGAGTTCAACTACATCTTGGATACAGTGTCGATCAAATACGACGGCAAGAAGCGGACTCTAGGTTTCATAAGAAACACGCTAGTCAAGTGAGCACCGAGTTGCGGCAGCGTTCCGTTGCCGCAAACCGGTCTCCTGCACGTCCTAAGTGCTCATTATCCGTTTTCCTGCTCGACGCTTCTTTACGGGGACCTTTCCCGCCAGGCGCCTTGGCGGCGCGCGCCTTTGCCGCTGTCATCCTGCCGCCTCTGCTCTTCTTTGCCATTTTTGAGTTCACCCCCACTACTGTGTGCTTTTGGCCTCTAGAGTACTATTCCAAAGACGAGTGCTAGGACGAAGAGAACGAGAAACAGGACAATCAATATCTTGGCGATGTCCATCGACAAACCTGCTACTCCCTTTGCGCCGAGCAAATAGGCGACGAGAGCTATGACCAGGAATAAGACGGCGAGTCCGAGTAACGATGTTGCCAGTCCTCATCGTCCCCTATCCAGCATCTCTGAATAGCGCCCTTTTGCACTACTCAGGTGTGCTTATCGGTCTGCGTCTCGAGAAGAGCGCTCCGTCCGAGCAGCTTCTTGTCTAGGATGAAGATTATTACTTGGTCGCCCACGTCCACACCGACGTTTCCGCCGATGGGCTGGACCACGAACTTTCCGCCTCCGGTGAGCCTCGCCACCGTCGCTTCGACGACCGCGACGCCTGTCTTGGATTTGAAGACCGTCGCTCTCTCCCTGCCGCCTCCGGCCCTCGAGACGTTTCTGCCGGTGTCAGATTTTCGCTCTCTCTCAACCTCTTTGTCTGCGTCTGATGGCATGTCTAATTCGTGGCCCATATTCCTCACGCGCGATATATGAATACCGTGTATTTTCTGCAATGGATTGTAAGATGAGAGAAGGGGTGAGCCTCGGTTGATACCTACGCTGGCAACACTCTAATAGAGAAGGGGGCCGGAAAAAAGAGTCGGCATGAAAGAAGACAAGCGCGCCGAGTGGCTTGGCGCAGTTCTCTCGCTCCTCTATGAGTTCAACTGGCCAATGGGCGAGACGGAGATACTGCAGCGCTCGATGGAATCCTCGAACGTCGAGGACCTGCGTTCGCTGCTAGCTGATCTCAAGAAGGCAGAGCTGATTTCGGACGCTGTTCCCGGGAACTGGAAATTGACGAAGAAGGGGAAAGAACTCGTTAGAAAGTCGCTCGGGTAGGAAGAGCAGAGCGAAGAACTCGACGTAGTCCACTTCCGGTTTCCTCCCCATGAACCGCCAAAGCCACGCAGAAGGACGGCCGGCCAGCTCGCCTATCCGCGCCGGTTTTTGGGATAGTGGTCCTGGGCCGACCAATCCTGACGTAGGCAAAAGCGGCCGCACCGTAGAAACCAACGAAGAGGACGTACCCTATAACCTCGTGGAGACTCGTCAGCAATTGTAGCCCGCCGATGACGCCGGCCCACACGATTGCCGCTATCCGCAGAGCGTTAAGGACCACCAAGGCGACGGTGCCCAAGACGGCTATCATTGTCGTTGACGACCAGTCCTTCCCCAGGTCGATGTGCATAAGGGCGACGACGAGGAGGAAGATGCTAATCGAGGAGATGCTGCTGCAATATGGTGTTATGTCGATGCTCAGGCCCGTCCCCAGTCGAGAGGAGAACTGGATTTGGGGCCCTGGGAGCGCAGAGTAGGAGTAATGAACGCCGGAAGCGCTCAATATGGCCCTGCTGAAGAGCGAGGCCATGCCGACCAGCGGCCCACCTACGAGAGCGGTGAACGGGTCCACCAGGAGCGTCGCCGCCAGAAGCACCCCCGCGTATGGTAGAGTCATCTTCAGCGTTGACGGGTTGAGCACGAGCGATACACCCCAGAAGACCAGGAACACCGGCAAGACGGCGACCGAAATGGAGTTCTCGTAACTCTTCAGCAGGGGGAGAAATATCAACGGCGAGAGCGTGAGCAAAAGCCCCGCCAGCCTAACCAGGGGCCTGGTCCGGAGGCCGCCCTCCTCCATGAGCAAGCCGCGAAAGTCCCGCCACCTGAGCAGAAGGAAGATTCCTACGAAGAGGACCGCCGCTATCGGGTAGTTGATGCCGAGATTCGACGGCGATATTCCGTCAAGCGACGAGATGAGAGTGGACACTTGTTGCGGATAGAGCACCTGGCACAGGATCGCGGCCATGCCCAGCCATAGTGCCAGCCGATAGCGAACGTCTAGAGTCAAGCCAGCCCTCCAATCTCTTGCCTTCTTCCTTCCTCATGAAAGGTTCTTGCCAGATGCCCCCACTTGGGAAGTACTTACCGTGAGGACGTTGTTAAATGAGTCGCTTGCGAGTTGGTCTATCTACTGCTGGCGAGCTGGAGCATTGTCAGAGCCCATGCGTCCGCTAGGCGAGTTCGTGCGCCGAGACTGACTCCCTTCCCCCTCATGAAGAGGTAGATTGCCAAGACCGGAACCGCTAGGACTAGGATTCCTGTTGGAAATTCTGGGACGCTAGGTCCATCCTGCTCCTGCCGTTAACGCATCAGTTATTTGTTCTGATGCGGCGGGCCATCCGCTTGTAAACGAGCTGGAGTAAGTGCCTGCCGAACTTACAACGTCATACGAGACGCATGATATTGCTGCGCTTCCATAACACTGTGCATCGACTTCCGTGTTGGGGGCAGCCACGGCGAATTGAGTGGAAGATCCCTGAATGGCGCCTATTATCATGTCATTGGCGTTTGTAGTCGTGATTGCAAGGGTGAATGGCGTGGATGCACCCATGACTGTGGCCGGAATGCCGCCGTGTGGATCGAATGGGGAGGCCGTATTCGCACCCGAGACTGCGAAGGTGTAGATGGTATTAGTGGTGCCCGCCACAACTGCAGTCACAGTTATCGTGTCGGCAGTGAGCACACCCGATGAGACCGCCCAATATTCGTACAATATTCCCCCCGTATTGGAAACACTCGTGCGGAGGCTCCACGACAAGCTGTTTGCATCAGTCACGGTCGGTGGATTATCTGTAGGAGTAATAGTGGAGGTAAAGAACAGAATTATCACGTCGTTTATGGTGCCTGTTGTCAGAGCAACGGTGCAAAATGGAGTGCAAGCGCCCTGGTACTTGGCGTTGCCGTCTAACGCAAGCGAAGTGGCATGCGCCGCGGGGATGGAGGCGCCGAACAGGATGGCCAACGCCAAGGTCGCCATTAATGCGAGGCTGAGGACGCGCCTCGCGCCCCCAGACGTGGCATATTTCCCACCGGTCAGGAGCCCTGCGTAACCTTTAGAGTGTCGGAACTTGTAGAAGGATGAGTTCATCGAAACCGTCCCTGTCTTGTACATCGGGCCCCTCACGTGGCGAGAACCACTACAAAAGCCGAGCCGTCAAAAAGTTAGGAAAAAAGAAGCGGAATGGTCAAGTCTGGAGTCAAGGATGAGCAATAAGCCCAAATTCCCCGATGAAGCTGAAGCAAGATGTGTTCGGTTGATGACTCGCGGTTCGTCCTACTTGTGAGGAATCGCACCAGTCAAAGGCTTCAAAGCTTGTCGATGATTGAGGATGGTACCGACCTCTTCTTGCCTATGACACGGACTATCTCGCTCCATATCACATCTTTTACGTCATCAATAGCTTTCACCGATTCGAGCAGTTCAAGCAGTTCTGAATTATCTTTGATGACCACCTCTGCCCTCAAATCAATCGTGTGCTCTCCAATGGAGCTGCCGACATACACAACTTCGTCGCGGCGTAACAGTTCTTGTGCGATTGCCTGGGTGGCCCCGCCTCCAGTATAGATCAGCAAATCTACGCGCCTAAACCCCAGGTTTGCCAGATTAAGGGAGTAGGCATGTTCCAGATAGGTCCGTTGAAGATATCTTCGCCTTCGCTGGATGGTGCTGCGAGGGATTCCAAGTTTTACTCCCAACGTGCGGGAGGAAACTTCGCCTTCAGGTCCCCGAGGATTGAGGAAAATCTTCAGAATCTTCTTATCAACCGAGGAGAACTTTGTACCTCGCACATGGCTCTTCCCTGCAGCGACAGCCATTGATTGGATTAGTGGCGCCGATATATATTAAGATTCATTGGAACGGTTCCGAAGTCTCATCGAGGCATGAGCCCGATTTTCACTCTTGCTCCCTTCGACTCAAAGGATTCCCATCGCCGTCTGACAATTCTTGATCGTTCGTCCACCAAGAAAGCCCTATCCCACCGGTATCATTGCCGCTTTCTCTTCAGAGCTGAGCGAGTTTCTGTTGGTATGTGGTTCTTCCTGCCAACAACTTCTATAACCTGCGGAATGTCTGAAGCTGTAGAAGGATGAATACTTCCCGACCTGCCCTATCTTGTAGGACTTCGTTTTCGGAGCAAAGGTAGTCTACATCATATTGAATTTAGATCTTGCGCAATTTCTGCAACGAATCGTGTTTTCTTGCAATTGATTACTATAATGCAAGAGGATCGCCTTCAACGACCCCGAACTAGCATGACGTTAAGCAAATAAGTTGCGAATCCCAATAGCCTTACGCTAGGATGAAGCCAAAGACGACCACGGCCTCGTTCAGATTGGACGAATCCTCGCTGGCCGCCATTCAAGAGGACGCAAGAAAGCAGAACGTGAGCGTTAACACCTTGCTGAATCAGCTTGTGCTGGCGTACGCCAAGTACGATCGACCCATGAAGAGGTTTCATATGGTAAAGCTGCCGGCGTCGACCCTCAGGCACCTCCTTGAGGCGGCGACGAATGAGACGGTACACGCGGCCGGAAGCGCTTCGGGCAAGGACGTTCCGAAGACGTACATCAGGGCCAACTTGGGAGAGCTCACAGATGAGACCGCTCTAGATTATCTCAAGGTCACCGCCGACCATACGAACCTCTTCGAATATAGCGAGGTCGCACGAGACGGGAAGACTAGTATCACTCTCACGCATGATTTCGGTCCCAAGGGGAGCCTCTTCCTGCAGCGATTCGTGCAGGCGATCTTCGAGCCGCTGAGAAGGACTCTAAAATTCGTTCCGGACGAGAACGCGGTCTCCTTCGAGCTCGAATGAAGAACGGCAGCCCCCCACCGGCACTCTAGGTACTCCGCTCCACATTGCAATCTGCTACAGAAAATACGTGCCCTTCAATAGACACCGCGCTCCGGTTATACCGAGTTCCGATCGCGATATGGCACAGGAAGCAACGGCAATCCTGAAGATTTATGGCCTGCACGAATCGGGCCGAGCCCAGCGACTAAGGCGCGCTGCTGGCACGCTCGACGGAGTCGGCCTGGTGCATATCAACTACATCCTCGACAGCTTGACCATAAAGTATGATGCTGAGAAACTCACCCTCGCACAAATCAGGACGACTCTAGACCCGCGCAAATCTGCCCCGGTCTAACCTCAGTCCGCAGGGAGCGCGAACGTTGCTCCCCTGGAATTACATTTCCTTGCAGAAAATACGTCCACTTAAAATCAGCACTTCACCTCCGAGTTCCAGTTAGCAATGTCCCAGAGAGAGAGGCACTCTAGAAGCGCTGCGGAACGGTCCCTGAGAGAAGCCCGAAGGGACTTTGACAGGAGGATTGACGAAATCAGGGCTGAGCTCAGAGAGAAGGGGCCGGAGAAGACCGACAAGTCCCTCATGGACTTGAAAGCAGACTTGGAAGATACCCTCAGTGAGGCACGGGAAAGCCTTGAAAGTGCCCGCGAGAGCTATGATGATGCGCTCAAGATAGGTAGGGCGACCATACAAGAGCAACCTCTGACGTCAGTCGGAGTCGCGTTGGCGGTCGGGGTCGTAATCGGACTGCTCTTCGGATAAGACTAAGGACCAGTTTCTTGGAAAGAGCAAGGGATTAGTTGTCGTTCGTAAGCAAGATCACTGACGCAATAGTCCACGAGATAAAGGCCATTCTCAGAGAGTATGTGCATGAGACGGAAGCCGCTCTTAAGAAACGCCTCCGAAAGCTTCTGATGATAGGCACAGTCATCAGTATTCTATTGGCCCTGGTGATCACACTGCTCGGATCTGCCGCCGTATTCATTCTCATCGGGTCTGTCAGGTATCTCGAAAGATCCATGCCGGCGTGGGAGGCTTGGGACATCGTCGGCATCATCTCAGCCGTCATTGCTGGACTGCTGCTTTCGGTGCTTTTCACATTCATGAGAAAGCAATTGAAGTCCGACTAGATTCCCACATTGTGCTGGCGCCCAGTCAGCACGCGGCGCGAACCTTTCTCCTCTGGCATTACATTTCCTTGCAGAAAATACGTCCCCTTAAAATCAGGCACTTCACCATTGAAGTTGTTGGTAGTAATGGCCGGCAAAGAGAAAGTCACGAGAGACGGAGCAGAAAGATCCCTGAGAGAAGCCCGAAGGGATTTTGACAAGCGGATCGATCAGATAAGTGCCGAGCTCAAAGAGAAAGGACCCGAGACGGTCGAGAGGGTTGAGAACGCCTTGAAGGAGCTGAAGCTGGACCTGCAAAGCGACTTCGAAGAGATTCACGCGATGGTCGACGACGAGCTTGAGACCGGCAGGAAAGAGGTTCGTGAGCACCCGCTGCTTGCAGTCGGGATCGCGGTCACCGCAGGACTCGTGATTGGGATGCTCCTCGGAAGGCGCAGGGACTAGCTGTCGAAGCTACAAAGAATGCTTCAGCGACTCAAGAAGACTCTCGATGGACCCTAGCACGATTATGAGGCACGCGTTGACAGAGTCCTGCGCCGAGCCCTAGACGCCCAGACACAACTCCGTCATCTCCTGAAATCCTTAGGCTTGGGCGCGCCGACTGAAAGCATCGTATGAGCGCGAGCTACATGGTCTGAGTTGGACTAGGATGAGTCGACGGCGCCATCTACGATGCGGTTAGAGGCGCCGCTCAAGCATCTTCCCAAATGTCAAAAACACCGGTCTGGGTTGGGTAGATGATGGAGACCGAGAAACCGGTGGCGGACTACAGGCTGCCCAGGTCGGTCCTGAGGTGGGTCGCCGTCGGCGTGACGCTAAGTTCGGCCATTGTTATCGCTATCACCATATTCTCGGGCGTCTCCTGGTCTGACCTTGAGCGGCTCGGCTACCTCCCGTTCGGCTTGGCGGCCGCGGCGTCCGTAGCGAGGCTCCTCGTCCAGACTTTGAGGTTCAGAGTCATAGCGGCGGGCCTGGCTGACGACCCGAAACCCGAACTGAGCGGAGCGGCGATCGCCAGGATGAGCAGCGAGTTCATAGCGATGTCGACGCCCTCGGAGGTCGGCGGCCCCGTCCTGCGTGCCGCGTGGCTCTCTGGAAAGGGAGTGGAAGGCGGCAAGTCTCTCTGGATCGGCTATTTTGAGGTGCTCATAGAGATATACGTCGGCTCCGGTCTTGCGCTCATCGCGGCGGCATACGCGCTGTCGAGGGGGGCGGTGGTCATCGGATCATCAATCGCTGTGGTCGCGACGGTCCTGATTGTCGGGTACACCCTCGTCTTCATAGTTCCCGCCATCAGGTCTCTCAAGGCCCCACACCGCGTGTTCAGCATCGCGTCTCTCCTGCTGGGTGCCCCGAGGGCGAGGGCCCTGTATCTCCGCGCCGTCGTAGGCTCCCTGAACTTTTCAGTGGCGGCGAGGACGATAATGAACAGACGAACCCTCCCCGTGGTGGTCAAGGCCGTCGGGCTGACCATCCTTGAGGACGTCCTAGAGGGGACTGCTCTATGGCTGGTGCTAAATGCCGCAGGCTTGAAGATCGACATATTCTCAGCCACCGTCGCGGCGTTCGGCGTGCTGACGATCGCCGCCCTCCCGGTCTCCATAGGGGGCTCTGGAGTCACGGAGCTCAGCATGCAGCTCTACCTCTCCTCGGTCTACGGATTCTCCTCCTGGGCGGCAATCGTCCTCTGGAGGATCGCTACTTTCCAGGTCGTGTTGGCGGTTTCTGGGGTCGCGTTTCTTCTTTTCACGCGAAAGGCAACAGGATCCGACAAAGCACGTCCCGTCGGAGTCGAAGGGCCTGTCAAGGGAGCTTCCACAGGTCATGCCCCCACCACGGAGAGCGGCAAGTGAGACCCACGGCTTGAATATCGACGCGCTAGATTCGTTTAAGTTCGGGGGTATTTCACCAACCGTAAAATGGATGAAGATTTTGCCACCTCGTTCAACTTCGCGGTACACGGTGGCTTGGACAAGGTCCTGGGTCAGAGCGGGACGGCGGCGGTCCTGTTCCACATGAAGATGGCCCATGGCCTTCCCGAACCGGGCGAGTTCCACAAGAAGCTGGTCGCGCTTTTCGGCGCGCAAGGAACGCTGTCGCTGGAAAGGGCGATTGTGAAGGACCTTGCGACGAGGCTCAAGTGGTCGCTAGATCTTTTGGATATAGAGGGCGCTTTCGACTTCGATGCGACCATGCGCGCGGTCGAGAAGGGAGCGAAACGTTGACGCCCAAGAAAGGCCTCGCGGCGAATTCTTCCGTCCAGGCGGACGTAGGTGGTTCTCGGCTGTCCGAGCTGGCAGAGACAAGAATCGCCACAGTCCTCGGCCTGAAGCAATTCATGAAGGGCCCCATCAACACCTTGCTCATCAAGGGGGTCGCGGGCACGGGGAAGACGACCGTCGCGCTAGAGATTCTCAAGGCCGCAGGCCCGGGGAAGGGCGCGTTCATCTCTTCGAGGGTTCCGAAAGGGCTCCTCGAGACGCACCTACCTGCCATGAAGGAGACCATAGACAATCAAGAGTTTCTGGACATCAGGCTCGAGGACGCAACGTCGGTGCTGGACTTTGTCATGCAGCTGACGGAGCCCAAGAAGATCACGACGATCGTCTTTGATAGTTGGGATGCTCTCGCGAAGGAATTGGAGCAGAAGGAGAGGCTCCGCGCGGAGAAGACTCTGATGGCGCTCGCGAACAACTCCGGGGCTCAGTTCATCTTTGTCAGCGAGGAGCCCGGTGCCACCACCATAGACTACCTCGTCGACGGGATCGTCGAGGTGGTGAGCGCCGACGAGCAAGACCGCACGGTGCGAGAGTTCATCATTCACAAGCTGCGCGGGACGATAATACCCCAGCACAAGTATATCTTCACGCTCCTGGAGGGAAAATTCACTTTCTTCGGGCCATACATCCTCCCGGACTACTCGAAGATGAGAAAGTTCGCTCAGAGGCGGGACATGGGTCAAACCTATTCTCTTGGGAGCAGGGCCCTTGATGGGCTGTTCGGGGGCATGATCCCTGGGAGCACCCTGGCCATCGAATACGATGAGAATGTCCCTTACACCGCTCTAAGGGCAATCGGGTATCCCCCCATCATCAACTTTCTATTGATGGGAAGGAGCGCGATACTTCTCCCGCTGCCAGGCGCAAACGACGAGGAGACCAGCGCGATTTTGGCCAAGGGCGCTGGCGAACGTGCGGTGAGAGACCGGCTCAGCACTCTCAACATACTGAGGACAAGCGACATCAAGACCACAAACCTGCCGAAGATAGCCACGCCCAGGGAGATCCACGAAGAGGTCACCAATGAGACGACCAGGCTGCGGAAGAAGTCTGTTGACAAGACGGTGTTGCTGGTGAAGTCCGTCAGCGCCCTCGAGAACCTTTTCGCCTCGGACCTGGATTCGCTGCTCGAAGTGACGTCCCAAGAGATAATCACGCTCCAGCAGTCGCGTGACGCGCACATCCTCTTCTTGGCAAAGGACTCGCCCATCAGGTCGCGCATCCTCTCGATAAGCTCCAGTTACGCAAAGCTCTTCGTCAGAGACGGCACCGTTCTGATGTTCGGCGTGAAGCCTCACACCGGGATCTATGCGCTGCAGCACCTCGAGGACCCCACTTCTCCGTCATTGACTCAGCTCGTATGATTCGATTCCATATCTGCGCTCAGGCCTCGCCGAACTGAGCCAAGTGGGCTTGGCTTGGCCTGATTCTTCCGACCTTGCATTTCCGCGCAGAAAATACACTGTCCTTAAATTAATTCTTGCCCGCTGGTCTGCAATCTCTTGGGAGAAACGAAACCATCGAGCGAGTATCAGCTCCCGAAGTCGGTGATGAAATGGATCGCCTTTGGGCTGCTCCTCACCTCCGGCGTTGTAATCGCGATCTCGATACTCTCGGGAGTGAAGTTCTCGGACCTGACGAAGCTCGGCTACCTCACGTTCGCCCTCGCCGCTGGGGTTTGCGCATCCAAGCTGCTGGTCCAGGTCATTAGGTTTCGGGTGGTGACGCTCGGTCTCGCGGGGAATCCCAAGCCCGACATCAGTGGGCTGGCGCTCACAAGGGTCGCGAGCGAGTTCGTCTCGCTCTCTACGCCGGCGACTAGCATGGGCCTTTTCATACTCACCTCCTGGCTTACAGGGAAGGGAATAGACGGCGGAAAGGCTCTCGCGATCTGCTACTTCCAGGTGCTGATCGAGATCTACGTCGGCGCCGGTCTCGCTCTCATCGCCGCTGTGTACGCCATCACGAGGGGGTCGGTTGCCCTCGGGTCGTCGATATTCCTCGTCGCGATGGTCTTGATAGTCGGGTACACGGTCATCTTCATAATCCCGGCTGTGAAAGGCATCCACGTCCCCCATTTTGTCTTCACATTTTCACGATACCTCGTAGGGGGGCCTAGAGCGAACGACCTCTATCTGCGTGCAGTCGTCAGCTCCCTGAATTTCTCACTCTCGGCCCGCGAGATTGCGAGGAGGCAGAACCTCCCAGTCGTCGTCAAGGCTGTCATCCTTACGATCGTCGAGGACTTCTTGGTAGGCGCCGCCCTGTGGATCATCTTGAACGCGTCTAGCCTGAAGATCGACCTGGTCTCGTCGACGCTGGCGGCCTACGGCGTGGTCGCCATCGCCCAGATCCCGGTGTCGATTGGCGGCGCGGGGATCACCGAACTGACGATGAAGTCCTACCTCACCGCGGTCTACGGATTCTCCTCCTGGGCCCCGATCGTCCTGTGGCGGATCGCCACCTACCAGGCACTTCTGGGGATAACCGGCATCTTCTTCATATTCTTCCTCCGCAAAGCTACTCGAGGCTCAGGCAAGACCCCCCCGACGGATTCGGTCGAGAGCGCGAGCAAGGCACCTGGCCTGAGCGCGGTCGGAGTCGAGAAGGAGGTCGTGAAGCTGGAGACGCGATACGGCGTCGTGAAGACGCTAAGGTTCGCGATTGCCGGCGTGGCGGGCTTTGTGGTCACAGAGGCCGTCCTGACCGTCGGACTCCTCGTCTTCTTCGGGAAGCTGAGCATCCCGCATGAGAGCTTCTCCTCTCCGGCGCTCCTAGCGTTGGATGTTCTCTCGCTCCTGATCGGCGTCTCAGCTTCCTTCCTCATCAACGAAAGGATCACGATCCACGTGCCGAAAGGTGAGAAGGGCGGAGGGGCGAGCAGGTTCAGGAGACTTGTGAAGTTTCAGGCAGTGAGCGGGATCGGGAACACGGGCATCGTGGTGGTCCAGCTTATCCTCCTGGCGACTCTCGAAATCTCTCCGCTCTTAGGCTCGATTGTAGGGGCAGTAGTCACCTATCCGCTCGTGTACTACATCTCGATCAGGTATGTCTGGCACGCACACCGGACCAAGTGAAATATCTCCCTGGAGCCCGACAGGATTCTAGCCCGGCCATCCGATTCCAGCAGTCTGGGGTTTCGGAGCGGCTCGCGGGAACTCCCGGGCTTCGGACCAAGCCAACGGGATGGCGAGTATGTCTCGGCGTCACACGAACTCGTGGGCGCGGTTGAAAGTCTTGCAGGCGCTGCCTTCTCCACCCACGCGCGTGTTGCAGTGTTTGCACGCCATCTTCTGGTTACCGGTGACAAATTGGTGTGAGCCTCCGAGGAGCTGACTCGGGCAGTGTCCTCCCCCAGAACCCTTTGAGGCCCCGCAGTTCTTGCAGAATTCCATACCAGAAGTAAGGTGTTGCATCAGATATAAGTCTACAACAACAGCAAGCGTCTCAGCCTATCCCAAAGGTGTCACTAGGAGTTTCTTGTCGCCTTGCCTGTCTATGCACTGGCCCTTCCTTCGGCTTGCTCAATCTTACCCTTGAGCTGTTCCAGGTTCGAGCCGTCTACGGACCTACGTACTGCAGGGCTTCATTGGCCAGGAGTTACTGTCGCTTCTTTGACCGCTTCCGCGAGGGTTGCGTTTCTTCGGACTTTTTCCCGCGCGCCGCATCATATATTGCGCTCGCGAACCCTCTCGTATCTCTTGCCAGAGTGTTTCCTGCATCCTTCACTCCCTGGGGCCCCGATGACCCTCTTCGCACCCCGCCCCGCACTATTCATGGTCTCTTTCGCTTTCGCGCCTAGCTGATGCGCCTCTTTGGACTCCACGATTTGTCTCACGTCTCGTTTGGCGCTCCCATACACGCCACCTGCCTTCCTCTTTGTTTTCTTTCGCTCCATCGAAAACACGCCTGCTGCCTCGTTCTATAAGGCTTGGCCTGGAGCCGCTGTGGCTTCTGTCAGAGACTCGGCCTGGAGAGAGGCTCGATCACTGCCGCGTCGGTCTACTTCTGCAGGGCCGACGGCCGGCTCACGCCAGCTATTGAACTCGCGCCACATTTCCCGAGCATCTTCCTGAAGCAAGCCGCCTCAGCGAAAGTGACCAGAAGGCTGCCATGAACCCCCAGGAAGACGTATCCTGCGAACTGGTGTACAACATCCTGGGCGCCTAGGCCGAACATCCGAATAATTGGTTGAATCCCTTCCAGCTCAGTAGGCTATACTCTGGGTGGGAGGTTCATATTTGGAACTGTCCGTAGGGATGGCACTGTGGACAAGGAAGCAATCGCCGCGCTACCGGTGCAACAGGCGCTCGAGCAGCTCCACACCTCGGTCGAGGGCTTGAGTCAGAGTGAAGCGGAGAGCCATCGCGCGACCTCGGGCCTCAACGTCCTCACGAAGACCCGGCATACGGCTCTGGACGTCCTCGGAAGGCAACTGAAGAGCTCGCTGATCTACTTGTTGGCCGTTGCCAGCATCGTCAGCTTTGCCATTGGCGATCTCTCCGATGGCATCATCATCGCCGTCATCCTGGTGATCAACGCGCTGCTCGGCTTTGCGCAGGAATACCGATCCGAGCGGGCCGTCGAGAAGCTCTCCACCCTCATCAGCAAACGAGTGTCCGCCAGGCGAGATGGCAGGACAGTGCAGCTGGACCAGGCTCAGCTCGTGCCGGGCGACATCATCTTCGTGGAAGAAGGGGATGTCGTCTCTGCGGATTGCAAATTGCTCACGGCGGAGGGTCTGCAGGTCAACGAAGCGCAACTGACGGGGGAATCAGTGCCCGTCACCAAAGCGGTCCAGATCCGGAGCACCCCAGATTACATCCAGCGGCGACGCGTCTCTGCTCTTCACCGGCAGCGTGATCGAAAAGGGGAAGGCCACCGCCGTCGTCTACGCCATCGGCGATGGGACAGAGCTTGGGAAGATCGCCTCCCTCTCGACGCGCACGCGCAAGGTGACCCAATACCAAAAATCGCTGCAATCCTTCAGCTCCCTGCTGATTCGGGTCGTGCTCGTGACCCTCGCGTTCACGTTTCTGGCCAAGCTGCTGCTCACGCGCGATCTCACCCATCTGCCGGCGTTCCTGCTGTTCGTCGTCGCCCTGGCCATCGTCGCCGTGCCGGAAGCGCTGCCGGTGATTGCCACGACGACCCTCTCCACCGGGGCGATGCACCTGGCCAAGAAGCAGGTGGTCGTCAAACGGCTCTCCTCGCTGGAAGACCTCGGCAACGTCACGCTGCTTTGCACCGATAAGACGGGAACGCTGACCGAGGGGAAGATGAGCATCCAGAAGATCGTGGCGGACGACCCTCTGCGCTTGCAACGATTCGCCGCTGCCACCGTGAAGTCCCTGAGCGGAGCGGGCGTAGCGCGTCAGGACTCTTTCGATCTGGCCTTTCTCGCCTACATCCCGCCCGATATACAGGAGCAGGCCAAGGCGTACCTGCAGGTCCAGGCCCTTCCCTTCGATCCAGAGACGCGCAGGAGCTGCATGGTCATCGAAGATGCCAGCTCGCACGCCCGCTATCTGGTGGTGCTCGGCGCGGTCGAAGCGCTGCTGGCGGTCAGCGATTGCGAGGGGCCGCAGAAGGAGCGATATCTGGCGGAGGTGACCAGCGACGGCGCGCAAGGGCTGCGCGACCTCGCCCTGGCCTATCGCGAGCTGCCTGTCTCTGGGCCCATCGACATCCCGGAGTACGACCAGCACCTGACTTTTTTGGGATTCGTGACGCTCGCCGACCCGCTGCGGCCAACCGCGAAAGAGACCATCGAGCGGGCGAAAGCCCTGGGGGTGGCTGTCAAGATATTGACCGGAGACAGCAAGGAGGTCGCGGCGTACATCGGGAGGCAGATTGGACTGGGAGGCGAGGTGCACACCGGGGATGAGCTGGAGAAGATGCCTCCCGAAGAGCTGCAGCGCGTTGCGGACAGCTGCGACGTCTTCGCGCGCGTCTCCCCCGCCCAGAAGTTCGCGATCATCGAGGCCCTCAAGCGCGGCCACGTCGTCGGCTACCAGGGCGACGGGATCAACGACGCGCCGGCGCTCAAGATGGCGGACGTCGCTCTCGCGGTGGACAGCGCGACGGACGTGGCGAAGGAGAGTGCCGACATCGTCCTACTGGACCAAGACATGGGCGTGATCATCAACGGCATTGAAGAGGGGCGAACCATCTTCCTCAACATCGACAAGTACCTGAAGTACACCATGGTGGGGAACTTCGGCAACCTGTTTGCGCTCGTAATCCTCTACCTTCTCTCGCTCAACCTGCCGTTGCTCCCCGTGCAGTTGCTGTTGACCAGCCTCATCACCGATGTCCCGCTTATCACCATCGCTTCCGACCGCGTAGACACCAAGGAGGCCATGAGGCCGGAGAAGTACAACACGCGGTCGCTGATGTCGATCTCGCTGGTGCTCGGCTCGTGCACCGCGCTTTTTGAGCTGCTGTACTTTGAGCTCGTCAGCTCCCGGTCGCTGCCTTTCGTGCAGACCGGCATGTTTCTTTTTCTCACCTTGCTTCAGTTCATCGTCATCGTTTCAATACGGAACCATTCTTACTTTTGGAGAGGCGTGAGGCCATCGTTTCTCTTAGCCGCAGCCGTCTTGCTGGCGTTCTTCGGCTCGTTTGCCCTCCCCTATATCCCCTTCACGGCTCGCCTGTTCTCGTTCACGCCTCTGGCTCTGAGAGACCTTGCGGTCATCGTAGGGCTGGCGCTGGTGTACCTTGTTGCCCTAGACGCGATCAAAGTCAGGTACTACAGGCGAGCGGACAAAGAAGGTTCGCCCTCGCTCGACGGGCAGAAATCTTCCCAGAAGAGATGACCGCGAGGTGCGTGTCCATCCAAGGCCAGGTGAGGCTTCGAGGGTTGCATTGGTTTATCCGATCTCCGCTAGTTCTGAGCAAGGATTATGGCTTTCTCTATCGGGAATAATCCAGCTAGGACGCCAGAGTACGGCGCAGTCCCTGATGTCACCGCAACTTGTCTCCGGACCTAGGTCCTCACTATTCTTTTTCCTGCTCGACGGTTCTTGACGAGCCCTTTCCCTCCGGGTGTCTCGACTGCGCGTGTCTTCGCCGCAGTCATCCTGCCGCCTCTGCGTTTTGTTGTGTTCCGAATCTCAAGACGTTGAGTAGAGCACCTGATCTACTCAGGTGTGAGCCGAGGTCTGGGTCGCGAGCAGCGCGCTGCGTCCGAGCAGCTTCTTGTCCAGGATGAAGATGATCACCTGGTCGCCCACTTCGACGCCAGCGTCTCCGCCGATCGGCTGGACGACGAACTTCCCGCCTCCGGTTAGCCTCGCAACCGTCGCTTCGACGACCGCGACGCCGGTCTTGGACTTGAAGACCGTCGCCCTCTCCCTGCCCCCTCCGGCCCTGGACTCGTTTCTGCCAGTGTCGGACGTCCGTTCTCTCTCGATTTCTCTTTCTGTGTCTGTTGACATATCAGGTCACTAGCGATCATATCGCAAGAGCGATTAAAACCCGGGTGACGATTCCCAGGATTGAGAATAGGGTCCGGAAGTCCTTTGAGAGATTGAATCGGACTGGGTGGTTCATCATTCGTAGATGACTCCTTTTGGACAATTACGGCCAAACAAAGTTCATAATGAGCTTATTATTGGCGGGACCGGCAGGGTTTGATGCAAAAACGCAGCTAGAAGGTAGAATCCTGGAAGATTCCCCGCAATTGTCCTGGCGAACGAGAGGGGCGCACTAAGGCTTCTTTATCCAGACCGCCGAATCCTCGACTTTGACCTGAAAGGTCGGCTCGGGCTTTTGTGCCGGACCAGCTACCACTTCCCCAGTCTTCATGTCGAACTTAGATCCGTGCCACGGGCATTGGATCACGGAACCTGTGAGCTTTCCCCTTCCAAGAGGCCCGCCCACGTGCGTGCATTTGTTCGCAACGGCATACATTTCGCCCTCTAGGTTGGCGACCACTACATCTATGCCGCTCACCTTCACCACCTTCATGGAGCCCACGGGAACTTCGGATGCTTTGGCGACCTCCTCGAACCCTTCCATAACCTTCTTGCCATCCCGAGGATAGGTCGCCCGAGTAATTCTGCTTTTCCATCTGCTTGCCCGGTCGAATGCACGACGGAGGGTGAAATACTAGGTGTTTTGGCGGGCCCGACAGGGCCCACCCCTGAATAGATTCTCAATGTGGAGTCCCGGGCTCCACGCGGCGGGCAAGCCGTCAAGTCGCCGCATCAAAATGACTACAAACTCGGCCATGGAATCGGCTCTCTCAAACGCCCGAGAAGCTTCTTCGATTGGCCGACTCTGAATTTCCAACCTTAGATGAGACGGGGATGTCGGCTCAGACTTTAGGAAGACTAGCGAAGCGCGACCGCTGGTAGCCTGCGAACACACCCTCGACCCCGGTCAAGACCACCATCACCCTGACCCTTCCGTGCATGTTCTCTTCGACCCTAGCACCCCAGACGATCTTCACTCCTGGTCGGAGAGCTGTCGTTATCCTCTCGCCCGCGGCTATGACCTCCTCAAGCCTTAGGTCGCTTCCCCCCGTTACGTGCACTAGCACTCCATACGACTTCGACGCATCGCGCAAGTCCAGGAGCCTACTTTCTATTGCCTTCATAGCCGCTTTCTCGACTCTTCCCTTACCAGAAGATTCGCTTACACCTATAGCGGCCAGCCCTCTTCGCTCCATTATCTCCTTCAGGTCCGAGTAGCTGATGTTGATGAGAGAAGCCGTGGTAATGGTCTCAGTGATGCCTTTCACAAATAGGCCGACCAGGTCGCTTGCTACTCCGAGCGCCTGCTCGAGAGGTAAATTACCTGCGACTTTGGAGAGCCTGTTATTGTCGATCGCGACCACCGTGTCGCAATACTCGCGAAGCTTCTCGAGACCCTTCCTGGCTTTTTTGTACCTGTATCTCTCAAAAGAGAAGGGAAGCGTGACGACGCCGATTTTCAGGATGCCTTCTCCTGGGAGCGCCTTCGCGAGCACGTTTATCGCGCCAGTACCAGTCCCTCCCCCCAAACCCGCACATAGGATGAGTATGCTCGACCCAGCAACCGCCTTTCTCAACTCCTGAAGACTCTCGTACGCCGCCTTTTCACCCACATCAGGGTATCCACCGGCACCTTGACCGTGAGTGAGCTTCTCACCGATGAGAATCCTCCTGTCGGCTCTTGTCACGCTCAGGTGGACTGCGTCGGTGTTCGCGGCAATGAGTTTGCCTCCAGCCATGCCCTTCTCCTTTAACCAAGAAACAATGTTGCTACCGGCTCCACCCAAGCCAACGACGCAAACCTTGGGACGTGCGGCCATCATAGCCGCTACTATCCTATCATCTTCCGACAAATCGTCGGATGCTGGATCTCCCTCCATAACATTCACGTCTTTCGAGTATCATTCATAAAGAATAAGCAATGTGCACGATGTAAACGAAGCTGAAGTCTGTCCATCAATTCAGGTCATAGCCAGCTCCTTTCGGTCAGCTTGAGGTTCGAACCCAGCAGAGAGAGTTCGAGAGCAACGAAGGGTTTGGACTCGAACGGTGGCGGGCCCGGCAGGATGCGATTAGATAATTAAGCGAATCCGAGGCTGAGCAATTCGAGTCTCAAATTCGCTGCGACCGCACCTAACTCTCTCTTTTCAGTAGGCGCAGCCTACCTTGAGAAATCGACCTTAGGACTCCAGGAGACCCCTGAAAGAGATCTAACCGCCGCAAGAAATTTTAGGGGAGAATCACTGCAGCTAGAGTTGGACTTCCGCTTCGCCGCCTACGGCTCAAGGCATCCTAGTTCGGGGAAACCGAACTGCTAAGTGTGGCAAGTGAAAGGTAGTATTTGCAGTCAAGACCAAATTCACATTCACAGGGGCAAAGAGAGCGCACATTTTGTATCTCGCTCTGCTCAGCACTCGAGCCCTGACGCTAGACTTGAGGCTCGATTTCCGCTTCCTTGACGAAGCTCTGGGCCTTCAGGGTCTTCAGAAGCTCCTCTGGAGTCACCTTTGCGTTGGCCATTTCCAGATAGAAGAGGTCGTACCCCGTCTTCTTGTCGTCCGAGCACTCGATTCCTCCCGCGAGAATATCGATGTTCCTCTCGCCCAATATCATGGCAATCTTGGCAAGAATCGAAGGGCGAGATTCGACCGTGAGGTAGAGGTCGAAGACCTTTTCGCCGGGGGGCGATACTACCCTCATCGACCTTAGCCGCTCCGACATAAATCGGACTTGCCCATGGTAGGATTTAAGGGGAGCGGCTGCGAGATTGCGAATCCGGCTTTGACAGTCTAATTGAGCGTGAAAAGTTGGCGGGCCCGGCAGGGCCCGCGCCTGAACAGGTTCTGAAAGTGGATTTCACTTTCCAATCTCTTTCTGCAGTAGCTCGGCCTGGCGCTTGTCGAACGTAGCGAGGTCTGAGGTTAGCTCTAGCGCTAGAGCGATGAATATCGCGTCGTATATCGAGCGGTGGCTCTTGGCCGCCAGAGAGTATCCATGCTTCATCAGTTCTTCCCCAGGACGAATCACCCGAATTCTTCCCGATTCTACCAACCCATAGAGTATGGACACGTAGGGTACCCCGTCGCCCAGATCTTTTATCAGGAATTGATGCTTCCACACTGCGTTGACCGCTTCATACAGGGCCAAGTCGACCGTAATCAGAATGTCCTCTTCAAGCAGTTCCTTGCGCCTAAGAAGCCCCTCGACTATGTAGCTGCTGTCCGCAACCTTCAACGTCTTCTGTCCTCGTTAATTCGCCTGACTTCTTCGGCGGTCGTCGTCCTAATCTCGTTACTCCGTTGGAGCTTCTCTAGCTTTCCGATGAGCTCGTCAGACTTCCTCGTGCTCAAGTAGAGTTCGAGCGCCTCTCTGACCGACTTTGAAAGCGCTCCGTGTTTGAGGAGCCTCTTCTTTTCTTCATCTGAAACCCGGACGGTAATGGTAGGCATGTCTTACTCTGCGTAAGACACTGTGTCTTAAGTTTTTGGCGGGCCCGGCAGTTTCCGCACCAAAAATGGTGCTAGAAATGGTTCCGTTTCGCGGGTTCATGCCTCAATGGATTCGAACTCCCGAGGAGTCGGCTTGTCTCGCTCATTCATGCTTTCGCTCGAATCGATGTCAGGAAGCTCCTATGCGTCAGGAAAGAATCTCCTCATGAACGCCATTATCTCTTCGCTCTGCCTCGGGTTGAGCGAGACCTGTAGACCGTAGGATGTCGGCTTGGGAACTACTGCACCCTGACGGACCAGCTGCTTCGCCATCTGCTCCACACGCTTCAGTCCGTGCTTTCCGAGTTCTGATTCCTTCCATCCTTTCTTGAGGTTATCGAGAGCTGTATGACTTGCTCCCCAGTTTCCTCTTTTGTGGAGCTTGAACAGGAGTGTCGCCTTGATATCATCGTCAGAAAGCATAAGTTCACTTATGATACTTCGAAGGTTCTTATTTAAATACTCGCCAGGTTAGTTAGTTACAGGGAGAAAAATGACATACAAGCCTGACGAGACATTGTTGTTGAAATACCTTGGAGCGAGCCCAACGCTTCGAATCATTGATTTTTTCCTGGACAACCCACTCTCTGACTACTCGAAGAACGAGATCGCGAAGAATCTGGCGATGAGCCGTGTGACGTTTTTCAAGTACTGGAAGCAGTTGGCGAAGTCCGGGGCTGTTAAGCCAACGAGAGAGATCGGAAGGGCAACTTTGTACAAGCTGGACAAGGAGAACGACGTGGTGAAGCAGACGATCAAGCTCGATATGACGCTTGCCAGAAAGTCGATGGAAAAAGCGGCCGAAGAATACAAGAAACCGATAACTATGCGAAGCTGAATTCATACCCTTTTTGCATCTCTTTCATTCCGTCCAGACCTCCTTTCCCTCTCGCGAGAGAACGACACGAAATCCAATCAGGCTGAGAATATACTATTGGGCCGGAAGGGATTCGACCCCTTGACCTGCCGAGAAATCTAGGTAATCGCGGGCATCCGGCTAGATAGAGCGTGTTTCAACCCCTAATGAGCGCATGCAGTCTACTTCCAGGTAGTTTGGCGGGCCCGGCAGGATTTGATGCAAAAATGGCGCCAGAAAGGGTTCCATTTCGCGGGTTCATGCCTCGATGGTTTCGAACCCGTGTTGGCTAGTGAATCCCTGAGCAGAGATGCTACAAAGCGTTGACTTGAAGGGGCTGAAGATGGGAGCTTCGACCGAATTTCGTTGCTAAGGTCTGACGAACCTTTCCTAGCCAAGCAGGAGATTGTTTGTATTTGCAGGATTGCAGGTTGTGCAGCCTGGCGAAGACCAAATATACGAAAGTCATCGTGCCCTTTCCTCCGGGAGCGCCGGTCATCATCATTGAAAAGACGGGCCCGGCCGGGAACAGACTAATCAGTTCTGGGAGCGCATTGGCTCCGCTGAGAACTTTTCTGTCTGGGAGCACAATATGAAAGGACCGGTATCGGAGATTGCGGGGCACTGCGTCTAGCAATCCTGATGCATCAGCTATGTCCAGCGGGACAAAATCGACCTTCCGGCGAATGTCTAAGATGGCCACGACCTGCTTGAACTTCGCACAGGGCCCGCAATCCGCGTCATAGGCCATGACATACCTGGACAAGCAATTTCGCCTGCCAATTATTCTGACGACGGTCACATAAAAATATGCCCCGAGCCTGGATGGTTCAGGGACTGAGGGAGTCCCAGGCGCCCGAATCTCGGCAGCGCAGTAGAGGCTCCTTTCACGGCACTTTGTTCCCAAAGGCCTCTGTCAAAGCTTGAGGTCCCTCCTGCGGCCTCTCAAGGGTCGGGGCCTAAATCGAACTCAGACAATTGGGTACGCGGCTAGTGGAAAAAACGGTTAGACCATAATTCCGCCTCATTCTGACACAATACGCTCAAACGTGGCTATTGTTAGCGGGCCCGGCACGGCCCGCCACGCATGGGTAGCAAATCCGGCTCGCATTCAAGCGTTTAGTTTTGCAATTTCGCCGTCCCAAGTTGCGGTGAGAACCCCCTCTCTGCTCAAGTAAAACACTATGCCGTCCAGATATGGTATCCACTTGGTCTCCTTGAATCGTCCGCCAAAGATGGTCTCTATCAGGACTATCAGCCCGTAATCGTGCCCCACCCACAGCCGCAGGAGCGGGGCTTGACGGGCCTTCAAGTCCTTGCTAACGCTGCTTACGACGAACTGCTTTACCTCCGAAGGGGGTTTCATCATCCCGAAAGGAAGGCTCCCGTCCAGCCATTCTCTAAGGAATGGCAGTCCTCCCACCTTTCCCCTATGCGACTCCATCGCATTTCTGTCCTTGGCGAAAAAATGGGTCACGGCCAAGGAATCGTCTATTCCAATGTCTGATATGGTACCAGAATTCATCTGTGAGTAGCCATTCATGATGCCGGTCCCAGTCTCTACGCAGCGGGGGACGGGACTATAGCCTACGACGAGGTTCAAACCTCTAGGGAGCGACTGGCCGAATCTCTTCGATTCGCTGTGCCCGTGAGGAGTCAACCCTGCGACCATATTCGGATTGGCGACCTCGCCTCTTCGACCTTGATCCCTAACGGAATGTCTGAGGATGATCCCCATCCGATCGGACTCCATGGAATTGATAACGTCAATCAGTCGGTCTCCGTAAGGGATTTCTTCGGCGGGCCTCTCAGGTTCCAACTCTCAAACGTCCGATAGGGCATGAATATGAACCATGTTCAATTTCCTATCCCATGCCCAAGAGGTTCGAATCCATTTCTGGGGAAGTTTTGGTGGCGGGCCCGGCAGGATTTGCTTAACTAATTAAGCGACACCTTGATCTCGGTGTTTCGATTCCCCGAGAAATCAATCATTGGAGCGAACAGAATGTTGGCCCAACCTTACCAGAATCAAGAGGCAAGAAATGAAGCCGCATCCTAGTATCACGACGACCGATTCAGACGCGGTCCCGTTGAGCTCTATCGACGTTGCGACCATCGTGAAAGCCCAAACCAACGAAATGGCAACGTTTGCGGTCATGAACCTAGTGGGGATGCCGCTGTTCTTCGACCCGGTCTCTGAGCGACTCGCGGGGTTCTTGGGCCGACGAGCCTTAGGCTAAAAGTTAGCGTCAATCGCGGCAACGCTCGAACAAAGTCAGACCGACCAAAACAGGTCGTTCAAATCTCTGCGACCGCACACCAATCACATCAGACGGCCGGAATCCTCGAAATCCTCTTTGGGAACCGATTCTCCGAGGGCGGACCGCGGATGAAGCGAAAAGGAGTCTGCTACGATGTAGGGCGGGTCATGCTTGGGGCCGATTGGCGACCTAAATTCGACCCTCGAGCCGTCCACCGGGAACTCGAAATCATCAAGACCGACATGCACTGCAATGCCGTTAGAATATGCGGCCTCGACATCGATAGGCTCATGACCGCGAGTGAGGACGCCCTGTCACAAGGGCTGGAGGTCTGGCTATCTCCCGAGATGTGGGACAAAAGCCAGGATGAGACCTGCGAATACATCGCGAGGGCGGCGGAGCGGGCGGAGGGGCTCCGTCAACGGTGGCCCGGAAAGCTGGTCTTCAGTGTGGGCTCCGAGCTGAGCCTCTTCTCTCAGGGGATGATCGAGGGCAAAAACGTCTTTGACCGGATATCCCGTTCCTCGTTCTTTAGCGATATATCGGCCGGGACGTACAACGGCCCGCTCAATCTGTACCTGTCGAATCTGAGCGAGGCCGCGAAGAAGTCGTTCCGTGGGCCGCTCACCTACTTCTCCTTGCCGTTCGAAGCTGTCGACTGGAAACCGTTCGATTTCGTCGGGGTAGACCATTACAGGGACGCGCAGAACAAAGTCGCCTATGGTCGGATGATAAGCAAGTACAACGCATTCGGCAAGCCTGTGATTGTAGGGGAGTTCGGGTGCTGCACTTTCCGGGGCGCGGAGCTGCTCGGAGGAAACGGCTTCATGATAACCTTCGGGATGATTGAAGGCCTCCTCGGGCCAAACCAGAAGCTTCCCAAGATGTTCTTGGACATGGCGCATGTCCCGCCCCGAGCCGACGGGCACTACATCCGTGACGAGGAGCTCCAGGCACGCGAGCTGGTCGATCAGCTGGGGGTGCTCGACGCAGCGGGGGTTGAGGGCGCGTTCGTGCAAACCTTCGTGGTTCCTAACTCCCCGTACCGCTCGGACCCCAGGTACGACACCGACATGGCGAACTTTAGCCTGGTGAAGAGCTTCCAGGAGGCAGAAACGGCGGAAGAGTTCAGGAGACAGACCATCCGTGGGGCCAGGGAAGTGATTGGGGTGGACCTCGACCCCCGCGTTCTGGATGGTTTTTCAGGTCGAATGGGCGAGCATGGAGTGACATATCCGGATCTGCCGTGGGAGCCGAAGGAGTCTTTCAGGGCGGTAGCGGAGTATTATGCGAAACATTAGGAAAAAATAACTTCGTGTTGAATCCTGTTGGAACCCGACGCAATCTGAACTTAAAGTTCAAGTTGCTGCCACCGCACAGTTCGAATTCAACAGACCGCGTTTCGGAGGATTCGCTTAGTGATTTAAGCGGGCCCAGGCAAGAATTCGGCTCGTCGCAATCTAGGTGAGCGTGAAAGGTTGGCAGGCCCCGATGGTCTAGCGCCGAATGTCATGTTCTTTCGTGTGAGGAAGGAAATGATGAGAAGGGAGGCGAGAAGCAGAGGAACGAGCATTACTGTCGGGAACTCCGGAACGGTTGACGATGTCGTAGTCTGGGGATCGCCGATGACCAAAGGCGAACCCGTTAGACTGGCGACCGGGATATCTCCGCAGACCATGCCAAGGGAGCTGTTCGTGCTGGCTGAATCCGATATTGCCGCAGCAGCGCTCCAAGCACCGGCCGAGTAATATTCGATCAAGGTTTTCGAACCTACATACGCGCTCGACACGCATGTGTGCGCCGTCCCCCCTGTAATCCCGGAGATGCTGAGGTCGTAGAACTTCAAGGCCGCACCGCTTGCGGGGCCCAGAGAAACTGTGCCCGTGTTAGAAGGTTGAGCAGCCAGCTGCTGTGTGTTTATGGTTGCTGTGGCGCCGCTCGTTCCGGAGACCCCGACGCTGATTCCCGTGGTCGGGAATGACTGGGTCGGGACCGAACCTGAGGAAACGGCCGCGGAACCTGCTTGGGTCGACTGGCATGTGTCGACGACCGGGTTGGGCGACACCGGAGTCGTTGAATCGTTTCTGAAAGTCCCGTTACAGGCGTTGTTTATGGTGCCGGAGTTCGAGATTGTCGCTAGGTCGAAGTTGGTGAAGGAACCGGAGTTGGCCACAGTACCCCCCATCATGTTGGTTAGAGTGGCACCGACGAGCGCGCCACTGGCGAGCGCGCCGTTTATGAAGGTGGCACCGTAAACGTTCGTGATCACTCCGGAGGCGTTGTTGTTCAGAGTGCTCCAGACTCGGACGAAGCCGCCCGCGTTGTTCGTTATGGTCCCGCTGTTGGATGTATGATATGCAAATGTCACACTGCCCAGGTTGGATATAGTCCCAAAGTTGGCAACGACAGAGTCGAAAGATATTGTTCCTGTGTTGGAGATCATGCCCTTGTTGACGATGTTGCCGCCCGCATCATTGGTATCGTAGGTGAAGGTGCCGGAATTGGCGATTGTGCCCGTGTTGGTGTTGGTGAAGCTCTGCTCGTTCGTCATCGTGGCGCCCTGGTTGTTGTTGATCGTGCCCGAGTTGGTCGCGATGCCTGTCCCCGGTGATCCGTAGAAGCCAAGGCTGCCTCCCTTGTTGTTGGTGATGGTTCCCGCATTGTTGAAATTGTAGAAGCTGTTGAAAGTGCCGCTGTTGGTGATTGTTCCCCCTGCGTTGTTGGTGACTGTGGACGGCCCAAAAGCGGTAATGATGCTGCCGGAGTTTGTTATCTGCCCTCCTGGGTCGCCCGTGCTGTCTGGACCAGCCTGCGTCGTAATGAAACCGTCGCACTCGATATTGGCGCCGGCGTCCACGTCGACCTTCCCGCTGTCGCTGACGTACAAGGTGACGCCGGTCGGGAGGTACAGCTCAGCGCTCGGCGATATCTCGAGCACGGTTGCGATTCCGGCGTAGCCTACCGTGAGAGTGCTCCCTGACATCATGTTAAAGGTCCCCAGTGCTGGTAAAGGTGCCAGAAAAGTAGGGCGTGCCCAATGGCGCGGTCGAGCCCGTCACCTTTACCGTCTGGCCTGAGTACAGCTCCATCCAGCCGCCGTTGTTGATCGTGCCGGGGTTGAGGAGAACCCCCGTTCCGAGTCCGTAGTTATCGTCCTGCAGGGCACCGCCCAGGAGGTTGTCAATCGTCCCCTGGTTGGAGAAGGTTCCCCCGCCCGCGTAGATCAGACCGCCGGCGCTGTTCGTGAGCGTCCCCGTGTTCGTGAACGTGCAGTCGCTCGATATCGTCCCTGCGTTCGTTATGGTGCCTGAGCTTGTTACCGTGCCACAGACGGTGCTGGCGATAGCGCTCTGGATCTGCCCCGTGGAAGTGATCTTCATGACTCCGGAGTTGGTAATCGTGCCCGCGGAGTCCGACATGATGGCAGATATCGTGAATGTCGCACCTGGGCCCACGGTAAGAGTCGCCCCGGGGAATATCGACAAGGAGGTTCCCGCCGGGAGCTGCCCGCTCGCTGCAACATAGCAGTCGACTGTAGCGTTGGACCACGATCCTCCCAGGCTCGCGCAATCGGCGGTGCTTTGGTGCAGGGAGCCAGGATTGTTGCCGTTGAGATTGTATGAGACTTGGGCACCCGCGTCAGGAGGCAGAAACGCAAGGATTGACACAAACGCCAGAATCACTGCAAGAACCAGTGGGGCTTTGTGAGAAACCCTCAACCGCTCGTAATTTCAAGATTCAGTCTATTAACCATGATGTCTGGCGGGCCCAGGCAGAGCCCACCCCTGAACAGGTTCTCAAAGCGAATTCCTAAGGATTGCAAGGACTGGTTTAGTAGAACCCGGAGGCGACCATGAAGACCGATGTGACGATGAGAAGGAGTACCGTCAGGGTGGCCAGGTCAGAGGCTCGTTTTGAGCGTCTTTGGAAAGTCCGGAGGTGGCTGATGTTGACCGGCGGCCTGCATTTCCTTTATCATTTTTATGGCTCTCAGTTGGATTGGGACGGCAACGAATTCCGATATCAAGAAAGCAATGAAACCGATGGCGAGCCCGATTGTGAGATACATGCCGAAAGAGGTCGAGAAGGAGAGAACCTTGAAGTCCCCCCCGGAGTAGTTATAGAGGAAAAGCACTCCGAACAGTATGGTTGTGCCTGCCGTGATTTGGAAGAACCGGACTACTCTGGGGACGACCTTCACGAGGAACTCTCCCGAGCTTGCGGGTGAAAGCTTCGCGAGAGCCGGTCCTACCACAAAGGCGAACATGATCCCGCCCCCCAGCCATCCAATTGCTGAAATGACGTGGAGCCAGGCGAGAATCGCGGTGAGAAGCAAGTGGGAACAAAATCTTGTCCGACTATATGAATATGATTTCTTGGGCTTCTTCGCCGCGTTCTGAAAATTACCGCTGAGGAGAAATTTGGGGGCCCGGCAGTTTCCGCACCAAAAATGGTGCTAGATTTGGTTCCGTTTCGCGGGTTCATGTCTCGATGGATTCGAACTTCCGAGGAGTCGGTTCGGCTCACTCATTCTCCCTTTCCAGCCAGCATTCCCTTTACTGTCTTCAAATGTTCAAGGGTCAGCTTGATTTGCGAAATTATGTCGATTCGCAGGCGGAATTCTGCCTTAAGCGAGGATGGGAACTCCTTGCTTCCAAGCCTGTTGATGCCGGAATCCAGTTGCTTTGCCAGCTTGGCCCTAGTCCCAGTGTTAGTAAAATCAGCCACCGCATTCCAGTCTGCCTGTTCTCCCAGCATTACGATGTCTCTCATGTCCGTATTTCTTGCCGGGTGCAACTTCATCGCAATTAGCAATTCCTTCTTCGGAACCATGGCCATAGTAGAATCGGTTACCCCGACGACATTGGCCTCAGTGGAACTCCGCATCAGGAGTTCGTAACTCCATTCCCCTCCAGTATCCCTGCACACAACACTATTGATTGACAGATCGACGGAAACCCTTCGTCCTCCGATCAGTTTTACGTACTTGACAGTTTTCGCACCGTAGGTTCCCTTGCCCACGTTCGACGCTCTTGCCTTCCTGTATCCTTCACCAGTCAATACTTTTCCAAATGATTCGAGATTCTTTTCAGAAATGACAATATCGCAGTCGACCGACAACCGATGAGACGCCAGAGCGCTGACCGCATAACCGCCAATCACCACGAACTTGCCCGAATGCGAATGGAGAACCCTAACTATTCGAATAACTTCAGTTTCCCTCGCAGTCAGATCGGCGGCTTGCGACATTCGATCACTCGTCGTATTTTATTCCAAGACCGAGCTTGTATTCTTCGTCGAGCATCTCAAGAGCCGGCTCGTACGCGTAGATATTTTTCTTGGCGAATTCAATGGTCTCTTTGAGCGGCTCAACCCTCAACCCTTCGACCGTTTCTGATTCGATTCTCTTTGCTGGATGCATCAGATAGAAGACCCCGAAGACAGTCTCTTTTGGAATCATATCGACAAGGAATGATTTCTTGCCATTGTTTCTGAAGAATCGTTTCCACTTTTCCACGTCTTTTTCGATGACCTTCAAATGGATTGGATAGAAACCGAAGAACCTATCCACATTATACCCTCCCCTAGTCCAAGCGAATACTGCATCCACGTCTGACAGTGCGTATGGGTATTCTGCCTTCTTCAGAAGCTCGTATGCACCGCCTACGTCATTTCTCATCGTCACGTAATCATCTACCGACTTGACCCTGTACTTTCCGTATTCCAGATGCTCGAGCATCCCCTTCTTCGCCATGTCGTGCAATACCTTTCGGGGATTAGGGCTGGAGAACGTTGCGGCAAACTCTCCGCTGGTGAACTCCCTCCTCCACTTGCCGAGGATTGCCCAAAGTTCATAGTACGACATAATGTTACTATGGTGGTTACATCTTATAAAGATGGTGTATCAGGCATATCAAGCGACTTACTCTGTCGGCTTCGCTCATTCCCCCTTTCCCATATCTGATTCCAAAGCGAGATAGCCAGTGTCAAGCTCATATCCTTAGAGAAGTAACGACAAAGCAGGGATCGAATGGTAGGCAACGGAGGAAGTAGGCGAAGATTCCTAAAGTACGCGGCGGTATCAGCCATGGGACTTGCAGCGGTAGGTACCGGGCTTTACTACTCAGGCAGATTCTTGCCGCCACCGGCCGAAGCATCTTCAACTAGTGAACAGACTTCAAGTAACTCAACTTCAGCATCTTCCGCTACCAGCTTCGACCCGATTGAGTACATCCAAAATGACATTCTCGACAATCTTCCAGAATACAATTCTCTCCCATTAGCAAGCCAAGCCGCGGCAATACAAACAAACAATGTGGTAGTCAACACTATGGGTAAGGGTGATTTGGGGGCTTACGATAGGAACAAGCAACGTGTCTATACGATTTTATCGAATCAATATGATTATTGGAAAGATGGGAAATCACCAGAGGTACAATTCATCGATCTGCAAAGGCCAGACGGCACTTTCATAAACTTGTATGGAAATTCCCCAAAAGTTTGATTTTGCTATAAAGCTGACAATGGCGCAAAAATTCCGCCACCCACAGCAATATCAGAGATCCTCCAACTTCGGACTGAAGGAATCTTGAAATAGTTTAATTCGTCTTAATTCTGACTAAATAGGTGAATAACGGGGGTAGTTTTAGCGGGCCCGGCAGGATTTGAACCCGCGACACCGGGGTCCGAAGCCCCGTGCCCTATCCGTGCTAGACTACGGGCCCGAACTAAGGCTGGCTCGTGCAGTTATTAACGAATTATGGCCGCGATATTGTCTTGGATGGGGCTCTTGATTACGCCCCTGTCAGAGATGATCGCTGAGACAAGTTCGGGAGGGGTCGCGTCGAACGCCGGGTTGGCAACCGGAACTCCCTTGGGGGCGATCCGCCTGCCGCGTATGCTGACGATTTCGTCGGCTGGGCGCTCCTCGATTGTTATCTGGTCGTGGGTCCTTTTGAGGTCGAAGCTGGATGTCGGTGCTGCTGGATAGAAGGGGATGCCATGCCGCTTTGCGAGGACAGCGACCTGATACTGCCCTATCTTGTTGAAGACGAACCCGTCCTTTGTCACCCTGTCGGCCCCCACGACCGCCTTGTCGACGCGGCCGGACTGCATCATAGATCCGACTGCCGTGTCTGCGATGATCGTGCAGCTGAAACCGTCCCTGGAGAGCTCGTAGGCCGTGAGCCTCGACCCCTGGAGCGTGGGCCTTGTCTCGGGGACGATCACCCGCACGCACTTGCCCTGCTCGCTCGCAGCTCTGATGACCCCAAGGGCCGTCCCGTATCCGACCGTCGCGAGCGCTCCCGCGTTGCACTGGGTGATGACCGTGTCGCCGTCCTCTATGAGGTCGGCCCCGAACCTCCCGAGCCTCTTGCAGGCCTCGACATCCTCCTCAGCCATCTTCATCGCCTCCTTCACGAGAGCCTCCTTCGCGCTCTCAAGGTCCTTGGCCCCAAGCGCTACGTCCATCACCCTGTCGATCCCCCAGAAGAGGTTGACAGCCGTAGGCCTGGTGGAGCGCAGCCCGGTGGCGGCCTTCTGAAGTTCCAGCTTCAAGTTGTCGAGGTTCCTGGCCTTCGAGTTGTAAGCCGTGGAGGCGATCGCCATCGCCGCGGCCACCCCTATCGCTGGAGCACCCCTCACGACTAGTCTCCGGATGGCGTCGGCCACCTCCTCCCAGGTCGCGTAGGAGCGATAGACCAGGCGGCCCGGCAGGAGGGTCTGGTCGATCATCTTCACCCGTCCGTGGTCCCACGAGACTGTGCGAAGAGTGAAGAAGTTCTCCAAGTGAGGCCGCGACGGCCCGACGAGTTCTAAAGCCTTTGTGCGGTCGGGCCGCCAACGCCCGTCGCTGGCTTAAGTAATTCAGGGGCGGGCGAGACGCAGTTGACGACGAACCAGTCGCTGAGCGTCAACATGAAGGCATCGATTGCTCTGCTTGAGCTGTTCGTCGTGGCTATTGCCCTTGCTTTCATCGTCACGGTCTCGACTGGCACGTCGCAGATGCAGACTCTGGCGGTCGGCTTGGTCGCGCCGATGATAATCCTCAGCTTGGTGCTCGTCAGGTATTGCAGGAGAAGAAGGACTTGGAGCTACGCAGGGGCCTCGATCTTAGGTCTCCTAGGCGTCGCCCTCAGGGTCGCCGTGAGCACCCAACCCAACCTCGAGGTCGGCGGTGGGTTGCCTCTCGGGGTGAATGTCTTCTACATCGTGCTCGGGTCGCTGGTGGCGCTGCTGAACTTCAGGTCCGTCTTGGAACTTAGACGGACCGCCTCTAGCGCTTGAAACCCTTATTATGACTTGGCGGGTTCGCGGGCTTCAGTTGGAGATCCAGGAACAAGAGGACGCCAAGTCGGGGCAAGCCCAACCCTCGCGCGACCCTCTCCTCGGGAAGGTCGGCAAGGACGGGGCCGTGGTCGTCGAGCAGAGCGACAGGTTCGGCGAGCTCGAGGAGGCCGGCTACGGCGACCGACAGGGAAAGGCGATCAAGCTCAAGGACTTCGAGGCGCTATACCTGGTCTACGCCAAGAAGATGGTCGTCCATGACCACAAGGGCGCAGAGGTCTCGTTCGAGGCCCTGGCAAAGGCGGACCAGGCAAAGGTGAAAGACTCGTGGACCAAGTTCATCATCTACAGGGACCTCAGGAGCAGGGGATACGTGGTGAAGGACGGGTTCGGCTTTGGGACCGACCTCAGGGTCTACGAGAGGGGGGACTTCCCCGCGAAGGCAGCGAAGTTCGTGATATTCGCCCTCGACGAGGGGACGGAGAAGAGCCTTGGCGACCTCAGGGACTCTGTGAAGCAGATCGTCAAGATGGGGAAGGAGGCAATAGTCGCAGTCATCGAGCGCAGGGGCGAGGTCATCTACTACAGGGTGACGAAGGCGAGCTTCCGCAAGTAGGGAGCCTCTCTAGGCGCGAGCGACCTTGAACCTCAGGGCTTCCGTCTCACTGCTCAGGCCCGTCAACTGCGCGATGATAGGGTTCGCTGTGATCATCGGCTACTTCGTCTCGAGGCCGTCCTCCGTCTCCCCGCTAGCGCTAATCCTCGGATTCTTGACGGGCTTCTCCATCTGCGCCTTCTCGATGGTGGTCAACGACTATTACGACATCGAGGTGGACAGGGTGAACCAGCCGGGCCGGCCGCTGCCGAGCGGCAATGTCTCGAAGAGAGAGGCCGTTGGAATCTCGCTGGTGATGCTCGCGGTGGGTTTCGTCGCCACAGCCCTGCTCTCGAACCTGGTCGCGGTCCTCATAGTGGCTCTCTACAGCCTCCTCGCCTGGGTCTATGACTATCGGGTCAAGAAGTACGGGGTCTCGGGCAACCTGATAGTCGCGTCCTCGCTGGCGATCCCGTTCATCTACGGAGGCGTCATCTCTGGAGGCCAGGTCCTCGCCTCCCTCCTTCTCTTCATGGCGGCGACGTCCTTCCTGGCGGGCGTAGGACGGGAAGTCGTGAAAGCCATGGCTGACATACCCGGAGACCAGAAGAGGGGTGTCAGGTCTTACGCGAGCGTCCACGGGATGAAGTCTGCGGCGCTCCTGGGAGGCGCCTTCTTCCTCCTCGCGGTGGTCAGCAGCCTCCTTCCCCTCGCGCTAATCCAGGTCAACACGGTCTACAAGATAGGCGTGGTCCTCCCTGACGTCATCTTCGTCTACTTGGCATACAGGATAACCAAGAACGCGGACGTCAAGGGAGCGCTCTCGGTCAAGAAGACGGCGCTGATGGGCATGCTCGTCGGTCTCATCGTCTTCATCGGCGGTGCATTCTAGGTGGACATGTGGTCGGAGAGATACAGGCCCAAGAAGACGAGCCAGATGATAGGGAACGAGGAGACGAGGCTGGCGCTCTCCCTCTGGCTGGGAAAGTGGAAGCCCGGGACCAAGGTGGCCCTTCTCGTCGGGCCACCAGGGACGGGGAAGACGACGTTCGTCACCCTCCTCGCTAAGGAGAACGGGATGAACCTCGTCGACCTGAACGCGAGCGACGTCAGGACGAAGGAGAAGCTCCGCAACAAGATGGGCGAGGCGATGCACACGGTCAGCCTGTTCGGGGAGAGGGCGCTCATATTCCTCGACGAGGTCGACGGGCTCGCAGGAAGGGCGGACATCGGGGCCGTCGAGTTCATCAAAGAGTCCGTCAAGGAGAGCCAGAACCCCATCGTGATGGCGGCGAACGACCCCGACTCGGACGAGATCAAGAAGCTCGCCAGCTCGTGCGTCGTCTTCAGGTTCAGGCCACCTCCTCCGAGGGAGGTGGAGATGTATCTCAGACAGGTGGTGCGGGGCGAGGAGCTCGACGTGAGCGAAGATGAGCTTCGGGGTTACGTGACTCTCGCGGCCGGGGACGTCAGGAACGCGATCAACCTGCTGCAGAGCAGGGCCAAGGTCTCCCTCGAGGGAGACAGGCAGGGCCACTACAAGGACACGGACAGCACCGAGAGCGAGGCCTTCAACGGTTTCTTCGCTGCCGATGACAAGAGACAGGCGGAGGCCGCGCTGAGGGCACTGTCCATGTCCTCCTTCGAGAAGATCAGGGAGATACACAGGTGCATCGTAAAGTCGAGCCTCCCCGTGGAGTCCAAGGCGAAGGCGCTCGAGGCGGTCTCGAGGGCGGACCTCATCGTCGGGAGGATGATGAAGGCCGGCGACTGGAGGCTCCTCCGCTATCTCGACAGGCTCTTCGTGGAGGAGCTGTTCCCCGTCGTGAAGGGGATGGGTGTCAGGTACACGGGGCAGGACGACCTGCCGTTCCCAGTCCTCGTCCGCGTCTGGAACGACTCTAGGAAGATAACCGAGCTCTCTCTGAGATACGCGGCGAAGGCGGGGACGAGCGGGAGGAGCGCGAGGACCCATGGACCTGCCCTACCTCTTCTCCCTCTGCTCCAGGAAGGCGTTCCGGGAGGAGCTCGAGCACGCGCTCGGGCTCGACGTTGACAAGGACGTGCTGGAATCGTATGACAGGTTCCTCACGAAGGAGGCCGCGAGGTAGGGATGCCTGCGAAGAAGATCGTCATGGGAGGCTGGTTCGACCTCCCCAGGGTGGGTAGGGACGTCTTCGCCATCTTGATGAAGCAGGGCGTCGTCTACGACAAGTCGATGGGGTTCAAGCTGGATGCGGGGACCGACCTGCAGGCCGCCGTGAGGACGATCGGCGCCGCGACAGGCGGGGAGGTGGAGCTTGTGCTCCGATGCTTCATCGATGGGAGGGAAGCTTGCCCCGGGTGCCCATACCTATCCTCGTGCGACAGGACCAGCGTCTCGACGCTCTGCCTCTGCGGAGAGCATGCCGCAGAAAGAACTGTCTTCGAGACCTACGCGAAGACCTTCGAAGTCCATCTCAAAGCGTGACTCAAAGGTCGCGCTGTCAGTTAGCTGAACGCCCTTACCACTGCCTGACCCGAGGAGATGGACCTCCACTCTGAGAGGAAGCGGCCGACGGCGTTCGTGTACGGGTTCGAGTGGTTGACCCTGAATATCCTTATCCTGTTGAACCTCTTCTCGGTGAGGAGGCCGAGCTTCACTAGGAGCTCCAGGTGGACCTCCACGGACGAGTGCGATATCCCGGACCTGCGCGTTATCTCGGAGATGTTGAGCTCGTTGCTCTCCATCATTATGCCCATTATCTTCACCCTCCCATACGAGGAGAAGAGCTCCTCGACCTGAAGCGCCTGCTTGCCGCTAGGTTGGCGCGCGGCGGCCTTTCTTGCTGTCGCTATCGTGCATATGTCGCCTCTCACGCCTCTTTGTGCAGCTCTTCGATGAGCTGCTCTGCCGAGACCCTCGAGAGGCCTATCATCGTGGTCCTCCCCCGGAACCCCTTTCCGGAGAGCTGCGTCTCGATTATCCCCTTCCTCGCCAGCTCGTTGATGTCGTTCCAGACCTGGGTGTGGTGGTTCGGAGAAATCCCCTCCGACTCGCAGAGGGCGTTGTAGTTCTTCTCCACCTCCCCTATCGTCGTGAAAGCGGCGTCGCTGTTCTTGAGCATCCCGGAGATGGCCCTGAGCATGACGCGCTGGTGCTTGTCCAGGTAGACCAGCTCTTCCTTCGTGAACTGGGGCGGGAGCGAGGTCTTGGCGCGCCTCACGTGCTCAGGCGTCACCTTGTCTGCTTCGGCCATCTGCGCGAGCTTGCCTGCCCTGTAGAGCAGCTCGATCGCGTACCGTGCGTCGCCGTATATGCTCGCGAGCTCGGCGGCCATCTGGAGCGACCCGTCGTCGACCGTCCCCTCGCGGAACGCCTGCTGGCTCCTAGAGAGGAGTATGTCGTAGAGCTGCTCTGCCGAGTACGGCTCGAGGGATATCGAGTTCCACTGCAGCGAGCTGAGCGTGCTCAGGTCGACCATCTTCACGTAGTCTAGCGTCTTCGAGATGAGGAGGGAGGAGAAGGACTGGGCCTCTTGCGAGAGCTCCCTGATCCTCGTTATCGTGTATAGAGAGGAGGGGTCCGACTCCACAAGGGAGTCCACCTCGTCGAAGGCCACCAGCATGTGCACCCTGTCCCTCCTCAGCTCCTCGAACAGGGCCTGTAGCAGCTCCTCGAAACTGAGCCCTCTCGAGGGATAGACGTGCCCGAGGGTCCGGAGCGCCTTGTTGAATATCGCGACCAGCGACCTGTCGATCCGGCAGTTGACGTGGAGGAACTTGACCCGGTTGCCGTAGGCCGTCGCCTTCTTCTCCAGCGACAGGCCCAGCTTCTTCGCGAGCATCGTCTTCCCTGACCCCACGGGGCCGTAGAGCAGCACGTTCTGACTGACGCTCTGGGAGCGCTCCGCGACGCCCTGGAAGTAGGCTTCTAGCTCCCTCATCTGGACGCCCCTGTGCGGCGTCGTCGCGGGGACGTATTCGGGGACGAGCACGCTCTCGTTCTTGAAGAGAGGGTTGTGGAAGCTCATCGCAGAAGAAATTTTTGGGCGCCGTTGTATATAATCGTGATTAGGAGAGTAGAGTGAAAGTATTCAGCCAGTGAGCGTTCTTAAGAGGAAACGGATGGGCTGAGACGTCCCGCCCTGCCTTGATGTTCCCCACCCCCTCGCAATATACGGAGAGGTTCCTCCATGCGGGTCACCTACTCGTTGATGGCCGCGAACGTGGCCGTCTACGTCGTGCTCCAGATCGGGGGGACGCCGCTCTACGACGCGCTGGCCCAGACAGGCTCGGGCGTCTTCGGGGGCCAGTACTGGCAGCTCTTCACCGCGCTCTTCGTCCACTTCGACATCTTCCACATCGGGTTCAACATGATCGCTCTCTACTACTTTGGGAGGCTGAACGAGATCTCGTACTCGGAAGGCGAGTATCTGGCCATCTACTTCGGGGCGGGGCTCCTGGGGAACGCGGTCTCGCTCTTCCTCATCCCGCTCGACGTCCAGACCGGCGGGGCGTCGGGGGCGATCTTCGGGCTGATAGGCTCCTACGCCGCTAGGAACCACAACCTTGCGAACATAGCGCTCGCGCTCGTCTACGCGGTCTTTATCCTGATTGCGAGCGCTGGGCCGGGGGTCAACGACTTCGCCCACATCTTCGGGGTCGTCGGGGGGTTCGCGCTCGGCCTCCTCTTCACGCGGATGCGCCCGCCCGAATGAGGCATGAAAAGGAAGGATGGCCCGTTTAAGGGAGGGCTCTGCCAGGGGAGGGGAGAAGTTGAAAGCGGTAAGGTTCCACGAGCACGGAGGTCCGGAGGTCCTCCGATACGAGGACGCCCCCGACCCCGTCCGCAGCGGCTCCGATCAGGCCCTGGTCAGGGTGAAGGCATGCGCGCTCAACCACCTGGACATATGGGGGCGGATGGGCCCGCCCTACTCCAAGCCTCCTCTCCCCCACATCCCAGGGTGCGACATCGCAGGGGTGGTCGAGGAGGTGCCCTCCTGAGGAGGGGGAGTTCCAGGAGGGGACGGAGGTGATGGTGAGCCCCGGGGTCGGCTGCGGGAGGTGCGAGAGATGCCTCAGCGGCGCTGACAACCAGTGCCGGCGCTATTCGATCATCGGGAACGAGATCGACGGAGGATATGCGGAGCTCGTCCTCGTCCCGAGGAGGAACCTGATCCCAAAGCCGGAGAGGATGGACTTTGTCCAGGCCGCGTCCGTGCCTCTCTCGTTCCTCACCGCGTACCACATGCTAGTCACGAAGGCCAAGCTCCAGGCAGGGGAGACGGTCCTCGTCCTGGGGGCAGGGTCGGGAGTCGGGATAGCCGCGATCCAGATAGCAAAGGCGTACAACGCGAACGTCGTCGCGACCGCGGGGACCGACGCGAAGCTGCGCAAATCGCTGGAACTCGGTGCGGACTACACGATCAACCACAAGTCGAAGAAGGTCTCCGAGGAGGCGAGGAAGTACACGGAAGGCCGCGGGGTCGACGTGGTCGTGGAGCACCCGGGCAAGGCCACGTGGGACGAGAGCCTGAGGTCGGTCGCCAAGGGCGGGAGGATAGTCACTTGTGGTGCGACGACGGGCTACGATGCGGTCACTGACATCAGGTACGTCTTCGTCAAGGAGATCTCGATTTTCGGGAGCTACATGGGAGGGAGCGGAGAGCTGCTTCGGGTCCTCGAGCTCTTCAAGCAGAGGAGGCTGCGTCCTGTCGTCGACATCTCGATGCCGCTCAGCAACGCCAAGGAGGCTCAGATCAGGATGGAGAAGAGCGAGCACTTTGGGAAGATAGTGCTCACGCCCTGAGCGAAGGCGTTATCTCGTAGTCGTACGAGATCTTCACCTTTTCACTGAGGGTAGACGCCACGCTGCAGAACTTTGTCACGCTGTCCGAGACCGCCTCCTTGACATGCTTGTCCTCGACCTTCCCGGATACGCGGAACCTGAGGTGGATCTCGGTGAACGGTTTTGTCCGACCGAACTGAGGCCGCTTGCCAGAGACCTCGACGGAGAGCGAATCGACCCTTTGTTTCCTCTTCTGGAGTATGGCTGCGACGTCCATGCCCGAGCACGCGCCCAGAGAGGAGAGCAACGCTCTCATCGGTCCGATGCCTCGCGCGGTCCTCTTAGAGAGTGAGGAGTCGAAGACTATTGAGTGTCCCGCCTCGTCGCTGCCGACGAAGAGGTCGTTGTCCACCCACTCTACGCTGACCTTTGATGTTGTTTGGGGCTCCTCAGCGCTCACTCTATCTTGACCTCTACCGGCCTGGACTTGCCAGAGGCTTTCCCCTTCTCTAGGTAGGTGTCCTCCTTCCCCAGGCGATGTTCACGCTTGCTACGATGGCGTGACGGCCGGCACCGATGGACTCGGCCGGAATCTCAAACCTCTTGACGACGTCGAGGAACTTGGCGCGCGCGTCGTCCGCATTGAGCGGGATGATGGGTGCGCCGCCCTCTTCGTGCACGATCGCGGCCCATATCCTGTATGGCAGGTCGGGGTCCCTGCTCCAGTAGAACCGCGCTCGCCTGACCTCCTTCCCTGTCGCGTCGAGCTTCTTCCCGGAAGAGACCGTGGTGTCCATCATGAGCCTGACCAGCTTGTCATTGTCCTCCCAGGCCATCGTCCAGACGCTTGGATTGAAAGATTCACGGAGGCCGCCGACCACCCTGAAGCCTACGGTGAGTCCGACCTTGTCTTTCAGGGAGACGACGCCCTTGTCTAAGACTATCTTCACGTCGGCGAGGCTGGTCTTCGGCCAGGAGTAGTCGCTCCGTCTGTCCAAGAGAGACATGACGAATCGGGCTCCCGTGGCCTCCGCGTTATAAGCCTGAGCCGCGCGAAAAACGCCTATATCCTCTGGCAGACCGAATCTGCTCCTCCGTGAGTCCTCCTGCTGCACAGCCGACCGAGAGACGAACTGCAGTCGAGGCGAAGGAGACGTTTGTGGAGAGGCATCCGCACATCGCTGGGAGAGGCCTCATCTCGGCGTCGGCTCTCGGTCTGGCGGACGGCCTCGTGACGAACCTCGCGTTCATGACGGGGTTCAGCGGGGCGGTCTCAAGCGAGTCGCTCATCAGGTTCGCCGGACTGGCTGCGATGATCGCGGGGTCCGTCTCGATGTTCTTCGGAGGGGCCCTCAGCGCGCGGTCTGAACGAGACCTCTTCAGCGCAGATTCGAGGAGGGAGGCGTTCGAGATGGAGCACGAGACCGACGAGGAGGTGCACGAGTTGAAGATGATCTACATGGACAAGGGCCTGACCGAGGAGGAGGCAGACATGGTTGTGGCAAGGCTGCTCAGCAACAAGGAGAGGTTCCTCGAGGACATGCTCAACAACGAGCTGCACGTCCACAAGGACAACCTCCAGAACCCATACAAGCTCGGCGCTGTCATCGGGCTCTCCTTCTTCATAGGGGCGCTTGTCCCGCTCATCCCGTATCTCCTGGTCTCCGTGAAATCCTCCGCCCAGACGGCTTCCGTGATCGCGTCTCTGATCTTCCTCTTCGCGGCGGGCGAATGGAAGGGGCGCGTGGTCAAGAGGAAGCCTCTGAGAAGCGGACTGGAGACCTTGCTCGTCGGCGCGGTGGCGGCGGGCATCCTGTTCGTGATCGGAAGCGCGTTCGTCTTCGTCTAGGCGCCGCAGACCTTCTCGATCATCTTCTCGTAGATGGAGACCGCCTTTCTGGCTTGCGAGAGCTCCACGAACTCGTCGACGATGTGGATGTCCTTCAGGTCGCCGGGCCCCATCACGACGGACGGGATGCCGTGCTTGGAGTAGAGCGAGGCCTCGGTCCCGTACGGAGCGACCTCGGACTTGGACCCACTGACTGACTCTGCCATCTTGACCAGCGGATGCGCACTCGGGAGCTTCAGCGACGGGCTGTCGTACATGAGCTCCACCCGGGCCTCGAGCGTGGGTCCCTCTTCCTCAGCGAGGACACGAGCGAGCGGAGGCCCCTCTCCACGAACGCGGTCCCGTGCCTCGGTATCCAGCGCGAGTCGACGATCAGCTCGCACTGCTCGGGGATGACGTTGCTCTTCGTCCCTCCCTTGATGACGGTGGGCGTCGCGATCGTGGGGCCCAGGTCGTCGTCCGGTGACTTTGCGAGTGTGCGCTCCCAGAAGGAGATGGCCTCGATGATGTCGGCGCACTTCTCTACGGCGTTGACCCCCATGTCCGGCGTGCTCGCGTGGGCGCTCCTCCCCTTCACGATGACGCGGAAGTCCGCGAGGCCCTTGTGAGCCCTGATCGGTCGGAGGCCCGTCGGCTCGCCTATGACGCCGAACCGTGCGGCGCCTTCCGGGATCGCATTCCGCGCGTAGAGCGCTTTCAAGCCGTCGAACCCCACCTCCTCGCCGGCGGTGGCGACGAACAAGATCCCTCGTCTGAGGTCTCGGCTCTTGGCCTTGGCCTCGATGGCCTTCAGAATGGCGGCGACGCCGGTCTTCATGTCGGCGGCGCCCCTGCCGTAGAGCCTGCCTCTTCTCACCGTCCCTTTGAACGGCTGCGAAGACCACGCGGATTCGTCTCCGGCCGGCACGACGTCGATGTGGCCCGCCAGCAGGAGGCCGGGCTCGCGAGGCCCGAACCTCGCCACCAAGTTCGCGCGTCCGGGCTCGAACACGTCGAGTCGCAGTTCCGCGCCATCGATGTGCATGTCAGCCAACTGGTCGCGGATGAACCGAGCGCAGCCCTCCTCGTTCCCGGGAGGGATCTCCGTCCTGAAACCGATCAGGGACCTCGCGAGCTCTACCAGTTCCAAAGCAGGTGGAAGCTGGGCGCGCGTCGTTGTTATTGCTTTCCTGAGACCTGGCGAGCGACTAAGGTTATAGCGGCCGCGGAGGCGCGCGTATTCCGAATGGCCCGAAAACGACCGGTCGTGGCCCTCTCCGACGTGAGCCTGGTCCTCGACGGGAAGAGAGTCCTGAGCCACGTCGACTGGGAGGTCCTGCCCGGAGAGAACTGGGTTGTCATCGGGCCCAACGGGGCGGGAAAGACAAGCTTGCTCAGCATCATCAACGGCTACAGGTGGCCCTCGGAAGGGAAGGTCTCTGTCTTGGCACGGAGGTTCGGTGAGGCGGACCTGAGAGAGCTCAGGACGCAGACAGGTCTGGTGAGCTCATATCTGGACCCGATGATCGGAGGTGAAGAAAAGGTCCTGGAGCTTGTGCTCAGCGGCAAGTTCGGGTCGACGCGCGTCTGGGGAAGGGTCAGCGATTCGGACGTTGCGAAGGCGAGATCTCTGCTCCGGTCCCTCGGGTGCCTCGAGCACCTGAACAAGGCGTTGCGGGAGGTCTCGCAGGGCGAGAGACAGAAAGTCGCCATAGCCAGAGCGATGATGGCGAGTCCATTACTCCTGGTCCTGGACGAGCCTTGCGAGGGTCTGGACATCGCCTCGAGGGAGAGCCTTCTCGACGGGCTCGGGCAGCTCACGTCAACGAGGGGCGGCCCGACGTTCATCGAGGTGACGCACAGGACCGAGGACGTGCCCCTGGGATTCACTCACGCGCTCCTCCTGAGGGGCGGTCGCGTGGTTGCCGCGGGGCCGCTCGCGTCGACGCTGACGGACGCCAACCTGTCGAGATGTCTGGGCGTGGAGCTGGAGCTGAAGCGATGGGGAGGAAGGCGCTACATGGTCCGGGCCAGACGCAGGGGCCGCATGTAATCTCTCGATCTCCAACGATGCTCTTTTATCTCGCGGAAAGGTTCTTCGCCACAAGTGGACTCGTGAGATGTGGCAGAGACTGGAGGTCGATGAGATGCCCGCCGAGGAGGAATCCACCCTGCTCGTGGCCCTATCGACGATGGCCCCGCAATACGCGCCCCTCTACTCACATGCGAGAGAGCTCGCGAGGTTCCTTCTTGGGAAGAAGGAGTTCGTAAGGTTCGCTACGCTCTACTCTTCTTCGCTCCCGGCGTCGGTGGCCATCGAAGAAGAGGGCGTCGCGCGTCTCCAGTCCAACCAGTTCCACCTCGCAAAGGGTTCGACACGGATCGTGATGCTGGCTGGCGACGGATCGCCCGTGGACGACCAACAAGAGTACGCCCACACAGTCCTCTCGTTCGCATCGAAGCTGGGCGTCAAGCAGGTAGTCTCAGTAGGCGCGCGCTGGTCGGAATCCCCGACCCCGCCCGGCGTTCCTCTCCGGCCTGTAGGGTTCTCGACCGACGCGGAGGGGGTCAAGACGCTCGAGGGACTCGGCGTCACCATCACAAAGGGAGAACCCGGGCCTTTCTTTCCGAACCTCGTGGTAGGCATGGCCGCCGACTACGGGATGAGAGGCTTCAAGGTGGGCGTCGACCATGGCGAACCTGTCCCGCATCCTCGCTCGCTCATCCAGATCATCGGGTGCCTCTCTAAGATGCTCGGGATTCAGGTCGAGACTAATAGCCTAGCGGCCCGCGCGAAGGAGATGGACCAACAGGCGCCTCCTGAGGGCCTTCCCGAGGTCCCCGAAGGAGCGAGGCGGCATATACGGGTAGCCGTGCGGCTCCCGCAAAGCTCTAAATAACTCCGAAAAGGTTTGCGGTCCAATATGTCCGTTTCTGAAGAAGTCGACTTGAAGGAGGTCCAAAAGCAGCTCGCAAAAGTGGTCGACCCAGAGATAGGGATGCCGATAGTCGAGATGAACCTCATCGACAAGCTCGAGATTCAAGACGGAATCGTCAACATCGAGTATCATGCGACGACCCCTTACTGCCCGCCCATTTTCGCCCTCAAGATTTCTCAGGACATGAAGAACTATGCGCAGCAGGTGAAGGGCGTCAAGGATGTGAAGGTCACTGTCAAGGGCCATTATCTGGCTGATGCTGTGAACAAGCAGGTCAACAAGCCCCATGCGCCGCCGCAGCAGCCACAGCAGCAGCAACCCACCCAGCCAAAGTGACAGCGGCACGAGGCCGGGACGCGGAGGCTGGCCCCAATTCATCCTTGAAGGGAAGGCCCGGATGGTGGAGCTCCTGTCCAAAGTCGCAGAGATAGACGCAGCTCTCGAGCGCGTCAGGTCTTCGGCCGACAGGGTGCTGGGTGGTGACGCGTCCTTCAAGGAACAGACTTACGAGGACATCTTCGCCCTCAACAACGCGATAGGGAGGCTCGCGCGCGAATGACCCGAGATGATGCGGAGGATGAAGGAGCTGCAGGCCTTTGTGAACATGATCACCGTCGGGATAAAGTACGACAGGCCCGATGACGTGCGCGAGGGTCTCTCTGCGGTGGAGAAACTACTGGACGCGATGAAGAAGGAATCTGCTGAATCGCCATAAGGATTTATTAGAAGGGTTGGCTGATTTTCCAGCATGACAGAGACGAAGGTGACGGATTTCGCCGTCGTCAAGGTCGCCGAGGTCGGGTTTGCGGATGAGGACGGCCTGGAGGGACTCGTGCTCCTAAAGGCGGATCAGATGGACGGCAGCTTCACGATGCGCGCCTTCTCCGGCGAGACAGCCATGCACATGTCGAGGTTCGACAAGGGCGACCGGTCCTCGATCCCCTCCGTCTACAACATGATCGAAGAATTCGCCGAGAAGGAAGGGCTCCATCTTGCGGGCATAGAGGTCTACCCCTCGGGGACTGTGTTGAGATCTGATCTCCAGTTCGTAGGCAAAGGGAAGGAGTTGCTCCTCACGGGTTACAGGGCCTCGGACGCGATAGCGATTGCGCTCTTCTACGACGCTCCGATTCTTCTCCATCGCTCGCTGCTCGAGCATTGAAAGAAAGTTAAAAGAGACTGCGGAAGCGACTAGGAGCCCGTACCGTATTGGTCAAGATCTCCTTCAAACCGTATGAGGAGCTCATAGTCCACGAACACCAGCGATTCCCGCTCGATGACATGGTCAGGCTGCGTTGCACCGGGATGCAGGTCGGGAGCATCGCCCCGAGCTTCCAATGGGCGGACGGGCTGGTGATGTGGAGGGAGACGTTCCCTCAGAACGAGGAGATAACGAAGGAGAACCTCGAAGGGCGAGTGCACTGGCTCTGGGTCGGATACTCCGACATGTCAGAATACAAGCCGAGCCTCTCGTACAAGGAGACGAGCGTTACGATCCCCGTCGTCGACCTGAGCAGCAACCCAGTCTACAGCGCTGCCTCCAAATGGTTGAGGGACCAGAAGGGACCGCAGTAGCCCGTTGCCCGTCGGGATGAGAAGAAAGGTGCCGTCTCGGCCCTCCCTGGGGAAGCTGCCCCCCGAGCTCATGACGAAGTATCTCTTCGGCATGACGGGGGCGAGCTCCAGCAAGGTCGTCGTCGAACCGGCCCTTGGACTGGACTTTGGCGTCGTGAAGCTTGGCATGGGGGAGGGAAGAAGGGAGAGGTATCTCATCGTCTCCTCAGACCCGATAACCGGAGTTAGCGAGAAGGCCGGCTGGTACGCGGTCAACGTCAGCGCGAACGACGTCGCGACGAGCGGGAACAGGCCCGGTTTCATGCAGTCTGTGATCCTGCTCGCGGAGGACGCCTCAGAGGAGGACGTGAAGCGGCTCTCAGCGGAGATGCACCAGACCGCCGCCGCGCTGGGCATAGCCATAGTCGGTGGGCACACGGAGCGCACGCCGGGCCTGGAGAGGCCCATAGTCGTCACCACCGCTTTCTCGATCGCGCGAGACTACGTCACGGCAGCCGGAGCGAAGGAGGGCGACACGCTGATGATGACAAAGACGGCGGGCGTCGAAGGGACGGCGATTCTCGGGACGAGCGCACGTCTCGCAAGACGGTTCGGGAAGAAGACGATGGAGGGTGCTGCAGGGTTCTTCAAGGAGCTCAGCGTCGTCGAGGAGGCCGTCCAGGCATATGGCACCGGTGCGGTCCACGCGATGCACGACTGCACGGAGGGGGGTGTCCTCGGGGCGTTCTACGAGATGGCGGCGGCCTCAGGACTGGGTCTGGAGGTGGCCGAGAGGGACATCCCGATAGCCCCAGAGACCAGCAGGATCTGCGGAGAGCTCGGGGTGGACACTCTCAAGCTCATCAGCTCTGGGACTCTGCTGATGGCGGTGCGCAAGGGCCACGAGGGCACGGTCAGGGACGCAATCGCGTCGGCCGGGTCGACCGCGACAACGATAGGCCGCTTCAAGCGCGGCAGGGTCGTCTTGAGTTCGAAAGGGAAGACGCAGGTGATCGACGGACCGCCCAGGGACGAGATCTGGCGGCTTCACGAAATGTCGCTGGTGTGATGAGGCACCTCAGACATCATGTCACGGCGCCTTTCTCCACTCTTGCCTCTCCCCCTGAGAAGGCACTGGTCTGCCGACGGTAAAACCAGTACATGATGATGCCCACGACTATGATGACTACCCCAGGGAAGCCATAGAAGAACCACGTCACGATTCCGAGCAATATCATGAGGAGGGCCGAGTAGCGGGAAAGTCTGTCGTGGTGCACAGTTACTTTAGCCATCTGCGCTAGCCGCTCTCCCGGTCGTGGCCGGCGTTAAAGCTCTCTGACGCCTGGCGTCAGCCTTCGCCAGCTTTTCGGCGAGCGGCTAGGCACGGGTGGACGCCGCCATGGACGGCTGCTCCGCTCAGGCGCTGGCCGCGTTGACCGAGAAGATCGGCGGGAGGCCGTCCGCGACGAGGGTCCACTTCCCGCCCCCGTTCCTGCTGAAGTACAGCTGGCCCGTGCCCGTGCCCACATAGACCCCGGAGGGGTCCTCCTCGTCGGTGTCCATCCCTTCTCTGTAGACGTTGTAGTATGAGCCTCGACGGGAGGCCCCTGCCGAGGGGAGACCATGTCTTCCCTCTGTCCTCAGAGTCCCACACCAGGAACCTCCCGCCTGGAGGGATCCGGGCGGCGCCGGACTCCTCCGGGGCGACATACACCTTCTTGGGATCGTTGTAGTCCACGGCGATCGGAAATCCGAACCTCGAGGGGAGGTTCCCTGCTATGTCCTTCCACGTCTCGCCGTTGTCGTCGCTCCTGTACTGGCCGCAGTGGTTCTGCTGGTAGATCACGTCAGGCCTCGACGGGTTGCGCACTAGGTGGTGGGGGCACTGGCCCCACTCTGGGTACTTGTTCGGGCTGAAGTCGGCCCTCAGGTTCTTGTTCTTGAAGGACCAGGACTCGCTCCCGTCGATGGTCTTGAGTATCCCTACCGAAGATATCGCCACGTGCATGGTGTCTGGGTCCCTCGGGTCTACCAGTATCGAGTGCAGGCATAGCCCTCCTGCGCCCGGGTTCCATTTCGGTCTTGTCTCCTGCCCGTAGAGCCCCTGATCCAAAGCCCAGGTCTCGCCTCCGTCCTTGCTGCGGAAGAGCGATGCCGGGTCGACCCCGCAGTAGACGACGTCCGGCTCTTCCTCGGCGCCCGGCTCGAAGTGCCATATCCTCTTCATCGTCCAGTCGGAGCCCTTCGCGAACCTGGGCGGCTTCTTCCCCTCCTTCCATGTCCTGCCCAGGCCCTTACTCGTCGCGACCCTGGAGCCGAGGAAGTCGTTGTTGACGGCCGCGAACATCTTCTTCTGCCGCGGGTCGAACGCGACGTGATAGATGGGAATCCCCTTGAAATGAGGCCCGGACGACCTCCATGTCTTTCTTCCGTCGCCGGACTCGAAGATGAACGCCCCCTTCTTGGTCCCGACCATGACCAGATTTCTCGCCTTTGTCATCGGCGAGCTTCCTCCAGTTTGCTTTCCTTGGCTCCCGACATTGTCCTACTCCCTCCCGCCACTGAGGGCAGGATGTAGATAACGTCTCCATCTTTGGTCCTTGTCGATTCCCCCTGTAGCTCCCTGATCTCCTGTTCGTTGACGAAGATGTTGATGTATCGACGCGTCCTGTCGTGCTCGTCCATTATTCTGTCCTTGAAGGACGGCAGCTTGGAGTCCAGCTGAGAGACGACGTCGAGGACGTCCCTGGCGCTCTCGATCTCAATCTCTGCCGACCCTCCAGTGTGGTCTCTCAGATGCCCCGCCAGATGTACCTTGATCGTCAAGGGTCGCGCCTACACGGGGAGGCATCGGGGTATTTGTTTTTCACTGCGAGCGGCAAGAAGGGTATTGTTAATCGGAGTTGAACGGGATACAATCCTTATCTCACCACTCTTAGGGCCTAGCGTCCGACCAATTGCCCAAGGAGACTGGAACGGCAGCGTCACAGACGACGCCTGATGAGCAATCATGCTGGATATGCGGCAGGACATCGAGCGAGATCGGTTCCGCGCTGTCAGGAGACACCGAGGACGAGGTGAAGATCTCAAAGGAGATTGCGGCGACGAAGGCCGCCCGTGAAGCCTTGGTCTCGAACTCCTCCAAGTGGAGGGAGGGTGTGCCTGAGCCGTTCAAGGAGTTCGACCTGGCATTCGTCCTCCAGAACGCCGACCAGTTCAGGTCCATGCAGTTCCTAGGCGCCTTGATAGACGAGGCAAAGAGCACGGTCAGGGAGCTCGACGAGGTCTCCCTCTCAGTGAGGAAGGGCGCGATCATCAAGGTGAGCGGCACCGCCGTCGACGAGTCGCAGCGGGCCTCGATAGCGGAGAGGTTGAACGAGTTCGAGAAGAGGACCGGGCGCAAGCTCAAGAAGGAGCATGGACCTCCACGACGTCGAGTACCAGAGGCTCGGCTACATCGCGCGTCTGAGCGGGCTGAAGCTGCTCGACGGCATCGAGTACGTGAAGGAGGCGGGCTTATTCTACTACGACCTCCAGCTCGAGGCCAAGGAGAGGGCGCGAGTGATAGCGAGCAAGCGGAGACCGGCATGGAAGCTCAGGTCTGTGAGGTTCAAGGACTTCCCGAAGGAGGTCGCTGTCTGCACGGTGTGCGAGAGGCTGCTGACGGACTTCCGGCCTGTCCCTGAGGCGACGGTCCAGAGCAAGACCTCCAGGCCCGAAGCAAGACTCTAGTGGCTCTGTGCCACTCTTTCTTCCCGGAGAAGAACCTCTGATCCGCTGAGCCTCAGCATGTATGCCGACACCGCGAGCATCCAGGCAAGGACCAGGCCGATGAAGATCCTCTCTGTCAGACCTCCCACTTTTGAGGCGAACCTAGGCAAGACTGACGGCCCGAAGAAGAGGAACAGGAAGAAGACCAGAGCGAGGGTTGCGATCGCCTCGGTGTATCGGCCGAGCCCTTTGAGCGCGGGCTCGCGTGCGAATGCCCGCGATATCGATACGGCCCCGACCGCCGCAGAAAGAAATGCAAGACCGGCGACCACAAGATGGACGGTCCCGTGGGCTGTCGCAGGACCGCTCACGTCTGTTGGGGAGACGGAGAGCATGAGCGCGCCTGCTCCCCAGACTCCAAGCAGCGCAAGGCCCGTCTTGAAGGGGCCCTTCCAAGAGACTATCGATGCGAGGCCATAGACGAAGAGAAGAGAAAAGATCCCGCGATTCACGAAGTTCAAGGCCATTATGTAGCCGTAGGGGCCCACGGCCAGGTCGCTCTCGGCCTGGCTGATTGGACTGTAGTGAGGCGGGAGCGACTGTGCGATGGCGTCCAGGACGACGTAGAGGACGATGCCAGCTGCGGTGGCACTGAAGAACGGACGGGCGCCGCGCACTCGCTTGCCATCGGGGTTGCCGCTCAAGAGGGCTGGTCGCTCTTCTGAGAGGGCGCTGGCTTCAAAGTCTTTCCGCGGGCGTAGAGGCTCCTCGACCTCCTGAGCACCGAGACCGGGTTGTACCAGTTCCACTTGCCCAGGAAGGACATCACTGCCGGGACGAGGTAGGTCCATCACGAAGAGCGCGTCCACGAGGATCGAGAACGAGAACGCGAATCCGATCTGCTTGAGCAGGAGGTCGCCCGAGAGCATCAGAGCACCCAGTGAGCCTGCAAGGATCACGGCTGCAGCCGTGATTATCCCTCCGGTGTTCTCGATGGCCCTGATCACCGCTTCGTTCCTGTTGTCGTCCTTGCGGCTCTCCTCGCGGACCCTCGTGAGGATGAAGATGTTGTAGTCCATGCCGAGGCCGAGAAGGGTGACGAAGAGGAAGAGGGGCGTTATGAAGAGAAGGTCGTAGTTGTACAGCGCCTTGAAGACGAGCTCCGTGAGCGCCAGGGTCCAGATGATGCTCATGAGCACGGAGATGAGGGCGAAGAGGGGGAGCACGAGGGAGTCGAGGACGATGAACAGGACCAGTGCGACCCCTACGGCAACGAGGGGCACGACCTGGTCGAACTGGGAGGTGGACACCTGCTTCGTGTCGACGATGGAGCCGGAGGCCCCCCCGAGGAGCACCTGCGCGACGTCTGGCTTGTTGTCGAACCTCAGATGGAGGTAGCTGCGCATCGACTGGGCGTCGTCGAGCGCCTTGGTCGACGACGGGTCGATCCTGAAGCTCAGGGTGATGAGGGATGTCTTGTTGTCCCTGCCGATGTTCTGGAGGATCGCGCTCCTCGTCTGGGCGGCCTGAGCATCGGTCCCGCCCTGTATGGCAAGGGAAGAGTAGTTGACCGGGCGGCCGTATGGCATGGTCGGGCCTGTCACGTTGGCCACGTCGGGGTTGGAGCTCAGGTAGTCGGAGATGTTCTGGAGAGCCCCCATCTCGTAGGGGTCGAAAACAGTCCCGTTCCACAAGGGCTTCGTGAAGGAGACGACGACGTAGGAGGGGTTCAGCCTTCCACCGCCGAACGCGGAGGTGAGGTGGTTCGAGGCGCTCACAGATTCCAGGTTCTTGGGCGCGCCTGATAGGAAGTCGTAGGTCGGGGTCGTCCCGACGTAGACGTAGAGCGCAGGGATCGAGACCAGGAGCGCCACGACCATCAAGCTCTTCGCGTGCTTGACGGAGAAGGCGCCGCTCTTGGAGAAGTAGCCCGACCTCGTCTCCAGCTTCGAGAGGACTCCCTTGGAGTGCGCGGCGAACCGCCTCCCGGAGGTGGGCCAGAAGATCTTCTGCGGAAGGACCGCCAGGAGGGAAGGGACGAGCGTGAGCGCGATCAAGAGCGCAACCAAGACGCCTAGACCCACCACGATGCCCATGGTCTGGAGGAAGACGACAGAGGTGAACGCCAGGGAGAGGAAAGAGATGATGACCGTTGCCCCGCTGGTCGCTATGCTCTCTCCCGCCCAGGTGACGGACGTTATGATGGCCTCGTCGGGGGAGAGGCCTCTGACCCTCTCTTCCCGATATCGCGAGATGATGAAGACGCTGTAGTCCGTCCCGACCCCGATCACGATGGTGAGGAGGATGGTCGGGATCGTAAAATCGACCTTCGCGATGAAGGTGCCCGCGAGCACGATGAAGACCTGGGAGATCCCGAGAGCGACTCCAATCCCGCTCAGGGTGACGAACGGGGTCACGACCGACCTGAAGAACAACCCCGTCGCGACGATGAGCAGGCCTATCGTGACGGGGAGGATGAGCCCGAGGTCGCCCGTGGTCGAGCCTCCAAAGTCCAAGGAGACGGCGTCCCCGCCCGTCACCTGGACCGCGGATATCCCCGAGTTCGAACTGGAGGGGACGCTCGACAGCCCGTTCGGGAGGCCCATCCCAGCGATTATCGAGCGTATGGCGACGACGTTGCTGGTCGAAGACTGGTTCTCTGTTATGGAGATCAGCGTTGTATTGGAGTTGGGCGAGACGAAAGAGGAGACCAGGGAAGCGATCCGCGGCCCGACCGAGTACCTGCTCGGATGGGACGTGATGCCGGCGGCGAGCCCGTCGAGCTGCGCCTGCGCGGGCTTGGGCCCGAGCGTCATCGCCGCCCTGACGAAGGCCGGCGAGAGCGCGCTGGAGTTTGCCACGTAGCTTGCCGCGAACTGGGTCAGCTTCTGGTTGGAGGTTGTGGCGCTGCCCAAGTACGTCTGAAGCGAATAGGAGTGGAGGAGGGCGGTCCCGAAACCGACGCTCTTCGGGATGTAGGTAGCAAGGAAGGAAGGAGCCGACTCGTTCACGGCGAGAGAGGCCCGCGCCACGGCGGTGAGGTTCTGGGTGGCCGGGCTCGACCAGCTCGCGCTCCAGCTCTCGTTGAAGAGGGAGAGCAGGTGGGAGGTGTAATCCTGATACTCCGTGGAGTTCATCTGGGAGAGACGAGCCGAGGTCAAAGAGTAGGCCTGCGCGTTCGCCGAGTCCACGTCGCGCGTCTGGTTGTAAGCGCCGGACCACTCGCTCAGGTAGAGCGCCGGGACGCCATAGAGGAGATCGGCGGTGCTGTTGGCCTGGGTCAGAGCCTTTTGCGCCCCCGCATCGGTCCCGTTGAGGATCGGGTAGAGTATCGAGTAGACCGTGGTTACGTTCTGGACGCCTTGAAGGGCCTTGTCAGTGCTTACCTTCTCGACCAGCGCGCGTATGGTGTCCTGGACCGGGGGAGTCGTGACGTTGCTCCCTGTGACCACGACGACCAGGCTGTTGTTTGCCACCGTGTGCGCAAACTGCGCCTGGATGATGTTTGCCGCCCGTGCGGACTCCAGGGTGCTCCCGGATGCCGAGCCCTGCGAGAGCGAGAGGACGTTTCCCTCTTGGAGCACCGCGGGGATGAGCGCGACGAGGGCGATGATCCAGAAGGCGATGATCACCCTGTGCCTCCTTATGACGAGGCCGCCGAGCCGGGAGAAGAGAGTGCCGCGCGAAGCCCTGGCCTTGCTCGTAGGAGAGTTCCCTCTGGTGGTCAGTGGCTTTGCTCAGTCCTCGCCTTCCACCGCGGCCCTCGAAGCCGGTTCTTAAGTCTAGGTCGAGAGAATTCTTGGGTCGAGCCGCAGAAGTCTGACCGGCCGCCTCTCTGCCGGCTGACAGCATCCGGAAGTGTGGTTTCTGAAACCTTAGGAGTTCGGAGGCTTCACGGTCGCGACTTGGGTCATGCTCGGCGCTAGAACATTTGGACGAAAGACTTATATCACAAAAGTTCGTTTGTTAACGAAAAGTGTCGAATATGATGGGCGATGAAGAGGACCAGAACCTTAGGCACGACGTCAACTACCTACGGTTCCTGCTCGAATCAGGCCTGAGCGAGGAGGAGATCACCAAAATCGCCAGTGAACAGAACCCGAAGCTCGAGGTGTGCTTCTCTGAAGAGGCGTGCATGAGCCAGTCCAGGACTCTAGAGACGGGTAAGTACATAGTACTCATCAGCTAGCAGCCGGAACATACTCCGTGCTGGCCTAGTTCGGGTTCGGGATGAAGTAGGACTCGATTCCCCTGTAGCGGAACTTGCTCGCCCGTTTGCCTTCGATGGGTATCTTGGTGCCGCAATCCCTGCAACGGTAGTCGGCATCCAGGTTCCAACCCGTTATCATGAAGCCATGCCTCTCGATTGCTACTGCGTTGCAGCCCGGGCAGTAGGTGTGCTCGTGTGGGTTGCCGGGGACGTTCCCGATGTAGGCGTAGTTCAACCCTGCTTCTTTTGCTATCTTGTGGTGCTTCTCGAGGAGTTCGTACGGAGTCACCGCGACGTCGAGCAGCTTGTAGTCGGGGTGGAACCTGGTGAACTGGATAGGGACATCAGGCCCTAGGTTGTCGTGGAGCCAGTTGCACAGCCGCCTGGCCTCGTCCAGGTCCCTCTCCCACCTGCGGGATGATCAGATCGGTGAGCTCGGTGTGGATCTTCTGAGCCTTGAGCTCGAGCAGGGTCTCCTTGATGGGCTCTGCGCTCACTGTCATCGTCTGCCTCCTTTGGAAGACCTCCTCCCCGCTGCCCTTGTAGTCCACGACGACAGCGTCAACGTATCCCTTGATCGCTCGGACGGCCTCGACGGTCCCATAGCCGTTGGTCACGAAAAGCGTGTACTTGCCTTTCCGATGGGCCTCCCTCGCCGCGTCGATAACGTACTCGACGAAGATCGTCGGCTCGTTGTAGCTGAATCCCACTCCCTCACAGTCGTTCTCCTCTGCGAGCATCGGGACTCTCTCGGGCGGGACGTCCTCGCCGTAGACGTCTGTCTCTTTGCTGATGGCATGGTTCTGGCAGAAGAGGCAGTTGTGAACCAGAATCCCGTCTGCAACGTAAGTGTGACTCGGTATGCATTCGAAGCCGTAAACGGTCGTTGTCTGCCCGGTGGCCTTGACGTCGAGGACTCGAACCCAGTGCTTGTCATTTTCCATCACGACATTTTTCAGATGAGCCGTAACCAATTGTCCGATGTCGTCGGCGTGGTTGTAAATCGCCGAGCCCGGGATTCTCACTACTTTCCAGCCGTTCTCCCTCAGTGTGGCGTCCCTTGCAATGTCTCGTTTCTTGATCCGTTCGTCGTTGTAGTGCCACCATCCATCGACCTCGAAATCGAGCTTTAGCTCAGGAATCGCGGCATCCAGGATGTACTTGGTTTGAGAGTCTTGAAGCATGATTTCAGGTTTCAGGATAAACTCGCGTTCATAGTTGACGCCTAGCTTGTCGAGTACCTCATACAAGATGAGCTGCGCCTTCGAAGGGTGCTTGTGAAGCGAAGCTCTAAAACGCTCAATGTTCTTGTGGAGACCGTAGTTGGGGTCGGTCCGAAGCTTCATCCTCACCGTCGCTTTCATTTTCTCGATGGCCGCCGCATCTCTCATCGGATTCCGAGTCTTCATCATCTCTCGGAGTAGGGCGCGTTGTGATTCGGGCATGACCTGTTCCTCGGCGTAACATCCATTTCTATGCGTAGCCCACGCATTCACGCCTTGAAGTATCGCACCGCACTTTTTGCACTCAAATTCAGACGCCCTTTGAGCCGCAATTCTGCTCGCGGAAGGCTGCGCATACACTCTCAAGATGTGGTCTCCGGGTTTGAGGTCCGCGACTTGCGTCCATCCACCTCTCGTCAATACCGGATGGTCGCCAGTAATCAATGTCTTCCGACTCTTCTTCTTCTGGGTTGCTTTCGTACCGCCCCACCACACAGCCCAGAGTTCTGCTTGCCTTGTCCTGATTTCTGTGACGACATTTGGCCGAGGCTTCGACCCGGACATGTCCTCACCTGTTACGTCGTAGGACCATAGCGCGTCGCCCTTTTCCAGAGTCTCGACGTTCTTTGTCGAGCCATCGGCGAGCGTGATTCTTGTTCCAGCCGGGTGGCAGTGCCAGTTGCAACTGATCGTCCCGACGGTGAATACGTGGGTGCCAGGATGGAAGTGGTTGAAAGGTTTCTTCTCTATCGGATCAATCTGCATCGCAGCTAGCTTCCCATAGACGGAGAGGTAGAGCTTCCCCCCGACGTTCTTCCTCACGTAGCAGAAGCCGTGCGAGCCTTCCGGGATCGAGCATCTCCGGTTGCACGCGTCACAGACTATCCTGCCTCCGCCGACAGGATGCCACAAGATGCCCTCCTTCTCTACCATCCTCTCTGTTCTGCCCGAATGTGCGGCCCATCCCTATAAGGGCTGTCCCAGTTCTCGAAGTCTCATGACTTTGCGAAGGTGACCGAGGGGTACCCCACGACCGCCGAATTGTCGCCGGTCGTGTCGCCGCTCGTGGCGTACTTGTTCACGACGCCCCTCGCATACCCAAGGAGTCTGCACGTCTCCATCACGGTCCCAATGGCCCCGTAGCCGCACGCGGTGATGTTTCGACGCTCCAAGGTCGTGTAGAAGGAGTCGAGGTCCAGCGACTGGACGTGCTCGAGGAGCGAGGCGTCTTTCTCCCTCGCCTGCGAGGCAGGCTCGTAGTGCGTGAGGTCAGATGAGGCTATCAGGATCGCGTTGACGTCCGCCTCGCCCGCCTCTTTCAGGAGCTCGGCAAGTCCCTTCGCCAAGTCTCGGGCGATGGATTTTTCCTGAAAGGCAAGCGAGATGGGGAGGAAGCTGAACGAGTTGCCATAGAGGTGCTGCAGAAAGGGAAGCTGGACCTCGATCGAGTGCTCTCGCCTGTGCGCCAGGGGGTCGATGTCGACGAAGCCGGTCAGATGGACGATCGCCTTCGAGGCGTCATCGTCGATCGAGACCCTTCCGAGGGGCGTCTCCCATTCCCCTTCGCCATACGTGGCGACGCCGCTCCCAACCCCGTAATGGTTCGGCCCCACTATGACGACGAGTTCAGGCTCCGAGATCGCGGAGACGTCCAAGTAGCTGTAGGCTGCGACAGGCCCCGAGTAGGCGTAGCCGGCATGAGGGCACACGCAGGCCACGAGCCCGCTGGTCTCCCCCGGCTTGACGATGGAGGGGAGCCTCCCGGGGCCGATCTTGTTGAGGTAAGCGTCTTCGATCGCGCGCTTGAGATCTGCGGGGTCCGCGGGATAGAAGGCCCTGCGACGGCCGGGCTTCGAACTAGCATCCTCGTCGCAGGGCAAACCGCCTCGTCAAACAAAAGGGTTTAACATGAGGCACAGGGCTCGACGTGACAACTTGCCTCTTTCGCTCGAGCAGGGCGCCCGGTTGGTCTCGATTGCAAGAAGGGCAATCGATTCGACGGTCGTCGGAGGGAAGGAGCCTGACGGCGAAGAGTTCGACTCGCACGCCGACTCCGAGTTCCTGAAGGAACTCCGTGGGGCTTTCGTGACTCTGAACACCACGAACGGCGACCTGAGGGGCTGCATCGGCATCCCATACCCTGTGAAGCCTCTCGGGGAGGCCGTGGTGCACGCGGCAGTCGGCGCAGCGAGGCACGATCCGAGGTTCCCGAGGGTCGACGCTTCGGAGCTAGACTCTCTGATAGTCGAGGTCAGCGCGCTGACCCGGCCCGAGCCGTTGGAGTGCAAGGCTGACGAGCTTGCGAAGCATGTGAGCATCGGTCGAGACGGACTGATCGTCTCCGCGGACGGGACCAGCGGGCTTCTTCTGCCCCAGGTGGCGACCGAGATGGAACTTACTCCCGAGGAGTTCCTCTCGCTAACGTGCCGGAAGGCGGGGCTGCCCCCCGATGCTTGGATCATCCCCGGCGTCAAGGTCCACAGGTTCCAAGCAGAGGTGTTCACAGAGTCGACGCCGCGCGGGCTGGTCGGCGAAGCAAAGATTCACGCGTGACGTGGGAGGAGGGGCGATGTCGAGAGATGGTCGCGCGGTCTACAGGCGGCAGTATACGTTCATGGACTACATCCTCGCTCTAGTCTTCTTGGTCATCGCAGCCTTCATCTTCTTCTTCGTGACCGAGGTCGCCTTCGAGAAGACGGGGTTCACCAGGCTCCAGTTCCTTCTCATCCTCGGCGTGGCGCTTGTGGGAAGCTACGTCGACATCCCCGTGTGGCAACTGAGGAACACGAAGCCCACGGTCGTCGTGAGGGAGGTCAGGGCGTTCTGGGTCACATACAGGATACCTCAGTACGCCTTGACCCAGGTCACCACGACTGTCGCTGTGAACCTAGGCGGCGCCATCGTCCCGATCGTCGTCACGCTGGTCCTGCTGAACGCCCACCCTTCCATCTGGCTGGGCGCTCTTGTGGCGACCTTGCTCACTTCCGTGGCTGTGCACGCGGTGGCGAGGTATGTCGACGGCGTGGGGATAGTCTCGCCCACGCTCCTCCCACCGATCGCGGCCGTCGTCTTCTCGCTCCCCTTCGTCTCGATGAGCTATCTGGCGATAACAGCGTACATCGCGGGGACGCTGGGCACGCTCATCGGAGCGGACCTGACGAACCTGGGCAAGATCTCGGAGGGCGGAACACATGTGGCGAGCATCGGAGGAGCGGGGAAGTTCGACGGGATCTTCATGACCGGGATAGTCGCTGTGCTGATCGCCTCGCTGATCTAGACCATGCCTGGAGGGGATTCCCTCCGCGTCTTCGTCCCGAGGATCACCTCCAGGATGTCGGTGACCGTGACCATCCCCCTCACCTTCCCTCCCTCGAAGACAAACGCCATCGTCACACCGCCCGCGCGCATCTTGTCCATCACCTTGGCCGCTGTCTCGTCGCTCTCAACGCGGGCAGGATTGAGCATGTAACGGCGGACGTTGTCGCTGAAACCGCCGGCGTCGAAAGCCCGGAAGAGCGAGCGGAACGTGACAGCCCCCACGTAGGCATTGATCTTTGCGTCGTAGACTGGGAGGTTGGGGTGGTTCGACTTGCCCATCAGACGGAGCGCCCCCTCCACGGTAGAGTTCGCGTCTACAGCGACTATCTCCTTGATGGGCGTGAGCAGGCCTCCCGCGTTTGTCTTCGAAGAGGCGAGGGCGGACCGGAGAATCCTTCCGGAGTCGGGCTCGATGTGCCCCGCCTGCTCGAGCTGGATGAGGAGACTCTCGAACTCGTCCACGAGGTCATCGTGCTCGTATCCCGGCTTTCCCACCACGGCCTCCGAGAGGGACCTGGCCACGCTCGTGAGTGGGACAGCGATCGGAGCCAGAACCGCCAGCATAATGCTCGTCCCGGGAGCCAGGAAGAGGGCCATCCTTACCGTGTTCTCTATTCCGATGGCCTTTGGGAGGAGGTTGAGGAAGACCATTATCACGAGGGAGACGACGACCACCGTGAATGCCCAGCCCCCGATCCCAAAGACGCTGGAGAGGATGAGCCCCGTGCTGCCTGTGATTATCACGTCCGCGAAGGTGGAGACGAAGGTCGTCGAGCTGACCAGCTTCGTCCTCTCAGAAACTATCTTGATCGCCTTGGTCGCCCTCGAGTTCCCTTCGGTGCTCTCCGTCGAGAGCGCCAAGGGCCTGAGCGTGAGGAAGGTGGCCTCGACCAGCGACATCCAGAACGAGACGACCACCGCCACGCAGAGCGCGAGGTAGACATACCAGACGACCATCTACTGGCGAAAAAATTCTCAACGGGCTAATAAACACAAGCGCAATCGTCTGCGGCAGAGCTTGGCGCCTACTGCTCATTTCGTGTAGTATAGCGCGATGAAATAGAAGGCGTATGCGCCTATCGCGCTTCCTCCCATCTGCATCGTGCTCCCTGCCGCCGTGAAGCCGGACAGGACGAAGAAGTATCCGCCCACTCCCGCGACGACGACGGTGAGAAGGCCCAGCGCCGCGGACACCTTGACGCTCCTCCGCCGATACCTCAGGGAGACTACGAGCACACCTATCGCGGAGAGCAGGATTAGGAATCCCTCCATCCCGTGCCAGATCATGAACAGCCCGCCGCTCACGACGGCCTGGAAGAACCCGCCGATCGATTGCGCCGGCGCCGGAGCTGCCGGCGAGGTCGTCACGAAGACGTTCACAAAGTCCCCCGTCCACAACTGAAGGGTCAGGAGTATGAGGGTGGCCGCTATCGAGAGACGGAGCGGTCGCCAGCTCTTTGCCTCGAAGCCCCCTTCCAACGCCAGACAGGACCGGGAGAGTTTGATAATAAATCTGCGTCTGTCCCGGTCCCGAGCTCCGTCTAGTCAACTCGGAACGGGGCCTCCCAAAGGATATATCTCGGCGACGGTTGATGGCGGCGTTGAAAGTCCTCGAATCGATACGCGGAGCGATGGACGAGTTCGATGCCTTCTACGACTCTACCTCCAGACAGGAGACGCCCGATGCTAGGAAGAGGGCCATCTCCTCGATCGTGCGTGCCAAGGGAGAGTGGGCGACCCCCAACGGGCGAGAGACGATCGCCGGAAAGCTCTCAGACCTCGTCGTGTACAGTCTAGAAGAGACACGGGCCATGACCGGCGGGGAGGTCGGGGAGCTCATCCTCGGTGCGCTGGGGACGAACTCTCAGGAGGTCGATTCGGCCATGAGGATGAAGATACTCTCGGACAGGCTCGAGCACCTGGTCGAAGACGCGGCGGGCGCGGCCAAGCTGTTCCCGGCGAAGCAGACGGAGGAGTGGGGCAGCCACGACATGGTGTACACGAGAGAAATCGACGGATGGGAGGTGACACTCGGCTACTTTCCCGAGTACCTGCGACCGCGGGTGGTGTACGGGCAGGTGGGCATCTCGCCCCAGATCAGCAAGAGCCTCGCGATGTCGCTAAGGTATCACCTCGCCAAGCATCATCTCGTCTCCAAGAGCGACGAGGACGACTCTGCGTTTCTCACGTTCATGAAGAGCAAGGAGCTGGACAAGCTTGCGAGCCTCTACAGCATATCCTATGAGCTTCCGCCTATGGGGACGGCCAACCGAGGACAGACGCACAAAGCGATGGGAGGCTACAGCGTCATGCTCTCGTCCCTCGAGACGGACCTGCGGAACTCGCCATACTCGGCAGAGAAGCTGCTGAGGTCGGTCAACTCGGTCAACGTATTCCATGACGACGAAGGGATAGGTGTGCACATGATTGCGGAGTTCCCTAGGGGTCACCCGGACATCGGTCAGAACCTGACGTTCGCTTTTGGCGCTGACTTCTTCAAACTCTCGAGGCAAGAGTGGCAGGATTTCAAGAAGATACCTCAGCTCGCGGTCGCTGCCCTCGAGCCGCTGATGGGCTAGGCGAGGCCGCCCTAGCCATGATGCGCATCGAGCACGTCGGAGTCCCGACGATAGCCGCGATCCAATGACCCGGCCCCGGGTCTCTTAGCCCTCTTCGACCACTTCTTCGGCGCTCCGGACCCGGATGATGCTGTAGGACCATAGGAGACCCTTTTCCTTCATCTGCCTCATGTCGAGGAGCATCCGAGACTTGAAACTCAGACGGGCAGACTTCTCAGGGATGTTGATTCCCTGGGTGCGCAAGAGGTTTGTGAACGTCTCGAACGCTTTGGTGTGGACTATGTAGCGATATTCAACAGTACTTTCCCCTGTTTCGCGCAGAGAAATCGGTTTCTCCACGATGCTACATCGGATATCCTGCATTTGCACTGCTTTAAAGCGTCGCTCGGTTAGTTCTGTATCAATCGAATTGCCTAAAATCGTCCTCCCGGGGGCCTCGCGAAAGTGGTTTCTGACAAATCCCCGGTGTCTAGCCCTACTCGCTGAGGGCCTTGTTGCTCTCGCGAAGACGGATGCTGAGGGCCTTTAGGAGGTTCATCGCGATGTCACCGTTGGAACGGACGAGGGCTCGGAAGTTCCATATCGGGACGACGATGCAGCTCGTCTCGGAGACCGCGGCGACGTCGGAAGACCGGGGACTCCGGTCGAGCAGGGACATCTCCCCGAAGAAGTCCCCCACCCCGAGTTTCGCCAGCACGCGCTGCTTCCTCCTGACCTCGACGTCGCCCTCGACAATGAGGTAGAAGGCGACTCCTTCTTCGCCCTCGCTCTCTATCACCTTCCCCGGAGGGTAAGACTGCTGCTTTCCGCTGGTCAGGATCGACCTTAACTGCTTCTCCTTGAGGCCTGAGAAGAGCGGGACGGATCGTATCCTCTCAAGCAGTCCCCTCTCAGATTCGCCGGCCAATACGAGCCTCGTTTGTTGGAGTTTCGTCATTTAAGCACATCGCAGGGCCAAACGGGACGACGCTCGCGGCAAGATTCCGTAAGGACATTTTTTTAGCGACAGGCCACGGATTCAAGGCGCTGATGAATCCCTGGCCGACCCCGATTGGTCTCGATGCTATCACTGAAACCACAGTGAGGTTCGCAATCTTGGCGTTGAACGGGAAGGACAGGAGACGCTGGTTCGATCTGTTCTCCGCTAGGCCTCGGTTCTCGGACGACGGTATGACGCGCGACTTTGCAAGATGGTGCGATGACGAGCTCTTCGGCTCCGTCAGGGCATACATATTCTCCATCGACAATGTGGAGGAGGGAGGACTGACCTTCTACGCGAGCTACCACTCAGACAAGTGGGGAGACTTCAAGACCTTCTGGAAGTTCACGTTGACCGATGGGAAGATCTCAACGTTGGACGTTGGCGCGACCGATTACTGACCGAGGAGCGAGCGCCTGTTGCCGAATCCTTGCTGATGGATGAATTCGCAGGCCGTTAATAACGCGGAAAAGCCGTTCTTCACTTCTTCCGGGGCTCCCTCATGCCTTCCAGACTGTCCTTGAAGGACCCCAGTGGGTGGACCTCCCGGTCCATGACCAAGTTGGAAGGTGACCCGAAGAAGATCTCGCCGAGCTCCTCGAGCGTCTCGGTCTCCAAAACGTATCCGTCACCGAGGATGTCGAGGCACGGCCCTCCGACTATCTTCCCGGCTTTCTCGAGCTTTCTCTTGTACTCGAGGTCGGCGGTCGCCACCTTCACAAAATCCGCTCGGTCGAATTGAACTCCGGTCCTCACCTTCTCCAAGACGAAGAATCGCATGAGCTGAAGGCCCGGGCAGGAGTAATAAGGGTTCGAGACTTGCTCGAAACGACTACTCGTTGTCGATGAACTCGGAGGCCTTCGGTGCATCTTCTGGAAGGCCCTTGCGCTTCCGAATCGACTGGACCAGCGGCAGGAGCATGTTCGTCGGAACCGCCTGCCAGAGCTTGAAGTAGGTGTTCCAGACCGCCCTCCCCGCCGTCGCTCCTCTCATCTCCTCGCTCAGGTCCATCGTCTCCGCTGCAGGGATCTCTCCCTCGACTATGGTGAGCGCCTCGCGCTGCTCGATGTTCAGGAGCTTGCCCCTCTTACCACTGATGACGCTCGTAATCGCGCCTATCTGGTCTGAGGGGCCCTTGACCTCTATTCCCAGGACGGGCTCGAGGAGCGTGGGGTTGCCGAGGAGCATCGCGCCGAGGATGGAACGTCTCGTAGCCGGCATAAGCTGCGCGTAGGTCCGGTGGGCCGCGTCCTCGTGGGGCACGTAGTGCGTGAGAGTGGCCTTGATCCCCCTGCAGGTTTCGTAAGCGAGGGGGCCGTTCTGCATGACGTCCTCGAAGCCAGAGCGCATGGTGTCCATTGACTCTTGCAGGAACTGGACTCCCTTCGTCTCCTCGCAGAAGAGGTTGCCCTTGGGGTCGACCTCCACGACCGTCCTCGAGGTGTCCGAGTCCCAGCCGTGGTCGCGCAGGAGCTTCACTATCGTCTTCTTGTCGGTGGTGTCGCTCAGCTCCCCCTTCCGGATTAGCTCGACGATGTCCGGGGCGAGCGGCTCGACCTTCATGAATATCTTGTTGTGGCGGTTGGGCGACTTGCTCATTATCGGCCCCGCCCCCTGCCTGATGGTCTCTCGGTAGTTGGTGATGGGCTCCGAGGTGATTATCTCCAGCCCTTGGCGCTGGATCATCGTGGTGGCGATCTCCAGGTGGAGGACGCCCATCCCCGCCATCAGGGTCTCGCCGCTCTCCTGGTTGATCGTGATGATGAGGTTCGGGTCCTCGATGTTGAGCCTGCGCATCGCCTCGACGAGCTTGGGGAGGTCGCGCGGGTGCTTCGCCTCGACCGCCTGCGTCACGACCGGCTCGGAGACGTAGTGGATGGACTCGAAGGGCACCACGTCCTTGAGCGTGGATATCGTCTCGCCCGAGCGGATGTCGAGACCCAGTATGGCGGGGATGTTGCCCGCCGGGAGCGTGTCGACTATCTCGCGCTGGAAGCCCATGAAAATCTGGACCGACTGGATCTTCCCCTCGCGCTTCGAGTTGAGGAGATAGACCTCGTCGCCGTTGCTTATCTGGCCCGAGAAGAGCCTGCCCACTCCGACCAGACCCGCGGCCGGGTCCACCACGACGTTGGTGACCATCATGACCATGGGGCCGTTCTCGTCGCAAGCGAGCAGCGCCTTGCCGACGTCGCTGTCGAGGTTCCCGCCTGACCAGATCTTGGGGATGCGGTAGGCCTGCGCCACGTGGGGCGGCGGATGGTGCTTGACGACCATGCCGAGGAGCGCCTCGTGGAGCGGGAGCTTCGGGCCGAGGGTCTTGGGGTCGCCCGTCGTGTACGCCTCGTAGATGTCCTTGAAGCCCATCCCGGTGGCCTTGGCCAGGTCCGAGTTGAAGCCCCACTTGTCCTTGCTCGAGCCGAACGCGACCATCGAGTCCTGGATCTTGACCTTCCAGAGCTCCCTGTACTGCGGCTCCGCGTGGGTCTCGACGAGGCGGTTGAAGTCCGCGACGATGTTGAAGAGCCACTTTTGCATCTGATCGGGGTTTAAACGGAGTTCTTTGATTAAACGGTCGATTTTGTTGATGTATAGGACAGGACGGACCCGTTCTTCGAGCGCCTGGCGGGTGACAGTCTCCGTTTGCGTCATTATGCCTTCTACGCTGTCAACTACGACGATTGCGCCGTCTACGGCTCGTAATGACCTTGTTACCTTCCCAGTGAAGTCAATGTGCCCCGGAGTGTCAATCAGGTTGATAACGTAGGGAGTTCCGTCCTTTTCGTAGTAAAGCGTGACATTCGCGGCCTTGATGGTCATCTGCCGCTGCTGCTCTAGCTCCATGTAGTCAAGAGCGAGCGCTTGCCCCGCAACCGAGGGAGAGAGCATCCCGCACGCCGCTAGGAGGGAGTCCGCCGTGGTAGTCTTCCCGTGGTCGACATGGGCGATGATTCCCATGTTCCGCAGCTGCTCGCGGTTGTGGACGATCTTCAGCGCTTCAGAGGTGGACTTGAACTTCGGCATGGCCTATCCTTGTTTCAAAACGCTCCCGACCAAGTATAGTTATAATGTTTTACGTGGATTGACGACCGGGCCGGGCCGCTTCGATGCTTCGAGGAATCGTAGCTATTCCGAAGTCATCGCTTCAGACCAATGCTTCGAGCTGGCCCAGACCTCTGGAGTGTAAATGTAGTAGGTGAGCTGGTCTGCTTGCTCCTGGCGCTCGATTACGTACTTCCTCTTATCAGTTCGAATGTTTTCGATTATTCGGTTTGTGACCGGCCTGGCGCCACCCCGACCTAAGACAATGACAGTGTGATGAACCTGCCCCTTCGAGCCGTATCTTCAAGGTACGTGCAGTGATCGAAGCGATGTCAACGCTCTTGATGAAAAAGGCGAAGTCCTCAGAGACTTTTAGGAACGAGATGAATCTCGACTGGACTTCCCCCGGAGAAGAGTGAATCTTAGCAAGCCGTGTCAACAACTCTGCCACGATACCTCGCTGAGCCAGCTCCGCTATCCGAAGGGCGGAAGTTCCAAATCTAGTGACAATCTTCTGTCGGAGATCTTCCAGCCTTTCGGGGTGGCTCTCGAGCGATCGAAGAGCAAGTCCCATTTGGATCTGAATGCCGATTACCCGCTCCTCTTTTGGGACGAACGGACCTATCATCTTCCATTCGGCGGAATTTCTTTCTTGCTTTACGGTGTTGATGTTTTCGCGATCTTTTATGAACGCGATCTCTTTGTTTTGGAATCTCTTGATTAGTTCGGGTATGCGTTCAACGGTGAATTCGATTACTGCCCCGGCTGCACCTGCGGCAACTTCCTCGCCGGGTGAGGACAAGCGTTATGGGACTTCCCCATATTCTTCCATGTAGGACGCGATGCTGAGCGGATTATCGTCCAAGACGATCGTGCTCCCAGGGAAAATCACCATGTTCTCGAGACGGATTGGCTTGTCGATGTATTTGTCAAGGACTCTTTGCCCGTTCTGCGTCACGTAGACCCCTTTCTCATCGACGTCGAATCCGAGCCCCTTCAGGAGCCTTATCTTGAATTCCTTTGGCGCATCTTTGAAGCTAACTAGTTCCAACTTGTACCCTCCCTCTCCTGGCAATAGGATAATGACGAAGAGTCATCGCGGTATAAAGCTACCGGGGCCGCCTTAAGGTCGCCAATGTCAACCTTGTGTGCCATTTGGGTTAGCATCGGCTCCAGCAGCTCGCCTTGGTTATGGCTGACACTTCGGAATATAATACTTTTCGAAGATTTCTCATTATAATCATTGTGAAGGGGTAATCCGTTCGACCTGGCGCGTCCCTTAGGCCCCATAATTCATGGTTGGGGGCGGCGCTCATAGATACCACTACACCATTTCAATGACTTGGATGGCTCCCTCGCTTACCGAAAGAGACCGTAAAGAGTTGAAAGAAATCCTCGACAATCCCGCGAGGAGCGCCGAACTCGCTAACAAGACGATTGATGCACGGGTTCTGCAATGACTCGAGTTTCGGAGATACTCAAGAAGGTTAAGGAACCAATCCTGACTGCAACCTTGCCTTCGAAGAATCCTTTGAAGCAAAGACGTAACGGGGCAGGGGGTCAAACACCTTGAGTGTGACGATTTCGCTCCCTTTGATCAACGTCCTCTCTTTCGCGTTGATGGCATTCCCATCTTCGATTACAGTTCGCACGCCGCCTTTCTTGAGTATCTCTCGAACGAGCGGCCACGGGTCATTCGGAAGCCGGCTAGCGTTCAGCTGGTCGACCCAAATTCCCGCTTCCTTGGGTTCCATTCCATGCGACGCCTCCCATTCCTTGGATCTGCGTATCACATCCGCAATCTTCCCAAGAAGCTCGGTCCATTCAGGAGATTCTTCGTGTGTGTTGTCAATCGTAATGAGGTATTGCGGCGACACCATGATATCGAAGGGAGCAACCGGGTCAAAATCTCGCAGAAGCCCGGATATCACCGAGTTGTCCTGTGGCGCTGGACTGGCTCCCACGGTCACTTCGACTCGAGGGGTCCAGCCGCCGCCTTTGAAGTCTATTGCGTTCTTGACGTTGGCCTCGAGCACGTGTTTCCAGGTCGGCTCGCTGGTGTCGATGTAACCTCTTCGCAGGTTCCTGAATCTTTGTGGCCAGCTGCTGCGCCGCGTCTCCTACGAACCCCCGCAAGACGTTGCCGCCGTAGAACCCAGCTCCGAGGAGAAGGCCGATTCCCACGGACCATATCAGCACGAAAGCCACATTCAGAGGCCCGATTGTGGTGGGATCCAATGTGAGAATCTGGGTGCTGGAGAGAGGATTCTCTGACGGAAATCCGTCGCTGAAGTAGGCCCATTCAGCATAGCCGAATGCGAACGACAGGAGCGCTATCGCGACACCCGATTGCCAAGATGAGCTGAGCGCCTTGTTCATCCAGAAGGCGATGATCAGCGTCATGAAACCAGGAAGGAGGATGAGCGCGAGCGAAACGGGGATCAGGACTCCCCCGAGCGGGAGGCTTGCGGGAGTCGAAGACTGGATGGAAAGGCTCTCCTGGGCATTCCCAACTGATGAACTCACAAGCAGGAATAGCGTGTATTGACCCGCGGGCGTTCCCGGAGGCACGTTGACCTGGAACTGGAGGAATTCGGTCCCGTTCGGTTGGAGTGGCAAGAGTGAGTAGCCGAGGGACGAACGTACCGAAGCACTTGAAGCGGAAGAACTGTATTGAACGCACGGATTTGTATTCAGTTTGGGAACCGTTGGTGTCGAGCCCTGGAGGCTAGAGTTCCAATGCGGAGGAGCAATCAAGCAGATCTGCAATGCGGTCGCGTTCGCTTTTCCAGTGTTGGAGATCAGAGCGGTCAGTGTGAAATTCTGCGTCTCGAGTACCTGGCTAGGTGAGGCAAATGTCTGGAGGGTTATCCCGTCTCCCGACGCCGCGTTAGAGGGCAAGAGAGGATACGCAAACAGAGTAGCCACGGTGGAGAATAGAAGGAGGAGCCACCAGCGCCTCACTTCCATGAGGGAAATTGCTGCGGCTTGCTTAAAGCCTCTCGCACAGGATTCTCGAACGTCTAATGGAATGTGGCTTTTTGAGAGGCAGGCCGCCTCGAGCACGAGCGTGGGCAAGTGGAAGGGCTGCGAGTACAACTCGGCCTGCCCGAAAGGTTTGTTCAGGCCGCCGTGACTTGAAAGGTCCGATGGCGGCCCTCCATATGTCTCCTGCCGACGAAGGGCTTTCTCGGGCTTGCTTTTATACTCAAACGCACTAATACAATCCGTGTTCTGTCCAAAGTGTGGAACGCAGAACGCGGACGGCGCCGCTTTTTGCGTAAGCTGCGGCCAGAGTCTTTCCGCAGCGCCGCGAGCAGATTCGGCGGGGCCGTCACTAGGGGACAGGAGCTCGAACAAGAACCCCTGGATCGCGGCGATTCTGAACCTATTATGGGGCTTGGGCTATGTCTACCTCGGCTTGAAGAAGGTACTGGGAGTTCCGACGATCGTGTTCGTCATCCTGGCGCTCGTCCTCGACATCATCCTCGGGATCTTCACCGCTGGGCTTGCGAGCCTCGCCTTGGCGATACTGCTCGCGGTAGACGGCTGGCAGAAGGCCAAAGGCGGCAAGGGATTCGTCAGCGCAGAATAGGTAGCGGCTGTCCGAGAATCACGTCGCCTATTCCGCCGCCCGATGTGGATGGTCAGAACGGCGCGACCGGCTGTGGCCGAGAAGCCTGCTTCCGGTGGACGGGGGTCATGTCGACAGGTACCTTTCCCCCTTTAGCAGCCTCATCGCCATGATGAAGAGCGCCATGTAGTGTGAGTCCATCCCCTGACGCGAGCCTCTCTAGACGGACATCGGAAACCTGTATAGCCCTCTGCCGCCCGAGACTATTCCCTTGCCGACCTGCCCAAAGTGCGGTAAGTTCATCAGCGAGAGCCACTATGAGAGGCACCTCCGGCGCTGCGGCATCGAACGAGATGAAGAGCCTCGGATTACAAGCCAGTCGGTGGCGCGAATGCTCGAAAGCCGCGAGCAACGGAACGAGCCCGGCCACCCGACCGAGGAGCAACATGCTGGGACCCACGCGGGAACTGACTATCCGCCCGACGAAGAGCCCCGCGGGACGAACTGGACCAAGGTCGCCGCCTACTTTGTCATATTCCTGCTAATCGGCTCCACCGTGGTCTTCTTCTTGCTCTACTTTCTCTCCGTACTCTGAGGCGGGGTTCACAGGCGATGTCCACCTCCCAGACTTTGGAAGAGGAGCCATACGAGTGGGCGTACGACGCCCCCCAGGGCAAGTGGGTCAAGGTCACGGCGAAGAACAGCAACGGGAGGAAGTGCGGCCGCTGCGGGTGTGCGTGCCCGTGCAACTGCCCCGACTGTCTCCACCATTGCTGCTCGTAGGGCGCCTCGTCACCTTGAATGGGCGTTGAGGCAGCGGACCGCCTCGTCGGTGACCAGTATCCGGTCGGCTGTGACCGTCTCCTCGACGGTGAAGGAGACGATCCTCACGAACCGCAGGCCCGCCAGGTCGCGCGCGGCCACGGCGGTCTGGACTCCTTTCGATGGTGAGCTTGAGCTCGACCTTCTTGTCAGGCATCAAGGCGCGCTTGCTCGGGATACGCCCTAAAGGCCGGGGCGGACAAGAATTCTTTACCAGGGACTCGGGGCCCCGGACTTCGGGGAAGGTTATCAGAAGGCGTAATCCGCCGCCCAACATTTTTTAGGTCGGAAAGGTTGCTGCGCGAGAAGAGGGTTTGTCCTCATGCTGAGGAAGAGTCGCTCCCGTGCAGAATGGCCTGGTGGTCCTCGATGAGCGAATCCGATGAAAATGAGAGGTACTATTCGGCGCTCGGCCTTCCTCCAGACGCCACCTTCGAACAGGTGAAAGCGAGGTTCAGGGAGCTCAACGACGCGTATCTCAAGATACTCGAGCTGTCGCGGGCGACAAAGGCCGGCACACCCCTTCAGGCCTCCTCGACCGATGAGGAAACAGGCCAACACGCACCGCAACTCGATGCAAATCCAAAGCAGCGGTTCTCGCCTGCTCCAGAGACGCACACCGAGCCGATATGGAAGCTCAAGGAAAGATTCGCGAAAGGAGGCATTCAGAAAGCCGAGTTCGAGAAACGGGCGAAAGACCGCTGGAACTATCTCAAGAGCAGACCCTTCAGCGAGCTGACAGACGCCGAATACGAAGAGAGGCTAAAGGGGTTTGACGGGCTGAAGTTTCTATGACGATAGACGCCAAATTTCCGCAACTCCCATGGGGGATGTTTCCTTCTCCCCGGGTTTGTCGTCCGCCCTGCTCGAGACAGGTCTCGAGTCTTATGGGAAAGGTGGGGAGCCTATATGTTAACCGAGTCTAGCCGCGGAAGCCGGATAGGCGTTTAAATATTGCAAACAGATATTTTGTCGATTAGGTGTGCGAGATGCTCACAGAAGAAGAGCGAAAGAGAGTCAGAAAAATCCTCGACGACCCGGTGAAGAGCGAGGAGCATGCGAATAGGGCGATAGACGCATGGATCCTCCAGAGAAAGATCTCCCGGAAATCCTCGAAAAGCTCGAGAAAACCCTGATGAAGCGCATTCCTCTCGCATATGAGAAAAGTCCCGACGACCTCTTCGATGAGCTATCGGCGCTGGACTTAGTCTGGTCGTTAAAGGAGAGAATCACGCACAAGGCGTAGGCCCCTATGCGAGGGCGTTTCAGATTGAGAGGTACCTGTCCCCCTTTAGCAGCCTCATCGCCATGATGAAGAGCGTCATGTAGTACGAGTCCATCTTTGGGACGAAGCTCCCCTTCGTGACCTCCAGCTTCGCCTCCGTCGCCTTCCCCGCCCTGTCCCACTCGACCCCCGCCGCCTTGATCTTCTTCGCCCGCCCCGAGAAGAGCCTCAGGCCGTCCCATATCCTCACCTCCACGAGCGCCCGGACCTCGAGCGGGTCTACCCTATAGGCCCGGAGCGGCCGGTCGTCCCTGATGAAGAAGACCTCGGCTATCTCCCGCTTCGAGAGCCCGTCGAAGCCCGACACGTCGACCCGGCTCCCCAGGGGGACGAGCTTCTCCACGCCAGGGGCGATGCCAATCTCCTCCTTTATCTCCCGCGCCACGTCCTCGAGCTGCTCCCCGGCCTTGTAGTGCCCGCCGACCGTGCTGTCGAGTAGGCCCGCGAAGGTGGGCTTGTCCTCACTCCTCACCTGGAAGATCACCGCCCCGCCCTTCCTTTTCGTTACTATCCAGCAGTGGAGGTTGAGGTGCCAGAGGCCCTTCCTGTGGGCCTCGTTGCGCGTGACCACCCCGATCTTCTTCAGGGACTCGTCGTAGACGTCCACCGGCTCGTCGTCGGGCGATTCCAATACCGTCTCGCCGAGGTGCTGGCCGCTGATAAACGTGAACTCGACTCTTGCACTGTGAGGTGGCCTGTTGGAGAGGACTTTGGAAACACGTATAGGCCTCTGGCCGACCACGACCATTATTTGTCGACCTGTCCCAGGCCCCATTCCTTCCATGCCACCCTGGCGACCCCGCGGACAGAAAGTCCGGAAAAGGGGGACGACTACGGCCCTCCCAGCCCGGAGCAGGGCGGGATAAACTGGACGAAGGTCGCCGCGTTATTCGTCCTGTTCCTCCTCATCGGCTCCTTGGTGATCTTCTTCGTCCTCTACGCCCTCTCGCTGATGTGAGCGTCAGGGACCCGCTACGGCCAGCGAGCTCCTCGCCCTTTGTGGGCGCCTCCCAACCCTGAATAATGGGTGGGATAATGGATGGGAGAGATGCGCCCCGCGCGGCTCGTTCCTTTCCTGATGCCTGCGGCCTCGCTCGTCGGCGAATCCCTGATGTCGCGACAGCTGGACACCCAATCTGGACGTCGGGCTCGCCCTGCCGGTCGCCTTTGGCCTGGCCTTCTGGGGAATCTTGGATGAGCGATACGGACGATAGGGAGAGCTACTACGCGACCTTGGGCCTCCCTCCGGATGCCACCTTTGAACAGGTGAAGTCACGCTTCAGGGAGCTCAATGAAGCGTACCTCAAGATACTCGAGCTGTCACGAAGCAGCGCAAAGGCCCGTGCGCCCGGTCGACCCGCTCAAGCCGATAACGGCGCTGTTCGGCCCAGTCCGCATCCAGACACAAATCCAAAGCAAGGGGCCTCGCCTCCGCAAGAGACGCGCACGGACCCGATAGCCAAGATCAAGGCAAGGCTCGCAAAGGGAGAGATCCAGAAAGCTCAGTTTGAGAGGCTGGCAAAGGAACGCTACGACTATCTCAAGAACAAACCCTTCAGCGAGTTGACGGAGTCCGAGTTTGAGGAGAGGCTCCATGGGTTTGAGGGGTTGAAGTTCCTATGACCTCGGTCGCGCAGCCCGGCGAAGCGTCGGAGCCGGCATGGAGCTCTACGAATGGCTCTATGACAAGGTGGAGAACAAGTGGGTCAAGATAACTGCGAAGAACATCCAAGGGAGGAGATGCGGCCGCTGTGGGTGCCCTTGCCCCTGCGCGTGCCCGGATTGTCTGCATCAATACTGCTCATAGAATTCTGTTCTCCCTCTCTAGATTCCTGCTTGCCGGCTCGGTAGTCATCTTATCATCCTCTGCGCGCCTTCCCTAATGTGACGCGCTTGGGCTTCAGAGCAGTGGCGCTTGGGTGCTGTCTAATCTTCGTTTGGTTTGGCGTGATATGCATTCGGTTCCAAACGGCAACTCGACAGAGCCATTTCTTGGTAAGCCTAAAATCAATCCTAGCTGAGAGACGCATCCCTCGCACAAGCGAGAAAGGCACTCGAACGGTAAGATTGTCGTGAGAGTATGAATCTAGGTAGAATGTGCTACTCCTGCCCTACCCTTGGCTTTTTGACGCAACCTGACATAGAACAGTGTGAAAAACGCCCAACCAAAGGCGAGCGCTGGGACCGCGCGCTCGAGGCTTAGCGAGCCGAGAACAAAACCGGGTAAACTAACCCCTAAGTAGAGGAGCATCATCAAAACAATGAACTTTACGTATCCTTTAGACGCTATCCAATCCCTGAATCCCGAGAGCGGGTCCAAGAGATATCACCCATATCCTAATGCTTCACAGGCAGCCGCGCAAGCTGCATCAATGACATCGTATTCCTCTATAACGAAGACTATAACCACGGCTGCTAGAATACAGACACCAAATGTGGAGATGATGCAGGCCACGAATACCACAGCTATGGTCACGATCACCACAATCTCGCACACAAGGTCACAATCCTGATCCATATCCACCGAAATCGTGCCGCTTACGTTGAGATTCGCAGTTGAACGGGGCAGCATGGCTCCCATTTTTAGAAAGGAGGCCGCCATCAGCGCGTAGTACGAGCCGAGCTGTCTGATTGTAGAGTTTTGTGAGGCAATGTCTTGGGCAGCAACTATGCCAAGCCCGGCCGCGTTTCCTAGGAGCTGGTTGGTGAGGGTGGACGTGTAGTTCAAGACGAAGACGTCTCCCAGCTTGAGGTCTCTACCTTTGGGAATGATATTCGCTCCGAGGACTGCCAAGTATCGACTGCTGCTTGCATTCCGCGCGAGGCTCTCCAGAATCGTGACCGTGTAGGTATTCGCGACCTCAGTGTACTGGAGATAGACAATGCTCGTTCCTTTGGTAGTGCCGACCGATGCCATCAGCGTCGATTCTCCTCGACTCAGCGTTGTATTTGAAAAACCTTCCAAGCTTGCCTTTCCGGAAGGGATGCTCGGCATAGTCTGCGGCATAGAGAAGGGCTTTTCTGAGTTCAAATGAAATGGCGAGTTCATTTCGTACACGTTGCGGATTTGAATAGGCACTTGATTAGTTGCGCCGGAAGCGGGTGTTACCGGGTAAGATAAAGACAACAAACAAACCGGCCAGAAAGATTCCGCCTAACTCGCGTATCCTCAACGCTTGGGAAAAAGGCGTGAGATAACGATATATGCGTTCCGTCAAGAATTTCGGTGATTCTTTTGGTTTTCTCCCCAATTTCCGGCTGACCTATGCCATAACCTATGGGACACGCTCCCTAGCATGCTCTACGTCGAGGACAGGTTCGCGAACTATGTCCCGTTCCTTGAGCTTGTCGCCCTCAGGTGACGAGCAAGGGAGAAGAGGCTACCGCGAAGATGCAAGGCTATGTCCTGAATCTACAGGATATGCTGGGGAAGACCTACGATGCAAGAGACGTCACGTATGACCTCAAGGTCGACCTCGAAGAAATAATCTGGTGAGGGCTGAGCTAGCGCGAGACCGCGCCGTTGGCTTCGTAATCTTCCTGCTAATCGGCACGTTTGTGACCTCTTCGTGCTCTACGGACTTTCGCGGGTGTAGGAGCCTAGGGACTCGCGAGGGTCAGCGACGTCACGCTCGTCGTTTCGCCGAGGGTGGTACCCTGCTCGCTAATCTGCGTCTGCTCGTATAGGATCATCGTTAGGCCCGTCCCCTGGACCGTCCCTATGCCCTCGACGAGGTTGCTCAGCGTGGTCCCGCAGTAGGTCAAGGGAAGGGACTTCAGCGTGTAGTAGGTCATCTTCACCTGCGTCGGCCCGAGGGAGACGGTCGTCGAGTTGAGGACCGCGACGTTCGGGTCAGACACGACCCCGCTCGTGTAGGTGCTCGCGTGGAACAGAATCAAGAAGGACGAGACGTCGGCCTGACCCATGGCCTCTGCCGAGGCTCCGGTGGAGTTGCCCAGGACCGGCGAGCTCACGCTCGTGGCCGTCCCGTTGGGGGCGAACATGTCGACTGTGGAGACGTTGAACCCGGTGATGCTCGTCGTGAAGTTCACCTCGTAGTACTCGAGGGAGCCTATCGTGGGCCGTCCGATAATCTGGTAGGACGAGCTCGTCGCCAAGCCCATAGTCCCGACGATGTTAGATGTCACGGTCATCTGGGAGAAATTCCCGAAGAGCTCGGCCAAAGTCGCGTTTCCGGGGCCCTCGTTGTAGAGGCCGGTCAGGTTGCCCACCAAAGCGCTGACGGTGGAGTTGAGCTGGGCCATGCTTTCCGTGCTGTTGAACAGGCAGGGAATGGAGGTGGTCGAAGACGAGCTCGTGCTGGTCGTAATCGGGATCGCGCTGCTCGGCGAGCTCGTCGAGCTCGTTGAGGTAGCGGTGGTCGACATCGAAGAGGTGGAAATGGCCTCGGTGCTAGAGGAAGACGTGCTTCCGCTGGAAGAAGGCGCCTGTGATAGCGAGAGGACGGCCGCCGCTCCGACGGCAGAGACCCCGATTACCGCTACGACGACAAGGGCCAAGACCCTTGGGACGCCTGCGCGTCTGGCCAAACGGGAAGAGTCCGCCAAGTGCCGGAGTTCAACAGGCGCCGAGCGAACTTATGGGTTGTGAAGGCCGAATCAATATTCCAGCGGCCAGTCGATGTCTCCAAGTCCAGAGAATGGGAAGGAGCCCAGGGAGAAGATTGTTCCCATATCATAATATCCAAAACAGACACTTTTGGTCACCTTGCTGAGAGGCCGACCTCCGCATATCCCCATTTTGCCTTTGCCGCAGCGCTAGCGGCAGTCCTCCTAGTCCGAGCGAGGCAAGTCCCTCGAGGCCGCTAACCGCGAATCATAGACGAGCTCGTTAAGACTTGTCGTTCGCCCCCCGTCTTCTACCCCTGACTGCCCGGTCTACCATCTTCTCGAAAGCCGCGTCGTCATTGAGAAGCCTGTCCAGCTTCTGTAACTCCTTTTTTGTCAGTGGCTTGCTCAAGGACTTTGCCTCTGGGTCGTCGAAATTGGAGGTGAGGCCGTCTAATGACTGCCGATTTGATTGCAGTCTTTATACCGAGCTCCGCATCTCGAATGGATTGCAGTTGCGAACCTTCGCTAGATCGGCCCCTTGTGCGCCTTGAGGACCACAGAGCTTGCGGTGCTCCTGATTCCTTTGACCTTCATGATCTTGTGTTCGAGGAGCTCCCTGAAGTCCTCGAGGGTGTCCACAGAGAATAGCGTCAGGAGGTCGAACTCTCCGGTGACCTCGTAAAGGTGCACAAGGTCTTCGAGCTTGGATAGGGCTACGACTACGTCATCCATCTCAGGCTTCTCCACAAAGATTTCTACGAAGACCAGGAGACGGGGCAACCCTAAACGTCATGCATCGGGGGTCACTTGGTGATATAACTTCCGCGGGGGAGAAGTACACATGGCGCCACCCTCCAGGCCGTGGCCTGGTGGTCTCATGCCTCTTGTGACGAGGACGCTCGAAGATAGATGGAGGGATCTCTAGAGGTGTCAGCCTCCCAGCCTCCCGAGGGGTCTGAGAAGAACGAGGAGCCATACGAATGGGCCTACGACCAGGCTCAGAACAAGTGGGTCAAGATAACGGCGAAGAACAGCCAGGGCAGACGGTGTGGTCGTTGCGGGTGTAGTTGTCCCTGCACGTGCGCGGATTGCCTCTTCCAGTGCTGCTCGTAACTCCGTTGCGCCCATTTCGCGACCCAGGAAGGGCTCCACGCTGGACGCTTTAGCTGGTGAGAGTGAGCTCTATCTTTACGTCCTCGGGAATCGAAAGCTTCGTTATCTGCCTCATGGCCCTGTCGTTCGGCTCCACATAGATGAGCCTTCTGTGAATCCTGAGTTGCCAGTGGTCGAACGTGTGGGTACCCTCGCCCGTTGGGGCTTTCCTAGTGGTAATCTTCAGCGTCTTGGTTGGCAGAGGCTGCGGGCCCACGCTCTTGACGCCCGCCTTGTCCGCGATATCCTTAATCTCCCAGGCAAGCCTGCCCAGCTCATTAAGGTTGGAGCTGGTCAGCTTGATTCTCGCATACTGTGGCATTGTCTTTGGGACTCGCGTCTAGGCTTGCTACTTAGGCCTTTGCCAAATCGCCCGCGAGATCCTGCAACGAAGGAATACGGACGCCCCATGCCTCGATCGGAGCATCTCCTGGCTAAGGCCGTTGGTTCATCTTGAAGGAGGGTTCAGGCAACGCACTTCCTTGCTGGTGACAAGCACCCGGTCGGTCGTGACCGTCTCTGTCACTGTGAAGGACACCATCCTGACGAAGCGCAACCCCGAGATGTCCCGCTCCGCGAAAGCGACCTGCACCTTCTCGACGGTGAGCTTGAGCTCCACCATCTTGTCCCGCATCAACCCTCGAATGCCCCAATAACGGCCTAATGGCGGCCACAGACAAGAAATCTATACCAGAGGCTCAGGCCCCGCGTCAGCCTGCGGCCAAGGACCCAGGTTGCGAGAGCTATGCCGCCATGGCCGCTTAAATTCAACGACGCACTGTCTGGCCATTTGGATGACCTCCTCGCTTACCGAAAGAGACCGGAAAGAGTTGGAAGAGATTCTCGCCGACCCCGTGAAGAGGGCAGAGCTAGCCAACAGGGCGATTGATGCGTGGGTTCTTCAGGGGCTTCCAAAGTCGAGACGATCCTCAAAGAACTCGAAGAAACGCTCCTGACGCGCATTCCTCTCGCCTACAAGAGAAGCCCGGAGCGATTCTTCAGAGAACTCTCGACGCTTGAGATTGTGTTAGGGATTAAAGAGAAATTGAGGCACAGTTCGCCGCAGTGAGCAGGTCGCCCTGCCCACAAACGGAGCGAGCAGACAATGCTTATGGCAGGCTCGAAACTTCCCGCGCAGACGAAAGACTTGCAGCGCTCTAGCGTCGTCCCAAAGAAGAAGAAGCCTCCGCACTAGGCATTACGAGGAACCGACCCAGCCTCATTCGTGGTATTTCTTCTCGCCCGCTCGGATCGCCACCTTGAGCCAGTTCTCCTGCGGCGGGAGGGGGCAGACGAATCCTTCGTTATAGGCGCAGTAGGGGTTGTAGGCGTAGTTGAAGTCCACGAGGTATCTGTCGTCGTGCTGGACCTCCATGTCGAGATACCGCCCCGACCCGTAGGTCTCCTTCCCTGAGGTCGCGTCCCTGAAGGGGACGAAGAGGTTGCGGTCTTCGCGCTCGGCGGACTGGTAGGCTAGGAGCTGGAATGGCGGGCCGTTGAGAGTTAGGTCGAAGCGGCCCACCTTGTTGAAGAGCTGGCGCGTCCCTTTGCTCGTGGTCATCATGAGGCCCCGCTCTGGAGACCTGCTGAGCTTCGTGTCGAAGCGAAAGGCAGGGTCCGGCTCGAAGTAGTTGAGGCCCACAAACTGACTGGAGTGCGCGAACGGCGAGTCGGGGCCGTTCCGGAAGAATTCGTTCTTCTGCTCCCTGAACCTGAGAAGGGCTCGCCTCCAAGTCTCGAGCTCATCAGGCTGCATCGTGGGTCTCATGAGAGGAGTCAAGGATAACCTTTCTCAGTGGTCCGCCACCAATGCTTAATTCGAGGCGTCAAAGGCCCGCATGTTGATTGGTGGAAGAGAGAGTGGCTGAATCAACGAGAAGGACGACGGCAATCAAGTACAGACGGCTCGACGACCTCGTGAAGTTTGTGAGCATGACCCCGCAGCCTTTTCTGAACCACATCGAGCGGGCTGGGAAGCATCTCTACTTCTTCGTGCTGCCGTTCTCGGGCGGGCTCTTGGTCTCCTACCTCTCGGCTGACAAGAAGATAGAGGGCGAGTATATCACGATCAACAGGATGTCGGGACGCTTCTCGGCCTCGAGCAAGCCTAGCTTCGACGCCCAGTCTCTAGACATGCCGATCCTTGAGGTCGAGGCCACCGACCTCTTGGACGCCATGACGTCCTAAGCTCAGGCGCCGCCGAAATCGACGAACTCGGCAAGCGGATGGACGTGACTCAACGTCTCGCCGTGGTCGAGGAGCAGCTCAAGGAGCTGCGGACGAGAGCCTAGTCTATCCAGATGGAACTCAGGATGGGCAGCTGCCCGTCGTCAGGAGAATGGACCCGGGACTTGCCATTTTCCGACTCTTTCTTGACCGCCAAGTCAAGCGACAAGCCTTTGGCCACCGGCGCATGCCGGTATTTAGGCTCCAGGAACATTCTTCTAGAATCATCGTGCGATGACTCGTTCCAAAACCTATTATCGGACTAGCCCGGGAGCATGGTAGGCCCGATGGACTCTCTCACAAAGCTCAAACTGACTCTCGCCATAATGGCGAGCAGAGTCCGACCCAGAAAGAGACGTGTTGATTTCGGGGCGCCCAGTCCTCACAGCCAGCGTTGGGACGAGAGGGAGAGGACGGAGTCCATGCGCGCGCAGCAGGTCGGCGCGCAAGGCTCGCGTCGTGCCCTCAACATGAGGGTCTTGGCGCTCATCGGCACCATGTTTGCTATCTCGCTCTTGGCCGACCTCCTCCTGCCCCCTATCATGGGCACCGCAGTGAGCTTGGCACTCTTGGGCGGCGCGCTCGCGTACATTTTGTATGTGAGGCGCAAGCGCTCTTCATATCGGCCGATGTAGCAGCCCGCGAAAAATAGCCCGTTACTTTCCGAGCGCCTTGCCAAGCAGGGCGTAGAATTCCTCCGCAGCCTCTAAAGAGAGGTTGAACCCCTGCTTCGTGGGCCCGCTGTAGCGGTTCCCCTTCACCCACGCTCGCATCGCGACCACTTCGCGCTTGTCCCTCTTCGTCACTCCCCGCTGGAACTTCACGACGGTTGCCTCGCCGAGCTTGAGCTCCCCGACGTCGCTCACCTGCTCCCAGTATTGTTGCCCGCCACCCGTCTCTTCTGACATCTCGCTAACCTGCCATTGCTTACCGCCCTCTGCCTTAAGTCGCTATCTCTCGGCTGATGCATCAGAAGACGGCTAGGCTGTGATTGGGGAACTTTATCTGCGGCCCAAACGCGGCGCGCATCGTCACATGAGCCCCGACGAAGCGCTGAACGAGAAGGTCGCAAAGAAGATCCTGACAGAGACCCTCCGGATGAAGAGGGGCGAGACTCTGACGATAGAGACCTGGAACAACGGTCTCGCATTCGCCCAGAGGCTCGCGCTTGAGGCGAAGCGGATGGGCGTCATTCCCGTGATCGTTTTCGAGGACGAGCAGGGCTACGTCGACGGCGTCAAGGTCACGCCGAAAGAGATACTGGGGACGATGGGCAAGCAAGAGTACGGCCTGCTGTCAGGATCTGACGCTTACGTCTTCATCCCCGGGCCGCCCATCGGCGCATACTCCCCCCGCCTCACCAAACAGGAGCACTCTGACTCGACAAAATACAATACCTCGTGGTACGAGGCAGCGGAGAAGGCGAAGCTGAGGGGGGCAAGGCTCCCCTGGGGCTACGTGGGAAAGGAATACGCGAAGCTCTATTCGAAGGGGCCCGAGGAGTTCGCACGGGCGCAGCTAAAGGCGGCCCTCGCAGACTTTTCGCAGCTTTCGGCCACAGGCAGAGCCGTTGGGAAGGTCTTGCTCGACGGGACAAAGGCGACCCTCATCTCTCCAGGAGCGAGACTGGAGCTCGTGCTACAAGGCGACGCGGAGCTGGAGGATGGGATGGTCGACCAGGCCGATGTTCTGGGCGGGTACAACATGACCTTCGTTCCCCCAGGCTATTTCATGAAGCAGGTCGATACGACCTCCGCCAACGGAAGGGTCAAGCTCTCGCCGTCGATGACCCGGCTCGGTCTCCTTCGAGATGCCGAGCTGGAGTTCGACGGGGGAAGGCTCACGAGGTGGAAGAGCGAGAGTGCGGGCAAGGTGCTTTCGCAGCTCGTAGAGGCCGTGCCTTACGAGAATCGAACCTTGTCGTCGATAATGGTGGGGCTCAATCCCTTGATGAAGTATGACTTTGGTCAAGACAGGATGGTCTGGGGCTCCTTGAACCTCGCTGGGTTCGGGTTCGCCGGGGTCGTGAGGAAGGGCACCCTTAGGGCGGGAGACAGGATCATCGTCGACAAGGGCAGCCTCTCCTTCCCGTAGCACCCGTATCCTGTCAATTCTCTCGAAGCCCGAGGTGGATTCGATTTGGCTCTGCTGCGTTAATGGGGTCCAGGCCTTTACTCTCAACATGACTCAAGCATATTGCGTGAAGGAGAAGACGAAGAGAGACATTTCCTCGCCCCGCGAAATCACAATGAAGAACGGACGACGCGCGATGCAGGGAACCTGCTCCTCCTGCGGCACGAAGCTTTTCAGAATCCTGGGCAACTAGGACTCCCAGCGACCCTTTCTGGGCCATTGGCGCCAGCTCCATCGGAGATACTGGCGCTGCGGGCCCGAATGGGACGCGTGGGCGCTTTTATCCTCATTCTCATTCTGTAGCCATGTCACCGACGCTCGTCCTTGACGTGGTCTCGAACGGGAACACAGGCCTGGCGCAGCTAGCATCCGCATCCACAGCGGCCGTTAACTCGACGTCCACGGCGGGCATAATACCCGAGATTCAGAACTTCGCGAACTCAGTCGCGGCCAACGCCAGCCTGGTCACAGTGACGCTGGACAACGCCATCCTCGACATGGCAAAAGCGGCTGTCGTGCTCCTGATAATCTCCGGGGTTCTCCTCTGGTTCTCTAGAATCGGCAGGAGATTGGGGAAGTGACCTCGTGGAGGGAGGGATCATAATCGCCGTTTTCATCGAGTTCGTGGTCCCCTTCCTGATGAGCATACGCTATTGACGGCCTCAGACCTGCTGTCCCGTTCGTCAAGGGTAAGCCCTGACAGAGGATTCAAAAAGGGGGAAGAGAGTTTGACGCTCGAACAAGCAGCATGGTCGATTCCAAGGCGTGGATTGGTCCGCTCGTCGTCGTGGTGCTAATCCTCGCTGCGGGGTACCTGGTCGCCTATCCGACCTTGGCCTCGCAATCGCAGACCCAGTCGCCCGCCGCCACCGTCGAACAAACGAACACCGTCACGGTCACAGCCACCGCGACAGGCGCTTCCCCCGCCGGCTCCAGTGGACAAGCGACCACCGTCACAGTAACCACGGCCCTCTCTTCGTCCCTCGCCTACACGGTGAACCTGGCCTACAAGGCGGGCATCGGCTTCTATCTGGTGGACTCGTCAGGCCTTACCCTGTACTTCAGGGCGACCGACCCGGGAAACGGGACGAGCACTTGCACAGGGGGGTGCATCACCTTCTGGCCGGTCTTCTATGCTGGGCCCGGGCCCATCGTCCTTCCTCCCAACCTCAGCGCAAGCAGCTTCGGGAACGTCACGCGCCCGGATGGGAAGCTGCAGACGAGCTTCGACGGATACCCCCTCTACTACTTCCCTACCGACAAAGCGCCTGGGCAGACAACCGGGGAGGGGAAGAGCAACTTCTACGCCTGCTGCACTATCCCGGGCACGACCTCAAGCAGCACCACCTCTGGCTGAGGAAGCAGGGGGCGACAATTGACCGTCGATGAAAGAAGGATGACCGAGAGAGTCATCTCGTCCAAGGTGATCTACAAGGGAAGGGTCGTCAAGCTCCGAAAGGATGTCGTCAAGTTGCCGGACGGGAGGCGGGGCACGCGAGAGATAATGGAGCACCGGGGGTCTGTCGCGATAGTCCCGATTCTCGACGACGGGAGCATCGTGCTCATCAGGCAGTTCCGGCTGGCGACAGGTGGCGTGATCTGGGAGGTCCCCGCGGGCGGGATGGAGCGCGGGGAAGACCCCGAGACGTCTGCGAGGAGGGAGCTCGAGGAGGAGACCGGGTACCGCGCCGGGAAGATGGAGCTGCTCTTCGAGGCCTACCTTGCGCCTGGCTACAGCATGGAGCTCATGCACTTCTTCCTGGCCAGCTCGTTGAGGAAAGGAGAACAGCGGACCGATGAGGAAGAGGTCATCGAAGTCCGACGTTTGAAGCCAGCCGCCGTCGTCCGCATGGTAAAGTCGAACCAGATAAGGGACGCCAAGAGCATCGCTGCGCTCGCATATCTGCAAGCCTCGGGGAAGCTGGGCGCATCCGGCGGCGGAAGGCCAGCGACCCGCCGATCGTAGACGACAGTTTCAGCATTCTTATTAGCCACTTTCGGAAAATCGCTCACGCTTGATGCGACCCTCGTGTTGCCAGGGTCATCGTCTCAAAGCCCTGAATCCAGAATGAATCTCGTGAAGTGAGCCGCCCTCGATGATTGGAAAGTTGGAAAGTCTGCGCCTGCCCGGTCCGTCGACCCGGCGAAGGAAGCGGGGTGCCGGAAGGGCGATCCTAGGCCTCTCGTTCATCGCCATCCTCCTCGTCTCCTCGATTGGAAACGCCGCGTTTTCGGTCTTGAAAGCGGCCCCGCAGACCCAAGGTCGGGAGCCTCTTGCGACCGCGGCGGTCCCAAGGATCATCAACACGCAGGGCCTCCACGGCCCCGTGAACCCGTTCATCGACATCTACTCTGGATATTCGCAAGAGCCGGCGCCGATGGGGATCGCCGACTACGGAATCGGGCCGAGCGGGGCATATCAATACTCGACCAACTCGTCGTTGGGCACAGTCGACCTCGTGACCCTCTCCGCCAAGAACTCCACGGGCTACCCCTGGATCTCGATCCAACTGAACGTGAATCTGCAGTTCACCAACGGAGGAAGAACATCGGTCTACTGGGTGCAGGACGTGGCCTACCTTGACACCTTCAACAACTCGGTCTTCTTCATCGACAACGTATGGAACTCGTCGACCCGCGGAGCGGGGATGAGAGGCGGCATCCAGGGCAACGGGGTCGTCGCCCGCTCCGGGATCCAGACATACTACTATGACGTCGCCGATGCCTCGCTCTCTGGCAACGGCGTCGAGCTCGTCTACCCGTCCCTCGTGCAGCTCCGAGTAAACTCGACTGTCAACGCAGCCAAGCAGCCCATTGTGACCTTCGAGTACAACGATGGCTTTGGCTGGGAGGAGTACGACTCGGTCGATTTCGCGTTCGTCCGCCAGCTGACGTCGATGAGCGGGTTCGTGGTCAACGGGTTCAGCTACAGCCCTGTCAACTACTACGACTCCGAGCTCATCCTGGGCGGACCTGGAGGCGGCGCGTCGACGGCGGACCTGGGTTCGGACGTCAGCCTTCAGCTGGAATACTGGAACGGCCACAACTACCAAGTGATCACAAACGCCTACGACTTTGGAAGCGACACTGGAGAGACGATCTCGAATGTGCTCGCTCAGAAGGGGTACAACCAGGTCAACGGAGGCGTGGAGGCCCAGATCCAGAGCGCAGCGGGTTCAGTCGGGAAGATCTGGGACCAATCAGCCGTCAGCATACTGGACCTGAAGACCTCGATCGCCTCGGGGTCCTCGCCGTCACCAACTCGTCCAGCGCGGCAGGGACGTCCGGGCAATATCCGTTCACGAACGGCGAGGTCACCGTCACTCTGCAGCCCGGGTCTATGAGCTCCAGGTCTACTCGGGCACGACGATAACCACCGAGGGAAAGTACTCCCTGACGGCGGGTCAGCTCCTGCAGCTCCGGACCCCTCTTGGAATCATCCCCTTCACCTTGAGCTTCTCGGTGGTCGGAGGGGGCTCCGGCTACTCTCCCCCGACTCTCACGTACGTCAGCAGCGGCGCGACATTCATGTCCCCTCTTGGGAGCGCGGCGACGGTCTATCAGCTGGACTCGGGGACCACGTGGTCGGTCTCCTCGCAGCTTCCAGGTTCGACGGGGACACAGAGGTGGATGACGGCGCAAGCCACCACGGGGGCCGCGTCGTCAGGCCTTTCCGAGGTCATGACCTACTACCACCAGTTCCTCGAGACCGGCTCATACTCGGTCAGTGGAGGAGGCACCGGATACTCTGCGCCCTCCGTCTCGGTTACGCAGTTCGGACAAAAGGCATCCCTCCTCTTGGGGACCACGACGTCCTCCTTCTGGCTGGACAGCGGGAGCCAGTATTCGGCGGCCGCCACTCTGCCCGGGTCCAGCGGCGTTGAGCGATGGTTCGCATCTGTGCCTACAGGGACGGTCACCGGCCCTGGCTCGCTCCTGTTCAACTATGCCAACCAATTCTATCTCGGAGTCTCTGGAGGCGCTGCGCTTTCCCAGTGGTACGGCGTCGGGGCCCTGGCCAAGGTGAGCCAGCCGATCGCTTACGGCCGGTCGTCGGGCACGGGACAGAGGGTGTCATCCTATTCGGTGGACGGTGGGCCTCAGACGACGGTCCCACCGGGCCAGGGGAACTTCACAGTGTCGGTCACGATGAACGCCCCCCACACAATCACCTTCGTCTCGGTCGCGCAGTATCAAGTGGCCCTCGACAGCGTCTCCTCCCAGGGGCTCGCTTCGATCACACCGCCCACGATAAGCGGAGACCCCTACTGGTATGACTCCGGCTCGAAGGTGAGCGTCTCGATAAACGGCACTTGGGGCAGGTCTGGGGGGCAAGGCACTCGACTCGTATCCTACTCGATCAATGGAGGGACACAGGTCCAGGTGCAGTCGAAGGGGCCGGTCTCAGTCCTCTCCGTCCCAGCAATCTCGGCGCCAGAGTCGATAACGGCCAGGTCGATCACCCAGTATCTTCTTGACACCAGCGGCGGCTCCGTCGCCTCGATCACCCCCACCGCCCTGACCTCCGACCCAGGGTGGTACGACGTCGGGACGACGGTGAACGTGCTCTACAACTATTCCTGGAACGAGACGTCAGGACAGGGCAGGCTCAACGCAGTGTCGTACGCGATAGACTCGGCGCCTCCGACGCCCCTTCCAAGGCAGGGAGGCGGCACCTTCAGCGTGGGATTGTCGATGGACGCGCCCCATCAGATCGCAGTGGGGCCGGTGAGGCAGTACCTGCTCGCCTATTCCGGAGGCTTCGGAGTGACCCTGTTCCCCCAATCCCAGACGGGGGACGGCTTCTACGACGCAAGTTCGAGCGTCACGTTGACGAGCGACTACTCGACGGACATCGTCCCCGGGCAGGAGAGACAGGTGCTGACCGGATACACGCTCGACTCTACCGACGTGACGATAGGTCCCAACACGACGGGCACTTTCACCACACCTCCGATCGTCATGGACTCATACCACACCCTAACCTTCCATTCTGGGATCCAAGACCTCGTGAAGTTCTCCTTCACCGACGGGACGGGATCGGATGTCATCACCCCTAGCTCCTTCGCGATCCAGGTGAATAACACGCTCGAGAATCAGAGCACGTCCAGCCCCGAGCTGTGGATCGACAACGGGACGAGCTTCACGGTCGCGGGGGTCACCTGGGAGGGGGTCGACGTAAAGCCTCTCAGCGTGACCGTCTACTCGGTGACCGGCCCCGCCAACGTCGCAATCAAGGCCAGAGCGTATCCCGCCAATGTCAAAGTCGTCGACCTGTTCGGTCTGGCTATCGCGGGAGCCCAAGTATCGGCGAGGTTTGCAAACGGGACCGCGGCGACCAGGCCCACCAACTCAAGTGGCTTGGTCGGCTTTGGTCTCGTCCCGATAGGGACGTATCAGGCTACGGTCTCGAGCTTCGGGTTGACCGGTTCGAGCTCTTTGGACGCATCGACGAGCCCTACGGCGACTTTGAGGGCTCCCCTGAGCACGCCTGTGGTCGCCACCCTGTCCGTCCTGGTCGCGGCGGTCCTGATCGCCCTTCTAGTGGTCAGACGACGCGGTCGAGTGCGAACCGCCACGTAAAGCGATCTAGCCCAACGCAAGTTTGTGTCATCGGCAGGTCTGCGTCCGGTTCTTATACGACGACTCGTCTCTGACGTCTGCTCTGACCGAACATGGCAAGTTCGTCCTCCCATGGCTCGCCCAGGCCGACCGCCATCCTTCCTGACGACCTGGAGATCAGCAAGCCGGTCTTCCTAAAGTCCTACGAGGCGGCGGTAAGCTCTCGCAGGAAGAGACTCCGGGCCCTTGTGAAGAGCCCGGACGAAGAGGCGGTTCACGACGCGCGCACCGCGGTCAGGCGGCTCGAGGCGCACATCGAGGTGCTCCCCGGTAAGGTTCGGAGAAGCGCGAAGATGGCCGAGCTGCAGAAGAGAGACGACAGGGTGATGAGACTGACCGCTGAGGTCAGGGATCTGGACGTCATCGTGGAGGAGGTGGTGAGGCAGGACGCCGCGGCGAAAGAACGGCTGCTGTCGAGGATTGACGAGGACAGGATGGAGGCCTGGGAAAGAGCGGCGGCTGCGATGGCCGCTGGCCTGAAGGCAAGACCACCAAGCATTGACCCAGAGGATCTCTCACAGGCACGGCTGCAAGAGAGATTCGAGAAGGTCGCCCGAAGGCTGGCCCGCGAGATCGAGAAACTGATGCCCTTGGTCGTGGCAGACCCCGATGAACATGAACGGCTGCATAAACTCAGGATAAAGTGCAAAAAGCTCCGGTACGTGCTCGAGTTGGCGCTGGTCGAGAACTCTCCTCTGGTGGCAAGGCTCTCTCGGTGGCAGACCGCGCTTGGCGAAGTCCACGATTGGGACATGACCCTGTCGTATCTTAACTCTCTCGATCCTCCGCCCGAGAGGGACCTTCTTTTGAGAGGAGAGAAGAGGCGCGAGAGGCAGTTCCGCGCGTTCGCGAGGTCCACCCGGGCTCAGGGAGCGGCTGGCTGACCTTTCCTCGCTTCATGCACACGCGGTCGTCCTCCGCTTTAATACTCCGGTCGCCCGAACTCCCACGTGGCAAAGAAGCGCAGCAACCGGAACTCCATCACGATCACGCTCGTCAGCATCGCCATAGGGCTTGTCGCCCTGATACTGAATCGCTCCCTCTTCGACCTTTTCTTCGTGCCGATAGTCATAGGGGTGCTGTGGAGGGACGCCGACAGGATAGGGGCACCTGCAAAAGCGGCTCTCTGAGATGGAGGCCAAGGCACCGAAAGACCAACCCCAAAGCTCGTCCTGAGCCGCAAACGAATCTTAGATAAGATTCGAGGGTTCGTGCCTTAATCGACTGCGCAACGGGAGGAGGAGGTGGCTCTGCCCCAAATGATATTCCTCGACGTCCTGGTGAACCTCGTCCACTGGTTCCCAAGCGCTCGGCTCCTCTTACAAGAGGACATCCTCACCGGCTTCGCTGACCTCTTCGGCGGCGTGGTCCTCCTGATCATAGGGGTGCTCGTCATCGTCTTGATCGTGGCCGCCGCGATAGTGTTGCTGCCTGCCATAGTCCTGGCATTTCTGGTTTGGTTGGTGACGGGGAGTTTCTTCTACGCCGGGATAGTCTTCCTTCTGGTCGCTCTGATCAGCATCGTGGCGTATGCCGGCGACTAGATCTCCTTACGTGACCTCGGAGATGAGCGGCAAGAGGACATGATGTTTAATTAGAAACCTCGGACTCTGCGGTCTGAAGGCTTCTTGGCGAAGCGGGCGGCTACGACTCCCTGGGTCTCGGATGACATGCTCACACTCAGCGAGGCCGCCGCTCTCGTAGGCAAGACGACCAGCAACATCTCGTATCTGATCCAGTACGAGCGGTTGAGGCGATACGACCCTCGGGGCAAGCCCGTCAGAAGGGCGAAGAACGGGGCACTGAGAGTCTCGAAGAAGGAGCTCCTGGGGTACGCCGAGGGCTGGAACCGGAGAGTCGAGTCCCGGATGCAGGAGCTGAGGATAAGCGACAGGTCGATCGCATTCCTTGACGTCCCTGAGAGGGACAGGACAAAGCACGTCCACAGGCTTCATCCCTATCTGGGGAAATTCATCCCGCAGCTCGTGGGCCACTTCCTATCAGGATACTTCAAGCCTGGAGATTTGGTGCTGGATCCGTTCGCCGGTAGCGGGACCACGTTGGTCGAAGCGAGCGAGAGGGGTATCAGCTCCCTCGGGATTGAGGTCTCCAAGTTCAACGTCATGATCTCCAGGGTGAAGCTCGCCAGGTACGACGTTCGCCTGGTAGAGGAGGAGACGAGGGACATCCTGAGAAGGACGGCGGAGTTCAGCGCCAAGGAATTCCGTGACGACAGAGGGGCAGAGATGGATGAGCATCCAAGCGGGCTGGGCGGGTACTTGGAGACCTGGTTCGCCCCGCGGAGCCTCCGGGAGATGCGCTTCTATCGGGCACCTCATACCAGAATACCAGAACCAAGAACTTCTGAAGGTGCTGCTAAGCAGGACGGCGCGGTCCTGCAGGCTCGTCCATCACTATGACCTCGCGACGCCGACCTCGCCCGTGAGAGGCCCATATGTCTGCCACAAGCATATGGGGAAGGTCTGTTCGCCGGTTACGACGATCCTTCCCAGGCTGAAATTCTACACCTCGGACACCGTGAGGAGGATCGCAGAGTTCGATTCTTTGAGAAAGCAGGCCGAGGCTCTGGTGATCGAGGGCGACGCCAGGACCATCAAACTGCAACGGGAGATGTCGGCCTCCAACGAGTTCGCGACGGAGAAGGTCTCAGGCGTCATCACCTCTCCCCCTTATGTCGGGCAGATAGACTACCACGAGCAGCACAGGTACGCGTACGAGCTTCTAGGCATCGACAGGCGTGACGAGCTCGAGATAGGGCCGAAGACGAAGGGGAAGGGTGCGCTCGCTCAGAGGGAATACGTGAAGAGCATCGTGAAGGTGCTCGAGAACATCTCGCCCGCCATGGCTCCCCGGGCATCGATACTCTTGGTGGCGAACGACAAGTTGGGTCTCTATCCTGGCATATTCGAAGACGTAGGGATGCGGGTCGAAGTGACCTTCGAGAGACCTGTCGAAGACAGGACTGAGCGGGACAAGAGGCCGTACTCAGAGACCGTGTTCTTGGCGCGCATCGTGAGATGACCACGAGGGCGCAGATGGTGCAGTGAGCCCGGGCTCAATCTTCGGATTTCTCGATTCTCTTCGTCACAACCTTGCCTAGGGTCTCTGCCTCCCGCTTCAGCTCTTGCGCATCCCTCTCTGCCTTCTCGATGCCTTCCCTCCAAAGTTGTGAGACGATCGGCGCCAGCGTCAGCACGAGCGCAGTGATGACCGAGCCGACGGAGACGAAGGCCATGATGGAGGCAAAGAGCTTTCCCGCATCGGTCACCAGCTGAATCGGCGGTCCTTGCCCCGTCGCCAGCATGCTCTCAAAGTAGATCGCGTTCACCCAGTTCATCCCTTCGATCTCGTGGAAACCGATTGTCCCGACCACCATCACCACGGCTATCCCTGAGACAGCGTAGAAGACCCTCCTCTTCGCGCTGAGGGACAATGAGGGGGCCTGTTGTTGGGCTGCCGCCGAGTCCACGCTTCCTGGGTCGGCGGGGCTTTACTAATGTCTAACTGGAACTCGCCACCACAACCCTAAACTAAGAGCCAGGCCCCGAAATGAGGACGGCCTTGGACACGTTCGATGCGATCTCGACAAAAATGGAGGTCCGTGAGTTCATCTCAAAGAAAGTCCCAGATGAGACGAAGAGGAAGATCCTGGAGGCTGCGAGGCTGACCGGTGTCCTCGATGAACACGCAGCACTGGCGGTTCATCCTGGTCCAGGACCGCTCCAACCTGAAGAGGCTCGCCTCGGACAGCACCTCAGGCAAGTGGGTCGAGGGGGCTGACTTCGCCATAATCGTCCTGATAGACCCCAAGGTACCCGGGAGCAACATCGACACCGGGAGGGTGGTCCAGGACATGGAGCTCGCAGCCTGGAACTTCGGCGCAGGTTCAGGGATCTTCACGGGGATCGTCGAGGGCGACCTGAGGAGGGACTATGGGGTCCCAGACTCGCTAAAGCCGGCGGCTGTGCTCGGGTTCGGTTACGCAAAGAAGAAGCTGTTGGGGAAGAAGAAGAGGAAGCCTCTCGAGGAGCTCGTCTTCGTGGAGCGATACGGCGAGAAGATCTAGGTCGCCGGCCTCCCCTGAAGAGAGAATAGAAAAGCGGAAAAGGAGGCGTCGAGCACGACAGTGACATGTTCTCAAAAGAATTCAGCGTCGCGGTAGTAGTCTCAGACCCCAAAAAATCCGCGTCGTGGTACGCGGAGAAGCTAGGGTTCGAGACTTCTGAAGAAGGTCACTGGGTCACCGCCTGGCAAAAGGGCGCGAACTGGAAGCTCCATCTCTGTGAGGGAGAGCTGGAACCCGGAAACACAGGCATATGCATCTACAGCGACGACGTGAAGGGCACGGTCGCGGACCTGAAGAAGAAGGGAGTGAAATTTGCGCAGGACTACACGAAGACCAAGTGGGGAGAGACAGCGCAGTTCAAGGGCACCGGATGGGAACATCATCTGGATCTCGGCCGGAGGCCCGTAGACCGCTTCATCAGTCTGTCTGCAAGACATCATTGGCGCTTAATACATCACCGAGCGATTCAGAAGTGTCGCGATCACCGTGTCGCCAGCCGCCCCGGTCCTGGATTGGATGTTGGTGGTGAGCATCCTTGCATTCTTTGCGATGGGTGTCGACAAGCTTCTGGCAGTCGGAGGCCTGCGTAGGATAAGCGAACGGACACTCTGGTTAGCCGCGCTCGTCGGAGGCTTCGTCGGTGTGTTTCTGGGAGGCTACGTCTTCCATCACAAGACATCAAAGACGGAGTTCTGGCCGCCGGTGCTAGTCTCTGCGATCATCTGGGTCGCAGCATTCGCTTTGATCTTTCACCTGTAGCGACTCCAAGTCCATCGGCGAACCTTCAGTCGCCGACCTCGGCCGCGGTCGGGATGCTCTTGACCCTTCGGACCGGAGAGAAGAATACCCAGAGGAAGGCCAGGGAGCCCCCAAGTGCCCCTATCACCAAGGCGGGGTACAGACCCAATGTCTGCCCGAGCAGTCCGCCTAGCAGAGAGCCGATGGGCAATATGCCTGACACCACGAATCGCATCGTCGCGTTGAGCCTGCCCTGAAGCCGCAGGGGAACGAGGGCCTGCCTGTAGCTGATCTGGTTGACGTTGTAGAGCACAGCCCCGAAAGACGTGACGAAGAACGCGAGTATCAGGAAGTAGCTCCCGTAGGGAGGGGCGGCGAGGATGAAGATGAGGGAACCCAACGAGCAGAACGCCGCTGAAGAGACGATGAGGGCGCCGACCCTCAGGTGAATGGCTAACCTGCCGGCCGTGAGGCCTCCAAGAAGGGACCCGGCGCTGCCTAGCGCGAGCATGACCCCGATGAGAAGTGGGCTCATCTTCAGGACGTTGACCGCGTACAGCAAGAGCACCGCGAAGACCGCGCCTGAGAACAGGTTGAAAGTCGCGGTGCATCCCGCTATAGACCAGAGTCTCCTCTCGTGCAGCACGACAGAAAGGCCCTCTTTGATCTCCTCGATAATGGGCCTCCTCGAGCTTTGGGGCTTCGACTCCTCTCTTCGTTTGATCGAGCTGAGGAAGGACGCCGACCACATGAAGGAGAACGGGTTGAAGAGAAGGGCCAGCGGTGCCCCTACTATCTGGACCAGTCCTCCGGCAAGACTTGGGCCGACTACGCCCGCAGCAGCGGCGCTTGCCTGGAGCTTACCATTGGCCTCGGTGAGTTGTTCTCTGCCCACCAGAGAAGGGAGGTATGCCTGGTAGCTGATGTCGAAGACAACGGTGAACGTCCCGATCGCGAAGGTCACCACGTAGAGCAGGTCTAGACTGAGCAGGCCCAAGAGAAAGGCGACGGGGACGCTCAGAGCCAGGACCGCCCGGGAGACGTCGCTTAATATCATCAGCCGGCGCCTCCGATACCTGTCTGCCCACACACCGGCGAGCAGCCCCAAGATCAGGAACGGGACGTTCGCGAGAGCCTGCAAGAGTCCCATCTGCGCCGCCGTCACATGGAGTATCAGGACCGCAGTCAGCGGGAAAGCGAGGGCCGCGAATTGGTCGCCGACGAGCGAGACTGTCTCTCCGGACCACATCTTGAGGAAGTCGCGATGATGCCAGAGACTCTTGCTTGGCCCCACGACGACCTCCTTCTCGTCATTTGGAGAGGGATCCCCAGCTCCGCTCAATCACTCGAATAGGGGCGCCCTCCGTATTTGAACGACACCTGAGGCCGCCGCTTCGCTAGTTCGGACAGTCCGGCAGCTCAGACCATTGCGTGAGCGGGCCCTCGGATTTCTCGAGCTCGTAGATGGCCACCGGCCCGAACTCGCCTGTCTGCTCTAGGAAGTCTTTCAGGTTGCGAGCCTCGGTCATCGAACTCTTGGGGAACCTGTTCACCGTTCCTCCCGATGCAGTCGCTACTACGGTGAGCCTTCGCATTATTCCTCTCCGCTATATTCCTAGTATATTAGAGAGATTGCGCGAAATATTCAAACGCGAATAGACGGCGAAGGCGCGTTTGTCTCTCAACCTTCGTCGACATCCTCTTCTTTTTGGAAGGTGGATATGGAACAAAGCCTCGAACGCTCTTATACTCCATAAGACTTGGTTATCAGGTCGAGGAAAGAAGGAAAGGTGCGTTCGAACAAGACGTTGTTGAGGGCAACAACAATTGTCATGATTCTTCTGACGATTGCAACGCTCGCCTTGCCGGTCTCGGCGACGACATACTCAGTAATCGTCCAGACGGATGCGTCATCCTATTCAGGCGCGACACCGATCCATATCACTGGAAATGTCAGCCCTGCTCCGGGGCCATCGACGGCGGTTATCATCACAATCTACAACAACGCGAACAAGTCGGCGGCTGCCGATGTGGGATACGCACCCGCAAATGCAGCGACAGGCGCCTTCAACTACACATCGGTTCCCGGTGGGAATGCGGCATGGACGAGCGGCACGTTCACAGTCAACGCCACGTGGGGGGCAAATGGTTACACCGCGATAGGGACGACGACGTTCACGTACAGCCTGCTGACGACTACAAGCTCGACGACGACTTCGACGACAACGAGTAGCACGACAATAAGCAGCACGACCACGACTAGCAGCACCCAAACGACAACCTCGACCACCACAAGCAGCACTATCAGCAAGACGAACTCGACGACCAGTTCGACAAGCACCACCAGCAGCACGTCCTCTACGACCACGACGACGCCACCGGTCACAATCACCTCGACCGTGACCTCGACACCGACGACGAGCTCCTCGAGCTCCTCATCGACGACATCGAGTTTGGGCACGGGCCTCGGCTCTCTCACCTGGGTGATAGTCGCGGCGGTATTGGTGATACTGGCAGCTGTGGGCCTAGTGTTCTGGAGGAGGAAGGTTGCCAGCGATTATAGCAAGTCGGCGACCCGCTGAGCTTCGACAGCCCGACGAAATCCCTTTTTATCCGACCAAGGTGCCTGCGACGAACATAGGTTGAGGTTCCGCTTCTACTACGCAGGGATAAGGGTCAGAGACATGAAGCGCTCGCTCGACTTTTACAGAAAGGCGATGGGCATGAATGTCGTCAACAAGGGGACCATGCCTCACGGGGGCAAGTTTGTGCAGCTTAGGGGCAAGGGGTCCAAGCAGACTCTCGAACTGAACTGGTATCCCTCCGGGAGCAGGTTCTACTCCGATTATGTGCCCGGCGAGGAGATGGACCATCTCGCCTTCGTCGTCAAGGACGCGGCCAAGGCGTACAAGGAGCTCATCTCGAAAGGCGCGACGCCCGCCGTCCCTCCGAAGGAGTCAAAGGGGACGGAGGTGTACGTGAAAGACCCTGACGGGATCTGGATAGAGCTCCTCTCATCGGGATGAAGGGCGGTCGGCAGTCTATCCTTCGAGCAGCAGTCCTAGTCGCTTCTCATAGTCGACACCAGGTCCCATGCCCCGGGCGTCCAAGACGACCTTTCCATCCATCAGCACGACCGGGATGGTGTCCCAATACTTGTCATGGAGCTCAATGTCGCTCCCGATGTCGAGGACGCTTCAACCGGAAACCGCGGGTAGACGAAAGATGGTCCAGCGCGTCCAGGACCTTGTCGCAGACGTGACACCCTTTCTTCGAGACGAGAGTGACCTCCCTCTGCACGAGGGGATGGACCTCTTCCGGTCCATCTATACTTTGCTTTGGTTGGACGCTGGGGCCTGGAGCGCCGTCATCTGAGGGGCCGGGGGAGGTGCCGCCTCTGCGGCCTCTTCCTGAAGCTTCCTCTTGGCAATCAAGATCCTCACTCTCTGTTGGCATTGGATCGCCCTGTCGCTGAACGCCTTCCACGGAGTGTAGTCCTGGGTGCCTTTGGCCAAAAGAAGGAGCAGGTCAGCGGCTTGGAGGTAGTCGACGATGGAGTCGCCGAACCTTCCCGCCTTTTCCTTTGCGATGGCTTCGTTGACCAGGTGGGTCGCGTACCACTCTATCTTCTGCATCCTCGAGCCCTGTGCCGCTTGAGCCGGCCTCTGGGCTGCCTTGACCTCTGGCATACGCTCGTCCTGACGCTAGCCCTCCCGATAGCCATCAGTGTCACATTTCCTCAACAATAGTGCGAAGTTGGGCGGACCCTCGGCCAGCCCTTGAATTTGCCCGCAGGAATGTTAATCTGGACGCCTCATCGGGCCAGGAATGAAACGAGAGATGGTCCCTTCAAAGCAAGTCAGCGGCAAGTGGCTCCTCGTCCTCTCTGTGGGGGCGATAATCATCTCTCTCGCCTTCGTCGGGGTCGCGTACGTCGCGCTCTCCCCAGCCCAGGGGGGCACTCTCTTCGGGGCACCTCTTCATCAACGAGGGAGGGTTCTCCAACTCCACAGCGGGCGCGACCGCATCTTACAACGCGACGCTGACCGCGCATAACGGGAACGGCTCGATCCTCTTCACGTTCCTCTCTGGGACCGACCTCCTGTCCAACCATCTCGTGTCCATCTCAAACTATACGGTCTCGGTGAACCAGGTCTCGGTCACCATGAACGGGCATTCATTGACCCTCCCATGGGAAGTCAATGACACAGTCTGGGCGGGCACCTACGACAGCAACTACATCGCATCGTGGGGGCCTTCGGCCCCCTCCTATGAGGTGCGTGGCCAGATCACGCCGTCCGTCTTCGGACTGCCTCCCAAAGACTACGTGGAATTCAGATTCGAAGCAGAGAGCGGCGAAGCGGCGGCGTGCTGCTAGCGGACAGGGGAAGAGAGATTCGGAGATTGCTCTGTTAAAATCTGAAACTTATTCCGAATTCCAATTCCAGGATGCGGCTCATTATATCGCGTAGCTTGCAATCCCTTATCGAACAAACATGCAAGTGAACAGAGGCAAACTCCAACTCCTCACAGTCGCTGCGATGCTCGTCCTGGTCTCAGGCGGGATCGCCGCGTACGCGAAGAACCAATCCGTATCGGCGGCCAACGCATCTGCGCCTGCGCAGGTGGCGCTGGTCCCCGACACGACCAACTCGACTTCCTCCTCCACCACGACGTCGACATCCACCCAGACGACTTCCTCGAGCTCGACCGTGACGTCGACCGTCACCGTGACGACGACGGCATCGAGCACGACCACGACCCCACCCGCGCCACTATGCCAGTCTCCATCGGCGACCGAGGTTGGCAGGCTTGTCTTGCCGATAACGGCGGCCGGAGCGACATCCACAGGGTCCATATCCTTCCCAATCAGCAAGGGATGCATCGCCTACATCACCTCGGTGGGCGGCATCTTCAACGTCCAGATCGTCCTGCGATACGCGAAGCCGGTGACCCAGTACAACGTCGTGCTGGTCGCCAACAGCACGGGCTACACGCTTGGAAGCATGGTCACGGGTCCAGATGGATCCGGGCAGATGCAGAACCAAGTCCTCCTGAAGCCGGGCACCTACGTGGTCTCGCTCCAGATCCTCGACACATCATCCAACCCAGGCCAAAGCACCCTTGTGCTGCAGACTGCCCAAGGGACTATCGTCTCCCCGCCGTTCCCAACCCCTAACAGCGCACAGCAGCCCAACCAGCACGGCGACTCCGACGGGGACAAGTAAGACACCTTTCTTGGAAGGCAGGGCCAACAAACCGTTGGCCTGCCTCCTTCCCTCTCTTTTTCCGAATCGAACTCATTTATAGTCAGACGACGGAATTCTCAGGCACGAGAGCAGCAAGAGCACCCCGGTCCGAATTCTCCAGTTACCATGAGAAGCTAGCACAGGGAAAGACCACGTGCGAGGAGGCGGTCAAGGAAGAGCTCGAGAACATCGGCGAGCTCAAGCGCCTCAACGCCTACATCACCATCTTCGACGGAGAGCACGGGATAGCGCTCTCCAGGGCCCGCGCGCTCGACGGCTCGCCAGGGCAGAAGAAGAGGTTCGAGGGGCTGTATGGTATACCGCTGGCGATAAAGGACAACATCTTCTTCGGAGGCTTTCCGACGACGGACGCCACGTTCTACTTCAAGGACTTCGTCCCGAGCCAGAACGCAGACCTGGTAGACGACGCTCTCGCTCTCGGGTGCATCCCTCTGGGGAAGACAAACCTGCACGAGATAGCCTTGGGAGCGACGTCTGCGGCCTCGTACTTTGGGCCTGTGCTAAGTCCGCTCGACCAGAAGAGGGTGGCCGGAGGTTCTAGCGGAGGGTCGGCGGTCTCCGTTGCGACCTCCAAGGGCCCTGTCTTGGGGTTCGGGTCGGACACCGGAGGTTCGATAAGGGTGCCCGCGGCCCTCTGCGGGATAGTCGGCTTCAAGCCCACCCAGGGCGCGCTAAGCTTGGAGGGGGTCTTCCCTCTGAGCGCGACACTGGACCATGCAGGCCTCCTCACCCGGACGATGCCCGACATGACGACCGCTTTCCTCGAGCTTACGAAGAGCCGTCGGAAGGCCAGCGGAAACGAGCGACGGAAGGTCAGGGTCGGCGTCCTGACGGGACACTTCTTCGAAGAGACGGAAGAGAGGATCTCGGCCAACTTCTGGAGAGCCATGAAGAGGATGGAGTCCTCGGGGAACTTCTCGGTGAAGGAGATCCCGACCGACGCGAGCTACGAGAGGTTCACCCGTGCAAGAGGGGCGATCCAGCTCAGCGAGGCGGCATGGTTCTTCGGCGAACTCGTGGGGGATGAGAAGGTCGCGGCGAAGATGGACCCTGACGTGGTCACGCTGCTCAGACGAGGGATGAAATTCGGGCAGGTCCGATATCTTGGGGCGAACCTCACGAGGCTCGAGTCGATCCGCATATTTGGGCGCATGCTCAAGGAGGTCGACGTTCTCGCGATGCCGACGACGAGGGCCGTGGCGCCCAAGCTCGACGACGTGCGAGGGAACGAGGCAGGGAAGCTCCGGCGCGTGCTTCTCCAGAACACGGAGGTCTTCAACCTGTGCGGCTTTCCCGCACTGAGCATCCCTTCCAACCCGGGCTCAAGAGAGCTCCCCACCGCCATCCAGCTCTCGGGCAGGCTCGGAGACGACCAAGAAGTGCTACTTGCGGGCGAGCTGGCGATGCAGGCGATAACGCGCTAGTCGAGCGACGCAGGTCGCTACTTGCCCAGCTTCTTGATAAGGTCCTTGGAGCTCGAGACGCCCGACAGGTACCAATAGCGGATGTACTGGAGACCCACCTGGTGCTGGACGTCGCTGAAGGCCTCGACCCCGTCCTCGACCACTTCCACCTCGTATCTGCGGAAGAAGGCGTCCGCAGCGGTGTGGCGAACGCAGCAGTCCGTCGTCACCCCGGAGATCACCAGGGTGTTGGCTCCTTTTCCTCCGTAGAGGCTGCGAAGGATGTCGTCGAGCTCGGTCTGCTGGAAGCTGCTGTAAGTCGACTTTGGGACCACGTAGTCCCTCCGCTTCGGGGCTATCTCCTCGATCACACCGGCGCCCTTGGTCCCTCTCATCGCGTGCGCCTCCCACCTGTTCAGCTCAAAGTCGGACGGCTTGTGGGAGTCGTTGCAGTATACGACCGGGATCGCGTTGGCCCGCGAGGCGTCCAGGAGCGCGGCGACGTTGGGTATCTTTGGGACCATCCTGTCGCACTTCAGGACACCGTAGATGAAATCGTGGAGCATGTCGACCACGAGGACGGCGTACCTCCGGTCTTGACGATAGACCAGGGGCTCCTTGAACGAGGCGGGCGGGTAGACGACGGAGCGCGCCTCCATCTCCGCCATTGCGCGGCCGTCTTTCCCGTGGCCGTGTGCGTGTGGCATGGACCGGAGGAGCTCCGCCCCCTTAAAAATCGATGCGCTCGGTGACAGGTCAGGGTGCCTGCTATGACTTGGATGGTCCCGACCATCCAGTCCGGATGTATCGAGCAGTCGTATCTGTAGCTGCCTGCCACGGTGAGGGTGACGGTGTAGGTCTGCCCTTCGTTCAAGATCCCAGAGTTCCACGGTTTTGCCCCGGCGGGGATGTTGACTGACTGGACGGTGTGCTGGACGTAGTCCTGGTCGTTCCAGACTATCGTGTTGTTGACGCCGACGACGACCTTGATCTTCGAGGGCGTGAAGTTGAGCGACTCGTTGTTCCCGACGTCCTGCGGAAGAATGATCTGGACGGCGCCAGGCTGGACGGACGACGTGGAGGTGGCCGACGTCGTCGTGGTCGAGGTCGTCGTCGAAGCCTGGGTCGTTGTGGTGCTGCTGGTGCTCGTGCTGGATGTGGTGAATGATGACGTCGTGGAGGTCGTCGACATGGTCGTTGAGGTGGATGTCGAAAGACTGGAGCTGCTGCTCGTGATCGCGGTAGAGGAGGCCGAGTAAGACGAGCTGGTCTGAGAAGTCGCCGCGGAGGACTGTGTCGTCGTGGGAGTGGTGAGGCTCCCGTTTGATGAGGAGGACAGGGTGATTGTCTGGGTTGAGACCGTAGTAGTGGTGGTTATCCTGGTGTAGTCGCCGGTGGGCTGTGGGCGCTGTAGGTAGGCCTCCGCTGCGAAAAGGCTCGCGACCAGCAAGAGTATCACGCCCGCTATCAGCGCCAGAGTCGAGGCGGTAGTCGCCCTACGGCGCGACTTCATCCGGATGTACATCTTCCCCGCCGCATCTCGCGGGCCACCTTCATAACGCTCGCGCCTAGATGACCGATAGCTTCTCGTAGGTCGTGTCCAGGACTTCGGTCTGCTGGATCCCGAACCAGTCCTCCAGGACGGTCGCGTAGCTCTGCCTAAAGTCGATGTTCCAGAGCAGGTTGCCTGAGGAGTCGAGGTTGCTCAGGCTCGGATAGGTCCCGTAGAGCCCTGGGCTGATGGACCCGCCGATCATGAACTGGGGGAGGGCCGTCCCGTGGTCCGTCCCGGCGCTCCCGTTCTCCTTGACACGCCGCCCGAACTCTGAGAAGGTCATCATCAGCGTGTCGTTGGCGCGACCCTGCGCGGAGAGGTCGTTGTAGAACGCGCTCACCCCGTCCGAGAGCTGTTTCAAGAGAGGGTCTTGCGTCTTCCTCTCCCCGCCGTGTGTGTCGAACCCGCCTAGAGTGACGTAGACAATCTTGGGGTTGATGCTCGAGACTATGACCCCCGCCGCGAGCTTGAGCCTCTGGGAGAAGTCGTCGGTGGGATAGGTGACCTGCGGCGTGTAGCTGTTCGCGGCAGCCTGGATCACCGCGGAGGCAGAGATCGCGTCCAGTCCCGACTGCATCATCTGGTTGACGAGGGCGTTATACTCGCCGCACGCGCTGCACGCCGTCTCGTTGAGCTGCTGGATGAAGCCCGTGCTCATGGTGTCGCTCCTGTTCAGCGGGGCGATCTTGAAACCAGCGACCGTGTTGAACGATAGGGGCTGGGCCGTGACTCCCGTGAGGGTCTGGGGGACGAGCTCTTGCAGGTTGACCGCCGTCGCAGGCGAGTCCATCGCGTTCGCCACGTCCATGTAGCGCCCGAGCCATCCGTTGGAGAACGGCATGTCGGGTTCCGCGCTCTCCCAGATCGCCGTTGCTTCGAAGTGCGAGAGGTTCGGGTTGGGGTAGCTCACACCCTGGATTATCGCGACGCGGTTGCTCTTGTAGAGGTCCATCATCCCTGACATCTGGGCGTTGAGGGCGATGTCCCCGTCGATCGGGAGGATCTCGCTCGAGGTCAGACCTATCGTGGGCCTGTTCTGCAGGTACGCGGACTGGCCGTAGGGCACGACCGTGTTGAGGCCGTCGTTCCCGCCCATGAGCTGGATTACGACGAGCGTCTTGTTGGACGCGTTCTGGAGCGTGGCGGTCTGCGCCTGGTTGGCGTCCGTAGCCTCCATCACCGTCGGGCCGAGGCTCAGCGGCGTGACGGAGGGTATCCCCGCCACCCTGGCTGCGAGCTGTCTCAGGAGATCTCTTCGAGCGTTCTTCAACTCATTTCACCTCAATTCAGGTTGTAATACGGGCTCGCCATCGCGAGGCGGACCGTATTTCTCGTCATGTCGGTCGGGTTTGTGAAGTTGGCCGTCGACGACTGGATCACGGACAGCACCTCGGAGGGCATCCCATCGGGGAAGAGGGTGTTCGCGATGGTCTGGACGCCTGTGTCGAGCGAGGCGCCGTTGCCGAAGAACTGGATCGGGTTGAGCAGGCTCGCCGCGTTCTGGCTGGTGGTCTGGATGTTGAGCGGGAAGTTGTAACGTTCCATTATCGAGCCGGTGTTGATCCACAGCATACCGATCGGCCATCCGAAGACGCTGGGCGGGTCGAAGAGCAGCTGCCCCTGGTTGTTCGTCGTGGAAATCATGTTGCCTGGGTTCGCCGTCGCGCCGAGGGAACGTAGGCCGCCGACCAGGTACTCTGTCGGGCTCTTCACGTTGGCGAGATAAGCCTGGTTCGAGATGAACTCCGGGGACGTTAGGATTGACTCGACCATCGCCCTGATGCTGTAGCCGCTGTCGAAGTAGACAGCGGAGAGCTTCTGGATGGTCTGGGGGGTCGGATTGGGATAGCCGAAGAACTGGAAGAGTTCGGTCGAGAGGTTCGTCGCGGTCTCGGGGCGGGCGACCAGGATGTCGACGATGTCCTGAGGACCGAAATTCCCTGACTGCCCGAGATAGGTCTTGGTGCTCGTGTCGTGGTTCGCCGCTATGAAGACCCCCTGTCCGGTGGAATTGATCGAATAGCCGGTGAAGGCCTTGGCCCCGTTGGTCACGTCGTCCTGCGTGTAGGGGCCGCGCCCGGTCGAGAAGACCTCCATCACCTCCCTCGCGTAGTTCTCGTTCGGGTTGTTCTTCCTGTTCTCCACCCCGTCTAGCCAGACCAGCATGGCGCCGTCCGAGGTTATCCCCATGAGAAGGTCGTAGAAGTTCCCCAGGGCGTTCGCTCGGAGGAACTCGTTCTGCTGATACATCAGGTAACCGTTCTGGACCTTGGAGATGGCGGTCGCGAAGTGGTTGTGCCAGAAGAGGGTCATCTTCTCCTCGAGGGGCCTGGGGGTCGCGACCATCCTGTTCAACCACCAAGTCGCAAGGTTGTTCTCCTCGTTCTGCCCTGACGGGACCGTCCCTGAATAAGACGTCCGGATGTTCGGCTGGATTGCGTTCAGCGCGCTGTTGTCTATCTGGGTGTAGTTGATGAGGTACTGGACGGCGCCTTCGAACCCCATCGCCTGGAACTTGGCCTGTTCTGCTGGGCCGCCGCCGAATCCCGTCCTCCTCAGGAGGTGGGCGATCTGGACCTGGTCCGGCATCGGGGCATTGGGGTCCACGGAGTCGAAGGAGGTGCCGCTAGGAAGAAGGCCCGCCATCTGCGCGCCCGCAGAAGCGTGAGCCACTTTGAGCAAGTCTGACCCGAGGACCGTGACCGCAGCGACGCCCGCGGTCGTCGCAGAAAGCTTGAGGAAGGCTCTCCGGTCCATCTTTCACTTCACTGGCTCCATGTGTCAGTGTGGACAGCATATTAGGGCACGGAGAGTGGAATTGGAGTTTTCAATATTATGGTTGGAAGCTAACGGAAAATATGAAAGATTTCTCGTTTTGAGATCCCCACTGGAGGAGAGGATGACAAGATGGAAGCGTCCAAAGGGAAAGGTCATGTAAGGCTCTCGTCACCCAGGGAGGGATTTTGTGGGCGTTAACTGTCGTAGCCTGATGTTTGTCAATCCTCAACCTATCGCCATTATCGCCTCTTTCTTCTTCAGCGCCGCGAGCGTCTGCGTCGGTATGTGGTTCTTCCTGCCAACGACCTCAATGACCTCGCTCCAAACCACGTCCTTCACTCCGGCCATAGCCTTCACGTCCTCGATCAGGTCCATGAGTTCCTCACCACCTTGGACAAATATCTCTGCCCTGAGGTCGATGTTGAACTGCCCTATGGTCCTCGCGACGTAAGCGACCTGGTCGCGCTTCAGCAATTCTTTTCCTATCGCCAACGTTCTTCCTCCCCCAGTAGAAATCATGAACTCTATCTGTCGCAAGCCATACTTCTCCAAGGTCGAGGAGTACTTTATCGCCAGGTATTCGTCCTCCGCTTCTTTGCGCGTTCTCTCGGCGGCTTTTCGAGAGATCCCTAACTTCTCTGACAATAGCTGCGAAGCCATCGCGGCGCGAGTAGCAAGAAGGTCTTGCAGCATTTCCGCATCATGTTCAGCGATCGAACGAGCCATCGCGAATGCATGAAGGCGGGGATTATTAGGCTTGAGACTTTCTGGATTTTTCCTTCAAGGCCCTCCTGCTCGCGGATGAAGTCGTGGAAGAGGGGGACCCCTCAATCATGGGCGAATCCTCGTTTGTCAGCCCCGTGGGACGAGTTCTTGGCAGAACCAGGGGGGAATCAAACTTATATACCTAGTAACCATTGACTACTAGATAGGAGAATCTGAGCTTTGAGCCAGACGACGCAGATAACACAAGAAGTCCTTGACGAATGCAAGATAGTCCACGCGACCTGGAACGAGCTGACAAAGGTCTGGACGCTCCCAGTGATACACAGCCTTGGACTGAAAGAGCCTGCGAGGTTCAACGAGCTAAAGCGCAGGACCGAGGGCATCAGCGCCACCAGCCTGGCCGAGAGGCTGACCGAGCTCGATAGGCAGGGCATCGTCCAACGGAAGGTCTACCCGGACACACCGCCGAGGGTGGAGTACTCTCTCACGAAGAAGGGGTGGGAGCTCCACGCGATCCTAGGCGAGTTGTCCACCTGGGCGATAAAGTGGGGCAAGTCAAAACCACAGTAGCCGAAAGGACCGCGCTAGGAGATTCCTAGGCGCCCGAAGGCTGCTGCTGCGTGACGCAGTGGATCCCGCCAAAGCCGTAGACCAGCTCACGCGAGTTAATCGGCACGATCTTCCTTCCTCTGAAGAGGTCACGCAGGGTCTCGAGCGCGTCGTCGTCGCGCTTCGCGTCGTCGAAGACCGGGACCAGCACTGCGGAGTTGGAGATCAAGAAGTTAGCGTAGCTGGCAGGGAGCCTCCCATCCTCCGCCTTGACCTCGTGTGGCATGGACATTGGAATCACTTCGAGGCGCCTGCCGTTGGCATCTTCGTAGCTGGAAAGCAGAGCCACGTTCTTCTCCAGCGCACGATGGTTTGCGTCGCTCTCGTCATCCTCAATCATGCAGACGACCGTGTTCTCTCTCACAAAGCGCGCGATGTCGTCGACGTGCCCGTCGGTGTCGTCACCCTCGATCCCGTTCTTCAGCCAGATTACTCTCGACACCCCAAGATAGTCGTGGAGCAGCGCCTCGAGCCGGGCCTTTCCCAGGCTCGGGTTTCGGTTCTTGTTGAGGAGGCATTGCTCTGTGGTGAGAAGCGAACCTTTGCCGTTGACGTCTATCGAGCCTCCTTCGAGGACGACCCCTGTCTGGAAGATCTTCAACCCCGTGGCCTTCGCCACCTCCGTCCCAGTCTGGTCGTCCATCAAGAGGTCGTCGTACTTGTTGCCCCAGGCGTTGAACTCCCATTTCGTGGCGGCGACCCCCTGCGCCCCTCCGCGGGCGTTGCGGACGAATATCGGGCCGTAGTCGCGGATCCACACGTCCGCGCTCTCTATCCTGTGGAAGGTCACTCTCTTTCTCGAGACGATCGAGCTCACGTGGTCCTCCATCGCCTCGTCGTCTACAAGGAGGTCGACCCTCTCTCCTGAGGTCAGAGCCTCGAGCAAGTCCGCGTAAGCCTCCTCCACTTTTGGCAGGACATCCTTCGGGAAGGTCAGAGGGTTCTTCGGCCAGGACATCCACGTGGAGTCGTGTCTTTCCCATTCCGCGGGCATCGCATAGCCCAGAGCGGAAGGAGTGTCGTGTCGAGCCTTGCCCTTGTCCATTCCATCGAACCCCTGCTCAGTTCGCCAGTCTGCGGTAGGTGGCGGGCTTCCTGTTCCTGAGGAAGCCCCATCCCTCCTCAACCTGCTTCCCCAGATTGAGGTCGCAAGACGCAATGACGATCTGCTCCTTGTCGTCGGCACGTGCGAGGACCTTCCCGAACTGGTCGCAGACGAAGGAGCCGCCCCAGAAGGTCATCCGGCCCTCCCTACCCACGCGGTTGACCGCGGCCACTATCATGCTGTTCGCGATGGCGTGCCCACGCTGGACGGTCTCCCAGGCGTCCCTCCAGTCCCCCTCTGTCTCCTCGATCCCGTCGACCCTGCCTATGGCTGTGGGATAGAAGAGGACGTCTGCCCCCATGAGCTTGACGACCCTTGCCGGTTCCGGATACCACTGGTCGAAGCATATCAGAACGCCCAGCGATGCGGCCCGGGTCTTGAAGACGCCGTAGCTCGTCCCGCTCGCGAAGTAGTCCTTCTCGTAGAAGGACTCGTCCTGCGGGACCTGGACCTTCCTGTACTTGCCGACCATCCTTCCTGTCTCGTCGAAGACGGGCGAGGTGTTGTATAGGCGCCCCCCTGGCGCCTTCTCGTAGAGCGAGCCGCCGACCAGGGCGACCTTGAGTGCCCCGCGCTGCCTCTGAAAGGCGCTTCGTCGTCGGTCCTGGGATCCTTTCGGGTTTGACACTCGTCTCCCTTTCTTGGGGGAAGTAGCGGTATGCGAAGAGCTCGGGGAGGCAGACCACCGATGCGCCCTTATCGGCGGCCTCCCTGGTCATCTCCAAGGCCTTGGAGACGTTGGCCTCGTGGTCGTCCTCCATCGACATCTGGACGAGGCCCAGCGTGAGCTTGCGTCCTTGTCCAATCTCGTCTCTGCGATTAGTTTTCTTCTCTCTTACCATCTGAGCCAAACTGTCCTAGCCTAGGCATCTTCTGAGTTTGGCCGCTTCTATGAAAGCGTTTGAGGCGCTAGACCTCTCCCCGTCCATCGCGCACATCATGAAGGTGTTGACAAAGTTCTCGTGCTTCTTCGAGTTGTTGTCGGAGGGACCCAACGGGAGAGAGAGCGTCTCCTCCACCGTGGAGAGGTCGGCCATCACGTACCTCAGGGCCGTCTTCAGCTTCTCCTTGTTCATCTGGGTGAACTTCGCCATGAGATCGTACTTGTCGACGAGCAGGTGGACGGTCTCCCATGACACGAGCGAGCCTGCCACTCTGTAGTCGAAGTGGATGTTCTTGTAGCAGCGCCTCAAGGCGTCGAACTCCTTGTCCGAGAGAGACCGCAGGGCCTGAGCGCCGATGAACTCCGGCGGGATGCCGAGGGAGTAGAACGCGGCCGCGAAGGGGATGGCCCTCGGCATCGTGACGCCCTTGACTCTCCTGCTGTACCCGAACAGCCCGATGTGCAGCTTGCGCGCCCTCCTCGTAGGGATGAAGGACGCGACGTAGTTGATGAGCGGAGCCAGGATCTCCACCCTCGACTGGAAGACGGGGATGAGCTTCTTCATCGAGCTCTCTATCAAGCGGACGTCGTCTTCGTCCATCTCGGACAGCTCGCCGTTGGGGAGGCGCTGGTTGAGCGTCGCTATCCCCCTCTCCACGACGTCTGCCGGATAGTCGTACCTGAACGCGGACTGGATCGTGACGGTCGAGACGCCAGAATACTCGGCGAGGAAGTTGTCTATGTTCTCCGGGTGGAGGTGCCCTCTGAAGGGCATGGTCCCGACGCCCAGGATGGGGTTCATCTTCACCCCGGTCTTCTTCTGCACCTGGGAGAGCTTCCCGAGCGCGACCTTGGCGAGGAGGACGGCCGTGATCAGCCCATAGTTGAGCGCCGGGTCTGACCTTGCGATGAAGACCCGCATCACATCCGGCTTGACCGCCCTGACATATTCCATCACTATCTTGTCAATCGACATGAGGGAGGGCGCGTCCTCCACCAGCGGGATGGCCTCGACCTTCTTTGGCACGAACGCCCCCACCCAGTCTTTGACCTTCATGTCCCCCCCGAGGCTGATGTCCTCTATGCCCGCGATCGCCCTGCCGTAGCACCTGTCGAGCCACAGGAGCTCGGCGCCCTTCGTCGTGAACGGGAGGATCACAGCGGAGACCGGGACCGTCTCGCCCTCGTAGAAGGCGCTCGCCACGTCGGCCTGGAGCGGGATGGACTGCAGCGTCGAAGTGACGATCTTCCTCTCTGCCTTCTCGACGAGCGGGTTGGGGATGCGGTAGGTGAGGAAGATGTCCCGCCCGAAGACGTTGTCCATGAAGTAATCAGAATACTTGCTGAGGAGCTTCCTGACGACGTTGGTGTCCACGTCCTTGCCCTCGGAGTCCCACATGACCTCGCTGCAAGCGAGCTTGCTGTACGCGATGTAGGCCTCGTCGAGCTCCATCTCGCCCTCGATTACCCCGTTGGTGGACGACGCCCAAGGTGGTGTGTTGGCGTTGTCCGGATGCTGCGTGGTCATCGTCTTGGGGATGAATCTCTTGTCGTCTGCCAAGTTCTGATGTGCGAGCGAGCGTCTCAAAGTTACCGTATTAATGTTAGACGGAACGAGATCCTCCGCGGGCTCAGCGCGAACTCGGGTTGCTCCGACTCGTTAAATATCGCTTGGCGTCAGGAGAAGCCATGCCCACCAAGTACGACACCGTCGTCCAGACCAAGGCCCCTTTGAGCAAGGCGATCGACTACTACTCGCACCCGGAGAACCTGCCGAAGGTGCACCCGGACTTTGTCAAGGGCGTCACGATAATCAGCAAGGACGGCGACACGGTCAAGCTCGAGCAGCAGATGGAGATGATGGGGAGGAAGCTCAAGGCTGTGAACACGATGACGTGGGACGCCGCGAACAACAAGTTCGTCGTAAACACACTCGAGGGCGACGGCAAGGGCAGCAAGATAACCATCGAGCTGAAGCAGGTCCCGACGGGGACTGAGGTGCACTACTGGGCGGAGATGGAGTTCGGCGCTCTCGGGTTCTTCATCAAGGGCAGGGCCAAGGACTCGTTCCTCAAGGTCGCCCAGGAAGACGCAAAAGCCCTCGACGCGACGTAGCCGCGAGCGCTCCAAGCCTTCTCTAGAGAGCTGGCGGTCAGGGTCTCACGATCAGCGAGACAGCCAGCAGTAGCCCCACAAGCACATGGACACGGGCCACTATGGGAACTGACCTCTCCCAGGACTTACCTTTCATTAGATCCGAACCGCCCTTCACCGCGACGGGAAGAGCGACCCAGACGAGCAAGACCGATATCGGCGCGCCGAGGACGAAGGAGGGCACCGACCACAGAAAGGCGGAAGCGATGAGAACCAGCAACAGGACGGAGCCGCGCCTCCTTCCTATTAGGACGGCGATCGTCCTTCGCCCGTGCTCTCTGTCCTTCTCTACGTCTCGTAGGTTGTTTGCGAGCAGTATCGACGTCACGAGCAAGCCGACCGGGATGGAATAGGAAAGCGCCAGGCTCGAGACCGAGCCCGACGCGGCGATGTCAGCCGAGACGACCTCGATGGGCCCCATGATGAGTCCCACGAGCAGCTCGCCGAACGGGGTCGAGGAGATGGGGAGCGGCCCCTCCGAGTAGACTATCCCCGCCAGGATCGCTAGGGTCCCGAGTATGAGCAGGAGAACCCCTCTCTCAAGCACCAGCAGGATGCCCAGGAAGAAGGCCACCCCGTAGCAGGCCGCCGCGGTGGAGATGAACCTCCCTTGCGTTGACCTCGCCCGAGACGATGATCCCGGCAAACCCCACAGAGGGGACCGTGTCCACTGCGTGCTTGTAGTCGCCGTATTCGTTGAACGCGTTCGTAGCGACCTGCATCAGCAGCGCCACGACTAGGATGTCGAGCCAGCTCAGCGGATCAAATCCGCCGCTCCTGACCGCCAGTGCACCGCCCACCAACATTGGGACGGCTGTCGCAGCGAGCGTCGGCACGCGGATGAGCCTGACGAGCTGGCCGAGTCTCAATTCGTGGCTTCACCACTTTCGAGCCGCTGACGGACCACGCTTCTCCGCGTCTTGCCCGTCGGGGTCTTTGGCAACTCGGTCCAAAAGTGGTATTGCTTGGGGACCTTGTAACGCGCGACCCTCTCCTTCAAGAACGCAGTCAGCTCCTTGGGTGAAGGCCCTTCGTCCCCATACTCAGGTCTTCTCTCGATTACCGCCACCACCTTCTCGCCCCACGTTGCGTCGACCAGGCCGATGACCACGGCGTCCCTCACAGCAGCGTGCTCTCGCAGCGCTGACTCGACCTCGGCGGGTAGGATCTTTTCTCCTCCACTGACTATCGTCTCTTCTTTCCTTCCGAGCACGGTAAGGCCGCCGGAATAGGGTGCCTTTTTGTCCGCTCCAGCGATACCCAGGTCGCCGGTGAGGAACCACCCGTCGCTGAACTTTGCCTTGGTGAGGGCCGGTCTCCGCCAATAACCGACGAACAGGGTCGGACCACGGACGGCTATCTCTCCGACCTCCCCGGGCTTCGCCAGGGCGACCCGACCCTTCGTCCCCGGCCTTGTCACCGCGAGAGCATTGGGGAAGAGGGGCTGGTATGCGGGCTCTTCGGGGTGAGCTCCGACATCGGCTATGGCGACCTGGGAGCACGTCTCGGTCATCCCATAGGTCAGTAGGACCGGAAGACGCCGCTTCCTGATCTCGGCCAGGAGTTGCGCTGGGGGTTGGCCTCCTCCGAGGAAGATGGCCCTGACCCTCTGATTGATGGGATCGGCGCCCCGCGCCTCGATGAAGCTCCCCGAGCATCGTGGGGACGAAAGATACCAGGGTGATGCCGTCATCGTCTAGAGAGCGCGAAATCCGCGCCGGGTCAAAGGTACTCTGCGTGACGATCCCGTTGCCGTAGAGGAGGCTGCGGAAGATGATGCTGTACCCCCCGACATGATAGAGCGGCATGCAAAGCATCCACCTGTCGTCGGGAGCCGCGCCCACCCTGAGCCCTACCGAGACGGCGTTCCACATGAAGTTCGAAAGCGTGAGCACGACGCCCTTCGGCTCTCCGCTTGATCCTGAGGTGTAGACTATCGCGTGAGGAGAAAGGAGGTCGAGATAGGCGCCTACGAGACCGCGCGAGGCGGACTCCGACTCGGCCATCAAGTCCGAGAGTCCCTCCGATCGGCGAGCGATGGGACTTCCGCTTCCTCGAGAGCCTCTGCCTCCTTCGGTCTCGATCCGCTTCGCGACATGCCTCAGGGCGTCGTCGTACACGACCAGCGAGGGGTCTGAGTCGAGCACCTGCGAGGCCAGCTCTGGTATCGACTGCCCGTGGTTGAGGGGCACCGCCACTGCCCCGGTCCTTGCGAGGGCGTGGACGAGGGCGACGAAGGCATGGGACGGGCGGGTGAGGATTGCTACCCTGTCTCCCTCCTTCACGCCTCTAGCTTGGAGGACCGCCGAGAGCGAGCTGACGCGCTGCTGTAGTTCGCGGTATGACCACTCCAGCGTGCCCGTCTTCAGAGCCAATGCATCGGGAGAGACCTCTGAGCGCCACCTCAGCCAGTCAGGGGCCTTCCCCGCCTGTCGGAGGCCTGAGCTCAAGGGAGCCACGGATACTTCTTGAAGTCTGGCTTTCTCTTCTGGAGGAAGGCGTCCCTGCCTTCCTTCGCTTCCTCGGTCATGTAGTAGAGCATGGTCGCGTCCCCGGCGAGCTCCTGGAGCCCGGCGAGACCGTCCGTGTCCGCGTTGAATGCCGCCTTCATGATCCTGATGGCGGTAGGGCTCATCCGAAGGATCTCCTCCGCCCATTTCAACGTCTCCTCCTCGAGACGGGCGAGGGGCACGACCGTGTTGACAAGGCCCATGCTCAGGGCCTGCTCGGCGTCGTATTGCCTGCAGAGATACCAGATCTCCTTGGCCTTCTTGGGGCCTACCATGCGGGCGAGGAGCCCGGCCCCGAACCCTGCGTCGAAGCTCCCGACCTTAGGGCCTGTCTGGCCGAAGACCGCGTTGTCAGCAGCGATGGTGAGGTCGCAGACAAGGTGCAAGACGTGCCCCCCGCCTATGGCGTACCCGGCGACCATGGCAATCACCGGTTTGGGGAGGCTTCGGATCTGCCTCTGAAGATCCAGGACGTTGAGCCGCGGGACGCCGTTCTTGTCCACGTAGCCTGCCTTCCCTCTGACCCTCTGGTCGCCTCCGGAGCAGAAGGCCTTGTCGCCTGCGCCCGTGAAGATGGCGACCCCGATTGTGGGGTCGTTCCTGACGATCGAGAAGGCTTCAGAGAGCTCGAAGAGCGTCTCGGGCCTGAACGCGTTCCTCACTTCAGGCCTGTTGATGGTGAGCTTCGCGACGCCCCCTCTCCGCTCGAAGAGTATGTCTTCGTATTTCTTGACCCTCTTCCAGCTCCCTTGCATTGGGCGTCCACCGCCCCCCGTGCTGTTGTCTTTCATCGCGCTACGTCTGCTTTTCATTTTTGACTCGCTACCCGTAGCATCTCAGGGCTGTCTTCAAGGAAGCGGTCCACCAGGACGGCGAACTCTTCCGGCTTTTCCACGTGGACGCAGTGCCCGGCGCCTCGGACCTCCGCGAGGACGCTTCCCTGGATCCTCTTCCGCATCTCGTCTGCGATTTGCGAGTACTTCGAGTCTGCCTTCCCTACGACAAGGAGCACTGGTATCTTGAGGCGCCCCATAGAGTTCCAGAGAGGGGCCATCGCCCCGGACCCGGCTTGCCGGAGGCTCGTCGCCAAACCATGAGCGGAGTTCGAGAGGCGGTCTCGCGCGATCCCCTGGAAGACCTCCGGTGGCAGGTCCATTTTGGGTAGAGAAGGTGGGGGTCTCCTGCCAGTAGTCGACGAACCACTCGATGCCGCGCCGCTCTATTTCGTCGGCCAGAGCCTCGTCGCTGGCCTTTCTCTCCGCTCTCTCCGAGGGACTCGCGACCCCAGGCGACGTTCCTTCGAGTACCAAGCAGCTCAGCAACTCCTGGTGCTTGCAGGCCATGTCGAGGGCGATTCTGCCGCCCAGCGAGTAGCCGATGAGCGCCGCCTTCCTTCCGTGCCCCCCATGGTTCGCGAGCCTCACGACTTCTGCGATCGCGTCGGAGGTCAGGCCGACGCACATCTCAGATGGACGAGAGACGCCTGACTTCCCATGACCGGGAAGGTCGGGCAGGATGACGAAGTGGGTCTTCGATAGCCTTTCCACGAGAAGGTCCCAGGTTCGGTGTGTCCCTGTGAACCCGTGAAGAAGGACGACTGGGCTGCTGGACCTGTCTCCCCTCGTGACGAACCAGATGGCTGGCCCCCCGCCTACCCGTTTGAGCATGGGCAACTCAGCTGACCTCTCCTGCCTTGGCCGAGGGCGACGAGAGAGAGCGGAAGGTCTCATTGTGAAGCTCCAAGTTGCGTTCCCTGTCAGAGACCATGAACTCGATTATTCGGAGCCCGCTCCCCTTGGCCGAGGACGCGAACGCCCGGCCGAACGAGTCCCAGTCCGTGACTCTCTCGAAGTTTCCGCCGTAGACGAGCCTCACTCCTGAGAAGTCGAGGTCGTGCGCCTCTCCGAAGAGCCGCTCGAAGAGGTCCTTTGGCATGGAGTGCTGTGGGAGGAAGGAGAAGATCCCGCCGCCTCTGTTGTTGACGATGATGATCGTGGCATTGAGCTTGTAGAGCCTCGAAGCCAGGAGGCCGTTCATGTCATGGTAGAAGGAGACGTCACCCAGTATCAACATGGACCTCGCCTTCGGAGGCCGAGATTCCCATCGCCGTGGATACGACGCCGTCGATTCCGTTGGCACCTCTGTTTGCGACGAACCTGATGTTCTCGCTCCCGCGGGAGAAGAAGTACTCGAGGTCGCGCACAGGCATGCTGTTGCCTACGACGACGGTGAGAGGCTTCGAAGGCGCCAGACTCGTCGAGAGTGTCTGGAAGAGCTTCCCTTCGAACGGCTCGTCCGTCTTCTCCATCATGGTTTCCATGGATGCTTCGGCGTCGGCGTCAGCTCGCAGCCACATCTTCAGCCAGTCCGCGTCTCTTCGCGCCTTGTCTTCGAGCTCGCGGTTCATGACGGCGACAGTGTGGTCTAGCTCGCCGAAGATCATGGTGGACGCCCCGAACTCCGGGTCCCTCCACCCGTTTCCATCGTCAAGGAGGATCGTCTCCGAGGCCTTGCAGAAAGAGTTCAGTTCCTTGGAGGTGGGGACGCCGCCGAGACGGATGATGCAGTCGGGCCGGTTGGCCTTGAAGTCTTGGTTGCGAACGAGTAGCTCGTAGCTTCTGACGAGGCAAGATTCGAGGCTGCGGTCCTGCCTCAGGTTCGAGAGGACGTCGGCGAGGATCGGCCATCCGAGCCTCTCAGAGAGCCTCTCGAGCCCTTTGCGTAGCGGTGCCCCGTACTCCCCGGGCCCTGCTATAACGACTCCTCTGGTGACAGTCCTCAGGCGCTTCGCGACACGACGGACCTGCTCGTCGTCGGCGATAGACGTTGCTGCCACGACGGTCACCTTGCCGCTCTTCCGCGTTTCGTCGCCTGATTCCGAGGAAGTCCCCGAGACGAGCGGCTCCCTAAAGGAGAAGTTGACGTGCACCGGGCCGCCCGGACTCAGTCTGGCCTCGTATGAGGCCCTGGCGCCGACCCTGCGCGAATAGCGAAGAAGGTCCTCCAAGTCGGCGGCGACGGGCATGTCTTGGAACCACTTCACGTGAGAGCTGAAGAGGCCGACCTGGTCGATGGTCTGAGCGCCGCCAAAGTCACGTGACTCTGGGGGTCGGTCGGCCGTCACCACGACCATGGGGACCCGTCCGAGGCTGGCTTCAGCGACCGCGGGGAGGAGGTTTGCGGCCGCCGTCCCCGATGTGCACACGAGCGCTACAGGAGACGAGGAGCTCTTCGCTATCCCGAGGGCGAAGAAGCCAGCCGACCTCTCGTCGTATAGGGCCCATTGCCGGACATCCCCCGCCCTCTTTGCGAAGGCGATCGCGAGCGGCGTCGACCTCGACCCCGGGCAGATCACGACGTGCGTTATTCCTCCGTCTATGAGCCCGTCTACGAAGGATTGGGCGTACGATGCGAAGTCGGTCGTCCCGGTCACCCTCCACCTTCGGCGAGCACGTTTTCGTCGATGCCAAGCGCCAGGCCCATCGTCCCGAGCTTCAAGCTAGTCTCCTCGAACTCTTCCGGGGGCAGGGAGCCGGCCACGAGGCCTGCCCCAGCGTAGATCATCGCGCGCTTGCCTTTGATGACCCCCGACCTGATCGCGACGACCAGGTCCGCTTCGTCCAGCCCGGGACTCAGGATGCCTACGACGCCAGAGTACCATCCCCTGTCGAGCTTCTCCGATCTTCGGATCCAGCTGACCGCCTTCTCCTTCGGCTCTCCTCCGATGGCTGGGTTCGGCCAGAGCGCGAGCGCGGCGTCCCACGCGTCATTCTCATCGAGCAGCTTCGCCCTCACGGGCGTGTGGAGGTGCTGGATCGTTGTGAGCTTCTTCAGGACCGGTTTGCTGGGAACTTCCATGCTAGAGCTGATGGGAGACAGGGCCCGGACCGCCGCCTTGACGACGAACTCATGCTCCCTCCTGGACTTCGAGTCGCCGAGCATGAGCGTGCCGAGGCTCTCGTCTGCCGCTGTGTTCTTGCTCCTCCGAGAAGAGGCCGCAAGGCAATCGACCTCGACGTCCCCATTCTTCGCCGACAAGAGGCTCTCCGGGGTGGCTCCGAGGAAGACCGAGCCCTTCACCTTGACGGCGAAGATCGTAGAATCCGGGTTGAACGCGATCAGCCTCTTGATGACGACGGCCGCGGGGATCCTTCCCCGGAAGGTCAGGTCGACGGCGCGCGCCAGCACGACCTTCTTCAGCTCAGCGTTTGAGATCGAGTCGAGCGCCTCGCCGGCCAGCGACAGCCAGGCCTTGCGAGACGGGATGCTTCGGGCGTTCTCCAGCTTTGGGACACGTCCTATTTCGGCTTCGTGAGCTTCCGGCTCGACCCTCGCGTCGGGCTCGAGGGTCTCGGCCAGGGACCGATAGGACCGGCGTAGCTTCGCCAGGTCGGAGGAGGGCGTGAGCCGAGCGGCCAACGTGAGTAAGGTCTTCTCGCCTTCGAGTTTGAGGACAAGCGCCGGTATTGCCCAGCGGGAAGAGGGAAAGTCCCGCCAGATTCCTGCCCTCCTTCTGTTCTCTATGGGCGGGAAACCCCAGCCCCCGACTATCATGACCTTGGACGAGTCCGGCGTCGAGAAGGCTTCCGCCTCGGGGAGGGCCCGCTCGCTCCGCCGGCCGGCCCGACGCGAAGCGCTCGGATTGAAGGCCTTTGCGACGCCTAGGCCTAGCGCGACGTGGTCCCGGCCGACCAAAAGGAACGCGTCTTCGATGGGGGAGTCGAACGCGCCGAGGGGCAAGCCCGCGTGCAGCTCAATGGATGTCGCGAAGAGAATCGGCGCCGCGCCTCTCTTCGCCTCTGAGAGGCCCTCTGAGAGCGACCGGTCGACCCAGTCTTCCAAGATAGAACGTGGACGAGGCTCGGCGAACGACAGGGAGGAATTTCGATGGTCAGGCACGCCCGTCCATTTCCTTGCGATTACCACGGCGAAGTGGTATTAATGGTTTGCAAAATCCGACTCAAACGTTAAAGGCGGCGCAGGCATCCCGGCCCTTGGGTTGAGCTTCAGGGTCAGCCTTGTGAGGATCCCCCTCCTGTCGGTTTTTTCCAGCAGCAGGGGTTCGGTCGCTGCGAGGAGTGCCCTCATCCTTCAGCTCTCTCAGGACGGCGTCGAGGCATTCTCAGAGTGCGTGACCGAGAAGGAGGTCTCCAGCACGGGTGAGGACAACGCCTCGGCGCTGCGGCTGATAAGAAAGGTGCTGGGAGGAAAGATCCGCGGCCATCCTCCTAGCCCCACGGTCTTCCTGCAGGTGGCCAAGCGGGTGAGAGGAAACCCGATGGCAAAAGCCGCCGTCGAGATGCTGCTGTGGGACTACGAGGCCAAGGCTGCAGGAAGGCCCCTCGACGAGGTGCTGGGAGACTCTAGGGGATACGCGGATGCCGGGATTGCCTTGGGACTGGTCCCGGTTGGTGAGCTGATCACGCGGATTGATGAAGCGTTGGGCCGAGGCTACCGGCGGATCAAGGTGAAGATCGACAGGAAAAGCGCGCTGGAGAGGCTAGGGCAGATTAGAGACTCGTTCCCAGAAATCCGTCTCAGCGCCGACGCGAACGGCTGTTTCACGCTCAGGAGGGACATCGCGACCTTGAAGCGAATCGACAAGTTCGACCTTCAATATCTCGAGCAGCCCCTGGCACCCCCGGGCCTGTTTGGCCACTCCAAGCTAGCGGAGAAGGTCTCGACTCCGATCTGCCTTGACGAGTCGGTCACGACTCTAGAAAGCGCAGAGGAGGCCATCGGCTTGGGGGCGGCCCGGGTGATCAACATCAAGCCCGGCAGGGTCGGAGGGCTGCACGTGGCGATGGACATCACGCGGATTGCCAGGGAGGCTGGGGTCAACGTATGGGTGGGAGGGATGTTGGAAACGGGTGTCGGGAGGGCGTTCAACGTCGCCCTCGCTTCCCAGAGGCAAGTCGACCTTCCGGGGGACACCTCACCCAACGACCGCTATTTCGAGCGGGATATCGTGAAGAACCCCTTCGCCATGAGAGACGGACGGGTCAAGCCCAACCAGGGGCCTGGCATCGGGGTCAAGATGGACGGCGAGTTCCTGAGGACCGTGACGGTGGGGAGCTGGAAGGTCTTCTGAGCCGACCTCGGGTCGGCGGGCGAAGGCGAGGATGTAAGAGCCGGCCGGCACTTTACGCGCGTTACCCGTGTCCGCCGACGGGCTAGGCCTTTGAGATGAACTTCATGACCTCGGAGTTGAACTCGGACGGGTTCTCCATGTGGGGGAAGTGCCTCGACTTGCTTATAGTCGAAGCCTCGCTATGAGGGATTGCCTTAGCTGCCAGCTCTCCGACCTTCCTGAGCCACGCGGCCGTGTCCCACCCGTTGACCACGAGGGTGCGTCGCTGGATCTTCTTTGCTCCCTGCTTGAAAGGCGGGAGCGTCGTCCGGAGCTCGGCGATCGTCCTAGCGTTATCCAGCATTATCCCTTGTCTCTCCTTTGGCAGCTCGGCGAACGCGCCCACCTTGTTCTGGACCCCGTCCACGTTGAGCTGGACCGCCTTCTGGAGCTGACCGGCGTCCAACGCCTTGAGTGAGGGGCCGAGGACCCGACCTGGAAGCGCCTCGCGGAGAGGGCCACGCCGGGGTTGCTGACGAGGAGCGAGAAGAGTTGACCCGAGCTGTTGGGGCCCTCGATGAGGAGCGTGGCGATGGCCGGTTCGACCAGGACAAGGGAGCGTACGAGCTCGGGGTGGTCGGCTGTCAGGTAGGCTGCGACGAATCCTCCGTAGGAGTGTCCCACAAGGTGGACGGGCGCTATCCCGAGCTTCTCAATCAGGCCCTTTAGGTCGGTCGCGTTAGCCTCTATTGTGCTGTCGCTCACGTCCCCCTGCCTCTGGTTGGGGAAGGCGTACCTCCTGCTGTAAGTCACGGTCGTGTAGCTCTTTGAGAATTCCCCGACCTGCGCCTCCCACGCCCGGTAGTCCGTCGGGATGCCGTGAGAGAACACGATCGGCGTACCCTGCCCGGAGCGCTCGTAGTAGAGCGAGACGCCTGCCACGTCCAAGCTCGGCATTCTCAAAACTGCCGTCCAGCCATCTATAAGCAGTTCGGAGAGATTGAGCGAAGCTGCGCGCTCCGCATCGTTTTAATGAAACCCGCGCTTTCAAGCGCGGGCCTTGCCGGACAAGATGATCGAGATAGCGAACCTTTCGAAGGCCTACGGGAAGGTCCTCGCTCTCCACAACGTCTCGCTCGAGGTCGCGTCGGGAGAGATCCTGGGCCTTCTGGGCCCGAACGGCGCGGGCAAGAGCACCCTCATGAAGATAGTCGTCGGGATACTCCGGCCGACCAGCGGCTACGTCAAGGTGGGCGGGAACGACATCGCGAAGGAGCCGGAGGCGGCGAAGCGGAACGTGGGGTACCTGCCGGAGAACCCTTCGCTCTACACCGGGCTCACAGTCAGCGAGTTCCTGCGTTTTCTCGGGAAGATAAGGGACGTCCCCGACGGCATCCTGCAGGACAAGATCTCAGAGGCGCTCATGACTTTCTCCCTCGAGGAGAAGACGAACGCCCTTCTCGGCACGCTGTCAAAGGGCATGAAACAGAAGGTCGCCCTCATCGCGGCGACGCTCCACGACCCCAAGGTCCTTGTGCTCGACGAGCCGATCACTGCGCTCGACCCAAAGTCGCAGGTCTTCGTCAACAGCTGGATCGCCTCGCAGGGGAAGAAGGGGACAACCGTCCTCCTCTCTACCCACAACCTCGAGATCGCCCAGGACCACGCGACGAGGATAGCGATAATCGACAGAGGGAACATCATAGCGCTCGGAGCCCTCGATAGCCTCAGGAGGATGGCCGATGCGGGCAAGGATGCACGGCTTGACGAGGTCTTCCTCAAGCTCACGGCAGAGACGTCGTGACCAAGGAGCCGCGCAAGACTTGGACAGCCTCGTCGCCGTCTCGACCCTCGTCCGCTACTGGATGAAGGGGAGGTTCACGCGGGCGATGGCCGCTTGGATGCTCATCGGCGAGAGCTTCGGCGTAATCATGGTCCTGTTCGTCGGCGGGACGTTCCTCTCGTTCTCCTCGAAGTTCAGTCTGGGCGGGAGCATCTCGGACGCTAGCCTGAGCATCCTCTTCGCCCTCTTCCTCGTCGGGCTCATCCAGAGCGGGTTCAACGGGAGCGGCCTCCCCGTCTCTTCGGCCGACGTCGACTACGTCTTCACCTCCCCTGTCAGGCCCAGCCAGGTCTTCGCCGCGAAGGTTCCTGATGAACTCTGTCACCACCGTGCTCCTCTCGTTCCCCCCGATACTGGCCCTCTACCTCAGGTTCGCAGAGTCCTACGGCACGGCGGCAGGGTCGGCGTTCCTCGCAGGCGGGGTCACGCTAGCATTCTTCGTGATGGGTCTCTTCCTCAGCGCGGACATCACCCTCTCCCTGAACTCTCGTGCGGGCTCCCGGGTCAGGCTCCTCAGGAACGTCTTGATGGGCGCGGTGATAGTCGTCTCGCTCACCCCGCTGACGCTCCTTATCCCTAGCGCGCCTCCCATCCTCGGCGAGATAGTCGACGTCCTCCCGAACGGGCTCGCCGCCCAGGTGAGCTTCACCCTCGTGAGCGGTCTCGGGTGGACCTTCGCGAACCTGCTCGAGCTCCTCGGGCTTGCTGCCTGGTTCGTCTGCCTCCTCGGCATCGGGATAAGGCTGTCAAGGGGGCAGTTCTACGAGGCCCTCAGGCTGGGCGACGAGGATGGAGGGATGGGCGACCCGCTGCAGGAGCAGTCCCCGACCTCCCCGAAGCTGGAGACGGCCGGGAGGTCCGTCTGGGGCGTCGTGAGGGCGAAGGAGAGGCTCATGATGAGCAGGACCAAGGAGATGCGGAGCATGCTCATCAACACGTTCTTCCTCGCGGGGTTCATGGTGATCTACAGCCTCTCGGGGGTCTTCCAGTCATCCCCCACCTCCTTCCTGTTCATCCTCTTCATCATAGGGTCACTTCGGCTCGGGGAGCGCGGCCAGGTGGCTCGAGAAGGAGAGGCTCTGGATAATCAAGACCTCGTCCCTGGAACTTACCAGATATGTCAGAGAGGCTTATCGGGCACGGGTGACACCGCTGCTGTTGTTGCTGACGCCTGTCGCCGCGGCTGTCGGCGCCCCCCTGATACTGGGGGACTTGCAGCGGCCCACCTCTCTGCTGCCTATCGCTCTCTCGCTCCCGGGGGCGCTCGTGGTCGCGGCGATAATGATGGCGGGCGGGATGTACTTCGCCGCGAAGTTCGGGCAGAGCACATCTGACGACCTGCTCCTCGCGCAGGGGCAGGGCCTGACCGACGTGAAGAGGTTCCTCTACCAGACCGTGAACAACCTCGTCATGGTCGCCCCTGTGATGGGCCTGGTGCTCGCTTCGGGGCCTTTGGTCGGCGCCCTTGGAATTGGCTCCCTCCCGATTCTCGGGTTGGGCCTGCTCACGGTCGAGCTCGCCTACTGCGTCTTCATCCTGAACTACCTCCTCTCGGCCGCGGGACGCTCGCTGCGCGAGAGAGAGGATATCTGAGCCCGGGATCTGTCGAGTTCTTCAGCCGATGCCGTGCCTTGGTCGGCCGCCCTCTGTGGTAGAAGACTTCTTCACGTCCTTGATGGCTTCCTCAAAGTCCTTCATCGTTATCGTGAGGTCGGCTGCGTCGCTGTCCGCCGCTTTGGCGTGAGACTTTACGTATTGCTTGATGGCGGCGATCGAAGCGGCGTTTGCCACGGCGGCGAGCTCCGCCCCGGTGTCGCCTTCTGTTAGCTCGGCGAGCTTGGCTAGGTCCACGTCCTTAGCGAGCGGCTTCTTCTTCGTGTGGATCTTGAGGATCTCGATGCGCCCCTGCTTGTCGGGAGGAGGGATCCTGAGGATCCTGTCGAACCTGCCGGGACGGAGGAGGGCCTCGTCTATGATGTCGGGCCTGTTGGTGGCGCCAAGGACCACGACGCCCTTGAGCTCCTCCAGCCCGTCCATCTCCGTGAGTAGCTGGCTCACCACCCGCTCGGTGACCTGGCTGTCGGTCTCGCCCGAAGTGCGCCTGGGCGCTATGGCGTCGATCTCGTCGAAGAAGATGACGCAGGGGGCCGCGGCTCGGGCCTTCCTGAAGATCTCCCTCACGCCCTTCTCAGACTCGCCGACCCACTTTGAGATGAGCTCCGGTCCCTTGATGCTGATGAAGTTCGCCTCGCTCTCGTTTGCCACGGCCTTTGCGATCAGCGTCTTCCCTGTTCCCGGAGGGCCGTAGAGCAAGATCCCCTTCGGAGGCTTGACGTCGCCCTTCTGGAAGAGCTTGCCGTACTTGAGGGGCCACTCGACCGCCTCGGCGAGCTCCTCCTTGACGCTCGTCAGGCCGCCTATGTCGTCCCACTTTACGTTGGGGACCTGCACGAGCACCTCCCTCATCGCCGACGGCTGGACGTCCCTCAGGGCGTCCTGGAAGTCCTGCATCTTCACCTTGATCTTGTTGAGCGTCTTGGGGGGAACCTTGGTCTCGTCCATGTTGATCTCCGGGAGCACCCTCCTCACCGCGAGCAGGGCCGCCTCCTTCACGAGGGCCTGGAGGTCCGCGCCCACGAACCCGTGGGTCACGCGGGCCATCTCGTCGAGCTTCACGTCGGTCTCCATGGGCATCCCTCGGGTGTGGATCTGGAGGATCTCGAGCCTGCTCTTCTCGTCCGGGATGCCCATCTCGATCTCCCTGTCGAACCTGCCCGGGCGCCTCAGGGCCGGGTCGAGCGCGTCGGGCCTGTTCGTTGCGGCTATCACTACCACCTTGCCGCGAGACTCGAGCCCGTCCATGAGGGTGAGGAGCTGCGAGACGATCCTCTTCTCCAGCTCGCCACTCACCTCTTCCCTCTTGGGGGCGATGGAGTCTATCTCGTCGATGAAGATGATGCTCGGGGCGTTTTCCGCCGCCTCCTTGAATATCCCTCTGAGCTTCTCCTCGGACTCGCCGTAGTATTTGCCCATTATCTCCGGGCCTGCGATCGAGTAGAAGTTCGCGTTCGTCTCGTTGGCGACTGCCTTCGCGAGGAGCGTCTTCCCCGTCCCCGGCGGGCCGTAGAGCAGGACGCCCTTCGGCGCCTCGACGCCCACGCGCTCGAAAATCTCGGGGTGCCTGAGGGGGAGCTCTATCATCTCGCGGATCTTCTGGATCTCCTTGGTGAGGCCCCCGAGGTCTTCGTAGGTGATGCGGGGACGCCCGGTGTTGAGGGGCTTGTGCATGGTCCCCAGGCGGAACCTCGTCTCGAGCGTGACGACGGCCGCGCCCGGCGGATTCGTCGAATCTACGATGAAGTCTATCTTCTTCCCCATTATGTTGAGAGGTAGCGAGTCGCCCTTCGTCATCACCTGGTTCTCGAGGACCATCCGGGAGGTACTCCTCGAGCCCCTCGATGTTGAGCTGCTCTGTCGGAGCGAGGACGATCTCCTGGGCCTCCTTCGCCTGAGCGGGGGCGATGGTCACCGTGTCGTCGATCCCGACGCCTATGTTGTTCCTCGTGTACCCGTCTATCCGGATGAGCCCCCTACCGTAGTCTTCGGGGTAACCCGTCCAGAGGACGGCATGGCTCTTCTTCCCCTTCCCCGTGATCTCGATGACGTCCCCGGCGGAGAGGCCCATCGACTCCATCACCTTAGGGTCCATGGCCGCTATCCCGTGGCCGACCAGCCTAGAGCTTGTCTCAGCGACCCGGAGACGCGGGTCTCTCCCTTTGTCCATGCGCGCATTTCCCTGCAAGGAAAGATAAAAACGCTAAGGACATTCTACGTTGCTCGATGCGGACGACCTCTTCGAGGAAGGGGACGCTGGCGTTCGTGGTCCAGAAGCACAAGGCCACCTCCCTTCACTATGACTTTCGGCTGGAGGTCGGGGGAGTCATGCCCTCGTGGTCGATACCCAAAGGCCCGACCCTGGACAGCAAGGTGAAGCGGCTCGCGATGCCCACCTCCGACCATGCCATGGACTACCGTCGTTTCGAGGGAGTGATCGGCAGGGGGCAGTATGGCGCCGGGCCGGTGATGGTCTGGGACGAGGGGACACTACAATCCCGAGCGGGAGGTGAGCAAGGGGGTCAGGGAAGAGGTGAGGAACAAGACCGAAGCGGAGGAGGTGGCGAGCAAGAGCCTGCGAGAAGGGAACCTGAAGTTCCGGCTCTATGGGAAGAAGCTGCAAGGCTCGTTCGCCCTTGTACGGACCAAGGGGTTCGGGGACAGCGACAGGGAGATGTGGCTCCTGATAAAGCACCGCGACGAGTTCTGCAAGGAGGGTTACGACGCCAATGACTACGTCTACTCCGCACTGAGCAAGAAGACGATGGCGCAGATCGCCTCGCAGGGAGAACTGGAATCAGGGTCGTCGTTTCGTTGAGGACGAGGGCTTGCCGCGCCTATTCTTGGGCGCGACGTGGCTCATGACGTAGAGCCCGGCGAAGAGCGCTATTGCTGCTGGGAGAGGCGGAGGGAATGGGGCTTTCTCGGGTTCTTGCGTCTTTGGGGAAGACTCTTCGGGTGCCGAGCCCAAGCTGGAAGGAGGCAGGAAGAATGAGAGGAAAACCGTAAGAGAGACCTGAACAGCGGAAGAGAGACATGAGCGAAGCGCGAATCAACCGCAGGAAAGGCAAACCTATGAGCCCAACGGAAGGAGACAACGCGAGAAGTGAGGCTCTCAAGGACGCCACACCCGATTCTGAGCCACCCTGGCGCATCAAGACGATGAAGGGAAAGAACCCCAAGGGCACTGCGGACGACGAATCTAGGTAGGCTACTTCAGCCCAAGGGCGTCGCTTAGGTCTATCTCGTGGTCCTGCTCTTGCCTGATTATGTCGCGCAGCGCCTCCGAGAGGGCGAACTCTCCCGCGGCCTCGGCTTGGCGGATCCTCTCCCGGTAGGACTTGATCGTCTCCTGTTCTGCCCTGAGGTCGATCTCCAGCATCTTCCTAGAGTCGTCTGAGAATTCCGCGGGCTTGCCTTTCACCGTCGGGACGCCTCCCAGGTAGTCTATCTGCCGCGCGACCTCAAGGGCGTGGCTCAGCTCTTGGCTGGCGTGTTGTTTCAGCTGCTCCGCGATGTCGCTGTACTGGGCGCCCTTCAGCGCGACGCTGAAGACCACGTATTGGATGATCGCTTTGTACTCTCTTGCCAGGTTCATCATTTACGGCCCTTCACTATCTTCTCCCTTGCGGCAGATGAAGCCTTGGCCGCGTCAGCCGGATTGGAACCTTTCCCACGAGGCATGAAGGAAAAGCGAATTCGACGACTTAAAAGAATTCCCGAACTTCTTGACAGTGTATTGATAATCAATCGAGAAAAAAAGGCCCTCGCGTTCAAATCGCGATGACTATGAACAATTCTGAGTTGGAAGGCAAGAGGAAGAAGATGGAGGGTGCCGCTCGCGAGGAGATGGGAAAGATGGGCCGAGTGGACACCCTACTCTTTCTCTGAATTTTCCTCTACCGGGATTATCTCGGATCGTAACGGAAGAGCAGCAGCGAGTTGGCTATCACAGTCACCGAGCTGATGGCCATCGCGCCGGCCGCAAGGAACGGCAGGACCGAGTAGATCCCCGGTCCCCACACGGGCACGAGCGCCCCTGCGGCGATGGGGATGAGCACGATGTTGTATGCGAACGCCCAGAACAGGTTCTGCTTGATCTTTGAGAGCGTCTTTCGGCTCAGCCTGGTAGCGACCGCCACGTTCGCCAGGTCGTCGTTGACCAAGACGATCCCGCCTGTCTCCTTTGCGATGTCGGTCCCGCTTCCGATCGCCATTCCGACGTCGGCCTTTGCGAGCGCAGGCGCGTCGTTGATGCCGTCGCCCACCATGGCGACCACGTGCCCTTCCTTCTGCATCCTCTCTATCTCCTCCTCCTTCTGTCCCGGGAGCAGCTCCGCGGTGAACCTCTTGATGCCCAGGCTCTCCGCGATGGTCGCTGCGGTCCGCCGGTTGTCGCCCGTCAGCATCACGACCTCGATCTTCATCGCCTGAAGGGCTTCGACCGTCGGTCTTGCGGAGGGCTTCGCCGTGTCCGCCACCGCCACGACTCCTTCGACCCTGCCTTCGACGGCGACCATCATCGCGGTCTTCCCCTGCGCTTCTAGTCCAGACATTCTCTCTTCTGCTGGAGAGATATCGACGGCGTTGGCTCCCATTAGGCGCCTGTTCCCGAGAAGCACTGTCTTCCCCTCGACCTTTGCCTTGACGCCCATCCCCGCCACGGCCTCAAAGTCCTCCGGATCTGAGACCTGAACGCCTCGGGTCGTCGCTTCACGGAGAATCGCCACTCCTATGGGGTGCTCGGAACCCTTCTCCACCGACGCTGCGAGATGCATGATGGCGTCGGGAGAGAGCAGTCCGACAGGGAGAAGGTCTGTCACCGAGGGCTTCCCGATGGTCAACGTGCCCGTCTTGTCGAAGGCCACGGTGTCGACCCTTGCCGCGCGTTCGAGGTTCTCGCCTCCTTTGATGAGCACCCCGCACGAGGCCCCTTTGCTGGTCCCGACGAGGAGAGCCGCGGGCGTCGCGACGCCGAGCGCGCACGGGCACGCTATCACCACTACAGAGACGAAGGCGAGGACAGAGAAAGCAAGGCTAAGATTACCGAGGAAGTACCAGAAGACCGCGGCGAGCGTGGCCGCCGATATCACGATAGGGACGAAGTATGAGGCGATCCTGTCTGCGAGGCGCTGGATGGGCGCCCTCCCCGCCTGGGCCTGCTCCACGAGCTTGACTATCTGGAATAGAGCTGTGTCCTGGCCGACCTTCTCGGCCCTTATCCTCAGCAGCCCGGACCTGTTCATGGTCGCTCCTATCACCCGTTCGCCGGGGTGCTTCTCCGACGGCATGCTCTCACCTGTGACCATCGACTCGTCGACGGCGGACCGACCCTCGACGACGACCCCGTCCACCGGCACCTTCTCTCCGGGCCTGACCACGATCAAATCCCCGACCGCGACTTGCTCAACAGGGCCATCGACCTCGTTACCGCCCTCTTCGACTCTCCGGGCCGTGGTGGGTCGGAGGTCCAGGAGCTTCCTTACCGCGGCTGACGCTCGGTTCTTCGTGGCGTGCTCGAGGAACCGCCCCGCAAGGACGAGTGTGATTATAACCGCGGCGCTGTCAAAGTACACGCCAGATGAGGGAAAGTATCCCGGAGCGAAGGTCACTACGGTCGAGTAGGCCCACGCGGCCGAGGTGCACCACTGCGATCAGCGAGTCCATGTTCCCCATCCTGCTCTTCAGCCCGTCATAGGCGCCCCTGTAGAAGCGCCAGCCGATGACGAACTGCAGCGGCGTCTCCAGGGCGAAGAGGACGTAGTCGTTCGCCCGCGACGGCAGGAGGTCGAGATACGTCAGGAGCAAGATGGGAATCGAGAGGACCACCGCTAAGATGAGCTCGATCTTGAGCGTCCGGAGCTCCTTCTCTGGGGCGAGGAACTCCCGCATGCAGCTCTCGCTGCAAAAGTAGTAGGTGACGCCCCTTACCTCGGCCTTCAGCTCCGCTGTCTTCTCGTCCACGAACATTCCGCACACAGGATCGGCCGCTATTGTTTCCACTCGCCCGATTGGTCGGGGTCGTTTGCCATCGTTGGAGCGAGGGGCGCCAGAGGTCTTAAACCCCTGTCCTTACGAATGTAAAGCTGTTTTGCTCACTTGCGTTTAGGCTTCGCGAGCCTCGACCCGAACTTGTCGAGGTAGGCGTTCCTACAGGTCTTGCAACAGAAGTAGTACCGCGCAGAGCTACCCACAATCGTGTACGGCCTCGCTCTAGCTATCTCCTCATGGCAGTAGTCGCACTTCAGGTTCATGGTGAGATTGGTCGCCGAAAGAGGCGTGGGTTCTTCCTTGACGACGCTCGTTATAATATGACTCGAAGTGACTCTGACATCTGGCCTCGCGAGCACGTTGCGATTAAGAAAAGGCTGAAGACCGCCAACATCGTCCAAGGCAACCTTCATGATCATCCCCTGGCCCGTCGTGATGTAGATGTCTTCGACCTCGGGCAGTTTCGAGAGGTCGCGCGCGATCTTCTCGGCCGTCGACGAGTTCACTTTCAGGGAAATCACGGCAAAGACTCGGCGGCTCAGGGACTCCGCAGAGAGTATAGGAACGAATTTCTTGATCATGCCTGCCTTAATCATTCGACCTATCCGCGAGGAGACTGTCGGGGTGGTCAGCGCGGTCCTTTTCGCAATCTCCCTGAACGAAGCCCTCCCCTCGACCATGAGGCACCTCAAGGATGCGGGCATCGGTTTCGTCGGGCTTCAAGGGAACGTCGAAGACGAGGTACCCTTAAAGGCTTTACGTTTGTAAAGGATAGATTTGATATAGGGATGGCGGTCACTCTCTGTTGAGACACCTTTGACGAGAGACCCTGTGTGCGGAATGATGGTAGACGAGAAGAAGACGAAGCTATGCTCGGAGCATGACGGCCACGCCTTCTGCTTCTGCTCGCAAGCCTGCAAGGCAGCCTTCGACAAGGGCCCGCACAGATACGGCCACGTGCACTAGAATTGCGCGGCCCACGACCCTGCGCATGAGTAATTCGCATCGCCCTTAAAGGGAAGGGCGTGGTCTTCGGGCACTGATGCTCGAGGGCAAGGCCTGCATGGTCACCGGGGCGAACTCGGGCATGGGCAAGGAGACGGCCATGGCGTTGGCGCAGATGAAAGCCAACGTGGTGATGGTCTGCAGGGACGAGGCCAAAGGCAAGGCCGCGAGGCGAGAGATCTCGAAGAAGACAGGTAACGACTCTGTGGACCTCCTGCTCTGCGATTTTTCAGCCCTCGAGAATGTCCGAGGGCTGGCCGCTGAAGCGCGGAGCCGCTACGGCAAGCTACATGTCCTGGTCAACAACGCCGGTCTGTTCACCTTCACGGGGAGGACGAAGGACGGGTTCGAGACGACGTTCGAGGTGAACTACCTGGCGCCCTTTCTCTTGACGAACCTGTTGCTTGAGCTCTTGAAGTCCAGCGCTCCGTCCCGAATCGTCAACGTCTCCTCCGTGGCGCACTTCAGCGGGCACATCGACGTGCCTGCGATCGAGAAGAAGGACACGCCATCGGGATGGGCGGGCTACGGCACCTCCAAGCTGGCGCTCGTGATGTTCACGTACGAGCTGGCAAGGAGGCTACAGGGGACCGGGGTGACCGCCAACTGTCTGCACCCGGGAGGAGTCGCCATTGGCATATGGCGGATGCCGACCGCTCTCACCAGGCCCTTCATGAAGAGCGCGAAGGAAGGCGCGCAGACCGCAATCTACCTGGCTTCGTCCCCAGACGTGGAGGGCGTGTCAGGCAAGTACTTCGAGAACAAGGCGGCCAAGGACTCCTCGGACGAGTCCCATGACGAAGCAAAGGCACGGCTCCTGTGGGACGCGACATGGAGACTAGTTGGGCTTCCGGCCTGACTGCCTATCGGGAACTCTGACGTCTATTTCTTTCCGCGAGCTGTGTTCAGGGAGTGATCTTCGGACCCGCCCGTGCTGATGTCAATCGACTTTTCTATCATGTGGACGAAAATCTTCCCGTCACCCACCTCGTTCGTGCTGGCGCTCTTGACAATCGCGTTCACCACCTTGTCCACGTCGGATGAGTCTACCACCACTTTCACTATGACCCTGTGCACAACGTCGGTCGTCCAGGTCCACTTACCCCGGATGTAGGAATGCGTGATGACCTTGCCCCTTCCCCTGCCCTTGGCCTCGATCATCGTCACTCCGCTCACGCCGATGTCCTTCAGCGCTTTGTCGACGTCGGGGAACTTCTCGCTTCTGATTGTCGCCTCTACTTGCCTCATTCCTGCACTGGACAAGGTGTTAATTCGGCGTCCATTTCAGTGTAACTCTATTTAAGGATATTCGGAATTTCTCAAACATTTAGCAAGCTCGTGTCTAGATTCCTAGCCACATGTTTGGGCTTACTTTCTCTTGCGTGACTTGCGTTTGGGTTTCTTCTTTGCGGCGCGCTTCTTCTTCCTTGAAGCAGGTTTCTTCTTCTTTCGCCGTGTGCCTTTGCTGGCGGGTCTTGACCCCTGGCTAATCTTCTCGTCCTCTCTATCTTCTATCTTCTCCGTCTCTGCGTCCTCAGTCTCCTCCTCCGTCTCTTCCTCAAGTTCGCCGTCTTCAGGTTCGCCGGCCTCCACCACCTCCACATCGGGAACCGCCTCCGCCTCCCTCTCCTCGATGATTGACTCGGTTTCTTGCTCGTCGTTTGAGGCCGTTTCGACTTCGCCTGCTAGAGGGTAGGTTGAGGCCGAATTTATTGGTGCGCATCGTCAGGCAGATCTAGGAGCAGTCTGGAGGAGCTGAGAGTCTCGTTCTCATCTTTTGAGAATCGGATGGTGGCCTTAACTAAGGCCAAGCAGAATCCAAATCAAGTGATAAAGTGTGAGCGTTAGCATGCAAGAAGCTAGGAAGACCCCGTTCGACCTCGGAGGCAAGAATGCAGTCGTGACCGGAGGTGCGATGGGGATAGGCTTTGGGATCTCGAAACGGCTCGCTGAAGCAGGGGCGAACGTGCTCATCGCGGACGTGAACGCAGCCGCCGCAGAGGCTGCCGCTCAGAGGCTAAGCGGGTTGCGCGGCAGAGGCGCCGCCATTCAAGCCGACGTCACGGAAGACGGGATCGGCGACAGGATCGCGAACAAGTGCGTCGAACTCTTCGGCTCGATTGACATCCTCGTCAACGATGCAGGAATATACCCCACATCCCCGGTCCTTCAGATGACTCCGGAGTTCTTCGAGAGAGTTTACAAGATCAACCTGAAGGGACTTATCTTTATTTCTAAAGCCGCGGCGTCAAGGATGGTCGAGAGAGGAAAAGGGGGTAAGATCATAAACATCGCCTCGATTGACTCCTTCCACCCTTCGGCGGTTGGTTTGGCCGCCTACGATGCCACCAAGGGAGGCGTCCTGATGTTCACGAAGGCCCTTGCTCTCGAGCTTGCTCCTAGGGGCATCGCCGTGAACGCTATCGCCCCGGGAGGCATAGCCACCGAGGGGGCATCAAAGCCCCTGGTCGGGATGACTGAAGAGCAGACGGCCCAGATGATGAAGGCGTTCACTGCCAGGATCCCGTTTGGGAGGATAGGCGTCCCTGACGACATCGGGAAAGTCGCCGTCTTCCTCGCCTCGTCGGCCTCCGACTACATGACCGGGCAGACAATCGTCGTCGACGGCGGCATGCTTCTCAGCTAGTCCCCTGTCGTCCGCCCTGCCGAAGGCCAAGGCTCGTCGAAGGCTCAGCGGATCTTGACCTTGTTCCCCCTCTTTGCGATGGGGAACTTCACCCTCAGCAGTCCGTTCCGGAACGTCGCCTTCGCTTTCTCGGGTTGCACGATGGTCGGAAGGTTGATGCGGACGTTGTAGCGCTCGAATACGACGCTCTTCTGGACGCTTCCCCCGACCATCAGGTTGACAGGCTTCCTCGTCTTGGCGTCGAGTTCGACAGAGTTCTCCGTGGAGGTCAGCGCGATGTCTTTCTTCTCCACATAGGGAAGGTCGAAGGTCACGGTGACCGCCCCTCCTGTCGTGTCTATTCTGTAGAGGGGCCTCAGGCTCTTTGAGCCCAAATTGAAGAGAGGCCTCGCCTCCCCGAAGAAGTAGTCGAAGAGCGATTGGAGCGCCGCGGGGCCCGGGAGCGCGAGGTCACCGAGGGATTCAGGCTCATCGTCGTCGCTCATGCTCTTCCCTCCTCCTAACGATACACCGTGGGCGTCGTCTGAGCCCCCTGTTGCTGGATGGCCTGTTGTGTCTGGCTCATCAGTTGCCTCATGTTGAGTCTTATCTCCTCGGCCCCTGTCAACAACGGCTTCACGTCGAGTGTTATCGAGAGGAGCTTGCTCAAGACCTGGAGAGCGGCAGCGGCCGCGCCTGGGTCCGGGAACTCCGCGTAGGACTCCGCCAGGAGCGTGAGATTGGGGAGGCGTCCGCTGATGCACTGTTTCAGCAGCGTGGCGTGGGTGCTCGTGACGACGCCGTGCTCGTATGGCTTCGCGCCTATCGTCTTCAGCGACCTTCGAAGGTCCCTCGTCGTTTGTCACCGCCAAGACGGCGGGTGCCCCGTCCCCGCCTGACTCCACTCTCTGCTCAGACGGGAGTCCGGTTATCCCGACGACCATCTTTCCCCGCTTCGCCTTGCTCCAAGATACGACCTCTGACGCGAGCTCGTACGAGAGCCTCGGAAAGAGGGGGATGTCGGAGAGGACGACTGCCAGCGAGCCCTTGCCGAAGATCCGTATGGGCTGCTTTGGCTCGGAGTTTTGGACCACCATGACCTGCGGAAGGATGTCCGAGTCCACCTGTGCCACCTCTGGCAGTTGGAGGTGCTCGACTAGGTAGGAGGCGCCTATCGTGCCGACAAGGCCCATCTCAGGTACGCCCACAACGACGCTCGGCTTCGACAGTTTTTCGGTTCCTTGAAGGTCCTTGATCCGAAGCAGAGAGCCAGGTCGGGTCAAAGCCCCGTCCCCCAGCCGGAGGTCCTTTTGCTCATACGGACCCAAACGGAACGACGCGAGCCGCAAATCCTGCCCATCGCCGGAACTCCCATGGGACGCCAAAGAGACGCTCTTCGAGCCGTGATCAGAGGTCTTGCCTGCTTTAAGCGCTTGGGAGACTCGTAGCCGAGGGTTCTGTGGTCGTCTCGACTTGTGGCCACCGGGTTTCTTGTCATCGATCGGGGAGGATGTCGCGAGAGATCATCGTCCCTACAACCCAGTTGGGCTGGTCGACCACCTCGTGAACCCTGACATCAGCGGCGACGCTGCACAGCACGTAGGCGTCTTCCCTGGTAAGCTCGAAGGTCCGCGTAAGATAGTCGAGCATGTTTCGCACCGACTCTTTCGTGGCTAGCATCAGGTCGGACGCGATGCCGGTCGCCACGTAGTACCCCTTCGGCGGCCTCGGGTCTCCCTTGGTGTGGTATTGCGGCCAGCGGAGCCTCGACCCGCGCTCTATGGAGAACCTCAGCGTCGCCTCGCCCGCGCACTCTATCGCGCAGACGCAGACCTCGCCGTCTCCCATCGCGGCGTGGACGTCTCCGACGGAGAACAGAGCTCCGTCCACCCAGACCGGGATCTTGATCTTGCTCCCTGTGGTCAGGTGCCGGATGTCCATGTTCCCTCCGTGCTTCCCGGGCGGCATCACGTCGAACTCTCCCCTCTCAGGAGGGACGACTCCGAGGACCCCGCAGAAGGGCCGGATGGGGATTCTGATCCCCTTCTCGAACTTTGCGAACTTCTTGTCTCTGAGGGTCCCACTTGTAGAGATACGGCTTCTTGAACTCCTCGAGGAGCCCGAATCCGGGGATGATCGCTGACCAGCCAAAGTCGGCTACCTTGACACTCAAGGTCTCTACCACTAGAGCGTCTCCGGGCCTCGCTCCCTCGACGAGGATAGGTCCGGCCAGAGGATAGAATTTGGAGACGTCGATTCGAGCAAGATCCTCGGACTTTGAGTTCTTGTCTAGCTGCCAGGTAGCTACGTCGTTGATCTTGAAGGTAACAGCGTCTCCTTCTCTGATGGACAGCGCGGGTTTGTGCGACCTGCTCCATTTATAGTGAAATCTATCGAGCCCTATCTTGTGGTGCAACTCAGGTCTCAGGCCCTTTGGCACCGCAGTCTAGTAATTCTTTCCGCGGAACCTCACCCATCGGACTTGGCTCTCCGCTCCAGGTTAATCTAGCTCCTCTGACTCACCGCGACCGTGCCGCGTTCGAGGATCTACTTCGTCACCGACGTGCACGGCTCCAACAAGTGCTTCAGGAAGTTCCTGAACGCGGCGGCGTTCTACAAGGCGGACGTCCTGATCCTGGGGGGAGACATAACGGGCAAGATGATGACGCCGATAGTGGAGGACGACGGGAAGTTCCGTTGCACCTACCAGGGGGCGGAGACCGTGATGAACAGCACGGAGGAGGTGCACGAGTTCAGGAGAAAGGCGGCGGACAGCGGGGAGTACACGCACGTAGTCAGCCCGCCAGAGCTCGAAGAACTCAACGCCGACCCGGAGAGAGTCAGCAAGCTCTTCGCCAAGCTCATGGTGGAGAGGGTGCAGGAGTGGGTCGCCCTCGCGAAGGAGCGGCTCGGGAGGACCAACGTGAAGTGCTACATCTCACCTGGCAACGACGACCTCTTCGAGATCGACCCGGTCCTGGGCTCGTCTGAGTACGTGATCAACCCCGAGGAACGGGTCCTGGAGATAGACGGAAGGCACGAGATGATTACATTGGGGACCACCAACCACACGCCCTGGCACAGCCCTAGAGAGGAGGACGAGGACGTCCTCGCCAAAAAGATCTCAGCGATGGCCGACAAGGTGAAGAACATCAAGGAGGCGATTTTCAACATACACGTCCCGCCCATCGACACCCCCATCGACCAGGCGCCTCGAATCGACGAGAACCTCAAGCTGGTCGTGAAAGCGGGGAACGTTGAGATGGTGTCGGCTGGGAGCTCGGCGTGCCGCCAGGCCATCATGAAGTACCAGCCGATGCTGGGCCTCCATGGGCACATACACGAGTCCCGAGGGACCGTGATGCTTGGGAGGACATTGTGCGCGAACCCGGGGAGCGAGTACACCGATGGCATCCTGCGTGGCTTCCTGTGCGAACTCGACAGCGAGAAGGTGAAGTCCTACATCCTGACCTCGGGCTGAGGTCTATTCGCTTGCGACGACAGAGTCGTCGGGTTCTGGGAGCTCATACCACCGCTTCTTCTCTCCGACACGCGCCCTCATCTTCCAAGCGAAGCTCTTGGGTTCCTCCTCGATGACCTCGAGGAGCCTCCCCGACCTCGACTTCACTGTGCTCACGTCCGCGGACGCGAGACCGAGGACATCGACGGCGTTCGCGAGCATCGATAGGTTGACCGTGAAAGTCTTGTAAATCCCCCAGTCGTTGGCGCACAGCTTGGCGATGTGGGCGCCGTTTATCGTCTCCCCATCTGTCAACCCAACATCGTGGTCAAGGAGTAAGGCTGCCATGTCCTTGAAGTCCTTGTCATTGATTTCGACGATCTGGAGCTTTGTGGCGAGCAGGTCGGCAAGAGGCAGTGTCATGGGTTCAAGCTCAACCCTCTGGGAAAAGTCGAACTTGTGGCACATCTCGAAGACATCGAGGAATACGTCGACGCGCCGAGTGTTGACCAGGTCGTTGAAGATCAGCCTCTTGCCTCCCATCATCGCGTTGAACCTATGGCGCGGCTCGTAGCCCATCTGGACGAAGAACTCGTTGATTGCCCTGGACTGTGTTTCATGAGCTACAAAGTCGATGTCGACGTAGTCCCGCTGAAGGAGTCTGTTTTCGGCGACGGAGGGGCACCTCAGCGCCACCGCGACCCCGCCGATGAGCCTCAGCACTACTTGCTTCTCTGAGGAGGCCTGGACAAGTCTCTTGGCTTCGGCCAGCACTCCGGGCAGCGCGCTCAATCCATCGGGACGCTGTCCTGCTTCTTCTTTAGCCCTTCCCGCGAAGATTAAGAGAGACTGCTCCTCATTCTGTGGCGATGACGTTCAAGGCGTACTTGGACAACATCCAAGCAAAGACAGGCAAGTCGCCCGAGGAGTTCCTCGCGCTTGCGAAGAAGAAGGGATTCATCGAGAAGGGCAAGATAGTCGCCAAGCACGCCGAGCTCCTCTCATGGCTGAAGACCGAGATGAAGCTGGGCCACGGGCATGCGAATGCAATGATCCTCTACTTCCGCATCCAGACGAAAGACCCCAGGCTGAAGGATATGAAGCTGCCAAAGTGAAGGATTCAAGTGGGCCGGAAGGGATGCAATTAATTATTTAAGAGAATCCTCAGGCTTGCCGTGTTGCTAGCAGGGAGCGCTAACATCAGGAGAATGGTAGCAAATTGGTACGACACTGCCAAACGTGCCGAAATGGTCGACCATGTTGCTTCCCTCGGCAGTGAGAGTGCTTGTCGTCCCCGAATAGTATCCCACATTCTGATTGAATAGCTCTCCAGTCACCTGGGTATGCTTGAAAGTTGAGTTAGACCCTCCTCCCCAACCAACTCCAACACTCTCAGAGAGCGTGTACTTGTTTCCGGTGAAGTAAGTTGCTCCAGGTGTCTCATAGTATGATTTCGAGGAACTGCACGTTGAGAGGTTCAGTACGAAGTACTGGAAGGTATACCCTGACTCGGTGAACTGTGTATTGCACGAAGTCACACCCCAGCCAATTGAACTAGAACCCGCATTAATCGCCAACACAAACACATTGTTTGTGTTATTGAAGTACGAGTTGCTCCATGTAGGTGAGTAAGTTGTTCCTACCCCATAGTAGTTGCAAGATGTGTTGTTGCAACCAATAAAGTCATTCCAATAGACCGTATGGTAATCAGAGTACATGATTGCCTGATTGAAGTCTCCTTGAGTTGTTGGGGAGGTATTCGTATTGAGTTGATAAGTAAAACATTGAGACAGGGTTGTATTTCCACAGTTGTTCCCACTGTCTGTGATGTAACCGGTCTCATCAAAGTAGAACCACGTGACTACTCCGTACATGCTTATGGACGTTGATATGGCGCTGTGGTAATTGTAAGCGTAGACTGCCGGGAGAGAGGTGAAAGAAGTGACGACAAGCAATGCGGCGATTCTTATCGACAGCCGATTCGGGGAGTGTATTTTCACTTTATGCAGACCTCGGTATTGTCAAGTTTATCACAGATGCACCGATTACACCAACATAAGCAGCGTGATATGGAAAAAGCGGACCAAGCGGATGAACAAGACCGGCATTGGGAAAATCAGACGCCTGAATTCCTGATGCTGTGTATCCAACCGAAATTAGTAGGCCGGGAGCAGGACCGAAGTCGCTGTAGAAACCTGTAGAATTGCTCAAAGGCGTTATAATGTATAGAACAGTGAACGAGGTTAACCCGAGAGTGGGATCGATAGAGTTTGGCTGAAGGATTGCATTAAACGAACCGGAATATGACTTCGCGCTGTAGGCCGTGACTGACGTTCCTGGAGTACTGGAAATACTGGTTGTGCTGTTAACCGTCCCCGAATTCGTGGGGAACTCAGTTCCGATCCTAGTGGTCACCGGAACATCGTTGAGCACTTGAAAAGGAATGGCCAACTTCCCGTCACTGAAGTAATTTGTCTTGAAGTTTGCGAAGTTTGCGGAGCTGTTCCAGTTTGTCTGATAAGTCACGCAGACTTCTACGGTGTGGCCAGGCTGCAACAGTAAAACCTGCTTGTTCGGTGGAGGCGAGGTGAAGACGTAATCTGTAACAGGGCTCGCAGAAGCACAAGCAGGAGGCGATGATTCAGCAGATACACCAGCCTGATTCATAGTCGATTGGGCAGAGAAATAGTATGAAGAAATGCCGGCCGCGGCGAGAACCAGAATGATGGGAATTAGCGTGATTCTGTTTATTCCGGTTCTGGACGCCATTGTAGCGAGACTTAAAGCATCAGCCGCTTATTAAACGTTGCCGGAATCGTAATCTGAATGATACATTTCCGCTTCTTTGGACTGTAATGGCTTGCACTCCGTATACCTCACTTTGGGGTATGCCTGAAGAATAGCTTCTTTTCGTCAAATAGACTGATTCTCTCCTCTTTTCTCCCCCTCACCTCGCTAGCCCATAGCAGCCGACACCCCCGAGCGAGCAACGCGAGCGAGGGCCCCGCTTCAAGGCGGGGTGAAGGCGAAGGGCGAGCGGAGGAGCAAAGAGGGGGGAGGGAGCGAACGAAAGTGAGCGGAAGGCCGTGAGGAGCGAAGCGACGGACACGGCGAGCGAAGCGAGGGGGTGAATTTGCTCCGCAGCGAAGTCCGAGCCTGAAGGATGTCGGCTGCTATGGGCGAGCTATGTACGGCTGTCGATAAGGAACTCGCGCAGAGTCTTGACGGTCACTTGACCGTTCACGAGCTTCTTGCGATACTCTTCGGCCACCGCCGTATTGGGGACAAGGACGACGAATGGCTTGGTGGCGAACTTTGTGATCCGCTCCTGAAGGTCATCGACCCTTCGCTTGAGCCCCGTCTCGATTTCGATGTACGCCCCGCTAGTCTCGATATCAGGGAGGGCCTCGCCTGAGGAAGCAACGTGCACGACGCCCTTGCATCCCTCGACCGCCTGACCCAGCATCCACTTGTGGAGCGGGCCCTCGTTCTCGTTGGTGCCCTTGGCAAAATACAGGGAGACGGTCTCTCCCGACTCCACATCGTCGAACCGCTGCACCTAAACCTCTCCCGCCTTCAGGAGCTTGAGGAGCACGTCCCTGAGTCTGAGCTTCGCGGCGTCCTTGGCGAAGTGATATCTTTCCTCAACCAACGAGGCGAGCCCAGAGACCCAGACGACCCCACCGCGTTCGAGCTCCTCCTCGACTATCCCTCGATAGTCTACGGGGGCCTGCGGTTGAGGCTCTTGGGCGATGTCCACTGGTTCGACCGGCCGCACCTCCATCTTCGGGAGAGCGTCCATGTCCACACGGAAGACCGGGACAAGACCGGCTTCGCCAACGCGGAACGCGAGGTCCACGAACTCGTACGGCTGAAGGTGCCTCACGATCCAGGGATAAGCCGGGTCTATCTTTCCCAACGCTTCAAGCTCCTTCGGGACGGTGGTGTGGAAGGCCAATTCCGTTCCGGACTGCCTGAGGTTGTCGGGTATGTCCGTCTGATTCTGGGTCGCCGTGAGCAGTGTTCCGAGCTGCCTTATCTCCAGCATGATGGTGTCGAGGATCGTCCGCGCGTCAATCTGGTAGAGTTGCGTCAGCCGATGAACCTCGTCTATCACGATGGCGATGCCCTGACTGGTCATTGCGCCTTGGAGCGGTGCTACCCGTTGCGTCAAGGAGTTCCATGTCTGCCTCAAGGCTATCTCTGCGTAGAAGGTCTTCGCGGCCTCGTCAAGGCGTGAGAAGTCCAGAACGACATCCTTGGTGAGGTCCATGTTGAACGCGCCTTCGCCCACCGCCAGGCTCCCTGTCTGCTGCTGGATCAGGGCGAGCGCCTCCAGTTGAATATCTGTAGCCTTTCTCTCCATCCGTTTGAGGTTCGCCCTGAATTGGCTCCAGTCGTTGCTTTGACCGGCAACACTCTTGACGATCGCCCTGGCCTGCGAGAGCATGATGCCCCTCAGGTTGGCGGGGAAGGCGAGAGCGTATGCTGTCGAGAGCGCGTCCGCGTCCTGAAACGGGTTCGGGATGTGCCTTGATACGTCCACCACCGGATAGGGGAGGCGAAGATGCGTGTCGTTCGGCTTGAACGAGAAGACGATCTTGGGCGCTCTCACCACAGTCAGAAGAAGGGTCTTCGTGAGCTCGCTCTTGCCCATGCCTGAGCGCCCGCAGACCATCACCAAGGGGTTGCCCTTGCTTGAGATGTACTCGTCGAAGTTCACGTAACACGGGTCGATTCTCCTCTTCAGGGGAGTGTCTCGCCTCTTCTCGCCGACCTTCTCTCTCCTCCTCTCCACTATTGGACGGCCATCCTCGTCCTCTCCCACGTTCGCGTTGTAGTAGTGATAGACAGGCTCGGTCAGCGAGACGTAAGCGACCTGCCTTATCGGGGTCCTTGCGAAGCGCTTGAGGATCCTGGTCCTCATCACCAGGAACGCTACCACGGCGGCAGGAACGGTCGCAATCAGAACGAGGGGGAACTTGCGGGTAGCGACCAGCAACACCGTGAAGAATGTCAACAGGGCGATGAGCTTGTACCTGTCCCCTCTGGTGAATGTCGATACGTTCATGCGAATTCCTCCCTCAGAAGTGCCTGCCACGTCCCGAGCTTCGCCAGGTAGTCCCTAGCGTCCAACGAATCAGGCTCTGACAGCAGCACCTTGCGCAGAATCGAATCATTCGGCAGAATTCTCGCCGCCAGCCTCTTCAGTGAGCGAATGTCCACGATCATTCTCGTCCTCCTCCAATGGAATGATGGGAAGGCCTCCGCTCAAATCATTCGGCCGAGAATTTCGTCAAGCCAAGGGATGACGAGGTCAAAACGAACCCGAAAAAGTGTTAATTCGAAGGGTAGAGGCGTCAATTTCGAAGCCGCGTGGGTTCACTGGCCGATGAGCTGAGTGAGGGGGTGAAGGAGGGTCGGATCAGAAGGAGCGAGATAGGCGCGTACATGAGAGGCAAGGGATTCCAGGACTCTGCGACAAGCAGGGCGCTCGGGGCGGCCGTCAAGAAGTGGGGTTCGCTCGCGAAGGTCGAACTCGCGTCAGGTCACGACTTGGACTCGACCGATGAGGCCTACGTGCCATGCGGCGGCGGCCACGCAGCCCTTGGTGAGCTCCTGAGAAGACCCGCGACCGACAGGTTCGCCTTCAGACTTGGTTCCTCGTTCCGCGGAGTAAGCAGATACACCGAATCTCCGATTCCTCTCTACGTCGACGTGGTCGCGAACGAATCTTCAACGAACTGCAAGGCGAAGGTCAGTGCGATTCCATCTGGGAACAGAGAGGCGCAGATCTACTGGCAGCCACAGGATGCATTCTCCTTGGACTTGAACCAGGGCGAGACTGCGAGGGCAGAGTTGTTTCAGGTGGACAACCCGGGACGAAGGGCGATAGCGAACTATCAGAGCGCGCTCGCAGGCGAGACAGACTCCAGGGCAATCGGGCACATCGAAATGAGGCTGAAGCAGACGTACGAAAGGGCGGCAAGGCAGAAACCGGTGATCTACGTGCGGACACCGGACGTCGAGGGAAAGAGGATAAACGTCAGTGACACCGTCAACGTCCTAGTTCTCACCGTCTATTCCACGGGCGGGTTGAGCTACGCGCCGTTCCTGGTCCTGAGAAGGAACCTCGAAGAGAGCCAGGCACTGCCGATTCTGAGGTACGAATCGAGGCGCGCTCAATGGCCTGCAAGGACGCAAGGATAGGGCTTCTGCTGCAACGCGCTTGGTTGATGGATGACGTTCAGGGCCGAGTCAAGCTTTGGGCCAGCTGTGAACTCCGCTGACCAGGGCGAGGAGGAGGAAGGCGTTGAACACGTAGAACCATGGGCCAAAGACCCACGTAGGAATCACGAAGTCTATCACGAGGAGGCCGAAGAGGATCACTAGCATCGACTCGATGATGCCGGTCTGCTCCACCGACTTGGACGCCTCATACTCGCGCTTCATCTCGCGCGCAGACACTTCGCGCTCGACGTAGTATTGGAAGACCTCCTTAGGGTCGTCGTACTTGTCGGGGCCCAGGGCGTCGTAGAGAGTTCTCTTCTCGCCATCTGACAGGACGAGATAGGCCTGAGAGACCTCCTTGAACTTCTCCTCCGCGTCGGGAGACTTGTTCCTGTCGGGGTGATACCTGATGGCCAGCCTCCTGTAGGCTTCCTTAATCGTTTCTCTCGATGCCGTCTTGGCGACGCCGAGAACATCGTAAAAGTCGTGCCTCTGCATGCCTTTCGCCCTCAGAACGGCACCCTGACTATCGCCCCGCCGTCAGGAAGCGACGCCACGTACTCGTATCCCTGGCCGATGAAGGACCTGACCTCTTGGATTGGAATCACCTTCTGCCTTGAGCCGTTGCCCGTCATCATGCCGACCAGCCTCTGTCTCACAGCGTTCTGGAGCTCCTCGTCGCTCATCTCTTCGAGGCTCATCTTCTCGACCTCCTCTTTCTTGAAGCCCGCGACAACGAGAAACTGCTCCCTCATTGTCTTCTTGATTTGCTCCTCGCTGGCTGACTCCGCCTTTGTTGAAAGGAGGGGCTCGCACTTCGCGTAAACTGCCCTCATCTCCTCTATCATCGTAGGCAGGAGCCTGCCCTTGTTGGTCGAATACCTGGCCTCGATGTCCCCCTTGTGCCCCATCAGGAACTGGAGGTATGGGTGAGAAATCAAGCCCTTGGACTCCGCCACTATCATGTTGGTGTCGCAATAGGCCCTCAGGACGTAGGGCCTCCAAGTGAATCCCGCTTTGGTTATCGCCTCCTTGATGTCCCGGGTGACCAGGATGGTTCTCAGGAAGGCGTTCTTCCTTACGCCTCTCGGGTCGAACGCGAGCAGAGGGCTTTGAGGGGTCAGCTTCTCGCCGGATTTGGTCCTTTCCTGAATGTACTCCTGAATGTAGGTTATGGCCTCGGCCCCCACGAACGTAAAGTATGGATGCCTTGCCTTGCTAAGCGTTCTCCTGACGAGCAGGATCGCCCGAACCTTCTCGAACTCGACGCTGCCGCCCGATACCTTCGCCTCCGCAAAGTCAGCGAGCCTGATGCCGTCCGTTCCAAGGTAGTCGCCAAGACTCTCCGGCCTCAGACCGCTGAACGCCATCATGGCGATTGAGACTCTGCCTCTCGGCGATGCCATCCTGAGAATCCTCGAAAGCTCGTTCTTGCTCGGGATTCTTTCGTTGGCGATTGTCGGTGTCTCGGAGGTGCCCTTGATGTTGACCTTGAGCTTGACGCCGAGGTTGTTGTAGTAACTCCAGGAGAGGACGACCTTCTTGAAGCGCTCGATGTAGGAGCCCGCTTTCCCGTCTTTCTCCATCTTCCCGATAAAGTCTGTGAACTCGTCGCGGAATCTCTTGGACTTGGCCTCAGCGAGTATCTTCTTCGGGGTCGTCCCTTCCAGGGCGCAGTAGAGTCCCATCGTTCGAAGATAGACTGTGGCGGTTATGATCGACTTGGCTTCGAGGTTCTCAAACCACCTGCGGACGTCCTGGTCGTCCAGAAGGTGCTTGTACTTGCTCCCGGCGGGCATGTCTCCCCTTGGGAACTCGGTTTCTAATAAGGGATTCTCTTAAGAGTTTAAGTGGGCCGGAAGGGATTCGAACCCTTGACCTCTCGATTATCAGTCGAGTGCTCTAGCCAAGCTACCCGTCGGGATAATCCACGACTCTGAGCTACCGGCCCACCGTTCCTCAGGTGCAAGACTAACTCTCTATAAGCGTAAACATCTGAATTTCGCAGGCGGGCGGCAGAGCGAACCGGGGTGGTCCGACTAGAGGCCCAGGAGGCCGTCCAAGGAGAGCGCGCCAGCTCCAAGAACGACCAGCACCAAGGCGACCATTGCGAAGAAAACCTCCACCTCAAAGTTGGGCTTGCCGTATCCGACGTAGACCGCGTTCTGCTTGGTCTTCTTCATGGCAATGATGTTGGCGAAGTAAATCGCCTCTATCGCGCCCACGACGGGAACTATGAAACCGATGACGAGGAAGACGCCTCCGAAGAACTCGATGACCATCCCTAGGAAGACCGCGGCTGCTGGGACTCCCATGGCCGCGAAATTCTTTACCGACTGCTCCCGGTTCTGTTTGTTGAGCTTCGGGCGCCCGTGAATCATCAGGGTGGCCCCCAGCCAGACTCGCAAGACGAGCGCCAGGTAGGGTGTGTAGGGCATCAGGACCTCGAGGAGCTGCGCCACAAGCGTCTTCGAGAGCAGGTGCTACTTAACGAGAGCGGGGTGGGCGAAGAGAGGAGAAGCGGAGCTGGGAAAGGATAAGAAGAATCTGGCGGAGCCACGCCTCGACGGGCCGGTAGTTCAGCGGTAGAACGCTCGCCTTGCACGCGAGAGGTCAAGGGTTCAAATCCCTTCCGGTCCACCATCAGTCACACACCGGAGTTTGCTCCGCTTGACCAATCACCGAAGATTCGCTAGCACTTATTAGGAGACGAAGTTCTTCTCTCTTAGAGCTTGGCTTCTGATCACAAAGGAAAAGAGCCAGTCGAACAGAAGAAAGGGCACAATCACCCCATCAAGGAGAAGTGCGGTCCTCACTGCCCTCGCAACGAGAACTACAAGGGGCCTGTGAAGAAGATGGGCTTCCTATTTCGAAGGAAGCAATGAGAGAAGGCCGCCTACGAATTGTGGTTGGAGTCAATCCTAGCAGACAGGAAGCCCTAGACTTACTGCCTCGCGAATCCTCTCCTACCGAGTCCCGCTTCGCGCTTGTGATTGGGAGCCTCACGCAGGAAGAGTTGGCTGAGGCTCTTGCAGCCGCAAGTTGTGCCTAAACAGCTCTTCGACGGAGTTGAAACTTACGTCACAGGCGTCGCATCGGAACCGGCTCATTTGTTCGGCCATCGCATCATTTGTTGCACCCGGCGATTTGATATAGAAAATGCTTGAAGTCACCAGAAGAATCTTCGAGGCGTCGGCGCCATCCGCTTATATTGCGGCCAAGGCCCGAGGACAAGACATGAGCGCCCAGAAAGGAGCCCGGTTGGTTCCTCAGCCGGAGAACACAAAGCCCGAGGAGGTCATGCACATCTCTTCGTTCGTCCTCGTAAAAAAGGGGAAGCAGATCTTGCTGACGAGACGTGTCAAGCCGGAGCAGATGGCCGGGAGCTGGAACCTACCCAGCGCCGTGATAAACTGGGGAGAGGAACCGGGAGCGGCCGCCCTGAGGATAGTCAAGGACCAGGTAGGCCTGATGCCGACTTCGTTGAAGCTTCTCGATGTCCAGTCGTTCGGCGACAAGCACTGGGACATGTGCTTCCTCTTCGAGGCGGAGGCCCCTGGCGCGCCGAAGCTCGCGCCGGAGTTTGACAAGGCGGAATACTTCGATATCACGAAGCTGCCCCCCGAACTGAGGGAGGGCCACAGGGAAGTCCTTGACATGGCGAAGTCAAGGAAGGTCATCTAGACGACCTACAAACCTCTGGGGAACAGCTCAAGGGTCTCCGAGGTAGGGATGGGGACGTATTACGACCCCCAGTGGCTCGCGACCGCGAAGGCGTTCGGATGGAAGAGAGGGGCCTCGTCGAAGGTTGAGGCATTGAAGGCGGGGCTGGAGGGAGGCATGAACCTCATCGACACGGCGGAGCTCTATGGGTCGGAGCCCCTAGTCGCCGAGGCCATCAGAGGCAGGAAGAGGGACGAGCTCTTAATAGCGACGAAGGTCTGGCCGAGCCACCTGAGAAGGGACGCGCTCGTCAATGCTTTGGAGAAGAGCCTGAAACGGTTGGAGACCTCTTATGTAGACCTGTATATGGCTCACTTCCCCAACCCCAAGGTGCCGATCGCCGAGACGATGGCGGCGATGGAGGAGATGAAGGACAAGGGCAAGACCCTCTCCATCGGGGTGAGCAACTTCTCTCTCCAGCAGACGAAGGATGCAAGCGCTGCGCTCAAGAAATCTCAGCTCGCCTCGAACGAGGTCGAGTATTCCCTCGCCCACAGGGAGATTGAGGGCGACCTGCTCCCCTACTGCGAGGCAAACAAGATCGCGATACTCGCCTACTATCCCCTCGGGCACGGAAAGCTCGCGGGAGGTGGCGCTCAGGAGAAGATGGAGGAGGTTTGCAAGGCCTACTCCAAGACGCCCGCACAGGTGGCGCTGAACTGGCTCGTCACGGGCAGGGACGTCTTCGCCATCCCACGGGCATCAAGGAAGGAGCACGTGATGGAGAACCTGGGGGCGAGCGGCTGGGAGCTCAAGCCCGAAGACAGGTCCAAGCTCGAAGCTGCTTTCCCAAGGTAGGGTTCTCGGAAAAAGGAAAGGAATGGTGTAGCTCGCGCTACACCGACTTCATCATTTTCTTCATCTGATCGTCGGACATTTTCATCCCAGGGTGAGCATCCATCATGTGCATCTTCGCGTGCTTCATGAGGTCGCCCTCTCCCATAGGGGTGATCATTGTCCAGCCACATTCGCAGGACATCATCTTGGCCATAGGGGAATTTTCTATTCGCTACGGTAATAAGCATTTTCCCAAATGTTCTACAATTCGCCTCTAAACGTTTAATCCCTCGACGAGCGGCGAGGGTTCGATGGAAGCCCACGTCGACTCTATTATGACAAAGAGCCCCGAGCCCGTCGACCTCGACCTCACGGTAATGAAGGCGGCGGGGATAATGGCCAACCGCGCCGAACGCTGTCTTGTAGTGGTCAACGGCGACTTCATCGTCGGGATCGTGACGGCATCGGACATGATCGAGAAGGTGATAGCGGCCGGAGCGAACCCTTCGGAGGTCTACGTCAGGGACATCATGGCCACGCCCGTCGTCACGGTCAACTCGAACGCGACCATCCAGGAGGCGGCGGAGCTGATGAGCGACTATGGAGTCGCCAAACTCCCCGTCGTCGACGACTCGGGCGCACTCGTCGGGATAGTGACATCGCTAGAGCTCTCGCGCTGGCTGGCGAAGCAGCACGACTTTCAGGACCCGGCCCTCAACGCCTTGGCGAGGATGAAGAAGGAAGCGGGCGGGACCAGTCCTTACCGCTGAGCGCGCGGGCGCTCAGTCGACCTTTATCCTGACGCCTGAGGCCTTGCCCTTGGGCCTGGGAAGCGTGACCTCGAGGATCCCGTTGTTGAAGGTGGACTTGGCGTTCTGGAGCTCTACAGCGACGGGCAGCTCGAGTTCCTTGTGATACTTTCTGGCTGAGGTCTCCGCAGAGATCACCAGGGTCTTCCCCTCGCCTGTGAGGTTGATGTCTTGCTTGCGGGCTCCCGGCAGCTCCGCTATCACCCTGACCTCCTTGTCCCCCTCGACGACGTCCACGAGCGGCTCCCGCGAGTCGGTGATGGCCTCCTTCCACTCCTTGGTGGGGCCCCGCTTGATGTTCCCGAACTCCCGGATGACGGGCTTGCCGTCGGGGCCCACGGTGACAGAGTAACCGTAGACTATGGGGCCGATCTCCTTCGAGACGCTCCCGTCTTCGGCCCTCTTCTCCCTCACAAGCTCCTTCGGGAGCTCTCTCTCGATGTCAAGGTTCAAGAAATCCTTCTCCATCTCCTTCATCATCTCCTCCACGTCGGCGTACGACCACGGCCCGAAGGGCATGGCCTTTCCCCACCTCTTGAACCATTTGTCTTCAGACGACATGCTCTAGCTACCCTGGACTCGCCGCGCGGATTTTCTTTAAGCTTTTGGAACGCCGGCCTTCGCGGGACCAGAGAAACGCTCTGGAGCCGCCAAAGGTTTTTACGCATCCGGACGCGCGCGAAAGATTCTCAGGCGTTCAAGGCAATGGGACTATACACGAGGATGGCGGCCCTGTTCTTCGTACTCACGGGACTGCTGATGCTGATAGGGTACTTCATCGGACTCTACTTTGGCGACCCTCTCGCCTTCATGCTGCTAGGCCTTGTCCTCGCAGGCGTCGTGAACTTCGTCTCCTACTACTTCAGCGACACCATAGTCGTGAAGATGAGTAGGGCTAGGATCATCCAGCCCAGCGACAACCCGACCCTCTACTCGATAGTGCAGAAGGTGGCCCAAAGGGCGGGAATCCCCACCCCGAGGGTCGGGATCGTCAGCTCGCCCCAGCCCAACGCCTTTGCGACGGGGAGAGGCCCGAACAAGGCGGTCGTGGTCGCGACCTCCAGCATTCTCCAGACTCTGACGCCCGACGAGCTGGAGGCGGTGATCGGCCACGAGATAGGCCACGTCGTCCACAGGGACGTGCTCACCTCGAGCGTCGCCGCGACCATCGCCGGCGTGATCTCGTACATCGGGAACATCGCGCTCTTTTCCATGATGTTCGGGTCGTTCGGGAGCGGGAACAACAAGCAGGGCTCGAACCCCATAGCCCTCGTTGCCGCCATAATCCTGGTGCCGTTGGGCGCGACGTTCGTCCAGCTGGGGATCTCACGGGGCCTGGAATACAACGCTGACGAGTACGGAGCCAAGCTGACCCAGAACCCAGGGGCGCTCGCCTCCGCACTTCAGAAGATTGCCGCAAAGGCCCAGACAAGGCCCATCTCCGCCGCGGGGAATCCCGGAGGTTCTCCCTCGCCCGCCACCGCCTCGCTCTGGATAGTGAACCCGTTCAGGGGGAGCACGATGCTCGAACTCTTCTCGACCCACCCCTCCATCCAGCACCGGGTCGAGAGGCTCCGACAGATGGGCCAGCAGATGGGCGTCTACGTCCAGTAGACGTAGCGACCGGCGCCCTATGTCGCTCTGAGCGCCTTTAGATGTTCCATGCTCCGGGCGATGTCCACGGCGCTCCCCACGTCGTCTCTGTGACGGAACTTCCGGCCGAGCGCGCTGACGCCGCTCAGGGAAATCTCGTGCGCTTCGCCGAGGGTCGGCGCGATCCCTGTCACGGCGACAGAACGCGACGTGCCCATCAATATCTTCCCACCCTTGCCAAGCCTGAGGTCCATGGGGAAGAGGCGGAGGTCTCCGCCGCTCTTCTTCTCGAGCGCGAGGGCACGCGTCAGACTGACCGCCTCCTGGGCAGATGGCGGCGCCCCACCCGTCCCGTAGGCCCGCGGGACCGCGCAGGTAACCACCGAGGCCATGTTGGAGAATCTTATCCCCTTGAGGTGTCCCTTCGATCATCCTGTAGCAGACGTCGACGTAGTCGTCGAGCATGGTGGTGAGGATGCTGATCTGCTCTGTGTTCCCTCCCCTGCTGTTCCTCTCGAGTATCTTGAACCCACTGCTCGTGTGCATCAAGGCGTCGTAAAGGACGATGCCGCGGAGGCCCGGGTTCGACCCGCGCCCCTTCCACTTGTCGAAGGCCCTGCGCTCGAGCTGGACCACCTTGTCCCACTCGGATGAGGGAAGGAACGGCAACACCTCCCTGGAGTCCCTGTAGCTGCCCATTCCCCCCGTGAGCTTTCCCTTGTCCCCGTCGAGGGCGCGCTTGTAGTCCCTCGTGAGGGGGGCGGGGACGAAGTGCCGGCCGTCGCTGAAGGCGTGGAAGCTCGACTCCTCCCCTTCCACGCGCTCCTCCACGACGACCCTTCCCTTGGAGTAGACGTTGCGGAAGAACTGCAAGGCCTCTTCCTCGGTCCGAAAGTCCTTGCCCCATACACCCACCCCCGCTCCCCTCGCTGGGGCGTCTGGCTTGATCACGAAACCCCTGCGATTCTCCGATGCGAACTTCTTGAGGTCGTCCACCGCCTCCCGCTCGCTCGAGTATCTCGACGGGTCGAGTGACCCTGTAGCGCGGGTTCGCTTCGGGGCAAATCTCCTCGAACAGGAGGCGCTGGTCGGCCTTGCTCGCCTCGACCGCGAACTCCTTCGTGACGCAGAGCATCTGGATGCCGGTCTCCTTCTCGAGGACGTCCCTACCGCCTGCAGTGACAAAGTCCTCGGTGTCTGTGAGACCGAATGCGATCTTCTTCTTGTGCCGGGACGCGAACGTTACTATCTCCGCGACATTAAGGTCAGGGATCACCTTGTGGACCTTCGCCCTCTTCGAGTTCAGGGGGTTGACCTGCTTCTCAGCGACGTAGAACTCGGGCCTGTAGCTCTCGCTCCTCGCGAACGTGTCTATTATCGCGGCCGAGCTGAGACACTTCGAGACGATGAGGATGCCTACCTTGTCCAACGAAGTGACGGCGAGTTTCTAGGAGTTTTAAACCGTAGTCGATGAGGAAAAGAATGGTGGGACGGGAGAGAATCAGCAGGTATACTTACGGTTCTCGACCCAGATGACGCGCCCTCGCCTCGTCTAGTGTTCATTGCGCCTCCGCCGGGGCATGTAGGTAAATTTGGTGGGCCGGGAGAGAATTGGCAGGTTTAGTTACGCGACTCGACCCAGCTGACGCGCCCCCTTCTCGCATAGGGTCCAATGCGCCTCGGCCGGAGCATGCATGCTCCGAAACCGACACTGTCCTCTCGCGGGGATGCGGGGACTAGACCGGCAAGCATGTGTCATTTGAACCAATCAATGAAGGGTTCGCATCGCCCTCGAAGTTCAGGTCGGGGAAGGCCAGGAGATGCCCCGAGGTCGCCACGTAGAATTCGTTGGTGCTGGGGTTGTAGGCAACCAATTGTGGCGAGCTCGGGAGCGAGTACATGGTGAGCAGGGCTCCGGACGTTCCGTCGTACACCAGCAGGTAGTCGTAGTTCTGCGGGACCATGGCGACCTGGTTCGCCGAAGGAACCACGGTCATGCCGAGGAAGGGGCCGCAAGTGTCAGGGTCCACGTGGAAGATCGTGCCCCCGTTGGTTCCATTAAGGGCGACGAGCTCCCTTGCTCCAGAAGCGTAGACTATGTTCGTCGCCGGGTTGGAGGTCATGGTCGTGGAGTACGCCGAGTTCAGGTGAACGGTGGCGACCAGGCTACGGCTCGTCTCGTTGACTATCGACACGACCGCGTCGCAGTCAATGCCGATCTGGTCGCACCCGTCGGCATACACCATGTTTGTCATGGGATTGACTGCCAGGTTAAAGGCCCTGAAACCAAGCGACACGTTTGACACCAGGGAGCCCGTCTGGACGTCGACGCCAAGGAGACTGCCATTATGGCCTGCGGGCCCGGGTTCCCCCCCGCGGAGCCGTAAAGGATGTGAGTGGATGGGTCGTAAGCGAGCGCGCCCTCGGGGGAGTCGAGCGGAAGCTCGCGCACGATTGCGTTCGTGGAGCCGTTGATCTCGGCGACCTCGCCCTTGACGGGCGCCCCGTCGTTGAAGAACTCGACCGAGACGAACACGATGCCTGTGGGGTTGTCGACGGCGATTCCTCCAGTGCCGCTCGCTGGCAGTGTGACGTTCGCGATCGCTGCTTGCGACGACGCGTCTAGGACGGTCTGAGTGAACCCGTCAACGATGTAGACTCTGCTGATGTTGGGATTGACCGCGATTGTCTCCGCGTACGGATCAGGAGATTGTCCGATAGTTATGTTCGCTGTCTCGACGCTCGCGACCGGAATGGGCTGACCGCTAGCTACGCTTACGAAGGAGGTAGAGGTGCTGGTCAGAGTGGACGTCGAAGTCGAGGTGCTGGTAGAGGTGATAGTCTGAGTGGATGTCGAGTTGAGCGTCTCGGTGCGCTGGGCTTGGATGCCGAGTTGGTAGCCAACCCCTAGACTCGCTGCGACCAAGACTATGACAACCGCTGCGACGATTGCGCTCCTCATAGCGCCTCAGGATGAAGCGTGCGCGCTCCCTATTGAACCCGATAGAACAGGTCTCCTAGCGCGCGGGCTCCGCCAAGCATGTCAAAATGAAGTACGCGGGGCTTTGCCATACACAGGGTTCATTGCGCCTCCGCCAGTGGATTTTAGCAGCAGAGTGGCCCAACTCATCCGCAATCGTAAAGGGCTGTCAGGCCTTCATAGTCGCTGCCCGCGTACACCGTCAGGGTTGCGTTCGTGCCGTAAGCAACCACCTGGCGATTTCCGTTCTCCCACGCCATGAATGTGCAGTTCCCCTCGTTCTGCTGCACCGACACGGCGTATTCCTGCCCATAGGTCAGGTCACTAAATGTGACTGACGTGTATCCCGTTGCTACGGTCGCTCCTGAGATGCTGAGAGACACTGCATAGCCGTAGATCAAGTGGTTTGGGTCGTTATCTGCTGCGGCGATGCCGATGCCTTGCGGTAGCATCCTCACTGTCGCGACGACACTCTCTGTCGCAGACGCCACGACTGAGAGAGGCTCGTAGGGGCCGCAAGGAGAGTATACGTCCCCGTTGGCGGAGTCGAATACCGCAGGTTCGGCACTGCACGAGACGGTCACATTCGCTATGACCGCATTTGCGGTCTCAGATATCACGGAGATCGACTTGGGGAGGGCACCCAAGGGGCCTGAAAGCCCTCCTAAGGCAGAGTCAGCGATGTAGACCCTGCCATCCAGGGAATCTAACGCGGGGGTCGTAGGACCAAACCCGACAGTGATGGTAGCAACCAGTGAATTGTTCGTGGTAGATATCACGGAGACGGTACCAGGATAAAAATCAGGATTGCCGTAGTTCGGAACGTAGATGTTCCCGTTGGTCGGGTCGAGCATAGGGAAACTAGGATCGGTGCCAACCGTGACGTTGGCGATGATGGCGTTTGAGGCTCCTGAGACTACCGACTCGACGTTCTGTTTGGAGCCGGAGGTGGTCACATAGATGTTCCCGGTTGCGGAGTCGAAGAGCGGCGGGCCAATCGGAGACCCGGGCAGGGACACGCTAGCAATCACCGTATTGCTATTGCCCGAGAGTATCACGAGGCTGTCGTTGGTGAGGGGCACGTAGACGTCACCGTTTGACGGGTCAGAGACCGCTTCTCCAGGGTCGTGACCAACAGGAATCGTGGCGATAACAGAGTTCGTGGTTCCAGATATCACCGACACACTGCCGTTGTCCGCGTTGGGGACGTAGATCTCGCCGTTGTAGGAGTCGAAGGCGGGTGTCAGAGGGTTGGTTCCCACTAGCAGATTCGCCACAACGCCATTCGTTGTCCCAGACACCACTGAGACTGTGTCCCCGTCACCGTTGGGCACGTAAAGGTAACCGTCGAAGGTGTCGAGGACAGGAGTCTGCGGCCAACTTCCGACGGTGACCGCCCCCACCAACTCGTTCTTGACGGTTGACACCACCAAGAGCGCATCTCCCCCATCTTGAGGCACGTAGAGGCACCCATTCATCGGGTCGAAGAGGGGTAGGGATAGCGAAGCAGGGATGTTTGTGTCTGTCACAACCGGCCGGGTGTTGGTGGAAGGCGAATAGGAAGTCGCGCTGACCCTGGTCTCTGTGGGGGCGCATGCATCGGCGGTCAGTTCAGTAGTCGAGACCGTTCCGTTGACGTATCCTGACGACTCGCTCGTGGTGGTCGAGGTACCCGGGATCGTCTGACTAGCGATTTGGCTGCTCGAAGTGCCGACCTGATTCGAACTCGTGCTCGAGGATGGCGGCGCCTGGCTCGATGTGCTACCCGATGAAGTTGAGAGGCCGTTCGGTTTGGCCTGGAACTCCAGAGGCAGCGACACGAGTAGAAGGACAACTAGGAAGATGGCGGCTTGCGCAACTGCGAATGCGCCTTCTTTCCTTCTCATCACCATCTCGACCTATCCTGCGACCACGGTGGTCTTCGCGGTCGCCGTCGAGTTGTCCGCATATAGGGCCACGAAAGTGATGACGTAAGAGTCTCCCGCTATCGCCTGCGGAGACTGGAACGTGCCCTTGTACTCGTAGATCACGTCGAGCTGCCCTATCCCGTGCCCCAGGTTCCCCTCGTCCGTCCCGTTGACGAAGAGCTGCAGGCTCTTGACGGGCTGTGGCCCCTGGAAGTAGATCTCACCTGTGAGATAGGGGCTCGGATAGAGGCAGTTCGAGGGGCAGAGCGAGAAGCTTTGCAGGGTGACCTGCTCGACGTCGAAATGGACGATTGCGAAAGCGCCCCACTCGTCGCCCGCCAAGACGGTGTAGACCCCCGGCGTGAAGGGTACGAAGGCGGAGCCGTTGTAAAAACCTTTGAAAGCGTTCGTGTACGACATCGCGTCTCGTTCTCCACCGCACCCGAGGATTATGCACCCTTCGAGGGCACTGTTTATCGCCAGGTCGCTCGAAGCCTGGAACACGTAGCCAAAGACTTCTCCAGCTTCGAGCGGGCAGGTGTGTGGCGAGGAGTACAGGGTGAGCCAATGCGACACGTCAGAGAAGTTGTTTGCAGCGTAGTACCCTGTGGCGATCGCCCACCCCTCCGGCAAGCCCACGATTCCGCACGGACCATCCCCGAGTGGAGTGCCGGCCGGCGAGTGGAGCGAGCGGGGCGGTCCCAGCAGGGGGAAGCTGTCGGAGGCCGTGACGTTGTTGTCCTGTGTAAGGGCGTTCTGCTCGTCGACCGTGATGGATATGGGTTGGCCGGTCTGGATGTCCGTCGAGCTGGTCGAGATGCTGAGCACCAATCCGTCGACCGACGGAGAAGAGGCAGTTCTTGCGACGGTCGGTCCGATCACGGACAAGTCACCCGTCGAACCTGAGGCCCCGTTCGCGGGCACGTAGATGTCGCCGTTCTTAGGATCGTATGCGGGAGTGAGTGGGTTGGGACCGACCTTGAGGGTCGACACAACGGGGTCAGCTATCGGCGAAATGGGGTACGCTCCAGAGACGATGTCGACTGTGTCCCCCGTCCCGCTTGGGACCACGACGTCTCCGGTCGCCGAGTCGATTGTCGGCGTCCGGGGGTCGTCTCCCACCGTGAAGTTTCGTATGAACGTGTTCGATCTATCCAACAGCATCCAGAGGCTCCCGTGGAGGGTTCCCTCTTCAATGGCGGGCACGTAGAGCTCTCCGTTCCGAGGGTCGAACGCGGGCGTCAACGGCCGGTTGTCGCCCATGCTCACCTCGGCTACGGCCTTGTTGGTCACGCTCGACAACGTTGTGATGGAGTGTCCGCTGATGTCTGGGAAGTACAGGTCCACCGCTCTCGGGGTCGAGGGCCGGCGTGCTCGGGTTGGGGACCGCGATGCTTGCCACTATGGTGTTGTTGGCGCTCGAGATCCGGTAGACAGTGGAGTTGACTTGGTCTGGGACGTAGATGTCGCCGTTGTAGGAGTCGAAGAAGGGAGACCCCGGAAGCTGCATGCTCAACGTCGCCAGGACGGCGCTCGTGGTCCCGGAGACTACCCACAGAGTGCCCTCGGTCCCCCCGGTCATGTTGGGGGATGACAGATAGACGTCGCCGTTGGATGCGTCGAAGACCGGCGGACCAAGGAACACCTGGTGGCTGCCTGGAAAGGTCACGTTGGAGATCACCGAGTTGGTCGCCCCCGAGACGACCAGCAGCATTGCAGGCGGTCCGCCGCGGCCCAACGGCAAGGTCCCGGAATGCTGCACGGTCGCGTATATGTCGTCATTCTCGGGGTCGAATGCCAGATTCTGTTCCCCATAGCCAAGCGTCACCGTGGCTATGACCGCGTTCGATGTTCCTGAGACCACCGACAGCTGGTTTCCGAAGAGCGTGCTTGGGACGTACAGGTCTCCGTTCGCCGGGTCGAAGAGAGGCGTCCCCGGAGTGGCCGTGACAGATAGGGAAGTAAGAACTCCGTAGGTCGAGTTCTGGGTAGGAACAAAGGAGGTGTTAGTGCCTGTCGAAATCGTGCTAGTCGTCGAGGTGGTCTGCTCACAACATTGGCTGGACGACGATTTGGTTGTTTGGACAAACAAAAGTGGAGTGATTACGAGGCTCGCCAGGATTAAGACCGCCACGATGACGAGTGCCGCGGCTACGAATCTGTAGCGCCCATGGAGATTCCGGGACGTAATCGGATCCAATGTTGGCCACAGGTGAGCTGGAATTGAGATGTTTCGCGATTAATACCTTTGTCCGAACCCGAGATTCTCGATCGCGCGCGCTGGTCCTGGCCGGATTGCGAGGCCTTAGTTTGATTGATTTCGTCCGGCAACGGGTTCGGCCCGAATCACAGCTCTTCTTGCCAAACGGAGCATAGTCTAGGCTATTTCTGGAGTGGGCCGGGAGGCGCACGGCGCCATGAGCGCTTGGGGCCCAAGCATTTTATTGGACCCAACCATTTCGCCCAAACATGGAAGAAGGCCCACTTTCGAGGATACTCGCGTTTTCCCTTATAGGCGGTCTGGCCTTGTTCCTTGGGGTGTTGCTCCTCTTGTATGGGTTTGGCGGATGTTGCGGAGGGCAGGGATTATTGACAACTAACTCTGGCCCTTGCAGTTGTGCCACCATTACGCCCTCAGGTCCGGCATTGTCCGCCCCCTTCATTCTCGCAGGGGCTGGTCTCCTCGCAGGAGCGATGTGGACAGGATTGCAGGTTCGCCGAGAAAATCAATGAGGCGGAATCACCCTTTGATTGGACAGAGCCCGCTTGAGAGCCCTGAGACTATTAATAATTCGAACACGAGTGGGATGGTTGCGAGTCGGGGCGGCGCCGAGCGGCAATGGCACGCTTTCTATCATCTTCGGGAGCGACAAGCACGGTAGTTGCGAGTCAGACTGCCTAGATGGACGACTCTTTTAGCGAGGAGAAGGTCCGAGGAGAGCAAGCAAAGCAGGGCATTCGCAATGTACAGGTTTCATTGCGCCTCCGGGGCATTTCATCATGCGACTTCGAAATACAGGAACACTGCCTGACCCCACTGATCATCCAACGCGACTGTGTACACACCCGGAACGAACGCCTTCGTGAATAGATCGTCTCGCAGATTTTGGGCGCTGTTCAGCACCGAATATGACGAGCTGTTCACCAGGTCATAGGCAGCTCTTCGTCTCGATAATGGCTGTCGTGTTTACGGGACCATAAGTCGTGTCGCCGACGCCATCCGGTGCGTCTTCAGTGAGGTTTGCCTTGAAGCTGTTCGGGAGAAGGATGATGTCGTGGACCGCCCCAAACTCCATGCAGGGTCCGGCCGCGTAAAGGAACGGGTGGTCGGCGATGCTGGTTATGTTCGAGCTTGTGTAGTATCCGTTGAGCACCACGATCTCCAGCGGCGTGCTCTCGTGAGGATCGGGCATGCACTGACCCCAGAAGGCGATCGGCACGCCTTCGAATGCCCAGGTATCGTTTGAGACGGATTCGCTGTTCGGTCCGGGCGAGATGCTCGAAAGCGTGGCGTTCATCGCGAGCGTCTGGCCGACCTCCAGCCTTGTTGCGTTGATAGAGAGCGACAGCCTGATGTCGCTCGAGTCGGTGGTAGAATTGCCGCTGATGAGGGGGATGTCTGGCAGAGTCAGCGTAGTCGAAGTCGATGAGGTTGCTGAGCTTGTGGAGGAAGAAGTTTGAGAGCTTGTTATCTGTTGGGTGGATGCCTGAGAGGAAGAAGTGGTGGAAGCGGTTTCACTCGGCTTGTTGGCGAGAGCGCCGAGCGCGTACCACGATATCGCGCCCGCGGCTAGCAGGATTGCTACGGCCATGGCAACGACTTTGGTTGTCAAGAAGAACCCGTCGAGATCGAAGGGACTGGCCACTATTGAACCTCATCGTTAGCAGTCTTGGTAGAGGGCAGCGAATCTGCTGCCACAGGGAACTTGGAGCGATAGCGGTTTTTGCCCCAGTCTCGCCCCAAATGGAACTCCTTTTGTCAAACGGAGCATAGTCTAGGCTATTTCTGGAGTGGGCCGGGAGAGAATTGAACTCTCGACCTTAGCGACGCTCTTCGCGTATCCGCCGTGTCAGAGCGGCGTCCTGACCAGACTAGACGACCGGCCCCCAAAAGACAGCCGGCAAACTGCAGTTTTTATCCTTACTCAATCTCAGCATTCCGTTAGCGTTGCGTCACCGAGCCTTCTGGTAGAATTCCAGAGAGAGCAAGGTGTCCGGCGTGACTATAGCAGGTCTTGCTGACATCATTGTCGCGAACTCGGCGACGGAGACAAACCTACCTTCCTGGGATTCGTTGCTAAGCGTTATCGACTTGTCCGACGTGCCCTCAAATACGGTGATGTACTCCCATTCTGTTCCGCCGGGTATTTTCCATCTTGGGGTGATGAACTTCCCCAGAGGAAGAATGTCGCACTCGATACCCGGCTCTTCCCTGATCTCCCTCCTCGCCCCTACGATGTATGATTCGCCGGCGGAGACGTGGCCTGTGCAGGAAGCCGTCCAGAATCCTGGATAGAATCGACGGTCGTTGGCGCGCTTCTGCAGGTAGATCTCTCCCTTCGAGTTTGAGACGAAGGCGACGATGGCTCTGTGGAGAAGACCCTTGTCGAGGCATTCGCGGCCTGGTCGTCTGTCCACGACGACGTCGTTCTCGTCGACAACATCGAAATACTCTTGCGTGTCCTGTTCCTTGTAATCATTGAGATTATAGGTCGTGCGTCTCTCGCTCAGCCTGAATTATCGTGGCAGTATCGACGAAGAGACGTCATTTGTCCGGAAGAGCGAGCGCTTTTATCCGGTCCGCTCAACTAGTCCCTCGTGGCCGTAGTGCCTCTCGGTGGGACCGAGTCCATCGTCGCGGTGGACAGGAAGTCCGGTGAGATGGGGGCCGCGGTGGTCTCCCAGTCCTTCGCAGCAGGGTCGCAGACAATCTGGGCGGAGCCCAGCGTAGGGATAGTGCTCGTTCAAGGGTCCGTGGAGCCTACCTATGGGCCTCTCGGGCTCGCGCTCCTCAAAGGAGGCAAGACTCCGCAGCATGCGCTCAAGTCACTGCTGGCGACCGACCCGCGTCCGGGGGTCAGGCAGGTGATGATGATGAACTCGAGAGGAAGGGTCGCCGCCCACTCCGGCAAGGGATGCCTGCCCGAGTCTGGCTACCAGGCAGGAAGGGGTTTCTGCGTCCAGGCCAACTTTGTCGAGGCCAAGAGGGCGTGGAGGTCGATGGCAGCGGCGTTCAGGGCGGAGAAGGGGACGCTCGCGGAGAGGCTCGTCGCCTCGCTGGAAGCAGGCGAGCGGGCCTCGAAGGGGCCCAGGAGAGGAGGTGGGGCGAGGTCGGCAGCCGTCCTGGTCGTGGCTGCGACGTCGACGAACACGCCGTGGGAGGGGAGGTACCTCGACCTCAGGGTGGAGGACAGCGACAACCCGCTGAAAGAGCTGAAGGCCGCGCTGAAGGTCAACGAGGCCTACGAGCGCGCCTCGAACGCCGAGGAGTTTCTCGGGAGGGGCGACATCGCAAAGGCAGAGAAAGAGTTCGGGAAGGCGATCTCCCTTGCGAACGGAAGCCCAGCTCTCAAGATGAGGTTCGCCCTAGGCATGATTCAGGCCGGCGAGGAGAAGAAGGGAGCGTCTCTGATGAAGAGCGCCTTGGGGAGGGGGCACGACGCCAAGGCATTGATGCGCGAGATGTCCTCTCGCGGGATAATCAGGGGCGGGACCGGCAAGAAGGAAAAGGCGCGAAGCAAGACTTCTCAGACTTAATAGCCAGTCAGAGAGGAAGAGACCCCAGAAGAAGCGATGCAGGGGAGTTCAGAGCTTTCAGGTTTCTACAAGCTCAGTATGCAGGAGAGGCTCGAGCTCCTGCGGAAGCTGGCAGGATTGACCGAGGAGGAGGCCGCTACCTTGGCGAACACGGGAGGCCTGCCGGGCGAGGTCGCGAACAGGATGATCGAGAACGTCGTCGGAGGGATAACGCTCCCCCTCGGGATGGCGACCAACTTTCTGATCAATGGGAAGGACTACGTCGTCCCGATGGCGCTGGAGGAGCCGTCGGTAGTCGCGGCGGCCTCGAACGCTGCGAAGATCGCTCGATTGAAGGGAGGGTTCAAGGTCACCAACACAGGCCCGGTGATGATAGGGCAGATCCAGACGGTGAGGGTGCCGAATCCCAAGGGGGCGGCCAGGAAGGTGTTGGCGAAGAAGAAGCTGCTCCTGGAGAGGGCGAACGCCCAGGACCCGATGCTCGTCTCCCTAGGAGGCGGGGCGAAGTACCTCTGGGCCAGGGTCATCAAGACGCTCAGGGGGCCGATGGTGATAGTCGAGCTCTTCGTGAACTGCGGCGACGCGATGGGAGCCAACGCCGTGAACACGATGGCCGAGGCGGTGGCGCCCATGGTCGAGGAGATAACGGGGGGGAAGGTGTACCTGAGGATAATCTCGAACCTGGCCGACAGGAGGCTCGTCAGGGCGACCGCCATCTTCGAGAAGGAGGCGCTGGGCGGGCCTGAGGTCGTCGAGGGCATAGTCTACGCCTACGCCTTCGCGGAGGCCGACCCCTACAGGTGCGCGACCCACAACAAGGGCATCATGAACGGGGTGATCGCCGTCGCACTCGCTTGCGGTCAGGACACGCGGGCGCTCGAGGCTGGTGCGCACAGCTTCGCCTCTCGTTCCGGCGCATACAAGCCACTGACCGTCTGGAAGAAGACAAAGGACGGAGACCTCATGGGCATCCTGGAGATGCCGATGGCCGTCGGGCTGGTGGGGGGAGCAGCGAAGGTACACCCGGCAGCAAAGGCCAACGTCAAGGTCCCTCGGGGTAAAATCCGCGGTCGAACTGGCCAACATCATGGGTGCGGTCGGGCTCGCCCAGAACTTTGCGGCGCTCCGCGCGCTCTCAGCAGAGGGGATCCAGAGGGGGCACATGAAATTACATGCCAGAAACATCGCCGCGTCAGCAGGGGCGACGGGGAAGATGGTGGACCAGATAGCCGACCAGCTAGTGGCGGAGAAGAAGATCAGGATGGACAGGGCCAAGGAGATCCTGGACAGCCTGTCCAAGACGTAGGGCGACGCTTCAGACTGTGGCGGTCATCGGAGTGCTCGGTTTGGGGACCGTGTCACTCTTCGAGCTGTTCGTGCGCCTCGCGTCGATAAAGTCGAAGACGGTGTACCCGTAGGAGCAGACTAGCGCGAGGACTACGAGGTAGATCAGGCCCGAGCTCTCGATCCCTCCCGACCCTAGCGCAGACCCGAGGGAGCTAGGTAGGAGGAGGAAGATGTAGTAGAAGAGGGCGATGTCCACTAGCCCTCCCCCTATCTTGCCGAAGAGCCAGGGATAGTCTCCCTTCGAATAGCCATTCCTGCAGAAGCTGGTGACGGCGAAGAGCGCGCCGAACAGGATGAAGACCTCCCACCTCTCCGTCGAAGGAGGGAGCTTGAGGTAGCCCGCGAAGAGCGGAGACAGGTAGTCGAGGGCGAGGGGGATGACGACCCCTATCAAGACGAAGATGACCACGGCGGACGAGATCCCTTTGGAGAGCTTCAGCGTCATTCTCTCACTGCCCCAGGCTCACCGTTATCGACCAGAGGCCGTTCTCCTGGAGAGTCATCTGGCCTCCTCCGCTGATCTGCTGCCCCTGCATCTGTGAGATCGCGCTGGGCGGGATGTCGAGGGTGAGGTTGAGTGCCCCGGAATGGAACGCAGGGAGGTCGACGCTCGCCTTCGGGGTCTGGTAGACCGTCGTGCCGTTCTCGGAGAGGCTCAGCGAGAGGGAGACGCTGGCAGGGAGGAACCACTTGTTGAACGCGGGAACGATGACAGAATGCGTCCCGTTGAGAGTGGCGGAGGACGAGAAAATCTGCTGCAGCTGCGCCTGGACGCTCCCCAGGTTGACGCCGAGGCCTATCTCGTTGTTCGGCTGGATCTGCGGCGTCACGGCTCCGAGTATGGGGGCGGCGACGACAAGGAGGATGAATATCCCGATGATGATGGACGCGGCCCGGAAGGCATACTTGCCGACCTTGATGCCGTTCAAATTGTCAGCGACGCTTCAGGGGGCAGTTCGAGTATAATATGATTTGTAGAGCCAGGCTCTATCCGCGGCACTTATTTTCAATCCCGGACGCTCAATCGCGGCGAAGAGTTAATTCTGCCTCGATGTCGCGACTCCCTGACCTGCCTTGGGTGAACTCGTCACAGAGGGGCTGACAAAGCGCTACGGCGGCAGCGCGAAGGCCTTGGATGCGGTCAGCTTCTCTGCGCCGTCGTCCGGAATCTTCGCGCTCATCGGCAGGAACGGCGCCGGGAAGACGACGCTTGTGAGGATCCTCGCGACCGAGCTCGAGCCCACGGCGGGGAGGGCGTCCATCAACGGGCTGGACGTCGTCAGGGACGACAAGAAGCTCAGGGAGAGGATCGCCATCGTGCCTCAAGAGGCGAGGACCATCTCGTGGATGACCCCAAAGCAGTCGGCGACGTCCTACCTGATGTGGAGGGGGTTCTCGATCTCCGAGGCGAGGAAGCGGGCCGACGAGTCTCTGGCTAGGTTGAAGCTTGAGAAGTCCGCGGACAAGCTCAACCGTCTCCTCTCAGGGGGCACGAAGAGGAAGGTGCTGACGGCGATGGTGCTCGCCTCCGAGGCTGACATCATCTTCCTCGACGAGCCCACCACAGGGCTCGACCCCATATCGAGGAAGGACTTTTGGGAGATACTCCGGGAGCTGGCGAAGGACAGGTTCATCTTCCTAACCACGCACTATCTCGAGGAGGCCGAGCAGCTGGCCGACACTCTCGGCATCCTTGGCGCAGGACGGCTGGTCGCGGTGGGCTCGGTCCCGTCGATAAGGGGGATGACCAGGCACCAATACAGCGTCAAGCTCCCGGCGAACGCAGAGGTGCCGAGAGTGACGCAAGGGGAAGTGATCAAGGGAAGGAACGGAGAGGTCCAGATATTCACGACCGAGGACGAGGCCTTTGATATCTCGAGGCGGCTGTCGGTCTCCGGGACGAGGTTCTCCGTCAGCCCTGTGTCGTTGGACGACATCTTCTTCCAGCTTGTCGGGGAGTCCCCGCTGGAGCAGGAGGCTCCGGTCGGGGCCGAGGGAGGGTGGTCGGCGTGAAGCGGAGCCTCTCGAGCCAGTTCCTTGCCTCTGTCCTGGTGAACTCCATCTACGAGATGAAGAACTACCCCATCAACCTCGTAAACACGGTCATCGCGCCCATCTCGTTCCTGCTCGTCATCGACTTTGTGAGCAAGGGGGCGCTGATCGGCCAGGCGATAGAGGGAGGCCTCATCATGAGCATGTTCCAGAGCGGGATGTCGCTCCAGGGTGACATCTCTCACCTCAAGAACGACTTCAAGCTGCAGGACATGCTGGTGAGCTCGCCTGCCTCTCCGGCGGTCTATGTCCTTGGGATGGCGGCATCGGAGGTCATCTACAGTCTCCCAGCGCTCGCCCTCCTGGTCGTCCTGGGGGAGATCTACATCCACCCGAGCATCTTCGTCGCACTCGAGCTCACGGCAGCTCTTCTCCTCATGTTCTTCACCTCGGTCACGATAGGCTTCATGTTCGCGACGCTCTCGAGCGACATCGTCCAGAGCTTCGCCTGGTCGAGGCTTCTCACCACCATTTTCACCGCGATAACGCCCGTTTACTATCCTATCACCTACATCCCGCTACCTTTCAGATATCTGGCCTACCTCTCGCCGACGACCTACGTGGCTGAGATAATGCAGAACGCTGCGGGATACCTGCAGTTGAGCCCGAGCGCTGCCGCCACAGACTGGGCGGTCGTGGTGGGGCTCGCGGTCGTCCTCTTCTTCATCGTGTCCCGGAACGCGAGATGGAAAGAGGTCTAGGCAGAAGAATGCCCTAATCGTTTAAGCCCACGAGGACCGAGCCCTCGAGGTGGCTATGCCTCGCATGCAATACCGGACGGACATGTATCACGGGATGCTCGCAGAGACTGTGATGATGAGGGGGAACAACGGGGACACGATCAACGCGTACCTCGCTCGCCCGCTCGGTCCCGGGCCGTTCCCCGGGATGGTCCTCATCCATCACGCCCCTGGATGGGACGAGTGGTATTGGGAGGCGGCGAGGAGGTTCGCGCACCACGGCTATGTCGCGATGGTCCCGAACCTCTACTACCGCGTCGGCCACGGGTCACCCGAGGACGTGGCCGCGAAGGTCCGCGCGTCGGGTGGCGTGCCGGACGACCAGGCGGTCGGCGACATATCCGGGGCGAGGGACTACCTGAAGGCCATGCCGACATCGGGGAAGTTCGGCGTCTTCGGGACGTGCTCTGGCGGGAGGCAGGCGTTCCTCGCCGCATGCAGGACCAAGGCGTTCGACGCGGCCGTCGACTGCTGGGGAGGCCGGGTAGTCATGAGCAAAGAGGAGCTGACCCCGAACTATCCCGTCGCTCCTATCGACTACACGAATGGACCTGTCTTGCCCCTGCTGGGCCTGTTCGGCGAGGAGGACCAGTTCCCTCCGCCTCAGCAGGTTGCCCAACAGGAAGAGGCGCTCAAGAGTTTCGGGAAGAAGTACGAGTTCCACATGTACCCAAAGGCCGGGCACGGGTTCTTCTACTACGACAAGCCGATGTATAGGCAGGAGCAGGCGGTCGACGGCTGGAAGAAGGTCTTCGACTTCCTTGAGAGGAACCTCGGCGACGGGAGCTCTTGAGGAGGCATCGAGAGAATGTGCACAGGGCTGATCCAAAAGGCTAAGGTCGACGGCGCGGGCAAGGGAGCTGACGGCTGGTTCAAGCTGGACGAGCTGAGCGTAACCTATGACTGCTCCTATCACACCAGCTCGCCTACGGGTGTCAACATCGACTTCTTCAACGAGAAGAAGGGGCCGGGCGCGAGGGTGGCCGTCGAGCTTACGCCGACCTCCGCCATGAACCTCGTTCACGCGATAATGGAGTCGCTCTATAGCGCGGGGATCGACCCTGGAGAGGCTGCTCTGGGCATCGTCGCGACCAAACCGGAGACGAGCGCGGCCCAGCACGAAGCCCTCGGGCGTCCCGAGATCAGGAACTGAGAGCCTGCCAGCTAGGGCACGGTCACAACAGGAATAGGCGAGTTCTCGATTATCCGTCTCGATGTGCTCCCGAGGGCACGGATCATCCCTAGCCTGTGCAGCCCAGTGACGCCCACGACTATCATCGCGGACTTTCGCTCCTTCGCCTTGCTGAGGATGAACTCGACAGGGTTCCCGACGCCGTAGATCTTCTCGACTGTGAGCTTCTCGCTCTTTATCCTGTCGTCGAGGTCGCCGAGCATCCTGTCGGAGAACTCTTTGTAGTAATCGTCCTGGTCAGGCGCGTCTTCCTCGATCGCCTTTTCGTACTCGTCGGGGACGTTGAGCTTGGGAGCGACGTAGGCGAGGACAACCTTGGCCCTCATCGACTTTGCCAGCGCAACAGCCATGTCCACGACCTTCCCGGATTGCTTGCTCCCGTCCACCGCCACCAGAATCTCTGTCATTCGAGAGCGAAGGGCCTTCTCCCGTTTATTTAACTACGAGGGGCGATTCTCAGTTCGGGGAGGGTGGCGCCAAGGATAATGAGCCACCTCGAGCGAGGGAGCGCGTTCTCATTGCGTCCGATAGGAGAGGTCGCCGCGGAGCTGGGCATTGATGTGAACCAGCTGACGCTTTACGGCAACTACAAGGCAAAGGTGCCCATCTCGACTCTGAAGGGGAGGCCCCTAAAGGGAAAGCTCGTCCTCGTGACGGGGATCACCCCCACCCCCCACGGGGAGGGGAAGACCGTCGTCTCGATAGGGTTGGCCATGGCCATCAGGCTCATCGGGAAGACCTCGGTCGCGTGCATCAGGCAGCCTTCCCTAGGGCCTGTGTTCGGCGTCAAGGGAGGAGGGGCGGGGGGCGGGAGCTCCACCATCGAGCCGATGCAGGAGATCAACATGCGCCTCACCGGCGACATCGACGCGATATCGTCGGCCCACGACCTCCTCGCCGCCGCGATAGACAACCACGTCTTCCACGGCAACGCGCTCGGGATAGACACCGAGGCCATCCTATGGCCCAGGGCGCTGGACGTCGAGGACAGGGCGCTGAGGGACGTGAGGGTGGCGCTGGGCGAGAAGAACGGGACACCCCACGAAGGGAAGTTCATCATCACCGCCGCGTCCGAGATAATGGCGATCCTCTGCCTCAGCAGAGACTACGCGGACCTAAAGTCCCGGCTGGGGAAGATGGTCGTGGCCTACGACAAGCTTGGAAGGCCGGTCACCGCGACCGACCTGAAGGTCGTGGGGGCCATGGCAGCGCTCCTGAAAGAGGCGCTGGAGCCTAACCTTGTCCAGACCAGGGAGGGGACGCCCGCCCTGGTCCACGGAGGCCCGTTCGGGAACATCGCGCACGGGGACCTGCAGCAACATCTCGATCCTCCTCGCGCTACAGTCCGCGGACTACGCCATCGTCGAGGCGGGTTTCGGCAGCGACCTCGGGGCTGAGAAGTTCGTAGACATCGTCACCCGGACCGCGGGCGTCCAGGTCGGGGTCGCCGTCATCGTGGCTACCCTCAGGGCGTTGAGACACCACGGCGGGAAGGCCGACTTTGACCGCCCGGCTCCGGAGGCGGTGAAGGCGGGCCTCGCCAACCTCGGAAAGCATATCGAGAACGTACGCACGCTCGGCATTAGGCCGGTGGTGGCCTTGAACCTCTTCGAGGGCGACGGGAATGAAGAGGTCCGGCTGGTCTCTTCTTTCTGCGCCGGCGAGGGCGTCCCCTTCGCGAAGACGACGGCATACTCGGAGGGAGGCGAGGGGTCCAGGCTCCTCGCGGAGCTCGTCGTCGAGGAGGCTGTGGGGGAGGGCAGGTGCGTCCCTGTCTATCAGATGGACGACCCGATCAAGGAGAAGGTGGACAAAGTCGTGAAGAAGATGTACGGGGGCTCGGGTGTGGCCTACTCAGGGACTGCGAAGTCCGAGCTCGAGAGGATCGTGAGGCTCGGGTATCAAGGGTTGCCGATATGCATCGCAAAGACCTCCAACTCGCTCTCGGACGACGCGAAGCTCGTAGGCCGGCCCGTGGGGTTCGTGGCGACCGTGCACGACGTCGAGCTCGCGGCGGGAGCAGGGTATGTCATCGTCGAGATGGGCGAGATATCCCGGATGCCCGGCCTTCCATCGGTCCCAGACGCGGAGAGGATCTCGCTGAGCGACGACGGCGTGATCTCGGGCGTAGTCTAGAAGAGGCGCGCTAGATCGTTATCCCGAACACGGCCCGCATTATGCTTCCGAAGACGTAGAGGGCCGCGGTCGCGCCTAGCATCACGCCTGCCAGCTCTGAGAACTCCCTAAGGAACCTGCTCCCGACTATGATCGAGTTATACCAGGTCACGAATGCGATTATCGTCAGGCCGATCACCACTGACAGTGTTATCGCGAGGATCATCGTCTTTGTGAGGAAATAGGGGAGCGCGAGCAAGATGGCGGCGATGAAATATGAGCCGCCTGTGTAACCTGCGGCGAGCCCGGGCGACCCCTCGAAGCCCTGTTTTGCCTGGGCGTAAGCCGCGGAGGCCATCGCCAGCGATGCCGCTGCTCCTGCGACTATGCCGGCCAGGCCCGTCAGCTCCGTGGAGTTGTAGATGCCCAGCGAGCCCGCGTGGATCCCCGCAATCTCCACCAGCGCATCCGCGAGGCCGAGCACGATGAAGGAGATGTACTTCACGTACGTGCCTGCGACGATGTCTGCGAAGGCCGTCTCGTGCCCCTTCTCGTCCTCGATCATCGACTGGAAAGCGGGCTTGTCCTCGGGGGGGACCGAGGGCATGAGCTCCTCGTACTTCTTGACGGTCGACTTCTCGCGTCGCTCCAGGAATTTTATCGCGAAGGAAGCCCCGAAGAGACGGCGGAGGAAGAGGACCAGATTGACTGTCGCGCCCTTCGGGCGTATCTCCTTCGTGTCCTGGGGGGCGTATTTCTTCCAGAGCTCGTAGTGGGTGTGCTCCATCGCGCTGAGCTTCTCGAACATCTCCTTGTTCGCCTTTGACTTCTCAGAGGCGGCGAGCCGCCGATAGGTCGTGTAGTCGGTTATCTCGTCCCTAGCTTCTCCCACGGCCACCTCCGAGAGCTCCTGCTTCGACAACGCGCTACTCCCCTCCCTCGCGATGTCCGGGGATTAAACCTTGACAGGCGGTTCTCAGGCTTGAGGACGCTACGCAGCCCTCGGCTCTCTACATGCGAGCGGTTGCGCCGAAATATGCGTAGCTTTAGAGGGACAGGGTGAGCTTCTGGAGCTTCCAGGGCTTCATGACCAGGTCCCATCTCGACAAGACGTGGGCGCCGTCTTCAAGGACAAGGACATCGTGTCCTTTGATTGTCAGGCTGCCGATGTCTTGGACGGCGGCATGCGGTGAGACAGTCGTCGCCTTCATCCCCCGGATCTCAGAGAGGCTGACGTCAGTCCATGACTCCGGCTTGTCCCTCGCGGCCTTGAGCCCGTTCGGAGAGAAGAGGAACGCGAGTATGTGCCTATCTGAGATGAACTCGCCCGACTTGCCGCTCAAGAAGAGTCTTCGGATCCTCTTCTCGCACATCATCTTCATCGCATCGATCAGCTTCATTTCAGGGTCCACTGAGACTAGGTCAGAGGCGACGTCCTTGGCCTCCAGCCTGCACCTCAGTTTTCCCTCAGCGTAGAGCGAGACCACCTCCATCAATGTGATGAGCGTGTTAGGGGGCGTGTCCGCCTCTGCCCTTGCGTCTCCAAAGCCGGTGGTCTCGTAGAGTTGAAGCAGGTGCTGCAGAGTGTCTTGATAGTCCAGGGAGCCGATCCAAGTCGTGGTCGTTGAGCAGGGAGCCCAAAGTGCCTTGTAGTATTCGCTGGGCTTTGTCGCCACGATCATCCGGATGACGGGGAGTCCACCGATAGCCTGGAAGATCTTCGACTTGCGGTTACCTGGGGTCCCTGGCCTCCCTGGCGCGAGCCTCTCCTTGACAATCGGCAGCATGGGGGAATCATAGATGGACAGCATCGAGGCGGCTACTATGACAGGGGTGTCAAACGTTGTTACGGGCCTGGGAATATCGAAGAGTCCCGGGAACAACTTCGAGAGGGGCGCGTCGAGAGGAATTCCCATCTTATACATGGAAAAAACCGTTTGCACTCCATTTAAGACTTGTGAAAATGACATGATATCATATCCCTTCCACCGAAAATTTGTCTTGGTGAGGGAGTTGCACTCTATTTTTTGAGCGTGGACTTGCCCGTCTTCAGGTAGGCGTCGTCTCCCGTGAGCCAGTCCTCTCGAAGCGGGCTGAAGCTGTCTATGTCGTCGCAATCCTCCAAGGCAACCGCCGAGTGGACGACGTTGGGCGGGATTACGAGGACATCCCCCGCCTTGACCATGATGTCCTTCCCGTCGATCGTGAACCTCAAAGAGCCGCTGATCACCATCGTTATCTGCTCTGCGAGGTGCTTGTGGGGAGGGACGGTCGCGCCCTTCGCCAGGGTCAGGCGGCCTATCATCTCGTTCTTTCCGACCGCGAGCTTCCTGGTTATCTTGTCGTTCATCCTCTCCTCCTTGACGTCCGACCATCTGATCAGCTGTGGCTTCTCCGCCGCCTTCTTCCACTTCGCGAGCTTGTCTCGAGCCAACCTGATGCTATTACCTCTCCAGCCCACCGCCGTCGCTTGATTTAACGTGTGGCGTCTCGAGCAAGCCTTGCCCTCGAGGAGTCGACCTTCAAGGGTGCACTTCCTTGCCTGTCGTCCCGTCCAGCCAGACTATCCTCTTCTTCCTCTTCCTAAGAAGCTCGACCCTGTAGAGAGGGTAGACGAAGCGCTTGAAGCTTTGGACGTCAGCGTAGGGTATCAGGCCCTTCAGCACCTCACGGACGCCCGCCTCCTCGAGCTTGTACTCCTCGGTCTTCCCCTTGGAACCATCCACCGTCTCCAAAGGACGCTCCGATTCGTGCCACGGTGGGTCGGGGAAGCTGAAGACCCGGCGGAAGACCTTGGACTTGCCCATTTGGATCGACCTGACGAGCCTCCTCTCCTCGAGTGACCCGCATGGGGCGTCTGAGCATCTCCTTGGAGATGCCCACCTTGTTCGCGACCTCCAAGATGCTCATGTCCCTGTCCGCCTTGACTTCGCGGAGCACCTCGATCTGCTCGGAGGTGAGCCCCATCAGCCGCTGGAATCCCTCGAACATCACAGGACCGTCTCCGAGCTCTACGAACTTCCCTGTCCGGCCGTCGAGGATGAGGTATCTCATCTCGATCCTTCTCTTTATCCTTCCCGTCCTTAGGGCGACCCCGACCTCCACGAGGGGATGGAAGACGAGCTGCGCGTTCGCTACGACCTCCTCCCTCCCGAAGAAGACGAAGCTCTTCTCCCGTTTCACGATGGTCGGGATGTCCTCCACGTGGAAGCTCGGGTTGACACCCGGGACATCACCTCCCCGCGCCTTCATAGACCCCTGTGAGTGCGTGGCAGCTGCCGCGGACTTGGAACTGAACGGCCTGACGACGCGCGTCCCCAATTTCGGCGTCGAGCCGCCGTGGCGCGTGTCCTTCTTTCTTATCATGATTGACCTTGCGTTGGCGGAGAGGCCGCCCATGGCGAAGAACCTTCCGGGCTCGAGCGTGGTCAGGTGCTTCGGGAGCTCGTGTCCGGGAAAGAACTGGGCCACGGCCTGAAGGTCGTTCTTGATGACGAGCTTGCCGATCAGCTGGTTGCCGCATTGGCTCAGGATGTTCTTGTCGACGAGCGAGGGGCGCTGGGTGCAGACCATCAGCCCCATCCCGCGTTTCCTGCCCCTCCTGGCGACCTCGCCGAAGATGGGGGCCCTCTCCCCGTTCTGGGGGATGAGCCTGTCGGCCTCCTCGACTATCACGAGGTAGGGAGTCCTCCGCCTCTCGACCTCCTCGTAGATCGCGGAGAGAAGACCGCCAACGGCCTGCTTCGGGTTTTCAGTCTCAGAGACGTCGAGTATCAGCGGCGCGATGTCCGGCGCCTGGCTCGCAAGCTCGGCGGCGTCGAGTGTCGACCACCTGAGGTCCGAGCCCTCGTCGTCGCCCACGACGATCACCTCGAACTTCTCCTTCAGGCCGGCGTGCTCGCCTTCGGTGTCGACCATGGCGAACGGGACCTGGTTCTTGCAAAGCTCCTCGCAGATCACACCCACCGCGTAGCTCTTGCCGCTGCCGCTCGCCCCGATTACGCACGTCCTCCCCGTCGCGATGATGTTGGCGTCGACCTCGAATGGCGTCTCGCCATCCCAGCCGATGTGGAGGACGGGTTCGTGGGCGTCCGGCCCAATTTGCGTGGGCCTCTCCATGGGAGCGTGAAGCGGGCCTGAAGGGATTTAACGGTTCGCCTGTCACGAAGTTACTGCTTCTTGGCCGTGGAGAGCCGGATGTGCTTCATCCTCTGGTCCGGCTGCCCCTCCGATGCCTCCGCTTCTTGGTAGAGAGAACGATTGCTATGTCGTAGGGGCTTAAGTATATGGTGAGCCTCCCCATGAAGAGACATCAGGAAATGCTCGCCCTTCTTCACGCCCGTCATCTCAGGATCACGGGCCGGCGCAGAGGCCGTCGATGAGCGTCGACCACGCCGGAGGCGGCGCCTCGCTGGAAGCGTCTTCCCTTGAGGCCGGCCGCAACAACGAGACGGCGCCCGCAAGAGCAAAGCCGAACCTTCCGATATTCTCCATCCTCGACTCAATAGACTTCTCGGACCACTTTGTGATCATCGGCGACGTCGGGACGGGAAAGAGCACCGTCACCCCGATACACGAGTTCGAGTTGTCCGGGAGGCAGAGGCGCATCCTCATCCGGGAACCTTCGAGGGCGGCGTGCAACGCCCTGTTCTACTCCCTGGAGGCCCTCCATCCAGAGATAAAGCACGAGCTGTCGGTGATAACGAAGGACACGAAGATCAACGTGGGCGGAAGGGTAACGCTGGTCACGGACGGTGTCCTCCTGAGGATGCTCGCCGAGAACTCGGTTGTCAACTCCTCGATCTACTTCGACGAGAGCCACCAGATGTCCTCTCAGCTCGAGCTGTGCCTCTCTCTGGCGAATAGGGAGGAGTCGAAGGCGGGGAACCTCTTCCGGATAATGAGCGCGACCATCGACCCCCACGAGTTCCTCTCCTTCCTCGGCATCTCGAAGCTCTACACGCTCAGCGGCCGCAGGTTCCCGGTCTCGCTGGAGGTCGAGCTGGCCCGGGACGTCGACGACATGTTCAAGAAACTCTCGCTCTACCTCTTCAACCAGCCACACGACGAGTCGTGGCTCGTCTTCCTGCCGACGAGGCGGCTGGTGGAGAAATACGCGTCCAGCTACGGGGGCGTGTACATCCACGGCGGGCTCGAAGGCTCGGAGATCAACAAGATCCAGCTGCGTGCGGAGACGGACAAGAACCTGAGGATCTTCGCGACGAACGTCATCGCCTCTTCAGTGAACATCTACGTCGACAACGTCCTGATCTTCAACGAGGTCATCGACGGCAAGGAGAAGGAAGGGCAGAAGACGCTCCACTACAAGAAGATAGACAACAACTCGCTCCTGCAGATGATGGGGAGGATAGGGCGCTTCAAGCCTGGCAGGGCCGTGATAATCAGCGACACGATGGTCCCGAAGAAGATCGAGGCCATCCCCGTGCGCAAGGCGCTTGAGACGGAGACGCCCTTCGACCTGGTCCTGCTCATGTCGAAGTACGGGCTGCGGCTCTCCGAGCTGGAGTTCATGTCGAAGGTGAACCACCGCGAGGTCGCGTTCGCCGACGACTGGCTCGTCCAGATAGGCGCGATCGACGGCCGCAGCCACGCGATAACCGAGAAGGGCCTGATCATGAGCGAGATCCCGTACGACCCCGACTTCGCCCACATGATCTCCAGCGCCCTCATCTCCGGCGACTACGACATGGCCCGCTTCTTCCTGGCGAGCGGCGCCTTTGGAGACTCGCTCAACCACGCGTGGAAGACCGAGCTGGAGGGCCTCGCCCGACACTTCCTCTACGGCTTCGACAAGTCGAACGAGCTGAACATCAAGGCCAACCTCCTCAAGAGGTGGTCGGAGGACACGCAGGGGTCGTTCAGGGCGAGGATGGTCACCCACGGGATCTACCCCGTCTTCGTCGAGGAGGCTTCGAAGAACTACTTCGCCGCGAGAGAGTCGCTCAACGACCTGCTGAGCTCGTCCGGAAGGGACCTGATCCCTCCCGAGATCGTGGCGAACCCAGAGGTCTCCAGGCTGAGGCCCTACCTCGACGACTGCCTCTCGTTCCAGAGGTTCGAGCTCCACGAGAAGAACGCGCACAACCTCCACGAGATGGAGATCTATGGTCCAGTTCTACGCGATGAACCCTCACGATAAACTACAGGCAGATCCTCTTCGATGTCGTCGCGATGAACCCGCCTAGAGGGCGCCACAAGAGGAATCGGCGCTAGCCCGCGCCCGCCAGCACAGGCGCGACCTTGCTCGTGATCTCCTGCACGACGGTCGCGAGTTTCTCCCTGGCCAGTTCCAGGTCGGCGATCCCGACTCTCTCCAGACCTTTGGGGGCTTCGAGGGATGTCCGAGCGTGTTGGCTCCCCACTCGACTCAGCTCTTCCAGGACGTAGGCCACTTTCACTCCGAGGTTGGGCTCGAGTGCCCAGAGCCTCGCCCTTGACTTGTAGCGGCCTACGGAGCCGACCCGCATGACAACGAGTCCCGCCTCCTCGAGCTTCTGAAGCGAGCTGGCTGCGGTCCCCCAGTTGCTCACCCCGATAGCGTTCATGATGCGGTTCGTCGGCGCAGGCTCCCTGTTCCGGTGAAGGAAGAGAAGAATCTGAGGCGCGTGTGCGGCGCTCAGTACGTTGAAGAGTTCGACCATAATCGTGACACCTGAGAAAGATGTGTCGGACTAGTTACCGGTGATGGAAGAAACTATCTTATCGAACACGAGATGGATTCTTGATGAGAAATGACCTTGAGCACTCAAGCAGCACTCGTAATACAAGGCATACGCCGTCATCTGCCGCGCATCGATTGGGCGTCCACGATGTTCCGCTCGATCTCTTTGAGTTCAGAAGCGACCTTGGAGCCGAGTTTGGGCTCGAGCTGCCAGAGATTCGCCTTCGAGTGATATCTACCCACCGTCCTCTCCCGGCGTAATATCAGGCCGGAGTCTTCTAGCATTGTCAGAGTCTTCCTGACAGTCGCCCAGTTCTGGACCCCTATGGCCGCCATGATCGATTTTGTCAGGACGGGTTCTTCCTTCTCCCTGAGGAACATGAGAATCATCGTGCAGTGCTTGGCTTCAAGGAGCGCGAGCGGTCGATTCATCGCGCAGGCCAGGCGCTAGAAGCGAGACGATGTCTTTCCAAGATTCGCGCATGCTTAGGACATTGCGAGGGCGATTTTAATATCAGGTAACGAACTACGTAGGTTGCATAGGGTTGTCCCGTATCGATCTTACGACAATGAAAAAGAGAGCCAGATTGGGAGTCCCCCGGCTCCCAACCCGCTCACCTTGAATTTTCGGGACGCTGCCGAGTTCTGTGCACGCTCGGCAGGCCATGTAGACCACGATTCCATATAATGAATGTCTCAAATCGTGCTAGTAGATTGTTCTAATGCCCAGAGATGGCCAATCGGAGGCATCAGAGGTCATTTTAGGCGCGGAACGGGTGCCATATGCCGTTTCTATCTCTGGGCCAGGTAGCTGGAACTACTTGTAATATCTGAACTCGAGAATCAAGCAAGTCTTCAGACACTTGAAGGGGCCGTGCTCCTCTCCAGGTTCATGGAAGACATAGTCTCCGGCTCTAATTCTCTTCTTGGTCTTTGTGTTGAGCATCTCTCCTTCGAAGTAGAACGCTTCCTCGAAGAACTTGTGCGTGACGGGCTCGGAGAACTCCACTCCCTTCCTCACTCTGAGGACGTGGGTGTAGCTGCCGTCTTTGTGCCTGTGCAGCACCGCCTCGTCGACGCCGTCCGGCTCCCCGTCAGCATGTGACCAACTGAGGGTCGCTGACAGGAGGTTGGCGTATGCGCCAGCTTTGATGGCCATGGCTCATTGATGCTTCTCAACCGTAGAAAAAGGTGGCGCGATTACGGACCGATGCTCATGACGACACTTCTCTTCTTGCGCAAGGAAAATCAATGGGCAAGCCCGCGGGCAGCTGCGCCGAGAATGACAGCGAAAGCCGAGCCCGACATCCCGACGAAGTGCCCCAACTGTGGGAAGGGGCCTTTCATCAGGGATCCGGATAGCGGAGAACTCGTCTGCTCCAATTGCGGCTACGTCCTCTTGGAGAAGGAGGAAGAAGAGGCGCCGGAGTTCGTCTCCGATGGGGAGGGTGGGTCGCGGCCGTCTGGCGCTCGGACCTCCATATCGCGGCCCACATGGGCCTGAGCACCGTGATCGGGCGGTCTGACAGCGACGCCAGAGGAGGGGCGATCAAGGGCCGCGCGAGGTCGACCGTCGAGAGGATGAGAGTCTGGGATAGGAGGAGCCAGCCGAAGATCTCTGGCTACAGGGGGATGGGGAAGGCGTTCGACGAGATGAGAGCCCTTGCCGAGAAGCTCTCGGTGGGCGAGAACGTGGTGGACCAAGCCGCCTACATCTACAGGAAGGCCATCGAGCTGGGCATCAACAGGGGGCGGAGGACCGCCGACCTCGCCGCAGCCTCGTTCTACGCGGCGTGCAGGGAGCTGCAGATTCCCAGGAGCCTCAAGGACGTGGCTGCCGCGGTGAACATAGACAAGGGGGCCGTGTCGCGAGCGTATCGGGTCTTGCTCGGCAGGATGGACATCAGGATGCCGATCGAGTACACCGGCTAAGTCCCTACCGAAGATAGGCTCGGCGGTCGATGCATCTCCCGCGGCGATGAAGAGGGCCTACGAGATACTCGGCCAGGCGAACGCCAAGGGACTGTCCGCCGGCAAGGATCCCATGGCACAAGCCGGCGCGGCCTTGTATCTGGCGGGCCGGTTGCAGGGAGAGAGGGGGATGAGCCAAAAGGAGATGGCGGCGGCCGCGGAGGTGACCGAGGTCACGCTCAGGAACCGATACAAGACGCTCAAGGCCGGACTGGGCCTGTAAGCCGCCTAAGCCTTCGACCAATCGCTAAATACCGAGCGACCTTATTCGGTCTTGTGTTCGAGACAGAAGCAGAGCTCGCCGAGCTCCAGCGACTACTGGATGAGAGCTACGAGAGGACTCGCGAAAGGATGTTGGTTGCATACAGCGCCGACCAGCGACTCTCCGCGGAGCAGCTCGCGGGCTTCAAAGGCGTCAAGCTCGTCGCCGTAGCATCCGTGAACAAGAAGGGGGAGCCCAGGGTGGCTCCGAGGAGCGCGGCCTTCCTCCACGGGAAGTTCTACCTCGCCGCCAACACAAAGTCGACCCTGGTGCGACGACTCTGGGTGAACCCGAAGGTCGCCACAACCTATTATGAGAATCGTCTCCTCGTGATGGGCCACGGACAGGTTGCCTTCCTTCGAAAGGGGGAAAAAGGATTCCGCGAGGTCCGCCCGGAATGGAAGAAAGCGTTTGGTGGAGGAGAGATGCACTGGGACGAGGTAGACCTATTCCTCAGGGTCGATGCGAATCAATTGGTGGCCTTCGCGAACCAGCCGAAGCGGTATCCCGGCGCGTGGGCCAAGACACATCCTTGAGACTCGCTCGCCAGACATAAATCCGACTCTGACCTGTCGTTTGGGCCGCTTTCTGGTTTGAAGGGTAGGCGAAGCAAGACGATGTCGATGGAAGGCGCCGCGCCGGGTGGGCCGGTTCCGTTTCTCACGAAGGACAAGCTTGGGGCGGCGGTCGCGACCTTGCTCATCTCAGCGTCCATCCTGTCCTGGCTGGTCGTCGTCTATGCCATGCCCCTAATGACGGTCATGTCAGGAGGAATGATGGGAGTCGCGTCCCTAGTCTCTTCACTCTCTGTGTCCGCTGTCGGGCTGTTCGAAGTCCTTTGGGTGGACGGAATGGCTGCGATGATGTTCCCTGCGATGATCCCCATCGTGCTCTTTTACAACCGATTCTCGACCAAGGCCGAGCCGAATCCGAGGGTTGCGAAGGTCGTGGGCACTCCCCTCTTCCTTGTCGGATACCTGGCGGTCTATGCTGGACTAGGCCTGATGGTCTATGTCGGCGTCTATCTGGCCGTGAGCCTGTCATCCGCAGCCCCGAGCCTCAGCCCTCTGGCTGCCATCGCGCCGGGGCTCCTGCTGGTGGTTGCGGGCCTATACCAACTGACTCCCCGCAAGTCAAGTTTCCTGATGCAGTGCGTCTCGCCGATAGCCTTCTTCACGCAGCACTCCCACGGTGGGTTGTTCGGAAGCCTGAGGATGGGGTTCGAGCATGGCAAATACTGCGTCGGTTGCTGCTGGGCCTACATGCTCGTCATGTTCGCCGTGGCGTTGATGAGCATCCCGTTCATGGCCGTCCTTGCCGTGGTGATAGCGTTCGAGAAGGTCTTGCTGCGGGGTGCGGTCTGGCTGACGAGAGGGATCGCCGTGGGGTTCGTGGTCCTGGGGCTGGCGTCCATCCTCTACCCAGGCGTGCTTGGGCTTCTTTCCGTCGGCCTCTGAAGGGTCAGGGGCCTTTGAAGTTCAGCGTCTGACAGAAGAACGCGTTCTTTCCGGACTCGTCGAAGGTGAGGTTGGGGCTCACCACCCGCATGACCTTGCTCTTGCAGGCCTTCGCGGTCTGCCAGATGAATCCCTTTGGGATGTGGACCTCCGTCTCCGACTCGACACCCGTGACAGGGTTCCTGAAGGGCTCTATCTTCACGTCGACCACCCCCGGCACGGAGAAGTGGCTGTTCTTCCCGTCGATCTTGTACCGGACCTCGACGAACCTGGGCTCGAGGAAGTACTTCATCGTGCCAGCGAAGACCGCGAAGTGCCCGTTGCCTTTCGCCTTCCCGCCGATGATGGCCGCGACCGCGTCCCTCTGTTTGCCCCTGGCGTTCTCCCCGATGTAGAGCTGCAAGTGCCCGTCGCCTTCGTGTATCGCCTTGGGCCAGGAGGCGACGTACACGACCGGGATGTTCTCGAGGGTGACGTCCCCATAGTGCCCCTTTGTGATGTTGAACATGACTATCGCCCGGCAGAAGCCGTAGCTTGGGATTCCGCTGAAGTTGCAGGGACACCCATAGTCGCAGTTGCATGTCTCGACGTAGTTGACGGTTATCTGCCAGTCTGGGATGTGCGTCTTGCCCTTGGCCGCCTCCTTTGCTTTGGCCGCCTGGGCCGTTATGGCCAACGCAGACGCGCAAGTGGCCCGAAGATATTAGTGTTTGACAGCCCTTGCTGAGGGAGCGTATGAAGAGTGAAGTCCTTCTTGGGGTCACCGTCCTCACCCCAGGAGGAACGACGATCGTCCCCACCTCTGTGACGAGGTTACTGAAGCTAGACTCGGCATCCCGGGGGAGAACAAAGATTCTGTGGACTCTGGAAGGCGACGCAGTGATCGTTTCGAAAGGGACACCCTGAGTCGAGTTACAAGAAGACGATGTTGAGAAGAGGTGGCAGGACTGCGTTCCCCAAGCACATACTGAAGGCCTTGAGGCTCAGGCCCGCGGTCGAAGGGGGAGAGAGTCTGGTATGGGTCCGAAGGGGCGACCAGATTCTCGTCAGGAGGGCAACGCCTCGGACGACAAGGACCGGATAGGTGTCTCGAGGTCAGAAAAGGGAAGGAATTTTCTAGGCAGCGCTCTTTGGCTGGTAGACGAACGAGGTCTCGCTTGCGCTGACTCCGTTCGTTGGTCAGTGCTGCGCGAGAAGGTTTATCAGAAAGTAGACCATTTGGTAAACCGAGGAAGCATGCGACATGTCGGTTGTAAGCGTAAAAATTCCAGATAAGACGAAAAGAGAGATGGAGGAATTCAAAGACAAGGTCGAGTGGCCGTCCGAAATCAGAGCCTTCATAGAGGCAAGGCTTGACCAGGCAAGAAGAGAGGATACTTTGGAGCGAGTCGAGAGAATGTTGAAGAATCAACCCAAAGTAAAGCGCGGGACAGCATCAAAGCTGGTGCGAGAAGATCGTGACAGCGGTCATTGATGCTTCTGCTCTTGTCGCATTCTGCCTCAATGAGGACGGCTTAGACAGACAGAGGCTCAAAGCGCATTTTCTGAAAGGCGTCATCAGCGTGGACATGATAAGAGTCGAGTCCGCCAATGCAATATTAGTCTCGAAAAGAAGAGGAGTGACGAAGGACGACGGGGTCAAGCTCGCCCTCTCGAGCATGCTCGAGCTTTCAAGGAATAACATCAAACTGATTCCTCAAGACGACGAACTGATCTTTGACGCGTTTGAAGTGAGCGAGAGCACGACATTAGCAATTTACGACTCGCTTTATCTCTCTCTCGCGAAGAGGATGAGTGCGAGCCTCCTTTCGAAGGATGAAGGTCAGATGAACGCGGCGAGGAGTCTAGGAGTCAAGACAGAGAATATCTAAGACGGATGGATGCGGTCGCCGCGATGCTTAGGCCGCGATGGCCAATCCGCGACTGCTGAGATACCCCGCGTTAAATGCGGTCCCGCCCACCTACCGCATGACCCCGGACCAGATATACGACTACGGCTATGACATGAGGAACGCTGAGAAGAAGCTCGAAGAGGAACCCGAAGGTAAAGCCCCAGGACAGGAAGACAATCCAAGCCTTCATGAAGCACATCAAGCCCCAGGGGATATCACTGGGGCGCCAGGCGAAGTACGTCAACCTGCTGCACCGCTGCGCTCAGCTGATCCGCGTGCCGTTCGGCAAGGCCCGGCGCCAGGACATCGATGGACCTAATCACGCGGCTCGCAGATTATGAATTCACTGTCAAGGGCCCGAACCGGAGCGAGACGCGGCGCCACTACTCCCCGGCGACCATGTCCGACTTCCGCATGGCGATCAAGAGGTTCCAGAAGTTCGTGAGATACGGGGACACCGACCTCACCACCCCCTTCCCGGACGAGGTGAGATGGCTGCGGGGGAGCATCAAGGTCAGCGAAAGGCGGGAGCCCGAGTTCTTCACCGACTGGGATGTGGAGGCCCTGCTAAAGGCTGCGGATGGCATCAGGGACAAGGCCATTATTGCGGTGGCGGCGGAGTTGGGGACGCGGGTCAGCGAACTCCTGCTAATCCGGCTCGGGGACGTCCAGTTCGACGACGCCGGGGCGATCCTGCACATCCGGCGCGGGAAGACGGGCTCCCGGACCCTGAGGTTGATTTCGTCGGTGGCGTATCTCGCAGACTACATGTCAATCCATCCGTTCAGGAACACTGACCCTGAGGCCCCGCTCTGGCTGTCAACGAGCACCAACCACCTCAACGAGCCTGTGAGCTGGGTGGCGTGCTCGAGGATGCTAAAGGACACGGCGAAGAAGGCCGGGATCAAGAAATCTCGCATCCACATGTACATGTTTCGTCACGGGAGCGCAACAAGGAATGCGAAGTATCTCTCGGACGCAGAGTTGCGTCTGATGTACGGCTGGTCGGCCTCCTCCAAGATGCCGGCTGTATACGTGCATCTCACCGGCGGGCACCTCGACGAGAAGTACCGGCAGGTCTACGGCTCGGGGCGGCCCGTCGAGCCTCCGAAGCCGAGCTTCTCCCCGGTGATTTGCCCGAGGTGTCAGGAGAAGGCCTCCCCAGGGATGCTCTACTGCCCCAGGTGTGCTTCGCCCTTGGACCAGGCGGAGAGGGCCAAGATTGCGGTTCAGCAGGAGAGCACCAAGAAGGAGGTGTCGGAGCTGAGGGGCCTTTTGGAAAGATACCTCAAGGCGCCGGCTTCCGAGCTGGAAAGCCACGCAGCAGGTGACACCACGGCGCAGAGGGGCACGGCTCCCGCCTGAGGGGCTCTGGTTTGACCCGAGACTTCTACGCGGTCCTGGGGGTGCCGAGGGCGGCTTCGATGGCCGAGATCAAGGAAGCCTTCAGGAGGCTCGCGTTGCAATACCACCCCGACAAGGACGCAGCGGAAGCCGAGAGGTTCAAGGAGATGAGCGAAGCCTATGCCGCCCTGTCGGACGCCGCGAAGAGGGCCCTGTACGATGCCCTTGGCCCCGACAAGTACGATGACCCGCGTGAGGTTCATGTTTTACAGGCTGAACCAGGAAGCGGCCAACCGCGAGATGGAGAGGGAGTACGAAACGTCGAGGTCGGCGCAGAAGCACAGCGATGCGGAGGGCCTAGGATTTGTAATCTTCATCCTCCTCATCATGGATTTCCTGATTCCCTCGTGGGTCTTTGGGCCCTGGTTCTACGTGTTCAATGCCTTCCTCATCCTCGCCATAGCGGTCGGCGTCTACGATTCGTTGAAGCCCTGATTACGCGCCTAGATTCCGAGAGAGCGATTTTTCGCCCGACCGGCCAGTCCCAAGGCCTCCGCCGGGTTGACATAAGCAGCCCTCTGTCTTCGATTTTATAAAGTTCTAAACTTTAAATGGCTAGTCTGTTAAAAATTACTCGTATGCCAGAAGGCGAGAATGTATGGGAATGGTTCGGCTTCCGCAAGAACCCATACGATTTCCTCCCGCTAGCAGTAAACAAAGAAGACAGGACTCTGTTCGTTGGAAGGGAAGCAGAGCTTCCTAGGCTTGTCACGCCAATTGCAAGCGACTCCGGCGGGATTATTGTCGTCGAAGGGCGTGCGGGCGTAGGGAAAACAAGTTTCGTCAATGTAGTTCAGTACGACAGGTGGCAGGCCAAGTCATGTCTCCCGTCGTTTCAGGTACTCCAGGTCCAGCCAAATACTGACCCAATAGGCTTCATATTGTCTGCGTTTTCCACCTGCATAGGGCCCCTCGAGCTGTCGAAGTCCGGTGCGACCGACCACGACCCTGATTTGAAAGCTGGAAAGGCGATGGTAACACAGATGTTGAATTCCGGATGGAGTTTCTCGGGCGGTCTCAATGTCGGCCTATTTGGCGGGCAGGCGGGAGCTGGGAAAGCAGCGGCGCCGTCTTCGCCACTCCTCCCTGCGATGCCAAGCATACTGAGCACAGCAGGGAAATGGTTCGACGCGGCAAGCCGGTTCGGCTGGGTGAAGTTCATCATACCGGTCAATAACCTCGACATGCTGGATGAAGAATATGCCGTCGAGTTCATGAACGTGGTTCGCGATTACATGATAACCTTCGCTAAGAAAGGCGTCTGGTGGGTTCTGATCGCCAAGGACGGATTTGTCCACACGCTGGAGAACAGAGCACATAGAGTCAGCGAAGTCCTGACCGGTCCACCTGTGAGGTTGAATCCGTTGTCGTTGGACGAGGTCAAAAAGGCGATAGATGTCCGCGTGAAAAAATATGGAAAGGAGGGTGTCAAAGCGCCGGCTCCGGACGAGATAGTGTCTTGGCTGTATAAATTGTCAGATGGAGAGGTGAGGGCAATCTTCAAGAAACTTACTGATATGATTTTCGAGTATCACGCGACCGTTCCCAGTGCGCAGACGATAACCGAAACCGCCGCAAGGAACATCTTAGTGGGAGAAGCTAGGCGAAGAATTGAAGGGCTTGGCATACAGACAAACTGGATTAGAATTCTCGAAGGAACAGCAAAAAAGGGCATAGTCCACCAGGGAGGGTTCAAGGACTTCAATTTCAACAATCAGCCCGCATTTAGGAACGCGCTGGAGAAACTCTGCTACTTCGATTTGCTCAGACGTAAAGAGACTGGCAGGGAAGTGAAGTACTTGCCTACCGCAGATACAAACCTCGCATTTTCAAAGAGCTAGCACGTGACGTGTTGAGTGAAGGCTCGGCGGAGGCGCAATGAGACCGCGGGATAACGGATTCCGCTACCTCAACTCGGAACGCTTCATGAGTCCAAACCTGGGTGACTACAACCCTCCGAAAAAAGTGTAGTCACCTTTTGAGAGCTGCAATGAACCGCCGGTACTCCTTCAGCATCAAATCGAGGGAAGGACGAAGGTTTCCGTTCGCCTGATATCCCTGAGCGCCTCATGATACTCTTTCCTGTTCTGCAGCTCGGCGTACAAAGGTGGCAATTCGCGCTTGATTAGGACGTTGATCTTCCAGCCTCGAAAGGAGGGCCATAATCCTCTCCAGGTCAGCTCTCCTGATCATTACGAACTCTCCTCTCTCGGCCTTGTGACGTTCCTCGACCATGCTTGTACTCTGGCTCTGCCTATTTAACGCGGGATAGAATCAAGCTTTCGTCACTATCTGGTGGGAATATGGGCGCTTTGTCCCTTGGCCTAAGGGTGGACATGGCAACGGCTGGCATCTCCAGCCTTGTCCAGCTAGGGTGGACATCGAAGCTCAGGGTGGACATCGACGACGTCACCCTCCGACTTTCGAGTGTCGCCCATTCCCGATATGTCACCGTCTTGCGCAAATCGATGTCACCCTTCGGCGCTCGGATGTCACCCATCCGGCCGCGATGTCACCTTTTGGCGTGGAATGTCAACCCTGGACGGAAAAGTGTCAAGCCTCCACGTTAGGATGTCAAGCCTTTGGCTTTCAGGGTTGACATCAATGACCTTCGCGACTCGGTTTCGGCAGCCCTGCTGTCCACATTCGTCCTCAGACCCCTCCAAAGGTCACACTTTCGACCGCTCTGTCCACGTTGGCGCCGTCCTGATCTCCTAAAGATGTCCACTTCCATCGGTTTAAAGGAAAACCCGACAGGAAGGTCTGCCCGCGTTAAATACTCCCGCCTACTTCTCCACTGCTAATTCATTAGCAAACCAACACCCCCCTAAAACAAAAAACAGAGGCCCGCTCCAGTAGGAACGTGCCGTCAAAGAGGCCTTGAGCGGTGGCTATGAACGAAGCGTAAGCATTCATTCTTGTCGGGACTCTGCGTCCGCGCGTTATATTGACAATGATTCTCAGTCCTCGTGACCGAGATTAGAGGCCTCAGCACGAGGCTCTGCGGCAACTGCGGGTCAGCGACCCCCCAGAGGACGCTTTACTTGAAGACCGAGACGGGCGGACGATCGAGATGGTCCCAGGTGTTCTGGGCCTGTACCGATTGCGATTCGCTGAATCGCGTCGTCCTCCCTCTCTACAGACTGGTCTCTCTTCCATCCGAACTGCCGTCACGGCTGGTCCAGCTGGTACTCGAGGCTCTGAAAGCCGGCCCGCGGGATGGGGACGAACTCTTGTCAGATCTCAGGCGGAGACGGCCCCATCGAACCCGGCACGTCCCCGACTTGGACGTCGGGATGGCCGTCGTCTACCTCAGGTCAAGAGGGGTCTTGGCTGAGGAGGCGGTCGACCGGACTGCGTCGGTAATAGATAGCCTGAGGGCGAGACCCTGGAAGTCGAAGCACCTAGGCCCCTGTCCTTCCGAACTGCAGCAGGGTGTCGTAATGAAGAGCCTTGTCTCGGTGTACGCCCAAAGACAAGTGTCAGGGACTCATCTCAGGCGGCTAGGCTCTGTCGGCGTCCTCTGCCTTTCGTGCCTTCACTGCAGTGTCGACCACGAATCCATGAGGTAGGAAGCGAATGGCCAATCGGTAGAGAGTTGCGGCTTAGTTAGTAGCCTGCCCCTTGGGGGTTTTTTGAAAGTCTTCGACCTCTATACGGATGGCTTCCCATCCCCCGCTCGCTGTGGTGTTCGGAGGAAAATTGCGAGGATCGACCGCTTCTTAATACCGTGATCCCCGATGCCAGGTAGATCAGGAACCCGGGAGGACTAACGGTGTTCACCATCGTGCTCCGTTCAGCCTAGTCGGACACTTTCAGGGGCTCTCCAGCCCACGGCTCCGAACTCTAGCTTTGACAGGTTCGAGGGTCGAGCAGATCTCCATTTCCGATTGTGCTCGAGAGTCGGACATCTGCTGTTTCGATGGTCGAACGTTGCCCTTCTGGTTAGCTATCAGATTTCATTGGCCGTTATAAGGCGTACATGATTAGGAGTACATGGGCATAGCTGCGGAAAGCACGAAGCCTGATCAGGACATAGTCGCCAGCTCCTCATTCATGGCACAAGGCATCCCCACGCCCAAGCGCGCCAGGGTCGATTGGAACCCCATCATGAGATGGCTCCTCGAGGAGATCAATGCCCTAGACTACTCCCCCAGCACACGCTGGTGCTTCTACAGGGTGATGGACAAGTACAGGCTGCCAAAGTCGGCCTGGGGCACCTTCAAGCAGACCCAGAGCACCTGGAGGAAAGGGTTCCGGGAGGGCTGGGCCCCCAACACCCTGTCCGACTCGGTCAGGCAGGTGAACTACGCCGGGTACGGCGTCGCTTCGAAGAGGGAGTTCTATCTCCAGATGCTGGAAAAACCGCCGGCGGTAGGGATCTGGGACGACCTGCCGTTCTATCCGGAGGTCTGGTTCGAGGCGGAAGCCATGAACGGCCAGTTCGAGCACTATGTGAGAGGGCCGTGGAGGATCACGACTCGACCCTTCAGGGGAGACTACTCGATAGAGAAGAAGTTTCAGGTCGCGAACGACCTTTTAGCCATGGCTAAGAGCGGCAAGTCGATCACCATCCTGTACTTCGGGGATTGCGACGCGAAGGGAAAGGCCATACCCTACAGCGCCCTCAAGGACGTCAAGCAATGGATGGACGAATCTCAAGATGTCCTCCAGTTCCACGTCGCAGGGCTGACCCTGGAGCAGGCGCATCGCTGCGGTCTTCCTGAGAACTTCGAGAGGCCGGGAGAGTGGCAGTGGGAAGCGCTCTCAGACGAGCAAGCGAGGGACATCATCCAAGCAGCTCTAGGACTCTACCTGGACCTGGATGCCCTGGGAGGGGCCATCGAAGGGGCGAAGAGGTTACGTTCAGAGTGGGTCAAGATGGCAGAGAGGCTCCTGTTGCCGCCGACAAATCGAGAAGAATAGCAATAGCCAGGGTGGGGCTAACTGTCAGGCTTCTACCGACAGACATCAAAACGACTGGCCTCAAAAGCTACGCACAGATTTCCATTCGAATCATCGGCTCCCGACGCCTGTTAACTGGGTGGATATCCGTAACGGCGTTCACTTTGAACTGGTGTCCAGCACGCGAAGGAACGCAGCATGGATCTCGAGATAATAAGTCAAAGCAGAGCGTATCGACTGTGATCCGGCGAACGTTGCCACCCCATGTTGCAACGCCCTTGCCATTTGCAAGAGTTGAGGTTGCCAAATAAGGCCCAAGGTTGCCAAATCGGCCTCTCAGGGGTTGCCAATGACAAGAAGCTGTCTTGGAAAATGGCAACCTCACTGACCCGCGTTAAATGCTGAACGAGTCTTCACACCTGTATTCCATCTTTTTCTCTCTGAATACCGACAAACCCGATACCTCAGGCCTAGCGTAGGCCTCGTACCTTTCAGTGTCTCCGGGAGAGAACGGGATGATCCTCGCCGGGGTTTACGGCAGGCATGCGGAAGGCTCCGGCTGGACCCTTACCTCAGGATAGGACGAAGAAGGTCTTTGACCTGATACATCCCGACTGCCCCCGACAATCCTTATCAGGACGCGGCAACTTCGGCAGCTCAAGGGCATGGAACCTAAGGCGCGAAAGGAAGGGGAGAAGGCGCCCACAAGGGCAGAGGCCGAGAGGCTCGTCTCCAAGCTGAGAGACCAGATAGGGGACGCGTTCAAGAACCACAGGGACGGGGACGCGGAAAAATACCTATTCACAGAGATTGTCCCCATGAAGAAGGGAGCAAGGCGGAAAAGGGGCGGTGGCAGTTCCCGTGCAGCTACAAATCATTAACGCTGTCGAGGGGAGGCTCGAGGACCAGTCGAGGCTCCAGTGACTCATCATCCCCGGAAGCAGGGTTCTACTAATTACTCCTGGCGTGCTCACCCGTGCCACCCAGTTCTTCATGACGGCGGCGACATGGCGAGCCTCCTACTTCGACACTATGATTGCGGCGGCGGGCCTGGAGGTCGGCGCGAACTCAGCGGTCACTACGGATTGGAAGTTGTCCAAGCTCGGAATCAGGCCCGTCGTCTGACGATTCTGGAGCTCCGTTGCGGATATGATTCGTATCCGCCTCTCTCTTTTTTTTGGACCATTTCATTGTCTGCTCACCCTCCCACCTTGTGTGTTCTTGGACCGTTTCTGGGTCTAAACAGCCATCTTCGGCCGGCGCAAAAGCGCTCCGGCCGTCTTTTTACGGGTGGCGTGTGACATAAGTGCCTGGACGAGCACAAGCCAAGCTTGGCCTCCCCGTTCCACTTGGGGGAAGGCGGCCGAATGAAGGCTACCGATTTTTCCGTTCAGGTCGAGTCGTTCTTAGACCTGATTGCGTTCAAATCCAGATTCGGTTAGCGAAAATTGCTGAACGTTCGAGACGGAAGGGATGCAATTAATTATTTAAGAGAATCCGCTCTACGAGCGCACATTGAAGTGTAATATCACAGCTTGTCCCCATTCGTCGGCAACGGCGATTGTGTAAACGCCGGCGACAAAGGCAGTCACAGTAGGTGTAAGCTCGCTCTGTTGTCGGCCATAATCGATGAACGGAGGTTGTTGAATGGAGGTATTCGTTAGCGGGTTAAATCCTCCAACACGAAGGGAATTGTTCAGAAGATCCCAGTATCCCCCAGTGGAGAAACTGTTGGCAATTTCGTACGAACCCAAGGACGTACCATTTGTAACACCAGACATAAGACTAGCTTGTGAGCTATTTTGACCGAAGCTCAGTTGATTTACGTCCTGGACTTCATGGCAATTGACGCGCGGAATGTAGATATCGGCAGCATTCGTAATGTTACCCATAACGAAGTTTCCCTTCAACACGACAACCTCGGCAGCAGTCGTAAAGTTCTCAGGCGCATAGGGATGCGTGCTAACGTATGAAGGGTTTGAGACGTATGCATTGGTGTAGAAACAGTCCGGCCACATGGCGAGCGGAATCCCTTGGAAAAGCCAGTTATCCGATGTTGAAATTGTGTTGAGCTGAAGGTGAGTGTTGAAGAGGGACACATTGGCCTCCAGAAATTGTCCCTCAACCAGTTCTGTTGCATTGATGGACAAAGACAACTGAATTCCCTCTGAATTGATCGTAGATGATGTCGCGCTTGAATGAATTCCTGAGGAAGGCTGCGACATGCTCGTTGAGTCTACCAACCTGTTTGGTGCTGGGAGTTTGTTGAGCTCAACCGCAGTAACGCCTACGACTATAATGGCAATAATGACCCCTGCTAATATCGAGTGGAAACGTTTTGGCATCATCGAGAGCACTTCAAAGGGGGTCGCTCACTGTTATCGTTAGTCTCTTGAATATGCTTGACTCCCAATTCCACATTGCGAGTTGATGAGTCAAGTCCTTTCTGCACCTCAGACTCTGGCACTCATGCTCTTTGTTATTCTCCCTGTGAGGTCTCGTACAGTTCGGTGAAATCACCGCCGGACGGGACACTGGGGCATACGTTCCAATAGTAGGTACTGCCTTGGCACGAGTAAGTAGATGTCGATTGGTTCATGACATCGATATAGGCATAGCCACTTCCGATGCTGTACTCATTATCAGAAGTGTCCTCGTAAAGTCCACTGAATACAGATAGCTCGCTGAATTGGGGCAGGCCGTAGTAATAGCCGCCACTTGCGTATGAGGGGCGCTCTCCCATGAAATCCGAATAGTGAGCAACTCCCAATCCATAGCTGCTCGACGAATCGCCTCCGCACGTTTGTTGAGAGGCGTAGTCGTAAATTGAGGCTTCATACTCATTGTCACCAATAGGGTTGACTTGGGCGGAGACATGGTCGCCTTCGGAAACGTCGTAACAGAGAGTTGGAGTGCCAGGATAGAATTCATACCACATTTGATAGTAGCCATAGGTGTAATCTGAGCACTCATCTTGGCAATAGGAATCGGTGCCAGCCTGAGCTATGTATCCGGCATGATACGCTGCAGCGTCAGTCTCGCCGACCCAGAAGCTGAACTCACACTCATAATCGTAGTCAGGACTATCGCACAGGTTATAACCCGGACTTCCGCCCGAATATCCGGGCCCTTCGATTTCGGGGACATACCAATCTGCTGAATTGAAGGAAAATCCATGCGCCTCGAAGTATTCGTACCCGACGTAATTTTCGCTGTTTTCTGTCGTATGCATTGAGCCGTGATAAATAAAGGTGTTAAGAACGGTAGTTGCTGCTGGGTTCTCAATCATTTCAAGGGTATATTCTGATCCATTCTCGGCCCTGAGTGTATAAGCGACCCCTACATTCTGCAACGACACGACGCAGTTCGAATCCCAATGACCGAGGAAAAAGATACTATTGAATGAGATGCTATAAATTGCCGCTGCATAAGATGCAACAACAGGGGATGCAGTGGTATTTGCGAGCTTCTGGTCGATTGACGCTAGAACCTCTTGATTGCCCTGACTTAGGGCAGCGGTAGTGCAATTGGATGCCGAAGACGGCGTAGCGTTCAGTGATGGGATTCTTGAGACCATCAAAAGACCGAGAACTACAAGAATGAGAGCCGCACCGAAATTAGTCTTAGCCGCCTGCCTGAACAATTCTCTTCGGCGTTCTCACGATTAGAGATCTATAAATTCGCAATGAAGCCGCGTTACGTAGGTATCGTCTAGCCAACCAGTAGAAATAGAAGATGCATCTTCCCGCTGCGCACGTCTGAAAGCTGGCCCATGCCTGATTTAGCCGGTTGACTTGGGCTCTGCTTTGAGATTCGTCGTCATCTTCAGTAACCTCTATTTCGTTTTGCGCAATATCTCCACATCCCGCAGGCCGGACTGCACTGTAGCTGGAATTGTTCCCCCCTTGTGAGTCTGCTTCAGCTTGTGAAGCCTTGCAGATCGAGCCTCGCCCTAGAGGCCTCCCTCGTCCGCAGTTCCTATGATAGCAGTAGGGGGCCGGAAGGGATGCAATTAATTATTTGAGACTTGAGCATAATTCTCGCCTGACATCATAGCCAATTCTGGTTGAGATGGCTTGCTAAGGGTCTCCTATCTCATGAGATTCATTGGTCAATGGCTCCCAAGAGTAGGACACTTCCTAGGAGGATGTTGCTCTCCGAGTCCTTCCTTATTGGGATTCTACGTCTAATCGAATTGATTCCTTGGCCAACAATACCCGCCAAGAAGAAGAGAGGCAGACGTATGTCTACCCGCATATCGTCATGCTCAGGTGCTTTATAGTCAGGATCTGGATGAGGATTCCGAGCGACAATGCGCTCCATTCGTTCATGGTTCCACTATCGGCGGATTTCATTACGGCGAACGTTGCTGACAGCAAGACATACGGCAGGTCACCGCGTCACTTCGCGGCGTCAGGTACGTCGATGGGGACGAAAGGTACGACGTAGACGAACTCTACGAGCTCTCGAGGCATAGAGGATTCGACCTGCCCCATAGCGAGGTATGAGAACACGCATCCACACAGGGTCGAGCTCGTGTTCTTCTACGAGTCAGAGCTCGGACAGCTTGTCTATCCGTGGAGGACCAAATCCGTCGAGCCATGGATAGAGCAGATCAAGGACGTCTTTGGCATCGACCCGCTCCCCGTGAGAAGATTCGACAAAACGAAGACATTCGTCCTCTTGTCGGTTCTGCTGTACCAGCACATGGTCTGCCACAATCATATCAGAGGGAGACCATTGAGAGCTCTCAAGCACATGCTTGGAAGCTGAACCATCCTAATTGGATAAATTATGCCCACGTCTCAATAAGATGATCCCAATGAAAAGCTAGGTTAACATCCGTTGTAGGCCCGCTAACTGCGAGGGTTCAAACCCTTATGCTCGAATGCGATGAAAGGTCAATCAAAGGTAGCCTGGTCTGGATCTGCGCACGGACCATGCACTTCGAGGGGGCGCACAACTGATTGGTAAGCTATTGCAGCAATCCGATTTTTTCTAGCTTAAATCCAACTTGAAACCGGCGTGGCTATCAAGTGACTTGGAAATGCAGAATCACGGCTCGACCCCACTCGTCGCATACTGCCACCGTGTATACTCCAGGAACGAAGGGAGTAGCAACAGGAGGTTCGATTGAAGGGGTATAACGCACGTATGCAATATATCCCATAATAGAGGACGCATTCCAAGATCCGTCGGTGACATAGTAATTCGCCAGTCTGATTGGACCCAAAGTCTCGTTCGTTGGTGGCGGTGCAAGGCCATTCACGAGGCCCGTGAGGTTCGCAATAGAACTCGATGGTTGAAACACTACGTGATCTATCACCCCGTTGCCTTCCTCACAACTGAGCGTTGCGTGGAACGAGTTCGTTATGCTCGAAATATTGTCAAGGGTATAGTCTCCCTTGACCACGTCTGCGTAGACGGGCGCAGCAAAGATATTCTTCGAAGGGGTGGCCGTTCCAAAGCAATCTCCCCATACTGCGAATGAGACACCGCCGAATGGCCATTCCATTGCAGTGGGAATGGTATTTACAACAGGCAAAGTGTTGAATAGAGAGATGTTGAGTTCCAACGACTGCCCGACGGTCAACTGAGTGGCGTTAATCGAAAGGGTCAATTGAAGGCCACTTGGATTGGTCGCCGATTTTGTATCCTCCAACGCGCTCGAGAAATTCGTAGATGTAATTTGACTCGTTGAAGACTCTGATTTTGAAGATGACGGACTAGTTGCTGTTGGCGGAGAGTAGTCTCCCTTCAGTTTGACTACAAGTGATGTGATGATGAGCACAACAAGTATTCCAACCGCAATTTCGCGCGAATACTTCACCGTACTCCACCAACAAACCCTTTCGAGAAGCAGGGACTTGTATTGCTACTTCTTACTGAACGTTTCAATAGCCATAGTCGTTCTCGTACGTCAATGTGAAGTCGCCGCTTGAGTCCACGCTGCTCGGGCAGACGTTCATATAATACGGGCTGCCACTTCCTCCACTACAGGACACTGTTTGGCTCTGGTCCAAGTCGATGTAGTCGAAGTAGTTGGGGCTATTAGTGATTGTGTAACAGTATTCCTCCCAACTACAATAGTAACCTCCCGTCACACTAATCTGGCTGAAATCTGGGATCCCATACGAAGTGGAGGCCTCGCTTGACCCTACTCCAGGGACACTCAGCCTCGAATTTGGCGTAGTATGCTTCACCCATGGCAAAATTGCTCGGCTCGTAGCCGGTGCAGCCCTGTAGTGTCGTAGCGTCATAGATGCTTGCTTCGTAGTATTCGCTGTCATACGTACTTTCGGTAACGTAGGCTTCAATTGTGTTGCCTGAGCCAATGTAATCACAAAGGTTGTAGTATTGAGTAGGGTAGAGGTCTTCCCAGAACTGATACCACATGACGTAGTAGTGACTGGAGCATGACCCATAGCAGTAAGAATCCGTGCCCGTCTGATCAAGGTATGCCCCGGTTTGCTCCCCGTACGTGCTTTCGCCAACCCACATTGAAACCAGGCATGTAGAGTTCTCATAGTTGCTGCAATCGGCACCACCGCTACTTACCGACGGCACATTCCAGTCGGCCCCGTCATAATACATGCCATAACCATACGAATCCTTGTACTCTACCCCCGACCACATGCTGTTTGGATAAGAGGAATGAGCGATTTGTGGGTAGACACTAGCCCCCAGAACCGTCGTAAGGCTTGGATTCAAGGTTACTTCAAGCACGTAGGTGCCCCTTTGTCGCCATGAGGTTGTAGTCAACGCTGACATTCTCAATGGAAATGCTGCATGAAGAGTCCCAGGTTGTCCGATAGAATATGCTGTCGAAAGAACTACTGCTGTAGTTTATTGCGTACGCGGCCAGAACTGGGGCGGCCAGCTGTTTGGCTACATCTTGATTGATGTTGACCGCTGCCTGTTGAGTACTCTCCGAGAGTACTTTGGCAGAACAGGTGGATGCAGAGGTGGACCCACCGCTTGTCGCAGTTGCCAATACGGGTTCAAATCTGGCCGCGATGAGAACTGCGAAAAGACAAAGAACCGTCGAAATTTCCAGCCAGGAGTTTCCACCGATTGTTCCGCTACGTGAGAAAATCACTCTAGTCCCTCGGTTACAGGTAGCGCTCCTCCGACCTACGATTTTGACAATGCCTGGACCAGACGTTCATGATTGCGGTAATGCTACGGATTGGTGTTCCATATATTCATTATGTAACATTCTTCTGGGTGTTTTATGTCACGACCTGTAGGACGCTCGTCCCATGGCGTCCTGTGAGTGTCTGGTAGTCGACTGATTGGTATCGTCTGATTTAGTTGTAGCATTGGATGAAGCCGTCCAGTGTGTTGTACCTCCATGGCTCTACGGAACATGTTACGAAGAACCTCTCGATCTTCCTGGTCGTCCTAGGCTTGCCTATACCCGACATGATGTGGCTGATTCCAGCTCGTTGAGCTTCCTGTCGAAAGATGACTCCCCTCTCGTCACCCAGTAAAACTGGGTCCCTGGTCTGTGAGTATCTTCGATGTTCCACACATCCTGATGCAATCGAGAAGGCAGTCGATGGTGTTCTCGGTGATCGCGTTCTCGTACATCAGAAGCCTTCGGGCCGACTTCCATAGACACCTCGAGAACAGGGTATATCTTGAAACACGCTGTGTTTATGATAAATAGCTGATTTCATCGTGTCCTTTCCCTCCCGCCTTCTCGCGAGCCCATAGCAGCCCAACGGATATTCCCCCAGTCTAGGACTAGTCAATGTCTGTTCGGAGGGCGCGCAATCGACGAATTTTTTCCCTAGATGACCCTACTCACTTGGGCGGCGTCCGCAACATCGCATCTACGGCGTGATCACGAGGTCAGTGCTGGGGCCCTAAAGTTCGCTATCTACTGAAATTGAGGCCTGCATCATTCTTCATTGGCTAGGAGGGGCGTCTGGGCTAATGATAGGCGAGGAGATCAGGAAAGCACCTACAACCCGCGTGGCATTCACGTCCTCCTCTACGCCAATGGGTTGATTGCCCACGTTGAACGCAAGATTGAGTTCTTGCTCCACGATCGTGCCATTCGAACGGCTCTTATAGGCAATCTGATATCCATTGTAGCACACTGACCCTCCTGTGGCAAGGCTCTGGAACTGTGATGAACTTATTGCCAGCTGGATGCCTTTGGGATGACGCTGGTTGAAATTACGGCGATGAGATTGCCTGGACAGTTCGCGACGGTGGCAACTGGAAAGCTGGGTGCTGAAGAGTTGGCAGAAACTCTTGAAAGGCCAAGAACCCTAAGCTTGCCAGAAGCAAGAACAGCATCAGCGTTACCATTGGCAGGAGTTTCGACCGCGGAAACATGGGAACCTTTTCAGAATCGCTTCTCATAAATCCTTGGCTACAAAGTTCAACGAGGAAAAATTGCCGTAATCTACGTTTCCCCATACTCACCATACGGCCCGATCCTGTTGGATCAAACACTTTGGTCGTAGTATTCAGTGAAGGTGTTGGAACTCGTGCTGTAATCTGGATAGGCTTCTGTGTATTCGTCCAACGCCATGTGATAGGTGTTGAATGAGCCGTCGGAGAACAGGGTGGCATCACCATCATTAGTCGTTGTGCTAAATGTAAACGCTTCCCGTGATTCCGAAGTCGTAATTGGAACCATAGCTGAATCCAGGCATGCCGTAGTAAGCGGTTACATCGGCCATCTGGGGCGCATAATACGATATTCCTTGTTCTTGACAGGGTTTGAGACGACCACGTTTGCGCCAAGGTTACTCCCAGGGCTTTCAGTCTCCCCGACGCGGGCTTCAGGAGTTCTGTGCCGCAATCCAATGTGTTACGGATTCCAACTCCCGCTTTGAACCCGATGCTGTCTTGGACGCGAAGAGTTAAGTGCGGTCGCCGGTTCTTAGACGCAATTGAGTTCAAATCCACGGGTACAAACCGTCAGTTACGGAAGCGGACAACGTTAGCGGACGAAGGCCGAAGCCAGTTCAGATTTTCTTCTAGCAAGTGCACTGCGTCTCTAAGTCTGATTCAAGGCCTCAGACACAGATAGGATTCTGATCTTCTTGAACCTCTTCAGGCGAAGGAGAGCCCTGTCGCCTGTGACAATGAAATCTGCATGTCCATCGTAAGCTGTGTTGAGAATCATGTTGTCGGAAGGATCACTCTCAATCGCTCGGAAATCTGACTCGACTCTCACCATGTCGCCAGACTGCATTAGTGCAAGAACGACTCTTTGAATCTCGTCTTCGCCGGTCTTGAATTTCGGTCTGCGCAGCACAGTTTCGGTTTCTTTCAGGATGAATTCAGATATCACAAGAGAGAATCGGTTCTCTATTCCGCGGTCAAGCAATTCTCTAGGTTTGCCCTTAGAGATTGCAGCACTAACAATTACGTTGGTGTCGAGGACAACCCGATACATCCAATCACTTGATTCTGTGCTTTTCTCTCCGAATTGTGGCTACCTCTTCTTGGACTTGTCTCTCTGAGAGTTTCAATCCCTTCTTATCCATCATCTTGAATATATCCTCCCACTCCCTCCTGACATCAGGGAGTTCGAGCTTCTTCATCACAACGGTATCGCCTCTTCCAAAGACCAGGAATTTCGTTCCAGGCTTTAGCCTCAATGCGTTTCTTAGAGATTGGGGAATTACAACCTGTCCTTTCCCACTGATTGTGGTAATCTGCAGTTCTTCTTCCTGGGCCATACTTACTCGTATGAGCGCTTTACTTTCTTACTATTAATAGGTTTTCAGTCACCGTGTTCCAATGTCCTGATGAAGAGTGCGGTCTAGGAATTTGAACTGTGCGGTCGCCGGTTCTTAAACGCAATTGGGTTCAAATCCACATAGTCGAACATTAAGCGAATCCTTCTGAATAACCACTCCATCACAATTCAAAAAGCCCCCAACTGCCGAGCACAACTGAGCCCCTTCGTGTGCGGATTAGAAACAGAGCCGCCTGTTTAGCCCAACATACGCTCAGGTCAGATTTGGGTTAGGTGACTGGGCGTAAGGTCACCAAAGGCATTTTCGATGTGCCTGAATAGGATTTGGGTTCTTGCGAGTGAATTTGCGTGGGTTCTGACTTCGTTTTTCGCTAGCCTGTCACTTCGAAATGCAGGATCACGGCCTGCCCCCAGCAATCTGCGACGGCTATCGTGTATGTCCCAGGAACGAAGGATGTCGCGACAGGACTCTGGTTACTATTGAGCTCACTCGGGTTGCTATAGACCTCAGGCGGTTCCAACAGCTGCGAATTGGCGCCCAGATCCCAATAACCATTGGTCGTGAAACTCGTCGAAAGAGAATATGGACCGGAAGTTTGGTTCACCGGTTCCTTGGCCAGTCCACAGCAATAGCTGACTAGATCGACTCGCGAACTGCTTGGCAGGAAGATCACGTGGTTTACGGGACTAGGTTCGTGGCACGTGCCTCCGGAAACCGTGCTGTTTGCCACCCGCGATATATTCGCTATCGTATAGAAGCCTTGGAGAACCACCGCCTGCGCTGCCCCCACGAGGCTATCGTTCACCGGATTACAATCCGGCCAGAAGCTTATCGCGATGCCTTGCAGCGCCCAATCGTCGCTCGCAGCAATGCTGTTGGCTTGGGGCAGAGTATTGTACAGCGAGACGTTGGCCCAAATGGACTGTCCTACCGTCAGTCGGGTAGCGTTGATAGAGAGCGAGAGTTCGAGTCCATTCACGTTCACAGTCGAATTGAAGTCCGCCACTAGTGGACCAGCGGCGGAACTCCGACTGAAGGATTGTATGGTATTGATGCTTGCGCTCGCGTTAGAAGAAGTTGCGCTAACGGCTTTGGTCGTGGTGTTCGCAAGGCTCCCCAGCGAACTGGTGGATTGAGTGGTGACGCCATTTGATGGGTAGAGGGTACTGATTTCGACCGCCACCAACGTCGTAGCGAGCACTACAGCTATGACTCCCGCAATGATCCGATGCGAATATTCAGACATCGCAACTACGTAGAATGGCCGGAACTATATTGCTACGCATTAGCAAATTGATTGCTAGTAGATATATCAAAATCTTATGTAATAATGGCAAATTCTTGTATCACCTTCAAAGCGCCTGAGCGGATCTATCAGTTCAGCGTCCATGATTTTTGCTAGATTCTTCGGCTCGACACGGTGAGGGATTCATAAACAGAAACAAGTAGTGATGAAGTAATCGTAAACAGAGAGAAGAGGTATGACGGAGTACCGAACACGGATGGTCGAAGAAGCGTCAGAAGCAAAGTCAACGATGTGGCCAAAAATGCTGAAAAGGCCGCCCACAATGGAATAACGGTTCTTCTTATTCTTATCATGTTCTCGAAGACAACGCTGTTAGCGACGTATCCATCGCCCACTTCATTGACCAACCCCATTCGGACCAGTTTTTGGAGATGATATTCGGCGACCGATGATGAACTCATCTTCAATTCTCGTTGAATATCCGACAAACGGGTTGGACCTCGTCTATAGACGAACCGATAGACCCCGAGAGAAGTTCCCGTCAAGCCGTCAGCCCGTTGCTTCAAGCGAATCGGAATCTAATATCGATACCGAAGAAGTGACTTTTAGCAGTTTCCTATGAAGGCGTCCATCTGTCAGATGCCATCGGACGTCTCCCAGGTCTCATCGAAGGCCCCACTGCTTACCTCGGTAGGGCAAACGTTGACTGGTAGGGAGCTGAGGGTATTGCAGGAGTACGTATAGTTGTTGTTGTTTGTGGTTGCATCGATGTAGTCAAAGATGGATGATGATGTTGATGAAACGGGGCTATTGTCGATTTCGATCGCGTTCCCCCCACTGTAATAGTATCCATCGAATACCTCCATACCTGAGCCAGAGCCACCTGTACCATAAAAGTCAGGCAGGCCGTACTCACCCGGGTTTGCTTCACCCATGAAGTCCGCATAGGTTGCCGTGTTCATGTAACCGCTGGACGAGTTTGCTGTACAGCCCTGAGTCGGGGTTACAGAGTAGTCGTAGACGCTGTCTTCCCAGTAGTAGTACTCGCCATCATTCAGCTGAGTCACTTCACCGCCCATCTCGTCACCGGGGCTCACATTGTGGCAGGAGACTGCACCGTCAGGAAGGAACTCGGTCCAATCGTTATAAGTGTAAGGAGATGAACAAGAACTGTTGCACTTGGAGTCCGTACCGGTCTGGGGCAAGTTGTCGTCATTCGCGCCAGTTGCGTCCTCAGTCCCAACCCAGAATGAAAACCTACAACCATTGCCCGAACAAATTGCTGGGACCTCCAGAGCCGCCGATGTAAGGCACGTACCAAGATGAAGAAGCCTCGGTGATTCCACCGCTTTCGTAGTATTCGTAACCCGACCAAGCGACGTGGTCAGTTGTGTCATCGTTCCCGTGCACGTAATGGTATTCAGGAAGGTACAATTGAACACTGATGATGCTGGTCAGGGAAGGAGACTCTGTGATCTCAAGCGTGTAAGCCGTTGTTCCATTTGCCGCCTTCAGATCGTAGGCGACAACAACGCTCTCGATTGAGACAACGCAATTCGAGGTCCAGGTCGTATGGTACACGATGCTGTTGAATAGAGGCGTGTATTCCATAGCGTATTGTGCCAAAGTCTGAGCCGCCGCATCCTTGGCCGCCACCTGGCTTATCGATGTCTCGGCGGCTCGAGTCCCCTTCGCGAGATCATTAACGGAACATGTCGGGGCTGAAAGACCCGAAGTCGTATCGGCAAAGACTGGCACTAATCTTCCCAGTACTAACAGTGCAAGAACTGCCAGTATTATGGAGGCGCTTAAGCTAGGCTTCACCGCAAGAACTTTCCGATTTGAGAACTCCATCTCTATCGCGTTCGTCTCTAACATAGCTTTTCTATATAACACAGTAAGAACCTATGGTCCAGGACCATAGGTCCGCCTCATTCTTCTAGAACGCTATTCTTTTGTCAGCTCTCAAAATTAACAGAGGATTCAAGCTTGGATTCTGCAAAACTGTGGCGATTTTCAGCCCTGGCTTTCCGCTCGAGTCGAGCCCTGTTTGTACCACTTTAGCCACCTCAATCCCTTTTTGCTTATTGAGTATTTCAGGAACCTCCCGGATCTCTTTGCGGCGATCAGCCCTTGAGCTTCCATCGAGTCCAGGTAGCGTCTTATTCGCTCTGTGTTTAGGTTGGTTACCCTCATCAACCTTGTGCGAGTGGCGTCCTCAAAAACCAATTCATCTAGGATAGCAGCCTGTATGTCGTAGTCGTTCCTTCTCCTTCGGGGACGGTCCTCCGAATTCAGGAAGTATCAACCGGGGGGCCATAGTTAAGAATACTCATATATTTATGAGTTGTCGATTGTGAATTCGCTATTTGCATTCTTTTGCAACAATATCATAGGAAATAGAACTCAAACTTGAGGCTGCTCGCTCCAAGATGACCTGGGATAGGCAACAAGAAGTCCAAAAATTCCGAAGATGCGGATCAGTGGCTCGCAGCCAGGCTTCATGCGCCACCGCACTGTAGCATGGAACTCTTCTCCAAGGATGCAGCAAATCACTATAAGCCCTGCCGGAGGACTGCCTCTTCTTTGCACCGCTCATTGGAGTTTATCCCAAAAACAGTCTTTCTTGCTCAGAACAGCCCAATTCTCCCCCTTTCTTCCCCTCCCTTGCGAGCCCATAGCTGCGAATTGCGCTTGCGATTTAGTGGCGCTCGCAGGCGATCTTCGGGATTCTCCTAGGTGGGCTGGAAGGGATGCAATTAATTATTTAGGCGAATCCTCTTGCGTAGTAAACATTTTGCCCCTGTTCATTTCCGGCGCTTGAGGAACCGCTCTGCTTTCGCCGTCAGGGCATGGAATGTGAGGGAGCAAAGTGGAAATACTGGTTGCCGTACTCTCAGCCGGTGGCCTTGACTTCGAAATGAAGCACGACCGCTTGACCCCATTCGTCGCACACACCAACTGTATAGACACCTGGCTCGAAGGACGAATAACGAGGAACATTTGTTGAGTTGACATAGACGGCTTCGTATGGTACTCTCGACAAAGATGGTGATGATTCGTTTGCCTGGGCGAGAAGAGCTGTCGTATTCCAAACGCCTCCGACTGCAAAGTGAGATGAAATGTGAAAAGGCCCTGCGGTTAATGGTCCTTGGATGTCAGCATCAAGATAGAGGCTGACCTCACTGTCTTGCGGTTCGAATTTGTAGGTTAGGTCGTTCACCAATCCATAATCTATAGGTGGGCAGGAGGGGAGCTTTGGGTTCCCTGGCGTTGTTGCAAGCTGTGCTACTGAGAGGTTACCAGAGACGATGATCACCTCGATTGGAGATGGCCAGAATGCATAGGTGCCTCTGCACAATGGATCCCATATGGCAACTGGAACCCCGTGAAATAGCCAGTTCGAATTCGCTGAAATGTTAGCGTCAGTGGGTAATGTGTTGAAGAGCGATAGTGACACATTTAACTCCTGTCCGACTTGGAATTTCGTTGAATTTAGAGATGCCTCGAGTCTTAGACCATTCGCTAGACTAGTCGAGTCGTTGACAGTCGATTCGGCAGCGAAGGATGATGTTGGGGTGAGTGAAGAAGTTGTTTGCGGCCAAAATGGGCCAACTCGGAAAATCAAGATTGCCGAAACGAGGATAGTTATGACGAAGAGCGCTGTCAAGGAAATGAATATGCCCTTGTGTCGAAAAGTTACTCGCATGGATCAGGACAAGCGCCCCAAACTTGTTCTCACTGGTGCTAGTATCCATCAGTAGCTTCGAGGGTTTCCGTAAAACTCTGGCTCGAAACGCTGCTAGGGCAAACGTTGACATGAATTGTGGTTCCCAAGCATGAAGTGGTTGTTGAGGTTAGGTCTGTGTAGTCGGCCGTATTCCAGTTATTGTCAATGCCGTAATAGTTGTTTGCCGAGTCATAGTAATAGCCATCCCAAGGGCTCAAGCCGTAGAAACCTGGCAGTGCTGTATTGCCCGGAGTTTCAGCCATGAATTGTGCGTAGTATGAGCCCCACGAAGAAAGGTCGAAACCCGATGGTGAGTAGCTAGAACAGCCTATCGAAAGAGTATAGTCATCCACAGTGACGTAGTATTCTGTACTGGATGCCTTCTCGACTTCGCCGGCCACTTCGTCGCCGTATTGGGTGCCGCCACACACGTTCTGGTTAGCTGTTGGGTACCATTCATACCAATAGTTGGCCTTGTAGTTTGATGTGCAGGTAAATTTGCAGTAAGAATCAGTTCCAGTCTGCGCCAAATAACCGGCACCATTACAACCTGAAAGTGACTGATTTCCTCCCTGGCAATATGTTTCGCCAACCCAAAACGAGATGTCGCACTCGTAGTTATGAGAACTTTGGTCGCAGTTGTTCGTAGAGCCGTCGTATCCAGCACCATCGACATATGGTACGTCCCAGTATGCTCCGTTTTGTTCCACTTGATCGCCATTGGTGGGGGAGTACTCATACCCACTCCAGCCGTATTTGCCGGTAGGATTGAGGTTCCCGCTGTGAGTGAGACTCAAGTACACCATGCTGTTCAGGACACTCGCGAGGTTTGGACTGACTGCGACTTCGAGGGTGTATGATGATCCATTGAGTGCCCTCATGTCAAAGTCCACACTTACATCTTTCAGAGAAAGATTGCAGTTCGAGTTCCAAGAATAGCTGTAGAAGGTGCTATCATAATGGATCCCGGTATACATAGAGTTGTATCCTGCCAAGACAGGAATGGCCGTTGCGTTAGCGGTTGCTTCGTTCAATGTTCCGTGTATCGCTTGAACCTGTTGGTCCAGCACACTTGGCGCACAAGTGGAGCTTGACAGTCCATTGGCTCCAGCCGGGAGTCCTCGGGACAAGAGAAGAAGAGCGAGAATGCCGAAGATGATGACAGCGTTCAAGTGACGCCCTGTGCCGAGCACAGTGCGATTTGAGAAGAGCAAACGTTCGGAGGATTCTTCTGGCTTGCCTAAATTTCTTATGAAGAAAGTCTATGTAGGCTTCTTCCGAGACGACAAAAATGGACGAGAAACTGGTTTCGCCCATTACCGTTGGCGCGGGTATACTGGTAGATTGACTGGATGCCCCAAAGGTATAGCCTCTAATGATTCGGAATTCGTCATAGAAGCCCAATTTCCCCTTCTCTCCCCCTCCTCGCGAGCCAAGGTCCGAAGGATTAGTTTAAGTGGGCCGGAAGGTATGCAATTAATGTTTTAAGAGAATCCGTCGGGCTGAGTTGCCATATTTACGGCGGGATTTAGTATTGCCGTGCTGCCATCACTCCATTACTACTCCCCGAGATTTTAATCCCACATGCTCTTTAAGCCGGTGAGGCGTCCATTATGGTCCTATTTCGAAGTGATCAATTGCCGTTTGGTTCCAAGCGTCGATTGCCACAGCTGTATATCTGCCCGGCGGCAAGCTCACAAACGTCGCATTTTCGGGGGTGGATGAGTAAGAGCCAATATCGGGAGTATTAGCCGCTACAGGTTGCCTGCATCATTGATCCTTGGACACATGTAGGTGCATCTGGCGGGTAAGCTAGCGTCACCATGTCACTCCTCGGTGCGAACGTATAGCTAGAGGGATGGACTTGCATACTCAGGATTTCCGTTATTTGGCAAAGGAGCCTGTAGGAGGAGAGGCGACGCGAGGGTCATGTTGTGAAAATGAAATCACGCTGGATTGTGTCGCAGGCAATTCGAAGGAACGGGAATCTGAAACGGTATCAGAAACCCTCGTTGGCCGGGTACTCCGTGTTGAACTGCTTGAACAGCGTTACCTCTCGAGAAATTAGCCACTGTCCTGTCTGATACATGTACGTATACGTTCCCGAAGTAGTGACGTTGTAATACCCGATTGTCTTCCCATACCCCTGAAAGGACAATTCTGCTTGAACAATCACAGTCGCATTGAGCAATCGGGTCGCGTTCACAGAATTAATTGAATAGGTGACATTCTGGACAGACAAGAATGTCTCCCACGCGAATTCGATCGACGAGGAGCTGTTATAGATTCCACCCAGACCCTGCGTATTCCCCACCCACTTCATCGTCGCATTCGACGCATAGCCAGCAGCCACCCCAGTGGCATTCCGCTCACTTACAGGTGAGAGATGCGACTCGAATGCCTGGATTACAACGCTCACGTTACTCTCCTCAAGGTATGATGATTCGAGGTTCGTGTATGCGTTTGCCTGCGAACTAAGGCTCGAAGCGAGAACTGCACTTTCTGAGATGAGACTCGAATTCCGACTCTGCAGAGAGCCTGCTATAGTGTATTCGTAAGCCCCTAACGAAGAGATGACAACAATAAGGACAACCAGTGGCACGACAATCTTTGACCATGGCTTGCGCCCTTTACTTGTCTCTGGAAGCAAAACGCTCGCTGAAAAATCCATGGCGCTATCAGAAAAGTCGTAGCCTCGCCCTAGAAATGTATCATCGCTGATGTCCGCTTAGAGTTAACAGCTGTACTCGACAGCGAAGAAGCCGGTGCAACTGCTACTGTTGTAATATTCTGTGAAAGTGCCATAGCTGTAACCCATCGGCTCGCTCATCGAAGATGTTGCTGTGTTCTGGTAACCACCATTGACCATTTCAGTACCGTGCCCCCAATCACTAAGATAATTAGGGTACTGGTCGAACTTGGTTCCAGTTCCAGTTCCCATTTCGAGGTCCGTAAAAGTAACCGTCGAGAATTTTGCCAGTATATAGGTACCTTCTGTCCCTGCAGGCTCCTCGACCACGGTATCCGCATAGTGCGGGACAGCAGCTAAGCTATAATCATCAGTGCAGGCTTGATTATTGTACTCGTTGATGACGTCCACGAAGTAGTCGCTTCCTGACATGCTAAATTGGGCATTAGATCCGGTCTGTGCGTAGATGTGATTCCCCGCGCTCACCGTTATCCCACAGTAATTGATACTCGGTTGCTGGCCAGCACCGTTATCACCGCCGTAGAAGTACTCGGTAAGGGCTGTATCTTGTGTTGTACCTGTGCTAGAAGTATAGTTCCCTTGAATCCCTCCCCGAACCAGTACATTGGTCCCTCGCCAAAGATAGTCTGTGCCAAAGTATGTGCCATTTTGTAACCCGGTCCATTCGTCAACCAGGCACTCGGTAACATTATCCTGTACCTTTGACCAGTAGCAGCCGCTCGAAATCGAAGAAAGTGTAGGAGTGCTCCAATATGCCGCTGAGTAAGTCACTGTTACGCTAGAAGGGGTAGAGGCATTGGCCACATAAAATCCTCCTTGATAATCTACATCGCTTACAGGTATGCCCGAGGCGGATGCATACCCGTGCCTTATGACATTGTATACCACTCCCGACGTGGGATTCACCGTCATTGTTAGAATGTATACATCTTGTCCATCCTTTTGAAGCAAGAAGTTCGCGGCGGCATCGTGCCAAGTGACGGTGCAGTTTGTAGGATTAAGGTTCCAGTCGTTGTCGAAGCCCATAAATGTAGAGTTGTAGCCGGAGACCGCGTTCTGGTATTGGGGTGACTGAGCCGCAAAAGTCTGCACTGCTGCGAAACTGACGATGTTATTCTCGGATCCCATCTCAGACGCAAGCTTCAGCGGTGTGCATACGGCAAATGTGTCCGCCATAGCTGTTCCGGCAGTTAACAGCATCGCGATGGGAGAAATCACCAACAGAAAGAGAAGCGGGATGCTGGCAGGCGGATGAAGGAACCGATGACTTTCATGGATAACTCTTGCTGGAGACTCTTCTATTAAAAGTTAGTGTTTACACTGTAATACAGTACAATAATTCATGCGGAGTCGAAATATATTTCCTTCTAATCGTCTTCGACGATCGTCGTCACGCGAAATGATCCTTCAGCATAAACTCGGAATCAGGTGGTCGACCTACCTGCGGAGCTTTCTCTCGGGAGCTTACGAGTTAGAGTCGCATGGACGACTCACCGTACACATCACAGGCACGTTCATAACAGGCTGAGCAGCCAGCAGCCAAGGAGACACTTTTGAATAACATCGGCCAAAGCCATGAAAAAAGATACCCCTCCAATGGGTGTATCCTGTTGTAGGCCTGTTTTCTTCAGAATAGCTCAATTTATCCCCTTTCCCTCCCCCCTTCACGCGAGCCCATAGCAGTAATACGTGTACACACCCGGGCATCCGCTCCGTATTGGGGAGAAGCACGCCGCAATCGGGTGTTAAGGACACTCGAGCGTTAGCATTGGACGGAGCTTGAATAACTGAATGATTGGTCCCAGTAAGTGGCAATACCGGAGCTGTATTCGCTCCAGCAGCCGTAATACATGTTAGAACTTTCAGCCGTTCCCACGTAGCTCGGAGAGCCCCAATAGTTGGTGAGGTCGTTTGAACTTCCAGCATACATGGTGCCGCTTCCGGAACTGAAGTCGGCAGTAAGGTTGTTCATCCCGCACCAACACGGATTAGATCGGAGCCAGTACCAGTCGCCATATGTCTCAGGATAGAACGAGCCGCTCGTACCTCCAGCGCCGCTTCCGCCTCCGTTGACCGACCACGTTATCTCGTCGACATAGCCGCTTGAGTCTGTCCATTCGTCGATATTGTATGGAGCTCCGCTTGTGAGAGCGCCGGTAACCTGGGTCCCGGAACCAGAGTCGTCCTTCTCAGCTACAAGGGCGCCAGTGTTCGTGTTGGCTACGTAGAAATAGTATATGATTGCCGGCGGGGAAACCTGGAAGTCTTCAGCGATCGAGAATTGCAGCCAGTCTGCGTTTGTCTGGTACGAATTGGATTCGGACACGTCTGGATTATATTGTAAGGTGAATGTATCATACCCAGTTTCGCCCGAGCTTCCTACAGTCCCAGCCATGTTTGAGGACAAATCCGAGCTAATGTAAGCATCGCCACTTGTTATGATGCAATCATTCGTCGATGAGCAGTCAAACTCACCGTCGCCATTCCCATAATAGAACCCATCTGAAGCTGGCCATGCCATCGCTTTGGCTACAAAGGCTGATGAAACGAGCAGCAGCCCAATAGCGCACGCGCCGACCAAGACAAGACTATGCCGCAACTTTGATCCCCTGGCCCTGGATGTACAGTTGAACCGGCACCTGGGTGGCATTCGCCAACAGATTGCTCGGAAGCGAAGTGGATATGGCGGCAGCTCCCGTTGTTTCGTAGGACTTGAGCGTCCCGATAGGAGCAACCTGGACCCAGATTGGAGAGTTCGTGTATGCGGTGAAAGTTATCACAGAACCCGCGGCAAGAGAATTACCCAATTGTACCGCGACACCCGGGGTTTCGTTATCGGCGGTAAAGTTGGCCATCAGTTGATTCCCTGATATCACGGATGGTTCGCCGATCATTGTTGCCGCTTGGGCGTGGCTGTTTCCCAAGCGCTGGGTCATATGGGCCACAAGATTGCCATTCACATACAGCCCCATGTAGAGAGTGGTATTCGCACTCACGTCGTAGGGAAGGACATTGATGTTGACCGATAGTTCACCGGTGATACCTTGCGTTGTATTATGACTAGAGGAGACAAGCACGTTCGCAGGCATCTGCCATCCCTGAAAGCCCGCCGATGACAAAGTCATGCCAGGGGTGTTTCCGAAAAAGTAGAAGTCGCTTGGAGGAGGCAGAGCGAAGCCAGTGGATAAACTGCTACCGTTACTGGGAATACCATTAGGCGTACCTATCTCGGTTCCTCCAGACTGGCTGGCAGTCGAAGTAGCTGCGCTGGCATTCGTATTAGTTGCGATCCCATCTCCCTTGGACCCAGAGTACAGAAGATACGAGGAGGATCCAATCGCTGCAGCGGCGACCAAGAGAATTGAAAGTAGCGCGGACCTCGCTACTCCGGGTCTAGATGCCGCTACTAGCTTCAATCACCCATGCTTAGCTCATAATAGTATATAATGTCAGGAGAATGTGACATCCGGGATTTATTATCACGGTAGATTGTTACAGAAATGCGTTCCAGGCTTGGAGTCTTGAATCCAATGCCTTCTTCCGATGAGGGGTTAAGCCACTCTTCTTACTCTTCAATGGTAGACTTCTCTTCGTCTAGAAGGTCCTGGTATTTCTTTAGCCATCTCCTTCCTTTTGCAGTTATTGCGAATGTCTTCCGCCCTTCGCTTGAGGTAACGAGACGTATGTACCTGCCAGCCGCCAGCCTCGCCAAGTAGACTCCTTCAGCATCTCTATTCAGGTTGCAAGAAACCATTAGTCTGTGGGCCGTTGCGTTCCCCTTAACCAAGCATTGTAAAACGTCAGCTTGGATTTCTCTCCATACTCGCTTCTTGCGCTTCCCGGCCACCAACGCAATAATTGCCAAATACGTGAATCAAGGCGGCGATGTTTAAGGTTATTCCGTACGTTCACCCCAGCAACGCGACGGGTAGTCCGAGAAGCTACCTTCTTTTCGTCAAGAAGGCCCGATTTCTCTTCGTTTTCTCTCCCCCCTCTGGCGAGCCCATAGCAAGCAACACCCCTGCGAATCGAGCGAAGCGAGAATGAGCGGCCCCGCCCCGAAGCGGGGCGAAGGCGAAGTCCGAGCGGAGCGGCGAAGAGGGGGAAGCGAAGCGAGCGCAGCGAGCGGTGCCGAAGGCATCGCGGGGGGTGAATTCGCCGCGGGGCGAAGGACGAGCCTGAAGGGAGTTGCTTGCTATGGGCGAGCCATGAGCTGGCGCCCACGTCAGCGTTGAGGCGTCCCTGCCGGTCCTTTGAGGAACTCCGCGAGCGTTGTCACCGTAACCCTGGGACTCTTCAGAGAGCTGTATCTGCCGCTCGCCGCCAAGTCCGAGTTTGGAACGACGACGAAGAAGGGTTTGGTAGAACTGAGTCTTGAGATGCGCTCCTCAAGGTCGCTCGTCCTCGTCTTCAGCCCCGTCTCGATCTCGAAGTACGCGCTCTCCGTCTCGACATCGGGCAGGCTCTGCCCCGGGTCTGCAATGCTGAGAACCTGGTCGCTGTTCTCCCGCAGCCTATCGACGAGCTGCCTTACCATGTACTTGTGAAGGTTGCTGACCTTCTCGTCCCCGCCCTTTGGGAAGTACAGGACGACCGTTCCTCCAGGTTCCGTGCCGTCGTACTTCATCCGCTGAAGCTCATCAGCGTTGACCAGCCTCTCTAGGGCGTCTCTGACCTTCAGTTTCGCGGAGTCCTTGTCCACTCTCCCGTCCTTGCTGAGCTGGCTTGCAAGGGCAGACACCCAGACGACGCCTTCCTTGGCCAGCGCTTGCTTGACCGCTTTATCGTAGTCCAGGGCCTCGGCTTCCTGGGGGAGCGTTACCGCTAGAAGTTCGCACAAAGCGGTGGGTCGGGTCTCCTTCTCGCTTTCCGGAACGAATGTGTAGACCTCGATCTCTTTGTGAATAATCTTGGATTTTGCGTCCACGCAGTGGTGCTTCAAGAGCCCAGACACAGTCCAGGAGAGCATGGGGTCGATTGTCCTCAGCGCCTCAAGGTCTGACTTGGACGAGGTGTTGAAGACGAACTGGGTGGCGAACTGGTTCCTGATCCTGTCCTCGATGTCGGTGTAGTTCTGGGTAGAGGTCCAGAGGGCTCCTCGCGTCCTTATCTCCCTCGCCATCTCGACGAGGACCGAGTGGTACTTCTCGAAAGTGCCCCGGGTAAGGCGGTGCGCCTCGTCCACGTATAGGATAATCTTCTTCGCTCCCGTCGTCTGCCCTTGCATCTCGTTCCATATCCCTCTGAGGAGCAACTCCGCGTAGAATGTCTTCGCGGGGTCCGATAATCTGGAGAAGTCGAGCACGACGTCCATGCCCATGCGGATGGCCTGGTTGATCGCGTCGGGCCTAGTCCCACCATCTTCAAGCCGAACAGATTTGGCCTGCGCCTGGATGAAGAAGAGCGCCGAGAGCTGCACCCTGTCCTTGGTCTCGCCTATCCTGCGTTCGGCGTTTCGGCTGAAGTCCTTCCAGGACGTGCATCCGTAAGCGAGTTCTTGGACGAGGGAAGGGATCTGGCTCGCCGTCACCCCGATGGTGCTGACCGGAAAGGCAATCGCGAAGGCGCTCACGAAGGCCTCGATGTCCGTGAACGGGTTGGGGACAAGCTCGCTTACGTCGGCGACAGGATACCCGATCTTGAGGTGCGTGTCGTTCACCTTGAACGAGAAGACGACCTTCTGCTGCCCCTCGAACTTTCGGAGGAGGAGCCTGACCAAGCTGCTCTTCCCAGCCCCTGAGGCCCCGCTCGTGAAGACGTTCGCGTTCTCCTTGCCCTCGATCCTCTTGACCTCGTTTATCCACTTGAACCTGAATTCCTCGTTCCGGTATGGCTCCGACTGGGACTTTTCGCCGGAGTTCCTGTGGACGAGCCTGAGTATTCCGACGTGCCCTGGAGTCGGCTTCTGCTCCTCATGGTGAAGGGGGTTCCAATAAAGCAGGCCCGACGTTGACTGGTATCCTATCTCGTCTCTGTCTACCCCGTACTTGGCCTCAAGCCCCTTCCAGCGCTTCTCCTGTTCTTGCGCTCTCCTCGCCTCCTCGTCCTGTTCACGTTGCCATCTCCGCTGCTCCTCCTGCTCCTCTTCCCTCCTCTTCTTTGACTTCCAGAGGTTCAATTCGTAGACTCCTCTCTGAGAATCGTGAGCCACGTCGCGAGCTTCGGGGGGTAGTCCCTGGCCTCCAGCGAATCAGGCTCTGACAGCAGCACCTTGCGCAGAATCGAATCACTCGGCAGAATTTTCTCTGCCAGCCTTTTGAGCGGTTGGAGGTCCAGTACCACGACTTTCTGCTGCATGGTATGTAGTATGGTGGGCCGCGATGATAGACGCAGAGAATGAATCTGAAAGCGCAGATTCTGAGCCCTTTGATTCCTTACAATTTCTTCAGAATCAGTTGGGCTTTTGAAGCATAATTGAGAGAACTTCTCTCCTTCGCTGCCTGGCCATCCAAACAAACACGGAGAGGAAGAACGCCTCGATTGCCCCAGCTGAGACCGTGAGGACAAGGACCGTGAAGAGGTACGACGGGTACTGTGCGTAGGCAGGATATAGCGAAATGCCGATAACCGCTCCGACAATCAGGCTTATCCCGACCATGATACCCATCTCGACCAGCCCCACGGCATTGAAGAAGTTCCCCAGAGCCCTCCTGCCTTTTTGAGTCAGCGCGTAGGAGTTGGCGTCCCTATCAGGCAGATTGTCTCCAAGCAATCTGATGTAACCATAGTTGAGAAGGGCGGGATACGCATAATTCGTGATCGTGTTCTCGGGGATTCCTAACTCCTTTCCCAGCTTCTCGGCGGACGATTCCCTGTTTCCTCTCTTCGAGTTATCGAGGTAGGCCAGGACCTTGATCCAATTCAGAGTGAGGTCTCCCATCCTCTCAACGCGAAACCGTCTCTTCAGAGATTCGAGTGCCATCACAAGCCAGTCTCCTCTTGTTGAATCAAGCCCTGGACCAGCTGTAGACTCGCTGACGAGGGCAAGGAGGAGGAACGCGTTGAAAACCTAGAACCACGGGCCAAAGACCCACGTAGGGATTACGAAGTCTATCACGAGAAGGCCGAAGAGGATCACTATCATCGACTCGATGATGCCGGTCTGCTCAATCGACTTGGACGCCTCGTACTCCCGCTTTATCTCGCGCGCAGACACTTCGCGCTCGACGTAGTATTGGAAGACCTCCCGAGGGTCGTCGTATTTGTCGGGGCCTAAAGCATCGTAAAGGGTCCTCTTCTCGGCGTCTGACAAGACGAGATAGGCCTGAGAGACTTCCTGGAACTTCTCCTCTGCATCCGGAGACTTGTTCCTGTCGGGGTGATACCTGACGGCCAGCCTCCTGTAGGCTTCCTTGATTGTTTCTCTCGATGCCGTCCTCGCAACACCAAGGACATCGTACAAGTCGTGCCTTTGCATGCTTTCGCCCTCAGAACGGCACCTTCACTATCGCCCCGCCGTCAGGGAGCGACGCCACGTACTCGTATCCCTGCCCTATGTAGGAACTGACCTCCTGCACCGGGATTACCTTCTGCCTGGAGCCGTTGCCCGTCATCATGCCGACCAGCCTCTGCCTCACAGTGTTCTGCAGCTCCTCGTCGGTCATCTCTTCGAGGTTCATCCTCTCGACCTCCTCCTTCTTGAATCCCGCGACAACGAGAAACTGCTCCCGCAGCGCCTTCTTGATCTGCTCCTGGCTCGAAGAATCGGCTTTGGTGCTAGAAAGAAGGGACTCGCATCTCTTGTAGGCAGCACGCATCTCCTCTATCATGTCCGGCGGTAGTCTGCCCTTGTTGGTCGAATACCTTGCTTCGATATCGCCTTTGTGCCCCATGAAGAACTGGCGCCACGGATGGGAGATGGATCCCTTCGACTCTGCGATGTCGAAGGCCGTGCCGCAGTAGGATCTCAGCACGTACGGCCTCCAGGTGAACCCTGCCTCCTTCATAGCGAGCTTGACCTCCCACGAGAGCTTCGTCGTCCGCAGGAAAGCGAGCTTGCTCCCCTCCCTCACATGGGTGATTACGGGGGTTTCTGCGTCCAGCTTCTCCCCACTCCTCATCCTTGCCTCGAAGTATTCCTTGAGGTACTGGCATCCTTCCTCAGGCAGGAACGAGAAGTACTGGTGCCGGGCCTTGCTGAGCGTCTTCCTCACCATCACGATGGTAGGAACCTTGGTGAACTCCACGGTACGCTTCTTGATTTCGAGCTCACGCAAATCGCCGAGCCTCAAGCCGTCAGTGCCCAAGTAATTAGCGAGGCTCTCTGGTCTCAACCCCGAAAACGCCATGAACGCGGCAATCGTCCTCGCCCTCGGGTCGCAGTGCCTGAATATCTGGGCGAGCTGCTCCTTCGTCGGCACGACCTCGTCAACGTAATCCGAGGTGGGGAGCTTGATCTTCTTGGTTATCTCGAAGCCGTGGTGCCCCAGCCAAGACTTTATCGTCGTTAGGTTGTTCCTGGCCTGGGCGGGCTTCTCCCCCTTTGCAAGCGACCTGTCGACATAGTCCATGATGAAGTCGTCGAAGCCGTCAGGCGAGGCGCGCTTCTTCTCGATTATCTCCCTCGGGCCGAGCTCCGTCACAATGCAGAACCTACCCAACCGCCTGAGTCTCTCTTCCGCTGTGATGATGCTTCCCCTTGCGAGGTTGTCATACCATCTCTTGACGTCCGGTTCATTCAGCAGGTGCTTGTGCCTCGGTTTCATGCCCCAGCGAGGTAGGGCAACGAATGAATTTAAACTTAGTTAAAGGTGCGGTCGCCGGGATTTGAACCCGGGCTACCAGCTTGGCAAGCCTACACGCCCATTGAGGCTTGATGTCCTACCAGGCTAGACAACGACCGCGCAGTCGCGCTTCATGAGTGAACCCGATAAAAGCTTGACGAGTGGTCAGGCGACCTTTGTGCCCGGGGGCATCTCTTTGTCGGGGCGAAGAAGGGCCAGGTCGCTCTCGGTGAAAGACGCGAGCATCATGCATTCGGAGACGACGCCCGCGATGGGCTTGGGCTCGAGGTTCATCACGGCGACCACCTGCTTTCCTACAAGCTGCTCCTTCGTGTAGTAGGCCTTGATCCCTCCCGCGCACTGCTTGATTCCCTCGGGACCGAAATCGATTGTGAGCTTGTAGATGGGCTTCCTCGCCGTGGGTATGTCCTCGACCGTCAATATCTTTCCAACCCTGAATTCGAGCTGGGCGAAACCCTGGAACGGGGACCTTTGGTGCCTTTGGAGGCCCTGCTACTGGAGTCTCGGCCGGTTGTGCTCCCGGCGCTGGAGTTGGGGCCGGTGCGGGTGCATTGGACATGCAAAGACCCTTTTGCCGTTCTGCAAATAAAGCATTGGGCCCCCCTCAGATTGCATGACGCTTTCCTAACAAACCCTCGCTAGTCATATATTCACCAGGGAAACGACGTTTGAAAGGAATGCCTGGAAAGAAGCATCTTCGCGGCGTAGGTCCCAAGGAGCAGAGGGAGTACGAGCACATCAAGGAGAGCGCGGAAAAGTCGGGCCGCTATGGCTCAAGGGCGGCGGAGGTCGCTGCTCGGACAGTGATGAAGCAGCACAAGCAAAAGGGCCACGCGACCGGCAAGTAGCCGCTCAAATCAGATAACGAGCGCGGTCCGACCCATCGGATTTTCTTTTAGGCTATCCCGATGGAGGTGAGGTCAGGCTTCTCGCCCCTTAGGGCCGGAATGACCCGGCGGCCATAGAAGTCGATCGCTCGCGACTGGTCCTCTACCGGGGCGTGGACCACGACGTGCGTGGCCCCCAGGCGCCCCAGCTCCTTGATGGCGTCGGCGTGGTCTCTTGGGTCTGAGCTCACCGTCCACGTCCTAAGAACCTCTTCGAGCTTGACCTCCTTCTCCGCGCGCCGCTGGATAGAGGCCGGGCTCACGTTGTCGTGGTATCCCTTCTCCCAGGCCTTCGGGATGAAGCGCCACTTTTGAGCGGCCTTCTTCGCTTCATCCGTCTCGCCGGGGATGGCCCAGTGCTCGACGACTATTGGCATCGAGGAGGCGTCCTTCCCTTCCGCACGCGCTCCTTCCTCGAAGGCGGCCTTGAGCTTCGGCTCCCTCAGGCTCTCCGCCCCCGTTATCATCCCGTCTCCGTATAGGCCTGCCAGACGCGCGGACTTTGGTCCGCCCGCTGCGATGTAGAGGGGAATCGGAGCAGGAGGAGGGTCGTAGAGCTTCCCCTCGACGCTCCAATGCTCGCTGTCTATCTTGACGTCGTCGCCCGTCCATAGGGCGCGGATTATCTTGACAGCCTCCACGAGGCGCGATGCGCGTTCCTCGTAAGGTGCCCAGCCACCTCCGGCGGCCCCTTCGTTGAGCTTCTCGCCTGTGCCTACCCCTAGGAAGAGCCGACCCGGGGCCAGAGATGCGAGGCTGGCCCAGACCTGGGCGACGACCGCCGGTCGATAGCGAAACGTCGGGCAGGTCACTCCGGTGCCCATCATCACCGCTGAGGTTCTCTGCGTCAGGGCTGCGAGCGTAGGCCATGCGGCTGCGGCATGACTCTCGTTGGGCTGCCAGGGCTGGAAGTGGTCGCTGGTCCAGACGCCGTCGAACCCGGCGCCCTCAGCTTCGACGCCGAACTGGACGAGCGAGGGAGGCGGGAACTGTTCGCATGCGAGGACGTAGTAGACTTTGGGGATGCCCATGTTCGACCGAGAGCGCTTCCCAGCCTTCGACTTCATCTGCATCCGCTCATCTGGGAGACTCCGCTCTTAAGAACGCGTGGTCAGATTCATCTGAATCAAATCTGCTGAGTAGGCCCTGGAGTTCCCGCGGAGTCACAGACCTAGTCGCAGAAGCTTGTCGGGCGTTATCGGAAGCTCCCTGACCCTGATCCCTGTCGCGTTGTAGACGGCGTTCGCGATCGCCGCGGCGGCCCCCGTGATCCCGATCTCGCCAATCCCCCTTGCTCCCAGGGAGTTGAAGCGCGTGTCAGGCTTGTCGAGGAACTTCACCTCGATGTGGGGCACGTCGCCGTTCACCGGGACCAGGTAGTCGGCGAGGTTCGAGTTCACCACCCTGCCGTGATGGGGGTCGTAGTGCGTTTCTTCCGTCAGCGCCATCCCAATGCCCCAGACGATGCCTCCGATGAACTGGCTCCGGCCGGTGATCGGGTTAAGGACCTTGCCCGTGTCGAAGACGCCGAGGAAACGCGAGACCCTGACCTCCCCAAGGTCTTTGTCGACCCTCACTTCCGCGAATTGCGCCCCGAACGAGTGGAAAGAGAACTTGTCCTCCTCCTCGCCCGGGCTGGACCTCGCCTCCCCTTGGACGGAGGGGAGGTTGTGCCGCAACATGACGTGCGAGAGGGACCCCTGGCGACCTTGAGCCCTTTGCTACGAGGCTGCCGTCCTTCATTCGGATGTCTCCGAGCGGGACTCCGCGCATCTCCGCCGACTTGCCCGTCCTCGAGAGCTTCGCCAGCTTGTGGATGGCGTCTTGACAGGCCTCCTTCACAGCGGGCATGACGCTCGCGGTCGTGGTCGACCCTGCGGACCTTGGGGCGGGCGGGAGGTCGGAGTCGCCAAGCCCTACTCTCACTTTCCCGATTGGCACACCTAGAGTCTCAGCCGCGACCTGGGCGGCGATGGTGTACGTCCCGGTGCCCAGGCCCTGGGACGCCGTAGAGACCACAACGCTACCGTCGGGGAAGACGGAGACCCGGGCGGAGGCCGAGAAGCGACCTGCGTGATAGACCGCGGTGGCCATCCCCATCCCGACGAGGCTGTTGCCATCCTGCACGGAGCGCGGCGTGGCTTTCCTCTCGCGCCAGCGGAAGGCCTTCGCCCCTATCTCGTAGCATTCGTCGAGGTGTTTTCCCGACCAGGGCTTCCTCTTCTGAGGGCTCCCCTCCGGGCGTAATTGACCATCCTGAGCTCTATGGGGTCCATCTCGAGCTCGCATGCCAGCTCGTCCATCGCAGACTCGAGCGCGAGGGTCCCGCTCGCCTCGCCTGGACCCCTCATGTAGGTCGGGGGGGCGATGTGGACGGGTACTGCCTTGTGCGAGATCCACATGTTGGGGGAAGCGTAGAGCATCGCGGTGACTGCCCCGGCGGGTTCGAAGAACTCCCCCACGAAGGTGGTCTGGCTTACGACGTCGTGCCCGGTCGCGACCAGTCTTCCGTCCTTCCTCGCGAGGAGCGAGAGCCTCTGCAGCGTGGATGCCCTGTGGCCCGTGGAGGAGAACAGGTACACTTCCGGCTGAGCATCAGCTTCACAGGCCTGCCGACGACCTTGGACGCCATCGCGGCGAGTATCGGATGGTGCCCCAAGCTGCCCTTGGAGCCGAAGCCGCCGCCGATGTAGTGCGAGACGACCCTGACGTTCTCCTTACCTATCCCGAAGACCTGGGAGAGGGTGTCCCTCGCGCTGACGACGGCCTGAGAGGAGTCGTAGACCGTGAGGTTCCTTCCCTGCCATGTGGCGGTCGACGCCGAGGTCTCCATGGGGTTGTGGTGCTCCACCGGGATGACGTAGGTTCATCTCGATGGAGACAGTGTCGGGCGACTTTGAGCCGAAGGCCTTTGCGCCCTTGCCTCTGGTTGTCTGCATCGGGACGTCAGTGTGGTTGTGACGGAGAGGAGACGAGGCTCTGAGGATGTCCTCGACCATGTCGAGAGACGGCTCCTTCTCCTCGTACTCTACTCGAAGGAGCGAGGCGGCGTAGGCTGCCTGCTCGAGCGTCTCCGCCACCACGACAGCGACGTGCTGACCCGCGTACTGGATGACGTTGTCCTGGAGAGGGAGCTTGGTCTCTATCGTGAGCGCGTAGGGGCTCTTCTCAGGGTTGTGCAGGCGAGGGCGGTTCTCGTGCGTGATTATCGAGAGGACGCCGTCCGCTCTGCCGGCCTCATCCTGGTCGATCTTCTTGATCTTTCCGTTGGCTATCGTGCTCTGCACGACGCACGCGTAGGCCACGTTCTCCAGGTCGATCTCCGCGGAGTAGTGCGCCCTGCCGGTGACCTTGGCTGGGCCGTCGATGCGCGGGATGGGCGCGCCTACAGGAGATCTGGCTTCGCCACGCCGCTCGACAAGGACTGTGCCCACGGCTTTCAGCTCCCCGACCCCGTCTTGCCACCCTGCGACGACGTGACGAGCAAGGCCCGCACCATGGCCCTCTTGCAAAGTTCGACCTTGAAGCCGTTGTCTTCATGGGGCCGGGCGTCCCTGAGAGCTATCTCTGCGGCGCCCCGAAACTGCGGCTCGGTAGCAGGCCCTCCGATGAGCGACTCTTCCGCCTCTCTTGCTCTCCAAGGGACGGTCCCGACGCCCCCGAGCGCGATCTTCGCCGCCCGGATGACCCCTTCGCGCACGTCCAGAGCCGATGCCACCGAGACGAGAGCGAAGTCGAACGAGGCTCTGTCCCTCACCTTGAGGTAGTGGGAGCTCGGAGGTGAGGGCGCCCTCATCTCTACCCCCGTGATGAGTTCGGATGGGAGAAGAGCGTTCTCGATGTGCGGGGTCTGGCCCGGAAGCTTGTAGAAGTCACCTATGGGGATGGACCGCTCCGCCCCGTCGACCGTCCTCGTCAACACGGTCGCGTCGAGGGCGGCCAGTGCGACGCAAAGGTCAGAAGGATGGGTCGCGATGCAGCTCTCGCTCGTCCCCAGGACCGCGTGGGCCCTGTTGAGACTCCCCATCGCGGAGCAACCCGAACCGGGAGACCGCTTGTTGCAGGCGAAGGAGGTGTCCCGGAAGTAGTAGCAGCGCGTGCGCTGGAGGAGGTTCCCGCCGATCGTGGCCATGTTCCTAAGCTGGTGCGAGGCGCCGGACTTGAGCGCCTGCGAGACGAGGGGGTAGCGTTCCTTGACCAGGGAGTCCTCGGCCACCACGCTGTTTCGCGCCATCGCCCCTATCCTCAGGCCCGAGTCCTGCCCGGGGATCGGCTCTATGCGATCCAGGGCGAGACGGCTGATGTCGATGAGGAGGGCAGGTTCCTCCACTCCGAGCTTCATCAGGTCGATCATCGACGTCCCTCCGGCGACGAAAGAGGCCCCAGCCTGGGTGTGGGCCGCATCCAGGGCCTGCTCTTCGCTCTCTGCACGGAGGTAGCGGAAGGGTTTCATCGGCCCCGAGACCTCCGCTTATCCGAGTCTTCGCGTACCTCCGCGACGTCCATTATTGCGTCCACTATGTTCGGGTAGGCGCCGCAGCGACAGATGTTCCCGCTCATCATCTCCCTCACTTGGGCCTCCGTCACTCCCTTGCGCTCCCAAAGGAGCCCCACGGCGGACATTATCTGCCCTGGCGTGCAGTAGCCGCACTGGAACGCGTCATGCTCGATGAACGCCTCCTGCATTCGGCTGAGCGTGCCTCCCTTCTCTAGGCCCTCTATCGTCGTGATCGACCTTCCCTCGCACATCACGGCGAGCATCATGCATGAATCGACCGGGATGCCGTCGACCAGTACCGTGCAGGAGCCGCATTGTCCGTGGTCACAACCTTTCTTCGTCCCCGTCAGCTTCAGCTTCTCGCGGAGGGCGTCCAGGAGCGTCAGCCTCTCGTCAATGAGCATGTCATGGACGGTCGCGTTCACGTTCAGCTTCAGAGGAACACCCTTGTGGTGCGCGTCGCCGGCCTGCTTCCTGCTCAACGCGGGTCTATCGGGAGCCATCGATAAAAAACTGCCAGCGTCGTTACTATTAGTGGGCTCATAGCCTACCGCGTGGATTCCTAAGAAGCGGTCTCGCCTCGGAGTCCTACAGGCCCTTGCACGCAGTGATACGTGAACTGCGCGATGCGGGGGGACCGCCAGAAAGTGACGTCACGACAGCATCGCCGTACATGTGGGATCAGACCGGAATGCGACCACCCTTTGGTGGCCGCGCGTCTCGCTAGAGCGATTCGCCGAATAGCAACGCCAGGAGGAAGAGGGCCACGAAGACGACGATGAGTATCTCCGCGATCTCCATGGAAAGTCCGGCGAGTCCTCTCGCGCCGAAGATGTATGCCACGAAGGCGATTATCAAGAACAGGACTGCGAGCCCGATTAGGTCGACCATTCTGTTTTCACCACGTTACACAGGCTTCTACCTTTATCTTGAGATACGCAGGCGTCTCCATAAGATAGTTAGCAAAGAAAACCACCGGATTGGTGGTCCCAAGTTGGCCCCCGACCACCTAAATAATGAGGTCGGCTTTTGACACCGCGCGCAGCAGGTTGGAAGAGGGAGAAGAAAGCAGGAGCGCTTCAGGTCCGCCGCCTCGCATCAAGCTAAGGATAGAATCGCTCTCGGACCTTGTCTTCGGGCTCGCCCTCTCGATTGGGGCGCTCATCCTCGCGGGGAGCTTGCCGTCGAATGGGAGCGTCCTGGCAATCAGGGTCATCGAGTTCGGGTTCGGCTTTCTCATAGTGATTATGACGTGGCTCGGATATTCGAGGATCATGGCCGTCCTTCCTGTCGAGGTGCCTTTTGCACTGGTTGCGAACATCCTACTCCTCTTTCTGGTCGTTCTCGAGCCATACCTTCTCTACGTGCTTTTTTCGGCGCAGACCGACGCTCTGGCAAGCACGTTCTCTATCGCATATGGCCTCGACGTCGGCGGGTTGTTCTTCATGCAGGCCCTGCTGGCGTATCTGGTGCTCAAAGAGGCCGGGTCGGGCGAGCATGGGCAGGCCAGCCTGCATCCCGTGGTGCTGAAGAGGTTCAAGAGGATAGCGAGGGCCGACGCGGTGATAGCGATCGTCTTCGTCGTCTCCACGCTCCCGATTTTTTGGATCGACACGCCGATAGATACCTCCGATTCTAGATGTGGTACTCTTCCTTCATCATCTTGTTCGCCGCTATACCGGTTCGAAGGCGTGACGAGGGAGCAGCGCCTAGAGCGCCAAAGCAATGACATCGGCTACACAATTTCCATATACCGTATATGGCCTACATCACGGGGTCGATGGGTTTGCGGGGCCGCTTGCACGCTGGAGACGACGTCCCGAACGAGGTCAACGTCGTGATAGAGATTCCAAGGGGGAGCGACGTAAAGTACGAGATGGACGAGAAGACGGGGTTCGTGTTCGTCGACAGGTTCCTCTACACCTCGACGCACTATCCGTTCAACTACGGGTTCATCCCGCGGACCCTGAGCCAGGACGGGGCACCGCTCGACGTCCTCGTGATAACCGAGGGCCCCGTCTACCCGATGTCCGTCATCCGCTCGAGGCCGATCGGGGTGTTGCTCATGGAGGACGAGGGCGGACCGGACGCGAAGCTGGTCGCTGTCCCGGCGAAGCACATCGACCCGACATACTCTGACGTCGAGCACATCATGCAGATACCCGCGTTCACGCGGAAGCAGATCGAGCACTTCTTCAGCCACTACAAGGAAGGCGAGCCAGACAAGTTCGTCAAGGTGGACAAGTGGGAGGACCAGAAGGCGGCGAAGGCCCTGATCAGGGCGGCGGTGAAGCGGGCCGAACGAGCGGAGTCGAGAAGGCGCTAGACCCGTGACTTATTTAGCCCCCAAATTTTAGACGCCCCTGCGGGCCGGTCGTCTAGTTTGGTAGGATAGCCCCTTGGCAAAGAAATCCAAACTGGGGCAGGTCGGGGGTCCGAGTCCCCCCCGGTCCACCACTTTTCGTTAACTATCGAGTTTTAATTCGTCAGGATGCTCTTATGTGAAGCGCTAAGGAAACGCCGATGATCAACTGGGCCTACGTCGCGGGCTTCTTTGATGGTGAAGGCAGTTTGCACATGGACCGATACGAGTCGACAGTCCAACTTCGAATCGATAATACCTTCCGGAGAGCGATTGTAGAAATAAAGTCGTTCGTCAAGTGCGGAACCATCTCTAACCGGGGAAGAGCGAAGCCCTATCACAAAGATCGCATTAGATTGACAGTGTCAAATCACTCGGATGTCCTAAGGATTCTCGAAGGAATGCTCCCATACCTGATTGTTAAGAGGGAACGGGCGGAGGCCATGATTGGATACATCAGGGGAAGGAAATGGAGAACCTTTCCGACGGAGATGACATCAATCATAACCCCGGTCCACATCAAATAAGCTTATTTTCACCTCTATTTGGCAATCAAAGCTTGAAATATGGCGCCATGACCACCGCCAGCGCAGCGCGAGCCCAAGAAAAATCAGGAGGAAAGACACGATCAGAAGGCCGTTGTCAGGCGGCCTGGACGCTTCGTGCTATGGCGCCGTGCTTAACCGAGGAGGCTTGGCAAGACCTTGTCTGAGCTCTTGCTGCCGTCCAGCGAGACTATCCCGCTTATCTCGTCGTAGACTCTCAGGAAATGAAGGCCCTGCTCGGTGAGCTTGTATTGTGCGCTTTCTGCTTCGAAGCTGATCAGTTTCCTTTCCGTCAGGAACTGGATGTATTCCTGGACCTGGGCATATGAGAGAAACGCGCTGTACATCAACCTCGTCTTCGACGCGCCATTCATCGCCGCTTGCAGAATCATTGAGATTATGTCGGTCCTGCTTCTGTACTTCATGCAGCCATGTTATGCTATCGTTCTCTATATTAAGTCTGTGGAACAATCTTCAGGCACCGTCTCATGAGTCGTTGGTCCGAGTCCATCGACTTTGAAGCTAACCTACTTCGACGAGTTCCTTGACTCTCTTCACCTTGGCCACAGCGTATGACCAAAGCACCCCGTTTTCCTTCATTCCCTTCATGTCGATGAGCTTGTCCGACCTGAAGGTCACCCTCCTGCCCCCTTCATCGCGAAGTGCCACTTCGTATCCCCGCAAGATATTGCTGAACGTCTCCCACGCCTTCACATCGGCGGCGTATTCGTACCCCTCTAGTTCCTCTTCTACGAATGGAGAGCCTTCGCGATCGGGATACACATTATCCTGTGACAAGAGGGATACAGCCTTGTTGGTTCGATGCGCTCTATAAAACAGATTTCGACAATGTTATGTTCTCTTTCTTGAGTCTCTCCTGGCAACATTCAGGCTTATCCGGCCGCCACGGCGGGCGCGAAAATCAAGGACCCGCCCGATTTTATTCACGCTCACCTAGGTTCCTCAGAGAATGAGGTTGAGAATCTTAGGCTTCATCGGTCAGCGGGAAATCGATCGTTGGCTTCGGGGAGTTCCGTCGACGCCTTCCCGACGTTAGTTGTGACCACTGCGTTTCGCCCCTTGTTTGTGAGGAAGTAGTGCACGACGAATCCGTCTCCCTTGCCCTCGATGAGGCCCTCTGACACGAGCTGGTTCACCGCGCCGATAAAATGCCCCCACGGATACTTTGGATTGGTACGATACAAGTCGCGCAGCGTCATTGGGAGGGCGTCCCCACCAAATGCAGAGAGAACGTACTTCAGAACTTCGTCTTGTGGATAGCCGTCAGGTTCCATGAAAGCTCCCCCGGAGGTCATAGAAAGTCCTCCTACACCTTTTCATGTGTAATACGACGTGACTATATACGCCTTCTTCGCTCCCTAAAATGGCTCCTCCAACCATATTATGCGAGCATTTGGGGGAAATGTTTAATTTATCCAAGCTCTATGGGACTGGTAAGACTGAGAACGTATGAGCGGCAGGCATGGAAAGTTAACTCAAGTCGATAGGAAGCTGTTGAAGATACTGCTGAATCCAGATGGGCATCCCTCATCAGCGCAAATCTCTAAGAAGCTAGGCATACCTGCGACGACGGTCCAAAGGAGGCGCAAGAGGCTGGAGAAGGACTTTCTGACTCTGACTTACTCTTTCAACCTGGAGAGGTTTGGGTGGCGCAAGGTCGAGTTCCTTCTCGCGACTGAGCGCGGCAAGACTACCCAGGTAGCACACGAGCTTCTGAAGCGAGATGATGTCGTCTATGTCGGCAGAAGCATTGGGCAACAGACGATCGACCTGAGGGTGGAGACGGTATTGAAAGGTAACTCTGAGATCCTCCAGATGCAGGAAATCCTGAAGGCGATGGACGGCGTTAGGGAGGTCGTCTGGACGGAGATCGTCGAGGTGATCGGAAGGAAGTCTTCCATACCATCCCGAATCATCGACGAGCTCTGATTTCTCGAGACACCTGTGCGACGCAGTGTGACGCTATTTCCTCTTCCGCAGCGGCCCCCGGCAAACACGGTCCAACAAGTGCAGCATGGGATGAAGGTGCAACGGGTCTTTGGGCATCTAAGGCCGAAGACTCAGACGAATAATCGGCTGACTCCCCCCGGTCCACAACCTTCGAGCCCATTTGCGACTAGGATATGCGTCGCATTCTGTTGATGATAGTTTCTGACTGCATAAGGCTTAAAGCCAGATAATGCAAAATTTGCAACCCAGTGAAGGGCCTCGCTTGGCAACCTTAGACCGGGTGATGTATCCGAGGCCGGTAAGATGGCTCAAAGGGGCCTTCTATTTTGGCGCCTTGGTAATCGGCCTTTCCGCAATTCCGTTTGAGTTTTACCTTGCCACTTCGCCATCCACAACGCCACAGTTCCTGATAAACGACATGGTAGTGGTTGCGGCCGCGCTGTTGCTTCTGATGACGTTAAGCTCCTTCACAGAGCCGATCTATGATAGGCTGTGGGCGCGCCGTTTAAACAGGGAGCCGGGCTGATTCGAGGCTCGTACGAATAATCGTCCGAGCGGCTACGATTCCCCTCTTGTTCTTCGTGGACTCGGCTGCCGCCGAAGACAAGTAGCGCGAATTCGTAATGGCCAAGAAGTCAGACCTTGAGAGGATCTTGGCTCTCCTCTGCCGCTTGGAGCCCGAATATGGTTCTCGGCCTTCTTAGTTTCTCTACTTCCTCCGCTTCCATCCTCGCAGCTCAGAACGCTTTACTATCCCGACCACGTTTTTCCAATTGGTGAGATGAGCAATAGCTAGAGCCCCGAAATCGGTCAAGTTTGGAGAAGCGCTCCAGGCTCACCTCGACAGCCTTCCGCAGAACGACGCAGAGCGGAAGTGGCTTGATGACACGAAGTCGGTCCTTCGGGAAAACATGTTCGCTGGCGAGAGCATCCGAAAGAACCTAATTCCCCAGCACTACATCAGAAAGTTCGGGGTCAACAACCTGTTCCGCTACCATCTTCCAAAGGGCTTCAGGGCGGTTTACACTCTCGTTCGGGAAGATGACGAGATTTCCGCGGTTGTGCTCGAAGTCCTGGATCACAAGAGCTACGAAGAGAGATTCGGCTATTGAACTGTTAGGCCGGGACGCTCGCTGCGAGCAGCTTCCTGAGCTTCGGGTTGTTGACCCCCGTGTAGAAAATCCGTCCCTCGTCGTTGATGGCGATGGTGCCGTGACTCTCGAGGTACTGGAGCGCCCTCTGGAAGGTCTGATACTGGACCTTCTTCGGGAGGGAGTTCCAGAGCTCCGTCCTCGTTGGATAATCCTCATGGTCGAGTATTGACTTTTCTATCATCATCACCGTCGATATCTTCGGCTCGTGCAACACTCTCTTAATCGAGATGCCGCTGTGGCGTGCGGACTGAAGCGTCATACCTGTGTAACTGCGACCCGGCTGTCTATATAAGTTTATACAAGTCAAATGATGCTCCCCAATTCTGGAGATAGGCGCGTAAATACGACTCGTTCTTTGTATACTCAATGATTATGGACGAGGAACGCGAAGGGTTCCGGACTCACTCAGAGGTTGGCCAGGGACTCGCCCCTTGTAAGGGGCGGAACCCCCCCCCCCCCGGTCCACATAATTATTCATGTAGAACCTGGCCCGGCTAGCTCATGACGCTCACCAACAATAAGAAATCGGTGAGAAATGGGAAAATGAGAGGCCTCAGCCTGATACCCTGCCACACCACGACGTTGAGAAGTCGAGCACTGCTCAAGGCGGGCCTAGGCCCCGAGCACAAGCCGATCTCACATCTGCTCGATGATTCCTGGCGGTATTGATTTCTTGGAGCCGACAATTTCGACGATTTCGCTCCATATCACGTCTCTCACTTTTGGCATGGCTTTTACCAGTTCGAGGAGTCCGAGCAGCTCCGAATTGTCCTTGATTATCACCTCTGCCCTCAAGTCGATCGTGTGCTCTCCGATGGACCTGCCGACAGATACCACCTCGTCACGTTTCAGCAGCTCGTGCGCAATTGGGAGAGTCGCCCCCCCTCCCGTGTAGATCAAAAGGTCAACGCGCCTGAAACCCAGGTTTTTGAGATCGAGCGAGTACGCGAGATCGAGATAGTTCTTTTCCAGGTACCGGCGCCTTCGCTGGATGGTGCTCCGAGGAATGCCAAGCTTCTGCTCCAACTCCCGTGAAGTGACCGAGCCCTTGGGTTCAAGGAGGATCTTCAGTATCTTCCTGTCCAAATCAGAGAAAATGTGCTGAAGCGCCACGCCTTTGCCCTCCATCAGCCCGCTTCCCTCATCCCTCTTCACAACAGGATGGCTCTTGGACCGCGCCAGCTAGGGGCGTGATCGAAGGAGTTCGTTCTGCTTGCGTTGAATAGTCCCTTGCATGCTATCTCTTCGAGAATCTGCGAGTTCTCTGCAAGACTTAGTCCAGCAACGAGCTGGAGGTGCCTAATGCCCTTGGGAATGGCCTTGATGTCGTTCAGGATATTTGCTCGAATCGAATCGAGTGAGCTGCAACGCAATTCCACCTTCTTGTCTCTTGGAGGCTCCTGCGAATAATTAAATCGTGTGTAAACAGTGCAGCTAATTGCAATACAGCTATAACGTCCAATCCGTGAATCTCGCCTCGTTGCCTGACCAAAGCCGGCGTCTGACGGAGTCCGTGAGCTTTAGACTCGACGAGGGCGACCTCGCTCAATTGAGAGATATGGCGAGGCTGAGGAAAATGAGTCTCAACTCTCTGGTCTCGCAGGTATTCGATAGGTACCTCAAGCTTTGGGTCTATAACGCGTCGTACGGATTCATTCCTGTAAACGAAGAGATCCTCCGGCAAGGTCTCTCCAAGATGAACGACAGGGAAATCGAAAAGACCGCGCACAGCAACGCCGTGAGAACCCACGTCGAGATGATCAGGTACATCCATGGTGAGCTCACCCCTGAGGCAGTCGTAGACTACCTTGACATCTTTGGCCAGAGATTCCGCACATACAAACACTTCACCAAGGGATCGCGGCACACGGTCACAATATTTCACGGCGTCAGTCTTCAATTCTCGAAGCTCTACTACACAATCCTAAAGGAAATACTTCGAAGTGCGAACTTCAAGATAATTGAAAGCAAGGAGGACGTCAGGGAGACAGGTTTCTCAATTACATTTGAGCCGAGGACACTGACTTCTTCATACCTCCGTCTCGCCTCAAACACCATGAAAGAGGATGACGAGGGACAACCAATTCCTTCTTTCAACGACAAACAACTCCCTGATGGCGCGATAGACTGCTTCCGTCGAGCTTCACAGCTTGTCGAAGACATCGCGGCTTTCGCGACCGCTCAGCTAATCCGCGTCATCCCCTCTACGGGGAAGAGCCCTGCGAGGACGCCGGAGTACGGGGCGATCCCGCATTTGTCGCATTGCGGCTGCAGCGCGCCCTCGTTCGCGCTTCCCATGCAGCAGGGCGTCTTGATGTTGCCCCTGTAGTCCAAAGGAAGGATCATCCAGTTGGGGCACATTGAGCCCCAGTTTCCGCGCATGAGCTCGAACTGCTCCTTCGAGTTCACCACGAAGTGCTTGTTCTCCTTGCTGCTGAACTCCATGATGCTGTTGATGGTCCTGTCCCTCTCCTCTCCGAAGGGCAGCCATAGCGGGTCGTTCTCTATGAACGGCGTGTGGAACTGGATGCTTAGCCTCCCCACGATGTCATCCCACTCGCGAAGGACGTCGATCACGGTCTTGTAGTTCAGGGTGTTCAACGTCATGTTGGCGTCTACCCTCCCGCCGGTGCTTACGAAGTTCTTGATGTTGGTTTTCATCTTGGCATAGGTGTTCGGGCCGCGGATGCGGTTGTGGGTCTCCTCGGTCCCGTCGACTGACACGAAGAAGAGCCCGTTGATGTGTATCATCGGGTGCGTCCCGTTGGTGACCACGCTCATCCTGTTCCTCATCTCCTCCGAGAAGACCTGGACGACATCCTTCCTCAGCATCGGCTCGCCGCCGACGACCGTGACGTTCGCTATCTTCATCTTCTTGAAGGAGTTTTGGATGACGGTCCTCCACTGCTCGGGGGTCAGCTCACCTGCCGTCGGCTGCCTGTTGGTCCACCAGTAGCAGTGGACGCACTTGAGGTTGCAGACGTTGATTATGTCGGCGGAGCCGAAGAGTGGGGTCTTGGTCCCAGCTCTCATCTTCCTCCACCAGTGGAAGAGGTCGCCGCCCTTGTTGTCCTTGAAGAAGCCGTTGACTGACCTGACGTAGTCCGCTGGCGTCGGGTTCGAAGCGAGCCCGGGGAGCAGCTTTACCAGGCTCGGGAGGTTGACCGCGTCCTTGTAGGCCGCCTTCACTTTCTGCGTCGTGGACTTTTTCTCCAGCTTCAGGTCGATGTAGGCCTCGTTCTGCTTGAGCCTCCCCGCAGAGATCTTCTCGACGAACCTTTCCGCGAACTCCTCCTCAGACCAACCGAAGTACTCCCGCGAAAAAATGTCGGGAGACTGCAATGCCATGATGCGCTGAAACCTCCTTGCTCGCTTGTCGAGAGCCGAGTCGGACTAATAGTCTTTTCCGGACTTTCTCTGGGCCTTTCCGAGGCTCTCTCTAGCCTTTCCCTCGACCTGTTCGATCTTTCCCTTGGCTTGCTCTTTCTTGTTGCCCCTCAGCTTGCCCACCCCTTCACGGACCTTCCCCTTGATCTGCTTGCCCTTGCCTTCCATCTCGTTCTTGTTCATGATGGCTAGCCACGCGACAGCGCGTAATAAGTTGCAGGAGAGCATCCACTGGAACTTTCATCCAGAGCTTATTCGGGAACCGAAGAGGCACAGCGTCAGCCGACCCGTGTACAGGATGTAGCAATTATCATGAACACCGGAAAGATTGTCCCCGTCGAGGGAAGGGCCGCGTACCTTCAATCTGTTAACGCAGTAATCTATTGCAAGCCCTAGCCCATGTCAGAGCGTAGATTTTCCGTCATTTCTCGTCGCTCATCATCCCGTCTTCCCTGTCTTCGATCTCTTCGGACTCGTGCTCTTCAGACTCCTCTTCGGTCTCGAGTTCCATCTCCTTTGACTCAGCTTGGTCCTCAGCCTCGACATCGGGTTCCGCTGCTGCCTCGCGCTCTTGCACGACTGCCTCGGTCTCTTGCTCAGCTTCCTTTGTGTCCTTGCTGCTCAGCCAAATCACTGTCCAGCCCACGTTCGCATGCAAGTCGTCCGGATCGGTTCACTTTGAGACCAAAGCATCCGGGATCTCTTCGTCGAGCGGTACGAGCTTGCTGAGCTCCTCGTAGATGTGTAGGAAGCGGACTCCCTTCTCGGTCAGCGCGTAGATGTGCGTCTCCTCGTCCCTCGTTATCAGCGAGTTGGCCGTCAAGAAGCCGAGGTACTCGTTGATCTGTGCGAAGGAGAGGAACGAGCCGTACATCAGCCTCGTCTTCGTCGCGTTGCCCGCACGTGCGACGTGGAGGATGTTGGATGCGATCGCAAACCTAGACCGGTATTTCATCATTATAGGACGCCCTGCCCGGTTGCTGCCCGTGGATTCTCGAAGAACTGGAGACCCTTGCTGGTCAATGAGGGCCTGTCGACTACCTCTTGCGCTGACGCGTTCTTCCGCCCGAGACGAATCATTTCGTCGGATCCCTTGTTCTGGTTAACCGTGCCCTCCTCTGTTTTCATAGGAGTACTAGTGAGGGGGCTGCTATATACGACGAGCCTTCGAAACCGGCGGAAAAAAACCAAGAATGTTCAAATTGTGTTGTCGAGGAAACGAATCAACCCCAATTCCAGTCCAATTCTGAGCCAGATGCATTTCTTGCGATAATCGCGCGGTTCGTCCTGCGTTGATGCAACAAAAAACGTTTCAAAGCTTGCCGATGATCCTAGCGGGAACCGACTTCTTGCCCACAAGGTCGTATTTTGTATTTTATGTTACCAATTGTTATCCCCATCGCACCAAGCCGGTCACTTCGACTAGAGTAATCCATCCGAGTCCAATAGATGGATGCTGCAGTAACAAACCGATGCACTTGAGTAAGAACAAAGAGGAGAGAGACCGAATGGTCAGGTTCATTCTTGACAACGCGATTGCCGACGATGTCCCTGGACACAGTCTCGTGCTGACCCCTAAAGGTCACGCGCTTCTGACCATGCTAACGAACTTGAAAGCTGGAATCGACAACAAGGCCAAGGCGACGTAGTTTGTTCCCTGGAAAAGGAACAACGTTCGGCGATGAGACAATTGATCCTAGGCCGGCTTCGAGCTGCAGTTATTGCGAAAAACCTGTCCTGCCAACGGACCACCTAGACGCCATGGGATACACGTTCCACACGAAGTGCGCTTCTGTCCTCGCTACCCTGATGCGGGAAATAGACGCACTACAGGTCTACGAGAAGCGTCAGTTGGATTTCCAAGAGGAAGTAGAAAGTTACACACACGAGAAGCAATAGCCCGAGCCAGGGAAGACTGACACGAGGTCGAGCCTTTTCCTGATGGGCATTGACCTTCCTTAGGGTCGGGGTTAGGTTTGCGCGCCTTCGGCTGCAATCTCCCCGCCACCTATCTCAAGCTACGGAAGACAGCTTGAAATGCGGAACGCGAGGAAGAAATTCAGAGATGACTCTTTGTTAGCCCTCCACGGGGATTCGACGCCCATGGTTTGAGTTCTTGGACGCCAAGGGTCACGTCTTAGTGATTCGTAACCATGCTGCGGCATGAGAATCGCGCTCGGAGAAGCGCCAATTCAAACAGACGAAGAAGAGGCTCGCCGAACCCCTGGACCTAACCCCGGGCGATATCTTCTGCTCGAAGCCCTACTTGCCTGTGACCGGGTTTCTGCCTTGATACAGTCTGTAGGCGACCACAACAACGGCGATGATAACTAGAAGGTTGATCAGTTCTCCCCCGATCCCTCCTATCACCCCGAGGAGCCACAGGAGCACAAGAACCAGGGCTACGGTCCAGAAGAGATCCATCCGCGTTCGACTCCTAGATGTGGAAGTTGAGGGTTATGAATCCGAAGAATGCGAGGGCCGCGACAACGATGACTGCAAAAATGATCATGTCTCCGCCGTCTGCCTTTCTCTTCGTTCTGAGGAACTTCATGCTTATTGACATGCTATCGTTGCACGACGCCTGAATATGTGCGTGACGATGCATCGCACCAGTGGTTGGATTCATAGAAAGCAACGGCTTACTCCCCCAGCCTTCCTCTCTCCGTCCTGCCGTATCTCTCGGCCTTGCGAATCGTCCTGACCATGTCGCCGCTCTTTCTCTTGCCTGGGACGTAAGTACGCGGCCTAGCGGAGCCCCTCGAGGGAAAGCCTCTCGCCGTTGCATCGACCACGTACGGGGATGTGCTCTCGCCGAGGCTCTTTAGATGAGAAGCGCAGACTGCGACCTTTCTTGGCTCTCCACCCGACCTGGGCGTGATCGTAACCATGTCGCGGGCCGTCTCGTTGGGCCTGCCTTGCTCTTTGCAGAGGACGCAGTGCCTTTCGTTCACTCCGCCTTCGCTGCGGACTGGGTGCGGCTTCTCATCCAGTTCTTGCTTAAGCAAGCCGAGTGGCCCGCCGGAGAGATCCGCCTGCCTGCGGCGAGATTTGGTGTCCAAGTGCTAAGCGCCAAACCGAGGGCTACTTTGCCTTCGAGTCGCTCGCTGGGACGGTGACTGCCGCTGCGACAGCCGCGGGAGCGGCTGCAGTTTGAGGACCCTGACTGGAAACCGAGTTTTGCCTTATTATCCCATATGCCTTCTCCGCCTCCGAGTTGGGCAGGTCGCCCAGCGATAGAGGTTCTCCTCCGAGCCGGAGCGTCATCTTGATCTTGGAACGCAAGACCCCCTTCTCCAGGACCGCGTTCGAGATGTCCTTGTAGTTGAAGTCGGTGTAGTCCTTCTTCAGGCCTAGCGCATGTGGATGCCGCAGGATGATGCGCTCATTGGTCACGACCACGGAGTCTACGTTGATCTTTGGGTGGTAGATCTTCTGCTTTATGTAGAGCTCGACTCGCTCGTTGGATCCGAGTATCCGTTTTAGGTCGTCGGGGGTGTCTTCCATTGCTATCGTTGTTTCATCTTGTCCGTGGCTGATATGCTGCGCGATGCATTGCACTAGAGGATGATTGGACCGGCTCCAAATCCTCGCCGGGCATCCCTCAGGGCGTAGCAAGGTCGAACGGCGCGGAAGCTACCCTCCAAGAAACGGGGTCTTGAATGTGGGCTAGTCCGCCGTCGCCTGGGAGACAGGGTTCTTCGGCGACAAATGAGACGCTTCTGGAGCGGTCTTCTGGCGGGATTCACAGAAGCGTTCAATCTCAAGTGATTAGAGCGCCCAGCAGCATAGTGGTTCGTTGTCAGGGTCGATTGTCTCGAACAAAACCCCCGACTCGCCGCCGAGCGGCCTGAGGCTGAAGATAATCAGCCTGGACAAGAAGTACGGGGTCTTCAAGCTGGCAAAGTTCGCCATCGCAGCGGGCACCGGGTTCCTACTTGCAGAAGGGATATTGACGTTCGGCGTCTTCCTACTCTATGGGAAGTTGAGCGCCCCGAGCGATGCCTACTCCTCGCCGAGGTTCTTGGCGCTCGATGTCACGGCGCTCGCGTTGGGGGTCGCTCTCTCCTTCTTCCTAAACGAGCATTATACGGTCCGCGCTCAGCGGACGCGCAACGGCGTTGGGTGGAGCAGCCCCCCTATCAGATTGCTAAAGTTCGAGGGGGTGAACGCGATGGGGAATTTGACCATAATAGCGGTCCAGTTCGCCCTCTTGTTGACGCTAGCCATCACGCCGGTGATCGGCAATGCAGTGGGCGCGATTGTCTCTTATCCCGTCACGTATCTAATCTCGATGCGGTTTGTCTGGAAACCTTCTGCACGCGCTCATGGGGTCGAGAATCGCGCGAATCACCGAAACCAACCGCCGAAGAGTGTCGACCCTCTGCCTCCCACCATCGCGATGATCCTCCTCATTTCGCTCTATGCGATCACTCGAGCCCTGCTGGGAAGGAAGAGCTAGCCGCTTTATCGCTGCATGCACCTAGCATTCAGTCTCAGGCGATAAGGGCGCGCACTGCGCCAAAAGACCTGGGATCTTGGTCGCCTAGCTTACCTTCTCGCCCACTGCAGCCAGAATCTTGCTCGCTGCTTCCTCCGGTGAGTGTCCCTCGAGAGTCTATCACAAGGGCGTCCTTGGGCGGCTCGAACGAGCGGGCGAGCTTCATGAAGTCCTCGCGGCGGACCATCGGGTTCCTCTGGGAGTACCTGTGGAATGCCAGCACGGGGTCGCACCAGGCCCAGACGACGAGCCAGCCGTCCGTGAGGCTCTCCAACTTGGAGATCGCCTCGCGCCTCAGCTCCTCCGTGGGGAACGTGGCGACGAGGACCACGTCGTATCGATTCCTGAGCGCTTCCGCAGCCATTGATATCGCGGCCCGGTAGACGAACCTGGACTCGGCCGACTGGTATTGCGGCTTTGCGATCATCCCCCTCACCACGTCTGTCTCGATGTGGACGCACCTCTCCAGCTTGGCCCCGATCGCCAAGGCTATGGTCGTCTTGCCGCTGCCAGCGATCCCGCTGAAGAGGATCAAGTGTCCATGACGAGGGGCAGGCATCTGCCCAGAGGCTTCATCTTGCAGCCGAAAAACCCTTGTGTGGGACGGTAGAGGCGGCCTCGCCGCGTTTACTGGAGAATTCTTCTCGAACGCTGTCTTGTGTTCGATATAAGCCAGGTCGAGAGATGGATTCGAGCGCAGATGAAGTTAAGCACTGAGCAAAGGGAAGAGCTGTCAAGCTCTTCGTATGCATGCCCGATCGACAAGAAGCTGCCCATAAACGACGCAGCCCACGTTCGAAACGCCATGGCGCGGTTCGACCAGGTCATCACGGCCAAATGCCACCCCGAGGAAGCGAGGAGGCGGATCTTGGCCGCCGCCAAGAAATATGGCGTGGACGTCAGGGAATTCAGGGACGTCAAGCACTTCAAGAGCACAAAGAGAGGAGCCTAAGGGCGGCCACGGAAAGCGAGGGCGGAGCTCGCCGAGGGCGCAGGCTGGACCCGGGAAGGTCAAGCTGCCGTCGTAGGCCGGCACAAGAGTCAATACTCGACCGTGGCAAGGGGTTGGTACTTTGGGCACCCCCATTACGACGGTGGACGCGTTCACTGACGTCCGATACTCGGGAAATCCCGCCGGTGTCTGCATCCTCCCCAAAGGCGAGCATGGGGCTGACTGGATGCAAAAGGTCGCGCGCGAGATGAACCTCCCCGAGACAGCTTACTTGGTCAAGAGAAAGGGAGAAGGCTCGGGCAACGGCGTCGCCAGCTATGACCTGCGTTGGTTCTCACCATTGGTCGAGATCGATCTCTGCGGGCACGCGACCTTGGCGAGCGCCCACGTCCTGTATGAGGACGGGCAGGTCAAGGAGGACGCGGGGATACACTTTCACACGCGCAGCGGGGTCTTGAAGGCCGAGAAGGCGTCCAGGGGCAAGGAGGGATGGATCGAGCTCGACTTCCCTGCGTTGCCTGAGAAGCGCTTCAATGGGCCCACCGAGAAGCTGGCGAAGGCGCTCGGGGCGAACCCCAGGCACGTGGGAGCGTATGGCTCCGACTACTTGGTCGAGCTGCAGAGCGAGAAGGAGGTCAGAGGGCTCTCGCCAGACTTTGGCCTTCTCAAGGAGCTCCCCGCCCGCGGGGTCGCCGTGACCGCGCCTCCAGGCGCCTCCACGAAGGCCAAGGGCTTTGATTTTGTGTCGAGGTTCTTCGCCCCAGCCGTCGGGATAGACGAAGACCCGGTCACGGGCTCGGCACACTGCGCCCTGGGCCCCTTCTGGGGGAGGCGCCTCGGGAAGGAGAAGGTGACAGGATACCAAGCATCAGCTCGCGGAGGGACCGTTAGGGTGAGGATGCGAGGGGATAGAGTAATTCTCGGAGGGAAGGCCGTCACTGTGATGCGTGGGGAACTGCAGTAGCCTAGGTTCCTACGCCGTGTTGCAGTCTACAGAAAGTTCTCCGTTGTAGCCAGCAGTTGGAGGGGCCACTGTGATCACGACAACAAAACTCTCCAATGCCCCATGAGTCCCGTTATCAGTTCCAGACATTGGGATAGTGGGAGTGCTTCCGATTACAGAGAAGCCAGGCGTGCTAATTGTAAGATTTGTAATCTTGGTTGGGCAATCGGCCCCGGATGCTGTGCAGGTATTGAAGACCACAGTGATGAGCAGCGTGAACGTTGAGTAGGGGTCACCCACATATTGTTGCGAACCTGAAAAGGCCCCATCATTCACCACTGTCTGGTTCGTGATGAGATGTGCAAGATTTTGTGCATACACCTCAGTGTCCATGTCCGAAATGATGACTTGGGGTCCGGTAATCGTTGAGGATGATTCTGAAATTAACTGAGTTGAGTTAAAGCTGGAACTCGAACTAATTGACGCGGTCGCGGATGAGGTCGTTTGGGTGCTTGAGATGCTGCTTGACTTGGCCCCCAAGAAGGTTCCCGCTCGACAAGACTATGCCTATCCCAACTATTGCAATGATGACGACGCCTACGACAGCGCCGAGAGCGTTGCTTATTCCGTGTCTGGACGTCGGTCTATGCTGCATTCAGACCGCCACATCAAGGGATTCCGTAAGATAAAAGTCTCCAGTTAGAATAATGCGAACCCAAGGGATAAGTAATCAAGAGCGGATTTCCTGAACTAAGATGTTCAGACGGCAGCCAGGTGTTTCCCAAGGGATAATCGCCCTGGTTGTGATAGTTGTCATTGCTGCAGCCGCAGCTAGTTATGTGCTACTTCGTCCCAACGGAGGAGGCGGAACACCGTTCACGAACTCTACGAATTCAACGAATTCAACGACCACGGCTAGCTCTGTCGCGTCGACATCGGCTCCCCCTCAGGAATTGGTGACGGCGGCACAAAACGAATGTCAAGCTGCAGGTTCCAATTGCCTGACGATAATGACAACTCAAGCCGCTTCTAATTGGGACGATTGCTACGGGCCCGCGTTCTATTCTGAATATCCTTGGGCAACGAATAAGGTGACCTATACGAGTGAGTCTACTGCTGCAGAGACCATACAACTGATATCGAACTATCAGGCCCATTCCATCCAGGTTGATGTCGCGACAGGCACTCTTGCAGGCCTTGCCCCCGCCCTTTCAGCTGGTGTGATGATCAATTATACCAGCCCCATGGTGAAGACCATGAACTACACCGCGGATGCATACGGGACTAATTGGATCACGACGAACCTCGCCATTGTACACATGATCTACAATCCATCCGTTTTGACTGCCAACAACATGCCCGTTCCAAAGACTTGGGCCGACTTGGCGAATCCTGCTTACAAGAATCAGATAGCCTTCCAAACAGCGACAGCTCTAGGAATCAGTACAGCTGAATTCTACTACCTCTCGACGCAGATGAGCAACTCGAGCTGGACTACCCTCATGCAGGGCATCGCAGCGAACAACCCAATAATAACGCAGACGGCCGTGAACGCAGAGCAAGACGTCATCAGCGGCCAGGTCGCGGTAGGGATAGCTACTTTTGATGACTATGTCGGAGATGTGAAAGAAGGAATCGGCCCGAGCGTCTTGGCGTTTGCCGATATCGAGCCCATAGTCTACACGCCAGGCGTTGTTACCATCACCAGTGGCGCCCCGCACCCTAACATGGCGAAATTATTCGAAGCCTGGTACATTTCGAACTCCGGTCAAGAAGCCGTTCTCTGCACCAATCATGACCCCTACACTCCTGTCACAGGCGGGCTGCTCAACTACCTTCCATCCGATTACAGACTCGTAAACGCCTACGCCAACACAGCGCTTCTAGCTGATACGGGCTCTTGGAGCTCATTGTTCAAGAACATATTTGGCGCCTGAGATACTCCCGAATAGAGTCGCTATCACAATAGCCTGACATCCAGCGAGCCAATCGCCGCTGCTCTCCCACTGGGGTCTAGATAATCGCCCTGAGCACAGAGACGGGATTTGCAAGAGCGCCGTTCCAAGTTGCGAATTGTGCAATATCGGCTATCGTGATCTCACCGACTAAGTATCCAACCGACCGCCGTGTCGTGCGGACTCTCCAGCATCCTTCGGTCAACGATGAAGAATGTGTCGCTGCACCCCTCGAATCCTCCCTTGGGGCGCTTATGGTTTCCTTTCGCTTGCCGCCGCCACGCGTCGCCTCTGAGCTCACTACGTCTGACTGCTCGGGTTCCGTATTGAGGTTTGCACCACAAGTCATTATTAGCTTACGAGCCTCCAAGTGAGGAAGCATACCTCATGGTGACTCGGAATCCATCGAGGCTGACTCACCAAAGAAGGTCGTAGAAAGGAAATGAGCGCCAGCGGGTCGGGCTTGATGCTTGGAGATGTCTTCGGGCTCATAGCAATCGCCCTGATCGGAGCCACGGCTGTCTTGATGCTCCTGAGGCGGGCGATCCTGAAGAGGTTCAAGAACCTGGACATGTTGCGGAGGATCCACATCGCCGTCGCAGGATTGGCTGGCCTGTTTCTCGTACTCCATGTGGCATACTTCATAACGTATCCTCTCACCCTCGAGATCTCGCTTGGATATCTCTCCGCGGGTCTGGCCTTTGTCGTCTGGTTGACCGGGACGGCCTTCCTCGAGAGATTTCGTGACTCGCTCTACTTCCATGGGACGTTGTCCTTGAGTGCGATCTCACTGATGGTGATCCATTCATCTGCAGCGGGGCTCAACGTCCCCTTCGCCCTTGCCGAGGCGGTACTCGCAGGCACGACCGGGGTCGCGATCTTCAAGGCGTCACAATACGTCGGAAAGATGAAGGGCACGGGCGGGCTCAAGGGATGAGCCAGAAAGAGTCCTCCGCGGACTGGCTCGAGCAGGGCCTCCACGCGAGAATCCCTGTACTCTACCAGAAGGGGGCTGGCAAGGGATACAGGACCAAGACCGAGGCCCTAAGCGGGCTCCGCAGACTGCAGAGGTACGTCGGGTACATGATGCTCCTGTCCGCAGCAGTCGGCGTCTACCTTCTCGCGAGTGACCACTCCCTCTGGATCCTCGCGGTCTCGCACGCAGTGGGACTGGTAATCGTCGTGATCCTTGACGTCACTCTCGGTCTCTTGAACTACGCGGGGTCCAAGCGCGTCTACGTGGCGAGCCTTGCGGCCGCCCTGCTCGGGATCGTCCTCCAGCTGGGCGACATAGCCACGGCTCCGCAGTATGGGATGTCGATGTCGTATTTCGCGTCGTATCTCTTCGGCCTCGCGGCGTTTGACATCCTCCTCGCGCTCCAAGCGCTGATCTTGGTGGTAGGGATAATGGGAAGGGCGAACGTCGAGTTCCTGGCACAACGGAGGAGGGTAGGCAGAGAGCTCAACTATTCGCGAAGGTCCTTCCTGACTACCATAGTCGGCTTCGCCGCCCTCGTGGGGTTCGGGGTAGTCCTCGGGTCGGTCAAGATCCCTTCGACCTCCTCTTCACAGGCCGTCGGGGGCGTGCAAGCTGGACCCACGACGGCGATAACGAACACGAGCAACCTGCAGGTCAACTCGCCTGTCTACTTTGAGTATCCCTCCGGATACCCGAACGTCCTCTTCAAGAAGAGCGACGGGACTTTGGTCGCGTACAGCATGCTTTGCACGCACGTCTGCTGCGAGGTCACGTACGAGGCCTCGTCGAACATCTTCTACTGCCCATGCCACGGCTCGGAGTTCGATTCCAACGGCCAGGTCATCGTGGGTCCGGCAGGGACGCCGCTCCCTTCGATCAGCCTGAACGTCGACAGCTCTGGGAACATCTTTCCCACCGGGACTGTTGGGTATACCCCTTGCTGACATCGATCCCAAAGGCAATCAAACAGTCCAGCAAGTTCATGCTGTTGTGGAGAGGTTTAACCGACAATTGGGGAGAGAGCTTTCGTCTTTGGGATCGCGTGCCGATGCCAGGAGCACCTTTCTCGCCAGTGGTCGAGTGACAACCCTCCCTTCACACCTCAATCGAATCAATCCCCAATCGACTCGATTGACCCCACTCAGCGCAAGATCCTGGAGTTCATCACCCTGCACCCAGGGGTCCATCTGCGGGAGATCTGTAGGTCGCTCGGCCTGGCGATGGGCGACGTCCAATACCACGTGCAGAGGCTTCAGAGGGATGGTAGGGTCACGGCGGCGCGCCGAGGACTCTACAAGTTCTTCTATCCTGCAAACCTCTTCGGGCAACGGCAGCGAGATGTGCTCAGCATGATAAGCCTGGAAAGACCCCGCGAGATTCTTCTCAACATCATCGAGCACCCGGGGTGCACGCAGGAGACGCTTGCCCTGGCGACAGGTGTGTCGCAGCCGACTGTCTCATGGCACCTGAAGAGGCTGGTCGAGCTTGGAATAGTGGAGAGGAGGCAGGAGGGGAGAGTTGTGAGCTACACCGTTCCTGGAGGGCCTGAGATAGCGAGCTTCATTCGGACCTATCACCCGACGATCTGGGAGAGCTGGTCGAGCAGGCTCGCCGACATCTTCGTCGCCTACTCTGGTGAGGAGGCGAAGTGAATGATGCTGGACGCGAGTTGGATGCATTCCCTGTTCTTCTCTCCTCTGGTAGACGTCGACGAAGGGTTTGAGACCGTTGAGGTGCTGGAGTTCGCCATCGCCGCGTTCGCGCTAGTCCTGTTGGCGCTCACGCTATCCGCATACAGGAAGACTCACGTCAGAAGGCTCATCTTCGTGTCGGTCGCGTTTGGGCTCTTCGCTGTGGAGGTGGCGATAAGACAGGTGGACAGCTTCGTATTCGAGGTTGGGTATCAGACGGACCAGATCTTGGTCGCGTTGATGGAGTTTGTCATCCTGTTACTGTTTTTCCTCGCGGTCGTCGTACGAGAATAGCAGGCATCCTGTTAGACAGTTGCACCAGACGCGTTATAAGGCGACCAGGGGTCGTCGAATCAGTCAGGAGGCAAGGTTGCGAGAATGAAAAGCAAGCTTTCCTATTACTCGGTGATGCTGCTCGTGGGTCTGGCTGTCGTCACAGTCCTCATCTTCGTCATTAACCCTTTCAACAGCCAGCCCGCAGGAGCGAACGCGGCGACGCAGAATTCCACATCGGCGGGGTCGAGCAGTAGCGTGACGACAAGTCCCGGCGCATCAGCAACCTCGATTGGCCCTGGCTCGCTCATCCAAGGCGGGAGCGGATTGGGGAATGGTACGCAGCACTCGGGAGGTTCGTTCGACGGTGACCATCATCATGACGGTGGTCTCTACGGGTCGGGTGGCTCCGGTGGGGGGACCATCACGACAACTACGAGTACCATCTACTCTCAAGACGAGTGATGCCTGCGCCCGCGCTGGGAGCGACCGCAATCTGTTGGTTGGATGGTGCTGAATCGTGAATAGGCGTGAGTTCATCAGGACATCAATCGCGACGACGGTCCTCGTCGCTGTCGGCGCCACTGGGGTCTTCGAGATAGCCAACAAAGCGCTGACGAACCAGAACGGAGGGCACCAAGCGCAACAGCTGCAATTGCCGCCCGCTGCCTCATCAAGCAACCAGTCGTCTTCGGCGGCGCAATCGTCGCCGTCTTCGTCACCCACGCAATCGACGTCCCAATCGTCGCCAGTCGCTACGCCTGCTGGCTACATCCTTGTGGCGCCGCTGTCGAGCCTCAGCGGGAAGAGCTACGCCTACTTCACGCACCCAACCCATGGAGAATCGATGCTCCTCAGCTTGAACGGGCAGTGGAAGGCCTTCAGCGCAACGTGCACGCACAGGCCGTGCACGGTCGAATACGCGAACTCCGAGATCTATTGCCCTTGCCACGGGGCGACATTCAGCGCGAGCGATGGGAGCGTGACGCGTGGGCCAGCGCAGGTCTCACTCGGGGAATATGGAGTCGTCGTCCAAGGCGGCGACGTCTTTGTCTCGGACTCTGTGATCAACTGACGTCGGCGAGGTCTGAACGCTGAGTCAACCCTGGTCATTCCCAAGATTGAGAAACGTCGCGGACCGTTATATACGGCACGAGTCCACCGCTCGCCTAGATTCATGCGAACCGGAAAGAGAGGAAGAACAGGCCTCACGACAGTTGAGGGTGGACTAATTGCGCTCGTGTTGATATTCGGGACGATGTCCCTAGCCTATCTGAGCGCGGTCAGAACAGACTCGGCAGAGTTGAACACTTTGCAGTCGGAGATTGCTACTCAGACCACATCGCAGACCCAGACGAGCGGCGGCCAGACATCGGTCAACGCCACCAACCTTCCGGTGATGAATCAGCCGAACACAATAAGACAGATCCGAGAGACTTGGTATCTATCTCCCGCTGCCGCACAGGACAGGTTCGACCCGGCCAGCATAGTCGTCAACCAAGGCGACACGATTGACCTGACTCTGATTGACAACGACACGGTAGCCCATGATTTCGTGATCGGCCCGCCTTACAACATCGTCATCAACGCGACTGTGCCAGGGTTGGTCAACGACATCACGCACCAGAACTTCACCACGGCGGCGAAGAACAACTCTCCGGGCGTGGTCGTCAAGGGCACGCCGGGATCGGTCTCGGCGACCTATAGCTTTGTGGCGAAGTATGCAGGGATTTTCGAGTTCGTTTGCACCTACCATGCTGAGATTGGGATGATAGGGTACCTGACCGTTCTCCCTGACTCGGCTTACACAGGTAAGACGACCTCGCCTGGGCAGCCGGGCGGCTCGTCCCCCACCATCACACAGGTGAGCATCCTTTCAGGCTCAGGGGCGAATGCCTCCCTCCCGCAAACATACTCTCCGGCCCCTGTGACTGTGGTGATAGGCGTCAATAACACTGTGACTTGGACAAACGACGATAGCGCCCCGCACACGGTCACAGCCAACGACGGGAGTTTCGATTCTGGCAACATGGCCCCGACGGCCACATTCACCTACACGTTCACCACACCCGGAACATACACTTACCACTGCATCTACCATCCCTGGATGGTAGCCACCATCGTCGTGAAGTCTGGCTAGTCCAGGCTGACGTCACCGCCGGCTCGACGCCCAGTGGGTTGGGTCGGCGGTGCAAAATCTCCTCATTCGGGCCGTTGGCAAAAGAATAACCTCGTGGGAGTAGGAGGAAGGAGACGATGCGAGCGAAGTATCTGCTGGTGGGCGTCCTCGCCATCCTGCTCGCGGTGGGGGGTCTCTTGGTCTTTCTTCAGCCGTCGCAACCCTCAGGTTGCCCAGCGTTCCTCTCCAACAGCGTGCTTAGGACCCAGCTTACCCCCAAGAACTTCGGAGCCATCACCACCTTCTATCTCCCGGAGCCGCAGAGATGGCCTAACGCCGTCTCGGTGGCGCCGGACGGGTCGGTATGGTTTGGGGAGCAGGCCGTCCCCGCTCTGGCGCATTTCTACGCGACTAATGGGACGCTCGTGGAATACACTCTCCCGGGCGCGTATCCCGTGAACTCAGCCCCGGGGTTCAGCTGCGCCGACAAGACGGACATCTGGGGAGTCGCTTCATGGGATGGGAGGGTCTGGGCCTCGGACTCTGCCCAGAACAGGCTCGTCGGCCTCAGCCCAGAGAACGCCACGTTCAGGGTCGTCTCGCTTGAAAAGAGCGATTCCGGTCCATACACGCTCACGCCGGGGCCGGGGAACACTCTCTGGTTCACGCAGATCGGGTCGGGCCAGATCGGGACTCTCTTCGGGAACGGGACCGTCGCGGAGAACTCCGTGCACGTCCCGGAATATCTGAACGACACCCCGACCCCAGTGGAGGTGCAGGGAGTGCCGGCCCAGATAGCCTTCGCCAACAGCTCGGTGGGCTACTACGTCGACGCCTCCCCACTCATCAATGGCTCGCCCCTGTTCGAGTTCAATCCTCAGCACTTCTCCCCGCAACGAATCGGGGCCGCCAATCTGACCCTCTCCGACCCTGACAGCCTCTCGCTCGGGGACGGAGGGATATGGCTGGCGCAGCACGCGGATTCGAGCCTCGCCTTCTATGACACGAGTGGTCACGCATGGGCTGTGTATCCGACGTCGACAGTCCCCTACATCGGGACGACGCTCCCGTATTTCGTCGAGACGAACGGGTCGTCGGTCTGGTTCAACGAGCATTATGGCAACAGGATCGCGGTGCTCGATCCTTCGACGCGGTCTCTGACGGAGTACAGCGTCTCCGACCCTCAAGCGAGCAACATGTCCCAGTTGGCCAACGTCCTGACTTTCGCGGCAGGCGGGGGAGGGCGTGGTTCACCGAGACGACTGGAAACGCAATCGGCTTTGTGGATGCTGCATACCAACCCTCGTTCGCCATATCCGAGAACGACTCGAGCCTCTCCCTCAAGCCCGGACAGAGCACCTCGCTCCAGGTCGAGCTCTCGGAGAACTCCTCAACCCCGCTCTCCATCGGGCTCGCGTCTACAGGGCCTGGGGCCGCGAGGGCAGGGGGCATCACCCTCAATTCAAGTCAGAGGTCGTTGCCATCTTTCGGAGGCAGCAGCTTGGTGGTGACTGTCGATATCAGCGCCAACGCTTCGCCAGGGAGCTACACATTGATGGTGACTGCGGGCGACGGGTTGGTCTGGCGCTCGGTCTACGTCGATCTCACCGTGACTGTCTGAACCCTGCACCGGCCCGTCTCGTTGGTTCTCATGTCTGAGAATCGCCTAGGGGCTTAATACATCAGCGCGCTCGCGCTGACCATTCACCTAGGACTAGAAAATTGATGGCGGAGACAACCAGAACCGAGTGGATTCAGCTGCCCGTCGATAATGTGTCCTACGACGTGAGGATCGATTGGTATGGCAAGTCGGGTTACGTGACCCCTCACCGCAGCGGGATCCCACTCGGCCTTCCGATGCCATGTAGGAGCGTGGAGCACGCGAAGTCACTCTCGAAGGAAAGGGTCCGCGACTTCCTCAGGACCGCCACGGATGTCTACTACAACCCCCGATGAATAGCCATTTGAAGCAGCGTGTTTCTCTGGCTCACGACGCTTGAATGGCCGTCTGCGAGAACTGCAGGAAGAGAGAAGCCACCCTCGCATGCCTCCTCTGCCGAAGGAGCCTCTGCAACCAGTGCTTCGACGCGCACATCCTCCCGTTGACCGATGACATGGACGAGGGGTTTGCGGGGGCCACTGAGGAAGAGGTTGTCAATGACCAGCCGGTGGTGTGCGAGGTCTGCGGGCAGAGGGTCGAGTCGAAGGACAAGGACGACCACCTCTTCGAGGCGCACGGAATCACGATCTAGAGAGGCAGGGCCGCGCTGGGCTCAGAGCTTGACGGCTTCCATCACGAGGTTAGGGGCACTTCGAGGAACCCAGGGCGCTTTCAGTTGAATTGTCTGGCGCGTGTTACCTTCGGGCCGATTCCTTGTTCGTGAGCCTCCGGACTTCACCTCGCTCGTAGGGGAAGACGACCCAGCTCTCGACGACGCCGAGAGAGAAATCTGGGCGGACGGAGCTCCAGGGCTTCGTGAACAAGGCGGCTGTCTTGACTGATTCTGGGTCTTTCGTCACCAGGTACTCCGTGACGGTGCTCATCGTGTCGCCCTCGTCGACGATGTCATCGACGAGCAAGACCTTCTCGTCCTTGATGTCCTGTGTGACGGTGGTCAATATCTTGGGTCGCGTCCTCTTCCCGATCCCGTCGTAGGACTTCACGTTGATGAAGTCGACCCTGGCGCCGAGCCTGTCCGAGACGACCATCGCGACAGGGAGCCCGCCCCTCGCAATCCCGATCACCAGGTCGAACTCGATGTGGCGCGCGGCCACCTTCTTGGCGAGCTTCTCGAGCAAGGCCCCGTACTCCGCCCACCCGAGGTAGCGAAGCTTGGGCAACGGAAGTCCGCGAGTCAGGGTGGCGCTAAAAAGTCTTCAAGCGGACTCCGGCCGAATCGGTTCCCAATCGTTTAATATCCAAAACCGCCCGTCAACACTCACGAAGAAGAAGGGCCGCCTGCTGATCTTCTGCGGCATCCCCGGTAGCGGCAAGACCACCATCGCTCGCCTCGTGGCCAAGAGACTGGGAGCGGCGGTCCACGTCCAGACCGACACGATAAGGTTCATGATAGCGGCGCCCGTATACAACTGGCCGGAGGCCCGGTTCGTCTACGAGTCAATGTTCTTGGTGGGTCGTGGGGGCCTGAAACGGGGATATGATGTCATACTGGACGGTGACCTTCCTCAAAGAGGACTACAGGACGGAGGCGACGCACAAGCTCTCCCGCCACTACTCAGTGGCGGTCGTCGTCTGCGTCGTCTGCAAAGAGGACGTCGCCCGTGCCCGGAACGCGATGCGGAACGCCGTCGTCCCAGAGGAGTCCTTCAAGAGGTTGAGCGCGTCATTCGAGATGCCCAAGAAGGGATTAGTCGTCCACTCCGATGAGATGTCCCAGGAGAGCGCCGCGGAGAACATCCTGGAGAGGCTGGAGAAGATCCGGGCCTGGAGGGCGAACGCCCCGGGGACTCCCATTGCGCAGGCCTCGACGACGCGATCGACGTGGCCGCGGAGTGCGTGAGGCGCCTCTCCACGAGGCGGAGACGAGGGCCTCGAGGGTGACGCTACGCCGCATGGCTTCGGCAGGAGCAGAGCGCCTAAATAATCAGCATCGCTCGATTCGAACCGATGCCCTACATCGCAGCCGTCGAAAGGCCCGCGCTAGACAAGAAGGTGGAAGCTCTCGCTGAAGAGCTCAGCAGCACGCTGGCGCGCGGAGAGAACAAGGAGACGGAGGTCTCTGTCATCTACAAGCAGGCCTTCGTCGCCATCGGACGGGGACTGCTCCAGCTGGAGAGGGGCAAGTCGGTGAGGGCTCCAGGCCACTCGAAGAACCTGGTTATCGAGATATTCGGGAAGCCGGAGACCCAGGGCAGGGGCGCTTGGCTCGGCCGGCTCAACTACTCGGTGACGCGCCTGATCCAGGAGGTCTCCAAGAGCATGGTCGAGAAGGGGGTCTGGAAGGAAGAGTTTCGGTATTGGCTCTACGCCGTCACTGTCGGGGCGTTGACACGGGCGGCGATGGAGATCCACGACTCGGAGGGGGAGGGCTGGCCCATCGACGGGGTGGTCGGCGTTCTGATAGACGTCAAGGACGAGTACAAGCGGCGGGTCAACTCGGCGTATGAGACGGTCCAGATCAAAAAGGCCGGGGACTGCTACACCACCCCGTACAGGACCGAGCTCTCCGAGGTGAAGGACGGCGCGGGGAAGGTCGTGGGCTACACCGAAGTCATGAATGAACCTTCGAAGCAAGCGCTGACGTAGAGATTCTCAGCGAAGACGGGAGAGTCTTGAGACGACGAGCGGGATCATGAGCTCTCTCGGCGAGAGGCCCCCGTGATGGCCGCGCAGGTCGAACCTGTCTCCCCTGGCATACCTATACCACACGAGGTTGCTGTCCTTGGGAAGGACCATCAGGTTCCCGGTCCTCTCCATGAAGCGAGGGGTGGGCTTGTTCAAGCCGAAGACTCCCGCCTTCATGGCGTCGCTCGTCTGGAGCGTGACCGCCTTGGGCCCGAGATGGCGCTCGAGATTGGACTCCACGCTTTCCAAGCTTCGCTCCTTGACGGAGAGGTAGACGTCGCGGGCGCTGCCCCATGGAGGGATCCTCCTTCCGGCCGGGCTGCGCTCTAGGGCCCTCATCAAAGGCCTCATCCCGTTGAGGTAGGTGGTCGACTCGGGGTCGACGGCAAGCTGTCCATGGTCGGCCGTGAGCAGGAGCAGGGTCTCGGAAGCGGCCCTCGGCGAGAGCCTTTCAACAAGCTCCGTCTGGAGGACATGGCTCAGGAGGGATATCTCGGAGACCGACTCCTCGGAGCCAGGCCCGTAGACGTGGCCTATCGTGTCAACCCTCTCCCAGTACACGTGGAAGTATGTGCGCCGCTTCGCGGCCTCGATCCGTCTCCGAAGCGATGCCATCAGGTCGGACGAGGTGATGAAGGGGACGACCTCGCTCCCCGCAAGGGAGAGCTTGGAGTAGGCGGTTCTTGCGATCCCGGAGCTGACGAAGCTGACGCAGTCGACTCCGTTCTTGCGCAGGGCCCTCCGGATGCCCGTCCCTGTGAACAGCCTGCGGGGGTCGAGCTTCCCGACCAGTCTGTCCCTCCCCTTGTCACCGACCTCGGAGAAGGGCAATGTCGCGATGACCCGGTCGATCTCCTTCATGTAGACGAACCACTCTGGCAGCCCGTGCTCCTGCGGCGTGAGCCCCGTCGAGAGCGAGGTCAGCGCGGCCGCCGTGGTGGAAGGGAAGACGGATGTGATCGGGGCGAGGCTTCCTCGGTCCGCGGCGCGCTGGAAGAAGGCCATGTCGTCTAGCTGATCTTTGACGTCGTAGTAACCTAGGCCGTCCGCTATGAAGAGGACGATCTTCTCCGGTTCTCCTCGACGGCGAACTCCTTCCGCGGGATCGTCGGCCTCTTGGTCGGTACCCCGAACAGCGAGAGGATGGTGGAGGGGACGTTCGCGAGGTTGTAGTCCTCGTAGGATGGCCGCAGGAACTCGTCGAAGACCTTACGAGAGAGGAGCTTCTGTTCGACTTCTTGCCCTGGAGGCAAACCTGCTCACTCTAGGGCGGGATCAAACGAGGCTTTGAGACGGCCTCGAATATCGCAAGGGCTCCTTTCGCTGCAAACGGCTCGAGCTCCTTAGCGGGCATGAGCGTGCCCTGCGATTTTATCACGAGGCTGTTGCTGAGCATGAGTAGGGCGGCCGTCTTGAAGCCTCTCATCAGGCCTAGAGTGAAGAGCGTAGCGCACTCCATCTCCACCGCGATGACGCCCCTGTGGACCCAACGCTCGAGGGATGCGAGTGGCCTGGGTGTAGAAGGAGTCGCTCGAGAAAACGAGCCCTTCGCGCGACCTGAGCTTCGCCTTCTTGCAAGCCTGAATCAGCCTGTAGGTCAGGTCGATGTCTGGGACCGCGGGAAGGAAGCCGTCGTCGACGTAGGCTTGCAGCGAGCCTCTGGGGTACGCGGCTCCAGTCGCAATCACGAAATCGCCTGTCCCAAGGCCCTTGACGAGCGCGCCCGCCGTCCCGAACCTGATTATCGTCTTCGCGCCTAACATGTGCAGCTCCTCGAAGACTATCGAGGCGGAAGGCCCTCCAATCCCATGCGCGGCGACGGTCAATCGCGTCTTGCCGTAGTAGCCCGTGTAGGTCGTGAAACCCCTGTTCGAGTTGACCAGCTTCGCGTCCTTCAGCAGCCTTGACAGCTGCTCGACCCTCTCGGGGTCGCCTGAGGTTATTGCTATCTCGGCGATGTCCCCTGGTCCTGCGAGGATGTGGGCCGGGAGATGCACGCCGAGCGTGCCAGCGGTCGTGTAATAAATCGTGAAAGTCAACTTGTTTGCTGGAGGGGTCAGCCAAGGCTCAACTCCCTCGAGCGTCCTGGAGGGGCTCCCGATGGAGGAAGCGGTGGCCGTCGGATTCATAAGCTGAAAAGACCAAAGGAGGTCCCGAAGATGGCGGCCACCAAGCAATCCAGGCCCCAGCGAGCGTCCGCGAAAGCGAAAGGGACCCCGGAGAAGAAGGGCCGGGAGATCAAGGTCGTCCTCTTCGACTACGGCGGGACGCTCTTCAAGTCCACAAGGCCGTGGCATCTGGTGAGGGCAGAGGGCCTGGCATCGGCGCACCGCCACCTGACCAAGAACGGCTTGACGATGAGCGTCGAGAAGTTCTCCGAGTTCGGCGACTCGGTATTCAAAAAGTACCAGGAGCTCGAGACGAAGGAGGACAGGGACATCTCAGACCTGATCAAGTACCAGGAGATAGTAGACGGGCTGCTCCCTCACCTTCCAAGAGGAACGAGGGCCAGACTTGCGCTGGAGGCGAACAGGGCCTTCTGGGAGACGGCGACCAAGCACTACCTCATACGGAAGGGCGCCCGCCGTGCGCTAGCGAAGCTAAAGTCCAAGGGGCTTCGGATGGGGGTCGTCTCGAACCACCACGACTACGAGTCTCTGATAAGCCACCTCGAGGCCTCGGGGATAAGGGGCCACTTCGAGGTCATCCTCGCCTCGGAGAAGGAGGGGGTCAGGAAGCCGAACAAGGCGATCTTTGTAAAGTCGCTGAAGGCGATGCGGGTCGAGAGCGAGCACGCGATATTCGTGGGAGACTCTCCGAAGCACGACATAATGGGAGCCCGCGGGGCGGGGATCACCGCCATCCTGATAGACGACGGCGAGCACGGGGACAGGCGGGCCGCTCTCACGGCGCACAAGGAATCAGGGGAGAGGCCCGACTTTGTGATTGACGACCTGCTCGCACTTCAAGAGATCGTGGACCGGCTCAGAGGGAATTCCGAAGAGAAAGAGGCGACCGAACGGCAGTAACTTGTGCCCATTTTCGGGCACATCTCAGACTTGAATTGCTCTTGTCTAAGATTGTTTCTGCCGTTCGTTCGGTGTATGAGCACGGCGGAGCTCTATTAGACTATGCGAAGATGGTTACCTAGCGATTCAGAGATGGTCGCCGTATGAGCTCGTCGATTGCAGTCGCTGGCTGAGCTTGTTGCCCAGGGCCCACTTGAAGAAGAACGCCGTGGCCAGGTTGCCCAGCAACATGACCGCAACCACCGCGGCCCCCACCAGCAGCGGCATCCCCGAGGTGGCGGGGAGGAAGACCTCGATGATGTTCTTGATGCCGTTGTAGATGGGTATCGACTCGAGCGAGAAGCTCCCGAATATCGCGAAGACGACCGCGTACTGCACTCCCGAGAAGGTCCAGACCACAGCGGTCAGGATGGAAGTGAACTGGACGGGGGTGAACGGGAGCATCAGGAAGGCGAGCATCCCGCAAAAGAAGGTCCAATGCCTGGAGACGACCCGAGGCGGCTTGATCGCGACAATCGACCGCGACGACGCCATAGGAATCTACCTGTGAAGTGTTCTGACTCGATATAAGGCATGTGAAGGCAAACTTCCTGTCTCCAGGCCGAGAACCCATTCCTCAGGAGTCCTAGGGTCACGTCTGCCTGAATTCATATCAAAAATCGGGAGACGAATCTGCTCATGAGACTTGAGGCGAGGGGTCGGTCTGCTCTCTCAACTTCGTTTGGGGCGGCCATCGTGATAGCGGTCATCATCATAGTAGGGCTGGCCGTGTACGCCACACAGTCGGGGAATGGTGCGAGCGGCACTACGTCGTCGCACAGCAGGATCGAGGTCAGTCGTCAGAGAGATCTCGGCGGAGACGCCCAGCCTCCGTGCGTTGCGCCCTCTATGGCTCGGGCGAGCTCCGCTGAAGAGAACGGTTTTTGGAGGAAGCCGAGCCCTGCGGCGACTGCTTCGTCCCTTGCCGTGTCGTCCGCAGTGACGATGATCACCCTAGTCTCTGGCCCCAGACGGAGTATCTCTTGAGCCGCTTGGATCCCGTTCATCACGGGCATCCTATAGTCCATGAGCACTAGCTCCGGCCTGACCCCGCCTTCGCGGAAGGCCTTCACTATCTCTTCGCCATCGTGCGCCTGAAACTCGACGCGATGGCCCATGCTTACCACGAGGAGCGAGAGCAACGAGAGGAGCTCATCGTCATCCTCGACAATCGCTATCTCGCGTCCGTGATGTTGGGTCTCAGAGACCGTCCTTGCCTCGTTCCTCGGTCCGTCTCTGCGGGCTTCCGACGGGCCGCCGTCCCGTCCCCTGCGGACGGGATCCCTCGTCGGGGACCCGAGCACTGTCATCAACCTTGAGGAAGCCATAGCTCTATCCTAGCCCCCTGTTTGTAGTCGCCTTCCACTCTGTCCGACATCTTCACCCGTCCGGCGTAGCGCTCCACCGCAAGCGCATAGACGATCGAGAGACCGAGGCCTGTCCCGCTCGCTCCCTTCAGGTATCGTGTGAAGAGTTTGCCCTTGATAGTGTCAGGGACCCGCTTCCGTGGTCTGAAATCGATACCTTCCAGAATCGACCTGGCCTGTCCTCGAGCGACGCCGCCTCCACGCTCACTTCGAGCGGGACCTTCTTGCCCTCAGTGTGATTTATCGAGTTGGAGAGCACGTTCGTGAACACCTCCTCGAGCATCTCGTCGGCGACGACCCGCGCGTCCTTCTTCAGCACGAGCGAGGGCGCTATCGACTTTTCCGGATGGGCTGCGGTCATGAGCGCCATCGAATTCCTGATCGCCTCGCTCAGGTCGACTGATGCGAGATGGAGTTCCTCCTGCGACATTATCCTCCCTAGCTTCTTCGCCTTGTCCGTCAGCTTGCCCGAGCCTTCGGTCGCCTTTAGGATGGAGTCGATCAAGCCGTTCGCATCGCCGAGGGCCTTGAGGTCGGCGTCGAGCTCCGTCCTTGCGCGCTCGGCTCCGGCCTCGGCGTCGCTGGAAGCAGGGCGCGAACTCTCTATCGCCGAGAGCGCGTCCTCGACCCGGCTCACCTTCCCATCCAGGCTGCTCTTGAGAAGCTCGGCGCTCAGCTTTGAGATCTGGTTGTAGTTCCTGATGTCGTGCGCCAGGATGTCCTGCAAGAGCTCGGCGGTCCTTCTGCTCTTCTTCTCCCTGTGGAGCGCGTTCTCCAAAAGCGACTTGAGCTCTACCTCCTCCCACATTCGCTCGAAGAATCGAATGTTGGCCAAGACGGTGGAGTTCCGAGTGGAGAACGTCGCGTCGCCGATCGCGCTCTCGAACTCCGCCTGCGTCTGGTCCTTCTCTTCGACAACAAGGGAGGCCACCCTGTCGATGACCAAGATGGTGACCGTGTTCGGAATCACGGCCTCCGAGATGTTCCTGAATCTCAGGGGGGAACCGTCTATCGACGAGAGATCCTCCATCGCCGAGAGGGCCTTCGCCACCGATGGGTCCACCGGGGTGAGCACCCGGGCCCGGGCCCCATGGCTCAGCGCCTTCTCTATCGCGGCTATCGCGCCTATCTTCTCCAGTCTGTGGAAGGCGTTCGTCGTCGGAAGAAGAAGCAGGATCTCGCTCCTCGAATGGTCGATCTGCTCGAGGAACACCTCACGCACCCTAGACCTGTCCCTGAACACGCGCAACCTTGGAGGCTCGATTCCGCTCTCGACCTGGGCTATAGCGTCTTCCAGCGGAACCGCGTTCTCCCAGAACATGTCGAAGACGGCAGCGACCCACTCCACCATCTGGACGTCGGTCGAGATCAGTCCGGACAAGGCCACCTCCACCGAGTCGGAGCCCGGGTTCTCGGGGTATTGCTCGATGAGTCCCATCCCTCTCCTGTCGTAGATTCCAATGGCGAGCTTGAAGCGTTCTCGAGAGGCGGGCCTTCGGACCTCCACGTCCTTCTTGTGCAGACGCCTCACGAGCTCGATTTCATCTCTGGAAAACCTCGCCAAGATCCTCGCCGTCGCGCTGACCGCCTGGGCTTTCGCAGCTACCCGCTCGAAGAACTCCATGTTCCGCTTCAACCCGTCTTCGGTGGGAACGAAGATGAGAGCCTCGTCCTTCATCTCTTTAACGAACTTGTTCGCGGACTCGAAGATCTCCCGGCTGCTGAAAGTGAGCCTAGTCTCTCCGGGTTGCATCTGTTTCTGCAGTTGCTTGAACCTGATTCTGGCCGGTATGCCCTTCTCCCAGAGGACGTCGAACATGAACTGGCTCTCGTCGACGATTTCAGGGATGTTGCTGTGGATGATCTCAGGGATCTCGGAGCTCCTGGGACGAGACGAAGAGCTCCGGATGTAGTCGCCGTCGGTCACAGAGAAGTTCCCCCGGACGCTGTCAAGGTGCCTGATCTCGATTGGAAGGGACGTCAGATTTCGACAGAGGCCCGAGTTGCGCCCAGTGATCTCTGTGATCAGCCTGAGCCTCACACCCCGTGCGATGGCTGCTCGTGCAAGCTCGGGATACTCCCCTTGCCCGAACCGGGCCAGCGCGTCTGGCTCGACCAGCGAGGAGATGTGCTCCGTCGCTCTCTCGATCGAGTCCCTGACCAGGGCCCTCACTTCGTCTTGCCCACGGACGATCTCCGTGAGGCTGGCGCCGCCTGCTTGCTGCCTGCGAAGTTGCCCTCGATGACCTGCGCGTGGCAAACGCTTACGGTCCCCAGTCGCCCATTTGGCCTAATAAGGCCCTATAGAAGATTCTTCTGATTTTGCAATAAGTGTTCTTGGAAGGCGGGGCAGCCCTCAAGTCCCACGCCTCCGGAGAGGGCGAGAACACGCCCCTGTTTGTTGCGGCTACCATCGCGCAAATCACCGGTTGGGCCTTCATGCTCAAGTGGTTGCTCAACAAATGACGGCTCTGACGGGGCACGCGCTCCTTCCCGAAAAGATTCATTAGCAGACCAAAGGTTCATCCGGCTGCCGGCGCATTGATCCCAAAGCAACTCTTCCTCACAAAGGGCGTCGGCACACACAAGGAAAAGCTCCAGTCCTTCGAGCTCGCGCTGAGGGACGCGGGGATCCAGCACTGCAACCTCGTCCAGGTCTCGAGCATCGTCCCCGTGGGCTGCAAGGTCATCCCGAAGGAGAAAGGGCGGGTGATGCTCACGCCAGGCGAGGTGACCTTCGTGATGCTAGCGAGGAACTCGACGCGCGAGCCGAACCGGCTGGTCGCGGCAGCGGTCGGGTTGGCCATCCCCTCGACGAAGACCTACGGCTATATCTCGGAACACCACGCCTTCGGACAGACGGAGGACACGGCCGGAGACTACGCCGATGGACCTGGCAGCGACCATGCTCGCCACCACGATGGGCATCCAGTTCAACCCGACGACGGCTCGGCGGGAGAGAGAGCAGCTCTTCAAGTCGAGCGGTATGATAATCAGGACGTCGCACGTGGCTCAATCCGCCGAGGGCGACAAGAACGGGCTTTGGACTTCGGTCGTCGCGGCCGCGGTGCTCATCCCGTAGAGTTCTTGTGGCTCAAACGCCGAACTCTCGCCAGGCTTAAATTGCTCAGCGGGGCCTGAAGGCCTCGCCCCTTGCTGCCTCTAGCCGCCTACTACGACGACTTTGTCCAGGTGGCCCTGACGGGGATCTCCGCAGCGATCCTCGTCGTCTCGGTCAACGCCTACCGGAGACGGCGCGAGGGGAGATACCTGCTCCTCATGCTCGCGTTCGCGTTCCTCTTCGTGGCCTCGCTGGGCACGACGGCCCTCTCCGTCTTTGCCGGGGCGAGGCCTGCGACCTTTCAGATGGTCGAGCTCTACGTCATCCCGTCCGTCGAGCTGCTGATGGGGGTGAGCTTCCTCGTCGCCCTCCTGTGGTCATCCGGGAAGAGGAGGAGGGCGGAGACGGCTTTCGCGGCCACCGTGGTCGCGGTGGTCCTCGTCGCCTCGATGGCCTACGTCTCAGGGCCGAGCTCGACTACGCTGGCGCCGCTTCCAGTCGGATGCGCGAGGCCAGCCTCAGGTTTCCTCATCGTCGGGAGTTCGCTCGGCTACAACGACAGCATCCTGCACGGCGCTCCTACCAAGCCCTGGCCCATCCTCGACGTCAACAAAGGGTCGGAGGTGACGATAACCGTCTGCAACGCGTACACGGCCCCGCTCGGCTTCCAGGTGGCGCACTACTTTGACGACAAGGTCGAGTCCATCAACCCTGGCCAGTCGATCACTGTGAGCTTCCTTGCAGACGAGACCGGGACTTTCCTCATCTACTGCTCCATCTTCTCTCCGATCCACACTTACCTCCAAGGCGGGCAGGTGAACGTCGTCCCCGCATGACGGAGACGAGACGGGCTTGAACCTGCAGAACCCCAACAGGGAGAGGGCGAAGATGATGGTCTCGCTCTCGCCCGGGATCCACCTTCGGAGGCTCCAGAAGCTGCTCGGGACGTCATTCAGCACGACACGATATCACGTGGAGAGCCTCCTCCGTGAGGGGGAGATCGTCTCCTCGAAGGAGGGGCGATACCAGAGGCTCTACCCCGTGGGGACGGCCGACGCGTCGAGGGCGACGTTCGCGGTCCTCCAGAGCAAGACGGCGAGGAAGGTCCATGGGAGCGCTCGCGGGCGCCCAGGGAGAGCTGAGGAACGGGAGCCTGTGCAAGGTCGTCAAGATGCCCAGGAGCACGGTCAGCGAGCACACCTCGCTGCTGAGCAGGGCGGGGCTCGTGACGCGCAGGATCAGCCCGGAGGGGTACGCCACCTATGGGATAGGGGACAGGCAGCAGACGTTGGAGCTCCTCGCCGTGTTCGAGAGGAACCTCCTCGAGATAGCGACCGACAGGTTCACGGACCTCTGGGACATCTAGGAAGGAGGCGGTCCCTTGGCGAGGAGCTCTGCGACCTCCTTGACCCACTGGCCCGTCTCCTTGGTCTCCCTGATCTTCCGCAGGTAGTCGCTCCACGCCATCTGGCCATAGGCCTCGCTCCACTTCTTGTAGCCCGACTCGAGGTTGCGCTTCGCCGAGAGGTGGTAGGTGCAGAGGTCGGACGCGGGGGCTCGCTCCCTCTTGCAGAGGACGCAGGTGGACATGCGAGGGGTCATCAGATCTCTATGAGATCCTTGGAGGCGCTCGTCAGCGGCCTGCAAGAGGTCTTCGTGACCACGACGTCGTCCTCTATCCTCACCCCGCCCTCTCCCGGGAGGTAGACCCCCGGCTCGACTGTCATCACCATGTTCCTCGCGAGCTTGGTCGTGCTCTTCAGTCCGAGGCCCGGCCCGTCGTGCACCTCCAGGCCAAGCGAGTGACCGAGCCCGTGGGTGAACCTTCCCTTGAACTCGCTCTTGTCGATGACCCTGGCAGCCACCATGTGGACGTCGCGGCCGCTGGCCCCCTCCCTGATGGCCCCGATCGCCTTGGTCTGGGCTTCGAGTACCTTGGAGTAGGCCCTTCTCTGCCTCTCTTTCGCGCGTCCGAAGAAGTATGTCCTTGTGATGTCTGAGCAGTAGAGGTGGAACCTGGCGCCGACGTCGACCAGGATGTTGTCTCCGATGTGCAGGCGCCTCTCGCCCGGAGTGTAATGCGGGAAGGCAGAGCTCTCGCCGAAGGCGACGATGCTCTCGAATGACGGCGAGTCGGCCCCTTTCTCCACGATGTCGTGGTCTATCTGGGCCTCCAGCGCCCTCTCTGTCATCCCCTCCTCCACGAGTTCGGGGCACCTCGTCCACGACGTCCGAGATCATCCGCGAGGCCTCCGAGATTGCCCGGAGCTCGTCGGGGTCCTTGATCATCCTAGACTTCAGGAGCGCATCGGAGACGTCTACCAGCTCCTTGCCTCGGAGAAGCTCGCTGAGAGATTGGAAGTCCTTGTGCGTGACGCCGCCGAAGTTGACGCCGACCCGTCTCGTCCCCTTCAGGATCGAGGAGACCATCCGTCGGCGCTCCAGGCGGTCTTCGACCCTCTCGACGTGGACGACAAAGTCCTCCCTCTGCCGGGCCGCCTGCTCCTCGAGCGGGTTGGTCAGGACCTCGACGCGGGAGTCCGGGAAGAGGAAGAGGAGGTTGCGCTCGAAGAGGCCGCTCCTGTATCCGGAGACGTAGAAGAAGTTCGGGTCCGGGTGGTCCCCGTTCGCTATCACGACCGCGTCGAGCTCTCCCCGCGCGTTCGCGAATATCCGGCGCAGGCGGTTCTCCAACTTTTTCCCTACTTCAGGTCTTCCATCTGGCTCCCTTCCCTCAGGAGGGACAAGAGGAGCTCGAGGTAGTCCACCAGCTTGTCGTGGAATGTCTCCTCGTCCCATTTGGTGTCTGCGTCTGTCAGGAACTCTTTGATCTCCTCGTACCTCTCCAGCGCCTTCCTCCCCATCTGCTCGCAGAGCTTCCTCTCCTTGGTCGCGATCTCCTTGGCGGAGGGGTCGCCCGTCTTGACGAGGTGGTGCCTCTCCATCGAGGCGACGGCGAAGGCGTTCCTCGCCAGCGCAGCGGCGTCGGCGAGTGGGTATCCAGACGGCGACTCTGTGAGCCAGCCCGAGAAGAAGCCCCTCGCCCTGATGCTCTCCGACTCCTCCATGGCCGCGAAGACGATGTCGTCGACCAGGACGTTCTGGAGGTGGTTGAAGCCCTCGACCAAGTATCCCGTCTCCCTCTCGTTGAGGCCCTCCCTCTTGCTGAACTCCGTGATTATCGCGTTAGTGACCTTGAACTTGTGCGAGGGCGAGCGCCTCTCGGTGTGGTAGATGTGGGCCAGTTCGTGGAAGAGGAGGCCGCCGAGCATGTCCGAGTGGAGGGCCCATTCCGCTATCACGATGTGCTGGATGCCCTCCTCCTCGCTCGCGTACCCCATGATGTCCAGCTTGGGGTCGACGAGGAGGCGGACCTTCGAGCGGATCGGGTAGCCCGCCTTTGCCACCCGCGTCATGGCCCAGTCGAGCTCCTCCTGGAGCGAGCGGTCGCCTTTAGAGAGGGACAATCTGGGTGCGGTCCCTGGTGCGCTTTACTTTAGAGGGACGTAGAGACTCGAGCGGCTAGCGCCTATTCCAGGCGTGCCGTGGACTACTTTCTTGTTTGTGATCGCATATTCTCCGAGGTAGTGGCCGATCATCTCTGGCTTGACCAGGATGGGGAGGAACTCCTTGCCCGTGTAGACGCCGATCGTCGCGCCGATCATGACGGGGAGGACTATCATGTCCCTGGCGTGCGTCTTGATTTGGCCCTCCAGATGTCCTTCCTTCTGGGCGCGGACGTCCTCGAGGACACTTCCTCTTGTCGTCGGAGATGCCCCTGTTCAGGGAGCGCCTAGCTCTCGACGGGAGCAGCTCGAGGATGGCCTCGGTGCTCATCCCGTTGAGCTGCTCGACCGTGTATCCTCTGTAGTGGAACTCTTTCGGCATGGGTCTCTTGGGTCTCCCCTCTACCTCTCCTTAACCTCGACGGTGGTCCTCGCCAGCCTCTTCCTGCCCGTCTTCCTGGGTGCGATGAGGCCCACCTTCCTGCCTGGGGGTGCGTTCCTCGAGGTGCTGGTCGACTTGCCGGGGTGCTGGTGCCTGCCCCCTCCGAACGGGTGGTAGACGACCGCCATGGCGATGCCTCTCATCCTCGGGTAGGGTCGCCCTTCCGCGCGCATCGCGTGGTGCCTGGGGCCTGCCCTGAGGAAGGGCTTCTCCTTCCTTCCGCCTCCGGCGATCTCGCCTATCGTCGCCCTGCACTCCTCGTTAATCAGCATGCTCTTGCCGCTCGGGAGCCTGACTATCGCCTTGCCCTCCCCCTTTGAGAAGAGGACGGCGGAGCCGCCCGCGGCCCTGACGAGCCTCCCGCCGTCGCCTGCGGCGAGCTCGATGTTGGAGATCCTCGTGCCTTCTGGGATCTTCTTCAGAGGTAGGATGTTCCCGTTGGCGACCGCAGCGTCAGGCCCGAGATGGATCTCGGCCCCCACCGACATGCCTGAGACCGCCGGGATGTAGGAGACGGGCCCGTGCTCCCCGCCCGATTGGAGCTGTGCGAGGGGCGCGCTCCTCCCCTTCTCGTCCAGGAGCGCCTTGATCGTGAGGCTTCCGCCGTTCTTTGACCCCTGGGGGCTGATCATGGGGTAGCGGACCGGTGCGATCTTCCCCCTCGGGGAGACGCGCCACTGGATGCCGCCCTTGCCGCGTCTTCGCTGAAGGATTCTCTTTCCCATTTCTATTCTACACCAATCCGAGCTTCGTCGCCAGTTCGGTGGCCGAGTTCTCTGGGACGAGGCGGACGAAGGCCTTCTTCCCGCCGATCCACCTCAGGGTGTTGACGTCTCTGACCTTGACGTCGTAGAGCGCCTCGACGGCGCTTGCGATCTGCGACTTGGACGCCTTGTCCTCGACTACGAAGCAGATCTTGTTCTCGCGGGCTATCTGGTCGAAGGTCCATCTCGGTGATGAAGGGCCTGACTATGAGCTTCTGTGCGTCCTCAAGCCTCAACCTTCATTCCCTCCTTTGATCTTGCGCCGAGCAGCCCCAAGGCCGAGCTCGTCCATATCGTGAGCCTTCCCGCGACCCCGCCGGGCGCCAGCGGGAGCACGCTGAGGCTGCCCACGTTGACTACCTCTACGCCGGGGATGGAAGACGCTGCCCTTCCCACGCCTCTGTCGTTGCTCACGACGATGAGAGGCCCGAGCTTCTTCCTCGTGGTCCTTCCGCGCATCCTCGGCGTGCCGGAGCGCCTCTTGACGCCCCCGTAGATGCGCTTGAGCTCTTCGGACAGGCCCAGGTCCGTGAGGAAGCCTTCCACCGCGGAAGTCTTCTCCAGCGCCTCGAGTTCGTCTGAGACGACTATCGGGAACTTGGCCTTGCCGACCTTGTGCCCTCTCCACGAGACGGCGCTAGAGTCACCTGTGAACGCGATTGCTGTGTTGAGGGCGAGCTTCCTCTCCTTGACGTTGATCTTCCTGTAAATCACCTTCTCGGACTTCGGCGGGTGCGGGAGCCTGCCCTTCACTGTGCTCGCGACGCCTCCTCCCTGGCCTGCCCTGATGTTCCCCGCGCCCTTTACCCTCGGGATCCTCGAGACGCCCCTGCCCGTCGGGGGGTTGCCCGTCTCTGCGCTGGTCCTCTCGCCTGCCATCGGGTCTCGGCCGTAGGGCTGGAGCCCGTGCGAGTGGATTATCCACCAGGCCCTCTGGACGATGTCTGGCCTGAGCGGCGTCGAGAAGACGCTGGGGAGCTCCACCGAGTCGCCCGGTTTGCCGTCCATGCCGATTACCTTCACAGAGTCAGCCAAGTGGTCTCTACTTCCTCGCGACTATCTTCGTGCTGACCTCTAAGACCTGGACCGGCGCCAAGTTCGCCTTGGGGTGCGGCCTCATCGGCTGCCTCACGACCACGACGCGCCTGTTGGTCCCGGGGACGCTACCGCGCACGAGCGCGTAGTCCGTCTTCAGGTCGCCAAAGTGCTCGAACCCGCCCTTCGGGGTGATCGGGGCGTCCTTTGCGTTTGATATGGTGAGGATCCTCTTGCCAGACTCGGTCCTCTGGTGGAAGCCGTGCTGCCCCGCCCTCGCGACCGTGTACATGACCGCCGCCGGGTGCCATGGGCCAATGACTCCCACCGCCCTCACGCTCTTCCTGGACTTGTGCTGCTTCCTCTTGATCCCCATCCTCGTGACAGGCCCTTCGTAGCCGTGGCCCTTTGTCACGCCGATGACGTCGACGTAGGAGCCTGCCTTGAATACCTCTGAGAACTTTACCGGCTTGCCCAGCGCCTTGCCTGCGTAGTCAAGCTGCGCTGCGATGTCGCCCCCTCCTACGCCCACCTCGAAGACTATGGGCTCCTTCTGCGAGAGGCCCGCGTCCCTCGGCGTCATCGAGACGACCGCCGCGATCCGCGTGATGCTCGAGAGCTTGGGCTTCCATGCCTCGATGAACTTCTCCGGCTCGACGCCGGACTTCTTCACGACACCCTTTGGCACCGTCTTCGCGTAGACCTCGCCCACCGCCCTCTCTGCGCCGTTCTCCCTCGTGTAGAGCCTGAGTCCGACGACCGCGGAGTCGGGGACTGCGAGGACGCTCGTGGGGTTGAACCTGGGCTTGCCGAAGTTCGGGGTCTTCGCCCTGTCGTCCATTGTTATCGTGTGGATTGTGCTTACCTTGACGGCGGGCAACCCGAGCAGGTTCGGGGTTGCGCTCCTCATCTTGGGCCAGTTGTGGACCGTCGGGAAGAAGTCTCCGACCCTTCCTCTAGGGATGTATGCGAGACTTCCTCTGCGCGGTGCTGAGTGTTTCCTATGGCCCATCCTAAGCTCACTTTGGAGTTTACCCGGATTTTTCTTTAGTCTTTAAGCTTTCGCGCTTTGGAAACTGCTGCGTTTCACTGATGGCCGCGAGCGCTCGAGCCGTGGCCAGAGGCCGCGTGGGTCCGCGCCTTCTCCACCTCGAGCTCGAACTGGAGGGCAGTCATCAGGACTGATGTGCCCTTCTTCCTGGAGAGGGTCCTGACAAGGTCCCTCTCGGTGATGAGGCCGATGCGGCCTGTGGGGACGTCCTCCACCACGAGTCCTCCGACGCCGAAGATCATCATCTTCGACGCGGCGACGCGGATGTCGTCGTCCTGGCTCACAGTGATCACGTCTCTTGTCATGAACTCGGCTATCGGGACGTCGAACTTTGTGGGCACGCTCCAGGCGGTGCTCCCCGGCTCGGCGGGCGGTCCCTTCGGTGCGAACTTCGATACGTGCCCCAGCGCGTCCTTGTTGGACAGGATCCCCTTTGGGAGCGGGTTGACGCCGGTCTGTGACGGCGCGACCACTGGCAGCCGCCTGACCCTGTGCTCAGACATGAGGCGGACGGCCTCCGAGAGGTAAGCGTCAGGCCCGATCGTCACGACGTTCGTGTTCATTATCTCGGAGACAGGGACGCCAATCTCTTCGGAGCTGGTGCCCATCAGGCCCACCAGGTCTCTGAGCGTGATTATGCCCCTCACGACCCCCTGCTCGTCGATCACGGGCATTCCGCCGAGGTTGTGGAACGTGATCTTCTTCGTTATCTCGGCGAGGCCGTCTCCCGGCTCGACGCAGATGCTGTTGAAGACCATAATCCTCTCGACGGGGATCTGGAGGGACTCGATGACCTCAGCTGTCGTGACCTCTGGCCTGGAGAAGACGAGGTTGAGCGAGTCGATGATGTCCTGGGCGGAGATCATCCCCATGATCTTCCCCTTGTCGTCGACGACGGGGAGGTGCCTGAAGTTCCTCCTGTGCATTATCATCGACGCGGTCAGGACGCTCTGCCTCGGGGTGACCTTGATCGTCTGGCGGGTGAATAGCCACCAGAGGTCTTCCGTCTTGCTCGGCATTGTCTCGTCCTCTATCTCTCTTGTATGCGCTGCATCCGCTGCTATTCTTCGACCGGGACTTCTTGGGGCGGGAGCGGGGTGGCGACCTTCGCCTCGCCGGCGCGGAGTACCGTGAACTTGGAACTGAGGACTGTCTCGAGGAGGGAGTTGGGCAGGTTGAAGGCCCCGAAGAAGGCATCCAGCCTCCCCTTTAGGACCGCGAGGTCGGAGTCGTTCAGCTGCCTGTACTCGGAGATCAGGGGCTTTGTGTACTTGCTCGTGAAGAAGAGGAAGCGGACCCTCGCAAGGACGCTCGGAGGGAGCAGCGCCGCGAGATGCTTCTCGCTCGGGTAGTCGAGCTTCGAGATGCTCGCGAGGACCTCCTCGGAGATCTGGCCGTCGCGGGCCAGCGACCTGAGGAAGGCCATGATGTCCTCGGAGTGCGGTGGGAGGCCCATCTGTGTCGCGTGGACCTCTCCCCTGACGTAGATGGTCCCGCCGACGAGGCCCGTCGCGACGAACTTGCCCACCGGGTTATCGGAGTCCGCGAGGTTGAGTATCGCTATCACGCCGCCAGCCATGTACTCGCCGAGGTAGTCGTCTGCAGTCTCTCCGACGATTAGGGAGGGCTTCGCCTGCTTGTACTCGCGCATCTGGATCCCGGCCCTGTTCCCGATCGAGCCGCGGATCATCACGTGCCCGCCCTGAAGCGTCTGGCATGCCACGTCCCTGGCGCTCCCGTGCACGACCACCGACCCGGCGTGCATGGTGTCGGCCAGGTCGTCGGCGACGTTCCCGTGGATCTCGTAGGAGACCCCGTCGTTGAGGTTTGCGAGGCAGTTGCCCGGGTAGCCGTTGATCTCGACCTTGAAGTGGGAGCGCGTGCCGTCGGGCTGCTTCGTTGAGAGTCCTATCCCGATGTATCTCTGCCCTCCCAGGTTGTCCAGCCTCACGAGCGTCTTGCCGGTGCGGTAGGAGCGCTTCAGGAACTCGTTGATGTCGGAGAAGCCGACCCCCTTTGCGTCCAGGACAGCCTGGGCCTCAACGGGCGAGGGTGCGTGAGAGGCGTGGGTGGCGGCAGCCGAGGTGGAGACGGATGAGGAATAGATCTTCTTCTTGGTCCCTGTCTCCAGGAGCCCCTCGTTGACGGAGGCCAGGAAGAATGACCCTGGCTCGGGCGCCCAGACGACGGCGTCCTTCGACAGGTTCCTGATCTGGACCTCCTCGCTGGCGACGTAGAAGCGCTCGTCGTCCTCGCCTATGAGCAGAGGACGGAACTTGGACCTGTCGGTCAGCGCGAGGATGTAGGTGTCCTTCCCGTCGGAGAAGCCAGCGACGACGGCGAACGGGCCGTCGAGCCTCGCGCCCCGGTATCTGGTGAGCAGCCTGCGCACCTCTGGGAGGAGGCGGGCGTCGAACGGGTTGGTCATCAGCGTGGCGGCCTGGTGTATCGAGAGGCCCTCCACGCGGACCAGGTGGTCGAGGAGGCGGGCGATCACCTCGCTGTCGGTCCCCACATGGCTGCGGAGGCCCCACGAGTTGAGCTGCTCCAGGTTGGCACCGAAAGAGCTGATGTCCCCGTTGTGGGCGATCGCGCAGTCCATCGAGGCGAATGGGTGAGACCAGATCGGGTAGCGGCCGGGGGAGTTGGTCGGTTGTCTCGTGTGAGCGATCCACGCGTCTGCCCTCATCGCCTCGACGTCGAGGCTGTATTCCTTGGCAACGTCCATCGGGTATCCGACGTCCTTGAAGACGTCGAGGTAACTCCCGTAGGAGAAGATCCTCCCGTCGATCTTTCCGCTCGAGAGGAGCACGCCGTTTATCCCGTCGATCGTCCTCTCAAGGTTGCGCCTGTCCGACGTGTCCACGTTCGCCTCCCAGACCCCGAACCTCGGCTTGTTGTCCAGCCTGGGAGGCTCGAGCACCTGGACGTCCCTCGGGGAGCTGATCGACGCCGTCAGCCTGTCCGTGAGGTCGTCGGCGACCTCCTTGTTCCTGACGAAGGCCTTCAGCCTGTGCGTGTTGGGGTCTGCTGTTAGCGAGGAATCGAAGAGGGCGAACCCTGCGCCGAGGTCGCTGCCCCTGTAGCTGATGCAGCTGATCCCTGCCAGCGTCGTCAGGTTCGAGACCTTGGGTGCGTCCTTCTTCCGGATGACCCCGAAGATCCCGCAGCCGTCCTTGTAGACCGGTTGCCCGTATCTCGTGTCGTAGGTCGGGTATTCGCTCATCTTGTTGATCTCACGCTGCTCCGGCTGGCTTGATCCCCAGCTCCTTCCTGATCGAGGGGTCCAGCCCGACCGTCCTGAGGATCTCCCTGTTGCCCACGAGCGACGAGGCGACGCTGCTCATGCCTGCAGCGCCCGCGAGCAGCTTGATGTCGCGCTCGAAGGCTATCACCAGGTTCTCGAGGTGCTCTGTGAGCTTCTGGATCTCGACGACGACCTCCTTGTCCTCCTCGAAACCGACGGCGACGAGCGCTGCCGTCCCCAGGCCGACGCAATCGGCTCCCATCGCGATCAGCTTGAATATGTCCTCGGACCCGCGGACCATGTTCCCCTCTGCGAGGATGTCGAACTTCCACCTCGAGTCTGTCTCGATGAGGAGGCGGTCGAGCCTCGAGACGGATAGCTCGAGCTGGAGGTCGCTGTCCTCTTCGTCCTCGTCGACGATGAACCCCTGGAACCCGCTGAGGTTGACCAGGTTGGAGCGGACCCATTCCAGCGCCTTGGTGGAGGAGGCGATCCTCACGTAGACCGCGTCGGTGCGCCCAGCGGTCCCGTTGGAGGGCCTGGCGGAGTTCTTCATGTGCACGGAGCGGACCTTGTGGTGGGGCCCGTCCGTCGGGGAGATCGTCCTGTCGGCGTGCTTGCTCCCGACCAGCCTCTCGGTCATGTCGTCGTAGAGAAGGCCCATCGACTCTGCGGTGCGTGCGAAGGCCCCCTGACGTCGTCGGGACCCCCTCGGGCAGGTGGGTGAAGAAGAACGGGGCGGCCAGCCTGACACGGCCCTGGGCCAAGTATGAGACTATCTCGATCTCTTCCCTGTATGGGTCGATGCTGGGTCTCGTGACCTGGGCGCCGTCTGTTATCACCCAGTCTGTGAGGCGGACGGGCACGTCGATGAAGGGAGGGCCAGATTGAGCCCATGCTCGAGATCTGCGCCTCGCCGGGCGACTTGCCCGTCGTGCCTGCCAGCTCCCAGAGGGCGGTGGACCTGGCCGCGTCCCAGAGATTCGACTCCCTTGGGGGCGTCCTCGGTGCGTGCGCGCTCGGGTGGGTCGAGACGACGCCGGCGCCCTCCATGTTCTCGACCCCGAGGATCTCGAGCGTCTCCGGATTGAGCGTCCCCTTGTGGTAGAGGAGCTCCCTGTGGGACCGGAGCTCGTCGAGCCTCGAGACGCCCATGAGCTCCATGATCAGCTTCATCTCCTCGGTCCAGCCCTTCACCATGTTGGAGAGCCAGGTGACCGACTGGTCGAAGGAGAGCGTCCTCGCCGGCGTGTCGGCGATCTTGTTCGTGAGTATCGCGGGGCAGAACCCGAGGTGGCACTTGTGCACCATCAGGCAGCCGAGGGCGAGGAGAGCGCCCGTGCCGACGCTCGTGATGTCGGCTCCGAGCGCGATGAGCTTCAGCGAGTCCTCGGGGGTGCTCACCCTCCCTGCAGAGATTATCGTGAACCCGTCGCGGAGGCCCTCGCGCCTCAGCATCGTGTCGACGGAGGCAGTGGCGAGCTCGATCGGGACGCCGACGTTGTTCTTGACGACCGACGGGGCCGCCCCTGTCCCGGCGCCCGCGCCGTCGATGATTATGCCGGCCGCGCCCATCCTCGCCACCCCCGATGCGATGTAGGGGATGTAGTTGGTCGCGCCCACCTTTACGAAGACCGGCCTCTTGGTGGCCTCCTTGAGGCCGAGGATCCTCTGGCCGAGGTCCTCTATCGAGTAGATATCGTGATGGGGCGCGGGAGAGATCGCGTCCGTCCCCAGCGGGATCCTCCTCGTCTCGGAGATCGGGGTCGTCACCTTCACTCCCGGGAGGTGGCCGCCTATACCCGGCTTTGCGCCCTGTCCTATCTTGATCACTACCGCCTGGCCCTTTGAGAGCGAGTTCATGTCGACGCCGAACCTCGCGGAGGCCCACTGGACGGTTATCCTGCTGCACTCGGCGACCTCCTTCAGGAGGCCTCCCTCGCCCGTGCCCGCCATTATCCCCGTGAGGTCCGCCGCCTTTGCGATCGAGGCGTTGGGGACGCCCGAGAGGGCGCCGAAGGACATGTCTCCCAGATACATCGGGGAGGAGAGCTTCAACGGGTAACCGGCCGCGAACGGGATGGAGGTGTCGGCCGCGCCGACCTTGCCTCTGGAAGTGTTACGCTTCAGGAAGATCTGGTCGAGGGCGCGCCCCGTCCGCTCGCTCTCTGGGAGCCAGAGCTCGTCGGTGGCGTGCCCGGTCTCCGCCAGCTGCCTGATGTGGAGTATCTTCCACCTCGTCCAGAACTCTCTGGACTTTGAGGCCGGAAGGGGCATGTAGCTCTTGAGTTCGATTGTCTTTCTTTGCGCGAGGCTAGAGATTGCTCCTACCACCTGATACCTATAAAATGGAACGAGTGCGTAAATCTGAATAAAAACATTGCCTAGACTGCGGAAAAAACGCCCGTTTTCCGCAAATCTTGTGGTGCCTGGTTTTGGGTCACGAGAAGGGCGGCATCTCGGGGGAGGAGAAGAGTTCCACCAGGTAGAGCGTCGAGAAGAGCGCCTCCTCGGTGCGGACAGAGACGACGCGCTGCCCGGAGTAGAGGTTGACGACGTAGCTCGACCTGTCACGCAAGTCCTTCCCGAGCAGCTCGAAGAGGCCTCGGGATGGCGAGCCGAAGAGCAGCATGGCCCCCTGCGCGTTGTGGAGGTCGATCCTCATCCGCTTGGCGACCTGGCCCAGCGGGTCTCCCTTGCGGGACGTCGCTATCTTGAGCGGGAACCTGTTCTCCTGGAGCGGGCTGCCCGGGGAGGATTCGACAGTGTATCCCCAGTACTCGGGGACCTCGTGACGGCTGACGGGGGCCGCCTCGACCCTGGACTGGCTGGCCGACAGGATCCTGACGGTGATGCGCCTGTTCGGCGGCTCCTTCCTCCTGAGGAAGGCCGGGATCTCGAGCCCGATGTCCACCGTCTGTCCGTCGGCGAGGACGACACCCTCCCTGAACTCGCCGGGTCGGAGCTTCTCCGCGGGGATCTTGGGCTTGTGGGAAGGGATGCGGAGCGGAGGAAGGAGGCCTGCGAACCTGAGGTCTTCGCTCAGCGGGAAGAGCCGCCTCCTGAGGTACTGGGGGGTCTCCAGGTACTCGATGGACCTTCTTGATGAAGGCAGACTCCCCCCTTCCTCGTGGGTCGCGGAAGACCCTGACCTCGTCGACGCCGAAGATGGAGCAGTATCTGGCGATCTGCCCGAGCTTCGATGTCTTGTCGCGGATGGAGTCGTGCTCCTCGAGCACCGTGTCCGGGAAGGCCACGCAGATCCTCTTCCCGGCGAGCGTCATAGGTGATGGGCTGCTAGGGCTATCTTTTATGTGGTTGATGCGCCTAGCGCTTTGGCTATGGGAGCCCCCGCGTCGTCCCCAGAGGACCAGAAGGCCAAGATAGAGTACGAGCTGCGCGGGAAGACGCTCAAGGTCTACCTCTACGTCCTGAAGTTGGGCAAGCCTGTGGGGGTGAGGGAGGTGCAGAGGGAGCTCGGGTTCTCCAGCCCTAGCGTCGCGTTCCACCACATCGAGAAGCTCACGAGGCTCGGGATAGTCGAGCAGGACGGCCTGGGTAACTACGTCCTGTCCAAGAAGGTCGACCCGGGGATCCTCCAGGCCTTCGTCAACGTCGGGAAGTTCAACCTCCCCAGGCTCGGGTTCTACGCCGTCTTCTTCACCAGTGTGGCGGTTGCCTACGTAGTCGAGGACTACAACTATCTGGACCTCTACGCTCTGGTCGGGACGGTGGGGGCGGCAGCAGCGTTCTGGTTCGAGGCCGTCAGGATATGGAGGAGGAAACCGTTCTAGATGTTGGGATTAAGTATCTCCGGGAGTGTGAGACCAGTCAGATGACGCGCGGGATGGGCGGAAAGGGGTTTTTCGCGGGCGCCATTGGTGGGCTGGCCCTGGCGGTTCTCCTGGTGGGAGCCGTCACCCTGCTCCCCCAGACGAGCATCGCCTCGCGTGCTCCAGTGGCCAACTCGTTCGCGACGTCGACCACGTCCTCATGCTCTTCGTGCCTTGCGGAAGGAAATCCGTCGCAGACGAGCTCGCTATCCAGCGCGGCCCTCCCCTCCATCGCGTCGCAGGCTGCCCCGGGAGGCGCGGCCGCCATCTACGCCTCTTCGACGGCAAGCCAGACATCGAGCTCGATCACACCCGGCACGACGACCACCAGTTCGCTTCAGGCGCAGCAGAGGCCAGCGTCTTTGCTTGGGGCGCTTCCTGGAGAGGGGGTCACCAACCTGATTGGGACCATCTCGCCGCTAATCGTCGGGTTGCTGGTCGCTGCGCTGGTCTATGCGGCCTACGTCAGGCGCCAGGACTGGTCATCCTAGGAAACGACCGTCTGCGACTGCTCTCTTAGGAAGGTCAGCAGATAGCTGGGGCCGCCGATCCCCTTGCCCGTCGAGCCGCTCGCCTTCCAGCCGACGAATGACTGCGGGCCTGGCCAAGCGCCCGTCGTCGCGCCGCCGCTCCTGTTGGCGTAGACCACGCCGAACTGGATCTTGTCCATGAACTCCTTGACCTCCTTCTTGTCCTCGCTGAATATCCCCGCCGTCAGGCCGTAGTCGGTGTCGTTGGCCTCGCGGAGCGCCTCGTCGAGGGTCTTGAACTCGGCGACGGCGAGGAGCGGGACGAAGAGCTCCTTCTTGAAGAGCTCGTGGTCGATCGGGAGGCCGGTCACGACGGTGGGCTGGACGTAGTAGCCGCGCTTGAAGGCGCCGCTCTTAATCACGTCTCCCCCGAAGACGACCTTGCCTCCGTCGCTCTTGGCCTGCTTCACCGCTCTGGTGAACGTCTCCACCGCTGCGGGGTTGATGATAGGCCCCATGAACGCGCTCTTCTCCCTGGGGTCGCTGACCGCGAGCTTGGAGAGCCTCTCCTTCAGCATCCCGAGGAACTCGTCCTTCACCTCTCTCTGGACGTAGACCCTCGAGTTGGCGCTGCACTTTTGTCCGCTGTAGCCGTATGCCGCCCTCACGACTCCCTCGACCGCCTTCTTCAGGTCGGCCTTGGCCGTGATTATCGCGGGGTTCTTGCTGCCCAGCTCGAGGAGGACGGGCTTCACGTATGGCTGCCGCGTGAGGAAGTCGCGGTAGAGGTTCATCCCCACGACCTTCGACCCGGTGAAGGTGATGCCCGCGACGTCGGGGTTCTCCGTGAACTCGGCGGAGAAGTTGGGGCCCTGGCCGGTCACGAAGTTGACCGCTCCCGCAGGGACCCCGCCGTCCCGGTAGACCTTGTAGAGCATCAGGCCCGTGAGGGGCGCCTCGCTTGTCGGCTTTAGGATGACCGTGTTGCCCGTCAACAGCGCGCCCGTGGCCATCCCGTTGGCGAGCATGAATGGGAAGTTGAAGGGCGAGATGACGGGCCAGACGCCCAACGGTCTGGCGATTATTCTCCCGTGCTCCCCTGCGACCCCCTCCGTCTCCTTCGAGTATCCCTTGTTGTCCTCCATCACCTTGGCGTAGAGATTGATGGCGTCGATGGCCTCCCAGGCCTCGGCGAGGGCCTCGAGCCTGTTCTTCCCAACCTCGTAGGTTATCGCCGAAGCGATCTCGAACTTCCTCTCGTCGATCAGCTCTGCGACGCGCCTGAGGATCCTCACCCTCCCCCGCCAGGGCGTGGCGCTCCATCCTGGGAAGGCGCGCTTGGCTGCGTCTATCGCCTGCTTCGCGTGCTCCCTCTGCCCGACGGGGAAGTAGCTCACGACGATCGAGGTGTCGATGGGGCTCCTGTGCTCGAACTCGCCCGCATCGGAGGAGACCTCCTTGGAGCCGATGTGCATCTTGTGGTGCTTGCCGAGCTGGGAGGATGTGAACTTCTTGAGAGCAGCCTCGTACTTCGGATGTATGCTCTCGTCCGCGAAGAGCGTCGTGTAGGTGATCTTTGGGGGCTTCGGCACGAATTTTTTCGGCGTTCGAATGCTCTTCTTAATCTTTCCTCAGACTGATTTCCTGCGCCACGGCCTCTTCGGTCCTGAGGTTCGTCGTGACCCGTTGGGCCAGATCCGCTATCCTAAGCGGCTTCTTCAGGAAACGCTTGGGATCGACTTCGGGGAAGGCCTTGTTGAATTCTGAGCGGTACTCCTCGAACGCGGTGAAGAAGAGCACCTTGATCTTGTCGTCCCTCTTCTTGATCTCCCTGAATAGCTCGAACCCGTTAATCTTGGGCATCTTGATGTCTAGTATGGCCAGGTCGTAGACCCCGGGAGTGAACTTCGCCAGAGCCAACACCGGGTCGGTGAAGGTCTGAACATTGAGGTCGTATTGCTCGAGCCCTTTCTTGATGACAGCCGTGATATCGGGTTCGTCGTCGACGACGAGGATGTTCCTCATCTAGCTGTCGGTCCTGTTATCCTCAGAGGTATTTAGAAGTGCAAGGATTGATTCTACAGAAGATTGTTCGCGGTTGAGATACTGGGATGCAATGGCAACCATCGAGACTTGCCAGAACAGCCATAGAAGAATCCACTTTGGGTCATTATAACCGTCTACAGATGACGTAGGTCGCTCGAATGTCCAGGCGTCTCGTCGAACGATCCTCGACAAGGAAGGCCATCACCTACCTAGGATTCTTCTGCTTGTTAACTTCCGTGCCCCGATATGTGAGCATCATCGCATCCACTATTACAACGACGAATGGAATGGTCTGCTTACGATGATGAGCCTGCAATCTGACAGCTTCACAGTCACACAGTCGGAAACCAAGGCGGTCAGGAAGTGTCCTTTCTGCGGCGGGCTCGTGGAGGACGCAGCAGGGAAGAACATCAATTTCATCGTTCATCTCGGGACACCGTCCGTCGAGCATCAACGAAAGCAGGAGTGGGCGGACTACCTAAGTTTCATGAACCGCATCTAGATCCTGAGTTCCACATCCTTAAAGCGGACTACATGATTTGTAGACCGCCGGTATTCAGTTGTCAAGCCCAGGAAGCAACCCTACGTCCATCCGGCAAGGGGTTCCTCTTGCGACAGTGGAATATCGATATCTGGTTCATCTGAGAGCAAAGGAAGATTTCGTTGACCTGATGGCTCACAAGGGTATCCGCATCCCGACAACAGGTCATGTGGTAGGGTTCACCACCCCGCTGGCTCTGGACATGAGAGGATACAAGGAGAGGCGATTGGTCTGGTCGTATGTCGTCGTCGACGCTAACGATGGCCGCCCCCTAGAGGAAGGCTAGGCAGACAGCCAATCGCTAGAGCTGACGACTTACCCAGCCGCCACGGTGAAGCTCGCGTCGCCTGCGCGACGGTCGTCTGGGCCCTCTAGATAGGGGAAGTCAAAGGCGATGGCCTGGGAACTCCCAGCTCGTCCACAGATTTCGACTCGAGCTGGACGTCGAAGACATCCGAGAAGTTCTTCACGACCTTCTCCTTCACTGCTTGCATGCTGAATTGTCGGCTCGAGAGCTTTTCCATGGACGTCATCGCCTCGGGGTCGAGGCCGCACGGCTTGATGAGACGGAAGTAGCTGAGGTCGGTGTTGACGTTGAGCGCGAACCCGTGGAAGGTCACCCAGTTCGTGACCGCGACCCCTATCGAGGCGAGCTTCTTCCCCCCTGACCACACGCCGGTGTGGCCCTCCTTCCTACCCGCAGTGACTTCGAAATCAGTGGCAGTCCTGATGATGACCTCCTCTAGTTGCCTCACGAACTTGTGAACGTCTGGGTCGGCCAGCTTGATTATCGGATAGCCGACGAGCTGGCCCGGGCCGTGGAAAGTCGCGTTGCCACCTCTCTCCACTTGGAATACGGGGATGTCCTGGGGTCGGAAGTTCTCGGGGGTGGTCTTCCTGCCCAGCGTGATGACAGGCTCATGCTCCACGAGGACGAGCGTGTCCGAGATCTTGTCGGAGGCCCTTGCGGCGAGGAGCTGCTTCTGGATCTCCCAGACCTGGCCGTATTCCCGTCTCCCGAGGTCCAGCAGGTTGGCGACCAAGGCTAGAGCTTCACCTGGTGGATGGGCTTCCCGGCCGCGAGCTCCGCGGCTTCCATTATCGCCTCGGGCAGTGTCGGGTGCGGGTGCATCGTGAGCGCGAGATCCTCCACCGTCGCGCCCATCTCGATGGCGAGCGCAGCCTCGCTGATGAGGTTCGAGGCCTCGGGACCGACTATCTGGACCCCGACGACCACTCCCGTGTTCGAGTCGGAGACTATCCTCACGAAGCCGTCGGTCTCTCCCGAGGTAAGCGCTCGTCCGAGAGCTGCGAAGGAGAACCTGCTCCTCTTCACCTGCATCCCGGCCGCGGTGGCTGCGCTCTCCGTGAGCCCGACCCCGGCGATCTCCGGGTCTGTGAAGATAGCCCACGGGATGCTCTTCCAGTCGGCGGCGCTAGGCTTGCCGGCGATGACCTCGGCAGCGACTATGCCCTCTTTCGATGCCTTGTGCGCGAGCAGCGGCTGGCCCCGGACGTCCCCGATGGCGTAGACGCCGGCCACGCTCGTCTTCATCTGCTCGTCGGTGATGATGTAGCCCTTGGCGTCTGTCTTGACGCCGAGCTCGCTGAGCCTCATCCCCTGTGTGAGAGGCCCCCTTCCCACGCTGACGAGCACGAGGGTTGCCGCAATCTCCACGTCCCCGTCTCGCGTCGCGATCTTCGCTCTGACGCCCTTAGCGTCCTTTTGGAGCGAGGTCACTTTAGACTTTAGAAGCAACCGTGCGCCTCTCTTCTCCAGGTTCCTCTGCGCGAACCGCACGAGGTCGGGCTCTGTGCCGGGGAGGAGCTGGTCCGTGAGCTCGACGATCGTCACCTTGGTCCCGAGCTTCTGGTAGACGGTCGCGAGTTCTAGCCCGATGTAGCCGCCACCGATTACAAGCATGCTCTCGGGCACCTGCTCGAGAACTAACACTTCGGTCGAACTTAGGATGACCTTCCCATCGAATTCGATCCCGGGCAGCGGTAGAGCCCGCGAGCCTGTGGCAATAACAACGTTCTTCGTAACGACGTCCTCAATCCCCGAGCTGGTCGTCACCTTGACTCTCCTTGCGTCGATGACCTCGGCGGTTCCCTTGATGACCACTATCTTATTTGAACGACATAGGTTTGCGACTCCGCTTTCGAGGGTGGAGACAACGCCGTCCTTCCATCTTTGGAGGGCGGGCAAATCGACCCTGATTCCCTCGGCGATTATCCCAAAAGTAGCTCCCTCTTTCGCTTTCTCGTAGAGCTTGGTCATTGTGATCAGCGCCTTCGACGGGATGCAGCCCGACGCGACGCAGATTCCGCCTAGCGTTTCCCTTTCGATGAGAATTGTCTTGAGGCCTAGCTGGGCGCTTCTAATTGCACAAACGTAACCTCCAGGCCCTCCGCCTATTATCGTCACATCGGCGTCCCGCGTCAAGTTACCGTCTGCGGCGCAGAAATTGAATCGCTTAAACCTTGCTCGATGACCCTAGCTTATCGGCTCCTAACCCAATTCCCGGCTCCGAATCTTGTCTTATGAGCCGAACAGAGGTTTTGTCGAGTTGTCATTCGGCCGAATGCAGCTCACGCTAGACCAAACGAAGACTGGACAGCACCGAAGAGACAACACTCGTCATTTTGTTGGAATCCCTCGACCTTAACGACCTCGTCACTCTTCCCGAGAAGTGCCGCTCTTCAGAACATGGAACTTAAGCCCGAAATCAGCAAGAAAAGATTCAATGTGGACGCTGCTCCCACTCACAAGAAACGACGCAGACGGCTTGTTCTGGCGGTGGTGATTATTGCCGTGCTGGTAACAGAAGGTTACACAGCCGACTATATGAGAAGGCAAACTGTGGACCCAAGACTGGAAGGGCCGTAACGGAACGGGTTTTGAGTTTGCTTCCATCGGATCTCTCGATTGGCATCCTACGAGTTCTCGAGGTAAATTGGTTGCCAAGAGGGTGAAGCTATGATTTTGGACTTTGGCAACTACTTAGCAACCATAACTTGAGCCTTCTTGCCCCGCGTTCTTCCATAATAGAGTCGCCTATTACAGGGTATATCGTGAAGCATCGACACCCTTAGCAACCATCCGACGCAACGAAAGATGATTGCGGGACGGAATATATCTCTGTCTAACCTGCAGCGTCGACTTCGAAATGCAGAAGCACTGATTGACCCCATTCATCGTCAACGGCCACCGTGTACACTCCTGGGACAAATAGAGTGGTGGAAGGCGGGTGCGTATAACCTGGGGCGATGATAATTGCGGGGTTCATCTGCGCGGCGCTAGCAGTAAGGTTCCAGTAGCCGGTTGCTGTGTAAGTGTTCGATAGTTGATACGGACCATTTGTCTGATTACTTGGTCGAGGGGAAGCAAGGGAGTCTGTAATTCCAGTAACGTTTGCGATCGAGCTTTCTGACTGAAAAATAACATGGTCCATTACGCCTGCGCCGTCGTAACAGAGCTGGGAGGGAATGAATACATTCGCAATGTTCGATATATTCTCGATTGTGTAGTATCCTTTAAGGACAGCCACGTCGGCAGGAGTGGTCAGGAAATATACAGTCCTATTGCCTCCGGGATTGCTCACTACATCTGAATTGGTGGCCAAACAATCGGGCCAGAGGGCAACAGGAATACCTCGAAACAACCAATGAGCAGATGTTGGGATGCTATTGAGTCGGTCCAGAGTATTGTAGACTGTGACGTTGAATTCGAGAGATTGCCCCACTCTAACTAGCGTCGAATTGATGGACAACGAAAGTTCGACTCCATTCGAGCCCGTTGTCGAGTTACTTGTTGATAGTTGTGACAATGAAGACATTGTTACTGTGGAGGAATACTCACCACTCGTCGAACTAGTCGTCGCAGAATAGAGTTGTCCTATTTCGAACCCCACCAAGGCAGTGACGATGACGGCGGCGATAACGCCGGCCATTATCTGTCGTGAATACTCTGACACATTTCGTCAATCATGATTTATCGGTCGTGGTTATATTGCTACGTTTTATCACACCCGTTCCTACAAATTTATTCATAATTTATCTTTGATATCGATAGTTTCTATCCGAAAACCTATCCATCCGAACCGCTCGAATCCACAGAAACGGAGTAGGGTTGTCAATTCGATTCAGATGCTTTCCCTAAGTGATGTAGATGTCTGAAATAGCGAAACTGTTAGTGACGCAACCAAGGTCAGAATCGAAAAGACATAGGAACCGTTCATTGCGGCCGGCCTGAGAACGGTCAGAAGCAGGGCGAGAGACGTCGCCAGAAAAGCAGAGAAAGTTGCCCATAGAGGTATGACTGTTCTTCTAATTCTTATCATGTTTTCGAACAACGTCCTGTCCGCCGTGAAGCCGTCACTTCCCTCACGAATCAGGCCAGAAAGGAGTAGCTTCTGCAAATGGTATTCGGCTACCGACGAGGAACTCATATTGAGCTCTCTCCTAATATCAGACAAATTGATAGGCACCTCGTCTGTAAACGAGACGATAGACCCTAAGTGTGGTTCCTGAAAGAGAGATGCGCTTCGGCGGCAAGCAGTAGTTCCGGAGCGGTCAGTTAGTAATGAGTTTTGGGTTCGAGTTTGGGGCTATTCAAGCATGTATCAGTAGCCTCCTGCATTCTCATAGTTAATGTCGAAGTCTCCCGAACTCACGCTTCCCGGGCAGACGTTTACGTTATACGTATTGCCCAGGCAGCTCGCGGAGCCTGCATAAGTGCCATTGTAATCAAGGTAGTACGCGTTATCGCTGCTCCCGGCAGCGCCGATCGTAACGAAGTTGTTGTAGTTGGAGTCATAATAGTACGCACCCGAGACTGAAATACTGCCGAAGTCGGGGAGACCGTACCCTGGACTGCCGGGAGGCACTTCAGACATATACGTAGAATAATACGTTGAACTTGTGGAGAAACCGCTTGGAGAATTGGCTGAACAACCACTGCTCAACGAGTAGTCATAGATGGAGGTAGTATAGGAGGGCGCAGTACTTCCATTGTATGTCGTATCAGCGCCTATTTGGTCGCCCCCACTTGCTGCGGAGCACTCATTGGGGGCGCCGGAACCATTGTAGAACTCGTACCAATAGTCATAGTGGTAGTAATGCGAACTATTGCACAACGTGGAACAATATGCATCGGTGCCAGTTTGAGCGATGTAGCTACCAGTGGGCGACAAACCGACCCACATGGATATGAGGCACCAGTCATTGAGGTAGTCGCTGCAATTGTCCGAGGCCCCGCTGATAGATGGAATATACCAATCTGCGCCCACTTCGTTAACAGCAGTGCCGTAGCTGCTGTAGTATTGGTACCCCGCCCATTTTACGCTAGAGGCAACATTAGGACCGGTTCGCGGGATATCTTGGTACACGTTCGTGCTCAATACAGAAGTTAGGGAAGGATCCTCGGCAACCTGAAGCACATAGGTAGCTCCGTTCGCCCCCTTGAGGTCATAGTCGACAGTCACTTCGACGATGGATATTGCACAGCTCATGTTCCAAGTTGTGCTGTAGAATACACTATCGAACGATTCTGAGTTGTATTCAGAAGAATACGATGCAGCAGTTGATGCCGCGAGGTCTTGGGCTGCGGACTGGTTTATGCCCGTCTCTGCAACCCTAGTCTCCCCAGTAAGCAACCTTGGGGGACAGGTCGAAGGCGAAGTCGGCCCCTGATTGGATGTGGCCGCGTTTGATAATGGAATCCTTCCAAAGACCAATAGAGCCAGTATTCCGAGCATCACGGCCACGTCCAAGTAGGATTTTGAGCTGTGAGGACTTCCTAAATCGAACTTCATATTCCTTCTCTCACCATTTCTGGCGTGGTTTCTTCGTATTTATGCCCTGATTGCAATTGCGTATGTAATTACATGGTAGAAGCCTACAGAACCCGATTCCATCTTCACGGCTCCTCCTCAACTTGATGCCTCTTGAGCATATGGTCGATCATGTCAAGCGTCGATTGATTCCTTATGCTGAACCTGTAGAGCTTTCGCTTCGTCTTCCCGCTCTCCGTTTCCCTTTGCTCTATCAATCCCATTGCTCTGAATCTAAGGAGAAAAAACTCCCGCGACGGCTAGGCATCCATTGGATGGCGTCTCCTGTAGGCTAATGCAACCGGAGAAACTCTCACCCACTGTAGGGATGACGGAGCCTCCACCAAATGCATCCGAAGGAAACGACGCAATAAGTGTTGCATTGCTTCCATCATTTGGTATGTAGTTCGCAGGTGTCACCAGGCATCCCGTCGCTGCACTTGTCGCCGAGTTGTCACTACTGCCATAACGAATCACCAAGCATGAGAGTCCGGTGTAAATCGTGACCGGTCCTGTGAGAGGTTGTGAGACAGGTGAGGATACACTCACAATGAAAAAGCTGCAGGTCTTGTTGCTTAGACTACATCCATGTGAGTACACCCCGTAAGAAGGAGCGACATCCACCGTAGTCACACTGGGTGGAATCGAGATCGAAGTTGACACAGTGGTAGAAGTGACTGTCTTCATGGAAACTCCTGTGGTCAACGCGACAGACAAAGCGAGCACTGCTCCTATTATTATTCCAACAACCAACATCCCCAAGCTTGACTTTTCGAGTCTCAATTTTGATAGACCTTAGCATCTCTAGGAAGGATTTGATTAAGTATTACGCGAATCTGTAACTCGCTCGAATCGCGCCGGTTGCCCTTCTAAGTACTACTGGAATACGTCACAGAGAAGGTACCGTAACTATACCCCGTGGGTTCAGTCATGGTAGAGGTTGTTGTAGTTCCGAAGCCGTCGTCCATGTTACTACCTAGTCCCCAGTTGTTGAGGTAATTGGGATACTGGTCAAGTTTCAATCCGCTCCCTGCTGCCATCTCAAGATCGGTGAATGTAACCGACGAGAAATTAGCCAACTCCTGGTTGCCATTGTGCGGATTTTCGACCACCGTGTCCGCGTAATGCGGCGCACCCTCCGGACTATAGTTGTCGTTTGTGCACGCTTCATTGTTGGTCATATCCCTTACGACTACATCGTAATTGCTTCCAGACAAACCCATCTGCGAGTTCGACCCAACCTGAGCATAGATATGGTCGCCTTGGCTTATTGATGTTGTGCCGCAAAATTGCATGCCACTATCGGAGTGAGGGTAATAGACGTGTTCAGTGAACGCAGAGTAGGTCTTTACGCAGACAAGTGCGGTGCAGGTAATATTCCCTTGTATGCCGCCTTGAATAAGAACGTTGGTACCTGACCAAGGAATATACCCAATGTACGTATTGTTCTGCAAACCAGTCCACACAACCACCAGGCACTGTGTTGAGCTGTCGGGGCCGCTTGTTCTGCAGTTCGTTGACCCCGTGTTAAGGGGAGGAGTAGTCCAATATGCGGCGCTATAGGTCACATCCTCACCGGTTGGTGTAGAGGCGTTTGCCACATAGTATCCGCTATTGAATTTGACAGTGGTAAGAGAAATGCCGGCGGTTGAATACCCATGTCTGGTAACGCTGTATATTACCCCCAATACGGGATTCACTGCCATTGTAAGGATGTAAAGTGGCTGACCGTCCTTTTGAAGCAGGAAATTGACAGCTGCATCCCGCCAGGTGACAGTACAGTTTGTTGGATTCGTTATCCAGTCATTGTCAAAACCAGTAAATGATGAATTATAACCAGAAACCTCGTTTCTATAATCTGCAGAACTTGTTGCAAAATTCTGAACAGATGAGGAACTGATCGTACCTTGACCCCATCTCTGTCGCGAGTTTGAGAGACGTGCATGAAGTTGAGGTAGTTGCAGCAACTCCTGATGACGCTAGAATCGCGACGGGCGAAATCACCAAGAGAAAGAGCAATGAAAGAGCAGCCGAGCCGCTTCCAACAGCCCAGATTTTCATACATTGTTCTTGTGGGGATTCTGTATATAATATCTAGTTGCAATTGCGTATGTAATTACATGGTAGAAGCCTACAGAACCAGACTCCATCTTCACGGCTCCTCCTCAACTTGATACCTCTTGAGAATGTGGTCAATCATGTCAAGCGTCGATTGATTCTGTGCGCTAAACCTGTAGGCCCTTCGCTTCGTCTTCCCGCTCCCTGTTTCCCTTTGCTCTATCAATCCTAGGCTCAGCAGGGATAGCTCGGGATTGTACCTTCCTCGCGATCCTCGGATGACTCCCGACACTTGACCCAGGGGCAATTTCACGATACTAGAGACCTCCGCCTGCGCAAGCCAGCTGCTCGGTCTTTTCCGAAACACCTGGAGCACTACGCGCCTGTCTCGACTACTAAGAGCCTCCCTCAGTCTCGATAACCTGATGTCCCGCTCATCAGATGTCACGATGCTTCAGTCATGCGGAGTGTTTTTGGGTCGGGGAGATATTTGCGCATTTGAGCATTCTCACGAAAATTGCTGTGTAATTTTCTTCTAATATCCAAGATTTTGACTTCTTCCACTCCCCGGCATGACCAGTCAGGGAAGTGAACGCGGCGAGTCACATCCCCTAAGAAGGAAATCTGAACTCCACTTGCCATGGTCGACTAGCGGTTGCGTCCTCGCTGAGAGGGGTCGACCAAGCTCGAATTTGGTTGTTCTTTTGACCTGTCGGTGGATAAAGGGGGCTGTCAAGCACCGGGTGATGAAATGAAGGTTCTGCTTGTCGCGGTAGTAGCGATTGCCTTGATTCTGCTTCCGTCCGTCTTTTGCCGCCTTGCACAAGGAAATGTTCTAAGGTATAGAACTATTAAGATAAATCCAGCAATGACAGGATGATAACATGCTGTCCCAGCACAATCGCGACAAGACCATTCCTATCGCCATTGTTGTTATCGCCGCTCTCATAGTTGGTGCAGTAAGCCTTGTCTTGCTTGCCCCACAGTCAAACAGATCAGCGTCATCCAGCTCGTCAACTACGGGCACAAGCTATGCGACGTGCGCGGTAAACTTCATGGGCAATGGCACATTCCTGCAAATCATCTCGGAATCGACTCAACAACCACTGACGGGCGTCTCGCTTCATGTGTCACCTGTGGCTAACGGTGACTGTTACGTTGCACAGAATCCTGCCACGTACAACACGAACTCGTCTGGATGGGTTTCTCTGGGAGCCCTACCAGGTGGCGCCCACTTTCTGGTGTCGTTGGAATATGCAGGCACAAGCTACAACTTCTCGATACCGCAGCAATCCCTCGATGTATCTTATGCTACGCTCAGACTGCCTTCGGGAAACCTCAGTGTGACATTGTGCCTGACACTCGATACACCCCCCAGCTTTGAACCCTACAATCAGACGGGAATCGTTTCGACAACCACTGGGGTGAAGTGAAGTTTCTGCTCATTATTGGAATGGCGATTCTCTCGGTACGAGCTGACATGAGGTGAATCTCAGACGATAATCTCTAGTGACTAGCCGAGCTTGGCTTCAATTCTTTCCATCATTGCCCTGATGTCGGCGATGTCCCGCCCTTGATTCAAGAGGGCCACGGCCACGACCTCCCGTCTGACTTCTCTGACCTCGCCGATGATTCTGTCCATTCCGCTCTCAATCCCTCCGATCAGTTTGTCCGACCTATAGACTCCCATGTCAAGCTTCCCCATTCCTTTCTCGAGGTGCTCTATTCCCTTCTCCATTCTTGACATGCTGATGCCCCGCCGGTGCAGTAGGAGCACAGTCAGGTCTTGTGAGGTCAACTTCTTTTTCGAGGCTATCCTCTGAACGCCTTTGGAGATGCGGTCCGAAACCGGTTCTTCTTTCAAGTCTGCCATCTTCCCGCGCCTACCCTCGCGTGAAAGCGTATTCGATGAATCTTGCAGGTTCTAGCTTCTGCGTCACTGGGTTGACCTTCAACCTGAAAATCTCGAGCGTTGTGAGACCCAAGAGCGGTTCCTCGCCATCTGGCCCAATCATTAGAGGAATTGTGTTCTCGAATCCATTTAGTTCCGCGACGGCTTCAGATACTTCACGTTCAATGACCCTCCCATCAGCCAACTCTACTTCGGCCTTGTAGCGGGATTTGATGCCGATCTTTGTTGCTGCGGACGAAGGTATCTTCGTCAGCGTCGAACCCGTATCGACGAGCATCTCGATTTCGGCGTCGCCTTTTGGACCGAGAAGTCGCAGAGAAACGCGTGTCTCGCCCATCTTCATTATCCGCGTAGAAGATTGACGGCTGATATAAGCGACTCCGTCGGAACTACACCGCTACAGCCGCTATGCCCTCTCTGCGGTGGTGTAGATCGACGGCGTGCTCGCGTAGGAGAGCCAAGGCTCGTACTTGGCGATCTTCCCGTGGATCGCGTCCAAGTAGGTCTGCTGGATCTTCCTCGTAATCGGGTACTTGCCGTTGCCTATCATCCTGTTGTCGACCTCCCTGATGGGCGTCACGTTCGCCGCGGTGCCGCAGAGGAAGAGCTCGTCTGCAGTGAACATGTCCTCACGCAGAAAGTCCTCTTCCTTGAACGGGATGCCGTTGTCCTTTGCTATCTGGATTATCGATTCCCTCGTGATTCCCTCTAGGACGCCTGCTGCCTTTGTGGGGGTCGTTAGGATGCCGTCCTTGACCCTGAAGATGTTTTCCCCAGAGCCCTCGGCCACCAGGCCCCCTGTCGTCAGGAGTATCGCCTCGTCGAAGCCGGCAGAGAGCGCGTCCATCTTCGCGAGGATGGAGTTCGCGTAGTTGGCCGAGCACTTTGCATGTGGAGGAAGCGTCCTCGGGTCAATCCTGGACCAGCTGGAGACCGTGCACCTGATGCCCTTGTCCATGCCCTCGTCTCCAAGGTAGGAGCCCCACTCCCAGGCGCTTATCGCGCCGATGACCTTGTTCTTGAGCGGGTTCACGCCCATCTCGCCATAGGAGCTGAACACGATGGGGCGCACGTAGCAGTCTTTGAGGCCGTTCTCCTTCACCAAGTTCAGGCACGCCTGGACGAGCTGCTCCTCGGTGTACGGGAGATGCATCCTGTATGCCTTGGCTCCGTTCGCAAGGCGCTTGATGTGCTCCTTTAAGCGGAATATCGCAGGTTCCTTTGGCGTCGAGTTGCACCTTATTCCCTCGAAGATGGCGTAACCATAGTGGAGGGCGTGGGTCAGGACGTGGACGTTTGCCTCGTCCCAGTCCACCAGCGCGCCGTCAAACCATATTTTCTTGGTCGGTTTCAATGCCATCTACAGTCAGCTCGAGAGGCGTGGAAAAGGCCCTAGTAGGCTATTAGCGTATCGCTTCTGAGATGGCCCTTGCCACTTGGGTAGTAGTGGCCTTGCCCCCGAGGTCCGGCGTCCTTGTCCCCTTGCTGAGCACTTCGTTCACCGCCTCCCTCACTGCGGCAGCCCCTCTAGAGCAGCGGGCGACGTCCCTCGTCTTCGCAAGCCAATCCAGCATCATGGCGACTGTGAGGATCATCGCTACTGGGTTCGCAATCCCCTTCCCGGCGATGTCCGGGGCCGCCCCGTGGACGGGCTCGAATAGGGCGAAGCGCTCACCAATGTTGGCGGAAGGCGTCATGCCCAGCCCACCCACGAGCTGGGCGGCCTCGTCGGAGAGGATGTCCCCGTAGAGGTTGGTCGTGACTATGACGTCGAAGGATAGCGGGTGCCCTGATCAGGTTCATCGCCGCCGAGTCCACCAGCATCTCGCTGAAGGAGACCTTCGGGTAGCCCTTGGAAACGTCTCTGCAAACCTGCGCAAACAGGCCGTCGCTCTTCCTGAGGACGTTCGACTTGTGGACTGCGACGACCTTTCGAGCGCCTGCCCTCTGCATGGCCATCTCGAACGCGTACTTTGCTATCCTCTCGGAGGCTGCCTTGGTTATCGTTCTGAGTGCGACCACCCCGCCCGGGAAGTCGAACTCCTGCCCCTTGTAGAGGTCCATCGGTGTTCTCCCTCACGATCACCATGTCGATGCCCGGCTTGAGCGAAGGGACGTTGGGAAGGCTCTTCGCAGGCCTGATGTTGGCGTAGAGGTCGAGCATCTGCCTGAGCTTCACGATGACGTCCGCAGCCGTCTCCCCCACGGGGGCCTTGAGGCAGGCGTCAGATTCGCGGATTGATTTCAATGAGGAATCAGGAAGTGGGACTCCGGTCTTCTTCTTGCAGTTGTCTCCGGCAGGGGACTCGACGACTGAGAACCCGAGGCCCAGCTTGTCCTCGAGCGCGTCGAGGACGAGGAGCGAGGCCTTGGATATCTCGGGGCCTACACCGTCCCCCTCGATGAGGGCGATGGAGTACTTTTTCTTCGAGCCTTGCTGCTTTGGCAAGCCGTTCTAAGAAGAGGCCCTCATCGGCACAGCTTTTAGCTTCTGCCGGAGTCTCTCCTTGACCATCCCGAGGAACCCGCCCCTGTTCATCGACTCGATGGCCGCGTCAGTCGCGACGATCGGATATTCGAGCCCTGTGGTGACGTCTTTGAGATTCCTCGCCTCGAGGTCTATCAGGAGCTCGTCGCCGACAGCGATCTTGCTCGTGTCGCTCACCTGGATCGGCAGCAGGCCGTTGTTGAGGCAGTTTCGGAAGAATATGTCGGGGAAGCTCTGGGCCACGACGGCGACGACGTTGTTGTATTTTATCGCGTAGACCGCCTGCTCCCTCGAGCTGCCGCAGCCGAAGTTGTTCGCCCCCACGACGATGCTCTCCTTGTTCGCCCTGCAGGTCGGCCCGAAGGTCGGGTCGTAGCCCTCGAACGCATGGTCGGCGAAGAACTGCTTGTCCCAGCTCTCCTGGAGGATGTAGGCGGGGATGATGTAGTCGGTGTTGATGTCGTCCCCGAACTTCTTGGCCACTTTTCCCCTCATCTGCAAGTCTCAGTTCACACCTGATGGCAGATACTTCCTCGGGTCTGCGATCCTCCCCTCGATGGCCGTCGCGGCGGCCAGGGCGGGGACCACGAGATAGATGAAAGCCTCCGGCGAGCCCATCCTCCCCTTGTAGTTGCGGTTGCTCGTGCTCAGGCACCTGTCGCCGGGGGCGAGGATGCCCATGTGCTTGCCGAAGCAAGGGCCGCAGTTGGAGGACTCGATGTTCGCGCCCGCGTCGGCGAAGACCTTCAGGAGCCCGTTGTCCATCGCCCAGTTGTAGACGCGCCTGCTGGCGGGGATGACGATGAGGTTCGTGTTCGGGCTGACCTTCCTCCCCTTCAGGATCTTCGCGGCTATAGTGAGGTCCGCCTCGCGCGCGTTGGCACAGGAACCCAGGAAGACCGTGCTTATCGGGTCGCTCACCTCTGAGACGGGCTTTGCGTTCGCAGGGGAGTGGGGCAGGGAGACCGTGGGCTCCACCGCGGAGGCGTCGATCTCGACGATCCTAGAGAAGTTGGCGTCGGCGTCGCTCTTGGCCATCATCCCTCGCATCTCGTCTGTCATCGGCATGCGCCTTCGCGCGAGCGCCTCGTTGACGTAAGAGAGCGTCGTGGCGTCCGGGTTGATTATCGCAGTCCTCGCGCTCATCTCCACGGAGAGGTTGCAGATCGTGAACCTCCCCTCCATGTCGAGGGCATCGATGGTCGGCCCCGTGTATTCGGCGACGCGCTTCGATGACCCGCCCTCGCCCATCATCCCGAGGATGTGTAGGACGAGGTAGTTGGCGTAGACGCCTCTCTGGAACTTGCCGCTCACCTTGAACTTGATCGTCTCCGGGACTGTAAACGAGTAGAGCTCGCCCGTCGCCAGGAGGTTCTCGCCCTCTGTGGTCCCAATCCCGAAGGCGAGGGAGCCTAGGGCGCCCTGGGTGCAGGTGTGCGAGTCGGTCGCGACAGCGATCTCCCCGGGAAGGACGAACGCCTCCTCGGAGGCTATGGTGTGCTCGATCCCGTCGCCCTCCTTGTACATGGCTATCCCCTGGTCCTTCGCAAAGTCGGCCATCAGGCGGATGCCCTGGCTCACCTTGATGGAGCAGGAGGGGACCGTGTGGTCGGGCATGAATGCTATCCTCGAGGGGTTGAAGACCTGCATCTTCTTCCCGGACTCTGTGAAGACGTCCTCAAAGTCCTTCTCGAAGTTGAGGATGGCTGGTGGGCCTATTACCTCGTTGAAGTAGAGCTTGTCGACTGGAAGGGCCTCGATTACGTCCCCGGCCTTCGCCTTCTTCCCGATCGCACGGGAGACTATCTTCTCGGTGATGGTCGCGCCTGGCATGAGATTCTTTCCTCTTTTCGCCTAGACCCCTTCCACCGCTGTCTGCTCTCCCTTGGCGGCGAAGGAGGTCGACGGCTGGGCCTGGAGTTTCATCGCCATGAGCGCGTTTATTCCGTTCACTATGGCTTCGACGCTGGCTACGACGATGTCCCTCTTCAACCCGCGCCCAGAGGCGACCAAACCAGTGCTGTCCTCGACCTTGACGGAGACGTCGGCGACGGCTTGGGAGTCGCCTGTAAGCGCCTCGAGCCTGTATTCCTTGAGCTTCACTATGTCGATCGTGCTGAATATCTTCTGGATGGCGTTCACCGCGGCGTCGACAGGCCCTGACCCGACGTCCGTCGCCTCGTGCAGCTGGCCTCTGATGAGGAGCTTCACGGTGGCGCTAGGGAGGCGCTTTATCCCGGTGACGACCTCGAGGCCCTCGAGCTCGACGATGTCCGCCGTCTCTGCCTTGCCACCGCCCATTATCTGAATTGCGAGCTGGTAGAGGTCGCTGTCGGTAGTGCTCCTCCCCTGGTCGCCCATCTCCTTCACCTTCTCCACGATGAGCCTCAGGCTGTCCTCCTTCGGCTTCAGGCCCATCCCTCTCAGCTGGTAGGCGATCCCGTGCCTCCCAGCGTGCTTGCCGGCCTGGAGCCACCTTGTCCTGCCCACCATCGCCGGGTCGAAGGGCTCGTAGGTGGACGGGTTGCTGAGTATCCCATGGGTGTGGATCCCGGACTCATGCCCGAAAGCGTTGTCGCCGACTATGGCCTTGTTCGGCTGGATCATGACGCCCGTCAGGGTTGAGACCAGACGCGACGTCTCGTAGAGAAGCGAGTAGTTGATGTTCGTCCTCAGCGCGTAGAGGTTGAAGCACCCCATCACGAACTCCTCGAGCGAGGTATTCCCCGACCTCTCGCCGATGCCGTTTATCGTGAGGTGCGCCTGGTCTGCCCCCGCGACGACACCGGCCAGGCTGTTCGCGACTGCCAGACCGTAGTCATTGTGGCAGTGGACGCTGATCATCGCGTCGGAGACGGAGCGTGCGGCCTGGACGTATTCCGTTATCTTCTGGGGCGTCGCTATCCCGACGGTGTCGGGGATGTCGAAGCGGTCGATCCCAGCGTCGGTGACGGTCTTTACGACCTGCTTGAAGAACGGGATCTCCGTGCGCGTCGCGTCCTCTGCAGAGAACTCGACCTTGACGCCGAAAGTCTTCGCGTAGCGGACCATGTCCGCCGACTGCTTGAGCATCTGCTCCCTCGTCATGTGGAGCTTGTGTTGGAGGTGGATGTCTGAGGATGCGAGGAAGACGTGGACGCCCTTCACGCCGCAGTTGATCGCCGTGTCGATGTCGAGCTTCTCGGCCCTTGCCAGGCCCGAGACCTCCGCCTTGAGGCCTGCCTTCGCTATCCTTCGGACGCCCTCCTGCTCGCCCTTCGATGTGATAGGGAAACCTGCCTCTATGACGTCGACGCCGAGCTTGTCGAGGGCCTCCGCTATCTCCAGCTTCTCGTCGGGTGTCAGCGAGACTCCGGGAGTCTGCTCCCCGTCTCGGAGCGTCGTGTCGAGCACGCGGATTATCCTCTCGGTCATCGCAACGCGCTCTCCTTTGGTAGGGCAGCCGTGCCGGTTCTCGCGATGTCGAGGACGTTCACCCCCAACCTGTCCACGAACTCGTCAATCTGCTTGACGGACCCTACTATCTCGGCTACCACGGAGTGCTGAGACGAGTCTACTATCCTGCAACCCGAGTTCCTTTGGATCTCCGCAACGGAAATCTTGTCCGTGTTTATCTTCACAAGCGCGAGCTCTCTCGCTGTGACCTCCTCGGGGCCATAGGTGTGCGCCTCGAGGATGTCTATGACTTTCATCAACTGCCTGGCCACGTGCTCGACGGCGGCGTCGTCCCCGCTGAGGGTCATGGTCATCCGGCATTCCTTGCCTCCGCTGCTCACGCCTAGCGTGAGGCCCTCGATGTTGAGGCGCATCAGCCTCACTAGGTGCACCACCCGGAAAAGAGTCCCGGGCTTGTTCTCAACCAAGGCAGATAGGACTTTCGAGGAGCATCGTCAAAAGACCGCCATCTCCTTTGGCGAGCCGTAGACGGTGTCCTTGATCCCCTTGCCTGGAGGGAGGAATGGGAAGACGTCCTCCTCGGGCGATACGGGGCACTCGATCACCATCGGACCGTCGAGCGTGAGGCCCTCGCGCATCGCCTTTGCGAACTCGTCGAGCGACCCCACCGTCTTCGCGTGGGCGCCGTAGGCCTCGGAGAGCTTGACAAAGTCCGGGATGTTCGGGAACTTTATCCCGATGTAGCGCCTGTTGTACATGATCCTCTGCCACTGCTCGACCATCCCCAAGCTCCTGTCGTTGATGATCACCGAGATTATCGGGAGGTGGTGCTCTACCGCTGTCGCGAGGGCCTGCTCCGTCATGACGAAGCTCCCGTCGCCGTCGAAGTCGACCACTGGGACGTCGGGCCTGGCGAACTTGGCGCCCACTGCTGCGGGAAGACCGAACCCCATCGTCCCCAGCCCCGTGGAAGTGATCCACGTCCTCGGCCTCAGCACCTTGTAGTGGATCTCGCACCACATCTGGTGCCTGCCGACGCCCGTGGTGAGGATGGCCTCGGGAGGCAGGATGTCCCTGAGCTTCTTGACTATCGTTGGGCCTGAGAGGTCCGCGTAGGTGTTCTTGTAGGCGGGGATCCCCTTCATCTCCTCCCTCACCTCGTTGACGCGCTTCAACCACGGGTTGTTGTTCGGGTCACTTGCTCTTGGACAGTCGCCTCGCGACCGAGTCGAAGAGCATCCCCATGACTATGTTTGCGTCGCCCAGTATCGAGAGGTCCACCACCTTGTTCTTGTTGAACTCGGTCGGGTCGGCGTCGATGTGGATTATCTTGGCGCCAGGGGCGAACTCGGCGAAGTTCCCGGTCGAGCGGTCGGAGAACCTCACGCCCACCGCGACCAGGAGGTCGCACTCTGAGACGAGCTTGTTCGCCTCGGCCCTCCCGTGCATCCCGATGGGGCCCAGTGAGAGCGGATGATCCTCTGGGAAGTCGCCCTTGCCTTGGAGCGTCGTGATGACGGGCGCCATCAGAAGCTCGGCGAGCGCCCCGAAGGGCTGGGCCGCGTCCGCGATCCTCACCCCGCCTCCGCCCCACAGGATGGGCCTCTCTGCCTTGACAATCATCTCGGCCGCGCGCTCCACGTCCGTCGCGTCCACGGGGACGTTGGGCCTGTAGGCGCGGACGGTGACTGAGTCGGGGAAGGTCATCTCCGCCTCTTCCTGCTGGACGTCCTTCGGAAGGTCCACGAGGACGGGTCCGGGCCGCCCGGTAGTCGCGATGTAGAAGGCCTCCTTAACGGCGAAGGGGCACTTCCGCGGGGGAGAGGGGCTGTAGAGTGTACTTGGTGACAGGCGTGGCTATCCCGATGACGTCGGTCTCTTGGAAGGCGTTCTTACCTGTCATCGCCTTGGGCACCTGGCCTGTGATCGCCACCATCGGGGAGGAGTCGGCGTACGCGGTCGCTATCCCTGTGATGAGGTTCGTCGCGCCAGGCCCTGAAGTCGCCGTGCAGACTCCCGCCTTGCGTGAGACCCTGCCGTAGGCGTCGGCCATGTGGGCGGCCAGCTGCTCGTGCCTCGTCAGGATGTGCTTGATCTTCGAGTCCCAGAGCGCGTCGTAGAGAGGAAGGCTCGCGCCTCCGGGCATGCCGAAGATGTACTCTACCTTCTCCCTCTCGAGGGGCCTCCACCGTAGCCCGTGCGCCAGACATCTTGCTTGCCATTCTATGCAATCACCAGAAATTCGAAACGCTTGTTGCCTCGCAAACACAAAACACCGTGTGGCGAGGAACCTAGACTAAAACTAAGAATGCAACTGTCGAGTTGTCGAGTGAGATGCCTCCTTGACTCGAACCGAGAGTGCTAATTCGTTGCATTTAATTCCCTGCAACCCAGACTTATATTTAAGAGTTGGTCGGCGACCGACGTAGCGACGTCAACGTGACCGTGAACCTTGCAGAAGTCATCCGCCCTTGGGGGAGCTTCCGCATCATCGGTCAGTTCTCGGGCCGGATCACGGTGAAGATTGTGAAGATCAACCCGCACGGCCGGCTAAGTCTTCAGAGGCACCACAACAGGGACGAGGAGTGGACCGTCCTCAGCGGCCAAGTCACCGCAACCGTCGGCGACAGGGTGTACCACTTGCACGTGGGGGACAGGACGACCGCTTATCGCACCTGGGTGCACAGATTGGAGAGCGACGTCGGGGCCGAGCTCCTCGAGGTCTCGTACGGGGAGTTCGACGAGGACGACATAGTCCGCCTCAGCGACGACTACGGGCGGAAGACCCCTTGAAATTAGAACTTCCGGATTCTGTAAAGTCTGTTGCACGGCCTAGGGGATGAAAAACCACTTGATAGTTTGTGGATTGCAACCAAGATGCCACCCGAAGTGCGGTGCATACACCTCTCCCAATCCAACAGTTGCACAGCCTGCGGAGCGGTAAACCGGCGACGGGGGCCCGAAGCCCGCCGAAATGTTCACCCAAAACAGGACGGGAGCAAGGAAGAAGGCGACAATTAGGATGCACGCGATTCCCGCCAGCGCGACCTTTCTCCTTGTCTGCATCGCTTTTTCAGAGTGGAAGATTGCCTTAACTCTTGAGGGTCTTCTGAATCCCCTGGTCCCATTCCTCTTAGGTAATCAGGCGCTTCTCTTCGAGTAGGTCCGCTGGCGAAGTTATCCTTCTCGTGCCTCACGCAAAAAACTTTGCGGAATCGACCTTCCGTCTGCCTTAAATATAACGGCCTAATATTGAGTGCCTACTTGATCCACCCCTACGAAATAGTGTCAAAGTCAGCGCTTCCCGCGTTCAGGGCGATGGTCTCGAAGAGGCTCACAGAAGACTACGACATGACGCAGCAAGAGGTCGCGACGAGGCTGGGGTGACGCAGGCCTCCGTCAGCAACTACGCCAGGAAGGCCAGGGGGATGATGCTCGACCTCGAGGTCGACGACAACATCGCGAGGGCGGCGGACAAGGTCGCCGAGCTCCTCGCCTCAGAGAAGCCTGATCAAAGAGAGGCGCTGCGCCTGATGACCGAGGTCTGTGACTATGTAAGATTCAACCACACCCTCTGCTCTCTCCACCAGCACCTCGAGCCGGGCTTCAAGACGGAAGGGTGCTTCGCCTGCCTCGGGAGCCTCCCGCCAGAGAGCGGGACGATAAGGCTCTCCGCAGCTGTCAGTTAAGCTCAATAGCCATTCCGCAGAGGGGCATAGCAAATCGCCTTGATGCAACCCAAGCCCGAGTGGCTCACTGTCTTTCCCGCCACAGCGGTAGACAAGGGCGAGAACTATCGCAGATTGAAGGGGCTCTTCAGGGAGCTCGGGCTGCACACGGTCTGCGAGGAGGCCCACTGCCCCAACGTCTCAGAGTGCTGGGGGAGCGGGACCGCGACGCTGATGCTCATGGGCGATGTCTGCTCGAGGGCGTGCAGGTTCTGCATGGTCACTCCGGGCAGGCCTACGGGCGCACCCGACCCGCTCGAGCCCGAGAACGTTGCCCTGACGTTATCGCAGATGGAGCTCTCCTACGTGGTGCTGACATCCGTGGACAGGGACGACCTGCCCGACCAAGGGGCCGGACACTTTGCAAAGACCATCCGTGCGACGAAGGAGATGAACCCGGGGACGAGGGTCGAGGTCATCATCCCCGATTTCCAGAACGACATCGAGGCGATCAGGACCGTGGTCGAGGCGAGGCCAGACGTGGTCGCTCACAACATCGAGACGACGATGTTCCTGAGCCAGAGGGTGAGGGGCCCGCGAGCAGGATACTGGCAGTCGCTCTCGGTCCTGAAGAACATCAAGAGGCTCGACCACTCGATGCCGACGAAGTCGTCCATCATGCTGGGGCTGGGCGAGGGGGAGGAAGAGGTGAGGCTCGCGATGATGCACTTGAGGGACGCAGGCGTGGACTTCCTCACGCTCGGGCAATATCTCAGGCCATCCATGAGGCACCTGCCAGTGCAGGAGTATGTCGCTCCAGACGTCTTCGACCACCTTAAGCGCGTGGGCGAGGAAGAGTATGGTTTCGATTACGTGGCCTCCGGCCCGCTCGTGAGGTCGAGCTACCGCGCCGGAGAGATGTTCATCGCGGCGACGTTAAAAAACAAACAACAATCAACGAAGTTTCAATAGAATACTCAGAAACTCTTATTTGTCCGAGAAAAGTTCGCTGAATCTAGCCGAGCTCGACCAAGTGTGGAAATGCTCCAGGTGATAAGGGCGGATGGCGAATTTGATCCTAAAGTCGAACCAGACCTAAGTCACGAGGATCTCCTCCGCATGCAGCGATACATGCTCACCGTGAGGAGGTTCAACGAGAAGGGGATGTCCCTGCAGAGACAGGGGAGGATCGGTTTCTTCATGGAGTCGACGGGGCAGGAGGCATGCCAGATCGGGATGTCTTACACCCTCACAGCGAACGACTGGGCGTTCCCGTCCTACAGGGACCCAGGCACGTGCCTCGTCAGAGGGTCCCACTCACAGCGCTCTTCGACCAGATAATGGGGAACTCTGCCGACGAGAGCAAGGGGAGGCAGATGCCCGTTCACTGGGGGTTCAGAGACTACAAGATTGTCTCGCTATCAAGCCCGATCGGCTCGAAGCTCCTACATGCGGTCGGGGTCGCGTACGCGGCGAAGTTCAGAGGCGAGAGGTCTGTCGCTCTCGCTTCTTTCGGTGAGGGAGCGACCTCCCAGGGTGAGTTCCACGCGGCGATGAACTTCGCTGGAGTGTGGAAGACTCCCGTCGTCTTCTTCTGCGAGAACAACCAGTACGCCATCTCGTTGCCGGTCAGGCGATCGACTGCCTCAGAGAGCATCGCGATAAAGGCGGAGGCCTATGGTTTCGAGGGCGTCCAGATTGACGGGAACGACATCTTAGCTGTCTACAAGGCAACAAAGTCCGCGGTCGACAAGGCCCGCTCAGGCGGGGGCCCTACGCTCATCGAGGCGATCACATACAGGATGGGAGGCCATTCCACCTCCGACGACCCCTCGATTTACAGGAGCCAGGACGAGGTCGAGATGTGGAAGAGGAGGGACCCGTTAACGAGGTTCACGGCGTACCTCATCAAGAAGGGGATAATCACGGAACAGGAGAACCAGAAGATGATGTCCGAGATAGACGCGGAGTTGGCGCGCGTGGTGAAGGAGAGAGAGGCGATCCCTCCCCCAGACCCATCGACCCTCTTCACTGAGGTCTACTCCGAGATGCCCTGGCACCTTCGGGAGGAGGCAGAGGAGTTCATGCGGGATGAAGGTAACGCCGGCCCGAGAAACGGGGAATAGACGAAGGAGATTGGTGGCTAGATCCCGTTGGCGGTCTCCAACATCGTCCAGAGCGTCAACGAGACGCTAAGGACCGAGATGCGGAGGAACGGCAACGTCGTCCTCCTAGGCGAGGATATCGGCAGAAACGGGGGCGTCTTCAGGGCGACGGCCGGACTGCTCAACGAGTTCGGGCCTGAGAGGGTCATCGACACGCCCATCGCCGAGGACGGGATAATCGGGACGGCCATCGGCATGGCGATAAACGGGCTAGAACCCGTGGTCGAGATCCAGTTCCTCGACTTCATCTATCCGGGGTTCAACCAGATAGTCAGCGAGCTCGCGAAACTCAGATACAGGTCGGCTGGTCGTTACCCTGCCCACGTAGTGATAAGGGCTCCGAGCGGCGGAGGGATCAAGGGAGGCCTCTACCACTCGCAGAGCACCGAGGCCTACTTCACGCACACACCCGGTCTCTACGTGGCGGTGCCCTCGACGCCGACCGACACGATGGGGCTGCTCAGGACGGCGATACGCGGCTCCGACCCGGTCGTATTCTTGGAGCCGAAGAGGGTCTACCGGACCGTGAAGGAGCAGCTTCCCTCCGACGAGAGCTTCGAGATCCCGTTCGGCAAGGCGAAGGTCATGCGCGAAGGGACCGACGTGACGCTCATCAGCTGGGCCGCGATGGTCCATACGTGCAAGGCGGCGGTGGAGCTGGCGGCGAAGGAGGACATCTCGGTGGAGCTCATCGACATGAGGACCTGATGCCGTTCGACATCGAGACCATCCTCGCCTCGGTGAAGAAGACGGGCAGGGTCGTCATCGCCCACGAGGCGACGAAGATATCCGGGTTCGGCGGGGAAATAGCAGCTCAGATAGCGGAGCGCGCGATAGACTCGCTGCAGGCCCCGATAGTGAGACTGGGCGGGTTCGACACGCCCTTCCCCTACGCTCTGGAGAACACGTATCTTCCCAACCCGGAAAGGGTACTCAGGGCAATCAAGAAGGCCACGAGCTACTAGTCCTAGTCTGTCGCTTCCAAGTCTTGACTGTCCGTGGATTTCTTTTAAGCACCCTCGGAGTCCCTCTGGCGTAAGAAATTGGATCTACGGTTGCCGGACATCGGCGAGGGAATAGCAGAGGGTGAGATTTTGAAGTGGTTAGTGAAACAAGGTGACAAGGTCTCAGAAGAACAGCCGCTCGTGGAGGTAATGACCGACAAGGTCAACGTCCAGATCCCGTCCCCATGGACAGGAACAGTTTCCAAAGTACTCGTGAAGGAAGGGGACATAGTGAAGGTGGGACAGGTGATCGTGACGATCGACTCGGAGGGAGGCTCGAGCAGGCCTGCGATGGCGCAGACCAAGAGCGAGAGGCCCGCACCCACCGGTCCTCAGCAATCGACGATGGCAGTTCCCCCGCAGCAGTCGAAGATTGGAGCCGAGTCCGTCATGGCCACGCCCGCGACACGCAGACTGGCCCGGGAGATGGGAGTGGACATCACTCGCGTGCAAGGTTCGGGGCCGGCGGGAAGGATAACCGAGGAGGATGTCAAGATGGCAGCGGGTCAGGGCGCGTCGGCAAGGCCAGGGACCACGGTCAGCGTCTCGATGGCGAAACCGAACGAGGAGAGGGTCCCGGTGAGAGGCCTCAGGAAGATAGTCGCAGAGAGGATGTCAAAGTCTATCCACACGACGGCCCAGGTTACGCATGTGGACGAGGTTGACATGACGGAGCTCGTCCAACTTCGGGAGTCGATGAAGGCCGAGGGGGAGGAGCGCGGGGTCAAGCTCACCTTCCTTCCGCTCATCGTCAAGGCCGTGATTCCCGCCCTGAAGGAGTTCCCGTATGTCAACGCGTCATTGGACGACCAGGCGGGGGAGATCATCCTGAAGAAGAGCTACAACATCGGGATCGCGACAGACACGGAGAACGGGCTCGTCGTCCCCGTGCTTAAGGACGTCGACAAGAAGGACGTCTTCCAGATCGCCTCTGAGATCCAGCAGCTGGCCGCAAAGGCGAGGTCAGGTCAGCTCACGCTCGAGGACGTCCACGGCTCGACTTTCACGATAACGAACCAGGGGTCGGTGGGTGGCCTGTTCGCCACCCCGATAATCAACTACCCAGAGTCCGCGATTCTAGGGACGCACAGGATCTCAAAGAGGCCCGTCGTCAGAGATGGGAAGATCGAGATCCGCGACGTGATGTTCCTCTCGCTGAGCTTCGACCACAGGATCCTCGACGGGGCTTACGCGGCGAGGTTCGTCAACAAGCTGATGTCGGTGTTGCAGGACGCGAACCTTCTTCGCGCTGAATTGCAGTAGTTAGCTTCAGCCTTCGACCAGGGTCTCGGTGCTGCGGACACCGTTGATCTCGTTGATGAGCTCAGAGATCTTCCGAATCTCGGGATAGCCGGGTGCCTCTCCGAACGCGATGATGTCGTAGCGTCCGTAGCCGAGGAATGCTTTCCTTACCCCCTTTACCTTCCGGGTCTTCAGGAGGACATCGTCCGCTTCTAGTGGGGTGGTCTTGATCAGGATGCAGGTGTTCAGCAATTCACTGCTCGACCTCCGGGAGCGTCTCGGTGAACACGACGCCGCCGAGCCTCATCGTCTTGGTGACCGCGCGGGCCAGCTGCTTGCTGTTGGCGGCCTCGACATCGGCGACGATGTCGTATCGACCAAGGACGGGGAACGCCCTCTTGATCTCAGGGATCTGTCTGAGCTTCTTTGCGAGCTCCTCCATCCTTCCTCGCTCTGTCCTGATCAGGATGCAGGCGGAGATCAAATTCGAAGCAGGCGCAGGGAGGGTGCTCTAGTGTAATAAAGCGTTCTCGCCCATAACAGCCGAATCGACCCACCAAATCTCGTATCCATTCGGGGGCAATTCACTAACCATTGGGGTCGTTCTTGCAAATTCGATATTACTCGACCCGCTTGTTGTCTTCTCAAGGAGGTGAAAACGAAAAGATGAGTCTCAAACTGGGGAGCAACAAGAGGAACATCCTCGCGTTCGCGATCCTTGCGATCTCGGTCGTCGCGGCGCTGACATCTGTGGGAGCCGTCTTCGCTCAGACTACGACGACAACCTCGACGAGTTCTAGCCAGAGCTCCAGCACCGCTGGTTCGCAATCGAGCACGTCGGGGTCGAGCGCCAACTGCCCCAACATGGCTGCAGCCTACGGGTCAGCGACGCAATCGGCGACGCAAGGATCAGCATAGATGAGCTAGCAGAGTGGCAGGCCCTGAGAGGGCCTGTCGCTCTTACCTGCTCTCCTAGAAGGGCACCGCCGCCTCACCCATAATAACAAGCCCGACGCCGTGGGCGTCATGAGCGTGGGTGCGCCTGCTTCCGCCAATCGCGGGAGGCTGGTCCGCGTCGCCGTCGTGATGACATGCACCCTGATCGTCCTGGCGGGGATCTTCGTCTTCACCCTTCAGAGCAACGCTGCCACCGCCTCCGTCACTTCTCAAGTCCACGATGCGTACGCCAAACACGCCTCTGATTTTGCGTCAGGGAACTTGACGGTCTTGATGGGCGACTATGGTCCCGCCGCCACGGTCCTTTGGACAGGCGACACAAGGAATTGGGGAGGCGAATTCTCCAACTCGAGCGGCATACAAGCGTTCTTCACCCGCTTCTTGTCGGTGTATCCGACGATTTCTCTCCAGAACGTCACCTATTCCGTAATGTCGCAGGGTAACGGGGCGACCGTCGAAGGCTCTGCGACCCTAATCGGCCTGAACGTCTCGAACCAGTCGCTGCGTGCCCCGATCTTGACGCAGACCGTCTACACGCGTGACAACGGCGTGTGGGTGATCTCGAGCGAGACGTGGTCCTTCCAGAACTTCTTCATCCTGCAACCCTTCGATTGAAAGAGGGAATTGTAATCCGCCCGATGACGTCTATGTGACCTGGTCGTTGGGCCACATCATGCTTCGCAGCTTCTTTCCGACCTTCTCGATCTGGTGGGCCTCGAGGGCGTCCATGTATTTCTGGAACGACTTTTGCCCTTCCTTCTCGTAGACGCTGACCCACTCCTTCGCGAAGGTCCCCGTCCTGGATCTCCTTCAGGTCCTTCTTCATCGCCTTCTTCACCTCCGGGCCTATGGCCCTCTTCCCTCTCGTAAGGCCCCCATACCGGGCCGTCTCGCTCACCCTCCGATACATCCCTGAGATCCCATACTTTTGGACCAGGTCGACTATCAGCTTCAGCTCGTGGAGCGTCTCGAAGTACGCAATCTCCGGCTGGTAGCCGGCTTCCACAAGAGTCTCGAACGCGTTCTTCACCATGCTCTCGACCCCTCCGCAGAGGTCCACCTGCTCGCCGAACCAGTCGCTCTCCACCTCTTCCTTGAAGGTGGTCTGCAAGATGCCAGGCCGGGTCGAGCCGATGCCCTTTGCAATCGCTAGGACGCGGTCCCATGCCCTCTTCGAGTAGTCCTGCTGGACTGCGACTAGCGACGGGGTCCCGAAGTTCTCGAGATAGAGCTCCCTCACCCTTTGCCCGGGAGACTTGGGTGCGACCATGATGACGTCGGATTTCTTTGGCGGGACGATCCACTTCCAGTGGATGGCAGCGCCGTGCGAGAACGAGAGCGCGGCTCCCTTTTGGAAGTTCGGGGCTATCTCCTCCTTGTAGACCCGGGCCTGCTCCATGTCCGGAATCAGGACGTGGACAATCTGGGCCTTCTTGACCGCGTCGGGGACGGTCGCCACTTTGTGCCCCTCGTTCTTCGCCTTCTTCCAGCTCTTTCCTCCCTCACGGAGGCCAACGACCACCTTCAGGCCAGAGTCCCTCAGGTTGCTCGCCTGGGCCGCTCCCTGGATGCCATAACCAATCACCGCTATCGTCTCGCCCTTTATCGGGTCTAGACTGACGTCGTCATCGTGCCACATCTTCGCCATGTTTCGCTACGCGCCGTCCACGCCACATGATATAAGTTTGGAAGCTGAGCTTGGAGTTGACAGCGTCCCAGAGTCTTCTGGGGATGAGATGATGAAAAAGCGGCTTTCTGAACGATAAATACTTTTGTCCAAACGTTCGGACAAATCCTCATCTCAAAAGGCGCTCCTCACTACGACCATGAACTCCAGAAGGGGTGTCGGACGTGACGTGGCTGTCTTCGCAGTCGTAATCGTGCTTGTGCTCGGCGGGTTGGCGGTCCTCGCGGTCCCGTTCAGCAGTCCACCGAACAAGGGCAGCGCCACCGCACCGCCTGTCGCTCCACCTGGAGTGGTCACTTCCACCACGCAGCCGATTGTCTCGACGAGTAACAGTGATCCTCTGGCAATCCTGAATGCGACCCCAGGGACTCTTAGCTCCTTCCAGACCTTCTCAGAACTCAACGGCTTCATCACTGCGAACGCAAAGAGCGCGCAGCCGCAGAACAGGAACTACCCTGGAGTCGTCTTCGGGGGCACCACAACGGTGATGGCGGGAGGAATGGCGACCGAAACAATGACCACCACCGTCTCCTCGGTGACTTTCGCAGCGTCAACGACAGTGAACGGGGCTGAGGCGGCAGCGTCAACATCGACGAACGGGCCTTCGTTCACGACCACCAACAACCAAGTCCAAGGGGTCGATGAGCTCGACAAGGTGAAGACGGACGGGACTTATCTCTATGTCGCGACCTCCCAATCGGTCTCGATAATCAGGGCCTACCCGGTGAACTCGACCTCGGTCGTCTCCAGGATCAGCCTGCCCGGGCTCGGCATCCTTGGGATCAGTCTCGCTCCCCAACGGCTCGCCGTCATCGGGCAGAGCGACCAGAACGCCTCCGTGGAGCTCCTTCTCTACAACGTCTCGAACCCTGGAGCCCCCGCGCTCTTGAACTCGATACGTGAGAACGGGGATTACGTCGGCGCGAGGGTCACGCAGGGATACTTCTACTTGGTCGTCCAGCAGCCATCGTACACGGTCAACGGATACGGGAACGTGACGGCCGCCTACCCGACGGTCGTCGAGGACGGCGTCTCGTCGGTGCTTTCTCCCGGGTCGACGTATTACACTCCCAACAGGAGCCAGATCAGCGTCTACACTATGGTCTCTAGCATGTCGATGTCGACAGGGTCAGAGCGCGCGGTGGCCGTTCTGACCGGGCCATCATCGACCATCTACGTCTCGGCCTCTAACATCTACGTGGTCTACTCGAACTTCTACTCTTGGTATGCTGACGGGATAGCGGGCGACGTCTACAACGGCGGAGTCGTCACGAGCTATGGATACCAGGGGCCGCAGCAGAACAGCACCGTCTTCCGCGTCGCCTACGCCTCGGGGAACATCACGGTGGCGGCGGCGGGCTCGTTCCCCGGCGGCGTCCTCAACCAGTACTCGATGGACGAGTATGACGGCTACTTCAGGGTCGCGACGAGCCGCACAGGCGACGTCAACGGGAGCACGATGCGGGTCGACGACGTCTACGTCCTCGACCAGAACCTGACCCAGGTGGGAGTCATCCGCAACATCGCCCCGGGTGAGAACATCTATTCGGTGAGGTTCGAGGGAGACAAGGGATACGTCGTCACATTCGAGCAGGTGGACCCGCTCTTCACGATATCCTTCGCCGACCCGACACACCCTGTAATCCTCAGCGCGCTCACGGTGACCGGGTTCTCAGACTACCTCTACCCGTTCGGGAGCAACTACCTCATAGGGATCGGGAAGGACACGGTCCAAGCGACCAACGGGAACTACTCCTTCTACCTGGGCCTGAAGCTCTCGCTCTTCCAGCTCACGCCCGACGGGAACTCGAGCGAGGTGGCAAGATATGCGATAGGCGACAGAGGGACGGACTCGGCGGTCCTCAACGACCCGCTGGCCTTCACCTTCGACTCGGCAACGAACACGACGGTGATCCCGGTCGACCTATACACGATCTCCAGCAGCCAGAGCCCGTACCCGGGAAGCCCGCCTCCGTTCGGGCAGTTCGTCTGGCAGGGCGTCTACGTCTTCAACGTCTCGCCGAGCGGGTTCAATCTCCTGGGGACGGTGTCAGCAGGACCTGCCTGGCCAGAGCCCCGGGGCCCATGAGGTCGACAGGAGCGTCATCATCGGGAACGTGCTCTACACCATCTCGCAGGACGAGGTGATGGCGAGCAGCCTCTCGGACTTTGGCACTCTGGCGACGGTCCAACTCACTCCGTAACCCAGGTCGAAGGCGAAATTACGATTCCCCTCCTCGGCACATCGGGGCTCATAGCCGAGGCGAGTTTGGATAACAGCGGCAGCATGAAGAACCTATACAGGTTAATATCGGCTCTATCTGGTTCTAACGAGTTATTCATAGCCTCTTTTGGCGTAGAAAGCCTAATATTAGCCCCGTTACCATTAGAACAAAGGAGTTTAGGCTGAATTGAAGCGTTCTGGAATGATGATGCAAATGTCGATAGTCGTCTCGTTGACCGCCCTTATCGCACTGGGCGCGGGAGGCCTCTACACTTACAGCGTCACGGGCTCGACCGCATTGAATTCGGCGCCGACGAGCAACCTGACCGCTGCACAGACTGCGGCGAATTCCAAGGCCGACCCTGGCGGAAAGTTTCTCGGTTTCATCCCAGCTGGGTACACCGTCGCGTCCCTTCTCCCCAACGCCGCCACCTATCCATGTCCGCCCGGATCAACCGCGGCGCAGTGCGCTCAGTTCAAGGCGTCTTGCGGCAACGGTGTCTGCGACCCCAACGAGACATGCGGCACGTGCCCGATAGACTGTGGGACTCCACAAGGCCTGTCTTGCGACCCATACACAGGCAGGGCCTCTGGTCTAGGAGGCATCTGTGAGATTACAATCCCGTACACGAACGTGAACCCATCAGAGACCAACATCAATACGCCGCCGCCGACCCCTGGTCAGGCCACTCAGGGCCCTGACCAGAGCCCACTAGTCAGGCAGGGCATCGAACCCCAGCGTAGCCTTCGAGTCTCGGCTAGTCGGCACGACTACGCTTATAACAAACCGAGAGTCGCCGGGCCCTAATCTTGCAAAGGACTAAGTCGCATCCTGCCAAACTGACCGCCGGGATCGACAGACCCCCCAGCGCGCAATGCTCCGCGCGATAGGCCTGACGGACGAGGACTTTGAAAAGCCGATAATCGGGATCGCCAACACCTGGGTCGAGGCCCAGCCCTGTAACTACGACCTGAGAGAGCTCGCCATCGAGGTGAAGAAGGGAGTGAGGGACGCGGGCGGGACGCCCCTGGAGTTCAACACGATAGCGATCAACGACGCCATGGCGATGGGCCATGAGGGGATGAAGGCCTCGCTCATCAGCCGCGAGGTCATCGCGGACTCCATCGAGCTGAGCGCTTCGGGGTACCAGTTCGACGGGCTCGTCACGATCGGAGGATGCGACAAGACGCAGCCAGCCTCGGCGATGGCTCTCGCGCGCGTCAACATCCCCGGAGTCTACCTCTACGGCGGGAGCATCCCGCCAGGAGAGTGGAACGGGAAGGAGGTGACGATACAGGACGTCTTCGAGGCGATGGGGCAGGTCTCCAGGGGGACGATGACCGTCGCGCAGCTCAATGGACCTCGAGTGCAACGCGTGTCCCACTTTCGGCGCATGCGGAGGGATGTTCACGGCCAACACGATGGCATCGGCGCTAGAGGCGATAGGCCTCACTGTCCCGAACTGCGCCGCGCCTGTGGCCCCGAGCGAGGCGAGGAAGAAGGTGGCGTACGACACCGGCTGGGCCGTCATGAAGGCCCTTGAGACTAACACCAGGCCCCGAGACATATTGACGAGGGACGCGTTCGAGAACGCCATCGCCGTTGTCGCCGGGATGGGCGGCTCGACCAACGCCGTGCTGCATCTCCTGGCGATCGCCTACGAGGCTCACGTGAAGCTATCCTATGACGACATAGAGAGGGTGGGCGCTAAGCGCCCACCGAGCTCGCCGACCTCCGGCCAGCAGGGAAGTACGTGATGTCGGACGTCGACCGAGTGGGAGGCGTGAAGCTGGTGATGAAGCAGCTCCTCGATGCGGGCCTGCTCCACGGGGACGCACGGACAGTGACGGGGGAGCCTCTCTCGGAGAGGCTGAAGGGCGTCACCCTGCCGACCGGCCAAGACGTCATCCACCCGATCTCCAACCCCGTGAGAAAGTCGGGCGGGTTCGCGATACTCAGGGGGAACCTGGCGACCGAGGGCGGCGTCCTGAAGACCGCCGGGTCGACGAGGAACTCGCACCGCGGGCCTGCGCGAGTCTTCGAGAAGGAAGAGGACGCGAGGCAAGCGATCATCGAGAAGAAGATCAACCCGGGCGACACCGTCGTCGTCCGCTACGAAGGACCCAAGGGCGGGCCAGGGATGCGCGAGATGCTCGTAGTCACCGCGGCGCTCGTGGGCCAGGGCCTGAAGGACTCGGTCGCGCTCTTGACGGACGGGAGGTTCTCGGGAGCCACCCATGGGTTCATGATTGGGCACATCGCCCCAGAGGCAGCGGTGGGAGGGACGATAGGGCTCCTCAAGAACGGAGACATCATCTCGATAGACGTCGAGAAGAGGTCGCTCAACGTGGAGCTCTCGGACCAGGAACTCGAGAAGAGAAGAAAGGCCTGGAGGCCGCCTCCCCCGAAGTATACCCACGGCGTGTTCGCAAAGTATGCGCAGCTCGTCACGTCGTCTTCGAAGGGCGCAGTCTGCCTGGTCGACGCGGAAAAGACCACCTAGTCTGGTTCTGTCAAGTCTACATTTCGTCAAACGCACCCATCGAGAGTCCGCGCGAAAACCTCAGGAGACAGAACGGGCTAAAAGCAACCCCAAATCCCTCGGAACAAGGCGGTCTTAGGAAGACATGACGAGCACCCCAGAGGCGAGTATCGCTGGCAGCGAGAGCCAGGACAACGTCTTCCAGCGGCTCTTCTCGCCTCCGCTTCTAAAGGCACTCGAGGAGAGAGGCTTTACCTCCCCGACGGACCCTCAGCGGAAGCTTGTCCCGCTCGTGGCAGAGGGACGAAATGCGCTCCTCATGGCGCCGACGGGGACGGGCAAGACGGAGGCGGCGTTCCTCCCGATCCTTGACAACATGATCAGGAACGGCCTCGCGAGGACCCCGGGATCAAGCTGCTCTACATCACCCCGCTAAGGGCGCTCAACAGGGACATGCTCGAGAGGATGCAGTGGTGGGCGAAGAGGTTCGACATCAGGCTGGGCGTCAGGCACGGGGACACGGGCGCCCAGGAGAGGGCGGGCCAGAGCATGGTGCCCCCGGACATACTCATCACGACTCCGGAGACGCTGCAGGCCCTGCTCACGGGGAGAAGGATCCGGGAGGGGCTCCAGAAGCTCAGGTGGGTTGTCGTGGACGAGATTCACGAGCTGGCGGAGGACAAGAGGGGGAGCCAGCTCTCGATAGCGCTCGAGAGGCTCAGGCGGGCCGTGGGGAGGGACTTCCAGCTCATCGGGCTCTCAGCGACCATCGGCTCGCCGGAGACCATCGGCAAGTTCCTCGTCGGCGAGGGAAGGGATTGCGAGATAGCGAGGGTCCCGGTGGAGAAGTCGCTCCAGCTCTCGGTTGTCAGGCCTCAGCCCACTCCCGAGGACCAGGCTCTCGCCGAGAGCATCTTCACCTTCCCGGAGGTCGCAGCGAGGCTCAGGACCATCCGGGACACCGTCGAGCAGTTCAGGTCGGTGCTGATATTCACCAACACGAGGTCCGAGGCGGAGGCGCTCGCGAACAGGTTCAGGGTCTGGAACGAGAAGCTCCCGATAGGCATCCACCACAGCTCTCTCTCGAGGGCCACCCGGGAGGCCACCGAGAGGAACCTCAGGGAGGGTAAGCTCTCCGGCGTCATTTGCACGAGCAGCCTCGAGCTGGGGATTGACATCGGCTTCCTCGACTGCGTGATCCAATACAACTCGCCCCGCCAGGTCTCGAGGCTCATCCAGAGGATAGGGAGGGCGGGCCACTCGATCGGCCAGATATCGAGGGGAGTGATAATCACCCAGGACTCGGACGACACTCTGGAGGCGATGGTCCTCTGCAGAAAGTCGATGCGGGGAGAGCTCGAGCCTCTCCACCCGTTCCTCAACGCGAGCGACGCGGCGATCCACCAGATCGCTGGCCTCCTCATCGAGTCGAGCTCGTGGCGACTCGACGACATCTACGCGCTGTTGAGGAGGACGTATCCCTACTCGACGCTGACTCTTGACACCCTGAAGCAGTATCTCACCTACATGAGGGACAGGTATCCGCGGCTGCTCTTCTTCGCCGAGACCGAGGGGATCGTCAAGAGGGCGAGGGACTTCAAACCACTCTTCGAGTTCTACTTCGAGAACCTCTCGATGATCCCCGACGAGAAGCAATACGTCGTCATCGCCGAGGGCGACAGGCCCATCGGGTCATCGACGAGGCCTTCGTCTCCGAGTACGGGCAGGTGGGCGTGAAGTTCGTCGAGGCAGGGAGGTGCTGGAAGATACGCGAGATCTACGGGAACAAGGTCTACGTCACGCCCGAGGAGGACCCCACAGGCGCGGTCCCCAGCTGGGTCGGGGACGAGATACCGGTCCCGCTCCCTGTCGCGCTTGAGGTCGGCTCGATTAGGAGGGAGTACGCCGAGGCGCTGGGAAAGGAGGGAAGGGGAGAGAAGGCGGTCATCGCGGCGCTTCGCGAGCGCTACCCCGTCGACGATGCCGCGATAACCCAGTCTCTGAGCGAGGTGAAGGAGCAGGTCTCGCTCGGGCTCCCGGTCCCATCCGACAAGCTCGTGACGATAGAAAAGTGGGACCAGTACATCGTGATCCAGGCGACATTCGGGCACAGGGTCAACCGGCTCCTAGCGAGGGTCGTCGCGCACATCCTCTCAGAGAGGATGGGGCAGTCGGTCGCGGTCCACCAGGGCCCATACAGGATCATACTCGAGGTCGAGTCCTCGCCGCGGGCCGTGGAGGCGGTCATCCGCGAACTCGAGGGGAAGGACATCAAGGAGCTCGCGAGGGCGGCGGTGGAGCGCTCTGGGATATTCAAGAGGCGGCTCATCCACGTTGCGAAGAAGTGCGGCGCGATAACAAAGGAGGCGGACTTTGCGAGCGTCTCCATCTCTGGGCTGATGGAGGCCCTCAGGGGGACTCCCGTCTACCAGGAGGCGCTGAGCGTCATCTTCCATGACGACTTTGACTCGGCCGCGGCAGAGTCCATAGTCTCGCAGATAGCGCGGAAGGAGATCGAGATGGTGGTCCTCGAGACGGAGGGTGCGCCATCCCCGACCGCGAGGATAGGGTTGGAAGAGGTGAGCAGGAGGGGCGAGATCGTCTCCCCCGAGAGGCTGCGTGCGATAATCCGCCAGTCTACGGAGGCGAGGATCAGGGAGAGCTTCCTCGTCGCCGCGTGCGCCAACTGCTGGGAGTATGTGGAGCTCAGGAAGGTGGGAGACGGGCCGCCGGAGAGGTGTCCTCACTGCGGGAGGAAGGACACGATTGGGTTCACCACCGAGTCATACGAGAACGTCTTCGCCGCGACCCTCAAGGCGAGGAGCAGGCTTGAGCTCCACGGCAAGGCCCAGAAGGTGCTCGAGATACTGAAGAGGACAGCGCAGTTGAGGAACGAGTTCGGGGACGACACCCTCTACCTGATGGCCGGGAGGGGCATCAGGCTCTCGGAGCTTCCGGCCCTGCTCAAGAAGAGGAAGGAGTCGGGCCAGGACCTCATCGACTGCGTGATAGAGGGAGAAAGAGAGGCCCTGAAGCGCAGGTATTTCGTGACCGAGTCCTAGTCGCTTCTACTTCTTCGTCGTCTGGGTCACCTGCGCGAGTATCAGGGTCATCAGCGACCTCTCGTCGATCTCGGCCCGGGTCCATCCAGCCTATCCGGATGAGGCTCTTGTCGTCCTGGTCGAGGTAGCCGCGTTTGATGTATCTCTCCACCGAGTAGTCTATCCTCCATCTCGGGAACTTTGTCTTGAGAAAGGTCTCGAGCTCCTTGCGGGAGATGCGACCCTGCTTCGAGTTGACCAAGGCGATGCTCGCTGCGAGGACCGCGAGGTCGTCAATCCTGAAGCCCGCCGTCTCGGCCTCGGTGAGCGTCGGCGGGTCCCTGAAGCGCAGGAGGAAACGTGTGGAGTCGTCTGTCCCCTCCGGGCCTAGGACCTGGTGGACCTCCAGCCCGAGCGGCTTCAGGTCGTCCGAGAGGAGCAGTCGAGTATCATCTTGTAGTCCTTCCCGAGATATCTCCGCATCTCCCATCCCTTGATGCCCGGGTTCCTCCCGCGCTGGAGGATGAGAACCTGGAAGGCCCGGCGCGTCTTGCGGTCGAGTGAGGCCCTCTCGGCGGCGGCCTCGGGCGCCGGGGCCGGGTTCAGCGGATTGGGGCTCTCGCTCATCTTACGACTATCGCCACCGATTTCGTCTCGTCGTCAGGCTTGCCGTCTATCGTCGAGAGGAAGATCTGCTCTGTCAGAGGGTCGATGCGCAGGGTCGCCTTCCCTTCTGTGATCACAAAGGCGATGAGGTAGCCGCGCAGGGCCGTCTCCTCGGGGTCGCTGCCCTTGATGAAGTCCCGGTAGTCGATCTCCTTCCCGTTGCTGCGCTGGACGAGCTCGTCGTTTATCGCCTTGAGCCTCCCCTCGAACTCCTCCCTGGTGAAGATGCTCAGCGACTCTAGCTCCTCAAGCCCGATGCTCCCCGTCTCCTGCCCGAAGTTCCCGAACTGGTCCTTGAACCTCTCGCTGAATGGCACGAGCTCGCGCCAGTAGACGAAGGCCTTCTCCAGCCCGCGAGCTGTGAGCTGGTCGAGCTGGGCGATGGGGTGCCAGCACTTTGCGAAGCTCTCTGCGAGCTCCTCTTTGGATATCAGCTGGATCTTGAGCTCGAGGAGGAGCGGGTCGATGTAGAGCGCGGATGCCCTGTGCTTGAGCCACTGGTCCTGGAGCTTGACTATGGCGACCAGCTGCGACATCGCCTCCGAATCCTTGAGCATGACGTCTATCGCGTTCCAATCAGGGAAGTGCTGCTTGAGGACGAGGAGCTTCTCCCTGATGTCTATCTCGAAGGGATTCACTGAACTTGACTGGACATTGCGGCATAATTCGATGAGCCTGAGGATGTCCTCGAGCTTCTTGTCCTTGTCCTTATCGCCCGACTGTGTTGGAATATTCCTTCACCTGAGATGAGCCGTGAACCGACTGGACAGTGACCACGTGTGCGGTCCTGTCCGCGACCGTTATTATCGACGGCGTGATCACGATGTGCTGCGAGTTCGGGTTCTTCTTCCCCTGCGCGAGTATCATCTTGAAGATCGCCTCCCGGTTCCTCGGGTCCATGTGGATGTCGAACTCGTCCATCGCGCGCAGCGGCGAGATTATCCTGCTCTGGAGCGAGAGCATGAACGCCACGAGCGCGACCGACCTCTCGCCCCCGCTCTGCGTGTAGGGGTCGAGTATCGAGGGTTCGGCGCCCTTGAAGCCCACGAGCAGTTGTAGGCCCGCCTCGGCCACCGTGCCTCCCTCGTCGAGCCTTATCGCCCCTGTCGCCCCCACCGTCGAGAGAACCTGCCTGTAGATGGGGGCCACCTCGTCGATGAGGTTCTGGATGGCGTTCTTCCAGGCCTTCTTCCTCTCCTCAAGCTCCTTGAGCATCAGCTTCTTGTTCTCCTGGAGCTCCTGTAGCTTGCCCTTGAGGCCCTCAAGGTTGCCGGTGTAGTCCCTGTAGATCTTCTCCGCGTCGTCGGGCAGGTCCTGCAGCTTCTGCAGCTGGGCCGAGACCATCTTCAGCTCCTCGGAGACCTCGTACGGCGCCCTCTGGGTCTGGATCCTCTCTCCGGCCTTCTCGAGGTCTGGCTTCATCGCCTCCAGCTCTCCCTTGACCTCCCTCTCCGACCTCTCGAGCTCCTTGATCTCCGACTCTGTGACCTTGATCCTGTAATCGATGGACCATCGAACCTCACGCGCTGCGTGACGTAGTCCTCGGTGACCTTCCTGATCGCGTCGTCGACGCTACCGACCTCTGCCTGGAGCGATGCGACCTCCCTATCTAGCTCCGTCTTCTTCCGGCCAGCCTCTTCCGCTTCCCCGCCTGACCTCTTGGAGGCGAACTCGATGAACTCCTTCATCTTCTTCGATTTCTTTGAATCGATCCCGGCGCCAGCGCCGCTCAGAAGGTCCTCCAGCTCCTTGCTTAGGGTCTCGAGCTCCTCTCGTAGCTCCTTCATCGAGTCCCTCGCTGCCTCGCGTCCGGCCCGCTCCCTCTCCGCCCTGATTAGCGCCCCGTAGAGCTTCCTCTCCTCCACTTGCCTCTCGCCCAGGGACGTGCGGTGCTCCTCTGCTTCCTTGCCCGACTTGGCCTGCTGCTCCCTGAGGTCCGTGAGCGACTCTCGCTTGGTCTCGAGCTTCTCCCTGACAGACGCGAGGGAGCGTGATAATCTTCCCTCCTGAGCCCAGAGAAGCTCCCGCTCCAGCAGAACCCGGTGCTCTCCGAGCCTCTTCTTCTCCAGATACCTGTCGTAGATCTGCTTCCAGTATTCGATTGTCTGGTTGGCGTTGTCGATGAGCTGGACGAGCGACCCCTCCTCGCTCACCATGCTGTTCAAGTCGGCCTCTGCCGCGAGTATCCGCTCCCTGTATTCGCGGAACCCGACCGCCTCCTCGACCATGACGAGCCGCTGCTCCTGGGATATCGCGCCGAGCGCCTCTATCATGCCCTGGTGCATGATAATCAGGAGGTTGTCGGGGTTTATCCCGAATTCGCGGAGCAGGCGGACGACCTCGCTCTTGTCTATCTCCTTGTAATCGGCCTCATACCAGTAGGAGCCGTCCTTGCGGAGGTAGCGGGAGAGCATGAAGGTGTCTGCCTTTGAGTAGGGGATGGGCCTCTTGCCTTCCCTGACCTTGTTGTCGAAGATGAGCGATACCCTTGCGATGTCCTTCCCTCTCCTGATCAGGTCGCTGAGCTTCCTTGAGCGCTCGGTGTAGGCCTGCCCGAAGGCGACGGATATCGCCAGGAGGATGGAGGACTTGCCTGCCCCGTTAGGCCCCACGATGAGGTTAAGGCCCTGGTTCAGGGGGATCCTTGCATACTCGTAGCTCATGAAGTTCTCAAGGATTATCTCCTTGATGGGCGGAGAAAACGCCCTCTCTTGCTCTGTTGACAACTCCTCAAATGGCCTGGACAAAGAGCCAAAATGGTTCGGACCGCGATGGTATTTTAGGCCTTGGGTCGAGGTGGCGTGAAAGTAATCCAAGGAATTCATTTGCGACGGAATTTCATGCGAATTCCTTTTGAATCACCCCCGGAGGCCCGTCCGCGTCTTGGTCCTTGCCGCTAAGGTCTTCTCCGTAGCAGAGGAGCGGAACCTGCCTCTCATAGCCTCGAAGCTCAAGGACTTCAAGCTGGAGCAGGAGGTCAGGGTCGAGGGCGACAGCTTCACCCTCCTGTCTGAGATAACGGACCTCGACATCTCGAAGGAGTATCTGGAAGGGACCTTCGCGTTCGACACCGTCTTCCAGGTCAAGCAGCACGGGAAGATGGTCGCAATCGTGAGGGAACTACGAGGCCCCGTTCTCTTTCGACCTCTACGGAAAGAACCTCTTCCTCAGCGTCTTCGACAAGAAGAGCCGCGCGAACAACATCGCCAACGAGATGAGCAAGGCCCTGTTCATGAGCCTCGGTCAGATAGTCGAAGGGAGGATTCTGCCGGAGACCCTGAAGCGGTTCCACGAGGAGAACTTCGAGGAGACCAAGATACTGTTCTTCGACGACATCGACCTCCCCAACATCTCGAAGCTCTCGCTCTATGGGGAGGGCCTGGGGTCTACGGGCCTCTACAACGACTACCTCACGCACGGCAAGATCTGGTACGCGGTCGTCAAGTCGGCGAAGTATGGCTACGTCGTGGGAGTCACGAGGAATTGCGTGGTCACCGTCTTCAGCAGGACCGACCTACCCGACTTCAAGCGCTACATGAAGAACGAGATCCTTCCGCTCATCTCAGAAAAGTGAAAGGCCCGCCTCCACCCTCGCTCCATCTGGACCGTAATCCCGACTCAGTGGGCAATGCTTTGCGAGATTGTCAGACTTTTTAAGCAAGAGACAATCCGTTTTTTTATGGTCCAGGGGCCTCTCGCTGCTTACTCCTTGGCGCTTGTAGGAATCTCCTTCGCGACCTGGTTCTTCGCCTTTGAGACGAGAAAGACGTTCCGAGGGGGCATCTTCTGGGACGCGTGGCGCTTCATCGCAACGTCCTTGCTCTTCTTCGCAGCGGAGGAGGTGACGGATTTCTACCAGGCGGTCTATGGGGCCTCCGACATGGCAGCGGCGATTGACGAGAGCTTCGTCGCCCTGGGCTCGATCATGCTCTTGGTGGGCTTCTACCTATTCTACATGGCATGGAACCCAAAGAAGCCTGCAGCGAGTGGTTGAGAGAACTGGCACAACCGGACCAGCAGGCCTTCAGCGTGATGGTAAGGGACCTCCTTGAGCGACATATTGGGGGACTCGGGAGCAATGGCAATCCTCTTCTACCTCGGCGAATTCGATCCTAGCACCTTCGAGGCGAAGCTGACGTCGATATTGGGCCCAGGAGCTAGAATCATAATCGACGACCTCAACAAGCGCACCGGGTCCACTTCCGTCGCCCAGAAGCACCATTGGTTGGGCGGGCACGCGATGAGCGTCCTGCAATACCAGATGAGCTGGTGGTCTTGGGTACGGCTCCCTTCGATCAGGCTCTCGTGGGCCTGGCTGTGCCGCGAACGCTAGAAGGATTAAAGTCCGAGGGGTCGTCCGGTTCCCCTCTTGCTCAAGGTCGTCCCTGACGAGTCGGCCCTCATCCACAAGGAGGGAGACTACTCCACGCTCCTGGTCTCAGACCTGCACCTCGGGCTGGAGAAGGAGATGGCCAAGAAGGGCTTCAGGATCCCTCCCTACTCCCAGAAGATGCTGGACAGGATGAACCTGATGGCCGAGAAGAACAGGCTCAACAGGATCATCGTCGTCGGTGACGTCAAGCACTCGATAGGAAAGGTCGAGGACATCGACTGGGGCATAGTCCCCTGGTTCTTTGGGGCCCTCCTCGACGTCTTCACCGCGGTGGAGGTCGTGCCCGGGAACCACGACGCCCTGATCAAGACGCTCCTGCCCAGTCGCGTGAAGCTCCACCCATCTGAAGGGACGGTGATAGGGACACCGCAACAAGGTCGGCATCGCCCACGGGCACTCCTGGCCCTCCAAGGAGGTCATCGCGGCAAAGACGCTGGTGATGGGCCACTCGCACTTTCGCTACGAGATGAGGGACAGGTTCGGGGCCAGGAGCAAGGAGGCGGTCTGGCTCTTCGCCGAGTACGACGTCGCGAACCTTCTGAAGAAGGCCGGATATCCGCCGGGGAAGAGCCGGAGCGGGCAGCTCATCGTGATGCCCCCGTTCAACAACCTCGTCGGCGGGCAGGCGATAAACGCCAAGGGAGGGTTCGACTTCGGCCGAATCCTCTCCTCGGGGTCCATCAAGGTGGCTGACGCCGACATCTTCCTGCTCGACGGGACGCGCGTGGGATAGGCGGCCTAGCTTCCGACTGCCTTTCTTATCCGCTGCTCGAGAGCGGCTTCTTGCATGGTCCCGATGACGGCGTCGACGGGCCTCCCGTTCCTGAACATCATGAAGGTCGGGATCGACTGGACCTCGTATCTCGAGGAGATCCCGGAGTGCTCGTCCACGTTCAGCTTCCCAAAGTTCACGCTCCCGTCGAACTTCTTCGCGAGGCGCTCCACGACGGGCTCCATCGTCTTGCACGGGCCGCACCAGACCGCCCAAAAGTCGACGAAGGTGAGCTTCGAGCCGTTCACCATCTTGTCGAAGTTCGCCTCGTTCAGCTCCACGACGTGGTCGGCATGCGCGTGCTCTGCGAGCAGCTTCTTTGATTTGTCCGCCAAAATTTTATCGAGTTCAGAATCAGACATCAAACCGTCGGCGATGCAAAAGTCTATTTTAAGATTCATGGAGATTGGTTCCATTTGAGCAGGCGTGAAAGCGGTTTTCTTGAGAATTTGCGTCATCGTCTGTCTAGCATAGCACCCGCAAGGCCCGTCCCCGGCCAGAGCGCGAGCGTCGCGGTGATATTCCGTGGCTCGGGACGCGATGAAGAGATCCTCCTCATCACGAGGGCGGAGAGAGAGGACGACCCCTGGTCCGGACAGGTCGCGCTTCCTGGAGGGATGGTGGGCGAAGGCGACGAGAGCTTCGAGGAGACTGCGAGGAGAGAGGCGAAGGAGGAGGTGGGGGTAGACCTCATGAAAGACGACTTTCTGGGTTACATGCGCCGTTTCAATGCCAGGACTAGAGACCTCACGGTCGTCCCTTCTGTCTTTAAGCCAAAGTCGACATCAAACGTGACCCTTAACCAGGAGGCGGCGCTCTATGAGTGGGTGAGACTAGCGGAACTGGCAAAGAGAAAGGCGCGCTCGACCTATCTCTTTCACACGGGGAACGCCGAGATACCCTTCCCCTCGTTCGTCTACCGCAAGCTGGTGATCTGGGGACTGACGGAGAGGATAATCTCGTCCGTCCTCGGAATCGACGAGGAATGAATTCTATATCCCGAGTGCTAACCGCAAGCCCTTGTAGCGGTTCCTGATCGTGACCTCGGTGACGCCCGCCGCGTCGGCGATGTCCCTCTGGGTCATGTTCTCGCCCTCGAGAATGCACGCAACGTAGAGCGCCGAGGCAGAGATTCCCATCGGGTCCTTGCCTGCCGAGATGCGGGCCTGCTCTGCTCGCAGGAGGATCTCTCGCGCCCTCTTCTGGGTCTTGCCGCTCACGTTCGCCCTTGAAGCGATCTTGGACATGCACTTCATCGGGTCGACGACGGGCATTTGGATGTCCATCTCCTTGAGTAGGAGCCTGTATGGACCTTGCGAGGTCCTTCTTCTTGATCACGCTGACTGCCGCGACGTCCTTGAGCGTCCTTGGGACTTCCCTGTCCCTGCACGCCGCGTAGAGCGACGCAGCGAGGATCGCGGTGATGGACCTGCCTCTGACGAGGTTCCTGTCCAACGCCTTTCTGTAGATGTATGCGGCCCTCTCTGTTACAGCCTCGGAGACGGAGAGCTTCTCAGAGAGCCTTCGGAGCTCGCTGAAGGCCTGCTTGAGGTTCCTGTCCTGGGACTCGTGGACCTGGCTCCTCCTGTCCCACGTCCTCATCCTCTCGACGCTCGACTTCATGGCGCCGCTCAGGGGCATGCCGGAGGCGTCCTTGTTCTCGCCGCCGATTATCGTGGCGAGGCCCATGTCGTGAATCGCGACCGAGGTCGGCAGGCCGCTCCTGCTCCTCTCGTCCTTCTCGTCGCCCGAGAATGTCCTCCACTCTGGTCCCGTCTCTACGATGTTCTCGTGGGTGACGAAACCGCAGCTAGAGCAGTAGACCTCCCCGCGGGGGCCGTCCGAAACCATCGAGGTCTTGCCGCATCGGGGGCAACGGTCAGTCGCTCCCTCGAACTTTCTCTGTCTTCCAGGGTCTCTCGCATAGGCGCTTGATATAACAAATCACGTATCTAGGATTAATGATGTCCTGAAAATGAAACCTGTAACGGTCCTATTTAAGGAATTGAGAGGACGATTACATCTCCACCTGGTTGCATTTTCACGACCTCACCACCGAGTAAGGAGAGGTCTCCAGGACGCCGTTCAGCTTCGTCGGTATCATGATTAGGGTGGCCATGCCCGTGATGAAGAAGAGGCCGCTGATGATATCAGGGAGCCCGTTCTGCAGGTTTGCAATCACACCTGGAGTTAGTGTAAGGTAGGACATCAGGCCTAGCAAGTAGGCGCCAATTGGAATCCAGCCGTAGAGGGCGGACCATACGTCGACCACCGTGTCCCCGTCTATCCCCTGGCTGGAGAAGACCCCCACCTCGTATCTTAACGCCTCCTCGTTCGCGTCGATGAGCGCGTACACGCCCACGACGACGAAGATCGCCGGAAGCGTGGCCAAGACGACGAGGATGGCTGAAGGACCGAAACTGGGCGACGTCGTGCCCGAGGCTTCCGCCGCGACCCAGGAGGCGTTCTCGAAGAAGGTCGCCAGGTAACCGGCGAAACCCATGGCAATGCAGCTCACCAAGACGGTGGGCAGGTGAGAAGAGAGCTCGAGCCTGAGCAGTCCCTGGGGTTTCTGTGCCATTCGAGTCTAACCTGCCTTGCCCCTGGAACTGCTCTCGACACCCTGGTGCGAGAAGGAGAACGAGGTGACGAACCCGAGCCAGCCTATGAGCAGGATGACGAACGCGAGAGCGAGACCGACGGGGACGAGCGCGTTGAGCCCCAGGTTCACGTCGACGAGGGCGGTGACGACAGCGGCTCCTCCTACCCAGGCGAGCGGCCCCAACGATTGGGACCGGATGAGGCTCAGGAATGCCGAAGAGAATGGCAGGCCCATCGCCCTGTAAATGTCGACGTCTGCGGCGAGCATCTGCCGAGTGATTATGAGAACCGCCCCTGCGAACACAAGACCGAGGACCGAAGCGGCGAGGGCGAGCTCTGTGGACGTCTGCTCGATGTTGGAGAGCACGGCCTCGTTCTGGGTCTGCAAGTGCTTCGGGATGGCGGCGGAGAAGAAGTGGACGGAGATCTGCGAGAGGAGCACGAGGGTGACAAAGCCCACGAAGACGAGCGAGACCGCTCTAAGGGGCCTCCGGCTACGGGCCATTTCTCAGGATCCTCTTCCCCTCTACCTTGACGATGTCCCCGTCGTCCATGTAGACTATGCCGTCCACGCGGTCGAGGAGCCGGACGTCGTGCGTCGCGATGAGGACCGTCTTTCCCCTCTCCTTGCTCTCCTCGACAAGGATGTCCATGACCTGGGAGCCGCGCTTGTGGTCCAGGTTTCCCGTCGGCTCGTCGGCGAGGATCACCGGGGCGTCTCCGACCACGCCGCGCGCAACCGCAGCTCGCTGGAGCTCCCCTCCTGAGAGCTCCGAAGGGAGGCGGCTCGCCTTGTCCGCGAGCCCGACCCTTGTTATAGTGTCGAGGATTCTCTTCGACTTTTCTGACCCTGACATGTGCCTCGGGATGAGCGGGACCATGACGTTCTGGAAGACGTTCAGGTGGCTGATGAGGAAGAACTGCTGGAAGATGACGCCGACCGTCTCGTTCCTGAACTTTTGCAGGTTGTCCTTCCCTAGCCCCGACGTCAGGACGCCGGCGACCCTCACGGAGCCCTCCGTGGGAAAGTCAAGGGCCGCCGCCATGTTGAGGAGGGTAGTCTTCCCGCTCCCCGAGGGACCGACTACCGCGACCACCGCTCCCTTCTCGACGCCGAACGAGACAGCGTCGAGTGCCTTCACCGTCTCCTCCTTGGTGACGTAGGCCTTTGTGACAGATTCGAAAGAGATTGCGGCACCGCCTTGTGGGGTCGTAGCTGGCAGTGTCAAGAGATCACTTGGAGGTAGCTTTGTCGCCCGAATGATGCCTCACTTAAGCCCTTTCAGCCCGTTTTGCGAGAATCCTGTAAAGAAACAGAGCCTCCGCTTGGTTGTCAAAAAAGAGAAAGTGCCCTGGCGCCCCGAAGGGCTGCCAGGATGGGTGTGAGCTGCCTCTGCTTACGCTTCTGGCTGCTCTTCGCTGCCGCCTGCAGACTCCGCTGGTGCGGCCGCTGCTGCGCCCGCGCCTGAACCTGTCACGACCTCTCCGGTCGCGAAGCGGTCGGTGACTCGGGTGACCTTGATCCTTGCGCTCTGGCCCTGCTTTGCGCCCGCGACAAAGATAACGAAGCCATCGATCTTTGCGATGCCCTCGCCTCGCCTGCTGGTGTCGGAGATAGTAACGTCGTACTCCTTGCCGACCTCAACTGGCTTTGGTCTGAAGGAACTTCCGAAGCCGCCACTGCTACTTCTGGCGCCTCCGCCTCCCCCGTATCCTCCGCCTCTGCTGCTGCCGTAGCCGCCCCGTCCTCCACTACGATTTCCATAACTCATCCTGTTTTCACGCCCCTACTGTAAGTTCCTCAGTGAGTGTCCGCCTTCGGGCAAGCTAAATAAACGTTAGCGTTCCCGAATGGGGTAGCAGTATCTCCGAATGACATAGGGTCACCTCCGTCAGGTTGCCAATGGGATTAGGAATGTGAGGAGGAGGGAGACCTTGACCTCCAATGCGATGATATGCTCTTCATCGTCGCGTCCGTCCTCTCCATTGTCGTTGCGCTCTGAAGAGTTCAGGATGCACCATGCGTTGTATAGGCATACTGCCACCGCGTAGTAGAGTAGCCTAACCGTGAAGCTCTTCGATTTCGTCCTCGGAAGGAAGATGTTGTGCTCTCTGTAGGCGGTCTCCACTCCCCAACGGGTCTTGTAACGCTTCAGCAGGCGCTTCGGCCTGCACGACATGTTCGTGGCGAAGAGGTAGCTGATCTTCGTCTCCTCGTCGTCGACCCTGACGAGCTTGAACGGTCTGTCGCAAGGATAGGAGACAGATTGACCGTCCTTGAGGTCGATCCTCTTCGTCAGCCGGTTGGGCGTGAAATGGATTGCATACAGGTATCCGTTCTCCTGGAGCCAAGAGGGGAGCTCGAGCGATGAGAACCCTCCATCGAAGAGGAGATACCTAACCCTGATTCCCATGTTCCTTATCCGGTTGAGGGCGTCCTCGATGTAATCCAAGAGATACTCCCTGCTCTTGATGGGCGTCAGGACGATCGTGAGCCTCCTCCCATCGGCGAGGATGCTCGCGGTGAGGTACTGGTAAGCGTAGCAAGAGCCGGCCTTTGGCCTCGTCCCGTTGACCATGTCGGTCTCATTATCGCCATAAAACATCTGGTCGTGCCAATCAAACGCAATCGGGACCGGTCTCTTCAGCAACCCCTTTCTCTTCAGCTCGCCTACCTGCTCCTCGAGGACGATGGAGACGACGCTCTGGAGCTCGTATCTCTCGATGCTCTTGAAGCGCATAAGCGCGGTGTCGGAGTTCGGTACCCCGGCTCCAAACTTATTGGAGACGTTGCTCATTCCTTCCGCGTAGGCATTGAGTACAGACGAGTTGACAAGGAGACGGATATAGTCCGCCTTCGTGTACAAGTAGCTGGGCTTCACCTCGAAGCACAGTAGCTGGGGCAGGCATCGCATCATGACGGTATCGAAGCCTCTGGCTAGATGATTGGAGATCATAGCTGAGGCTTCGGGGTGAAGACTCCCTACGCCCCAAAATCATAACTTGTTGAGCGACGGCTAAAATCCGCACTCATTCGGAGATACTGTTGATAGATCGTCAAACCTTGATTCATATACTTTAGTCTGATTTCCTGCTTCTCTGTCTCTGACAACGCTGCCAAAGTGGAGGGGCCTATTCTTTTGTATCCTTTCTTGTACACTCGCCGACCGACAATATAGGTAAAGGGAAGCTTGGCTGTTCGAAGCTTTCCGACGCGGACTCCTTCCCTAACCTCTCGATTTAGAAATTCAATAACTTGATCGCCTGTTACTTTCCCATCGAAATATGCCAACATGATTTCCAACTCTTTCCGCTTCTTGAACAGACATCGAGTGTCCAAGACTCCTCGTGCAAACCTGATGAGCGACTCTATTGCGGCAACTTGGAACTTCACCGCCCCCATTCCGGTCGGCCTTAGCGTGCCTACTCGGAGCCCTTGGGCCTCCAAGAATACCTTGATTTGCAGGAGTTGAGGAGGCCAATTATCTGTGAACGTCACAGCCCAATGCAACGTAAACTTCCTGACCACTACGTCAAGGCTTCCATCGCCATCGAAGAAGGCCGCCACGGCGCACCAATTGTCATAGTGGGCCGGGGTGGTTTTCTCTTCGGGGATCAGTGGCACAACCTGAACAGGATTTCACCGCCGAAGAATCACGGAAGCCTACTTAACCGCCACATTACGTCTCTGACGTGTGCCATTTCGAAGCTATCGACAGGCATTTTAAGCCGATGTTGATTCCGAGACTCTTGGTGGCAGGGAAGGTAGGAAGGCTAGCCGTCTTCTCGCGCTCAAACCGGCTATAGGAGTGCCAGTAACCGTCGGGTAAAGCCATCCCCTCTCTTTCCTGCGCGCCTGGGCGAGATGATCCCACGCCGGAGCAGGCGGTCGCGAGGTGCGGGCCCCTCGAAGGAGGGGTTCTGACTCTTGATCGTCGAACCGAGTGAGATCCGGGAGGGGGCAACTCTAAGGCGACACGGCCACGTTGCGCCGTCTACGTGAAGGATCGCTCAGGTCGCGCGATTGGGGGAGGGCGGGGTGGTGAACTCCGGCGGGTCTGCCACCATTTACTGGCGAACCAGGTGTTTCTCTCGCCCCATAGGCGGCTTCGTCCTAATTGCCCCTGGTGAGCCACTCGCCCACGATCGGTCGGACCATCTCCGAATCTACAAGTCTACGGGTTGAAGGAGCGTAAGAACTTGACAAGTTCCACGAAGTTGGGGTTGTTGTCTGCTTTCACGAGTCTGACAACATGGTCCCTGTTATTGAAAGTCACCTTCTTCTCAGCCTGATAGCTCGTCTCTGAGAAAGTCACCATCGCGTAATGAATCCTGCCTTTCAGACTCTCCCCTATTGTCTCCGGAGTCGGAATAAATTCGCCCGTCACAAAGGCAATCCCGTCAACCCAATTGATTCCAGGGGCACCTGTTGCCTTTTGCGCTTCAGCCTGGGCGACCATGGATGTCAACAGCTCGGAGATTTCGACCTTTCTCACCTCGTGAACGATTATCTTGGAGTAGGGCAGATATTCTATCTCGACCAAGGACGGCTAGCGATTTGTGCTTGCTTTCGCTTTCCGTATTAAGGTTGGGCCAAGGCCGGCCTCCGCGACATTCCGCCAGAATTCGGCGCGGAACTCCGCCCTGACGATGGCTTTCGATGGAAGCAGGGGCCACTTTTCATAACAAATTTGCAGAGTTCCAAGTCAGTGGAAGGGTCTGGCTCTCAGAGTGCTTACCGACTTAAAGGGTCTGTCGTGGGTAATGGCCATGCTCCAGCTTGCGCTTACGTTGGTCATGGCCGCTGCGGTGGGTGACGCTGTCTCGACAGCTTTCACGACTTTCCTGACGGGGATATTCGCTTTCATCCCCAATCTCATCGGGGCCTTGATAACGCTCGTCGTCGGCTATGTGATAATCCGCGTGGTCGTGAAGGGGCTCAAAGTCGGCTTCCAGAAGGTCGACATCGACAGGCCGATTGAAAAGACCGATGTGGGCAAGTTCTTGGAGCGCTCCGGGCGCACCTTCAGCAGCCTAATCGTCGGCGCCGTAAGGGCCGTCCTCTGGATAATCGTCGCCGTGTATACGATCAGCGTCTTGAGCATCCCTGCTCTCACCGCGTCGATGGAGGGAATACTCGCCTGGATCCCCAACCTCGTCGGGGCGGCCATCATAGTCGTCGCGGGTGCCCTGATCGCGTCGTTCGCTGGCAAGGCGATAGGCGACACTCTCTGGCAGTATGGGGTCTCGGGGGCGAGGATCCTCGGGACGGCCGTCAAGCTCCTGATCTACGCCCTGGTCTTCGACTTTGCGATGATCCAGCTCGGGTTCGGGCAGGGAATCATCTACACGGCCACCGCGGCGCTCTCCTGGGGCCTTGCAGCAGCGCTAGCGATCGGACTCGGCGTCCCCATCGCCTATTCGCTGAAGGGAGTGATGACCTCGATGGCTTCTGGGGCCACAACGATCGCGAGCACCCTGAAGGAGGGGCAGCAGGTGACGATCGACGGGATTGAGAACGGCGGTGACCGAGGGAGGGTCTCGGGGACGATAAGGTCCGTGGGCATGTTCAACACTGTGATAGAGAACGGGAGCAACGGAGGCGCCCCGAGCTTCCTCATCCTCCCGAACAGCCTGCTCATGGACAAGCCCATCCTCGTGAGCGGGACGGAGTGCCCACAGCTCTGGGACCACAAGATGCGCGGCAGCATGGCCGACCTCGACAACAAGTTCGACGAGCATCACGGGTCAGGGGCACCGCCGAGCGACGAGTACGCGCCTGCGCCGCCTCCCAGGAACCCGGAAAAGGTCGTAGTCCAAGCCGGATGAGTCGCGAACTTGGCCACCAAGGCTAATTAGCAACGGCGGGCTCTTTGCCCTCTCGCGATGAGGGCCGACCAGGGAGAGAGATTCGGCTGGAAGGACTACGTCGCGCTCTTCATCGCGCTTCTCCAGACGGTGGCGCTGCCCATGCTCGTCCTCATCGTGATTATCATTGTGGTCCTCGTGGGCCTGAGCCTAGTGCACTGACTCGACCGTGAGATCTCGTTGCGTCTTCTTTGAGAAGTCGATGTCGTAGAGGCACTCCGCGAACTGGCCGGGGGCGAGCTCGACCGCAGGAGGGAAGATCTCCGCGCACCTACCCGTCGCATACTTGCACCTGGTCCTGAACCGGCACCCCGACGGGATGTTGATCGGGCTCGGGACGTCCCCCTCGAGGACGTCCAGCTGCTTCCTCTTCGCCGGGTCCGGGAGGGGCACGGATGAGAGCAGGGCCTCTGTGTAGGGGTGCCTCGGGTTCTCGAACAGGCCCTCCGTCGGCCCCACCTCCACCAGGCGGCCCAGATACATCACTCCCGTCCTGGTGCACATCTGCCTCACCACCGCGAGGTTGTGCGAGATGAAAAGATAGGTCAGGCCCAGCTCCCTCTGCAGCCCTCGGAGGAGGTTGAGAATCTGGGCCTGCACAGACACGTCCAGCGACGACGTGGGCTCGTCGAGGACCACGAACTCGGGGTTGACCGCGAGCGCCCTCGCGACGGCAATCCTCTGCCTCTGCCCCCCTGAGAACTCGTGCGGGAACCTGTCGAGGTGGTCGGGGTTCAGGCCCACGAGCCGGACGAGCTCGGCCGCGCGCTTCCTCGCCTCCTCCTTCCCCGAGACGATGTTGTGGATCTGCATGGGCTCCATGAGCGCCGACCTCACGTTCTGCCTCGGGTCCAACGAGGCGTAGGGATCCTGGAAGACCATCTGGATCTTCCTGCGGATGGGCTTGAGACTCCCTCCCCTGAGCCTCGAGATGTCCTTCCCCTCGAAGACTATCCTCCCCTTGGTCGGCTCGACCAGCCTGACCACCGTCCTCGCGAGCGTGGTCTTCCCGCACCCGGACTCCCCCACGATGCCCAGCGTCTCCCCCCTCCTCACCGACAGAGTCACGCCGTCCACGGCCTTCACATAGCCCTGGCTCCTTCCGAGTATGCCTCCCTTGATGGGGAACCACTTGAAGACGTCCTCCATCTTCAGGAGGTCGGAGTCCTGCATCCCGTCACCCTCCATAGAGGAAGCACTCCACGTAGTGATTGGGCCGCGCCTCGATCAGCGGCGGCTTGTAGGTCGGGCACTTTGCAAAGACCTGCGGGCAGCGCGGGTGGAAGCGGCAGCCGCTGGGCGGGTAGATGAGGTTCGGCACTGACCCCTTTATCGACTGGAGCTCTTCCTTGGAGGCGTCCGGCCGCGGGATCGCGGCGAGCAGGCCCTGAGTGTAAGGGTGGAGCGGGTTCTTGAAGAGCTCGTTGACGTCGGCGACCTCGACGATGTTCCCCGCGTACATCACGGCGACCCTGTCGCAGAGCTCTGCCACCACCGCGAGGTCGTGGGTGATCAGGAGGATCGAGGCGCCTATCTGGGCCTTCAGGTCCCTCAGCAGCTTGAGGATCTGGGCCTGGACCGTCACGTCGAGCGCCGTAGTGATCTCGTCGGCTATCAGGAGGGCCGGCCTCCTGACGAGGGCCATCGCTATGACCGCCCTCTGGCGCATCCCTCCCGAGAGCTCGAACGGGAACATCTTGTAGATCCTCTCTGGGTCCGGGAGCCTGACCTTCCCGAGTATCGCGATAGCGTACTCCTTCGCCAGCCGCTTGAACTCCCTCCTGCCGAGCGCCGCCCCGGCGGGGAGTGCCTCCAGCTTGTTCTTCTCCTGCATCTCCTCCTGCGTCAGGGGCCCGTGGGCATTGTCGAACCGCTCCCGCCTCGACGCGACTACCATGGGGGTGAAGGTCTTCATGTCCGTCTCGAGGATCTCCACTATCTGCGACCCGATCGTAAGGACGGGATTGAGGTAGGTGAGGGGGCCTGGAAGACCATCGCCATCTCCGTGAGCCTCGCAGACCTGATGTCACCCCTACCCTCGAGCAGGAGATTCTTCCCGTCGAGGATTATCCTGCCCTCTATGACCTCGGCGTTTGGTGGGAGGAGGCCCTCGACGCTCAGGGCCGTCACGGACTTGCCCGACCCCGACTCGCCGACGAGGCCCATGACCCTCGCCTCTCTTCACCGCCAGGTCTATCCCGTCGAGGGCCTTCACCTCCCCGGCGAAGGTGTGGAAGTTGACGCGCAGGTTCTCCACCGAGAGGACGTTAGGGCCTCTCTCCTGCTCTGCCTTCACCTTCTCAGCCTCGGGTCGAGAATGTCCCTGAGCCCGTCGCCGAGGAGGTTGAAGCCCAGAGAGATGAGGAGTATCGTGAGCCCGGGGAAGATGATGAGCCACGGGGCCGTGAAGAAGTACTGGCTGCCGAGGCTCGCGAGGTTGCCCAGCTCTGGGAGGAGCGGGCTGGGGCTCAGGCCTATGAAGGTCAGCGCAGAGATTGTGAGTATCACGCTCCCTATGTCGAGGGTCGCCTGGACGAGGAGAGGGTAGATGGAGTTGGGGACGATGTGCCTGAAGAGGATCCGGAACCTCCCCGCCCCTATGGACTTTAGGCTCTCAACGTAGGGCTTCTCCTTCTCGCTCAGGACCTGGGACCGGACCAGCCTCACGTAAGTGGGCCACCACACGGCGATCACGGCCCCCGTGAGGACAGGGATGGTCCTCCCGAACACCACGAGGAAGACTATCGCAAGGAGGATCCCGGGGACCGCGAGGAATATGTCCGTGACGCGGAGTATCGCCTCGTCGACTATGCCTCCCGCGTAGGATGCCGTCGCGCCCAGGGTTATCCCGATGACGACCGCCGAGATGACGACCTCCAGGGCGATCTGCAGGTCTATCGGGATGGCGAGGATTATCATCGAGAGGAGGTTCCTCCCGTAAGAGTCGGTCCCCAGGGGGAGAGGCGAGGGGCACGTGGCGATGTTCACGTTCCCCCAGCCGAAGAGCGGGTTGTTCCAGCAGTTCTTCAGGATGGGCTGCGTTATCTGCCAGCTCGTCGGGTCCACGAGGAGGTGGGAGAGGAGAGCGATGCCGATGCTCCCCACGGACAGGACGAGCCCCGCGAGGACGAGCTTGTTCTGCTTGAAGTGGCGCAGTGCGTACTTGATGTCCGACGCCTGTCCTTTCTCGACGGTGGGCTCGATCTCTGTCACTCTCTCGACCTCAGTAGCGGATGCGCGGGTCCAGCTTCGCGTAGATGATGTCGACCGCGAGGTTGGTGACGACTATGATGAGCGCGGTGACGAGGACGTAGAGCTCGATGAAGTTGATGTCGAAGGCGTTGACCGCTTGGAGGGCGGTGTAGCCGACCCCGGGGAGGTCGAAGACTATCTCGATGACGACCACGCCCCCGAATAGGAACGCCGTGAGGAGGCCCGCGACCGTCACGGCGGGGAGGAGGGCGTTCCTCAGCGCGTGCCTGTAGACCACCACACGGTCCTTCAGGCCCTTGGACCTAGCCATGAGGATGTAGTCCTGCTTGATGGACCTCGAGCATGCTCGACCTGACTATTCGAGTCAGCGCCCCGATGGAAGTGATGGAGAGGGTGATCGCGGGCAGGATCATAGCGACTATCGAGTCCCAGGAGTAGGCGAGGTTGCCTGAGAACAGGCCGTCGAGGATGGGCGCCCCCGTGACAGCCTTGGCCGTGCCCGGATTGGTGAAGCAGATGACGCAGTTCGTTGCGAGGGCACCGCTCCCCGGCAGGAGGCCCAGGCCCCCGACCCTTGCGTAGAGGACGAAGATGATCAGGAGGACATAGCCGAACCAGAACTGGGGTATTGAGTAGCCCCCGAGCGAGACTATGCGCGAGAGGTGGTCCGGGAGCTTGTTGTTGTGGGTCGCGGAGAGTATCCCAAGCGGGATGCCAATGAGGATTGTGAGGATCGCACCCATTATCGCGAGCTCCGCGGTGTAGGGGAACCTGCTGAAGAAGACCGAGAGGGTCGTCTGGGGCCCGGCGATCCCAGGGAGCAGCGTCAGCCCCCAGTTCCCCTTCAACACGTTCGCGAGCCAGGCCGTGTATTGGCCCCAGACGGGCACCAGGCAGCTCTTGTCGAAGGCGGAGAACGCCTGATACGAGGGGCAGGAACCTCGTCGCGACTCCGAGCGACTGCGCCAGGGTGAGCTTCTGCACGTCGCTCATCCTAGGGGAGAGGTACGGGGCTAGCGCGAAGCTGGGAGGGAGGAACCCTCTCGTCAGGTAGAACATGAGCAGGCTCAGTCCAAGAAGGACGAAGCCCATCAGGATTATCCTCCTGATGGCGTACTCATACAGCTTCAAGCTGTCTGGTTTGGCCCCCTCTCCCCGATATTAGGGATTCGAAGGGGGCCGAAGAAGGGCCCTAGTATAGCGTCGCGAAGTACTCGGGCCCCACGCCGTTGGCCGCCGCGCTGCCCAGTGCCGGGTTCCAGTAGAGCCCCTTTACGTTCGACGTCATCGTCACGAAGTTGACGTTGTCGTAAGTCCAGAGGTACATGACCTCCTTGTTCGAGAGCACGTTCATCTGATTGCTGTCAGAGACGAGCGCCTTTAGGTTACCAGACGCGCTCGCGTTGAGGCTCGCGTGGTAGAGGTTCGTGATGGCGGCGTAGTTCATCGCGTCACCGCCTGGGTACGTACCCGGATACGCCAGCATGTTGCCTGTGAAGTCGAGCACCCACGGGTAGTCGTCGATCCACCCGAAGGAGTACATGTAGAGGTGGTTGGGGACGGAGAACGCCTCTGTGAGCTCTTGCCCGGCTGGAATAGGATCCACTGACACCGTCAGACCCATGTTGTAGGTCGTGCTGATGTTGTTGATGGTCCCTGCGATGTCGTTGAAGATCGCCTCGTCGCTCGTGTCGCCCGTCGCGTAGGTCAGCTGGATGGTCTGCGGGGTCGGGTTGGAGCACGTTCCGGTGCTCCCGAGGCTGGAGCAGCCGAAGGCGTTGTTGAACAAGCTCGACGGGGCAGCCGTCCCGTTCGTGAAGTGGAACGAGGTTATCGGGTGCTCCATGGCCTGCAGCAGGAGCTGCGCGGACGTGTCGGGGCTGTAGCTGTAGGCCGGGGTTATGCTAGAGTTGTACGAGCCGGCAGGGGGGAGCCCAGGAGGAATCACGTTAGGCGCCACCTGTCCAAGCTTGTCAGCGTTGCTGACCCACTCTGAGGTCATGTTGACGGCGTCCGCGAAAGCCAGACGGAATCTTTGGTCAGCGAAGGGCTGGAACGAGTAGTAGTTGCCAGTCAGCGCGCTCGTCACGTTCGTGGAGTACGGGTCGAAGGTCACGCCGAGGAACGGGTAGGGCCCGTAGACAGAGACCCCGTTCAGAGTCGACTGGAGCGTCCCATTGGCCAGCCAGGTGGCCTTGTTGGCCACGTCGTAGAGGTTGGTGCTCTCGACGTCGATCGCCATCGCGGATCCGGCGGACTTCGCCGCGTTCTGGATGTCGATCTCCCTCGTCGTCTGGTCGGCCACGAACTTGAAGACGATGGTCTTGATCTGCGGGCTGATCTTAGCGCCTGCAGGCGTCATGAACTGGTAAGGCCCGCCCCAATAGTTGGGGTTCGCCGCCAGAGTTATCGTGCTCGTCGCCGTGTCGTCGCTAGTTATCGTGTAAGGCCCAGTCCCAGCCATCGAGCCCTGCGGGGCCGTGCTGAGGTAGGTCGCCCCACATCCCGCAGGCGTCGCGGAGCCTGTGGCGTTGCAGGTCGCCGAGAGGTCGTCGAAGTACTGGGTTGCCTTTTGTGTGAAGTTGCCGCTCAAAGTGGCATAGGGCAGCTTGTAGCCCGCGCTCGAGGCAGTCCAGAGCGCCAGGTCGTGAGTCATCGTGTATCCAGGAGCCACCGGGTCGACGATGGGGTTGGCGAACAGGTATGGGAACGCAATGTTCGGGTTCATCACGTTGACGTTGAAGGTGAGCGTGCCGGTTGTCTGGATGAAGTTGGCCTTTAGCCACTCAGCCACATAGGAGTTCCCATAGGTCTGACCAGGGTTGAAGAACGAGCTCAGCGACTGGTTCGAGAGCTGCTGGATGAGCCAGCCCGACTGGGTGCCGTGACCCACCGGGGAGCTCCCGTCGTTGATGAGCGCCCTCGTGATGGCGAACCAGACCGCCGTGGAGTTCAGGGCCTCGCCGTCCGCGAACTTGATGCCGCTGCGCAGCGTGAACTGGTATTGCGTCCCGGCCGCGTTGCCCGTGTAGCTCTGCGCGAGCCAGGGGATCACGTTCGTAGCGTTGGCCTGGTTATACCAGAGGATCGGCTCATACACGTTCTGCATTATGTTGTAGTCGTAAGAGTAATACGAGATCGCAGGGTCGATATATTGGATCGTCTCGGCCGACTCGTAGGTGAGGGTAGTCGGGACGGCTCCAGTGCCCGTCCCTGTCCCCGATGACGAGGATGAAGTGGATGAGCTCGAGGAGCTCTTGGAGGAGTAATATGCCACTCCAGCCACCACCACGATCAGCAGGATGACAACCACCGCGACCGCGGCTATTGTCCTAGAAAGAGCAGCCCGTTTGCGGTCCATTATCATCAGAACCAGAACGCTCCAAGCGCAGAAACGGCCTTGTCGAATATAAAAATCTTCCAAACTCTGTGCTGCGGCGACATGTGAAAGAGGGCCGGTTGGGCTAATTCAGCGAGAAGTCATTATTCTCTATATATCGCTGAAAAGACGGGCCGCGCTGGAGCAGAGGTCGCCTAGCCTGGTAGGGCGAAGGATAGGATTCGGGTGTAACAGCCCTAGTCCCCTGAGTGCTAATCCTTTGTCCGCAAGGATTCGTGGGTTCGAATCCCACCCTCTGCGCCATCTACTCTAGTTTGCTGAAGAAGCAGCTGTGTTTTCCCGTGTGGCAGGCCGGGCCTACTTGGTCGACGACGTAGAGCAGAGTGTCGTTGTCGCAGTCCACCAACACGCGCTTCACCTTCTGGATGTGGCCCGAGGTGTCCCCCTTCTTCCAGAGCTCGTTTCTGCTCCTGCTCCAGTAGGTCGCGAGCTTGGTCTTCATCGTCGTCTCGACAGCCTCTCGGTTTGCGTAGGCGAGCATCAGGCAGCTTCCCGGTCTTTGCCTCCTGGGTAACTACGGGGACCAGGCCGTTCCCCTTCTTGAAATCAATCTCGTCTATCTTTGAAGCTTTCAAGGTAAATCGTTGACTGCTGACCCGTGCGAGATTGGAGGGTAATAAGGGATATCAGCCGTTTTCGCGCCCTTCAAACGTGCACATCTACCCCGGGCCTGCAGACTGGGGATGAGGTTCGTAGACTAGTTTCGGACTGGCATCCGCGAGCAATGGGTCGCCAGCTGCTCAAGATAGTAGCCCCAGCCAACAAAGAGGCTGAACGCGTTCCCGCCGATTCCTGAATGGACGAGGGTGACCAGGGTCTTCCCGTCCAAACCTTCCTCGAGGGTCCATGTGAGCAGCGACGGAGGCGAGCCTGGTGCCTCCCGGCTCGAGGCGAAGGTGTAGACGAGCTTCTTGTCGGGCACGAGTTCGACGATCTTGCCCCTAGCGGTGGTCTCGAGATTCTTCGCCGCCTGATAGAAATTGAACTCATACTCGCCGCCCACCCTTGCGTCCATCTTGGCGCTCCTCGGCATCCATTGGACGAGCTCCTTCTCGTCGGTCAGCGCCTTGAAAATCACCGAGGCCGGCGCGTCGACCAAGATCGACTTTGTCAACTCGCCGGACATCCTGCCTATTCGCGCCTCCTTGCTGCTTTGGACTCTGCATGGCGTTTCAGGCTCGAGAGGGCGTCGTCCCAGAACCCCTCAAAGAAGAGCATCATCTCCGACATCTTCTCCCTGTTGACAGAGTATAGTCGGTGCTGGCCCACCTTCCTCTCCCGCACGAGGTCTGCATCTCTCAAGACCCGGAGGTGCGTAGAAAGGGCAGCCATCGAGAAGTCGAAGCTCTTCGACATCTCGGTGGGGGTCTTCTCGCCATCCTTGAGGAGCAGGAGGCACCTGCCTCCTGCTCCCGTCAGCGACGGCCTTCCAAGAGTTCCCCAACGGCGCTGCTACCAGGCCTGCTTCGCTGCCATCTGGAGGAGCGCGAAAGCATTACCGTCGGGGTCAGTGAAATTGGCTTGGATGCCATAGGGGTATTCCGCAGGTTTGCTTTGGGCGAACCTGACGCCCCGAGACTTTAGCTCCTCGAAATCCTTCTTGCAGTCATTGGTCTGAAACGTCCATTGGGTTCCCCCCGCCGGCTGAACCTGGATCTGGCCTCCCTTCGGGTCTGGATACGAGCCGGCCTGGACGAGAGCGATCTCGATGTCCTGCCCCTTCGGCGCGACGGTCACCCACCTAACGCCTGTCGGGCCCGTGAAATCGGACCGCTTCTCCAATCCCAGCGATTTTGTGTAAAACTCGACCGCCTTTGCCTGGTCCTTCACAACCACGCCTACTACTGTCAGCTTCTCGATCATAACGCCTAGTAATATTTCAATATATATTTAACTATTGATGTTCAAGGTCTGACCACTACCCCGTTCGCTGCCAGGTAGTCTTTGACCTGCCCTACGGTGAGCTCCCTATAGTGAAAGAGCGAAGCGGCAAGCGCGGCGTCGCATCCGCCCTCTACGAACGCGTCGAGGAAGTGCCTCAGCGTCCCGGCACCCCCGCTGGCTATGACTGGGATCCGCACTTTCTCCGTTATCGACTTCAGGAGCTCGATGTCGTATCCCTTCTTTGTCCCGTCACGGTCTATCGAGGTGACGAGGAGCTCGCCCGCGCCGAGTTTCTCCGCCTTTTTCGCCCAGACCACGGCATCGACTTCTGCGGCCTTTGTCGCAGAGTGGCTGAAGACCTGGTATCCGTTCTTTCCTCGCCTGGCGTCGATGGCTACGACCACACACTGCGAGCCGAACACCTCCGCCAGCTTCGTGATGAGCTCCGGATTTTGAAGGGCCGCCGTGTTCACGGCCACCTTGTCAGCCCCGCTTGCGAGCGCGAGCCGCGCGTCGGCCATGCTCCTTATCCCGCCTCCCACAGTGAAGGGGATGTCTAACTTGGCAGCGACGCTCCTCACAAGCGAGCGCAGCGTCGCCCTCTTCTCAAGGCTCGCAGTGATGTCAAGGAAGACGACCTCGTCTGCTCCCTCATCCCTGTAGCGGGATGACAACTCGACCGGGTCGCCAGCGTCTCTAAGGCCCTCGAACTTGACCCCCTTCACGACCCTCCCGTTCTTCACGTCTAGGCAGGGGACGATTCGCTTCGCAAGCGTCATGGTCTGACTCCCACGAGCGCCCTGGCTTCCTTGAGCTTGACCCCTCCATCGTAGAGGGCCCGCCCTATGATCGCGCCTGCCGCACCTCGCTTCTCGATCTCCTTGAGGTCCTGGGCGTTCCTGATTCCTCCAGAAGCCAATATCCTCAGACTTCGGAGGGCGCAGAGCGACTCCAACGTCCCAATGTCTGGGCCTGTAGCCATCCCGTCCTGTCCCACCGACGTCGCGAGCAGGTTCACTACGCCCGCCGCCTCTAACATCGTGGCCGCCTCGAGCACCGTGATGTTCTGGCTCTGGGTCCAACCTCTCGTCACGACCTTGCCTCCCGAGTAATCCGAGGCCACGACTATCTTCTCCGGGCCGTATTTCACGAGGAGCTTAGCGAGCGTGTCTGGGCCCTTGTAGGCCAGCGTCCCAAGGATCACCCTCTCTGCGCCGCTCTTCAGCCAGAAATCCACGTCCGCGGCCGACCTGACGCCTCCCCCGACCTCCACCGGGATCTTTGCTCCCCGGATGATTGCCAGGATGGTCTCGCGGTTGGAGCCCTTGCCGAACGCCGCGTCCAAGTCCACGATGTGCAGCCCGTCGGCGCCTTCGCGCTCCCATCGCGCCGCGACCTCCAGAGGCTCCTGCTTCCAGGTCGTCTTCATCTCTTCTTTTCCCTGCTTCAGCGTGACGGCCGACCCCCCGAGGAGGTCGATTGCAGCCCACAGTTGCAGCAAGGTGCTACCTCTTCACCGAGCTCAGGAAGTTCTGGAGGATGCGCCTACCAGTGTCGCCCGACTTTTCCGGGTGGAACTGGGTTCCGTAGACGTTCTTGTCTTGGGCGAGCGCCGGGAACTCCACCCCGTACATGGTGGTCGCGACGACGAAATCCCCCTTGGTCGCAGGGTAGTAGGAGTTGACGTAGTAGACCCAGGCCTCCTCGGGAAGCCCGTCTGTCAGGTCGGTCTCCCTCTTCACCTTGAGCGTGTTCCAGCCTATCTGGGGAGCCTTCACCTCTGCAGAGCGGAACTTCCTCACGTCCCCGGGGAAGAGAGACAGCCCTCGTCCCGGGCCTTCCTCGCTCTTGGAGAAGAATAGCTGGAGGCCTAAGCAGACGCCGAGCATCGGCTTGCCGGAGCGGACGACGTCCCGTATCTTTTGCATTGGGAGCATGCCCGCGGCTTGGTTGAAGCTCCCGACACCCGGAAGGACCAGGGCGTCCGCTTGCTCCATGCCATTGCCGTCCTTGGTGAGCGACGTCTTCGCACCTTCTTTTCTGAGCGCCGCCTGGATGCTGAAGAGGTTCCCAGCACCATAGTTGAAGACCTGGATGCGCATCGCGGGCTCCTCACATCGACCCTTTCGAGGAGGGTGGGGCCTTGATCTTGGCGCGGCGCGGGTCTTGCGAGGCCGCCTCCCGAAGGGCCAGCGCGAAGGCCTTCACAGCCGCCTCGAACTTGTGGTGGTCGTTGCTGCCGTCCAGCACCTTGACGTGGACGGTCGCCTCCAGAGATTGAGCGATCGAGGTGAAGAAGTGCTCGAGGTCCATCCCTCGGCGCGTCCTCCAGCATCACCCTCTGCAGCTTGAGATTCACCGCGGAGTACGGGCGCTTCACCAGGTCCACCGCAGCAAGCGCTAGGCCGTCGTCCATGGGGACGATCGCGTCGCCGAACCTGCGGATTCCTACCCTCTCGCCCAGGGCTTTTGAGATTGCCTTGCCCAACGAGATGGCCACGTCCTCCACGATGTGGTGGGTGAGGTCTCCCTTGGCCCTCACCGTCACGTCCATGAGGCTGTGCGTCGCGAACGAGTCGAGCATGTGGTCGAGGAAGCCTATCCCCGTCCTGGAGTCAGGCCTGCCTGTCCCGTCTATCTCTACGATGACAGTGATGTCTGTCTCCTTCGTCTTCCTCTTGATTTCGCCGTGTCTGGTCATCGTCCGCTCACCTCGCCTTTCGGCGCAAGCAATAACCCTGACGGGACCTGGTTGACCGTCTCGACTATGACGTCTGAGCCCTCCCGCTCGAAGAACGCGGCCTGGTCGGACTTGACGGGCGAGGTCTGGTAGACTCCCGCGAACAGGAACCCCTCGAGTCCTTGCTCTCTAGCGTTCTTGACCGTCAGGAGGTTCATCCGCTGAGTCCCCGACGTAGAGGATGGTGTCCGAGGAGAGCTTCTCCTTCGCCCTGATGAGCGCATCGGGGTTTGGCTTCCTGAATTTGTCGTACTCGGGCCTGAGCGAGGGGTTGATGTCCGCGTCGCCGATGAACATCGACGCCTTCTTGTCGAAGAAGCTCATTATCCTCCTCCCGAGGGAGTAGTCAGTCCCCAGGAACGGTCTCCCGGTCAAGACTGCGAGCCGGCCCTCTCCGAGCTTCCTTGTGAGCGTCTCGAGCGTCTTGACTGTGACCAGGGCGCGCTCCAGCTCGATCAGGCCCCGGAAGCGAGGGTTGCTCGGCGGGACTCCGTGCATCTTGCGGAACAGGGAGTCTCCGAAGTAGAGCTCGTCGAAGATGGTCGTCATCCTCCCGTTGGGAGGCGTCTCGGGGTATCCGAGATACCTACGCGTTCGGCCGAGAGTCTTCTCGGACGACGGGAACTTCTCGTCGAGGAAGGAGTCCACTGCTTCCTGTCCTCTTCCCCTCGGGGCCGACCCGAACTCAGCGACAATGCTCGTCAGGGCCTCGATGGCTCCGGTCGCGTCCTTCTTCCCTTCGAGCGCGATGGTCGCGAACAAGGTGAGCGCGTAGCTCGTGTCCCAGTCGCTGTTGAAACCCCCCGTCCTCCTGATCGTTGAGATGAGCTTGGGGGCGGACCTCGTCAAAGCGAGCTTCACGCCCGTTATCTCCTCGACCATGGTCTCCACTACGACCCTTATCGTCACGTCGTAGGCAGCCTTCGAGCGTCTATCAGGACCCCATCGCAGTCGAAGACGACGGCGTCGACTCTTGCAAGGAGTTCCCTTGACGTGCTCCTGACCGAGAACTTCTTTCCTCCGGGCCCTTGCAGGCGCACGTAGCGTCGCGCGTCGAGGCGCCTCTGGAGAGCGCTCTTGCTACTCCGTCGCATCATGACTTTCGAAACCTCGACTGCGCCGACAGGTAGTGGTTGGGCAGGCCCTCTGCGAGAGCGAGCTCCTTGAGCGAAGGCAGCAGCGTCTTCAGGCCCTGCCTCGTCCCCTCGACGACCCAGCCCACCTTCACAAAGTCGAGCACGCTCAGGCCCGAGCGCAGCTTCGCCACTCCCTCGGTGGGGAGCACGTGGTCGGTCCCGATGACGTAGTCGCTCGCGGCCCCCGGCGCGTTCTCGCCGAGGAGGATGAGGCCTGCGTTCGAGATTGATTCTGCGGCCGTCCTGGGCGCATCCACCATCAACTCCAGGTGCTCGGGGGCGAGCTGGTTGACGAGCTCGATCGCAACTTCACGGTCCTTGCACACCGCCGCGAAGCCCTGCCTCAGGCATCCCATCACGAAATCCTTCCGCTGCAGTTTGGGTGAGACTTGCTCGACGACCTTCTTGACGGCTTTCGCGACCCGCTCGTCCCAGGTGACGAGGCCGCAGATGCTGTCCACGCCGTGCTCGGCCTGCCCCATCAGGTCCCACGCCATCAAGCGGGGGTCCGCATTTGCGTCCCCGACGACCACCATCTCTGTAGGCCCTGCCAAGAAATCGATCGGGACGTCGGTGGAGACGAGCTTCTTCGCCGCAGAGACATAGAGGCCCCCGGGGCCTACGATCTTGGAGACCTTCGGGATGCTCTCCGTCCCGTATGCCATGGCGGCGATGGATTGAGCACCGCCAACTCGGTAGACCGCGTCCACGCCACAGAGCTTTGCAGCCGCCAGGATTGCGTCGCTGACCGGCGCGCCTTTCTCCTTGGACGGAGGTGTGCAGATGACGACCCTCTTCACCCCTGCGAGCTTTGCCAGGCCTGCCGTCATGAGGACCGTGCTCGCGTAGGAAGCCCTCCCTCCTGGGATGTAGCACCCCACCGAGTCCAGCGGGCGCACGGCGCACCTGATCACGTACCCGTCGGCGACATAGGAGAAGGGGAGCCTCGTGAGGAGCTGACCCTGCGTCCTCCTGATCCGCTGGAGCGCGAAGCGCATGGCGTCCAATAGCTTCGGACTCGCCCTGCCATAGGCCGCGGCGATCTCTTCTTTGGAGACGGCAAGCTCGTCGCTTGTGAGAGTGACACCGTCGAGCTTCCTCGAGTAGCGGAGGAGCGCGGCGTCTCCATCGTCCCAGACTGCCCGCACTATCTTCTCCGCACCTTTCAATGCCGAGTCGAGGCCAGCCGGTCTCGCCCTGATTCTTTCAGCGACCTTCTTGGCTTGTTTTTTGCTTTCGACTCGAACCAGGGGCAGTAGCTCGCTACTCATTCCCGTCCCCGAACTCCTCGAGGGATAGGATGTTCTGCGGCTCGTGTATCACAAGGCCCTGGGCGAGCCTCTTCAGAGTTGGGAGCATTGCGTGCAGGTTCATTCTTGCTTATCACCGTGTTGACGTCATACCACCCCTTCTCCGACAGCGGGCTGACCGTGGGGCGCTTGAGGGCTGGAAGCTCCCTGAGTAGCTTGTCGAGGTTCTTCTCCCTGACGTTCACGAAGATGTGGAGCCGCTTCTGACCCTCGACGACCCCGCTCAGCATTATCTTGAGGTCCTTGATCTTCTCCCTCTTCCAGGGTCACTTCATCGCCTTCTTGTTCGCGACGAGCCACGCGGTCGAGCGCATCAGCGTGCCCAGCTGCTTGAGGTTGTTCTGCTCCAGCGTCGTCCCGGTCTCGGTGACGTCGACTATCATGTCGACGATCTCAGGGGGCTTCGCCTCCGTTGCGCCGAAAGAGAGATAGACCGCGGCCTTTGGGTTCGCGCCCTTCCTCCACCACGGGGTGATTATCATCGGCTCCTTCTTCCCGAACCGCCTCTTGTACGAGGGCTGCGAGGCCAGGTAGTCGGCCGTGATGTTGAGGTATTCCGCTGAGACCCGGAAGTCCTTCCCCTGCTTCCAGAAGCTCTCCATCAACTCGTCGACGCTCTCGTAGGGCTGCGACTTTGGCGTGGCCGCGACTAGTTTGACGCCGCCGAACTCCAGGTCGAGGACCTTCTCGACGCTAGCACCGGTCTCCGTTATCCAGTCGATTCCTGTGATGCCGACGTCTTGGATGCCGTCTGCCACGTAGAGGGGTATCTCCTGGGGCCTCAGGACGCGGAGCTCGACCTCGGGGTCGCCGAAGGCAGGGCGGTAGCTCCTGTCTTGACCTGAGATCTTATAATACGCCTTCTGGAAAATCTCTATGCTCTTCTGGCCGAGGTGGCCGTTGGGGATCGTGAGCTTCAGCTTCTTGTCTGTGGGCATTCTAGGACGTCCCTCCGGTTCTCCGAATAGAGGTAGAAATTCTTGAGCCCGTCGAGGATTCGTTTGGGAAGCTTATTCGTGGGCCGAGAAGGCTAACGATGAACTAGACCAGCTCCGACGACCGTGAACTTCATCGCCTTCCATTATGCTCCACTGAAAATTTCGCCGCGCTGAATCATATTTAAGGGTTTGTTGGTGTTGACCGGTTTCTTCGCGCTAAACTGGACAGGCCAGAGATAGGCACCCTGAAAGGCATCAGCCCTGTCAGCTTCAATCTTCGACGAATCACGTCAAAGAAGATGATTGCGAGGATACCCTGTCGTGCAACCGCTATCCATTGGTCGGGGCTTGTGATCGCCGCCGGATTGCTGGCATTGAACATCGGTGTCGCAATCCAGAGGATGAGCATGATGTCCAGGATGTTGACGACGAGAGACATCCGATAGCTCCTTCCCGCGAGGGCGAACAGAGGCAAGGCGAGGATCATGTACTGGGGCGGGAACTTGTAGCTCACGACGAGGAAACCGACGAGCGCCAGGAAGCACAACTCGCCAAGCTCGAACCTATCCCTCAGCCTCAGCAACAGAAGCAAGACGCCCACCAAGAGTATGCCCGAGACCACCTTCGCAAGACCATCGTTAGGGATGATGTTGAGCCAGCTGTCTTCGCTGAAGTAACCCGCCTGGAAAGTGTAAGGATAGACGAATCCCTGAAAATCCCTGAGCATGAAGTAGGCGTTCGTTAGGAGCCAGCTTCCTACGACCGCACCCACGAAACCGAGTCTGCTTGTCCGGCCTTTGAAACTGAGCAGGATGAAGGGCAGACAGACAGCGGGGATTATTCGCACCGCGATGGCCAGGCCCATCGACACACCTGAAAGAGCAGCTCTCTGGCGATATGCGAGGTAGATGGAGAGCATCATCAATCCTGCTCCAGCCCAGTCGAAGCTGTAGATCGAGTAGAAGATGAAGACGGGGGTGAAGATGATGAAGTGCTCCAGGCTGCTGGTGGAGGAGAGACCACGGAGCAACAACAGCTTCCTCGTCGCGAAGACTGCGACCAGCATGAAGGCGAACAAGAAGATGCTCATCATCCAGTAGAACGTGTAGACGTTCTGAGGGGGGACCAACGATGCCGCCCAGAGCAACCAGGCAGAGAGCGCGGGGTACTCCAGCATGTAGTCCGACATACGGGATGACCCCCTGTCCATGGATCGCTCCCGCCGTGGCAATCCGCGGGAAGATGGCGCCCGCGAGATCCGTGCCCAGGCTCGGGCTCATCCCGGGATAGTGGAGCCAGAAGGCGAGCAAGAAAAAGGCGGAGGCGACCACTACGATGTGGAAGATAGAATCCCTAGATTGTCCGTCGTTTTGCAATTTGCAGCACTCTCAAGCTTGTTGCATCAGCGTGGTCAGCGGCACGGAGATCCCGCCTTCAAGATGGGATATGTGAACGAGCGCCCCATCCTTCCACTTGACCATGTGACGAGTGCTCTTCGGAGCAAATTTCGGACCTTGGACGGCAGCCTTGATGACGTTCTCCTTCGGGATCTGCAGCTTGCGGTCCTTCGAGAACACAAGGATGTCTTCATCGGAGTAATCGACCAGCCAGGCGGAGACGCGGGAGGCCCCTAGCGCCTGGAGCGCGCTCAACCTATGCACTCCGTCGAGCACCACCATCGTCCTCTCGTCAACCAGGATCGCCTTCTTCACGACACCCGTGGACTGGATTTGCTTCACGACGCGGCGCACCCTGTCCGGCTCCGCGGCCTCGTGCGTCTTCACCTCCTTAATTGGGACGAGCGCGAAGCGGACCTTCACCAAGGCGAGGGACCGCTCTGGCGGAAGCTGCTCATAAGCCCGGTAGACGTCTGTCCAAGACTTATTACCGCTTTGTCGGCAAGCGGACTTCGGGCCGGTCGTTCAGCCTGGTTAGGACGTCAGAGCATGTCCGTCAAGCTCTTACACGGCGAAAACGCAAGAGCGTCGTCACGGCCGAGAGTTCGAATCTCTCCCGGCCCATCCCTCCCCCTAGCCACGCGGGATAGATTTGACCTCTGAATTTCCTCTCCCAAGGGTTAATAGGGGAAGGCGTATTCTACTGAGAGACACAAAGTGACCCGGAGCACCTATCTGTGGAAGTCGGACGACGGCCTGAATCGTGTCGCCAACGTGCGCTACAAGCACGGCGCCGAGCTTTCGAAGATACCCGGCGTCACCGGGATTGGCATAGGGAAGGACCACATCATCGCGTATGTCTCCAACGAGGCAGCGAAGGTGCCCGAGACCATTGAGGGCGTGGCCGTAATCAAGATATTCAAGGCGTAGGGCTCTACCAGTATCTCCGAATGAGTGCGGATTTTAGCCGTCGCTCAACAAGTTATGATTTTGGGGCGTAGGGAGTCTTCACCCCGAAGCCTCAGCTATGATCTCCAATCATCTAGCCAGAGGCTTCGATACCGTCATGATGCGATGCCTGCCCCAGCTACTGTGCTTCGAGGTGAAGCCCAGCTACTTGTACACGAAGGCGGACTATATCCGTCTCCTTGTCAACTCGTCTGTACTCAATGCCTACGCGGAAGGAATGAGCAACGTCTCCAATAAGTTTGGAGCCGGGGTACCGAACTCCGACACCGCGCTTATGCGCTTCAAGAGCATCGAGAGATACGAGCTCCAGAGCGTCGTCTCCATCGTCCTCGAGGAGCAGGTAGGCGAGCTGAAGAGAAAGGGGTTGCTGAAGAGACCGGTCCCGATTGCGTTTGATTGGCACGACCAGATGTTTTATGGCGATAATGAGACCGACATGGTCAACGGGACGAGGCCAAAGGCCGGCTCTTGCTACGCTTACCAGTACCTCACCGCGAGCATCCTCGCCGATGGGAGGAGGCTCACGATCGTCCTGACGCCCATCAAGAGCAGGGAGTATCTCTTGGATTACATCGAGGACGCCCTCAACCGGATAAGGAACATGGGAATCAGGGTTAGGTATCTCCTCTTCGATGGAGGGTTCTCATCGCTCGAGCTCCCCTCTTGGCTCCAGGAGAACGGATACCTGTATGCAATCCATTTCACGCCCAACCGGCTGACGAAGAGGATCGACCTCAAGGACGGTCAATCTGTCTCCTATCCTTGCGACAGACCGTTCAAGCTCGTCAGGGTCGACGACGAGGAGACGAAGATCAGCTACCTCTTCGCCACGAACATGTCGTGCAGGCCGAAGCGCCTGCTGAAGCGTTACAAGACCCGTTGGGGAGTGGAGACCGCCTACAGAGAGCACAACATCTTCCTTCCGAGGACGAAATCGAAGAGCTTCACGGTTAGGCTACTCTACTACGCGGTGGCAGTATGCCTATACAACGCATGGTGCATCCTGAACTCTTCAGAGCGCAACGACAATGGAGAGGACGGACGCGACGATGAAGAGCATATCATCGCATTGGAGGTCAAGGTCTCCCTCCTCCTCACATTCCTAATCCCATTGGCAACCTGACGGAGGTGACCCTATGTCATTCGGAGATACTGTCAACTCGCACCGCTTTTCGAGGTATCCCCATCAACGATATTCAAAACAGTGCGGGGCTTGAAACGAGGCAAAAGAGTCGGATGGTAATGACGCCCCTACCCGCCACCAGACGAGACGGCTAGCTGCCAGTATATTTGGAGTGCTGCCGGACTATCGCCGTCATCCTGCACACCCCGCAGACCTCCTGCGAGGAGGGCTTGCCGCACTTCACGCAGGCGAGCGTCTTCTTCTTGGCGGCGGAGTCGTTCGAGAGCCTGGAGGCGACCTCGAGGGCGGATTTCAATAGGACATTTTTCATGCCCGGATGCCTCGCCTCCATCTCGTTGAGGTAGTCGCGGACCTCGCTCCTCAGGCCCTCGTGCATGTAGGGGCAGCTCACGCTCTGGAACGGGATCTTCGAGAGGTAGGCGTAGAGGGCTATCTCCTCCTCGTAGACCTCGGTGAAGGGCTTGACCCTGCGGATCGGGAAGGCCTCGCCGCTCGTCGAGAGGTCGAGCCAGCCGAGCCTGTCGACGTCGCCGTGGAGGAGGTTCATCATGAAGGTCTGGACGTAGTCGTCGAGGTTGTGCGCCGTGGCGAGCACCTGAACGCCCGCGTTGGCGGCAGCCTCGTCTATCGCCCTCCTGCGGAAGACGCCGCAGATGCTGCAGGAGGAGAGCTCCCTCTCGTCCTTCCAGTCGAGGGCCTGGTCGAGGCTGAACCCGAAGAGGCCACTGTAGGAGACCAGCACGAGCTCCACGCCCAGCTCCCCGCAAAAGGCCCTCGTATGCTCGATGGCCTCGTCGCGGTAGCCCGCAACCCCCTCGTCGACTGTGAGCGCCACCAGGGCCCCCAGGGCCGCCGTTGAGCCCGTGCAGGATCTTGAGGAGGGAGAGGCTGTCTTTTCCCCCCGAGACGGCCACCCCGACCCTCTCCCCTCGCCGGAGCATCCCGAACTTCGAGATGGTGCGCCTGACCTTCTCGACGGTGGACTCTCGGAAGCAGTCGGCGCAGAGGCTCTCCCCCGAGTACCTCCTTGTGTAGTATGACGGCTTTTTGCCGCATTTCGAGCAGTCCACCAAGGAATAGAGCCCGGGTGGGGCAGAGTCGGGTCAAACCTTAAAGGGTTCTCATCGAGGCAGCGGGAAAAGAAGGGAACCGGGCTTGTCAGAGACACCAGGGACGGAGGCGCCACCAGCAGAGGCGCCGGATGCAGAGGAGAAGCCGTACAAGCCCGTCTCGCGGTGGTTCCTCTTCTTCATGCTCAGGACGAGGCGCGGACTCGGCCTCATGGACAAGCTCGGGGAGTGGAGGGTGACAAAGCCGCTCGGATGGGTGATGCTCGCCATCATCCCGTTCGCTGGCTTGTTGGCCCTCTACGTGATAGCGGTCGAGGTCACGGCGCTCTACTTCTCCCCGCAGGGCCACGCGATCCAGTCGACCGTCCGCACCATCTCGCCCCTGGCGAACTTCCTCCTTCCGGGTATCAACCCCTACCTCCCGCTCAGCGTATGGCTGGCGGTAATAGTGGCGGTGGTGATTCACGAGTCGGCGCACGGCATAATCGCGCGCAGCCTCGGCCTAAGGGTCAAGGCCGCGGGTGTCCTCCTCTTTCTCATCCTGCCCATCGGGGCGTTCGTGGAGGTCGACGACAAGCAGCTCAAGGAGACCCGCAGCAGGGACTCCCTCCGGGCCCTGGGGGCGGGCTCCGGCATCAACTTCATCGTCGGCGTGGTCTGCGTCCTGCTTCTCATTCTCACCGTCGCTTCGATGGTCCCGGCCACACGAGGGGCCGCGATCGTGGGCGTAGTGCATCCCTCCGCGACGGTCCAGTCTCCTGCCTACGCCGCGGGCATCCAGCCGGGAGACTTCGTGACGGCCCTCAACGGCTCGCCTGTCACGGACCTCGGCGTCCTGCACAACGGGACTTTCTCCGTGGGGGAGAAGGTGAACGTGACCGTCTGGCGCAACGGCCAGACAAGTACAATCGACAACGTGGTCCTGAGCAACTACACCGTGACCACGGTCAACGAGACGAGCGGGCAGAGCTCGACTTCGGTCCAGCCGTTCCTAGGGGTGGACGAGGCGAGCTATTCCAATCTCCAGTCGGTCGCGAGCACCTACGCGAACGCCTACAAGACGTTCCCGCTCGCTTACCTGGTGGAGATCCCCACGTTCGGGAACGCGCAATACGACGTGCCCTTCTCCAACATCCTCTCTGGCTTCTACACGTCGCCCCTGGGGAGCCTCACTCCGTTCGTGACGCAGGGCCTGTTCTGGTTGTTCTTCGTCAACTTCAACCTGGCCATCTTCAACAGCCTCCCCATCTACCCGATGGACGGCGGCCAGGCCTTCGAGACCTTCCTGAGGGGAGCCGGTAGGGGGAAGATCAGCGACGAGCTGGCGAGGAGGGTCACCACGGGCGTGACGCTCGCGATATTCTTCGCGCTCTTCATAGTCATCGCCGGCCCCTACATCACCGGGGCCTTCTCGCCCGCGTGACGCGTCCGCCTCTACGAACCCTTGTTTGAGATGTCGTAGCGGAGGAGCGCGACTATCCCTCCCAGCGCGGAGACCTGCTTTCCCGTCTCCAGCGAGGAGTCTGTGAGGAAGATCTTCCCTCCCTTCTTCTCGATGAGGTTGAGCGTCTCCACGAGGGTTGCCTCGTCGACGTTGGTGCCGAAGACGTCGTCGGCGACGACGCAGGTCTCGACCGCGCCGGCCTTCGCGGCCTCTGAGACCTTGGGGAGCGCGTAGGCTATCCTCTTCTCGCCCCGCGATATCCTCCGGATGGCCTCCTCGACGGCCCTCTGGACCTCCACCAGCACGCTGTCCTTCGCCACGTTCCTGAAACCCTCGGACTTGACCAGCGCCCGCACGCCGTCGGAGCCCGAGAGGTCGAAGCCCTCGACTAGGGTCTCGTTCTTCTTTAGGTCGGGGTCTTTCCTTACGAGGTTCTCCATTACGAGCTTGGTGTTCCCAGGCCCCGCGATGACGACGACGTCCCCCTCCCTCCACGTCGACTTTAGCAGCTCGAGCACCTTGCGGAAGTAGGGCTGCATGTCAACCTCCTTGGTCCCGGTCCCGCCCTTGCCGGAGGCACCCGACTCCACGGTCGAGACTATGGTAAGGTGCGACCCGACGAGCAGGCCCACGCCGGCGTCCCTCCTGTCGATCGCCACAAGGAGGAACCTCTTCTCGGAGACGGTGGAGGACTCGAGGATGCGCGTGTGCGCAGGCGTCCAGTCCTCTTTCTTGATCGTCAGGCTCCTGGCCCGGGGAGATGAGCAGGGAGTGCGAGCCTGCCTTCGTCACGCTCTCGTCGCTAGCCTCGATGATCTTCCCGCGAATCCTCAGCCGGTCGACGCTGCTGTCGAGGCTTATCCCCTCGACCTGGAGCGCAATCGTGACCTTGATGCGCTCGCCCTTGTCAGGCCTGGTGTAGTCTCCCTCTCTCTTAGACACCCTGGAGCTCTTAGTGACGACGACGTCGCCCGGGGCCAGCAGCCTCCTCAAGGTCCAGAGGTCGTCCGGGGACTCGGGTGTGAGCCGGCATGTTCCTTGCTTGGGTATGAACTCGCTTACTATCAAGCGAGCATGTCACTCGAGCTGTAGGTCTCTGAAAGTGCCTACGCTCAAGCCGTCGGGCAGGTTCTTGATGTCTCCTATCCTGTGCCCCACGATCCCCTTTACGCTCGCCTTTGCGGCTGCGTCTATCAGCCTCTGCGTGACGATTCCGTCGAACACAAGGTAGGTCGCCCCCGTCGTCTCCATCTTGGGAACGAGCTCGCTTATCGGCATCCGGCCCTTCTCGTTGAGGTTCTCGTCGAGGACCATCGCCTCTAGCGTCCCGTTTATCGAGGGGAAGACCTCCTTCACCTTGTCGACGACGGGTGCCGGGACGGGTGGTGTCGCGGGGGCCGCGGGTGCTCCTTCCTCCACTCTCGGGGCGCGCTCGTATCTGTCATATCGGGGAGCCCTCTCCGGCCTCTCGCTCCTCTCGAATCTGGGGGTTCTCTCTCGCCTCTCATGCCTCTCGTATCTGTCTGAGCGTTCCCTTGCCTCCCTCGGGTTGCGGCCCGGTAGCTCTCCTCTGAGCATCTGGTGGACCTCGATGGGCGTCAGGTCCTCGACCTCCTTGCCGTCGGGGGCCCTGATTACCTTCTCGACTCGCATGACCTGGGCGAGTTCTTTCTCGATGAGGTCGCCGCCCCTGTCCCCGTCAAGGACCGCGATGATCCTCTTCTTCCTGCTGAGGTCGATAACTGCCTGCGGGATGCTGGTGCCCTCGACCGCGACCACGTTCTCTATTCCTGCCCTTAGGAACAGGACCACGTCGGCTCGGCCCTCTACTATGTAGACGCCGTCAGCGGTGTAGACGCCAGGGCCTGCGGGGAGGTTCTCGACCCCGAAGTTGACGACGCGCGCCCTCTTCGTGGACTCTTGCACGTCCTTGAGGACGTTCTCGCCCTCGCTCAGAGTGCGCGAACTCCACTCCTTCATGATGTCCTTGGCGCGGTCAGCGATCTGCTGGCGCTTTGAAGCTCTAACGTCCTCTATCCCCTCGAGGATGGACCCTCGCGGAGCAAGGGCCGACCTTGTCGACGCTCTCCACAGCGGCAGCGATGAGCGCCGCCGTGCTCACGTCGGTGGACATCGGGATGAGGATCGTGCCCCAGGTCTTGTCGTTCTTGGACTCTAGATTGATCTCTATGCGTCCGACTTTCCACGTCTTCTGGAGTTCGTTTAGATTCATCTCAGGGCCGAACAGGCCCTCGGTCTGGCCAAAGATCGCGCCGATCAAGTCGGCCTTCTCGACCACACCGTCTACGTCGAACCTCAGTTTGACGAGGTATTTTACTATCGCCGAATCAGGCAGTTTCTTTCAACTCGTTGTTAGCTTGTAACGTTGGTTAGCTTAACTAGGCCGGTCGTGCTTTGGCGGATATTTAAACCCATATGCCTCATCGACGCAAATCAGTCAGTGGGGTGCTGATCACGAAACGTGGTCGCCTTTTGACTCGGGGGCGAACCTGGAGAGGTTCTCCACGTGCCGGAAGATGCCTCCGGAGGCCGCCGTGAGGCGCTTGCGCTGGGCGAGCGATGGCTTCACCCCCTCATGGGTCAGGAACTTGACATATCTCGACGCCAGACGCCTCCCCTCGGCGTCCATGTCCGTAAGGATGACCATCAGGCGGACGTCCTCTCTAAGCTTCTCCCTGGCGGCCTGGTTGGAGGTGAGGATCGAGACGCTGAATATGGGGCCGGAGTAGCCAAGCGCCTTCAGTGCCGCGGCGTCCCTCTTCCCCTCTACGAGGACTGCCCCTCCCTCGGCCGCCAGGTCGTTGAGCTCCTTGACGAAGGACTGGAGGAATTCCTCGAACCTTTGGAACCTCCTCTCGTTTCCTCCCTGGAGCTTGGGCAAGGGGTTGATCATTATGTGGCCCGCCTCTGAACGGTCCGACTCATCCTGCGGCTTTCGCCGCCGTTGCCGAGCCTCTTTGTACGGGCCGAGCCTCGTCGCGTCTCGGTCCTAGAAATGGCTTCCGTCTGTAGCACGACTGGGTAAACCCACCAGATTATAGCCGGTCAGAGCAGGATACTCAAACGATTGGCAGAGGAGAAGAGCCACTAGTAATCTTGCTCAGAGACTGTAGGTGCTTGCGTGCCCCTTGCGCCTTCGGCCTTCGGAGGGGCTCAACTTCATTATCTATTCAAGATGAGAAATCAAGAGCGAAATGTGGCGCGTGTTTAACCTCGCCAAAATCCAGAGGTTCATGGCCGGGAGGGGTCAATTGAAAGTCTTAAGGCGTGAAGTTGCCCAGGAATACAAGACAGCCAGTACCATTGTACCATTTCTCCGCAATACAGCCATAGAGGCTTTCGCCAGCTACCGGACCTTTTCCTCCCCCGAAATCCTGAAACTTGGCGAACATTGTTGCCGAACCCCCGTTGGTTAAAGCGGCTGCTGGAATTACAGTGCACGAGGATGCAGCATCGGTAACGCCGGCGTTGGCTGGCCCGTAATCTAACCAAAGACAAGGGTTGCCCTCACCAAGGCTGGCATACTGCCCGCCACCGGGCAGAGTGACATCCATAATTTGGAAGGTGCACGTCTTGTTGCTAATGCTGCACCCTTCGAGGTCGACTGCATAGTTAATGGGAATGGTTTCCTCGACGGTTGTTGCAACGGTGGTTGTTGATGTCTCCGTGATTCTTGTATTTCCCCCCAATCGGGTAACAACGAAACCCATTCCCGATCCGATCAGGAGGCAAACTGCCACTACCACGGCGAGTTTGACTCCCGTCAAGTTAGTCTTCAACTTGGGAAAACGTCCACCTCGGACTTGCGCTTGGTCACTTAAAAAATGAGATTGTCTTGGGAAGTAGAGTTGGTCGAAAATAGACCCAATTTAGCCAGTTCCCGAACTGCTACTCCACGACTCGGTAAAGTACCCGAGCGTACTTCCACAACAATCTTCGCTCATCGCTGACGTTGACGTGTTTGTTGTCCCACTGTTTTCCATGTAGTTCCCAAGCCCCCAGCCGTTGGAATAGTTCGGATAGGCCCCAAACTGTTTCGTGGCGCCAGTTCCCATCGCATAATCCACGAAATTGAAACTAGAAAACTTTGGCAGGGCGAAGATGCCATGTGTACCATCAGGAGTCTCAAGAATCGCATCTGCGAAGTACATCGTTGGAATTACGCTATCCGAGTCACGGTGAAGACATCCTTGACTCAAGGTCTCATCAATCGTGTCTGTTACGTAGTAGGATGCGTTAGTGCCATTCACCTGCCGTTCCGTCCCCGTTTCGGCGAAGATGAGATTTCCCGCAGCCGCATTAATGGAGCAATCGGTAATCTGTCCACCGTTCGAGTTACCTCCCTTTATCCATTCACTCCAAAGATAGCTGTTGGTGGCGCATGACCCATGAGTGTCACATGTGTAATTCTGGGTGGTTCCGGTTTGGACCACCTCATTCGTCGAAGAGATACTGCCGAGATAGCCTTCATAGGTGTTGTTCTGCAAGCCTACCCAAAGGGCCAATTCGCACTCTGTTCGCGCGTTTCCGCCGGTTTGCCAATTACACTAATCCTGTCCAGAAGGCGGAGTGCTTAGAGTTGGAAGATACCAATCAGCAGCCACATAATCGACAGCGGTAGTATGGGGAGAGCTAGAGTCATTCGCAACGTAATATCCAGATTGAGTTGGTGAGCTTGTTGGATTGATAGCCGAGGCCGAAGCGTAGCCGTGCTTCACTACACTATAGACGATCCCTAGATTTGGATTCTCAGCGACGACGAGAACATACTTCGACGTTCCAGATTGCAGGAGGAAGTTGGCGGCCGCGTCGCGCCAAGATACACTGCAGTTAACTTGATCTATGTTGAATTCATTGGCGAAACCAGTGTAAGTGGAATTGTAGCCTGATGCCGCCGCCGAGTACTGAGTCGACCCAGATGCGAACGACTGGATGCTCTGGGGGCTAGATGGGTTTCCCGCATCGGCCATCTCCGCGCTCAGTTTTTGGTTGGAGCAGGCATTGGTGGAGCCGTCAGGATTGCTGGTCGAGCCCGGGCAATAGTGCGAAAGACCAAAAGAGCTGACCGATCCCACGGCTGTCATCATCCCGAGAACTAGTATCGAGAGCAATACGGCCGCCGAAGCGGTTCTTTGGCTCCCTAGGATTTTCGTGCCTTCCACTGACTTCATACTTAACCCAGAAAGGAATAGCAGGTAATTAAGAACAGAAGAATGAAACATCACTGATGATTCATCATGGAAGGATTCTCCAGACTCGGATTCCATCACGAAGAAAGCCCTTCCACACAGAGCTTGTCTCGCTTAGAAATCTGGCGCATCACGCCGCTTTCTAGCCCTATTCCCTTTCATTCCCTTGTACGTTTCCAGCCACTTTATCCCTTCGTCAGTAATAAGATACCTTTCGAATTTGTCGCGAATTGTTCTAACGAGTCCCAGGGACTTCATCTCGTCAAGATGTCGTTTGGTATCTTTTCTCGTAAGCCTGGCCGAGATGACCAGGTCACTCACAGTCAAGGATTCATCCATCAAGGAGTCGAGGATCGAACACCAGATGGCGAATCTATCGCGTTTCGGTTTGGCCAAGGAAGGTTGGGCACTCTAGGTGCCGAATTCACAAGCGCATGCGATTATAGTTTATGGAACTATACGGGGAGTATGCTCCTAACTTAAGATTCAGCGCTTGCCGGTCGTTTCCTTGTTGCTGTGTTCTAAATGAATACAGAAAGGGCAAGTCTTCGAGCCTTAGCACCGATTGAGGTCGACTCCCAATCCCCTTTTGCCCTTCGCTGTAACTTTCCATCAGAAGTCGACGGACAGAAGGTACTGCGGGTTCTTCGACGGCAAGGCGCGTCATCACACTCCACATTCTGGACGCTGAAGCTCCTCAACTCACCTATCGGTGGTCTCATGTCAGCCTGCTAATTTTCGAGGTCCAGAGACTTCTTAATACCGAACCACCTGATTCTGCCTTACATATCTGGCAACCCCCTTTTACATCCATCGCTTGGTAAGTCGACCGGTGGGTGTGGATTGAGATCCGTTGCCTCGGTTCACTCACCATGGTCTGCCGTAATGTTTCCGGTGATGGAAGTGTTCTTCTTGGTTCAGGGAGACGGTCTCTAGGTCACCCAGAGTTTTTCTCCCGCACGTATTACCAAGCTAAACGCCCAATCGGGCCAGCGTAGAGCATGGACCTCTTCTGATGTCAATAGGGCCCAATTCAATGGAGAAAATCCTTTCCAACTCTTCGTGGATGCCTAAGTAGACAGGTCATATCATTATCAAGTTTAGGAAAGAACCATGTCGAGAAGCACCGTGGTCCGCCATCGTTCCTCGGAACTGATTGGACGGGGGGTATGCTTGCAACATGGCCGGTTATAACTGCCGTCCCACTCTTCTCCTAATTGCGAAAGAGAGCCGGCGGAACGGTAACCAACGCCGTAATCGCAGCAATCCTGATCTATCCCTCCGCTAGTGTCGCCTACTTCTACATAAGCGGCCTAAGTTCGAATCACGAGTCTGGAGGTTTCCCTAACCCTTCTGTTAGCGTCACAACGGCAACCTCTGGGAACTCTACCTCCTCGACCATACCCGCGGACAACATGTCCCTGGCCGAACTGCAGACTCTCTCCTTCGGTAACTCAAGCAAGTGCGACGGACTGCTGGACAGCGGATATTGGAGCACCGCGATCCAGACGTCCGGTAACTCCACCGCTCACCTGGTCCCGAACACGGTCTACAGCCTGACCCAGTCTTGGAACGGCTGGACGGAATTCTTCAGAGACAATATGACGAATCCGCCCGCGTGGCTCTCGATTGGATTCGGCAACTACACTTCCACGCTGCAGGCGGAACTCGCTGCGCAGGTCATGGGCACGCACAACATCACTCTCGCAGCAGCCGTCATGAGGAATTACACGTCCGAAATCGGGGCGTTGGGGGCTGTCGGGCTCGACTTCTTGACGTGGGGCGGGCTCTCTGGAGTGAGGGTCGGCTACGAGACGGGCAGCTTCAGTCAGGCGGCGGCGCAGACATTCCCGGGGCAGGTATACCAACTCTTCCAGCTCTCGCAGGACTGCAGCTACTCGGAGCAGCAAAGGGCTCAATACCTCGGCACCGCGCTTTCGATGACCGCCATCGTCCTCGCCACATCGGGGAAGGACGGCTTCGGTCCGCAGTTCAAGGACCTGCTGACGAAGTTGGGGATAGGCGATGCTTGGCCAGGGATAAAGGGCTCCCTGAAGACCATCAATGACGCATCTCCGCCGGCGGCCTATGAGACGACGATGACACTCGCGGCGCTCGCGAAGAAGTTTCCCGCTAGTTTCAACGATCTGGCACCCTTCACGATAAGTAGGATTGCCATAATGGTCCAGGTGCTAAAGAACAGCGGGCTCACGGCAGACGAAATAGAGCAGCAAGTCGCCCAGCTAACCCAGGCCGTCCAAGAGTCAGGCGACGGGAATCACGTGGCCGAGGTAGCGGACAAGGTCAGTTATGATCACGAAGGATTTCTGAGAGTCACGATAGGTGATGACCGCACACCGGCGCTTACATATCCTCAGGGTGGGCATCGCCTAACCGCTTCGTTCCTCGCGAGCATATTGCCCGGGTTCAGCGTTGGTGAAGTGACGGCCCTCAAAGTCACAGTGCATAAGGTCTGGTATGAACTTCCCAGCTACCATGTGTATCAGGGAGGTCAGTATGTCGCCTTCGCTTTACCAACAGAACAGGTCCAGCCCGGCGACGCCGTGGGGCTCTCCTTCGAGCTCTTACCGGTAGAAGATTTCGCCGCCTCAGTTCCGGACATGGTGCTCAGCAATACCGGGCACCTGCAATGGCTAGCCGATACCGCGGTGCTGAAGAACTTCAAGGTCACGGATGGAATGATAAGTTTCGAGGTTCTTCAAAACAATCAGTGGTCGAGCGTAGGGAGCTACACAATCGAGGGTCAGGTTGTGAATTATCCAGGAGTGAGCCAGCAGGGCGGCATCTATGCGGAGTTTGTAATCAAAGACTTCGCAGGAATGACGACGAACCTAAGGTTACGATACGACGGCTTCAGTTTCGGGGGCGGGCAGCTGCAGGTAGTTCAGGGTACGGAGACCCGCCCGATCTCAATGGTTTCGTACGACGGCCTCAGATTGAAGCTTCTCTACAGCTCAGGCAATAACGTTGCCACGATCTACCTCGAGCCGCCTTCTGGGTCGATCTACAGTCTTTCTGACATTCACCCCTACGCTGGCCCGTATCTCGACTTGGTCGAGGGTAAGTACACCAATGCCTGGCAGATTGATCAGGTCGTCATGACAAGGAACCTAGAGCGGGCGATGCTTGACAATGGAGGAACGACCGAACAAGGCAGACTCGGCGCCGAAATTGCATACGTCGTGGCAGACGAAGACCTCGGCTTGAAGGGCATAGTCCTTCCGGATCCCGTACAAGGTGGCCGGGGCCTATACCCGCAAGACAATTCAGTTGCGATTCAAGCCAGGTTCCTCAAGAGCCTGGGTTGGTACCAGGATGCGACCATACAGAATCAACTCCTCAAGCTTGCGACGAAATTGCAGCAAGACTACGCAAATCAGCCGAGCATGCGAGATGGTTATGCAATTCTGTCCTATGTTGACATGGATGGTATGGTGAAGACCATCATTCTTGAGGTGCCAAGATGGTAAGCCATGCCTTCTGAGCAAGGAGCAAAAGTGGCGGCTCCAACCTATCGCGCAGCTGGGTAAACCACCCGATCATCAAAGCATTATTCATGCCTTCACGGATGGCCGTAATCCGCGCATTCCGGCGAAGCCGCCAGACCTGTTCGCCTCAGGCTTGTATATCAGTCATTGCGAGACAAGATTGGTCGCTCTGTCCCACTAGCCGGTGATTCCTGAGCCTGTCCCGCCTCCGGTGATTCCGGCTGACACCTTCCGTCGCCAGAAAAGCCCCAGAATCAGGCCCACGACCATGATAGCAAGTCCAAATAGGTTAAGGTCATAGTTCCAATGAAAGATTACAGGTTCCATGTAGACGCCGGATTGGAACGGGGACACGAAATACTGAATCGACGAGCAGGAGTCAATGGCCGGCGGGCCGTTGCACGACCCATCAACGCAAGCTTCGCAGGTTTGCCGCGAAGCACCAAATAAGAGAAGCAGGAAACCTACTACAAAGAGGACGACTCCAAATACGAGCCCCGCCTTGGTCATTCCTTCGTCAGCGCTGACCTCAACAGACTTCCCCAAGTCTCTTTCTCTTGGCTGACGCGAGCCGCTTGGGCGGGAGTCTGACCATCCATGGCCATGTGCGGCTTCACGAAGTTATACTGAAACCTGTGGACTAGCTCTTCGTCGGCAGGGAGAGCTCGAAGCCGCAGACGGGGACATCCAGCCCGAAGGCAGCCAGCGCGCTCGGCTTGACCTCGCCCAGGTGCCCCAGCGAAACGCCCTTGACCACAGCCTCCGCGCATCTCCCGTCGGCGAAGGCCCAGTGGGACGCGGGGCGGGTCTCCGCGTCCTCCCCAAAGTGCCTCCTGACGAGGGCCTGGAGGTGCATCTTCGCCTCGGTGAAGGAGGACGAGGAATGGGCGGAGAGGGCCGCGAGCTTCGTGGACTCGACGACGATCGAGCCGCTCCTGGTGAAGACCTTGCCCGCCTCGTAGACTCGTTGGGGATACTCGTTCTTCGTGTTGCGGCTCAGCACCCCCATCAGTGAGGGGAGGAGGGAGTCGCGCAGGAGGCTGTGCTCCGCGGTCCTCGGGTTGTCGACCTCCAGCCTGGAGTCTGAGGCCCGCCCGAAGCTGCGGTAGAGCATCGCCTCGTCCGTGAGGTCGAAGTTCATCGTCTCGTCGAAGCCCGCCTCCGCCATGGTGAGGCAGAGGTCTTCCACAAAGGTCATGCGTGGGTCGAACCCGCCGGCGTCGGTGCTCGGCGAATAAGAGGCGGCCATCTTGTCTAGGCCGTAGCCTATCACGAGCTCCTCCGCCAGGTCGACGGGGTGGAGGATGTCGACCCTGTAGCTCGGGATGACCGCGAAGCCCTTCCCGTCGAGGTCGAGGCGGCTCCTGCGGAGGGCATCCTTCATCTGCGCCTTTGTGAGAGTCAGGCCCGTGAGTCTCTGGGCGAGGTCGCCGTCGAACTGCATCTTCGAGGGCGAGAGGTCGGGCGTGACGACCTGCTTGGACTTGTAGTCGATGTTGACCGTCTCGATTGTGGCGCCGGCGTCCGCGAGGGCGCAGCAGACGATGGCGAGCGCCTCGTTCCCGAGCCGCGCGTCGGTCGACGTGATGTCGACGAAGAGGTCCCTTGTGGTGGTCTCAACCTTGGTCTGGTCGCCGTTGATTATCGGCGGGAACGAGAGGACCATCCCGTTCGAGTCGTAGAGCATAGGGTACGCCTTGGTCCCCGCGAGGATGGGCCCGTACGCGATCCCCGTCTCGGTGTTCTTGAGGATGTCAGCGACGGTCATCTCCTGCTCGGAGCCCAACGGCTTGAACGCAAAGCCCTCACCCTTGGCGCTGTAGTAGACGGGGAAGGCAATCGGCTTTAGGTTGTGGAGGCCTATGGCGACCTTCCTCCTCTTCCTCCCCAGCCCGTTGTGGAGGTCATCCTGCATGGAGATGAGCTGCCTGATCGTCTCCTCGTCGAGCCTGACCTTCCGGGCGACCGCGCAGGCGATGAAGGGCCGGACCTTGGCTAGGCTCTTGTCGGCGATGACCTTGTTCTTCCCGCGCGCGGCGCGATATGGCTCGACCCCCGTCTCCTTCCCCACAAGGCCCCTGAGCGCCCTCGCGATGCCGTAGTCGGTGGAGAAGTCGGGCCTGTTCGGGTTGTACTCGATTCGGACGGACTCCTCGTCGGTGCCCTCGATGTCCAGGCCCAGGTACGGGAGCCTGTCCAAGAACTTCTCCTTGGAGAGGCCCGAGAGCCTCTCGAAGCGGCTAAAGTAGATCTTGAGTACTGGCAATCTCTCTCCTCTCCCTGAGCCATCCCAGGTCGTTGTTGTAGAGGTCCCGGATGTCCTCCATCCCTAGCCTCAGCATCAGCAGCCGCTCGAGGCCGCAGCCCCAAGCTATCACCGGCTTCTTCACTCCCAGGGGCCACGTGACCTCGGGCCTGAATATCCCCGAGCCGCCCATCTCGAGCCACTTGCCGACCTTGTCGTAGTAGACCATCACCTGCATCGAGGGCTCGGTGTAGGGGAAGTAGGAGGGCCAGAGCTTGACGCCGCTCATCCCAAGCTTCCCGTAGAACTTCGTGAGCACGCCCATGAGGTTCCTCAGGTTCATCCCGTCCCCGACCACGATGCCCTCCATCTGGTGGAGCTCGGCGAGGTGCTTGTAGTCGAGGCTCTCGTTGCGGTAGACCTTCGCCACGCTGAAGACCCTGGTCTCGGCCCCCGCGGACTCTTTTGTGGCCTGAATCGTGACTGCTGTGTTGTGCGTCCTGAGGACAAGGCGGCGCGCCTCCTCGACGTCCCACTTGTAGCGCCACCCCTTGCTCCCGGTCTGCCAGCCCCCCTCGTGTGCGGCCGCCACGTTGGAGACGACCCCGGACCTTGTGAGCTTCTCGTCGCGCATGCCCTTCACGTAGAAGGTGTCCTGCAGCTCGCGCGCGGGGTGGTCCTGGGGAGTGAAGAGCGCGTCGAAGTTCCAGAAGGCGGACTGGACGGACTCGCCGCTTATCTCCTTGAATCCCATCGAGAGGTAGACCTCTCTCACCTCCGCGATGAGCTCCTTCACCGGGTGCCTCCTTCCGGGGTGGAAGCGCGGGGCGCTCGCGCTCACGTCGATTGGCCTGAGCTTGACGTCAAGGCCCATGGCCCTTATCGAGGAGAGGATCTCCGGGGTGAGCTTGTCGAACCCCTGGTCCTCGGTGCTCTTGAGGGCCTCTTGGCCGTCGGGTGTTATCGCGATGTTGACGACCTTCGACTCCTTCCTCGTGACGAGGCCGCGCTTGACCAAGTCGGAGACAAGGTCCTTATGGTCGGCGGAAACTGCTCCCTCGTCGACGCCCTTCTTCAGCTTGGCGATGAGGTTCAGTGCAGGGCCTTGCCCGCCTCCTTGTCCTTGAGCTTGACGAACTGGCCCATCATCCCCTCGCCCACCTCGACCCATCCTGCGGAGATGGCTCGCCCCATCGCGGCGGAGAACCCGCGGTCCTCGCCCACCGCGTTGCGCAGGTATGCGAGGGAGGCCTCCCCTCCCATCTCCTGGAGCTTCTCGATAAACACGAGCTCCGGGGGCTGCCCTGTGGCGGTGAGCTCTGCGCTCGTAACCTCTGTGACCGTGATGAGACCCTTGGACGAGAGCCACGACATCGACCGCCTGACCTGGTCAGGGAGGAGCGAGGAGGAGGCGACGAGCTCGTCGAACGACCTTGGTGCGCCTGCGAGGGACGTGAGGAGCCTTGCGCTCGATGGGGTGGAGCGGCGTCTTCTCCATGTCGGTCAACTCGCGAGCTCGAGGAGCCGCTTCCTGCTAGTCTTCAGGAGCTCCTCGGCGTCCTTCATCAAGGCGTCGCGCTTGCGTCTGTGGTCCTCTAGATAACGCTTGACGAGGTTGGCGAGCTCCTTCTTGCAGTCGCCGCACATCCTGATCCCTCCGACGCACTCATCGTAGACGCGCTTCGCGTAGTCGTCCTCGATCGCAAAGTGGAACAGGTAGTGGTCGTAGACGGGGCACTTGTCGGCCTCCCCTCCGAGCTTCCTCTGCTCCTCCACGCTGGCGCGCCCGCCCGTGAACGCGGACATCACCTTCTTCGCCGCCGAGGAAGGGGCCTCGCTCAGGTTAATCGTGGACTCGGGGTTGCGCTTCGACATCTTCGATGAGCCGTCCAGGCTCTTCATCAGCTTGTGATATATCGAAGATGGAGGGACGAAACCGAATTCCTTTCGATATGCGAAAGCGATGTCCCTCGTCAGCCTGATGTGGGGGTCCTGGTCCGCGCCCACCGGTACTAGGACTGGCTTGGGGCCTCCGAACTCCGGCAGCTGGGGCATGAGTATGTCGCCAATCTGGATGAGGGCGGAGAGGTAGAGGCCGATCTGCCTCTCGCCGTAGACCGCCTTCAGCATGTTGTTCGTGACGCTCGCCGAGAAAATCGACGAGAGCCTCATCACCCTCACCTCCTCGCTCTGCTTGTAGACTATCGCCTTCGCCGGGTCAAGGCCCAGAGCTAGGATGTCAGCGACGTTCTGGATGGCGATCTTCGAGCTCTCCGCGAAGGTGAGCCCGTTGTCGTTGTAGGCCTCCACGTCGGCTATGCAGTAGAAGACAGTCACCCTCTTCGAGAGGGACTGCCAGTAGATCATGTCGTCGGCGGTCATCTTCGTCCCGAGGTGGAAGACGCCGCTGGGCTTGATTCCGCTCATCACCGCGTAGGCCTTGTCGTTGTCTATCGCGTCGAGTATCCTGCCAAGGCGCTTCTGCCCAAAGTCGATGCCCCTGCGGATGTGGAGGCTCGGCTTCTTGAGCCGGGGAAGGACCGCGTCGATGCGCTCGATGCCGAACGCGGAGTGGAGGCGCTCGTAGTCCGCGACCGACGTCTCTCCCCACGGGTCGAGCTTGTCTTTCTCCACACTGGACGAGACCGGCCTGGTCGGATTATAAATTCCTCCCTCGGGTCGAGCGACTCTGGGCCCCACTCACCGAGGGAGGCCCACAAGGATCAGCAGGGCCGTCAGGGCGAGCGTCGCCAGGCAGTAGACCCAGGGCCTGACCCCGCCGAAGAAGCGGGCGCACAGGCCTACCATGACGAAGACGCCGACGGCGTAGTAGACCATGAACCCTCCGCGGAGATAGGCCTCGGTCAGGAAGATCGACGCCAGAAGGCCCCCTCCGAGCCCCAGGGAGACCTTGATGACGTAAATGGAGAGCTCCTCGCGGCCTATCATCGCGCTCCCCCGCCCCGCCCCGGGGAACGGACCGCCTTCCCCTGCTCGTCTATCTCGCCCTTCCTTATCCTGGTGGAGGAGATTGGCCTCCCGTCCTCGGAGACCACCCAGTCGATGACGACGAGGTCGAGCGGCGGGAAACCGCGCTTCGCGCGCATCTCGTTTGCCAAGGAGACCCTCTTGCCTGTCTCTGGGCTCGCCACCAGGGCTTGCACCCCGCTGGTCGCGATTCCTGGCCCGAAGAGATCGTCGAGCTTCGCGATAACGTAACGCCTTCCCGGGAAGGCCTCCCTGATGTAGGCCTCGAGCGCTTCCTTCCTCTCCTTGTAAGAGCGGGCGGGGGTCTTCCCTTCCCTCTTCGCGAACTCGTCCGAGGTCAGGCCGATGACGACCTCGCCGCCGACCTCGAAGCTCCTCTCGAGGAGCCGCTTGTGCCCGGCGTGAAGGCCGTCGAAGGCCCCGCCCGTGGCCACCATCGAGTACTTGGTGCCAGACATCGCGCCTTTATTCTTCAAAATCACGACGAGTCGGAGATAGTGACATCCACCCCGGGCGCTCACCCGAGCTTTCAGCGCGAATCTCAGCGCGTTTAGTTCCTGCATCAATGGCAGAGCTTGGTCTTCCAGTGGTCTGGAAGATTAGAGGTTCCGCCTCAACAGGCTTGAGTTCGGGCATGTCCTGCCCTACCTTGGGTGCGGCGAGGCCAGCTAGAGCCAGACCGCGCTTAAGCACAACATTTGCAGCGTTGTAGTCCCTCACGAGTAAGCGACCACATCCGATACAAACAAACTCCCTAACGCTCAGGTCAAGCTGGTTGAGTGTGCCGCAGTGGAAGCATTCTTGAGTTGAATAGGCCGCTGGCACGCGGACCACCTTTGAGCCCGTGCTCCGAGCCTTCTGCTCCGTGAGTCTCACGAGTTGGTTCCAAGAAGCGTCGCTTATTGCCTTCGCCAACTTATGATTCTTGACCATGTTCTTTACTCTTAGATTCTCGAACGCGATGAAACTGTGCTCCTTCGCTAGATGGGAAGAAAGCTTGTAGTTGAAATCCAATCGCTGTCGCCTAACCTTCGCTTGTTGTGAAGCGACCCGTTTGCGGGCCTTGAAGTTATTCTTTGAGCCTTTTTTCTTCCTCGCAAAGACTTGCTGGAGATTCTTCAGTTTCTTTTCAGCCTTCTTGAGAAAGTGAGGATGTTCAATCTTGTTCCCGTCCGAGGTGGTAATCAACGAAAGAAGACCCAGGTCAACGCCTATCGGAGTTCGAGCAGACGGTGTTGAAAACTCGATGTTCTGTAGTGGAACGACCTCTTCGATGACAAGCGAAGCAAACCATCTTCCGTCAGCTTCTCTTATCACCGTGCAGGTCTTTACTCGAGAGTCTTTCGGAAGAGGTCTGTGTAAGACCGCTCTGACGTTCCCAATTTTTGATAAGAAGAGTCTCTTTCTCATCGTGTCGATCCTAACGGAACCGTTGTAGGCCTGCGGATAGGTAAAGGATCCAGACTGGCTGAACTTCTTGAATTTTGGATAACCAGCGCGACCTGTGAAGAAGAGCCTGAAGGCCTTGTCGAGTCTTCTCAACACATCTTGCCCAGCCTGCGAGTAGAGACTACAAACCGACAATCCTCGATTTCGTTCACTTGTTAGTATTGATGCCTGATGGTTATATGACGTTGATTTTCTCTCACTCTCCCATCTCATTTTCCTGTGCACGAGTGCGTCATTCCAAAGCTTCCTAGAGGCCTCGAGTCCAAGAAGCATTCTGGCCTCCTGTCTTTGCTCGGGATAGAGGCGGAATTTGTAAGCCCTCATACCTCAAGCCGAATCATTGTCGCTTGATATTAAAAGCCCCACCATGCGAATCTGTCCCGGGCTTTACGGAGCGTTTCTCGACTACAGGAGATAATAATCACTCCGGTGCGGGGGCTAGGAAGAAGGTCCTTCGAAAGATGCGCGTCCCTGAGCAATATGTGAGGGCGGGGAAGCTGGCCCGAGAGATGCGGGAATGGATCCTCGAGAACGTGGCCGTCCCCCAGACCTGTCTGGAGATCGCAGAGAAGATAGAGGCAGAGATCGCCAGGAAGGGGGGACAGCCGGCGTTCCCCACGGGGATAGGGGTCAACGGCGTCACGGCGCACTACGCCCCGCAGGAGGGCGACGAGACCAGGATAGGGTCCGACGACGTCGTGAAGATCGACTACGGGGTCCACTTCGACGGCTACATCGCCGACACGGCGGTGACGATGACGGAGAACCCCGAGTATCAGCAGCTCATCGAGGCGACGAAGAGGGCGCTCGAGGCCGCGATGGCGGTCGCGAAGAGGGACCCGAGGACGGGCGAGATAGGCAAGGCGATAGAGGCGACGGCCCGCCAGGAGGGCTTCAAGACGATAAACAACCTCAGCGGTCACACGGTCGAGCAATACGTCGTCCACGCGGGCAAGAGCATCCCGAACGTCTTCGCCCCCAACCAACCCGTCCTCAAGAGGGACGACGTCTTCGCAATCGAGCCCTTCCTGACCGTGGGGACGGCCGCGGGCTACGTCGTTGACGACCCCAAGGACACGCGCATAACCATCTACTCGCTAATAATGAGGAAGAGGACGGGGGTGAAGGAGCTCGACGACCTCGTGGAGAGGATCTGGAACACGAGGAAGAGCCTCCCGTTCACGCCGAGGTGGTTCTCGAAGGAGGTGGGGCGCGAGAGGCTCGCGAAGCTCCTGGCGGAGCTGGAGAGGAGGAGGATAGTGAGGGGTTATCCGACCCTGGTGGAGGCGTCAGGGGCGCCGGTGGCGCAGTTCGAGCACACGATGTGCCTTGAAGGGAACTCGCTGGTCGTCTTCACTTAGCTTTCTGCACGGGCTCTGCGTAGATCAGAGTGATCTTCGTCACGTTCCCGCACTTTGAGCAGTTCGCCCCGTCCTTTGTGATGTAGTCGCCGAGCTGGAAGGCGCGTTTTGTCTTCTGGCCGCACGCGGGGCACTCCTCGATGGTGTAGACGTTGAACTTGTTCTTTCCCTGCGTTTGCTGCTGGGGCTGGGTGGTCGCCTGGGGCGTCGCCATGTTACTGGCCTACCCCTAGGGAGTTGCCGATGCCCGCGAGCAATACCTTGTCGCCCTCCTTGGTCTTCTCCTCTATCAGGTTGGAGATGAGGGTGTGCACCTTGTCGCTCGCGTCCGTGATCTCCTTCCTCATCACGGTGATGGCCTCTAGGATGCTCTGCTTGACCAGGATCGCGTAGACGGTGGACCTTGTGCCTGGACGAGACCTCCTCGATCCTGAACTTGTCGGTCCCGATCCCGCCGATGGCCGCTCCGATGCCCTCGGCGACGTCTCCGGTCTTCTCGCCCTCGAGCTTGAGCGCTGCGTCGACCATTATGATCGCGTTGAGCGGGATGTTCATCTCCTCGATGACCTTCTGGATCGCCATGCCGGGCTCGCCCACGTATCCCATCGGGCCTTCTGCCTTTAGGACGTAGAGCGTCCTGCCCTTGTACTCGGTCACGGACATCACGGTGTCCTTGGCCACCACCTGCTTGGGCGCGTTTACCATGTACTTTGACGCGATTATCGGGCCGATCCCGTCGCCCACAGGCTGCCCGAGCTTGAAGGTGTCGACCGCGTTGATGAGCGCGTCGGCCTCCATGAGGACCTGGGGCATTATCATCTGGAGCTGGACTAGCAGGATGTACGAGTTGGTCTTCTTCCCGAGGAGGTAGTAGTGCCTGACGATCTTGTGGATCATGTTGAGGGAGCTCGCAATCTCGAGGATGTTCTCCGCGACCGAGACCTTGATGGGCTCGGCGTTGGGGAGCATCTTCTTCACCTCTGACCTTACCCTCTCGTCCCTCGTCTCGGTGATGTGCTCGATCTTGCCCACGATGCCCTGCGGGTCGAGGTCGACGGGCATGATCGTGACGTACTCGAGGAACTCGTCTATCTTCACCGCGGGGTCGGCGCTCGTCTTGCCCGTGCCCACGAAGTAGTCGACCGCCTCCTTCCTCGACTTGTCCTTCATGAGCTTCAGCCTGTTGAGTGCCCTGGAAATGTCGTTTCCAACGATGTAAACCTGGATGCGCTGCCCGTACACTATGAAGACGAAGAACGACATCAGCCACACTATGTTGAGGAGGCTGCTGACGTCGCTCCCAAATTGGAGGCTCATATTCGCCAGTGTGGGCATAAGTTGGCTCACACGCCCTTTGGGGGTGGACTTAAACGTTTTACCGAATGTTACTTCGGAAGATTGTCTGAAAATGGAGAGGATGGGCGCCGGCATCGCCACGGTGGACGATGAAATTGCTCTCCGTGCGGGACCAATTTCCAAAAGTCGCGTTCACCTCTGCAAGGCAATTTACAAGCGCGATTTGCTTGCATCCTTCGGAGTAAAGGCCGATTTGTTTGGAGGAAAAGGCGCCGGCACGTGATGGCTTCACGAGCCCTTTCGGAGCTCACTAACACCCACGCGACACGCGGTTTGACTTCTGGGATCGGACGAGTCCAGGTCGGACCCGCGCGCTATGGCCGGCTGAGGACTGCGGGGCTACCGAGGGAATTTAACTCTTTTGACGAACGCGCCCGTCGTGACCTCATCTGCTAGTCACGAGGACAAACGCTCTGGAACTCGTTTACGGTGACGTTGGTCCTTCCTGAGGGCACGAACAGACTGGCGCAGGTCACAGACAGAGGGCTAAGCCCTGCCGTGAAGTTGTAGGTCATGCCAGAATACTTCACGGATATCGAGTAGCCGCCGTCGTTCCCGTAATTGAAAGAATACCACTCGGTGCCCGAGGTTGTGATCAACGTTGACGTTGTTTGACTGGTCGCCGGAGTCCCGTTGCAGGTGGCCGGCTCGTTGGTGGCATAAACGAGCGCTCCGGGCGCCGAGGTCTGGTTGGAGTCGTAGACGACCCTGAGAAAGAAGCCGTCAGGCTGACCGGTTATGACGCACTGAAACGACTGGGTGGAGCTGGTCGTCTCGGCTGTGGCGACTTCGAACAGGGTCAGCGTGCTGGTGGCGAAGGCCGTCACGGTCTCGGGGATTGTCTCTGTCTTGGTCACAGTGCCAGGGCTTGGCGCCATCGAGATAGCTGCCGCAATGATGACAGCCGCAACCACAATCGAGGCCGCGACGAGAAGGTTGGCCCTCGGTAGCTTGCTGCTCATGCTGGAGTTTCCCGAATGGTCTTGCTTCATTAGAACTTTTGTCCGAATGTGAGGGCCAAAGTCCGCAAATCGTTATATCAAGCTGAAGTGACATCGGGCCGATGCGCCGGAAGCTCCTTGACATTCTCGCCTGCCCCATCGACAAATTCTATCCGTTGCGGATGATGGAGTTCTCCTCCAATGACCCGGACGTCGTCGTCGACGGCGTCTTGCTCTGCGACAAGTGCGGCAGGTTCTACCCGATAATCGACGAGATCCCGGTGATGCTCCCCGACGACCTGCGCAACAAGAAGGATGAACCTCGAGTTCCTCGCAAAGTGGAAGGAGCGCCTGCCGAAGGAGACGTGGGCCGCGGGCAAGCCCGTGAACCTGTCCTAAACGAAGCCTTCAGAAAATTCATATATGAATATCAAGACGGGTTGTTCGTGTCTGTCTCCACAATAGACCCGAAGCAGCTCAAGAAGATCAGGGTCCAGCTCGGGATCACCCAGTCAGAACTCGCAAAGGCCGCCGGAGTGAGCCAGTCGCTGATCGCGAAGCTAGAGTCAGGCCTCGTCGACCCCTCCTTCAGCACCATGAAATCGATCTCGGAGGCCCTGAGGTCTCACATCAGGATGGAGGGCAAGAAGGCGGCGGACGTTATGTCCTCGCCGGTCGCCTCGGTCCAGTCGAACGTCTCAATCGCTGACAGCATAGATTTGATGAAGAAGAACAACATCTCGCAGCTTCCCGTCTACACTGGCAGCAAGCTCGCCGGGTCCATAACGGAGAACCAGATAGTCGCGCTTCTCAGCGGGGCGGATGAGCCCTAAGAGTCTCCTGTCGAAACCCATCTCTGGCATAATGCAGCCCACCTTCCCCATAGTGAGCACGGACACGCCCATAGAGGCCCTCTTCTCGCTCTTCAAGTTCGTCCCCGCTGTGCTTGTCGCGACTGGGGACAAGGTCGAGGGCATAGTCACGAAGATCGACATGCTCTCCGCGGAAGCCCACTAGAGCTTCGTCTTATCGCAACACCTTTTTTATACTTCGAAGGTAGAGTCCACTCAAGTTGAGACGTCGAAGCGGGTTGGGCCGCTCCGCGCTTCTGGGAGTGATAGTGATCGTCCTCCTGGTCGTGGTAGCCGGGGTTGTGGCGCTTGAGCTCTCCGGTTCCAAGTCAACGACCAGCAGCACCACGACTTCTTCGACCTCGACGACGAGCTCATCGTCCTCGACGACGACCAGCGCCGCGTCCACGGGTTCCGCTTACGACCTGTCATCGCCGATAGGCGTGACCTTCGACCAGGCGAACGGGAACCTCTACGTGACAGATAATGCGACGGGCACGGTCTCTGTCATCAACATAGCGAGCGACAAGCTGGTCACGACGATTCCCGTGGGTGTGGGTCCGGCGCAGATCGCCATCGACCCGACGAACGGCTACCTCTACGTGACCAACAACGCGTCCAGCACTGTGAGCGTTATAGACGGAGCATCGAACCAGGTCATCAAGACGATTGACACCGCAGGGACAAGGCCCGATGGCATCGCGTTCGACCCGAAGAACAATTGCCTCTATGTCGCCGAGCATGGCATCGCTATATTCGAGGCAGGTGGATCGGGGTCTGACATTAGCATAATCAATGCGACGACGAACACCCTCATCAGGGGTATCACAGGAATCAACACCCCGACAGGGGTCGCCTACGACTCGGATAACGGCCTTGTCTACGTGACGACGGCAGGGTCGTCCGTAGAGGTCGTCGACCCTGCGAACAACACCATGATCACGCAAATCAATGTCCAACTGATTCCCAGAGGCATTGCGTACGATCCTGACAACGGCCTGATTTATGTCGGGAACTTCGTCTCGGGTACGGTCTCGGTCATAAACGGCTCGACCAACACGGTGATTGCGAACCCTGGCGACGGTGTGTCGCATTCGAGCCCATACTTGATGGGTTACAATTCAGGAAAGAAGCTGGTCATGGTTTCTAACAACACTAGCAAAGGCGTGAATGTTTTCAATGCGACCTCCAACACCTTCCTTGAGACGGTCAACTTGGGCGTGGTCGGACCGACTGGCATGGCCTACGATCCTGTAAATGGCGTGATGTATGTTGCAGCCTTCGATCTCAATGCCATCTATGCTATCTCGCCGAGCCTCACCGTGTCGTATTTCGCCGCCCCGGCGGGTGCTGTGGTTACCAGCTCGACGTCTTCGACTTCGACTCTGAACCTGGGCGGCTAGGTCCTTCCAGCGTCAACAGAAACGATTTTCATCTTCGGGCCACCTACCTAGGGCTCATGGCGCTGGTCGGCACCCTCGCTGGGTGCGTCGGATGCCACAAGCCAGGTCTCGGCTACTCGACCTGCAGCGGGTGCGGGATGCACTTCTGTCCGTCTTGCACGGGAAAGCTCGCGGGGACGTGCCCCAACTGCAGCTCCAGGCTGGTCTGAGGACCGACACGGCAGAGCCTTCTGCTGCGACGAACTTTTAATCCGGTCGTTGGCTCGCCAAGTCCGGATGGGGAGGTAGCCCAGCCAGGTAAGGCAACAGGCTCCAGTGGTCAAACGACAAAAGTTTGATGACACGTTCGCGTGGATGATTACCCATCGGAGCGGCGATACCTGTGGATCGTCGGTTCGAATCCGGCCCTCCCCACCACAAAATGAGATCATCGACCGGCTTCGGCCCGGGCGTCTTCCGTTGACTTCAGAACATTCTTCCTTACTAGCTTAAGAAATCGGCCGCCGCTAATCTCTCGGCTGTGAACGGGCAAGTCGAGACACCCCCTAACTGTGGGGGCAGCTTGGGCACCGAATACCAGTACTTCGTCCATGTCAAGGCATTGGAGACCTTCACGAACGTCATCCGGAGGCAGATGGTGCTCATGCCCCAGCGGTGCCCCACTCCGCACATGATTTTCACGTCTCCAAGGCTGCTCGACATGAGGTCCTTACAAAGACAGCGGACTCATCTGGTCCTACAGCATAGTCAAGTTGCAGATGAACCAGGAGCTAGTCGAGCAAGGCTGAGTCCTTGCTACCTCGCCGCGACTCGGGTCGCAAGGCCCTGATAAGAGAGCTCGGCCCAGGAGTTCTCCGTGGAGCGCCTGGGCCGCGAATTCTTCTCGCGCTACACTCCGGACGTCGCCAGAGACCTTCTAGGCTGCACCCTCGTCAGAAGAGTCAGGGGCCGCCCGGTCTCAGGAAGGATAGTCGAGGTCGAGGCCTATCGGGGGAGCGACGACCCGGCGAGCCACTCGTATCGAGGGCCGACGAAGCGGAGCTCGATCATGTTCGGCGAGGCAGGCCACGTCTATGTCTTCTTCTCCTATGGGCCCCACTGGTGCCTCAACTTCACCACCGAGGCGAAGGGTCAGCCAGGGGCTGTCCTGATCAGGGCGCTGGAGCCTGTCGAGGGCATCACGCAGATGACCAAGAACCGAAACCTCTCAGAAATCGGAAACCTTACCAACGGGCCCGGGAAGCTCACCAAGGCGCTTTTAATCGATGGGGCCTTCAACGGCGAGGATCTTGTGACGTCAACGAGGCTCTATGTCTTGGGCAGGGAGAAGCCCGTGCGGGTCATGGCCTCCCCCAGAATAGGCATCAGCAAGGGACAGGAGCAGGAGTGGCGGTACTTTATTGAGGGCAACCCGTTCGTCTCCAAGAGATCCCCCTAGAGTCTTCATTCACAGGGCGTATTAGGACGTCCGAAGGCCGATTGGGAGATGCAACGAAGAGCCTCCGTTTCGCATAGCGAGAGCGCCGGGATTGCAAGAAGTCGGGGTTCAGCTTACTTGGTCTGATTCATCTTCTTGGACGAATCTTGCCCCGTCTGGGCTGGGACGATAGGCGTGATCGTGTCTGCGAGGTTCCTCCTCTCGTCCATTATCAGAGTGAGCGACTTTCCCTCGGGGACGATGAACTTGGTGTTGTTCTCGAGCGCCGCCTGAGTCACCTCAAGTTCTTTGTATGCCTTCGCGTTGTCGACGAAGTACTGATTGAGCGCTGTCTGTGTGAGCTCGGTGGCCCTCGCCTGGCCTTCTGCTACCAAGACTGCGGCTTGCTTCTCGCCCTCGGCCCTCAGTATCGCCGACTTCCTCTGGCCCTCTGCGGTCGCCACCGTCGCGTTGGCTTCGCCCTCGGCGAGCACCCTCACCGCTATGGCCCTCTTCTCGTTGGCCTGGCGCACATTGTCTGCCTTGAGCACCTCCTCCATGGAGGCGACGAGGTCGGTGGGCGGGACGATGTCCTTGATCTCCGCGCGAGTGATGTGGATGCCCCAGCTGTTGGTGAGCTCCTCAAGCTGCTCCAGGAGCTTCCCGTTGATCTGACCCCTCGAGGTGTTGGCGTCCACCATGTCCATCCCCCCGATGATGTCTCTCAGGACAGTCCTGGCTAGGGTGTCAATCTGAGCGTTGAAGTTCGCGACGTTATACTCCGAAGCCTTCACCGAGTCTTCGTCGGGCCGGATCTTGTAGAATATCACGGCATCCACCCTGAGGAAGACCTTGTCCTTGGTGATTATCTCCTGCGGCTCGACCGGTGTCATCCTTTCGGTAATGTTGACTTTGATCAGCCTGTCGACGAACGGCATTACGAAGGCAAGGCCGCCCTGGGCGAACTTGTGGTACTTGCCCATCCGCTCGACCAGACCTCTCTCTGTCGGCCTCACCCGTCTGAATGAAGAGGCGGCCGCCCAAGCCACCACCAAGAGCGGGATGATAATCGCGGCGTCGGTAACTGGGTCCGAGAGGCTAGCCAACTTCGTCTCGCCATCGCGGTATTGCAAACGCCATTAATATATTTATTGATAATTCTGTTCGTAGCGCTACTATAAGTTTAATTAATAACACGATGGAGTTGCTGCGAGGGCCCTTGCCGGAGTCGCTTACGCACAAGGAACTGAAGAGGCACGCGATTGAGAGACTCGTGTCCGAGGGCTACAAGGAAATCGAGATCGACAAGCGCCTAGGAGAGGACGGTCCGGTCGACATCTTCGCCAAGAGGAGGTCAGAGACTACGGTCGTGGAGTGCTATGTCTTCCCGACCGATGTGGAGAGCAAGCTGGGGACGGCGAAGAAGGCCGGGGTTGACAGGTTCATCATGGCTATCCCAGAGGAGGTCACCGTGCCCATGATCAACCCGGGAGTCGAGGTATGGAAGTTTGCGGTAGAACTGGTGGGGGCCCCAACGAAAAGGGAGGCGCTTGCTACAGCGTCGTTCCCCCTGAGGGAGGACTTGGACGACCTGATAGTCCAGACCGCGAAGGAGATGGACGAGTCGAAGAGCGCATTCATCAGGAAGGCCGTCGTGCTGCGTCTTGGGCTTCTTGGCAAACTGGAGGGCGACGAGAGATGAAGAGGCGCGGGTTTGGTCACATCGTCGCGTTCCTTCTGATCGTCGTGGTCCTTATCCTCGTTCTCGCGGCGGTGGCCAACTACTACACCGAGAGGCAATCCCAAAACTCGTACATCACCGGCACCTTCCAAGGCTACTCCGCGGTCAACAAAGGGCAAGGCGACCAGTACATCGTGAGGATCTCGAACGCGACCATCACCTGCAACTCGTGGTCCATGAGCGCCTCTGACATCTACACGCTTACGCACCTAGAATCGGGGCAGACGGTCACGATGAGCTTGGACTGCTCGGACGTGGCGGTGGGTTGATGGCAGACATCTCGCTGGAAGTAGGCCTGGTCGCGATCATAGTCCTGCTCGTGCTGGCGCCGATCTTGTACTCCGGCATGAAGGGTAGGAGGAGGCAGACTCCAGGCGTCGTCGTTATCCGCGAAGGCAGACTTCCGGGCGAACCCCGCGTCGAACTTCGTCTGCTCAAACTGCGGCCGCAAGTTTAGGCACACGGTGACCTTCGAGGAGGAGATTGTGAAATGCCCCTACTGCGGGAGCGAGGTCGCCTAGAACATTCGCGACTGTGAGATTTGAATAGACATCCAGGGACAATCGGCCGAGGGGAACGCATAACTATCGATTGGGCTGGAGAGCGGAGGCAGAGGGGTCGTCGGCTAGGCCAATGTTGAACTCAAGACAACTTGGGGCTAGTCTGGTCTAGGCTTCAAATCAAAAGAAGAGGCCTTGGGAACGTTCCTCTATGGGTGCGTTCGAGAACGCTTGAGACCCCCGGTTCAAATCCGGGCGACCCCACCACGTATCTCTATCCCCATTTCTATGTCTGCGACAGATATAGTGGGTTCCCGTCTGGGCTCCTTGAAGAAGGCAAGCTTGACCGGTCCGTCGTTGGAGACCCTGCTGAAGTTGACGCCCTTGCCCTTCAGACTAGTCATGGCAGCTTCGAGGTCCGCGACCCCGAATCCAATGGAAAGGCTCTCCGAATTGCCTGGTCTTGGCCCTTTCTCGACGAGGGGGTGAAGGGCGATGGTCAGTCCTGGACACGTGACCTCGGCGAACTGGTCGGCGTGTCTCGACTTGAGCTTGAGGCCCAGCGTTTCCACGTAGAACTGGATGCTGCGCTTCATTTCTGAGATCATGACCGTGACGTTCGCTTCCGTGATCATTAGTGGGCTTGCACAGGCTTGTGATTTAACTCCCTCCAAGGTCAAGGCAATCGTAAGTATTCGTGCGAACAAAACGCGAAGGACGCACCAGAGATGAAGGTGAATCCTTGCTAGAATTTCGCTCAGAGACGGTGGATTTTATTTGACTCCGTGGGATGTCATCATTATATAGTTTCGACCTCGAAGCACGTGGAACGTGCAAGCCGCCCCCCGGCGTGTAAGGACGATTTACAGTGTCATCGCGTCTCCCCAGAGGCTCGAGATCCTCAAAATTCTCAACGTGAAAGGCCCGCTCACCTACAGCGCGCTGAAGTCGCTGGCGGGCTTCAAGTCGAAGAAGGAGTCCGGCAAGTTCGCGTACCACCTCAGGAAGCTCGTGCGCCAGCTCCTCATCCAGCTCAACAGACAAGAGCGGAAATACACGGTCACGAACCTCGGGAGGCTGGTCCTCAACCTCACCCGCCAAATCGAGGAGCAGTCGCTCATAGAGAGCGGCAAGCTCTACGTCAGGACGACTCGCATGGCGATGGAGGAGTTCAACGCTGACAAGATACTCCAGTCGCTGGTCAAGGAGGCAGGGATGCCGGTCGAGCTCGCGCAGAAGATAACGAGCGAGACGGAGTCCAGGCTCTACAAGTTCCAGACGCAATATCTCACGGCGCCTCTCATCAGGGAGATGGTCAACTCGCTCCTCGTCGAGCAGAACCTCGAGGAATACAGGCACAAGCTCACGAGGTTGGGGATGCCAGTCTTCGACGTGACGCAACTCCTCGCAAAGGCGGGCGCTGACGGGGGCGACGCGGAGTCCCTCCTGCACCAGACGGGCAAGTCGGTCTTCTCCGAGTACCTCCTCCTGGAGCAGCTCCCCAGGGACGTCTCGGACGCGCACCTCAACGGGGACATCTACATCGCGGAGGCCGGGACCTGGGCGCTCATCCCGGACACCATCTTCTTGGACCTGCTCTCGGTCAGGGCCTCAGGTTTCAACCCGAAGGGGAGGCTGCCGGGCGTCCCGATGCTCCCGAGCCCAACGAACCTCGAGGAGGCGATCAACGTCATCGCTAACATCACGCCCCTCATCAAGAAGGAGGCGAACCAGGAGATTGTCTACAGGAACTTCCTCCAATATCTGGCGCAGTTCACCCGGTCGAGGACCAAGAAGGACGTCGCGGACGCGCTCTCAAAGTTCTTCGACCAGGTCTCGGCCTCCCTCCATCCGCTGAGGAAGCCCTCGGTCACGCTGCAGCTGGACATCTACGACAAGGACGACGCTGGCCGCGAGCTCATGGAGAAGACGCTCAGCGCCACCATGGACGCCTACAGGGAGTACATCGAGCAGGCCACCAGGCCGGAGGTGAGGTTGCTGCTGGCGAAGCCCAACAAGTCCGAGGAGTCCTCGTACCTCAAGGACGCGGCTGCGATAGTCTTCCACGGCGGGAAGGTCTCGTTCTTCCCCACAGGCCAGAAGAGGAGCGCGCTGGGGATCAACCTAGGGGTCCTTCCCAAAGACCAGCAGAGCGACAACGTCAGCGTCCTGCACAACCTCGGCATCAACCTCCCCAGGCTCTCCTACGAGTCGAACCAGGACGAGACCTACTTCAGGGCCAAGCTCTCCATGCTGATGGGCGTGGCCGCGGACGCCCTGGTGACGAGAAGGCACCTTCTCGAGAGGGTGATGAACAAGGGGCTGCTCCCGGCGCTCAGCTTCGGCTCGGACAGCGTCAGCTCGGAGGTGATGCCTCTGATAATGAACCTGGTCGGCCTCGACGAGGCGCTCTTCGGGCTCAACAAGGAGACGACCCTTGCGGCCAGGGCGGACCTCGCAGCGAAGATCCTCGGGACCGCGTCCCAGTCGGCGTCGGAGAAGTCCGGGCGCGGCGAGCGGCTGGGCATCGCGCTCATCGAGGAGGACGGGGCGGCGAGGCTCGCGGCCCTCGACTCGGAGAGATACGGGAGGGCGAACCTCCAGAGCCTCGAGAGGAGGGGCTACTCGCAGGCGGCGAGGCTCACGATGGATGGACCTCAACAACCCGGACGTCATGAACCACATCGGCAAGCTGGGGCAGGGTGCGACGGGAGGGCTTTCGGTCTACCTCGACGCATCGTCGCTCGACCTCAGGGGAATCTATAACCTGGCTGTGAACGCGACTCCAAGGCTGGAGTTCTTCGGGATCGAGAGGCTCGTGTCATTCTGCAGGAATTGCGGCACGAAACTTCCTGCAAAGACTGAGCGGTGCACAAAATGCAGGTCGACGGCGACGGCCCAGTATTCGACAGTCGAGTAGTCTCTCGGAGTCAGGCGCGCTCTTCGTCAACACATGTTGACACGCGGTTATTGGCCGCAAATCTTCGTGGGCCGAGACCTAGTATCTTCTAGGCCTCAACTCGTTTCCCCGTGTCGTCATCACTCGGTAAGCGTGAAACTCTGCGAAGTTACGGAAGTGAACGGGACCAAGCTGGCATCCAGAGGATTTAAGGGTTGGTGGGTGAAGAAATGCTTCACCACGAATTAGATAAAGCACGTCGGATGGAGAGAGCGCGCGATTTAGTGTTTGACAACTGAGATTGAATCTTCAAAGAAGGAAGGTGGTGTGATGGAGGAGCAACAGCTCCACAAGGCTGAGGTAGTGCTTCCACAGGAGACGCTTGACGCGTTCGGTGGGGACGAGCTCAGGGCGCGTGTCTTTTACGAGAAGTACGCGCTAAGAGACGAGACGGGCAAGCAGGTCGAGAAAGTCCCAAAGCAACTATGGCAGAGGGTCGCGAGCGAGCTCGCCTCGGTCGAGTCCAACGCGGAGAAGAAGCACGAGTGGACCGACAAGTTCTACTGGCTGCTTGACGACTTCAAGTTCGTCCCAGGTGGAAGGATCATGTTCGGTGCAGGTCAATCGAGAAGGTCTACGCTTCTCAACTGTTACTTCTTCAAGATCAGGGAGGACTCGATAGAGGGGATATTCGACTGGTGCAAAGAGGCCGCGAGGACCTACAGCTTCGGCGGAGGGGTGGGAACGGACATCTCGCTGCTCAGGCCGCGGGGCACTCCCGTCAACAACTCGGCCATAGTCAGCTCCGGGTCGGTCTCCTTCATGGAGCTCCTGTCCACGACGACGGGCACGATCGGCCAAGCGGGCAGGAGGGGCGCGCTCATGATAACTATACGCGTCGACCACCCGGACATATTCGACTTCATCAACGTGAAGAAGGGCCTGAAGAAGGTCAACTACGCGAACATCTCCGTCAAGATAACCGACGAGTTCATGCAGGCGGTCGAGAAGGATGCCGACTTTACGCTCAGGTTCCAGAACGAGAAGGTAAAGTTCGAGAAGACGGTCCGCGCCAAGGAGATCTGGAACCAGCTGGTCAAGGCTGCGTGGCAGAGCGACGAGCCGGGTCTGATCTTCTGGGACACGATCAAGAGGGACTCCACCACGGAGTACAACGGGATGGCGGTCGAAGGCGTCAACCCGTGCAGCGAGCAGACCCTGGAGAACTATGGGTGCTGCTGCCTGGGATCGATCAACCTCAGCTCCTTCGTCAAGGACGCGTTCACGGACCGCGCCAGCATCGACTGGACGGGCCTGACGAAGGCGGCGCAGTACGCGACCAGGTTCCTCGACAACGTCCTAGACTACAACGCGGACAAGCACCCGCTCCCCCAGCAGAAGAAGGCCTCCCTATGGTCGAGGAGGGTCGGCGTCGGGACCACGGGGCTGGGAGACATGCTCATCAAGTTGGGCAAGAAGTATGACGACGAGGCGACCGTCGAGTTCGTCGACAAGCTCTTCGAGAGGGTCACCAACATCATCTACGACTACTCCACCGACCTGGCGAAGGAGAAAGGCCCGGCCCCGGCCTTCGAGGCGAAGAAGCACCTGGCCCAGCCCTTCGTCCAGAGGCTCGACACGAAGGTCAAGGAGAAGATCAAGAGACAGGGCATAAGGAACTCGGCGATCACCACCGTGCCCCCCGTCGGGTCGGGCTCCATATTCGTCGGGTCGTCCAGCGGCGTCGAGCCCGTCTTCGCCCTCTACTACACGAGGAGGAGCAAGTCGCTCAGCGAGGGCGAGTTCAAGGTCTGGCACCCGCTCGTCAAGGAGTACATGAGGGTCTTCCGCGTGACGGACGAGAGCAAGCTGCCGCCATACTTCGTCACCGCCCACCAGATCAAGCCTGAGATGAGGGTGAAGATGCAGGCCGCCATCCAGAAGCACATCGACACGGCGATATCGAGCACGGTCAACCTTCCCCAGGACATCTCCGAGGAGGAGGTCGGGAAGATCTACTTCGAGGCGTGGAAGCTCGGGTGCAAGGGCATCACGGTCTACAGGGAGGGCAGCAGGGAGGGGATACTCGAGACCGCCAACGTCGACAAGAAGAAGGAGGGGGCGGTAGCGGAGCCAAAGATGGAGACGGCGACGGCCTTCGATAGGCCTAAGGTAATGACCGGAAGGGACCCTCAAGCTCAAGCTCCCGCAGGGAGGGCTCTACGTCACTGCGAACTCCGACGAGACCGGGAAGCTCAAGGAGGTCTTCGTGACGCTGGGCAAGCTTGGCGGCGACGAGAAGGCCGACGCCGAGGCGATAGGGAGGCTAATCAGTCTCTACCTGCAGCACGGCGGCGACATCCAGAGCGTGACCAAGATGCTCAAGGGCATCCGCGGCAAGTACGTCTCGTGGGAGGAGGGGATACAGCTGCTGTCGATCCCAGACGCGGTGGCCAAGGCGCTCGAGGTCCATCACCGCCGGCAAGGTGAAGAAGGAGTCGGCGACGCCGCTCTTGCAGGGAGGCACTTGCCCCGACTGCAAGGAGAACGCCATAATCTTCGAGGCGGGATGTTACAAATGCAACGCCTGTGGCTATAGCAAGTGCGAGTAAGAGAAGCGTGAGGGCGGGCTAGCTACGCTTCCCGCGTAGCTCCCTCTCCATCGCCTTCGCGAGGAGACCCCACTCCTTCGTCCTAGCTGCTGCGTCGGCTTTCGCAGTGGCAGCGAGCTGCTTCTTGCCGGGGGCCGTCTTCGGGTATGTGAGTTCGTAGCCCGTATACTCGAGCCGGGACCCGGTCCTTCGGGTATTATCCGGTAGAAGTAGAGAGAGTTCTTGTTCGGGCCGGTCAGGTGGAGGTTGAAGTAGGTAGTCCTCTCCTTGTCAGTCTTGATCAGCTTCTTCTTGGTCGTGGCCTTCCCGTTTGGGTAGAGCGTGTCCTCGAGGAGGATGGTGTCATCAGACACCCTGGTCACCTTCCTGAATCCCTTGAGGCCCATGAGGTTGTGGTCCTTTGGGTCGTAGTCGGTGCACCAGGCAAAGGCCTCGGCGGCGGGGGCGTTGAAGTGCTGAGAGAACTCGTACCTTGTGGAGACGACTACCAAGCAGAGAACCTACTTTAGCTCCCTCTCCATCGCTTTCCCCAAGTTGACCCAGATCTTGGAGTCGCCCTTCCGCTCCTCCTCGGCCAGTTTGGCGACCTCTCCTTTGGGCATCTTCTTGGGCAGGAGGAGCATCCCTGTGAACTCGAGCCTCGACCCGCCATCGTCCTCCGGGAAGAACTCGTAGACGAACTGGGAGTGGGGAGTAGGGCCCCCGATGTGGGTGTTCACGAAGGAGCGCTTCGCGTGGTCGATGCGGATGAGCCGGGTCTTGGTGACGGGCCCCTTGACGGTCTTCCTCGTGTCGTAGAGGATGATCGCGTCGTCGGTGAGCTTCTTGATCTTCCTCGTCCCCTCGAGGCCCATCCTCTTCCAGTCCGCCGGGCCTGGGTCGTAGTCTATGGCCCACGCGAAGGCCTCCTCCACGGGGACGTCGAACTTCTGGACGAACTTGTAGTTCACGCTTGAGTAGACCATGATATCTGGCTCTTAGAAGACCGTCGGCCTAATAATCGTTATAGCGGCGTGCGCCGGCTCTCCCTCGTGCTAATCGAGGAGCGAGTCGAGTTCGAGGGCGACCCCGGGGAAGTTTGGGCGAGGGTCTCCGACATAGACAGGATTCCCGAGTACTGGCACGGGACGAGGTCGCTGCAGATAGCAACGAGGGATGAAAGACAGGGAAGGGTGGTGGTCAAGGCCGGGTCGAAGTTCGCCTTTGGTGGCTCGGGCGAGGTCGAGATCACCGCCGACGACGCCTCGAAGACGCTCACGTCGAACTACACCTCAGGCCCTTTCAAGGGGGTGCAGGTCGTGAGGGTCGTGGGCAACGCCATCGAGGCCAGGTGGGAGGTGAACTTCACGGGCCTCTTCAAGCTAACTTCGGGATGGACTGGAGGCCACTTCAAGAGCGGGACTCGCCACGCTCTGGAGAGGCTTGCGGGGAAAGAGACGCCAGTGCAAAAGACGAGCGAGGCTTAAGTAACAATGTCGCCTCCTTTGAGGCCGTGAGCGCAAAGGATGAGCCCGAGCCGCAGAAGAGCCTGAAGAGGATAACCTGGCAGTCTCAGAACTGCCTCGCCTGTGTCTGGTTCAAGCCCAACGACCCGCTGAACGCTGACATCCTGGAGCGCGGGATGTGCGTCCACGCGAAGCTCAAGGAGTTCGAGCTGGTCGTCTCTGGTCGCGACTGGTGCAACCTCTTCACGGAAATCAGGCAGAAGCAGATAGACCTGATCCAAGAGAAAGCGATGAAGGGATAGAGGCCCTTACTTCGCTTCTTTCACTACGTCGCTGAGCGTGTGGGTCCGGGGCCCCTTGAAGGGCGAGAAGGCCCTTCCGCCGCCGTGCAGGAACTTGGAGAAGGTCTCGACGTAGAGGAGCCTTGCGCTCTGGATGCCAGGCTCCAAGATCCCCAGGACGAGGTTGAAGATGTGCCCGACGGCCAGGAGCACGACCCCGAAGATCGCGAAGGCTATCCCGCCGTAGACCAGGCCCGGGGCGGCGCTCGTGCCCACCGCCTGGCTGTCTATCACGAACGCTAGCACATAGGAGGCGAGGAGGATGCCCAGGAGCCTTGTGTATGAGATCACGTGGCTTACGATGGAGGGGAGCTCTATGACGGCGAGCTTGCCCTCTCCGAAGATGATGAGCCCGACGCCGACCACAGCCATCCCGATGAACACCCCGGCGACCGGGTTCTGCCCGGGGTTGACGTTGCCGTGCTTGAGGAGGGTGAGCCCGAAGAGCGAGAGGCCCCAGGCGACGGAGAGCCAGCCGACCTTCCCGAGGACGTGCTTCTTCATGTTCATCCAGTAGGCGTTGAGCATCCCGAGCACCAGGCCGAACGAGACCATGAAGAGCCCGATGTAGCCCGAGTAGAGGAGGAGCGTCTTCAGGCCCCTCGTGGAGATGGGGTTGAGGAAGACCCCGTCGGCGGGGAGGCTCGTGTGGGCGTTGGTGTTGAGCCAGTCGAAGAGATACTGGTTGACCGGGAACCCGAAGTACGCGTTGAGCGTGAAGCCCATCACTATCCCTGCTATCGAGCCGAGGATCAGGGCCTTCGCCAGCTTCTTGAACTGGACGGGCCGGAGGATCTTCGCGACGAACGACCTCAGGAAGGCAGGGATCACCGTCTTCCTCTCGGGGTGGTTGACCCTCCTGATTATCCAGACGGCGATGAGCAGGATCAGGATGGCGTAGCCGACGTCCCCGAGCATGAGCCCGAAGAAGATCGGGAACGCGAAGGCGAATATCAAGCTCGGGTCCACCTCGTTCGACATCGGCATGGTGTAGAAGCGGATGAACGACTCGAAGAACTTCAGGCGCTTGGGGTTCTCGAGCAGGGTGGGAGGGCCTGCGTGGGCGTCGTGCTCGTCGTGGGCCTCCTGGTGAATCTCGAAGAGCCTCGTCGAGGGGGCGGTCTGTCCCAGGGCGTCCTTGAGCGCCCCCACCCGCTTGGCGGGGCACCCATCCCTCCACTGCGAAGGCGCTCTCGGTGAACCCGAAGTTGTTCAGGACCTCGAGCTGCCGGGCCTCGATGGAGAGCTGCTCCTCGACCTGCGAGATCATCGTGTAGTGCTGCTGCGAGATGGCGAGGAGCTTGGCGTCCGTGTCGGCGAGGTCGGCCTGCTTCAGCCTCCGCTCCTCCTCCAGGTTCGCGAGGGCCTGCGAGGCGGTCCCCCTGAGCGCCGGGACCCGCGTGAGCCTCACGTCCGCCTTTTGGATCACCGAGCCGAACTTCTCCAGGCCCGCCCTCGGGACGGTGACGATGACCTTGATCGGGTCGCTCCCGGAGGAGTAGGCGACCGCGGCCTCCGCGGAGGGGAGGTTCTGGATGAGCGTGGCGTAATTGGCGGCGGGGACCGTCCCGAAGAAGGAGACGGCGGCCTCGAGGTCGAAGATGCTGAGGTTCATCCTTCACGAACTGGAGGTTCTGGACGAGGGCCACCCGGTTCGCGAGGTCGTCGAGCTGGGTCGAGAGCCTCTCCTGGTGCTCCTTGAGCTTGGAGACCTCCTGGTCGATTCCGACGGACCTCGAAGCCTCGATCACCTCTCTGAGAGAGGAGAACTTCCTCTGCCCCTTAACGGGCGTGGGGGGGAGGGCAGACTCGAGCGACCTTATCCTGAGGAGCTCCTCGGAGATCTCCTTGTTCCCGCCGACATCTGACTCGGGCCTAAGGACGGAGGCCGCTTCCTTGGACAGGGGCTCGATGTGGAGGACGCCCATGTCGTAGAGCATGGAGACCACCCGGGGCCTCTCCTCCTTGGTCCCTACTACTGCGACCTTCTGCATCTGGGCGGGCTTTAGCATTCGTCGGTGTCACTTGAGCTCTGAAAAGATTACGCTGTCGTCTATCTTCTTGAGGGCGGCCTTGTCGAGCCTCTTTCCCGAGACCTGTTTGGCGTCCCGATCTGCCGCCGCCAGTGCGGTGTCGGCCTCCTTCTGCGCTGCCTTCGAGGTCTTCGCGACGTCGTCGGCGACCAGCGCCTCCCCCTTCTTCTTCGCATCCGCTATCTGGGCGTTGGCCTGCTCCTCGAGCTGGCGCAGCTGCTCCTCGAGGGCCTTCCTCCTCTCGAGTATCTCCCTGCTGCTCGCCTCCTCGGTCTCCTTGATCCTCTTCAGCGTCTCGGTGTAGTCTTGTGACAAGTGCTATCAGATCCTCGTGAAGAAGAGGAGGAGCACCATCACGAGGGCGGTGACCTTGGCGGTCCTGAAGGCGAGCTGCACGAGGTAGAACCTCTTCTGCTGGACGTTGATCGGTGAGGTCTGCGCCTTCCTGAATTTGGGCGGAGACTTGGCCCAGTAGTAGAACTTGGGCACGCCCATGCGCCGCTTCTCTTCCTTCTTCTCGTCTTCTGGCATGTCTACTGCGCGTCCCTCTGGGCTATCTTCCGCTTGACCGTCTTGAGCTTGGTGAAGCTCTCCCTCTCCATCTCGTCGAACCTGAACTTGATGTATCTCGCGTTGGCCTGCAGCCTCGGGATGAGGACGTTCTCAATCGCGTTGGACCTGCGCTTCGTCTTCTCTATCTCGACGAGCAGCTTCCTCAGGGCGGTCTCCTTCTCTGCGACGTCTATGACGAGCTTGTGGACGTCCTCGAAGGCCTTGATCGACTGGTTGATCGCGGTCGGGACCTCGAGCAGGTATTCCTGACCCGCCCCGCCTGAGCCCTCCCCTGAGAGCTCCGGGATCTTCACCCCCATGATGTTCTTGGACTTTAGCGTCAGCTCGTGCATCTTGGGGATGCGCATCGACTCGTATTCCAGCCTCAACGTGCCCACGAACATCTCCGTGTTGTGGATGCCCTCGTACCCCGTGTGGAGCTTGGCCTGGAGCCCGCTCCTCAGGGACGCGACCGTCTTGCTGACCGCGAAGAACTCGAAGATGAGGGCGGACCTCTTGAGCTTCAGGAGCTTCAACCCCTTTCGCGAGACCGCTATCCTGCGGATGGTCCTCAGGTATTCCATCCGTGTGGGGCGGACGTTGATCGGGGTCGGCATCGATTTTTCCCTATTGCTTGGTGGTCGCCGTCGGTGTAGGTGTCATGGATCTTCGCCGGTACTTTTCTATCATCTCCGGCTTAATCCTCTTGATCTCAGAGTCCGCGAGCGGGGCGATGACCTCCCAGCCGAGGTCGAGCGTCTGCTCGATGCTCCTGTCCTCGTTGATTCCCTGCTTCACGAACATCTTCTCGAACCTGTCGGCTATCTTGAGGAACTTCCTGTCGGTGTCGCTTAGCGCCTCTTCGCCGACGATGGCGGAGAGAGCGCGGTTGTCCTTTCCTTGTGCGTAGCAGGCGTACAGCTGGTCCGCGAGGCCCCTGTGGTCCTCCCTTGTCCTGCCCTTGCCGATTCCCTGGTTCATGAGCCTGGAGAGGCTCTCGAGGACGTCGATCGGGGGGTAGATGCCCGCCCTGTCGAGGTCCCTGCTGACGTAGATCTGCCCCTCCGTGATGTAGCCGGTGAGATCCGGGATGGGGTGAGTCTTGTCGTCCGCCGGCATGGTGAGGATCGGGATCTGCGTGATCGAGCCCTTTCGGCCCCTTATCTTGCCCGCGCGCTCGTAGATCGTCGAGAGGTCTGTGTACGTGTATCCTGGGAAGCCCCTCCTCCCGGGGACCTCGTCCCTTGCCGCCGAGATCTCTCGTAGGGCCTCGCAGTAGTTCGTCATGTCGGTGAGGATGACGAGCACGTGGCTCTCCCGCTCGTAGGCAAGGAACTCCGCCGTGGTAAGGGCGAGCCTGGGCGTGAGTATCCTCTCCATCGAGGGGTCAGACGACAGGTTGAGGAAGAGGACGGTCCTCTCGAGGGCGCCCGTCTCCTCGAACTGGCGGATGAAGTAGTTGGCCTCCTCGCTGGTGATCCCCATCGCGGCGAAGACCACGGAGAAGCTCTCGGAGGCGCTGAGCACCTTCGCCTGCCTCGCGATCTGCGCGGCGAGCGCGTTGTGCGGGAGCCCGCTCCCTGAGAAGATCGGGAGCTTCTGGCCCCTGACGAGGGTGTTCATGCCGTCTATCGTGGAGATGCCTGTCTGGATGAACTCCGAGGGCTCCTCCCTGCTGTAGGGGTTCATGGCCGAGCCGACTATCTCGACCTTCTGCTTCGAGACGATTGTGGGGCCCTTGTCTCGTGGGTTGCCCAACCCGTCGAAGACGCGGCCGAGCATCTCGTCTGAGACTGAGATTCTTGCGGTCTCCCCCAAGAAGCGGACCGACGTTTGGCCGACGTTGAGGCCCATGGTCGAACCGAAGACCTGGACGATCGCGAGCCCCGCGCGCGAGTCGAGCACCTGCCCACGGACCCGTTCGCCCACGGCGTTCGTGATCTCGACCATCTCGCCGTACGCCGCGTTCTCGACCTTGTCGACGAAGATCAGAGGCCCGGCTACCTGGTTTACCGTCTTGTGTGAAACTGGCTGCATTTACTGTTGCACCTTGATTTCCTGTCTCAGGCCGGCGAACTGCTGGGCCATGTCGGCCTCGACCTCCTTGATGAAGGCCTCGACCTGGTCCTCCGGGGTCCACTTGATCTTCGATATCTTGGACTTGACCGGGAAGGCGGCGACCTGGGTCGCGGTGGCGCCCGTCTTGAGAGCCTCGGCCTCCATGTGCCCAAAGTCCAGTATCGCCTTGATCATGAGGTACTGCTTCCTGATGGACGAGTAGGTGTCCACCGGGTCGTAGGCGCTCTGCTGGAGGTAGTCTTCCCTGATCATCTTCGCGACGTCCATCGTCCCCTTCTCCGACTCTGGGAGCGCGTCGTAGCCCACGAGCTGGACGATGTCTTGGAGCTCTGCCTCCTTTTGGAGGATCTCCAGCGCCTCGCTGCGGAAGCCAGGCCAGTCCTTCCCGATGTTGGTGACGTACCAGTTGCGGAGGTCATCGGTGTAGAGCGAGTAGCTGTTGAGCCAGTTGATAGATGGGAAGTGCCTGCGCGCAGCCAAGCTGGCGTCGAGCGCCCAGAAGACCCTGGTGACACGGAGGGTGTTCTGCGAGACGGGCTCCGAGAAGTCTCCGCCAGGAGGCGAGACCGCTCCGACCACCGACACCGAGCCGGTCCTGTCGTCGCCGGGGCCGAGGACGACTGCGCGTCCTGCCCTCTCGTAGAACTCCGCGAGCCTTCGGCCGAGGTATGCGGGGTAGCCTTCCTCGCCGGGCATCTCCTCGAGCCTGCCCGAGATCTCTCTCAGGGCCTCGGCCCACCTTGAGGTGCTGTCTGCCATGAGAGCGACGTCGTATCCCATGTCCCTGTAGTATTCGGCTATCGTGATTCCCGTGTAGATGCTGGCCTCCCTTGCAGCGACGGGCATGTTGGACGTGTTGGCGACGAGGATGGTCCTCTCCATCAGCGGCCTCTTTGAGCGGGGGTCTTCGAGTTCGGGGAAGGTCGCGAGCACTTCCGTCATCTCGTTTCCTCTCTCTCCGCAGCCTACGTAGACGATGATGCTTGCGTCAGACCACTTTGCCAGCTGCTGCTGGGAGACCGTCTTTCCAGAGCCGAACGGCCCGGGGATTGCAGCGGTCCCGCCTTTTGCAAGCGGGAAGAATGTGTCGAAGACCCTCTGCCCTGTGAGGAGCGGGGTGTCGGGCGGGAGTTTCCTTGTGAGCGGCCTCGGGATCCTGACCCTCCACTTGGTGGCGAGGAAGACGGGGACGTCGCCCTCTGCGGCCTTGATTGAGCCGACCTTCTCTCTGATCGTGAAGCTTCCGGCCTTTAGTTCCTTGAGCTCTCCGCTCACTCCGGGAGGGACCATGATCTTGTGAGAGATTAGGGGGGTCTCCTGGACCGTGCCGAGGATCTCTCCGGGGACGACCTTGTCTCCCGCCTTCTTCACAGGCTTGAACTCCCACTTCTTCTTCTCGTCGAGAGCGGGGATGACTAGCCCTCTGCTGATGAAGTCGCCGCTCTCCTTCCGTAGGACGTCGAGAGGGCGCTGGATCCCGTCGTAGATGGAGGTGAGGAGGCCAGGCCCGAGCTCGACGGAGAGCGCCTGACCGGTGTTGACGACCTTCTCTCCGGGCTTGAGGCCCGTCGTGTCCTCGTAGATCTGGAGCGTGGCCGTGTCTCCCTGGAGCCTGATGACCTCGCCGACCAGACCGAGGTCGCCGACGCGGACGACGTCGAACATCTTCGCCCCTTCCAGCCCCTTTGCTGCGACGACCGGACCTGAGACCCTGTAGACCACGCCAGTGTTGTTACTCTTGCTCATTCTAATTCCCCATCTTTATGTCGACGCCAAGGACGCGCTTTGCGAGCTTGGAGAGGGACTCCTCGGCCACCTCTGCGCCGTCCGCCGAGGGCATGAAGACGACGAGGGGGACGATGGAAGACTCGAGCTTGTCAAGGACCGCGGGCGACAATCCTTTGCGGGCCTCGTTTCCAACGATGATAAGGTTGTATTTCCCAGAGTTGAACAGGTCCATCACCGCCTTTTGCGAGTCTTGCCTGGTCACGGGGACTGCGTCCTCGACGCCTAGAAGCCGATAACCGAGAACGAGCTCTTTTTCTCCGACGACGGCGATCTTTCCGACAAGAGCTTGAGTCCTCGAGCTCATGTGTTTATCATGCCGCCAGAATTACCGTCTTTATGTATTCTTCGGTCATCCCATACTGTTTCGCGTAAGTTATCCTCCTGATGTTCTGCCTCTCCACCTCCGCCTGGATGACAAAGCCGAAGACCGAGGTGAGCGACATGGGGAGGCTCCTGAACCTGGGCAGGAACTTTGTGATGATCATCTTGTCCAGAGAGACCTCGAACTCGGTGAGGTTCCCGGACTTTGTGTAGGCCTCGAGGGGAGCGCTGAGGTCGAACCAAGGCTCGAATCTCTTCGCCATATCGGAGACGTCCGCCGAGGCGTAAGCCTCCAGGAGGCTGGCGCTCGGGACGAGCCCGCCCTCGATGACGTGCTTCGCGAAGGTGTCCCTCTCGAGCTTGGACTCTCGGGCCTTTAGGAAGTTCAGGATATCCTTCTTCGAGATCTCCGACTTGATGTATTCGCGCAGCACCCCCTCGTCCCCCCTGAGGAAGCGCAGCTCCCAGAGGAGCTTCGAGTAGAAGTAATTCTGCAGAGCCCCCGTGAAGACGCCGAGGTCGCCGGTCTTCCTGAACTCGCCGAGCTGCTGGAGGAGGATGGCGCCGTAGCCGTATTTCACTAGGTAGTTGATGACAGCCTCCACGTCCGGCTGCTGGAGGAGCACCTGGAGCTCGCTGAGTGGGATGGTGTTGAACGAGAGGCCAACGGGGAGGTTGCGCGAGGAGACGAGGAACGCCTCCGTCTCCTCGAGGCCCTTGCCGAGGGACTTCGCTGCGAGTATGAGCTCGATGTTCTCGATGTCCCACTTTGAGAGGTAGGCCAGGAGGGCCTGCTTGCCGAAGAGTGGGGCGGCCTGGATCGCTAACCTGTTTATCTTGACGAGGTGCCTGTTCAGGGCGATCTCGATGAGCTCAGGGGGCTTGTAGACGGCCGCAGCCGACTCGACCTCAGGCCCGTACCAGGTCGACTCGAGCTGCTGCGCAATCTCGGCGGTGTCCTTGGCCCTGGAGAGCTCGTAGAGCTTCTCCTTGCTGAGGAAGGATAGCGAGAGTGCCCGCAGCCTGCCCAGGCCCGCGAACTGGGTCGAACTCATTCATCCACCGTTACTCCTTCCCAAGGATGGCGGCGCGCACGTCGTCCTCGCGCCCGCGCAGGAGCTCCTCGAATGTGAGGTCGAGCTCGAGGGTCCCGTCCTCCGAGTCGGCGACGAACCCGCCCATGGAGTTGAGGTCGGCGGACGCGACCTTGGCGCCCGCTGCCTTTAGCGTCGCCTCGTCGGCCTTGCGACAGGTCACGGCGATCTTGCCCCCGAGCCTCTTGGAGGCGTAGCGCGCCATCTTCTGCAGGAGCTCGGGGTAAGCGGGCGACGAGGCGAGCTCTGCGAGGGACTGCTTGAGGGCGCCGATGTTGCTCTCGAGCATCTTCTCCGTCGCGTCGAACATTATCTTCTTCGCCTGGAGCTTGGAAGCCCCCTGGATCCTGATCTTCTCCCTCTGGGAGGCCACTGCCGCCTCCTTCTTGGCGTTCTCCATGATGTAGGCGAGCTGCTCTTCGGTGCGCTTCTTGACCTCGTCGCGCTTGGCCGCGTACTCGGCCTCGAGGGCCTCTAGGGCCTTTTTGCGCCTGTCCTCGACTTCCTTGAGTAAGGCGTCTACGCCCATCATGGCTAGACAGCCCTCTTTACAGGATGTTGAGGAGCAGGATTACACCGAGGACGAAGCCGATGATCCACAACGTCTCCGGGATGACGAAGAAGAAGAGAACCTGGCCGAACTTCTCGGGTTTCTCTGCGATTATCCCCATGCCCGCCGCGCCGATACCCTGCTGTGCGATACCGGTCCCTATCAGGCCGCCAGCCATCACTATCGCTGCGGCGATTGCAAGCTCAGGACTTACTACAACCATTTGGAAATTCTGTGCTTCCGTTGCTTTGGAGAACCGTATTTATGCATATCTGCACGTTTGTAAAGTTGGGAGGGACATTCCGGCCCCTGCGCCGGCTGGCGTGACGAGATGAGGACGCTTAAGTAAAGGCCCGATGATGAAGGCAAAGGCCTTGTCGAGCGTCAAGACCTTCTTCCGTCACTGCCCGTCTTGCGGCCGAAGGTTCGAGATTCGGCTGGTGAAGAAGGAGGAGGTGGACTCGGAGGAGCTTGAGGAGAACTTACCTCGGCCGGGGCTCGCAAACCCGATCATCGAGAGGGCGATGGTTACGAACCCCGTGACCCCGGTCCTCACCGGGTCGCCAATCAAGTTGAGCGAGGGCGAACCCTCAATCGTGGACATCGAGGATTTTCGATACACCTACAGGTGCAAGCACTGCGGGCACGAATGGTCGGAGGTCCACACGACCGAGGACAGTTTCAAGGCCCCAGAGGGCTACACTGGAGACTGAGCAGACCTACAATCGGGGTCGGCTCAGGACGTCAGGAGAAGTATTGCCTTCGCCACCTCACCGTCTGACTGCTCCAGCGCCGCTACCGCCTTTTCTCGTGTCACGTTCGCTTGCTGCTGCACTAGCACTATGTCGTCGTCCGAGAACTTCTTGACCTCCTTGGCCATCTCCTCGACCTCGCCCGCCACCTGGAAGACGCGGTTCCCCTGGAAGTTCACCTCGGAGACGGAAGCTCCGCTGATGACGAGGTCCTTGGTGGCAGTCCGGATGATGACCTCTTCCACGTCGGGGACCTCCTTCTGATTTATCCCCATCTTCTCCATCATCCTCCGCGCGTTCCTGTCGTTGAGTTTCATTCCCACGGAAGTCGCCTAGCTCTCACTAGCGAGTCCCTGCCTTAAAGTCATCGATGAATGAGAGGGGCCGAGCCCAGGCCCTCACTCGTCTGGAGCGGATTCCCTGCTCGCGGATGCGCGGGTCTTTACGGCCACCCCGTGCTTGAACTCGCGCATGTAGTCCCCGTGCACCTTGGCGCAGCCGACCGCTATCACGTTCCCGTCGGGATCGAGCACCGCGACCTCCCCATACGGAAGGACGTGCTTGCCGACTTTTCGCACGAACTTGCAGAAGACGGACTTGCCCTCGCGGACGAAAGGGACCGCTGCCTGGTCGACGGTCACCGTGTTCTGCGCGTAGGCCCTGGACTTGATGAGGACGGTCGCGCCGTAGAAGGTGGGAGCGATGATGCCGGCGGGCCTGATTGTGGCGAAGAGCTTCTCCTCGTGGATGACCTGCTTCAGCCTGTCCGAGCGCTTCGAGTAGACGAAGCCGAGGCCAGTCTTCGGGAGTGCCTTGCTCGTCCCGGGGCCGAACTCATAGTCGAGCATCACCGAGAACTGCTTCCGGCCGTCGAGTAGTCGCGAGCGAGATCCCCGTCCTCGGTCGGCTCCTCACGATGTCTATGTAAAGGTCTGCGGGATGTCGGTTTCTAGGAGCGAAACTTTAAGGCACCTTCCGATTCACGAGGCTTTGTGAAGGCCCAGTGTGAGGTCTGCGGCTCTCCGCTCCGTGTTCCAAACAGAGTGGAGATAGACGGCGCGACGATGGTGGTATGCGACACGTGCGCGAGGCTGGGGAGGCCTCTGGGGCCCCGCCCTGACGCCGAAGCCGCGCCCGTCCCCGTTCCAGAACACGACGAGGACGATGTCCCAGCCGAGGATCGAGCCGGAGTATGACGTGGACCCGGACTATAGCCTCAAGATCAGGCAGGCGAGGGAGAAGCAGGGCCTGTCCCAAGACCAGCTGGGGATGCTCCTGAACGAGAAGCCCTCTGTGATAAAGATGGTCGAGTCCAAGAAGCTCAAGCCCGACATCGCGCTCACCCGAAAGCTCATGCATCAGTTGAAGATCAACCTCCTTGTCTCGATGTCCGAGCTCGAAGGCGGCGCCTCCAGCTCGATGTGAGCATGAACAGGGCCCTCCTCGTCACACGTCCCGATAGGGACACAATAGAAGAGGCCGACGCACTCGCGCGGGCCGCGGGCTACGAGCCGGTCGGCGTCGTCACGCAGGGATTCTTGCACCACGCAAAGTATGGCGTCGGGACGGGCAAGGCGGAGGAGCTCGCCCGCGAGGTGAAGGAGAAGGAGGCAGACCTGATAATCTTCGACTCCGCGCTTCGGGCGTCCCAGACCTACGCGCTCGCGAAGCTCTGCAAGGTCGAGGTGAAGGACAGGGAGAAGGTGATACTAGAGATATTCGCGATGCGGGCCTCCACCGCGGAGGCCAAGCTCCAGGTCCAGCTCGCGGAGCTGGAGTACGAGATCCCCAGGGCGAGGGAGAACGTGAGGATGGCGAGGCAGGCGGAGCAGCCCGGGTTCTTCGGCCTGGGCAAGTACGAGGCGGACGTCTACACCAGGATGATGAAGAGCCGCGTCTCGACCCTCAAGCGAAAGGTCGAGGCCGTGGCCAAGAGGCGCGAGATCTTCCGGGAGAACAGGAGGAAGCTCGCCTTCCCGACGATCGCCCTTGCCGGCTACACGGCGGCCGGGAAGACCAGCCTCTTCAACTTCCTCACCGGGGAGTCGAAGAGCGTCGACGCAGGGGTCTTCACGACGCTTGCCCCCACCACGAGGGCGATGATGGTCGGGGAGAGGAAGACGCTCCTCACCGACACGGTCGGCTTCATCAGCAACCTTCCGGCCTACCTCATCGAGTCGTTCAAGTCGACCCTCGAGGAGATATCGTATGCCAGCGTCGTCTTCCTGCTCCTGGACGTCAGCCAGTCCGCGGAGAAGTTCATCAGGAGCTTCGAGAGCTCGGCCGAGGTCCATGACGGAGCTCGGGGTGAAGCCCTCGAGCGTGATATTCATCCTGAACAAGTGCGACCTCGCGCCTGCGGAGCTCATCGAGGAGAGGAAGCAGCAGCTCGGCCCGGTGCAGATTGCGGAGATATCGGCGAAGACGGGCGCGGGCATCGAGAGCCTCCTCAAGCTCGCAGGCTCGCAGCTCGACCAGATGGCCGAGGAGGAGGGGATAGAGGGGAAGGTGCCCACTTGAGTTGGGCCTTGCCAGCGTCAGGGTCGTAAGGGTCGGGCACAGATACGTCCGGGACTACCGCACCTTGACCCACCTCTGCCTGGTCTCGAGGGCCCTAGGGGCCGAGGCCATCTATCTCGAGGAGGTCGAGAAGGAGCTCGCAGAGACCGTGGCCGAGGTCAACCGAACCTGGGGCGGGGACTTTCAGATCATCGAGGGCGGCTGGAAGAAGGTCTTCCAGGAGGCGAAGAAGGAGGGACGGGCCATCGTCCACCTCACGATGTATGGGTCTCCCCTCCAGGACAAGCTTACCGAGCTAAGGAAGCACAAGAGCTTCCTGGTAGCCGTGGGAGGCCCCAAGGTGCCTGGCGAGGTCTACCAGATGGCCGACTACAACATCGCGGTGACTTCTCAGCCCCATTCCGAGGTCGCGGCCCTGGCGATAACGGTCCACGAGTTGCAAAAGGGGGAAGAGCTTAAGAAGGTGTTTGGCGATTATAAGCTCAAGATAATCCCCACGGCGAAAGGGAAGCAAGTAGAGCAGAAAACGTGAAAATCGAGTACGAGGACACTTTTGTCAAAGTCGCCGGCCTTATAGGCGGTCCTGACTACGTCAGGGTAGCCCGCGCTCTGCTCAACAACGAGAACGCCACGGACGAGGAGATAGCCTCGGCCACGGGCCTCAAGATAAAGACGGTGAGGAAGGCCCTCTACGACCTATTCGGGAGGAGCCTCATCTCCGGAGTGAGGGTCAGGGACCCCAAGAGGGGCTGGTTCGTCTACAGGTGGAAGGCCCAGCGCGACCAGACCGACGGGTTCATCCAGACCCAGAAGAAGAAGATCCTCGCGAGGCTCAAGCAGAGGCTCGAGCACGAGGAGACGAGGGAGTTCTACTACTGCGGGACGCCCACATGCGTAACGCGGACCTTCGAGGAGGCGATGGAGACCTTCTTCAAGTGCCCGACGTGCTCGAGGCCCCTCAACAGGATAGACAACACTGATCTGAAGGATGCCCTGCGCTGGAAGATCAACCAGCTGGAAGAGGACATCACAAAGTGACCTCACGGCCAGCCGTCCTGACCTGAAGGTCGGGTGCGCGCTTGATACCCAACGCCGCTCAGGCGCTCGCCCTGCACAAGAAGTACGGGAGCAACGACCGGACAGTCAACCACTGCTCAGCATGCGCAGGGATCTCTGCGCTGCTCTTAGAGAAGGCGGCAGAGAAGGGACACAGCCTGGAGGAGGAGGCTGCAATCTCGGCGGCCCTCCTTCATGACATCGGCAGGAGCCAGACGCAGCTGGTATCCCACGGCTATGTCGGTGCCCAGCTTCTCGAGAAGGAAGGCGTCGACAAGGTCGTGGTGGAGATCGTCAAGAGGCACGTGGGAGCTGGGATCTCATCCGAAGAAGCGACGAGCCTGGGTTTCCCGCCCGGAGACTACCTCCCGAGGACGCTCGAGGAGAAGATCGTCTGCTTCTCAGACAAGATGCTCGACGGGGACAAGGCGAGGCCCTTCGAGGAGGAGGTCAAGAGGTTCGTGAAGAAGGGTCACGACGTTGCGAGGTTGAGGAAGCTCAAGGAAGATGTCAGCGCGGCCGTCCGGGCGGACGCTGAATCGCTCGTCCTTTCGGGCTGAGTGTCAAGCGCCCATTTTTCGACTGGCAACTGCGAGAAGGATATAAGGGTCAGAAATCGGTCTTTCTCTCTGCAGCGAGGTGGGGAAGCCAGACCTTCTCCCGAACGAAGGGGCAAGGTTATCCCGGCGGGCTCATAATCTTCTGATGAGGGACCCGCAGAGCGGTGGTTCAAATCCACCCCTCGCTACCTTTTCTCATTTGCCGGTGCCTGTCTAATCATCGGCTGGTTCGTCACGCTTGAGCGCGGTCAGGTTGTGACAAGAAGATTTTGTTATAGAGATCCTCGCCATAGCTGGTCTGCAAAGGCTCCCCTCGGATTATCTTGAAGGTGCGCTCTCCGCCTGCCCTTCTTTCTGCTCGGAGGAAGAGGACGTTTTCCGAGTTCCCCTCATACAGACCCCTCGCAAACTCATGCTGGTGGGTGACGAAGAACACCTTCACGCTTCTCTCTAGCAAGGCCGTGACTATCTGCCTAGCAATCTCTGAACCTTCCCTCTCGTTGGTCGCAGAGAACGACTCGTTGAGCAGGACCATGCAATTTGCCTTTAGATGGTCCACGATCTCGCTCATCCTGGTTAGTTCCTCATCCAGTTTGCCGCTCCTCATGGTGGTGTCTTCCTCCCGTTTGAAGTGCGTGAAGAGGCCCTCGCATACGTCGGAGGAGAACGAGACCGCCGGCACGAACGCACCGCACTGCATCAGCAGCTGGGCCAGGCCTACGCTTCGCAAGAACGTCGACTTGCCTCCCCTGTTCGCACCCGTGACGACGACCAGGTCTTTCCCTTGGGCGTTCGCATCGTTGCTGACCACCTTGTTTCCCAGCTTCAGGGCGAGGCAGGCTTCGTACAGACCCTCAAATGATTGAGAGCGTTCGCCGCGACCTAGCACGACGGGAAAGCAGGTGGGCTCGCCCATCTGGACAAGCCGCTCACGCAGGTTCAAACAACCGATGTAGAACGCCAGCTCCGTCCGCAGCGCGGTGAAGTAGGAGAGAACGGAGTCGCAAGACCGAGCGAGCGCATTTGCGATGGAGTTCAAGCCCCTCTCCTTCAGCTCCGAGAGCAGTCGGGGACCGAGTTCATCGCCTTCAGCTAGCTTGTACTCCCACTGAGACTTGGACTGGCCGGAGAAGACCTTGCTCAGCCAGCCTCGATCATCTTCCCGCGGCTTACGGAGCGTGTAATTCACACCCTTGTTGCCGTTCCCGAGCTCGGCGCTGACCAGGGCTCCGTTTTTGAAGTTGAGGTCGCTCAGGCGGCCTTGGATGTCGACGATGTACTCGTCAGAAAGTTCTTCTTTGAGGGTCGCGAAGAAGGCCCTGAAGCCTTCTGACTCGAAGCTTCCGGAGTGATCATCGGCGATCCTCCTCAACTCCTTGAACTTGTCTGCAAGGAAATAGAGCACCTTTGCGGACCCGCGAAGAATCGAATCGGGAGATTTGTCGTACCAGAGCCATTGCTGCTGCTCCCCTTCGAGCGCCTCCACCGCGATCCTGTAGATGTCCCTGACGGCGGAAGGATCTCTCAGGCAATCTTTGAGGACGTCTTGCCGGTACGATATCGCGTCGAGCTCTACCAGGCTGGTCAAGACCGCCTTTCTAGCCACCTCGAGGAGGAATTTGTCGCCGCGCGCCATCCCGCCGAAGAGGACGTCTAACTCAAGGTCGCTCGTCAGCACTTTCTCGTTCTGCGGTAGTCTCTGCCCGAGGTCGAAGTCGCGGTCCCTGTGCATGAGGAAGACCTTCATGATTTGATGCGCTCCTTCACGCTCTCGTAAGTGAGACGGTGCTTCTTGGCTATTGTCAGGGCGTAGGCGAGCCCGTCGGGAGGTAGTCTCACGATCTTGTACGTGCGCACTTCGGGGTTCTCTGGGACCACGGTGCTGAGGACGCTTACCGTCTTCTCAAGCGAGGACAGTTCGTCGAGGAATGTCACGTAGACGCAGAGCGAATCCAAACGTATTATCTGCTCGAGTATCGTCTTCCCCAGAAACGTGGCGTCCTGTATAGTGCTCGAGCTGAACTCCTCGTTCACTATCACGATGCTGTTGGGCGTGCACCGACTCAGGATGGAGCGGATCCTGACCAGGTCGTCTTCCAGTTTGCTCCTGAGGTTGTCGATGTTCTCTTCTCGCGCGAAGTGCGTGAAGAGCTTGTCGAACAGGAAGAGCTGCGCCTCGGTGCCGGGGACGGGAAGGCCCAGGCTGGCCAAGTAATGCAGCTGTCCGAAGGCGCGGGCGAAGGTCGTCTTGCCGCCCTGGTTGGGTCCGTTCACCACGAATATCCGCTCAGTCCCCTTTAGGAAAAAGTCGTTGGAGACGACGGAAGACTTCGCACTTATCAGCTTGATCGCAAGGGCCAGGTCGAACCCCTCCAGACTGCTGACCTCCTTGCTCTTGTCTGAGACGAAGGGATAGCAAAAATGCAGCCCTGCGCTCTTGAGCCGCGCGACCAACCCTAGGTAAGCGACATAGAATTGAATCTCTCGATCGAACCTGGCCACCGTCTTGTCGAGGAAGTAGCGGTGTTCCGCGGAGTAGTCTCCAAGCCTTCGGAACACGTCGGGATAGAGCGTCGCGACCAACTCCAGCGCGGCCTCCTGGATGTGGTTTGTGCCGGGCCCGTCGGAAAACTCGACCCGGTAGTCCTTTCCCGTCCCCTGCCTGAATTTCTCGAACACGCGCTCCATCTCCTCGCCATAGTCGACTTCGCCTTCGTACTTGCGGACCGTGAACTGGTCGTGCTCTATGAGCAGGCAGTATCTTGCGGCGGAAAGGTCAGCCCTCAGCTTCTTCGTTTCAGCGGCAAGCGAGCGGAAGGCGGCCGACTCGGCATAGCCCTTCAGGTATTCGAAGATGGCCAAAAAGCCGCGAGATCTCAAGGGTCGAGTGGCAAGGTCGGCCGCCAGGCAACCGATGGCCTCGCAGTATTTCTCGACCGCGCTCAGCAACCAGCCTTGCTTGTTGTATGTGTACATTAGCCTGTTCGCGAGGTCCAGATATTGGCGCATCGTCCGCATCCTCAGTGCGAACGACTCGATCACGTCATAGGTCCCCGCGCTTTCGAGCTCTTGCATTATCTCATGACGGTACTTGATGGCGTCGACGCTCTTCAAAGGGGCAAGGAAGAACGGCCGAAGGGCATACTCCTCCTTCCCGGCCGTCATGGCGTCTACTACCTGGTCGAGGTTCAGGTCGACGAAGAAGTCCGGGGCCTGGGGAGTCTCCCCCTTTACGCCATCTCCCGCGCCCTCGAACAGGATGCTTTGGAAGGTCATGGGGATTTCATTTGAGATGCAGAATGCGAGCCTATTTCGGCCTTTTGACTATCAGGACACCGCGCTTGATTTACGCTCTTGGTGAGACCAACCTTCTTGCTCAGGCTGAAGTAAAGGGGGGACAGACTCGACTAGGCCTCCGCCTCTACACTCAGCGACCGTTTCAGGCCTCGTTTCATGTCCTCCGCGACCGTTTCAGAGATCGTATCAGGCAAGTGATTTACCCGGACCTCTCCTATGCTATCGGCAGTGAAACGCGAATGACGCAGCAACAATCGGAATATCCCGGGACGGCCTCCACTCTCGCCATAGTTGGTGGAGCCCTGATGCTCGTGAGCGGTGTGCTAATACTCGGCATCTCGGCGTTCGTCTCACCGGCAATCAGCAGCTTCTTCTCCCAGAACGTCCACTTTGTCACGCACGGGAACGTCACGTCGATGGTCGTCAACAACAGCACGACCTACACCTTCACCGGGAACAACCACGGCTACAACGGGCACTTCCCGTTCCAGACCTTCGTCCCCGCCTTCGTGACTGGGATAACGGCGTTCGTCGGGGCGATAGGCCTCGTCTCGGGAGTGATGGTGCTCATCTCCGGTGCGATGCTCCGCAGCAACCCCGGCCAGCGCACGCTCTGGGGCGCTCTAGTGGTGGTCTTCTCCTGCCTAAGCTTCTTCGGCGCCGGGGGCTTCGTCATCGGGGCGATCCTCGGGATAATCGGGGGCATCATGGCCCTGACCTGGAAGCCGACTGTCAGAGCGACAGTGACCTAGTCCGGGGACTCCGACCGGTGTCGGGAAAGGACAAAGGCAACATCAGCGGGGCATGAGTGAGACGGAGTAGTTGGAAAAGCTCAAGGCCCTGCTGATACTCCTGCTGGCAGCCGCCTTCGGGCTTGCCTTTTCGCTCTACCTCCTCGCCCTGACCTTCGCCCCCGAGACCTCGCCGCTGGACGTCTTCTATCAGATCATCGACAGAGGGTTTCCGAGCAACCTTCCTTTCGTCATCCCGCTCTCTGCCCTGCTTTTCCTGTTCACCCTGCTCGCGAGCATGGTGGGCATCATCTACTTCCTGGTCGTGCCCGAGATGAAGGACTACTATGGCGGCGCCGACCCGGTTGGGAAGGATGCGAGCGCCGTCGTGATGCGCGCGCTCAAGCCCGACGAGCGTAAGGTCGTGGGGGTGATCAAGCTGCACGGCGGCAAATACATCCAGAAGTTCATCACGCAGGAAGCGGGCCTCTCAAGGCTCAGGACGCACAGGGTGGTCGCAGCCCTCGCGGAGAGGGGCATCGTGCAGGTGGAGAAGCGCGGTAATTCTAACGAGGTCACGCTTGCGAAGTGGTTCCTTGAGGGGATGGAAGGGAATGATGAGAACCCGCGCAATCAATAGACGTCTACTACTTCAGTAGTTATGAGGCCGTTCGTCTCTACCATGCGGTGGATCTCTGGCAGGGCACGTTTGCTATCTTCTCCGTGTCGCTGACAGTCTCGATGATGGTGGGTAGGTTGATGGAGAGGCCGAGTATGTCCGCCCTTGCCACCCCCCGGACCCCGTAGCCTCTCGCCGCGTGGGTGACGGTCGCCCCGGAGATCCCGACCTTCTTGTAGAGAGAGATGATGACGTCGGCCACGGGCTTTCCCTGGTAGGAGTCCTTGGCCTTCACTATCACCGTGAGTCTGAGCATCTTCCTCGAGGGCGGGAGCGGCCCACCGGCAGATCCGCTAGCCAAGGCCGAACAGCAGAGTCACGACGGCCCTTCCTAAGAGTATCGCTCCGAGCGAGCAGCCCACGTTCAGCATGATGCTGAGCCCCGCCGTGGCGAACTCCCCTACTCCCATCAGGTTCACCGTCTCGAATGCGAACGTGGACATCGTGGTGAGCGTGCCGCAGAAGCCTATACCGATGAATAGCGTGTAGTCGCGGCTCAGGCCCAGCCCCGATACGGCGGTCGCGCTCGCGCCGAGGATGAAGCTCCCGATGATGTTCACTATGAGTACGGAGACCGGGAGGCTCCCGACGAACAGGTTGTCGCCCGTGATGTAGTAGCGTATGAAGACCCCTAGGAGGGCTCCAGCCGCCAAGTACACGAGGTCCAGCCTCATCTTGTGTCCATTCCCGCTCGCTCTATTGGTGTGGTAGGAGCTATCGGCTCACAATCGTTTGCGAGCGGTTGATGGCGAGCCCCACCGCCGTTCTCCCTGAGAGGGCGGGTTGAATCTTAAGCTTTTCGAGACGTCACAGTGAGCCGCGGCTCGAAGCCTATCGTGCCGAGTCTTCATTAGACTGTAAGGGTTCGAGGGGGCCGGGATGACCTTTCCCGAGGGGAGCGTGTTCTGGCAGGACCAGCTCAGATCGTTGCTGATTGGAGAGGATCCAGAGCTGCTCGCGGAATGGTCAGGCATCATCGAGAAGAGGGCCAACGACAACTGCAAGGACTCGGCGGTCCCTCGAATCACGTTCAGGGTGTCCGTAGACAATCAGGGGAAATTCGCCTTCGACATCGGCGCACCGACCCCGCAAGCGATGCTATGCCTTCTGGATGCTATCCAAGATTGCCTTGATCTGATGCCGACTGCGTCGAAGAGGTTCTACGCGGCCTTCATGGACATCCTTGCGGAAGAAGCGGACAAGCGGGACGAGACGCGAAGCGATTCCTGACTCTGGGATTCTATCCAGCCGTCGATCAAGGGTCGAACCCCTTGTTGCTCCCTCCCGTAACGGATGAGCTGCTTTGTCAGGTGCCTCTGCGCCCGCGGCGAGGGAAGATAGATGCCCGGCTGGACCGACCTTGGCACGAGCTTCCCCACCTTCCCTTGAAGGCTCTTGTGACCGCATCTCTCGCATTGGAACCCCTTGGCCGTCCCCTCGGATTTCATACGTGAGCCGCAAACCTTGCAGAGAGGGTTCGCCCTGGTTGTGGTCCCGGCGAGTTTCAAGAGGTCGACCCGCTCGACATTGACCACCGCGGGGTTCCGGGATGAGGCACTCCTCACTCCCCCGAAGACTCTGACGCGGTCGCCGGGCCTCAACAGTCGCGCGACCCTTCTCAGGTCACCCGCAGGCTCGTAGACCATGCAATTGGCGTTCGAACTCTGGACACTGAGCTGAAGAGCTAGATGAGCACCTTCGGAGATGTGGGTCTCCGAGACGACGCCCTCAAGCCAGCCGGACGAAAATACTCGAAGCGGGATCTGAAGCTCGGCTCTCAGGTGAGCGTCCGTGCACTGGTTGGACGCGAAGATGATGTGTCCGAGAGGCACCTCGCCCAGTCGGACCATCCGGGAGGCCTTGAGCACCACTTCCGGAGAGTCTCCTCTGAGTCCCGTGAGGACCGGGTCTGGGCCTGTCGGTGCGATGAGCATCCTTTCTGACTCGTGGTCGTAGTCGTTGAAAGTGTGAGGAAAGGTAGAGGCCTCCATCTCGACTACCGATTTCGGGTCCACCGTCCGCATAGTCCCGCAAGTCTCGGGTCGGCGATAGGTGATGAGCTCGTAGGTGTGGTCGTCCTCGTCGCAGAAGAATCCCAGGCTCGCTGCCGCGCCCACGATGCCCATCCCGTTTCCGAGCAACTTGTGCCGGACTTCCATCTTGGACATCTCCGCGAGGACGCCCCTGTAGTTGACGACACCAGAGACCGCCCGCAGATAGAGCTTTCTGAAGAAAGCAAGCTCTTCCCTCGAGTCTGCCGAAACCATGACCATCGCGGAGTTTGCACCGTTTTTCACATCCGCTTCCGACTCCAAGAGGCGCACCGCGGCCGCGAAGGCCTCGTCGAGCTTTCTCTCAGAGCCGGCTTCGAACTCGATGCAAACGGCGGCGTTTCCTCTCGTCTTGAAGGGAATGTTGGGGTTCAGCCTCACCAAGCGCGGATAGACGGGCAGGTTGAAGCCGAGACGCTCTAACTCGCAGGCGATGAGATACCCTTGATGGGTCGTGCAGTGGCCGAAGCGCGAATCTGTGTCGTCCAGGCCAAGGAGGACTCTCATCGGTGAACTACTTTCCGAAGAGCTCGATGTAGATCCCGTTCGGGTCCTTGATGTAGGTCCAGCGGCTCGTCTTCGTCTTCATGTCGAGCACGACGGGATAGCCCGCCTTCTCGGCCTGCGCAAGGGCCTTTGGGAGGTCTTCGACCTGGAAGGCCAGGTGGTCTAATGCCTCGCCAACGCCGTATTTCGTGTCAAAGTCGCTCCCCTTGCCATAGAAGTTCAGCTCGAGGAGGTGCCCTCCCTCTTCGCTCACGAGGCCCACGGTCTCCCCCTTCGTCGACTCGATCTTCGTCCTGCCCGTGACCTTCATCCCGATGAACCTTGGTGTAGAACTCGATGGACTTGTCCATGTCTTTGACCCTGATGCCCGTGTAGATGAGACGCGCCTTCATTCGCGTAATGTCGTCCTGAGCGGGCATTAAGCTTTGCAGATTTTTGCGCGGAGGTCGATTACGTTCTCTAGCTGCCTGACATAATCGTCAAAGGACTCTGCGTCACGTTCCCAAGCCCTGACGAGGCGCCTCTTGTAGGCTCCCTCAACTCTTCTGAGAAACTCGCACGCGTCTTGCTCTGACATTGCGCGCGCCCTTCACCGCCAGGTCGACTCTCTCCAGATACCAACGGTCGGGCTTGGCGAGAATCTCCTTCAAATTCTCTGTGGAATTCGTCGTCTTCGGGAGAAGGCATCGTCACCTACGTGTAATGATGCGGGACGTAATAAACACCGATGCGAGCCTGCGCTCGATTTCCTTTCTCTCTAGCTAGCCGCCGGCCACTGCGGGGATGAAGTCGACCTCGTCCCCATTCCGCAGAGAAGCGCTCTTTGAGGCGGGGACGCCGTCTATGAGAATCATCATCGTCGGAATCATCGGGCTCATGGTTGGATGTTTCTGCGTGACTTGGGCGAGAAGGTCGCTGAAGTAAGCGGGAGTCTGGAGGACGAAGTACTCCTCCTTCACGCCTACAGCTAGGGGCATCTGAAAATACGACGCCTTGACCCTGACCGAAGAGCCGGAGGCGGTCACAATCGGCGCAGCCTGGGACACCTGAGGCGTCGACGAAGCTGACGATGTGGTGGTCTCGGCAAATCCGCTGAGCAGCGATGACTGGGTGTTCTTGGAAGGAGTGGCATCCCCTGCAGCCGCCCTTCCAGCGGCACCAAGGAGGACCAACCCTGCGCCGACGGCAGAGAAGAGAAGCGCCGATTTCAGCAACCGGCGCCTGGAGATTCCCTTCTCGTCGTCAGAGGTCGAGGCCAAGGCGTGCGTCCACTATCCTAGGGCGCCGCCTTCACCACCACCGTGCCCTGCATCCAGGGGTGATAGGAGCAACCGTATTGGTAGGTGCCCGGCGAGGTGAAGGTGTAGGTGAACGTGTCGCCAGTGTTCATCTGGCCTGAGTCGAAGCTGTGGTCGGTGGCTGTCACAGTGTGAGGCGCCACGTCGTTGTTGGTCCACTGGACGGTGTTGTTGACGCCAATCACCACGGTGATCTTCGCTGGGGAGTATCCGGGACCTGCTACGTTCGTCTCGGAGCCTTGTGGGATGCTGATGTGGACCTGTGCGGCCACAGCGCTCGTGCTAGTAGTCGTCGAGGTGGTCGCCGTCGTCGAAGCCACCTTGAAGATGCCCTCGTCCCCCTTTGGAACGAACTCGAACTGGTGGGTGACGAAGGGGTTCTTGCCGCCGGGGCCCTTGAAGTACATGTCGACTATCGCACCTCCGGAGGGTGGGATGTTCAACGTCTGCAGTCCGTACTCGGCGTTCGCGGGATTGCCGTCGATGTAGGTCGTGTTGAAGAGCGCTCCGATGACGTGAAAGGCGCTCCACTGGTTTGGCCCCGCGTTGAGGATGAACAGCCTTACGAGTTGGTTAGGCAGCACCGGCAGGGGCTTGGTGACATACCCGTTGGCCTTGGCGTTGAAGACCACGTAGGTCGGGTCCCTCCAAGCATCCTGGTGTAGTTGCCCGCGTAGTTTCCGTCCGAGCCGGGATTGTTGTTCAGGTAGAACTCGCTCTGGAGGATGTAGTACGTCCCGCCGGGGGACGGAGGCAACGGCGTCGACGGGTTCACGACTATCATGCCATACATCCCGTTCGCGATGTGCTCTATGGCGGGCGACGTCCCGCAGTGATACATGAACACGCCTGGGTAGTCCGCTGTGAAGTTGAATGTGATTGACTGGCCCGGTGCGACTGGTTGGTAGTCTACTCCCCAATTTACTTGACCGGCGTGGAAGTCGATTGAGTGGGCCATGGTCGTGAAGTTGTTGATGAACTTCGCGATAATGAGGTCGCCCTGGTTGACTATGATCGTCGGGCCTGGGACGGTCCCGTTGAAGGTCCACGCGTCATAGGTCACGTTTGTAGCTAGAGTGATGACCTCGGGCTTGGCGACCAGCGTGACATGCCGGGTGGTAGGCGCTATCTTCGCGACCGACGTTGTGGCGGCAAGCGTCTGAGTAGATTGCTGCGACGTCGATGTCGAGCCCGAAGAAGACGAGAGCTGGGACTGCAACCCCCTAATCTGGTCGAGCTGGGACGCGGCGATGCTGCTAAAGCTCAGACTGAGCAGTATCAATACTAGCGCAACGGCCGCGAGGACCGCGGCAAACCTTCCGTCGGAGATCCCCTTCCTTGTGCGGCTCTGAAGTCTCAATCGTATTTCGCCAGTTCAGCTTGGAGGGGAAAATTTTGCTTAAGGGTTAGCCCTAATGATTAAGGGACGTGCGGCAGATCTGCGGTCGCCCAGCCCTTTAGTATTAGGGGTCAAGGATTTACCCTGCGGAGCCGCTTCCGCATCTCAATGGGGCAGAGGAACCTCGGCAGGATATCGCCCCTAAAGAGAGACCACAGGGCCGTCGAGCGGTTGCTGCTTGGGCTGACCCTGCTTGTGGAGGACGCTGACTCGCCTCCCGGCGATGTCTCCGACTCGGTCGATGGAGCCTGGGCAAGATCATCGAGCGACACTTCCTCGACGAGGAGCGCAGCGTCTACGAGCCGCTCAAACAGAGCCTCGGCAGGGGCAACCCGGTTTACATCATGGCCGAAGATCACCGGGTGATGCGGCAGACCCTGCGGCGGTTGCTCGCAGCCTCGAGCGAGTGGACGAAGGGCCCACGTGGCGCCGTAGACGTCCGCTCCCAGCTCGGGTCTCTCCAGGCCCAGTTGGCCGCGCACTTTGAGAAGGAGGAGGCGGTGCTCTTCTGGCTCGCGGAACTGAAGCTCTGAGTGCAGGTGCTGCCGGCCCAACCTTAAATTACGATAATCGAGGCGATTCCCTCATGCTAGAGGCGGTGTTGCTGTGTCCGCAGCCCCACAGCTGGATTGAGATCGCCGCGAATAGGTTCTCGGGGAGCGTGGAGATCCTCGACTCGAAGATGCTCCCGAAGGACGCCGTGCAGCACCTCTTCGACATCCAAGTCAAGCCTGAGCTGACGAAGCACCTCCTCTCCGCCCTTGAACAAGACAAGGACCTCATCGACATTGAGACCCTCAAGTCGAAGAGCGGGCACGTCTACGGATCCGCGACGTCTCTCAGATGCACGGTCTGCAAGGACGTGGTCAAGTCGAAGTGCTTCCTCGCCTCGGTCGACGTAACATCGGACGGGGCGAAGTGGACTGTAATCGGGAACAACGAATCCTTCAGGGAGCTCCTCGGATCGCTCGAGAAGCACAAGATCCCCTTCGAGGTGAAGATGAAGAGGAATCTGGAGGACACGGAGTTGCTCACCGGGAGGCAAGAGCAACTTCTCGCGATCGCGTTCGAGAGGGGATACTTCGACTTTCCCAAGAAGGTGGGGCTCGAGGAACTCGCAGCCCTCGCCGACGTGAAGACATCGACGCTCGCGGAGATCCTCCGCAGAGGACAGAAGAAGATCCTGGGAGAGTACCTAGCGAGACGTTCTCTTCTGCACAAGAGTAGAGAATAGCTGCTTCGCAGCGGCCTAGTTTGCTCTCGGCATCATCTCTGCGTCGCGCAGCGCCCTATGATTCGAAGACGTCCATCTTCACCCATTCCTTGCTGGACGCGCTGTTTGGAGATTGTTGGAAGATAGAGACGTCTTGATAGTCTTCCAGACCTTCCAAGAAGTCTCTTAGATTCATGGCCTGGAGCATCGAATCCTGCTCGAACTTGTTGACCAGGTCTCCGTTCTTGGCGACGACGAGGAATGAGGGCTTCACGATTCTGGATGGATATTCCTAATATATATAATCCGGTGACGGAAATATTCCTGCATATTCTTCCCGTCAAGGACCAAAAGCTCTAATCTCAGGAACGTGAAAAGGTTGAGACCGGGCTGGGCTCATTGATTCGGGATGGAGAAATGGTCGGAGGGCCTGATGCCCTCGACACCACTCCCGCCACCCTACTCGCTTCGATAGCAGGCAATTACGCCTTGTCTGGCTACAAAGGCATTCTTGATGAAATTATGCCTCTGAGCATAATCCGATTGGAATTAAATTCCTGCGGTCGGAATGGAGGGAGCATCCGAAACTATCCCAGCTTGCTCTCAATCTCTTTCTCTTTGGCCCGCGCCTCCTTGATTTGCCTTCCAAGCCGAGACGCGAAGAGATAGTTGACGACCCCCACGTAGAGCCACGCGAACGTCACAACAATCAGGACCGCCTCGAGGGCAAGGAGGGTCGGGTCGAGGAGGTTCACGGTGACAACTTTGGTCGCCGTCGTGAATGGGGTGAGCACCTGATAGAAGTAGGACGCTAGGAGGAGAAAGGCGACGGCGATAGTGATTATCGAGAGCGTCCTCATCTTTGCCGAGCCCGCTTCGATGTGCTGGACGAACGAGCCGTGGGCCTCGATTATCTCGGCCGCCGGTGCAAGTCCAATAGGTTCACTACCTTCTCGATTCTCTTTGTCCGCACTTGCCAAGTGAAATTTCGTCTCGTTTCGCGGATAAAAACTGTTCCTCATCTAAGATGAGTCAGGCGATATCTTCGTCCACAATTTCTCCCAGTCTTGAAGAAGCTTGTCGCCCTCCTGGGTTAACAGGTAGACGCTCTGCCCGTCCCGCATTGACTTTGCCACGAACCGCCTCGACTCCAGTAGCGGCGCGAACTCCATGAATTTGTCGAAGCTCAGCCCAGTCACTTGTGCGAGCCTCGTCGGCCCCAGAGGACCGGAACGCAGCACCGAGAGTATCTCCATAAGGATGAGAGTCCTCTCGCGCTTCCTCAATTGTCCCTTCGCATGAACGGAACCGCACTAATTAAATCGAGGAGCGACTGAATCCAAGCTCGGTCGCACCTCAGGGTGGACTTCGCTCGACGCAACTCATCATTGGCACTCAACGTAAATGAGTGCTTACGATGAGCAATTCTCTATAAGCTCGGTCCGTCCTTTCTCCGCATGAGTTCGGCAAACCCGGTCTGGCTGGGATTCACGAGGATGGGCGGGAGGTTCGTCCTCAATTCCGAAGATCTAGCAGGGGGCATCGCGGTTCTCGGGCAGGGGTCGAACGCTCTTGCCCCTCTCCTCGCTCTGGCCTGCCACGAAGCGGGCAGGAAGGTGCTGCTGCTTGACATGGAGGGAAAGGCGGCAGATGCAATCTCTGGATACATGGGAGAATTCGACGTGTCCCACTTTCTCTACGACTCGCTCAGGATCGAGGACAATCCGGTCGTCCACGCGCAACTCCTGGCCGGCGCGTATGCGACTACACTCGACCTCTCGTTCGAGCAGGAGGCCAGTCTGAACGCCTTCGCCCAGATAATAGCCAATGAGCGAGGGGTCGCCAGCCCCTCATCGGTCGCTGACCTAATCCAATCCCCAGACGCCGCCAAGGGTCGAGCGATTGACCGGCTCAGGGCGAGGCTCGAGGCCCTACGGTCCCTGAATCTTCTGGGCGAGAAGGACGCGGTCAAACAGGTTATCCAAGAGAGCGCCGTGTTGAGCTTCAAGGGTGCAGGGTCACCCGAGGCCCAAGAGACTGCCGTGGCCCTCTTCCTCGCCAAGCTGCTTGCGATTCTTGGAGGAAGTGACGAAGTGCAGGGACCAGATGTGTTCATAGTCACCGAGGCGAACCGGCTCTTCAAGGAGAGGCCCGTCTTTAGGAAGAGCCAGCGATTCCTCACCTCGTTCGTATCATCCTCCTTGGGGAAGGTGCTCGCTTCTGACGTGGCTTACGGATTGGACAAGGACTACATGGACACGTGCGGGGTAAGGATCCTCTCGAGCGCTGCATGGAACGACTCGGGGAGGGGCGGCCTCGTCCTCACCCCCAACATGTTCATGCTCCAGAACCCCTCCTACGGCTCGAGCGAGGTCTTCATCCCGAGGGGGTTCGAGGAGAGGAAAGGCACCGCAAAGGCCCCAGCCGGTCTCGTCCCGACGGCGGACGCCGAGCTCGACCTTCGCATACTCGAGGAAGTGGCCAGCTTCAAGGACGCGACGCGCACGTCGCTGATCTCCTTCCTTGCCTCGGAGTTCGACCCAGACGTCCTTGAGAAGGCCTTCGACAGGCTCCAAGCGGAAGGATGCATCGCCGTCACGCCGCAGGAGAGATCTGGGCGAACCATCCTCTCCGTCTCGCTCACCGACAAGGGCCGCGCGATGCTGGGGAGGCGGTAGAGTTGATTCCTCAACTGGAAAGGCTGCAGACGGGATGCAACGCCCTCGACCTCCTGACCGACGGCGGCCTAGCGACCGGGACGATAACCCAGATCTTCGGTGAGAAGGCCCTTGGGAAGAGCATCCTCTCTTTGCAGGCCGCGTACGCCACCGTGGCCGCCGGCAGTAGCGCGATCATTCTCGACACAGAGCAGTCGTATTTCAGCTACCTCGTCGGCTACCGGAGGGCCGGGTTCGAGAAGAGGTTCGGCGACAAGGTCCAGGTGAAGGAGGTCAAGCTCGTGAGGACGACGCGAGCGGCGAAGAAGAAGGACATGCCCGTCTCTAGGAGCGAACTCGTCACCTCCGTCAGCAGCCTGCTCGACCGGATCGGGGTCGCGTACAACGACAACCACCTGAGCGCCATCGCCGATGTCCTGTCGCCGGATTTCACCGTAGACCTCGGTGAGGAGAAGCAGGAGCCTTGCGTGATGATAATCCAGCTTCCGGACATCATCGACCTGCTCGCGCTCCACGGGCACGACGTCCAGAAGATAGTCTCGGAGAACGGGAGGGTGGAGCTGAGACTAAAGTCGACCCCGGTCTACGACTCGGCGCTGCACCAGATCGTGGAGCAGACAAAGGCCAAGCTTCTGGTGTACGACTCGATCTCCGCACCATTCAAGTCGTCTTTCTTCGGGACGCAGGACACTTCCGGCAAGGAGCGCCGGGATGGCGATAATGCTCGCCCACGCGCAGCGGCTCTGCATCCAGTTCGGGCTGGCGGTGGTCGTGACCAGCCACGCGTCCATCAACCCGATGGCCGCCTGGGACAGGGGCAAGCCCTACGGAGGGCTCACGCTCGGGCACGAAGCGAAGTTCAGCTTCGAGCTGACCAAGCACACCGCCAAGAGGAACGGCGATGCCACCTCCGTCAACCCGCAAGAGAAGATAGACAAGGATAGGGATGGGAGGGCTTTCTGGGTGCACAGGCACCCAGCCCTCGAGGACTGGTCGAGGTACGGGCACACCTTCATCGACGACGAGGGGTTCCACTGATGGGCTGGCTCGGCAAGGGTCTGGCCTTTCTGCTCGCGATAATCCTCTTCGGCGTGGGGGCCTGGCCGCTCTCCCTCCTCATCTTCGCTGCACTCTTCGTTCCGCCTGTCTTCAGGTTGTGGAGGCGCAGGCCCGCGTCCCAGGAACGGAAGGGGCCTAGGCAACCATTCCAGCTCAGGTACCTCTTGGGGGGCTTCCTATTCCTGCTGGCGGTCATTGGATTCCTGGCACATGGCACCTTCTCACCGATAGTGTTCGCGTCCCTGGGCCTGCTCGTGTTGTTCTGGGGCCGGGGTCCGAAAAGGGTGTTCGGCTCGGGGTTGAAGCCTGTCAAGGAATCCGTGATTCTCAGGTCTTCCCTGTTTCCTTACTCGTGGGCCGCTGTCGCCCAGGTCAAGCTGCTCACCCGCGACGTCGGGAGAGCGCTCGCGGGTGTGACCGGCACAGTCCTCGTGTTCTCGTCCGATACCCCTTCCATCTACCTCGTGTTCGAGAGACGCGCTGCCAGCGAGAGGGCGGCCGAGGATTCGCTCCTCTCCGCCGTCAGAGAAGCCGCCATCTCTGTGTCCGCGCTTGGAGCCTATCTTCTTCCGCTCGACTCCCAGAAGGCCGACGAGCTGCTTCAGCCCTCCCTTGAGTCTGTTTGGACAAGTGATGGCGACTGGTCCACCGCGCTCGCGTCTTCACACTACGACGTCGTCTGCATCAAACAAGACAAGGGCTTCGCGAAGTCTCTTGCCTCATACAAGAGGACTGACGAAAGGAAAAGTGGCCTGGCGAAGGTTCCCACCGCCTCCAGAGAGCTCACCCATCCCCCGTTCCTCACCGAGGTCTTCAAGGTACTGGGAAGCAGGCTCACTTGGCCTCACCCAGACCAGTATACAGCGTTCCTCAGCAGCCTGCTCGCGACTAGCAACGAGCCTATCGGGACGAGGATACTCGACGCGGGCACCGCTTCGCAGTCTCAGATGGTCCTGGTCAAGTCCCAGGGAAGCCCTTCTGTCGAGCTTAGCAGGGCGCAGCTCCGCGCAGTCGTCAAAATGTACGACCCCCGGCCCAGATCGGTTGTGACTGGAATCTAGCCTTCGAAGACTATTATCGTCAGGGTTCGTCGACCCGCTTTCTCGAGAAGGGACTTTTGGATATCCTTCACAAACTATTTCCAAGCCTCTCAACGAGTTCGATTCAGTTGGGGCCTAGGAGAAGCGAGCTCGCCTTCATCATCACAGTCATGGTTGTTTTGGCATCATACGTGACGGCCTCCGAAGTACTCTCGACCGGCCCGGAATCATCTTCTGTGATCACAACGATTAATGTCGGAGGCAGTCCAAGATATGCTGCCTTCGACCCCGCGAATGGCTACATATTCGTATGCAATGTTGGCTCCAACACGAGTCTGAAGGGAACCGTGGATGTGATCGACGGATCTTCGAATACCGTGGTGGCCAAGATCACGGTCGGAGTTTTCCCCAAATGGCTAGCTTTCGACTCGGCCAATGGAGATATCCTCGTCTCCAACTACGACTCTCATGCGATATCGGACGTAAGCGGAACATCGTGGGTCACCACTGCTACGCTCTCGCTCCCAAGCAAGGGGCCCCCGGTGCCTGAACCTGATGGAATCGCCTTCGACCCGACGAACGGGTATCTGTATGTCGTCGAGAACAACCTGGACTCTGTCATCGTGATTAACGGCGCGAACGGCGCGGCGGTAGGTTCGCCGATACCAGTCGGCAAGGGCACCAGACGGAATAGCATTCAATCCATACACCGAGCAGATTGATGTCGCAAGTGACACATCCCTCTCCGTGTTGAACCCGGCAAACGACTCGGTTGAGAGTTTCAAGACGCCGACCAGCTCGACCTCCCTCCCATTCACCGTCGCGGTCGACCCGTCGACTGGGGACGTCTTTGTCGGCAATTTCGGCTCCAGTAGCGTCTACGTGTTCGGCCATTCTGGAGAGTTGGCGAACGTGACCCTAACCCAATCGCCCACCGCGATCGCATTCGACTCGGCGACCGATGCAATGTTCGTGGCGGGCTCGAATGCCACTTTTGCGATAAATGCTCAGAACTTCGCCTTGATGGGCAAGCCGATTCCAGTCGGAAAGTCACTGCCGGATGTAAGCAATGGGGTCGCCTTCGACCTTGAGAATCACGAAATCTATGTGTCAAACGGGCTGGACGGGACCATATCAGTGATAGCCCCTGGGACGACGTCTCCTCCTCTGAGTTTTGCTCTTGTCGCCGTACCGATAATCTTCGTCGCCGTGCTGGCCGGCGTCGTGGTCTACCGACGCATCGATTAGAGAGCCAGGGAGCCCTGATTCGGCTAGCCTTCGACCAAGATCATCGTGAGAGTGCTCCTTCGAGACTCAATCCATGAGTTCGAGGAATTGCTTCTTGGTCAGGCCCGCTTGCTCGACGATGGACAGAAGGGTCCCTCGCTTGATCTCATTCATCCGCGGTACCGCAACAAATCTTCCCTCTTGATTTTCGACGATGATGTGGCTTCCCTTCTGTCTCACTGGCTTGAACCCAACCTTGGAGAGCGTTTTCAGCACCTCCCTCCAGTTGAGAACAGGAAGTGCCATACCTTAGACTACGACTTCGACTAGTTCCGCGTTCTTGGACACTTCCCTCTCCTTGAGGTGCTCAAGAACCAATTCGATTGCCTCCTTGATGTTGACGAGGGCTTCTTTCCTCGTCTCGCCCTGGCTGATGGCCTGGGGAAGTTCGAGGCATTGGACCGAGTAGCCGCCTTCCTCCTCCGGTTCCAATATGACGGTGAAGCGTCGACCGCCGCGGACGGCTACTCGCTTGGACATGCGTGGAGTTCGGGCCACGCTTCACTATTAAGCCTAACGTGGTTCTATCGTGGATTGCTTACCCTTCGACGACGATCATCGTCAGGGTGCTCCTGACGCGGTCGAGCCTGCGTATCTTCCAAGTGATGGTCTCCTTGACCTTCTCCATGGTGTCGGCCTCGACCCGAGCTATGATATCATAAACGCCGTACACAACATAGACGTCCTTCACAAACTCTAATCCCCTTAGGGATTTCAGAAGCTCCTCCTCAGCGCCTAAATCAGCATTTATTAAAACGAACGCCATCGGCAATTGTCGAATCTCTGCCTCTCGCATTACTATGGTGATGAGCGGTAATAACCATTGCTACTTGCGTTGCTAAAACGAAAGCCAAGGGCATTTTTGCGTTCGTCACCATTTAGCCGAACTCGGTATAAAGAGTTCATTTCCCACCTTACCGCGTAAGATCCGATGAAGCGCGGAGAAGCAGCCTTTGCAACCATCCAGCTCATCATCTTCGCTGCCGTTCTGACCCTCGTGGCCCTGCCGGCCTTGAATGCTCCGTTCGTCCCGCGCTCTTTCGTCGCGACCACGACAACCCCGTCAACCCAGGGTCTCGTCCTTACTCTCACCCTCAACTCGACCAGCCTGAAGAGCGGGCAGGGAATCAAGGCCACGGTCGAAGAGGTGAATACGCTCCGCCAGACCAACAACGTGTCCGCCTCTGACAACTGGCCCTTGAAGAGCGCGACAGAGATACGGGGGACGACGCTGAACGATGGTGATTGCGGCCCAATCAACTTCCCCATGGGTTTGGAAATCGTCAGCGGATATTACACAAAAGACAACGCCTCGACGGCGCATCCACTCGAGCTCTACGGGTTTGGGTTGACCAGTTGTCCTGCGGTCCTCAGCGAGATAGACCAATACAGCTTCCAGGCATCGAGCGAGAACGCGAGCATCATCGGAAGCTGCGACCCCAATCCGTGCTTTGCATACGGAATGACTGCCTCGGTGAGCGCCCGTGGCTCTTGGACGAGCTTCCTGGTCTTTGGTCCCAGCTTCGCGAACTTTGGCCCTGGCGTGTACACGGTTATTGCCGGAGACGAGTGGGGCGCCCTCGCCTTCACGTACTTTGACGTCGAATAGGTCGCCGCCTACGCAGTTCTTCTCATGGGGATTACCGCTGACCCGCCTATTAGGGCAAGGGGCAGTTCTGTCCCGAGCCAACAAGAGCTGTGTCCACGTACCCGGGGCCAGCGGAGTCATGGAAGGCTATGAATTCCGAGGGCAGGGTCACCAACAGCTCGTTCATCAAACCATTGTAAGCCACGAACTGAGGTGTGCCCGGGAGCGAGTACATATCGAGCAGAGCCCCTGTCGCCCCGTCGTAGATGAACGTGTAGTTGAAGTCGAGAGAAATCGCTGCTATTTGGTCCGTGTTCTGAACGTAAGCCATGCTGTCGAACGGGCCGCACTCCTGCGGATTGACCTTGAAGACCACCTGCCCATTGGTCGCGTTGATAGCGGCCAAAGTGTCGCCCGACACGTAGAAGAGGTGGTGTACCGTGTTGACGGCGACCCTGGGATAACTCCCTCCTCCGAGCGTTACGTTGGCAACGAGGCTATTGCTCGTGCCATTAACAATGTACGCTACAGAGTCGCAGACAAAGCTGCCGACACACCCTGCCCCGATAATCATGTTCGTGCTCGGGTCGACGGCGATGGAGTCTGGCGAGTGTGGAAGGGGCACTCTCGCAACCACAGAACCCGTCTGGACGTTGATTCCCGTCAGCGTGCCATTGGCCGAACCGTAGAGGACGTGTGTGACCTGGTCGTACGCGAGGGTTCCATACCCGAGGGCCGGATGGAGCTCCCCCACAATCTGGTCAGTTGTGCCGTTGATCTCCACAACTCCGCCATCGACCGATACATAGACCATGTGGGTCTGCCAATCCGTTGCGATCCCGTTCTCGCTCCCCGCCGGGAGCTGAATGCTGGCCAGCACTTTGTGCGCGTAGCCGTTCACGACTGTGAGGTTCTTCGAGGACCACCCAGCGATGTAGATCTCGTCGGGGTTGGGATCCAGCCCGATTGTGCGGGGCTGCTGCCCTCCCAGCGTGATGTTGAAGGTCTCAAGGCTTGAAGCGGGAAACGGCGGACCTAGGGATACCGTGGCGGTAGCTGTGCTCAAAGTTGTCGTCTGTATAGACAAGACTGTAGAGACGCTCGTGAGAGTCGAAACTGAAGTCGCAGTCACGGTAGCGGTTTGGCGGGAGCCTGACCCGACGAAATAGCCAACTCCAAGGCCTGTTGCGACCAGAATCACGAGGACAATCGCAACAATATCATTTCTCATTTTTACTGTGACATGCGGAGAAGGGGGCGCTCACTATTGAACCTAACAACCAGCTCCTGCAGAGGAATGTTTCACCGCATATGGCGAGGTTCCATTGCGCCTCAGCGAGGACAATTCAAGCCGCGTCCCAGTAATGTGGTCAGTGACGGATGCCTGTTTATCCACATTTGCAACATTTCCACGAAAGGTTTTCCGGCGACAGTGTTTTGGCAATCAATGGTAAACATTGATGATCTGGAGTTGGAACACATCTAGAAACGGCTGGCCGTTGACGCTCTCGTTCAGGACTATTGTGACACTCTCTTGCGGTGTGTTGGCAAATGTATTGATGCACACTTGGAAGTAGTAGGGCTGGTCAGCCTGGATCACGAGCGAAGAATTGACAGGGAAGACCTGGAGCCAATTGGGGAGCGGGGACCTCCGTATCATTCTGGATTAAGCCGACCCCCGTGAAATTCACGGATAGGGTCGCATTTGAGATCATGCCAGGTGTGGGATCATAGACACCGGCTCCAATGGCGTAGTTGGTCTGATCGGTCCCTATCTCTGCCGCCTGTGCGCCGGGAGAAAAGCCGACCGGCCCTGGTGAGCTCAATATGTGCGGGTTCCCGTCTGCATTGTTCAGCGCTATCAGGCCCTCTCCCATCAGGCCCTTGACGGAACCAGAAGCGTCGATGAAGAGAGAGTCGTTGAATGGGTTTGCGGGCGGAGGTGGGATATGGGTCTGCGGAGGAGGCGGTATTCCGACGCCGATCCCAAAGAGGAGCAGCGTAGAGGTCGCCCCCTGGGGGCCGACGTTCTCAAGGTGAGAAGGACTGAACTCCATCCAGGCGCCCTTCGGGACATCTGGAGAACTGAGATACACATCGGTCGTTGTGTTCGATGTCACAGTGACCTGGAACTTTTGTCCGCTAGCGAAGAAATCGTTCGGCCCGGCGTTCGACCCACATGAGCTCGCGTAGAGGTACACCCATGAGTAGGACGGCCCGCTGATCGTGACCTTGATTCCCTGCTGGATGGCGGTCGCATCACGCGCCATGAAGTAGACTGAGCCTATCGGCCTGACGGTGCGAAAGTCGAAGATGTACCCGCCCGGATGGGCGGAGAACTGTCCGCTGAAGCCTCCGCCTGGGAAACCACCTCCTGGGATCGAGACGCTCCTTGTCACGTTCTGGAGCGTCCCGGATAGAACCAGGGGTCGGAGGTCAGTAGAGTTGATCATCGCATCAGGCGTGAAGTAAACTGTGAGGTTCAGTTGCAATCCATTAAGGTCGGTACCTCGGAACGTGAATTGAATGGAAGCATTGTTCGAGAGTTCGAAGCCGAAGAGCTGCTCATGCAGGACTCCGCTCCATGAGGGTGGCTCGGGCTCGGAGACGTCCGTAGACATGTTGAATGTCTGAGGGACACCGACGGTGGACTCGGAAGAGGTGCACATTGGCGTGCTCCCGTTGGGGTAGGACGTCGCACAGTCTTCGTGGTACATCGTGGGAAGCCCCGAAGCGTTGAGAAGCGTGTCCTCGCTCGCAGCCAAGACCGAGCTAAAGGAAGAAGAGTTCTGAACATTGGCGCTGACGGTTGTCGAGTTCGCGCTAGAAGACGTAACGGTCGCAGGCGAGGACGTAGCGCTTTATGGAGAGCCGGGGGTCTGCGTCGAAGCATTCGTCGTCGGCGAAAATCCTCTGGTGATCGATTGCGTGGGAGTGGAAGGGAGAGATAGAAACACAAGCAGCGAGGCTATCGCTACTGTGGCCAGAACGCCTCCCACAAGAGCTCCTTCGTTCCTCCTCAAGGTCACCAATGGAGTTCCAAGGCATTGGTACTATTATCTCCTGTGAAGCTTCCCTCCCTCCTGAGCTAAAGGGCAGAGGTGGGTGAGGGCACCGAGATTTGCGTGGAAGAAGAGCCGCCGTCTGAGTGATAGCCAACCCTGCCGACTATCGTGAGCGCAACCAAGACGGTCACTGTCGCCGCCGCGCTCCTCATAGTCTTCAGATTTACGGAGACTCTCGTCAGCGATGGGGCGGTTCTGTGCACCACGCCGCCTTGGTGTGCTCTTTTGACAGGCGGACCGTGAGCTGAAGCCCTTCTCGACTTCACAAGAGTTTTTGACCATCCTCTGGCTATTCTTTTTCAGTCTGTCCCCATGAAGAGGAAAGAAGCTAGCTTCATAGTGATACAAACAGGAATCCTAGTGGCTGTGCTTCTGCTCGTCTCCCTCCCCATACAGTCTCCATCGCCGCCGCCAAGTCCTCCAAATCCGATGGAAGAAACGTGCGCACAGACCCAGTCTTCAACCGCTCCACCTACCCTCCTAAGTCCTGTCAAAAACGAGACGACATTATCGAACGGCACGGTCGTCGACGAAACGTACTATCCCGTCCTGCTCCTTCGACCCGATACGACAGGAGCAATCTGCGTCAGGTATACCGACCCGCTTTCGAAGGTGTCACAGAACCTTGTCGGAGCTACGTCGCTTTCCACCGGGATATTCGAGGTCAACAAGTCCTCGGGCGGAGGGGGAGAGACGATGGGGGTGGTTCCGCTCCCTCGAGGTGGCATCCTCAGCATCAGCGCGAGCCCTTCTCTGATCCAAGTCCAACCCGGCAGGAGCGAGGTCATCGCTTACACATTGACATCGGGGAATTCGACCGGTGTGTATGAAGCAATGATGCCGCCGTGGGGCTACTGCTGGGGGCTACCGATATTTGTCGGGGGGAGCCCTTCCCAGCTCAATGCTACGGACTATTCTCAACTCGCTTTCATCACTAACCTGGCATGCTTTCCGCCTGGTGCAAGCAATCTCGTTGTGCTCTCAATCGCTTTCAGTAACATCGCGTTGGAATATGTGAGCCAGCCTGGCAGCAATGATTGATTCTTCGACTACCCATGGAAGTAGTGGCATCCTCGTAAGGTTCGAAATCATTCTCACGCCTTGAGCGAGACGTGTTTGATTCCCTGGGGTCAAGGTAGGCGAGGAGTTCACTGTGTTAGGGGTTCATTGCGGCAAAGTTTGGACAAATCTATTTACCGCGCCGAGTGGAATGACCCTGCAGCGTCTTGGGCCTTGCCCAGTCGAAACACTTTCGGTTACGCCGCAATTCTCGCCGCTGCGATAGCGTGTGTTCTTGCCCTCGACCTTGTGGTCTTCCCCGTCTACCTGCCGCCGGTTGGCCCAAGCCAAACGTCGACGGGCGAGGCTAATGCCCAGCTCGGCTTACGCCTCACCCTCTCGCTGAACTCTACGAGGGTCGCATTCGGTGGACGCATCCAGATTGGCGTCGAGGAGCGGAACACCCTCTCGCGAGAGTGAACAACGTCACGGCCGCCGATGACTGGCCGGCTGTGGGGCTTGACCTGGCCGCCGGGCCGAGGTCGATCTGCCCGGAGAGGGACGACATGGGGATAATCATCTACGAGGGTCCGCTAGACTTTGGAAACGTGTCCAGCGTGACCGGGGAGCAGATTGCGCCTGAAGGGGGTGCGTCATGCCCTTTTGTGCCGGGAATAATCTACTCGTACCAGTTTCAGGCCTCGAGCGACAACGCCACGGAGGCGTATGGCTGCAAGCCGGGCGCTTCTAACTCATCCGGGCCCGGCACGTCCTGTAGCTGCGTCCCTAGATCCTGTTCCCCTTTGGGCGTGAAGCCGGCGTTGACACAGAAGACCCTCGTCGTAAGAGGCTACTATGTCAATTTCACCACCCTCCACGCTTTTGCACCTGGTGAGTACTCGTGGTCGCGGGAGACGAATGGGGCGACGTCGCAATAGCTCACTTCACGGTCACGAGCCCGGGCTGCAAGACCTTGGACGATTCGCTGCCGTTTCCGGCACTCCAGGAGAGAACCATCGGGGTCATCAACGAGCCAGGGGCCTGGGCATTCACTGCGAGTCTGGACAGCGCGGTGGGCTTTTTTGGAAGGAACGTGACAATAAGCGCCAGCCTGGTGAACGTTGGGAACACATCTGAGAAGATCGAGCTCGTGGTTCCCATAATCGCACGTCTTCAGGTGCTCCGGAGTGATGGGAGCGCGGCTTGGACCTACGCCGCTCCATCACCCTTTCCATTACCCTTTTCGCCTAGTCTCTCCCTGGAGGATGTCACTCCCGACCAGCGGTTCAGCGATTCGGTTGGAATCCCCACCTCGCAGTTGCAACTCGGACAGAACTATACCGTGGTGGTTAGCCCGACATTCTTCGCCTCGCCGCCGTCAGCTCCCATCTCCTCCGGCTTGGGAATCACCTTCCCGCTGATGATCTGTTAAGGGTTCATTGCTCCTCCGCTTGCGCGTTTCATCCGCACGTTGGACTACAGTTATGGCTTGGGCATAATCCTTAGGCGGACTTGGACACTGGCCCAACCACCCATACTACAAAGGAAGCTGAACAGTAGACCTCACCGTTCGAAGGCTCGACCATGAGTACGCCAAAGATGTTCCCCACGATTGGATCACGAATCGTCGCGATCGGCGTGTTCGTGCTACCCGATATGACCACGATTGAAGACACAATTGTGGAGTTAGTCCGCTCGCTCGTCGATACGTAAAGATCTCCTGTGGCATTGTCGAACGCGAGGGCTGAGGGCGAGCCACCGAGTGCTATCGTCCCGTCGGCAGAATTGGTCGAACCTGAGATGACAAAGATGCTGTCGTCATACATCGTGCTCAGGACATAGATGTTGCCGTTCGACGGATCCAGCACTGGTGTCTTGGGCGCGTACCCGACCGTAAGGTTGGCGATGACAGAGTTGGTTTGACCGGAAACCACAGAGACAAAACCGCGTGTCCAGCCGATACAACCATTGCAAGTAGGGAAGCCCGCACCATAGTCTGGCACGTAGATATCTCCGTTAAGAGGGTCGAATAATGGCGTAGCAGGATTTAGACCTACTTGCAAATCGGCAACTATCTCGTTTGTGGATCCTGATATCACTGATAGAGTGCCCCCGGGCGAAACACCGCGATTGGAACTGTTACCGAGATGAGGCACGTAGATGTCACCATTCGTCGGGTCGAGTGTAGGGGTGGCGTCTTCCTGGCCGAGCTGCATGGTTGAGACAAGTGCATTAGTCGTCCCAGATATTATTGAGATGGCATTGACGTCGGGCACATACAGGTCACCGTTGAGCGGATCAAACAACGGAGTCAAGGGCTCGATGCCAACTTCAATCCTGGCGCCGTCAACTCGTAGAGACCTGTCGCTGCGACCACGATGAGCAGAGTGCAAACGAACGCGAGAGATGCTGATTGTATGGCATGCCTGTGACGCTTCGCTAGCCAATCCAAGACCCTCTACACGTTCGAGCGTAATGGTCTGCGGGTCTATTTCAAGTCGCCGAATCAATCCTTCGGGTCAGCGTCCGCTAGCCGGCTGAAAATGCGAGCGTTCGCCGAACAAAGGGTTCATTGCGCCTCCCGATTCTATTCGCCTTAGGGGGTGAAGGCGCCCAGGAACGCGAGACATCCGTAGTCTGTCCCATTGACGGTCTCCGTGGTGTATCCTATGCAACCATACACGCTCTGTCCCACTACCGGGGCTTTCACTCCGCCGAATTTCTGGGAGAAGATGGCCGTGAAGTTCGTGATGGTCCCAGTTGCTGTAATACTGGAGATGTAATACGAGGGAGAGCTCGTGCAGCTCGTGGCGGCACCACCACCGAAATTGTTCCCCGAACCGTAGGTCAGATCGACGCAATCCAGGCCCTTGTCGAGAGTAGTGCCGATGTCCGATGGCTGGTCTATGTTCGTGATTAGAAAGGTGCAGGTGTCGTTGCTGATACTGCACCCGGTTAGGTCAACACCCTTGGTCGGGCCGATGAACTCGTTGGAGAATTCGCCCGCGCCCGTTGGCTGCGAGGTCGTCGTTGTCACAATCGTGCTCGTCAGGTAGCTCGTCTGGAACAGGGTGGTTGTGGAGGTGGACGTCTCGGTGCGGACTGTGGAGGTGCCTGCAAAATATCCAACGCCAAGGCTCACCACTAGGAGGACTGTCACTGAAAGTGCAAGTAACTCGCGCTTCAACTCGAATCGAGAGAGGCCCGCCTTCCTATTGAAGGCTAGGGAGGAATCCTCTCGCGCGTGGGGGCAAATTGCCGCCATGCATATGGGTTCATTGCGCCTCCGTCGGGGATTGCGCTAGGGGCAGGTCGATGACAAGTAAGCAATCGTGACGTTCGTCCTCCCTGAAGGAAGATATAGGCTCGCGCACGTCGTCGAGAGCGGGGAAAGGCCCGCCGTCAACGTGTAGCTCTGGCCTGAGTATTTGACGAGGATTGAATATCCCCCGATGTTGTAGGTTCCCAATGAGTACCACTCTCGGCCTCCTGATGTAGTGAAGTATTGGGACTGTGGCTGACCGCATGGCTGTCCATTGACCGAGTCGGGGTGGGTGGTCGCATTCACCATCGCTCCCACCACAGGCGTCTGGTTCGAGTCCCAGATGACTCGGAGGTCGAAGCCGTCGGCCTGGCCTGTGATGACGCACTGCTCTGATGTCGAGGTCGTCTGCAGTGGAGACGTGGAGGAGGAGGATTCGGGAGTCGTACCGGGACCCAGTGTGAAGTTGGCTTCCAGCACTGAAGCCGAGCCCGTGCCGTCACCCGCGGCCAAGCTATAGTTCCCCGCTGTCACTGCGCCCATCCCCACCGTGACTACGCCTCCACTTTCGCCCGGCGCGGCAGTGTTCCAATCGGTTTCGCACGAGTCTCCAGTCGGAGACGGCGTCCCCGGCGCTCCCAGGGCGATGCATGGAGCCGTCTGGAGGACTAGGCTTCCAGTTGAGTTGGTAATCGTGAATGCCACCGTGTCGCTGTCGTAGAGTGATGCCGCCAAGCAGACGTCATCCCCGACCTTTGCGTTGGTAGAGACGTACAGCATCCCCTGCGAGTTCGAAGCCACCAGAGCGCAATCGCAGCCTGGCCATCCGGTCTCAGTGACGGTGTAGGACGAGTTGCCTGTGTGGCCGGGGGAAGGAGCGCACTCTGACGAACTGACAGATTGAGACGAATTGGACCCAGTGAGGAACGTGCTTGTCGACTGTGAGGTGGACGGAGAGGAGCTGATGGTGCTCGCCGGCCCGCCCGGATTAGTGTACGAGAAGTAGGAGTAAGTTGCCCCGGCGACCACGATCGCTGTAATCACCAGGAGGACCATGGCTGTCCGCTGGATTGCTACTCTTCGAGGCAACGCGCAATCGCTCTTTTCTTGAGGCGTCATTCGTGATATACTTTTGTCCGAACGTTACAGCTCACGCTAGCTTATCGAAAATGCGGGCATTCGCCGAGCATAGGGTTCATCGCGCCTCCGCCGGAGATTCACGACGGTCTCGCAGCGATGCCGTCTGCACAAATCTGTGAGTGAGGCGCAGGGTCGCTCGAACCCGAATGCACGCCCGACTCAGGGCTTCCCCGTCTTTGGTAGAGGAAGATGGCTCCCAGAGCAAGAGCGAAGCCAACAAGCCAGACGAGGATAATCCCAGGTCCCACAGGGACGTGGAGGAGCCCGAAGAGCTCGGGCGAGCAACGCCCACCGATCCCGGTAACGAGACTCGTGCTCGTGTAGTTGGCCGGGTAGGTACCCGAAACAGTCCCTCTGCCGACGGTGCTCGACCAAACGCAGACGTACCCGAACGAGGTCGTGACGGTGGTCGTCCCCGTGATGGTCCCGGCCACGGGAAAGAAATCGACGACCCCTCTCGGGGCGAGGCTCATCACGAAGAGCACGTAGAGCACGGCGAAGACGGCCACGACGATGCTTAGGCTGGGAAGGAGCCTCAAGTGTCAGCTTCTATGTTCTAGAGAACCTCCAGGGCTTTATCCCATTCGTCGCAGTCACAGTGGTAATGGTGGGCTTTCCTCCTATGAGAGGACGGTAATCTCGAGCAGGACATTCATGTCGCACGTGAAGAAGAACTGCAGAGTCACACTTCCGTTGAAGAGGGAGACTGGTCCCTGACCGAAGTCGGGAGGCCAGCTCTGGCCATTCCAAGCTCCAAGGTTGGTGTAATTTGCAACCTGTGTCGTTTGCCCGTTTGAGACGTGCAGAAAGACCTGAGGCCAAAGGTAGACGACCTGAGGAGTGTTGGAGTAGGCGACCGCCCTGACCGCGTACCCTCCCACGCTTACCGACGTGCCATTCCATTGCCAAGAGTTGAACTGGGCAGTCACGTTGAGGACTGAGACAGCCTTGGTTGTGGAACTCGAGTTGGAAGGCGCTTGGCCCGAATAGCAGGTTGAGGTTTGGACCGTGCTGCTTGGGGGAACAATCTGAACCTGCACCGTATAGGAGAACTGCGTTCCGTTCACGAGGGTTCCACTGATCGTAAGAGGATATTCGAGGCTGCTGTCAATTGAATAGCCGATCAAAGTACGCGTTTCCTGGATGCTTTGGCCAAGCAGGAGGGGATTCGACGAGTTCACGTTGAACACGAAGGATTACGGGACGGACGGTCCTCCGGGAAGCCTTGGTAGGGTCGCGTTCAGAGAGGTGATTGGAGTCTCGCCCGTATTCTTCAAGGATATGCTGATTACCGGCCCTCCCGGATTGGGGGGCGGGATCGGACCCGTTACCGAAACGACCTGGACGGGGCCATTGGATGTAGTCACCGTCTGGGTATTGTTCTCAGAGACATTCGTGACTGTTCCAGAAGTGGTCGTCTCACAGCAGAGAATTGTGGTCTGAGAAGTCGCGGAAGGTGATGACGTCACGGCAAGGTAACCCGCTGCAACAGCGGCCACGATTATGACGGCCACGAAAGCGACTGCGGCCCCCGCAACTGCTTTCCGGTTCCGAGCCATGCAAAGTCGATGATGAACACGCCAACGCGCCATTAGTACTTTTGTCCGAACGCTCCAGCTCTAGCTGGATTCGAGAAAATGCGGGCTGGACCATGCATAAGGGTTCAGTGCGCCTTCGCCGGTGAAAGTTCCAGAAGGCGTATCTATCCCGGGAGCAGGCAAAGCGGTGATGCTGATGGTAGGATCTCGACTTTCATTGGATGGCTAGGGTCTCAACTTTGGAACTTACCCTTCAGGATTACTTGGTCTGGCTGAAGAGACTCTCCGTATTGGGGATGTTCGGTGGTTACATCATCGGAAGACTGCCTCCCCCGCCCCTCACGTGCAACAATCCTCAGGTAATCAACGGACAACCTTTCTGCATGTATAGTGGGCCCGTCATCCCGCCCATAACCGCTGTCGTAGGAATCCCGATGCTCTTGCTCTCGGCTTTCGGGCTTGCCTCCTTCTTCCTGATCAGGCAGATCGCCCCCGGCGAAACGGGAGGTGCGATGAGCAGTATCTGGCTCGTGCTTGCCGTGGCTATCATGCTGCCGCTTACGGTATTCACTTACGAGGAACAGGCGACACTCGCGTGGTTCGGGACACCGCTCACACCGCTGACTGTGGGAATCGGAGTACCAATCATTGCTTGCTCGGTCTTCAGGTTCGTCAGGCCCTACAAGGTCAAGTGGACACCCGAAGCTAACGAGAGTGAACTATTCGCCTAGGTCTCTCTCGTCGCTTGCTTGTGGCAGCCTTCGTCGTGAAATGGGTTCATTGCGCCTCCGCCGGGCATTTCATTCACTCGTTGGGCAAACGGTTCTCCCATCAATCGAGCAAGTCTAGGAATTGCTCAACGGTAAATCCAGCCTCACTGATTATCGCTCTTAGGGTTCCTCGGGGAATCTCATCATAGTTCGGAATGGCAATCCTGCGATGGGGCGGCTCTTCGCGCCTGAGAACTATGTGGCTTCCCTTTTGATGGTCGAACCTGTAGCCAATCTTCGATAATGCTTTGACGACTTCCTTTGCCGAAAGAATCGGAAGCTTCCTAGGCATTCATTTCAACTGTCACGATTTCCTCGTTTATCGGAGGCGGAACAGGCTCGTTATGCTTCTGCAAGCTTTCGATGTAAGCTTGGATTGCCTCTTTGATGTTCTTCAGTGCCTCGGCCCTCGTCGACCCGGAAGAGATGCAGCCTGGCAGCTCGGGGACTCTCGCAGTGAACTTGCCATCCTCGTCCTGTTCGATCAGGGTCCGATACCGCAGTTTGAGTTTCCGCGAAGCCATGCGGAGGAACGGAGCTCTGTCGCTCGATATAACTATCTCGGCGGTCGGTGTGGAGTGACCAAGACGAGGGAAGCTTAGCCGCCGTGCTAAGAAGGTTCATTGCGCCTCCGCCGGGGCGCTGATTGCTTGACCCTCACGAGTTCGAGCCTTTCTCATCCGCCGACCAAGCCGACGCCCGGCGGTCGCTGCACAACCGGTCCGTCGGTCCTTTCAAGATCGTCGAAGAGGTTGAGCAGCATCCTTCCCATGGGTGTCACCTCGTAGAGCCTGACCGTCCCGTAGGCCGACTGCTCCCTGACGAAGCCGTACTTGTTGAGCGTCTGCATGTGCCTGTCCACGGTCTTCCAGTCGACCCCCAGTTCCTCTGCCAATTGGAGCCTGTCCTTGGGGGTGCTCAGCGTGTTGAGGAGCCTGATCCTGGTGGCCCCGCCCTTCATCTTCATGAAGAGCTCGAAGACGTCCGACCCGAACCCCATCTCGCTGTATCGCGCCCTCACCCGGCCCCTCCAGACCCAGGCCCCGCCCACGAGGACCCACGTCACGGGGGCCACGAAGAGCGAGGCGGATTGCACCTCCCTCAAGAGCGATGCGCCTTCGGTGGTTGAGATGGCGGCGAGAGCAGCCGAGTTCTGGGAACTGGTGGTCGCGCCGCCGAAAGTGTAGCCGGCCCCGCCGGTAGAGGTCGAGACGGCTCCTGCTGCGGAGGAAGCTGTGACCGTCGTTACCGGCCCCGCCGGGGCGTTTACAACAGCGGTGGTCGTGGATGTGGAGGTAATCGTTGACGTCGCAGTTGTCGTGATACTCGAGGTCACGACGGTCGTGGTTGACTCGGTAGCTGGGCTGGACACTGTGCTCGATAGAGCAGAGGAACCCCCGGCCGACTGCCCGGCGGCGGTCGAGGTCGCTGTCGAGACCGAAGAGCTTGCTTTGGTCGATGAAGCCTGCGCCGCGGCTGAGGATGAGATGCTTGAGGACGATGTGGGCGCTTCGGAATTCGAGGCCGCGGAATTCAGTGCCGGGACGGCGGATTGAGAAGTGACAAGACCCCACCCTGCCAGTAATGAGGTCCCTGCCGCAACGAATAGCAAAGCGGCGAAGGCGGCCGCAAACTTGTTCAATCTAACAGCAGATAGGAAAAAATCGCCTGGTCACCATAAATAGTTTTGTCCGAACGTTCGGACAAACCCTCATCTCGACACAGGTCGCTATTGCCGGTCATGCGTTCGAGAAGGGCACTTGCCGTCATCGTATTGCTGCTTGTCGTCGTCGGGGGAGGAGTAGTAGTGGGTCTGACCGGGGCGCCGAATGCCTTGCGGGCAGGGTCGATGTTGAACGCACCCTCCACACAGAACATCGAGGCGGGCCCGGCCCTCGCGAGCATCGGGACGAGCTTCGGCTTTGGGGCGGTGGCGAGCTCGACTTCGGCCGCAGCCAACGTCCCTATCTCTGCCGGAGCAGTCACCACTTTGACTACGACCGAGATCGCGTCTTCGACCGTATCCGCGCCCGCGAGCGGCAGCACCATTGCTATTCAGGGCAACTCGCAGGCGTTTTCGACAGGAGCGCCTCTTACGGCCGCCTCGGCTGAAGCCAACTCGAGCCGCGACATCGAGTTCTTCACCAACGTCACGCTCCAGGCCCCTTCGGCATCGGCTGCCTTCACAAAGGCGACTGCGATCGCCTACTCGCTCGGGGGATACGTCTCTGACTCCACCGAGAGCAACACCACCGCCCTCGTGGTCATCCGCGTTCCGGCGGCGAGCGACCAGGAAGCCCTGGCGCAGGTCGAGGGTCTCGGCACGCGGGTCACCTTGAGCTCCTCGAGCAACGACGTGACCGTGCAGTACACCGACCTGAACGCGACCCTCCAGTCTCTGCAGGCCGAGCAGAGCTCCCTGCTTACGATCCTCGGCCAGTCGACCAACATCAACTCGACCCTGAACGTAGAGTCGAGGGTCCAGTCCGTCGACCAGCAGATCAATGCCGTGGAGAGCGAGATCCTGCAGACGAGGACGCTCGTCTCCTACGCCACGATTTCTACGTTCATCGAGGAGAAGGCGCCCGCACAGCCGCTCACGATAAAGGTCACGGCGACACCGCGAACCGGTGACGCCCCGCTCAGCGTGACGTTCAACGCTGTGACGAAGGGCGGGGTCCAGCCGTACATCGTGAACTACAACTTTGGCGACGGGCACCTCCTACGAGGGGCAGGCGCTCATACACACGTTCCAGCAGGCCGGGCGCTACAACGTGACGGTCACCGCAACGGACGCCTCGGCCAACGTCACGGAGGCATGGACGGTGGTCAACGTCTCCCCCGCTCCGGCAGCCTCGGGCTTCGGCGGCTTCCCTAACTTCATAGGAGGGCTCTTCCTGCAGGTGGTCGAGGGGATCGCGGAGGTCGCGGTGGTCGTGCTCCCGGTCGCGGGCGCCCTCCTGTTGGTGCTCTTCCCCCTCCGGCACAGGTTGGGGATGTCCTCAGGACGGCCCAGTCACGATGAGGAAAGGAAGGCCGGGGAACCCGACAAGACTTCGTGACGATATTGTGTTGAGGTGATCTGCGGTCCGAGACGCGAGCGCCGTGCGTTGCGAAAGCAAAGCGTTACGATAATAACCATCTCTCATATGTCCAGCTATACGATTCCACTCAGGAGGGAAGGACAATGCAAGCCCGATCCGCGGCGATAGGCGCTATCACGCTAGCGCTCGTGATAGTTTCCTTCGCAGTGGGCCTAGGGTTTGCCGGAGGCCATACTACGACGTTGGTCCAGTACTCGACGAACATAGTCACGTTCTCAACAACCCAGACGATAACCTATGCCTCCTCCGCCACAGGCCCTAATACCTCAACCACTTTCACAATCACCAAAGAAATCATAGTCCAAGACACTTACGTGAACGACATATGCGTCATTACCCCGGGGGGACTCAATGTCGTCTCTTCCAGTTTCCTCGTTCCTCCAGGACTTGGTAATGGTCCTTCGCCAGTGACAGTAACCACCACGACAATCACTCAGCCCGAAGCTGTCACGCTATACGAAAACGCGACGATATATTCGAACACCAGCTTCGTTTGCACCTTGATCAACCCCCACTACAACGTTACACAGACGAGTACCAATCCTGATTGCTTCTGTGCTTAGGCGAAGTCTAGGCCGACGGCTTCCGCGCCGCGGTCACCACCCGAGCCTTGGCGACCGGAATGAGACCAAGGAATAGCTTCTGCATCTCAGCGTCTGGATTTGTTCCCAGCAATTCGCCCATGCGCCCTGTCGAGCAGTTCGTTGGCCCAGCGCTCGAATTCGACCGGGTCTGCCAGCTTCGCCCTGAGAAACTCGATGCTTTCGTTGAGTTCTTGATCAGAGATGCGCTTCATCGCTGTTCGACGAAGATAAATGGCGAGGTACGATATAAGCCCCTCAAAGATTCCGGAGTCGTAACATGTCTTGTGCGAAGGGACTCGTCATGGTTAGTGTCGCCACAGCGGTTCGTTGCTCCCCAGGGATTCATCTGACGAAATGAAGCGCTTCATCCGCGGTTAGAGATGCGAGACCACAGATCTTCTGTCATTGGAAGACGAATTGTGCCGAGATTATGGTTGAGTCCATAAAGTCCGCCGGATTTACCGCGCTGAGGTTTGTCGTCCAGCTGAAGTCGAACGTAGCCGTCACATTGCCTGTCCGAACAAGTTGGTAGACGAAAGCATCGTGGCACGCAGGACTGTATAGGGTGACGTTCCCGCCTGGCGCCAGGAGGATTGGTGAAGTGATGCCATAGCAGGCGTAAGATGCGACCTTCTGAAGGCCAGAGTCTTGAGCAAAGGATGCCGACAACCCCCCGCCAGACCCTGACGAAATCAAGACTTGAGTACTCCCTCTGTTCTCAATCGTTACTAAGAACTTGACATAAGACTGGCCGTCTACTGCTCCGCAACCTTGGCAGACTTCCTGTGTCGCCTGCACAGAATCCACCTGCACCTGACTGGTCGAGTTGTAGCTGAATGACGCGCACGTCGTGCTAGACGGGCAGTTGGCGGGCGCGGCGACGTCGACGGTCGTGGCGGTCGTGTAACTCACTGAGTTCGAATATGTTTCACAGGACTCGATAGGTCCCTCGAGAATGATCGAGAAGTTATAGTTGTTCACTGTGAAACTGCCGGTCGGGTTGTAGAAGGCCCCGTTGGGCTCGGCCTCGTAGGTGTAGTTCCCGGCGGGCAAAGTGAATACCATTGTCGAGAAGTTAGCGTCGTCCGATGATGCCGCGTAGCCACCCCCGGTCGGGAGGGTGCTGTTCGCCGGCAGTTGCTGCCGCAGATTGGCCTGAGTGTCGTCCGCCTCGTTTCCCTGAATGCTCAGGCTCCATGGCGCGGTGTAGACGAGAGGAGAGCATGCTCCCACCTGCCGGAAGGTCACCATGAAGCCTTTCTGTGACGACGTGACACCCGTTGAGACCTGGGAGAGGACGACGTGTCCCCACTCGTCTTCCGCCAACACAGTGTAGGTCCCCGACGGGAACCGCTGAAAGGTCCAGGTCTGTCCCGAAGACTTCCAGTATCCGCCAACTGAAAGGCTCGCGTAAGCCGAGAAGCGGCACTCGCTTGCATAGCAGGGCTCGGCGCCGCTATCCCTGAACGCGTCGAAGAGGAGGTAGGGTATCGGCGCACTAACGGTCGGACAGGAGACAGGGGCCGCCGGGTCGTAGATGTCCAGCGCGGCGGCCGAGGAGTAGTTGCTTTTGTCGTAGTATCCCTGGAGGACTGCGTACCGGATGGGAAGCTGATTGTAGTCCCCGCAGGGAGAGCTGTTGGTGTCCGGAAAGGGCCAGTTGTTCGCCGTGGTCACGTTGTTCACCCTGTTCAGGAGGTTGGTTTCGTTCGTCGAGATGAAGAGGGCGCCCGTCGAGTTTGTGGAGACAGACAGGCCTAGCGCAAGCCCTAGCGATGTGCTTTGTTGTGAGCTAAGAGCTGTCGCACTGGAGCTGGCGGAGGTCGAGGAGGAGACAAGACCGGATGAGGGTGTGGGCTTCGTTGACGACGGCTTTGAAAGCATGGCGTAGGCGAAGACTGACGCCAGCACGATTACCGCGACAAGCACGACAAGGACGGTCGTCTCCTTGCCGGTAGTCCGGAGTGGTGCCAAGTCCTTTGAAAGCGTAGCCATTTTTCATTAATACTTTTGTCCGAATGACTCTGTAAACAGACTCAATGATTGACGTTGTTTATCCAGATCTGGAACTCATCCATGAAGGTCTGACCGTTGACACTCTCGTTCAGCGCGACGTTGAACGTCCCCTGGGGAGTGGACGTATTGATGCTCACACATATCTGGAAGTAGTAGGGCTGGTCCGCCTGGATGACGAATGACGAGTTGACTGGCGTGACTTGGAGCCAGCTCGGGAGACGGACCTCTGTGCCATTCTCGACCAGGGCGACGCCTGTTATCTTCACTGACAGCGTTGCGTTGGAGAACGAGCCTGGGGTCGGGTCGTAGAGGCCTCCCCCGACGGCATAATTGGTCTGGTTGGTCTCGGTACTCGGAGTCACTCCCTGGCTGAAAATTACCCCCAAAGTGTCCGAGGCGAACCCCACCGGACCCGGGGACCTCAGGATGTGCATGCCACCATCCTCAGAGTTCAGAGCGATAAGGCCCTCTCCCATCAGGCCATTGGTGGAACCAGAAGCGTCGATGAAGAGCGAGGAGTTGAACTGGTACCCCGCATTCGTTGAGACGTCCCCGGCGAGGAGGAGCGTGGCATTGGCGCCTCGGGGACCGACGTTCTGCAGGTAAGACGGGCTGAACTCCGCCCACACACCGTTGGGCACGTCCGGTGAGCTCAGGTACACGCCGGTCGTCTCGTCGGAGGTGACGGTGATTGGGAACTTCTGCTCGCTGATGCCATACTCGTGAGGCCCTGAACTCGAACCGCATACGTAGGAGTAGAGGTTCATCTCTACGTCCGTTGGAGACCCTACGGTCACCTTGATGCCCCGCTGAAGCGCCGAAGCATCTCGCACCACGAAGTACACCGCGCCGATGTCGCGGACGGTCCGAAAGTCGAAGATGTAACCGCCCGGATGGGCTGAGATCTGTCCGCTGAAACCTCCTCCTGAGAACCCGTTACCTCCAGGGATCGAGACACTCTTGGTCGCTATTTGGAGCGCCCCGGACAATACCATGGGTCTAAGGTCGGTCGAGTTGATCTCATCGGGAGTGAAGTAGACCGTGAGGTTCAATTGGTCACTCCGAAGATCGGGACCGCGGAAAGTGAATTGAAGGGAAGCGTTGTTCGTTAGCTGGAAGCCGAAGAAGTGCTCGTCGAGAATTCCCGTCCAATAGCGCGAATCGTTGTGAAGTATGGATACGTCCTTCGACATGTTGAAGGTCTGAGGGACACCGACGACGGTAGACTCTGCTGAGCTGCAGCTGGTGCTAGTGCCGTTTGGGTATGACGTTGAGCAAACCTGGTGATACATGATCGGGAGTCCCGTGACGTTGAGAAGAGTATCAGCATCCTCGCTCACTGCTGGAGTGGAGGTAGATGTGGAACTCGAGGCGCTGGTGTTGGAGGTGGTTGTCGAGGGTGTGGAATTCGCGCTCGAGGTCGGAGGCGCAGATGACGAGGTGGTGCTTGATGTAGAGCCACTCGATGCCGATGATTGGGTCGATGATGTCGACCCGCCGCCAGAATTGGCCTGAAATTCCAGGGGCAGAGATACGAGAAGCAACACCGCCGCGATTGTTGCAACCTGTGCGGCCACGAAGGACGCTTCCTTCTTCCTCATCGAGGGTCGAGGATTTGGCCCTCAGGTCACTTTTATCCCGTGTGGATGGCGGAGATGGGTACCTAACAAGCTCGTAGTCTACATTATTTTCATTGATTCAAGTCGAAACTCATGGCGAACGATGTAGAGTTGACCAAGAAACAATACCCATAGGGGGATTCTATGTCGTCGCCCTTCACACTGAACATGCAGTTGGCATGGCCGGGCTCGCTAGGTTGATCCGCATACGGGTACCACACGGTTATTGTGTAGCTCGTCAGCGGTGAGCCCACGTCTCCCAGTCCAGAGGGGACTTGTGTTGTGCAGCCGGTCGAAGTCGCGGCCTCCGCAGCGCAGTTGAAAATGAATGCCTGGGAAAAATCTGAAGTTTCGCACGGAGCAGGGTTAAGGTTCTCAGCGCAGGCTCCCACTGATGCTAGAAAGCTCCCCACTCTCGGGAGATTGCTGGAAGGAGCTACCACAAATTCCAATGTCACAACCTGACCCCACTCGTCCCCTGCAACCAGAGTGTATCTGGCGGGTAGAGAGGAATCGAGAGAGTTGTAAAATCCGGTGCCATTGGCAGCATAGATAGTAGCCTCGGCCTCGATTTCGCCAGGAAAGACTCCCTTGGCGAACTCCTGCGGAGTCGAGCCGGTAGGAAGAACGTAGTAACCCGAGAAATTTTCCTTGGCATTTCCGAGATTGGCTTCGGTCATGAGGGGCAATGCGTAGCTCGTGATGTTGTGGAGCACAAAGATTTGCGTGCCGATAAACACGTTCGAAACGGGGCACTCTATCGCCGCCCAAGCTTGAACCGGTTCACCTGCACTGGTCAGGTTGTTGAGCCCGAATGAGCCTCTGAAGACAGCGAAGCCAACCGGGGAGAAAAGATCGTCGGCGTCGTGGTTTGGATCGCAGGGCCCTGAGGACAGCCCTTGAATCGCAAAGCGGTCGGTTGCTGTCAGATTATTCACGTTCGGCTCGGTGTTCAAAATTGAAGCGTTCATGCTAATGGCATCCTGGCTGGGTATCATCGTCGAGTTTACCGAAAGAATGAGTTTTAGGCCGAGCGTCGAGTTGGTTGTTTCCGAAGTCAACGTGGAACCGCCTCCGGCACTAGCCAGAGTCTGGGTGGAATCAGAGACCGTTGTATGCAAGCCGTTGCCAGAAGACTGCGAGGCTGCTGATTGATTAGTTGACTCGCCCGGTGATAGTAAAGGCAGCGAAACTAGCACCAAGACCCCTATCATGATGGCCGCTAGCGCCACCGCGAATCCAGCCTGACTCGTCCTCATCTGGCGTCGCATCTTGGACACCAAGGTCACTCTTATCCCGTGTGGAAGTTCAAACGCAAGGGCCAGAGATCGTCTGAAGTTTTCCCGATATGCTCACTGGAAAATCGGTCGCGAGGCCAGCGCCCAACTGCTGATAGCCATGGACGTCGACGTACACGAAGACCTGGAGCGCTGTGTAGTTTGCAATCGGACCGGAGATGAGCAAGGACACGCTATAGGTAGAGTTGGAGTCCGTCCCGAGATTCAGGACCGGGGCGCTCGTAATCATGTAGCCTGTCGGAAGCTTTGCGAAGGAGGTGGGAACCATTGTGCCCAAAGCGGTCTCATTGCTGCCATCCCAAGAGCAGGAATCATTCAAAGTATACCATTGTGGGTTGCCGTATGTTACGCGAACGTCGCTGTTGTTGACATCGAGGCCTATCGTCAGCGGATAGGCGAAGCTCTGGACGTTCATCCTGAATGTGACGTTCTCTGCGCCCTGCGATGTCGCGAAGCTGGAGACCGATATTCCTGAGATGTCGACCTTGGGGTTGGGGATGGTTCTCGTCTCGTTCGTCAGATATGCGACGTTCGCTCCTGTATAGCCGACTATCTTGGAGAAGATGGCAGGGCCACTGCTAATGCATGAGTTCCAGAACCCAGGGAAGTCACCGGATCCAATCATCGTCGTATTGGCGTCTTTGATGACAGCGAAGGGCACATACACACACCCGCCAATCATCTCAAGCCTGTAGAAGCCATAAGCTGTGGCATTGGGTCCGGCCTGAACTTTGTAGTCGACCACCACCGATTGTCCCCCCGATATCGAGAGGTTCGCAGGAGAAGTGGTGACCTTCAGGTAGGGCGAGACCAATGGAGTCCCGTCGGTGGTCCACAGGAAGCCTTGCCCGCCTGGAGAACCTTGGAGATCTGTTGCCCTGTACACCACGCAGACATCCATGATTGAGTTGGGTTTCATGACTAGAACGGGAGCGACCTGGTCATCGATTACGGTGCCATTTGCGAGAGTTGTCTGATTATCGGAGGATTGCGGGAAAGTATCAGCGCAAGGCATCGACGAGTTCGCGAGGCCGGTCTGGTTGGTGCCTCTCGAGGTTGATGATGGTGATGAACTACTTGGCCCATTTGACGAGGTTCCAATCGACGAACTCGAGTTCGTATTAGACTGGACGGTGATTTCGTTTCCTGGCGATTGGAGTGGTAGAGAAACGAGTATCAAGACCCCTATCATGATTGCCGCTAGCGCTACGGCAAACCCTCCCTCCTTTCTTCTCATCTGGCGTCGAGTCGTTAAGGCCTCAGGTCCCTATTATCCGATATGAATGGCCATGAGTCCTATCTTAGTTAGCGGTCGTATGCCACGGAGGTTGAATTCGACATGGCTATGCCAGCGGGGCTGGTCACGAAGATGGAGACAGTGTAGTTACCCGGGCCAAAATCAAACCAGACAGGAAGATATGCTGAGCCAGTCTGCCCTGCATCCAGCCTCATCGTCACCACCACGTAGCCCACGGTCTGCCCGAGTTGGTTGTGGACAACCGAATACACCAGTCCAGTCGATGCGACGGCAAGGTTGTTGGCATACGTGACATTCAGATCGCCTCCAATCTGGGCAAGCACCGGTTTGGTCGTCAGCGCCCAATCTGCACTTCCAAAGTCGCAGCTGTAGCATGGCGTCGAGCACGAAGTCGAAGATGACGATGACGAGGCCCCCGCTGGACCGGGCAGGTAAGTAAAGGTCGTCGAGGCATTGTAAAGTTGTCCTGAAATGACCGCGGACGCGGCGATGGTATAGGTTCCGGCATACCAACCGCAACTGAGGCCGGATGGGTCGATTGTGTACAGGTATCTTCCGGTGACACTATCCAGTGGAGTTGACGCGTTCGTCATGAGCCCTCCGCTGAAATTCTTGACTATGATCGTGACGTTGGTTGCGGTCGCGGGCACGGGGCTGATGTTCCCACCGGCGGTGATTGGGTTCGTGGCGTCTGTCGTAGCCTTGTTCGTGGAAATCGTCATGGAATAGTGCGTGCCAGCGGAAATCGTCGTTGATGTCGTTGTAGTGGATTCTGTGCATGTGTATCCTCCGCCTCCGGCGGCGGGGACGATGTACTCGAAGGCTGCGTCCGCACTGGCTCCTCCCCCGGAACTTTGCCAGAAGGCCGAGACCTGATAGTTACCCGTGAACCAATCCATGTACGGGCAACCAGCGATGAAGACTGCAGAGAAGTCGCCGGTTGTGGAATCTACGGGCACTGATGCCCATGTGATGCCGTGGTCCGCGGGATTTGTTATCCAGATGGTCGCGTTGGACTGGAACGCAGGTGGTGGAGAAATGGCCCCCGTGACTGTAATTGGGTTCTTCCCCTGGTACTGAGCTTGGTCAGTTTGAATCGACATCGAAGATACGGAGCTGCCCGACGCAGGAATGGTGAAGCCGGCGAGTAAAGCCAGTCCGATACAAATCGCGAGCGTCACAACTCCTGCAAGGACTGTCCGACGCTCTTTCACGAGATGATTTGTGGGAAGAGAAATTTATCACTTCTGGAACGTGACCAAAGAGCTGCAGAAACCGCTATCTAACAATCTTGCAGTATCGATATATGAAATCCAGTTTGCTTCGACTAGAATGAATATTCTGGCGATAGGGGCCCACCCAGATGACATCGAGCTCGGATGCGGGGGCACCCTGATCAAGGCAGTCAGGGAAGGCCACAACGTCTTCATGTATACGCTGACCCGTGGAGAGGAGTCAGGAGACCCTGACCAAAGGACGGGCGAGCTGAAGAGGTCGGCCAAGTTCATAGGGGCCAAGGACTTGCGTATCGACAGCTTCGAGGACACGAAGCTGACTCCAGGCCCCGATCTCATCAACGCGATAGAGTCCTACGCGAACCACACGGACGCGGACATCATCTTCACGCACTGCAAGAAGGACATCCACCACGACCACAGGGCCGTCGCGATGGCGACGCTCGAGGGCGCCAGGTTCTCCTCCAACATCATGGGGTACGAGGTGCCGGTGACGAAGGACTTTGAGCCAATAGCCTACTACGACATCTCGGACGTCATCGACGAGAAGGTCCAGCTCATAGAGATGTTCTGGTCGCAGAACGCGAAGCTCTATACAAAGGCGAGGGCAATCAAGGGGCTGGCTGAGTATCGGGCGCTCCAGAGCAGGATGAACGTGGCGGTCAACTACGTCGAGGCTTTCGAGGTGGTGAAGCTTTGCCTGAACACCGACTTTAGGCTGATGAGGTTCCCTCGCCCGACGGAGTCAGGGATGACCCTTCCACAGGGGAGAAGGTGGAATCTGCGTGCGTTGGGCACGCGACTGGAATCGATACGCCCTGACTTGCAGCGACTCTCACCGATAGGTGTAATGACTCACGGGCGAGGAGCGCGGAAGGTCGATGCCCCGGGGCGGGTAGCAAGCGATTCCGAGTAGCGGGTATCTCCTGCACGCCCTCTCCGCTCGCCCCTCAGCTGTCGCCTGTGGGCGATGCAATAGTAGTGATACGCGCCTGACGGTCGCTCTATCATAGGCTGCCCCTCGCGCTTGCAGCGGTCGCCGTTCTTGAGGAGGGCCTCGCACCTGATCATTACGGGCTTGTTTTTCTGGAAATCCGGAACGCCTACCGCTACGTCGAAACGCGCCGCCGAGCGCACAGAGGCGCTTCGTGCCGATGGCATGCCATCGGCTAGATGTTTTTACGTAAAAGCACCTATGGAGGATTAATCTGTAGCGCTGCGCTGACGCCTTCTACTTCCGGGGGTTGAGGCGCGGCTCGAGAGCCTCGGGGTTGCCCTCGGAGATTATCTTGCTTATCTCCTCGTAGACCTTCAGGAAACGGAGTCCCTGCTCGGTGAGCTTGTACTCGCCGTTCTTCTTCTCCAGGCTGATCAGGCCCCTCTCGATCAGGAAGTGCAGGTACTCCTGCACCTGGGAGTGGGACAGCAACGCGCCATACATCAGCCTCGTCTTCGTTGCGCCAGGGCTCGACGCCTGCAGAATCATGGCGATTATCTCTGTCCTGCTTCTATATTTCACGACTACGAAATTGACAACGTGCCTCCTCATATTCGTATGCGAAACCATCTTCTGTATTTCGGCCCGGGCTGATTATTCCGGATTCAAGTCCCGGGGAAGGATTAATCGGAGGCCGTGTTACGACAACCCCTCGATGTCAATAAGGCGATTTGGGGTCGCAAAGACGACCATGGTGCTTGCGACAGTCCTGTTGGTCCTTGCGGCTTCGTTCGGGGCGTCATATCTCAACACAGCATCAATCCTGAACGCTCAGAGCCAGAGCGTCTCCAGGCTCCAATCAGCGTTCGACTCTCTTGCCTCTCATCCTGAGGTATCCACCGTTATTCAGACGGCCACTACGACATCGACTCGAACGCAGACCGTCACTTCTCAGTCGAACTTTACCCTTTCAGAGATTTTGACGACCACGAAAACTCTTACTGACACCACTACTCAGACTGAATTCACCTCGACCACCACCAGAACCATAGCTAACACAACGATTCCGTGGTCAGGTCTGGATTACATGACAGCGGACTCAGGATGCACCACATACGTGCCAGGCGGCTCGCCTGTTTACCCAGTGCCATGCTTCGGCCCGAACTCATCCGCGTACGCCTTTAACTGTGCGGCGGCGGCTGCTACTTCCCAGGGCTGCACCCAGGTCGTCAATATCATCGGGACGAGCCCAAAGCCGAATTTCACCATAACCGTGTGGTATCCTTACAACTACCAAGGAGAACAGCTTTCGCAAAACTGCAAATGGACCGAGTCGATCCCCAATCCGCCAGGCCCTGAAAGCGAATATGCCTACTGCATATCCTTGAACTCGACCGCGTTCTTCGTCACCGAGTCGGCTCCAGGGGTCGCGTAGCCAATTCCGAGACTCGGGTGTTGATTTGGAGACCGAGAGAAGACAAAGACGTGCGCTGACCGTCGTCGGAATACTCGTCCTTGTTGCCATAGTAGCCCTGAGCGGCTATGAGTATGGTGTGGTCGTCTCTCTTGGGAGGCAGAATTCGAGCCTCAGCTCCCAGATCTCTGAGTACGAAAACGCCGGGGCAGCGGGCTACAATAACCTGTCAGCGGTCGTTCAGGCATTCGATTCACATCTGATGCACTTGGGCGACAGGAACGTCAGCTCGACGGGGAATGATTATGCATCGAACGCTACGATGACTTGGGTCGGAAACACCCAAGGATATGGAGGCATCTACACTCCGAGAAACATGATCGAGCTCACATACAAGAGTTTCTTGGGGATGACGACGAACCTCACCTACTCGGTCAGGTCCGAAGACACAACCCTCTTCCCGAACGACAGTGCAGCCATCAACGCGAATCTCTTCTTCGCGGGGAACAGCCACTTGTTAGGACGATTCAATGGGACGGTAGCCGCGTCCTACACCTACGTCAATCAGCGTGGAACTTGGATAATCTCTAGTGAAGACTCGAATTATACAAGCTTAGATGTGCAATACAGTTTTGAGGGCTAATCAGACGGAATCAATCCCGTCAATCAACCTCTTTCAGACGACGACGGTGAACCGACCTCTAAAGCCCACAACATCGAGCTAGCCAGTCGTCGTCACGTAGGTGGTCGTCGTCACCGTCGACGTATTACCTTGGCATTCCCAACTGGTTACGGTCTGGTCGAAGTGGGTCGTGGTCTCGTACTTCGTGACGGTCTTGGTGGATGCGGTCTGAGTGTTGTTGAAAGATGTGATCGTTAGGGTCGTAGTAGTGGTCGTGTAGCCAGGAGTGGTGCAGATGGTGGTTATCGTCGCGATCCCCGTTGCTGACGTGGTCAATGTCTGTGTGACATACTCGGTCTCAATCCTCTGCTGTGGGGTCGAATTGGCCAAACTCGGCAGGCTCTGGTTCGAAGCGGCGGTGAACACATACTCCTCTACCAAGTTGGGCGAAATTGCCGAAGTCGAAGGTGCTGGACTTGGGGCGAGAGCGTACCCCGCCAGCCAGGCGACGGCCAGAACGACCACAACTGCGATGACTGAAACTAGGCGCATGAGTTCGAGTCGGAATGATCAACTGCCTCTTGGAAAACCATTGCCGAACCGAATTTGTTCGCGCTTGACTAGAAGCGCCCAGCCATTGTTGTCAACCATTTACCACCGTGAAATGCAGGAAGACTAGCGTGCCCCATTCATCTCCGGCTACGACTGTGTAGACTCCAGGCGCGAAGGTTGTTACGCTGGTGTCAGTCCCGTTGTAATACCCATGGAAGCTGGCGGTGGCTGATATGGCGACGTAGTCGCATCGGATGGTATCGCAATCGGGCAGGAAGCCCGCGATGTCGCTTGAAGGCTGGAAAAGATACCCACTGAGGGTGAGAAAGCCTGGACACCCGTAGATTCCAGGTGCGTAGAGACCAAGCCACTGCGCAGAGGAGACGTTCCCCGCAACGTAGTTTCCTTGAGCGATCGCCCACCCCATAGGATAGTCAACGGTCCCGCACGGCCCCGTTGAGAAGATGTGCGCTCCGCCAGCCTCCTTCAGGGCCCAGTTGTTTGAGGAAGTGACGTTGTTGCTCTCGGGAAGAGGATTGCTCTCGCCGACGCTGACGGAGATGCTCTCGCCGACTTGAATCGTCTTCGCGTTCAAAGATAGAGTCAGCGCCAGGCCGCTTGCGGAGCGCGACGAGACGGATGGGTAGTTCGGTGCGGAAGTCGTGGTTGAGATGGTTGTCGAGTTTAGGCTGCTTCCTGACTGCTGCGCCAATGAAATCACCCCCAGAGTCCCGACAAGGACGACGATGACTATCGCGAATGCCCAGACAGCCTTGGCCAAGCCTGCTCTTCGAGGAGTCATGGTCACAAAGGTAACAATCCTTCTAAAAGGGATTTGTCCGAACAGGGCTTGGCCGCAAACAGCGAGCCCGAGTCGAGCGATTTTGGCTGAGCAGAAGTTAACAATATCGCCAGCTAGGAAGTCTTATATCGTTGTCCTTCTCGTTGAACGAGATGACCATCGATGGAGACAGTGAAGGTATCGAAGAAGTACCAGGTCGTGATACCTGAGAAGCTGCGCGAGGACGCGAAGATCCGACCAGGAGACAAGATGTTGGCGATATCGAAGCACGGCATACTCCAATACATCCCTGTGCGCCCGATTGGTAAAACGAAAGGCATGGCGACCGGCATCGATACTAAGGGCCTCCGTGACGAGCTGGAACGTGCGTGATCTGCATAGACAGCTACGGATGGATCGAGCGGTTCACCAACGGTCCAAGGGCATCCCGTTACAACGCGATAATCGACCGCGCGCCGGCCGAGGAGATAGTCACGTCCACGATAGTCCTCTACGAGGTCTACAAGAGGGTCAAGCAAGTGAAAGGCGAGGAGCTTGCGCTTCAGGCAGTAGCGGCACTGAGCGAAACAAAGGTAGTGGAGGTTGATCAGACCATTTCCCTGGAGGCCGCAGACTACAGCCTAGAGCATGATCTTCACATGTCTGACGCGTTGGTTTATGCGACCGCTCGCCATCATGATGCGGAGCTCTATACGAGCGATGAGGACTTGCGCGAGCTGAAATCGGTCACGTTCATCTGAAGGCCTCACGACGGGAAGTCCTAGTCTCCCGTCACAAGAGCCACAGCGAAGCCGTCGTAGCCCTTGCTGCTCACGGTGGGGATAGCGGTGGCGCTCACCCGCATCTCAGACCCGATGAACTCGAGCAGGCGGCGGTGCCCGAGGACCGCTGGATCCTTGCTCCTTGAATTGAGGACTTCGCCGTCGCGCACCACGTTGTCCACGACGATGAGACTGCCGGGTCGGGAGAGATTGAGGGCCCAGGCAAAGTATTCCGCGTAGTTCTCCTTGTCCGCGTCGATGAAGGTAAGGTCGAAAGGACCGGCTCCCTCCGAGACAAGACGCGGTAGCGACTCTAGCGCCGGCCCGAGACGAACCTCGATATTCGAGAGCCCCGCCCTGGCGATGTTCTTCCTGGCGACTTTGGCGTGTTTCGCGTCGATTTCGAGCGTGATGAGGCTGCCCCCTGGCTGAAGCGCGCGGGCGAGCCAGATTGTGCTGTAGCCTCCAAGCGTCCCTATCTCCAGGATGGACCTTGCCTTCACTGACCGCGCCAGAATCCAGAGCAGTTTGCCCTCGCTGGCAGTGATGTTGATTGGGGGCAGTCCTGAAGCAGAGCTTGCCTCTATTGCTGCGTCAAGGGCCTCATCGGAGCCGACGAGTTCGCCAGTGAGGAACCTCTCGACCGCGGCCCATTTCTTGACGTCCATCAACCACCTGGATGTCGAGGTACGGGATATTAAGCTCGGGGCGCTCTAGACGGCGAGAATCGCATCGACCTTTCTCAATTCATTGGAGACAGGGTCAAACTCCATGCCCATGCCCTCCAGCGCATGGACGCCGAGCACCTCCTCGTCTCCTTCCTCGGCGAAAACGACGATGGCCGTGACCCTTTCGCCTCCGTAGTCCATCACCACCTCCCCGATTTGGCGTTTGAGGATTCGATGGTCAACAGTCCGAAAGTTCCTTTCCCTAGTTGGCTGGATGGAAAGGTCTGCTAGAACTCTCCTATCAATCCAGGTGTACGTCGAGCCTGTGTCAACAAGCAGTCTTACCTTCTTCTTGGCGGTTAGGTCATCTTTGTAGATTGTTGCTTCGACGAACGTGTGGCCCAAACTAATCCACTCTCTATGCTCATGATGTATATTAGCCCCTTTCTCATCAAGCTTTGTAGGAGTCTGCTTTCCGAGCTTGAACGTCTTCGTCATCGACTACGGCCAGGACGACCCCGCAAAGTGCACCGCGAAGAAGATGGCGCACATCGGGCTGGCCACCGAGGTCACAAGGAAGTTCCACGCCTCCAACACCACCATCGTGCTCAACCCCTTCTCCGGCCAGCTCCTCACCCCGGAGGACGCGAGCTGCAAGTCTATCCTGGCGATTGACTGCTCGTGGAACCAGGCCCAGGAGGTCTTCTTCAGGAAGATAGGCGGGAAGCATAGGAGGCTCCCGGCGCTGCTCGCTGCGAACCCCACTAATTATTCAAGGCTGGGAATCCTCAGCTCAGTCGAGGCCGTCGCGGCGACGCTCTTCATCGTCGGGGAGCCAGAGGAGGCAAGAAGATACCTTGCGTTGTATAAATGGGGCCCGACATTTGAAACCCTGAATCACGACCCGTTGGAGGAATATGCTAGGGCGACTTCCGAGATGGAGATAGACGCAATCGAGAGGAGCTTCTTCCCCCAACTTCACATGGCCCAGGAACGCTAGGTCCCGTCAGGCCACAGCTTCCTCTTCAGGTCGATTTTCTCTTCGAGTTGCCTCACCCATTCTGGGAACGCCTCTGGTGCCCTATACCACGAAATCAGCAACCTTTTCGTGTAGGCAGCTTCAACGTTTGCGATCAGCGCGTGCAGTTCTTCGCTTGACATTCAAGCTCCCTTTCACAGCCCTCTCCGCCCTTTCCTCGTACCATTTCATCGGTTTTTTCAGCGCATCCTTGAGTAGCCTTTCGAACTCCTCATCTTGAGGTATGCTGACTACATGCTCGTCTCATGTTCCTAAATCTCGTGGAGCTAGATAAACACCCACAAACCTGTTCCTAAGCAGTATCTCCGAATGAGTGCGGATTTTAGCCGTCGCTCAACAAGTTATGATTTTGGGGCGTAGGGAGTCTTCACCCCGAAGCCTCAGCTATGATCTCCAATCATCTAGCCAGAGGCTTCGATACCGTCATGATGCGATGCCTGCCCCAGCTACTGTGCTTCGAGGTGAAGCCCAGCTACTTGTACACGAAGGCGGACTATATCCGTCTCCTTGTCAACTCGTCTGTACTCAATGCCTACGCGGAAGGAATGAGCAACGTCTCCAATAAGTTTGGAGCCGGGGTACCGAACTCCGACACCGCGCTTATGCGCTTCAAGAGCATCGAGAGATACGAGCTCCAGAGCGTCGTCTCCATCGTCCTCGAGGAGCAGGTAGGCGAGCTGAAGAGAAAGGGGTTGCTGAAGAGACCGGTCCCGATTGCGTTTGATTGGCACGACCAGATGTTTTATGGCGATAATGAGACCGACATGGTCAACGGGACGAGGCCAAAGGCCGGCTCTTGCTACGCTTACCAGTACCTCACCGCGAGCATCCTCGCCGATGGGAGGAGGCTCACGATCGTCCTGACGCCCATCAAGAGCAGGGAGTATCTCTTGGATTACATCGAGGACGCCCTCAACCGGATAAGGAACATGGGAATCAGGGTTAGGTATCTCCTCTTCGATGGAGGGTTCTCATCGCTCGAGCTCCCCTCTTGGCTCCAGGAGAACGGATACCTGTATGCAATCCATTTCACGCCCAACCGGCTGACGAAGAGGATCGACCTCAAGGACGGTCAATCTGTCTCCTATCCTTGCGACAGACCGTTCAAGCTCGTCAGGGTCGACGACGAGGAGACGAAGATCAGCTACCTCTTCGCCACGAACATGTCGTGCAGGCCGAAGCGCCTGCTGAAGCGTTACAAGACCCGTTGGGGAGTGGAGACCGCCTACAGAGAGCACAACATCTTCCTTCCGAGGACGAAATCGAAGAGCTTCACGGTTAGGCTACTCTACTACGCGGTGGCAGTATGCCTATACAACGCATGGTGCATCCTGAACTCTTCAGAGCGCAACGACAATGGAGAGGACGGACGCGACGATGAAGAGCATATCATCGCATTGGAGGTCAAGGTCTCCCTCCTCCTCACATTCCTAATCCCATTGGCAACCTGACGGAGGTGACCCTATGTCATTCGGAGATACTGTAAGCGCCTCTGAGCGGGAAAGTATTAATCCCCAGGCGGTTTGTGAGGAGTGACGCGAGCCGGTGAGCGGGCCACGGGGACCTCCTGGGGAAGTTCCTCCCTCGCTGCAGGATGCACGACGCCGAGAGACGTAGCTGGAGACGGCTGGCAACAGAACAGAAACGAGACCCGTCCCGTTTAACGCGATGATGGAGAAATCCTGAGGTCGGCGGAGACGGGATGAAACGGCTGACCCGTGCAGAGCAAGGCCGAACATGGTCGACGACGCGCCTGCACCAATGACCAAGGTGGGCCGCATTAGCTGAATCCCGCCTAAAACAAAAGGAGGACTACGGCCGGGGACGTGTCAACGTCGGTGGGAGGGGGCGCAAACCCCCCCTTCCTCCGTCATCCTTCCCAAGGAGGCATGCCCCCGAGCAACAATCCTACAGAGGCTTAAGAACAGGCGCCCGTATCCATCTACCCTAGCAGGACGCCATGTCATCCGAAGAGCACACGGAGGTTCTCGAGGGCATCGACAGGATAATCGGCGTCCTGCTCAAGTTCTACTCCAACGCGTCGAGGGTGGACATCCTCGCGGGGTTCGACGACGTGCGCAAGTCTCCGGACAGGCGGCCCCTCCTCCGGGCCTATGGCGACCTCGGCAAGAGAAAGGTGAAGGTCAGGGCCATCACAAGGATAACCAGCGGCAACCTCCAGTACCTTGCCTACCTCACGGAGCTCATCGGCAAAGTCGAGTTCAAGCACCTGGACGACGTGAGAGGGGCGTTCGCAGTGAGCGACAAGGAATACGTCGTGAGCCCGAGCGCGGAGCTCCTCTCGACGCGCCACACGAAGGCCGTGTTCAGCAACGCGCAGGCGCTCGTCACGCAGCAGCAGCTCCTCTTCGACACGCTCTGGGGGATGGCAAAGCCGATGCAGGCCCGGCTCAAGGAGATCAATCGGGGGACGCCGGCGCAGCTGCCCTCAGCGACTCCCTGGTCATCCTGAAGCTTCTCGGGAACGACAAGCTCCCTCCCTCGACGATCTACTCGACCTCGGGCCTTGCGATGGGGGACGCGCAGGCGGCCATAGCGCGCCTGTTGCAGGACGGCCTGGTCGTGATGGGCTCCGACGGGTTCACGAGCCTCCTAGAGGCAACCCCAAAGGGGCTCGAGGTCGTCAAGCAGGGCTGGAAGTCTCTGCTCGACGTCAGGGCGTGAGGCGCGCTAGGACTCTCTGGCGGGGCGGAGCGAAGTCTTCCTCGGCCTGCAGTAGAGGCCCTCGACCCCCGTCATCATGAGCTTCCCCGCGTTCTGGGCGCCTGCCTGCTCCTGGGTCACCCCCTCGCTCTTGTGGTCCCACGAGTACTTCTCCATCCTCTCGTTGAGCACCGTGTCGACGGCTCCCAGGCGTGCGAGCTCGGACTTGACAAGCAGCGACCAGGTCGCCTCGGGGTTCTTCAGGCCCGACGATGGGAGGAGCCTCATAACCGAGACAAAGTGCGGGACGCAGAGCGCGTCCGACTTGGCATACCTGTCGGCGAGATCGTTCCCCTCGAGGAGCTTGAGGAGGCTGGCTATCCTCTCCTTGTCGGACCTCAGGAGCTTCTCGCAGACGGGGCAGACCGACTGGCCGTAGAGCGTCCTCTCGAGCTTGCCTATCACCGAGGTCATCTGCTCCTTCCCGAACCCGCCCGAGCTCCCCTTCACTTCTGCAAGGAGCGCGGTGATGTCCCCGTCGATCTTCTTCAGGACGAGCTGGGCGCTCGACGCTCCGCCGAACGACGCGTCGCCCTTTGACGAGGTGGCCCTCTGGATGACGTAGGTGTGCCTGTTGCAGAAGCCCGTCGACGCTATGATCTTCTCCCTCATCTCGGAGTTGGAGCGGGCGCCGTCGTTGGCTATCATGGCGACCATCGCCTCCTCGTCGCGCGTCCAGAGGGAGCATAGGGTGCAACCGCGCTTGCCCTCGGAAATCGCTTCTGATACCTCGTTGGTGAGGCTGCTCATGCTCGCCATGTTCTCACTTGGCCGGGACCGGCGCGACCTCCGTCAGCGGGTTGGGCGACTTCTTGGTGACGCAATACAACCCGTCCACTCCCGCGATCATGGCCGCGGCCATCTCGGGGGAGGCCTTGCCGCCTTCGGTGAGGAGGCGGTCGACCTCCTTCATGCACCTCAGCTCCGACTCTATTAATGAAACAGCGACCTTCTGCTTGTCGACCCTCCGCGTCTGGAGCATCTGCATCGCGGTGACAAAGTGTGGGAAGCAGATCCGGCCGCTTTTCTCGAACTTGTCGCGGAACTCGTCGTCGTGCCCGAGCATGTCGATGAAGCGTCCTCGCCCTCCTTCCGTCGATGAGGAGCAGCCTGCGGCAGATCTCGCATATCCTGGAGCCCTCCATCATCTTCCTCAACTTCGCCGGGCTCTGCTCCAGGACGGCTTGCGGACCCCGCTCCTTGGAGAGGAAGTTCAGGGACTTGCGCGAGCCTGTGAAGGAGCCTTGCATGTCGGTCAGCTTCTCCATGAACATCTGGATCGTGTCCTCGGCGTACATTGCGTACCCCAGACCGTCGGGGATCCCGCCCGAGAAGACGACATTGTAGAGGGCGTTCATGTGGTTGTTGCAGAAACCCGCGGAGTCCACGACGTCCTTCCTGAAGGCCTGGTCCATCGAGACCTCGTTGTCCTCCACTAGCTCCATCCCCTGGAACTCGTCCTTCTTCCAGAGATAGCACATGATGCACCCCTCGTTCCTCTCTAGAGACTCGAGGATGGGGACTGTGGCGGGGCTTATCTTGACCATGGCGAGGACGAGCGCCTTTCTCTCATGTTGCGCTGAGAGTTAAGGCTATCGCGCAGGTCGCAAGGGACATCTGCGAAGCATGAAGTTCCTCCCGATTCGTCGTGGCAAAATTAAGTAGCCTCCCCGCGGGCAGCCTCCACAGGTTTCTTTGAGCAAGTTCGCCCACATGTCAGACATCCACCTCGGGGCGCACCGAGAGCCCGCGCTCAAGGAGCTCGAGCGCAAGTGCTTCGCCGAGGCGATGGACATGTGCGTCAAAGAAGGGGTCGACTTCCTCCTGATCTCTGGCGACCTGTTCCACGTGGGGATACCCGACCTGAGCGTGGTCAACGACGCCGTCAAGAAGATGAGGGAGCTGCGGGACGCGAAGATCCCCATCTACGCCATCTACGGGAGCCACGACTACACACCCACGGGGACGTCAATCATCGACATCCTGGACACAGCCGGGATCCTCACCAATGTGATGCGCGCCCACGCCGCAGACGGGAAGCTCCGTCTCCAGATGTTCACCGACCCTGAGACAGGCGCCAAGCTCACCGGGATAGCCGCCAGGAAGGTCGGGCTCGAGAGCAAGCAGTACGAGATTCTCGACAAGGAGTCCCTCGAGAAGGAGACCGGGTTCAAGGTCTTCGCGTTCCACAGCGGTATAACTCAGTTCAAGCCGGACTACCTCAGCGAGATGGAGACCCTCGACATCAACGCTCTTCCCAAGGGGTTCGACTACTACGCGGGGGGGCACATCCACCAGAGGGGGGAGTACCACCTCCCCGGGTACCAGAGGGTGGTCTTCCCCGGGCCGCTGTTCACGGGATACGGGGGGAATGAACCTCGAGATGACGGCACGGGGAGAAAGAAGGGGATTCTACGTGGTGGACTTCGACGATAGGTTCCGCTCGATGAGATTCCTCCCTGTCGAGGGGTTCCTCGGGGCGTACCTAGAGTGCGAAGTCGGGGGGATGAACTCGGCCGAGGCGAACAAGGAGCTCCAGGAGAAGGCGGCGCGGCTCGAGGCCAAGGGGAAGGTCGTTGTGATCAGGGTCGCGGGGGAGCTCGCTGGCGGGAAGACGACGGAGGTCGACCTCCACGCGGCGAGGAAGGTCGTGACGGAAAGGGGCGCGGTCTGCGTCTACGTCAACCGCAACGCCCTGACCTCCAGGGAGCAGGCGCAGGTCAAGGTCGCGGGGGAGGACGCTGCCACCATCGAGAGGAACCTGTTCAAGGAGGGCGCGGGCAAGCTCAGACTCTCGGCCAAGGAGCTGACAGGAGAGGGCGGGGCTGACCGCGCGGTCGAGCTCCTGAGGTTGCTGAGGCAAGGGCAGAGGTCGAACGAGCTGAAGAAGGACTACTCCAGGCGCGTGGTCGAGGCGGGAGCCCAGGCCCTGATCGCCAAGGAGCTCCTGGAGGAGCCGGCTTGATAGTCAAGCGCCTGAGGATGGAGAATTTCAGGAGCTACAGGCGCGCGGAGGTAGAGTTCCCGGGCGGGAAGACGCTGTTCGAGGGGGACATAGGTTCCGGCAAGTCGACGATCCTGATGGCTGTCGAGTTCGCCCTGTTCGGGCTTGGGAACGCGAGGGCGTCATCCCTCCTCAAGTTCGGCGAGAACAGGGGGAGCGTGGAGCTCGAGTTCGAGGCGGGCGGGAAGGAGTACTCCGTCAGGAGAGTCCTCGCCAGGAAGGGCGGGTCCATCCAGCAGGTCGAGGGGAAGCTCAGGGGGCCGGACGGCGAGGAGGACTACCCTCCGACGGAGATGAAGGAGAAAATCCTCGAGATACTCAACTTCCGAGAGTCGACGGAGCCCAGGTCGAGGAGCCTCATCTACCAGTACGCCATCTATTCGCGCCAGGAGGAGATGAAGCTGATCCTCGAGCTGGAGGCGGGGGAGAGGGTCTCCATCCTCAGGAGGGCGTTCGGGCTGGAGGAGTACAAGACCGCGATGGAGAATGCGGAGGAGCTGCTCCGCAAAATCCAGGCAAAGAGGTCGCAGTTCGAGGTGGCGTCGAGGGAGATCCCCGCGCTCAAGAAGGAGATGGCGGACGCCGAGGAGAGCATGCGGAGGGGCGAGCACGACCTGGTCTCGCTCAGGGCCTCCGAGGCCGCGCGGGAGGAGAGCGTAGCGAGGCTGGACAAGCAGAAGGAGGAGATGCACGAGCTCGAGATGCAGCTGGCAAACGCGCTCGCGGACCAGAAGCACCTGGCGAAGGACATCGAGAGGCACAAGCAGGAGGCGGAGTCCGCCGACGAGGAGCTGGAGACCCTCGACAGGAAGAGCGCCAGGCTCAACTCAAATCAGGCGGGCGCGCCTCCCACGGAGAAGACGGTCGAAGAGCTGAAGGCCGCGATGGCGGCGACGAGGAAAGCCATCGCCCGGCACGAGGCCTCCGAGGCCGAGATGGGGACGAAGATCAGCCAGTTCGAGTCTGTGGCCGAATGGGGGAGGTGCCCGGTCTGCGACCGCGAGGCCAAGCCAGCGGACTATGTCATGAGGGCGACCGAGCTCGCGGAGAAGAGGAAGGCCAACTCCGGGCACATCGAGTCGCTCAACCTCGAGCTGGAGAGCCTGGAGGCGGTCATCGACAAGAGGAGGGTGTACGACTCGGCCGTGGCTGCGGAGAAGGAGAGCGCGGGCCTCGCGGAGGACTACGCGAGGGAGTCTAGCAAGAGGAGCAGGCAACTGGCCACAGCCAGGGCGGGCGTCGAGGCCGGCGAGAAGAGCATGGCCGACCTGGAGAAGAGGGTCCGCGTCCTCAAGGAGGAGACGAAGGAGCTCGAGGCGATACGCAAGAGGCTCGACTCCGCGAGGCGCGAGCTCGGGCAGACGGAGGAGAAGATCGCCGGCCTGAGGAGCGACTTCAGGAAGTGGGAGGCTGACGCGAAGAGGTGCGCTGAGTCGATAGCAAGGAAGGAAAGGTCAGCGGCCAAGGCGACGGCGCTCAGGGAGAGGGAGATCTGGCTGGAGGAGTTCTTCGTCCCCACGCTGGCCGCGATAGAGAGGCACGTGATGGTCTCGATCAACCGCGAGTTCGACGCGAGCTTCCAGAGGTGGTTCGGGATATTGATGGAAGGCGGCGGGAAGGAGGCGCGCGTCGACGAGGATTTCACCCCACTGGTCGAGCAGGAGGGCTACGAGCAGGAGGTCGAGTCGCTGAGCGGCGGGGAGAGGACGAGCGTCGCCCTGGCGTACAGGCTCGCGCTCAGCCAGATAGTCCAGAGGCACGCCGAGGCGGGGCCGAGCTCGCTCATCCTCGACGAGCCCACCGACGGCTTCAGCAAGGAGCAGCTCGGGAAGGTGCGCGAAATCCTCGACGAGATGGCCAACCCACAGGTCATCATCGTGTCGCACGAGAGGGAGCTCGAGAGCATGGCCGACCAGATATACAGGGTAGCAAAGGTCGGGAACGAGTCCAAGATCACACGCTGACCAGAGGCCTTTAAGAGGACCGGGCGGATATTCCGGGCGAACTGCCCCGAAGAATCACCTGGCTCTCCAACGTCATCTCCGCAGAGAAGATCGGGTTCGACGACGTGGCGCGCTCCATCGAGGTGGTGGAGGCCCCGCCCGCCTGGATGTGTTTGAAGTGCCGGGGCGCGAAGCTCCTCTGCGGCAAGCCGAGGTGCCCCATCATTGTGAAGGCCGAGGCGATCGGCAGGTCGAACTACGCCTACACCGATCACATCGCAGGGTCGTCGCCGCCCGGGGTCTTCGTGGGGAGGATCGGGTACCCGAAGGTCTCGATAGGGCCCATGGTCCCGCCGCGATACGGCGACACCTCCATACTGGACACGCCTGAGCTCTGGCTCGGCAAGCCTCTGGAGTCCATCGTCGACTACCGGTACTCGCTCGTGAGGGGGAACACGTGGGCCGACATCCACGACGCGGTTGACCCGGGGAGGACGCTCCAGCAGCTCCAGGAGTTGTCGATGGCGGCGAGGCCTGTCGACTCGGACCTCAGGCTCTCAAAGGCCCCTAGGAAAGTCCTGACGCTCAGCGAGGACACGCAGCCGTTCGGCCCCTCCGCTCCGATGGAGAAGCTCCGGACCTCGAACGTCACGGTGGAGAGGAAGATCGAGAAGCCCTACTACGACAGGGACCTGAAGGCCGCCGAGGCGATCTTCTCGCTCTACAGGGAAGGGATCATGGTCACGCGGATCCAGAGGGCGCTCAGCATCGGGATGTTCGGGGAGGGCCCGAGGCGCAGGCTCGTCCCGACGAGGTGGAGCATCACCGCGGTGGATAGCACGATAAGCTCCAACCTCATCGAGAAGGTCAAGGGGTTCCAGACCATCGACGAATACAGGGTCTACAGCTTCAGCGTCTACGACAACCAGTATGTTGCGATGCTCCTCCCCGAGCCCTGGAGGTTCGAGTGGATCGAGGCCTGGTTCCCCAACACCACCTGGAACCAGTTCACGCAGGAGCCCTACATGATCGGCGACTACGAGGAGCACTTCGGCAGGCGCACCTACGCGAAGGTGGGAGGCTGCTACTACTCCACACGGCTCGCAGTCGGCGAGGCCCTCGAGAAGGAGAGGCGGCAGGCCGCCGCGATCGTATTGAGGGAGACGTATCCCGGATATCTTATGCCGCTGGGGGTCTGGAACGTGAGGGAGAGCATCAGGGAGCTGATGAAGCAGAAGCCCGAGAGGTTCGACTCGTTCAGGCCCGCCCTGGACGCGGCCCTCGCGAGGATGAAGATCCCATCGAAGACCTGGAGGGGCACTTCGGTCCTCATCTCGAGGGAGCTGACGCAGGCGAAGATAACGAGCTACTGAACGCAGAGGTCTCAATCTACGGTTATCTATCGGTCATGAGACTTCGTTGTCATGGCATCGCACCTTAGAGTGGGCTCGATAGTCACCGATAGCGTGAAGTTCGACGAGATGATGGCCTTCTGGCAGAAGGCCCTCCACTACGAGCCGAAGTATCCCCCCGACCACGGATGGGTGATTCTCCGAGATCCGGAAGGAAGAGGCCCTGAACATCTCCCTGAACCGGGTGCGCAAGAAGATTCCCGGCAGGAACAACCTCCACCTGGACCTTTACAGCGGCGACAGGGAGCTCGAGGTCGAGAGGCTGGTCGGGATGGGCGCCAGGCGCCACCGCCAGACATACTCTTCAGGAGACGACTTCAGGGTCCTAGAGGACCCCGACGGCAAGCTCTTCTGCGTGGTCCAGCTACCAAAGGGAGCCACCTAGGCGAAGGTCACGGGCGTCCCTACCTTGATGTCGTTTGCCGCGGCGAAGCCGCCCTTCGCCTCTATCACGTAGTTGGCCCTCGCGTTGGGCTCGTAGCTCGCGCAGATGACGGAGACGTGGCATGGAGGCGAGTCGAGGGCGAGGTAGACGAAGCTCCCCGTGTCGGTGCCCGGGGTGGTGTTGACCCACATTATGTCCAGGCTGGAGTTGACGCCATACATCCAGAAGGAGTAGTAGCCTGGGTTCGGGAAGACGAAGAGCTCCGTCGTACTGTTCGTCACGTCGACGCCCATCAGGCCCTTTTGGAGGGCCGTCTGGTTGGTCGCGAGGTAGGTCAGCTTGAACGTCTTTCCGTCAACTGAGAAGCTGGTGTAGTGGACGTTCGGCGAGCTCGCAATCGGCGTAGAATCATATATGAGAACGCTGGCAGCAATCAAGAGCAGGGGGACGAGCACGACCACCAATATCAGGAGCCTGACTCTGTTCACGAACCCGCCGACCCTCCAGCCGACTTCGAGCCTCTGCGTTCTTCCGGATATCTGTTGGGGCCTATGGTGGCCCCGAGGAGAGGCTCGCCATGACTGAGAAGCTCTTCTGGCAGGACGCATACATCAGGGAGTTCGATGCGAAGGTCGAGTCTCTGGAGGAGGTAGGAGTCAGGCTTGACAAGACGGCCTTCAATCCCCGGGGAGGCGGCCTCGTCTCCGATGTGGGCAGGCTGAACGACATCAGGGTGGTCGAGGTCGTGAAGAGAGACGAGGAGGTCTACCACGTCCTGGAACCTGGGGCTTCGCTGAGGCCCGGCGACGCCGTCCACGGGGTCATCGACTGGGAGATGAGGCACAGGGTGATGAGGATGCACACCACAGCCCACATACTCAGCGCCGTCGTCAACCGCGAGACCGGCGCGCTGATTACCGGGAACCAGATCGCCCCGATGGAGTCGCGCATCGACTTCTCGCTCGAGGCCTTCGACAGGGAGAAGTTCGGGGCCTACGTGAAGATGGCCAACGATGCGGCGGCTAGTGGCGCACTGGTGACCTCATTCTTCATGAAGAAAGAGGAGGCGCTCAACACTCCTGGGTTCGTCAAGCTCGCCGGTGCACTGCCTCCTGATGTCGCTGAGCTCAGGATAGTCAAGATAGGGGAGATTGACACTCAGGCTGACGGGGGAGTCCACGTGAGGAACACCTCTGAGATTGGAGAGATAGTCGTGGAGAAGATTGAGAACAAGGGCAAGAGCAACAGGCGGCTCTACTTCTCGTTGCGGTCGTAGGGTCGACATCAAAAAAGATGATCTTTGAACTTGGGCACATCCGAGAGAAAGAGAGAGGAAGGGATAGACTCGTTTGCCTAAGCGCCAAAACTCCCTGCCGGCCCGATGTCTGCCACAGTCAACACGGATGTCAACGTAGGGTCTTCCACCACCAGTATCACGCGACCGTTGACCCTGAAGTAGAGGTCGACGACCAGATTGGAATTGCTGCCACCACAACCGTTAGCGTTCACGTGCATCGCGTAATTGTGGCTTGGGAGAAGCTGAACGGGTGCAGGAGGATATGAAACAGGCAGACCCTGACTGTAGGCTTGAAAGGCAGACGAACTGTTCGCTATGTTGATCGCCTCTGCGGTATTGAAAGCAATATTGCTGTCCACGGACTGAATGGCTTGACCTATGCAGGCTACGGTAGAAGGAGCGTTGACCGTCGGTGGTGATGATGAAGACGAGGAGAATCCACCACTAATCACGAAAACGCTTCCTGGAGCTCGCGACTGAATTGTGGCCACGATCTCGATGACCTGGCTCCCGTTCGTCGGGATTATAGTCGCCGCATCGGTGTCCGCCACAAAGTAATAGCTAGAGTACGAACGCGAGATTGAAATCCAACCTGTGCCGTTCGTTATGTAATTCTTCTGCGGACATGGTGGAAATGTGACCGAAGTCCCGTTAGCCATGAGCGTGGTGCCATTGGCAAAAGTCTCGACGGCTGGGCCATGAACACATTCGTTCACAAACCATCCATCGGGAGTCGCTCCCATGTCGTTCACCGATGAGGCAGGGCTCAAGCTTACTCCCTCGCCAGGGATTGGGTCTCCTGTGGTTTGATTGATGACATAAACCAGAACAGTCTGGTTGGCTGCTGTCGTTGTCGCAGGTATGGATTGAGAGGTCGAAGTTAACGACGATGATTGATTGTCAACGGTCGAAAGAGAGCTTGTGGATGACGAAGATTGGATGCCCATGCTCGACGCGGACCTCGACGTCGAGGACGTTACATTCGCCACAAAGGAGGGGAGGAACAATACAGCCAATAATGAAACCGAGATGACAGCTGGCACAGACACGAAAGCGATTTCTTTCGTTCTCAAGCGTTACAGAATTCGGTTGGTGCCAAGTATTATTCCCTCTGGAGGCTGGTTCCCTAACCTTGCGTCAGGCGGCTCTACTTCTCGCTCAAGCCGTGAGGTAGAGCAGCGCGGCGACGCTCGCGATTACGACCACGATCCCGACGGCGTAGTTGGGCCTGACCTTCTCCTTGAGGAAGATCAACGCGAACCCGACGGTGAAGACGGCCCCCATGCCTCCGAGGGTCGTGGTTATCGGCAGAGCTGCAATCGTCGAGGAGTAGTAGAGTGCCAGATTGAAAGCTAGAAGCCCGGAGGCCTCCAGAGTCCCCATGACCAAGAGGCGGCGGAGAGGCCGGCCCGAGACAGGCCTCAGATCCTCCTTCCAGACGACGCCCGCTAGGAACCCGACAGCCGCGGCTCCCAGTCGGGCCGAGATCGTGGGCAGAAGATATCCCATCTTCTCGTCGGCGTATCCCAGAGAGGTGAGGGCGACTGCGAACAGGAATGCGGACAATATCGCCTCCGGGATGCCAGGCGTGACGGTCCTCCTTCTCCCGTCTGAGGAATCTGCGTTCGAGACGCTCGTGGAGACGAGGATGATCGCGACTATCACGCCAGAGAGGGCGATCAGCTCGCCTTCGGAGAGCTCGATCTTCAAGATGAAGATGGAGAAGATTACGGAGAAGATAGGGAAGGAGTTCACGGTGGGGGAGATGATGGAGAGCTTGCCCCGCTGATATCCCCGATACATCAGCACGAACGCGACGAACATGGACACGGAAATCAGGAGCAGGACCGCAGCGTCGAAGGGCGACGGCCAGGTCAATCCCCCCAGGAAGAGCGTCGGGACAATGAGGAGTGCTCCGCTCGTGGCAAGTGTGTAGACCGTCGCCCGGTAGAAGCCCACCTTGTTGCTCAGGCCCTTTGAGAGGTAGTCCGATGTCCCGAAGCAGAAGGCGAGTAGGAGGCCGAGGACCACTGCTGCAGAGATCACTTTACGTCGCCCCTATGCCTTGGCAGGCCGCCTCCAATGCTCCTGGAGGGTCTCCTTGACCTCTTCGTCGCTCACCTGTTCGAAATTCTCGTAAAAGGCCCCGATCGCGTAGAAGGGCTCCGGGGTTAGCGGGCAGACGACGTAGTCCGCTTCGTGTCTCAGCTCCTCGATCGTGCTCGGCGGGGCGACGGGAGCCGCGGCGACGACTATTCGGGCCCCGCGAGACCTCACCCACCTGAGCGAGACTATCATCGTCGCTCCTGTCGCGATGCCGTCGTCGATGACAACCACGACCCTTCCCGAAATGGTCGGCTCAGGCCGGTCGTCCCGGTAGGCCTTGAACCTCCTTGCGGCCTCTCGCATCTCGGCGCTCTTCACGGCTTCGATGTAGCGGTCGCTCGCGCCAGTGATGCGGAGCGCCTCGGGGTTGAGGTATAGTGTGCCATCGTGCATCACCGCCCCGATGCCGTACTCCGGGTTGCCTTCTGCGCCGAGCTTCCTTGGGACGACGAGGTCGAGGTCTGCCCCGACGGCCATCGACACCTCGTTTGCTATGGGGACGCCTCCCCTCGGGATCGCTAAGACGAGAGGCGGGCCTGAGGCGAGGACCTTCTCACCGAGCTCTTTCTTGAGTGCGGCGGCGAGCGCTCTTCCGGCTTCCTTCCTGTCCGCAAACACTGTTCGTGGCATCTCGGGGGCGCGTCCGCTCTCGTGGCTCATCGAGGTTTTAAGGCCTCGAGGCCGTCCATGCGTGACGTGACGCGGCGCATCCAAGTCTCGGTCGTGGGCTACAACGAGGACTCGTGCACCAAGGTCGCGCGCGAGGCTGCTTACCAAGTCGGGATCGAGATTGCGAAGAAGGGATGGACTGTCGTCTGCGGCGGGTTGGGAGGCGTGATGGAGGCGGCCTGCAAAGGAGCTAGGGCGGGCGGAGGTCGTTCTGTGGGGATCGTCCCGTCAGCAGACCTCACCCAGGCGAACGCCTGCTGCGACGTGGTCGTCGCATCCGGGCTGGGCAAGTCTAGGGACTTTCTGGTGGCCTACTCGGGCGATGCGATGATCGTGCTCGGAGGAGGAGCGGGGACGCTCATCGAGGTCGCAGCAGCGTATCAGGCGGGTAAGCCTATCGTCGCGGTCAGCGGGACGGGTGGCGTCGCTGACATGTGGGCTGGCAAGCACTTGGACCACCGGCGAACGACGAAGATACTTGGTGGAAAGGACGCGAAGGACGTGGTGCGGAAGATTGAGAATGAGTTGTCACGAGGGAGGAGAACGGCAGGCGGTCGAAGCAGCGACTAGGCGCGTTGAATCAGGGAGACAAGGTAATCCGCGATTCGACGGTCCCCGGAATAGTTGGCGGGCGGATTCCTCTTCCCTAAGAGTTCAGGTATCAGCTCATCCAGCCTATCCAAGTCCCTGAATGCGAATCCCAGCTCTGCGGCGTTCCTCTCCTGCTCGACGTGGTTCTTGATAGGGATCGCGATTATCGGCGTCCCGCTGCTCACGGCCTCGTCGATCGTGCTCTTGCCTGCGGTCGAGATGACGAGGTCGGCCGCTGCTACGAGGTCTTGGTTGTCCCGCACGACCCCTAGGTGGCGGACGTTCCCCGCTTTGTGGTTCTTCTCGACGCTCCCAGATATCGCGAACACGTCAGACCCGTCGCAGACCTTCTGGAAGGCCACGACCGCCCTGTCGAGAAGGAATCGACCTATCCCGCTCCCGCTCGAGCTGAACAGGACCAGGCGGGAGTCAAGCGGCACCCCGCGCTCCTGCCTCGTCGCCTCTCGGGACTTTGTGACCTGTCTGGTGACCGGCGTCATGTAGTGGATGTTCCCGCTGTCGGTCCCGAAGCTCGGGATGAGAAGGTTGGAGACCCGCCGCTGCAGGTCCGCGTACCACGCGCTCACGCGTGCCTCGATCCTTCGGGCGATGGCTCCCCTGGCGAAACCCAGTTGCAGCTCGTCGGATATCATGGCGTGCGGGATCCCTCTCTCTATCGCCAGCGAGACCGAGGAGAATTCTTCGTCTCCCACGACGAGGTTCGGAGAGAGCTCTGCGATGAGGCCCGCCATGCGTCTGCTCGTGGCCCGATAGCCTCTCCAATAGCGCAGATACCAGAGCGTGGCCATCTTCATCTCCCCGCTGGACTCGTTCGGGGTGGGCTCTGTGACGATGTCGTGCGCCTTGAACCCGTAGGAGCGGATGAAGTCCGCCGCGGCCCCGCCCGTTGCGAACTCGGGCTCGAGAGAGCTCTCCCGCAGTCTCAGCCCGACGGCGACGGCCCTAGAGGCGTGCCCGAAACCGATGGGGCTGACGCCGTAGAGGATCTCGGCCAACGAGTTCGTTCTTCGCTGGAGCTCCCTTTTTCTAGTCTACGTTCACTCGAGATAGAAGGTCGGTTTGAAGGGGAGAGCGCCGTCCGCCTTGTTGGCGGGGTCATCCGTCTTCTTCTCTCCGGCCTTGAACACCCTGACCTCGATCCCTACCTCCTGCGAGAGGAAGGGGGCGGCCTGGTTGAGCACAGCGAACTCGTCCAGCTCGCCCAGTTTCATCAGCCTCGCCACAAGCTCCTCTCCGAGCTCGTGCTGGAGCTTGATGACCCGCTCGGGCTTTATCCCCGAGTTGGCGTATCTCTTGATCACCTCGCCGCGAGCTGCGCCTGACTTGTCGGCCTTGACGAGCTCCGTGAAGTAGTCGGTGGCTTTGTCCGAGGCCACGTATATCGTGAGGCGGCTCTTCTTCTCCTTGATGATGTGGAGCAGGTTCCTTGCGTCCTCTATCACCTTGGCCACCAGGATTTCCGAGAGCTCGGCCTCCTCGTCGTGAGGAAAGTCGACGGGCGAAGGCCAGTCCGCCGTCGCGATGAGGCCCTTGTTGCCCATCTTCTTGTTGAGCTCTTCAGCCGCGAAGGGGATGAAGGGGGCGACCAGGCGGATCCAGGTCTCGAAGACGGTCTTGACGGTCGCGTATCGGGGGCTCTCTGTCCGCCTGAGATACCAGCGCACGTCGTTCCAGACGTCAAGCAGCCCGACGGAGATCGCCTTCCTGATCTTCATCTCCTCCAGGGACTTCGTCACCACCTCTATCCTCCCATGGATGACGGAGAGGAGCCAGCGGTCGGAGAGGTCGCGCTCCCTCTCGGTCGCGTTCGCGAGGCCTTTCTCGATGAAGGAGAAGAGCGAGTCTATCTTCATGCTGATGTCCTCGGCGTTCTTCGCCTTCCAGTCGGCGTCGTCCATCCCGTCCGCGGCGAGGGCGAGCGTCGCGCGGAGGCCGTCGGCCCCGTACTGCTCCAGCGCGTGCCTCCACGTGATGAAGACGTTCCTCGACTTGCTCATCTTCTGGCCCTCTATCTGGATCATCCCGTTCACGCTGAACCCGCGCGGCCAGTGCTTCTGCTCGAAGAGAGCGCAGTGGTGGAAGGCGTAGAAGGTCAGGTGGTTGGGGATGAGCTCCTTCGCGGAGTTGCGCATGTCGACGGGGTACCAGTAGAGGAACTCGCTCCTCATCGCCTTCAGGAGCCTCAGGTCGATCCCCGAGAGCTTCGAGACGTGCGCCTCCGAGCCCTTCCCAAGGAGGAGGTAGTCGAAGACCTCGGGGAAGAGCTGGCCGAAGTTGACCTTCTCGGAGTTCACGAAGTGGGCGAGGGTGTAGAACGCCATGTAGATGGTGGAGTCGGAGAGCGTCTCGACGATCCACTCCTTGTCCCACGGGAGCTTCGTCCCCATCCCCGACTTGCGCGCGCAGGGCCAGTTGCGCAGCCAGTCGATGGTGGAGAAGTACCACGCCAGTGACTCTGGGGGGAAGACGTTGGCGGCGCTGATCAGCGTCTTCGTCTTCTCCTTCCACGCCGGGTCCGAGTAGTTCAGGAACCACTGGTTCTCCAGGATCTTCACGTAGCATCTGGTGGCGCACTTGCACACGACCTTCTGGGGGAGCTCCTGCATCGTGGTCAGGAGCTCCTTGTCGCCCATCGCCTCGACGACCTTGGGCTTGGCCTCGCTGACCTTCATGCCCTTGTAGCCGTCGCAGTTCTCCTTCAGCACGCCTCGGTGGAACTCCGCCTTGTAGACCTCCGCGGTCGCGTCCTCGAGCTTCGGGTCGTTCGAGTCCTTGATGCCGCGCTTCTTCACCTCGTCTGCAGCGGGCACTTCTGAGTATCCTTGGACAGAGATGATCGAGATCGGCTTCAGCTTGTCCGCTAGCTGGCGGACCTTGGGGGAGACTTGACCCGGCCCTCCTGGACGTCGACGAGGCCCATGTAGTCGTAGGGGGCGTGCGCCGGGACGCTGTAGACGACCCCGGTGACCAGCTCGGTGTCGACGAACGTCGCGGGCAGGACAGGCAGGCTCTTCCCTGTGAGGGGCGCCCTGACCGTCAAGCCCAGGAGGTCGAACCCCGTGAGCTCGTCCGTGATCTTCGCGTCGTGCTGCTGCTCTGAGAGCCTGGTCACGGCGGACTTGCTAATTATCCAGGTCTCGCCGTCCACCTGCGCCTCCACGTACTTGCCCTCGGGATGTACCCAGACGTTCGTCGCGCCGAAGATGGTCTCGGGTCGGAGGGTGCCCGCGACGAGCCACCTCTTCTTCGCGCCCTCGACCTTCTCCTCCACCTCGAACTTCACCAGGTTGAACTCCTCGGGCGAGACGCCCTCGCCTTCCATCCTGTCGTGGTCCCCCGTCGGGCTCTCGTCGTGGGGGCACCAGACCACGGGGTGCGTGCCCTGGACGACGTAGCCGAGCTCGCGGAGCTTCAGGTATTGCCACTCGACGAACTTCTTGAAGCCCGGGTCGACGGTCCTGAACTCACGCCTCCAGTCGATGGCGAACCCCGTGTCCTTGACGGCCTCGCGGCTGACCCGTGTGTAGTAGGACGCGAGGTATTCGGGGTCGACGAACCTCTCGACCTCGCTCTCCGGGACGCCGTCGATCTCTAGGAAGGCCTTGCGCACTCCCTCGTCGCCCTCTGAGAGGCGGTAGCTCATCCCGGGGATGCTCTCCCCGGTCCAGTGCCAGGCCCACGGGAAGAGGACGTTGTTGCCCTGCATCCTCTTGAAGCGTGCGTAGATGTCGACCCTCGTCGCTGTGAAGCAGTGCCCTATGTGGAGGGGGCCGTTCATGTAGGGGAACGGGAACGTGACGAAGACCTTCTTCCTCCCGGGGACCGACTCTGACTCGAAGACCCGCCTTTCATTCCATACCTTGAGCCAGTACTTCTCGTATTGCGCCAAAGTCCCTGCCTCTATTTTGAGAGCGTCCCGGAGATGGATTTCGTCAGGAGCTCCTTCGCTTTCGAGACGTCCAGAGGCTTCGGCCCTCCGCCCTGCGCAAAGTCCTTCCTTCCCCCGCCGGCGCCCCCCATGGCCTTTGAGAGCTCCTTCACGAGCGAGTCCGCGGCCACGCCCGCCTGCTGCGCTTGAGGGCCGACAAAACAGACTATCCTGGTGGAACTCCCGCGCGGCGAGATGCTGACGTCCACTATGGACGGCTCTTCTTTTACTAGCTTCTCGCCGAGGCTAACAATAAGTTCGTCGCCCATCTCTGCGTCCAGTGACACATAAAGCATTGCCTTGCCCTTCGGCCCTTTGATCGGGGTCGCCGAGGCGGCGAGCCTTGGCACGGACGCCTCGAGCAGCTTCTCCCCGAGTGCCTTCTCCCGCTTTTGCGACTCCTCGAGCTTCTGCTTCATCGCCGCGATGGACCTTGACGACGTTCTCCCTCTGGACGCCGAGGACGGAGGAGGCCTGCTCTATCGTCGAGTCCATGCTCTGGATGTAGTCCACGGCAGGGTACCCTGCGACGAAGACGAGCCTCTCTACTCCGTCCTGGATTCTCTCGGTCCGCATTATCTTGATGAAGCCAACCTGGCCCGTCGTGTCGGTGTGTGTCCCTCCGCACGCCTGTATGTCCCAGTCGTTGATGTTGACGATCCTCAGGGTACGCGAGGGAACGACCCCTCCTTGGAAGAGCCTGAAGCCGTACTTGGCCTCCGCCTCCTTCCTGGGGAGCCATGAGATCTTGACAGGGTAGTTCTTCATCACGACGTCGTTCGCGACGTCCTCGATTTTCCTCACCTCTTCGTCGGTGAGTTTCGCGAAGTGCGTGATGTCGAGCCTGCCGTAGTCTTCCTCCTTGAAGGCCGAGTGCTGCCAGACCCACGGGCCCAGGACCTGGCGCGAGGCCCCGTTCACGATGTGGGTTGCCGTGTGGATGCGGCGTATCTTCTGGCGCCTCTTGGCGTCGACCTTCCCGATGACCTTGGCGCCCTCCCTCGGCTCGAGGCCCTCCAGCTTGTGGACTATCACGCCCCCGTACTTCTCGACGTCCACGACCTTCCTCCCCTCGATGGTCCCGTGGTCGGGCTCCTGGCCGCCTCCCCTTGGGTAGAAGGCGGTCTGGTCCAGCACCACGTAGCCTCCCTTGAAGGCCTTCAGGGACCTTGGCGCTGAACTCGAACTCCTCTCCGTTCTCGTAGTAGAGGGGCCTGGTCTCAGGGAGCCCCGAGGTGTCGAACTCGGGGTGCTTCTGATCGACCTTCTGCGAGACGTGCTTCGCGACCACCCGCTGGTAGAAGTCCTCGGGGACGGCGACCTTCGCGCCTCCCTCGACGAGCTGCTCCGGGGTGATGCCGTCGGAGTCGTAGAGCTTCACTAGGTCGTCCACGCCGATCTCTTTCTTGGAGGCGGCGAGCTGGGCGACCGTCCTCGAGACCCTCTGGACCGTGGTCGAGTAGCGGGAGGACTCTATCTCGATGGACCTTCGAGACGTCGTCCCTGTGCTCGGCGAGCTCCGGATACATCTTCCCCAGCTGGTCGGTGTGCCAGCTCACGACGTCGGCGAACCTGAACTTGAACCCGTAGTAGTCGATGAAGGACTGGGCCCTCCTGAAGAGGACTCGGAGGTTGTAGCCCCCGCCCACGTTGGAGGGCGGCAGCCCATCGGTTATCGCGAAGAGGAGGGTCCGCGCATGGTCTGCGACCGCGTACATTGCCTGCATAGGGCCGAGCGCCTTGGCGAGGGCGTCGGGGTCGACGTTGAGGCTCTTCGCGATTACCTTCCTCGCCTCAGAGAGGGTCGGGTACTCGTCGAGGTTCATCGCCCCCGCGAGGCGCGAGTACCTCTCGAAGAGCCTCTTGTCGTAGTCGACCTTCGACAGCTCCTTCATCTTGGCCAGAACCGGAGCGAAGGCCGTGTCGTAGTAGGTGGGCGTTCCTGTGGTGAGCCAAGAAAGCCTCTCCAGGCCCGCGCCCATGTCCACGACCTTCTCCGGGAGTTCGGTATAGCTTGACGGATCGCCCTCGAACGCCGTGAAGACCGCGTTACCGGCCTCGACACCCCTAACGAAGAACTCGAGGCTGTAGCCAAAAGCCCCCGCCCCCACCCAGACGCTCTCCACGAACGAGACCTCCTTCTCGGGTATCCCGAATTCCTTCGTGAGGAGCTCAAAGTCGAGGTCGATGCACTTGTCCTTCCAGTAGCCGTCCTTGTTGGCTATCGCGGTCTGCCCGATCATGACGAAGGACGTCCCGTGCTTGCCGCTCACGCCGACGCTGGGGACGTCGTTGAACCTCAGGCACATCTGCGGGACGACGAGGGGGTTGGTGGGGAGCTCGAAGACAACCTTGCCGTTCTCGATTCTCTGGAAGTCGACGATCGAGGCGACCGTGAAGAAGAGGTCGGGCCGCCACCTTGCGACGACGGGATACCTCGGGATGCTCGTGTGTCCGTTCTTGACGAAGAACTTCTCGACGACGTCCCAGGACTGGGTGTAGTCCAGCCTCTTCTTAGTGGGCGGGTCGCCGATGAACGTGTAGGGAGAGCAGGTCGAGTCGTCGCAGAGCTTGCGGTCTGGGTTGAGCGTCCAAAAGTGCTTGCCGCAGTTGGGGCACTGTTTCCTCACGAACCCCTTGCGCTTGAAGAGGTCGACCATGTAGTACTTTTCGTACTCGCCCGAGAACCTCTCCTGAAGGATCTCCTTCGGGCTCTTCTGGGTCTCCTGCATCTCTGCCTCGCTGCCTCGCCGCGACGGTAATAAACAGATTATGGGGTTATGAGGTCAAGACTTGGCACCGGGCCTTTGGGGGCGAGGTCGCCGCAACGGCCCAGGAGCCGGAGAGGGACAAAATCCGGCTACGCTCCATCTCGGGGGGGATAGGCCTCCCCGCTCCGCTTTGGAGGATAACTAACCTTGCAAGTGCAAGCGAACGTGAAATTGTTGCAACCAACACAAATCCTCACGCCACGCCTGATGACGGCGGGTCCATTGCACGTTCTACAGAACCCGCGCTCCTCCTCCGGCTCCAAGCTACCGGCATGCTGGGGGTCGCATTTGTTAAAAATGCACCCTCGAATCCCCCCGCTTACGGAGCAGAACCCAAAATCCCAGCAAAAACTATAAATGCGGTAGGAGGACGGCGAGGTTAGAAATCAGAATGACGGACTCTTACATGTATGCGGCGTTAATGCTTCACAAGGCAGGAAAGAAGGTAGACGAGCAGGGACTGACCAGCGTTGTAAAGGCAGCTGGAGTGGAGGTCGACACGGTGAAGGTCAAGGCGCTCGCATCTGCGCTAAGCGAAGTCAACATCGATGAAGCGCTGAAGAACGCTGCTTCGATGGCAATGGCAGCGGCGGCACCCGCGGCTGTGGCGGCACCTGCAGCAGGCGCAAAGAAAGAAGAAAAGCCAAAGGAAGACGAGAAGAAGGAAGAAGAGGCGCTCGCAGGCCTGGCCTCACTCTTCGGCTAGATCTCTTCCGAGAAGCATTCGCCACCCCTCACTCACGGGAATTTTGCGTTCCTTGAGGCGGCGTGCCGCACCGTCTTTCTGAATCGGTTGTGATCCTAACCCTAGGACCGCGAACGCGCTGCCACCCGGCGTTCTTCTCTATTCTTCTCCGCCAGGGCTACTAGAGCCTCAGAGAAGCTCTGCGAGAGTGCCTGAAGCTCTCTCTTCTTTTGATCACTCAGGGCCATTTCTTCTAGCCGCTGAAGTTCTCGCCGTCTCTTAAGATCTCAGCGCAGCAGAAAGAGAACTATGCCGGCTTTGCTTCTGCGGGAGCAGCGGCGCCGTATCCCTTCTCCTTGGCCTTCGCCAAGACCGCGTTCGCCTCTGCCTCGGCCTTGCCGATGATAACCGGTGCGCTCTCCTTCGTTATCTCTCCGGACTCCACGGCGAGCGCGAGGGCCTCTCTGTAGGCCTTCATGATTATCGCAGGAGCGGTCTCCTTTGTCACGTAGCCTATCTCGATCGAAAGGCCCCTAGCTGACGCGTAGCCCTCAAGGAGGCTAGCGCGATACTTGTCGAGGTCGATCGCCACAGCCTCTGCGCCGTAGATGAGGCCGTTCTCGTATGCTAGCGCTATGGCAAGGCCTGCGCGGATTGGCTTGATGCCGAGCCTGGACAGGAGGCTCGCTAGCTTCGGCGAGATCGGTGTGCCCGGCTTTGCGACGACCGAGTCCTCGACGACCTGGATGCTGCCGGCCTCTATCTTCGTCTTGATGCCCGCTTCCCTGAACTCGCTGAGGACGGTGCCCGCTTGCTGCCCCGTGTTCCCTGCGGGGACTACTATGTTGGTGGGCGCGGTGTCGCCTGCCCTTGCGGCTAGGTTGACCCTGTTCTTCTCCAGCAGGAGGAAGAGCTTGAACGGGTCGATCTTCGAGAATATGAGAGCGTTCTGGCCTTCGAGGTGGTTCAGCACTTCGTCTGCGTTCTTTATGCCCGATTTCTTGAGCCCGAGTATGGCGAGCTTGTTCTTGACCACGACGATCTCCGCGTTGCCTCTCAGGCACCTTCCTCACCGCCATGAGCTGGGCGGACCTCACCTTGGAGAGCCTCGTCACAGCGAGGACGGGGTAGTCCTTTGCGAGCTTCGCGATGCGCTCGACCATCGCGACCTTCTCAGCGCTGGGCTCGCGCTTGTGGACCTGGACCTGCTGGCTCAACTCTCTTCGACCTTTGTCTTTGCGAGCTTCCCCATGCTCGTCTTCACCCCCACGGTCCTGATGTTCTTGTCCCCGTTGGGGAGCTTCTTCTGGACGGCTTGGACCACGGCAACGATGTTATCGGCAATCTCGGCGTCGGAGAGCTTCCTGTCGCCAACCCTGCCGCTCACTCCGAGCGAGCCCCTGCTCCTGACACGGATCGCGGTCCTCGTCCTGTTGATCAGCGCCTCGATCTGGGCGTTGGGAGGGACCGCGGTGGGAATCTTGCCCCTCGGGCCCAGATACTGACCCAGGATCCTGCCGATCCTCGGCATGAGCGCTGTGTCTGCGAGGAAGAAATCGTACTGCCTGGCGAGGTTCTTCGCCTCCTTCTTGTTGCCCGCGTAGCTCTCAAGCTGAGCAGGCTCGATGGCCCCGTCGACCTTCGCGTTCTTGGCCCTGAGCAGGAGGTCGCCAGAGCCCACAAAGCAGATCGAGGCGCGGTGCGCCCCTGGATGAGGGAGATAGACCGTCTCGTTGATGTTGAGGTCAGTCTTCTTGGGGTCGACGTCCCTGAAGGTCAAGAAAGTCTCCACTGACTCGGGGAACTTCCTTTCCTTGGAGTCCTTCCCCTTCTTGACTAAATCGGCTAATTGGGAGTTCGAAAGCAAACCGTGTTCCCCTGGAATCGAGACGAGCCTCAGGATTGTTCTTAAAAGAGTTTCGGGTTCGCGGCGGGATTTTTCGGCTGACTCGGAGACTGATTTCGCCTACTTCGCTTCAAAGGCGGCGATAGGAGAGTCCCACTTGCCGCTCTCTATCTCCTTCATGAACTGACGCGGGTCCGTGTTCTCCACCTTCACTCCCATGCTGACGCAGCTCCCGACGACCTCCTTCACCGCGGACCTGATCGACTTTGCGTACGAGTCGCCCATCTTGATCTTCGCGATGTTGATGACCTTGTCGAATGTGACGTTCCCCACCAGGTCCGTGTTGGGCTTTCCGGAGCCCCTTGGGACTCCCGCCTCCTTGACCACCAAGGCAGAGGTGGTGGGCGTACCCACCGTGACGGAGAACTTCTTTGTCTCGGTGTCGACCTCAATCTTGACAGGGACGCGCATCCCCTTGAAGTCCCCTGTGACCTTGTTGATCTCGTTCACTATGGCGAGCACGTTGACACCGAGCGGCCCGAGCTGTGGCCCGAGAGGCGCACCCGCGGTGGCCTCCCCGCCCATGACAAGGACCGAGACTAACTTGTTTTCTGCCAATCTGCTCTACCTTTGTTCTGACCGCCCGAGGTGCGTCCGGATTAAAGTGTTTGCCCGGCGCAGGTGTGTCGAATAACTTCACGATCGGCTACTTTCGCGCATCGCTACTCCGCCCGCCTCTCGTCTAGGGGTTCGAGATCCCGACGAACAGGTTGTAGACCTGTGCCTTCAGCAGGAGCTCGTTCACCATGTTCTCCCACTTCACCGAGGTTATGTGCTCCCCGAACGTACGCTTGAACGAGGATATCGCCGACTCGACCCTCGCCCGCTGACCGTACCCGTGCCTCCTCTTCCACCGCTCCCTGTCCCTCAGCTGCTCCATCACGACGAGCTTCCTGGGCATGCACCCGAGAGAGTGCACAGAGGCGTCCTTTCGCACCTTGACCACGGGCTCTATCCCTTTCGAGTCCAGGTAGCTGAATATCTCCCTCGAGTCATACGCCCCGTCCGCTATCGCCCTCGTGACGCTCGCCTTCGACGACGCTCCCTCCACCAGAGGGACGAGCATCCTCCTGTCGTGCACGTCGTCCTTCGTCACCTCCATCGAGAGTATCTTCCCGGTCTTGACGTCCACGGCCAGGTGGACCTTGATGAAGCCTCGCTTCACCGCCCACATCTGCCTTATCCACTCCCCTCGGTTGGAGACCTTGATCCCGGTCGAGTCAACCGCTATGGTGACGTCTTCGTCTGGGTCTACGTTCGGGTCCAGCTCTATCTTTACTCGCGATATCCGCCACCACATCGTGGTGTAGTCTGGGGCACTTGAGCCCTTCCACGTGTCCCGCGAACATCCTGAGGAACCCCTCCAGCTCCCGGTACGGGAGCAGGTAGACGTGGATGGCTGCGAGCATACTCATTAACGAGTCTGGATAGCGATATCTCGCTCCTTCCTTCTCCTCGTTGAGCTTCCCTAGTTCTGCGCTCCATCCAGATAAAAAATCGGTATCGAAGAGGAGCTCTCCCCTCCTCACCAGCGACTCGTTGTACTCCTTCCAGTTGCGCTTCTTCTTCGTGACCACGCCATCATGAGAGGATTCCCTCTCCTCTCATCCACCTGAGCGAGGGAACCTTGACCAAACGATTAGTTATTCGACACACCTCCCGGCGCTTGGCCCTTCGGTGGGTCATCAAGGGACTGCAATCTGGCATTTCTGGCCAACTAACTTTCTTCTAGTTTCAAGGTCGCACATGCACTAATGGGCGGACGAAACCTAGTTCTCTATGTCAGCGCAGGAATACAGCTGTGAAAGGTGCGGCCAGAACTTTCCGTCGGGGGATGAGCTGAGCAGGCACTACGAGATAGCCCATCCTGAGATGGACCCCCAAGCCTGAATTTTTTTCTAATCACCTGGGTCTCGAACGCGAGACTCAGGCCTTTTCTGGATGCTTCGCCTTTTCGACTATCTTGACGTAGGCCGCCGAAAGGGTGACCGGCATAGAGTAAGGGGTGTCCACCAGGATCACCGTGATCTCCTGCTTCGACTGCTCGATCCGCGTTATCTTGGCCCTCATCGTCTTGAAAGGCCCTGCCACTATCTCCACGGTGTCGCCCTCGCCAAGCTCAGCGACCATCGACTTTGTCACAAGGAACTTTTCGATGTCTGAGAACTGCATCATTCCGGGGATCTTGCTCCTGATGTGCTTGAACCCCTGGATGCTCTCGTCGACCACCTGAGAGTTCGGCGCCTCGAAGAGGACGTAGCCCTTCCAGGTGTCGAGAGCGAGTATCGAGTATATCGGCTTGTTCTTCTGCTTGGCCCTCTCGGCTACGAAGGTGGCGACGGTCTTCTCCTGCCCGCCTGTGGTCTTAACGGGATAAATCGAACTCTGTCTTTGCTCTGTCGCAGTCGAGGATGACATGTTGATCTCTGTCTCCAGTTGACTAGCCGAATATCGTCGGCAGGGCCGTCGACATGAGCTTCACGAGGAAGCCGATGACGCCCACCACCCCAAGGCCCAGCAGGACGAGCTTCAGGTAGAGGAAGAACTCGTCTCGGTCGCTCTTCCTTGAGAGTTTGATTACCGAACCCATCGAGCGAAGAAAGTCACGCCAGGCCAAATGAAACTACTTTGACCCCAACTCTCGGAGGTGTTTATATGGCTTGTTAGTCTCGGAGGCTTCGCGAACCAATGCCACAGAAGAGGGACGAAGTGGTGGGAGAGGCCGATGACAGCGAGGAAGAGGAAGAGGCCGACAGGACGGAGGATGTCCACGAGAAGGCCCATCGTCGCAAGAGAGGCAAGGGCGCCTAGCAACCCTCGTTCGATTGGCTGCCGCTCGGCGAATATTTTCCATCTAACCTTTATGCGCACTTGACGACCGAACGAACTTCAGATGATGCCCCAGCCTGAGGCAGGCCAGCGCACCTTCGTGCTCGTGGCTTCCTCCAAGAACCCGGCATCGAAGACGATCGCCTCAGCCCTCGTCCGAAACCATGGGTTCCAATCCACGGGGATCGCGTTCCAGTCCACGCCCCTCTACCAGAGCGGCTCGGTCATCCTGGCGACGATGGACGAGGAGATCATCGAGCCCCCCGACCTTGACGCCTACTTCCGGGCCCAGGCGTACGTCTTCCTTTCCACGCACAGGGCCGAGTCGGGGATCCCATCGCTGACGGTCCACACCACGGGGAACTTCACAGACAAGGCGGTCCTCGGCGCCAGGCCCAGGGAAGTGGGGATGATAGACCCCGACCTGCAGAAGAACTACCTCATCGCGCTCCAGGAGAGGCGCTCCAAGCTCGAGGGCTACGAGGTGACGATAGAGGCGACGCACCACGGCCCGACGTCGCTGAAGCGGCCGGTCTTGTTCGTCGAACTCGGCTCGAGCGAGAGGCAGTGGGGCGACTCGCACGCAGCAGAGGTCATCGCGGACGCGCTCATGTCCTCCCTCGCCTCCAACAAGAGCTGGGAGAAGGTCGCGATAGCATTCGGCGGGCCCACTACCCGCAGAAGTTCAACGACGTGCTGCTCAACGGCGAGTACGCTCTATCTGCCGTCGTCGCCAAGCACTACCTCGAATGGCTCGACTCGGAGCTCTTCGGGCAGATCATCCAGAGGACGACGAGGTTCCCCCGCTACGTCTTGATCGACTGGAAGGGCGCTGGACCTCACAAGGAAAAGATAATATTGCTCTCCAAACAGTTCGCACTCGAAGTGGTTCGAGTTTGAGAATCAAGACATTCAACGATTCTGTCTATGCGATGACCTCCCTCATCCCGATGGGGAAGGTCACAACCTATGGGGCGATCGCCAAGGCGATCGGCTCGCCGCACGCTGCGAGGGCCGTGGGAAACGCGCTGGGAGCGAACAGCAATCCCATAGTCGTGCCTTGCCACCGCGTCGTCAGGGGCGATGGCGGGCTGGGGGGCTACTCGGGCGGCGAAGGGCCGGTGACCAAGGCGAAGCTGCTCGCGCGCGAGGGTGTGAAGGTCTCAGGCGGAAAGGTCAGCCTGGGCATGTACCTATTCACAGACTTCCGCTAGAGCTCTTCAGCTGACGAGCGACTCGGCGAACGACTTGGCGTCGAACCGCTTCAGGTCGTCGTAGCCCTGTCCCACGCCAAGGAATAGTATGGGCCTCTTCGTGGTGAAGGCTATCGACAGGGCCGCCCCCCCTTTCGCGTCCGCGTCCACCTTTGTGAGGATCGCGCCATCGAAGCCCGTGTACTTGCTGAAGAGCTCCGCCTGTGAGACCGCGTCGTTTCCTGCCAGGGAGTCACCGATGAAGATCTTCAGGTCGGGGTTCACGACGCGGACGATCTTTGACATCTCCTCCATGAGGTTCTGATTGGTCTGCATCCTCCCGGCAGAGTCGATGATGACCACGTCGACGTGGTGGGACTTTGCATAGAGGACGCCGTCGCGGGCCACGGCTGCAGGGTCGGCTCCGTATCTCTGAGCGACGACCTTCGCCGAGATGCGTTCGGCGTGCTCGGACAGCTGCTCTATGGCTCCGGCGCGGTGGGTGTCGCCGGCGGCTATCACGACTGAAAACCCGTTCTTTTTCAGGTAGTTTGCAAACTTGGCCACCGTCGTGGTCTTTCCCGTCCCGTTTATCCCCAAAAAGAGTATCTTGAACGGCTCGCCCTTCTCCTTGCTCTGCCTCACCCTCTGCAGCACGTCGATGTCCCCCACTTGGGAGAATATCGAGAGCACCTCTCCACGGAGCTTCTCCTTCACCATGTCCTGGATGTCTTTGGACCGCTCCATCGAGACCCCCAGGAGCTGCTTCTTCAGGTCTGCCGTGACCTTCTCAACGACGTTTTGGGCGACGTCGCTCTCCATCAGCGCGAGCTGGAAGTTGAAGAGGGAGTCGTCGAGGTCATTATCAGAGAGCTTCTTCTCCGAGACGGCTTTCGCGAGTGAGGAGAAAGCCCCCTTTAGCTTCTCAAACATTACTTTGGCTGACCTGGCTGCGCTGCCTGGTGCTCCTGCCTGTCGATGAAAGCCTGCAGGGCCCTGCGGTCCGACTCCAGCCTCTGCGCGATCTGGTTCCTCTGCGAGAGGATGGTGATGATGTTCTCCTCGAGCTCCTTCGACCTGGTCTCCAGGCACCTTCTCCGCCTCCTCCCTCGTCTTCTCGATGACGACGTTCGCGCCGACACCCATCAGGACCTTGTCCGACTTGGGCGGCGAGGCGCGGAGCAGGACGCCGGCTCCGACCGGGACCAGGAACCTCGTCGGTGGAAGCGGAGCCGATGTCCTTGATTGTCTCTAGCGAGGCGCGGCTCTCGATGAGCATCCGCTCGAGGAGGCCCTGCCTGTTGGTCAATTCGTTGTAAGTTGATTCTAACATCCTTGACTCCATGAGGAGCCTATTCATCCTCTCTTCTTCGGAACTCAAGTTCGGAAGGAACGAACCCCTCGGGGCTTTTTAAGGTGAGTGCGGCTCAGACCTTCAGGGCGCGGGTAAGGAAGACCAGCTCAGGTCCATGTCGTGAGATAGCCGGCCACCGCGTTCCTCGTGTTCGCGACGACCCCTGAAGCCGGGAAGGGTATCCCGCCGTTGACGGAGGAGGCGGAGACCTCGACGCCGAGCACCTTGCCGATCTCCTCCGCCTCTTGCTCGGTGCCGCGCGGCGAGACGGCCGCTCCGCTGTCGGTGGCGACCGTCATGGCGCCCACCTGCGCGAAGTCTCCGATCGTCATGACGCGGGCCTTGATTCCGAGAGCGGCCTCGACCTGCGCGACGGCGTGCTGCTCGAGCACAGGAGAGACCACAGCTCCGTTGTCGTTTGCGGCCACCAGGTTCCCGATGGCGGTGAACCTCGACTCGAGCCGTGATACTTTGAGGCCCGTCTTGGACGAGATCTCCTCCATCTCAAAGTCCTCAGCCATGCGGGAGACGATGACACCCTTGTTGTTCATGGCGACCAGGGGCCCGAGCAGCCGGGTGCCGCCTATCGAGGTCGGGCAGGGCAACACCTCGAGGTCTGCCGCGATCTTCTCGACTTTGGTGCCGGCGACGCCCTTGGGGACCAGGACGGCGGTGTCGTTTGCCTTTAGGAAGATCCCGATGTTCGGACTTCGGTAAAGGTCTACGAGGTTTAGACCCATTTAGGATGACGCTTCGGTGGGTGGCAGCCGGACCGAGACCACACCGTCCTCATCCCTCTCCATCTCGAGCTTGATGCGGCGAGGTGGATTTGTAATACCACGGGCCCACAGGAGCAGGTTGACATCCTCGTCTATCTTGACCTCGGTGGCCTTCATGTGGCGTGTGGTGAATTCGCGGATTATCCTGATTGCGACCTTGGTCCGCCTATACTTGGGCGCCTCGAAGGCCCGCCTCAGAGGGACCATGTGCACCCTCGTCAGTGGCTCGATGTTTGTTGAGGACATACTGGCTCTATCTCCCTATTTCTCGGCGCTATCTCTACTTGAACCCGAGCTTCGTCCTTCTCCAGGTCCTGTGGTTCTTGTTCGCCCTTACCTTCCTGTTGGTCCTGGCGATGACCCAGGTGGGGATGGAATAGTTCTCCTTCCTCGCCTTCATCAGGCGGTTCTTCTTCGACGCGTCTTTGTTTCTTCCCAAGTCTCTCTATATCCTCCTGATCTTGAACTCTCTCTTCGCCGTCCCCTGGATGCTCGACAGGAGCTCCTTGAGCTGCTCGTCGTCGATCGTCCTCTTGAGCCTCCCCGATGAGGCGAGCTGGATGATGTACTCCTCAATCGCGTTTGCTACGTCGGGCTTGACCATCCTTACGTTGGTGAGGCGCTGCCTGGCCTCGGAGGTAAGTGCTATCCTCATCACGTTCTCGCGCATGGCACGCTGCTTGGAGGCGTCTTCCTGCGCCCCGGCTCTTGCCTGAACGTCCCTGTGCTGCTCGTCCATCATAGAATCAACTATACCTTTCCAGTGCGGGGTTCTGCTTCACGAGTTCCTTAAAAATATCTTTGCTGACCTTGTCCAGAAGAGCCACGCCCTTGGGGGTGAGCACCCTCCCGGCGTTACCCTGCTTTGCGACGAGCTCCGCCTTCTCCAGCCCCTTCAGGATGTTCCTGATCGCCGAGCTTCCCGAGTCCCTGTGGTGCTTGGGGAAGTAGCCTAGCTGCTTGCTGCCCCCGTATGCAATCTCGAGTCTCTCGATGCCCACAGGCCCGCGCATGTACACCTTCCTCATGAGGGAGGCGGCCCTCACATACCACCAGTCCTGCCTCTGCGGCGGTCTATCGGCGTGGGAGCCTGTCTTCACGAAGGACGCCCAGGTGGGAGGCTCGATCTCCGGCACCCGCTTGAGATGCTCGGCGAGCGTTTCAATCAACTTGTCCGCTGGGACGTCGTGTACTTTGACCATTCGTGCTCTCTTCTCCGGATTTGCAATTTGTCCAGCCCTCCCCCTTCAATATTTAAGGCTGACCCAGCGATTTTCGGTTGACGCGGCCGCAATTCGCGCAAGTCGTCAGGAGGAACCCCTTGACGACCCGGACCCTGGCGTTGACCCCGGGGACGATGAGCTCCTTGCACCCGTGGCAGTAGAACTTCTTGAGGTTCCAGCCGAACCTGACGTTGTACTTCAGCATGAGGTCCCTAGCGAGGGAGGCCTGCTGCTTGGCGAGGGGAAGGTCGTCCTTGGCCGTCGAGGTCGAGAGCTGGATCAGCGCCCTGGCGGCGGTCGCGGCCTGCATCTTGGCTTCACCCTTCTTCTTCCTCAACGGCGGGATGGTCTCACTCGTCGCTCGCGCAACTGATTTATCGCGAGCCGAAAAGTCTTGCCTGACTTGTCTTCATGCTCCACTTTGTGATTGGGGAAGCGGCGCTCGAGCTGATTCCGGAGGAGCTCTGGCGGGGCACCCTCGGTCAAGAGCGACGCGGCCCGGCGCGACCTCAGGCCCGGGGACATCCTACTTGACAGGAGCACCCACCACTCCGCAATGCTCAAGCTTCAAGACGGGTATCGACGGGGAAGGCCAGACCTCGTCCACCTGACTCTGCTCAGCGTGACTAGCACACCCCTTCACCAGGAAGGCAAGGCCCGGGTCTACATCCAGACGATCGACGGGAATTCTCTTGAGTTCGGCGAAGGGGCGCGCCCACCCAAGAGCTACGCGAGGTTTAGGAATCTCATGGAGAAGTTGCTTGCAGAGAAGCCTGAAGAGGGCCTCGTGAGGGTGAGCGAAGAGACACTCCCGGAGCTCCTGAGAAGGATAGGGACAGACGACGCCGTGGGACTGTCAGTTCAAGGTGCCTCCATGCCTCTCGAGTCTCTCGCAGGCGACCTTGTGCAAAGAAAGAACCCTGCTGTCGTGGTGGGAGGGTTCCCAAGGGGGCATTTTCTCACGGGCGACCTGAAGGCCTTCGACAGGCTGGTGAGGATCGACCAGCGGGCGCTCGACGCGCATGTCGTGGCGGCACGGGTGGTCTACGAATTCGAGAAGGCTCTCCGCTCGAAGTGATTACTAAAAAAGGGGGATATTCGGGGTCAGTGCTCGCGCGGTCGTCACGCTAAATCCCCTTGGAGGGGAGACGGTCTAGGACTTCAGCCGTTTCTAAGACACGTGCCGCCACTGTCTCATTCGTTGCATTAGCACCATGTTCAGTCCGACCTGCTCCACTGACGTCAGGCTTGTCAGAGGAATACAGGTATTCATTCCTCAAATGGTGCCAAGAGGCATCCGCACTCACGGCAAACGGATGGCCGCAAAGGCGCAGTCCACGGCAGAGGATTGCCAGAGAAGCAAGCCTGTCTCTGTCGTAGTCTACACCGCATTTGACGCACCTGCTCACAGCCCAAGTTGGGTGCTCTAATTTGCCACCGCAGACGGGACATTCGGATGAAGTCCCTCTTGGGTTCACGTAAAGGGTGCGATTTTGAGATTTGTAATCAATCATAGATTGGTAGAGTCGGTATGGCCACCGATTGAGATAGGTCCTCAACCGCTTGCCCTTCGGTTCTTCGTCGCTCCTTATCCCTTTGAGATTCTCGAAAATGAAAGACGCGCCGGAATAGGTTCTGACCATCTTGGTTGATAGCTTGTGAAGTGTATCTTTGATTCTCCCATGTCGTCGTGTTCTGCATATTTATGCTGGACGGAAGGGCATTCTCCCATTCGCTCTCTTTGGAGCATTGTGGCTTTCGCGGTAGCCTGTGGCCCAACCTGTTCCACGCGCTCTGAGGCGCAAGAACCTAACGGGCTCTAGCTCTTTTTGCTCAGCCGTCCAGCCTGAAGGTCTGTTCCTCCTTCAGCATGATGTACATGGCCCGCATGAGCTTCCTCGCTGCGGCCACGATCGCCACCTTCTCGCCCCTCCTCTTCGCGAGCTCCACGTAGAATTTCGTTATCGAGGAGTCGCACCACCTCACGTGGACGCGCGTGCACTGGACCATTATCCAGTTCAGCATCACGCTCCTCGTCCTGTTGGGTGTCGAGTGGCTCTTGTCCGCCGACTGTCTCAACCCTGGCACGAGGCCTGCGTACGAGCAGAGGTGCTCGTGGTCGGCGAATCTGTTCACGTCTGCGATCTCGCTCGATATCAGGAGGGCCGAGTAGTGGGAGACGCCGGGTATCGTGACGAGGAGCTTCGCATACTTGTCCTGCAGGGCGACCCCCTTCACCTTCAGGTCGAGCTCCCCGATCTTCCCGTCCAGGAACTCGATGGTGTCCATGTAGTCGTCCACCGCGTCGATGTGGAGGGACCATCAGGAACTTCCTCCCTTCCCGCGTGAAGACGTCGCCCTCGTGCTTCACCCATCGCTTCGCGAGCTCCGCCTTCACCTTGCTCTTGAACCCGGTGCGCGTCTCGACGAGGTGATGCCTCCTCCTGACGAGGTCCCTGACCTCCCTGGTCTTCTCGTCCGGCACGTAGGACTCGGGTATCATGTCCGCCCTCAGCAGGTCCACCAGCGTCCTCGCGTCGACCTTGTCCGTCTTCACCTTTGCGTAGGCGATGGCCTTCACCATCAGCGGATGCGCGACCTTCACGTCGTATCCCTTCTCCTTCAGCACGTCGCGGATGTGCTGATGGTTGTACCCGGACTCCATGACGACGCTCGCATTTGTGCCGTCGAGGAATTCCAGTATCTTTTCTTCGTCCTTCGCCACCTTCGACTCCCTCATCACCTTTCCAGCGTCGTCCTTGAGGACGCACTGTATCGATTTCTCGTGCAGGTCTAGCGCGGCATACATGCTAGTGGCTGTGGCTTTCCTTCGCCTTATCTTCTGCGAGCATCCCACCTGTTCATTTGTCTACCTCTCGTCTGCCTAAGCTTCTTCTCCCTCTTTTGCCGGTTGTTGACATGAAGCTGAATCGCCCTTCTCCTTCTTGAGAAGTCGTTCTGGATTCGGACAATGGTCGCAATTGTCTTTGTGTTGACCTGTTCTAGCTTCGTCCCGTCAGTTTCCAACCGCGCCACAGTCGAGTCTACTGTTGCGAAATTCAAGTCTGAAGCAACTAACTCTAGCCCGAGAGCCTTGTTCGCGATGCCAACCGCAAAAGTCAGACAGACTTTGCGATCGGTAATTAGAAGTTCAGCAGGTCGGCCTGATGAATATCCCAAGAAGTGCTTGTTCTTGGTGTTCATTGCAATCCAAGTGTACTTCTTAGGTTGAAGAGTCACTCTGACTCGGCTATCGACAACCTTCATCAGTTCTCCATCAATTCTCATTGCAAGCTTCTTCACTTCAGGGATTCTTACTTCCCCGTGGTTGTTCTTTCTATGTGACCTTAGTATTGCCACTGCAGCTCTGCAAACTGGGTTGATGTGGTGCCTCGCATAGTCATACTTTGTGTAGAACCAGCCCTTTATCTCCCTCCTTAACTGAATAGGCGACGGCATTCTGCCTTCTCGAATCGCGTATCTAGATGCCTCGACTAGCGAGTACTTGATTGCCTCCTGCATATCTCTGAGATAGGCGAGCAGAAGATCGTCGGGTTCGTAATACCAGGAGATTGTTCTCTTTTCTCCGCTAGATTTCCAGGGGTGTATTTGTATTAACCTCCGTCGATGCTTTCTAACAGGCTCAGGCCCTATAAGCACCCATTTCATGCCATGGGTTACTTTCGTGGCATTGTGGAGGATTGTTACCCGCCCAAACCCTCAATATCCCGAATAATTCCCCCTCTCATCGTGCGGTCGTCGTCCAGTCTGGTCTAACGTCTATAGACGTGCCAAAAGGACTTCAGCCCTCCAAGCTGGCAACCAGGGTTCAAATCCCTGCGACCGCACACTTACGATTAGAACCCTTGGCGTCCAAATCGCTCGAAGCGGTAAGAAGACGATTTGCTGTTGCGAGTCTCTAAAATAGCCCCTGTGCCCTAATGAAATTGGGCCGTGGTAAGGCAGAGATGGCTCGCATTCGCGACTGTTATCGTCGCAGCACTAATCCTAGGAGTCGCTCTTGAAATCATCAATCCACCGCCTAGTCATCAAACCGGCAGCAGTTCGATCTCCAGCATAGCCACGGCGAACTTGATTCCTACCTCGACTACATCCTCAATTCAATCTTCTTCTTCGGCGACGAGGCCCAACGTGAACTCTGCAACAACCAGCACGACCGAAACGACCTCCGCAACTCCGCCCTTGTGGACCTACTCGAGCAATGGAACGATCAACTCAATCTCTATGAGTGGCAAAGGCGAGTACACTGCAGTGGGAGTAGGTTATGGGGAGACCGGTGGAGCGGTCCTCCTTTTCGATAGGGGCGGCGACCTCCTCTGGCAGTATCAAACCGACATGATAATTACGCATGTCGCAATTTCGGACAACGGCTCCCATATCGTGGCGACTGGGTTCCAATACCCGCCTACCCTTCCGAGCATCCTGTCCAAGGCCGCAACAGCGATCTACGCGCTCGACTCGGACGGAAGCGTAGCTTGGACTCGAACTGCATCTAGTGCGCGAGACCTCTCTTTCGAGGGGGCAATATCCTCGGATGGGCTCCTAGTGGCAGTTGCCAGTCCCGATGCTTCCCTTGCTGTGTTGGATTGGCAAGGTCAGGTACTCTGGAATGACTCTGCCCCCGTTGCGAATGCTCCAGTGGTTTTTCAGAACGGAAGCCTCTTCGTCGACGGCACCAATGGGACTTCGGTCTTCGGGCCTAGCGGTAATTTATTGTGGACGGACAACGGAGCGAATAACGTCTGGTCGGGTGGTGTTGCGATAACGCCAACTGGATACTTGGTGGCGACGTCTTACGATGCTGGGGACAACAATCCGGGTATGATCATGCTTCTCTCAGGTAATGGTACCCTCTTGTGGGAACATACCGACGAGAGCGGGGCTTACTCTGCAGCAGTGCTTCCGGATGGGTCTTCCGTCGCTTTTACAGCCGCCGAGGGGCGAGTTCTGTTTTTCAGCCGGAATGGGACTCTCCTTGGCGATCTCACTACCCCTTCTGATTATCCGAGTGTTTTTCCAGCTCCGAAGGACAGCTTCCTCGTCGGCGGTGGACACAGCAGCGGACTGTGGCTCTTCAATTCCACTGGGGGGCAAACGTGGAGCTATCCTCTGAAGGATGTCGGCACGGTATCGATTTCGAGTGACGCCAATTTTGCGGCCGCGTCGAACGGCACTGGCGCGCTCGCTCTAGAACGCCAAAAGGCTCCTCTGAGCACCCTTTACTTCTTCAGTATGTCGATGGCAACGGTGATGAATCCATTACACAAGGTGACTTTCCAGCAGGTAAGGTATTGCAACCAATACAACATCCTACCTTGGGCAGTAACGCTCGAGGGGATTACCCAAGTCCAACCGCATAATCAGACCCTCCCGCTTCCGTCTAATACATTCTCCACCGTGGTTCCGGACCAGAACCTAACGCGCATTAACTTCGATGTCCTTTCTGGGACTTACAACTACACGATCATCGGTGGGGCACCTCCGGGTGGCGAGCTTTACGTGGGCAACGGGTACCAGAGTGGAACAGTTATCGTGAATGGCTCTGATGTTACCGTGAGCGTTGGGGTACAGCTCAGCTTCACGTGCACCTCATCAACCAAAGCTCCGTAATGAACCAACGGGATGCTATGGGAAGCCCCACCGATTTGAACGCAAACCTTCAAATTCGCTGCGACCGCACAGTTCAAACTCATTAGACGCCTGCTTTGACCTCGGAAGTCCCGGCTGCGCTAGTTTCCGCCGTTATGATGGCGACTGTGATGGTCGTAGTTCGCTGCGTGCGAACCGCGTCTTTGGAGGGTGAAGAGCAATGCGGCACCGAGACCGACCATCGCGAGACCGACGAGGCCCCATGCGGCACCTGGATTGATTACCTCGCTCAGGTAAGTGACTAGGCCGATGAGCGAGAAGATGACCCCCGCGGAGACCGCCACCGCCCCCAGGAGGCCGATGGCCATCGCCTTGACGGCCCTTCGGACGGTCTTGTCGACGAAGACCTCCACGTCGCGCTTCAGGACGTCCGCGTAGTCGTCGACGCCTTCCTTCACGTGGTCAAACACTTGGTCTACGATTTGTTGGACGGCCTTGGAGACGAACGACAACCGTCAGACTACTCTTTGCTCTTTCGCCCAAGGATTACGCCTAGAATGACACCTGCGAGCACTCCTGTTCCGAGCGCATATCCTACCGCGGTCAGAGGCTTCTCCCGGATGGCGTCCCTGCCCGGCTCGACGTACTCGTCAATATGCTTGAGCAGGTCTGAAAGCCTCTCCTCGAGCTCGCTCTTGAGAACGTCAAGCGACTCCTCGGCGCTGGCCATCCCCTTTCCACTCCCAATCTCTGTTTGAATGTCATGTATTCGGCGCTCAAAGTCCTTCTTCAGGCCTTTGACGGCATCGTCTAGTGACTGCTCCTTTCCATTGGTTCTTGATGCCAAGATTCTTCGATAGGAAGAGCGTGCGGTTCGTATTTAATGGTGACAGGACATTCTTCTGGTCGAGTCATCCATAGCGACTCTTGGCTCGGCCGTTCTGCCCCGATCAGACGCTCAGCTCCCCAGATGATTGCTGGATGCGAGTGGTCGTATCCGGGCGTTCGGGCTACATTCTACGTCGGTTCAAGAGCAGACTCCATATCATCGATTCATAGCATGCTTGGGATACTCTATTGGGTCTGAATCCATCCACTATATCGATGTCTATGTTCCCGAAGGCTCCTAGTGTAAAACGCGCCCTTGATGTATTCGTGATGTTTGTTCTGCTGGCTTTCGCCGTGGCGATAATCCCTCTGAGCGCCGCGCATGCCCAGACGCAGCCCAGCGTTACGGTAAACTCCACCGACATGAACTCCAATCCGATCACAGGCTACTATGTCGTCCTGTCCGGTTCGGGCGGGAATCAGGCGGCGACAGGATTCACTCCGACGAATTTTAGCGTCATCGCTGGAGCCTCATATAGCGTCCAGGCGGACAGCTACGGGAATTGCACTTTCAATCACTGGTCCGGTGGAGTGAAGAACAACCCCATGTCGTTCACCGCGACAAGTGGGACCACTTCGTTCACTGCGGCGTACAACTGCAACAGCACCGGTAGCGGAGGAGGAGGCGGCAGCGCGACCACAGGCGAGAGCGGCGCAGGACTGGGGACCATAACCATCTACGATCACAGGGCCCCCCAGTCTGACTGGGCGTCCTGCTTCGCGACGGTGTGCAACGCCGGCACGGGCCCGGGAGCGGCCATGTGGGTGACGCTCTATGACTCGTCCGGGTCAGTGGTGGCAACTGGGTTCTCCAACGAGAACGGGCTCACGTTCTCCGGGCTCAACCCCTCTGCTACGTACTACCTCTATCCGGCGGACTGCGACCAATGCCACACCTCTACGCACGACGTGTTGTTCAACAACTGGGGCACTGGGAGCGACAACACCAGGCCGTTGGCCGTGGTTGCCAACGGGAGCTTCGTGGATGCCTGGTATATCTGCACGAACGGCTGCGGCGGCGTCTAGACACGAGCCGGCATGCCTGACTTCTGTTTCAGGTCGTCGCCACACGCGGGACGCGACCAAGCCTTGGCCTACGCGTGAGCGGGCAGCTCTCCGACATTAAATAACGAAAGAATCTGAGTGACTCCGGACGCCAGCAGGATATTCGGGGACGCCGCTCGTGCAGAAGCTCGGAATCAAGCAAGGAGACGTGCTCGCTATTCTCCATGCCCCTCAAGGTTACGATGCGGTCTTGGGGGAGCTCCCGGAAGATGTGACCGTGATTCGAGAGACGAAGGTCTCGTCGACGTCATCCAGCTCTTCGCGAGAAGCGAGGCGGATTTGAAAAGAGAATTCGCAGAGGCAAAGGCCAGCCTCAAGCAAGCCGGGATGGTCTGGGTATGCTGGCCGAAGAAGTCGTCGAAGATGCAGACCGACCTGAGCGACAATGTGGTGAGAAAGATCGGGTTGGCGGGCGGGTTGGTCGACGTCAAGGTCTGCGCCATCGACGAGGACTGGTCTGGTCTGAAATTTGTAAGAAGAACGAAAGATAGACGTGCTTCTTCTATCGGTGCTTAATTATCGGGCGCGCCCTCTTGGTCGATGAGCCGACCCGACCCGGGCAAGCCCCTCGTCACAATCTCCGTCTTCCTGTTCGGGAAGCCGGCGTGGGAGATCGACGGTCTGGAGGGGTCACCGGTGGACCTCCAGCTCTTGAGCGCGATAGCGATGTGTGGGGAGGAGCTCGGCAAGAGGCTGGCGAGGGCAGCCGAGCTGGGTAGGAGGCTCGTGGCGAACGGCTGGGAGGGCTACGGCCTCCTCTACGCACTGGAGTTCTACAAGACGGTGGCTCTGAAGGACGCTGAGGACGAGTTGCGCGCCATGCGCATAGAGCCGGACGAGGTCTCCCTCAGGGAGGAGGTCGAGGAGCCGGAAGACTAGGACTTCGCCGGCTGCGGGATCTTGTTGAACTCCCTCCTCATCTTTGCAAGGTCGCCTGACTTTGTGCTGAACGCGAGCTCGGTCGCGAGTGTGGCAAGGAAGAACAGGAGGCCCAGCACGACGGCAGGAAGCCTGAAGCCCCCCGCCACGAAGACGTAGAGAAGCTCGACCCCGACCAAGGCGTTGCTGACAATCACCCCGGCCCCGAAGATGTACCCTCTCTTGCGAGCTGGCAGCGCAGCCATCTCTTCTTTCCTCAACTTCGTGCCTATGGTAGGGACGAGTCCCCCGATCGTGCTCATGGGCTTCATCTTGAGCTTGCGGAAATCGCTCCTACCCACGAAGAAGTACTCTGTCCGGACACCCGCGGCTCGAGCCACGAAGAGGTGTCCCAGCGGGTGGCTGGAGAAGAAGATCAGCCCCATCGCCACGAGCATGAGCAAGGCTTGGATGATCGCATTGCCCGACCGGCTTGCTAAGATGAGTAGGAGCGCGGAGAGAATGGCAGCGATGAGCAGCACTGACGACGCGACCGCAGGGCCGAGCCTGGTCGCATGCTTCATTTGGTGGACCCTTACGAATCGTTTGAATAACTAGCGCCTAAAAGGGTTCCAGATGGGGAAAGGCCGCGCCGTCCTCCTCGTGGCGCAGAGCTTCAACAAGAGGGAGGAACTGGACCCGTTGAAGCGCTACGCGGACATCTATTGGCTCGAGGACTTAGGCCCCGAGGAGAAGGGGCGAGTCCTGCCTCTGGTGGACGCGGTCTACTCGCACGGGTGGCCCAAGGCCTTCGACCCTGGGACGGTCTCCAAGATGAAGCGCCTGCGTTTCATCCAAGCTGGGAACGCAGGAGTGAACACCTTCCGCTTCGACCTGCTCGACAAGAGAGTCATGATCTGCAGTAACGCCGGGAGCTACTCTGACGAGGTCGCCGAGTTCGCGATAGGCTTCATGCTCGCGGCGGGAAAGAGCATACTGGTCTTCGACAGGCAGCTCAGGGCTGGGGCCTAGGCGCGCAAGAGGCTGGACGACCTCGGGCGCGAGGTGGCGTACTTCAGAGGGAAGGTAATCGGGATAGTGGGGTATGGAGGGATAGGCAAGTCGACGGCGAGGATAGCCAAATCCCTCGGCATGGATGTGCTGGCGTTCGGGCGGCACACGGTCAAGGAGAAAGGAGTGAAGTCCCTCTCGGGAAAGGACGGCCTGGCGAAGCTTCTCAGGGAGTCGGACGTGGTGGTCCTTGCCGTCCCGTTGACAAAGGAGACGAGGGGCATGATCGGGAAGGAGCAGCTTGCGATGATGAAGCCGAGGGCGATATTGGTGAACGTCGCGCGAGGGGAGGTCGTCCAGAAGGAAGCCGTCTACGAGCACCTCGTGAGGAACCCGGGCTTCTTCTACGCGACGGATGTCTGGTGGCCGGACAAGGACGGGTTCGAGACCTTCTCGCCAGACCTCCCTTTTCTCGAGCTCGAGAACTTCGCCGGTTCCCCTCACGCCTCCGGCCCGAGCGCCATACTCAGTGGCGGAGTGGCGAAGGGGGTGGTGGAGAACCTGACGAGACACTTCAAGGGCCTGCCGCCGAAGAACGTCGTGGACAGGTCCGAGTACGTCTAGCTCGCGTCAGTAGCCGATCTCGGAGCTCGGCCTAAGGTGCCGCATCGACTTCACCCTGCCACACTTCTTGCATCTGTAGACTCCTCTACCCCTGGGGTTGTAGTCGCGACCGTCGACGACGGCCTCGTGCTCGGTCCTCATCATGCACTTCTCGCAATACCTGTACTCGGGCAACCTTTTCTACAGGAAATTTGCGCGCCACGCTATATAAGAAACCGGCGGTTGCTAGAAGGAGATGCCCTTCGACCTGGTCCTCGTCGGGATCGCGATAATCGTCGCCGGGTTCTTCGTCGTCTTCCTGGCGACTTTCGCAGGCGCCTCGTCCGAAGAGGGAGAGAGACGAGGTAACGTGAAGGGAGGGGGCGTGATTTTGATTGGTCCTATCCCCATCGTCTTCGGGTCAGACGCCAGATGGGCCAGCGTCGCTATCGTCCTTGCGATATTGCTCATCGTGGTCGTGCTCTTCTCCGGAGTCTTGACCGGGCGATGAACGGCCCGAGACTGATGCTACTCGGGATGGGTATGATCTTCATCGGATTCGTCGTGGTATTGATCGGGGCCTTGAGCGGCGGTGGCTCCACCTCGACGGGTGGCTTCATACTCATCGGGCCGATCCCGATATTCTTCGGTAGTGGCCAGAACTCGGGTGACCTCGCCACTCTTGGGCTTGTGGTCACGGTCGTGATGGTCGTGGTATATCTCGTCGCCTTCTTGGCTTGGAGGTCGGGAAGGAGGCGGGAGGCACAGTCTGGAGAAAGATCCGGGTAGCGTTACCTCTTGGTCGGATGCCTCGTCCTTGGTAGGGTTGCTACTTTTCGTCGGAAGCCCTTGATAGGATGCTCTCGACCTTCTTCAATGCCTCTGAAACATCCTGCGCGGGACCGTAAGAAGTCACCCCGTCCCAGGTAGCACTCGTGAACAGTTTCGACAACCCAGCGCCCGCCGAGCCCCAAGCACGGCCTTTCATGTGCAATTCGTCTAGGACGTTCCGCACCTGGCCAAGCGATTCTTCGTCGAGCTTCATGCTGGATTTGCTCGCCCTCGTTCTCTATTAACGTTCGGCCGACTTGCGGCCGCCTTCTAGATGATAGTTAGCCACAATCCAGATGGCGAGCCAGCCGACGAACCTTGACAACTAAGACTCGACACTACCATGTTGCAGAATCCCTAAATATCACCTGCCGTGGTCCAGGTTCAAGATGCAGAAGATAATGCCGATAGTGACTTTCACTCCGCTCGCCAAGCAGAAGCTCTCCGAGGTTTTGAAGGAGCAGGACCAAAGCGGCTCTTTCCTTAGGATAGACGTGTATGCGTCTGGTGGATGCGCGTGCAGCGGCGGCTATGCTTACGGGATGCAGCTCGCAGACAAGCCCAGGACCAACGATATCGTCGAGGATGTTGAGACCTTCAAGGTCGTGACGGACAAGAACAACGCCGACATCCTGAGGGGCTCGAAGATCGACTTCATCGAGACCTTACAGAGGCAAGGCTTCAAGATCGAGAACCCGAACGTCCAAGGTCAGGGTTGTGGGTGTGGAGGCGGTGCCGATGAGCACAGCGGCCACTCTCACCAGTAGATCATCTCGTCGCTGATTCTCAGCTGCTTCTTCGCGCCTAGAAAGCATGGCGCATTCAACCCCTCTTGCCTAGCGGCTGCCTGTCACTTGCGTTCGCCGACGAGCGCACGAAGGTCCAGGATCTTGTCGATCTCCCTCTCGGTGTACCCGAGCTGCTTCAGGCCGTCCCTTATCGAGAGGCCACGTGCGAGCCTCTTCCCGACCTTCGCCGCCTTGTCGTAGCCTATCTCTGGGCTTATGGCGGTTATGAGCGCAGGGCTGCTCTCCGCGAAAGCCTTGTTCCTCTTGACGTTGGGGACGATGTTGTCTACGACGACGGACGAGAGCCTCCTCAGGGCCTCTGCTAGGAGAGAGATCTGTGTTGCCACGTTGTAGCCTACCAGCGGGATGCCCATGCTGAGCTCGAACTCCCCGAGCATCCCCGCCCTCTGGTTCGCAGCGTCGAGGCCCATCACCTGGACCGCGACGAGCATCGCCGCCTCGACGGTCACGGGGTTGGTCTTCCCAGGCATTATGCTGCTTCCCGCCACTTCCTCCTGCGTGGGTATCTCCACCTCATTGAGGCCCGTCGCCGGACCCGAGAACATCAGCCTGATGTCCTGGCAGAGCCGGTAGACGTCGAGGGCGGTCAGGCTCAGGACCGAGCTCAGCGCGACCAGGTCGGAGAGCAGCCTCATGGCCCGGAACCTGCTCCTCGCTTCGGAGAAGCCGAGCTTTGTGGCGCTGTTTATCCCGCGAATCACGGCAGCCCCGAACCTGGGGTTGGTGTTCATGCCCGTGCCCACCGCTGTGCCCCCAATGGGCAGCTCCTTCGCGTAGGTCAGGACGCTCCTGAGGAGCTGCACGTCGTGGTCGAGCGCGTCGGAGTAGGCGGCGAACTCCTGGCCCATCGTCAACGGCAGCGCGTCCCTGAGATGGGTGCGCCCCGCCTTGTAGACCTTCGACGTCCGCTCCGCCAGGTTCGAGAGGCTCCTGGACGCCTTCGCCGTTGCCGGTGCGAGGTCTTGCGTGGAGAGGGCGACAGCGCAGATCCTGATCGCCGAAGGCCCGACGTCGTTCGAGGACTGTCCCAAGTTGACGTGGTCGTTCGCGTGGACCGCCCTCCCGAGGATCTCGCTCGCCCTCTCGGCGATTATCTCGTTCACGTTCATGTTCAGCCCTGTACCCGAGCCCGTCTGAAAGACGTCGACGATGACCTTGGGATCGTGCTTCCCCTTCATCACCTCGTCGGAGGCTTGCACTATCGCCGAGGCGATCCTTGGTTCGAGGGTCCCCAAGGAGGAGTTGGCTTTGGCCGCCTCCCGCTTGATGAGGGCCACGGACCAGATGAGCTTGCGAGGGAAGCGCGTCCCGGTGTCCATGAACACCTTCTTCGCACCCTCGACGTATCTCATGTGAGAGTGCTTTTGGAGGCCGGGTGCCTCTCTTAAGGATTCGAGCGGCCCGGTCTATCGCCTTTGCCGGACGCCTATCTTCTCGATGAGTCTGCCGAGCTCCGAGTCGTCCACCGCTTCCACCCTGAGGTAGCGGAGTATCTCGTCCTCGGTCATCTGGAGCCGTTTCGCTTCGTCCACGGTGTATCGGTATGCCTCTATCTCGGTGGGCCGGTCCACGTACTCGAACGTCTGGTCGAAAAGGTCCATTCCCGTCAAGGAACTGCTTCACGTGGACGAGCACATGGATGACGTCGAGGTATAGGCAGTTGATCTTCGCAGTCACGAGGTACTTCGCGCCGACGCAGACCGCGCCGGTGTTGTGGTCGAGCCAGATTCCCCAGTCGGAGTCGATTATGCTGACCTTGAGGTGCCTCACTATCTTGGACATGTCCCGTTGCGAACCGAAGAGCCTAAGTAATGTGGGAGAGTTCTCGGCGCCGATGAATATCTGCGTGAACTTGTACTCCCCAAGTTTCACGTTGCGCCGCGCCTTGAATATCTTCGGAGCCAATCCGGTTCACAAAACGGGCAGAACAATCAAAAGGCGGGAACTCAACTTGTCTTCACTTTCTGCGGCCAATTTTGCAACTCTGACATCTGCGAGAGGTCGTTGGATGGATTGACGGTAACCTCGACGAGTGGGATCCGCGGAATCTTCAACTCTGACCTCCTTCCCTCAGACATGGCCGAATACGCGCGGAGATTCGTCCGGGTGGTCGGGGCAAACGAGGTGCTGATAGGCAGGGACACTCGTGCTACGGGCCCTGTCGCCTCACGGGCGGTGACGAGCGCTGTCCTAGAGGCAGGCGCTGACGTGGTCGACTATGGAGTGCTCTCCACCCCTGCAATCTTCCGGGAGAGCAGAAGGAGGGGGAGACCTGCGCTGATAGTCACATCCTCGCACAACGAGCCAGAGTGGAACGGCCTCAAGTTCGTCATCGACGGGCGGGGGATCAATCAGGACGAGTTCGACCAGGTCTTACAGAAGGCGAAGAAGGAGACCAAGCCCACCGCGCCGGGACAGGCAATTCCAGCGGAGGGATTCTCATACAACTCCGAGTTGATAGAGATGGCCGGGCCTGGGTCAGCGGCAGGAGTGAGAGTCGTTCTGGACCTGAACGGGAGCGCGGCCATCAAGCACGCCCCTGAGATCCTCAAGGGGCTGGGGTGCAAGGTCTCGACCCTCGGCGACACGATGGGGTTCTTCTCACGCGCCATCGACCCGACGAACGACCCGCTGGAGGTCCTCTGCAAGACTGTCAAGAAGGAAGGAGCTGACGTCGGCTTCGCCTTCGACTGCGACGGGGACAGGCTCGCTCTGGTCGACAACGAGGGCAAGGCCAGGACCGGGGACTACATGCTCACTCTCGCGATCAAGGAATTGCTCCAGACCGTCCCTCGAAAGGATGTCGTGGTCTCGGTGGACACCACGCAAGCTGTCGACGATGTGGTGAAAGAAGCAGGGGGCCAGGTCTTTAGGGCTATGGTGGGCGAGAGGAACGTGACCGGCCTCATGGCTCAGAAAGGGGTGAGGTTCGGAGGAGAGGGTAGCAGCGCCGGAGTGATCGATGCGAGCTTCAACAACTGCAGGGACTCCATGATCGCGGCCGCCGTGATCGTTGGGGCGCTGAAACGGAGAGGGACGAAGATATACGACCAGGTGCGGTCGTATCACATCGCCCGCGAGAAGATGGACTTTCCGCGGAAGAAGGCGTTGCATGCGATCAAGAAGCTCCAGAAGGAGAACCCCAACGCGGACATGTTGGACGGGCTGAAGATCAGGACCTCGGCGTCGTCATGGGTGCTGGTGCGTGCCTCTAACACAGAAGACATCGTGCGCGTCTCCGCGGAGGCGTCGAGCATGAAGGAGGCAGTGCGGCTCGCGCACGCCTACATCCTGAAGGTCAAGCGCGCCGGTGCCTGACCAGATGCTGGACGAGTATGACATCATCGAGCTGATCACGAAGCGCGCAGGCGCGCTCCCTGAAGGGTATCTGCCCATAGGGGACGACGTGGCGATGATCCCTCCGGGGAAGAAGGGAGAGGGCGTCGTCCTAAAGTGCGACATGCTCGTAGGGAGGACCGACGTCCCGCCCGGAATGAAGTGGCGGAAGGTCTCCAGAAAGGCGGTCGCGATGTGCGTCTCCGATTTCGCGGCGAAGGGCGTCCGCCCAGTGGCCTTCATGGTCTCCCTCGGGGCCCCGAGGAGGACACCCAAGGGCAAAATCGACCAGCTGGGAGCCGGCCTGGCAGACGCCTCCAGGGAATGGAGCGTGAGGCTTGTGGGAGGCGACACCGGCGAGGCGGACGACCTGATCATCGACTGCATGATGGTGGGTTTCGCAAGCTCTGTGGTAAGGAGGAGCGGCGCGCGCCCCGGTCAGCTCGTCGTGACGACGGGGACCTACGGCAAGACCACGGCGGGCCTGCGGATACTCCTCGGTGGCGCGAAGGCGGACGCCTCGTTCAGGCTCAAGGCGCTCTCTTCCGTCTACGACCCGAGGCCAAGGCTGGATGTCGGCGTAGCCGTCTCGAGGTATCTCTCGTCGGCGGTCGACTCGAGCGACGGCTTGGCGATATGCCTCCACTTGATCTCGGAGATGAGCGGGGTCGGGATAAGGCTGACCGACATCCCATATCCTGAGGGGCTCGAGGAGTTCGCTTCCAGCAACCGCTACTCTGCCGAGGAGCTCGCGCTCTATGGGGGCGAGGAGTACGAGATAGTGGGGACGGTCGACAGGCCCCGGCTAGACGAGGCCAAGGCGGTGGCCCGCGCCAACGGCTGCGAGCTTCGCGTGATCGGCGAGACGGTCGCGGCCTCGAGGCTCAAGGGAGTCGCCTTCCGCGACGGAAGAAAGGTTAGGAGAGACGGCTGGATACACTTTCGCAGCAAGCCGTAGGGGCTAGGCTGCCTTCACGGTCTTCAGGAACTTCTTCGCGGTCGAGTCTGCCTTCTCCTGCGTCTCCGACTCGACGAAGACCCTCACGATGGGCTCGGTGCCGCTGGGACGGATTAGCGCCCAGGTCTTCTCGTCGACCCAGACCTTCACGCCATCTACCTTCTCGACCTTGCCGTCGCCCTGCTTCTCTATCGCCCTCATGATCTCCCTCACCTTGCTCGGGTCGACCGGGACCTTCGTCTTGCTCATGTAAAACCGTGGAAAGGCGTTGTTCATGAGCCTCGAGAGCGGCGCGGCCCTAGTGGCCATCACCTCGAGCATGAGCGCCGTGGTCATCCCGCCGTCGCGCGTCGGGAGGTGGTTGGGAAAGAAGCCGCCCCCGTTCTCCTCGAAGCCCATGAGCGCCTTCCTCTCGATAATGGTCCTTGAGACGTCGACGCTCCCGACCCTCGTCCGGATGACCTTGCCGGAGCGCCTCTTCGCTACAGCCTCTATCACCTGCGAGGAGCTGACCGGAGTGACGACCGAGGAGTTGGGGTTCCTCTCGAGAAGGTAATCGGCTATGAGAGACCCGCTCTGGTCGCCCCAGTAGATGTTCCCGCCCTCGTCGCAGAAGATCGAACGGTCGCCGTCGCCGTCGTAGGCGACCCCCAGGTCGGCGTTCGAGGCGCGCACGGCTACGACCATGTCTCGCAGGAGATCAGGGATGGGCTCAGGCCCCCTCCCCGGGAAGTTGCCGTCGACTATCCCGTTGATTGTTATCACCTTGCATCCCATCGTCTCTAGGAGGTAAGGCGCGGCCAGAGCTTGCGCCCCGTTCCCCGCGTCGATGACGACCTTGAGCCTCCTCTCCGAGATCAGCTTCGAGTTGACTCTGGAGATGATCCCGTTGATGTAGGTCCGGATCACCGATGGCTCTGGCCTGGCGGTCCCGACGTCCTTCCAGTTAGCCTTGTTGGCCGACCCGTCGTGGAAGATCTTCTCTATCCTCTGCTCGTCAAGCCTCGAGACCTCGACGCCGTCTGGCCCCGTCACCTTGACGCCGTTGTATTGGGACGGGTTGTGAGACGCGGTGACCATGACGGAGCCCCGGTAGCCTAGCGTCTTCGTGGCATACTGGAGGGCAGGGGTAGGGACGATGTCTGCCTCCGCGATGTTCCTGCCCGAGCTCATCAGACCGGCGGTCACGGAGGAGAGCAGCATCTGCCCGGTGAGCCGTCCGTCTCTTCCCGTGAGGATCTCGCCATCGGCGAAATACGTGCCAATGCTCTCGGCTAGCTTCACGGCGAAGCCCATGTCGCCGGTTACTCCGGGGATGAACCTCACGCCGTTGGTCCCAAAAAGACGTCCCTGGGGCGCTAGCAATCTGAGTTTTTCCTCCATCAACTCGACTAAAAGACTTGGAAATAAGGAATTGGTCTTATCTCCGAGTATGATGTGAGAAATGCAAGAAACCGGTTAAGAATACTGAATTAGTGTAACTATTGGTCGGACGGTTCTGGAAACGAAAATCCAAGGCCATAAACACTTATGTCGAATCCGAAAAGCGCTCTGCTTGGGGCCCGTAGCTCAGTACGGACAGAGCACTGGCCTTCTATCTCACGATGGAAGAGAGCCAGGGGTCGCGAGTTCAAATCTTGCCGGGCCCGCCAAATTCATCTAATTCCTGCCTAACTACGCCTCGCCCCCGATGGAGCATTCTACTGCTTGTATCAAACCCGTCAAAGCACCTAGCCCTTGTGGCGGACGCCTTTAATGCTCGAGACGCCCAAACAAGACTATGTTAGTAGGCTCGCAGGTCAAGGTCTCGGAGACAGATGTCTCCTGCAAAGAATGCCATGAGAAGCTCGTTTTCGCCGACGATGTAGGGGAACAGGTGTGCGGCTCCTGCGGGGTGGTAGATGAGGGTCTGAACTCGTCGGCTTCAAACTCGCCCGATTACGTAGCAGCGATGACGAACTCCGCGGTGCGCGAGCGACCGACATCAAGGATGATGTACGACCTCGATCTGCCTACGTTCATCGGCAGCCAGAATTTCGACGGGAACGGTCGAAGAATCCAGGGAAGCTATGAGCTGACGCAGCTGCGAAAGTGGAACAAGTACACGGCCTCGGAAGGATCAAACAGGCAAAACGCCGTCAAGGCGATGCGCGAGATAGACCAGATTGTGGGAGCGGTCGGGTTGCCCAACTCGGTCGCCATAGAGGCCTGCGAGATATATCGAAGAGGGCTCAAGAGCGGGGTCACGCGGAGCAGGTCGATTACGGGCATGGCGGCAGCCGCGGTGCTTGTCGCCTGCAGCATAGTTGGGGCGAACTGCCCAAAGGAAGAGATCGGCAGGCTGAAGCTGGCGGCGAGCCGCAGTTCCATCAGGCATTACCACAAGCTGCTACAGCGAAACATGAACATCAGAGTCACGATGACCGACCCATCCCGTGAGGTGTCTAGAATAGCACAGAATTCGGGAATAACGGGGAAGGTCGAGAGAAGGTCGCTAGAAATCTTGGCCCAAGTCAAGGACGACCCCACGCTGGCGGGAAAGAGACCGAACTCGGTGGCGGCAGCTGCGCTCAACATCGCCTCGATTCTCATGGGCCAACGCACGAACCAGGTGCGCATCGCCTTCGCGGCAGGAATAACCCCGATCACCATCAGAAAGAGGACGAGAGACATCTCAGCGATACTTCGGAACGCGGCAATCAAGGCCGAGCCTGCTCAAGCAATCCAAAGCTAATCGCTCCGGTAGAGTTCGATTTGCCACAGAGGCAAAGAACTTCACTCGCGTCTAGACATCAACAGAGCGCCCCGCCGAATGCTATCGCAACAATCCCGAATACCCCCCAAGGCCATCCAAGCCTGGAGCAAGACGCTGAGGTATTTCACGAAGCTCATGAGGAAGAAAAAAGACCCGATGGCCAGGACGATATCCCAGCCACGCCGATGAGAAGCAGTTTCAAGATTCGCGCCATGGTCTTCCTGGTATCGGCCTCCATGTCGGCCTTTGTGTCGTCCAGCAGCGCGACCTTGATCTCGTTCAGCACTGTGTCTGTGTCTGCTATCTGGCGCCCGATGCCCGACTAAGCCGTCCTCTTGCGGCTTAGAAGGACGCCTGCGATTATTCCCACTGCAAGGGTCGTGCCCACAACCAGAGCGGGATGGTCATGGACGATCTTCTTACCATCGTCCAGAGACTGGTCCAGCCGTCCGTGGATCTCGTCTATCCTCCTCCCGTATTCCTCTCTCAGGTTCTCTGCGGCGTCGCGTACCTCGTCGGCTCTCTTCTCGTACTCTTTCTTCAATACCTTTCCGACACCGCCAGATTCAGTTAGTTCTCTCTTTGCCATGATTTGTCGACATTGATGACAGGTCGGACACCAACATGGGTTGTGGTCGATGCAGCCAGATTAGTCATCTGTCGTCTGCTAATTGCAACGGGCACCGCACCAGTGTTATCCTCCAGTGTTATCCTCCAGTGCATCGCGACAGCGATTGTCTCTTCACAAGAAAGAATAGCATTCTGGCGGGGCTTCCCCTTCGGCAATACTCTAGAGAATTGCTCCACTACGAGTATGACCTTGGACATACATGAAGCATGTGGACATCCTAGCTATCGGGGCGCATCCAGACGACGTGGAACTTGGTTGCGGCGGGCTCCTTCTCAAAGCGGTTCGAAACGGTCATCAGGTCTTCATCTGCACTCTCACCAGGGGGGCGGCGTCGGGCGACCCTGCACATCGAACCAAGGAGCTGTTTGAGTCGGCGAAGTACATCGGAGCCAAGGAAGTCCGCATCGGGGATTTTGAGGACACGAAGCTCACGGCTTCGAGCGAGCTGATAAACTACATCGAGAGCTATGTCAACAAGATCAATCCCGACCTGATATTCACCCACTTTCATGGCGACGTCCACCACGACCACAGGGCGGTCTCGGCGGCGACCCTCGAAGCCGCCAGGTTCAACTCGAACATCTTGGCCTACGAGATCCCACTCACGAGGGACTTCGAGCCGAAGGTCTACTATGACATCTCTGACGTGATTGATGAGAAGGTGGAGCTGATCAGGATATTCTGGTCGCAGCGGAGCAAGCTCTACACAAAGGCCAACGCGATAAAGGGGTTGGCCGAATACCGGGCGCTCCAGAGCAGGCTGAACACGAAAATCGACTTTGTCGAGGGCTTCGACGTCCTGAAAGCTTTGTCTTGACAAGGAATTCAAGATACAGAAGGTGCCTTACCACAATGCGGCTGTGGCAGAACTCGCCCAGAGTCCGGAACCAATCAAGGACGATGGCTGGATCTCTCCTAGGGTGTCCGGGCCATGAGCGAAACTCTGTCCTCAGAGATGGAGACAGTCCTCCGCTGGGGAAACAGAGGGTCGCTCGACATCGTAAACTTCATCCTGCTTGTTTGCATAAACGGCACGATCATCACGCATATCATGTACAAGTGCAATCTGAACTCGAAACAGACCCATCTGTACGTGGCACTCCTCCTGAAGCACAAGCTCCTGGAGAAGAAGAGCCCAGAGGGCTTGGGCAAGTCCGTCTACAAAGCGACAGAGAGGGCTAGGAAGTACGTCGAGGCGTATGCTGAGCTCTCGCAAATATTCAAACTTCCAACCGAAGAAAAGATCATCGTGTGAGCGCAAGGGCCTATTCCGTCTTGTTTCAGCCTGGGGAATGGCCTTGCATCGGCGCGATTATCTCAGCCAGGGCATGAAGAATCCGGAGAATAATCGTGCGGACCCCATATTGCCTCAGTTTGGACACGAAAATAGGTCGCCCGCTCATCTTCTGGCATCGATTTGCCCAACCTTCCCCTTTTCCCCTTTGTTTTGACGGCTTGGCTTTAGTATAGCCGGACTCATAGGACTACTATGAAGAAAACAACAGAAACGATACACCAGAGCCAGGGAGTCGGCCCTCTCGCCGACTTCATTCGAGAGAACTCGCTAGTGAGAGAGATAGAGAACAGACTCGTCATTACGACGAAGGGCGAGGAGTTCCTGCATGCACTGCAGGAGTCTTCCAGACAGGCCATTTGGGCCTCGCCAGGGGGCTTCTGAGATGAAATACCGAAGCAGGTTCGCGATCGCGTCAAACATCCTGCAGGTGGCGCGGGCCGGGAACGCTACAAAGACGAGGCTGATGTACGGCTCATTCTTGTCTTTCGCGCAGATAAACGACTATCTGGAGTTCCTGTTGGCCAACACGCTCATCATGAGAGACGAGACGAGTCACATATACTCGCTCACCGAGAAAGGCGTGCGCTTCCTGCGGATCTACGACGAGATAACTCAGCTGATCCCGCTCGACGAAGCCATTCCTTTGCCTGCCTGAGAACGAGCACATTCCGCCTATAGGGAACCCGCCCCTTTTGAAAGGGTCAGGGCCCTAGCTCTGCGGGGTGCGCCGAGTGCTCGCTCGTGCGCACCTGCTCAAACTCCTTGATCTTCCGGAGCATGTCTCCTACGTCCTTGGCACACGCTGAATGAAAATGGAACTCCAGGACGTCTTGCCCGTCCTGCTGGATGGGCTTGCCGCAAAGGGAGCATTGAGAGGCCTCCCATATCTCAAGAGAGCGCTGCAAGTCCATAGGGCGCCTCGTTCTGATGTTGCTTAAGGGCGTTGTGAATCCTGACGCCCTAACATCGAAGTCAGCCTCCAGAGACTGGCCGTGACGGTCATCGTGGTAGCCTGTAGCTTAATCCAATCTCACGCGTCTGTCAAGCCGATTTGCTTGGGTCTCGTCTAAGGGCTTCTCTCGCTACACTCGTCATGATACCGCTGGGAATGCGATCTTGGCACGACTACGACGAGGCCCTCATCGAGAGGGGATGCGCGATACTGGACCTGGGCTCCCTGGTCTCGTGGAAGGAGGAGCTGGACGCGATGAACAGCTCGAAGCTGGGTAGGCCGTTCGAGTTCCCAAACTCGTATATCTCCTTCCTGGCGTTCGTCAAGGTCGGGTTTGACATACCGTACAGGACGCTCGAAGGCATCACGAGGGAGCTCGAGGAGTACGTCAGGTTCGTCGAGGAGATGCACTACACCCACATGCGCAGGAGGATACTCTCTTCCATGAAGGGGAAGAAGCCGTCAGAGATCGTAGGGAGGGACGCGGACGGCGACGAGCCGATGACGGTGATAGCCGACTCCACAGGCCTCTCGGTCTCGAACAAGGGCTCCTACATCGAGGACAAGTGGAAGAAGGAGAAGAGGAAGTACGTGAAGCTGCACATACTCGCGGACAAGAAGACGGGGAAGATCAAGGGGTTCCGCATCACCAGCGAGAAGACCGGAGACAACGCGAAGTTCGTCCCGATGGTCAAGGAGGTGGCGAAGAAGAGGAAGGTCGCGAAGGCGTACGCGGACGCGGCGTACGACGCGAGGAAGAACTTCAACCTCCTGAGCGAGATAGGCGCGGAGCCCGCCATCAAGCTCCGGAAGAACGCGAGCCTCAAGCTGATGGGGTCGAGAGCGAGGCGGGACGAGGCCCTGGCCCTCGACGCCCTCGGGTACGAGGGGTGGAAGGCAGTAAAGGACTATGGTCAGAGGTGGCTCGTGGAGATAACGTTCTCGGCGTTCAAGCGAGTGCTGGGAGACACGTTGAGGGCGAGGAGGTTCCTCAGCCAGAAGGCGGAAGCGTCCCTCAAGGTCATGCTGTACAACAGGTTCCTCTCGATACGTCCGTAGATGGTGACAAAGAAGCAGTGAAGAAAGTAGAGACCCTCACAAGGAAGAATTAAGCTACAGGCTATCATCGTGGCAAACACTTATTGCCTAGCGGGACAACATTGGAACGAAGTGTGTTAGAAATGCAAGGAATCTTAACGATTCCCAGGGGAAGGTGAGGTAGAGTGTCACGGGTGCAACCGTTGCATACTTTCTCATCGGTAGACAGGAAGATACTCAAGCTGTTGCTTGACCCCCAAGGCAACATCTCCAGCCGTGCCTTGGAAGAGAAGCTTGGGATTCCGCGCAGCACCATCCAGCGGAGGCGCCGACATCTGGAGAAGACCTACCTCACTCTCACCTACTCGCTCAACCTGCGGAACCTAGGATACAGGCGTGTCGACCTGTTGATCTACACTGGGGGAGGAGCGACAATGCCGATCGCTCACGAGCTGTTGAAGCGCGATGAGGTGGTCTCCGTCGGCAGGTCGATAGGGGAGCACACGATAGACCTCAGGGCGGAGGTCATCATCAAGGACAACTCGGAGCTCCTGGGACTGCTCGAACTCGTGAAGGCCATGCCTAACGTGAGAGACGTCATCTGGAGCGAGATCGTCGACATCGTCGGCTCCAAGAAGTCGATACCTGCAGGCATCATCGAACAGATGTAGAATCCCAGCAAGGTAATCGGGGTTTCGTTCAGAGTGGGTTGACCCAGTTGACCCCCCTCCTTCGTCTGACGACTTTATAGGGCAGCTTTCCTTTGTCAGCTGCTCCGCATGGTCGGGGCAAACGGTCAATCGTCTTTCCTCTCCAGACAATGTGGAAACCACGACGTATTCGTGGTCGGCTTTGACATACGGCCTCCCTTCGACTTCGCACAGGGTGCAAATGACCTCTACCCGGCCGCTTGAAGAACCTCGCTTCCGTCGAGCGTCTTCCATTTCAGCCCCCTGGTGCGGGCGATGAGGAGGGGTCAGTTCCTTAAATGGGTTGCCCCGCCAGAATCTGTATTCCCAGTCCCCAACAGGCCATCGAGCGACGATACCCCCCAGGCGTGTCCACCCGCACCAGCGAAGCGCGGCGGGCCAGACATCGGTAACGGGTGCAGTCCAGCAGAACAATGCAGTGTTGTGGACATAACCCTGCTAGTGAAGTAGACGTGCATGTCAGCGCAACAGCTCTTCTCGGGCGTCGACAAGATGATACTCAAGGCGCTGCTTGAGCCCGAGGGTAACGTCTCCTCGATTGTCTTGGCGCAGAAGCTCGGAATCCCCCGCAGCACGGTCCAGCGGAGGCGCGACCGCTTGGAGAAGAGCTGCCTTGGCCTCTCGTATTCTCTCAAGCTGAAGGGCCTGTCCTATAGGCGCGTAGACCTGCTTATCTATACTACCGGTGGGGCGACACTCGACATTGCGAAGGACCTGCTGAAGCTAGACGAGGTCGTTTACGTCGGCAGGTCGATAGGGGAGCACACGATCGACCTCAGGGCGGAGGTAATCATCAAGGACAACTCGGAGCCCCTGGGACTGCTCGAACTGGTCCTAGCCATGGAAAACGTCAAGGACGTGGTCTGGAGCGAGATAGTCGACGTGATAGGGCAGAAGAGATCTATCCCGTCAGCAATCATCGACCGCCTCTGAAGTCGGCTCGGGTCTTGGCCGCGGGGAAAACCATCCGCTGCGTCGCGCCGTGTGGGCGGTCCCGTCAGTCTCGGGATAGGCCTACGCTACCAACTCGGAAGATTGCTCTCGGGGATGGTGCTTCTTCCACTCATTGAAAGACCTGACCTTCCCCAAGACATTGGCGACGTTCTCGGCACACATTAGGTGGAGCTGAAACCCCATCATGTCTATCTTGTTCTCGCGGATAATCGTGTTGCAAAAGGAGCAGTTGCAGGCACCGCCATTTGAGTAGGAATATCTCATATCGACTCAATCGATAGGACTTGTTCGATGCCTATTGGGCTTGCGCATCATAGAACTCTAACAAGTGTTCCGAACATCTAGCACGAGCCCTCGAGTGGACGAACCTCCTATCGTGAAAGGCAAGCAGACAACAATTTCACGAAGCAGGGACCCGGACGCGGGCCAAGAAAGGGCCTCGGTCGCCCCGACGAAAAGGGTCGGGGGCGGCCCAGAGCTTCGGATGGAGAGGTTTTACCACTTGGCGTCGAAGCTGTACGCGTGGTCGTTTGAGCTGAGAGCCAGCGTCCCCGCCTGCGCCATGCCAGTCTCGTTTCCGGGAATCGTGTTCCAGGACACGCTCACCTGGTATGACTCGCGGTTAGGCAGTTGGATCGAGTATTGGCCGTTGGTCGTTACCGCCAAGAACACTTGGCCTGTTGTGGCGTTCGTGAACTGGATGCTCGATGGATAGATGTCGGGCTTGCTCAGGGGAGAGAACCTGCCCGAGACCGTCACGGTCGGATAGGCTTCCTTAACCGGCATTGTTGCGAGCGAACCGAACTTGTCCAGCAATATGGACCTCACTCCGTCCTTCACCTCAACGATGGACTCGTTGTCCACGTTCATGGCCTCCGGAATACGGAAGTTGAGGAGCCCGTCGCGCGGTAACGGGAGCTCCGTCCTTGCCACTCCAGACGGGTCCAGCGCGCTCAGCTGCTTTCCTTCGTAGGTGACGTTGCAGTTCCCTAGGTACCTGTTGCCCCTGACTACGATCGCCCAATTGCTGGGGAAGGGCGTGGTGACACGCTCCTTCATCGTCTGGAGGTAGACCTCTTGCTGCAGCTTGTCCACGACTATGATCATGACCTGGTCGCCGACATCGACGTCAGCGTCCTCTCGCACCGGAGCTACCACGAACTTGCCCGCTCCCGTGAGCCTCTCAATCTTCCCCTCGACGACGAGGACTCCCCGCCTCGACTCGGTCACCATCATCCTCTCATCTCCCGATTTATCCACTTCAGTAACGATAGACATGCTCGAGAGACCGTTCCACCGCATAAGTCGCTGACTCGACCTTACAGCAGTGCATCTCGCAAGTCACACCATGACATAGGAATCCTCCATTGGGATTCGAGCCCTCAGGTTCCTAGCGCGAAGCCAAGAGCTACGGAGGAGGCAGGAACCGTTGACCTTTCTATGAAACAGAGTCCAGAGGACGTCAGACCACATCAGTCCTCCTGACGATGCCCCATAGGCCCTTCTCCTATACTCATATGATTTCCCACTCGGTCACCATTCCGATTACAATATGATAAAGAATGGAAGCAAAATACCGAAGAAGAGCATTATGATGCTGGGCGTAACCGCCCTGCTCGTCGCGGGGATACTGGGAGGTTACGGCGTTCTGCCGAGGGCTTTCGCAGCGACGCCATCCCTTAACACCGCCGCGCCTTTCGCTGTCCTAGCATACTCTGGTATCACCAATACCGGAACCACCACAATCACGGGTAACGTGGGGTCGTATCCTACTGCCTCTGAAACCGGATTCGGCACAGTTACCATCACTGGAACGAACTATCCTGGCGGCGCACCATCAACGACTCAAACCGACCTCGCTGCCGCCATTGTGACAGCGATGGGAAACACACCCTCCACCATAGTGACAGCCCTAGATGCCCAAACTCTGGTACCGGGTGTCTATAGTGCCGCTTCCTCAACCTTCACTCTGTCTGGTGGAGTTCTTACCTTGAACGGTAACGGCAACTCGGCTTCGGTCTGGATCTTCCAAGCGCCAGCCGCCATAGCAGGAGCGCTTTCCACAACAGGCGGTAGCGTCGTCCTCGAGAACGGTGCAGACTCCTGCAACGTCTTCTGGGTAACAAGCGCAGGCGGAGCTACCATAGGCACGGGTACCTCCTTCGTAGGAATCATAATGGCCTACTCGAGCGTCACGCTCGCAACGGGCGCATCGCTCAAGGGTGCTGCCTTGGCGAACACTGGCGACGTCACAATGCAAAGCAACACCATCTCGAACACTTGTGTCATCGCATCTGTAACTTCGACCTCAACTACGACCACATCGACAGGAACAACAACCACATCGACCGGCACTGGGCACGCCCCCGTGTGTGACAGCGCAGTGTATGAGGGCTACTACACGAGCGCCGCTTCCGGGCAGACGGTCCAATTCTCGGGTCTCACCTACGCGGCCGCCCTCAACCTCGTAGTCAACAACCCTCCGGCATCCATGAACTGCGAGTTCGTGCCAACACCGGCCCAACAATGCCCACCCAGCGGATCGCCAGCAATTTTGACGGTCAACGCCCAGGACGCCAATGGCAGCGCTCTCAATGGCCTCAGCGTGCTCTTCAATTGCTACAACACAATGACGACTTCGAACGGCTTCACTCCATACACCATCCCAGTGATACCTGGCATGGAGCACATCGTGGCGGTCCTTGACTATGGCTGCTACGCCTTCGACCATTGGGCCGACACCGGTTCCGCGCTCAGGTACAGGTCGTTCTCAATCACGACAGCGACCACATTCACGGCGGTATACCGAAACACCTGCCAACCAGCCCCAACGAACTCGTCCACCATCTCGGTGAACGCGGTCGACTCGTCGGGCAACGCGATAACAGGCCTCTACACCACCCTATGGCAGAACGGCGTCTTGCAGCAGAGCTGTTTTGCGCCGTGCTCGCTGACCGTCAGCAACGGGCAGACCTACCAGGTGGCGGTGGCAGACTTTGGCAGCCACGCTTTCACGCGCTGGGCGGACGGCACGACGAGCCGGTTCCACACAATCACAGTCGGCAGCGCGAGCACGACGATCAGCCTCATAGCCATCTACACCTAGTCTCGCAGGTTGCGAGTTGAAGACCCGGAATGAGCGCTGAGCCTGAAGAAATGTTAACAATACGGCTTGCAGCGAGCGGTCTCCCGGATGTCCACAGAACATCGGACTGGCGAGTCTAGGGTTTGAGAGCGGCTATCCACCAGCCCCAGTACTTCCCCTACCCTGGCTTCTTCCACAAGCTGAGCATGGCCGACGTCTTCGTCATCATGGACGACGCCCAATACGACAAGAGGTACACGAACCGGAACAAGATCCTGAACCCGCAGGGGCCCCTCGAACTGACCGTCCCGATAAACAAGGCCCAAAAGTTCCTTCCGAACATCTCGGTGGAGATCAACAACGGCATGCCTTGGCGCGAGGACCATTGGAAGAAGATTCTCATCTCCTACGCGAACGCGAGGTTCTTCCATCTCTACAAGGATTATCTCGAGGCCCTCTACAAGAGAGAGTGGCTCATGCTCTTCGAGCTTGACCTGGAGACGACCAAGAAGACCATGGAGTGGCTCGGGATCAAGATTCCCATCCTAAGAGAGTCTGAGCTCAAGGTCACGGGAAAGGCGACGGAGCGCCTCGTGAACGTCTGCAAGAAGCTGGGCGCCGACACGTACGTGTCCGGCCCCGGCGGCAAATCCTACCTCGAGGAGGGGCTGTTTGAGCAAAACAACATCAGGCTGGTGTATCAGCGGTATGCGCCTGCCACCTATCCCCAGAGGTTCACGAGCGAGTTCGTCCCCAACCTATCCATCATAGACATGCTCGCGAACGTGGGCTCCGAGAGCATGGGCCTCATAGTGGGACCGAGGGAAGACGCCTCGAGCAGCCACCATTAGGCTGGAAGCGCCTCCGATTACGGAAAGGGAACGAAGTGCAGGTCGAGATGGCCTAGTCGATTCCACTAGGGAGCTCCTACCGGGAACTCAGGCGTGTTCCACATTACTTACGACCCGTCTTTCATCTCGTGTGCTCGATTATCGGTTACTCCGGCAGTGAGCAGGCAGCCACATTGCTTGTCGGAGGACTGCGCCGCATGGAATACAGGGGATATGACAGCGCAGGTGTGGCGACCCTCTTCGGCAACCAGATACTGCTGAAGAAGAGCACCGGAAAGGTAGACGAGGTAAACAAGGCGGTTCACCTCGATGGCCTCCCTGGCAACGTCGGAGTGGGGCACACTCGGTGGGCCACCCATGGGGGAGTGACGGAGGCAAACGCGCATCCTCACTTGTCCAGTTCGGGCAAGGTAGTCATCGTGCACAATGGCATTATCGATAACCACCGTGAGCTTCGAGAGATCCTTGCGCAAAGCGGGAGCGTCTTCAGGAGCGAGACCGACAGCGAGGTAATCGCCGAGCTGCTCGAGCGAAATTACGGCCGAACGGGCGACGCCAAGGAAGCTGTGATACAGGCGGTATCCGAGCTGAAGGGAAGCTACGCCTTTGTCGCGATGTTCGACAACGGGACGCTGGTGGCAGTCCGGTTTCACCAGCCGCTCATAGTCGGCTTGAGCAAGCAGGGATATTTCGTCGCCAGCGACATTTTGGGATTCGTGGAGCACGCGGACAAGGCGATATTCCTAGAGGATCGAGACATCGTCACAATAACCAAAGAAGGGCTCTTCGTGGGCAACATCGAAAGAACCCCCACGGCGCATCGCATCGTGAAGCTATCGAACAAGGTCGGTGAGACCGGGAGAGGAGAGTTCGCGCATCACACGCTGAAGGAGATCTTCGAGCAGCCGGTGACCGTGAGGCGAGCGGGGCGTGAGACCGAGCGAGAGATGACAGAGGCCTTGCAAATGGTCAAGGAAGCCAAGAGCGTCTACATAACGGGCAGTGGGACCAGCTTCCACGCGGCACTGATGGCGAAGCACCTTTTTTCGAAGCACGCCGGAATTACTATCGAGCCAATCACTGCCAGCGAGGTGAGGTTTTCCCCCTACCACTTCGGTCGGGGCTCCATCCTGATCGCAGTCTCCCAGAGCGGCGAGAGCGCAGACGTCTTGGAAGCTGTGGCATGGGCCAAGGAGCGCGGTTCGGAGATCATCTCAATCGTCAACGTGATGACGTCCTCGCTGGTCCGCATGTCCTCGATATCGCTGGGCTTGAACTGCGGACCTGAAATCGGGGTCGCAGCGACCAAGAGCTTCACATCCCAGCTTGTCACGCTTTACGAGATGGCCGACAGGCTCTGCGGGGGGTGCATCGGCCTGGATCTGAACGAGGTATCGGAGGAAATCTCAAATGCCCTGAGGAACCACCTGAAAATCAGGGACGTTGCGAGGAAGCTCAGAGCCGTCTCTGACATGTATGTCGCGGGCAGGGGAATCCACTACTTCGTGGCCGCCGAGGGGGCCCTCAAGCTGAAAGAGCTGTCCTACATACATGCCGAGGCCATCCTAGGCGGAGAGCTGAAGCACGGACCGATGGCCCTCTTGGACTCCGACTACTACGTGATAGTGATCAATCCCCATGATTCGACATACTTCGACATCTTGCTGGGCGCCCGCGAGGCGAAGGCCAGGGGTGCAAAGATCATCGGGATCTCCGAGAAGAACAACGACGTCTACGACCACTGGATCGAGATACCCAGCGTCAGGCACGACCTGTTCCCGTTCGTCGAGCTAGTCCCTCTCCAGCTCCTGGCTTACTATCTGGCTCTAGAGAGAGACGTCGATCCCGACTACCCGAGAAACCTGGCGAAATCTGTCACCGTCAGATAGCCGGGTCCGCGGCCGGGCGTCGAGACCCCGCAAAATGAAGCCGGGGCAAAGAGCGTTTTGCTAGTGGATTGTCCCAGTGGCTGCAGGCGTAATCCAGATGGTAGCCGAACCCGATAGGAGAGCATGCAAGCGTTAGAGAAGACGCAATCGATGACACCGAACCCCGATCTGACGCATCCAACGGTAACTGCGTTCCAAGGCATGAACCCGCTCATCCAAAGATGCGACTCGTGCAAGAACAGCATGTCCGTCGAAGAGGGCGACGTCATTCAAGGAGACAAGTGGTACCACGCCTCATGCGCAACGACTATGCAAGAGCCTGGCGCACGCGACAACGGTCGCCGGTGAGCAGCTAGATGTCACTCCTAGGGATAGCGTAGTTGCGAGCTTTTCACTAAGAGCTCGTTAAGCCCGTCCTCTTCTTCATCCTCTCTACTGCTTCTCTCAGCGTCCTGTTCTGCTTGGGGAACGCCAGCCTCACCTTCTTCTTCCCCAGCCCCGGCGTCGCGAAGAAGCTCGAGGCGGGGACCATCGCGACGCCGCCGTCCTTGACCATGTGATCGGCGAAGCTGTAGTCGTCGCCCTTCCAGACAGCGTGAAAGTCCGCAAGGATGTAGTAGGCGCCCTGCGGCTTCAGGCAGTCATAACCCATCGACTCGAGGTTCTTCAGAAGGTAGTCTCGCTTCTTGGTGTAGTCCTCCGTCAGCTTGGAGTAGTAGGATTCGGGTAGGCTGAAGCCGGCGAGGGCCGCCCTCTGGAGCGGCGAGGGAGCGCAGACGGTCAGAAAGTCGTGCACCTTCCTTATCGCTTCTGTGAGCCTCTTCTCGGCCACGGTGTAGCCGATCCTCCAACCCGTCACGCTGTAGGTCTTGGACGCGCCGGAGATGGTCACCGTCGAGTCTGCCATGTCGCCGACCGTCGCGAGGCTGACGTGCTTCTGCCCGTCATAGACTATCTGCTCGTAAATCTCGTCGGTTATCGCGAGCACGCCGTAGTCGGAGCAGAGGTCTGCGACAATCTTGAGCTCGCTCCGGGAGAAGACCCTCCCTGTGGGGTTGTTGGGGGTGTTGATCATGATCGCCTTTGGTTTGCGGCTGAAAGCGCGCTTCAGCTCCTCCTCGTCCAACTTGAAACCTGGCTCCTTGAGCGTCACGTGCCGCACTTTCGCGCCGGAGATTATCGCGGAGGGGAGGTAGCATTCGTAGAATGGCTCGGGGATGATCACCTCGTCGCTCGAGTCCGTCAGCGCGAGCATAGTCGCGACCATCGCCTCGGTCGCTCCGCAAGTCACAGTGACGTTGTCCTCGCCCGTCGCCTCGATGCCGTTGAAGCGGCCTGCCTTCGCCGCTATAGCGGCCCTGAGCTCGGTCGACCCCCAGGTTATCTCGTACTGGTTGTAGTCTTCCTTCACCGCGCGAGCCGCGGCTTCCTTGAGCGCCGAGGGAGCGGGAAAGTCAGGATATCCCTGGGCCATGTTGATGGCCCCGTGGACGGCCGCCAGCCTGGTCATCTCCCGGATGACCGAGTCTGTGAAGAGCCTCACTCGTGGAGCGACAGGGTCGCGTGTACTCGGGTCTGGAGTCTTCGCTGCTTTCATCTCTAGGCCCCTGCCTTGCGCCCCACAAACACCAGGTCCCTGAACTGGTTCTCTCCTCTGGTCGTCCTGAATGTCCAGTCGACGTAGTGCATCGTCTCGGCAAAGCCGACCTCTTGGAGAATCCCGAGGATTTCCTTTGCGTCGAAGAGCCCCAGCCTGTGCACGTCGTTCCTTAGCACTATCGTCTTTGGGCCGTCCTTGATGAGATACGAGAAGGTGATCTCCCCTACGTCTCCTTCCTTCTTCGAGATCCCCAGTCGCGCACCCATCACCCTTCCCTCGTCGAAGATGTCCTCGCCTCTGTAGCCGTCTTTGAACCCTTTCTTCGTGAAGTGCGTGTCGAAGACCACGACGCCGCCGGCAGACAGGTGGCTGTAGAACCCCTGTAGGGTCCGTCTCAGCTCTGCGGCCGTCACGTTGTAGGAGATCGCGCTGAAGAGGCACACCACCGCGTCATACCTGCCCTGGACCGCCTCGTCGAGGTCCCTCATGTCGCCGCGGACGAACGTCGCATGGCCCCCGAGCTTCCTCCGCGCGATTCTCAGCATGTCCTCGCTGATGTCGACGCAGGTCACCTCGTAGCCCTTCCCGACGAGGATCTTGGCGTGGTTCCCCGTCCCGCATGCGACGTCCAGGATGCGCTTTCCTTGCGCGCCGTACTTCTTGAGGGACCTTCAAGAGAAAGCCCACCTCTTGGTCGTAGTCCTTCCACCAGTATATCCTGTCGTAGTAGTCCACGAGCTGCGAGTAGAGGGCGCGCTTCGGCACGAGCGGTCGCCCGTTCGAAGGAGATTTAATTCTGACCTCTCGGCCACATCGTCCAGTGGCGGTAGTCGAGGTCCGGAGCCTCAGGCGGGTCTTCAAGTCGAAGAAGAGCGAGTTCGTCGCACTGGCGGGTGTGGACCTCGACGTCAAGCAAGGGGAGATCTTCGGCTTGCTCGGACCCAACGGCGCGGGCAAGACCACGCTGATCAGGATCCTCACGACGCTCCTTCTCCCCACCTCTGGGAAGGCCACGGTGTGCGGGTTCGACGTGGCGAAGGAGCCGGAGAAGGTCAGGCCGCTGATAGGCGTGGCCAGCGGCTCCGAGCGGCCAGGCTACGACTTCATCACGGCCCGGGGCAACCTCTGGTTCTTCTCCCAGCTCTACGGGATATCGACGGCCGAGGCGAACGAGCGGATCAAGGAACTCTCGACCCTCCTCCAGTTCAGCGAGCAGCTCGACAATAAGCTCTACACGCTCTCGACCGGGTATCGGCAGAGGGTGACGATAGCGAGGGGGTTCATCAACGACCCCAAGGTCGTCTTCATGGACGAGCCCACCTCGGGCCTCGACGTCATAACCGCGAGGACCATCAGGCAGTTCCTCCTCGACCAGGCGAAGGACCGCGGCCGGACCATCTTCCTCGCGACCCACAACATGGTGGAGGGGGAGACCATCTGCGACAGGCTCGCGATAATCGACAGGGGGAAGGTGCTCGCGTGCGACACCGCCCCGGCGCTGAAGAGGCAGGTGGGGAGGCAGGTGGTGGTCATGGAGGCGGGCCCTCCCCAGCCCCTGCAGTTCGTGAACGGCCTGCCCGGCGTGAGGGGGTTCTCCTCGACGGTGGACGAGGAGAAGGACCTCGCGACCCTGAGGCTCCTCGTGGACAACGAGGCCGCCGAGGCCGGGGTGGGGAGGGAGCTCGAGAAGAGGGGGATGAAGGTCTACGCCTCATGGAAGCAGGAGCCCACCCTGGAGGAGGTCTTCATCAAGTTCGTCGGCCGCGGGTTCTCGGAGAGCGAGGGCGATGGAGCCTAGGCTCTGGTTCAGGACGATGTATGCGCGCACCTGGGTGAGGGTGCGGAGCATGTACGGGGAGCCCCTCTGGATGATCGTGGGCATCGCCTTCCCCCTCTTCACGACCTTCGGCCTGGGGTTCCTCTACAGGAGCGCGGGGGCCGGGGACGTCGCGGGGTTCGCGGTGCTCGGAGGGATAGCCGTCTCGTTCTGGAGCAACGTGGTGTGGTCGATGGCGACCCAGTTCTACTGGGACAAGCAGGAGGGCATCTTCGAGCTCTACCTCGTCTCGCCGGCCCCCGTCTCAGCGATCCTCGTGGGGATGTCAGTGGGCGGCTTCGCGGGGACGGCGCCCTCCGCCTTGCTCGTCGGGGTGGTCGGATGGCAGGTCTTCGGCTCGCCCGTCTCGCCCTCGTGGCTGCTCATCGCCGCCGGGTTCATGCTCACGATAGTCGCGCTCTACTCCCTCGGGATGCTCCTCGCGTCCGTCTACCTTGCGTACGGGAGGTCGGCGGAGTCGCTCAACGACTCTGTCCAGACGTCGGTCTCTATGTTCTCGGGCCTCTACTTCCCGGCGGTGGGGCTTGGCTCTCCCTTCCCGGCGGCGCTCCAGCTGGCGGTCTCGCTCATACCTCTGACGATCGGGATGGACGTCCTGCGCAAGGGCGTCTTCGGGTCCCCGACGTCCTCGTTCCCCACGGTCACCCAGGGCCCTGGCTATCCTCGCGGTGCTCTGCGTCCTGTTCTTCATCGCCGCCCAGAGGGCAATCAACTACATGAGAGAGAAGGGGAGGAAGAGCGGCTCTCTTGTGGTGAGGCTGCGATGAGCTCGCTCCGGCCCCTCCTCGCATCGGTCTGGATGGGGTGGCAGAGGGAGATAGGCTGGGGGAACCCGGCGCTCGCGATACTCGCGAGGGCCATAGCGCCCGCGGCCGCCGCGCTCACGGCCTCGATAGTCTACTGGTTCGGGGCGACGGCAGCGGGTGTCTTCGACCCTGGGCGCCTCGCCTACGTCGTCATCGGGGCGTCGCTTTACGGCCAGATAGCGCTCTACGCCTACATCCCGACGTCCGCCATCTCGGAGGGGAAGAACAGCAACGTCTACCCGCAGGTCTACGTCACGCCCGCCTCGTCCATCCCCTACCTCGCGGGAAGGTGCATCGCGACCTTCCTCGAGTCGGTCCCGGTGGTGTTGCTCTCGATTGGGGTGTGCGCCTTGGTCAGCTCGGAGTTCTTCCACTCCAACCTTCCGCTCTTGGTCTCGCCGGCCTCTCTTGCGCTGGCGATAGCGGCTATGCTCCTCGTCTTCCCATCGGCACTCGGTTTGGGATACATCATAGGGTCGTACTCCATCTTCGCGAGCAAGTTCGAGTGGGCCGTCCCGTCATACATCTCAGGGGCGCTCATGATCCTCTCGGAGGCCCTTTACCCCGCCTCGGTCTTGCCCTGGCCCCTCTCTGCCATCGCAGAGTCGCTTCCGTTCACCTACTTCATGAGGGCGACTAGGGACGCCCTCCTCTACAACTCCATGACTAGCTACGTCACGGACGCCGCGACGACACTCCTCCTCGGGCTCCCGTTGCTTGCCCTAGGCCTCCTGGTCTTCAAGTGGGGCGAGAACAGGGGAAGGGTGAAGGGATTTATCGACAGAAAGAGCATGTGACAGTCACGTTGCCCTGCCATGACCCCCTAGGTCGGTCGCGCTGATAGCCGGCCACGCGACACAAGCGGGGACGTCGAAGTTCGCCGATTGGGCGGCCGCGTCCAAGGGCGTCAGCAAGGGCCACTTCAGGGAGTTCGCAGGGTTGAAGCTCTCCTCGCTCGGGATCGGGACGTATTTGGGGGATGTGGACGCTGAGACGGACAGGATGGTCGAGGAGGCGGTCGTGCAGTCTGTCTCTTCCGGCGCGGTCAACGTCATCGACACGGCAATCAACTACAGGTTCCAGAGGGCCGAGAGGTCCGTCGGGAGAGCGGTGGCCCGGCTCGCCGGGAGCGGAGGGATTGGGGCAGGGCGGGAGGGACTGCTAGTATGCACCAAGAACGGCTACCTCACCTCCGACGGAGAGCTGCCTATCGATTTCTGGGCCTACGTCCAAAGAGAGTTCATCAAGCCGGGGAAGCTCAGGCCCGACGAGATAGCCGGGCAGGCCCACTCAATGGCCGTCCCTTTCCTCAAGGAGCAGCTGAGGAGGAGCCTGACGAACCTGGGCCTCGGGTGCGTGGACGTGCTCTACCTCCACAACGCCGCGGAGTCGTGGCTCGAGGAGTTGGGGCTCAGGCGGTTCGTCGAGAAGCTCTCCGAGATCTTCGCCTTCTACGAGGAGGAGAGGAAGGCCGGGCGCGTGCTCTACTACGGCATGGCGACCTGGTCATGCTTCAGGGTGCTGAAGGACGACGCCGAGCACCTCAACCTCGACGACGTGGTCGACGTGGCCAAGGAGGTCGGCGGGGAAGACCACGGGTTCAAGTTCGTCCAGCTCCCGTTCAACACGGCGATGTCCGAGGCCCTGACCCAGAGGAACCAGAGGATAGCGGACGAGCCGCTGACCTTGTTTGACGCGGCGAGGAGGTTGGGCGTCGGCGTCTTCACCAGCGTGCCTCTCTCACAGGCGAGGCTGCTGAGCCAGACCAGGGTGCCGCCGCTCGAGGGCTCAAGGGCCCTTTCGTTGATCCAGTTCGCGCGGTCGGCGCATCCAGCCCTCATCGCCCCCCTCATCGGCCAGAAGGACCCGAGGCACACGGATGAGAACCTCCGGATTTCGCAGATACCGCCTCTCGACGAGGCCGGGTTCAAGGAATCATACAAAGGCCTGATATAATGGAAAGGGAGAATGCGGGGCGTTAAAGGCGTGAGAATCTATCTGCTTCTCCCGGGCATCCTGGTCGCGCTCGCCGGGGCGACGTTCACCCTCCAGGGCCTGGGCATAGTGGGCCCTTCAGGCTCATTCATGTTCCAGAGCACGACCTGGATCTACTATGGTCTTGCAGCCTTCTTCGTCGGCTTGTTGCTCGCCGTCGGCGGGCTTTGGAAGAGCAAGCCAAAGCCGAAGCCCTGAGGACAGCGCGCCTGGTCGCGCCGTCCCCTGGATCGCTCAGGGCTCTACCTTCGCCTTTCGGCTATCTGCTCCGGCGCTTCCTTGAGCCGGAGCTTCGTCTCGTGGCTAGTCCCGTTCCTCACGAACTGGACCGAGACCTCCTCCCCTATCGGGAGGTGGGAGAGGGCGCCGACGAGGTCCTTCATCGCCTCGAGCTTGGTCTCGCCCATCTTCACGAGGATGTCGCCGACCCGCAGGCCCGCGTCCTTCGCCGGAGCCTCCCGTAGGCACCTCGGCTAGCAGGACTCCCTGCTCGACCGGGAGGTTGTACCTCCTGGCCACGGACTTGGTGACGTCCATCCCTGAGATGCCGAGCCACGGCCTGATAACACGGCCGTTCCGTGTGATCTGGTCCATGATCCTCTTAATCGTGTCCGAGGGGATCGCGAACCCCATGCCCTGGGCGAACGGGATCATGGCCGTGTTGAGCCCGATAACCTTGCCATCGAGGTCGGCGAGCGGGCCCCCGCTATTGCCGGGGTTGATTGCCGCGTCGGTCTGGATCAGGCCCTCGACCACAAAGTCGGTCCCCGGGAGCGGCCTCCCTAGGGCTCCTATCAGGCCCATCGAGACAGTCGGCGCCCCGGGAAGCCCAAGGGCGTTGCCTATCGCGAGGACTATCTGGCCGACCTTGAGCTTGTCAGAGTCGGCAAGCGTCGCGAAGGGGAGGTTCTCCGCTTCCACCTTCACGAGCGCGACGTCCGTCGCCTGGTCCGTCCCTATCACCTCGCCCACGAAGGCTCATCCCGTCCTTGAGGTTGACCTGGACCTTCGCTGCGTCGTCGATCACGTGGTTGTTCGTGACGATGATGCCCTTGGGGTCGATGATGACCCCCGAGCCCTGGCCCTCCACTGGGACGACGCCGAACCGGAAGTCCCTGGCGAGCCTGGTGCTGTCGATGCCCACTACGCTCTCGCTGAGCCTCTCGACCGCGCCGGTAATCTGGCCTTCGAGTTCCGTGAGACCCATCGCTTCTCTCAACTCTCTCTTCTGTCTACCAGGGAGGCCGTATGGGCGGGCCTGGCTCTGGGATGGAGGGCGGTGCTGGTTGTCTCGGCTCCAATTGCCCTCTACTCCTCCCGTCCCGAGGTCGGCGTGACCTCGAGGTCGACCACGTTCCCGCCTCGCAGCACGGCGAGCTTCGCCTTCTGTCCTATCGCCTCTTCACCGAGTAGGCCTGTGAGTGTCCATCGGAGCTCAGGATGCTCTTCCCGTTGAACCTCAGGATTACGTCGCCGAACGACAGGCCCGCCTGCTTGGCAGGGGCCCGTCCTCCACTGAGAAGACCATCACGCCCGTCTCCTGCCCCACCTTGCTGGAAGATGAGACCTCCTCAGGGAGCGCGACCGGGTTCGTCACGATGCCCATGTAGGCCCTCTTGAACGGCTGGCCCTTCGCAATCCTCTGCACGACCTTCGAGATCGTGTTGACGGGGACCGCTATGCCCCTCTTCGAGACGTAGGCCACGTTCATCCCTATCATCCGGCCCGAGGCGTCGACCAGAGGCCCTCCGGAGTATCCAGGGTTGACCCTGGCGTCGGTGATGATGGCGTTCTCTATCGTCATCCCCCACCAGCCGCCTATGCTCCGGTTGGCGCCCGTGATTATCCCCGAGGTGACGCTCGTGTGCGCCGAGAAGGGGTTCGCGAGGGCCAGGACGAACTGGCCTGGCTTTAGGCTGTCAGAGTCGCCCTTCGTGATGGGCGAGAGCTCCCCCTCGACCGTCAAGACAGCGATGTCCGAGCGCCTGAAGCGCCCTGTCACCTTGGCGGGTAGCTTCTTCCCGTCGGAAGTCCCGATGCTCACCTCGTCCGCTCCCCTCACCACGTGGAAGGCGGTCACGACGGTGTGCTGGTCCCAGACTATGCCGGACCCGTTTCCGTGGCCGGAGCTTATGCTCACGACCGAGCGACCTGTGCTCTCGGCGAGCCGCTCAATCTCGCCGGAGATTGTTTGCAGTATGCTTGAATTCAGACTCAATTTTCCACTGCAGAGGTAGAGGAGGCGGGGATACTTGTTGATGGAGAACTCGGGAACCCCGTCACACCCAACGCGGGCGGCGGACATTGAAGCCGTCAGTTGTGCATCGAGAAGGTGGAGCCCGTCGAGAAGAAGGCGACCCTTCCTTCTGGGCCTGCGGGGGTGAACCTGGAGAGGTGACCCACCAGTTGGTAGGACGCCTTGATCGCGTCGGTCAAGTCCTTGCCTTCCCTGACGTTGCCCTCGATTACGAGCTCGCTTCCCGAGAAGATGGCGTCGATCTGGACTGCGCCGTCCCCCGTCACCCACTTCATCGTAGTCCCCCTCTCATCCTCCGAATATCCTAGCCAGCGGAGAGGCCCGAACCACCGTCCCTTGAGTCCCGAGACGGCCTCGCCCGACGCCTTCCCGTACGGGAGCAGCGTGCGGAGTATCGGGCCCCTGTGCTGCGTCGCCGAGTGAGGTTGGGCTGTCGCGAGCGGCTTTACGCCGATCATCTCCTTCCCCTTGTGAGTCACGTGGTAACCCTCTGAGGTCTTCTCCAGGATCATCTGCTCCTCGAGCCTGTGAAGTATCCTCGAGAGCGTCTCCGAGTGCGTCCCCAGCCTTCGCCTGAGCCCCTCGAATGTGAACCCGAGAAGGTCCATCCTCGCCTAGGAAGCGCAGGGACCTCAGCGTCCCTGGCGCTAAACTCGGCGCCTGCGAATTGGTCCCTTGGAAGCCTGTCAGGCATGCTGGAACACCGGAGGATTAGGGGAGTCGGTTTCTTATATAGATAGTAGTATTCTGGAAATTACTTGGTCGAGTGCCCCGCCGCGACCCTCCTGTACGCTGCGATGTAGTCCAGCGCGAACTTGTCGGCGTTCTTCTCCGTCCCCCGGTGGCGGCCGGCGAACTGGCGCAGGTGATGATAGAACTCGTGGAGCATGACGAACGGGTCGTAGAGATATTCCTGGCTCACGGCGAGTATCTCCTTCCTGTTGGCGGAGTAGACGGCGAGCACCCCTTTCGAGCGCCCCCTGACGACCCCGATGCCGAGCCTGGGCACCTCCACCCGGTAGTAGTCGGAGAGCATCTTGATGGCCCGTCCGGTATCACGGTTGAGGATCGTCGCCACCACAGCTGTCTTGAAGTCATCGCCCGGCTGCCCTTGCCTCGCTTCGGTCGTCTCGCAACACGCTATGCCTGTTTCTCTTCCAGCTCGAACGTGAACCTTGCCCCCGCGAACTCCTTTGTCCCGACCTTCTCCCAGGCCACGTCGTAGGTCTTCGTCAGCTGGGCGCCGACTATCTTGACCTGCTTGGGGAGGTCTCTCCCACAGCTTCTCCGACTTGGTAGGGTCCTTCGTGAAGAGCAAGGAGCGCCTCCGCTTCATGAGGTACTTGACCGCGACCTTCTGATAGTCCGTTCCTTCCACCTGTATCTGCTCCTTCCCGGTGTCGACAGTGAAGGCCCGCTTCGCCATGACGGCGCATCGTGATTTTTGATTAATGAGGTTTTGGTAAGAGGAACCCGCTAGACACCGACCGCGGACCAGACGTCGTCGTCGCTGTCCAGCTGCGTGAACCCGCACCTGTCGCACCTTCTGCCGGTGAGGGTCGCCTCCTTGCCCCCGGCCAGGATCTTCCTCTGGTACTCGACCATCTGCCCCGCGCGGCACCTCTCGCAGAACATCTTTCGATAGGTCACCCCGCCGTGGGCACCTTTAAGTCACTCCCCTGCGGTTTGGCCCCGTAGTCGGGTGAGAGCAGAAGTTGGGCGTTCCTGAGAAGATAAAGAAGATCGAAGACGGACCTGCTGAAGACCCAGATCAACAAGCACACCGAGCGCCACATCGGCGTCCTGCGGGCGAAGCTCTCGAAGCTCAAGATGGAGCAGGAGGAGCAGCAATCCCGACGGTCGGGGAGCGCGGTCGGTTACGACGTCAAGAAGTCTGGAGACGGGACTGTCGTCCTCATCGGCCTGCCTAGCGTCGGCAAGTCGACCCTGCTCAACGTGCTTACAAACGCAAAGTCGAAGGTCGCCGCCTACCAGTTCACGACGCTCGACGTCGTTCCGGGGGTCCTTGAATACAACGGGGCCAGGATACAGGTGCTCGACCTGCCCGGAATCATCCAAGGCGCGTCCTCAGGTAGGGGCCTGGGCAAGCGGGTCCTCGCGGTGGCGCGGAACGCCGACCTCATCATGTTCGTGATAGACGTCTTCCAGCCGGAGGCGCGCGCACTCCTCGAGAAGGAGCTCCGGCTGACCGGGATACGGGTCGACGATGGACCCTCCCAACGTCGTGATAGAGTCGACCACCACAGGCGGGATATCGGTGGTCTCCCAGGTCAAGCTCACCAAGATCACCGTGGAGATCGTGAAGGACATCCTGAGAGTCTACGGGATGAACAGCGCCCGGGTCGTCCTACGCCAGGATATCAGCGACGAGCAGCTCATCGACGTGATCCTAGGGACCAGAGTCTACATTCCGTCGCTGGTCGTCATGAACAAGATCGACCTCGTCAACGCAGGTTTCATCAACGAGGTGACGGCCAAGCTGGCCTACAAGTTCGTCCCGATCTCTGCGGAGAGCAACGTGAACATCGAGGCGCTGAAGCAGGAGATGTATCGGAGGCTGGACTTCATCAGGATATACATGCGGAGGAGGAGCGGCGAGACCGACTACAAGGAGCCGATGATCGTGAGGAACGGCTCGACGGTGCTCGAGGTGTGCGACAAGGTCCACCGCAAGATGAAGGACGACTTCCGCTACGCGCTCATCTGGGGGAAGAGCGTCAAGTTCGACGGGCAGCGCGTCGGAATCGGCCACCTGCTGATGGACGAGGACGTCCTCACGCTGGTAACAAAGTGAGTCGACGCGTCCATTGGTCTCTGGGAACGCTTCCCCCGTGGACGTCTTGAAGAGAAGCAAGACAGTCGCTGTCGTCGGAGCTTCCAAGAGCCCTGAGAAGGAGGCGCACACCGTCCCCGAGTATCTCAAGCAGAACGGCTACAGCATCGTCCCGATCAATCCGACGGCGACGGAGATCCTCGGGGAGACGGCCTACCCTTCGCTCAAGGACGTCCCTGAGAAGCTGGCGAAAACCATCGACGTGGTGGAAGTCTTCAGGCCCAGCGAGGAGCTCCCGCAGGTGGCCAACCAGGTGGTCGAGCTGAAGAAACGGACGGGCCGACCGGTCGTCTTCTGGGCTCAACAGGGCCTGGAGAACGAGGAGGCGAAGCGCATCCTGGAGGGGAACGGGATCCCCTACGTGATGGACGCATGCATGAGGGCGATCCACCAGATACACGTCAGGAAGGCTGCTTGAGCAGCTCGTAGAGCCTATATCTCGTCTCCTCACCCGGAGATAGGACGTATCCGCAGAAGTTGCACACGACCCCCGTCTCTTTTCGTTTCAACGAGTTCTTGCCGCACTTCGGGCACTTCATGTCCTTCGAATCGGTCCTGGTGGGCTGGTGCAACGCGGAATCCTCGAAGTCTGGTCTGAAGCACACAGCTAGACGCTTATAGGTTTGTCAGCAGATTTCATTCTCAGGCTCCCGCGATAGCTTTTTTAGAAACACCCATCCTTTTGGTCCGAAATGGCCGCCAGACCTCTCAAGTGCAGGTTGCAGTTTCACGGGAAGATAGCGTGGGACAAGGAGCCAATCAACGACATCGCCAGAGAGACCCAATTTGGTCGAGAGTACAAGGAGTACCGCATCGGGACGTGCATCGAATGCGGCGAGAGAGTTCTCTCCGAGACCCTGAAGTCGGCGAAGGGCATAGTCGAGGTGACGCCGGGCGTGGTGCAGAAGGCCGCGCCAGAGGTCATGGAGAAGCACGCCCAAGAGGCCGCGGCGGCCGACCAGGAGCGCAAGGAGCTCCTTGCCATGATTGCAAGGGCCTCGAACGAGCATCCGCACCTCAGGGTGGGGGAGCTGCTCTTCGTCGCGCTCACAAGGAGGATCAAGGTGAGCCTTGACCACGGGGTCAACAATGACTCTAGGGTAGGCCACTCGCTGTTCTACATCTTCGACTCTGAGCTCAAGAAGGCGGTCGAAGGGATTCCAAAGGCCGAAGAATACGAAGCGAGGTAGGCCGCCAAGTCCACCCCGAGATCGGGGTGAGCCCCAGGACGCTCCGGGATGGACCGTCTATGTGTTGAGGTGCAAGAACGGGGACCTCTACACGGGGTGCACCACGGACGTGGAGAGACGGGTGCGCGAGCACAACTCGGGGAAAGGGAGCAAGTTCACAAGATCGCGGCTCCCTGTGGCCCTCGTGTATCGAGAGGAGCTTGGCGCGAGGTCTGAGGCCCTCCGGAGGGAGCGAGCCATCAAGGCGATGAGGAGGACCGAGAAGCTGGGGTTGGTCGGTCAGGCCTCGGCGACCAGGGCATAGACCGGGCTCTCCGCCCTGGAGGGGCCCCTGCTCGTCAAGGACTCGAAAGTGCCCTTCACCTTCCATCCTGTGGTCTCGAGCCTCGAGACGAGCTCGTGGGGCGAGTAGACCCTGATGTCCGTCGGGAACTCCCCGGCGTACTTTAGCGTCTCGCCTCCCCTGCCCTGCTTCAGATAGAATCTCCAGTTCCCCTTCTCCCGCGACCGCGCAGAGTCGAAGGTATACCTGTCCAGCACGAGCACCCTCCTGCTCTCCTCGTAGACGTTCTGGGAGGGGTTCCGCGCGATGTAGTCCCTGTTGCGCAGGCCGGAGATGATCAGCAGGCCTCCTGGTCTCGTGACCTTTAGAGCGTCTTGGAAGAAGCTGAGGTCGTCCGCTTCCGACCCGTAGCCTATGCTCGTGAAGACGTTCAGAACCACGTCGAAGCTGCCGGGCGGGAACCTTCCTGAGAGGTCGTGCATGTCGCCGACGAGGAAGCTCGCCCTTCCCCCTAGCTTGAAGTTGGCCGCCTTCTTGGCGGCGACGTCGACGAGGTGCGGCGAGAGGTCCATTCCAACGACCTCGAAGCCCAGCCTGCCGAGGGGGATGCCCACCCTCCCGATGCCGCAGGGGACGTCCAGGATCCGGCAGCCTTTGAGCCCTTTCTCCGAGAGGTAGGAGGAGATGGCGACCGCGTCCTCTTCGCCCCGCTCCCACATCCCCTCGAGGACGAGCTCGTAGAGCTTCGCGTTCCTGATGAAGATGTTCTCCGCCCAGTCCAAGCGTCTCTCCTAGGAGAGGGACGCTAGAAAAGCCTGGACCAGGCAGAGGGAACCAGCAAGCTAGGGCCTCTTCCTGGAGATCGCTATCCCAACGACAGCCGCTACGGCGGCTGCCAGCGCGATGGTCCCGATCTCAAGGAGGCCCGCGCCGGAGGAGCTCGTCGTCGACGAACTCGATGTGGACAAATTCGATGTGGAAGGTTGAGAGGAGGATGCCGGGAAGGGAGGGATGGAGGTGGTCGTCGACTGGGCGTTGCTTGTCGTTGATGCGGCGCTGTTGCCCGCTGCTTGTCCTGCCTCCAGGGAGCTCGTCGCCCCCTGTGCGGGAGAGGAGATGACCGCACCGACGGTCGGCGCGCCGCCCGCCGCACTAGCGCCTTGCGCGTAGAGTATCGGCGTGGGTTGGGTCTGCGCTGTCAAGACCATGCTGAGGCTCGTCTGGGGTGGGAGTAGGAGCCCTGAGGCGCTCAGGTACACGTACTCGGGGCTGTAGTAGATCGTGACGTTGACGAGCTGGCCGCCCACGTTGACTTGCTCGGTCGTCTGGCTCTTTGGAAGGTTCACCTGCACGTCATAGGAGGTTGACAGGACGAGAGGGACCGCTGGCACCAGGAGATGGGCCACGCCGTCGTTACCTGTCTGCGCGTACATCGTGAGGTTGGCGTAGTCGCCCCAGTAGATGTATGTCCCCACCGCGTTCGCTGAGACATACGCGCCTGAGACGGCCGTGCCGTTCTTGAAGCTGACGCTCACCGTGACCTTGGTGGTCGGGATGTTCGATGGAGGCTGGGCGGCGATCGTTACAGTCGTGGGGCCGCTCACCTGTGTGATGGCGTAGCCATACTCCTCGGGTTGGCTGTTGTAGAAGCAGGGATAGGCTATCGCCGAGCTGGCGGAGCCGGCCGACTTTGAGGTCGGGGTGCTCACACCCCCAGGTTGCGCGCACGCGCAGCAGACGGGCGGCGTGCTCGTCGACTGCTGTCCTTCTACCGTCGCCCCGAAGAGGTAGCTGCCCTGACGGGAGGTCCATCGTCACCTGCGGGTACTGGCCCGTGTAGGAGGCGACCTGCGTGCCCGACGAGTTGTAGGCGACCAAGTCATACGAGCTCACTTTCGTGATGTTCTGCGACTGAATCGAGAGCTCGACCGCGTTCAGACTCGCCCCGGACCCACCACTGCTACTGGTCGACGTGGCAGCGAAGAGCTGGGGGAGCGGCGCCAGCCCTGCCAATAAAAGAGCGAGGATGGACGCCGAGACTGTTATTGCCGTTACCTTCGGCCTTGATGATAGTGCCGTTCGCATCTGAATCACTGGTATGGGGTTGGCGGCAAATCTAGTTGATGCTATGGCCTAGAACGCCTGTTCTCCATCCCAGAACAGGCAAGGGATTCCACTTCCACTAGGCCTGGACCACGCTCGTGCCCAGGAACTTGTCGCTGAACTTCCTCATGTAGCCCACCTCCAAGGCGAGGCCTAGGACGACGTCCAGGAGGAGGAGCACCCAGTAAATCTTGCTCAGGTTCCTGAGAAAAGAGGCTCCCAAAGTGGGGCGCCCGCCGCCATCCGTGGTGACGCGCATCCCCATCACCGCCTTTCCGATCGTCTTGCCGTAGGTGGCCTCTGCTAGGGTGAAGTACAGGACGAGCAGGAGGTCCGCCAACGGGCCGAAGAAGGCCCCGAAGGGGAACAAGTGCGACGCGTAGCCAGGGATGAAGATGCTCGCGAAGAATGAGGGGATGGCGACTGCGGCCGCGGCTAGGCCTATCACAAGAAAGACGATGATCGAGTCGATGACGTAGGCGACGAGCCTCCTCACCCAGTACTCCTGCGCCCTCGCATCCCTCGAGAGCATCGTGAGGCCGCTCGCCGGTAACTGCGGCCCGGTCGTAGCGCTGTTGCCGACCGGCGTCCCGCACGAAGGGCAGAAGCCCGCCCCTATCGGAATCGGCGTACCGCACTTCGAGCATAATGCCATCTCCAAGCGACCTGACCCGCATAGAAGGTTTCGGCTCCTATGTTAACAGGAGGTCTGCGGCCCCGGCCACTCGCCCTTTGGGCAGCAGCTTACGCTGCCTCGAAGGACTCGGCCGCTTCCTCTGCGACCGACTGCGGGATGTCGGGGAACTTCTCCTTCATGCGGCTCTCTGCCACAGCTGCCGCCTCGGAGAGCGCCCTCTCCGCCTCCTCGTTGGCGGTCTCGAAGTTCATCGTGTACCCGCCGATGGAGCCTGCATCGACCAAGATGCCGCTGAGCAGACTGGAGACCTCGCCCATCTCGCCGACCGCGTCGGGCATGACTCCCGTGATGTCTTGCTTCACGCTTCTCACGATGGACGTCGCCGGAGCGAGCGTGGTGACTATGTCTCCCATCTCTGTTATCGTGTTGAGCCTGAGCACTATCTGCTCGAGGGCCAGCCTGGACTGGGTGACCATCTTCCCAACCTTGCGGACCTCCGCGAGCTCGTTGGCGAACATCGATGCCCTCTGGTTCTCGTGCTTCTGGACTGCGGCCACAATCTTGACGAAGAGGGCGTGGTCCCTGTCTCGGATCTTTACCATCGAGTTGTCGAGCTTCGCCATCACGACCTGGATCTGGCGCGTGAGAGCGTCAAGGCGCGGCTTCAGCGGTCCAGGGTTGTTGAACCTCCCCCTGAGCCTCTCCCCGAAGCCGGTTGATTTCTTCCTGTCCCAGTTACTTGAAAAATCTGACATCCGACCGTCGGGGCCAATTTCGTCCCTATTTTCGGGCGGGTGAAAATGTTTTCACATGTTGCATGAACTTCCGGTCCAGGGATGAGAGCGGGCCTGCTCAGGCCTCGGTCTCGAACTTCTTTGCGACCTTCTCTGCCGCCGCTGTCGCCGCCTCGACCGCGTTCATCATGCTCGTCCTCAGCGACCCCCTCTCGAGCTCGTAGATGCCGGCTATGGTGGTCCCGGCAGGGGTCGTCACGGTGTCGCGCAGCTCTGCGGGGTGCATATGCTTCTGGCTCAGGAGGTCGGCCGTCCCCGTGAGCGTCTTCGTGACGAGCTTCAACGAGATGTCCCTTGGGATCCCCACCTTGAGACCGGCGCTCACCATCGCCTCTATCACGACGGCGATGTAGGCCGGTCCGCTCCCGCTCAACGCCGTGATCGGGTTCAGGAGGTTCTCTGGCACCTTGACGCAGTCCCCGAAGCAACAGAGGATGAACTCGACCTGGGCCTCGTCCGCCGCGGAGAGCTTGCTCCCGAGCGAGTAGGCGGTTATCGCCTCGCCTATGACCGCTGCGATGTTCGGCATCGCCCGGACCACCTTCGCCTTTGGAAGTGCCCGCTCGAGCCTCTCGATTGTGATGGCCGCCATGAGGGAGATGACCAGCTTGCCGGTGGTGAACTGGGAGATGTCGGCTAGCACATGCTTCGCGTCCCCCGCCTTGACCGCCACCAGAATCAGGTCGGCCCTCTTCGCCGCCTCCCGGTTGTCCGTCGTCACCTGAATCTTCGCCGACCGGACGTGCCTGAGCGTCGAGACATCCCTCTTCGTCATTATCACCTTGGTGACCTGTCTCGACTTTGCTATGGAGGTGGCGACAGCCTCTCCGATCTTGCCGGCCCCGATGACGGCTACTATCAAAGCGTCCTGACGGCTCGGGTCCGTTGTCTGGTTAATAACTTGGCTTTGGTCGGGGACGGGGAAGCCCACCTCGCAAATCATAATTGCCCCCTCGACATCACGTGTGGAGAACAGACCTTGAGCCGACGAAAGAACAGGATGAACCTCTCCCTCCTCCAACAGGAGGTACTACCTTCTGGCCGTGGTAATCGCGATCGTCGGGATATCCGCCTATCTGGCGTACGTGGGCTTGAACGCCCCGCAGGCGGCCTCGACGACGAAGCCCGTCATCCTGTACGTGAACCAGGGCAATCTTTTCGTGAACGAGTCGACCTACCCACAGCTTCTCAGCGTCGCGAAGTCTCACGGGTTCAACACCATCTTCTTCCAGGTCTACCGGGGCGGGACTCTCCTGTACAACGACAGCACCCTCAGTCAGTTCGCCGTCTCGGCTCACAAAGACGGCCTGAAGATCTTCTTCGCGCTCCTCTTCTCGAACGCCACCAACCCTTTGCCCACCAACATCTACCACGACGGAGAGGACGGGATTAGCTTCGACATGTCCAGCCTCTCCATCAACGACCAGTACTCTATCTTCGACAACGTAACGGCCTCCTACACGGGCAAGACGGCCATCACGACCACCGACCCCACGCTCCCCCTGAAGCCGGACCTTCTGGTTCTCGAGACGTACGAGCCGGGCTACCAGCAGTACATCCATCCCGGGATAATCGGCAGCGTCGAGGTGGTCAACACGACGAGTCAGGCTGATTACAATAGCGCCTTCTATTACGCGCTGGACAACAGCGACGGCGTGATGGTCTTCGACTACGCGGGCCTGCTCAAGTCAGGATACTGACCCAGAGCATTATTATCTCACTCGCGGACAGTTGGTGCGATGTCGCTTCATCCTGAACCCGACTCTCGAAGCCTTCTGCAGTTCTTCATCATGTCCGGCCGTCTCAAGGCGGAGCTGAGGAGAGGGTGGATGAAGAAGCTGGGGATGGACCACCCGGAGTCGGTGGCGGACCATTCATACCGTACGGCCCTGCTGGCGATGGTCATCAGCGACCTTCGGGGGCTCGACTCCGGGAAGGCGATGAGGCTCGCAATACTGCACGACCTGCCCGAAGCAATAGTCGGGGACGCGACGCCAGAGGAGAGGTCGGGGGAGCGCAAGACACAGCTCGAGACAAAGGCGATGGAGGAGCTGTTGAGCGAGCTCCCCAAGGAGATCAGGACCAGCTACAGAGAGGCCTGGCGCGAGTACGCCGAGGGGAAGACCGCCGAGTCGCGCCTGGTCAGGCAGCTCGACAAGGTCGAGATGGCCATCCAGGCCTGGGAGTATGCCAACGGGGCAGGCGACCCTTCGTTGGCGAAGGAGTTCTGGGCCTCCGCGAAGGGTCACGTGAACGACGAAGACCTGGTGGAGCTCCTCACGCAGGTGGAGCCCTGAGGCTCACAAGCCGACCGTCTGCTTCCCGTATTTGGTCTTCACTTCTTCGGCGGGTATGAACTCCCTCTCGTAGGACTGCAGCTCCTTCAGGCCCCCTAGGTCGAAGAGCTTCCTGAGGTCGCTCAGCGGGTGGTCCTTGTACCTCCTCTCGAACTTCACCTGGGCCTGCGTGTCCTCCCTCTTCAGCTGCTCGAGGAAGTCCCAGACGGCGACGGACATGGCGTGCAAGGAGGCGAAGGGGTAGATCATCAAGGCCACGCCCATCTTGTGGCACTCTGCCACGCTGAGCCTTGGCGATATGGCGGTCGGGTGGAAGACCGTGGGGGCGCCCGTCTCGTCGCATATTGTCTCCAGCTCCTTTTTCGACGTCAGTCCGTCGGCGAAGACCAGGTCGGCGCCTGCATCCCAGCAGGCCTTCAGCCGCTCGACCGCGTCATCTATCCCCCCGCCGACTGCCCCTCTCGCGTCCGTCCTTGCGATGAGCACGAAGTCCGGGTCATCGGCTCTGATGACGCGCTTCGCCGCCTTGATCTTGCCGACCATCTCGTCGATGGAGACCACCTGCTTCCCCTTCAGGTGCCCGCACCGCTTCGGGATCACCTGGTCCTCGATGTGTATCCCGGCCACACCTGCGCGGATGTAGTCCTTGACCGTGCGCATGGTGTTCAGGGCGTTGCCGTAGCCGTTGTCCGAGTCGGCGATGAGCGGCAGGTCTGTGACGCTCGTGATGTACCTGGCGTTGGCCTGGACCTCGGTGGCCGTGGCGAGCCCAAAGTCCGCCATGCCGAGCTTGGACATGGAGGTCGCCGCCCCTCCCATGTACAGGATGTCAAAGCCGAGTTTCTCGGCGATCCTCGCGCAGTATGGGTCGTGGACCCCGGGAGCGACGATAGGTTTCTGCTTCCAGTTGTTGAGCTTCTTCCTCAGGCCCCTCGTTGTCTTCATGGCTGTGCCAGCAGCAGGGCACGAGTAATAAGCGATGCTGGCGGATAATTCGTGAGGCGGAACCTTCGTGTGCGATTATCTATGCGAGAGCATGATTGGTGGGAAGAGCTTCAGTAGGACTTCGAGGTGAGTCTCACACTTCGATTGAAGGACCCGGGATTGCCTTGCGTGCGGAGCGGCTCTTTCCGTTCTTCGGCGCGCTCATGAATAGTTCCTCGATTGCCTCTAAAGGATTGTCAGTCAAATGAAAAGTGATTCTTCGTCGTCCTCTTGCATTCCCATTTCTGCCTTTCCTGACAAGGGTCGCTCTTACCAGCCCAATTGCCTCGAAAAAATCCATGTGATCCATCACCGCCGAATAGGAGATTTCTAGTCTCTCTCTCAACTCCTCGCTTGTTAGAGGGCCTTCGGCAAGGGCGGACAGAATCTTCATCCTCGAGTCACACTGGCGGCTGATGAGAACCGTTCCTCCCAGCTTGATGAGAGTAAAGTCGCCAAGACGGCTGGAAACCTCGGTCGTCTTGACCTTGAGCATCCAGCGGCGGTTGAGTTAGGGGCTTCTTTTAGGGTTTACGCCGTTCCCAATTTTTCGGGCTCTGCCCCAAATTATAGTGATTTGTCCCAATAGACTTAAATACAACTGAGGCGGATAATAACGTAGGTAATAATAGAACATGTCGTATAGATTGCATTCCCCCGGTCTTGAGGGGCGACAGGGGAGAGTAGGGAAGTGTCCCCGATGCGGCAAAGGACCTCTGGCTGAGGATTCCAACACTGGTGAGTTCTACTGCACCAACTGCGGGTACGTGATGAAGGAGAAGCTCGAAGAGACCAGACCCGAGTGGAGGTCTTTCTCTGAAGAGCAGGGCGGAGAGAACAGGGCCAGGACTGGCATGCCCACCTCAATCACGTCGTTCGACATGGGCCTCTCGACGGTGATCGGCTCGTCCAACAGGGACGCGTCCGGCTCCTCGCTGTCTGGCGCCATGAAGCACACGATGGACAGGGTGAGGATCTGGGACAAGAGGAGCCAGGCGGCCAACTCTTTCGACAGGAACCTGCGGCAGGCGTTCAACGAGATGAAGATGTTCGCCGAGAAGCTGGCGGTCCGCGACGAGGTCATCGAGAGGGCGGCCTACATCTACAGGAAGGCAGTGGAGAGAGGAGTCACCAGAGGCAGGTCGATAATCCAGATCTCCGCGGCAGCGCTCTACGCGGCCTGCAGGGACATGGAAGTCCCGAGGACGCTGAAGGACGTCGCAGCGGTGAGCAACGTCACGAAGAAGGACCTCGCCAGGTCTTACAGGATCCTGGTGAGGGAGATGGACCTCCAGATGCCCGTGCCCGACCCGATAAAGTCTGTCTCGAGGATTGCCTCGAGGGCCACCGTCAGCGAGAAGACGAAGAGAAGGGCACTCGAGATACTCACGAAGGCCCACCAGAAGGAAATCGTCGCCGGCAAGGACCCGATGGGGTTGGCGGCCGCCGCGCTCTACGTGGCATCCACCCTAGAGGGGAACGGGAAGACCCAGAAGGACATCGCCGACGCAGCAGCGATCACAGAGGTCACCCTCCGCAATAGGTACAAGGGCCTCAGGCTAGCTCTGGGCATCTAGAGAGAAGCCTTTCTCTAGAGCTCAACGAGAGCTCATCTCGAACCCGATGACGTGTCTGTTCGCCTTGTCGTACCGGAACGCCGCGTCGAACTTCGCCCCCCTCAGCATCAAGGGCAACCAGAACTGGTCGTCCTCCCACATCTCGTCATAGGGCGGGCCGTCGATTGAGAACCATCTGACAGGCCCCTCCTCACCCGACCTCACCCCTCCCTGAATCTTCTTCGTCGAGAACAAGTGGGCCCTCATGAAGACCTCGGACTTGCCCTCCATCATGAAGGTCAGCACCCCGTGATAGAACAAGTTCGAGACGCGCAGGCCCGTCTCCTCCAGCACTTCGCGCTTCGCGCATTCCTCTGGGGTCTCTCCCGGCTCGCACTTGCCCCCGGGCGCGTTCCACTTGCCGATGCTTATCCCACGTGTGGCCTTCTTCAGGAGGAACTTTCCGTCGCGGATGACATGGCATATCGTAGCCTCGATTACCAAAGCGCTGTCGTTTGCCCGACGCGCCGACAGCGCACGAAGATATTAAACCTGGATGACCTGATTGTGGTCTACGAAAAGAGCGGCCTTCGTCGTCCTGTCGATCTGCCTACTCATGATGGCTCCGAGACTGGCCGCCGGGATTCAGCTTCAAGCCCATTCACCGGCCGCAGCCTCGCCAACGGCTGTCGATGGAGCCCGTCGGCCTGTCTTCACGCCTCAGGACGGATGCGCCGCGTCTGCGGCAGTAAGAATGGGGTGCGCGACAGGCGGTCAAGGAGGCTTTGGCAACCTGACGTATCATGGAGGACCAGTCATGCACTCGGTGACGAACTACGCGATCTTCTGGCTGCCTCAAGGATATCACTTCGACACGCCCTCCATCGACGCCTCCTACTTGAACGCCAGCGACTCGGGCTACGAGGGCCTCGTGGGGCGATACCTGAGCGACCTCTCCGACACCGCGTACTACTCCATCCTCCAGCAATATCCCGACTCCGCCGGCCCAGCCGGGCTTGCGACGACGTTCGGCGGCTCGTGGGTCGACACGTCGCCGTATCCCAACTCCGAGGGAAGCCGCTCGAACCCTCTCCAGGATGGCGACATCCAGGCGGAAGTGACCAGGGCGATGAGCGCGAACGGCTGGTCGGCGAGAGATGGGAACAACACGTTCTTCGTGTTCACCGGCCAGAACGTATACAGCTGTGCCGGGAGCGAATGCTCGTACCAGGACTACTGCTCGTATCACTCTGCCTTCGGGGCCGCGGACGGCGAGACGGTCACGTACGCGTACATACCCGATCCTGGGAATGCAGACGCCCTGCCCTGCCTAGCCACAGCAGCGACCGGCCGTCTGGCCCCCAACGGCGCGGCTTTCGCAGACTCGGCTGTGAACCTGGTCGCGCACGAGGGCTTCGAGACGGTCACAGACCCTGCGTTCAACGGCTGGTACTACCAGGCACCTCCAGCACGAGATAGCTGACGAGTGCCTGTGGAAGTTCGGCGCCGTGGCTATCGATGGGAGCGACATCGTGCTCAACGGTCACAAGTACCTCCTTCAGGAGATGTGGAGCAATCAGGCCGGAGGCTGCTTCATCCCTTCCAACGTTCCAACGCTCCCCGTGGAGGTGAGCTACCAGGTGAAGGGGACCAGCTCGCCTCTCAGTCCTCCGTTCTTCATCTACTGGTCGGGCGGCGTGCTGCGGGACGCGCAGCTCTCCACCGTCTCCCAGAAGCTCGACGTCGATCAGCTCAGCTCTTGGAACGTCACTAGCCTGCTCAGGGGCTCGACCGCGACCATTAGGTACCAGACGCCTCAGAGCACGACCGGCACGGTGAGGTCGGCCGAGTCGATCGCCTTTACCTATTACGAGCAAGACTTCGTAGACTTTGGATTCTCTGTAGTGGGCGGAGGCAGCGGATATTCGTCTCCTTCGATAACTGTCATGCAGTTCGGCTATCCAGAGACCGTTGGGAGCTCGTCCCAATGGGTAGACGTCCAGTCGAGCTACAACTACGCAGACCCGCTCGTCGGCTCCGGACCGAACGAGAGATGGGAGTCCCAGTCTCCAATAGGGACTGTGACCTCGGCCGGGAACGTTAGCGTCGGATACCATCATCAGTATCTGGTCTCCTTCAAGGTCACTGATGCCTCCGGCTCGAAGACCTTGGCCCCCACATCGTTTGAGCTGCAATCATCGTCTCAGCCCAACGCCACACTTTCAGTTCAGGGAGAGACGGCGTGGCTGGATGCAGGGAGCGCTTCCGTGGTCACCCAGGTGGTTTGGGAGGGAGTGAACGTAACGCCTTCGCCCCCAGGCAACATTGTCACAGTCGAGTCCCCCGGGGTGGTGACGATACCCGCAAGAGTCTACGATGCTACCCTCAAGGTAACGGATTGGCTTCGCTTCCCAGTCTCCGGGGCCACCGCGAACATCCAGCTCGTGAATGGCACCTCATTGAGAGAGACCACGGGAAGCGACGGGGAGGTGACACTGATGTCTGTCCCTCTCGGGCGCTTCAACGCGACAATCTCCTATCTTGGTCTCTCGCAGAGGGTCGACGCCCAGGTGAGCTTGGGTAATGGGCAAGTGCCTGTGACCCTGTTCTCGAGCCTGCCAGACTTGGGCGGCATTGTTGCTTTGGTAGCGGTGGTCTCGGTCGCTTCCGCGTTCGTGGCCATGAGAAGAAGGAGAAGACCCTGGGTCTACTAGGCCCACTTGTCCAGCCTGGCGAGCTGCTCTTTCTCGCGCCTGAGACGCGAGACCCGAACCCCGACGAGCCGCACCGGCTTCTTCCTGTACTCGAACTCTTTCATGAGTTTGCGAGCCTCGTGCCTCAGGGCCTCTTCGCTGTCTGTGAAGCCGGTCAGGGTCGCCTCACGCGTGAATGTCTGGAACCCCTTGAAGCGGATCTTGATCCCCACGACCTTGAACTTCACGTTGGCGTCGCGCACTCTCTCGGCGAGCTCGCGGGCCTCGACGTCGACCTGGGCGTAGACGTGCCCAAAGTCTTCGACGTCCTCGCCAAACGTCCTCTCCACGCTCATCGACTTTAACATGTCCCTCTCGAAGACAGCCAGCTTCTCCTCGGCCTGGATGACCCCCCAGAGCCAGACCCCGGTCTTCCCGAACCACTTCATGAGCTCCTGACCGGACATATTCTGAAGTTCCCCGATGGTCGCGATGCCCTTCTCCTTCAAGAACGCCTGGGTCTTTGGCCCCACCCCGGGGATGACGGCGACAGGGAGCGGAGTGAGGAACCCCTTCGGATCGTCGAAGGGGACGACCGTCAGCCCGTCCGGTTTCTGCCTGTCAGACGCGATCTTCGCGAGCGACTTGTTGGGGGCGACCCCGACGGAGCACGTTATCCCAAGCGTATCCCGTATGTCCTTCTTGATCACCACGGCGAACTCCTTTGCTTCCTCTACATTCTTGGTGCGGCTGGAGACGTCTAGGAAGGCCTCGTCGATCCCGGTCTGCTCGAACCTGTCGGCGTGCTTCCTCAGCAGGTCCATCACCTGCCCCGAGATCTCGCCGTAGCGCTCCCACCTCGGAGGGAGGTAGACGGCGTCGGGGGCGAGCCTGTACGCGGTCGAGATTGGCATGCCCGACTTGAGGCCGAGCTTCCTAGCCTCGTAAGAGGCGGTCATCACTACGCCTCGCGCCTTCCCGCCTGAGGGATCCGCGCCTACCACGACGGGGAGGCCTTTGAGGGAGGGGTTGTCCTTGACCTCGACCGAGACGTAGAATGCGTTGAGGTCCACGTGGAGTATAGCCCTCCAAGCACTCTGCGACATCTAAGAAACACTACAGCGTGGCTTGGGTCGATTCCTTGCCCTTGCTCCAGTCGACCTCGATCATCCCGAGGAGCCTCCTGAACTCGTTGACGGACTCAGGCCCGAACCCCGCGAAATGGTTGTTGAAGAAGACGAAGGACTCGTGGATGGATTTCCTCTTCTCCTTCAGCTCGGTGGCCCACTTCTCCATCTCGTCCCTCATCTCCTTCTGGATGCCGGTGAACTTCGTGATCTCGCGCGTGCCAACCATCCTGAGGTAGACGAAGTCCGCCGTCACCTCCGGAGGTGTCTCCAGGTACTGGTTGATCGACCACGCCATCGCGACGTTGTTCTTCTCCAAGAGCTTGTAGGTCTCGGGCGTGAACCAAGACTTGTGCCGGAACTCTATCGCGTGCCTGAACCTGGGCTCCAGCGAGGAGACGAACTTCTCCATGACCGCCTTGTGCTTCTCCACCTTGACAGACGGCGGGAGCTGGACGACAATCGGGCCTAGCTTGTCGCCAAGCTTGCTGAAGACGCTGTAGAAGTACAGGAGGGTGGACTCGAAGTTCTCGAGCTTGTTCTCGTGAGTGATCTTCTTCGGGAGTTTCGGGGAGAACGTGAAGCCTGGCGGGGTCACGCTCTTCCAGTGGCTCACCATCGAGGGAGAAGGGATCCTGTAGAAGCTGGAGTCTACCTCGACGCAGTCGAAGACCCGGGAGTAGAGCTTGATGTAGTCCTTGGCGTCGGTGCCAGTTGGGTAGAAGGGGCCGACCCAGTCCTTGTACGACCAGCCGCTGGTGCCGATCCTGTACGCCTCTTCCTTGGACAAGGCGAGTCGAGCGACCCCCGTCAACTAATAAGGGTGGTCTCGGACTCTTTCAGACAGGGCCGGAAAGCCAGATATCCGCCCTCGCCAAGGGATGGACCCGGTATTCGAAATGAAGTCGAGCAAGACAGGAGTGACGGTCACGATTCCGATGGACATCTGGCAGCCCCTGGCCGAGGTCCGCTCTCAGCTTGATGCCGCCTGCCCCGGCGCGCCGACTCCGGTGGAGGAGGTCCATCCGCGAGGTGATCTTGCACTACGAGCGGTGCCCGAACGCGCAGGACGAGACCGAGGCCTTCTGCGAGAGGGCGAAGGCCTGGAAGAAGCGCTGAGGCTAGCTCAGCTTCACGAACTGCTGCTCGCCTGAGAGAGGGGAGACGACGACGGCCGTCCCGAACGCGATTATCTCGGTCATGCTCTGAGCCAGCTCCGTAGAGTCGAACATGATGCTGATCACAGCGTTGGCGCCCATGTCCTTGGCGTGAGCCGCGAGCCTGTCAAGGGCCTCTTGCCTCGCCTGGTGCGCGAGCTCCGTGTACTCCCTGATCTCTCCTCCCGCAAGCGTCCGGAGGCCTGCGACGAGGTTACCTCCAAGCCCTCGAGAACGCACTGTTATTCCGTAGACCATACCTATCACCCTGTCTATCTTGTAGCCGGCTGCGTAGTTCGCGGTCAACATCATCATCGCCTGTCCGGAAGATGAAGCCGACGCCCCCATCTGTGGCCCCATCATCTGCTGTTTCAGGTTGTTCCCGCAGAAAGGGCAGAAGGTGGAAGTGTCGTCGACAGTCTTCCCGCATTTCTGACAGATCATAGGCTGGAAGTGCGCATCGTGAGTTCTATATTCCTTTGCAATTGAGATTATGGTAGCGACTTACGGCCCGTATCAGACCAAGGCGGCGAGGACCAGTGACAGGCCCGAGATGACGAAGAGCCCGTTGAGGATCGGGTTGTCATAGCGCATGTGCGCGAGGGCGATGCGTCTCCTTCCAAAGAATATCCCGCCCTCTGTCAGCGCGTCGAGGAGCAGGTGGGAATACGCGAGGGTTGCGCCTAGTCCTACAGCGATGATGGCTTGAGACAGGCTCGTTTGCTGCCCGACGAGGAAGTCGTAGAGGTAAACAGAACCCAAGGCGACGGAAATGCCCCATATTGGTGCGGTGAAGACGGAGTGCGTCCAATAAGACCTGACGGCGTAGCCGTCTTTCGACCTGTGTCCCAGTATGTCGATGAGCTTGTTGATCGAGACCGTCAGCCAGAAGACAAGGACGAGGCTAGGGAGAATCGGGAGTCGCCCGATCTGGCACGCGAGGTAGAGACCTAGCCCCAGAGAGAAGATGTCGTGGGTGACGGCCTTCACTGGAGAAGTGTTGTAGGTTTCGAGATTTAAGCCGCCATCTGCCCTGCGGGACACGATGGGATTCCGCGCATGGAGATAGAGAGGGGCCGCGGGGGGGACTCGAACCCCGGCGATTTGACGTGGTACAGCGATGAATCCGGAAGCTAGTAGGTGAGATCTACGTATGAGCTCGAATAACTGCCACCCTCACCGCATCCATCGTTGACCCAAATTGTTCCGCTCCACGAGGGTGTTATACTTCCGGATGAATCACTTTGGGATATGGAGTCAAAATAAGTGGATCCGCTAGCGGGGTAATCTCCACATTCGTTATAGACGTTAAAATCCGCGGTCTCCAAGACGACATAACCCCAGTAAGGAAGGTTACTCGTATTGAAGCCGGCAGGACCGAAGGAGGCAGAGTAGTCGTAATCGCTATCATAGATGTTCGTGTCGTACGCGCATGTTATTGAATTGCAGCTAGTCTGAGTTATACTTCCATATACGGTGTCATACTCAGGAATACCGCATTGCGCCGTACCATAGTAGGCTTCACCCAAGTTCGAGTCTACAAACCAACTGTTGATGGCGTACGTTTGAATTCCCTGTCCATTGAAACAACCCGCAGTATTATCGTATGACGGCCCCCACTCCAACACGGGTTGCATCAGTCTTCCGTATCCCGTGCTGTTATCCATGATTCCAATCCATAAGAATATGGTCTGCCCGTCGTAGTCGCTTGGATAGGCGGGAGCCTCCCAGTTCGCTGAAAAGCCGGTCATATAATTAGAACTGTAGTCCTCAGTTTGTTCAATCCATGTGGAGCCTGAAGGCCCCGTCCCCGGATGAACGTATCACGAATTCATAGTTTCAAAATATTCTTTTTGCAAGAATGTACTGATTCGATTTCGTGTAACGATAATGGCTCAAGCAACGCATGCTTTTCTGCACTTGAGCAGATTTTCACGGAGGACACGTAGGAAGTGTAGAGACTGTAGTTCGTGGGCTAACACAATAGGCCGTTGAGTTGTCGAACCAGACAGTGTACTGGATATTTGCCTGGCCTTGCTCCCCAACGTGCAAAGTCGCTGCATAATAGTATCTGTCTTGATACGCTAGAAGCGTGGCGTTTGATCGTGTGTTATTTGTATACAGTTCACAAGGAATTTTGAGTACTGTGCATGGCCAAGCCCCAGCAGTTCCAACCACGGTCGCATTCTGTTCTACTACTGTCCATGACGAGGAATTGCTCGTCCCAGTCGAAAGTTTAACGGTGTTACTCGTGTCTAGACCGGACGATGCCACCTTGACATTACTCGAAAATCCAGACTCAATTACGAATCCGAATCCAAGCGTCGCGACCAAAGCAATCGTTGCCCCAATAATGATTTGCCTCTTATATTCGGACAACCCAATCCAACTGCTAATCAATTTCGAGCGATATAGCTCTATACATTAGCAATAAATTCCCTATAAAATTTTCGCGATCATTTTCTTAGGGCCGGGGGGACTCGAACCCCGGTCAAACCTAGTTACAATCTAAATATCGGCGCGAAAGACCCGTCGAAACCTTAGTGGCCCTGATAGTGCAGCCTGGTTAGCATAGAAGGCTGTGGCGGAGTAATCCGCAGATACCTTCCGACCCGCGTTCAAATCGCGGTCAGGGCCCTCATCTCAACAATCAGCCCTTCGGCTTCACCTCGACCATTAGCGATTTCATCTCTCCGTTTTCGAGGGTCGAAAGGACGGCGCACCCAAATTCGGCCGCCCGTATACCAAAAATCCATCTTCAGTTTCCCAGTCATCTGCTCACCCAGTCGAACTATGGAGTCATTTCCCCCTTCGCCGGCTCGTTTTGGGTGTGCGTACTCCTGGGCGTTTCTAGACTCAGTACACGAACGAACGTGCGACCGGAATCTAGGTAAAATTGCCGCGCGGCAACATAAGAAAGTGACTTTCTATCTGACAATCTCAGAGCCGATTACGAGCAGCCACCCTGCGACGACCAGGTAGACGTCCCCATTCATAGTGTCAATCGAAGCTTCGAGATAGTTATGGTTAACGCCGGCCACAACTAAGATGGCTGTCGCCTCATAGGAATCTCCGATTATTATCGATGCAACGGAGCTATCATTGAAGCCAAACAAGTATAGGTTTCCCGAAACGGGATCGAATAATGGCAGTTGTCCACCATGGCCCAGAGTTATTGTGGTTACGATAGAGTTCGTCACTCCCGATATGATGTAAATCGAGCCGTTTTTCAAATTAAGGCTAGATGCGTAAAGATCACCGTTAGTATAGTCTAGAACGGGCGTCGTGGGACCACGGCCGACACCCACTGTCGCGACGACGCTATTGTTCTTTCCATCAATGACCGAAATGTTGTCGCCCAGCAGCGGACCCTGGTCAGGGACGTAGATGTCCCCGTTAATGGGGTCAAAAAGCGGCGTCCATGGGAATGGGCCCACTGGCACAGTGGCTATCACGGTACCTGCAAGTCCTGAAATCACGGAGACGGTATTACTAAACGGGTTGGAAACGTAGATGTCTCCGTTAATCGAGTCAAAAGCCGGAGTGACTGGATTATTGCCTACAGTTATCTCCGAGACTAACGAGTTTGTCGCCCCTGATATGACGGCGACAACATTCGATCCGTAAATGGGGACGTAGATGTCCCCGTTGGCAGGATCAAAGACTGGTGTGCGTGGACTCTCACCAACATAGATTGTGCCGATGACAGTGTTCGTATTGCCTGAAATGACTGAGACATTATCCATGCCTTGGTTCGAGACATACAGGTCGCCGTTCATCGTGTCTAGTGCCGGCGTCGTAGCATTGCTACCCACAATCACGGTTGCGGCTAACGAGTTTGTGGCTCCCGAGATAACAAGGACTCTGCTGGATTGGTAATCAGATACATATATGTCTCCATTGAGAGGGTCAAAAAACGGTGGCTGCGGGTCAAGGCCCGCAGATATGTTAGCAATGACCGCCAAAGTCATTTGGGCGGTAGAATTCCCCGCAGATGATGTGTCCGATGCGAGTGTTTCTGTCAAAGTCGTCGTATTGTTATGATTCACGGTTACTGTGGCCCTGAACGAAGGCGCTGCCAGAAGAACAGATAGCGCGAGGCCGGCCGCTATGACACATGCCACCAATGCGTATGTAAAGCGCGAACTAGCAGAATGCGATTGGCTTTGCAATTCGTCTTCAACCAATTAATCAGACAACGTGTCCCAAAAGCCATTAGTTTAAAACAGAAGCAAGCACCGTCAATGTGATGCTCTCCATTTTATGATCTCGATGTCCATTGAATCGACTCCTTTCTAAGCGGTCTCCGTGAAATCCCAAATCCCAGAACCGAAACTGCATGAGCCAGTGCCAAGATTGCTTGACTCGCCGGTCGTGCTATACGTGGGACAAGTGTCTGGAATCAGAACGCCACTCGAGTCGTACATATTTCCATATATGGTCATACTGGTGCCCGAGTTCCAGACAGCTTCTGAGCCGCCCCCTGCTCCGAAGACATTGTACTCTTCTGATGTCCACTGATTAACTAGATTGTACCCAGAGGGGAACAGATTATCTGGTATCGTGTTCTCCCAGCACTGCGAGCTGTCGCAAACATTCGCGAGATCAACATTACCGAGGCTCGAAACCCCCGCAGCGGCGGCGATGTAGAGAGAGCTGAAGTCTGACGGCGAGTTCGCTGGGGGAATCACTGTAGCCGGTGTGACATTCAACTTATATTCATAGGTGCCACAATTTCCGTTTCCAACTGAGGTCCAATCAGTTCCAAGGTTGCCGCAATTTCCTGAGCCGTAGTAATTCCCGTAGTTGATGACTTCGTCCTCTACATCGACGTATGCCGTACTTTCACCATAAATGCTCGTATAAACAAACTGCTCCCAACCGTAGCATGCGTTCATACCGGTTCCGCATATCCCCGAGATCAACCACCTATTGGAATTCAGTTGGATTGAATATGCGCAGTCTCCATATGTGTCGTCCTCTTCGCCAGTGCCTCCTGTGCAATCGTTGTTGATTCCACTTACTGTATCACCGCCTCCTGTTAGGAAGCTGTCCTCGGCGTGTGATATCAACGTTCCACTGCTTTCCTCTCCGGAGTAATCGCATGTTCCGGTGCTTGTCTCAGTGGCACAGCCACCGACCGGAGGACCAGGATTGTGAGGCCCGCCAAAGGGCTTGACACAAGCTTCTGCCTGCCACTTCACACTAGGATATGAAGCCTCGAAGCAACCCACCCCTCCCGCTCCAGTGGCGGCCACTTGATGCATCCAGATGTAGTTCGAACACTGCGACGCAATGTAGTTGGTATGCGTTGCTACCGAGCCGTCCTGGGTCATGACATCGCCAGTGATGTTCGCGCCGGTTCCCATCGTGATGCTGCCGACCGAGAGGATACTTCCCGCAAAATTGGTCTGCCTGCTCAGGGTAGCGGCGCCTCCGACCTGCCAGAAGACGTTGCAGCCGCTGCCACCGGTCATAATCACGGAGGAGCCACCCGAGGTGGTAAGCGAGCCCGCTACTTGGAAGATGAATAGGGCATTGACGTTGCCTTCAGGGTTGAGAGTGAGCGTCCCGCTCAGCGACGCCGCCGAAGAGTAGCAATAGACGCCCGGTGTGAGCGTGAGCCCTCCCAGGTTCTGGCCTGTCAGGTTTCCGGTGCATGAATCGCTCGCAAGAGCGCTGTAGGCACTGGTGAGGTTGTCTTTGGCTTGAAGCGCGACTGAATCATCCTTGTATATGGTCCCCGTGACGACCCCAGGTGGAAATCCGACGACAACGGCGCTGGGATCGACTCCAAGGTTCCCGCTGATGTTGGAAGGGCCTGTATTGCTTACTGCCCCTGCAGAGAGAACCCCGAAGCCCGCTGCCATTCCTAGGCTAGGCGGCGACGATGGGCTCGTTGCTGCGGCGGGCGAAACATAACGCGTGAAAGAAGACAAAACAAGAATGACAACGATAATGAGAGGTGAAATGTTCGTGCGCCGCCGACTCTCACCTTCCGAGGGTAACAGCTTCAACGCATATTAGACTTGGAACAAAATTGGGAAACCTAAATATAAACATTGTACTATTCGCAACTTGTCGTCAATCCTTCTGGGTTTACGGGATTCATCCTTTTCACAGCAAGAACCGGGAAATTAGCGGATGCCTGGACAGGCCTAACTCGGGGCTCGTTGTTGCCTCCGTCAGACTCGTCAGGATTGCGGTCTAATCTGCGCCACCAACGATTTGATTTCGCTTCCATAGAGCACTGACAGCACCGCGTATCCTACCTCCGCCTTGCGGTTGTACCCGAAGTCGACCCTCAGTTTCCTCGTCATCTGCTTCAGATGCCTTTGGATCTGGGAGTTGAGCCAAGAATACCCATAATGCACCAGCAGTCGTGACTGGGCAATCGCCTTCCCGTCCCTGGTGAACAGGTCTTTCCCGCCTTTCGCAGGTTCCATTATCACGAAGTCGTCATGCCCAAATTTTCTTTGGAGAATCGTATACGCTATCTCTGAGCCAAGCCTTCCATGCTCGTAGTTGTTGCCATGCCTCAACATCGACTGCTCGAGAGGCCTGAGCGGCCCGATCCCCTCCACCAAGGGCAACCTATGCACACCATCGAGAAGGTATTTCTTTGGGCCTTCAGTGATCTCCCCTGAAGCATAGAGCGAGGACGGCTCCCTCTGGTAGATGACAGTGGTCGATGTGCCCTTGGTGTAGTTGTACACCAAGCGCAGCCTGAATCCATCGAACGAAAGATAGGCGACCCGGAAGAAGCACCGGGTTGCTACCTGCACCCCAAGCCACGCCCTCTTGTCTCCATCGTGGTAGAGCCGCATCAACCTGTCCATCGAGAACGCGTCCTTGACCCGGAATCCCGCGTAGATCGCGTCCGGCTGATATTCTAGGAGACCAAGCAGTTGTCCGTCCATAACGAACGGTGAGCCTTTGACCTCCGGCTCTTCCGCGATTGTCAAGGATACCTTATCCCCACTCCATTTCATCTCTATCTTCGCAAGGTTCGAGACCCAAGGTTTGGACATGTCGTTCGCGTATGTGATCGACGGGAAACCGTCAAGAAAATCGGACAGAGTGTGTCTTCTCAAATCAATCGTGAAGACATCCCCCGGCTTGCCGATCCTCTTCGGCGCGGTCGGCACCCAGTTCTTGCCCCCGACGTAGCGGTGGAAGGCTATCGAGTCGGCCTCCTTGTAACTCACTTTCAGGAGCATGGGCTGGCCGACCTTGAACCCTGGCACCCTCGCCTCCAGGTGCGAAGCAGGGATGAACAACCGGCATGGCTTCTTCGTGCTGAGCAACAGCTGGTTCTCTGGGCTCAACTTCACCATGAGCTCGTTCCCTTCTCTATCGAGGCGCCGTTGGGAAATTATCTTGGAGAGAGATGTCGTCCCCCTCCTGAATTGGTCGACGGGTTGATGCATCTCTTTCACCCGTTGATCGGCTTCTCGCGCGTTCTCAGCTTGATTCGCAACTCCTCAGGGGACCGAGCGAAGAAGTCCGCCCTGCTGAGGGACCTTCCTCAGCGCAGTCGTCACTGAGTCCTGGTCCTCGTTGGGCGCCTCGACCAGAGAGCCGCATCTTATCCTCGGAAGCGTCCTCTTGAGGAGGCCGAACCTGTAGTCCATGAAGGCACCTCTCCTCCTCACCTCGGACATGGCCTGGCCCTTCTTCTTCTCGCACCTCGTGCATTCCAAGACTATCCCGGCCCCGACGAAGACCAGGAAATCTACGGAGATCCTGTCCCCGTCAGGAAAACCGAAGACGTAGTGCTCCCGGGACGGAAGTCTCTCCTCCACCAGGACGTCCCTTACCTGCGCCTCCTGAGCCGTCAGGGGCGTCATTGCATGAGTCCTTCTAAGCCACTCGATTGACGTTTGCCGCTACACCGTGGATATAGGTGCTGGGCGTATTTAAACACCCATAGAACAAGGGTTTATTCTAGCTCGGATTGTCCAAAGGAGTCGAATTCTAGACATGCGGGGAACCGGTGATTAGAGCGTGGCGCTTATTTGGCCACCTCACGTATTGGGAGTGAGGTAGCCGGGCTCGACAAAAGGGCTCATCATGACGGCGCAGGGGTCGAAAGAAGACCTCTTGGCCAGGCTCGTTCACCCTGTCTTACCCGGACTGCAGCTCAATCGCATACTCTGCATCTCGGATGACGAAGGTCTCAACTCTGAAATCAAGCAACAACTGAATGATTTCGGGTACAATCCCCGATTTGTTTCCTATTCTGGCCTGGGGACATTCGATTCGAGGCTGGTACGCGGCAAGTCTATCGTGGCGATCTCCCCTACCGTGGCCATCAACGAGTCGCGCGCGAAGGGGATTGTGGATGGGGGCCTGGTAAGGCTGATGAGCGGCATGAACCTGCAGAGACATCCTAGTGTTTCGCGAGGTGGAGACGCCCTTTGTCATCAGTAGGGTCCAGTCCATCGAGCAACTTGTTCATTGGATTTCTAAAGGAATTGATTCCCAGCCCGGGTTCTGGCTTGAAGAACTAGTATTGACACTCGTATACAAGAGGGGTTGCACTATGGTCGGAATACGGCGGCTCGTTGAAAATTCAGTCTGGGGACAACTCTTCCAAGACGATGGCAACTCAGTCGAGCAGGCCCGTGCAGAGCTCTTGCGGGAAGACCTGGTCACCGAAAAGAGCGGATACCTAGTTTGCAATGAGTTTGGACATGAGGTCGTTGAAGAAAACACTCCATTCGACACAGTCGATCGACCTGAGTCACGTGAACACCATGAACCGGATGAATCGGATGGTCGAGAGGAATGGGGACCCGATGACGACTCCCGAGAGCGCAATTCCTACCTCACCGAAGTTGTGTTCGAAATCATAGAGAGATTTGGGTGGGTCACGCCAAACGACTTGGCCGCCGCTGCAGAGCGAGCCAGGGTGATGCCAGAGCGGTCGCTGGGAAAATCACGAAGGTTCCTGGAGAAGCTCGTCGCCAAAGGTGCTCTCGTCAAATCAAATTACAGCACCGGGAGGGGACGACCAAAGTCAGTCTATCGCGGGCGAGACTCGAGGACTGCAGATATCTTGGAGAACACCTGCGGTGAGTGTGTCTTCTACTCCCGTGTTACGCGCCGATGCAGGCTGTGGTGGGCGCTATCGAGATTCAATGCGCCGGATGTCTATGCAAGAGAGGAAGGATTGTCAACTGTCGCAAAAGACAAACTCCATCACTCCAACAAGAGGGTAGGTTCATTCAGCCACCTCCTGTGAAGAGTTCACGCCAAAGAAGAAAGACTATCCTCTGTTGAAGGCGCGTGACAAATGTGTTTCCTGCGGCCAAGAGATCGATTCACCCATCGCAAAGACCGTAAAATGCCCTACATGCTTGACCGTGTACAAGCCTCTCGCCACGAAAATCCTCGTCCACTACGACTACGAACAGCTCTTCAAGAAACGTTACACAAAGTTAGCAGGCGTGCCGCCTCCCAGACAAGCACTAGTCCTGACCGAGCAAGAGGTTCATGGTAAGACGGACATCCGTGACACCATCGTTCTCTATCCCAATGAGAATGTTCGTCTTTCTGAGGAAGGCATGAAGGTGGAGCGAAGAGAGCACGAGTGGACCTTGGAGCCATACTCGAGGATCTACCAGGTAATCGACTATGGCTCGCTAGACGAGAAGGCTTGCTCGCAGCTTAGAGCCAAGGGGCTTCAGGTCGTGCAGACACATTTGCGGGAACTTCCGCAGCAACGCTTTCCCTTGTATCCATCCCGCGATTTCGTGGACAAACTACGCCTGCTAGAGCAAAAGTCACCCCTCAGAACAAGGCTCCTCGAGTCGATGATGCTCAGCACGGTCATCGCCACAAGGAGGATAGCGAGTCGCGGAGGTTCTCCACTCCAGGTCCATCATCAATCGCCAACTCCTCGAGTTCTCACGAATGAGAGCGGATAATGGGATGACACTGAGCAGGGCTCTTGCTTACGAGGCACGCGTCAACGCCTTCTACTGGAGCGTCTACAAGACGATGCTAAGGGTCTCTGGGCTCCAGTTCGAGAGCAGGGTGAGAGATAGGTTCGTTAGGGAGATTGTCTCCAGTATCCGGGCCAGAGCGAGGGGATACTCGCCCGCGAACGCAGCGATAAACTATCTGCATCAGAGGAGGCTGCTCTTGTGTCGACTAGCGAACGCTCGGACAGCTATAGGGTGGGTCGGCTGTGAAGGGGTTCTACATGTTGCGAAGAGAGAACCCAGCATAGGCCTGATGTTGGACCTTAGTGATTCATTCCGGCTCGCCGACAGGGAGAGTTTCCTTAACTCCACTATGCGTATGGAGTTGTCAAGGGACGACTTCGTTGCTCGTCCGGGAAAGCACAGGGTCTGGTTCTTTCATCCGACGCAGGATGCGATTGGGAAGCTTGACTTGTGTGGGTCGAATGCGGATCAGTTTCGCGTTCAGCATGCAGGCAAAGAGATGGCTCTGACAGGAGCTTATGATCAGTTCGTGGCTTCTTTCGTAGACGCCGTGGACGCGATGGATTTAGAGCGCCTTCACACGTTCGTCTATGGAAATGCTGAGGATTTGAAGTGGCTCGAGACGAAAGGCTTGGTTACCGTCTTGTGAGTCGATCCACAGCCTCCCATGTTAACCAAGATGCGCCACTCTTTTGGAGTGTCTACACCACCGCGGCCAAACGTTCCGGCCCGAGCCTCCTAGAGAATATAAAGAAATGGCCTGCGCGGGGTGGCTCTTCTACTCGCTAACTAGGTCGAGGTCAACAGCTCATCTATGCTTAAATTCGGTCCGAGCATTATCGTTATGCTATGAGAGGCTCGGATCAGGACCATGAGGAAGATTTGGCCTTTGCGAGACAGAAGCTTGCACAACCAAAGCCTGAACTTGAAGCTTGGCTGAACGAGATAGTTGATGCCTGGATTTCTGGACGCAAGGGGAGAAGGTTGAACAAGAAACGTGTCAGGAAAGAGTGACCGCTCATCGGTCCTGACCCTCGTTCAGGACTTGGAACCGGTTCTATTCAGGAGGGTTACGAGTGCAATGAGGCTTTCTCCCGAAACCCTCCCGGACGAGCTCTTGTTGCTAGAAAGCGTTATCGTGCTGAGAAGAGTGCTCGGTGGCACGGAGAGCTCTAGTCAGTAATCGGAGACGTTCCAGGTCTATTCGTTGGAGTAGCAGAAGTACGGGTATCCGCCGTTGACCTTCTGGACGGCCCACTCCACCACCTTGTCGGAGACCTCTCTCCACTTCCTGTCCCAGTCGATGTCGGCGACGACCAGCTCCTTCTCCTCCTTCCCCTGGACCTCCAGCTTCTCCCAGATTGGCGTGCCGTAGAACGGCTTCACTATCCTCGCGTTCCACTTGTTGCAAGTCGGTCTGGTGCCGTGCTGGTTGTAGAACTTGCAGGAGAGGCACCATTTCGAGAGCCAGATTATGTTCTTGGAGAACTTGACGGACTTGCCTATCTCCTCGAGGAGCCGCTCCGACTCCTTCCGGATCATCTGGGCGAGCTCGTCCTGCCCCTGCTTGGTGTTCATGTAGTACTCGGGGTCTTTGGCGAGAGCCTGCTGCCAAGTGAGCGGCTGCTCCTGTTGCTGCCTCTGCTGCTGCTCCTCGGGGTCGTCTTCGAGCAATTTTGCTGGGGAAAACCGACTCTCGGAGCTAATTAACGATTTCAGATGAATCGTTCATCGGGTCGAATCATCTGGTTGGATTCTTCTCCGAAGACCCGATATATGCCCAACACTGAGCCAACGAAGGGAGACGCGTGGCGTGCTTCGACGGGCAACCTGGACTGGCGCAAGCCAGGATGAAGACGAAACTGCCACGCGTCGACCTTTGCTTCTAGCCCCAGAGCAGGGCGGGCTCGGCTTGGCTGACCTCTCGCAGCTCTCTTACGACGCGGTCGCGTAGAGCTTCCACGTTCTCCATTTCGAGCACCAATTTGCCCTTGGCCATTATCTGCTTGAGCATGGGCCTGGAGCCCTTGGGCGCGCCCGACCCGCGGAACGACACTGTGTCCTTGTACCCGTTGGCTCTGTGCACGTCCTTCCTCCCTCCCAGGCCTCCCCTCTTCGCCCTGAGGTAGGTCTTCCCCTTCTCACGAACCTCCACTATCTTCGCGCTAAAGTCGATGCTCGGCGGGTACGCGACCGCCGTGCCTACTCCGAATCCGTCCACGATGTCCTTGAGCCGGATCACGTCTTCCTCTGTCAGTCTCCCGGAGACGAATATCTTAACGAACCCGCCGCCTCTGACCTTCAGTTCCCATTTCACCTCCTCGATGATCTGGCGGAAGTCCCCCCTCCTTGATGAGGGGGTGTCAATCCTCACGCCCCAGAGGTGCTTCCCAAGCGTCTCGAACGCCTTGATCGCTTCGGCCTTCTCGTCCCAGAACGTGTCGATAAGGGCAGTGCGCTTGACCTCCTTGGGCATGGTCTCGTCGTATAGCCTCCACGCTTTCTCCTGGTCGCCGATCACCTGCACCAGCGCGTGCGGCATCGTCCCAGAGGGTTCCACGCCTAGCAGCTTCCCTCCCAGCACATTGGAGACACCATCGAAACCCGCCAAGTAGCAGCCTCTCTCGATGAGAGGTGCGAGCGCGGGATGTACCCGCCTGGTCCCGAAGCTCACGACCTGCCTATCCCCGGCGGCGACCCTGAACCTGGCCGCTTTGGTGGAGATGCTGCTCGATGATGAGAGAAGGCCCAGCATGGGGTTCTCGTATTCGACGAAGTCTCGATATCTTCCTGAGATCGTTATCACGGGCTCGTAGAGCGAGCTCCGACCGTCGGCGACGAAGATCGACCCCTCGTCGAATGCCCAGACGTCGAGCGGCAGGCCTTCCAGAAGCTTTGCGACCTCGTAGACGCCGCTGAGGACGCCCCACCTCCCGTCCTCCGGCAGGTCCCCGCGCGAAGACCTCCATCACGACCTCCGAGTCGATGTGGTGCTTTGCAATGACCTCCTTCGTGTTGAGGAAGTAGATGTCGGTCGTCTTGGCGTTCTTTATCTCTCGCTCGTTCGCCAGCCAGAAGAGCCGGTCGCGGAGGGTCCTCTTCGCCATGACGTGTGTGTCACCGGCCCTTAGAAAAACTATTTCAACTTCGACAGGCTGCGAAGCGAGCCTCTTGCTCTCTGCAGAACTCGACCTTTCGCACGCGAAACGCGCCATCGTCTCCTTCATCAAACGAAAGGTCCAGGAGAGCGAAGCAGACGGCGCGGTGCTTGGTTTGAGCGGCGGGATTGACTCGGCGGTCACCGCGTACCTCACCGTGGAGGCGTTGGGGAGCAGGCGGGTCAATGGCCTGATAATGCCGGACCTCAGGGCCACACCGGATCAAGACGTAAAGGACGCGAAGCTCGTGGCGAGCGAGCTGTGCGTCGAGACGAAGGAGATTGACATCGCTCCGATACACAAGGCGTACCTGAAGACGGTGGAGCCGAACAGGCTCGCAGAGGGCAACCTGAGGGCGCGGATCAGGATGTCGCTCCTCTACTACCATGCGAACCTCTCGAACAGGTTGGTTACAGGCACGGGAGACCGCTCAGAGCTCCTGCTGGGTTACTTCACGAAATTTGGCGACGGAGGTGTGGACATCCTCCCCCATCGCGGACCTCTACAAGACAGAGGTCAGGAGGCTGGGCGAGGTCATTGGGATTAACAGGCGGATAGTCGCAAAGCGCAGCAGCCCGAGGCTGTGGCCCGGGCACATCGCGGAGAACGAGATTGGGATGAGCTACGAGACAATCGACAGGCTCTTCAAGCTCAGGTTCGAGGAGGGGCTAGAGGTCCCCGGACATCGCAAAGAGCTTGAAGCTGAATCGCGCGAAGGTCGAGATGATTCTCGCAAAGTATGAGGCCTCAGAGCACAAGAGGCGCATGCCAGAAATCTGCAAGTTGCGCTGACATAGTCCTGAATTTCGTCTACATAGTTTTCAGAAACCTTCTGATTCTTTTTACTGTGTCCCGCAAATTCTTGTCCGTGAGCGCCCTACCCGCTTCGATATCCGCGATGATGATTTTGTCCTCTTGGACAAACCTTCTTGCAGTTCGAACCAACTCGGGATGCCTGCTCCTCAGGTCGTGATATCTCTCTCCTCCTAGTTCCGGGAGGACGTAGAAGCCAAGCCCCATTATCGAGGGATTCGACCTCAATACCTTGATGGGATTCTTCGCGGCCGCGTCGTTCAACGCCTTGAGACTCTTTGGGTCGAGCAAGCCAAGGTATCGACCCACAGAATGCTCTCCGTGATCCGCGTGGGTTATCTCAATCTTGCCGTGCTTTCTTGTCCTCACCGATGACCCTCCTGGGAAAGGGCGAACGTAGTGGAAAGCAACACCCAATTCTTGCGATATTCGGTTCTCATCCTCCTCGAGGAAATTGTTTCCGCCGTGGCCGCTCACTACGATGACCATCGATGCCTTGTTCCCCAGGTATCTCTGCTGCGCGAGGATCCCTCCATTGATGTCTCCAATCAAGAGATTCACAAGCTCGTATCTTGGTATGCACCCCGGGTTCCAGTCCAAAGCGACCTCTCCAGCACGGTCGCCGGAGTAGGGGAGATGGCCAATGTAAGTCAGCCCGAGTCTAATCGCTGCAGTTGTGGCTGTCATTATCGCTGCGTAGTCATCGATGTTGGAAGGGAGCGCCGGGCCGTGGTCCTCGTTTCCCGCACCGATCGAGAAGATGAGGGCGTGCCTGTTCTTCTCAGGGAATGACTCGCTCGCTCGCTTTCGTGCTGGTACGTCGGGCATTAGAAATATCCAGAACCGAGGTTTGACTATAAGACTTGGGCTATCGTCTGGTGGTCAGAGTTATCATCGAGGCCCCTTCTCTTGTCAAAGGTGCGTCAAGGATGCCTGATGCCCGAAGCTTTGGGAAATGGTCTCTGATTGCTGTCGCCCTATTGGGTGTTGGAACGGTTCTGATGCTCTTTGGATTCTTCACTCTCCTAGGGAAGAGGTTTTGTGGATTAGCGTCATTGTTGTTGTGGCGGGCATCTTCGTGGAGGTTCATCGGATTCACTTTGGCATACTTCGCGTACAGAGCTTCGGTCTCAAAAGAACGAACTCAGCAGACTAGGCCTCGGAGCACAAGCGACGCATGCCCGAGATCTGCAAGCTGCGCTGAAGCGTCGTTAGATCCTGTCTCTCCTTTTTTCCATCCGCCTTGCTTCTTCAATCAGTTGGCGCGAGTCTGTGCGGGCGAATAATTTCTTGAGTGATCCTTTCTCTGTCATCGGGTCTGTAATTGGCTTGAGAAGAATGCCTCCCTCGGCGTCTACGAGCAGGACCCTTCTACCAATCTTGTGCTTCTTCAGGAGCCTGGTTGGAATGGTCGCTTGCCCCTTCTTTGTCACTGCCGCTATGGTTCGCATCTGTCCTTCGTTGTAACACAAGTTGCAAAGTAATACTTGAACATTGAGTATCACTCGGGCGTGGGTTCGAGTGCTATGGGTGTTTAATACGCCCAGCACCTACATATTTGGTGTAGCGGCAAACGACAATCGGCTGTCTCAAGCAGGCTGAGATTCACCAACCCATTGAGTCGACACTTCAAGGCGGAAGAAGTGGGAGGCCTACGTTCGCGATCCGCAAGGACCTCATTGAAGACGCAATCGGAAAAAGACTGGAGAATGGGAGGGAGTATGAGATACGCGTCCGAATAGATGGAATCGGAGACTTCAGGGTAAGGCATCTGGAAAGAGGGGCAAGGCGGATCTCCATCAGGGTGCCAAAGGAGGTGAGGTCGAGTGACCTCAGGTTCGGCGAGAAGCACAGGTTAGAGATTCGCTCGGTGGAGCAACGGAGAGAGTTCCGTGTGGAAAACGCCAAGGCCGCGGGACCCACGGTGAAGATTTCCCGCGCTTCAATCGAGAGTTGGGGGCTATCCTCGAGGGCGAAGGCGCAAAACGAGAGACGGGTTGTCGACCTGCACTTTAGTAATGTCTCTAGGCCAGAGTTGGCGACAAAGCGCTTCTTCGCGGTATTCGACCCAAGAAAGGAAGAGCTGAACCTCCGCATTAGGAAGCCCGGAGGTAGAGCAGGCGACGTCATCAGACTCGAAGAGAAGAAAGAATACACAATCGAAGCCTTCCTTCAAGACTTTACGAAGCGCAGAATCGACGCGCTGAGCAATGTCACGTTACGGACGCAGAACGAGAGACTCGAAATCAAGGTGGATGGCAGGATCTTTCCGCTCAGCAGGCCTCGGCTGGATGCTCGGGGCCTAAAAGCGATCCTCTCCGCCAGGATTGGGCGAGAAGGTGTACCGATCAGGTTCACGTTCGATGGGGAGAAGGCGAGAATGACGCTGTTCGACGACTGCCCTGTCATTTGTCTAAGAGAGGAGAATGGCCTAGCAATCAGGTACGACCGAGGAGGAGGCGCATCGCGAACATTCAGGCTTCTCGATAGATTCACCCGAGAGTTGTTGGATAATCGAGTGAGGTTGGTCGCCGTCCCAGAAACCGAGCACGGGACGTTCAGTTTGATTGCGGATACTTGGCTAGGCGCGCACGTCAGAGACAGATTCGCGCGATGCAGTGGCTATGTTTTCTTGAGCCAGAAGGGAGACGTCTCGGAAGAGATCTGCCGTTATGCTCTGACCCTTACGTCGTTCTGGAGGGAGATTGCCGATCATCCTTACAATACCTCTACGGCAGGAGGTAGCAGACGGACCGGCCCTGACAGCCTTCAGCGGCTCTCGAGTTCTGGAGAGCTCTTCTACTTCGAGTTCAAGTGGTGGAGCGGACAACAGGCGAGCTCAGACGGAGAAGCTCGAAGACAGGCGGAACATTATCTCAAACGATTTCCGACCTATCAGGGAGAAAAGATAGAAGGCGTCTTTATCGGGCTCCTTGATTGGAATGTCAAGAGCGACAAGCTCGAATTTCACGTCGAACGAGCGATTTGACTTTGTGAATTGTGAATGGACCGGAAGGGATTTGAACCCTTGACCTAAGGGAGTTTTTAGCTCTCTCCTGCGTGCGAGGCAGGCATTCTACCACTGAACTACCGGCCCACCAATTGGAGCCATAAAGCCCCCGTTATTAAGAGCCTAGTCCTTCAGGTGCTGTCCAGGCTTCGTTTGGTCTAGCGTGAGATGCACTCGGTACCAAACCACAACTCGACAGTGCCACAGTTTGAGTTGAATTATAGGCGACCATCAGTCTATTTGGTGCGGGTGGCGGGAATTGAACGCACGAACCCATCCTCGTCGATTTTACTCGACTCTGAGGGAGCGGATATCCCACTCACTCAGCGATGCCAGCCAGATCTTGGGTCTCAGCGCGGAAGCAGCAGGCTGGGCGACGTCCGCAAGAGCCGAGCCCCGAGCCCCGAGCGCGGTCAAAAAGCCTTTCGTCGATGTCACTCATGGGTGACTGAACCGAATCTAAAAACTCTATTTTGACTGAACTCACGCTAGCAATCTGTTGGTTATTACACAATTTTGTCATAACATGATTCGTGGAAATGCTATATAGCTCCAATCGCTTCTAGGACTGAGCTTGCTCCTTGCCCGATGACGTCGAAGAATCGCCTACGATATTGCTGCGGGTTGCTCTGCGAAGCCGAGTTCGAAGGCTAGTTCTCTTGACCCTGATGAAACATGAGGACGGGCTTCCAATTTCAGAAATTGCCCGTCAGTCTGGCCTCAGTCCAACACAAGTTGTAGGCGCTCTGAGAGGCATCAAAGGTAGCTACGATCCTGAGTACTCTCTGCTGAAACTTCACCTAGTCAAAGAAAGAGAATCGAGGAATCCCGGAAAGAGGCGGCAGAAAATCTACGAATTCAACTCGAAAAATCTGGTTAGCAGCATTGAGAGAGTAATGGAACGATACAGACAGGCTGGTGAAGGCTAGCCGTTGCAATCGAATGATTGTAGGTGTTTCAAAATAGAACGATATTCTATACAACTGAATATACGGCTGTGTCAACAACCGCAAGTCTCGCTTATAGAGTAACATTCTCTATGAATTTCAATGTGTGATCTTGAAATACGCCAACGTTCTCAGACATGAGTACTTCAGCATACCTCTGCTCTTTCTATTAGTGGTCTCTCCGGTTGGGCTGGTTGCTTCGGCGGAAGCAACCGCCACGCAGGCGGCCTGCGCTCAATCGGTTGTCGCCGCAAAGACCACATCCACACCCGTGCCTTACAGTTACGATAGTGCAATCTCCTTGGCCGCGACATCTTCCGCATTTCTTGGTTCAATCTCAGGGTACAACGCATCCTTTTCATCCATTGGAACTAACTGGCGTGAGTCGCCCACCTGCAGCGTATCTTTCATTTACTTTTCGATCACCTACCTACTAAACGCCAGAAACGATTCACAGTACCTCCTAACACTGGGAGCCAATCCAGGCACGGGAATTGTATTCTCTGCTGGAATCACACCTGCCGCATATCATTCACTTCCAATAAACCAGACTTCGTCAACTTACTCGGGCTACGCGATAGCACAAGACAGCTCGTATGACCCATATGTCAATTATACACAGGTGGGCTGGTGGGTTCCCACTGTACACGCCCCCTCGGGGAACTGTGGGACTGGATCCGGCAATCCCCCAGGCTGCGAATTGGCCGAATGGACGGGGTTGCAAAATAGTACCTACGATGGAACGAATCATGTTACTACCGGCGAAGTGATTCAAACTGGTACTGATGCAGAATGCAACAGTACCTGTACATCTGGAAACTACAATGGATGGGCGGAATACTTGAACGGTAATTCGGCCGGAATACAGCAAAATCTCATGCACACATGCGCAAATACCATCGCTGCTGGCGATGAGATGTACGGAGAGGTAGCGAACCAGAAAATCATAAATGGCACAACAGGAAAGACATTCTACACATATCTCGAGGATTATAGGACATCCACATGGTGTGATTGGCACGTGTCACCATCAACATCATGTGGTTCCTCGAATTGCAAGATTGCCGGCAATGAGAAATTTGCCGACTATTTCGCCGAAACCCCACAGATATCGAGTACTTTGAGTTACGAACTACCAAAGTTTAGAGCACCATCTGGAGACGACTTGTTCTTCGGGGCGGGGATGTACGCCTACAACACGGGAACATATACGTATTACAATGACGGTTACTGGCTGTACTCGTATATGAAGAACTGCGGCCTTCAATGCATACAAAACACATACGTGACTGCGATGAGTAGTAGTGGCTCCCCTCTGTATCAAGCAAGCTTCAACGAAACTTGGAAGAGCAGCCAGAACACGGGGTGAAACTCCGCGGTGGGTGCAAAGAGCGGTTGAAGATGGAACCTCGTACTATGACCCACCGGCGGAGCAAGAATCCACAAGCGTAATATTTCACCTCGCAATCTTGATTTAAGGAGCGATTCCTTCGACGATGCTAGGAAGGTCCAAGCGCCGCACGAGTGTAGTGTTCGCGATAGGCTGCCTTGTTGGAGTCAGCATTCTCTTACTTCTGGAATTGATAACATCCCTGATTCCCCTAGGGACTAGGACTACAACGCTAACCCTAACAATGGTACCGCCAACCATGGCCGTAGAACTAGTCAACGACAGCTACTCACGTCACATTGTTTCGTTCGAGTCTGGAAACGCCTCGAATGTCATTTCCCAGTATTCGCAAAATGCGACCGTGAAATGGAGTGGAAGAGCATTCTGCCTCAACGGGATATATGTTGGCCAGAGCTATATCAAGCTCTTCTTTCAGAGTTTTCTTGATCAGACCGCTCCATTTCCAATTATCAGAAACACAAGCACGGCCATCATGCGCGAAGACAACGGGTCGGTGATTGTAAGTTCTTCTTTCACCTTCTCTTCAAATGGGTCACCAACATATGGAATGATCAACGGCACAGTTCAAGCTCAAGAGCTGTACGCATACTCCTCGACGGCCGAATCTTGGTTGATTTCTCATGAGACGTGGAATATTACTGAATTCTATTCGCAATATCCACTTTGCGGCCTGGCAGGATAGAATCTAGAAGCAATCTAGACACTCGCGCCAGCCCTCGTCAAACGGATTCACATTGTACAAGACTCGAATTTCGGCTTTCGTGATAAATTCGGCTCGTCTTTTCGTGCCTTCCTCGCTTCCTCGCCAGGCAGTAACACAACTTTGACGGTGACTCTGACTCATTCTGGGCAGTTCGAGAGCTGGGTTGTTTGGCTCTACATTAATAGAACAACATGAGTTCACCAAGGTCAGTTGGCTAGTGCAATTGGGTTGAAGGAGTGCACTGTGCGGGAAGACTGAATCAGGATGAGGAAAGCAATCTACAGGACAGTCTAAATTCGACTCAAAATCGGTGCATGGACAAAGGTATAGCCCCAGAATATTTAAGGGCTTATGGCGGACGATTTCGTAAATTCCTCCGAGCCGGGATGGACTAACAAGATAAAGGACGAAATCCGGTGCCGGTCGACCGTCTGTTTTCGGACGATTCGATCACAGCCCCGGCCGGCAGCTTCAGCTGACTTGTTGAACTTCGGCAATCGCTCCCTCGGCAGTTTATGAGCGGCCTGCTAATCTTTGCCCTATCCAAGTATTTTAGAGGTAAACGTATGCGAGATGTCACGTGGACAGGACAGGATTTTTCGTATCTCATGGCGTACTCGTCTACAATCGGTCACGGGAACCCGAGACTATCGTCTTTTCAGTCGACTTCCTTATCTTGCTCTTACTCTCGGGTTGAATCTTACGTGATGACACAGTCGTTGGGACCCCTCGGTACGAGATTGACGACCACGCTTCCTTGCGAGATTACGTATTCAGCGTAAATGGTCCCGTGGGCCGTGCCGTCGCCGGGGTTCCACGCTCCGAACATGAAGAAGACACCGGTGGCGTTCCAGTTCACCGGGACCCACCACGGGTTCTGTTGTCCGCCTATGTCGCTTAGGACTGTGTAACCCGGAACGAAAGGCCCCCAAGCTAGCATCCCCCACGTGTAGCCTGAGACGGTGGTCCTGAACTGCGGACTGGAGATGACGGCAAGATATGTGGCGTTGAGCTGCTGACCCGACATGTTCAGGCCTTGGATGGACCTGGGTGTAGCTGAGCCTCATGTTGTTCAGAGGTTGCAGAACTATGACGTCAAGGTCGGAGGTAGTTGTACTAGTGACGGTGTTAGTAGTCAAATTGGTAATCGTGCTCGTAGTTATCCTGGCTGGTAGGGCTGACCCGATGAAGAAGGACGCCGCGATTAAGACGACGATAACTGAAATCCAAATCGCCCTTCTTGCTGAAAGCATATTTTCTAGACCTCTTACCGAGGTTTCCCAAACTCAAGTTGCATTCTGACTACGGTCAGCAATCGTAGCGGCTGGTTATTAAAACAGCGAAAGCGAATCAGTTGGCAGGCCTAGGCTTCCGAGACAGCTTGGTGCCGCAGACCCCGCAGACAGACCTCTTCGTGTCGAGATACTCCTTGCCGCACCCCTTGCAATAGGTCACCCAGGTTATCCTCTTCCACTCGCCGCGAATCGCCGTCTCGGAGAGGCTTATCCCGATGACCTCGGCGACGTTCCGCACCGCAAAGTCGTCCGTCACGAGTATCACGTCCTCGCCGCGCTTGGACTGCACGAGGTCGAGCGTGACCGCGAGGATCGACGTGTCGGCCTCTGAGAGCGATTTCTTGTCGCCGGTTTTGCTTGAGGCCTCCTTCACGCGCTGGATGGACTCCTTCGAGGGCTCTGTGACCTGGACCCTGGAGTGGATGAGCTGAGCGCCTATCCCGCGGCCCCTTACCTCGTCGATGGACCTGGTAGGTCGTGTAGTATTTTCCTTCCCCCTGGAACGGGATGCCCGCGTAAAAGGCAGTCGAATCCAGGACGTGAATCTTTCCATTCAAAAGCTTGCTTTCACTGTCAAAGTCAGGCAGACTAGGCTCGCATCTGCGCCGTCAGATCGCGCTCGCTGGCGACGTTCCGCTCAGCTGGATTCCGGAGTACCCTTGCAATCGCATTCCTACCCTTTTCATCGTCTAATAAATAATCTGTGAAGCGGTCATCTATCATTCTAAGCATGACGCGATAAGACGTCCGGGCGCGTTCCGAGCCTCCTTTGACCCGCCAAGGCTTTAATTACCGAGTCGGGAAAGTCGTGGGAAGGGCGCTTTTGAGCAGACCAGCAGACCTCGGCAGCTTGAAGGAAGGGAGCTACATCATCATCGACGGCGAGCCTTGCAAGGTGGTCGAGGTGGAGAAGAGCAAGCCAGGGAAGCACGGGAGCGCGAAGGTCAGGCTCACGGGGATAGCGATATTCACCGGCTCCAAGAAGACCGTCATCGGGACGGTCGACACGCACATCGAAATCCCGATGATTGACAAGAGGTCCGCGCAGGTGATCTCTGCGACACCGACGAGCGTCCAGCTGATGGACCTGGGTCATTCGAGGTCACTGAGAGCCAGAACCCCACGGAGCCGGAGTTGCAGGGGAAGCTCCAGCCGGGCGTGGAGGTCGAGGTCTGGGTCGTCCTCGGGCGCAGCAAGATAATGCGCATAAAGGGCTCCGGCTAGACAATCAGCAGCTTGCATAACCACTAAGGTTCTGCTATGTTGCCTGAACACGCGTATGGGCAGATAAATAGTCATTCAACCCTCAATATTGATTGGCGCTCCTAGCGAGAAAATCGGTCAAACAGACGCTGTCTTCCGGGCCAAATCCCTCTAGTCGGCTGCTCTCCCTCATGGAAGACTTCCGTCAGATGACCAACGACTGCATCCGAATCGGCCTAGATTACGAGAGCAAGAATAGAGGAGGAACGGTGTCGATGAACAGACTCTCTGCTCTAGCTTATCAAGAACTTAGGACTCGATACGGAGGATACTCGCAATATGCACTGTGCGCTATATCCAAGGCGGCAGGTATCTTGTCAGCAAGGCGAAAATCGATCAAGAGAGGGATCAAGACAAAGAAGCCCTATCTCTCGAAGCCAGTCCTCGTCTCGTGCTATGGGTTCAAAGTCGACATCGATGCCGGTACACTCACAATCCATCTCGATGCACATATGACAGAGACAATCCAACTCAATTCGCACACCAAGATGGTCCTGCGTTCGGCGAAAGAACCATCATTGCCCGTGATTATCAGGTCATTCACACTCACACCAGAGTCATTGTCTCTCTGCATCTGCAAAAAAGTGGATGAAATAGAGGCAACAGGCACAATCGGGGTCGACAGGAACCTCAGGAACATCGCGGTCGGGAATGAAGAATCTGTGACCCTTTATGACGTGTCAAAAATAGTCGAGATAGGGGAGAACACGAGTAGCATCGTCGGCTCGTTCAAGAGGGATGATGATAGAATCAGAAAGAAGATTGAATCGAAGTACGGGAAGAGAAGGAAGGAGAGGGTTGATCAGATGCTCAACAGGGTTTCGAAGAAAATAGTTTTGGAAGCCAAGGAAAAGAAGCAAGCGATCGTCTTCGAGGACATCAAAGGGATTAGGAAGCTTTACGGGAAAGGGAACAGCCAGAGCAAATCGTTCAGGTACAGGATGAATTCCTCTTTTCCTTACGGCGAGTTCGAGCGCGAAGCAAAGTACAAGGCACTATGGGAAGAGGTGCCTGTGTTCACTCTGACGAAGAGCGAGACGAGAGGCACGACCCTGGATTGTCCACGATGCGGGGAGAGACTCCAAGTGGCATCGAGGTGGGATGAAAAGCATCACAGGCAGTTGTGGTGCCCAAAATGTAAGAGATGGGCAGACAGGGATGTGATCGCTGTCCTGAACATCTCGCATAGGGGGCTGCTGAGGTTCCGCAGTTCAAAAGGCGAGGTAGGTGAAGCAGTGAATGGGAATCCGCGGAAGGAATGGAGTTCGCAAGAACCGGTAATCCTACGAGTCGATGCCTCGAAGCTAGGTATGAAAGGACGTGCCCCGAAACATGTCCAGACAACTTGACAGAACCACTATTAATGACGGCTCCGGACCGGATCTAGCTCTAGATGAGGTCAACGGAAGAGCCGTCTGAGGACGTCCTTTGACGAGATCCAATACCGATAGAGCTAGTCTCTCGTCTTGAGTCTTGGTGAACTCTTGGGGACGAGGTGGGCTTCCTGGATCTCCAGATAACCTGAGTCTCCCTTCCAGTGCTTCTTCGAGGAGATGATCTCGATTCGCTTTTCGAAGAGCGGGCAGTCGAGGACGAACGTCTCTCCCTCCCCTCCCTCCAGCCCGGGGTTGACGCCGTATCTCTCGTGAAGCTTTGCAAGGTCGCTAATCATCTTCTCGTCCAGAGCACGGCCCAGCCAGCTCTCGTCTAGCCCTAGCGCAGCGACTCCCGTGAGGACCACCTCGAAATTGTCTTTGACAAGGTTGTTGAGATGCGTGATCTGATCGATTCGCCAGAGCGGAGAGACCGCCTTCACACCGACTTCCTCGCATATTCTCTCCACTCGTGATTTCTGGTAGACGGAGGCTAGGGCTCCGGTGTAGACGCCCTCGATGGAGTACCGCCGCTTGGCTTCCTTGATCCCCTCTCTGAGGTCTCCCAGCTCCTCCTCCTTCACTCCCGCCGTCTCCCTGGTCACCTGCGGCACATGCATCGTCTGGGCTTGCAACGCTGTCCATCGGACGTTGGGGTAGTGGAACATGTACGAGTCGGACACCGCCGGTGAGAGCGTTATCAGGCAGGAGAGCTCCTCTCCCCGCTGCTTCGCCAGGAACGCGGCGTACGTGCTGTCCTTGCCGCCGGAAAAGAGGACGGCGATCCTCAATTGAGTGATGTCACGCTCCCGGCTCGGATTGGGCCTTGGCCGGCAAAGACTTTATGGCGTTCGTCGAGGGAAGCCTTCGGTGAATTCGGTTGCTCGATTCGTTGAGGAGCGGCCTGCAGAGTGCCATCAAGAAGCTCCTAGGAAGTGACATAGTCGATGAGGCGGCGATAAAGGAGTTCGTCAGAGACCTCCAGCGCGCCCTCATCACCGCAGACGTCAACGTGAAGCTCGTCCTCAGCGTGACAGAGAACGTCCAGAAGAGGGCCATCGATGAGAAGCCGGCCCCAGGCCTGGACCGGAAGAACCAGATCGTGAAGATACTCTACGAGGAGCTCGACAAGCTCCTCGGCGGAGACCAGGAGCTCAAGCTCGACAGGAACAAGCAGAGCGTCATCGTGCTGCTGGGAATCCAAGGCTCGGGCAAGACCACGACCGTCGGGAAGCTGGCCAGGTTCTACGCCAAGAGGGGCTTCAAGGTCGGCGTCGTGGCGGCGGACACCTTCAGGCCCGGCGCGGTCACGCAGCTGAGGACGATAGCCCAGGTGGTGGGCGTCGACATCTACTCCGACGAGAAGGAGAAGGACTCTGTCAAGGTCGCGGATGCCGGGAAGCGCTTCTTCGTGGAGGGCGGCAAGAACCTCATCATAATTGACACTGCAGGCAGGCACAAGGAGGAGCAGAGCCTTCTCGACGAGATGAGCAAGATCTACTCCAAGGTCAAGCCAGACCTCAACCTGCTAGTGATAGACGGGACCATCGGCCAGCAGGCCTTCAACCAGGCCGCAGCCTTCCACAAGGCCTCCCCGGTCGGCGGAATCGTGGTCACGAAGCTCGACGGCGCGGCCAAGGGGGGAGGGGCAATCGCGGCCGTGGGGGCGACGGGCGCCAAGGTGCTCTTCATCGGGACCGGAGAGAGGGTCGACGACCTGGAGGAGTTCTCGGCCACCCGCTTCGTGGGGCGGCTGCTTGGGATGGGCGACCTGAAGGCCCTCCTAGACATGGCGAAGCAGGTCGAGGGAGAGGTCGACGAGAAGAGGGTCCAGCGGATGATGTCCGGCAAGCTCACCATGGATGACTTCCTATTGCAGTTCGAGCAGGTGAACAAGATGGGCTCCCTGAAGAAGATCCTCGACCTGATACCAGGCGTCTCGGGGAACATGAAGAGTGAGGACCTCGAGAAGGCGGAGAAGAACATGAAGACCTGGAAGAGCATCATCCAGGCGATGACCGCAGAGGAGAGGGCGGCGCCCGAGAAGCTGAACGCGCCCCGGGTCAAGCGCATCGCCACAGGTTCGGGAAGGACCGAGAAGGACGTGAGGGAGCTCATCGCGAGATACAGGCAGACGAAGACGATGATGAAGTCGGGCAAGGGCCGCGAGATGAGGCAGTTCCTCAGGAGAGCCGGAGGTCAAGTCCCGGGTGGATGAGCCCGTAGATTTTCGACTCTGTAGATTCTGCAAAGAAAGACAAGGGTCAGAGGGGCGGGCGATAGCTCTCGCCGAGGACGATAGCGGCTGCTACATCTGCAGAGGGGCCTCCGGCGAACTCGAAGGCATCTCAGAGAAGATGCTCTCCCAGCTGAAGCGATACGATTTCAGGACCTTCTCCGTGGGGCTGGTCCTTCCGTCTGGCATGCAGGAAAGGGAGGACACGCTCCGGTCGGTCATGAAGATCCGTGGGCGCGAGACGGTGAAGTCAGAGCTGTCGAACCGACTTGGGCGCGAGGTCGTCAAGAGGGCGCCCGGGAAGAAGGTCGACAGGCTCCATCCTGACCTCACAGCGCTGGTCGACATGAACGAGGAGAGCATCTCGGTCTCGGTCACCTCGAAGCCCCTCTTCCTCTACGGCAAGTACACAAAGCCGCGAGGGGTCGCGCAGCGGCGCCTGTTCTGCAAGGACTGCAACGGCAGGGGCTGCGAGAGCTGCGCCGGGACCGGGTACTCCACTTCGCCAAGCGTGGAGGGCCTCGTCTCGAAGAAGCTCGGCGAGCTTCTGGGTTCGAAGAGGTTCAAGTTCACATGGTTCGGGAGCGAGGACACCGACAGCATGGTCTTCCCGCCAGGGCGGCCTTTCGTGATCGAGTCGAAGAGCCCTCGGAGCAGGCACCCCCCGAAGGCGCTCCGTCTCAGGTCCGGGAAGGGTGGCCTGGTCGTCTCAGGCCTTCACGTGGTCACGAAGAAGTTCGAGCACCCGTCCTTCACCTTCGTCACTAGGGTTGTGGTAGTCGCGGAGCGCAAGATCTCTGCCCAGGACGTGAGGAAGCTCCAGAAGGACATGAGGAACGCGCTTGTGCAATACAGGAACAACAAGGGGCGGTTGGTGGACAAGAGGATCTACTTTGTAAAGGCCAGCGCCCGTGGGAAGAAGATGACGGCCGAGATCAAGCTAGACGGGGGCCTGCCGGTGAAGAGACTCGTCTCAGGGGAGGCGGTCTCCCCTTCGTTCTCGGAGTCGATGGGCATGCCTCTTCGATGTGACAGGTTCGACATCCTCAGGGTGTGGCCTCGACCGGGAGTCGAGCAACCGGCCTGAAACCATGTGAAAACGACCGCTCGTTCATGAGTTAGTTTTTAAATGAGGATAGAGGGGCGGGCAACGTTTCCTCTATGGGTAGATCGAAGGGATATCGTCGCAGGACGAGGGCCCTCCTCAAGAAACGGACCTCCACAGGTCTGAGCAAGATATTGACCGATTACCAGCCCAACCAGAAGGTCGTAATCAAGATAGACTCTACCCAGGTCAAGGGGATGCCGCACAGGAGGTTCAACGGCTTGGTGGGCGTCGTGAAGGAGACGGGGAGAAGGGCGGTCATTATCGACGTCATGGTAGGGGAGAAGGTGAAGACGGTCATCTCTAGGAAGGAGCACATCATGCCGTTGCTGGAGGCGAAGCAGTAGCTTTGGCCGCCACAGAGCCAGCCGCACCTTCGAGCACAAAGAAGATGCTGACTCTCGCCGAGGCGCACCAGATCCTTGAGAAGATCGACCTTGAGAAGGCCGACCAGATCCAGAAGAGGACCCTCGATTACACATCAAAGTTCGCGAAGGCTGCCCCGGAGGCCGCGAAGAAGCTGAAGAAGCAGCTCGAGACCGAGTGCGGCCTGAGCGAGGGGGAGGCAACAGAGGTGGTCAACATCATGCCGAAGTCAATCGAGGAGCTGAGGACATTCACGGCAGGATGGAGGAAACTCCTCCCGACCGAGACCCTCGAGAGGATACTGAAGATACTCAAGTCAAAAGAGTGACAGACCGGTCGCCCTAGCTGCCTAAGGTTCTCCCGTGCAGAACATTAAAAAGCAGGCGAGGCCCTTCTGGGCCCTAGAAGGGCGCACTAGATGCCAAGCTATGATCCAAGCTGCCGTCCTGATTTTCCTGCAAAACTCGAGAAATGAGCCAGGGGGTTGTCATAGCGGAAAATGCTTCCAGCAGAGAAGAGGTATGAGGAATTCGCCTACGTCCTGGACTTCGTCCCGGGCGGCAAGTCTTCGATAATCAAGGGTAGGGAGGGGCCTATAGTCCAGGCCATCGGCGAGGAGAGGCTGACCCTCCTGGAGCTGCTCGCCGAGGAGAACCAGGACTTTGAGCCGGGAGAGAAGCTGAGGATTGGAAAGGAGGGGAGGGCGAAGATAGTCAGCGTGTTCGGGAAGCTCGCCTACGATGAGCCTGACAGCGGAGTCAAAGTCCCAGCTATTGGCTGTCTGCGAGATAATCGTGAAGAACAACGAGGCGAGATACGTGGCGTACTTCAACGAACTGCAGCCGCTGACCCCGCGCCTCCACGGGCTGGAGCTGATCCCCGGGATAGGGAAGACCTTCATGAAGACGATAATCGCCCTGAGAGAGAAGCAGCCGTTCACCTCCTTCGACGACATCCAGAACCGCGTGGGCTTGCGTGACCCTGCTAAGCTCGTGGCGAAGCGGATCGAAGAGGAATTGTCAGGTGCCTCGAGGGTCAACATCTTCGTCAAAAAGTGAGCGCCGCCACCAGGCGCTCCGTCGTCACTCGCTGGGTCAGCACTACCTCAACGACCCGTCGGTCGTCAGCGCGATGGTCGAACTTGCGGCCATACAGGCTGGCGAACGCGTCCTGGAGATAGGCACTGGAAGGGGCGCGCTGACCAAAGAGCTCGTGCGGCTAACTCCCAGCCTTGAAGCGTACGAGGTCGACAAGGAGAGCTACGGGAACCTCCGGACAGAGCTCGCCGGAACTGGGCTGACACTCCATAATGAGGACGCGTTCAGGTCGTCGCCTGACTTCGACGTCCTCGTCTCGAGCCTCCCGTACTCAGAGTCGAGCGAGTTCGTCGAGTGGCTCTCGCAGAGGAGATATGACAGGGCGGTGGTCTTGTTCCAGCGCGACTTTGCGGAGAAGATAACGGCGGCCCCCAGCGGTCAGGCCTACAGGGCGGTCTCCGTGATCTCGCAGGCGTCGGCGGATGTGCAGATCGTCTCGAACGTGAGCAGGCTCTCCTTTGACCCTCCGCCTAGGGTGAACTCCTGTCTGGTCACGATGAGGTGGAAGAAGACGTTGAGCAGGGAGGAGATTGCGATGATAAAGAGGATCTTCTCGCAGAAGAGGCGCACCGTGCGAGCTGCGCTCAAGAGTCTCGGGCTCGTTGAGCCACCTTCTGCGCCTGCGGCGACAGAGAACCTCCAGCTCCAGTGCAGGGTGAACTCGCTGCGACCAGAGTCAGTCCTCGCGATGGTCGGTGTGCTTGCAAGGGTGAACCGAACAGATGATGGAGACGAGTGAAGGTGGCGGGCCCCCGAGACCTGACGGACCTGAGCATCACTGTGCTCGGGGCGGAGTATCCGGTCAACCTTGGGTACACGGCCCGCCTCATGAAGAACTTCGGCCTCAAGAGGCTCTATCTCGTCGACCCCAAGTGCGACATGAGGGCCGCCTCGGTCTATGCTTCCCACGGCTCGGACATTCTGGATGCTGCCGAAGTGGTGACGCTCGCAAAGGTGAGAAAGACCCATGATTTCCTGCTCGGGACGACCGCGATAAGGGCGAGGAGAGATTCGAACGTCAGCAGGAGGACGACAAGGCCCGAAGAGGCTCTGGCGCGCGTGGTCGGGGCCAAATCGGCCTCGATCATCCTCGGGCGCGACACCACGGGGTTGACCAACGAAGAACTGGCGTTGTGCGACCTCGTCACGACGATAGACACGAGGACCGATTACAAGACGCTCAACGTGAGTCATTCGGTCGCGATACTGCTCTACCTGGCGACCAGCGTGCCTGCGAGAGGGGAGACGGCCATGGCAGAGGCAGGTTCACGGGCCTCAAGGGAGAGGCGTGAGGCCTTCGGGAGATATACCTACCAATTGGCGCTCGCGACCGGGATGCAGAAGGACAGGGCCGAGCGGATTGTCCAGATCGCACGGAGGGTGGCGCTCAAGTCAGAGGTCAACTCCAAGGAGTTGGGCTTGCTCGTCGCTCTGATGAGGAAGGCTCAGCTCTCGATCAAAGGGAAAATCGGCTAGACCCTTTCCAGAGCGTAGACCGTCCGCCTCACCCATCTGGTGCTCTGGTGAGACACAATCAAGGGGTACTCGTAGGGCGCCGCTCCTTGTGGCTGGAGCGGTCTGAGCCCGATGTCCTCTATCCCCTCGAACGTGAGGGCCACGTCCTTTCCTTCCTTCGTCCTCACCGATGGCGTCACGAGCACCATCCTGCCACCCTTCTTCAGCACGCCGCTCATCTCGTGGAGGGCTTCTGAGTAGATGAATGATGCGTGCTTGACAAGCTTACGCGCCTTCTCGAGAGACGGTGGCGACGTCAGGGTCGGCAAGAGAATCGGCTCCGACACTATGGCGTCGACGGCAGTCTCGCCCAGAGTCCTCCGGAGGTTCGTGGCATCACCGACTAGGATGGAATACGACGGGGACCGCTGCCCGTTCTGCTCTCTCTGCGAAGCCAGCCACTCCAGGTTGTCCTTGGTCCGCTCTACCGTCCCGTGGTTCCTGTCGACCCCGATGCAGTTCGCCCCCTTGAGCAAGGCCTCGGCGAGGATCGTGCCCGAGCCGCAGAAGGGGTCGAGCAGAGTCTGCCCCTTGGTGACCCCGGAGATGTTGACGAGGAGGCGCGCCAAGCGGGAGGAGAGAGATATCCCCGAGGTGACGTAGGGGCGCTCCTTCGACCGTTCCTTGAACCCTTCAACGTCGGGGACGTATACCGTGACCCCCCACTGGTACTTGGCACCAATCGGGAAGACCACGAAGTCCATCGCCGACCTCGACACGACGCGCTCGGAATGCAGCTCGGGCCCGGACCGGGAGCGAATCAGGTTGGCCTTCTTGAGGCCCATCTCGCGCATCGTCATCAGAAGCTCCTGCGTGAGGTTCATCGTACACGGCCTCTTGGTCGCCTTGGATGCAATACAAGCTCAGGGAGAAGTTGAAGTTCGTGTCTGGGAATGTTATCGCGTCGCCAAACTCGGGGGAGTCCAAGGAAGGAAGAGGCAGCGCTGCCTTGTGCACGCCTGCAAGGTCAGTCAGTCCTCTCAGTCTGCCCTCTTTGTGGTCGACGACGGCGATGTCCTCGCAGTTCATCGAGACCTTGGCGCGGTCCTTGAAGACGCATTGCGCTTCGAGCAGAGACGGGGCGCCGAAAGCGAGAACGAGGATCGAGGATTGGGAATCGATGCTCTCCGGCGGGACTAGGAACGGCAAAGGAGACCCATGCGAAGGCTGGACAGACCTGCTAAGTCTTTCTGTCTTGATTCTGGGGAGAAATGTGGACGCTTATTAGGGGCCGGCGCGTTATTTTGTAGACGATGGCGAAGGTCAAGCGCACAGTGGTGAACGGCGATCTAGAACGCGCCAGACGCTACGTAGATGAGCTGTTGAAAGACCCTGTCGCGTTCGAGAGATGGGCCAATGAGACCCTCGATATGTCCAGAATGCGGAGAAGATGAGAAACGAAGACGACCCCCGAATCTGCGCTCTGGTCAGCCAACTGATTCCGATCGTGAAGCGTCGTGTGCTCCAGGCTATGGAGCACTCAAGGGAAGATGTAGAGTTTGAAGTAGCTACCCTGGCGAACCTGTTTACAATCAGTCAAGCAATGAATTGCGCGAAAGAATCGTAAGGCGAGAAACTCCTTCCAAACAGCCAGACTCCATGCTCTGGAACATTCCAACGTTATTTACATCAGTAAACAAGATGCTCTAGTCTCCTGATTTCCATTGGCCAGCTCGACTTCGAGAAGAGGTGGCGGCCGGGTCGGAATAGTCCTCACCGTTGCCCTCATTGGGGGCCTCTTGGTGGCGGCATTCCTTGTGGTGTCCACGGGGAGTCCCTCGAGACCCACCGTTCCAACGACCTCAAAAGCCGGTGTGACGTCGTCTTCGACTTTCCAGTCGAGTTCTGCGAGTGCGACTACCGAGTCTGGTTCCTCCTCGACGGCGGCCATAACATCTAGCACCTTAGTGGGGGTGACGAATACCAACGCAAGTGCAACCTCGAGCAGCACTTCGAACACCACCATGACCTCGAGCTACGCAGGCTATGATTGGACAACCTATCACGAAAGCAACTCGAGAGACGGCTACGACGGCTCGCTCGCCAACGTCACTTCGCCGTCTGTGGCCTGGACTGTAGCGGTCGACGCCCCTGTCTATGCCGAGCCCCTGACCTTCAACGGCTCGGTCTATGTCGCTACTGAGAACGACACAGTCTACGCCATGTCCGGGGCCAGTGGAGCTGTCCAGTGGTCGAACCACCTCGGCGCCCCTGTAGACAGCACCTCGCCGCCGTTCGAGTGTGGAGGAAGCCATCCGACAATTTCCCCAACGATCGGCATCACTGGGACGCCGGTCATCGACCCTGCGACCGGCACGATTTACCTCGTCGCGTTAATCAATGGAAGCGGGTATCGGCTCATTGCTCTGGAGACCGGAAACGGCCATGTCAGGTGGAGCGCCCAGGTCAGCGAGCCCGGCCTCAATTATACCGACCAGGAGCAGCGCGGGGCGCTGACCCTGGCCCACGGAATGGTCTACGTGCCCTTCGGCGGATATTCGGTCGTCTGCTCGGGAATCCCGCACGGCTGGGTCGTGGGGTACGCTGCCAACGATAACGGCACTGGATATGCCTACGAGGCACCGACGAGCGGCGAGGGCGATATCTGGGAGCCTGAGGGGATGTCGACGGACGGTGCGGGGTATCTCTACGCAGTGACCGGGGACAGCGGCACGACCGGGCCCTTCGACTATGGAGTCAGCGTGATCAAGCTGACCCCCAAGCTATCGGTCGCCGACTACTTTTCGCCCACGAATTACCTCGCCCTCGATGAGGGCGACCTTGACCTCAGCTCGACCGGTGCCACGCAGCTTCCTGGAGACCTGATCTTCTCGATCGGCAAGGAGGGGACAGGCTACCTGCTGAACTCTTCAGAGTTGGGGCAAATCGGAGGCCAACTTTACAGCCTTTCGGTCTGCAAGGGAGGGGGCTGGGGAAGCACCGCCTATGCCGCCGGCGTGGTGTACATCCCTTGCGCTGACGGCCTCCATGCCGTCGCTGTCCATATTGGGACCCACCCGAGCCTGGCCTCGCTTTGGAACTACACTAATTTCTTCGCCGCTCCTCCCATCGTGGCCGCTGGAGCTGTCTGGACCTCAGACATCTACAACGGGACCGTCTTCGCCCTCAACCCTGTGACCGGGGCTCTACTTGCCCAGCTCACCCCCGACCCCGCCCTCGCGCCGGGTTCTCTGCCACACTTCGTCACACCTTCGGTCGGCGGCGGCATGTTGTTTTTTGCAGAAGATCAAGCCATCTACGCCTTGAACCCCACTCCTTTACGGAGCGGCGCCGCCGCGGACCCGACGAGTTTCGTGGGGCTACTAGCTATTCCATCGCAGGAAGTGCGAAACGGCGCGTCGGAACCGAAGTGTCCATTGATGGACGACTAGGATAATGACCAAGCCGAGCCATCTACCCCGCGTTAGTTTTGGGTTGCCCGGTCAATGCTTCTGAAGCGAACGATGTGTTCACACCGCCCAGTCAAGGATGCGAGGGCGTGTCATGTTCGAGATACAACTTTCCGGAAGTCGGTCCGTATGCTCAACACAAATTCATACCCGGATGGTATACCTTAGTTGTCGCGGATGAGTGGGGACAAACAGTTATGCTGAATTTTAATGTGGAGTCGTGACTTCCCTCGGCGGCAGCGGCGAGGCGCCCAATACCATCTTCGAATTCATGCCTAGTTCTCAGCTTGGCCCGCACTCGGCGGGGCACCAGGGTCAGGAATTCCAAAACTCGAATACACAGATGAAGTGAGGAACCTCCAGTTCTCCTTCTGGATTGTCCAGACGCCGTTCCTAATGGTCCATTCCTGCTGCACGAAGACAAACGCTTGGTAAAAGAGGCAGTTTGGACGCGTGCCTTTAATCGTGATGTCGAACGTGGAGTTCACCACTCCTTGCCCAGTGGCACGTGTGGTGAGATTTGAGAACTGCAGGGGACTCGGGACCGACGGTGGCCAGTCATAGCAATTGATAGAAGAATACAATTCCTGTATCTTCGATAATCCGATGAAAGTCCCTGGGTTAGGAAAGGGAGTTCCAGAAGTCAGGTTTCCGTTCCATGCAATCGTGGACGAGTTGGTGTAGAACCTCAAGATGCCTGAAATGCTTCCCGGTGATTGGTTTTGGAGGCTTGACTCGTAAAGAGCGTTCTCAGCTATCGCGTTCGCTTCTATGGACCTTGCAGAGGACTCGGAGGAAGATTTTGCGGTCGCGTTGAACCTCTCGAGTCCGATGACGCCTAGGGAAATCAGCAACAAGGCAATTACGATTGCTCCAATAGCTATCTTCGTTCGGCCGGCTGAAGATAGTTGTTGGGGCTCCGCCCTGACAGGGAACTTTGCCATGACAATGTGCGATTGAGTCCCCGGCTGCTCTTACGCCTTCTGGATGAATCTGAGGAGCGGGTCAGAGCTTGAATGTACGAAGGGCTCGAACGGCATGGGAATGATTCATGCTCCTAAATAGCAACCAGTCTTACAAGAAAGCTAGGTCGTTCGCGACGAACACGAAGAACGTGTTGCTTGCAGTCTTCATAGCGCTCACATTGGTGTTCGCCTCTCTGACAGCCTTTGAGTATAACGAGGTCGGCGTGCTCAACGCGCGGATCGGCGCGAGTCAAAGCAAGACCACCTCCTCGGAGCTGTCTTTTCCCCATGATCAATCCGGGATTGGGCAGTTCTGCTCATCAGGCCAACCGGTTGATGGGGGCTGGATGACACAGACGTTCAATGCAACCGGACAGGTGACAAGGCAGGACTACTTCACGCCGGTGATGGTGATGCCTGATTCTTCAACGGCGTACGCGTGCATCACCTATCAATCGGACACGGGGTCCGACTTGGCGGGTTTCCTGCTCAATCGCGTAAATCCAATCAACTTTAGCTTCATGGCAGTGGTGTGCAGCCTGCAGGGTAATGGTCTTGGTCTTGGGTGTTCGCACACAAACGCGGGTTCTGGTCGCGCGTTCCCCTCTAGCATGACGCTCACGAATACGACGAGCGCTTTCACGGTAATCTATACCATCACGACGACTGCAGCTTCGAAAGGGTTCTATGGAGGGGCTGGTGATGTCTACTGGGGCCACGCCCTCGCTGTTGGCTATCAGCCATCCCAAGTGAACGCGAGCGACTTTGACCTGCACATTTTTGCCGGAGGGCATAGTGAGCTCAATGAACCGATTCACGCTGTCTCCGTCAGCGTGATAGACATGAACGTCACCTACCTCGATTTTCAGTGTCAGGGCCCCGAATTGGGTTGCATCCTCGGTAAATGAGCTGAACTTCGGGCCTCATAGCCTTGCACATGCGTATAATGGGAAAGCGGCTGGACCCTCATCTCTTCACTTCTCAAGTCACTTTGAAATGCAGGATCACCAGCGCTCGCCATTCGTCAGCCGCGACAACTGTGTAAACGCCGGGGGTGAAGTTCACGAAGGTCGTGCTGGTACTGCTATTCCAATAGCCGCTGTATGCGTTGGTAGCAAACACTGGTAGATATCCATAAACAATAATGTCTGCCCAAGCACTCGACGGCTCAAACAGATAGGTGAAGTTGTTGCCGACGTAAGATCCAGTACAGCCACGGGACAATCCACCAGCGTAGGAGTAGAGCGCGAGCCATTGGGCCGTGGTTACGTTTCCGGCATCATAGTAGCCTTTGGTGACGACCCAACCCATAGGGTTGAGCTCGACACCGCACGAGTTTGTTCCGAATGGAGTGAACACGTGTCCGGCCGCATTTGGAGGGTTCCAGAATGCCCAGTTACTTTCTGTGAACACGTTGTTTGCATTATCGAGTGTGTTTTGCTCGTCCGCGGTTATTGCGATGCGCTGGCCACTCTCAATCGAGGTCGAATTTAGGCTGGCCGTGAGAACAAGGCCATCGACAGAACGGGAAGATGCCGTCGTAGACTTTGGCGCAGCCTCGACTGTAAAGTGTATGCCACAACCCTGACCCCACTGGTCCATCGCCACTAGGGTATAGGCTCCAGGAGGAAACTCGACGAAGCTGGAATTGTCTGGCGCACCGGACCAGTAGCCCGACAGAGAGTCAGTTACTGATATGGGGCACGAGCCGCTCCTACATTGCTCGGTAGTGCCGTTGAACCCGATGATTGAAGCGTAGATACTATAGGGCGCGAAGGAGTATTGGTAGTAGTATTGAGGGCCTTGGGAAGGGCAGTCGTCATGAATGGCTGGATTCTGAAGGGATAGAGTGTCGGTAGCATTGTAAGGGACGCTGTCTCCTTGGTAAACCGCGAAACCTATTGCCTGATTGACGCAGGTGTCCCTAAGGAGGCCAACGGGAATTGGCCATAGGTCAGCCGATGTAACGTCGTTTGTAGAATTTCTTGTGTTGAAGACGTCGGCATTGATTGCAATCAAGCCCGAGCCATAGCCCGCAGGCGTACCCTGAACCTCTAGTCGAAGACCGTTGGATCCAACAGTCGAGCTCGCATACGAATCAGTTCCGATGCTGACCACGCTCGTAGGAGTCGGGAACGTGGGACATGGTTGGTACTCATCGACTATTGGACTGACGCAGAATATTGTGGTGCCCGAGAACCAAACGTCATAAGTTGCGGGCTGTCCGTTCGCGTAAGACGTGAAGTTCGTCGCGTAGTATTGGCTACTCTCGTAACTTATGAGATCGACGTTTCCTAGCTTTGGAGATCCAGTCGGACAGCCGAGACCTTCCAGCTCCTCGGGGACGCAGGCCGCAGCCCCGGATACTGTGATGTTCTCGCGCTCCACTTTGTAGTGGCTGATGCTTGGAGAGTTCTGAACGCTTGTAGAGGTACTTGGAGAAGAGGTTGAGGAAGAACTCGTCGAGGAGTTTGCCAGTGTCATCGTTGATATCGATTCGCTGGAGCTTTGGCTTGAGGATGATGAAGCTCCGCCTGAGTTCGACTGGCTGTTACCTATCTGGATTGGAGAAACCAGTGGGAAGGAGACTAAGATCAGCACGGCAGCAATTACCAAAGCCTGCGCCCCAAGGAAGGCCGCTTCTTTCCTCTTCATCCTATGTCACCGTGAAATACAGGAATGCGATGGCTCCCCATTCGTCTCCTGCAACGACAGTGTAGACTCCAGGGCTGAAATTCACGTAGATACCTTCGCCCATCCAATAGCCACTGAAGCTACCAAAGGCGAACATTCCTGTTGCTTGCGGGCTGACCTGCCCGATCTGGGCTAAGTCACTTGATGACTGGAAGACATAGGGTACTCCCCCTCCCACGCCTATGCCGCAGTGATAGGCGTCTGAATCATAGAGCCCGAGCCATTCGGCCATTGTCATGTTGCTGACAGTGTAGTAACCTTTGGTGATGGCCCAACCCATCGGATACTCACCCCTACATGGTCCTGTGGTGAAGATGGAACTGCCTCCGAGTCTTGCGTTCACCGCTGGATTGACTATGGGCCAGTTATACGCACCCGAAACATTGTTCGTCTGCTGTAGAGTGTTCCGCTCATCCACGCTGATTGTTAGTCCATGACCAACCTGAGTCGACGTCTGATTGATCGACATGGTGAGCGTGAGGTTGTTTGCCGATTGGACCGTAACGGAATTGGAAGTCTGCGCGATGATCTTGGAGTAGTCTACCTCGAAATGCAGTAATACGGCTTGACCCCACTCATCCGTGACCGCGACCGTGTAAGAACCAGGGATGAAGGGGTTGGTCCTTGGCAATGGCGCGGCGTTGCCGTAATATGAGATAATCGCTGGATATTGTGGAACTGATGAGTTTGTACCACCGTTTGAGGTGAAGTTCCAGTAGCCGTTCGTAACGAAATTGTTCACTAGATAATCTGTCGCGAAACTCTCGTTCGTCCCTGTGATGCCGTTGAATTGGTTGAGGTCAGCTTTGGTGCTGTTCGGCCGAAGCATTACGCTACCGACAGTCCTGAACTCATGGCAAAGATCAATCAACGAACTGTTCGTCGCCAATTTCGGGGCTGCCATCGTAATGTTGCCAAGGGAGTAATGACCCTTGAGCACAACGATTTCGGCATCCGGGGTGAAGAGTTGGGTCCCTATTGGGTTGCTGTAGAAGCAATCTGGCCACATTGAGATTGGAACGCCCGCGAAAAGCCAGTTGTTGATTGTCGGGATGTTAATCTCATTGAGAAGGCTGTTTGAGAGTGATACATTCACCTGCAGGCTTTGACCTACACCCAATTGGGTTGAATTCACCGAGAGGGAGAGCCGTAGTCCATTCGATCCGACGGTGTAGTTGGTCAATGGAAGGCCCACACTCTGCGTGGTCGAAGATGTTCTGCTCGTTGTCGAGGTGGAGATGGCAGTCGTCGAGACCTGACCTATTGATGTGATGGAAGGGGTCGTCGACACCGTACTTGAGCTCGAGGTGCTACTGGATTGAGAGCTAGGAGCAGGATGGATCTCTAGAGCAACTCCTAGGATTAGCGCAGCAATCAGGACAGTGCCGAGCGCGAGCCAGCGTTGCCTTCTCAAGGCATGGTCTAATTGCTGCTTGGAGGTATTTCTGAGTAGCGAAGGGACCTTTCAGAAGGCATCTTTGACCACTATTCTCTCTAACGGAGTTTTTTCAATGAAGAGCGACTGCGTATTCAAATGGTTTGAATGAATGGGACGTTCTGGCCTTCAGATTCTTAACCAGTGTTTGGACGGTGTCTTTGTAGGCTTCCATAAGCGTGATCTCTCGTTCTCCGCGGGACACAACAACTCCGTCAGCTGCTTCGCCCACCGTTTCCAGCACTCCAACAACCTCCGGTCTCGGATAATAGAAGCGTGCCCCATGCCTGTCGGTGGAGCTGTAAAAGTCCCTCCAGTTCACGCTGAAATCCAGAACGGCCTCGAGCAGCTTCTCCCTGTCCGCGAACTTGAAGGGGTCGATCAAATCCAGATTCAACCCGAGGCCCTCAGGATTCCACCTCTTCCTGTGGAGGAACCCCTCCCCCGGGTCTGGGTCAAGGCCCAACTGCACGTTGACTGACCTAGCCTTGAAGAGCCTCCGTTGGTGCAGGTAGTTTATCGCCGCGTCCATCGCCGTGTACCCCCGCGCCCTTCCCGTGGGGGTCGTGACGTACTCCCTCACGAAGCGCGCTTTCTTGCGCGGCCCTGACCTTTGCAGCACCGAATTGAGCGCGAGATGATAGGTGCCCCAGTACTCCTTCATCACCAATGCCTCATGGGCCAAGAACCTGCTCGGCGGCACCCGTTCGAGGCGTCGCATCACTGCCTTTTGCCTTGCGATAGACGCTTGGACGTGGCTCCCCTCAAGGCGAGCTAGAGACGCGACGCGCCCGGTGGCGTTTATCGCGCTCTGGGCCATCGCCAAGGCCATCCCGCGAATGAACTCGGGTTGAGAGCGAACGATATCCTCCACGAACGGGGCGATGTCGAACCTATCGACCGGTTTGGCTTCGATCATGGGACCGGCCGGCTTGGGAAGCGCTCTTACTGTCATGCCGGCGCTTGCAAGGATGTCAGTCTGCTCCTCGCCCACGATGCCGCCCAGGTCGATCAGTGTGCTGCCCGCGAGCGGGATGGACTCGACCTTCCGCTTCTTGAAGATGTAGAGCTTCCCGTCCCTCGACAGCATCCTGTCGCCCGGGAATATCATGACCGTCTTGGGCGCCTCTGCGGGATTCTCGTCCGTCTCTGGGGTGCGATGCTCGTCGTAGATGGCCCGCTCCACTATGCTAGGCGCAGAGCCCTGCCTCTCCTCGATGAGGCGCTTGAGGTCCGAGGAGGGATCGACGCCGGCGAGCGCCTCGTATCTCCTCTTGAACTCGTGCTCGTAGCTGGTAAGCACCTTCACCTTCTTCTGTCTGAGCGTGAAGTAGCGCGTCCTGCAGTTGCCGCACACCACCATCCCTCCCTTGGGCGGCGTCTCCGGCATCTCCTCGTAGCAGATGTCGCATGACTCGGGAAGGGTCTTTCGGGTGTAGTCCCTTTTCTTGTCGACAAATTCGAGGCAGGCCGTCGAGTGCGGGCCTATCCGCCACGAGTTCCTCATCTTGTGGAGGTCGAAAGAGGAGAGTGGATGCGGTCCGTCCCTGGTCCATCTGTCGTGCCTGTGGCTGTAAGACTTGTTGAGGAGCCACCAGATCCTGCACTGGCGCCTAGCAGAGACGTAAAAGGCGCACTGCCCGCACTTGCTGGCCTGGTCGAACGGGAGCTTGCCGGGCATGTGGTAGACCGTTGCGGGGCGGCCTATCTCCTTGACCCAGGTCGTCTTTTGCAGCTTTCCATCGCGTGCTAGCCCCTCCGCTATTCCGCGCAGGGCGGGTCGGCTCGGGAGGAAGACGTGTAGCTCGGCTGGCTTCTCATAGTCAAAGTGGTCGTTGAAGATTTTTGGGACCGAGTCGCTCGTCTGGAGTACCTTCTGAGTCTCGGCGTTGACATAATCGAAGAGATTTTGGATGGTAAACCAGCCCTGCAGGTCGAGAAGGTTCTGGACGAGCACTTCGAGGTAGTCTTGGCCCAACTCGGAGGGGCCTTTTTCCTTCGACTGCCTGAACACAGGCTTGGGAGGTTCCTCGGGATTCTCACGTGATTGCGCCACCTCCTCCGTCTCAAGAGCCTCGACCATCTCCCTGCCGTAGTATCCCGCGGTGTAGAGCCAGCGGGACATCGTGTCCACGAGAGCAGGCCTGCGAATGTTGTCTTCGAGCTCGTGCTCCCAGTTCTCGTTCAGTTTGGAGAAGAGAGTGCTCGCGGCGGCGAGATGCAGTCCCTGCTTGGAGAGGTGTGTGCCGAAGAGGAGCGAGACGATCGCTTCGCTTGCCTGCCTGGGTCCAAACTTCGCTTTCAGGTCGATGACCTCCCCAGGTTGCCCCTCGGCAGCTAACCATTTCCTCGCAAGAGGCTGGAAGGATTCCTCTTCGACGACGATTGTCTTGTGGATGCTAGGCTTGGCGAGCAGTCGCGTGAGGAGCCCATCGATGTAACCCCTTCTTTCAGAGTCAATCATCCGGCCGAAAGGCGCAATCAGGACGACGATCTGAAAGGCATTGAACCTCTGCCACTTCATGAACCACCGGAACCACTCCCCGTAGTCAGCCACCAGGACACTCTTCAGCTTCTTGTGGCGCTGAACTCCTGTCCAGTGCCAGTTTTCATCCGGGCTCAGGATGTCAACTTGTAGTTCGGAGGCATTGAGGAAGTCGTAGGTCGAATCCTCGTCGATGAAGATGGCGCAGTGGTCGTTCCTGTAGCTTCGTCTGCTGTCATAGATTCTGTTAGCCACATCTGAGGCCCAGGAAGCCTGTTGGTCGGGAAAGACGAATTCGATTCTTGAGAGAGTGCCGGGCGCGGCGAGTTGCCGACTCAAGCCGCGTGTTATCTAGGCCTCTTAGGAAAATAAGCGTTCGCCTGCGCCGCCGTCTTCTGGTCATGACCTTCAAGATTCAACAGGACCACGCCGAACACCACTGCCATGACGCTGAGGATCACCAGCAAATCGAGGGCGCTGCCGCCGATGACCCCTTGGTCGCACCCTCCTGTGAGAGGCCCCACAGAGAGCGTCGTCGTCCCTTGCGACACCTCTGTCGTGGTCGTGTAAGATGTTGGATGGCAACCCCAAGGACGATAGAAAAATTGATACTGGCCATCAATTGTTATCCCTCCAATCCCAACGCGAGAGTATGTCAATGAAACCATTGGCGGATGACCGGAGATGAATGGGCAGCCACTCGAAGGGGGACAAACCACCGCCCAATCTGGGGAAACAGGGACAAAGACCACGTAGAATATGATGGCCGCAATGGGAAGAATAACCGCGATCGCAACAACCGCTCTCCTCCTCGAGAGTGTGGTTCTCGAGTTGCTCATGTCGCGTTCTCTTGCAGTCTGTGCGCATTAGTCTTTGTGATGTTGGACGGTCACAGAGGGTGGTGCAACAATCGTAGAACCGTCCAGCTCGCTCAGTCGCGTCGTATTAGCTCAAATCTAGCTCCTTTTAGGAGACTAACGGAGATAAAACCCTTGTGGTGGTTAAATAGCTCATTATCCTACTATCCCAATGAACACCTCTTCTAGATGGATGACCCGAGCGCACGCCCTCATCCCCCTGACGGAGCAGGAGAGACAGGTCCGCGACCTCCTCCTCGAGCAGAGACTGACGCACCTCACCCACGCGGTCTTCCCGAACGGGGGCAGGCTGATAGTGGTGGACTTCTTCCTCAGCGATCTCCGGACGGTGCTCGAGTGCTGGAAGACCACGGCCAGGAGCGGGGTCGCATTGGGCTGGATGGAGAGGAACGCCGCGTTCATCGACGTGAAGTTCAGGCGCCTGAAGGGTATGCATCCGGGAATCCGCTGTGTCGCCCTCGCAGAGGCTCCACACGTAGAGCTAGCGACCCTGTCCAAGGTGATCGGGGAGATCCTGGTCCACGCCGACCATGTGGCGTACTCGATGGATGGGTTCGGATATGCTCTTTCGCAGTTGGGAGGCGGAAAGTGATGCCGCGCCCGCCTTTCGGGAGCCCGGAATGGTTGCCCTACTTCGAGGAGATCGTGAGGACGAGCAAGACGACGAAGGAGGCGGTCAACAGGTTGGGCTACGCCACCCCTACAGTGGTCTACTATCACCTGAAGAAGTTCGGCATAGAGCGGCCGCCCGTTTGGTCCAAGCGTCCGTGGCTTCGGGAATTCATGCAGCGGAACATACCACAGGTGATCATCCCCACGACCACAGGTAGGCGTTGGGTCGCTGGATTGACCCAGGGGGAAGGATGCATTCAAGCTAGGTTCTTCACGCAATACGATGTGACGTATCTCAACCTCGACGTGTCGATGACAGACCCTGAACCTGTCTTCAGATTCTCTGATTATGTTGGGTTGTCGCACCCGTCAAAACCGGTCAAGAATCACGATTGGAAGCCCAATTGGCACAAGAATGTCTCGGGCCTACGGGCCTTCAGAGTTCTGCAAGAGATTCGACCCTTCTTACTGGGGGAGAAGTTGAAGGAGGCCGAGAAGGCGCTGTCCTTCTTCGCACCCCGTGGAATCCATTCGGGCTGCTTTGGGAATCTCGACGTCTGGCCGACGAAAGAATTTCCCTGGAGGACCAAGAGACGTGGTTCCGCTGCATCGACCTTGACAGGCACGCGGATAGAATATCCTACGACGGGGCCTGATTCGTTCACCTTGAAATCACGACTCGAATCTGTAAACCCAACCACGGTCATTCATCCTTGGAATGTTGGGCTCGTGAATCGAGGCAAAGTTCCCGAGGTCATCATCACATCGACGGATGATAGGGCATGGGTTGGCGGCCTGGTCCAAGGCGAAGTGACCTTGGAATCTCATTACGTCAAGATGTCTGACTCGACGACGCTGATTCTTGGCCTGAGGATGACTGATCCGCATCCTGTCTTTAGGTTCGCCGACTTGTGCGGACTTCCAAGACCGAACCGACCAACGGAAAGGCCCAATCGATGGCAGCCGATATGGAGGAAGGATGTCTCCGGGATAAGAGCGCTACGAGTTCTGAAGGAAATCCAGCCTTTCTTGGTTGGGCAGAAACTTCGCGAAGCCCAGAAGGCGTTCGATTTCTTCGACCTCAACGGCTACCGCCGAGGATGCTTTTACTCATCGGCAATTTGGCCCCCCGACGAATTTCCCTTTAGGAGACATCCAGTGGAACACTGAATCTCAGGGGGTTCATTGCGCCTCCGCCGAGATGTATTATCTATTCACGGTGGAAAAGACCCCGAGTATCCTCCTTCGGCGGAGATGAGCGCTGCCCTCACTTCCTGCGCTGGACAACTTCGCGGTCCATTGGCCCCCGGGAAGTCGGCGTAGCTTACCAGGGGCGCCGGATATCCGACCGCCAGTTCCAGCGGCTGGCAGATCTGAAGCAGGGTGATGGCGTAGAAGCCTTTGGACTGGAGGCTGGCCGTGATTGTGTAAGCCACGATGACGCTCTGACCTTGAGTGAGGTTGATGTAGGCCGGCGACGAGGAGATGCTGACGTCCGGCGCCGGAGCAAATTGTCCGGATGAGGTCCAGAGGTAGGCCGAGCCATAGGTAGGTTCCGAAAAGGTCTGGTTGAAGAAATCGGTGTAGGCAACGCAGACGACCATCGAGGAACCCGCGTCGATCACGAACGGAGGTAGCGCGTTTGGCGGTGACGGGCTGGATTGGTTGGATAAGATCGAAAAAGGATAGGACGCTGGGCATATCGAGGTCGATTGTGTGGCCGCCGTGGTTGGAGACTGCAGCTGGTCTGCCAGACCCAGGGCCGCCACTCCAATGACTATCACAGCGATGAAGACGTAGGACGCCACCCGACTAGAATCCATGCCCAGCCCCCGACAGTGAAGAATCAGTAGACGCCGTCGTTATTCAACATTGAGAAGAGCGTGATTCGCCCATGCGTAAAGGGTTCGCTGCGCCTCCGCCGGGGCATCGTCCTTGACAGAGTTTATGGGGAGGCGACCAGGAGATTCCACGAAGGGCTCGATGAACGAGAAGGCAATCTTCGCATTCATTATCGTGGCGGGCGTCGTGGCCGTCGGGTTTGTTGGAATGACCCCGACCAGCACGATAACCCAGACCAGCGCGCTGATCCGGTCAAGCACGGTAGCGGTTCCCTCGAACGTCTCGGCTAGTAACTCAACCATCCAATCGACGAATCAGTCAACCAATCAGTCGTCATCAACCTCCATACAATACCCGTTGGTGTGGCAGTCGACTTCCCCAACGGTATGTGACATGAATTCATTCTGCGTCGTTGCAACGCTCGGGTTCTCCGGTCAGACGGCGACTGCGAGCGAATCGGCAACCGCGATCACGGGAAGCAATGGAACGACCATAGTCGTCTCATCGACCACGACTATCATCAGGACATCACCGTATCCTCAAACAACCGTGATCGAGCCTCCTCAGAACACATCTTACGTAGTCGTGGTGACCGCATTCGTTCAAGACGCAGTGACTGGCCAGAACGTCACCACGAGCAGCGGGCAATCTTCGCTTGGGGCGGGCTGTGACATACAGCCATCAGGATTTACCCACTGCATCATCAGCGCCCCTTCAGGATTGCCTTCCGGAACGTACAAAGTCACTGTATTCGTAACGAAGGAATACAATCCTTGTTCAATACGCGTGGCCGGCTATCCCTGCACATCACAATTGCTCGCACCACCGAGCCAAACGATCACTATAACGGAGTGACCGAGAGTTGCGGGTTGCTCTAGCTCCCGCTAGTGTTGTCAAAATGAAAGTAGGCAGGGCATAGTTGCCATACACAGGGTTAATTGCGCCTCCGCCGGGGCGTTTTGCTGATGCAATGAGTGTCATCACCGAGCGTTACCATTGCAGTGGAATTTGTTTGAACGAAGCTTAATTAGGGGTGAATCAGCCGGCGCCCCATTAAAGAGGTGATGGGGGGTCCACGGAGCCAACTATAGAGCTGCGAAGTCCATGTTCTACAACAAGAAGTTCGCCCCCGGCACCCCCAATCCCAAGGTCGCGAGGTTCACCACAGGCAAGTTCAGGGGCGATTACGATTACAAGCTTGAGCTAGTCGCTACGACCCGGCTCCAGATAAGGAGCAACGCACTTGAGGCCGCGAGGGTGGCGGCCAGCAAGAAGCTCACCCTCGTCGGCGAGGACAACTTCTACCTTCGGGTGGTCTCGTATCCTTTTGTCGTCATGCGGGAGAACAAGATGATCGCCACGGCGGGCGCAGACAGGCTCCAGGAGGGGATGCGCAAGGCCTTCGGCAAGCCCATAGGCGTCGCGGCAAGGGTCTACATCGGCAGCGTCATCTTGGACGTCCTGGTCAAAGCCGAGAACCTGGACAAGGCAAAGGCCGCGATGAAGGCGGCGACGACCAAGCTGCCACTGAAGTACAAGGTGGTCGTAACTCCATTAGAGAAGAAGGTCGAAGCGGAAGCGGCGGCTGTTTGACTGTCAAGATAGACACCGAGCGGGTCTTCAACCTAATCGAGGAAAAGCACCCGACCAAGATCATCCTCAACGCGCCAGGAGGCCTCCTGCTGCAGACGATGGACCTCATGCGCGTCATCGAGCTCAAGTACGGCGTCCCCTGTGTGCTCGTCGGGGACAGTTGTTTCGGGATCTGCGACACGGTGGACAACGAGGTGGAGAAGCTGGGGGCGAGCATGGCGCTCCACATCGGTCACAACGCCTCGGTCCAGGAGGTCGGAGACTACACGTATCTCGTCGATGCGAAGGACGACATCAAGTTCGAGTCCGTCGTGCAGAGGTCGATTCCGTTACTCTCGAAATACAGGCGGATAGGGCTGGCGACCTTCAGCCAGCATCTTGATGAGCTCGAGCCCGTCAAGAAGCAGTTGGAAGAAGCTGGCTTCGAGGTTCTCCTCGGGAGGAAGAACAACCTCCTCCTGGCGAGCCAGACGTTCGGCTGCGACTTCTCCACCGTCTTCGAGAACACGGAGAAGGTCGACGCCTTTTGCTACTTGGGCCAGAGCGAGTTCCACGCGGCGGGCGTCGCGACGGCGACAGGAAAGCCCACGTTCCTGCTGGACCCCTACCTCGAGGAGATGCGCGACATGAAGGAGGAGGTGGAGGAGAGGCAGAAGAGGGCGATACTCGCCGTCTACAAGGCCCTCGACGCGAAGGTCTTCGGCGTGGTCACCGGGTTGAAGGAGGGGCAGATGATGCTGGGGCGCTCGAATTGGATCACGAACAGGCTGCGGGCGCACGGGAAGAAGGTCGTGCGACTGGCGATGCGGGACATCACGCCCGACAGATTGGCGCAATACACGCACATCGAGGCGTTCGTCCAGACGGCCTGCCCGAGGATCTCCATAGATGGGTTCACGTTCAGCAAGCCCGTCCTCTCAATCCCCCAGGCGGACGCGCTGGTGGGGCTGCTAGAGGGGAGGGAGATGAAGGACTTTTTACACAGGCCCAAATGGATAGAGCTCACGGTAGGACAGATTCCGAGGAGATCGAGATGAGCAAACCTGCTACGGGCGCGAAGAAGGTCGTATTGCCAGGGGATTTCTTAGCATATCCGGAGGAGTTCGTCCCCGGGAGCAACGCCTACGAGGAGTCGGACTCTATCAGGGCATCCATGTCAGGCGTGGTCGAGAATGGACCTCTCGAAGAGAGAGGTTGCCGTCAAGCCTGTCGTGGTCGCCAAGGTTCCCAGAGTGGGGGACGTGGTCGTGGGCCAGGTCGAGGCGGCGATGACGAGCACCGCTGGCGTGAGGATTACCTATCTGAACGGCGAGGAGGTATTGAAGGGCTTCCCGGGAACGATTTTCACGCGATCGGAGCGCGGAGGGAGAGGGGAGCGGATGGACCTACGTCAAGCTCGCCGACGTCGTCAGGGCGAGGGTCGCGAGCACCTTGAACGGGATGAACCAGCTGTCGATCGACGAGCCCCATATGGGCGTGCTCGCTGCGCTGTGCACGGTGTGCGGCACCCCGCTTCCCAGAGGCGATGGGAGGGCGAGGTGCGAGAACTGCGGGAATGTCGAGGAGAGGAAGTTCGCCGACGACTTCGGGACCGCGAACATCAAGCCGTAGACTTTCCGGTCTTCCTGATTATCCGGCCACGAGTGGACGATTCAACAGAAGTTTATTAACATCCGAAAAGGGCCGCTTCGAAAGCCATGCAGGTCCAGGTCTCTCGTAAGGAGGACAGGGAGTTCACGGTCGAGGTGACCGGAGAGGACTACTCTCTCGCCGAGATCGTGCACCACGAGCTGCTCGAGGAGAAGAACGTGACCTTCGCAGGCGTCCTTCCGCCCCACCCGCTCATCAAGAAGCTCGTCGTCAAGGTGCGCGCCCAGAGGATCAAGCCCGAGAAGGCCTTCCTTGCGAGCCTTGAGAGGGCGCAGGCCAACTCGAGGGAGCTGCTGGACGCTGTGAACAAGGCCACAAGCGGTGGTTCCGAGTGAAGTTCTGTCCAAAGTGTGGCACCCGACTAAAGCTCAAACAAGTGAAAGGGGAGAAGGGAGGGGCCATGATAACCCTGCTCTGCGATAACTGCGGCTACTCCGACAAGGCCGGCAAGACGGTGACACAGGCCACCGAGGAGGAGCTCACCGACCTCCCGACCATCAAGGTCGTGGGGGAGAAGGAGAGCAAGCTGTCCACGCTTCCGACCACAAAGATCGAGTGCCCGAAGTGCGGCCACGACGAGGCCAACTGGTGGTTCTTGCAGACACGCAGCGGGGACGAGCCGCCTACCCAGTTCTACAGGTGCCTGAAATGCAACCACACCTGGAGAAGCTACTCGTAGCTGCTGAGGTTCCTTCCTAATACTCGTCGGTCGACACAGGGACTGCCTGCTTGCCTGCTATCATCACCTGAGCGTTCCCCGCTGGCAGCCTGGCCACGTCGTTGACCTCGAACGGCCCGTACCTCTTCAGGTCGGTCCCCATTATCTCCCCCACCCTCTTTGACATCCTCACGGTGGTCATCCTTTGCATCTCCCTCCGTTGGAGGAGGGCGAAGAAAGACGATTGGCCGTCCACGACAGCCTTCACGAACCTCTCCTCCTTCTTGCCTAGCTGCCTGAGGACGAGGTCCACATATCGCTCCTCTGGCAGCAGGTTCCTGGATTGGTTCGCCGGCCTCGATTCTTCGGGGAGCGTCGACGCCTTCTCGGCCTTCTTCATGCGGACCTCGAGCAGCCTCCGGGTCATCACCTCGATGAGCCAGAGCTGCTTCTTCGCCAGCCTGCTCGAGGCGTCCTCCCCGACGCCCCAGGTCGCCCGGAGCTTCTGGGCGTAGCTGGCCAGCCTGACATAGGTGTCGGAGGGGATGACCGTGAGCTCGTCGGTCGCCTCTTCAAGCTCCACCAGCCTGCCGAGCCGCTCTATGGTCGATTCGTTCTCCATCTACTCTGCCACCTTGGCCAGTCCCTTGGTCATCATGTAGACGGCCGCGTAGAGGGGCACCTCCGCCTCTTCGGCCGAGTAAGGTCCGAAGGTTCTGCCTTTCAGCGTGAACACAGGTGAACCCTGCACGAAGACCGCGGTCGCCTCTTCGCCCAGGAATACCGGGTCGTAGTCAGGCCTGAAGGCCTGCAGGTCGTGGACCCTGATCTTCAGCAAACCGGAGTTGCCGTGCAACGTCCCCGGCATCCGAAATATCCTGTGTATATCGGTTGTGACCGACTCGTCGATTCTCGAGCTGAACGCGTTGATGAGCGTCTCCAGCCTCTGCGACTGGGTGTTTCCCAGCGTCGATATCCTTCCGGCCCATCCTGCAGGGAGATTGTCGGAGACGTGTGGACGCACCAGGCCTGTCCCCTTCATGTAGTTCGCCACCTGGGCGCGCGCGGAGGGGTCCATCGCCTCGAACCTCTCGTCTTTCACGTGCAGGTGATAACCTCTGTTTCCGGAGAAGTAGACGCTGACCTTGTCGCTAGAGACCCCAAAGTCGTTCTTGAGGAAGCTGAGGAGGCGTGAGACGTGCTCCTTCGCGGCGGCCAAGCACACGGCGCAGCTCCAGTGCAGCTGGACCATGTTCGTCCCCTCGCACTTTGAGCAGCGGGGCGGCCTCTCCGCGGACTTCATTATCTTGCCGCAGCTCTTGCAAGCCCAGAAGCTGTGCTTCGCCCTGCAGGGGGTGGGGATGTCGTTCGCGTCGATGTCGAAGATGAGCTCGGCCCCCTTCCATCCCTTCTCGTCCATCGGCAACGTCGGGTCGGAGTACACCCCGTTGGAGCAGAAGACAGAGGAAGGAGCCTGCTTGACGAGGTCGGCGGCCAGCTCCCCGAAGGACTTGTAGGAGAGGTGCCTGATCATCCCCTTGCCGAACGGGATGTAGCCGAACTCCCTGTTCTGGATCATCGTCGGCGGCTCGACGTCGCCGTTGTGCTTGAAGTAGTGCTCGCGGAAGGTCTTGCGAAGGAAGGCCGTAGTCTTCTCGTCCGTCTGGGATGGGCTGCTCTCGGGCTTGGTGCTGCTCACGGACAACTGGGCGCTTTCGTAGCAGGGTCGATTATAAGATTGGTGAGTCGGTTGGCAAGAATTAATTGGCACCCTTCCATTCGATTCGATCCGCAGATTTCATGAGATATAGGTCGAGGGTGCTCCTTTCCGCTTTGGGGGTAATCATATTGGTCGCTGCGGTCGGGTTGGGATACTATGCAATCTCATCAGGGCAGCATGTGAAGAGCACGGTATCCACCTCGTTCACATCGACAACTTCGTCAGTGCGAAATTCAACCACAAGTTCGGTTCTGCTCGTCACGGGAACCAGTGTTGACACACAGAATGACACGTTTCTAACTTCGTGTTTCCCCTCCGGTGGCGGTGGCTTCGAGTTCCGGATAATCTCCGACTCGACGAACGAGACGATACTTCAAGGGTTGTCGGTCAATGCTGTCGCCCAGACCGGGTGCAGTCTCAACGGCCAGCCGCCAGAGATTCAGATGGTGTACCTGAACAACTTCTCCGTCGGAGCTGGAGGATGGCTTACACCCATTTCTCCTCCACAAGCCTCAACACTGGGAAATCTCAGTTTTGTCGTGGCATATCAGGGAAAGACGTATGATTTTTCGTCAAGCGTTCCGCCTGTGGGATCGAATTGCACCACTCTTTCCGTTCCTTCGGGTGATGTGAGCACGGTATTCACAATGAACGGTCCTTGCTAGTGAACAAGTGGTCTCGGGCACCGCGTGGGGCGACCAATCTTTATCTATCCTCGATGGACCACAGCAAAGGCGAACATCTCAAGCATGTTTTTTGCTAAATCCGCGGGCAGCACGGAATGGAAGGCGGTCGCTTCTGCCATCAAGACCCTCGTGGAGGAAGCCACATTCGAGATAAGCCCTGAGGGATTGATCTTCCGGGCCATGGACCCTTCTCACATAGCCCTCGTCGACCTCAACTGGCCTTCGGTTGCATTCGAGAAGTTCAACGTCGACAAGGCGACGAAGTTCACGGTCCGGGTGGAGGACTTTGTGAAGCTGATCTCCAGGACGGACGCCAAGGACAGCATCGAGATCGCATCGGGGGAGGACGACGCCGTGACGCTCCGGATAATGAATGGGTACAAGCGCGAGTTCAAGATCCATCTGATCGAGACGACCCCGGGGACAGCGCCGCTCCCAAAGCTGGAGTTCGACGTGAAGCTGTCGATGGCGAAGAACGTCTTTGAGAAGATCCTGGGCGACATCTCGGTCGTCGCTGACCAGGTCATGATATCCTCTCTGAAGGAAGGCGTCTCTTTCTCAGGCAAGAGCGACACCGGCGCCGCGACAATACAGCTCGACAAGGGAGGGGCCGAGCTGCTAGAGCTCGACGTGAAGCAAGAGGCCAAGGCAAGTTACAATATTGACTACATTGCAAACATGAGTCGGGCCGTGGGCTCGGCGGCTGACGTCGTCACTCTCGAGTACGCGTCCAAGAAACCAACAAGACTTGAGTTTAGGCTCAACGAACAAGGTGCGAGGATATTCTACTTTTTAGCGCCGCGTATCTCTGAGCAATAGCCTCTTTTACGCCTAATTAAGCTAATAATACCTTATTTGTTGCTTCCCGGCCATTATTCAGCTCCGTCATCTGGAGGTGTGTAACGTGGGCGCTTAAGTTGCACGTGTGTTTAACATGGCATTGAGGATCCCGTTAGAGACATACCTGAATGGAGGCACAAGCAAGGTCTTCTCGTTGGTCGCTTCGGTCCCGTTCTCCCCGATTGACATCGACCTCAGCCTTCTCGCCAGAGGCGAGTGGAACGCGTTCTGCGACAGGTTTCGAATCTGGTATCTTCCCGGCATCGACGGACAAAACGAAAAGCCTGTCAGCTATGTCATGGTGAGGAAGTTTGACCCGGAACAGGGAGTGCTCATGTTCGCGCACATCGTGATGAACCTTGACCCGGTGGCGACGGAGAGAGGCCCGGTCTCCAACTTCACGGTGGGAATACTGTGCAATGACGAGGTCAAGGCACGGTCCGTCCTGGGAGCGATGTTGGATGGTCCCTCCGATTTTTCACAAGAGGTCGGAGATCACTCTGCTTGAAAGAAGGTGGAGGACCGACCCAGAGACCGTCGCACGCTTTGCCGCGAACGTCTTCGCCGCCAAGTCGAGCATGATGCCTGGAGACAAGGTCTACAAGCTGACGGTTGAGCCTCCTGCAGATTTCATGGCGAAGATTAACTCAGGGCTCGACAGCTGGTGGGTCGACAAGAATCAGCCGGGAGTTTGATTGGAAGCCGGGCGATGATGAACATGTGACATCGGAGTGTCCATTCTGCAAGATTACGAATGGCGCGCCCTAGTGTCCATCTAGGCCCGGCAGCTTTTCTAACGGCCGGCTGAGACTGATAAGGTTTGTTTGTGATTTTTCTGGATATTGATTCTTGGAAGAGATTCGCGTTGGTTTTTGCGGGACCACGGGAGTGCTCTTGTGGATGCATTCATCGTGCTTTCCTCGCGACGTGTTGCAGTTTGCGCAGAGTAGTTGGAATCCGGAAGGAAAGCCTTCCTTGACAAGCCATCTCTGCATTCTATAGCCTCCGGCGTTTATCTTTCCGAAAATCTCTCGGCGGTGCTTGTTGCCATTACCGTTGATGTGATCTATCACTAGGAAGTCTTGCTCTGATTCGCCGCAGCAAGCACATTTGAAGGTGTTATTGGAATAATGGCCGAACACCTCTCGTCTGAGATTCTCTCGCCATCGGTAATAGACATATTTTTTCAGTTCACGATAGTAAACCGGGTCTCCGGCAATGAATCGCTCGTCTATGAGACGTCTTTGTTCTGGGTGTTTTTTTCTCCAATTCAAGTTGTATGCGTATCGGGCGAACTGTCGGCAATCGCTACAATATTTTTGCGGCCCGCTTGTCGGCTGATATTCTTGTTTGCATCGAATGCAGATTCGAGGATTAGGCGGGACGCCTTTCGTCATTTAGGTTTCTGCTTGTTAAGCATTGACCATGCTTTTAATCGCCCATGAGGAAATTCGAGCCACCCGGCTGTTCTTACTCGCGAAGGGGTGACTACCATCCTTTTAAAGAGGAGTGAATCCGGGCGTTCGGCTTCGGTTGAAAATCCCCAAGGAACTTAATACAAATTGTCCATTTTGTAAAAAGCACACCGTCCATTCAATCTCCCTCTACAAGAAAGGGAAGGAGAGGGCATCTTCATGGGGAGCCAGGAGGCAGGCGGGCAGGAAGCGTGGGTACGGAGGCCAGAAATTCCCTGAGTTGATCAGGACGGCGAAGACCACTAAAAAAGCGACCCTCAAGCTCAAATGCAAGGAATGCAACAAGGAATCTATGCGCAAGGGCATCCGATTGAGAAAGGCGGAGATAGTGGCATGAAGAGAGAGCGCGAGTTCATCCCAAAGCCCAGGAGCAGCTTCCTTCTTGTAAAGTGCCCCGACTGCGGGGAGGAGAGGCCGATGTTCTCGGCGTCCACGAGGGACGTGACCTGTAGGGGCTGCGGAAGGAAGCTCGCCAGCAAGACCGGGGGGAAGGTAGATGTCGACGCCCCGGTAGTCAAGAGACTGGACTAGGCTTTTAACCGGCCTCTCAGGCGAACCTCACAGAGAGGGACCACATTTGGAGACAAGCGAGCTACCCGAACGAGGAGACATCGTCCTCTGCACTGTCAGGGAGATAACCTCCCACGGCATCTACGTGGACCTCGACGAGTACAACGGCACGAACGGATTCCTCCACATCTCGGAAATCTCCACGGGATGGGTGAGGAACATCGACAGGGTCGCGAAGGTGGGTCAGAAGCTCGTCCTGAAGGTGGTGAGGGCGGAGAAGTCCAGGCGCGAGGTCGACCTCTCGCTCAGGCAGGTCACCAACGAGGAGCGGCGGAACAAGCTCATCGAGTGGAAGCAGAAGGAGAAGGCGGTGACCATCCTCTCCATGGTGAAGAAGAAGCTCGGCATGGACGACAAGCGGTTCTCGGAGACCGTGGTGAAGCTCCAGGACGGGTACGGCACCCTCTACGAGGCCCTCGAGGACGCGTCGAAGCGAGGGGAGAAGACGTTCGCGTCGATGGAGCTGCCGGCCGAACTCGTGAACGAGCTGGTTACCGCTGCGAAGGAGAAGATCGCATCGCCAAAGTACGAGGTGGGGAGCATAGTGGAGATGAGCTCCACCGCGCCCGACGGCATCGTCCAGATCAAGAAGGCGCTCGCCGCGGGGCTCAACGCTTCCTCAGTGGCCGAGATCAAGATGACATACGTCGGAGCCCCCCGCTACAGGGTGAGGGTGACCGCCGACGACTACAAGCAAGCCGACAAGGTGATGGGCTCGGTCCTCCAGAAGATGGAGGAGTCCATAGGCAAGCACGGCAGCTTCACGAGCAAGAGGGAGATGTCGAGGAAGTACGGCGGCGGGGCCTGACCGATGAAGAACCTGCTGCTCAAGTGCCCAAAGTGCCACAGATACACCATGGAGGCGAAGTGCCCTCAGTGCGGAGAGGCTACTGTGATGGCTGCGCCCGCCAAGTACTCTCCCGACGACAAGTATGCGCGATTGAGGAGCCCTCTCGCGTACCAGACCCCAGAGACGGAGAAGGCCTCGAGTTAGCCTAGCCGTCTACGGCTGGTTGACCTTGTAGATCAAGACGGTCGAGAAGCAGGCCACGGACTGCCCGAGTATCGCGCCGCACGAGAGCGGCGTGTCCAGGCTTGACGAGTGGAACACGATCTGGAACGGCGAAGTATCTCCGGTGAGCTGGAACGAATAGGGGGACGCGAAGAGCTGCAGAGGCGGCGCCCCGTTGTTGGGGTCGAGTGCGTAGGTCGAGGTCACCGACGCCGTGGAGTTGGTGATGTCGTAATAGCCCGCGAAGGTGAACGGCAGCATCTGCCCGAAGACAGTGTTGGTGAGCCCGGCGGGGGTGAGGTTGAAGCCGTCAGGGTTGGGCTCTATGAAGTTCGTCTCGTTCATCCCGGCGATGCTGATGAACCACTGTTTCTTGCTCTCGTCGCCTCCGCCTGGGGTGAACCCGTTGTTGCCCGCTGGCAGTTGCAGGACGTAGTAGCTCTGCCCGCCGAAGCTCGCCTGGCTGCCTGTCAGGAACATGATGACGTAGGTCGGCTTGCCGTGGCCCATGTTGAGGGCCTCGGTCGCTCCTGTTGTCGTGTTCGAGAAGAACATCTGCCCGATTTGGGCGATCCTGGTCTCGTTCAGGGTGGCGTTGTCAGCGACCGTGGTCCTGTTCCCCATCACGTTGACCCAGTACCCATAGTCCCACCAGCCGATGAAGACGGAGTTGGTCGGCGTGTTGTCCTTTATCCAGTTCAGCGCCTGGAGCCAGTCGACAATCTGCGAGTGAGAGAAGACGGTCCCACCGTTGGCTATCGTGACACCATAGTCGGCGGGGCTCTGGTCACAGAGAGGGCTGCTCCCCGTGCACTGGACGGGGTTGGGTATCCAGAAGATGCTCGCTGGGAACGCGAGGAGGGCTATCAGAGCGATAGAGTAGACCGCCCTCATCTCGCTCTGCGTCGAGTAGGTCGGTTTCTTCCTCACGAGCGAAGGCCCGGCCGGCTTTAGGAGCGCGAAGAGGCAACTCGGCGAAGCCTATGCCTCCGAGGATCGCGAGGGCGATTGAGGAGTAGACGAGGAGACGCGCGAACGCGGCCGAGATGTAGAGGCTAGAGAGCCCTATGACCAGCGCGAAGCCGATCGCAGGGCTCTTGCGCTTGAAGGCGACGTAGGCCCCGAAGACGCCGAGGAACAGGAGCACCAGATACGACGAGAAGTAGTCGGATCCCAGCGGGAAGACCTGCTCTGCGACCGACTGGACGAGCGGGTCGCCGCTCCTCGCCCACGGGAGGATGGTCGAGAGGTATCTCCTGCTGACGGAGGAGAGCAGTCCGAAGCTCAGGACCGTGAACGCGATGAGCCCAAAGCCGAGCATGACCTTCACCATGGTCCACCTGTACTCGGCGGGCTTCACCCAGGTCCGCATCCACTGGCCGACGACGAGGAAGATCGAGCCGCCTATGAGAGCGAAGCCGACGGGGTTCGTGACTATGGCCACCCCGGGCCTGGGGAATATCGCGCTCCCGAAGATGTCACCCGCCGCGAAGAGCAGGGCGACCATGGACATGTTGGGGACGTCGAAGTTCAGGAACGGCATTATCACGAAGAAGAACGCGAACGCGATGGTGAAGTACTCCCCTCCTCCCCATGCGGTGTTCGCGTAGCCTGCCAGAAGGCCTGCGACCACGGCGCGGAAAATTCGCTGCCTGTTGCTCATCGGGCTGTCGAGGAGGGTCAGGAAGAGGTACGCGGAGATGGCGAAGAGGAAGATGCAGAGGGGCTCCGACTTGAACCAGCCCAGGTTGCCTCTCTCTATGAGCGGCGGCGAGACCGCTATCATGAGCGCGGCGAAGAGTCCGCCGGCCTCGCCTGCGATGCGCTTCACCAAGAAGTAGAAGACGACGGAGGTGAGGGCGCCGACGAACACGGGGAAGAGGACGAGGTAATCGTAGAGGCTGTATTGCAGCCCGAAGACGTTCCTGAAGAAGAGGTACGAGAGCGCCCCCGCGAACTGCAGGCCGTCCTGCGAGGTCGCTGCCACCGCCCTGCCCTCGGGGAACCAGGTCGTGTAGTCGACCCAAGAGAAGTACTTCAGCAGCCCAGGGAATCCGCCCTGGCCCGCCTTCCAACTCGCGTCGAAGGAGGCGACGATGAAGTTGGCCGCCTTGTAGTCGTAATAGGGGTCGAACTCGTTGAGGTAGAAACCGTACTTGGCCGGGAAGATCCTCATCAGGATAGCGATCACGAAGATTGCGACGAGTAGCATCCCTCCCATCATGCTCCGCCTGGTCAAGGTCGGGCGGTGCAGGGAGCCGCGTAGCAGGTTGGAAAATGTGCTACTCAAACTTGAGTTAGCGCGCCTTCGTGCGTTTTAAGAGCTTTTCGTTATCTGATTCGAGGGTGAAAGGCCCCTATCGCGGTCTACCCGTGCTCGGACTCTAGGGACTTTAGCAGGTCTTCGTATTGCTTTGGCGAGAGGAGCGACTTGTTCTCCTCCTCGAACCTCGAGGGCTTCAGCTCGATGATCCATCCCTCCTCGTAGGGCGACTTGTTTATCAGCTCTGGATGGGTCGCGAGTTCGTTGTTCGTGGAGGTCACCACGCCCGAGAGCGGCGCGTAGAGCTCAGAGACCGCCTTGATGGACTCGACGGTCCCGAAAGAGCTCAGCTGCGTCACGCTCTTTCCCACCGAGGGGAGGGTCAGGTAGACGATGTCGTTCAGGGTCTTGGCGGCGTAATCAGTTATGCCCACGCGGGCCGTGTCGCCGGTGACCTTGGCCCATTCGTGTTCCTTCGTGTAGTAGAGGCCGTCCGCGACCTTGTAAGCAGAAGTGCTCAAACACTCGGGGTCTTGCTTGTATCGCTTTTTACTATTGCTGCGGCTTGCGCTTCCATCCGTATAGCGTCTCGTCGTAGACGGGGAACTTCACGATCTTGCCGTCGCTGGGAGCGTCCCTCACGACGACCTTGACGGCCTGGCCGAACTCGGAGGAGGGCTTCGCGACGTACGCCATCGCGATTCCTTTCTTCAAGACGGGGGAGAAGGTCGCCGCTGGTGACCACGCCTATCTCGTCGCCGGTCTGGTCGGTGACCTTGAAGTCTCTACGGGGGATCCGTTCCTCCATGACTACTCCTCGCCTGACCTTGTCAGGCCCTTGCTTGGCCAACGAGGCGAGCTTCTCCCATCCGACGTAGCCCTGCTTGTCCTTGGAGACGACCCAGCCCAGGTCCGCCTCGAGTGGGTTGGTGCCCTCGTCCATGTCGGACCCGTAGAGCGGCAGGCCAGCCTCCAGCCTGAGAGAGTCCCTCGCACCCAAGGCGCATGGTCTTGCCCCGTTGGCTATCAGGGCTTCCCAGACTCCCATGGCCCCTTGGGCCGCGTCGTGGACGATTATCTCGAAGCCGTCTTCTCCCGTGTAACCCGTGCGCGTGATGACAGAGTCGATGCCTTTCACGGTGGAGAAGGTGTGAGTGAACCTCTTCATCTCGGCAAGTGGGAGTGGGATCAGGGGCTGGAGCGTCTTGGCGGCTTCTGGGCCTTGGATCGCGATCATCACTGTCTGGTCTGTGATGTCGTCCATCTGAAAGTCCATGCCGGCGCCGACGCTCCGCATGTGCCTGAGGTCTTCTCCTTGGTCGCGGCGTTCACCACGAAGAGATACTTCCCTTCCTCCACCTTGAGGACTATGAGGTCGTCGATTATCCCCGCGTCCTCGTTCAAGAGGAGGGTGTAGACCGATTTGCCGTTCGGCTGCTTCGCGATGCCTGTCGGGAGCAGGTGCTCCACGAACCTGGCCGCGTCGGGGCCTGCGACGTCGACCCGGCCCATGTGCGAGACGTCGAAGATGCCCGAGTGGTTCCTGACGGCCATGTGCTCCTCCATCGTGCTCGTGTACCAGATTGGCATGTCGTAGCCCGCGAACTCAACCATCTTGCCGTGCGAGCGGTGGAACTCATACAGCGGGGTCTGCTTTGTCGTCTTGGTGGTTGTCATGCCGCGTTTCGTATAATAGGAGGCCCTCCCTCGGTTGTTTAAGAGTAATTTGATTCGCTCCGTTTCTTTCACGCCGATAAGGACGCCGAGGAAGAGCGCCCCGTTCAATCTCGGGGACCTGGTCGACAAGACGGTGGGGCCCGAGCTGAGGGACGGCGACATCCTCGTGGTCTCGAGCAAGTTCATCGCCATCTCAGAGGGTCGGGTGGTAGACCTGGAGACCGTGGTGCCGAGCGACCAAGCAATCTCAGAGTCCAAGAGGCTGGATATGGCCCCCGAGCTGTGCGAGCTCATAATCAGGGAGTCCGATGATGTGATCGGGGGCGTGAGCGGGTTCATGCTATCCCTGAAGGAGGGGCTGCTGACCCCGAACGCGGGGATCGACAAGTCGAACGTCGAGCATGGCAGCGTGGTCCTGTATCCTCGCCGTCCGTTGGAGTCTGCGGTCGCTTTGGTCGAGGGGGTGAAGTTCAGGCGGGGGGTCGACGTGGGCGTGGTCGTCTCGGACAGCAGGCTCATGCCCACCAGGAAGGGGACCGTTGGGGTGGCTCTTGCCGCCGCGGGCATGGAGGCCATCGTCGACCTTCGCGGGAAGCCTGACCTGTTTGGGAACGTCTTGAAGGTGACCAGCCAGGCGATCGCGGACGACCTGTGCTCTGGCGCCCAGGTGATGATGGGCGAGGCCAACGAATCGACCCCCATCGTCTTGGTGCGAGGGCTGAGGGCTGACCCCGGGAGGAGGTATGGGATGTCGAGCTTCGGCGTGGACCCTGAGCAGTGCGTCTACATGCGCAGCCTTGGATACCGCGCTAGGTGAATCTTCCTTCGAGCTTCATGACGTCGACCTTGAAATTCTCAGGGCTCAGCTTGGCCCCGCATTTCTTGCATCTGAACCCTGACGGCTTCAAAATGTCGTTTGGTGACCTGAGATCGAATCCAGAGTAGATCGGATAGCCGCACTTGGAGCAGACGAGTTCATAGGTCACGGGCAAAAGTCGAGCCATTGCTCTTAAAAGGATTCCAATGCGCGATGTTTCGAGTAAGATAGAGAGCATGGGCTACACTCTGGTCGTCTGCGAGAAGCCGGATGCAGCGAGGAGGGTCTCGGAAGCGCTCTCGTCGAGGCCCCCGCGCGTCTCGAAGGTGGGCGACGTCTCCGTCTTTCATGCGGCGGGCGCGGGCGGCAGAGAGTATGTGGTGTGCGCCGCTGCGGGACACCTCTACGGGATATCGGACGTCGTGAAGGACAGGCGGGTATACCCTGTGGCAGACGTGGAGTGGTTCCCGCTCTCTGCAGTCAGGAAGAAGGGCGTGGGGTTCGTCTCGGGTCGGATACGTGCGTTCAGCGTCCTCGCCAAGGGAGCGGACGCGTTCGTGAACGCGTGCGACCTTGACATCGAGGGCGAGACGATAGGTTACAACATACTGAGGTACGCGTGCGGCGGGAAAGAGGTCTCGGCCAAGCGGGCCAGGTTCTCCTCGCTCACCAACGAGGAGGTCGCGTCGGCGTTCAGCGACGAGAGGCTCGGATCTTCGGATGGCTCGGCCGTCGCGGGGAGATTGAGGCACGAGATCGATTTCCTTTGGGGGGTCAACCTCTCGAGGGCGCTCTCGGAGAGTTTCAGGTCCACGGGGAGCTTTCGGACGATCAGCATGGGTCGGGTGCAAGGCCCGACGCTGAACTTCGCCGTCGAGAGGGAGGTCGAGATCAAGACGTTCGTCCCCATCCCGTACTGGACGGTGGCAGGGACGTTCGCGAAGGGGGGCGTCGTCTTTGAAGCGAAGTACTCCTCGAGCGCGACGCTGGCGACGAAGAGCTCCGCCGAAGACGTCAAGGCCGCATGTGAGGGGAGAGAGGGGGTCGTCTCCAGCGCCTCCCGAAGGAGATTCAGCCAGAGACCTCCGCCTCCCTTCAATCTGGCCGACCTTCAGAAGGAAGCTTTCAGGGTCATAGGTTACACACCCAGCAGGACGCTCCAGGTGGCGCAGAAGCTGTATCTCGCGGCAGTGATCTCCTATCCTCGGACCGCTAGCCAGAGGCTCCCCAAATCCGACCACAAGAGTATCCTCTCCAAGATTGGGGCCGTACCTGGATACTCGGAGGCAGTGAACGAGATCCTTTCGAGGGGTGTTCTTCACCCTGTACAAGGGCAGGGGGCGGATCCTGCTCATCCAGCGATCTATCCCACGGGCGAGACTGCGAAGAGGTCTCTGGGGACCGAAGAGGCCAAGGTCTACGACCTCGTCGTGAGGCGGTTCCTTTCGTGCTTCGGCGAGGACGCGGTCCGCGAGGTCACGGTAATCAAAATCTCCGTGGGGACGCATGAGTTCGAGGTGGAGGAGACCGCTGTCTTGTCACCGGGATGGCTGAAGCTGATTGGAACACAGCGACATGGATCGGACAGGGCAGTAGGCTTGCCTGAGCTCAAAGAGGGGGAGAAGGTCGAGTGCAAGTCGGTCTTGGTCGACGAGCACCTGCGGGCTCCTCCGTCCAGGTTCAACCAGATGACGTTGCTCGAGAAGATGGAGGGCGAGGGGATAGGCACGAAGGCGACTCGAGCCGATATCATATCCACCCTCTTAGAGAGGGGTTACGTCGTGGGGCAGACGCTCGCCCCCACGGACCTGGGTTTCGCGGTCATCGAGTCCATGCGTGTGACCTGCCCTCAAATCATCTCCACGCGTCTGACCCGGGAGATAGAGGCCCAGCTCGAGAGCATGGAGCTCACCGGGATGCCCCGCTCGGAGTTCTTCGAGCAGACGCTCTCGACCTTGGTGGCGCAGCTCGGGGAGATCAGGGTGAGGGAGGGCGAGATAGCGAGCAGAATGCGAGGTTCGCTGGCAGGAGGAAGCCCAGGCAGGGTCGTCTTGGGGAGGTGCCCGGTCTGCAAGGAGGGGGAGCTATGGGTGGTCCGCTCCCGCACTTCGGGCAAGAGGTTCGTGGGTTGCACGAACTACTCGAAGGGCTGCAAGGCCTCTGCGCCCCTCCCACAGCGTGGAGCCATCAAGGTCGCAGCCAAGCCGTGTGGTAGATGTGGTTGGCCAGTCGTCTACGTCAGGTATGGTCGGCGTCCGTGGAAGCTGTGCGTGAATGACAGGTGCCCCGGCAAGGTGAACGTCTACGCGATGCGCGGCCAAGCGAAGAGAGCGGCATGACGGCAGGCCCTTCGGAGCATGCTCCCCTTAGAGAAGTCCGAGCGGAAGCTTGAAAAGGAGATAAGGGTGGCGAAAAAGCTGGCCGGCGGGAAATAGAGGTATTCGAGATGACCGAGAGAGGCGAGCTTTGGGTTTGATAAGGCAGTGGTTCGACTCGAACGTGTCGGGGATTAGGGAGCGCTTCGTGAAGGTCACCGAACGGAGCCGCATTTCGGCGACGGTCAGGAACAACTGGATTGAGTTCTTGTACATGGGAGGCATCATCATCATGTCTGCGGGCATAGTCAGCGCGCTGGCGAGCCCGACGCCCCAGCAATATGTCATCTATCCTGGCAGGTCGGGCCAGTCGATTGCGGAGACCGTGATCTACGCGATGGCCATGGCGATGGGGTTCGGAGGCCTCTACTTCTCGTATCTCAGCGGTAGGCAGACGGTCAAGCCGAGGCTTGTCGGCTTCTTCCTCGCCCTCGGCTTGATCCTGATTGGCGTAGCGATCTACATCGAGATGTACGTCTACTTCGCAAAGTAGAGTGCCGAGTGGACCGCACTAGGCCCGTAGGACGAACCGCTCCTCTGCCCAGGCCCCTTTGAGGATGACGGAGTCGGCATCGACCTTCGTGTCAACTAGCAGGTCGCCGAGCAAAGCCAAAGACCGTGCGCCTTGGACGCCCTGCTTCTTTTCAAAGTCTGCCCTGTAGGCGGTCGTCAGCGCCCAGGTGTTGTTCAGCCTGGCGTTCAAAGAGATGAGCTTCATCAGGATTGTGAGCTCTTGAGATTTGCGCGAATCCGATGCCAGTGAGTATAGGGAGTTCAGGTCGTCGATGATTAGGAGCTCGCTCTTCGAGGAGAGCAAGGTCAGAAGGGAGCTGACATGGAAGTCTCCCTCGGGGAGGAGGAGCAGCTCGCCCTTTGGTCCATCCTTGTCTACGAGCCTGTCCATGTTCGAGCAGTAGAAGGCGTCCGTGTCGAGGACCGTTGTCTTGATTGACCGGAGGCTCGTGCATCCGAGGATGAACCGACTCATGGGTAATTTCGCCTGGGCCTCGTGCATGAGGAGGACCGTGAGGCCTCCCTTCAGGGGTGCCAGGAACTTGGATGCCTGCTCATCTGTGGGAACGCTCATAAGTTCGCCGCGACCTTTTCGTGCCAGGAACCGTCATGAAGACTATTAAGGTCGTGACAGATGATGGGAACGCCTACTACGACATCGTCTCCAGGCTCAAGAAGACGCATCTAAGGTTCTCAAGTGTCTCAGGGCAGACGGTTAATCTCGCCCATGACCTTGTCATCACCAGTAAGATGGAGTCCTCGGCGTTCGAGGGGGGCGCCGTAGCGATAGAGGATTTGGACAAGGACCCGGTGGTGATGGAGGGGCAGCTGCTCTCCCTGCTCGTCGACGAGCCGAGAAGGGAGCTTCTGGTTGGTGTCGACCCTGGGTCAAGGATTGGCGTGGCGGTATTCTACGGTGGGAGCCAGGTTGGCTCGTTGACGATGAACTCGGTCGAGGAGTCGGTCGACTTTGTGGCAAACGTGGTGCGGAAGGTACCTCACATCTCGGCCACGGTCAAGGTCGGGGGTGGGGAGCCGAAGGCCTCGCTTCGGTTTGCTAGCGCGCTGAGGGTCCGACTGCCGCGGTCCGCGTCAATCGAGATTGTCGACGAGTCTGGTACGTCCGCCAGGAAGCGGGGCGTGGTCGGCGCGACCAAGGACCAGATGGCGGCGGCGAGGATCGCCTTCCGCAAGGGACCCAATTTCAACGACGTCCGGCCGCTGAAAAAAAGTCCCGTGTGATTGTGGAGATTGACTCGGCCGGGAAATTCCCCACCACCATGTCTTCTCTCAGCCATGGAGGCATCAGGTCGACCACGTTCTGCGCGGCGAAGCGGGAGTCCAAGAAGAAGACCATGCCGACCTTGCCTGGGTCTCTGACATGCCGACCGGCGCACTGGAACGCCTTGCGCAGCGCGGGCAACAGAGACAGCACCAGGTAGGCCTCGTGTTTGTCGTAGCGGTCTCTCTCCATCTGTTTGTACTCCGCGAACATCGTGGGTGAGGGAGGAGGGAAGGGTAGACCCACCACCACAGACGCGTCCATCTGGTCGCCGGGGAAGTCTTCCCCCTCGGAGAACCTGCCGCCTTGGACGGCAAAGAGGACCTGGCCTGAGTTCGACTTGAAGGCCCTCATCATCTCCTCGGACTCGGAGTTCGAGAGACCCGGTCTCTCGACCAAGACGATCCTTGAGGATTGGTTTCCTCCGGGCCTTTCGAGTGTCTGGCGTAACGGGCCCGCCACGGCTCCCAGCACGGCGTAGGACGGCAGGAAGACGCCCACCCCGCCCGCGGTGCAGGAGCAGATAGCTGCCACCTTCTTCGCGATCTCTGAGTACATCTGGCTCGAGCGCATCTTGAACCGGGTGGTGACGCTGGTGTCTACGACGGTCCTTATCCTGAACTTGTAGGCCGTGGACACCGTGTGGACCGAGGTCGAGTTCTGGTCTAGGCCGATTGAGCGCAAGAAGAGGGCCGAGGGGTTAATCGTAGCGGAGAGCAGTATGATGCTCCTGAAACCTGCGATGGCTCTGAGGAACCTGAGCGACGGGTTTGTGTCAATCAGGAAGAGGGCCGAGTCGGACTTCGCTAGCGCCACATCGAGGTCCACCGAGGCGAGCAGGGCGCTCAGGAAAGCGCCCACCTTGATTATGGAGACGGGAAGGTTCCGCATGGTGGCCACCGAGTACCATGCGACGCCCGAGTTCGTCGTCAGCTGGAAGACGAGGTCCGAGAGCCAGTCCTTCGGATGGTCGCCTGTTATCGCGTTGATGAATGCGGGCTTGTCTACGAACCAGCTCTCTGTCTGAGAGCAGAAACGTGAGGCCTTGTCGCAGATCTCTGCGAGCGCGGAAGAGATGTCGGCAAGGTAGAGGTTCTTCGAGTCGTCGACGCAGGCGCGGATGTCCGAGAATGCCAGCTCTGTCGTCGAGTCGCCGGAGAGGAAGTCTCTCACGTTGTGGGCCTCGTCTATCACGCCTACCATCTTCCCGAGAGGTTCGTCGTTGGAGATGAGGATGGACCTAGAGCTCTGGTCGAGCAGGTAGTGATAGGTCGTGACGATGATGTCAGAGCGGGCCACCGACATCCGCGCCACCTCGTAGGGGCAGATGTGGAGCTCGTTGCCGCGAAGGAGGAGCTCCGTCATCGGGCCTGGCGTCTTGGTGTGATGGTCCACGAGCTTCTCGATCTTGTCACGGTTGAAGGGGACGTTGAGGAAGTAGCTGCAGAGGTTGTTTGAGGTCTGGAAACTGCAGTACCACTTGAACGTCTCCGGCGCGACTCCGAAGGCCTTCTGCCTGAGCAGGCAGTAGTCGAACTTTGAGAAGAGGCTCGTGGCCCGCAACGGATGGCGTCCGGAGAAGCGCTGCAGCTCCTCCAGGACCCGGAAGACCTGTCTCTTTGTACGGCACACGTAAATCACCCGGAGCCCGTCGTCTGTCGCTGCGGATATCACACCGGCTAGGACGGCCGCCGTCTTACCGAACCCGCTCATCGCCTCCGCGACGAGCTTCTCGCCCCTCTTGCAGGAGACGTAGACCGACTGGGAGAGTTCCTTCTGTCCCTGCCTGAAGGAAGGATAGGGGAAGATTTCCTCGGGGAGCACCCAGGCTCATGGTGATTCCCTATTTCAGGGCAGATGTATTTTCTAGACGGAGATGCGGGACATGAAGTCTTCTTTGCCGAAGATGGCCTCGACGGCGCTCGTGACCTTGCCCCTGTTCGTGACGGAGGTATAGACCCTCAGTATGTCCATGAACCCCGTGATGGACCCCACCAGTGGGAGTTCGCTTATCGGCACTGTCTCAGACCTCCTCTTGGACTCGCCGGCGTCGTGCGAGAAGAGGGTGATGGAGTTGAACGTCTGCCGTTCGGATGTGTATGGGACCGACGGCGTGTTGGGCACGTCTATGTAGATGTCCGAGGGCTCGACTGCGGCCCTCTGGGCGATGTCCGAGGCGAGCTCGTCCCTGAACCTCTTCTGGCTAAATATCCCTTGGATGGTCCTGTCTTTCCTTTGCACGACCTTCTCGAAGACGCACTTGACGAGCTTCCTCTCCACGTAGTTTGTCGCTAGCTTTCGTGCGGCCTTCAGGTCTGCGTTCCGCGGTTCGAGGTCTACCACCTGTTGCAGGACCACCTCGTCTGTGAGCCTCAGTAGCCTCTCGATTTTCGTGAGGTCGGTCAGGTGCAGCTCGTCGTCGGCGAGTAGCATGGAATGGGCGAGCATCAGCTCCGCCGCTCTCACCGTCCGGTGGAAGTACACGGCCTTGAACATCTCGTATCGGGCGATGAGGAGCGCCTCGAACGCGTAGAGCGCCGCTCTCTCTAGTATGAGGTGGCGGTCTGAGCTTAGGTCTAACGAGTCGATGACGCGTTGGATGTCCACCTTGCCGTACTCCACCCCCGTGAAGTATGTGTCTCTCAGGAGGTAGTCCATCATGTCCGCGCTCAGCCCTCCTGCGATGACCTCGTTCATGAAGGGTGGTCCTTTGGACTTGCCGACGCAGAGCTTCGATATCTTGGAGGGAGGGCGTCCGTTCCGCTTCAGGATGTCCCCGACCACTGATTCCGAGACTATCCTTTGGGACAGGTCCCTCGTGGGTGAGGTCGGTCTTCTCGGTCAGGACCTCCTCGAAGAGGTGGGAGAAAGGGCCGTGGCCCACGTCGTGCAAGAGCGCTGCTATTCTCAGGTCCTGGATGTCGTCTTCTTGTAGGCCCACCTTGTCGGCGATCGACTGGGCAACCAGGCCTGCCACGTGCATCGTCCCGATGACGTGCTCGAACCTGCTGTGCACGCCGCCGGGATAGACTAGGTAGGCGCCTGCTAGTTGGTGGATCCGCCGAAGCCGTTGGACGAAAATCGAGTCTATGAGCTCGCGTTCTTCCTGTGTGATCTTGATGTATCCGTGGATGGGTCCCTGATTTCGGCGACGTATCTCAGCGTCATAGAGAGAGACTCCTGTCCCTGCGGAGGGCTTCGTCCACCGTCTTCAGCACGGCTGCTTGGATTTGGGGGACCGGGGCGTTCGCGTCGAGGAGCTTCCATCCCCTTTTCGTGGCGAGGCCCCTGTACGCGCCCTGGGCCTTTGATTGGAGGGCCGAGCTCTTTTCGTAGGAGTCCTTCCTGGTCCCGGGCCTCCGCGAGTGCAATGCGTGGGGAGATGCGTCGAGCACTATGACCAGGTCTGACTTTGGCATACCCCTCTCCAGGTTATCAAGCCAGTCGATGCTCAAACCATTGGCGCTGCCATACGCAAGGTTAGACTCGGTATATCTGTTGATGATTATCACCGCGCCCTGTCGGAGGAGCGACTGGATCGCCTCCAGTTTCTCCCATCTGTTCGCGGCGAAGAGTATGTGCTGGACCTGGGGAGGGTAGGCCCTGGCGCCGGAGAGGAAGGATCTGATTTCCTTCCCTATCGGCGTGTCGTAGTCGGGGAAGGACATGCGGAACGTCTTCAGGCCACTCTTGCCCAGCGACTTGGCGAGCAACAGGCTCTGTGTGTTCTTCCCCGCCGCGTCGATGCCTTCTATCGTCACGATGTATCCGTGGGGGACTTTCAAGCTCTCTCAACAGGCCTCAGAGAAACAGCGCCAAGATGCAGATTACGAGGGTAGACGTCAACGCCGCGGCGGCGTACCTCCTCGCGAAGCGGAGCGATTCGTGGGTGAGTGCTGCGAAGTCGTTCAAGGATTTGTCGCCAATCAATGGTAATGTGGTGTTCGATGTGACCGTGCTTATGCTCCCGTGCGACAGTCTGCCCTCGGCCATCTTCTCCAGCTTCTTGATTGTGGCTGCGAGCACCCTTCGATCGCTGTCCTCACCGAGGGCGTGATAGCCGCGGCTCGTGAGGGACCTTGCAGCGGAGTTGTGAGTGTCCGAGGTGCACAGCTCGATTAGCACGACGCCCTCTTTCTCTAGCTCGTCGGCGACCAGCTGCCTCAACCCTATCACGGCGTTGTTCGAGTCGGAGGTTATCAATGCGTAGGTCGATCTGTGCTTCCTGAAGACCAGCGCGGCGACCCCCCCGTCGCTGATGTCAGAGCCGTGGTCGAACCTCAGCTCTGAAGAGTGTGCCACGCCTAGGTCGAACTCCTCCTCCGGACTCTGCGAGTTGTCCTGGAAGACCTTTCTCCAGTCGACCTGCGGCTGCTCGCAATCCTTGCCGCCGATCGAGTTGTGCGCGTCTACGAGCATGAGCTCGATGTCCATCTCCTTTGCGGCAGAGATAGCTTGGTCTATCACTCCGGGAGGAAGGTCGTCGGTGTTGTAAGGAGCGCTGGACAGGAAGGCCACTATGTGGTTGCCGAACCCCAACGTCGTTATCGTCGTCGGGCCTGCCTCGACTCTGATTGGGCCTCGCATCGTCTGGACGGGATGGTCGGCCCCTTGCGACCCCACGGCGTTGGCGATGGTGGCTGCATATTGCCTCGCCAGCTCGTTGGTTGGGAGGTTCCTCTCGTGGCCCCCGACGCCGTGGAGGACCATCGGCGTCATGCCGCTCCTGCGGAGCTCGTGAAATATGAGCTCTGAGATGTTGTAGCTGCCGACGGGGAAGAAGGGGCCTGGGTGGACGCCTGGAAGGACGAGGGCTGCCTGGTTTGCTGCGGACGCAAGTACGACCCTTGTGACGACGGGTTCGCCTTGCGAGTACATGGTGAAGTAGTTCTCTAAGCTCGATGCCTTGTGGGAGACCCAGGTCTTCAGGAAGGATTGAAGTATCTCCAGAGAGTTGATGCGGGCGCTCTCTGTCCTGAACGTCTTGAACTTGACCAAAAAGGTCGCAGTGATTGATAGGACAACTAGGCCGAGTATGGTCGAGTAGATTACTGCGGTATTGGCCTTGAGAAGGAACACCGATGCCAGCAGGAGCGTGCTCAGCGGTTGAACCGCGGCTATGCAGACGCTCTTTGTCGTGCTGTAAATGAAGCCCCCGTTGATGACCAGCAGCTCGAGGCTCCACGCGAGGAAGGCGCCGAGGACGAATCCGTTGAGGCTGTGCTGGTTGTTGTGTGTCAACCAGGAGACAAGCGAGCCGCTCGTGGCGGGAATGGCCCAAAGGATGTTTGCCGCGAATGTCAGGCCGAACATCCTTCGGAGTGAGATGATCGAGTCGCGGTCAACGGCCTTCATGACGAATGTGACAAGGGCCGAGGTGACGACGATCGCGATGAAGACGAGGACGGCCGCGGCGACGGGCAATCCGTCCAGCGCAATCAGGGGAAAGACGAGGAGAGCGCTCGAGAGCGCCACAAGGCCAGAGAGCGCGGAGAACGACGGGAGGACGAACAGATGCCGGTAGCGGCGTGCTAGCTGTTCAGTTGCAGAGCCATACAGGTGAAATCTACCCGAATAATAGAGCGAGGAAGGCCGCTGCCGGCGTCGTGGTGGCCGGAGGAGCGGGGAATATCTGGTTCATGAGTATGGAGGCGATGACGAGCGAGATCGCTGCGATGAGGACGATCTCTGGTTTTATCTTGACCCCCTCGGTCTCATCCTCGAAGAACCTGAGCAACCCTGCGCTGGACGCAGGTAGTTGGTTTCCCTTCTTGCTCATCGTAATTCGTTCTCCGCCGAGGCGTCGCCCCTTTAAAAGGTGTCGCGAGTGTTTGCGTAACGCGGCCCGCGCAAAACAATAATTACTGACGAGGGCCGAATAAGCGTCGTGAAGAATCAATACAGCAAGGTGATTGCGCTTGTCAAGCAGCACGAGAAGTGGTTCTCCGAGAGTCTGCCTCTCGTCGCAAGCGAGAACGTCGCTTCGCGCCCTGTAAGGCAGGTTCTCGCCTCTGACCTGGGGCACAGGTATGCGGAAGGTTGGCCTGGTGAGCGCGTCTACGCGGGCTGCAAGTTCATAGACCAGATCGAGCTGGAGGCCATGGGTCTCGCAAAGTCTCTCTTCAACGCGGAGTTCGCAGACGTCCGCCCTGTCTCTGGGGCCTGCGCGAACCTCGCGGTCTACTCTGCGCTCTCGGACCCTGGAGACACGATGATGGCGCTCTCAATCCCGAACGGTGGGCACATCTCCGCCGGGAAGAAGGAGTTCTCCGGAACAGCGGGTCTGGTCCACGGGCTGGACATCGAATACTTTGTCTTCGACAAGGAGAACATGAACATAGACGTGGACGAGACCAAGAAGAAGCTGAAGTCGATCAGCTCGGGAGGAAAGAAGTTGAAGATAGTGATGTTCGGGGGGAGCCTGTTCCTCTTCCCCCATCCCGTCAAGGAGCTCGCGGACGCGGTGCTCGAGGTCGGCGCTATTCCCTGCTATGATGCCGCCCATGTCGCGGGCCTGATTGCGGGCGGGCAGTTTCAGGCACCTCTCGGCGAAGGGGCCCATGTGATGACCTTCAGCACGCATAAGACGCTCTTCGGTCCGCAGGGAGGGGTGATTGTCTCGAAGGCTCAATACGGAGACGCCCTGAAGAAGTCCGTTTTCCCGGGAACTTCGAGCAACCACCATCTCCACAACGTGGCCGCGAAGGCCCTGACTTTCGCAGAGTTCCTGAAGTTCGGGGACGCGTACGCAAAAGCTGTGGTCTCTAACGCGAAGGTGTTGGCCGAGAGCCTAGCAGCGAAGGGAGAGAACGTGCTTGGGGAGAACCATGGGTATACGAGCTCGCACCAAGTAGCCATGGACGTGACAAGATATGGGGACGGCGGCAAGGTGGAAAAGAAGCTCGAGGACATGAACATCATCGCGAACCGCCAGCTGCTCCCTGGCGACCTCCAGGCTGGAAGGCACTACACGAACCCTGGCGGGATAAGGGTGGGAGTCTCCGAGCTAACCAGGTTGGGGATGGGGAAGAGCGAGATGAAGGAGGTGGCCGACATAATGCACGTGGCACTGACCACCGACAAGGTCGAACTGGTGAAGAAGCGAGTGCGCTCGTTGCGCAGGCTCCACCAGCACGTGAAGTATTCCTTCGAGACCAACTCGCCGGCGTACTTTTACCGCTAGGCGTGCGAGTCGAGGACGAGCTTGCCCTCAGGCTCCGCTTCGGAGCCTGCGAAATCAGCGAGCTCTGATTGGGTGCTCTTCTCGCGGGCGGGGAAGAGCTGGTCCATCTCCCTGACGAGAAGGTCGAGCCTTTCCTTGATGTAGGGGTCGACGTCGTAGTCGTGCGCCAGCCGCCTTGCGATTGCGAGATATTTTTCGACGGAGCCTCTCGTCAGCGTCTCCCTGAGTTCTCCTCCGCAGACTTCGCACCGCGCGGAGACGGTGGGCCTGCGCAGCGTCTTGCCGCAGCCTCTGCACTTGAACGACTGGGTCGAGTACTTCTTCATGTTCCCCATTATGTCTCTGATGAGGTGCGTTTTGATTATCGATTCGACGACCTGCTTCGCGGAGACGGCCTGAATCTTCTCGGCGACCTCGACCTGCTTTGCTATCTTGTCGGACAAGGTCATCAGCGTGGAGTAGGCGCTCCTCGGCGACCTTATCGTGATCGAGCTCGTCGCGTGAGTGTAGCCGTAGTTGTAGAACTGGTTGGGCTTGTTTACCCTGTCGCGGATGGTCTCGATCAGGCCAGAGGCCTTGGAGGCGTTCGGAGAGGATGTCGTCAACTCGTAGAACGCGAGCGGATAACTCCAGGCCACGTCGAAGTTGTGGGCCTGGTCGTCCACTTCTGCAGGGAGTATGATTGGCTGGATGAGCAGCGGCGTGTCCATCAGGCCCCCAATCTGCGTGGGGATGTACTCGACGGAGAAGTTGAGGAATATGTCGAGGAGCAGCAGCACAGAGTCGCCGTCTCCGTCGCAGTCCCTCCTCTTGGCAGAATGCCAGCATGGGTTCGCGAAGCAGACCTGGGCGTTGGAGAACCCTATGATTCTCCCGACGACGCCGACGGAGGTGTGGGGAGCAAGGCCCACGGCGACCCGGCCCCTCAAATCGTCTACCGTCTTGGCGTTGTAGAAGCGTGGGAGCCCGTAGACAGTCTCCAGCTCGTCGTCCACGAACCCGGCGACCTGGAGGAGGTCGCGCGCCGTGCCCTCGGGGATTACGATGTCCTGAGGTTTCAGCGCCACCGTCTGCTCAGGGTCAGTGAGGGGCTTGCCTTCATGGTCGGACTCGTATCCCAACCTGCGCAGCGTGTCAAGATCCGTGTGGATGTTGCTCGGCCGGAAGTGTGTGAGCGGGGCGTTGGTGATGTCCACTCGGGCCGTGCCGTCCTTGTAGACGTAGATTTCGTGCTTGCTGCGGAGGGCCCCTTTCTCGATAGGCTCCGCGTACCTCGAGCTGCTCGAGAGGCCCCGCACGCCCTTGATGGGAGAGTGCGCAGCCTCGGGCACTTTCCGCTGGACCGCATCCATCACCTCCCTGATGTCGAGGTTGTAGTAGGAGTGGGTGAGGCCCTCGACCCTGCACCGGGGACAGGTCTGTCCCTCCTCGGCGTTTATGACTTGGCTGCAGCGCGGGCATGAGAGGAAGCGGATGGTCGCCTCGCCGCATTCGCCGCACCTGCTCGCCAGCTTCCGTTTCCCGCATGACGGGCACAATATGTTGACCATGTCCACTTTCATGCTCCCGTGCTTGGCTGCTGCGAACAGATCCCGGGTGGCCCCGCCCGCCGCCCCGACCGGGAACAAGACGTGGACGGGCGGCTTCATGTGCCTGAGCATCGCCTTCTCGGGCCTCCCCACCCTCATGCCCACCGTGGCCGTGGTCTGTCTACCGACCCGTATGCCGGAGAGACTGTAGACCAACTCGAGCGTCTCGTCAGGGCCTGACTGTGATTCTGGTAGCGAATCGAGCTTCTTGCCGAGGGGTAGCAGTGCTTTGATGATGGTGGCCCATTCTCCAGAGATTATAGCAAGGTCTTTCCCGCGGTCATAGGGGATTAGTAGTTCTTGCAGCATGGATTCGGTGTGATGTGATGTGATATTCACCTCTATGTCACGTTCAGAGATTTTCATCGTTTCCCTCAGCTGCATCACATCCCCGGCTTCGAGCCTGTCGAACCTTGGCGTGTGGGAGGGATGGAGAGGAATTCCTAGTTGTCTCGAGATGTCGAGGGCTTCAAGAGCGGTTGGGGTGGCCCCTCCTTGAATTTCCTTCATCCTGGCAGGTTGCATGCCATCGAGAACGTCGTTTTCGCCAGCGGAACGTAGCGCGTTTGGGAGGTCTTCGAGCCACCATTCCACCACATAAGGTGAGGGTCCCAGGGTCTTATTGTTCTCAAGGAAGTCACCGTAGCTGACGAGCGCGTCCCCCATGTCAAGTATGATCTCCAAGGAGTCGTGGTATTGTTCGGCTTCCGCCAGAGTGTTGACCCGCCTAACGGACCCGTCTTTCAGACGGATTGTGGGGCCTTCGATGGAGTCGACGAAGGCTATCGTCGCAGCCTTCCCTGGGACGTCGACCTTGACTTGGGTGCCGACGACCACGCAGTTGTCGAGCAACGCGGGAATCGCAGGATGGATGCCGACCGTGGAGAGGCCCGTGTTCATGGCCCTTCCATAGCGGATTCTGAGGCCTCCTCTGACGCCAGGAGAGGAGATGACCGGTCGCCCTGAGATCACCTCCTCAAAGTGGGCGCCGACCTTCTCGGTCTCGGACGCCGACTGTTGCTTACCGCCCTTCAGCTCGGGCAGCCAGTCCCAGCCGTTCAGTTGGAGCTCCTTGAGGATTTTGCTGAGCTTGTGCGCCCTGCCGATGACCCCGTCGTTGAGGACCCTGAGCGCGCCTCCTCTGACCCTGTCCGTCGAGACCCTCTTGAGGTTCCTGTGCACCACGACCTCGAACGGGTCTGTCTCTACCCCGTCAATCTCTACCGGCAGGTTGGAGAGCGCCACCCTGACGTCGGAATCCGAGACCCGGTACTGGAAGTTCCCTACTTCGCGTTCGTAGACCCTGAGTTCCTCGATGTATCTGGCAATCTCTTCCTCGCGGGCCCGGTATGGAGAGAGCCCTAGCTTCTTCGCGACGACATCCGCAATCAGCACGGAAAACGCGGCCTCGGTCCCGCCTGCAGATCGCATCGGTCCCGCGTATGAGATCGAGGCGTACTCGCTGTTGTCGTCGTTCTTCTTGATCACGACGGTGGAGATGCCTTGGATTGGAGCCACTGTCACCCCGTCCGTGATGACTGCGAGGCCTGTCCTCACCGCGTATTGGAGGGCCTGGTCCTTGCTCATCGCGCCGAACTTTCCGAGCGCTATCTCCTCGGCTATGGCTAGGGTCGCCTTCTCCTTCGTCGTGGTGTGGAGAAGGTGGCGAAGCCTCTCGGCAAGGCCTTCGAACTGGGAGAGGCCGAGCATCTCGTTGACCCGGTCGGCTAGATCGAAGACGGTCTTGGACTCGACTACGTCGTTGGGATCGAGACCCCTGGACTTCGCCTCCTCGGCGATGTTGTAGGCGGACTCGTATTGCTTGAGTATGTCGCCGTAGTAGGCGTCAAGGTCGTGCGGGAAGGTGGTCAGGTTCCTGCTGTGGTCCCAAGCCGAGTCGGCCTTGAAAGGCAAGGATTATTGGTTTCGGAGTCAGCGCTTGACCTTAAGCTTGTCTCTGAGCGCCTTGGCTATCGGCGAGATTTTTGTCTGGAAGCCCTTTGCTTCCAAGAGGTTCCCTATCACGAGCAGGTCAGCCCCTGCGCGGGAAAGAGTCACCGCAGTCTCGGGACTCGTGATCCCCCCGCCGACGATTAAGAGGCCTTTGAATCGCTTCCTCACGGCGGACACGACCTCGGGAGGCATGGAGTGGTTCGATCCACTGCCGGCCTCCAAGTAAAGCACCCTCATGCCAAGATATTGGGCTGCAAGCGAGTACATGACGGCTATCGCAGGCTTGGAGTACGGGACAGACCTCACCTGACCGATGAAACTCGTCGTGCTCTCGTCCCCGAAGACGAGATAGCCCATCGGGATGGCCTCGAGGCGGTAGCGATTGACCTGTATAGCGCCTATCGCCTGGGCTCCGATTATGAAATACGTGTTCGTGGAGTTCAGAAGCGAACTGAAGAGTATCGCATCCGCGTGACGTGATATGCCTGTGACGTTACCTGGAAACAGTATCACCGGACATGTGACGCTACGCTTCACAGCCTGCACCACGTCATCAAGGTGTGTTTGGTCGCCAAGGGTAGATCCGCCGATGAAGACGCAGTCGAATCCTAGCTTCTCGGTCTTCCTCGCTACCTCCGCTGCGCGACGCTCGTCGAAATTATCAGGATCGATTAGTGCGGCGAGGCCGGTATGACCGTGCTTCTGTGAGGTGAGACGCCTTTCTATTGGACCTACTAGGCCCAACTCAGCCACCAGATTTTACAAAGTCGTCTACGAACATGTTGTAGACGTCGATGTCTGGTCTTTCGGTGGTGAACCTGTATTCTTTGCGTGTGGGTGGGTTCGTGCAGTGTCCACAAGCCACGATCGTCACATAATCATGTGATGTCTCATCTAATTGTGATGTGATGCGAACAGCCACCATGCCACAGCGAGGACAGCTGAAGACCTTCGGCAGGCTCCTGTGGGTCTGTCTCAATACTTTTCGGCGTCTTCTTCCCATGTCGTCATGAGCCCCCCGACACCTGCATAAATCTTATTCTGAACTCGGACGACCTGTTTGGACGGATTCTCGTTCTAAAGGTCAAAATATTACATTTCTTGTGAGATTACCTCTTCGAATATGTGTTTGTTTTGAAATGTGTACAATAATTCTTAATACAGGATTGTATTGCGTGAGAAGCCATTGAGACATGCGCCTGAAGCTATTTCGGATCTCTCATCCCTGACGCGAGTTCAGGTAGAGACGATAAAATTACAACGGGCGGTCGCAAACTCTGAAATTAATGTGAAAGATGCACTGAAGAAAAGAAAAGATTCTGGTATCAGCAGGGGTACGCATTATAGGATTCTCGCCCAAGCGAAAAACAATGTCCTAAAGTCGCTATTCACGGTCGCTGTGGCCCTTCAACTGGGTTTGGTGCGGCTCGAAGAAGTGCAGAAGCTCTTCGCGAGCGTCAGCATGATACCTGCCGATGTCGATCCTGAGAAGATGGGTGAGATTCTCGAGCTCGTCCGCGTCATGGCGAATCGCATCGTGATGATATGATGTCATATCAAGCTTATATCATGTAGCGTCACACCGGTTGTGATACGCATGTCAGAGGATTACCTTCTTGCGATCTCCGCAGCCGTCCTGGTTGCTTCCGTTGTGATTCTTGCAAGTTTCTTGGTGAGGTATAGGAGCTTGGTCCAGGAGTCAGCCGAGTCGACTACCCTGGCCAAGAATGTGTGGGACTCTATGAACTCGAGATTCTCCGTTGTAGACACTCGAATAATAGATTTGATGGCAAAGACGGAGGTGCTTTCAGCCAAATTGGGTATGGGGTCGGTTGCGCCTAGAGCTAGGCAGGTTCAAGCGTCTCCTACCCAGGCAGAAGCGAGCAGACCTGCAGAAATAGCGAGAAGGGTTGTTGTGCCTCTGGCCGTAATAACGGGTGAAGGGACTGAGACCGAGTCAAGGGTCTTACAGCTGCTCGCTGGCGGGCCCAAGACCTCTGCCGAGATCAAGGAGCAGGTCGGAAGGTCTCGAGAACACACCGCGCGCCTGATGAAGGCTCTGTTCGATAGGGGCCTTGTGGTCAGGAACGACAGACACAAGCCGTATGTCTATGAGATTACCGACCAGGGCAGGACTTACGTAGCCAGCTGATCCTTGGGCAGGTGTGACACCCTGTAGACCCAAGAGTTTCCAAACTTCTGACGGTTGAGGACGCCTCTATCGGCGAGTCTTGAGAGGTAAGTCGAGACTGTGCTAAGAGGTATGGGCGTCGCATTCAGGTCTTCGTAGTCACGTGCGATATCCGCCGAGGAGAACTCCTTGGCGGTGTACGAGGACTGGATGAGCTTGAGGATTTTGCCGTATGTGGACGACTCGTTCGGGGACACAGTTTGTTGAGCTCGGTGGTCTGCGGATCCTAAGAGGTCGAGCAGCTCCATCATCCGCATGACCTTCTCCTGAGAGAACCTGCCCTGGAGCGCTAATGAGTATGTGGTACCCTCTTCGTCAGTAATCTCGACCTTTACCTTCTTCCGCAAGGCCCGAACGGGATGGCGGGCCTCATAAAACGAGTAATGGTGTGAAGTTGTGAACTGGGTGCAAAGAAAGCTTGACAGGTCTGTGAGACGCCGAACCCTCTTCACAGAACTTCACATAGCCGGCCGAGCATATGTTCGTAATAGTGGTTCCAGTGGAAACAAAGGGGTCCAATCAGGCCTTGTTTGTGTGAACGAGGATGGAGCCAGCTCGTTTGCTATGTCTCGCCATCGTGAGTCCTGGTTGGCAGTCGGGTTCACACGTGATTCACATTCGAGAGGGACCCGTGGGTTTCCAGTGGAGAAAGAGATCGAGCGTGGGAAGGCGCTCGTTTGACTAGCCGCGCAGTAATTGTCGTTCTTACTAGTCAATCGATGAAATTAATCGGCAAACCGAACCAAGAGCGAGCATCTTCTTCGCTAAGATAAGACACAACAAGCATCTTCTTCTTGGCTTGCAGTGGAAACGGAGGGGCCTACCGGTTTAATTAAACCAATATTTCCACTGATGCGTCGTGCCGGACTCGATCGACGAAATCTTCCAGAGAGCTAAACAAGGCCGCGCCCTCTTCAAGAACCGAGAGGCCCTCTCGACCGAGTTCGTGCCAGAGAAGCTTCCTTTCCGGGAGAACCAAATCAGACAGATAGCCCAAATCTTGGCGCCCGCTCTGCACGGCTCAAAGCCCTCCAACCTCCTCTTGTACGGGAAGACAGGCACGGGGAAGACAGCTGTCGCCAGACTTGTCGTGGACAAACTACAGGCCCAGGATACGTCCAAGCAGATCGTGACCTGCTACATCAACACCAGGATCGCGAGCACGGAGTACAGGACCCTTTCAAAGATAGCCGAGTCCCTCCCCCTCTCTCCGGACAAGAAGATACCTGGGACGGGCCTCTCTATCGGCACCGTCCTGGACAGAATCTTCACTACAATCAAGGAAAACAAGGCCCACCTCATCATAGTCCTCGACGAGATAGACTACCTCGTCAACACGTACGGGGACGACGTCCTCTATCAGCTTACACGGGCAGGAGAGCAGGTGGAACCCGGCTTCTTCACCATAGTGGGAATCTCGAACGACCTGACGTTCAAGGACGACCTCGACCCCCGCGTCCTCAGCAGCATGGGCGAAGAGGAGCTGGTCTTCCCGCCTTACACCACTGACGAGCTCCGCACAATTCTGGCCGACCGCGCCAGGATAGCCTTCAGGCCAGGGGTCGTGCCCGACGCGGTCCTCAATCTTTGCGCTGCCATGGCGGGCTCTGAACACGGAGACGCGAGGCGCGCAGTCGACCTCCTGCGCGTGGCCGGCGAGATCGCGGAGCGCGAAGGCATACTCGAGGTCACGGAGGAATGCATCCGCAAGGCCTCAGAGAGGGTCGAGAGCAACAGGGTCGAGGACGCGCTCCGTTCCTTGCCCATCCAGAACAAGCTCATCCTCCTCACCGCCTCAAGGTTCCTGCACGGGACGAACACAGGCGACCTCTACATGGCCTACGAGGGCCTCGCCCGACGAGCCGGCGTCGACGCTCTGACTCAGAGAAGGGTCAGCGGCATCCTCGCCGAGCTAGACCTGCTGGGCCTGCTCGACGCCGCGGTCGTCAGCAAAGGGAGGAGAGGAAGGACCAAGAGGATCCGGCTTGTCATACAGAACGAGACCCTCAACAAGGTCATGGCGGAAGACTCGCAGCTCCTAGGCCTGCTCTGAGGCCCCGAACCCACTTCGAGTGAAGTTCCGCTTCAGGACGCTCAGGTTCGACAGGTCAACGATGGGCACGATCGAAGAGATGGGGTCCAACCCCATGTTCATCTGGAACGGCGTCTGGCCCTGAAACGTGCCCGAGTTCACGATGAGCGTCCCCCGGTAACTGGCGACGTCCAGGGTGTGCACATGGCCTGCGTGGAAGACGTCGGGAACCGGGTCGATAACGAGCATGTCCCTGAGCTCCGGAGAGAGCGCAGTTCTCTTCCCGTACGTCGGAGCCAGATGCCTCGCCTTGAGCAGCACTTCCATCGCCTCTGCAGGCCTGTCATAGGTAAGGTTGGGCACGGTCGCTATCACATCGTCCAGACTCCTTCCGTGGTAAATCAAGAAATTGACGCCGTCCAACTTGACGTTCGCAGGCCCGCCCAAATGGACCGCGTTCTCCAGCTCGTACAGAGGCCCTGCGACATCGAGCGCGACCGCAGGCTGCGGGAGGGCCTGCCTCACCGGGTCGTGGTTCCCCGGCACAATCACAATCTTCATGTGCTTCGGAATCCGCCGCAGGAACTCTTTCGCGAGCGCGTACTGGCTCCTGACGTTCCTCTCCGACAACTGCATCTCTTGACCCGGATAGACGCCGACGCCGTCTACCAGGTCGCCCGCGATTATCACGTATCTTATCCGCTCGACGATGTCTAGGTTCCCCGAAGCTCCCGTTGAGCCACGCCAAGAACCGGCTGAAATCTTCCGCCAAGAACAGCTTGCTCCCTATGTGAAGGTCGGAGAGCAACACCGCGTAGACCCTCCTTGAGGACCCCGACATCTTCCTCGAAGGGATGTCCGGCAGCAACAGGCTCTTGGCGTAAAGCTGGCCCGTCTTCCCATGCGACACGCTAGCCACGACGAGGCTGTCGAAGGGGAGTGCTAGCGCCGACGCCGCGACATCCTCTCCGCAATGCAACGTCGCGCTCCCCGTAGGGTCGTCCAGGACCAACTCGACCCCGCCACCCTTCTTACTCCTCCTCGAGGACACCAGACCCGCAATCTTGTACTCTTTGCCCCCGTTGGTCTTGCCCGACTCTATGGAACTCACGTTCTTCGAATCAGGCCTCTGTCTGGCTATCTCCAAGAGGTGAGAATACCTGTTCTGGAAGAGTCTCTTGAAACCCTCCTCTGCCTCCGTGGGCTTGATGGCGCCTGTCGGGTCGCTCACCACGACCAGTTCGGCTGGGAGGTCTTTGCTGTCCACGGATGACAGGCGGATGCCTTCTTTCTTGAAGACGAATTGGTCGATGTCCGACCTCAAAATCGTCCTGTCCTCTCTTGCAGAAGCCTTCTTCTCGATGACGGATTTCAGGATAGGTTGCACGTCCCCGCTTGCCGAGAGCTCTGACAGAAAAGAGAAGGCGTCCGGGTCTATCTGGTATCCCTCAGAAAGCGCCCTGGAAACTGCCAGAGCCATCTCTTCGGTCATTTCTGAATCAGCGCGTGCTCGTCAAGGGCCTTCCCAACCTCTCGACTAGCGTCTTTGCGCCCTCGACCAACTCTGCGAGCCTCAACTCATCCTTCGCCTCGCAATAGATTCTCATCTTCGGCTCGGTGCCAGAGGGCCTGAACATCACCCACGACTTGTCCCTGAAGATGACCTTCAGACCGTCGAGCGTCCGCTTCTCCATGATCCTGTACTTGCCGAAGTATTCGTCGACATGCTCTGCTATCCTGGCTAGGTCGACTAATACCGGCATGTTGACCTGCCTGTATAGCCACTCAAGCTCTCCCGTGATGGACCTTCTGCAAGTCAGGCCTCTTGCCGATGACATCCACTATGAGGGCCGCTCCGTATATCCCGTCCTCCCACATACCCCACTCCGGGTCCACAATCTTCGTAGGCTCCGTGGCCATGACGGCTTTTTCCCGCTCGATCTCCGCAAACGTCTTCCCGATTTTCGCGCGGACCACCCGCAGTCCCATCCGAATCGCAGTCTCCTCGACAGCAAATGACGAGTTCTCGGAGATGACGACGGCGCCCGAGCTTTTGCCGATACCCTCGAGGGCAAGGACGGACGTCATGTAGTCTGGAAGGACGCGTCCAGCGGAGTTAATCAACACCAACCTGTCCCCGTCCCCGTCGTGCGCAAGGCCCAAATCGGCTTCTACTCCGCCGACGAAAGCCGCCGTCTCTGAAAGAGTGGCTGCGGTGGGCTCAGGATTCCTCGCAGAGAACCGCCACGACACCTGCGTGTTCAAGGAGAGGACCGTGTTCCCTAGCGCCGTCAAGACCCGCGGGGTCACCAAGGCTGCTGGACCTGCAGCGCAATCGACCACGAGTCGCAGGGGAGTCTCTGTCTTCGAGAACCTCGAGCTTATCGCGCGCGCGTAGAGGCTGATTATCTCCCTCGACCATATCGACCCAGAGGTCGCGGAGCTCTTGTTCGAGTCCACCACCATCCCCCGCTCGATCCGTCCCTCCTCTTCCCGCGACAACTCCATCCCCCTCTTGTTGTAGACCTTGACACCCGAGAACTCCGGAGGGTTGTGCGAGGCGGTCGAAGCGAAGCCCAACTCGCAGCCGTTTTCACGCGTGCCGAACGCAACCACTGGCGTCGGCACCAATCCCAGTTGTATGGCCTCGCTACCGCAACCGGCGATCGAGGCAGATATTACGCGCGCAATGACCATCGAACTCTTCCTCCCATCCCAACCCACAGCATACTTTCCTTTGCCGAAGACGAAGGCTGACGACTCGACCAGCGCGTGGACCTGCTCGAGAGACTGGGTGGAGTTGAACACCCCTCTTACGCCAGCAGTGCCGAAAACGCCCAAATCGGTCCGAGAATCCGAGCTCACTCCCCCATATTTAATTTAGAGGAGCCAACTGCGCGAAGAGACCCCTCCCAAACGCCGTCAGAAAACCAAGTGAAACCACGTTTTCACATGAACCTCCTCAGCATTCCATGGCCGCAGATTAATAGCGACGTGAGTTCGTGGGTTGGGCAAGAGCCGAAGGCCGAAAAATGGAATTCGTCGAACCCCAGGTGTTCCTCATAGCCGAGTCCAAGGTCGACTTTGACCAAGTGGACGCGATGCTCGAGCAGGTCGGCGGGGACACCGCCACGAAATGGTTCGCGAGGACGAAGGAAGCCTCAAAGGCCCAGGGAGAGCTGCTCACAGAGGTGGCCGGAAGGATCTGCTACAAGAGCTTCGGGGTGGGCCTCAACCCCAACGTCACCAAGATAAGGGAGAGCTCGCGGGATTACATCGACAACACACTGTCAAAGGGCGACGGCTCAATCTTCGAGCACGCCTCGTGCACGTTCGCCTTCCTGAACGTCAGCAGAATCATGACGCACGAGCTGGTCAGGCACAGGGTCGGCATCGCCATCAGCCAAGAGTCGATGAGGTACGTCAGGCCCACCGGGATACGCTTCTGGCTCCCACCCGACCTCCAGGACAAGAAGAAGGAGATCAAGACCATAGTCGAGCACATCGAGCAGGACTACCACGACCTTGAGGCCTCCTACGGATGGGACAAGATGAACTTCGACGCGAAGAAGAAGATCACGTCGGCGCTCCGCAGGATAATGCCCGACGGGATGGCGACATCAATCATCTGGACCGCGAACCACAGGACCATCCGTCACGTCATCACGATGAGGACCGCGGAGGCCGCCGAGGTCGAGATAAGGTTCGTCTTCGACAAGGTCGCGAGGATAATGAAGGAGAAGTTCCCGCTCATCTACCAAGATTTCGAGTACAAGGAGCTAGACGACAAGACCAGGTCCTGGCGACCCAGGTACGTGAAGGCCTGAGCGCCGGGGGTGGGATTTCCACCCATGGAGGAACTTCTCGGTCCTCCTCCACGCGATTTGAACCCACATGACCGTTAGGTCACGGGCTGTCAAGTCGGATGATCTCGAGATGCGGATTCGCCCACTCTCGCAAGAGCGGAGGGAATTGCCCGCGCGTTAACCAGACTCCGCCACCCCGGCGGCGCTCGTTGGGCCTGGAACCCAATATAGGTTTGAGGTTACTCTGTCTTGAACGACTCGCCACAGCCGCACGTAGAAACGGCGTTCGGGTTCTTCACCACGAAACCTCCACCCATGAGCTTGTCCGTTTGGAAGTCGATTACAGATCCGGCGATGAAAGGCATGCTGGACTTGTCCACGATGAGCTTCGCGCCGTGCTCCACTATGACGTAGTCGTCCTCTCCCGACTTTTCTTCCGGGACCATCCCATATGAGAGGCCCGAGCAGCCGCCTGCGGAGACGAAGACCCTCAGGCCTGCCATGGGCTTGCCCTGCTTCGCCAGGTATACCTTCAACTCTGACGCGGCGTTCTCCGTGATGTCAACCACGGGCTTAATCGACTTTGTAGCCTCGGCCGACATTTCTTACCAAGAATTCAGGTGCCGAGCCCCTATAAAAAGGGCCATGGTCGACTCCTTTTCAGATTTTCGCGAGCGCCGCCATTATATCGCCATAAAGCGGCTCGTCTCCCGGGGCGTCCGTGACCCATCTATACCTGAGGATGCCCTTGCCGTCTATGACGAACGCCGCCCGCTTCGCGACTCCCTTATACCCGTGAGCCACCCACGTGTCGTGGAGTACCCCATATGCTCTCGAGACCTTCTTGTTAAAGTCGCTTAGGAGCGGGAACTGGAGGTTGTAGGTCTGCGCGAAGACCCTGAGCGTGAACAGGCTGTCCACGCTTATCCCCACCGTCTGCGCGTTGAGCGAGTTCATCTTCGCAGCGTCGTCCCTGAAGACGCACATCTCCTTGTCGCACACGCCGGAGAACGCGAACGGGAAGAAGAGCAGCACCGTCTTGCCCTTCTGCGTGAACTCCGAGAGCTTCCTCTCCTTCTTCTCAGTGTCTGGAAGAGAGAACTCTGGCACCCGCTGGCCTATCCTGATTACCAAGTTCAGCACCAACCAAGTGATTTAGTAATTTAAGCTCTCTGGGTCGGTTCGAGCCTCCGAAGGAGCTCCACGTACTTCGTCATGAGGGAGACCAACTCGTCCAGCCTCCCCCAATCGCTCTCCTTCTCAAAGAGGGACATGGACTCTTTGAGCTTCACCAGAAGCACGTTCTTGAGGTCCTCCGCGACATCCGGAAAGAGCAGCTCTTTGGCCTGGAGCGCTGCCGAGAGGTCCTCATGGTTCGTGCAGTACACCCTCCCCATATAGCGAAGCTGAACTCCGTTGCACACAGGACAGGGCTCCTTGATCATCACTGCGCCTTTTCTCATCAGTTCGACAGTGATCTTCGTCTTCGCAGCCGAGGTGCTCAACGAGATTAAACCTCGAATCCTACCGATGTTTCAGTGAATATAAACATCGAAACCAATCTTGGGAATCATATCCCCGCTTTAAATACGAGATTCCGGTCGAAACCACCAGGACGGTGGCGCACTACGAACGTGGACTCGAAGCCTAAGAAGCTCGGCTGGGGAGCTTTAGCCGTAGCGGTGATTGTGGGTTCGCTCTTGGTCTACGAGCTGGCGGTCTATGCAGGCGTAATCTCCAGCCCCATAATCGTCGGGACCAACACAGTGACCACAACAGTGTACACCTCCACGACTTCGGTCGTGACCGCCACCGCGCCCTACTTCACAGAGACGAACACCCAGTTCAACCAACCCGTGATCACCCTGACGACTACAGGCTCGACGAACGTCTCCACCGTCTTCACCACCGTGACGACCACACCGACGACGACAACCACAACGACGATTACGGCATCAAGCACTCTACTGACGCCCTTCGCGATGTATTACACAGGCTACACTAGCGGCGGATATGGGACAGGTCATTTCTTCCGGTCATCGTCTCCCATCGTCGCCACATACGGCGACGCCACACTGGGAGAGGCCTACATCGGGACAGCCCTTAACATGTCTGTAACCCAAACGACGAGCAATGGCTACGACCTCGGGTTCTACTACGTGGTCGGCACGCTCGGGACTCTGATGGCGGGAAACGGCCTGACAATAACCGGCACGGGCTTCACCGTCAACCTTTGGTTGAACCCGGGCTCTTGGGGGTGGATCCCTAGTAGCGTGGGTGAGCAGTATACCGGGGTGGGGAGCAACGGGGCCTACGGCCTCGGCTCTGCCAGAGGCACCCAGACGATAAACGGGGCCACGACCTTCTCTAGCTTCGACGGAGCCTGTTCGAGCACATTCACTGTGACGCAACTAGCGTCAGGAGCTTGCGCTGGGATGAGCGCAAGCACGCCGGTCGCAGTCTGGGTCGGCATAGGGCCCCTCTCGAGTGCCGGGACGACAACCGCGACCGTAGACTCAATCTACATCAGTTGAACTCGCGTGCCTCGAAACGATTTCTTCTACAGGTCGTTCCAGTATAGAAAGCCAAATATGCAAGGGTGGAAGGCACAGGGAACTCCGTCCTTATCCACCGGATCACAAAAATGAGCGCCAAAGCAAACAGGGAGAAGAAACAACTGGAGAACGGCAACAAGCTAGCCAAAGCCAGCACGAGCCTTCTGCAGATAGCCGACTCGAACATCACGCCCCGCAACATAAGGAAGATCGTGAAGGACTCGATATTCGCGCTCCAGGACCAGAAGGTCAGCGTGGCCGTCAGGGCCGCCAACGCGATCAGCATGCTCGACGAGGTCGCGCATGACCCGAACATGTCCTCCTTTGCGAGGGTCATCCTGTGGTCCGCCGTCTCCGAGCTAGAGTCCATCCGCGAGTAGCGCAAACATTTAACATCACAGATTCCATCCTGACGCTAGCGCTTGGCAACGTGCCCCAACTGCGGGACTTCGATACCGGCTCCTGCAAAACTCTTCACCGTCATAGTCGAGCCGAAGGAGGGCGAGCGCGGCCTCACCCAGAGGAAGGTGGGGATGTATAGCTGCGAGAAGTGCGGGACCAAGTTCCCGACCGTCGTCAGCAGGCAGCACTACCTCGTGGTGGCGGAGGACCAGCTCGGCCAGATTCAGACGGACATCAAGAGCCTGAAGAGGACGAACCAGGACCTGGAGAAACGGATACAACACATGGACAAGGAGTACTCGGAGCTCCAGAAGAGGCTCGAGAGCAGCAAGAGGGACGCGGAGACGAGGGGCCTAGAGGCGAAGCTCGAGACCCTTGAGAAGCACGTCGCCTACCTCAGAAAAGAGAAGGGAGAGCTAGAGGAAAAGGCGACCAGGCTTCGCTAGAAGCTAGACCTGGTAACTTTCGGTGGCGGCTATCGGGCTGGAGTACGTCGCTATCTTCTCTTCCAGGACGGTCTTCTCCGTCTTCAAGGCCTCCACTTCGGTGGAGAGAGAAGTCGCATGCCTCTCGAGTTCCAAAGTCGTGAGTCTATCCTTCAGACTTGAGATCTCTGCCAGCAGCGTCGTCTGCTCAGATTCCAGCGAGCGAATCCGCTCCTCTAGTTCTGCTCTGCGGTCTACGTATTCGGTGACTACTTCCATAATCGTCGGTCACACAACCTCGTAATTCCTTTTCTCCGGCCGGACGAAAAACAGTTGATTTAATCGTGAAACCTATTCAATCGCCGGCCCGTCTGCCTTATCAAGCCCGCCCGGTCGGCCTGACACCATGAAGGGGATCTGGGCGTGGCCCTCCGAGCCCAAGGAGCAGGACAAGGTCTTGCGGAAGATAGCGCAAGAAGACGAGCTCGTCCCCATACTCTTGGCGTTGGCGAAGACCCCGGAGGGGCTCTCCAACGCGAAAATCGACAAGCTCGTCTCGAACAACTCCCAGTGGAGGACGCTCTGGCACATGAGGGAGCTCATCGCGTTGGGGTTCGTGAAGTACGACGTCCAGTTCTTCGGGAACCCTGGGGAGTACACGCTCACCGAGCTAGGGAAGACGGTGGTGTCGAAGCTGCAGACCCTGGCGTGAGCGCCTAGCTCTCGTTCCGCTTCTTCTTCGTTCGGAGCTGGGCGTCGACCCACTCGATGTTCGACTCGAGCATAGCCCTCGTCTCGCGCAGCATCGTCTCACGCTGAGGATGCGGGATCTGGGAGATTTTCTCCTGAAAGACATCGAAGACCTCTCTGCCCCGGTTCACGAACGCAGACGCCCACACGTCCGCGGGCAGGAGGTCGGCAAACAGACGAATCATGACACGCTCCCTCTTCCCTGCCGAGGCCAGAGTCCTCTGCATCTCCTCGAGCTCCTGCTTCCCCTTCTTGGTGACGGAATACTTCACTGTGGTCCCAGCCGCCGACGGACCGGTCTTCTCCAAGAGGTTCCTCCTTGACAAGGCTTCTCAGCAAGGGATAGACTGTGCCTGGCCCCGGCCTCCAGGCGCCTTCCGTCTTATCCTCAATCATCTTCATGATGGAGTAACCGGTCTCATGGTGCTTCGAGAGCATAGAGAGGAGGTATAATCGAAGGATGCCCCGAGGGACGGCCTGCGGGTGAATCCAACGCTTTGCTCTGGGATCCTCCACGTTAGAGCAAGGCAAGCGGTGGCTCTATTTAACGATTGAAATACGACATCGTAATATGATAGATACCAGTATCGTATTCGATATTCTTATAAAACCTCCAAAGGTGGCCTTGTGAACGCTCTTGTCCGAGATTATCACGGTCAACGACCTCGTCGAGGTCTATGCCGACGGGACCAAGGCCGTGGACGGGATATCCTTCGTCGTCAAGGAGGGAGAGTTCTTCGGCTTTCTGGGGCCGAACGGCGCCGGCAAGAGCACCACAATCAAGATCCTGACGACCTTGCTGAGGAAGACCTCAGGGACCGTTTCAGTTGCGGGCTTCGACTTGGACAAGGACCCCAAGCAGATCAGGAAGCTCATCGGCGTCCAGAGCCAGGAAACCTCTGTGGACCCCGAACTGACCGGCAGGGAGAACATGACTCTGGAGGGAAACCTGCAACAGATGCACGGCAAGGAACTTGAGGAAAGGGTCGACTATCTTCTAGAGGTCGTCGGGCTGAAGGATGCAGCCGACAAGCGCGCCGGCCGCTATTCCGGCGGAATGAAGAAGAGACTGGACCTCGCCTCCACCCTGGTCCACAAGCCCAAAGTGCTCTTCCTAGACGAGCCGACCACTGGCCTCGACCCGCAGTCGCGCGCGACGGTGTGGGACTATCTCGAGAAGCTCAACAAGGAGGAAGGCATCACGATTTTCCTTACTACGCAATACCTGGAGGAGGCGGACAGGCTGTGCCAGCGTCTGTGCATCGTGGACGCGGGCAAGATTGTGGCCGAAGGGTCGCCGCTCGGCCTCAAGAAGGAGATAGGCGCCGACGCGATCACCATCACCATGGAGAACACGACCGGTGCCGGCGACAGGGCCGCTACCAAGGCCGCGGCCAAGGCGCTCCTCTCGAAGATACCCGAAGTGATGAACGTGGTCGACTCGGAGGAGGGCCTCACCCTCTACGTGAAAAACGGCGGGCTCTTCGTCCCCGAACTTGTCAGGGCCTTCGACAAGACCGACATCCAGCTCGTGTCCATCAACATCTCCACCCCCAGCCTGGACGACGTCTTCCTGAAGCACACCGGCAAGAGGATACGGACAGAAGAGCTTGTGAAAGAGGTCAGCAGCGGAAGGTTCGGGGGCAGAAGGAGATAGAGCGACATGACAATCCTCTTCGACACGAGAAACCTCTTCGTGAGAGCGCTGAAGAAGCTCGTGCGCAACCCCATACTCATATTCTTCTCCCTATTCCAACCAATCATCTTCCTCGTCCTCTTCACGCAGCTGTTCCACTCGCTCAACCTGCTCCCCGGTTTCCCCAAGGGCGTCAGCTACCTCGAGTACGCGTCAGCCGGGATACTGATGCAGAACGCGTTCAGCAGCGCTCTCCAATCAGGCACGTCCATCGTAGATGGACCTCAACTCAGGATTCCTGCAGAAGATGCTGGTCACCCAGGTGAGCCGGCCGGCGATACTGCTCGGGAGGCTCGCGACGGACGCGTTTCGTGTCACTGTCCAGTCGGTCATCATACTCGCGCTCGCATACATCCTCGGGTTCAGGCTGGCTTCGGGAGTCCCCGGCGTGCTGCTCATCCTCTTCATCATCGCATTCTTCGGGCTGGCGTGGTCGGGCATCTCGCTCGCCCTCGGCCTGAGGACCAAGAGCGCGGAGACCGTGTTCGGGATAGGGGCCTTCATGACCTTCCCCCTGCTCTTCATGAGCACTGCGCTGGTCCCCTTGGGCTTCATGCCGTCGTGGATGCAGGACGTCTCCCAGGTCAACCCGATCAGCTACGCGGTCAACGCGGTCAGGGACCTTTCAATCCCAGGCTTCTTCTCTCTGAGCGCAGAGCTCGGCGCCCTGGCATTCATCGCGGGTATAGCCGTGGTGACCATCGGCATAACCCTCTACCTCTTCAGAAAGGTAGTTAGCTAAGGGGAATGGAGCCAACCGAACCTTGACGAACCCCTCGATTGAGGCAGTGAACCTCTCAAAGGTGTACGGCTCGTTCACAGCCCTGTCGAACCTCAACCTCAAGATCGAGGGCGCGAAGTGCGTGGGATTCCTGGGCCCGAACGGCGCCGGCAAGACGACCACGCTCAAGATATTCACCGACCTCATCAGAGCCTCTTCCGGGGAGGCACTGATCAACGGCTTCAACGTCCACTCGCACAAGAAGGCCGCCCTGGCGTCAGTGGGCACAGTGATCGAGACCCCCGAGATATACCCATCTCTGACACCGAGAGAAGCCCTCGGAATGGTGGCGGAGCTGCGAGGGGTACCGCACGCGGAGCGAAGAAAACGGATAGAGGAGGTCGTCACGGAGGTAGCAATGGAGGAATGGATCGACAAAAGGGTCGGCAAGTTCTCGAAAGGAATGAAGCAGAGGATTGACGTCGCCTCCGCGCTCTTGAACGACCCGAAGATAGTATTGCTGGACGAGCCCACCACAGGCCTGGACCCGAGAGGGATGAGCGAAGTCAGGGGCATAGTGAAGTCCTTGAAGAACAAGGACCGGCTGATTTTCATGAGCTCCCACATCCTCAGCGAAGTCTCGGACGTGTGCGACGAGGTCGCCATGATAGACCACGGGAAGCTGCTGGTCTACGACACAATCCAGAATGTCACAGCGAAGTTCTCCGGCGGAGAGAACATAGTCGATGTAGGGCTCACGCGCCCGTTGCAAGCCGGCGTGATCGACGGGTCGGTGGCCAAACTCCCTGGCGTGGTCTCGGTAGAGAGGCTGGACGACAAGCGAATGAGGATCCATTGCAGCGGCGGCCTTGACGTCCAGGAGAAAATCCTCGCTGAACTCGTCGCAATCAACATCGGAGTATCCAGCTTCACGCCCACCTCTTCCGCGCTCGAGGAATCGTATCTCAATCTAATCAAGGACACACTGTGAGAACCATGGCCCAATCTACTACCTCCGGGAACAAGGTCCCGAACAGCATAACTCAGGTGAGAATCACCATGCGGTACACCCTCCTGGATTACTTCAGGTCTCGAAGGTTCGCGATACTCCTCGGCATCATGCTTCTCATAAGCCTAATCCTCACCGTAGTCGTGGCTCACTACAGGCCGGCAAGCTTCGTCAGCGACGGGGTGCTCTCGTTCTACTCGGGATGGTGGGGGATGTCGGCGACGTTCGTCGTGATCCTCTCTGGAATCTTCTTCGGCGGGGACGCCATCTCTGGCGAGTTCCAGAACAAGACCGGGTACTTCACACTGCCGAACCCCATACGAAGGTCTAGCGTATACATCGGGAAATGGATCTCCGCGTTCTTAGCCGCCTCGATAGTCCTCTTCATCTTCGCGGGGATAACAGTGGTTAACGAAGCCTACTACTTCGGGCTGAACATCCCCTGGCAGTTCGCCGAGTCGTTCCTGTTCGCATGGTTCTACCTTATCGCCGTCCTTGGGTTCACCTTCTTCTTCAGTTCTCTTTTCAAAAGCACCTCCTACTCAATCCTAGTGACCGCAATACTCTTCCTCTTCGCGTTCACGCTCATAGAGACCCTCGTCGCCGCCCTCGCCCAAATCGAGCCGTGGTTCATCCTGACCTACGGGTCCGAAATAATCGGTAACGTGCTCGCTTCGCCCTACCCCGCACACATCACGACAATATCGGGCGCGTTCGGACGCGGCGGCGCTGCTGCACCAAAATTCACCACCTTCAACGTCACCGTCCCGGAAGGCCTCGTGATAATCGCCGCCTATTTCATAGTCACCGCCATCTTGGGCCTAGTCCTCTTTGAAAGGAAAGAGTTCAACTGAAGACAGCGCGAATCAGGCCTTAGGCGGTTCGCCCGATTTTTCCAGCGCGAGCTTCCGCCGCTTCTAACCTTGTTGCATTGCAGCGGGGCTCTTGGCCTTCTTCGAGACTGCCCCGAAAGCGACCATCGCGATTCCTACCACCGCCAGGAGGGCGCCCAAGTAGATGAATGTCGAGTTGTTGTCCATCAGGCTACTCCCACCCATGATTCCGGCCCCTTGTGACGCCCACCCAATCCCGATGAGCAAGAGTATCACTCCGATGACGATTGGAATCGCCCTTCTCATTTCGCCATCATCTCTTGGTCCACGCGCAGATATTTTAGGGGTTGCTCGGGAGCTGAACGTCTCAACAGGCCTGCTTGGTAGCACCACCCCCCCGGCCGGTCGAATGAATGGTGCGGGAGGTGGGATTCGAACCCACGAACCCCTAAGGGACGAGGTCCTGAGCCTCGCGCCGTTGACCAGGCTGGGCGACTCCCGCGCAGAGAGAGGCGCCGCGCGAACAACGACTTAACCTAATCGGAGCGAACCAGACAAAATACGGGGATGGGCCTCAAAGCCCCCAGCTCACTATCTTGGTCGGGGTCACGACAAGGATCGGAGACTCTCCCTCTCCCCAAGGATTCTTCCTGTAGGTCTCGAACCTGTCGAAGAGAATCTTGAGCAGTCGAAGATACTCCGGCCCCTTCTCATACGTCCGACACGTGCCTTCCACCACCACCGCCTTGTTAGGATGGAATTGATCTACGACCAACCCCACTTGCGGATTCTCCTTCACGTTCTTGAGCTTCTTCGTCCCATAATCCGTCGCTATCACGAAGCTCGTCTTGTCCATCGCATAGATGACGGGTGTAACCTGGGGCCTTGCGTCCTTGGAGGCCGTCGCAAACCGGCAGACCTCGTTGGCCCGCAAGAACTTCTCTTCTTTGGCGGTGAACTTTCTGACCATAATATCCTCGGACCGAGCTCAGGTCTCCTTTACGCGTTTCCAAGATGGAAATCCGAGCAAGACGGCCTCCAGCGCTTCAGAACGGATAAAATGCTGTGGCTTGGGTGGTGCGCTGGCGCCGCGATAGCTCAGCCTGGTAGAGCGTTACCTTGGTAAGGTAAAGGTCGCGTGTTCAATTCCCGCTCGCGGCTCCAATCCTATCAAGACGCCATCGAAGATTTTCGGATTTTTCTCTTGATTGTTTGAATCTTGACGTAGACGTCGAAATCCTCGAGAACCCTGTTTCGAATCTCAGGAGCGGGTAACCCTTTCGCAATCAAGGCTTGTACCACTTCTTCAAGCCAATCGGGCCAAGTCGGCCCTTGAAACGTTCTCGCGCCCACCATTTTCTCCAACAACTTTCTTCGGTAGGTAAGGACAGCCGGACTGAAGATTTGAATTTTCGCGGCCGTCGGTGCATCTACGGCTACATAGCCGTAGCCACGGGAGAACCTGATTACGCTCTTGACGCCCAAGGACACGAAAATTCTATGAAAGAAATGCGTATTCGGAGAGCTTGTTATCTCGATTAACTTGTTCCTCAGATTCACACTCCCATCCGAATCTGCGATTCCCCTCAAGAACCAGAGGCGGAACACTACTGGCGCGTCAAGCAACCAGTCCATCTTCACTGGATGCAACGTCGTCCTCTCATCCCAGTTCATGCCAAGAGCTGCCACATGTAGCCAACCTACAACAGGAGAGAAGGTAGACTTCCAAAAGAAGGACCCGTTAGGATTGCTTTTCAAAACAGGTCTGTCTTTGTAGCGCTTGAACCATATACCAATCATCCTAACGCACTCTGCTACGTGCTCTCCGAGGTCCAGATTTTCGGGATGCTTCTTGGTGAGTTGCATAGCAATCCTCGCGGAGAGTCTTCGCTCATTCCCGTAGTCCTTGCCAAAATCACCCACGCACCAACCCAGCAAGTAATACATTGAGGCAAGGAATCGATCACGGTCGACAACCGCGACTCCAGTGAGGCACTCGACTACCTTTAGCATTACGGAATCGAATTGCTTATGCGAGGCGGCACGCCCGGGAACAATTACCGACTTTGTGCGCTTCCGGTCGAGGTATAGACGGAAAAACTCGATTTCAGCGGACGATTCCGCCGTAGGCTCTTCTTGAACAGAAACGAGCACAAGCTAGTATACTCATTTTACATTTAAGCGCCACCCGACTTGAAGAAAAAAGTACCGGGGGCGGATTTAACGCTTCAGATTAGGTTACCTATCAGAAACGGATGGTCGTGATAATTATGCTATCGGCAGGAGATCAGAATACAAAGACCGGGCACAAGAATTCCTAGTGAGAATCTCAGCACTAATGCTGCTCGGAATAACACTTCGGATAGACTTTCGTCGATTCTCAAGGTTAGTAGTATGAACGCCAACTACGTAGAGTGAGTTCATCCCGGATATATTGACCGCAATGGACACCCAGGATTAGACGATGCAGTTCTCAAATCTGCGAGGTATCAGCTCAAGGCCAAAGAGCGTCCGGTTAGGTTCTGCTCTCATGTTGGGCTTACTATTCTTTATGGCTTTCTCCAGAATTTCACCCGTCCTCGGGTCAACCATTTCGACCTCTTGCTCAACTAGGATTTTGCACGCCGGTGTTCTCAGCGCGACCGCCAACGTGAATCAAGCACTCGCCAACCAGACTGCCGCGCCAGTTGTTGCAACCTACACCACCTCTGAGAGTCTCACTTTTGACAGTGTGTTTTACTACCTGCACTGGAGTCCTAACTGTTCTGTCTCCATACAGAACGTCATCGTAGCCTATTACATGAAGACATCAAATGGCACGATAAGTGTGCTTGAAATGTTCGAGAATCCGTCCCTAACAACTGTCATTCAAACGTCGATTCTACCTTGGATTGTTCATTCAGCCCCCGATTATGTAGGTTACGAGTACTACGAGGCACATGGGTTCCTGTTCAATCTTGCTGATTGGGCCGTGCCCTCTCTTGCCGGTCCGGGATATTCCAATGACAGTACTAATCTTTGTAACGATTCGTATTATAACAGTGAATGTGATTTCAGCTTCTGGGTGGGGCAAACGGCCAGCCATGCAGATAGTTACATTGCCCAGGCCGGAGCAGATTCTTACTGCACAGGCACTTGCAGTTCCTCCTCCTACTCCTATGACGACTGGTGGGAATTCTACATTCAGAGTGACGCTCCTTACTATGGGACTTTTGGGTCTTGTAGTGCTGGTTCAGGCAATAGTGTCAGCGCGGAAGTCGATGACCTGTCGATGCAAAAATACAGCGCATCGATATACAATTACGCCGACTCAACGATTTGCGACAATAACTCTCCTTCCAACTTCAGCATGGGCACAGCACACTATTCCGATTTTGTCGGAGAGACACCGCCTGGGACCGCAGGATATGATGCCTTGCCTGACTTCAACACGCTTTCAGTGTCCGGTGCCGAGTATGAGGATACGTCTAGCAACCTCTACTATGCCAGCAGTAGTTGGAGCTACCTCGATCTCTTGACGTTCCCGTATACACCATCCACTACTTGTCAAGGAAGCAGCTACGACTGGAATGTTTGCCCAAGCGTGCCAAATAGCTCAACCGGCGACTTCACAGAGAACTGGGTGACAGACTATGGCTATTCGGATTACGATGAGCGATGAGTGGCCGAGCCAAGCATTATAGCAAAATCTCAAAGACCTTAGAGCCCCTTTGTCGTGGTATTGCGATGTCACGTGACATCCGATGGATTTCATTGAGCGCGATTGCCGTGACTGTTATCTTGTTGCTAGCTGCGTTTGTGATTATTCACCCAATCACAAATGACACGTCTACACGGTCTGCTAACTCATCTGTCGTCTCGGATGGGACAACCAGCGGCATCGTCGCCGCGGCTAGCACTGTCACAACAACCGCAACTAGGTTTAGCAACTTCACAACCACAGTGACTACGACAAGTACTTTTAGAACAACGAGGGTGGTCACGCCTCCTGGGGGAAACGGTACTCTCGTCTCAACTCTGAGTCCGAATGGAATCATGCTCTTAGCTGCTGTGAATGCTAGCAGTCTGACAGTTGGGCAATCTCTACAGTTCAATGTCTCCCTATTCAACACCCTCTCAACGGTGAACAGCACCCCCGTTTCTCACAATTGGCTGTTTCAGGGTATCCCAATTGCTCTGTGGGGTAACTGTGCCGTGAATGCCGGAGCGCCGGCTCCGGTTGAGGTCGATGTCTTCCAGGGGTACTATGCCCTACAGAACCTGTCCTCCGCGACGAAGAATGTCTTCGTTCCATCCAGCCAAGGCTGCCATGAATCGACGAGCGTTAGCCAGGTAACATTCTGGCCCGCAAGCTCACTTGCAAACCTAACCTTGGTCGTCAACCAGAAAAACGTAACCTCGGGGCCACGTGAAATCACAGATCAGTACACCACTCGAGGCTATTGGAACCTCACTTACAATATGACTCCCAACGACAGGAATCCCGAGGTTCACTGCTTTCATAACCTATGGAAGCGAAGCTGAAGGATTCGCGCCCACGCCGATTGCCTTTGTTCCTGGGACCTACACTTTGGCGGTTTCAGACGAGTGGGGCCTGGGGGTGTTACTGCATTTCTACGTGGAACCTGATGGTTGACGCGCCTAGAATTGGAAACTGCCCGCTATATAGATCTGTGGGATTCCAGCAAAAATCCACTCCTAGTAGATGTCTTCTCCTGCTCCTCCATTGTTGGACATTACCCCACTTGTCATTCCATCCTTAAAATGGTCGGCAGCTATGATAATAAAAAGTACCGGGGGCGGGATTCTCATGCCAGTGCATTTCGAGCCCGCGACCTTCGGGGATATCGCTATCCTCTCCGGATTTCACATCTTGGCCGATTATGAGTCTCGCCCACGCATGGGCGTAGCCGGCGCAATGGGCCAAGCTATGCTACCCCGGCGACTTTCACGGTCCGAAGTAAGTATGTAATCTTTCCGTGGCGCTGCGAGATTTCTATGCGACTCTCCGTTCTCGGTCGCCACCCAGAATGCTTTTCTACACCAGCCCCGCGCGGCAGGTTCGGACAATGCAGATTCCGGTGCTGGACGTCACCAGCTACTATGGCTTCCTGAGCGGGCTGATGATCACGCTCTTCATAGTCAGCCTGATAATCATCTTCGTCTACGAGTACGAAGTGCTCCGCCGACCAAAGACCTGAGCTTTCCGCGATAACCCTTCTACGGCAGCCGCTCTATCTTTGTGGAGCGCCCGAGCTCAAGCGTCTCCGCTCCCATCTTCGAGAGTTGGACAGAAGCCCCATGGACCCGGAGCTTCTCCCCCGCCTTGATGTCGGCGATGATCTTCGACGTCTCGTCCCAAGCGACCGCCGTGATCTCTCCCGTGTCATCACCAAACACGACCTCACCCTTCTTGGCAAGCGACCCGTCCTTCAAGTTGACCTCTCGCACGCTCCCCTTTGAGAGGGCCATCACCTCGAGGTCGACGCTGCCCGAGGGGTGTTTCTCCACCTCCGCTATCTTGACGAGCCGAGGCTTCTGCTCGGTGGCACCTTCGATTGTGTGGATCACCGTCGCACTGTCCCCGTGCAGCTCCGCCTGGTCCTGCCTCCCCTTCTTCTGCCTCAGGTTCGTCACCCGGATTTTGGCCCCAGGCTTCACGTCAGGCAGGTCGACGGCGTCCCAGACGACCACCCTCGTCGTCTTGTCGCGAGGGCCCTTTAGCTCGAACTGGGTGAGAGACCCCTGCGAGCCGTCGTCACGACGGACGAAAGTCGACCGCCTGGTCTCCATGACGACCAGCCCGTCCACTGCGAGGACGATTTCTCCGTCCTCGATGTCATCCGGGTTCTTAGCCAACGAAGAGAGCGAGACCATCTTCGACGAGATGGCCGAGTCTGTGATGAGCTCAATCCTGCCCCGTTTCCCTAGGTTGAGGGCGGGCTTGCCGTCCAGACCCTGCTTGACGTACGCGCTCACAATCCGCACCGGCATGTCGACCGTCATCCCCGAGAGCTTGATCGCCTCCTCGTTGTCTTCCCAGATTGTGAGCCTGGCGATTCCGTTGGCGTCGAAGAGGTTCACCCTTCTGTAGTGCCCCACGCCGCTGCCATCCTTCTTCTTGAACTCCGCGACAGGGTAGATCGCCAGGATTCGAGCAATCACCGTGGTGTCGTTTGCGCCGACGTGAAGGTCCTTCAGTGTCAGGTCGGAGCTCACCATGTGCTGGAGCTTCACCCCGAGCTCTCCGGCCACCAGGAAGAGGGCGCCCTGGTCCGTCAGGTACCCCGAGCCCACAGTCCGCTTCTTCTCCTGGATCTGTTGCATCAACGAATCCCTGTCGATGTCAGGCCTGCTCCGCAGCACCTCGGCAATCAGACCTTCGAAATCGAGCATCCCTGGGCACTCACTTCTCCGCGTCCACTTTGGCTATCGCGCTCTCCATCACGTCAAGACCCTCTTCGAGCTCGTCTTCCGCGACGTTGAGCGGCGGGATCACCCTGAGGGTGTTCACTCCTGCCATGATCAGAATCAGCCCATCCTCGAAGCAGGCTTTCGTGATCGCCTGCGCCTCCTTCACCCCGCGCTCCTTCCCTTTCTTGCTCTTGACTATCTCCAGGCCGATGAACAGCCCCCTGCCTCTCACATCCCCGACTATCTCGTGCTCCTCCTTCATCTCCTCGAGCCTCCTCATTGCGATCCTCCCCATCTTCGTCGCGTTCTCCATCAATCTCTCCGAGTTAATTACCTCCAATGTCGCGAGCGCGGCCTCCACGGCGACGGGGTTGGCTCCGAACGTGGAGGCGTGCTGCCCCGCCACCCACGAGCGCATGACGTCCGCCTCAGCTATCATCCCTCCCAGGGGCAGCCCAGAGGCCAGCCCTTTGGCGACCGTGATGATGTCTGGCGTCAGGTGGAAGTGCTCTACGGCGAAGAACTTGCCTGACCTCCCGATCCCCGTCTGCACCTCGTCCGCGACGAAGATGCACCCTCCTTCCGCATGAAGCCCATCTTCTTGAAGTACTCCGGAGGCGGGAGGACGTACCCGCCCTCCCCCTGGAAGGGCTCGAAGAAGTACGCCGCCACATCCCCAAGAGGGACGAACTTGTCGACGTATTGCTCCTTGAAGTAGTCGACGCAGTAGTAGTCGCACTCTGGGAAGGTCTGCTTCCACGGGCACCGGTAGCAGTAGGGGAACGGGAAGTGGACGACCTCCGGAAGGAGCGGAAATGCACCCTTCCTCTGGACTGGCTTGCTCGCCGTCAGGCTGAGGGCTCCCATGGTCCTCCCGTGGAACCCGCCCGAATGAGCCAAGAACAGCGGCCTCTTCGTGTAGTTCCTCGCGAGCTTCATCGCGGCTTCGTTGGCCTCGGCCCCGCTGTTGCCCCAGTAGACCATCTTCTCGGAGCTACCGGGGACGAGGGCGCAGAGCTTCTCCGCCAAGGTAACGAGGTTCTCGTAGTAAAAGTCGGTATAGGAGAAGTGAAGGAACTTGTCGAGCTGCTTCTTCGCGGCCGCGACCACCTTCGGGTGGGTCGAGCCTGTGCTCAGGACCGCTATCCCCGATGAGAAGTCGATGAACTTGTTCCCGTCCACGTCGGTGACAATCGAGCCGTGCGCAGACTCGACGACCAGCGGCGCGTCCCTCGCAATCGAAGGCGAGATCACCTTGGAGGTCCTGGCGATCACCGCTCTGGCCTTTGGGCCGGGGACTCCGCCCTTTACCATCCTCAGACTCTTCTTGCTAGATGGCAATCGACGACCTCTTCAAGCGAATACCTTCCCCCGGCTCTGAAGTTAGGGGGACTAGGCGGGAGGAGCAGGCACGTGCGTCTTCTGCTTGGGCACGGACAGCTCGATCTCCAAGACAGGGAGGCTGAGCTGCCTTCCGTCCCTAGAGACCACGTTCTCTCCGTCTATCCGGATGTGCGAGATCTCCACCTTGCTCATGAACCGCTTCTTGAGGAGCTGGACGACGTCGACCGCCTTGTTGATGGCCTCGCCCCTAGACCTGAGGACCACGCACTCTGCCCCGCTGTTGAACATGGTTATGCAGGCTGTGATGTATGCAAGAGGCTCTTTGTACTGACCCACGATTACTGTTTTCGTCTCTCCGGACATGCTCGGGGCATTCGCCTTCCGCCTTATAACAACTCTGGCGGGAGCCATCAGTGACGGGTCTCCTTTGCTGACGGAACGGCGAAACAGGGAATATAAGCGGAGGCTCAGGAGGGGAGGCCCGTGCAGAGGGGTCGTCGGCTAGGCCAATCCGAATCACTTCGGCTTGGGGCTAGTCTGGTCTAGGCTTCAATCACAAATCGGAAGATGCCTCGGGAAGAGAGCAGATTTGCAGTGCGAATCTGTCTCGAGAACGCTTGAGACCCCCGGTTCAAATCCGGGCGACCCCACCACGTCAAGGAATTCGAGCCTCGCATCCGGATGGCCCGGGCACGAACAAAGGCTATTACGACGCGCTCGAAGAACGGTGCTCACCTTATTTTGAGCCGCATCGTCGGTCACCTCGACCTAGACTATTTCTTCGCCCAAGTCGAAGAGGTAGAGAACCCCTCGCTCAAGGCCCGGCCTGTCTTGGTGTGTGTCTTCTCGGGGAGGACGGAGGAGAGCGGCGTGATAAGCACAGCCAACTACAGGGCCAGAGAGCACGGCGTCAAGTCAGGGATGCCAATCGCCCTGGCGAAGCGCCGGCTCCAGGGAGTCGAGGCCACCTTCATCAGGATGGACCACGCAAAGTACGAGGCCTACTCCGCCCGGGTGATGGAGATCCTCCGCAGCGAGGTGGACAAGCTGGAGCAGACAGGGATAGACGAGGCCTTCTTCGACATCACCAAGAGGACTGGAGGCGACTACACAGCCGCATCTTCTCTCGCGAAAGAAATCAAGGCAAGGATACTCAGCGAGGAGAAGCTCACTTGCTCGATTGGGATATGACCCAACAAGGTGGTCGCGAAGATTGCCTCCGATTTCAAGAAGCCGGATGGTCTCACCATCGTCAAGGATGCGGACGTCAGCAGCTTCCTCGCCACCATGACGGTGGACAGAATCTATGGGGTCGGACCTAAGACAGCGAAACTGCTCGAAGAGAAAGGCATCGCAACGATACCCGACCTTGCTAAGACACCGATGCAATCTCTCGAGGATGCTCTCGGCAGGAAACTCGCAGTCTACCTGCACAACACCTCCAACGGGATCGACGACGAGCCGGTGAACCACAGCGGCGGGATCACGCAGCTGAGCAGGATAATCACCCTGAAGCGCGACACCCACGACGTAGGGGAGGTCATGGATGAGCTTCGCCCGGCGCTACGAGACGTCCATGAGAGATTGGTCTCGAAGAACCTTTTCTTCAAGAACCTCTCGGCACTTGGGATAAGCAAGAACCTCTCGCTCCACACAAGGAGCAAGACCCTCGAGACGCCCACGAACGACTACTCGCTCGTCGAGAAGGAGACCGAGCAGCTCTTCGCGACGCTCCTCCGAGAGGTCGGAGACCTTCGCCGGGCCGGCCTTCGAATCGGTGAACCTCCAGGACATGGTCGACCAGCACTCCCTGACGGAGTTCACCCGCTAGGTAGAGGTCTAGAGAGGTGTCCAAGACAATCGCATCAAAGGACGACCTAGCCTCGCGATTCGCCCGCTACTCGAAGGACCAGGCCCAGTTCGCGAAGGCCGTAGACGCCGTGTTCGGAGGCTCGGTGAAGAAGCACGTCTTCACGCCGAGCGGCAGGGCCATCTTCTCTGTGGTCGGGAGCAACGCCGACGAGTTCATCGACCCTGACAAGTCGTTCTGCTCGTGCGAGTCCTACTTCTACAGCGTCCTGAGCGCCAAGACCAGGCAATGCTATCATCTCCTCGCCTACAAAATCGCCTCCGAGTCGGGCCTGATTCACGAGGTCGAGTTCGACGACGAAGAGTACGACCTCTTCATGAGGCTCCTCGCGTCAGATGTCCTGCACTCGCGAGAGATAGGGAAGACGCCCAAGAAGAGGCAAGACTTCACTTGGGAAAGCTAAAGCGTCCCTGCAACCCCTCACGCGAAAAGGGAAATCGACCCTTCATGCCGCGTTGGAAAAATTCCATGCAAGACTTATCAACAAAACGTGAGAAGATAGCAATAGTGGATTCATGACCAAACTATGAATAAATAGATGCAAAGTCTAGTTGATTGAGTAAGGCCGTGACCTCTGAAACCCCAAAAGGCGGAATCGCTATGATATTGTCGCCGCAATCCTCATTGTGTTAGCATCCATGACCATAGGTCCGTGACCTTAGTTTCTTCTGATATTATTAGCCCCAAGTTACTTCATGTTGGGACGATGTTCGAATGATCCTCTCGAATCAGAATTCGTTCTTCAAGTCAAGGGGTCTCAATATCGGAATTATGATGGTGATTCTCACTCTTCTGCTGCTTTCTAGAGCATTGCCAGTAGGTGCCGTTGCATCTCCCACTTCTTTCTGCTCTCCTGCTGCGATAAACAGCGCCACCGAGGCCCTTGATGCTAATATCAACCAAGCAACAATCAAAGAGCATGCCACATCGACAGCTGCTCTGTACTCTTCCGTCTACAACGTCCAATACGAAGGCGTATTCTTCAACACAACATGGAATTCTAGTTGTATCGTTTCTATGGATTACGTGGGGGCGGCCTATGCAATGACGGACAAGAACGGTGCTAACTTCGTCCTAGAAATCATCGAGAGCCCGTCCCTATCGTCTGTTCTTAATGTGACAATCTCTCCCTCAGTCTCGCACAGCATTTACAATGACAGCAGTGGGAACGGGGCCAAGTGGGCCGGATACGAATACAATTCGGGAAACGGACTCGAGGAGACTGAAGCGGATTGGTCTGTCCCCGCAATCAGTGGCCCTGGCTACGATGGGTCTGGTACGAACACGTGTGATAATGGCCAAGACCAAACATACTCGAAATGCATTTACTCTTTCTGGGTTGGCGAGACCGAAGGCCCGGGAGGTTATAACAGCTCTTCAATCACAGGGCTTGCGCAGGGCGGTACCGATTCTGATTGCAGCAATAGCTGCGATGGCACCAGCAACGGCCCTGACACATACAACATGTGGATTGAATTCGTAAACAGCACAAGGGATGACCGGCTACCTGACACCACAGATGTCGTAGGTTCTGGCGATTCCATACAGGCTTACGTAACCGTATTCCCAACCAACGACTACTACGTGAATGTCCTTGACGAGCACTCGGGCAAGGCATGGTCTAGTTACATGCCTAACGGCTTCGGCATGGGCAAAGCACATTATGCCCAATTCATGGGCGAAACACCTGGTGGTTATTCTCTCCCTGACTTTTCAAGCTTCAGCGTTTCGGGAGCCGGATACTACGACGATAGCAGTAACTGGCACACCATCGGAAGCGGGTGGACGACCGAGTACGTTCAAAACTATCCATCAGCCTATCAAACATGCAACAGTCAGTCTCACAAGTGGAACGTGTGCTCTGGTTCGGTCTCTAGTGGGGACTTCGGCCAGAGCTACCTTACAACTTCTGGCTATTGATATGTCAAACAAATCTGCCAAACCTGGATAATCAGAAAGTTGCCGTGATAGAGCAATCCATCTCAATCCTTTTCTAGACCATCCCCAATAAAATTCTAACACTGAAGCTGGTGGCCTTTGAACAGTCGAACCGGAATCGCCCTGCTCGTGATCGGGTGCCTAATTCTTGGTTCGATTGCAACATATCAACAGATTCTCATCACCAAATCACCAGAGATAGCGAAAACAGTCACGGCTACAATCTCTCAAACTCAGACGACGACAATCACGTTGTCCACTACCACTTCAGTAAACAACACAGTGATTGTTTCGGCGGCGAATCAAACCATAGCCTCGACCTTGGGGCCGAACGGGATAATGTTACTGACTTCTATCAATGCCACAACTCTTATTGTCGGGCAACAATTGGAGATTAGCGTTTCGCTCTTCAATTCACTCCCTAGAGTAAACAGCGTACCAACCGCGGCTGACTGGCAATTTAGAGGCGTCCCACTTTCCTTGTGGCAGGATTGCGATGTAACTCCTGCCAAACCCAATGGGCAAATGGAAACATATGCTACCGAGGTAGTCGTGCTGCCGGGATACTATACAATCAGCAACATATCGACGGTCGCCAGTGTCTTACTTCCCACTCAAGCTTGTCATGGCTTATCGAGTATGATAGACCACGTTATTTTCCAGCCGACCAGCTCAACGGCAAATATTACCGGAATCGGTGGAGTGTCAGCGAGTGGACCGATTAACATGACCGCCGGTCCATTCCACACATCGAACAGCTTCACTACTCGCGGAAGTTGGGATCTTTCAAGTGCTTTGTCTCAGCTTTTGAACGGAAGTCAGCCAGCTATCATCACTAACAACAAACCCGAGCAAGCAGCTAATATTCCTCCCACAACGTCATTCTCTCCTGGGATATACACGATAGGAATCTCAGATGAATGGGGGCAGAATATCATTTTTCACTTCGACGTTTTGTCAGAGTAATACAGACAGAAAGGAGGAAGTACGAGCACTTGTTTAATATTGTGTAAACAGAAGCTTGCTATCCCTGATTGGTTTCATTCGTGTCCAAAATATCACCATGACCTCTCAATCCCTAGGGGGAAGCTTCAACACGACGAGTTACAATAGGGCACCGAACCCGTAAATTTTGAAGATACGAGCCACAGAAGGGATTTGAACCCTCGACCTTCTGCTTACAAGGCAGTTGAGCCGAGAAGCATTCATTCTCGTATGCTCTAGCCAGGCTGAGCTACTGTGGCCCGAGCACCCCCGCTTCTGATTCGGCTTAATCTCCTTTCCGTCAGTGACCTAGCAAAAAGGGCTCGGCAATCGACCGAAATCGCTTGCTTCGTATTCGGATAAGCAAGAGCAGCTGCCTTGTGACATCCTCCCGCGTTCTCGGAACGTGGGCTTTCAGCGGTTTGGTTTCCGCCTCTAGTTCCTGCTTCAACGACCGAGCTTGCAGCCCCAGTTGACCAGGGCCGTAGAGATCCGGTCTCCACAGGCTTGAGTTCGGGCGCGACCCGCCCAGGGTGCTCCTGAACGCGTCGAGGACCGCCACGGTCCTTGTCCCGCCCTACCTGAAGTATTCCTCTCTTCAGCACGACTCGACTAGCATTTCTGTCGCGGTCTAGAATCTTCTGGCAGCCCTTGCAAGGGAACTCGCGCACGTCCAACGACACTTCAGTGCGGGTTCCACATGACCAGCACTCTTGGGAGCTGAACGCCGGGGGCACTTTCACAAATATCTTCGCCGCCCGCGCTGCCTTGTATTCAACGAACTCCATGAGCTGGGCCCACGATGCATCCTTGATTGACTTGGCCAGGCTGTGGTTCCTTACCATGTTCCCGATACGCAAATCCTCGAAAGCCAGCAGGTCATGGTCTCTGACTAGTCTCGCGCTGAGCTTGTGGTTGAAATTCCGCCTCCTTCCGGATACCCTCGAGTACCGAGTTGCAAGTTCGAGCCGTGCCTTGTCTCGGTTCTTCGAGCTGGGTCTCTTGTTCGCCAGGCTCTTGTGAAGGCGGGCTAATCGCCTCTCAGATTTCCTAAAGAACCTCTGGGGCTCAACTCTCTCTCCATCGCTGGTGGTTATCAATGATTTCAGCCCCAAGTCAACACCTAGAGGCGATGTCCACGCTCTGGGGAGGGACACATCACATAATGGCATCCTGCTTTCGTACACCAGGCAAGCGAACCACTTGCCGTCCGGCTCGCGTTTGACTGTGCAAGTCTTGAGCTTCGCGCCCACCGGAACCGACCTGTGAATGACGACCTTGACATTGCCAATCTTAGAAAGATGTAGCCGATTCTTTTCGGTCTCGAGTTTGGCTCCGCCATTGTACGCCTGAGGATAGGTGAATGAACCCCATCCACTGTGTTTCTTGAGTCCCGGGAACTTACCTTTGCCTCCGAAGAATTTCTTGAACGCCCTATCCACCCTCCTCAGCACGTCCTGGAGCGTCTGCATGTATAACGACCTCATCTCAGAGTTCTCTCTTACTTCGGTCGTAAGCATGAGACATTGCTGCCAGTAGGTTGTGGAATGTCTCTCTCCCTGCCACCTCGCCTTCCTGTCTTCAATGGCCATATTCCATAGACGGCGACAAACATCGACCGTCTCAATCATGCTCTTCTCTTGTCTTCTGTTCGGGTAGAGCCTAAACTTGAAGACACTCCGAGCATTCAACTGGGAACTAACCCAAACCAAGCATTAAGCACCCATGGAACGCCGAAGTTCGGCGAGAACTTTCCGAAGTTCCCCGCCCGACTGGGCAAGGAAATCTGCGTCCTTTAGGATCAGAGACAGAGTCGCAAGCTTATCCCGATTCTCATTGGGTGCCTCGATGAAGGCCCCGCAGACCAACTTCGGCAGCGTGGCTTTTAGCAGCCCAAATCTGAGATTCATGTATGCAGCGCGTCGCCGTAGCTCCGAGAGAGCTGTTCCATTCCGCCTGCTGCAAGAAGTGCACTCGAGCACAATCCCACTTCCAAGAAACACCAGGAAATCCACAGAGATGCCCCTCTACGGGGTCGGAGGCCGAAGCTCGAACACATGGTGAGACGAAAGACAGCCGTTCCTCAATCAGGAGATTCCTGACCGACTCCTCTTGGAAGGTCAGGGGCATCATTGCATGAGTCCTCCTCATCCATGCGATTGACGTGACAGTTTACACCTATGCTATACCTCCTAGGGCTATTTAACCACCCATAGAACAAGACATTATTCTGCCTCTGATTGATAAACGGGGCTAGATTCGAGCTTCTATCATTGGGACAAACAGGATGACATTGCCGCTTAATTGTGGCCTACCACATGGTGTAACGCGCAGGCGGTCTATCGATGAAAGGGCTCATTGTTCTTGCGGAGGGAACAAGACAAGACTTTCTGACTGTCTTGATTGACCAATCGTCCTTTGGGCTGCAACTCAATCGAGTCCTTTGCGTCTCTGACAAAGAGGAACAAAACTCGGCGATTGAGAAGCGCTTCGAGGAGTTCGGATACAGGCCAGAATTCCTCTCCTATTCCGACTTGCGGAAAACCAATGCAATGACCGCGAGAGGCAAGTCAGTCCTCCTCATCTCACCAGCAGAGGCAATCAACGAGTCTGATGCAAGGGGCATGATCGATGGCGGACTGGTCAAACTGCTCACCAGCAAGATTTGGAGGAATGTTCTCGCGTTCCATGAGACAGACGCTCCTCTTGGCATCACCCAGGTCAGGGCCCTTGACCACCTGTCTGAGTGGATCTCCAGAGGAATCAATGAACGGCCGAAAGCTTGGTTCTACGAAATCTTGCTAACGCTGTTGTATAGGAGGCACGAGAGTGTCAGAGGCCTTCAGCGACTACTTGCAAAATCAGTCTGGAGCCAGCTCGTCCGTACTGATACAGCATCCGCAATCAGACAAGCGCGCGCAGAATTTCTGCGAGAGAATCTCATCTCTGAACGAAAAGGCAGCCTCACTTGCAGCGAATCCGGGCGGCGGGCAGTAGAAGATTACACCCCGTTTGACAAGATTGAGTGTCCCGGACACCCGTAAGCCACGTGATATCGATGAGAACGGTCCACGTCCGGGTTGGGAGCCTGATGACGACTCTCGTGAGCGTTCTGACTATCTCGAGGAACTGGTTTCCGAGAGCATAGAGAGACATGGATGGGTGACTGTCAACGAGGTCGCCACAGCAGCAGTCGACAGTCGAGTGATGCCGACCCGATCGAATGCAAAGTCGCGGAGGATCCTGAAGAAGCTCGTCGCCAAGGGAAGGCTCGTGGAGTCTGTCTACAGGACTGGCGTGGGCAGGCCACGTCTGGTCTACAGGAGGCGAAACTCCACAGATGCGGCAGAAATCTTCGATAATTCTTGCGGTGATTGCGCGCTCTACTCTCCTGTCGTGAGGAGATGCAGGTTGTGGTTGGCACTTTCTAGATTCAATGCTCAGCAAGTCTACGAGAGGCAAGAAGAACTATCGGCCATCGCACGAGACAAGCTGCGCAACTCCAACAGAAGGGTAGGGCCTACTGCCACGGCCTGCGAGATATTCACTCCCAAGAAAAAGGATTATCCCCTGTCACAAGCCCGGGACAAATGTGCATCCTGCGGGCAGGAGATTGATACTCCCGTGGCGAAGACCGTCAAGTGTCCCAAATGCCTGACCACGTACAAGCCCCTCGCAACGAAGATCCTGGTCCACTACGACTACGAACAGTTGTTCAAGGCGCGTTATACTAAGCTAGCAGGAGTGCCACCCCCAAGGCAGGCTCTCGTGCTTACGGAGCAGGAAGTTCGCGCAGGAAAGACTGACTGGCGCGACATCATCGTTCTCTACCCTGGCGAGAAAGTTAGGCTGGAGGCAGAGGGCATCCATGTGGAGCGAAGAAAAGGACGCTTGGCGTTCGAGCCTTACAATCGCATTTACCAGATCATCGATTATGGGGCGCTTACTGACAGGATGATTTGCTCCCTGAAGGCCGAAGGACTCTCCGTATTGCAGGGGCGTCTCCAAGAGGGTCCCAAAGGGAGAACGTCGTTCCCACTTTACCCGTCGCTTGGATTCGTCGAGAAGCTGCGCTGGCTCGAGCAGAATTCTCCCCTCCGCAGAGAACTCCTCAAATCGATGATGCTCAGCACGATAGTCGCCACCAAGAGGATAGCGAGCCGCGGCGGGCCAGGATTGAAGGTCCTTGTGAACCGGCAACTCCTCGAATTCGCCCGGATGAACACGGATGCCGAAATCTCTGTAAGCAGAGCTCTCGCCTACGAAGCTCGGGCCAACCGCCTATACTGGAGTGCCTACAAGACGATGCTCAGGGTCTCAGGGCTGGGGTTCGAAAGCAGAGTGAGGGACAGATTCGTCAGGGAGATAGTGCAGAGCATTAGGGCAAGGGCTAGAGGATATTCTCCCGCGAACGCTGCGATAAACTATCTCCACCAGAGGAGACTGCTCTTGTGTCGTCTCGCTAACGCGAGGACCGCCATCGGTTGGGTCGGATGCGAGGGAATACTCCACGTCGCGAAGAGGGAGCCAAGCATAGGCCTCTTGCTAGACCTCAGCGACTCTTTCAAGCTGGCTGATAGGGAGAGCTTCCTGAACGCGACGCTTCACATCGAGGTGACAAGGGACGATTTTGTTGCCCGTCTAGGAAGGCAGAGGACCTGGTTCTACTATCCGACCCAGGAGGCAGTCGGCAAACTCGATTTGTATGGCTCACACGCCGACCAGTTTCACGTCGTCTATCGAGGTAAGAACATGACCTTGACTGGAGCTTATGATGAGCTACTAACCTCATTCATCGAGGCCGTAGAGAATTCTGACCTGACTCGTTTCTACCCATTTGTCTATGGCGGCGAAGAAGACGCAATGTGGCTCGAGAGTATGGATTCTGAGAGAGAATGACAGGCGTTGAAAACTCATTCTGCCAAAATGATATCATCGCGACCAGTGGCGGCACCAGCGAACGCACTTGCAATTAGTCAGGGCGCGGCTGTTGCTCTCGCCGAGGCCTCTACAATATTCGTACAACATACTGCAAACTCGAAAGTCAGCTTCAGTCCCTATTTCTCCAAAGTCGTCGGGCTCGGATGCTCGGTCCGTTCACAATCACAGTCGACGCGCAGATAACCTACCAACTCGTGAGCAATACCTGGCTAATGCACCAAGAGGTCTGGAATTTTGTCAGCTTCCATAGCCAGAACACGGGCGGCTGGCCCACTTTTCCCCCCAATGGCAAATCGTCGGCCCTCCGCTTCCGCAGCACTATTCTGAGAGCCCATTCAAGAACTGGGTCTACTTCGATGGGGGCGCTGCCGCAGCAACGCTTCTGGCAGGATACCTCGCGACGATCCCCATCTTCGTCTACATCAAGAAGCGAAAACGCGTTTAGTCGCCAATATGGTTACTTTAGTGACTTCAGTGTCTTGAGGGCTTCGTAAGCCGAGGTAACCACCGCCGCGGAAATGACAGCAAGTGCGAAGACGAACAGCGGGGAAATCGTCGCTGGTCGTAAGAAAATCAACATAACTAAGAGGGATGTGAGGAAGAACGCAATATAGGCTACCTGGGTAGGAATCGCGAGTCGTTTGAATCGGATTACGTTATCAAACACAACCCTGTCGATGATGTAACCTTCTTGCACCTCCTTAACCAGTCCGAGTTGGAGCAATTTCTTTACATGATACTGAGCAACCGAAATCGAACTCAAACCTAGGTCTCGTTGGATTTCCCCAGTCCGGATAGGCTCGCCCGCCTTGAATATGTAGCGATATACTCTAAGAGTCGTTCCCTTTAATGATTCGCGAGAATCCTCTGACTGAGACTCGAACTCCGTCATACTCACGCAATTATCATTTGTCTTATATGCCTAAACATTAGGTATGAGTTCGATTTACAACCTAAACAATAGGTAGATGCACTGGCCTTCGTCATACCACAACGGCGAGGACCAAATGTCAGAATTTAGAAAGGAAATCGCGATAGGTGTCACGGTTGCGGTCGTAGTTGCCACAGCATTGGCCATTGCTTCAATCTCATCATTTTCTGGCCCATTAGGAGCCGCTTCCAGTAATCCGAGTCAAACGTTGGTCGAGTCGCAGACTACGACATACATTTCACAATCACAATCATCCGTAACCATTTTCTCTAGTCAATCACTTTCCGGACCGCAATATCACCTGACATTCCAAGTTCTGGGAACATGCAATTCGAGCACAATATACTTGCCATGGGGCGTGACCATCTGGAATTCAACGATGAATAATCAGACCGAAAGCGTCCCAACAGGCACGCCTCTCGCAGAACTAGAGCAAGTTTCGGGGCTTCCGCCAGCGGCGGTCAATGGTTCAACGCAATCCACTACTACAATCACTGCGAGTTTCACCGGAAGCTCAGTAAGCAAACCGACCACCTTGCAAGACATGATAAACTTCACGCTCCCCGTAGGCACCTACTATTATCAGACGTATGGTCTGTCGATGGCGGAACACGGGACTGTGATTGTGAATGGAACATCGCAAGTCATTCAAATCCAACCACTCATACCGTGTTATAGCAAGTGATATTTTCAGGCTGCTTTGGCTTACTATGTAATTGAATTCTGTCTTCTAGACCTGTAATTTTTCCTTATAGTTGAAGCATGAACCGAAGTCCGCATAGAAATATATCATTACAAACGCAAAAAGCTGCTGTTGCATCGCCCCATCGCAGCATCAATTCTTCTCGCTCTTTTCCTAACATTGCCATTAGGATTTGTGGCATCTGCTTCGACGGGGTCTTGGAACGGCCTGCCTACTTGGGCAAGGCTGCCTACGGTTCCACCTCCGATTGATGGTAAGCCGACTTGCTGGATTTTGAGTAACGGAGCATGGGTGGTTAATCCAGACGATTGCGTTCCCGTACCGCAAAATCTTATCCCCACTGAGGGAGGATTGCACCATCCCATTTACGGAGTCGACGATAATTTCATCGAAAGAGCCGCAACCTCAGTAGATGTGTCTCAATATAGCGGAGAATATGACAACCGTACAAATACGGCCGGAACCTACAGTGTTCAACTCAACACAAATATCTTTGTTGGCAATCTTTATGGGAGCAATGGGGATGAAGACTGGGACCAATTTGTTTTTCAAAATCAGCCCAATGTCCTCACTGACGAGTGTATAGTTCAGTGGGACTTATCGCAAAGCACATCACAACCTTTAGCTTATCCTGATAGCTACTGTCAGACGATTTCCCAGCAACTTCCGCTTGAAACTGCCTTCCAGGTGGTCGTGCAGGGATCTGCTACTAGTGGTTATCTTAGTGTCACTGTTTCTGCGCCGAGCTATACCCCGACTGCACTCTCGTTGACCGATGTTCTCGGTTTGGAGTACGACAATTGGGGAACCACTTCAGGTACCATACTTGGCGCCGGGCTTTCGTCAACGGCTGATTTCTATTCTCCAGCCACGGTGTACACCGATGTTGGCACTTATTCGAGCAACGAATACTATTCGCAACAGTCCGATACCAACACCGGTGAGATGAACAACCTGTATTACACATCTACGGGCCCTGCTGGTTGTGACACCAATTACGTCTGCTGGGAAGACACAGTGTCAAGCACTAGTTCGGGTGGTGGTTCGTTAAACCTGAATGTGAACTCGGTAAACTATAACACACAGTCTCCGATTACTGGGTACTACACGCAACTTGACGATTCCAGCTATAATGAGCTTAGTTATGGTTATACGCCGACCACATACAGCGTGACCTACGGGAGTAACTATCTTGTTTATGCTGATGGCTATGGAAACTGCAACTTCTACCAGTGGTCTGATGGAAGCACATCGATGCCCCATCCTGTCACCCCGTATGGGGATACTACTCTCACTGCGGAGTACACTGGCAGCAGTTGCTGAGTATCCTCGCGGCTCCGCCCAAGACTCACTGGTAGGGTCAAGAAGAGACGGACTGTCTCCTCGGACTCTATTCTCGAGGCTCAGAATCGGCTTGCAAATCGCACTATCCACAGATTCCCTGTTGGCCCAAAGATAATATCAATCCAATCTCGCAAGGTCCTCGTCACCGCCTTGGAGAAGCGCGAACTGGGCAAGACAAGGGAGAAGGTGCCCGTGATCGGCATGGGGACATGGGAGGTGGGCGACTCACGAGGTGAGGGACGCGCACTCGAAATCCAGGCCGTCAGGAGAGGAATCGAACTCGGGATGGGGCTCATAGACACCGCCGAGATGTACGGCTATGGGAATGCAGAGAAGCTGGTGGGAGAAGCAATCAAGGACGTCAGAGACGAGGTCTTCATCGCGACGAAGATATCAGCCGACCACTTCCAGTATGAGGCCGTCCTGAAGGCCTGTGACGCGAGCCTAGCGCGACTGGGCGTGAAGCAGATTGACCTCTACATGCTGCATTGGCCCAACAGTCGCATCCCAATCAGCGAGACCATGAAGGCGATGGAGGAGCTGGTGTCGCGGGGAAAGATTCGCTATATCGGGGTGAGCAATTTCTCTGTGGCGCAGGTCGAGCAAGCGAGGGAGGCGCTTCCAAGGTCGGAGCTGGTCTCAAACGAGGTGCGATACAGCATAACGCACCGCTCAATAGAGTCCGAACTTCTTCCCTTCTGCGAGAAGGAGAAAATTACGGTCATCGCCTACAGCCCGCTGGACACTGGAAGGATGAGCAGCAAGATTCCGAAGGCCCTCCTCGAAAAGTACGGGATGACGCCTGCCCAATTGATGCTGAACTGGGTAACCTACGGGGAGGATGTGATCGCGATACCCAAAGCCTCGAACATCAAGCACATCGAGGAGAACGCAGCAGCGCTCGAGCCGAGGCTCTCGCCCGACGATTACAAGACCCTGTCCAGGATATTCGACTAATCTCTAGTTTTTGGAGGCCCGGACCGCCTTGTGCGGCTTTTGGATGTGGTGCATCCTCTCCAGGTCGGGGAGATAGGGCCTCAGCTTGGTGGGCACCTTGGCTTCGATCGGTTCCCTGAGGCTCACTCCCTTGTCCCGCTTGGCCTTCCAGATCTTCTCGTCGAACTCGATGATCGCTGGCCCGATGCCCTTCGCTGCCTTACGTTTGTCGGGCTTGGGGAACGTCTCGAGGTGAATCGTGTGCTGCCCGTACAGCCTCCTCCAGATGTGGTCTGTGATGTGCGGCGTGATCGGGGCTACCAACAGCAAGACGGATTTCATCACGTGGTGGAGCGTGAACCTCGCCGCGTCGCGGTCATCCTTGGAGACCCCGTCCCCGTAGGCCCGCCCCTTGACCATCTCGATGTAGTGCGCCGCGAAGACGTTCCAGACGAACTCCCGTATCTTCGTCGCCGGCACGAACCCGTTTCCATCCTCGTAACCCGCAACACACTCTCGTATCAACACGTTCAGTTCCGAGATGATCCAGACGTCGGTCGGCGTCAGCTTCGCCCTCTTCGGCTCCTGGAACGTCGCGATGAAGCGGCCCGTGTTCCAGAGCTTGGTGAGGAACTTGCCCGCCCCGGCCACCCTGTCCTCTGACAGCCTAAAGTCGTAACCGAGGTTCGCCTCGGCCGCGCCCCAGAATCGGAAGGTGTCCGTCCCGTACTTCTGCAGGAGCGGCTCCGGGTCCATGAAGTTCCCGAGGCTCTTGCGCATGGCCCTCCCCTGGGCGTCCTGCCCGAGGCCTCCGACCCACGCGTCGCTGAAGGGAGCCTTTCCCGTCAATAGGTAGCACCTGAGCAGCGAGTAATACAGCCAGGTCCTGACGATGTCCTTGCCTTGGAGCCTGAGCGTCGTGGGATAGGTCAGTTTGTGGAACTTTGGGTTCTTCGTGATTTTGGTAATGTAGAGCGCGGAGATGCTCGAGTCCATCCAGGTGTCGAACGTGCGGGCCTCTCCCACGAACCTCGTGTTGGCACACTTCACGCACTTTTTGAACGGGGCGGGGTCCCTTCCACGGCCTGTAATACTTCCCGGGCTTTGGCAGGTGCGGCGTCCCACATTTCCCGCAATACCAGATCGGAATCTCCGTGGCATAGTAGCGCCGCCGTGAGATGGGATAGTCCGTGGTGAGCGAGTTCATCCAGTCGAGTAGGATCTGCCTGTGCATCGGCGGGTGGAACTTGATCTGCTTCGCGAGCTTCTTCAGCGTGGGCACGAACTGGAGCTGCTTGAGGTAGAACTCCTCCATCGGGATTATCTCGATGGGGGTGTGGCTCCTCTCGCACAGCGGCGTGCGGTGCTGCACCTGCTCGACCTTGACCGCTATCTTGGAGTCCTGGAGGTGCCTGAATTATCTGGGAGCGGGCGTCCTTCACCGCCATGGCGACATACTTCCCTGTCACGGCTGTCATCTTCCCCTCTATGTCGATTGCCTGGACCTCCTTGAGGCCGAACTGCCTGAATAGCTGGACGTCGTTGTAGTCGCCGTAGCTGCAGACCATCAGGACGCCGGTCCCGAAGGTCGGGTCGACGCTCTTGTGCGTCTTTATCGGGCACCTCGATGCCGTATACTGGGACCACGGCGGTCTTCCCCACGACGTCCTTGTATCGCTCGTCAGCCGGGTTCACCACTACGAGTTGGCACGCCGCGAGCAGCTCGGGCCTCGTGGTCGCGACCTCGATCTCGGCCCCGGTCTCCTTGACCTTGAACCTGTTCGTGACCAGGTATGTCGGGAGGTTCATCGTATTCTATCTCGGCGTCGGCTATCGTGGTCCCGCAGTCCGTGCAGTAGTTGTTGGGCCTCGTCGCGATGTGGACCAGGCCTTTGTTCCAGAGCTCGATGAACGACCACTGGGTGAGCGTCCTGTACTCCTCAGAGTCGGTCCTGTACTTTTCCTTGAAGTCGCCCGATATCCCGAGCCTCTTCATGAGGTCCACCATGTATTGCTCGATGTCGTCGAGCGCGTGCTTGCACAGGCCGATGAACTCGTCCCTGGGAGTCTTCCGCATCTGGATCCTGTACTTGCGCTCGGTGGCGATCTCCACCGGCAGCCCGTTCCTGTCGATCCCCACGGGATAGAGGACGCTCAGCCCCCTCATCCTCGCCGCCCTCGCGACCATGTCTATCTGCGCGTACTGGGTGAGCGCCCCGGGGTGCCACGGTCTCCCTGAGGGGTAGGGAGGCGGCGTGTCCATCACAAAGTTGCGTTTCTTGTTGCTATTCGGTCTGAATATGAAGATATCTTGAAGGCTCCAGATTCTGCGAATCTCTTCTTCGAGCAGAGGGTTCCAACTGGTCGACTCTAGCTTGTTGGGTAGGGCTGCTGTCGCGGGAGCTGCTTCCCGCCTCGGCTCCCCCTGGGTCTCCAAAACTCCGTTCACTCCACACCCAGAGGGTATTTAGGTTGAACAAACGTCCACTCCAGACACAGCGCACTATCTACGCGAGATGCGAGGGTTTCCCTCTATCGCTTTTGGGTGTAGACCCCGTTGGTCTTCACGTATCTCACATCTGAAAGGGGCGGCTTTGAGTAGAAGCTCTCGTCGACCACACCCGCCGTCTTGAACGCCAAGGCCCTCCTTCGGCAATTTGAGCACCAGCCGCAATGGACCGGGTATTTCTTCCCGGCGATCGTCTTGAAGCTGTGGCCGGTGTAGCAGGAGTAGGTGTAGCGCCATGGGACGCCGAGCTCGTCTCCCAGCTTCACGAGCTTGTCCTTGTCGTAGGTGATCAGCGGCGCCAGAAGCTTGTAGCCCCCATGATGGGTCGCCTGCTCGCCTAGCCTGTTGATCTCCTCGAGGAACTCCGGAGTGTTGTCCTTCATGGCCACAGGCGTCTCCCTCCTTATCCCGATGTAGACGTCGAACCTCTCCTTCGTCGAGATGAAGAAAGACTCTGCGTGCGCGAGGCCTGTGAGGAGGAGCAGGGCGTTCCTGCATGGGCCCCACCACTTTAGAATCCTGTCGCGGGCCTTCTTCGAGTCCCAGAGGTCCTCGGGCCTGGTCTCGGGAACCGGCTTCTCCGCGTGAGTGAGCAGCGAGGTGCTAATCCCGCCGAGCCACCTCATCTCGATGAGCTTGAGAGGGACGCCCAGGTCCTTTGCGACGTGTTTGATGCAGAACTCCTCGTAGGTGTATGCCCTCTGCCCATAGTCGCAGAATATCAGGACCTGGTGCTCCGGTTTGATGACCTTCTTGACGTAGTACGCGAGGGGGACCGAGTCTGCTCCCCCCGAGATCATGCAGATAGCGCTCCTGTTCTTGCCCAAACTTTCAGCTCCCTCTTCGAACGAAGTTCATATCAGTTCGGGAACCTTCTTTGCAGCACGCCGAGCCTCTTGACTGCCTTGTAGAAGACGTAGCCCAGGACCGCCGTCGCTATGAAGACCCCGAGAGTCACTTGCGGTATCTCCACTGACAGTGGGAGCTTGAACGCGTAATTGAGCGCGTAGCTCACCGTTATCCCAAGTGCGATGGAGTAGAGCGCCAGCCCGAGGAAGACGCTCTTGCTGCGAAGTTTCCACAACACCAAGGAGAACACGAAGGACGGAATCACGTTGAGCAGGTCGATAGGCCCTAGCGGGTCGCCTAGCGCCGGCTGGTTGGCGATGAAGACGCCGAGCGCCTGCCCGATCACCGCGGGCCACCCTATGAGGGGGACCAGGCCGATGAGGATGTTCGCCACGCGCAAGTTGATGACGCCGTAGCTGATCGGGTTGAAGAGAAGCGCGAGCACGACATAGAGCGCCGCATAGACGGCTGCCGTCGCTATCAGGACGCTCCTTCTGGGGCTTCTCGTTGTATTCGTTGTTTCTCTCTCCTCCGACCCGGGGTTTCTAGAGGCGGAACGGGGGGAGGCCCACTCACCCGCCTACCGCGGCCTGAAGTCGTGATTGTTATAACGCTTCTCAGGAATGTCTCGGGTTCATCCTCTCCTGGCTGCGAGCAAATCAGAATGATTTTATGGTACCCAAGTACCAGAGTACCCATGCCCCAGCTGAAGTTCGTGGTAGAGGATCAGCTTCTCAAGAAGTTCAAGCAGATAGTGATCAAGAAGCACGGCAAGATTGACCTTGCCCCAGAGGGCGAGGAAGCAATCAGATTATACATCAAGAAGTATGAAGACTTGGAACAAGCTCAAGAAGAAAACGACACGCTCCTCGCTGCCATAGGCGCGTTGCGCACGGGCAAGACCAGGAGCGCGCTTAGAGATCTGAGGGAGCTGGAGTCGAATCCTTGATCTTCGTGGACACGACAATCTGGGCATCCGCAATCGATGCCTCCGACTCGCTCCACGAGGATGGCGCTGCTGTGCTGAAGGCATTGGCCGAGGGCCAGCTCGGTGCCGCTTTGACCACCGACTTTGTCCTAGATGAAACCTTGACACTTCTAAAGGCAAGAGGCGGACGAGCGGGCACAATCGTCAAAGCAATCTCCAACATTATCTCGTCCCCAAGCCTCAACATTTCGTATGTAGACGAAGTCCTCTTCAACACAGCACTCTCAACGTATGAGAAGTATGAGCGGCTTAGCTTCACTGACGCAGTCACACTCACGATCATGCAACGAAAGAAGGTCAAAGAGATATTTTCTCATGATGACCACTTTGACATCAAAGGAATCATCAGGAAGGAAAGACCCTGAAGAGTCTCTCGAGACAGGCAATCATTTAGTCGTTCGACCGCTAATCACAGACGATGTGTTTCCTTCAAGGACGGGGCCTGCCAGAAGCATTCTGTCGAAGTGACGCACTACCAAGTGTGCGATGACTGGCAGAGGAATGCGAGCCTACCGACCGAGATAGTCTAGGGAGCCGCGACTAGGATCCGGCTGCATTGCCTGCGGAGCTCGAGCTGCTCCCACCCTTCCCAGTCAACTGAGGCAGGGCTGAAGCGCCCAACAGGATAGCCACCACGCCGCTCCAATCCAAGAAGATGCCGCCTAGGTCCGAAGACTTCCAACTAATCGAAGGGACGAAGAATGGGACGGCAATGATCAGAAGCAACCCCCCGACCGCATATGCCAAGAGCACGCCCACCTCCTGTAGCGAGAGGCTAAACGACAAGCCCTGGGTTATGGGCAAGCTCTTCTGAAGGGCGGCTGCGCTCGCTAGAACCATGCCATAGGCGGCCATGGACCTTGTCGTTGGCTTGGTCCCCCTTCAGAGCCTCTGCCTTCAGGGCAGTGCTGACAGACTCCACTATGGCGTCTAACTCGTCTTGTGACTTGACGACGATCTTCGTGGTTTGCTTGACGCTCTGCATCCGGAATGGCAATTGCTTCCCGACTCTTCTCGGCGACTTCGAACCGGGTTGGAAAAGAAAAAGTTCGGGGAGCGAGGTTTCCGCTTACCCCGCGCCCGCGCCGCCGGCTACTTCGGCGAGGGGCGACAAGTGGATGCCGAATGCCGCAGCCACAGCCGCCGCGCCCGCCATTGCCATCATTCCGTACCGAATCTTCTGATCGAGGGTCATTGTAGGTCACTGGGATGCATAGCTGTTCTCAAAGTCTTCAAGCTACTGCGAAAGAGAGGATTCGACCCTTTCATCTGGCAACTTGCGCTTTCGCACAGGAATAGCGGGCACATTCACATAGCGATTGTAACCGACTGGAACGACTACCGATACATTTGTGGATGCTGTAAGGAGGCACAGAAGCCAATTCGCAACAAGAGAGGAGGCGGGTCGATGTTTAGGGTTTGCAATTGCAGAGATTGTGTCGCTTGCGACCCAGACATTCGGATAGACATGGAACAAATCACGCGGGCACGATAAGCCACCCACGCTGAAACACCTCGAGAGAACAGGCCTTACCACCCAGAGACGAGATAATGTCTGAGGCAGAAGCTAAAGGACTAAGTAGTTCTTGACGATGAAACCATCAGGATGAGTCTAGCCGACCGCATGAGTGAAGAATTCATCAATAGGGTTCAATCCCTTGTGGTGGACAATATCGCCCAAGCCGTCCTGACTCTCATCATGGGATGTCTAGCGGTATCGCTATTCATAATCGCTGGCCTTCTCCAGTTCGCATCAGACCTCGATAGAATTGGAAGGGCTCGAAGCCCGACAGGTTTCGCCTTATCATCCTTGGACTCGTTCCTAGATTACCTCGGACTCAGGTAGCTCTGTCGCTTCGCACAACGAAGTTAACATAATCCAGGGCGCGCGTCGTTTATTATTCGGGCCGGGGTCTGGGCCTGATTGGCGAAGAGGAGAGAAGAGCTCATCATCTACGTCGATATCCTCACCGCCGTCCTCGATGGTCCAAAGCTGCGGACCAGGCTGGCGCAGACATGCAACCTGAGCTACGACAACTTCGTCAAGTACGCCAGCAAGCTCGAGTCGAGCAAGCTGGTCGAGAGGAAGCAGGAGGAGGGGCACGACCTCTATGCCATCACGCCGGAGGGGTTGAAGTTCCAGGATGAGTTCAGGAAGAACCTGCTGAGGCTGAAACTGAGCGAGCTCTAGGCGGGACTCATCTCTGATGAGCAACGGTTTTATCCCTCAGAAGCAATTTTGTTGCAATCTTCTCTCATGGCCGCCTCTGCCTCGCCGAACGAGGACAAGTCTCTGGGCGTGATGGTAATCGACGCGCACGAGGAGCTCATCCAGCAACTCGAGGCCGGTCAGGCGAAGATAAGGCTCCTCTCGATGATAACCCTCATCGTGGCATCGCTGCTCCTGGCGTCTTACGCATACCAGATTGTCCTGCCGCTCTCCTCTCCCGCGAGCAGGTACCAGACGGTGGACCTGCTAAGCCCCACCCTGATAGCCACGGAGGTCGTCCTGATAGTGCTCGGCGGGGCATGGTTCTTTGTGGGCGTCGTCAACTACCTCTTCTCCGCGCGTCTGAACAAGCGGATTCGCGAGATCAGATCGTTCGAGAAGGAGCTCCTTGAGAGGGTGAAAGGCTGAGGGCTCAGAGAGTCAGAATTCAGCCAGTCCTCTGAATCATTCTTACCATCCACTCTCGCATTCGAACCGCTCGCCAAGATCCCAATCGAACACCTTCGCAAAGGGCTGGCCCGAGTATTTCTCATCCGAGTTCATCCACAAAGACATGACCCCCACGGCCACTATCCTCTTCTTTCTGAATGGTCTCGCCTCGTGTCCTCTGCCCTTCATGAAGGGGAAGTAAATCTTCAGCTTGATGTCATGCAGTTCGCTAATTATGATCACATCGTAGAGAAGCGACTTGGTCTCGCTCCGAAGCATGAATTCAGCGGCCTCGATCACAGCACGCCTAAAGTCTGGAAGAGCCTTGGCAATGGCCTCGAAGTCGACCGCCTTCTTGAGAGCCGGGTGGCGCTTCCACACCATGAGACCGAAATCAGGGTATTCCAAGGCGCGAAAGCCGAGCTTGTCATAGACCGCGCTGTCGTCTTCTGGGTCTCCCAAGCCAGTCTACTGTCAGGCCGCCGAGGATACCAATCAAACGCTATCTTTTGAGTATCGTCGTTCTTCTTCCTGAACCCTTCAGTGCGTGCGTGTTGCCCAATATGGGAATGAGATCCCCCGGCGGAGGCGCAGCGAGCCTCAATTCTGTCGTTTCGGGCAAGACAGCTTAGCGTGTGAACACTAGCCCCGTAGCATCGACCTGGAACTTGAGCTCCTTTTCGGCGAAGTTCCTGAACAACCATTCTATCCATGAGCCGGTCATTTGCTCTTCGTCCGTACCACTAATGTTAATCTTCACTTGGTTCTTCTTGTCTCCGTCTCTTACGCGAACCTTCACTTTCCAATCACCACCTTTGGTTTCCCTGCGAATCACGTAATTCCCGCCTTTCAACTTCTGACTAACGTAAAGGGGAGATTTCCCGCCTCCGGTTCTCTTCGACATACCCTTTACGGTAGCGACCAACAAATCTGTGGTTAGTGTCTTGCCAGATTCAATGGTAATCTTCACGACCATAACGCCAATAGCCTCGCGAACGTGAATTAAAGGATTAGCTTGATCTCAGCTTGGGCCAAGGGACATCCGTGTTATGTTGAGTGCAGGAGCCTGAGCGGCTGATTCAGTCGGTCAACCAATAGCTCAACGTAAGTAAAATGCCCCGGCGCAGGGGCGATGAACCCTTACGCATGTCGACAGGCCCAATCTTGAATTACACGACACCTGCGATTATCGTCGTGAAGCCAGATAGGGTCGTCGAAAGCGGGTACGACGAGATTCATCAACTCTATCATGAACGAAGGGTCAAGAACTTCTGGTCCGTTAGACCTGACATCAACGCCCTCGTCAAGCGCCTGTCCAAAGGAGATTCCATTTTGGATGTTGGATGTGGAAGCGGATACATAGCGTCGATTCTCGAAAAGCAGGGCTTCAAAGTCACTGGAATCGACGTTTCGAGAAAGATGTTGGAGCTCGCCAAGAAGAACGCGCCATCGTCGAGATTCCTCAAGATGGACATGAGGACGCTGGGATTCCCGCCTCGGTCTTTCGACGGCGTGATCTGCCTCTATTCGATAATACACGTCCCAAGACGGTTTCACCAAGGTATACTGAAGGGCTTCCACAGAGTCCTGAAGCCCGGGGGATTGCTCGCGACTCACATGGGCTGGACCGACTACGTCGGGACGGAAGAGGATTGGCTGGGAGGTGGAGCAACGATGTACTGGAGCCACGATGTACTGGAGCCACTACGGCAAGGAAAGAAACATGGAGATGTTGCGAGAGGCGGGTTTCGACATCATATCATCAAGGGCCTCGAAGCAGAAGGACGGCACGCACCTGTTCGCTCTGGCCCAGAAAGCCCCAGACTGATTCTTTCTTCCAAGGAGGCTTACCGTTTCACGGGGACCTGTCCGAGAAAACTATTGTCGACCTGCCCCACCATGACCTGGCCTCCATCCTGATTGGGAACGACTTTGAGGTTGGTCGCCGATTCCCCCGTGTCGCCAAACGTGTAGAGCGACGGATACGGCTCAAGCTGGTTCGCGGAATCCAAGTAGAGCAGTGCCAGAGTCGAGTTCATCTTGACGAAATTGGTCGTCTGACCGCAGCAGTAAGCCGCCCACACAAAGTCCGAATCATACGATTCGAGGTCTCCGATGACCCCTCCCCACGGCCAAAGCGAAGGCTTCACCACAATGGACGCAGACGTGACGTTTCCGATGGGGATGTGCACGATGCCGAAGGTGTCGTTGCCGCTCGCGAAGTTCGCCGTTGCCGAACGGGCTGTCGGACATCCTGATCTCGATTCCGCCGTTGTAGGGTTCGACGGACATGGCCAGCCTTAGATGCAATGGGAGCGAGTAACTTGACGTCGAGTTCAGCAACGAGCCGAAGGCGTACGTCGCCTTTCCGCCCAGTTCTCCATGGCGACCGTTGCCGTAAGAGTCTGCCTCGACGTTGGCGCTGCTCCCGGTCTCGTTGAAGATGAGGCCGTAGAAGTTCCTGACCTGTTGTGAGGTGGTGTTCGCGAAATCCACGACGTTTTGCACCCAGAACATCTCGTCCCCGTGGGCCGTGGTCGCGATCACATTGACGTTCATATGCAAGCTCGCGCATTCCACACAGGCGAGTGACGAGAACGACGGGGCTATGGAGTTGTCCCAGTTAGTCGAGGCCGAGAGCGCGCTGATGTCGGCCTCCCCTACGACCTCGGTAGTGTTGATCGAATAGGCTCGCAGCGAACCTGAGTAGTTGTAGATTCCGTAGGAGGCGATTCCCACTGGAGACGCTTGGGCCGGTCGAGCGAGCAAGTATTCGAGATGAGAATCGTCCAGAAATTGGGTCGAATTGAAACCCTGAGATGATGTCGAGGAGGTGTGGGATGACGCAGCGCCGGTCAAGAAACCTGATTCCAAAGCGACGCCGATGAGCAGAACGACCAAGAACGCAACGATGGCAGTCATGACTCGGAAGCGAGAAAAGCCCCGTCTTCGCTTCATCGACTCTCTCAAGCTTCGTTCAGCTCTGACAAATTAGCATTTCTCCATTTTATCTGGATGTCGATTCGGAATCATGCTTAATTGAAACCATCAGCCGTGATGGGGTCTGCCTAGGCATTGTTATCGTTCGTTAGATGCCCCGTTCCCTGGTTCCCCTTCTAACCTTCATCTAGGGGTCAGCGTTCCCTCAGCTGATGAATGACTCGGGCTCGCTGCACTGGCGAAAGTTGGGGCCATCAAGGGCTTCGCCTCGGAAGGCGAAGAGCGGCTGGGACGTGGCAGCCCGCGACTGGAACTACGTAGAGTCAGGTGCTGACTACCACAGGTGGGAAGTCCATGGCCGCTCGCTCGTGCGCACTGTAGGCGAGGTTCGCGGGCTAAAGGTCCTAGACATAGGATGCGGTCAGGGCTGGTTCTCCCGGCAGTTGGCGAGCAAAGGGGCGAGGGTCGTAGGATTGGATTGGTCGTCGGAGATGGTGGCGATTGCCGAGGAGCACGAGCGACGGGACAAGCTGGGCATCAAATATCTCCAAGTAGATGCGACGAAGATCGGTAAGTTTTGGCCTCGGGGCAGCTTCGACCTCATCGCTTCATGCATGGCGTTCATGGACATGCCCCGGCTTGACAGGGTCATGGCCGGCATCGCACGCCTGCTACGACGGAACGGGCGCTTGGTCTTCTCGGTTTCGCACCCCGTGACCACCGCGCCGGTGTCACGCTGGCTCCGAAAGCAAGTCGGGCACCATGGCCCTAGACTCATCGACGGCTATTTCGACGTTGGACCCGTCGATGTCCTCTGGAAGCTTCGGGGGACCGGGCGGATAATGGATGTCCCCCAGTGGCACCGAACTTTCGCTGGCTGGTTTGAGCTTCTACGCAAGAGCAACCTCGTTGTCACACGAATCTGGGAGCCAAGACCCACCGCGCTCCAGGTTCGCGGTAATCCCGGTTTCGAGGGCGTCAGCAGAATCCCCTTCTAACTCATTGTAGAAGCCAGACCAAGGCCACACCGATGGATTTGAGGAGTCACCGGAAATGGCTGAGCCTGCCGGGTTTATTTCTGCCCCTGGAATTGCAAGATTATTGCAATTCCTGCATTTTTCGGCGTCAGGTCCGGACCTGACACCCGGACGTCAAAATGTCAGGCCCGGGCCTGACACCACGAGACGCTCGGATGTAAGGGTGGAACCTTACATTGCGTCAGGCCCAAACCAGTCATGCGTGGTGTTATATTCGAAAGAAACTCACCATCTCACGTTCTTTTTCTTCGTCCGTTCCGGCATGCCTGCTGCATTAAGCTATCATACTCTCTAGTTCGTCTTTTCCTGTCATTCTTCCTTCCTCTTTCTCTCCCGTCTCGCTCCCACTGTCTCCCTCTTTCATCTCCGTCCGTTTCGATCTGATGTTTCCGTAGTTCCCCTTTCCTCTCCGTCTCCTCATCGCTCCTCTGTCCCCCCACGTCTTGTTTCCGTTACTCCGTTACCCTGTTACGATGGCCGATGTTATCGCGTCCATAACTGCGACTCCTAACTTGGGAATACGAGTCTCAGATGCTGTGCTGTCTCCGGTCCCTCCTGTCGAACCCTCGATTTCTTCGGTTCGTCTCGATACTGGATCCCTCTCTGTCGCAACGAAGGTTGGTGCAGAAATATCGAAAGAAACGCATCATATCATGGAATCTGGTTCTGAAGCCCGGCCCGAAAGGACACCTAGCTTTGACCGACCCGTGATTCTCATGAATGCACAGCGTAGCTTCAGAGGCGAAATTCGTCTAGCGATAAAGAAATCGAGGTTTAGAGAAGCAACAAAGACAGAACTTCAGAAAGGGAAAATGTATGTATTTTCGGTGTCTTTGAAAGGAATAGGTAGCTTCAGCGTGAGCCATCTAGAAGGTCCCGCAGACAACTTCTACCTTCACATTCCAAAGAGGCTCAATGCAAATCTTCAGGCTGGCAAGAAGTATTGGGTCGAAATTCATTCGGTCGAGGTCAAACGACTTCGGTATAATGTCCACAAGAGTTCCCACGGGGCTGAACTCACCGTGCATAGGACGAATCTAGAATTGCTTGGGCTGAGACGAACCGGCAGTCTGAAACAGCAAAAGGTAGTTCTTCAGTTTACCGGCACAAATGTAACGAGAAGCAATCCCACGTCTCGGAATCACCTCTTCAGGAGCTACGAGTTAGGCTCTGCGAGTATTGATCTCCGGGTCGGCAGGCTAGGAGCGAAATACGGCGACATGTTCGAGTTCAACGAAATCACGCCTTTCGAGGTGGCCGACCTTGTAAGAGCATTCAACGAGCACAAACCCGATTATCTCGAGAACACCTCGTTGATTCTTCGTCCCAAAGCCCTGGTGCTTCTCGTGGACGCGAAAGAGATTGTCCTCGCCAGGCCACACCTGACGACGAACAAACTTGAGGTCGCCTTGAGGGCAGAAATCGCTAGCACGAGCAAGCCAATCAAGTTCCAGTTCGACGGTGAAAAGATTACCCCGAGGTTCTTGCAGGACTGGCCCATCCACCGCATGAACGCGACACCCTACGGATTAGAAATCGCCTACTCTCTAAGCAAGAACAATGCGAGGGTATTCAGGCTGAACTTTGAGAAGTTCGATGCCGGAGTCATACGCGGTAAGCTGAAAGTGATATCAAGACCGGAAAACGGCGAAGGAGTCTATCTAGTAGAAGTCGCGGATGATTTTCGCAGAAGCGTGGAGTTCCGGATTGCTGCGGCCCGAGGTCGCTCCTATTATGAATGTCGATACGAAAAAGGCGATATCTCTGAAGAGATTCAGCGATACCTGGTCGAAACGACCGGGTTGTGGGATGAGGTCGCCTACCATCCTCTTGACAAGACGTGGAGGGCCCATGAATCGAGAAAGCTAGGGCCCGACAGCCTGCAAAGGCACAAGGTTTCCCACAAACTCCATTATTTCGAGTTCAAATGGGACTGGAACTGGGAGTTGACTCACCACGCCGCCGAATTTCAAGCGATAAAGTATGTTTTAGCACAGCCGACTTACAAAGGTGAAAAAGTCGCGGGTGCCCACATAGGAATTCTTCGATGGGATATCGAGAAGACCCGATTCGATTTCCACCTGAGTAGAGCCTGGCCGCCGAGTCAAGCGTCCACGATCCAGTCAGATAGTTTGTTGGAGGGCTCAACCTCTGTGTGAAGTCGAAACCAGAGACAACACATCCCTGTCTCTCACGACGTAGTCAACTGGGAGATGCAGTCCAGTCCTTGCATCGACAGCGTATAGCAAACCCTTGGCCAAGTCATTGTGGATGTGATTGGCGACGTCCCTTACCGTTGAGCCGTCTGGCAGAAGATACACATCAGGTAGGACATTCCCATGGTTGTCCGTAAGAGTCTGCGCATTGGCTACTCCATAAACAGAATTCATCTTCAGCAGCTTGAATATCGCGATGTTGAGGGCGAACTGGACCCCCGTCCTCAGGTACTCACCAAAGACCTTCCTCCTGATGTACGCGAGTGCGTTCTTCTGCGCGTCGCTCAGTTCCTGCGGCTTGACGACGTCGAAGCGCTCTTCGCCGGGGACGTATTTTATCAGCCCTTTGACCTCCGCTCTCCTTAGCGAGAGCTCGGCCTCGCCGCTCGTCGGGACGACCATCAGGTCCTTGTACTTCTCACGGAGGGCCTTGAAGTTCTCGGCGGAGTTGGGCAGGTCCATCTTGTTCGCGATGATGAGCGTCGGCTTGGAGACGTCGCGGAGGATCCAGCAAAAGTTCTGGACCTCCTTCTCGTTCCAGCTGTCGACGTCTCGCTCTTGGAGCATCGCCTCGTTTATCGCGTAGATCACATGGTCCCGCTTGACCCCTATCCCCTGCATGACCTCGGCGATTGCGTCGGGCAGGCCCATCCCGGGCACCTTCGCGGTCTTCGAGATCTTCACGAGGTTGCTAGAGAAGAGCTTGGTATACCACAGGACGAGCTCCAGCTCGACGTCCGCCAGGTCTGCGAGGGGGTCGCCCGTCCCCGGCTCCGCGATCTTCCCGTCCTTGTCGACGCTCCCCGATGCGTCGACTACGTGCAGGAGCGCGTCGGACTGCGCTGCCACGGCGAGGAACTGGTTCCCGAGTCCCTTGCCCATCCAAGCGCCCTTGATCAGTCCGGGGAGGTCGGTCACCTCGATGGGGATGAACCTCCATCCCTCCTCGCACTTGGAGTTCTTCGGGTTGTCTTGGACTTTGAACTCCCTGTGGACGCACAAGGTGACCGCCTGGCCGATGCCTTGGTCTGGCGACTTTGTGGTGAAAGGGTAGTTGGAGATCTCCCCCGTCTTCAGCGTCATCGAGTTGAAGAGCGTGGTCTTCCCCGCGTTCGTCTTCCCGATCAAGCCTATCTGGATGACCATGCAAGTTCTCTCCTGAACGAATTAGGAATCTCGAAGAGGGCTCTTCCGGTAGTTAAGAGTATGCCGGTCTCTAGGAGCCCGTCATCCTGTATCTGAGGAAGGCTGCCACTCCGCCGAAGGACTTTAGCATCGCACCCTCTTCCGTCCCTGACGATATCACCTCGACCTTCGCACCCACCTGCACCGCCCTCTCCTCGAGCAGGTCCACGATGTCCGTCTCGTCGACGACATACTCCTTGGAGCCGCAGTTGCTGCAGGGTTCCGAGGTGAGCTCCTGCAACCCCTGGGTCTTCTTCGAGTTGGCGACGAACTTCTCCTTCACCGTCTGGCAGTTCTTGCAGGTCGCAGTTATCCTCGTCATGTCGACGTCATCGGAGACGATGATCGTCTCCACGTTGCTCTTATCGAGGGCCTGGATGATCCTCGGGAGGCCGTATACCGCGAGGCCGTTCGGCTTGTTGACTTCGCCCAAGAACCGCTGGACGAGCTTCTTCTCCTCGAACAGGCGCACGTCCTGGAGCTTGTCCGCCGCCTTGTCGACGAGCTCCCTCACGCCCTCCCTCCCCGAGTACGCCGTGTCGATGGTCGCGATGATGTTCTTCCGCAGGTTGTAGTTCAGGTACTCCGTCTTCATGAACTCCTCCTTCGTGAATCCGGGGCCGCCCACGATCAGGCCGTTGACCTTGTACTCGTCGACGAGGATCCGATTCACGTGGTCGGCTACTCTGTGGTAGAAGTAGGTGAGCTCCATCTCCCTGCCTCGCTCGTATCTCCTGGCGCTCTGCCCTCCCTTCCTCGTCTTACCAGAGATGCCGGATGTCATCGCGTTGACGACCTCGAAGCTCTCTCCCGAGAGGATCCCTATGCCCACCTCGTTCGCGTCAATCGAGAGGAGGCCGTAGACCTTCTCCTCGCGGAGCATGTCCTTCAGGTACTCTATGTGGAAATGGTCGTCGCACATGTAGAGGAAGCTCTTGACGGGCTTTGGCGGGACTATCTCGCGGAGGACTATGACCTCGCTCCCCGGGCCGTTGGTCGGGAGCGCTCCGCAGAAGATGACTAGCCCGTCGTCGGGCGTCTCGCGGTAGAGCTTGAGCTTCTGCATGGTCTTTGTGAGCGCGTCCTGGACATGGTTGCGCGTCGTGTCCGATTTTATGTTCCCGGCTGTCCCCCACTCGTTCCTCAGGTACGCGATGACCTCGTGCATGGGCTTCTTCGGCGGGATGTAGAGGGAGACGAGTTCGGTCCCACGGCCCTCCTTACCCGAGAGCTCGGAGATGACCTTTCGAATCTTGTATAATCTTACAGAGTCTACCTTTGCGCTTAACAAGCGAATATGACCTCCGGTGAGTCAGCTGATGGATCCGCTGGGAACTACTGTGTTTCTGACTCGAGACTGCAACTGATGGGTAGTTTAGGGCATTCACCTTTATAAAAACAATTTCGGGCACGATGCATGGTTTCTATGAGCTCGCCTTCTGGGAGCGGGAAGAGGATCGTGCTTCGGATAGGCGGGTCGGTGCTGGGCGCTCCTCCAAAGGCGAAGCTGCTCAAGGCCTACGTTGATGTCATCGCCGAAGCGAGGAAGGCCGGGAACTCCGTCGGGGTCATCGTCGGCGGGGGCTCTGTAGCCCGGACCTACATCGGCATCGCGAAGGAGCTTGGGCTCCCCCGCGAATCGCAGGACATGATAGCCATAGAGGCCTCTCGCCTCAACGCGAGGCTCGTGGCGATGAAGCTTGGGGTCAAGCGAGTGTCCACGACTATCCAGGGGATGATAGTCGAGCTGGACAAGAGCGGGGTGGGTGTGATGGGAGGCCTGCGGCCAGGGATCACGACAGACACCGTAGCCGCGATACTCGGCGATGCGTGGCACTCGGAGCTCATAGTCAAGGCCTCCGACCAGGACGGGGTCTACACCGCAGACCCGAGGATTGACAAGGAGGCCAAACTGCTGCACAACCTCTCCCATCAGGAACTCGCTAGGATACTCGGCGGGTCTCAACACAGGCCCGGGATTCACAGCATAGTGGACCCGGTGGCCGCCAAGTTCATCGCCAAGCACAAACTGAACCTCGTCGTGACAAACGGCTTCTCTCCTGGGAACGTGCGCAAGGCCCTGTTGGGCGAGCGCGTCGGGACGCTCGTGTCCTGAATCACGTTTCTATCTGCTGGAAATCTTCTTGCTGGCGAGGAGGCCCTTGATCAGGGCCTCGACCGCCTGCTTGGTGTACTGGACCCCGCGCGGGTTTCCAGTCAGGACATGGGAAACCTTCCCGTCGTCTGACTCGATGAAGACCTGTGGTATGAGATAGTCAGGCGTCCAGTCCCCGTACTTCTTCACCATCTCGTCCGCCACATCAACATCTTTGGTGTCTATGTCGTGCAGAATCACCGGCACGCCCAGCTCTTCACCTGCGCGCTGCAGCGGCTCAACGGTGGTGGGGACGCAATGAGGGCACCAGTCCGCATAGACAATGTGGATGGCCTTCAAACGGTCTCTGTCGGGCCTATGGGTGCGTATAAACCGTGACCAGAAACTACTCTTCTTCGATTTTCATCGTGGAAACGAAGCGCAGGAACTCGTCTTCAGTCACCCAGTCGACCCTCAGGTATTCCACGATGTCCTTGCTTTCCATCCCTATCCTGCGTGCCTCCTCGACAGCCACCTTGTACGCCTCTATCTCCGTGGGCCTCTCGAAGTAGGCGTAACGCCTGTCGTAGAGCTCCTTCCCCTCCATGAACTGCTTCACATGGGTAAGCTCGTGCAGGACGTCGAGGTAGAGGTGCTTCTCGTCGCCCGTCCTGAGGTACTCGGGGTTGATGATTATGTCCCCGGTGTCGCCGTCCACACGAAGATATCCGACGGGGGAGTCCATCAGGACCTTGAGCTTGGAGATGACTCTCTTCGTCTCCTGACCGAAGAGCCGCTTCACCGCCTCTAGCTCTTCGAAGCCAGAGAAAATCTCGGCGAAGGGGGTCACTGGAAGGGCCATCGCTTCTCTCTTGATCGAGATCCCGAAGCCCTCTCCAGAGGGCATGGCCTTCTTCGCAGCCAGCGTCTTTCGGTCCCGGCGCTCGAGGAGGCTCTTGACGTAGGCCTGCTTGAACCCCTGCCTCAAGTAGAAGCGCTCCACGTGGTCGCTGAGCATGGTCTGAAGGATCAGCCTCCTCTTCTCGCCCTTGGCCACCTCCTGCATCCGCCTCACGACCGCGGCAGCCACACCCTTGCCTCTGAAACTGGGGACCGTCCCGATGCAGTAGGCCCCGGCGACGCCTCCCGCGCTCCTATACATCGCAGCGCAGCCTACGGGCTCGTCCCCGATCCTCGCCAGGAGGACGCTCGCTTTCTTGTCCTTGACTACCTTCCGCATGATCTGGCTCACCTTGGCGTTCAGCTTCTGGTCTCCGTAGAACGCCTCGAGGTAAGTCCGAGTCCACTGCTGAAGCTCGCCCCTCCTCGAGCCGGCGCTAACCTGATTGACCAAGACCTCAGGATTGGGAGCCGAGTCCGCCTTCGAAGAGCTCTCCATTACGAGCATCCTGTCGGCCACGCCGTACCCCTTCGAGGCGAGGAGCGCGTGCATCTTGTCCCACTGACGGCCGTCCTCGACCATGATTGAGGGCACCTTCCTCCCTCTCTTCGCGAACTCCTTCTCAATCGCCTCGACCGCGTCCCGCGGGCCATTCTCTACTCCCAAGAAGCCGCCACGGTTGAAGAACTCCTCGTCCTTGAACGCGTTCGAGAAGATGGCGTAGCTGTTCTTCGAGACCCAAGCGACCTCATCGACCCACTTGCCCCACCAGCTCACCTCGTTGAGCTCATAGTCCCCCGTCTCACTGGGCAAGGAAGTCCACTCCCAGAATATCGGAGACCAGTCGGAGGGCCGCGTAGCGGACCGCGGGGTCGGCCATGCTCTTGCCTATCAGCTCGCTCTCGACCCACTTCATGGCCTTCGGGGTATCGAGGTCGTCGTCCATCGCAGCGTAGAATGGGGAAAGCAATTCCCTCACCTCCTCGGGTCGGGGTTCCTCCTTGCTCGCGGCCTTCTTCGCGGAGGCCTTCAGGCCCCGTGTCTTGGATACCAGTCTAGCGTACGCCTTGCTGGCTCTCGTCAGGCCCGCAAAGGTGAACTCGACGTCGTCTCTGTAGTGCCAGGAGAGGAGGTAGTATCTCAGCGCTTCTGCCTTGTATTCTCTGAGTATCTCTCTGACCAAGGCCGTGTTCCCCACAGACTTTGACATCTTCCGTCCGGACACATTGAGCAGGCCTGTGTGGACCCAGAACCTCACCAGAGGCCGAATCCCCGTAAGAGATTCTCCTTGGGCGAGCTCTGCCTCATGATGGGGGTAGATCAGCTCGTACGCCCCGCCATGGATATCATACTGCGGCCCGAAGTTAGTCAGAGTGACCGCGGTGTCCTCGATATGCCAGCCGGGCGACCCCCTTCCCCAGGGGCTGTCCCACTTACCCTCCTCGAGGATTATCGGCCGCCACAAGGAAAAATCGAGGAGGTTCCTCTTGTTCGGCGTGAGTTCGAGCGGCCTCAGAGAGAGGCCGTCCTTCGACTGGTGCGAGAGCTCGCCGTAGTAGGGATACTTCGAGGTGTCGAAGTAGATTACACCATCGGCCAGGTAAGCATAGCCGTTCTTCAGCAGGACAGAGATTTGGTCTATCATCACAGACGTGTACTTGGACACGCGCTCGAAGCTCGTGACGGACTTGACGTCCAGGTTTCTCAGGTCCTGGAAGAAGGCCGCCGTGTACTTCTCCACGATTTTGCTCGTGGTCGTCCGCCCCTCCATTGCCGCCTCTGTTATCCTGTCGTCGATATCGGTGATGTTGACGAGGAAGGTGACGCGAAGGCCTAGGTGGGTCAGGTATCTGGCGAGCATGTCGTAGAAGACATAGGTGCGCGCGTTCCCCACATGGATGAAGCTCTGGACCGTGGGGCCGCAGACGAACATGCGGACGGTCTCGCCGGGGACGACCTTGTAGGGCTCTTTCTCCTGGCTCTTTGAGTTGAAGAGCGCGAGCCTGCTTCTAGTCAAGCTTCGACCTCACGGCGAACCCGGCTTGTATGTTAGCCTTTTTCGGAGGCACAAGTCTCATATCCCCTGTGCCGGACTGTCGAGCGGTTCTCCATGGGGAAGCTTTTCTTCGAGAAGGGCGTCAACTCCTTTCCCAAGCTCGTGGACGAGATAAACTGGCTCGACCTAGACAGCGGCATAAGGAACCTTCGCTGAGTACGACGGAAAGAAGAAGCAACTGGTCTTCGTGACGAGGTCGCCGCATGACACCTACACCCTGATGGTCTACGAGAACAATTCCAAGACGAGCCATCCCATCGTGGGCAAGAGGCTGCTCGTAAAGGAATTCAAGAAGAGCGAAGACCTGACGGATTTCATGCGGACTCTGCTCTCAAAACCTGTCAGAGCGTTCGTGTATTAGATTGGTGCGAGAGGTGGGATTCGAACCCACGAACGCCTAAACGAGCGGATTTCTCCTTGCGTCGCCGTAGGCCCTGGAGCGACATCTGATCTTGAGTATCGGCGCCGAATCGGCCCCGCCGCCGTTGACCAGGCTTAGCTACTCTCGCAAGAATTCGAGGCCCGCATGCAGTCAAAAAGCCTTTCGTCTCGTCGGGCCTCGACCACCCGTCCTGGACATGCGATTCCATATTCTACGTGCCATAGCCTTATAGCACTCGTCACGTCCTAATCACACAATTGCATGGAGGCGTTACCGATGAAAAGAGACGATTTTTCATGGATGATCGGCGGAGCACAGGGGAGCGGAGTGGACACCCCCGCGAGCATCTTCGCAAAGGCGGTCGCACGAGCGGGTTACTACGTCTACGGCACACGAGAGTATTACTCTAACATAAAGGGCGAGCACAGCTACTTCCAGGTAAGGTTCGGCAGGAAGTTCCTCAGGTCGCACCTCAACACCGTAGACATGCTCGCGACGTTCGACGACGAGACGGTCGCGCGGCACGCGTTCGAGGTCCGCGAGGGCGGGGCCATAATATTCGACCAGGGCGTGGTCGACAACAAGGTACAGGACATCCCTACCATCGAGCCCAACGTCATGAAGTTCCTGAAGGCGGACCTAGACAAGAGCGGCCAGCCCTACACCATCAACGGAGTCCTCGAGCTCGCGCGGAGGAGGGGCGTCCACCTCTACCCTATTCCATACATGGACATCCTGAAGCGGTTGGCCACCAAGTTCGGGGCACCCGCCGTTGAGCTCGCTGACGCGGATGACGAACGTGATGTCGGTTGCCGCCTCGTTCGCCCTGCTCTCGTTCCCGAAGGAGACGGTGAGCGATTCCATCCGGAGACAGTTCAAGTCAAAACCCAAGGTGGCCGCGATGAACGTGGCTGCAGTCGACGAGACCTACACCTACGTGGGCGAGCACTTCAAAGGGAGCTTCGGCTACAAGTTCCAGCAAGCGGAGACCAACGGCGAGAGGCGGGTCCTCGTCAGGGGAACGACCGCGGTCGGCATCGGGAAGGTCGCCGCCGGGTGCAGGCTTCAGACCTACTATCCGATCACGCCCGCAAGCGACGAGAGCGAGTACCTTGAAGAGCACGAGTCCATAGACCTCAACGGCATATTCGGGGCGGAGGCCGCCACGGCGTCGAAGGGCTCGTTGGTGGTAATCCAGACTGAGGACGAGACCGCGGCGGTACTGATGGCGATCGGAGGAGGACTCGCCGGAGTCCGCGCCGCGACCTCCACGTCGGGCCCGGGGTTCTGCCTCATGGCCGAGGGGATGGGATGGGCCGGGATGAACGAGGTCCCGGTGGTCGTGTCGCTCTACCAGAGGGGAGGCCCCAGCACGGGGCTGCCGACGAGGCACGCGCAGGGCGACCTGAGGTTCGCCCTCCACGTCGGGCACGACGAGTTCCCGAGGATCATCCTCGCGAGCGGAGACATCGAGGAGTCCTTCTACGATGTCAACAAGGCGTTCAACTTCGCCGAGAGGTACCAGGTTCCCGTCATCCACCTCCTCGACAAGGGGATGGCGAACGCCGACCAGACCTGCCCCATGTTCGACCCGAACCAGATGAAGATCGACAGAGGCTCGCTCATCAGGGGGCCGGTGAGGGAATCAGACGACAAGGGCTTCAAGAGGTTCGAGTTCACTCAGACGGGAATCTCCCCCAGGCCGGCGATAGGCGCCAAGGGCGGGATCTTCTGGAACTCCGGAGACGAGCACGACGAGAAGGGCCACATCAGCGAGGACCCGACCAACAGGATGATGATGATGGAGAAGAGGATGGGGAAGTTGGACCTGGCGGCAAGCGAGATACCCCTTGAGGACAAGGTACGCTTCTACGGCCCCAAGGACGCCCCGGTCACCGTCGTGAGCTGGGGCTCCACAAAGGGGGCGATTCTCGACGCGATGGACGCGCTCAAGGAGGAGGACGGAATATCGGTCAACTTCCTCCAGATCAGGCTGATGAGCCCCTTCCCCACGAAAGAGGTGAAGGAGGCGCTCTCTCGCTCCAAGAGGCTCGTTGACATCGAGATGAACTACTCCGGCCAGTTCGCCGGCCTCCTGCGCGAGATGACGGGAATCTCCGCGGACTACCACGTGGTCAAGTACAACGGGAGGCCCATGTCCTTCGAGGAGGTCTACGACTCCCTCAAGCAGATATCGTCGAGCGCCGCCGCCGTGAAAGGCCAGGCTCCAAAGAGGATGGTGTTGAGAAATGGCACTTAAGCTGACGGACCTGAAGACGGAGGTGCACAACGACTGGTGTCCTGGGTGCGTCACAGGCGACACCCTCATAGTCGCGAACCCCTCGGTCAAGACCATACTCGAGGTGCGACCCGGGGAACGAGTGCTGACGGCGGCGGGAGAGTACAAGAGGGTTGCCGCAAGGATCGACCACTTCTATTCAGGCCCTCTCTACCACGTGCGGGTGAAGTGCTTCGGGAAGCTCAAGGCGACGCCCGAACATCCGTTCATCGCGGTAAGGAGGACTTTGGGAAGGCACAAGCACAACACTGAGTTCATGGAGGAAAAGGTGGAGGCCGCCAACCTGAGGACCGGCGACTACGTCGTCTTCCCCGTCATGCAGAAGGTCGTGGACATGAGCACTTTCCCGATCGACTTCAGCAAGAAGGCCAAGGACACCCGAAGCAAGCCGCTGCCTGCGGAAGTAGCAGTCGACGCCGATTTTCTCCGTTTGCTCGGATACTATGCGGCCGAAGGGAGCTCGCACAAGAGATCGCTCATTTTCAGTCTCAACAAGAACGAAGTCGACCTGATTCAGGACATCCTGTCTTTGATGAAGGCGGTATTCGGCCTGACTGGTCGGACCGAGGCGAAGGACGAAGGGAATGGAATCGACGTTGTCTTCCATTCGTCGTATTTGGCCGAAGTCTTCGGAGGGCTGTTCGGCCGCAACGCCGAGGACAAGCGGATACCACACGAACTGATGTTCTTGCCTCACCCGAAGCAGGTGGCTTTGATCAGGGGGCTGTGGAGGGGCGACGGAGACTTCAAGAAAGCCAAGGCGAGGTTCACCACCACCTCGATAGTGTTGGCGGAGCAGATGAAGCTCCTGCTCCTCCGCCAGGGAATCGTCCCGATAGTCGCGACGGAAGAGGCACACCAGAACCACAGGACCGCTTACAGGCTCTACGTCAGCTACTGGAGAGATTACAACCGGCTGGCCGAGATGGGGGGCAAGAGAGCCCGAAAGACGAGCGAGAGAGACAAGAGGTCCTCCGTGATCAAGAACGGCAGGGTGTACCTCCCCGTCTCCCAAATCACGACCTCGCCCTTCGAGGGGCACGTGTACGACCTGACGATGGACGACCCGGGCCACACCTTCGTGACCAACGTCGGGGCCTGCGGCAATTGCGGCGACTTTGGCATCCTAAGCGCCGTCCAGATGGCCCTCGCGGAGATGAACGTCGAGACAGACAACGTCGCGCTCGTCTCAGGGGTGGGGTGCTCGAGCAAGACGCCCCACTTTGTGAACACCTACGGGATTCACACGCTCCATGGCCGGTCCCTCCCCTTCGCCACGGGGATCAAGCTCTCGAACCCGCAGCTGGAGGTCGTCGTGTGCGGCGGGGACGGTGACGGCCTCGGGATTGGCGCGGGTCACTTCGTCAACTCCGGGCGAAGGAACGTCGACATGGCCTACATCTTCTTCGACAACGGGGTCTACGGCCTGACAAAGGGCCAGGCCTCGCCCACCCTGAAGCTCGGGATGAAGACCAAGTCGCTCGCGATGCCCAACATCAACCAAGCCATCAACCCGCTGATGCTCGCGCTCGCCTCCGGCTACACCTTCGTCGGAAGGGGGTACGCATACGACGTGAGGCACCTGAAGGACCTCATCAGGAGGGCCATCCAGCACAAGGGGTTCGCCTTCCTCGACGTCCTGCAGCCCTGCCCGACGTACAACGACATCCTCACGAAGGACTATTGGGCGGGGGAGGGTCGCATGGACCTCGACCTCGGAGGCAGGCCTATACCGCGCACGTACAAGCTCGAGGACACCGGATACGACGGAGTGGTAAGGTCACCCGCGACGGACGAGATGGAGGAGAAGATCAAGCAGGCCATGATGAAGTCGTTCGAGTTCGGCGACCACACGCCCATCGGCGTCTTCTACCAGAACGAGGGCATCCCGATTTACGAGGACAGGCTGGCACAGAGGATCCCTCCCTACAAGGAGAGCCCCCCCGGGAGGCAGGAGATTGCGCGGAAGGACGGGTCTCCCGCCGCAATCGTTAGTGATATGCTCGAAGAGCTCACGGTGTCCTGACAATCAGCCGTCGTTCTTCATCTTGGAAACCCAAAGATAGAGAGACCAGTAGCCCGCCCAGCTCCCGTACAGCTTGTTGACCTGTTCGGGCGTCCTGCCCTCAGGGCCGTAGACGCTCTTTATCGTCTCGACGAGAGGCCTGAGATTGATCGGCTGTAGCTTCCCCATCCTTCCCAGCCCGCGGAAGAGGATGAACTGGGACGACCACTCCCCGATTCCCCTCACCTTCTCCAACCTCTCCTTCGCCTTGTCGAACGGGGCGGACGTCAGGAACTCCTCATCGAGATCGTCGAGCATCGATATCAGCGAGACTAGGCGCTGGGCGATCCTCTGGTTCCTCGTAGCCTCGAGGAGCGCCTTTGCGCTCGCGCGCTCCAGTCGCGAGCGGTCTGGAAAGGCCCAATGCACCTTGCCATCGATCTCGATGCTGTCTCCGTACTTCTCCGTCAAGGACCGCTTTATCCTGAGGGCAATCGGCCTCTGCATCCTCTGGTTGATGAGCGCCCAGCATGCTATCTCGAGGAAGGAGGGGAACTTGACCTGGTGCAGGCCCCATGCCCTCTCGACGACGGGGTAGAACTTCGGGTCCTTCTCCTTTGCGACCGAGTAGAACGGACCCACGTCGTCCTTCAAGCTGAGGAAGAATGAGATGCGCTCTGCCGCCGAGTCGGCGACCTCTGATGGAATCGGCTCTGACGAGAGGAGCTCGTAGGCCGCCTCCTCGACATCTTTCCCCTTCTTCAGTCTCACCGCGATGGTCTGCCCCTCGACCATTATCGCCTTCGTGACGGACCCGCCCTCCACCGCCTGCTCCCCGCTCATTGGCCCGAAGCCCTCGAGGAAGTCCAGCGACCTCCGAAAGTCGTATGGCTTCACAGCGTCGAGGGGCCCGGTAACCGAGTGCAAAGCGGGAGCCAAGTTCCGCCGCAGAAGTATTAAAGTGCCGAAAGGCGAACTGGCCCTATCAATGCCCAAGGCCCGGAAGCGGACCGTCGTCGCGATAGGCTCGACCAACCCTGCCAAGAGGAAGGGGACGAGCCTCGCCTTCTCGCGCGTATTCAAGAACGTCCAGCTGAAGACGGTCGACACCACGTCGCTGGTCAGGGCCCAGCCCATCAGCCTAGAGGAGACCGTCGAAGGGGCGCAGGAGCGGGCCATCTTCGCCCTGGAGTCTGCGAGGCCTGACTTTGGCGTGGGCGTGGAGGCGGGCCTCATGGAGCTCGGCAAGGGCTGGCCGGACCACTACCTCAACCTCCAGATTGCCGCGGTGGTCGACAAGGCGGGGGCCCTCTCCTTCGGCTGCTCCTCAGGGTTCCCCATCCCCGCGAGGTTCGTCGAGAACCTGAGAGAGAGGCGCGAAGAGCTGGAGCAATACGCGCACGAGCTGACGGGGGCCAAGAAGATCCGCGAGGAGCACGGGATCGTCTACCACCTCACAGGGAAGCATCTCTCGCGCGTGGAGATGACGGAGCAGTGCGTCTCGATGGCCCTGGTCCCGTGGCAGAACGCGAAGGTCTACGGGCTGACATGACGTTTTCCGGCTTTTGAGAGGACGGTCACCGCAAGCCCGAGAGAAGGAGAAATCAGGTCTTGAGCTTCGACCGGTTCTCGGACCAAGTGTAACCGCAGTGCCTGCACCTGAATGTCTCATTATGAGTTACTTCCTTGGCGACCACGGTCTCCTCGTCCGAATCGGCCATTTCCCCGAGTCCTTCAATCGGCAAGTCTCTAGGAAGTAAATCCGGGCCCAGGTCGTCCCTGACCAGCTCCTGCGCATTGTTGTTGACCGCGACGGGAACCTCCTTTGTCTCAACCTTGTCGGCGGTCCGTTCGACTTCGAAACGCTTCCCGCACTGGGGACACTTCATCAGGAGGGTCGGCATGTCAGGAGAAATCGCGTTCGTATTTCTTAAACCATTGGTGGGGCGGATATCACCCGTCATGCAACGCGGTCAGAAATCGCCCGAAGATGCAACAGCACCTGTTTTCCCGTGGAAGGGTTTATATCCCGACGCGGCTGGTCGTGTTAGTTTGCGCATAGCTTGGCGGCGTCTGCGTAGAGCGGACGGGCGGAGCCCATTGCCATGAAACGTACGACCTCCAGATGCGCGTACAAAACGTGGAGATCTAACCGAAATGTTAGATCTGACATGGGCTTTGCTCAACAGACTAATTCCGCAGTTATGCGAGAATATTATCTTGCTCCCGATATAATCGACTCCGGTTGATCCTGCCGGACCCGACTGCTATCGGATTGAGATTTAGCCATGCGAGTCGAACGTTCCCCTGTTGCGGGGAGCGTGGCGTACGGCTCAGTAACACGTAGTCAACCTGCCCTGAAGACAAGGACAACCCCGGGAAACTGGGATTAATCCTTGATAGGTCATCTCATCTGGAAGGAGAGATGGCTTAAAGGGGTACGCGGGCTTCTTCTGCGTATTCGCTTCAGGATGGGACTGCGTCCGATCAGGCTGTTGGCGGGGTAATGGCCCACCAAACCTGTAACCGGTACGGGCCTTGAGAGAGGTGGCCCGGAGATGGACACTGAGAGAAGGGTCCAGGTCCTACGGGGCGCAGCAGGCGCGAAACCTTCGCAATGCGCGAAAGCGTGACGAGGTTAATCCGAGTGGCCCCCGCTGAGGGGGTCTTTTGTCAGCTGTAAATAGGCAGGCGAATAAGGGGAGGGCAAGCCTGGTGTCAGCCGCCGCGGTAATACCAGCTCCTCGAGTGGTCGGGGCGATTATTGGGCCTAAAGCATCCGTAGCCGGTTCAGTAGGTCCTCTGTTAAATCCAACCGCTTAACGGTTGACCTGCAGAGGATACCGCTGGACTAGGAGGCGGGAGAGGCGGACGGTACTCCGCGTGTAGGGGTAAAATCCTTTGATCCGCGGAAGACCACCAGTGGCGAAGGCGGTCCGCCAGAACGCGCTCGACGGTGAGGGATGAAAGCTGGGGGAGCGAACCGGATTAGATACCCGGGTAGTCCCAGCCGTAAACGATGCTAGCTAGATGATTCATTCGCAAGTCGCGAATGAAGTGTCGCAGGGAAGCCGTTAAGCTAGCCGCCTGGGGAGTACGGTCGCAAGACTGAAACTTAAAGGAATTGGCGGGGGAGCACCACAAGGGGTGAAGCCTGCGGTTCAATTGGAGTCAACGCCAGGAAACTTACCAGGAGAGACAGCAGGTTGAGGGTCAGACTGAAGATCTTACCTGACGAGCTGAGAGGAGGTGCATGGCCGTCGCCAGCTCGTGCCGTGAGGCGTCCTGTTAAGTCAGGCAACGAGCGAGACCCCTATCCGTAATTGCTAACTGCCCAGAGATGGGTAGAGGCTAGTTACAGAGACTGCCGCTGCTAAAGCGGAGGAAGGAAGGGGCCACGGCAGGTCAGTATGCCCCGAAACTCCTGGGCCACACGCGGGCTGCAATGGTAGGGACAATAGGTCCCGACCTCGAAAGAGGAAGGCAATCCCGAAACCCTACCCCAGTTGTGATCGAGGATTGAAACCCGTCCTCGTGAATATGGAATCCCTAGTAACCGCGTGTCATCACCGCGCGGTGAATACGTCCCTGCTCCTTGCACACACCGCCCGTCGCTTCACCCGAATTGGGTCAGGACGAGGTCGTCTCATGTTGTGGCGATCGAATCTTAGCTCGGTAAGGGGGGAGAAGTCGTAACAAGGTGGCTGTAGGGGAACCTGCAGCCGGATCACCTCCTTAGTGTAAAAACATCGGGAGCCAAGAGATATTCTCGCACTGCAAAGGAATTAAAGTCGGTAGAGCAAGGCCTATGTCAGAGGTATGCAGCATCACACGAAGGTGTGATGCGAAGGGCAAGCGGGGTAAGGACGGGCCACGGGCGCGCCGTAAAAATTGCGGGCGCGCGACGAGGGCACCCCCGTGATGAAGCCGTGCATAGGGTTCGCGCAAGCATCCGCCGGGGATGTTAATCATTCGACACAACGACGCCAAATGGTGAATGGCTTGGCTTGGGTGGCGAGGAAGGGCGTGGCAAGCCGCGATAGGCTCTGGGGAGACGCATGCAATCTACGATCCAGAGATACCCGAATGGAGTATAATCCGCCGCAGTTGCGCAAGCGCTGCGGCGCGCCGAAAGGCGCGCGAACGCTGGGGAAGGAAACATCTGAGTACCAGCAGGAAGAGAAATCAATTGAGATCCCGTTAGTAGCGGCGAGCGAAACCGGGTTAGCCCAAACCGAATCCCTGCATGAAAGTGCAGGGAGATGTAGTGTTCGCCTTCAGCGTATGCGACCCTGCGACCAGTAGCCGAAGTTGCCTGGAATGGCACACAACAGAAGGTTATAGTCCTGTAAGCGAGCTGGGAGCGAGGTCGTGCTGAGGGCAGAGTAGCTGGATTCGTCAATGTCTAGCGAAGACGGAGGAAAGCAGCCTCCAAGGCTAAACACTACCCAAGACCGATAGCGCAAAAGTACCGCGAGGGAAAGCTGAAAAGTACCCCGAAAGGGGTGTTAAAAGAGCCTGAAACAATTTGGCTACAGACGTGCATCGCATGAAAGAGGTATGAATCCAACGCGAGGGGCCGCAAGGCCTCTCAAGGGGGGTTAAGTGCCTCAGTGTGGTGCGTTCCGTCTAGAAACACGGGCCAGGGAGTTAACTGTCATGGCGAGCCTAAGGGTTCAAAGCCCGGAGGCGAAGGGAAACCGAATCTCCGTAACGCCGCAAGGCGCGTGGGAGGTGGTCTGAAAGGGCCTACAGTCATGGCGGTTTAGACTAGAAACCAAACGATCGTGTCCAGAACAAGATGAAGCCGGGCGAAAGCCTGGTCGAGGTCTGCAAGGGTCTTAACGTGCAATTTAGTCCCCTGATTCTGGACAAGGGGCCAAAAGCCTATCTAGCTTGGTGATTGCTAGTTCCAATCGAAGCGGATCCCAGTCCTGTCTCCGTCGATGTAGTTCACGCTGTAGAGCACCAACGAAAAGACAAGGATCCGAAAGGGTCCACCTTTTTCTTGAACTCCGAATGTGTGAACGCAGTAGACGCGGGGAGGCGGGTTTATGTGGGGTAAGCCTCATAACCGAGAGGGGTTTAACCCAGACTAGAGTTAAGGTCCCCAAATTTGGGCTAAGTGTCAAGCAAAAGGGAGTCTTTGACCGAAAACAGCAGGGAGGTAGGCTTAGAAGCAGCCACCCTTCAAAGAAAGCGTAACAGCTCACCTGCCGAGGTTGAGGGCCCCGAAAATGGACGGGGCTCAAGCCCAGTACCGATACTCTGGACTGCCACCTTGTGGGTGGTATGTGGTAGATTGGCGTGGTGATTGGGTAGAAGCTGGGCCGTGAGGTCCAGTGGACCGATTTCCAGTGCAGATCCTGGTAGTAGTAGCAGCGTAGTCGGGTGAGAATCCTGATCGCCGAAAGGACACGGTTTTCCTGGCAATGCGTCATCAGCCAGGAGTTAGCCGATCCTAAGAACGAAACCAACGTATTCGTTCGAACGAGGGAATGCGGTTAATATTCCGCAGCCTCGTGCATTCCGATGTCCCGCAAGGGACGATATCGCCTCTGACGCTTCCGGATACGGTTTGCAGAGTTTATCGCTCTGTTTAATCTATTGAGGAGGAGGGAGTGTCGTAATGACGAGAACTCCTCCGAGAAGAGAATAGCGGCCCGTTGGGGTCGTTTACTGGATTCCAGGAGACAGTGAAAACAGAGGAATGAGAGGGGTGCATGAGATCGTACCTAGAACCGACACAGGTGATCCTAGGTGAGAAGCCTAAGGCGTATCGGGGAACTGTAGGTAAGGGAACTCGGCAAATTAGCCACGTACGATAACTAGAAGTGGTGCCTGCTTTCTTAATGTGAAATTGGGATAGCAGGTTGCAATAACGAGGGGGTCCCGACTGTTTAATAAAAACACAGTAAACCGCAAGTCCGAAAGGATGTGTACGGTTTATGAATCCTGGCCAGTGCAGGTACCTTAAACCTGGGTTCAACTGGGCGAAGGGCCTGTTAACGCCGGGAGTAACTCTGACTCTCTTAAGGTGACCACAGAAAGTTGCCTTAGCAAAATCTGGCTATATGCTGGAAAGTCTGAGAATGCCAGGCTAGCTCGAGGGCGCAAGCTCTCGGGCTGACAATGCCATGGCTGCAGATAATCAGCAGGAAAGGCCCTTGGTCGCAAGACCGAGGGAATCCTCAGAGACTATACGCCAGAGATCGCAATCTAGTTGCGATCAAGATATAGTCCGAACTATGCAGCGATGCATAGAGGCTCGCGAAGGATGAGCCCGCCTCGACGCAAGTCGAGGTCAAAGGAAGGAAGTAACAGAGTGAGCCAAATGCCTTGTCGGGTGAGTTCCGACGTGCATGAATGGACCAACGAGGGCCCCGCTGTCCCTATCTACGACCCGGCGAACCTACGTAAGCTGGACGAACAGTCCAGCAACTTCCATCGGGGAGAGAAGTCCCTGTGGAGCTTTACTGCAGCTTGTTGCTGTGATTCGGTCTTAATCGCATAGTGTAAGGGGGAGCCGCCATGTCGTCGCCTTCGGGTGACGAATAGGCACCAATGTAACACCCCTCCCTTGAGACTGGATCGCTAACTCCTACGGGAGGACACCGGCAGGTGGGCAGTTCGGCTGGGGCGGCACCCCCTTGAAAAGATATCGAGGGGGCCCAAAGGTCGGCTCAGATGGGTCAGAACTCCATCGTTGACGGCAAGGCGAAAAGCCGGCCTGACAGGAAACTTAAACGCAGAGTTTTCTGCCACGAAAGTGTGGCCTAGCGATCATTCAATCCTCACTGTTGGGGGCTGGATGTGACAGAAAAGTTACCCCAGGGGTAACAGGCTCGTCGCGGGCGAGAGCTCCAATCGACCCCGCGGTTTGGTACCTTGACCCGCAAGGGTTCGGGGCAAAATCACGGTAACGCGATTTGAAGCATCGGCTTATAACGGCGAACTCCTCCTCTCGGAATGGACCACTGAGGATTACCGAGAGAGGACAACGCCGTGGGAAGTCTACGGTAAAGCGAGCTTTGCGCTGTCTTGAGCAGACAGCGTGGCAACTAAAACAGCCAAGAAAGTTCGCTCCTAAGGGCACTTCTTCTGACTGATGGGACAAAGACAGAGTAGGATTCGAAAACGAATTAACATCTTCCGGCAGCAACCATGTTGCCGAAAGGCAACGCGGATGCAACGGGCGCAACCAGGCTACTTGCCGTCCTGCCATAGGGCGGGCCGGTCTATGCCAGGTTGTGGTTTTTGTCCACAGGTAGAAGGACGATCAAACCGTATGACCCCGTAACGACTGAGGCGCGCAAATATTGCGGCCAATGAGATGGCCAGGGCTGTCGCATGACTCATGACGTTCCGACGTCGTGGGACACAAATCATGCGGCCTCGAAAAGGTCCCGGCCATCATACGCCGACCCCCCTATCGGCCCGAAAGGGAGTGCGGGGGGTGAAGACATAGTCTGATCCGGAAAGAAATTTCCGATAAGATTGCGATGTCGGCTCTTCCCATCCTGGTCCTGCAGCAGGGGCCAAGGGTGGGGCTGCTCGCCCATTAAAGGGGAACGTGAGCTGGGTTTAGACCGTCGTGAGACAGGTCGGCCTCTACCTGATGGAAGCGGAGGAACACTGCGGGGAAGCGCTGCCCAGTACGAGAGGAACAGCGGCGCGTGGCCTCTGGCGTACCGGTTGTCCGAGAGGGCACCGCCGGGCAGCTAAGCCATCGTGGATAACCGCTGAAAGCATCTAAGCGGGAAGCCACTCCCAAGAAGAGTGTTCCATCAGCACATCCTTTCTCCGCAAGGGGAGGGGAGAGCTGTGGAGAGCGGCGATAGAAGATCGCGTTGAAGGGGTGGGGGTGTACGCTGGAAGCCCGCAAGGGCGACCAGTTCAGCCCGTCCACTACCTATAGCTCAACGTGTGAATGAAATGCCCCGGCGGAGGCGCAATGAACCCTTTATGCACGGCGAATGCCCTGCATTTTCAACAAGCTAGCGAGAGCTTTCGCACGGAATAATAGGTGCCCCGGTTATTCCTGCATCGAAGTTGAAGGCAAAGACGAGCGCCTACGTAGTTGCCCAAGCTCTTGCCGTCGTCATCGTATTGGTGCTGATCTCCCTTCCCCTGGAGGCCCCGAATTCACATGAAGCTCCGACTTCCTCCACATCTAGCCAACAACTGACGTTAACTGCCTCCAGCTGCACTTCGACCTCTACCACGGTCGAGAGAGTGCTGCCGGTCAGTTCTGAAGCACAGCTGCTTTCTGTGGTAAACGCCACCTTCTCAGACCATCTCTTGCATTTCACTTTGAGGGACACCTTCGATGTCACTAATGACTTTGAGAACGGGGCGCAAATGGTCTGGGCCGGGAACACTGAGGGCTTTGGAGGAAATTACACTGGGCTGCGGTCCATCAACGAGGTCTACGAGGGATTCCTGGAGCCGACCACTGCTCTTTCGGTGATCAACGAGAGCTGGACTTTGGCGCCTATCGGGTCAGAATCGGTCGTGGTCTACTCGACTCTCGACTTCGAGGGGCACAACAACATTTGGGGAAGCTTTGACGCCCAAATCCTTGGAAGGGACTACTATGTCGCCGCAAACGGATGGCAGATCTCCCAGGAGTCGTGGAACTTCACGAGGTTCGCCGTCCAGAACTCGCTCGAAGCTATGCCCTACGGCCCAGCTGGTGCCTCGTGTTACCAATGAGTGTCACCGTACTAACTCGCAAGCGAATTGCCCCCCGGCGGAGGGGCGATGAATCCTATGATTCGCGAAACCCATCATTTCTTCGCAATTCAGCGAAACGAGGGCATTTCAGGCGGTTACGTCAAGTCGTCTTCCCGTTCAATCATGGGCCGAGGAATCTAAAGTTCATCTGCAGTTGACATAGCCCGATTGGTAGTCGTTTCTGTTGAATCTTGAGGATACAAGGGATAAGGGAAGTGTTCCACATCCTCCGTACTTACTACGGCAAAGTCGATCCTTAGCAATCTACCTTTGAATCCCAATTGTGTCGCAACAGGCGTGAGAACAGTGTCGCTAACCTGTAGTTCAGATTGTGAAGCGAGAGCAAATCTTAGCTTCAGTAATCTACCCTCTCCGGCGTTAAGGAAGACTGGCACGCTTCCTTCTGTTGGACTTCCTTCGGCTCTTGTAATCACATCTCCCACTAAAGGAACAGTTGCGGTGACCTTAGTTACCGATGTTCCTCGACCTCCTCTGTTCTTGGCATAGAACTCAAGGTAAACAGATCTTTGAATACGACCTGACGTGTCAGGCTTCTCTTCGTAGTACCCCCACTTTGGAGTAATGCGCAAGTCGGGCCTCTGCGATTGATGGCTATCATAGAGGGCATATAGCGAAATAACCAGAGCTGATATTGCTACAATCAACTCGGCAACAGAGATGATGTCCATAGCCGTGCGCCGGTTTGATTGAGTCAATTATCAGTTTCGTGTCGAGCGGGAGGCGCAATGAACCCATATGCATGGCAACAACTTGCCCATTTTATCGAGAGCTAGCGGAAGCTAGGACGTTCGGACAAATTCATTTATGGTTCGAGCCTTGCTTTCTCATCCATGCGAGCGCGATTAAGCGAAATCGTCCTAGCTCTCGCGGGGGGCTTGTTCGGTCTCCTCCTTTACTTCATTTCTAGCGCCTTCCCTCGTCCAACGTTCGGCGGCGCCTCATTCTGGGGTTTCCCTCTAACATACGGGGTAACCGGCGGAACCTGCTTTGGTAACTGCTCTACCTTTACTCCCCAAGAGCCGGCTTTCGCGGCCGACCTGGTTTTCTGGATTGCCGTGGGAGTTGTCACAGCCGAAGTTCTTGCTAGGAAGATACTGCCAAACAGAATGGATGAATCCTGGCCGTGGGCGAAAGATCGAGAGACAATGGATGTCGAGTCCAAGTGGCCAGGAAAGGTGCTCTCGGTACTTCTTGTGGGCCTAATCATAGGAATGGCTTTCGCCTTCTTCGCAACGTCGACTGCAGGCGTCTTTGGTATGACCGCGACAGTCACCACGACGTCGACGGTGACAACTACGGCCCCTCCGGGTTCGAGCACCAGCGTTAACGCGCCCGACGACGGGGTTGACCTCGAGGGATGTAGCCTGACCACCAAGACGTGCACTTTTCTGATACAGAATTTCGACCTGATGGACGGCTATGCCATTACACTAGGACGGGACGGGATGTGTGTAACCGCGACCTACACATCGCCAACCTCTGTCAGTTCATTCGTCAACGAAGACGCGGGATGTACGACTCCTTCGAACTCGACTTACATCGCCAACAACGGCGCGACCACCGTAGTCACGGCGGTCTTCTCAGGGTGGTCACCAGGTGCAGGGTCGAACGAGCCGCCGACCGCCGGCCAATCCATATGGGGATGCATCCTCTACACCTCAGGAGACGGATTTGGGTGTCTCGCGTTCACAGGGGTCTTCACTAATTCCGGCACCACATCTCAGGGCTATCTAACGACAACTCAAGTGGTCACTTCGACCGTGACGGTCACAGCAACTTCTCCCTGACTCGTCTCAAATGGAAGGATGCCAGGCGGAGGCGCAATGAACCTAGTAGCTAACAGAGAGGAGTCTGGACATACCAATCCTGATAATCCCAGTTTTCCTTTAGGACATACCACTTCCCGTTGTCTCCCTGATTAGTCCACTGCTGCTGGACATTGGCGGTCTCGTTGGTCGCACCGAAGATCTCCCTTGTGCCTACAAACACGTAGCTGAAAGTGGCATTGATTGTTGCTGTTCCGATGTTCTTCAACACAATATTCGAGACGGTCACAACGGATGGAGAAGAGCCGAAGTCTTGGAACTCCGAACCGTAGAGCCCACGAATGTAGAACCGTTCTTCAGGGTACCTGCGTAGTCCCCGTTGAGTACGAGGTAGTTGCAGATCTCTTCCCTTCCATAAAGTTTGAGCTGGATTTGCGCGGTGTTCAAGGACGAGTGCAACGAGACAACGGACGAGTTCGTGTAGAAATCCATCATGGCGTCAATGTTCTTGTCTTCGATTGCTTGCTCCCACTGATTGAGTTGGAGCTGCACTCGCGACTTGGCTTGAGAGGAGGACGCAGCCGACGAGTAAGCAGTATCTCCGAATGACATAGGGTCACCTCCGTCAGGTTGCCAATGGGATTAGGAATGTGAGGAGGAGGGAGACCTTGACCTCCAATGCGATGATATGCTCTTCATCGTCGCGTCCGTCCTCTCCATTGTCGTTGCGCTCTGAAGAGTTCAGGATGCACCATGCGTTGTATAGGCATACTGCCACCGCGTAGTAGAGTAGCCTAACCGTGAAGCTCTTCGATTTCGTCCTCGGAAGGAAGATGTTGTGCTCTCTGTAGGCGGTCTCCACTCCCCAACGGGTCTTGTAACGCTTCAGCAGGCGCTTCGGCCTGCACGACATGTTCGTGGCGAAGAGGTAGCTGATCTTCGTCTCCTCGTCGTCGACCCTGACGAGCTTGAACGGTCTGTCGCAAGGATAGGAGACAGATTGACCGTCCTTGAGGTCGATCCTCTTCGTCAGCCGGTTGGGCGTGAAATGGATTGCATACAGGTATCCGTTCTCCTGGAGCCAAGAGGGGAGCTCGAGCGATGAGAACCCTCCATCGAAGAGGAGATACCTAACCCTGATTCCCATGTTCCTTATCCGGTTGAGGGCGTCCTCGATGTAATCCAAGAGATACTCCCTGCTCTTGATGGGCGTCAGGACGATCGTGAGCCTCCTCCCATCGGCGAGGATGCTCGCGGTGAGGTACTGGTAAGCGTAGCAAGAGCCGGCCTTTGGCCTCGTCCCGTTGACCATGTCGGTCTCATTATCGCCATAAAACATCTGGTCGTGCCAATCAAACGCAATCGGGACCGGTCTCTTCAGCAACCCCTTTCTCTTCAGCTCGCCTACCTGCTCCTCGAGGACGATGGAGACGACGCTCTGGAGCTCGTATCTCTCGATGCTCTTGAAGCGCATAAGCGCGGTGTCGGAGTTCGGTACCCCGGCTCCAAACTTATTGGAGACGTTGCTCATTCCTTCCGCGTAGGCATTGAGTACAGACGAGTTGACAAGGAGACGGATATAGTCCGCCTTCGTGTACAAGTAGCTGGGCTTCACCTCGAAGCACAGTAGCTGGGGCAGGCATCGCATCATGACGGTATCGAAGCCTCTGGCTAGATGATTGGAGATCATAGCTGAGGCTTCGGGGTGAAGACTCCCTACGCCCCAAAATCATAACTTGTTGAGCGACGGCTAAAATCCGCACTCATTCGGAGATACTGTAAGAGACGTAGATGGCTGACGCGAGTACAACTAGGACGATTACGAGTGCGACCCTCACTAGACACTTGAGGCCGACACCAGTTCTTGCAGGCTGCACCGGGTGTTGGTATCGCACAAATATTTACGAGTTGTGAGGACGGTCGCTTGCTCTCGCCCTTCACAATGGTTATCCGATGTCGTGGCTCGCTAGCTTCTCAGGTGGCTTGGGTTGGCATTGGCAGACGAACGCGGTTAACTTGGTGGCCGACTATTTTTTCTGGCTTGAGATGTCTGCCGCAGGACTTTTCTCTGTCATCCTTCTGCAACGCAAGAGAAATGTCGAACTCCACACACTGAACAGCTGAGAGCTACCTTGCGGGAGGCGCAATGAACCCCTATGTGCGGCGACTGCTTTTCTCCGGCTCGGCAAGACTCGACGTTCGGACAAAGGCATTTATCGAGCAACGTCATTCACAAAATCATGAAGAGATGGCCGAAGACCGTGCTTGTCCTTGCCGCAGTAATCGGCCTCACATTTCTGGTTCTTCTTCTCCCTTTGCTGCCTTTCACTGAAGGCTTTGGGTGCGCGGGAGCGGTGATCATTGGGTGCGCCCCTGATCACGCATCGGCGAGCTTCTACCTCTTTGGGTCCGGATACCTGTCCACACCTCACGGCGCGAACTCCTATTACTCGTGGTGCACAGCGAATCCTGGAGGGGGCGGGTTCACGTGCCGCAACGGCGCGTTCCAGGTCCCCTGGTAGCCAAACACGAGAAGTCCACAGCATGCGCCCGGCAGGCGCAATGAACCCTTATGCATGGCGAATGCCCTGCATTCTTGTCAAACCTAGCGGAAGCTGGAATGCTCGGACAAAACGATTAATGAGGCCAACCCATCCAAGCATTCAGTTTGGCACGTCAGAGGCCTGCCTTCAGTCCACCCATTGTCTTCGTGGCGGTGGTTGTAGCCGTAGTCTTGGCGATCGCTCTCGCTGACTTCGCTACCGGGCCTATGCCAGTCTCTTCTGGTTCGTCGGCTGCTCCCTCTATTGGCGGAACGAAGGAAACAACGACAGTGACAGTTACTGGTGGCCTTGGCACCGCAGCGGCCACGGCGCTGAACGGCGCAACCTACTACATGGACAACGTGACGAGCATAATGTGGGCCGAAGACCCGGGCACCTTCCACTTCAACAACAGATCCATCACCTTCCATGGGGTAACGTTCCAGACGATCTGCACGGCACAGTTCAGCGACTGTCCGGCGTTCCTCCTCCCACTCCAGGGGTCACCTACGCCGTTGCATCGGGTGCCGGAATAACCTTGAACGTCACGTTCTCTGACCACATCAGCGAGATCATTTCAGGAGGTTTCCCATTAGTGCCTGTCCGCTTTTCCGCATACTCTCATCATACAGACCCCCAGGCTGGAATCCTGATCGTCTATACCAGCTCCAACCCCGAATACAAATCCTACCTGCTTGTGTCAGTTTAACATCACAAACCCGCAAGCCTCCCCGCCGGAGGCGCAATGAACCCTGTGTGTGGCGACAAGCCTCTTAACCCGACAATCCTTTAATCGACGCCTTCGATAACAGAATTGCTTGCCCAGGCCGTTGAACCTGGTAAAATGGGCGCCGTTGTGTGCAAGCTCAGTTCAAGATCTGCCTGAGGGCGAACGCAACAAGAAGATCAAATCCATGAAATCGGTGCTGGAGGAACGCAAGGATGCGGGAGACCACGTTCCAAGAGGCCTCTGGCCGCGAGACAAGGCGTATGATGGGATCACGAACCTTTACAGGTATGAAATCGACAGGGAGATGAGAGCGACCTACACCATCGGCAGAATAGACGGCAAGTGGGTGGTCACGGTGATCGAGGTCTTCTGGAACCACAAGAGCTACGAAAGAAGGTTTGGATACTGAACCTGGCTACTTGATTACTACCGACGAATCGAAGAGCGCCTTGAGCTTCGGGTTGTCGGCAGCCACCCATACAATCCTCCCATGTCTGTCGATGAAGACTTTGCCAGTCGTTACCAGGATCTCTAGCGCGTTCTCGAAGGCCGCAGTGGTCGTATCCGGGGGCAACACCTTGCGCAGTTCGGTCTTTGTCGGCGGTAGGTCAGACCCTTTTATCGTCCTCTCAATCAATATCAACAGCGAACGGTCGGAAGCCGCGGCGCGACCATCACGTTCCCGGGGCCGAGGAGTCAAGGTCATAAGACGAGGCCTGAGATGTCATACGTTTTCATGTTATTAAACGTGGATACCATTGCGCTGGAAGCCTTTCGGGCGACCAGTTCAGCCCGTCCACTACCTATAGCTCAACGTGCGGATGAAATGCCCCGGCGGAGGCGCAACGAACCCAAGCAGGGCGAAACTATGTCAGTGAGCTTCTAGGATCGTCTGCTTGGCCCGTTCGTCGAAGGTCACAAGAAATCTTTCGAAGACGGCCCTTCTTCCGAGGAGACTGAGAGGCAGCCTGTGGCTCGCGGTGAACGCAACCTCAGCTTCAAACTCCTCGTTCCCTATCTTCAATCTGATTCTGTGGAGGTAGGCGTTTATCGTGCCGCCGATACCAGAAGGTCTGATCCGCTCGCCGCGGTCGATGGTCAGTCCCAGGACTCTCCCAATCTGCCCGTCGAAGAGGCTTACGCTCGCGCCCGAGTCGACCAGCGCCTCCGAGGCCACCCACGGACCATCAGAGAGTCGCAACTCAAGTGGGATTATTGGAAAGTTGGAACCCCTAAAGGGCACGTATCCGAACTCGTATTTCGTCAAAGAATCAGGAGTTCTTCATCCTTCTTGGGGACGTAGAGCACCAGGGGCACTTGCTTTGGATGGATCCTCGTCGCTTTCTTGTGTGCCTCGCCGAAGCTCTTGCCATCAGCGACTATCTTCCTGTCAAATACGGCGATCCATCGCCCAGAGTGCTTCTCCGCCTCGGCGTGGTGCTTGACCAGCCATTCGTGCTCCTCCTTCAAGGAAGCCATGCTCGGCAACTAGATTCCACCAAGTAATATTACTTTTGAGGCCTCGGGGCAGGAGAATTTCGGCGACCCAACTCGGCCCACTGCCTTCAGCTGCATTTCATAGAAGCTAGCGAGAGCTTGAACCGTCATCCGAATGAGTTAGAAGACAGTCTCGTGTCGCTTTCTTCATGATTTGCGCCCGAAGCAGAGCAGGGCTTAGCGCCACAGTCATAATTCTGGGCATCATAGCGATTCTCCTTGTCACTGCTATCGGCTTGTATGTTGCATACACGCCCGCCGAGCCTCCCGTCCCGAACATCCATACCAATTCGACAACTCCAACCCTTAGCACAACCACCAGCCTTCCTCTCACTACCACCAGCGATTCCGCCTTGTCATCAGGCAACAACTTTCCTTTGGCGGTGGGCGATTATGCTCGTTACACTGGAACTGCCTTGGAGCACCTGGACCGGAGCAAGACCAACGAGACCGTCATTGTCGAGGTCGTATCAATCAATGCCAGCGGCGTCGAGTGGAGACAGATTACGAACACTTCAACGGTCTCCAATCAGGAGTCATACATCGTCCCTCTTGGAGCGTCACCCTTCCATTCTAACAGTTCCGGGATGACTTTCGTTCCTGTCAGCACTGAGAACATGGTCAGAGTCATCGGGTCGAGGGTCTACAATGTCACGGCAATGGTGTACGACGATGGGAATAACGGTTCTACGACCTTCTCTTACTACTATCGAACTTGGACGACCCTCATCCCGATCGAGACTAGCTCGCAGTCGGCCCTACCACTCGGCAACACGACCGATGACCTTTTCCTCACTGAGACGAACATCCCGTGGATGATCACTGTTCAACCATGAGCCCGGCGGAGGCGCAATGAACCGCTACCGCGCACGGTCTCAACGAGTCAGCGAGAACCGGACCTGACCACCGAACGAGGTAAGAACAGGCTGCTCTCACGCGGTTGCCAGCTTTAGGGCTGATTTGGACTTGAACCTGAGAAGAAAAGAGAGCGCCTTCATTCTCGCGCAGGTGGTCATCACCCTCGCGGTCCTTGCGCTCGTTTCGATTCCAGCAGTCTCCAGGCTGTCTACGAACGACGGGTCTGTTGTCTTCTCGTCCGGGGTCTCGCCCGACGGCCTCCAGCTCGAGATGGCGCTGAACTCCACCGCGATGCGGGTGAACGGGTCGATCGGCGGCCACGTATCGGTCGTCAACACGCTCGGCACAGACGTCACCGTCGTCGTCCCAGAGCCCAGCCAGAAGATGTCGGACTGGAGCAGATACACCAACATCTGCCCGACTTCCAACTTTGAAGGCTACGCGGTGTTCATCGGGCGCTATTCGGCGGACAACATCTCTCTGGCAGGAGAACCCTTGACGTTGGTCCCGCCCATGATCCTAAATTGCGTCATCCCTTACTACGTCCCCGGTCCACTCACCTTCTCCCCTCACGGGGGTCCCTCGGGTCAGACCGTGGTCTACGCCCAGAGCCCCTCGAGCACCAAAGAAGATCGACTCCTTATCACCACGCTCTTCTGCAACACGACAGAGTCTGGCCCTCAGAGCTTTAGCTGCAGCTGGGCCTCTCCAGGGCTCGTCGGCTATTGGGAGGGCGGCCCTGGCTCGCCCGCCAACTTCGGCTTCACCTCTCCCGGCTTTGCGCGGTTCTTTCCCGGGGTCTACACGATCATGGCGTGGGATGTCTGGGATCAGTACGTCTTTGCGAGGGTCGTCGTGACGAGCGCTGTACGGTGATTGCGAATAGTCTGGCTCCAAGACTGACCGCAGCCTCGGCGGAGGCGCAATGAACCCATATGCATGGCACATGCCCTGCAACTTTGTTTTGACAAGGCCCAGCGGAGACTGTAGCGTTCGGGCAAACCGATTTTAAGGACTCAGGACACATTCTCTACATGGCGTCGACGGCGGTCGCCGTTGTGGCATTTCTGATAATCGCAGCGGCCGCATCAGTGGTCTTCGCTGAAGATCCGAACAACCCTGGCTATGGAGGCATGCCAACCTCCCTGGCTTTGACGGCCTCCTCAACTAACCGCGCGACCGGCTTGTCGCTTGAATTGGCATTGAATGCAACGACCGTGAAGAGCGGTCAGGCGGTGGACATTATGGCGAGCGAGACCAACACGCTACCAACGATGAACAACGTAACCGCGTCGAACCAATGGCCGGTCAAAGGCCTTGCTGTATTCGAGAGTCCATGCGGGACCGTCAACCATCCCTTCGGGATGGCTCTCTATCGCGGATACTACGGGAATGTCAGTTTGGCCAAACCGCTCCAACTCTACGCACCCGAGCCCGTTTACCATTGCCCTATGATACTCTCGAAGATCACACAGTATTCCTTCTACCCGGAGAACTCCACCGCCCAGATTTGGGGAAGCTGCGTCCCAGGACCTTGTCAGACTTTCGCCATGTTCGCGAGCCTCCCAGTGAAAGGATACTGGAATACAGGATTCCTCTCCGATCATACGGCGCTCATTCCTGGAGTCTATACTGTCGCTGCTGGAAACGAATGGGGGCAACTCGAGCTGCTCTATTTCGTGGTCCGGGCCTGAATTTCCGGGAGGCGCAGTGAACCTTATGCATGGTAACACGCCCACATTTTGTCAAACCTAGCGGAGCTCACGGGTTGTCCGCATCAGGCTTGTCCTTGGCGTGCCGTGCGATCACTATCGCCCATCCCAAGAGTATCAATCCGACCAGCACACCGATTGCTGCGCCGCCGAGGTATTGGTAAGCAGACGTTGAGACTCCAGGACAGCTGCACGATATCGTTGTGCCTGGTGGCGCGGACAACCCCGCGCAGCACTCTCCCGGTCGCGGAAAAACAAATAGAATCAGAAGGGAGACGAACTCAACGAAGCCTCCCAGGCCCGCCAGCACGACGACCTTGGAAAGCGATTCTTCAATTCATCTTTCCTACAACTCGGTTTGTCGGATTCCCGATCGATACGCCTTGTGGAATTATCTCGGACGGAGGCGCAATGAACTCTATGTGCGGAATTGCCCGCATTCTCATCGAGCTAGCGGGAGCTGGAGAACAATGCTCCGGAAGATGTAAGAGCGATTTCAGCAGCTCTGAAATGGCAGCATGAAACCGGAAGATGACCGGAGGTCCCAATCAAGGGTTGCTCTTGTCATCGCTTCAATTGCTCTGCTCGTTGTATCGCTTTTTGCCGCGTTCGAGTACTCCGCAGCATCTTCGCTCGGCATGTCCGACCAGACCCTCGCGAGCAGCCTATCTCAGCTGCAGTCTGAGAACAAGAACCTGGCTTCAACGCTCTCTGGCTATTCGGTGGCCGCAAATTCATCGGTAGTCCAAGCAGTCGAGGTGCACATCTCCAAGTTGAGCCAGAGAAACGTCCAGGCCGCTCTTCTGGACTACGCGTCAAACTCTACGGTAATCTGGACTGGTACCACGCAGGGTTGGGGCGGGATATACAACAGCACATACAAGGACGTGGTGCTACGCGATTTCTTCGGTCTTCCTAGCATACTCAACTTCACGATGCAGCTGCCATACGGGGTCCAGACGGGAGCGGCCGTCCCCGGGACCGCGATAGCACTCACGACCATCCGTTTCGGAGGCCTCAGTCGGTGCGTTGATGACTTCTCGGGCCTAATCCAGGCCTCTTACTCGCTCGTCAATCAGAAGGGCGTTTGGCTCATAACGCAGGAGGACTGGAACTTTACCAGCTTCAATGTCACTTACCCTAGTGGAGAGGGCTTTTGCTGAGCCGGAGGCGCAATGAACCCTATACACGGCGAATGTCCTTCAGGTCCATCCAGTCGCTTTCAGGAAGTTTCATAAACGAGGCAGACATTGCCGAGTCCCATGGCGCTCGAAGAGCCACTGACCCAGGCTGAAAAGAAAAAACTTCACAGCATTCTGAGCGATCCGAAGGCCCTCGATGCGGTCATTGACAAGGCGCTGGAAGGCTGGAGTGGCCACAGAGTTTGGAAGAAGAAGACAAAGAACTCCTAGAGCTACTTACCTCGCTTGAGACCAGGCTGAAACGACGCGTGGTCAAGGCGCCCTTCAGGAGCCCAGAAACCTTATTCGAAGAACTTGAGGCCCTTGACGTGGTCATGGATCTGAAGAAGAGACTTCGTTCCTGACTACGCCCGGCGGAGGCGCAATGAACCTATGCATAACGACAATCACCTAGGCTTGACTGGCTTCCATTTCCATCTGAATCTTGTTCCAAAGCATGCTCTCAGAGAGTTTGAATTCGAGACGTTCAGCCTGAAACATCAGAAGGATTTCCTCTTGCAGCCTGTTGGGCTTTGCCCTCTTAATCACCTTCCTGCTGCTTTGCCGCAAGTAGCCGGCTCGATTCATTATCCTCGCTAGGAACAGACTCGCGAAGTGTATCTTGCCTGACTCCAGCCAGCGTACCTCAGGAATCCCGGACTGTTCAAAGGCGCCCTGGTTGTCGGTCAGGATGACGTAATTCTCAAATCCCTTCTGCTCAGAGATCTCTTTCGCCCGCCTCGCAGCAAGAATCTCCATTTGAGTGGATGCCGGGTTGCCTTTCTCGGTGACGGCGTTGATAGTGGAGCTCTCGATATATCCAAAGTCCTTGTCAGGTACCAGAACCACGATTCTCCCTGTGAACTTATCAGTCACCTTGCTCGAAGTCAAGCCTTCCATTACCGCCGGGGACACTGAAGCGTCGCAGTAGACTTCGACGGCGCTCATCGAGAGGCGTTCCCGGCTGCGTCCTAATGATGTTTGAGGCGCAATGAACCCTGTGTATGGCGCAAGCCCTTCTACTTCATTTTAGAGAAAGCCTAGCGGAGCTCGCGCACTACGAGACCTATTCTATCAGGTTCAATAGGGAGCGCACACGTTTCATCCTTGAGGCGCTATGAGGAGCGCAGTCGTCGCAGCGGTTGTCATAGTCTTGGTCGCAGCGAGTCTGGGAGTTGGCTACCAACTCGGCAACCAAGCCCAACGCACCGAGACGCTAAACTCGACATCCACTCAGACTATCATCTCTATCAGCACCTCGACTTCGACGTCCACTCTGACCAGCACCTCTACCTCCTTCGTCAGCGTAGCTAGCGGTCAGCCCATTCCGGTCACGAGCGTCGAGACCGCGAACATAACCATCGGACAATCTCCTGATCCCTATGCCGAGTCAATCGCGGTCAATCCCAACACCAACAGAGTCTACGTCGTTGACGGGTCTACTCTGACCGTCCTAGACGCGGCGTCGCACGCAGCGATCGCGAACGTCACGCTGCCAGCGAGCGGCACTGGAGGAATCGCCGTCGACAACCCCACAGGCATCGTGTTCGTCTCGGTCGAGTTCTTCAACGACGGGGCACCCGTAAAAGGGGAGGTCGCCGAGATCAATGGCTCCACGAACGCAATCGTGCGCGAGCTTCCGCTCGACTCCCCCCTAGGCGCGCTCGCGTACGACCCATCCACCCACGTCCTTTACGGCTCCGCAGGGGGAAACCCGGGTTCCCGCAGGCCATAATGGCAGTCTCCTGGGCGTCGACGTCCAGACGGGCTCTATGGTGTCAAACGTGTCGCTTGGTTTCAGGGCCTTTAACCTGGCAGTCAATCCCATGACAAACATGGTGTATGCCGACGGGTGCGACCAGTTTGGTCTTGCCTGCGACGCGGTCGTGTCAATGGTCAACGGGACGAGCCGTAGCCTGGTCACAACCGTTCACCTGAACTCGGCGTACTCCACGACCATGACCGCGAACCCGGCGACGAACATAGTTTACGCTTCTGGAGCAAGGGAGCTCGTCGCCCTCAATGGGACCAACGGGGGCACGATCTTCAAGGTGGACCCTTACACTTGCGGCCCCTTCCTCGGCATGGCCGTAGTTCCTTCGGCGAACCAGGTCATCATGGTCCCGCAGAACTACGACTACCTGCTGGTGTACGACGGAACGTCCGGAGCCCTGCTCACCATGTATTCGCTCCCGAGCTTGCCGCAATCGGTTGCCTACAACCCCAGCACCAACGAATTCTACGTGACGACCTCGGGGCATCTCCTGGCCTTCCCCGACCTGGACTTCGTGGGCGACGCGAACCCTTCACTGATTGGTTCGAATGACACATGCCTGCCGGTCTAGTCCCCGCATCCCCGCGAGAGGACGGCGTCGGTTTGCAACATGCATGCCCCGGCGGAGGCGCAATGAACCCCTATGCATGGCGACATGCCCGCATTTTTAGAAACTGAGCGCGAGCCAGGACTCCTCCACACGCTTAATTACGTCTAATGTCCGCAATCGCCAGCCATGGCCAGAGCAGAGCAGAAATACCTCATCGATCGGGAGACGTTGGAACACCTGCTCGCGATGCTCAGAGACGGAGTCGCCAAAGGCGCCAGCGACAAGGAAATCAGAGAGCAGACTCTAGAAATCCTCGACCCCTACTATCGGGCCAAGGTCGATCGTGCCCTCAAAGAAGCGTCAGAAGGAAAGGTAAGGCGCTTCAAGAACGCGGAAGAGATGATTCGCGACCTTCACTCGCGCTGACGGCACTTGCCCTGGTCGCCAGAGTATACTCCGACATTCAGACGAGACTACAAGAACCTAGATTCACAGAATCAGCGAAGGGTTGACGACGCAATCAGGGATATCGTCAACGCCGATGAGCCTAGGTCTCTCGGTCGCCCGAAACTTGGTAAGTGGGCGGGAGCGTTTGGTTATGATGTCGGCCGTTCCATCAGGATCCTCTACTCGGTCAATCAGCCATACCACCTCGTGGTATTCTTGCGGTGCGGCCGCCATGACATTTACTGATTATTGGCGACCAGTTCAGCCCGTCCACTACCTATAGCTCGACGTGTGGATGAAATGCCCCGGCGGAGGCGCAATGAAACCACCTGAGTGGCTCGATCTCTGGCGCTTCACCCGCGGTTCCTTCGCAGACGCTCAGCCTCGCTTGGTTCTTCAGCCTTCTGTCTCCATCAACACCGCTTCTTCCATCTCTTCGAGAAACAGCACCCGGACGCCCCGAGCTTTGAAGAACCGGCGGAAATCACCCTCCGCGGTTTCCTTTGGATGGCTTGCATACGCCACCGCGTGCTGCACCTTGAGATCGCGAACGTCCTCCGCCTTTCTTGCTCTCATGAGGTGCTCCACATCCCTTGTCCAGTCCTCTGCGGCTCCGGCCCGCTCCCTGCATGAAACTACCATCATGACCTTGCCCTTCACACCGGCGACCTCGGTGGCAGCCTTGTGACCGGGGTGCTTGAGCGGATGCGGCGCCTCGATTTCAGTCAGGCTGTATCCTTCTACGATCGTCAGGTAATCCTTGACGAGCTCCTCAAGATAATCGCCGAGCTCCTCCGCCACAGGCAACTGAAATCGACCGTGCCGACTTAGCTTTACCTACTCCGCGTGAACGCGCGGATGAGAATGCCCCGGCGGAGGCGGAACGAGCCCTCATGCATGGCGAAACACCCTTAGCAATGCGAGCCGGTTGCTGTCGTCTGAGATGGAGTGCGTCGAGTCCTAGCAATTGGAATCATCTTGATTCTTCTCTGCGGTGCAGCTGGTTACATCGCTTTCCTGGAGCTTCAAACTTCTACTGCATCTAGTACGACAGCCGTCAGTAGCCTCACTAGTAATTCCACAGCCCCTTCATCCTCCGAGTCCACAACTCCACAGAATGCAACACTGATCAGGGCCGTCGACTATCTCATCGACGGCTACAACCCTGACGTGGGGCTGATACCGGAAACTCCCGGCTCCTCCACCTACTGGCTCTACAGCGACAACTTTCTCGCTGCGCAAGCTCTGCTGCAGTACGGCAAGTCGAACAACACGGTGTTCGACATAGGGCAGAACATCTCGAAGACCCTGCAGAGGGATTCCGCGGGCATAGGCGCAGAGAACCAGTACGCGATGGCCCTCGGGGAAGGACCATGTCAATTCCACAGCGCCGTCGACTACAATGTGTCCTCATCAGGGGGCATCCAAATCAGGACGACCCTTAACAACGAGGCAGGGAATCTCTCTGCAAACCAGTACGCAGACATCGCGTTCCTAACTGCAATCTGCCTTCATACAAACCAGCCCCAGGCGTTGGCGGAGTACGATGTCGGGCAGGGAATGTTCGATGGCATCGGGCTCAGGGACTTGCCCTACAACCAGTCGGAGCTCTACCAGACCTACAAACTGGCCCTCTACATCTACGCCAGCGATATCCTAAGCCAGCCAGTAAACCAGACCGCCCTGGCCACGCTCATCAGGATGCAGGCCCCGAACGGAGGATTTTACACTGGATATGACCCAACCTATTCACCGGCAGGGACGCTCACAAACACGGAGACGACGAGCCTTGCCATCCTCGCTCTTTACAACTACTTGCAGAAGTGAAATGCCCCGGCGGAGGCGCAATTGACCCTGCGCAGGAAGCATCATCTTAAATACACATACGTGCACATAATAATCAATGGCCCACAAGACGATAACAATCTCAGACGACGCGTACGAGGCGCTCGCCAAATCAAAGAGAGAGAACGAGTCTTTCACCAAGGTCATACTGCGACTGACCTCTGACAAGAAAAAGGCCGCCAGGTTCTTGGAATATGTGATGAACTCTCCACCTGACGAGGAGCTCGCTCGAAGCGTCGAGAGGGCAATGGAGAAGACCCGGAAGGCGCGCCTCAAGCCCGCGAATCTGGGCTGAGCGACCTATGGTGTGCCTAGACACTTCGGTGGTCGTCGCCATACTCCGAAAAGACCGAGCGGCGACTGAGAGGCTGAGGTCAGAGGTGGAAGGCGGGGGAACGTTCTCCACCACAGTGGTCACTCTGTGCGAGCTCTACTCCGGCGCGTTTAGGGCCAGTGACCCGCAGAAAGAGGTGAAGAAAATACAAGAGTTGCTCACGAACCTGGAGGTCCTCGGGCTGGAAGAAGGTGCTGCGAGACGGTATGGGGAGCTGGTTAACGACGGGACTCTCAAGAGAGCGCCCATCGGAGACTTTGACCTGGTAATCGCCTCGATCGCCTTGGAGCAGGGAGAAAAACTGGTTACCCGCAATCTCAAGCATTTCAGCAGGGTCCCTGGACTGGTCACGGAGCAGTGGTGATCTCCGACTTCATCTTTCTTCGCGAGGGAGCGGCGAAGCCTTCGGGCCACCGGTTCAGCCCGTCCACTACCTATAGCTCAACGTGCGGATGAAATGCCCCGGCGGAGGCGCAATGAACCCTTCATGAACGGCAAAAACCTTTCAGCAAGAATCTAGGGAACTAGGGTCTCCGTCGAGTTCACGGTAAGCTGAAGCGAAGTGTCCTCCACTGCATTCGGGATTGCTATGATTAGCGACATGCCGGCACGAGACCACGTGGTCGTTGGCTGCGAGTTGATGTAGACCTCAAAGCCGGGTTGTGGGAACAAACCTTCTGTCCCCCCCGAGACCGTAAGGTTACGACCCTGTGCGGCAACTGCGGAACTGATTGTGAAATTCACTGTCCAGACGTTCGAGTATGAGATGATGTGCCCCACCCCTCCGCCGCACATCGTCCCGCAAGCCGTTGGCGTGTCTGTGTAGGAATAGAAATAGGAACAGGTCGAACCGCTGAGGGGAAGGGTTGGGTTGAAGCTGACTTCAATGGATTCATTGGTCCCGCCGCTGACGCTGACCAGAGTCTGCAGGGAGTCCTGCGAAGGCGGCGGATTCGACACGACGCAGCCGTAATCAACGACACTCTTGCTTGGGGGTGGAACTGAAGGGCCAGCGGGCGACACGAACAGAGGAAAGATCACAAGGTCGAGGGCAAGAACAGACGCTATCGCAAGGGCGAGGATTGCGGCGTAACCGAGAGTGTTTCGACTTGGCAAAGGCCCAAGACGCTACGGGTAAACTGCACCGGCGCGGTAAATAGCTTTGTCCGAACGTCACCGCAATGAACCCAAATGCACGGCGAATGCCCTGCGTACTTTCATTTTAGCAGAGCCTAGCGGAGGCTGGAACGTTCGGACAAATCCTTAATCGAAACCTTACGCTTGCGGACTACTGAACGGTGCAATTGAGGAGCGCATTTGTGGTAGCAATCGTCCTGATCCTAGTCGCTGCCAGCTTGGGCGCGGGCTACGCTGTCGGCAATTCGACCAAGGGCATAGAGACTGAAACCTCGACGGTAGTCTCCACCGCCACGCTAACAAAGGTGTCGACATCCACTGCAACGACAACGGTCAGCAGCGTATCGACGCAATCTTTCACACAGACCATCCCCTCGGACTGTCTCGTCAGCAATGTGTCGGGCTACTCGTTCGGCACCATCGCCATTGGGACAACCTCTCCCGCGATAGTCTGCGTCCAGCTCTATGAATTCAACGCCACCTCGACGGCCGTCCTGGACCCGGCCAGTCTCATCACCATCTATGGCGACGAGATTTCCAACGCCACTTCGAACTTCACAATCACAGCAAGCGCCAGTAACATCGACCTGGGAGGTGCCTGCGTACTCGAATGAAGGAATCATTGTGGAATTCCACATTACGGCCAAACCAGGAATCAGCGGCACGTACTGGTTCCAGATACAACACGCGTGGTACCTTGAGGGTGCCGGAGCGACAGAAGCGGGCCCGAACGGCGTGCTGGTGGCCGGAACGGGCCAGCCAGACTATGTGCCTTCCACCTCCACCATATTGCCCTTGGAAGTAGGCTGCACCTCGCCGTTCAACGTACCCGGAGTAGGATCCAGCATCTGCGCAAGCGTCCTGTATTACCGAATCACCGACGTGACAAACTCAACGCAGTAGGCTAGGCGGAGGCGCAATGAACCCAATGTGGGGCTGTCGAGCAGAACGAGACGCGTTTCTCCTTTTATATCGCCGGCCGCTGTTGTATCTGGCATGGAAGTGACGCAGAAGGAGTTGGAAAAGGCGATGAAGGAAATCGACAAGAAACTAGCTCTTCCAGACGAGAAGTTCGAAAAGTACGCGAGTGACCTTCTTGAGCGCGCGGTCAAGGGACTACGAAGAAGCCGCTAAGCTGTATCAGTTCCTCTCCAGACTAGAGCACGTTCAGGTGAGAAGAGCCTTGCAGGCTTCTAGGCTCGCGCCTGACGAACTGGGGAACGAACTCGTCGTCCTCGCTGCGATTATGGAAATCAGAGACCGCATAGGAGAGCCAACGTAGCGACCAGTTCTAGTGCGCTACCTGTAGCTCAACGTGTGAGTGAAATGCCCCGGCGGAGGCGCAATGAACCCTGTGTATGGCGAACGTCACGATCTTGAACTCCTGCAAAGAGATGGATTCCCGCAGGACTTTCTCAAGGAACTTGTTCCAGAAAGCTGTTGTTGTTCTCTCCAATCATGACCCGGCCTCCATCCTGATAGGGAACGACTATGAGGTTGGTGGCTGATTCCCCTGTGTAGCCAAACGTGTAGAGCGACGGATACGACTCAAGCTGGTTCGCTGAATCCATGTAGAGCAATGCCAGAGTCGAGTTCATCTCGAGGAACCTAGTCGTTTGTCCGCAACAGTACGCTGCCCAAACCAGATCAGAGTCATACGATTCGATATTCCCTATCTGTTGACCCCACGGCCAGAGCGTAGGTTTCACGACTATTGATGCAGACGTGACGTTTCGGATTGGGATGTGGACAATGCCGAATGTGTCGTTGTTAGCCGCAAACGTTCCGTTGCCGAACGGGTTGTCAGACATCCTGATCTCTATCCCGGCATTGTAGACGTCGACTGAAGTGGTGAGCCGCACATCCAGTGGGAGCGAGTAGTTTGACGTAGAGCCAAGGAACGAACCGAAGGCATAAGTTGTCTTTCCGTTCAATTCTCCATTCCGACCGTTTCCGTACGAATCCAGAGTGACGTTCGCATTACTCCCGGTCTCGTTGAAGATGAGGCCATCGAAGTCCCTGACCTCTTGTGTAGTTGTATTCGCGAAGGGCACCACGTTTTGCGCCCAGAACAACTCGCTCCCATGGGCCGTGGTAACGACCACGTTCACGTTCATTTGGAGGCTTGCGCATTGCGTACACGCCAATACCGAGTAGGTTGGAGCTATGGAGTAGTCCCAATTTGTAGAAGCTGAGAGCGCGCTGATATCGGCCTGCCCAACGACCTCTGTTGTGTTTATGGAATACGATTGTAGCGACCCTGAATAGTTGTAGACGCCATACGAGGCTATCCCAATGGGGGATGCTTCGGTCGGGCGATTGAGAAGGTATTCAAATTGTGAGCTGTCTAGAAATTGTCCCCAATCGAAAGCCTGGGAAGACCCGGTGGCAGTCGTCGGAGACGACGTAGAACTGGTCGGAGTTACAGCAGTCCTGGTCAACATACTTGATTCGAGAGAGACGCCGATAAGAAGAGCAATCAAGCCTGCTACGACGGTAACCATGACCGCCGACCGAGAGACAGCGTGTCTTCGCTTCAAGATCATTATTGCAGGCCCAGGGACCAAGGCGAAGCCAGCATTTTAATCGAGAGTCTATGGATTACTGGGCCCCGGTGGAGGCGCAATGAACCCCATGCGCGGCAACTAAATCCCCAAATGCTAGGTTGATTCTTCGCTGGCTTGTGGAGTCTCTACGCTACCCCTCGGTATCCGATGTGGTCGAGGTGAACAGGAGGGTCACAAAACTAACAGAAGATGAACATCACATCGACGAGTATGATAGAGAGCGATTATCCAAGTTACTCGACGAGGTTCAGAACATCGGCAACTCCATCAGAAACCCGAGGCAGAGGATCATAGCCAAGTCGTCTTACCTGCTCTACTGCATTGCCGCTCGACAATTCTTTCACGAAGGAAACAAGAGAACAGCGTACACCGTCACCATGACGTTCTTGATTCTGAACGGCTACTCCATGCCTTCTAGAGATCCCAAGCGAGAAAAGATGCTCGACCTGATAGCCATGGGCCACCCAAGCATAACATTATTAGAGTTGGAGAAGCTAATGAGAAAACTGGTAACCAAGAGGGAGAACCCATGAGCAAGACAAGCCAAGAGATCAAGGTACCCAGGACTGACACTGAATTTGTCCGCCTAGCCAAGCAAGTAATCGCAAAAGAGAGGGACTATCTCATCTACATCGGCTCTGAGAAGCGCTAGCGACCAACGAGTGCCTGTCAGCGACATACAACCCTGGGGATTTACTCTGGCGTTGATTCGGGAAAAATGCGACTGGAAGGGGTGCAGTAACAAGGCATATCGCGAAGTAGACTATTTCACCAACAAGCCTCTCAGACAGAAGGTTGCTGACAACTTACGAACTTTGAGCGAAGACGAGGCTTCCAGTTACGTCCAAGAGCTGTTCAAAAAGAGAGGAATGTCGTGGTCTTTCCTGTGCAGGAAACACTTCAGGCAGGAGAGAGATGCCAATCGCATCATCATTTGGTCCACGATTTCTTAGCGAGAAGAGACTACTTCTGTCAAGAGCCCGAAAACGCACTTCGCACATAGGCGCGCCAAGCGTGGACCCATAATGCACGGCGATTGCCCCGCATTCTCAAAACGCACGCACCGGCGGAGGCGCAATGAACCCTTTGTGCACGGCGAAGCCTAGTAGTCCTCGACTTTCAGCTCAGGTATTCCGGAAAAATGCTTGCGGTTTCGGGTGAGCAGCGGCTGGTTGTTCTCAACGGCAATCCCTGCGAGCATCGCGTCCTCCGGGTCTATCTTGTTCCCCTCCCTCACTCTCTGCGCGTAGATTGTCCCAGCCCTTACCGCAGACTGGGGGTCGAGCGGAAGCTGAGCGAGAGACCTGAGGACATCGAGAGACCTTCTCCCTCTCCTCAGACGACCTTACGCTGAGGCCGACCCCGACATAGAGCTCGAATATCGAAGGCGCTCCCACGAGGACAGGGGCGTTCGCGCCGGTGAGCTCCTCCGCCTTCCGAAGGGCGCCGGCGTCATTCCGCATCACGTCAACAAGAAACGTAGTGTCGACCAGCAAGCGCTCAGCCCAGCCCTTCTGTGGTACGCTTGAGGCGCCTCGAGCTTTCTTCTCTTAGATTTCTCATACGCTCCTCCACTTGGTCTGCCTGAGGGGGAGACAAGATCCCTGCCAGATCCAGCACTCCCTTGCTCCGCGTCATCCGTTCGATGACCTCGGTGAAGCTCTCTCCCGGCTTCTTCAGGGCCTTGAGCCTTTGGTATGCTTCGTCGGAGATCGCGATATTCTTGGTCCCCATATTCTGTGTGTGTCTGTGTGTGGGAGCTAATAACGATTGCTGCCGAGAATCTGCGGCGAAGTCACCTATGTCGCGCCCGTCCACCACCTATAGCCCAGCGTGTCAATGAAGTGCTCCGGCGGAGGCGCAATGAACCCTGTGTATGGCGACTAGTCTGCAAGTTCTCCGGCAGCTGCGCGCCTTGTTCACTCGAACACGCGCTTTATCCCAGCGATTCTGTCGAAATCTTTGTCGTTTGAGTAGACCTCGGCGATCTTCTCTCTTCTCATGACGGCGAGAGTGAGAGCGTCAACGAAGTCCATGCTCATCTTTTCCGCCTCGGCAGAGGCCCTGGGATAGTCCCTCCATCTGTTGCTCACCTTCTTCATCTTGTTGTAGGAGTTTACGGCCGCGAGGAAGACGCCAGCCCCCTTCTTCCTGTCGTTGTACTCGAGCCAATCGACGACCTCCTGAATTACAGCTAGGCTCGTCATCGCCTCTTCGCCCTCCTCCACCCTCTTCAGGATGGCTCTGGACGTCTCAAAGTCTCGCTTGGGGCTCCCAATCAGCGTGTTGAGAAACACGTTGGCATCGACGAACCTCAACCCGAACCCCTCTCGAGCTTCCTCTTCATCCTGCTGGCTGCGGCTCTGACGATCTCCTTGTCGAGAGGCTGTCCCATGGTCATCCCGGAAGCCAGCCTGCTGATCTTCTCCGTGGGGTTGGCTATCGTTCCCGCGGCTGAAATCACGAGCCTCCCATCCTTCAAATCAACTGTCACGTAATCTCCTTCTTCAACACCGAGCGCCTCTCTCATCTCCGCCGGAATCGTCACCTTGCCCTTTTGGAGCACCTTGACTTGAGCACCCAACGAGGTTCACCTTCTGAAGGTAACCCAATGATTTATTGTTTGTGCTTTGCTTCTGGAGGCTTCGGCGCCCAGTTCAGCTCATGCGCTACCTATAGCTCAACGTGTGAGTGAAATGCCCCGGCGGAGGCGCATTTTGCTCTTAAATAAGAGGCCAACATCAAACGGCCGTGTCAAAGGTGGCCGAGAAGATTCCTGGCTGGGTGGAGAGGCTACTCATCCCCAAGTTGGAATCCAAGGTCCGCAGCATTGTAAGCGAGGAGGTCGGGCACCTTGAGAAGGTGCTGGATGCGCGTTTCGACGGCGTTCAATCCGAGATAAGACGCGTCGACGAGAAGATCGGCTCGCTTGAGAAGCGCTTCCCCGAAGTGCAGGAAATTGCGGAAATCAAGGCAAGGCTCAGCCAGGTCGAAAGCAAAGTCTCTTCTCGATAGGGCCTTCAGAACGCAGTCATTCTCCAAGCCAAACGGGTCCGGCGGAGGCGCAATTCCTCTCACGAAAAAGTGACGAATGACGGCTTTGGATTTTCAGGCACGATACCCGGCCCAGGATGCCCCCGTGATGGGCGCTTTTTAGTCAGTTCTTCGATTGAGGATTCGAACGCTGACCGGCTTGGTCGAGATTCGAATAGTTGACGAGACTGGGACTGTCGTCCTGACCCTAGCATGGCGAAGGCGCTCTACGGCGGTCTGCTACCAGTTCCCGGATTCGAGGATTGCCAAGGCAAGCCTTAAAGAACTTGGCCGCCAATTGGGGGTCGACGAGGATACATGGAAAGCACTGGGGATCTGAGGGTCGCAAAGAAGATAGCGACCGGCTCGGCAGTCGTCATAAGGGAGTACGTTGACGAGATGAGGAAGCAAGGAAGGATCAGCGGGGAGCTGTCGATCGTCGTAAGAGAAGGCAAGAAGGAACGACGGTTGCCGTATCCACCCGTCTCCTAAAGCGGTCCTGCGGGGGGCCCGTCGAATCTGGGGTGTACGCTCGAAGCTTCGGCGACCAGCTCAGCCCGTCCTCTACCTATAGCTCGACGTGCGGATGAAATGCCCCGGCGGAGGCGCAACGAGCCTAATCATGGAACTGAAATCCCACCGCGTCCCATTCTAGGCTTCGCATAACGATCTGGCCGATTCCATCGAAGAAGAACCATAACACAAGAACCCTTGCATACAACTGTTGAAATCAGCGGGTCGTCAGCCTCCAAAGAGCCCATTACCGGCGGCTGCTCTCGATATCAAGGCAATCTCCGAGCGCAACTTCTTGGACGAGGAATCCAGCTGGCGCATGACAGATTTTCACATATGGCCGGGCGAGCACTGCCCGGTGTTAAGACGGCAAGCTGACATGGGGCTCGCGATCAGGACTACGGACGACGACCTTGAGGAGTTACGGACTTCCGAAACATCTCGCCGATCTGTAGGTCAGGAAGAAGCGATTGGCGATCCGACCATTCGCCTGAAACGGGGCCCTAATGACCGAGCTACCTGATGACTCCAGCTTCCTGCAAGATTCGTCTCATCCTTGCCTCCATCGAGAACGTTACTTCTTCGGCAGTTCTTGTCCCAAGGTAGAACTCCTCATGCCATTCGATCTGAAGCGTCCTACCCGGCCCCAGGGGAACGACCCTGGCGTATCGGACGGAGCCCTTCAAGCGATCGTCAGAGATGCCCTCGCTTCCTGTCAGTCTAGCCGCCCGTGGGCCATTGGTACACTTGATGGATATACGACTATTCTCAGGACTTTCGCTCTTCTTCATGCAAAGCCGAGGTAGTGAAGACATTTCTCGAAGAATTGGAGCTCGGCGGAGGCGCAATGAACCCACATGCACAGCAAAGCCTCAATCAGAGGCAGCGAAGGAACTCTTCCTAGGAGATGTCGCAGTCCTTCAGGATGACGCTCAGCAACCCGACACGGATCTCTTTCGCCGGCACGGTCACGTAGACCCTTCCGTTCGTCAGCGTCACGTGGCTACCCTTCTGCCTGACGGCGCGGAAGCCGAACTCGTTGCAGAGGATCTTGATGAGGTCTCTTCCTTCTACAGGTCTGAGCCTCAAGTCACGCTACGGCTTCTATCGCCTTTTCCTTCAGGGCCGAAAGGTGAAGCTCGAGGGCCGCCTCGAAGTTGCGCTTGGCCTCGGCCAATGTCTTCCCGACGCTGTAGACGCCGAGCGCCGAGCAAGCGATGGCGTACGAACCGTCCTTCTCCTTGATGATTCGGGTCCGGACGTCCCTGAGCTTGATCGACATCGTCCTGGAATGACCGGTCGAGCCGCCCATAAGCTTTCCTTCCCGACCAGTTCAGCCCGTCCACTACCTATCGTCCAAGGTGCGAGTGAAATGCCCCGGCGAACCCTAGCGGAGTTTGACGTTCGGACAAAGGTATATGTTGCGCAAGGCCGGTTCACCCAACCGGTGTTCCCACATGCCGAAGAGAGGTCTCGGAGCTCAGGTCGCCGTCTTCATCGTCATAGCGGTCTGCGTGGTCGCAGCCATCGGGGTAGTATCGCTTATGCAGTCAGGGGCGACTTCCGGATCCACGACCTCTAGCAACGATGCAACCAAGGCGACGTTCCTGTACCGCACGATGCCCAAGGAATTCGCAGTCGGCGGCTACATGTTCTACATGGAATACAACGGCACCTACCTCGTCACCACTTTCAACGGGACGGCAACCGCAAACACAGGCTTCAACCTCGAGCTGAGGGTCTCGAACGGGCTCTCCAATCAGACAATCGTGTTCGGATGGGCTCCTCCCGCCCCCTCGCCCGGCGTGCTTCCAACCCCCGATAGTGCGACCCTCTTCGGCGGCGGGCTACAGTTGAACTGGTTCAGCAACAGCACGGGAACCTATCTCCGGGCGTCCTTGAGCCAGGCTACATCCACCGTTACGGCTCCGGGCTCCACGACGACCTCGTTCACGCTGTCGACAGGGCCATCTGATACTATAACGACTGTTACGGGATATCCGACCTCCTCATCCCCGTCGGCAGGTTCGAGCTCTCAACAAGGCGGGACGCAGACGGTGACCGCTACGGTGACCACGAAAGTCGGCTCCCCGGGGGGGACGACGACGGTGACCGAATGCAGCAGCACCAACACCAGCACAGTGACTACCACATTGATCGAGTCGTCCACTACCCAAGCCGTAGCCACTGTGACGACGACCGCAACTCTTACGTCAACAAGCTACGGTTCAACGGCGACCGCAACAGGCTGCCAAGCGACTGTCACGACAGAAACAGTCACACAGACGACCTCCGGCCTCGGTTCGTGACCCGCCAGCGCGTGAAATGCCCCGGCGGAGGCGCGATGAACCCTAGGTATGGTGACAACGTCCTCCCTCGTGCGCTTTCTCGGCTCGCCCCGAAAGCAGCAAGCCAACAGAGAGCGCGCAAGCTTCATCTGGCTCTCGGATGGCGCAGTCTAGAACCAGCCGACGCGCTTGAAATACAACACCATCAGGACGGCGGGGACGACCATCGCTAGGAATATGAGCGCCATTGACGTGTAAGGCCCGATGAACCCCGTCGGCCCTGTCACAGAGCCTCCAGGAAGGGGCACGTTCATTCCATAGATGGAGCTTATCACGGTCGCTGGAATTGTGAGGGTAAAGATGATTGTCAGGATCGCGAGCACGGTGTTCGTTCGGTTGCTGCTGGTGACGAAGTCGGTGTCCTTGTATATCTCTACCATCTCCTTCATCTCTTCAATCGTCGCGGAGACCCTCCCGATCTTGTGGCGGATGTCGCTGAAGTAGATCGAAAGGTCTTCCGTGCTGAACTTCTGCGCCTTGACCACGTCGGGCAGATACAATTGCAGGGGATACACGACCCTTCTTAGGATAGCAATCTGGCGGCGGGCGTCGTTTATCTCGCTGGCCGACGATTTCACCTCGTCGAAGACGATGGCCGCGACATTGTCAAGACTGGCCTGCACGTCGTCCAAAATCGAGAAGAGGCTGTCGATTGACCTGTCGATTATCAGGTACGCCAGGTAGGCTGAGGACTGCATGAGCGAGTCCCGCTCCTTTTCGTCGTCTCTGCACGAATGGAAGAGAGCCGAGACTGTCTCGAAGCTGGACGGATGGATGGTCACCAGGAAATCCTTCCCCAGGAACATCGAGACCTGCCTGGAGACGATTTGTTGGCCTGCCTGGTCAGGGAATTGGAAGGAGATGAAGAGGTGATCTCCGTGGTCTTCCACCTTCGTCAGCGGTCTCGTCGACAGACAGTTTTCTAGGTCTAAGGGGTGAAAATGATAGACACGCGCGAGCATCGCCGTCTCGGTTGAGGTAGGGTCAAGGATGTCCATCCAAGTCATCCTCCCGTTGTCGACGGACGCGACCTTTCCGTTTTCGATGTCGCTTCCCGCTCCCGGTCCGGGGGAAGGGCTTGTCATAGGATTCATTGGCCACCCTTCGGTATAATTGGCTTGTGAGTGAAGCTCCCGGCGGAGGCGCAATGAACCCTATGCCCGGCGATTGCCCGCAATTTCACGACAGACTCCCGGTTGTTTGTTTTATATCGAGATGGGGGAGCTAATACCGGCCTCTCACTTCCTTGCCCACTCAGTACACCAAGCATGCACTCTTCAGAATGAAGGTCAGGCGTGTGAGCAAGAGAATGGTCGGAAAGACAATCAGGCAGCCCGAATCAAGATACCAAGACCTAGAATCGGGCACGACGGTCGCGGTGAGGAAGTTTGCTCAAAGATACCTGGTGGTGTTCTTCACCGAAGGGAAAGACACACGGATAGTGACAGTCTACCACGCGTCAGACGTTGGCAGCCTTATTAGTAGGAAACAGCGAAGAGGAGCTTGGGTCGAAAAGAAATGAAGCTCGACTACGATGCAGAAGATGACGTCCTCTATTTTCACTTTAGGGACGGCCCAGCAGAAAGCGTGAAAGAGGTCGAGGATAACGTGATGGTCGAGCTGGATGATGACGGAGAGGTAATGGGGATCGAGGTCTGGGGCGCCAAAAAGAAGGGAGTCCTCAGACAGCTGACCAATGCCGTTTCACACTGACTGTTGGGAACCAATCGGGATTCGGCGGCCAGTTCATCCCGTCCACTACCTATAGCTCAACGTGCGAATGAAATGCCCCGGAAGGCGCAATGAACCCTGTGCATGGCGAAGTCCCTGCATTTCTTCACAAACCCAGCGAAGCTGCTGGATAGCCAAACACCCTGCTCAAAGTATTCCATGAGCCGGTGTTTCAGGAGAAGGCGATGCCTGTTCAAGAATCGCCTTGAGGCGGAGCAGCGATTTCGCGGCCGCCCCACGCATCGACCGCGTCAACAGCGGCGTTGCGACATTGGCCAGGGCGCCCGGTTCGCCCCAATTACGCAGCGTCATCCTTGTCCCCTTATCGCCATCCACGCTCTCCCAAGCGTAGGTCGTCACCCACCGCGTCCTCCCTTCCGGCGTCTGCATCACAAGGCGCTCGCCTGGGACGAACTCGGTGAAATCGTAAGCGTAGACGAGATTCCTTCCCAAGAATCGTGCGCGGAACTCAACGCGCGATCCCATCCGCACAGGAGGCGGCGTCTTTAGCTCCGCCGACTTGATGTTCGTCTGCCACGAAGGCACATTCAGCGGGTCGGCGGCGTAGGCAGCGACCATGCCGCGAGGACGACTAATCACGATCTCACTGAGCACATCTACAACCATGCTCACTTCGCCGTCTTCTGGCCCATGCCTTCTGAGCGCTTGTCCTTCTCGCCCGCGAGGATGCCCGTAAGGTTTCCGACGTAGAAGGCCCAGCCCTTGGAGTGCTGGTCCACCTCCGAACCCGGTCCTCCTTTGAACCCGCTGTGGACGAGCTTCAGCTCCGTGCCCGTGCCTCTCGGGGTGAGAGTCCACGTCACGAGCGTCTCCCCTTCGGGGAGGCTGAAGGTGTAGGCCACCTTGCGGCCGGGAACAAGCTCGCGGAAAACCCCTTCGCGGAGATGTTCCTCATCGTCGCGCCTCTCGAGCGCTTCGAACCAGAAGCGGATCTTACCACCGACGCGAACGTCAGCCTCGACCCTCGACGGGAACCAGCGTTCCAGCATCCGCGCATCGGTGAGAGCCTGATAGACTCGCTCGGGCGGAGCGGATAGCACTCTTGTCAACTCTACGCTGTTCTCGGATGCCATCAGCTGTCACCTGTCCGACCCTTCTGCCAGCAGCTCCTCGAGGGCGTCGAAGCCCTCCGTCCAAAACGCTCGGTAGCGGGCCATCCAAACACTCGCTTCGAGCATAGGCTTCGCCACAAGGCGCACATGCACCTCGCGCCCAGTCCTCTGCCGAGACACGAGCCCGGCTCGCTCAAGGACGTTCACATGCTTTGTTACGGCCGGGATCGAAACGTCGAACGGGTCCGCCAGCACGCTCATCGTCGCCTCGCTCTGCCGAAGTCGTTCTAGGATTGCCCTGCGCGTGGGGTCGGAAAGCGCTGCGAAACACGCATCGAGACGCCGAGATTGCTGAACCATCTGGTTATGCATAGTCTTGTCCGATACTTAACCATTAGGTTTGCAATTGAGAACGCCAACATGTGAGTGAAACGCCGGCGGAGGCGCAATGAACCCCGAGAAGGGCAAGCAGGCAGCAAGGCTTTAAATGACCGCTTTCCCATTCATCAAATGGGAATAACTCTTGGAGACTGTGGTCGATGAGCGGGGAAGGGTTCTCATCCCTCAAGAACTGAGGGAAGAGGCGGGTCTTGAAGAGGGCACGGTCGTAACGGTGGAGAAGGGCAAGGGGAAGACAATCCATATCGCTCCTTTGAAGCGAGGCACGCGTCTCGCGTGGAAGGACCTCGACGGCATCAAACCGCACAGGACGGGCAAGCCCGAATGGCCGACGCCAGAAGAGATCAAGAGCATCTGGGAATAGACACCAACGTCTTGGTCGCGTACCTCGACGCCGGGCATCCCTCGCACAAAGAGACCGCGTTCCTGGCCAAGAGAGGAGTGGCCCTCAACCCCACGGTGATACATGAGGCCTATCACACCCTTGTGTTCAAGATGAAATGGGCCGCGGAGGAAGCCTCAAGCACGCTCATCGCCGCTTGTACGGACGAGGACAACATCTTCATCAATCAAACCCTCAGGACGGTCCGCGCAGGATTGAAGGTCGGGGCCGAGCACCTTGAGCTTGGTGGGAGGGATGCGTTGATTCTCGGAAACCTTCTTGTTGGAAAGGTCGGCGAACTCGTCACATACGACAAGGAACTTCTCGCACTCGGAAGGGTCAGGTTCGGCAGGTCTGCCATCTCGATCCGGCGACCCTAGGCGCGAAGTTCAGCCCGTCCACTACCTATAGCTCAGCATGTGAGTGAAATGCCCCGGCGGAGGCGCAATGAACCCTATACTCGGCAGTTGCCCGCATCTTCTTGAGAGCTAGCGAAACTTGCGTTCGGACAAATCCTTAACAGAACGGAGAAGGGTTTGACATCGATGAAAGCGACTACCGTCGCCCTGGCGGTCTTCGTAGTCTTGACCGCAGTCTTCGCGTCTTTGACTGTCAACGAATACTCTCAGAACTCCTCATTCAGTTCAACCAGGTCGATGACGACTAGCACCGTGACAACCACAGTCACGAGCACGATTCTGACTTCGGGAAACGCTGGCGCCAGCACGACCACCTCCTGCACTGCGACGGGCGGAATCGGATGCCCTCACTTCATGAACAACAATTGGACGATCTCTGTGAGCTACACGGGTCCTTGGGGTGTTACCTATCAGGGCTGGCTGGGAGACCAGACCTCTGGTCAGCTCGTCGTCTCTGGAAGCTTCTATGGAAATACAACGGCCAGTAAGACGATCAACGTTTCTGGAACGACTGACTACGGCATCACTGTATGCGCGGAGGCTCAGAAGCTGGACTCGTCGACGTCTACCCTGACTGTCAGTATCCTGCCTCCGAATGTATCGAATGAGACTTCGGCGGCTTACGGGACGGCGAGAACCTGCATCGCCGATGTGATAATGTAGCTAGCCACTTGTTTGAACTCGTCCACTACCTATACCTCAACGTGCGAGTGAAATGCCCGGGCGGAGGCGCAATGAACCCTTATGCATGGCGACAATGCCCTTGCATATTTCGCGATTGACAAGAAACGCGGGGAAAGACTGGGCCACTCGCGTCTATCAGACGAACGCCAGTATCTATCAATCAATCCTCGAGGCGGGCCTGAAGACAGCACCCGGCGAAGTCAAAGGAATGGCGAAGCTGTTCAAGCGTAACGGCGTCGCAGACGGAAGTAACATCCTGGATGTTGCTTGCGGAATAGGGAGACATTCGGTCTACTTGGCGAAGGCCGGCTACAAAGTGACTGGAGTCGATCCATCCTTGACGTTTCTCGCGCGTGCAGGAGAGCTAGCCAAAGAGGAAGGAGTCTCTGAACGCGCACACTTCTACCGCGGCAAGTTCTCGAATCTCCTGCAGGTTCTGTCCCGATCAGGTCCCAAGAAATTCAGGGGGATCGTCTTGATGGACTATTCGGTCGGGGTTACGGGGCGCGAGGAAGACGATCTAAAGCTCTTCAAGGATTTGACCGTAGTCGCAACGAAGGGCGCAGTCCTAATCGTGGAGATATTCGACAGAGACTGGTTCACGAAGCATGCTGGCTCTTCATTGACAGAGGAGTTCCCTGACAATTTGGTTCGTACCTGGAAGAGACTCTCCGCTCCGGGAAGTCCGGTCTTGGAGGCGGATTGGGCCTTCTACAGGAAAAGAGCTGGTCAAACCCCGAAACATCTTTTCACGACGAAAGTGCGCACGCGTCATTATTCTGTGGCGGAGCTCAGACGGATGGTGGGAAAAGCTGGCTGGAAATACTCGGCATGCTATGGTAGCCTTGACGACCTTCATGCATTCACGGAGAACGACTTCAAAGCATTCTTGGTATTGACTCTTGATTTCTTGCAGTCGCCCCCCCGGCTGAGGCGCAACGAACCCCTCATGCACGGCGAGACTTTTTCCTCAAAGAAATCCATAATGCCATCCGCATGGGTAAATTATTAAATACGAGGGTCAGTTTTTGAAATCATGGGTTTGGAAGTAGCAGAGGTAGACGAAAGGTATAGGATCACGATTCCGAAAGAGATCAGGACCACGTTCAAGGTGGTCAAGGGTCAAAGGTTCTTCATCGTCCGCTACGGAGACGACCTTCTGCTGAAGCCCATACCCTCCGACCCTGCGGAGAAGCTCGACCGCCTCGTGGGCGATTTTGAATTTGGAAGAGAGTCCCGGAGAAGAGCCGAGAAATGGCTTCTGAAGCAGGACAGAAAGTAGCCGTAGAATCCGACTTCCTCTTCGGGCTGAGAAAATCAGACGTGAGGCACGCCAATGTCGTCGCCGCTCTCGAGAAGCACAAGGAAGGAAGCCTCGTCATCATCGTGCTCCCGTCCGCGGTGCTTGAAGCGCGGGCCGTCTTGTATTCCAGGGGCGTGAAGAGCAAGGACGTGGAAGACGCATTCTCGCTGATGGCGGCCCTCTTGGCTGAGTACGGCGTCGCCGGGTCCACAGGCCTGAGCCTCAGCGACGTCGTCGTCGCAGAAAGGATGCGGGGCGACATGCCGAGCCTGACCTTCTTCGATTCACTCCACGCGGCGACCTCCAAAAGGCTCGGGATGACCCTGCTCTCGAGCGAGGGTCCTACGAGCGACTGGGACTAGCTGTCATAGACCTGGACAAGCTGAAGAAATAGCGACGCCACCGGCGGGAGGCGCAAGGAACCCTAACATGAGTTCAGCTTATATAGCTTTATATACTCTATATATCTAATACAGAACTGAAATAGATATGTCCACTACATTGACATCACAAACCTATCCGACTACCATCCTCGCATCAATCCAACCATCGATGCTCGGCCAAGTTACTAAGCAGCTGACGAGCGTCCAAGGAATCACCTTCTTTGCACCAACGACCGGCAGGTTCGACCTAGCCATTGAGCTGAAGGCTATGGCGCCGAACCAAGTCCAGGAAGTTGTTGACAAGATCCGATCCATGAACGGAGTGACAGCGACAAGGACCTATACCCCAATGGCAGGCAGCGCAACCAGCAAGACCGTTCAGGCATCTGACTCTCTTGCGTTAGTCCTGTTGCAAGTCAACCAGCAGGCGCAGAAGGTTCTCCAATCGCTGAAGCAGGATTCGCACGTCCGCAACGCGTATGCGGTATCTGGCGAATTCGACGTCCTCGCAACTGTCTTCGGGAAGAACACCGACGAAGTCTTCTCGACGGTGACGAAGATCGGCGAAATCGACGGCGTTCGGACATCCGAGACGCTTGTTGCCTACAGGCCCACCTGGGCCTAGGCGACTGTTTTTCTTTACAAGACTAAACCTGTCATTCTACCGCTGCTGAGCGAGGGCCACCCCCTTTCTCCAGTCCTCTGCTCGAGCAGGCCTCTTCCAAAGTCGTCCGTCGATTTCTCAATGGGGAATCACCCGCAGCTCGATGTCTGAATGGGAATGCCCCGGCGGAGGCACAACGGACCCTATGCATGGCGATTGCCCGCATTTTCAGCGACTCAGCGGGAACTGGAACTATCGACCGAACTGCGTAAGAAGGGCGAGAGCTGCGTTGAAAATACCACGAACACACATGGCCAAAGCAGGTTGAGGTGTCCTTGAAGGTCGAGGGATTCCTAAGGCTGACTGGGTTCGTCGAATTGCTAGTCGGGGTGCTCCTTTTAGAGTACGGAAATGCCCTCTTGACAGTTCATCAGTGCCCTGCGGTGCCGCGCTATTGTGGTCCCCTCCCCGATCCCGGTCTTTACAACACCGTCGGCTTGGTACTTGTCGTCTTAGGGTTAATCCAGATTGCAGCTAGCTTCTACATAGCCCGTACTCATTCACCGACACAGCACGCGGTGGCAAACCCGCCTATCTAGCCACGTACTTGGAAATATCCCCCAGCGGAGGCGCAACGAACCCTCATGCGTGGCCAGAACCGCCCTATTGCAATCGGACTGTTGTCAGGGTCGCGAGACCGTCAGTAGACCATGAGCCCTTTTTCTTCGAGCATCACGTGCAGGTTGTTCACGGACCTGTAGACGTCGGCCTCCCTCTTCGCTCCAGTGCAGACGAGCTTCCCAGAGGCGAAGAGGAGTATCACGGTCTTGGGGTCGGCCATCCTGTGTATCAGGCCGGGGAACTGCTCGGGTTCGTACATTGACTTCGGCAGCGTCCTGGCCGCCTCCTCTAGGTGGACCTTCCCGCCGAGGTTCGCCGATGCGACCATGTTCTGTATCGTTATCTCCGCCTCGTTCTTGATGGAGATGCCGCCCTTCTTCAGCCTCCTGACGACCTCGTGCACGGCCTCCCTTGACTGCTTCTCAGACTTCGCGCCGGTGCAGACCATCTTCCCCGAGCTGAAGATCAGGGTGGCCGTCTTCGGGCTTTTCAGTCTGAAGACCAGCCCAGGGAACTGGTCGGGGTGGTACTCCACGTCGACGAACTTCTTGGTTATCTCGTTCAGGTCGACCCTCTGGTTTATCGAGGCAGAAGCGACGACGTTCTCGATGCTGATTATCGCCTTTGTTTGGGGCATGCGCAGACGCGCAAGGCTCGGCACTATATATAGTATATATATCGAGCCTGGACGGTCTCGATGACCTGTCGGTTTCATCTCTTGGGGCGGGAAAAGGCATAACTACGGCGTCCTCGTCTGGCTTCCGAGGTTGTCAGACAGCGCGTCAGAAGAAGAGAACCTGAGGAAGCTATACGACCAGGCGCGCGTGCAAGGAAACAAGAAGAAGAAAAAGGAATACAAGGAAAAGCTCGCCGAACTGAACCGACGCAAAAAGTCAGAGCAGCGAGAGAGCAACAGATCGAAAGGCTAGGTTTCCTGCGATAGCGGCGCCAAGAGATGCCCCAGGCGGAGGCGCGATGAATCCCTACGCCCGGTAGCTCCGCATCAACGATTCTTGCGGCCTTATAAGGCGCCGCGCCTACAGCCAGCTCGAAGGCCACACCATACTTGAGGAAAGCGTTCGTCCTGGTAAACAGCGACGTAGGCTCGGAGACGGAGCTGCAGTCAGAACTGAAGAGGCTCGAAGGCGTCACCGCAGTCTATCAGGTCTACGGACTTTTCGATCTGATCGTCGAAGTGGAAGCCGAGTCCGACCGGAAGCTCAAGGAGATCGTCTTCTCGAAGATTCGTCCGCTCAAATACGTGAAGTCCACGATCACGCTCGCCGCCGTCTGACGCAGACGGCGACACCGCAGCCGATGGGAAGGTTTGAGAAGCGGCGCATCTGCCCGAGAGCGTCGGAGAGAGATGCCGAAGAAGAGGGCGAAGCGGAAAGAGGCCGAGATAGTCGACTCCTTCGAGAGCTGGCTCGAGAAGCAGCCCGCGAAACCAGCCCTGGCGAAGCACGGCTTCATAGCCGATGCGAAGATCGAAGGAAGCCCGTGAGGCGCAATGAACCCTTATGCGCGGCCGAACCAGGAGCATCCCCTCGTTGATTCGGGACGTCAGGCCCTCCGACTTTAGGGACATCGCCTCTACCTACTCCGGTTTCTTCCTTGAGGCTGAAGAGGACCCTTCATTCGGGCTCATCCTCTACAAGAAAAAGCCAAGCCTAGCGAAGAACCGCAAGTGGTTCGACAATTCGCTCAAGAGTCTCAGGAAAGGAGACTTGGTGTTTCTCGTCGCAGTCAGGAACGCACGGGTCGTGGGGTGGTGCGAGGTCCGCAGGGTTTCTCCCGGGACGGAGATGGACCACCGGGGAGTCCTTGGAATCTGCGTGAAGAAGGAGTTCAGGGGGATGGGCCTGGGGAGGCGATTGATGGAGGCCGCCCTCAACAAGTCCAAGGGGAAGTTCGAGATAGTGGAACTTGACGTGTTCTCGGTGAACAAGAGGGCGATCAAGCTCTACAAGGAGTTCGGCTTCAAGGAGCTCGGATCGCGACGCGCTACCGTGAAGAGGCAAGGAAAATACTACGACATCTTGATCATGGATCTCAGGCCGTAGGCGCCCCGGCGTAGGCGCGATGAGCCCCTCATGCTTGGCTCAGTCCGGCAACTTCCTTGGTCGTCCAGACCGTCACCTTGTGCGCACGCTTGAGGTCTTTGTCATCGCTCCAAATCCCATCACATCTCGCGCTCATGCAGGCCGCCACGAAAGGGACGTCACCCGCATCTATCGAAGGCATCACCGCCTCGGCGTCCTTCATCTTCGAGGCTACCTTGGCCGCGGGAATCACCTCCACTTTGACCAGGAGAGCGTCAAGGACGGAGCCGATCTCTTTCTCAGTGAGCCCTGACTTGCTGGCGACCACATCCAGGTGCTTCTTGGTCTCTTCGATCTCATATTCGGGGACGACGAACTCGTGCGCAGACCGAAGAAGCATCCCCCTGACGACCGAGTCTTTGATCAGAGCTTTGAGTATGACGTTGGTGTCGACGACAAGCCTCAATCAGTCGTCGCTCGTCCCGCTCTCTTTCCATACCTGGCGACGAGCCCAGCGTTGATCGTCCTTCCTAGTTCCAATGCGTCCTTCTCGGTCAGCTTGCTCCTCTTGGCGACCTCGTCCATAAGCTCAAGCTTCTTCGCATACTCCCACATGGCCTGTCTGGCGACCTCGCTCCATTTTATCTCTGGATGGCTCCGCATTATCTTCCTGAGCTCTTCCGGGACAGCTAGGGTGACGTTGGCCATTGTCTGATGCCTATGTGCAATATGTGCATTCACATACTAATAAGGCTCTCGCGGCGACTTCGACCAGTTCACCCTGGTGCCTTACCCATTGCCGCTCGACTACCGATTGTTGAATCCCCCGGCGGAGGCACATTGGACCCTATGCAGGGCCAGAATGCTGACGCGTCGTTCTTGGTCGCCCGCGCCGGCTTGAGCAGCTTCGGATGTGGCCGTCGCTATCGCAAGAAATCCGTTCGGGGACCCTAAAGGCAGCGAATCGGCGGCTTAAATAGCGACACAAGGCTGGACCTACCCGATGCGGACGCAAGCGCAAGAGGAGACGGAGGCAGAGGATTGGGCGCAGACCGAGGAACGCCGCAGAAGGATTTACGAGGAGCTGTGGCACGCCGACGAGGAGCGGGTCAGAAGGCAGCGTGAGAGAGACCCCTACAATAATCGCCGAAGAGAGGAAAACGACGACCGTCGCAATCCGTTCGACCTAGGCGCCGTCAAAGAGATTCCAAGGGCAACCCAGGTCTTGGGCGTCAGGGTCGGCGCAACCGAGGTCGAGATCAAGGCAGCTTACAAGAGGATGGCCATGGTGTGGCACCCGGACAGACCGGGGGGATCGGCAGAGAAGATGAAAGACCTCAACGAAGCGAAAGAGATCCTGCTGCAGGGGCTTTGAGCCTGTCCGAAACAAAGTGAATGTGACCGGGTTGTCGCGCGGTCTGTCGTCCATCGTGCGGATGAAATGCCGCCCGAGGCGCAATGAACCCTTATGCATAGGAAGTGTCTCACGATGCCCGAAGGCTATTCAGTCGTGTCACTTGGTGATTACTCGGTTGGACGTTGGCTTACCGAGAAATTGGGGAAATTCGGTCTCGATTCTCCAGAAGCGTCGTGGGCGCATCTACACATTTCCAACAAATTACGAAGACAGGCTTCACAATCCCCTGCAGGAAGTCTTCACCTCCAGGGCCAATTCTACGAGTCCATCATTTACGAATATGTCAGGAAGCTCAGTCTTACCAGCAATTCCATTCTTTCAGTAGTAGCACGATCAAACGACGCCCCAAAGGACGAGCGCACGCGCGAATGGAGGCGAGGTCAAGATGGTTTGTTTTACGACTCCAATGGGAGTCCGATTGTCCGAGGGGATGGTCAGGATCTCGCGGAATTTGACATTCTGGTTATTGGCCATCGCAATGTCTTCGTCCTACTGGAATGCACTACAAGCAGAAAGAGGATACTTAATCCTGATTTTGGCGAGAAGATAGCCTACAAACGAAGGCTCATCAATTACTTGTTCAGCCCAGAAAGATTAGAGTTTGTGCTAGTAACCCCTTTCAATCTAGCTGCTGAGGAAACAATTCAAGCTTTGATGCGCCAACCTTCCAATTACCTTGCCAAGTCGGCCACAGCGAAATCATCCGGTTCGCGAGATGAGTTTCTCAAGAGTCACGAGCAACGAATTCCTTATTCTAAGAAACTGAGGTCGTGGACATTCCTCTCTTCACGTGCCTTGGACTACGCTAAAGTCGTTGAACGCGAACGACAAGACCTGATTCGTGCACCCGGCTCTGGCACCTCTGTCGACGCAGTTGTGGCTGATCCAAGCCGGTCGCCGATAGTGAAGAATGTCATACTCGGTGTGCTAGACCGTCAGGCGACAAAGTTTCTTTTGGAAAGCATGGAGGTGATTGTCGAAGGACATCGGCTAAGAAACGAAGACTTCGAGCACGAATACACACGCGCATCACTAGGGCTCAGTTTTCCCAATCTGGAGACCTGGATTGTACCTGAATGTTCGCGACATGCAAAATAGCCTAAAAATGGGACTGGGATCTCTATCTAGGTTCGAATTCGAAAGAAATATCGGCTATCGCGGAGGACTTCTCAATATTCTCGAAGGCCCGCTGCCGCATCTAGATGCCCGCACAACGAAAGTCTTACTAGACTTCTATACGAGGCAGTCAGTTGTCGGGCTAAAGAAGAAGTCAGAGTACGAAAGGCCGAAGTTAAGTGCGCGAGACTTCTCAGCCGAGGCGCAATGAACCCTTACGCATGGCGAGACTAGATCTTAGCAAGCCTACTCGAGCCTCCGGCCCCCCAAAGTATTTATCGACCGAAGTATGAATATCATACCGACAGGCAATTGGAAGAACCGGAGATCGCCGTGGTAGGGACCAAGGGGCAGTTCGTGATCCCCCAGGACTTGAGGCGGCGCCTCGCGATCACGCCGAAGACGAAGCTCGCGATATACCGGAGGGGAGACAAGCTGGTGGTCGCGAAGCTGAAGGCTGCCCGACAGCCGGGGAGGAGCTGGACGAGTTTTTCGCCGAGATAGACGAGGGGAGCAAGAGAGCGGCGAGCGAGCAAGAGATACTCAAAGAGATACAGGCGTACAGGAAGGAGAAGAGACCGAGAGGTAACTGACGCTGACCCGTGTCGTCATCGACACGAACGTCCTCGTCTCGGCGGTGTTAGGCCACGGCAAGCCGCGCCGCCTCCTGAGGCTCCACACGGCAGTCGCGTCCAAGGAGATGCTCGCAGAGCTCGCCGACGTCCTCGAGAGGGAGAAGTTCGCGCTGACACCCGCGCAGATCACCAGGTTACTGACCATCTACGCCCGCAGGTCTGAAGTAGTCGACCTGGACCGACGCGTCAATGCAGTCGACGCAGACCCTGACGACGACATCGTGCTGGGCACCGCGGTCAACGGCGGGGCGACACTCATCGTGACAGGGGACAGGCACCTACTCGAGATGCGAGAGTTTGAAGGCGTCCGGATCATCCCCGTGGATTCCGCGCTCAAGACCTCGTCTGCGGAACGAGCCTAGTGACGCATCCATCGAGTGCAGTCGAACGCCTAGGCGGAGGCGCAACGCTTTTTCTGCTATCGCATTTATAGGAAGGATTCACTTGATTTTGTATCATGAGCTTCTTGCAAGGCCTGAGTGTTGCTTGCAAAAAATCCTCATCCGAGTGCAGGAAAATCTCCGAGGAGACAATGTTCTTCATCGATCGAGGTACTAGGGACTCAGAGGTATACGGGTCCGAGTCAGAGGCAACCTTCAAGGCGATTCTATACAACAGACTTAGGGGTCTTTGCACGCGTCCGAACGAACTGGCGTTGGAGCCCCTTAGAGTCTACGAGAACGTGGATTTAGCGTATTGCAAAGGGGGTTTGACTTGGAGAGAAGATCAATCAGAGGTTCACCTAATCGAAGTAAAGGAAGTTGCGAAGCAAGAACGCAAGGACGCGCTGTACGCTCACAACATAAAAGCGCTCATCGATGACATCGAAAGCCTTCAGGACGCCAAGAAGCGTTTCCGGAACTCGGTCCTCATTTCGATTGCCGCTTGCGTCGATCACGACTCGAAGGCATATTTGTCGAATCTTCCCAAGCTGGAGAAAGAACTACCTTCAGAGCTTAAACGACGAGGAGCGAACCTCACGGGAATAAATTTCATCGTCTGTTGATTCTGAGCTTGGTGTTTCAGGCGGAGGCACAATGAAACCCCATGCCCTTTACCGCCGCCCGGCATTTGGTGCTCACCCGGTAATTCTTATTTACCGGGCGCTCGACCACTCTCCCGGTATATCGTCTTGACCAACGAAGGAAAGGTCGCGAAGAAGTACGCTCTTTATCCGCCAAAGGGTCTCATGGCGCAGCTCGGCCTGAAGGAGGGACAGAAGGTCAGGTACGAGGTAGAGGGCGGGAAGCTCGTCGTGGAATTGTTGCCGGATCCGATTGACCTGGCGCTGAGCTCGAAGAAGTGGGCCAGAACGAGCGCACGAGAGCTGGAGATGCTTTCAGAGAGGGAGCAATCAGAACTCGATGCCTGACGTATTGCTAGACACCTCGTTCCTGCTTCCCACCCTTGGGCTCGATGTCAGGGAAATCACTACATCCGACCTAGAATCGATTCGGGCCGCGTCCAAGAAAACCAAGTTCCACTGCTCCTACGTTAGCTTCGTCGAGATTCTGGGACTGGTCGGGAAGGAATCGAGGAAGGTAGACGACAAGACCGTCCGCGCTGGCATCAACAGCCTTCTTGGCTCCGGCCTCTATGAATGGAGCAACCCTTCTCCCGGGGCGGTACAACTCGCGCTCGAGTTGCGGACGAAAGGGCACAAAGATAACATCGACAATATCCTGTTCGCGACGGCCTCCTCCTCCAAGATGCTCTTTCTATCGCTCGATGAGGAGCTGAAGAGGTTCCTTGCAAAGAACGGGTACGACACCGGCCTGATGGTGAAAGTGGATGAGTTAGCGGCCAGGGTCGGCGTGCCTTGGCGAGCCGGTCAGAAGTAGGACGGGACGTCCCAAGGTAGTGAAACGCCTAGGCGGAGGCGCAAGAAGACACTTCTTCGAAGGCGGGTGTCGGTCGATTGGTTTAAGGTCGGGCCGCACCCTCCGATCTGGCGCTCCATCCCGTGATGCTGACCATTACGTCGACCAGGAAGCTCAACTCGGGCACGGAGATACCCGCGCTCGGGCTCGGCGTGTTCCAGGCGCCGCCCGGCAGGGTCACCCAGGAGGCCGTGAAGTTCGCCCTGAAGACGGGCTACCGGCACATCGACACGGCGAGGGTCTACGGGAACGAAGAGGACGTCGGCCGGGGGATCAGAGACAGCGGGGTGCCGCGCGAGCAGGTCTTCGTCACCACGAAGCTCTGGAACGCCGACCAGGGCTACGACTCTGCCCTGTCCGCCTGCGAGGCGAGCCTGCGCCGGCTCGGGTTCAGCTACATCGACCTCTACCTGATTCACTGGCCGGTCCCGGGGCTCAGGGGCGAGTCCTGGAGGGCGCTCGTGGAGCTCCAGCGACGAGGCTCGTGCCGGGCCATAGGCGTGAGCAACTACACGGTCAGGCACCTCGAAGAGCTATCCGACAGCTCGGATGTCACCCCCGCCGTCAACCAGGTCGAGTTCAACCCGTTCCTCTACCAGAAAGAGCTGCTCCGCTTCTGCAGCAGCAGGGGGATACAGCTCGAGGCCTACAGTCCACTGACCCGCGGGCACAAACTCGACCACCCCGTGGTCCTCGACGTCGCCAAGAGGCACTCCAAGAGCCCCGCGCAGGTCATGATCCGGTGGGGCCTGCAGCACGAGCTCGTCGTGATACCAAAGTCGACCCGCCCCGAGAGGATAGAGGAGAACAGCCGGGTCTTTGACTTTGACCTCTCGCCGGCCGACATGACCAGTCTCGACTCTCTCAGCGAGGACCTGCACACGGTCTGGGACACCCACGGACGAACCCTAGGAACGCAGGGAGGCATGAGTGAAATGCCCAGGCGGAGGCGCAATGAACCTTATGCATGGTGAATTCTGTACTGCTCTTATCCTTAAAGAACTAAAAGTGTCAGATGGGGACACTCGCCACATCGTGGACTCATCAAATCCGGCTGGAAGGATTGTCGACGACGCCTATAACCGGAAGAGAAGATCGGTTATTGCGAATACCAAGGTTCTAGTCTTCGGACCGGGTCCAGGGAACGAAAATCCCGGATTTCTCGAACGAGAAGCAATAAAGGATACGCTAAAACAAGCAGGCTGCAGGGCTGATTACCCTGAATCAATTCTAATTGGGGGTAACGCAGTATTCGGTGAGAGCATACTAATCGGCGATTACAATCTTGTCTTCATTTTGTTGATGGGTCTAGGCTCATAGCATAGAATTCTCGCATTTCGTCCAGAGAGAGTTTGTAGCACAAAAGGTTAGATTGTTCCAAGAAAAGAAGTACAAGATGACCGAAAGTTTCCTTAACGAAGTGCTCGAGCCATTCTGCGCATTGTACAGACAATGCTATTATTTTGATGATCGGAATTCGTTAATCTCAGCTGCCAAACAGTGCTTCGAAGAATACGTCTCATTCGTAGTAATTATCGGTCTCCGTCCCTACTAACATCGCCGGGGAACTCAGTGGTTCACTGATCAAGTCAATAAATTTAAATATCAAGGCGAGTCCAAAATTGCATCTCCGCTGATTGAAATTTGGAAGTAAGTAACGAAGGCATGGACTTCATAGAAGCCGAAAAAATCGCCGCAGTGATGCGGATGGCCAAACCCAACGTCACCGTAATAGGTGTCGGCGGGGCCGGAAGCAACATTGTCTCCTGGCTGAAAGAACGAGGGATCTCCGGAGGCAAACTCATCGCTGCTAACACAGACGCAGCACACTTGAGCATCACCAAGGCGGATCGCAGGATTCTCATGGGTGAGAAGCTCACGCACGGCCAGGGCGCCGGAGGGTACCCTCAGCGCGGTGCGGAAGCCACAAGGGAGTCAATCGGCGACTTTCAGAAGGAAACACAAAACAGCAACATCATCTTCCTTTGCGCAGGCCTCGGAGGAGGCACTGGAACGGGCGCAATCGAAGTCCTCTCCAAGGAACTAGCAAGGCAGGGCCGCCTAGTCATCGGTGTCGTGACTTTGCCGTTCTCGTCCGAGGCGTACAGGTATGATAACGCGAAGAACGCTCTGAAGGTACTCCGCCAGTACTGTGACACCGTAGTAGCCATTGAGAACACCAAACTGTTCAAGGTTGTCGAAAACTTCCCTGAGCAAAACGATGGCAAAACCAAGTCGGAGGTTCCCAAGTTCAACTCCGAAGAGGCAAATCTTAGAATCAAGGCGCTGAACGACAAAACTAGGCGAGAAATAATAGGAATATTATACGTCAATGGACCCACGTTTCACACTGAGATTGCGAAACGCGTTGGGCTCAAGCCAAACGAACTATCCTATCATCTCGGGTTGTTAGTTGATGCTGGATATCTACGACATGTTTACTCAGATAAGCGGATTGGGAAATCATTCTCGACATACTCCGTGACCGAATTAGCCATCGGGTTCTTGGATTTCATTGGTGCCAAGGCAGAATTAGATTTTGCAATGAAAGCGCAACAGCCCTCCGTTCGCGACGAGCCTGATTCTCGTAGGACACACGCATTAGAAGTGCGGACGTTTGCGGTTGCAAACGAGTTGGCAGGTCAGTTCATCAAGGGGTTGACAGAGACCATAACCACGGCCAGTCTCATCAACATCGACTACGCGGACCTTAGGGCGATATGCGAGCGCAAGGGCCTAGCAAGTATCGGTGTTGGAGAGGGGAAGAGCTCCGACAGGGTCGAGGTCGCGATCAGGCGCGCTATCGCAGGACAGCTGCTGGACATCAAGGACGTCACCAAGTCACAAGGGGTGCTGGTCCACGTGACAGGTAGCTCGGACCTAACACTGGAGGAGGTCACGAAGGCCGGCGAACTTGTAACCAAGTCGTTACCTCCGAACGTCAGGATTGTCTGGGGCGCACGCGTAGACCCGTCTCTGGAAGGCCGTGTCAAGTGCATGGTCATGCTCACCGGCGTCGAGAGCGCTCTCCTCGCACAGCAAGAATACAACTTCTCGTTCGGCCCAATGAAGAGCGAAGCCAAATCAGGATGGCGGAAAAACTAGACATGACGGCGAACCATCTTCTCGTGATTGGCCACAACCTCTTCCGGCGACCAAAGCTCAACGTGCGAGTGAAATGCCCCGGCGGAGGCGCAATGAATCCTTTATCCATTGCAAACATCCTATTCATTAGGTGATTTGGTAATTCATCATTGTTATAAGGAATCAGAAGGGGAAAGCCCCTTCCTTGAGGTACCTGATGGTGCTAAGTTTACACCATGACCACTGGAACGAACCTAGAGGTGAAGCTCATTATACTATCCGAATGCTGAAGAGCGGACTTTCGCGTACGAACTTGGTTGAAAATACCCCCACACTTTTCGTGCAAAGAAATTGGGACACGAACGCAGTAGAGGGTTGTTGGGAAGGTAAGGTTCACGATTTTCTTTTCAAGAAAGATGAAAAGGGCAGGGTCGCAGTGTGGTTTAGTTACGACTTGGACAGACAAGTTTCTCTTCCTGCAGAATACGCAAACTTCCCTGTCGGTTGGCATTGTATCGAGAATATCCCAGCACAACGGCACAAGTTCGACCCGCCTTTCGTAAGCGACTTGATTGACACTAATGATTGGCAGATATTCGAGACACATGTTTCATGGCTGCTGAAGTTACTTGGAGTCCACAACCTATACGCATTTGACAGAGAGAATCAGCCTGGAAGGCCCGACGGGTTCTTCAAGTTAGGGCGTTCAGCCATCATTTACGACGCCACGCTCAATGGTGACTTCGTCTCGGCAAAGAAGGACCAAGTCAACAATTACTGCAATCAATTCAAGGCAGGATACCTCGACTATGATGGTGGGACAGTAGACGTTCGAGAATGTGAAAAGCAAGTCTGGATAGTGACCAAAGGCACTACCCATATCCTAAGGCGAGTTGATGACATCACGATTAAAGAAGTCAATGTTCAAGATCTTCTAGACCTCAATGAAAAACGAATATTGGAAAATCTTCATGAAGACCAATTGAGCTACGAACTTCGAAATTTGGGTCGTGTTGAGAGAACCGCCTACGCTCATCATATCTAGCTCCACATGTCATTTGAATCCTCAACGGGAGTCGCAATGAACCCTAGTCTAGCTTGGACGCTTTGACAGTCACAATCAGTAGATACTTCATTTTAATCCCAAAGGCAGTCGGCCTTTAAACGACGACGAAGTCCCGCTTGTTAGACGGCACCCTGACCTCTTTGGCGCAGGTAGCTTTGACCTCTATGTCTGGACCGCTCCCGACCAGACTAGGGGTGATTCCTTTAGGTGCGAGAGTCCAATTACTGTCAATCTGGACGATTTGTTGCGCTACAATAGCTTGAAGGACGCGGCTCAAGATGTTTCCTCGCAATCGGATATTGAGGAGACCAAGTCTCCACATCTCGTGGTGTAATGCATCTCATTGAGAATCTCGGCGGCTCTCGCAGCAGCCTCCGTGACCATTTTGTGGTCCAAGTTCATCTGGACATATCTCCCCAATCACCGAATGCCAATCGCCCTCGTCACACCAAGCCAGACCTCAGAACTGGAACTTGATGTAATCATAGTCCTCTGCTAGTTCGTCGAAGCCTGCGTCGTACTCGGAAACGAAGGCTACCTTGAACTGCTTCGCAAGATGGTCTAGTATCCCCTCAACATTGTTGTCGCCGTACCTGGCGAATTGCGTGTACCCGTTCGAAGCCCGCTGCGCCCAGATGCGGTTTTTGCCGTTGGTCAAGCACGCGCTGCTGGGCGTCGTGAATTCCACCATCTCCTCACGAACTTCCCCTTTCATCCCCTTGATTTTGTCAAAGGGAATCGGTTGATCAGGCAGGTAGTATGTGCTCATCGTGGTGGTCGACAAGAAGTCGTGAAGCCGGTATTTATACTCTAAGCTATACTGAGAGCTGATACAGTATCGTAATCTTTAGATTGATAGTACGGGGGCTTACCAAAGTTGCCGCTGACGGAGTCGGAGGCCAAGGTTGCCTTCTAGCATTAATCGAGAAGGATGCAATTCCGATAATGTCACTTCCAGAGTCGGCGCAAATGGGTGGGAACGCCGTTTACAATTCCATCAGAAGGCTCTTGGAGAAGGAGCTCGTCACGGAGCGCAGGGAACAGAAACCGCCCCGCAAGCGTTTGATTGGGCTGACTGAAAACGGCAGGAAGGTGGGTGAACTGTTACGTCAGATTGAAAGGCAGCTCTGAGCAAGGCGGCATTTCCGAGGAGCCCGGCCGTCCGCTAGATCGGATGAAAATAGCGACGATGAAGAAACGAGTGCCGTCCGTTGTAGTGGGTTGGTAGCTCCTTGCCAGAAATTCCTGGGGGGAGCGGACTTCCTCTCTCATATGTCACTATGAAGTCCTTGACGCTTGCGACAGGGCCGGCTATCGCCGCATCCGTTATTCTGACAACCTCTCTTTGACTAGGACCACGGCTCAGGCTGTAAGTGAGCTTGTAGAAGAAGAGCGAGTCTAGCACTTGCTTTTTGCTATTCGAAATCACGCTGCTCGAGCACAACCAAGAATAGGGCCGAGCGCCATCTTCCGTCTTGATGTTCACGTAGACTTCGCTGGGAAAGCTGAGAATGAGATCGTATCCCGGACCCGATTTCCGGTTTAGGAGATTCGGATGATTTGTCAGCAGGAAATCTATTACCAGTTTTTCCAGGATGTCGGAAATCGAGCGCTTGGAGAGCGGAATCTCGTTCCTCCCCACGGTCGATTGAACCTGCTGCTCGTCAAGGAATTGGGGAACTCCGTGAAATGCCCTCGCAAGCATTTCTCTATCGGATTTCGGCAATCACGAGTACTTCGATTTTCTATGGTTAAAGGCTTCTTTCCAGATGGCTTTGGGTTCATCCCTTACGAGACAATCAACAGCAGGAGCGAGAGGCCCCATCCGGCGACCTTCCCCATTCGCTTGCCCGAGATGTGCATCAAGCTCCACGGCATCCGCGAAGACCTCGTCGTGCTAGACCCCTTCCTGGGAATCGGAACGACCGCACTGGCCTCTCTCAGGCTTGGTGTGTCGTGTATAGGGTTCGAGATTGATCAGAGGTATATGGACGAAGGAATAGCCAGGTTGTCGTCTGCATTAGAGGCATACTGATCGGCCCGTTTAAGGCGGCGGGCGCGATTTGCCTCCCTGTCTTACTGAAATACCATTTTTTGATCCGTGAACTTGAAAAAACCGTTATATTCAAGGCCAAGGGACAATGCAGGCGAATTTGTCCCAAGCACTTATGATTCCCAACAAGGTTCCCAAGCTGGACTTACTTTCTGCCAAGTTTGAAGAATGGGGAAACATCTCAGATCCAGTAAAGAGGTCCAAAGCTGTTACCGAGTTCTATATGGCTAAGATTCTCGAACCCACTTACTATGGATCCAATGGCGTGCTCACTGACGGCGCAAATGATGGCGGACTCGACGCTTATCTAGAGATCGATGCAGAGAAGAAAATAATTCTTGTGCAGTGTGTCTGGCTTGACCAAGGTGGCTCATCACTTTCCAAGAAAGACGGAAGAAAATTGCTCCACTTCTACGAAGATTACCTATCCAAGAACGAAATTGCGGGTCTGAAGGAAGATGTCGCACAATTTGTTCGGAAATACAATTCGATTTTGAAAGGCTACGAATTAGAATTCAGATATGTGACCAATGGCGTTGTCCAAAAGGCTGACGCGTCTGCGTATCCAGCAGCCTTGCAAGTGATAGGTCCAACAATGCTCGATATCGAACTTTACTGCGCATTCGCGGAAGTCGAACCAGTCAAGAACACCATAGAATTTCGACTTGACGATAAGAAATATTTCGAATGGACGATTCGTACCGATCCGAATCAGAAGGTGAACGTACTTCAATGCATGGTGAGTGGATTGGATCTCGCTCAAGCGTATCGGATCCACAAAGACAAACTTCTCATGAGGAATCTCCGATTTCTTTTGGGAGGAAAAATAAACGAAAGGATTTACGAGACCGCAGAGAAACCTGAGGAGTCCTCCAAGTTTTATCTTTATCATAATGGTATTAGCGTGACTTGCGATAAGTACGAGTTTGTGAATAGAGAAGAAGGCGTCGCCGTGAAACTTACTAACGCCCAAATTGTCAATGGGGGACAGTCGACTGCTACTCTTTCTAAGATCCCTGACGCCATTCTTGACACGATTAGACTGCCGTGCAAAATCTCTCAGACAACCGACACAGGACTTGAACAGTCAATAGCAGAATCAAATAATACACAGAATTCCATAAAACCACTGGATCTAATCGCAAACTCAGACTCGCTCGTTTTTCTTCAAAACTTTGCGGCTGGTATGATTACTCCTCCTATATTTTTGAAGCGCAAATCGGGCAAAGAGGACTGGAAAAATGTGAAGATGGGAGAAGGTCTGAAAAAGCCCCCATCACTGCGAACTATTCACTATAAAGACGCTGCACAAGGATTCTTTGCCTTCTCGGGACATCCCGTGAAAGCCTATGGCGCTCCCACGCCCTATATCACCCCCAATTCGAACGGAATATACCTCAGTATGGTTAGATACCCTGATCCCAAATTAATGATCGCCGCGGGGCTTCTCACCAAGTACGAAAACGAAGTTGATACGGTCGTTCCAAAATTCACAAAGTACTGGTCTACATGGGCTGTGGCTGCATTCGGCCACATTTACAATTATGAGATGACAAACAACAAAACAAAGAAACAGGCGCTTTCAAAAATACTTTCTGAGAAGGGGCCCGAAACTTGGAAACACCCAATCCGGGGAGAACTCATCAAGCTGTTCGAAGAAATATTTCCGAAGTATTATCCAAAACTACAATTTGGAGAAGACTATCTCATGCAAGGATTCTTCAAAGGACAGCAAGAAGTCTTCGATATCGATAAGGTTCGCGGCATCGCGCCGACGGATATCTTGAGTTACATTGGTGTGGGAAAATCCGATTTGAAATTGAGCGAGCTCAAGAACGCTCAAAAAATTTCGTTTACTCGATACGATGTCGACTTCGCTGTATTCGCCGCCGCAATGCACAAGGAATTGGCAGCGGATTCCTCGATACTCAATAGAATTATTGCTTCATTCTGACCAACTGGACAGCGGCGGACCCAAGACTACGGAAAGCAACGCCTGAATGCGTTATCGGAAACATGGGCGCTAATATGCACAGTCACTCTATTTCGATTATGTTTAATGTCTACACCACAGCAATATCGCCAATTTACGATTTTCTTTGCATCGAAGATTAGCGTTCATTATAAGAGATTACGAGAATTTGATGAATATAATCACCACACTCATTAAAGATGAAGAGGAGACTCGAGTGATGCTTCCTCTGTGTGAGGCGAATAGGGACCTGGTGACGCGGCCGGATGTTTACGTATTCAACGTCACTTTCACAGTGGGGGCGCTGATGTTCATTGACAAGGCGCCATAATCTTGTCTGAAGAGGAACAGCGAAGGGACAGAGAGCTTGAGAATCTGCTGGGCCAGTTTCTCGTATCAGCCTTTCAATCTGATAAGCTGGCCGAAATGATCTCCGAGAGGCTCCTTTTCTCAAGAGCAAGGGAGATGAGGATCATCCTTCCACGGAGAGATACGGCTCGCCAGCCAATGCTCCTCACAGTGCATATCGAGCCATATCTCGGTTCACTTCACAGGAAAGAGGAACGCTCTGAATCGATAAAGGCGATGTGCGTGCTCGAGAGCCCTTCCTTACAAATGATGCCAACAGCTGCAAGGCAGACAATTCAAGATATGGTGGAAGGAACCATGCGTTGGTGGATGCAGCAGGGGACACTCAAAGGCCTGAGGCTGGAGGGCTGGCAGGTAAAAGTCTCCATCCTCGATAGGAAAGACTTCAGGAAGATATCTCAAGTATACGGCCTCCTTGGTAATCTAGAAGCGAATAGAGAAGGCGAGATAACAAGATAAACCTCGTGTGGTGCTGTCGGGCCGCTGAGATCCTAAACTTCCAGTCTCGATCGGAAGTACTCTTCCGTCGCCTTGTCCAGGAAGCACACGTAGCATCCCTTCATCCCCCGCGTTAGCAGGACCCGATATGTGTTCTTCACGTTCCGAAGGAACTGCTCCCTGTCCCTCTTGACGACGCTGTCGTACGACTGGCTGGGGTCGCCCACCCAGGCCTTGCTCCGGGCGTCCCACGTCAGGTCTCTCCCGAAGATCACACCCACATAGTCGAACTCGAACCCCTGTATCGTGTAGATGCAGCCTATCTGCTCGACTCCCTTCGGGTCGTAGGCCCATAGGTTGCTTCGTGGTATCCCCGGCGCCAATCTTCCCGACTCGGCCTTGGCGTTCCATGGCCGACGATAGTCCCCGATGACGACATCATCCACGAGCGTGCCGTCACTGTTCGGATCGGACCAAGGCCAGCAGAACCCAGCGACCATCCTGGCAGAGTTCGGACTCTCAGAGTTCTTGCGCTCTATCTCTCTGTGGAGCTCCTGCGGGCTGCCAAATATTTTGAACTCCATGTTGTCCTCTTTCGTATGGATGCGGTTGGCGGTCTCCCGTATCCCTAGCACGTCGTCGACCCAGTTGAGGTAGCCGTCGGAGCCGCCGCACCTGAACTGCGTCTTCAGCTCGAACTCGAACACCTCATCAGTGAACTCTCTTGCCGCTTCTCTGATCAACTCCGTGCTACCTATCTCCTCGGGTCTGACAACCTGGTGGTCGTCGATGAAGAAGATCGTCACCTTGGAAGCCCGTAAAAGTTCTTGGATCTGCGGGACGTCTGACCTCGCGTCTCTTCTCGTGTACCTGCTGTTGCTGGTCCTGCGTATCCTGTGGGCCTCGTCGCAGACGAGCACGCCTATCTGGTTCTCTCCGTAGCCCGAGAAGCTGTTGAAGTACTTGAAGAGAGGCGAGGCCCGCTGCCCGACGACCCTGCGCAGCGTGGTCGTGAACGAAGCCGACCCGGTGGCATGGTAGACCGATATCTTCTTCGAGAGCAGCTCGGCTATCACGTTAAGGGCGATGGCGGACTTTCCCGTCCCTGGGCCGCCCCTGACGATTATCACCGACTTTTTGCCCAGCTTCGCGCTCTTCTTTGCCCTGTCCAGGATGGTGTTGTAAGCGGCAATCTGCTCCTCCAGCAGATTGAAGACGTGCCGGCCCTCTATCATGTTCCGCGCATGCGCCAGCAATTTCTTCGACGGCGCAATCCTGCTGGAGGAAAACCTGTCAAGGATCAGCTTCCCGCCTCCTCCCGCTAGTCGGGACTTCAGGTAGTCCGCGAGGCTTGCAAGGTCCATCCTTCGCGAATAATGGATACTCGGAGAGTATCTTCGCGAACCGCTCGTCAAAGAGCACGGCGTCGCTCCGAGGGTAGTTGTGGCAATAGCATGCCGAGGAGAGGCCGAGCGGCGGGGTCTCCTCGAAGGCCTCGACGAAGTCCTTCAGGTACATGTGATATCCTCCCACCTGATAGGAGGGGTGCGCCTCCATGCGGTTGGCCCCTCCCACGAACGTGACCACGTTGTTCTCGACGTCGCACTCCTCCGCCTTCGACCACTGCTTCAGCTCCATCAGGACGACGTTCTCCCCGCCCTTGGGCCCCTTGCCGAATAGCATGCAGTCTATCCTCTGATTGGAGTAGGGGAGCTCGTATTCCACCACTATCATGTCTTGCTTGAGCGACGCGTATTCCACGGCGTTCTTCATGAACTGGAGCGAGTTTGTCCAGGATTGCACCTCGCGGGGGTTCGCCATCCTGTAGTAGTAGGTCTCGTAGGCCTTCTGGAGTTTGTCCGGCATCTCGTTCTTGAGCACATCCTCGTTGAACTGCTCGACCGTGCCGGTGTAGAGCTTCACGCCCTGTGTCCGTTGGGCTTTCTATTTATCGTTGGGACCTTGCCTCTCACGGATCGAGGCGCGCCTCCGGGCGACCGCGAGGAGAGTGAGCGCTTCAAGGAGGTCTTTCCTCTCACCTGGCGAGAGGTCTCGGAACTCGTGCGGCCTTCTGACGTTGCGTAGCTGCGAAAGCCTGACGTCGAAGAAGTACGCCTCACCGCCGATATTGACCACGGGGAGTCTTCTGGGGGACACCATGGCCTATGGTGCCCCGATTGATAACCACCCACCTCAGATGGAGACGAGTCTTCCACTCATGAGCCAGGTGTAAGCGCTGTGCGATTGTGGGTCTGACAACTCTCGTTCGCGTGACGTCTCTGGGGAGCTCTAAGAGATGGGTTTCGAGTCAAGAGCAGCTGGGAGCGGGCTGAAGGTATCATTCGACCCTGCTCAGAGCGATGAACTTGTCACATCCTACACTCAATGCAAGTCTCGGGAAAAGACGATCGAGTCCTTCTTGCCCCACAGGTTCTTCATGTAACCAGACTCCCTGAATCTGTTCTTCAGATGGAATCGGCGTGCTATCTCATTGTCGTAGTCGCTATCGCTCATGATCTTCCTGAACCCACTCTTTGTTGCGTCCTGAACGGCTCTTGTGAGAAGTGCCGACCCAAGTCCGTTCTTACGGTATCCCCCTTCAACGAAGACATCATCAATGTGCAGAATACTCCAAAGTGTTCCGCAAATTAGGTAACCCACTATTCTACCGTTTGCGGTTGCGACCAACACGGTCTTTTCCCTGATGCGTAGTCTGATGTGTTCGGCTCCCAGTTTGAGGTTTTTTGACCACCATTCAGGCCATGATTCTTCGCTTAGTTCCAAAATGCGTCTGAAGTCGTTTGAATGTGCACGCCTTATGCCGATTTTCTCCGCGTTCACGTTCTGCTCGCGCAACTCCCGGTATAATTGCAATCTCCTTCTAATCGAACCCTGGATATAAACGGCCTGATTCTGGTGAAGTTGAAAGGCAAACTCCAACACGACCCGTTATTATTAGGGGGCCAGCGAATGATCGCGGGGGCGTCAGGTTTGGCATCTATCGACATAGTAGCAATAGCTACAGTCGCATCAGATTTTGCAATATTGGGGTCTCTGCTCTTTCTGGCATACCAAATAATACAGCAACGGACAGAAACACGTTATCAACATACCAGGGCGCTAGAAGAGAAGCGGCGAGAATCCTATGAACGCCTGATGGTTCTCTTCTCCGACACCAGCAAATTCCTGATTGGCCATCCCGAAATTGACAAGTTTGTTCCCCCGTCGATCCCTCAATGGAAAGACGAAGCCGAAAGAAGTGCTTTCATCTACCTTGACATGCTGCATAGCCTGTGGGAACAAGTTTGGATTGCACACCGTGAGGGACGATTATTTGAAGAGAGTTGGGAAATATGGCGGGCTTGGATCAAAGAGTTGAGCTCGTCAGACTCTTTCTTGAAGCATTTTGACTACAACAAAGAGTATTACAGTCGTTCGTATGTGACCGAAATTGAGGATCTGATTTCTGCTAAACCGAAATCATCGCCATCGCCAGCCACAATGAAATCATAAGTGCGAGAATCAAGATTACGGAGGATGTCCACGAGAAGGCTCGTCGGCGCCAGAGAGGCAAAGGTGAGTAGAGGCTCTCGCTCTCTCAGGCTGGCGTCGAGTTATCTGCATGATATTCTTTGTAGTTCAGGAACAGCTCCTCTCCCGGCTTGATGCTTCCCGTCGCGACCAGGCGGGCCGATAGCCCGCTCATATCGATAAGGAACCTGACGTTCGCATTCCCGCTGTGATCAAGGAAGTTCGACCAGTAATTGGGGCTCCCTTCCGGCTCTTCGTCCCAAAACAAGGGCTCCCCGCCTGGCGCATTTCCTATGATTATGGCCCATCTTTTCCAGGGCGGAGATTTCGGCGCAGTGGTGACTATCATGTCCCCAAAAGACTGGACAAGGTCGTCCTCCTCGAACTGCCTGAGGGCGAACACTCCCAACCCATGCGGGCACGAGCGGACCTCTAACAGGCCTGCAATCCCAGTCAAGGAGAACCTACTCGGTCATACCTCGAAGTGCCTGTTGAGGAACTTGTCCTCCGAGGCCGCGTACCTGTATCTTCCCACGACGATCGTCTCCCCCTTCCTCAGCCGGTTCACAAAGTCCGTCTCGGACGTTAACGCATCGACGAGAGTTCCGTCCCTGTTCCTCAAGAACGTCCATTCGCCCTCCTTCTTCTTGAAGCTCGACCACTCCAGCGAATCCAGGGCCTCCCGAAGGGCCTTGGTGGGAACGGCAGCAGTCATGGCGCTCGCAGGCGAGACGGGCTGCGGAGTCGTGGTCTTCGAGACTGAGGCTGTCGTCTTCGCCCACCTGATGGCTTCCTTGGCCCTGAGGAGCTCCGCCCTCTTCTTCTTCAGCTCCTCCATCGACCTGTCCAAGTCTGTGAGCTCTGCGTCCACTTGAGCCTCGTCAGATACCGCGACCATCGGGGCTTTGGCCCGCCGGCCGGTATTTAGCGTCTCGGCAATGGGAAATGCCCCGGCGGAGGCCGAATGAACCCTTATGCGCCGTGACATCATATCTCCCTTCGCTGGAATCTGCAAACTGATATATTGCTCCCCGAATCAAAAAACGAGCTAATGACGTCCCAAGAGTTCGGCGATGAGCTGGAGCACATAGCAAGGCCCTTGGTGGAAGCCGGGATCTACAAATCTCAGGAAGCATTCGTCCGGGACATCGTCAAAGGCATAGCCAGAGACCGCATAAAGACCTACGAAAGCGCCGTCAGGAAATACAAAGCCAAGTACGGAACTTTGGAACGTTTCGGAGCCAAGGTCAGGGGGAACGCTTCACCAAAGCAAGAGGACGATTGGATGGAATGGGAGGCAGCCGAGGACATGCTGAAGGCGTGGAAGAAGGTCGCCAAGAGCTAGGTCCGAGTGCCTGTCAGCGACATCAACGCGCTCAGGAACTCCAAGATAGTCAAGGAAGTCGTCCAGACCCAGGTCGACAGCACCGGTGATTCATACATCCTCAAGGCAAGAGCCGATCTCGTCAACGGATGGTCGCTGCATTACTGGGAGCACAGTACCAGCAGGATCCGGAGATATTCATTCCACGTCCTTCTCGGAAGGAAGACTGTCATCAGGTGGGACAACGCGCCACATCATCCAGCTATCTCATCATTTCCCCACCACAAGCACGTCGGAGGGGCGATAGAGGCCTCAAGGGACATGACGGTCGAGCTCGTCTTGGCGGAGCTGCGGGCGATGATTGAAGAGCCTTGATGCAACCCGTCGAGCCGTCCACAATCTGTAGCTCAACGTGCGAGTGAAATGCCCTTCGTCCAGTTCGGTTTGAGTAGAGCTCTCGGGGACTCGGAAGTCGGGGTGACCTTATTCCATCTCGCCGGGCGGCATAGAAGGCCCCTTCCTGCTGCCGCCGCTCGCGACCACGTCGTCTATCCTCAGGATCATACACGAGCACTCGGTCGCAGAGCTGATTATCTGCTGCTTCACGCTCAGCGGCTCGATGACCCCCCTCTCGAGCATGTCCCGGATGCCCGTCCCCAGGACGTCCACCCCGAACCAGGTCTTGCCCGCGCCATGCCTCTCCCGCAGCCCAACCTGGATGTCGATGGGGTCGAACCCCGCGTTGATTGCTAGCGCCTGCGGAATCGCCTCGAGCGCCGCCGCGAAGCCCTCCGCGGCCAGCTGCTCCCTACCCTCGAGCGTCCTCGACCACTTGTTCAACCGCTGGGACAGCTCTTCCTCGACCGCGCCGCCGCCCGCGACTATCGCGGGGTTCTCCAGCACGTCCTTTACGACCATGATGGCGTCGTGCATGGACCTCTCGACCTCGTCGAGGACCCGCTGGTTTCCGCCCCGCATGAAGAGAGTGACCGCCTTCGGGTTCTTGCACCCCTCCACGAACGTCCATTTGTCTCCCTCGACCTTCCTCTCCTCGACCAGGTCGGCCCGCCCGACGTCTGCCTCGCTCAGGTCGTCGAGCCCGTTGACTATCCTTGCGCCCGTGGCCTTTGCGAGCTTGGCCATGTCGGACTCCTTCACCCTCTTTACTGAAAGTATGCCTGCCTTGGCGAGGTAGTGCTGCGCCATCTCGTCTATCCCCTTCTGGCAGATGAGCACGTTGGCGCCCGACGCCGAGACCTTCTCGACCATGCTCCTGAGCATCCTCGTCTCCTCGTCCATGAACTGCTTCATCTGCGCCGGGTCGCTGATGCTGAGCTTCGCGTCGAACTCCGTCTTCTCTATCTCGAGGGCGGAGGTGACGAGCGCGATCTTTGCCTTCTCGACGCGCGTCGGCATCCCGGAGTGTGCCACCTCCTTGTCGAGGATGATGCCGCTGATGAGGGAGGTGTCCTTGAGAGACCCTCCGACCTTCTTGTCGACCTTCAGGTTGTCGAGGTCGACTGTGACCTTGCCTTCCTTCGTCTCCTCTGCTACCTGGAGAAGGGCGTCAACTACGAGTGCGGCCAGCTCGGCGCTATCGTTCGAGACTACCTTCGAGGCGAGGCTGGTCCGGGCGATCTTGGTAAGCGTGGCCCTGTCCTTCCTCTCCACGCCTATCGCGATCTCGTCGAGGATCTTCTGTGCCTGGTGAGCCGCCTTCCGGTAGCCGTTCACGATGAGCATAGGGTGTACGCCCTTCTCCAAGAGCTTCTCAGCGTTACCTAGGAGTGCCCCTGCTAGAATCACCGACGAGGTGGTCCCGTCTCCGACCTCGCCGTCGACCGCCTTCGCGATCTCGACCATCATCTTCCCGGCGGGATGCTGGACGTCCATCTCCTTGAGCATCGTCGCGCCGTCGTTGGTTATCGTCACGTCGCCTAGCGAGTCGACGAGCATCTTGTCCATCCCTCTCGGGCCGAGCGAGGTCTTTACGATCTCAGCCATGAGCTTCGCCGCGGCGATGTTGTTGGTCTGAGCCCTCTTCCCTCGGCTCTGGGTGCTGCCCTGTCGCAGCACGAGGACCTGCTGGCCGCTCGATGTGGTCACGAACGAAGATTCTGACAAGGATGCTCACTTGTGGGTTTCTGGAGCTCTTATCTGTGAAGCTTGCCCGCTGCTCGCCTGAAGTAATTCATCAGTCGCGTGCCCAAACTCTGCGGCACTCTCGTTGCCTGATTTGTTGTGCTCATCTATATTGCCTGTTTGTAATAGGCATTACGCAGTATATATACCTGTCTACAAACAACGATTAAATATTACATCTCGCCGGTCCAGCGGCAGACATGGCTGTCGTCACCAAGCAGTCGATACCGGCAGTCGTCGCGTCGATAATCACGCACAATCCGCCCGTTTACGAGTGCATCAAAGCGAAGCTGATCAACTACCACGCCCTGGCGGCGAACATAAAGTCCGAGGTCGAGAGGAAGGCCGGAAAGTCCACGACCGTCAACACCATCGTGGTGGCGATCATGAGGTTCTCGGACTCCGTCAAAGACGGAAGAAGCGGCCTTGAGGGAGCCTCGGACGTCCTGAGAGCCGCAAGGATCACGTTGGCCAGCGACGTCGTTGACGTCACGATCAAGGCGAAGAAGTCAGAGCTCCTCTCCATGGTGAAGCAGATAGCCGACCTGTCTTCGGCTTTGAACGAGCCCATCCACCTCTTCCAGCTCTCGAACTCGATCAAGCTCATAGCCGACGAGGTCGATTACAGGGCCCTGATACGGGGCTCTCTCGGCAAGGGCCACATCGCGAAGGAGACGACGAAGCTCTCTAGGCTGGACGTGCACCTCGCCCCGGAGGTGGAGATCAACCCGGAGTTCGGGCTCTTCCTCACCGAATTGCTCTATCGCCATGGCATCAGGATCCACCAGACCTACATCGGAGAAGAGACCATCCTCATCCTGGACAGGGACGAAGGCCCAAGAGCCTACGAGATTCTCCGAGATGAGATTGACAGAAGCAGGACGGACGCTGCCGAGTAAGAAAGACGCTTCTAAGCTCCCGACGATGAAGCACTCCTCGAAGAGTTTCCATTTCCTATCGCTGTTTGGTTTGCCCGAGCAGCAGGATTGATGCGCGACGGTTTGCTGCCGCCCGGGCCGGGGAAAGGTCGGCGCCTACCACCTGTTGCGATATAATGATGTCATACCTGTGACACGATAACATCATTCATTGCCGCTTAGTATACAGTTATTAAGGCCGCTTGGAGCACCACCCCATCGGACGAAATAACGGTAGGATGAGTGAATAGGATGAGTTTTGGAAGTCGCGGAGGATTTGGCGGTAGCCGAGGAGGAAGCGGAGGTAGCGGAGGTTTTGGTTCCTTCAAGAAGCCAGTCGAGGTCGGTAAGGAGTACAACGTTACTATCTCCGACACGAGCAGGCGAGGAGAAGGGATCGCGAAGATCGACGGGTTCGTCATCTTCGTACCCGGCACCAGGATGGGTCAGAACGCAAGGATCAAGGTGACCCGTGTCTCGGAAAGGTTTGCCAGCGGGGAAATCGTCGAGCAAGGTGCCCCTGCAGCAGCGCCGTCAGCCCCTCAATCAACGGAAGGCAGCACGACGCAGTAGTCGCATAGGCCTTCAGGCCTGCGCGTAACCACGCTGGCTGACCCGCTCGGGCCAGCCACGTTCCTCTCTTTTTTCAAGTTGTCCTGTCGGATTGCACGGGACCCGCCAGCCACAGATTTCGCGATAGACACCGGCTTTCTCTTTATATACCCTTATATAGTCGGTATATCTAATACATAATCGAAATAGATATGTCCACAACAATGACGACTCAAATCACCTACCCAACAACCATCTTCGTATCAGTCCTCCCAAAGATGCTCGGCCAAGTTACCGAGCAGCTAAGGAACATAGAGGGCATCACCTACTCCTCGCCGACCATCGGAAGATTCGACATGGCAATCGAGCTAAAGGCGGCAGACTCGAAGCGTGTCTACGAGACCATAAACAGAATCCGATCGTTGAACGGGGTCACAGCGACACGAACCTACAACCCGGTCGAGGGCTCCGCAACCACCAAGACAGTCCAGTCAGTTGACTCTCTTGCGCTAGTGCTGTTGCAGGTCAACGAGCAGGCACAGAAGGTCCTACAATCAGTGCAGCAGATCCAGCAGGTCCGCAACGCGTTCATCGTACAGGGCGAATTTGACATCCTCGCGACCGTGTACGGGAAGAACACAGACGAGATTGTCTCCGCAGTCGACAAGATCGCCGACGTGCAAGGCGTGAAGACGAGCGAGACGCTGTTAGCCTACAAGCCCCACTGGGCGTAGGCCGGATTTTTTCTAAAACCGTTACACCAATCAGGCTACCGCTTCTAGGCAGAGCGCGGTCTCTCGCGCCTCTGCTTGAGAAGGCTATCTTCAAGGGGCTTCTCGTGCCCCGTCCGCAATGTTTACAGAAATCCAGTCAAGCGCACGAGCCGTGCTCATCAGGGTCCACGTCACTCCGAACGCAAGGGAATCTCGGGTAGTAAAGCTCGGGGAGGCCGACTACGAGGTGAAGGTGGACGAGAAGGCGACGGACGGCCGGGCCAACAAGAGGTTGCTGGTGATTCTGTCCGAGCACTTCGGGGTTCCGAAGTCGAGGATCTCCATCGTGAGAGGCGCAAGATCGAGGGACAAGATTCTTGAGGTAACGTCCTGAGGGCGCTGGAACCGACCTCGCACCCCCATCAAGGGGGCGACTACGTGGCGACGATGTTTCCGGTCATCCAGCCCGGGGTCTCCATCGCGCCCGAAAGGCCGGTGGGCCCTGAGCCACACAACGACATGCAGAGCCAGTTGAAGGTGCCCGTCTGATTCAGCGTGATGTATGCCGTGGTCGTCGAGGATGGCGCAAGCGGGATGTTGATGCCCAGCTGGGGTATCGTGAAGGTGTGGGCTATGCCGTCGGCGGGGAGGCTCGAGACGGTCTGCCCCCCGGTGACCTGGATCCCCGATGCGCTTTGCGAGGAGTTGACGTTGCTGTTGCTCACCACGCTGACCGTGTTGTTCTGGGTACCTGAGACCGAGGCATAGGACGACCCTGTCAGGTTAGCCGCTCCGTCGTCGTAGCATATGATCACGAGCTTGATCAGCTTGTGCGCAGGGACCGCCACGCTCGCGGCAGACTCGAGCCCGTTCGGCCCCAAGACGTAGTACGCGGGCTGGTCTCCGACGGTCGAGTTGTAGGTGTTGTTCGTCGTCACCACCAGGGTAAGCACGAAAGGTTGGGACGAGTTCGAAACGGCGCCCGAGCTGCTGCTCGCCGTGGCAGTCGAGGTGACTGTTATTGTATGACCCTGCGAAGGGTTCACCGATGGCTCTATCCCGTATCCAATCGCAATCCGGGCAAGCCCGATGAGCACCATGAAGGCGATGCTAGCGATGATTCCTGAGGTCTTCACTCGACGTTCGAAACTTGACGCTGAAAGGAGACCCTATAACCATTAGGGCCGACTCTCAAGCTTGAGAATCGGGTGCAAAATCTGGTAAGTTTACCGCAATATGTCATCTGAAAATAAGTGTCGTGATGGGTATCGCAATCCCCAACCCTCCCGTTTTGCTCTATGAACTGGGCCTGCGTCACTTGCCAGGAGGCCTGTACCGGGTCATCTTCCTCGCCGCTTTGTCGACCTCATCGACGGTGATGAGCGGGGTGAGCTTGATCGTGGTGGTGCCGCTTCCGTTGATCGTCCCGGACATCGCCACCGCGCTGATGTGGTCTGGAAAGTCGACGATGCCCACGACATCCGCGTCACCGAACGCGAAGTACATGGACTCGAGCTTCCCTCCGGCGCTCCTAATCGCCTGCTCTGCGGCTTCGCGCCGCTTAGAACCACCCTCCTTCATCAGGCCTTTCGCACCCTCTGAGGTGTATTTCGCCTGGAAGAGATACTTGGCCATGAGAGCTGTCATTCCGTAGTTCGGTTTAACTGTTTCCCAAGGTCAACTCTGTCGTCATCAACCCCGTCGTCGCCGGCTAGGCCTTCTTCACGCCATTGAGGGCCGACAGGGAAGCCTTCTGACGGTCAGAGGCATCGAAATTCGACGGGGCGAGCCAGCGCTCAAAGGCCCGCTTCCGGACGGGCCACTCCGAGTCGAGCATTGAGAACCACGCGGTGTCCCTGCTGCGTCCCTTCACGATCATGTGCTGCCGGAAGGCCCCCTCGAAGGTGAATCCCAGGCGGAGGGCGGCCCCGCGCGACGGCGCGTTCAGCGCGTTGCACTTCCACTCGAGGCGTCGGTAGCCGAGTGCCTCGAAGACGTACTCGAACAGCAAGTACATCACCTCGGTCGCGCCCGCGGTGCGTTGCAGTCCATGCGAGAACATCACATTGCCGACCTCGACCACCCTGTGCGCGGGCTCGATTCGCATGAGCGCGACCCATCCAAGGGCCTTCTGAGAGCCCTTGTCGACGATGGAGAAGAAGAACGGGTCTTCCGACGCCGCCATCTCCTTCAGGCGAGAGTCGAAAGCACCACGAGTTGCATAGGGACCGGTCATAAGATACAGCCACAGGTGTTCATTCTCAGGTCCGCAAGTCACCCCGTAAAGCGAGTCTCCATGGGCCGACGGATTGATCGGGGTCACATCCACCAGACGACCGTGAAGGGTGATCCCAGAAGGACGCTTGGCCGGTCTAGGGTCGACGACAGGACCAATTGGTCGAACGGGGTCGGCAGCAGCCATGTCTTCTCGTGGTCAGGGTCGGGTAAAAAGCGATGTCCTCGCACGCGTCAAGGCAATACTATCGTCAGGTAGACGCTGCATGGGTCGTCCCCGGAGACCACACCGCGTACTCGTTGCGCAGCTCCTGCATCAGCGTGAAGATCCCCGCGGGCGGGACGATGCCTTTCTCAGTCACGTAGAAGTCGATGTACTCGGGCGGGGTGAAGTCGAAGACAATGTTGCTGAACTTCACCTTGGGGTTGTGGTCCATCCAGTCCCTCGCGGCTATCTCTGTGGGTTCTTCTGCTCGACGTCGATCAGCTTCCCGGTCAGCGTCCCAAAGTCCACCTTGTAGCTCTCGGCGGCGGCGATGAAGTTCACCCGCGCCTCCTGCGCCAGCACGGCCACCTGGGACACGCCGATCCTGCTCACCAGCGCGCCGTTCCCCGATATCGCGTCGCACCCCACTATCGCCTTGTCGGCGTCCCCCATCGTCACCCTGCAGGCGGAATCGCAAATCAGCGTGGTGTCTATGCCGTAGGCAGCGAGGGCTGCGGCGGTCCGGTGCCCCTGGAAGCTGGGCCTTGTCTCGGTGCAGAACACCCTGATCCCCTTCCCGAGGTCGTGCGCCTTCTTCAGGACGCTCATGGCGGCCTCGCTGTCCGAGTGGGTGATGATGGTGTCGCCGTTCTTGATGCGCCTGGCACCAATCTCCCCGATGTTCCTCACCGCGTCGAGGCTGTACGCGAGGAAGTCGTTCGCGGCGTTCACCGTCGCGTTCCTCACCTCCTCGACAGAGCCCTGGGACTCGAGGCACCTCGCTCCCCCGTTGAGGACGTAGTTGACGCCGTTGGTCAGCGCAAAAGCGGAAGGCCTCGACGACTTCAGCTTCTCTCCCGCCTCGAGGACGGGTTCCCAGTATTCCGCAGAGGTCTTCGCGGTGGCACCCTCGGCGTATTCCCTAAGGGCCTGCACGGCGTATCTGGCGACCCTGCTCCCACCACGGACCTTCATCCCCTTCAGGTCGTCGCACGCGTCGTCGACAGGGCCCGTGGGAACTCGTCTCTCGCCTTCTTTCCGTCGCTCGGAGTCTCCACGTGAATCCTTACGATTCTCCGGAGCTTAATAATTTGACGCTCGCGCTCGCACACAGCTCAACACGTGATGGACGCCGAAAACTCAACTTGAGGAAGGTAAAGAGCTAGTCGGGGAGTCGCTGATTTTGATGACATTTGCTTTCGGTCACGTCATCTTGTCTTCGATAGTCCCCGACTAGTCTGGAACCCATATTGGCGCGAAGCACATAGGTCTGTAGCTACATTCTTCTCGATGAGTGCTCGGCAGGATGAAGAAAGGAAGTTCGCCAAACCACCGAGAGGGCTCGCTTCCATCCCGATTGGCGCACGCGGCATTCCTCACTATTGCTTGAGCTTCACGAACTCGACCAGCCCGTCCCTGAACCTGACGCTCGCGTGGCTGCCGTTGCAGAAGGGCTTGTTCGCCGAGACGCCGCAGCGGCAGAGGGTCACGCGGTTTCGCCGCTCGTACGGCGTCCCGTTCTCTGACTCCACCCTAATCCCTCCCTTGACGTAGAGCGGGCCGCTGCACCCCAGCGCAGGGTCCTCGACGACGCCGATCGAAGGGGCGAGCTTCGGCTCGACCTCTTTCCCTGTCTTCTTGTCGTGCAAGACTAGCCGTCCGGAAGGGCAGTGCTGCTCCTCCCTGATGACCAGCTTCCGAACCTCAGGGTCGTCTGTGCCCTCCATCAGGCCCCATATCTTGCCTCCCGGGTCGCAGAAGCGCGCGAAGGCGCACAGGTCCTCCGCGTCGCTCAAAGTCATCGTAGCCCCGTCGAACGCCTCGGCCTGCCTCGCGAACGGTTGCCTCGTCGCCGTCTCGGTCCCATCGAAATGGACCTTCGAGTGGGAGCCGTCGCAGAACGGCTTGTTCTTGGAGCGGCCGCACCTGCACAGGTCGTAGCTTCCGCTCGTGGTGAAGCTCTTGGCGGTCTTCCAATCCCACGAGAGTCCCTCCGCGTTCGGCTCGATTATGTCCATCGTCAGCGGGATGCCCGCGGAGACGACGTACGGGCCGTCCTTGGTCACCACGATCTTCATCTCTTCTTGGCTCTTCTTTGTCAGTCGAGGTCTAGCTCCCTTTCAGACTTCAGCCCCGACTTTGGTATAACGCTTTCTTCAGACACCAAGAAGACGAGTGCCTCAGTAAGGGTCGGTCTCTGCATCCAGCGCATCGAGGTACCTTCCATATCCCCACGTCCGGGCTAGGTCGTCAGCCTCCCTCTCCCTCAACTTGGATGCCCGAGGCGCGACGTGCTCGTTGAGCCATGCGTGAGCCAGTTCATGGGCAACAACGCCTATGGCGGCATCATCCGAGAGCTCGTCGAGGAGGTCGCTGTAGAAGGTAATCGTCTGGGTGCCACGGCCAGCGTCAGTTCCGCCTCGATCCGTCCTGGACTCGATCTTGCTATACGTCGTGAGGCCCACCATGCCCCGGGTCGTCTTGTCTCTCATTTGGATCCTGACGACCGACCGAAGCGGAGCAAACTCAGGAGGGAAACTCGAGAGCGCCTTTGTGATCAAGGCGCGGAGCCTGGCGCTCTTGGCGTCATACTCGGCACGACCCAGAACACGAGACCAGTGATCCACGGGTCAGACCCACGTCATGCGAAGAACTCCTCTAACACCGGGGCAAGAACCTTCGGCCTTACCCCGTGAGTCTGACCTGCCAGAGTACGGAGCTGAGCATGGGAGACGGCCTGGCTGATTTCCTTGGCCGCACTGCGCATGGCAGGAGCTCCCGCACCGCCGTGCATGACGAGCGTGGGGATGGTGATTCTTGCCAAGAGAGCAGCAGGCAAAGAATGGCCTTGCCCTAGGACGCCGCTCTCGTAGGCCAGGGTCGGCGCCATGGCTTCCAACCCCCGCCACATCGGCAAGCGTCTTATCGCCTGGAGCTGCCTCTCGGACACCCCCACGGCTCGGATGAACAACGCCACGGCATCACCGTTTCGTCCGGACGCGAGCAACTTCTTGAGCTCTCGGTCGTACTCCTTGGCGGCCCTGCGCGCAGCGGCATCCACAGAATACGGCGCCTCGTATATCGCTAGTTTCCTGACCCGCTTGGGCATTCGGCTGGCAGCCTGAAGTGCAAGGGCCGCGCCAGAGGAATGACCGTAGAGACACACTGACCCGCCGACGTCCTCGACTAGTTCAGCAAGGTCTTCGACTTCGCGTTGAGGCGAGTAGGGTGCGGTGTCCGTGCTGTCACCGCGCCCACGTCGGTCATAGCTGATGACGGTGAATTGACAAGAGAGGAGCTTGGCCAGCGCGGCCCCAGACTTCCTCGAGTTGAGCGCCCCGAGGACGAGTATTACGGTCGGGCCCCAACCAATCTTCTCGTACGCAATCCTCGTGCCGTCCTTCGACACCACTGTGAGGAACCTGGCCCTCATAAGACATCGCGATCCTGGCATCTATTTGTAATATTGATTTCTATGGGAGTAGGGATTGAAGGGCAGGCTCCGCCAGGTGATCGAGAGGGCTCGCTTCGCCCCGAAGGGCGAATACCGAGTCCAGTTCCGGGACAAGAAGCGCCTAGCGGAGGTCTCCATCAAGGACTTTTGGGAGATCGCGGACATAATCCCAGAGCACAGGATTGCGCGAGTCCTGCTGGACGGAGAGACGGTCTACCAGTCATCGAAGTCCGAGCTGCTCGTTCTCCATGTCGAGAACGTGACGGATGTCAATCAGTTCAGGATGACCAGGCCTCGCGACTGACTCGCTCATGGCGGACCTGTTTCGGCTTTGATTATATGCTGAGAGCTTGCGGGCAGGGGCCTGCGCGATGGTCTACATCAGGAGGAGAGGTACCGCCATCGTCGACACCCCAGCCGGGATCCTAGTAGTGAGCAAGGATGGTCACCTCTTCACCGTCCCAGGAGGAGGGGCGCGCCCTGAGGAGACGGACGTGGAGGCCGCGATACGCGAGCTCAGGGAGGAGACACGCCTGGAGGGGACCGACGCCGTCTACCTCTTCGAGTTCCTGGGGCAGACGCATACGGGCCCCAAGGGTGGGATCTTCCGGAACGCCCACAAGGTGTTCCTGGTCAAGGCAAAAGGCCTGCCAAAGCCGAACAGGGAGATCAAGAAGGTCGCCTACTACACGGGCTCCCAGCCACCGCTCACATTCTCAGCGCGCAGGATAATCGACAGATACCAAGCGACGAGGCCCCGTCGGGGCATCCGGAGAAGGCTAGGCGGAAAATCAGGATAATCGCTGCGGGGTGCACTCTTACGGCTGCAGCCGTCACCAACGTTGCGGCGCTTTCAGCAAAATCCGCAGTCCCGCTACAGTATTCTACTCGAGGCGGCCTAGGGGAGGGACCGAGCGGGTCCCCTGACACGAGCGCCCAAGAGATTTCACGGAGGAGGTCGAGGATGGAGATAATGGGGGACATCTTGAAGGTCGTCAGCGACGGGTCGGCCCGGCCCACGCAGATAATGCACGGAGCGAACCTCACGTGGCCTCCCCTCATGCTGCACCTTGAGATGCTCCTGCGCAAGCGGCTCCTGACGAGGGAGACAGATGGGGACAAGTCGACCTACAGGGTCACGCCCAAAGGAAGGGACGTCCTCAGGATGTATCTCACTCTCAGGGAGGAGACAGGCGTGCTCGAGAGCTTCGCGGACGAGTTGGAAAAGGAGGGGGTCCATCGACCGGGAGCGAGGAGGATGCTCTCGAACCTGCGCTCGATCCTGGCCGCCGCGAACTTTCACGTCCTCGAGAACAAGGCCCTCGGGAAGTCGGGGACGGAGTACACCTTTCCCCTGGTTGTCCAGGGGATGAGCAGGTCGAGATACGGCTTCGTGGTCCTTCCGGACGTCGACGAGCAGACAGTGATCAGGAACTTTGTGAAGCAGCTGGACACGGAGGTGGACCTGAGCATAGTCGGCACCGGGAGAATCAGCGAGCAGGCCAGAAACATCGCGGCGATGGACTCTATCCCCCTGCTGTCGACAAGCGACCTTGCCGGCTTCGGCGAGAGCCTGACCTTCCGTGACGCGTTCCGCGCCGCCAGCGCCCTGATCTTGCAGGTCGACCCGACGGGGAACTACGAGCGCGTCATCGAGGCGCTCGTCCGCCGGGAGGCGACGAACGGCCATGTGTTCGTGTTCACATTGAAGCAGAGCAGGGTATATCCCGCGATCCCTCGGCTCGGCATGGTGACGGTCCGCCTCATGCCAGAGACCGGCTCGGCAGAGGCTTGGGCCGATGTCATCGGGCTCTTAGAAGGCCCGGCGGATGCAACACAATCGGAGGGCCGGCGGCTCGTGATTCTCGACGATGTCTCCGAACTCCTCGCGCCAATGGGACACGCGAAGCGAGCCCAGATCTTGAAGAGCGTCGTGGGAGCGGCAGGAGCGAGCGTCCAGAGGTCCCTCTTCATCTTGAAAAGGGATTCCAAAGGAGGGGAGGAACTGGAGTTCGAGAGGGGGGGACAAGGTCGCCTAGTCTACGACGGCGACGGTCTCAGACTTTCGCCTCAGTGACGAGGCAGCACTCGACGCTAAAGGTTGTCGAGACGCTCTAAGGCTTGACGACGATCGTTCCCGTCATCCAGGAGTGGAACATGCAGTAGTATTGGTAGGTCCCGGCCACAGTCAACGTCACTGAGTAGGTCGCTCCTGGAGTAAGGTTATCGTCGCTGAAAGCCTGCGCCCCGGCGGGCACGCTCGAGGAGTCCACAGAGTGGACAGCCGCGTCGTTGTTGGTCCACATGATGGTGTTGTTGGTGCCGATCACCACCGTGATGGTGCTCGGGCTGTAGTTCAGGCTGGAGCTCGAGCCTGTGCCGGAGGGTATCGAGACCTTGACCACAGCTGGGGTGGCTGAAGTCGACGTGGTCGTTGTAGTCGTGGTGGTCGTAGTGCTCGTGCTCGAGGTCGCATCGATGCTGCAGCACGGGTAGAAGTTTCCGTGGCCCTGCCCTGTGATCTGGCCCGCGGCCTTGTCGTTCACATAGTAGTAGAGGGGATAGCCGTTGTAGGTGGTCTGCATCTTCCCGTCCGTGCGCGTGGCCAAGCCGAAGCTGCTCGCGCTCAAACCGGGCGGGACGGTTATCGGGCCTGCAGAGTAGAACAGAGGCCAGGTAGTCACACAGCTGCCGGTGCAGGTGCTCGTCCCGTTCCCGGGATCCGTGGCCCTGAAGTAGAGCGTGAACGCGGAAGCGTTGGTGAGATAGAGCCCCGTGCCCGCCTTGTAGGCTAGGTTGACGGTGAACGGCCCCGTCGCCGTGCTCGTCGTGGTTGAGACCACGGTCGTGGAGCTTGTAGTCGTCAGGGTGCTCAAGAGCGTGGTGGTCGTGTTGAAAATCGACGTCGCCGTCGAGGTTATCGTGCTGAGAACTGGGGTGGCAACGGTGCTGTAGACCGTGCTAAGCTGAGTGCTGAGCTCTGTGCTCATCTGGGTCGTGGTGTTCGTAATCGTCTTGCCAGCCCCGCCAGGAGGGGCGACAAAGAGGTACCCCGATAGTGCGGCAAAGACGATCGCGGTCGCAGCCAAGGCGCCGGTGACAGTTCTGTTGGTGACCATTCTAAGGGCCAAGGTATGCAGGTTCGGCTAAATGCCTGAAAGGAGCTAAGACACGTGTCGGTGATACATGTCAGCTGAAATACATCCTCGACCTCACAGAGAGGTCCAGACCTTCGTCGGAAGAATTTAGCCGGATCATCGTAGGCGCTTTTTAAGGAAAGGAGACTTATATTGAACAGAAGGCCATGGAAAACCGAGCGTCAGTGTCCGACCGGCCCTCCGAATCTGATGAGGAAACAATGCGAAGGATTGACGAGCTTCTGAAGGACCCGAACAGGCTCAGGGAAGCTGTCGAGTCGCGCATTGACAAGGTCGTGAAGAATTGGCCGAGGCATTAGATGCCGACATCGAGCGTCTGTGCAAGCTCTTGGTCGCCCACAAGAAGTTGCTCGTCCACCGAGCCCTGATTGCTTGGGGCGGAGTCCCGAGACATTCGGAGACGAAATTGTGGCTCTCAACAACATCGATGAGACGTTGCGCAACAACCCAACCGGTTGATTCCTTCGCTTTCGTTGGCCGGGGCCTTTAGCGACTGGCGATTGTCACAACGGCGCTACGATCTCACGCATGGGGGCGTGGGCACCCTCATGCCTGCGCATGTGGGCGTAGCAGCATCCGGCCCGCAGACGTGGCACTCAAAGTGGAACCCAAAGCGATCGAGCAGAAGACCGCAGAACTAGCAGTGGACCGACTTCAGAGCGTCGTGGCGACTACCGTCACTCCTGGAATCCAGTGCCATGTGACCTCGGGGTGAGGCTTCTAGAATCTAGCCGGTCCCCGGGGGAGGCTGAGAGTGATGTCTCTAGAGCGTGTACTTGCAGTTGGGGCACTGCCATTTCACGATCATCCCTTGGTGGTTGGTCACCTTCTCCATGAAGGCCTTGTTGCAGTTCGGGCACCGGACCTCGGAGACCTCGGGGGCGTTGTGGCTCCGAAGCCTGTCCAGAAGGTTCTCCCTGCTAAAGTCTCTTGAGATGTCGGTCAGCGTCACCCACCCGAGGAACCTGCCTGACTCGTAGACTCCCAAGCGGGTAGAACCATTCTCAGCGAGCTCCTTTGCCGCTTGCTTCGTCGTCGCTTCAGGGGCGATCCTGTACAGCATGTGCATTATCTTGCCGACCTTGACTTCCTCCGGCCTCTTGTTCAGCTTGACGAACTCCGTCAGGAGGGCCATTTCCCCGAAGAACCCCACGACTTTCTTGTTGTCGTCGACCACCACGACAGCGGAGGTGTCACTCTCTCGTTCATCAGCCTCGTGGCCTCCAGCACTGTCGTCTCCTTCGTCACTTTGGGGATCTTGGCGTTCGCTGTCATCACATCTTTGACCCGTGCCAATTCGAACGCGATACCCGCTTTTCGTTAGATAAGGATATGTCTGACGGGGGTCTTCTGCCCAAGCAGACCAATCCCTAAGGCTTGAGAAGCTGGCCCTGCCTACTCTAACCGGCAAGGATTCGAGATTTAGAAGATTCTTTCAGAGTTGTTTTAAGGTGGCCGGCGATGTACGAGGAGATTCTCACCGCCATGGACAGAGGTCTACGAAGTCTCCAGGAGACCAGAGCCGCCCAGTTTCCAGACGGACTGGGAGAGGAATACCGATACAGCGTGAGAGTAAGGGCGCTGGAGACCTTTGCGAACGTGATGGACCGGATGGGGATCGTGATTCAGCGCGACTCGCCCCTCGTTACTTTTACGTCGGTGAAACACATCGATCTGAGAGCCTTCAAGGAGAGGGGACTCGTCTGGTCCTACACCGTAGTCCGCCGGCGATACGAGGAACAGACAGTGGAAGAGGCCTGAAAGCAGGATGCAATGCGCGGAGCCGCTTGCTTGCCAGAACAAAGTTACTTACCCGCTTAAAGCCGCCTGCATATGGCGTAGCCTGTACCCGCTTGGACGACAAGCAGCAATTCAGCGCCCCCGAGCACGAAAGACTCGCCCAAGAAGGGCCGGACACCGAGTTCAAGTACGTCGTACACATCCGAATCATCGAGACCTTCATCAATCTGATGGAGGGGCAAGGGGTAACCGTTCCTCACCCGCCGGACCTGCACGTGAGCTTCGCAGCATCCAAGCTCCTGGACATGAAATCGTACAGGAAGAGCGGGCTGATCTGGTCGTACAGCATCATACGCGTCCGCAAGACGGAAGAAGTCATCGAGGAAAGCTGACCACCTTCGAGCGAGTCCACTAACTTCTGGTGACCACAGAGAGTGAACTGAGTATTTATCCGGACAGGCGGTGCTTCAGACCGTGCATCTTCAACCTGAACCCGGCGTCGACGCATCTGAAAAGTCGGAGAGCAGGCTTGCGCTCATCCACAGGGCCTCGTGCCTAGCGACCCGTATCCCAAGGAGTACGCCATCATGGTGACCGACAGGCGGTCCATCTTCATGCTCCAACCAAAGACGAGGAACGGCTTCGTGCTCCGCGGAGAGATGAAGTTCGGCACGGCGCTAGTCACCGACGTCGCCCCCAAGACACTCGAGGACTACGAACACTCAGAACTCGATTCTCTTGCATCACAAGTCGGGAACTTTGCGATCCATCACGCCTCGGTCCTGTCATTTGCGATGAGCAAGGCCGAGCCCGGATCCCGCCTGAGCGACCTCTTTGTCCGGCTCACGATGAGGCGGCAGGGTGAGATCTTCCAGGTCTATCGCTTCGAGATAGACCATCAGACAAGTTCCGGCCGCGAGGAACGGCTGACTTTCTACGCTGTCCCATTGGGGGCGTACTTCAAGCCGAGAAGGCAGGTCCAGAGCAGGGAGACGATCCTCCGCGAATACGCATTGGACGTGCTCGGCATGTTCCAAAAGGCCCTTCCTGCGAAGGCAATGCGGGTCTCGGAGCCGTAGAGTCACCTCGAAGCGTTATCTACCGCGTCGGCGTCGAGGATATCGTGTTGAGATACGTCCTTATCACCAGTCGGACCAACCACTGGGACAAGGTGGGCAACGTCTCCTCGTACCCTTACACCTTGCTCCGCGGTGCGGTGATGAATCCCGAGAGGCTCGCAGACAACACCCCGGCGGTCTTCGTCAAGGTGGACAAGGAGATGAGGACGCCGGAGAAGGCCTGGGAGGGCGAGGTGACTAAGGTCACGAGGCGGAGCGACAAGGTCTGGTTGCAGTTCAGGCTAGGTCGCGTGGTCACGTGCCCCGAGAGGTTCGCTGCCTCGCCAGACGGCTGGTACACCGACGGCACCCCCTAGACGCTTGTCTTTGGCGGGGCCTACACGGACCGGGCTTAGAGAAGACTCGCTAGCTTACCTGCGCGACCATCTCGCGCATGGATCCATGGGCGCGCTCGTGCCTACGCATGTGGACGTAGCAGTACCCCGCCCCACATACGTGGCACTCAAAGTGGAAGCCTATCCCGTCGAGCTGGAGGCCACAGAACTGGCAGTGGAGTCGAGACCTGACGGGAGCACCATGAAACCTCTCGTCGTTGCTCCTGGAATCCAGTGCCATGTCTTTGGCGTGACAGCCTTCCTGGATTTAACCGGTCCCCGGGAGGAGACTGAAAGTAATCCACGGATTTCGGTCTTCACCTAGTTAGGATTAATACTTCATCAAGTGAACTAGGACGTGACCGTGATTGTGGTCCGGTGAAGGGCTCGCCTAGGCTCGGAATCCTTGCCTTCGGCTCTCTGATCACCTCGCCCGGCCCGGAGATCGCATCGGTGACCGTCGCCCGCATCAGGAACGTAGAGACACCGTTCAACGTGGAATTTGCCCGAAGCAGCAAGAAGAGGGGGAACGCCCCGACCTTGATCCCCGTCGACCGAGGCGGGTCGCACGTCAAGGCAGAGATCCTGGTCATGAGAGACGACGTAGGTCAAGACTCGGCAGCAGACATGCTCTGGCGAAGAGAGACGAACCAGACAGGTCGACAGAGATACCGACGCCCCGATGTGATAGGACAAGACAACGTTGTCGTGGAAACGGCTTACGACCTGTCAGGAGTTCGCACATTGCTTTACACCAAGATCGGACAGAACATCGACCCTCTCACACCGAAGGCGCTGGCGCAACTAGCAATACACAGCGTGCGGGCAGGGGCGCCCGGAAGGGATGGAATCACATACTTGATGGACGCCAAGCACTCCGGGGTCGAGACTCCTCTGATGAGGGACTACGAGTCAGAGATACTCAGGCAGACGAGGTCCAGGACACTGAGAGGCGCGCTGAACCACCTCAGATCCAGAAACACCTAGCCTACCGCCTCTATGCAGATGCTCCTGCTCCTCGCATCTCTGCCTGAGAAGGCTCATTCCAGGGAGCGTTCGCAAAACAAAGAAAATTCGGTGGGGGCTTTCGTGCCCCCTCGCTGGAAGCTCAGAGTGAGCGCATTGAAGGATTCTGGCCCACTTACATCTGGCCAGCAGTCTGGAACAGGCCCACGACGTTCCCCTCGGAGTCCTTGAAGTACGCCGTGAACCCCATGTCGCCGATCGCCTGCTTCTTCGCGACCGTCCTCCCGCCGGCCTTCTCGACCTTCTGGAGCGCCTTGTCGATGTCGGCCACCATTATCGTGACCACCGTCGACTTTAGCGGCCCTTCCCTCTTCCCCATCCCGCCGTTGATCGAGCCGGGGTTCTTTGGCCTCCCGTCCTTGTCGCTCTCGGTCGTGCCGACCATCCAGTACGGCATCGGGCCGTCCCACTTCATGAAGTTCCATCCGAACGCATCGGCGTAGAACTTCGAAGCTCGCTCCGGCTTGTCCGCAGGTATCTCAAAATGAACTACTGAATCCATGCCACCACTCGCGGCGGCCATCGTATTTAATCCAGGCAGGGACCAGAAGGATAGCGGGCCTTCGCTACCACTTTGCTGCGTGCCTAGGCGGGCGGACGGTGACCCCTCTTCTTTTCTCCACGTCCAGGTTGACGAAGAAGTGCTCCACTATTGGCGAAGGGTACTGCTCCGTCAGGGTGCGCGGCTCCCCGTCGCTGAATACCGCCTGAGGATAGTACTTCGACCCGAACGCGACGTAGCTGAAGAGTATGGGCAGGGAGTCCCAGCCCTTCTCGGTGATCTTCCATCTCACGACCTCAGGCGGGCCTTTCGTCGAGGAACGGGAGACGAGGCCGCTCTCCTCCAGCTCGTGTAGCCTCCTCGAGAGGATTCGCGGAGAGATGCCCGGGAGCGACTTTACCAGCTCGCTGTATCGCTCCTTCTTCCTCATCGCGATGTCCCTGAGTATGAGGAGTGTCCACTTCTTGCCGAAGAGCCCCAGCGAGGCCTCGATGGGGCAGCTGACCACAGGCGCGTTGGGCGCCAAGACCTTGCCCTCTTCGAGGGCCGCCCTGGATTCCGAGTCGAGGAGCAATTGCGAAGGTCCATACAGGCCTTTTTGATATTAAACACTTCTGAGCCCACGGCGATTCGAGTCTTGGTTGGGCTACATGACCCGCTAGACCGTGGCCTACTCCTGCACTCTGCAACCACCACCCAAGAACATCTATAACAGAACTCGCTCCTCTCGCGTAAGACCATGAAACAGGTTCTCTTCACAGCCGAGCTGCCGGGCTCGCCTTTCTACAGTCAAGGGGTCAAGGTCGGCAACACAATCTACCTATCCGGCATAGTCGCCTTCGACCCGACCACGAAGAAGGTCCAAGCCGAGGGGGCCGAGGCGCAGACGGAGAGGGCGATACGCAACTGCGAGCTCATACTCAAGGGGGGTGGCGCGAGCTTGGAGAACGTGGTCCAGGCGATCGTGCTTCTCAAGAATCCCCAAGATTTTGACGCCATGAACAGGGCATACTCCAAGATCTTCTTCCAGGACCCACCGACGAGGGCGGTGACAAAGCTCGGTGTCGACCTTCCGAACATCCTGGTGTCAGTCATGATGACGGCCGTGGTCGACGGCTAGAAACGGCATAGGAGGCCTTGTCGCTCATGTCAGACGTCGACGACTACGTCTCAAACGTAGACCACCGGCTCAGGCCACAGTTTCAGAAGCTCCGTTCGCTAATCAAGAAGGCCCTGCCCGACGCCGTCGAGTCGGTGAAGTGGGGCGTCCCTTACTACTCGCTGAACGGAGTCGGGGTGGCTTCCTTAGGCGACTACAACGCGCACGTCAACCTTTACTTCATGCAGGGCGCGAAGCTGTCGTCCGAACTGCTCGAGGGGACTGGAAAGGGCATGCGGCACATCAGCGTAAAGTCCCTGGACGACATCAAGCAGAAGGAATTCACCAAGCTTCTGATCGTGGCAGGGGCTCTCGCCAGTAAAGGCCGTTCCAGCAGAGCCAGAGGCTAGGAGAGGGGAATGCCCGAGAGCATCCTGATGTCGTGGAGCGGGGGAAAGGACAGCTCTCTCGTCCTGCACGAACTGGAGGTGTCGGGCGACTACGACGTAAAGGCGCTCCTGACGACGGTCACCGAGGATTACGACCGCATAAGCATGCACGGGGTGAGGCGAGACTTGCTCCATCAACAAGCCTCCTCCGTCGGTCTCCCTCTTGAGGAGGTCTGGATCCCGAAGGACGCATCAAACGAGTAGTACGAGGAGCGGATGAACGCAACGCTGCTCAAGTACAAGGACGAGGGGGTCGAACAGGTCGCCTTTGGGGAACTCTTCCTTCAGGACATCCGGAGCTACAGGGAGGAGAGGCTCGGGCTGATCGGAATGCGAGGGCTCTTTCCCATTTGGGGGCGGGACACGGCCAAGCTCGCAGAGGAGTTCATCGAGCTCGGTTTCAGGGCTGTGCTCTGCTGCGTCGACCCTAAGCAGCTGGACAAGGAGTTCTGCGGAAGGGAGTTCGACCGCTCGCTCCTCGACTCTCTGCCGCGTGGCGTCGACCCTTGCGGCGAGAAAGGGGAGTTCCACACTTTCGTGTACGCAGGGCCTATCTTCAAGAAAGAGATCCCGATCGCGAAAGGCGAAGTGGTCCTCAGAGCCGGCTTTTACTTCGCCGATCTGCTTCCCAAGAAATAGGCGCGACGCAAAAATGCGCCGGCCAACGCTTATCTCTTTCCGGGCCTCTCCAAAACTCATGAGTCTCGTCTCACCGCGATTGAGAGAGGGCGTCAAGAACCTCTTCGAAAAGCTGGCTGCTATGAAAGGGCCCACGGAGTCGATGGGCAAGGCGAAGGCGGTCGTGAAGATGGTCGGCCCGCAGACGTCCGTGGCCGTCACAGGCGGCTTCAGCGTGGCCTCCGACGAGCCGGAGTCCTTGGACGGTCGAATGACGGCCCCCTATCCTTCGTTTCTCTTCGCCGCGTCGATAGGGTTCGCCGAGAACGTGATCTTCGCGCGTCAGGCTGCGCTTTACGACGTCGACTTCGACTCGTACGAGACCACAGTCGAGGGGTTGTGGGACATGAAGGGCATGTTCGCACAGGACGGCCGAAGCCCAGCGATGAACGAGTTCATCATAGAGACCAAGGTCGGCACCGCGGCCCCTCCAGAGAAGATCGCGGAGCTCCTCAAGCTGACCCACGACAGGTGTCCGATGACGGCCACCGTCTCAAGAGGCGCGACGATAAACAGGAAGCTGTTCGTGAACGGGGCCGAAGTCAAGCTCTAGCTCTGCCAGCTCACGTCTTGTCACGCGGGACTACCATGAACTCACAGCGCGAGTCGCCCTTCGAGAGGCACTTGGTCTCTTGGCACTCGTAGTCCTTTCTGAAGACGACGCTGGCGGTCCCCTCGAGAAGTCCCCGGACGATATGGCATTCAGCCTTCCCTGTCCTTCCTATCGCTTCGGCGAAGAAGCTGTCCTCCAAGCTGACAGCGACTTGCGCGGGCGGCCCGCCCACGACTAGCGTCGCAAGTGGTGGAAAATGGAACTTGCCGATCGCCAGGCTCGCGTACCTCTGTTTGTATGCGCCTTCGGCCCGCGTCGCCAAATCTCCCGAGGCGAGTATCCTCTGTCCCAGCAGTTGGCCGTAGGCGAGCCCCATCTGATAGAGGATCACCACCGCGCCGCTCTGAAACGTCTTGGTTAGACTTTCCGAAAGCGCCTTGACAAAGTCGGCGTCGAAGACTATCACACGCGTGTTTAGGAGCGTGTTCTCAAGAATCTCCTTGTCAGGATCATACCTGAAGGTGTGGGTGTCAGGGCTCGACAACAAGGCTTCAGTCCCGACACGACGTTATTCATTCCTATCGGTAGGAAAGTTCCACCCCGCATACTCACACATGAGAATCAGCTTCGGCACCTTTTTTACAAACACGCAGATTCACCCTCTAGGGAGCGGGCTTGACCGTGGCGAGAACTGAGCCTGTCGAGCAGATTCGGGCAATCCCTGGGCCTTAACGCTATCGAAGATCCCAGCCTGCGGCTGGACGACTTCTAGGCTGAGAGACTCTCTTCAACGACCCGCCGCAGGGCGGCCAGGGAGAAGGGCTTCTGAAGAAAGCCGATGCCCTCCGATTGCAACGATTCCTTGATGTCCTCGTAGCCCGTGATCATCACTATCTTCGTCACAGGGCTCGACCTGAGGATCTCCTTTGCGGCCTCCAATCCGTCCATCCCCGGCATGCGGTAGTCCATGAGAATCAGGTCGGGTCGAATCCTGGAAGATTCCACTGCTCGGACGATCTCTTCCCCGTTGTGGGCCACAAGCTCGACCCGGTATCCTTGTCTTCTCAGGTATATCGCCACCAGTCTCGCGATGTCGTTCTCATCGTCGACGACTGCGATGCTTCCAGCAGTGAGATTGCTTTTGCTCTGCGTGGAATCACGTCCCGGACTTCTCTCGCCTTCGCGCCGCTCTTTCTCCGCACTCTTCCTTCGGGGTACCGACCTCCCCTGTGGCTCATCGGGCGGATTTACCTCCAGAAGATGCTCCATCAACGGTCCGCGTTCCTTCCCAGGCTACTCCCCTTCCTGAGGCTGCCCGTCCCATGCGCGAGTCCCGACCTCGGCCCATCTTGGTCTTCGGCGACCGATCTCGGAGGGAGGTCCACGCATCTTCACTTAGTTCGCAAGTATCTTCTCGCTTACTCTGCACTCTCTTGCAACGGCCGCCTAAAAAACGTGCAGTAGACGAGCGCCGTAGACTGCTCTTGACGAGGAGGTCGCGTCCAAAGCGACAGGACTCTCCAGCGATGGCCATACCTCACGATTATTACTGACCCCTGCAGTAAAGCAGAACGTGCGTTAGTGTGCCATGAGGAAGGTGGAAGCAGGTTGAGGGACGGTGTCGCGCGCCGCTCCGGTCTTTCGCTCGCGGTGGCCAGTGTCTCCCTTCTGGTTCTCCTGGCCCTGGCGATGGTCAGCGGCGGCGACCCACTCGCCTCGGATTCGGCGACGTCAAACCTGGCCACGGTGTCAAGTTCTTCCACCACCTCATCTTCATCGTCTGCGAACCCCCTTCCCCAGCTCACCGGGACCTTCCCCTCGGGTGGCAGAGCACAAGACTGCAATTACACCATATCCCAAGACGGGACGACCCTGACGGCCAGGTCGCAATCTGGGGCGAAGACCATCGAGCAACCCGCCGGCGCGGACATCGGGGAGATCCTCAACACCCTGCTAGAGTCCCACGAGACTATCTGCATAGGCCCGGGAGACTTCGCAGTCGCCTCAAAGATACAGATCCATCAGCTGACGGGAGTGACGCTCAGCCTTGACCCAGGGGCCTTCATGAACGCTTCCGGAGGGTACAGGGCCTTCCTCCGGCCCTTCTTCCGGTCCTCCTTGCTCCTTGTCAACGACAGTCCCGACACCGTGATACAAGGGGGTCAATGGATCGGGCCAGGCGGCGGAGAAGCTGCCGCCATCACAATCCAGACGGGCAGCAACAACAGCGTAGTCGAGGACACGGACGTGAGCCACGCGGGTTGGGACGGGGCATCATCTACGATGACACAGGGCCGAGCTTCAACGTCCACATCATAGACAACATGCTGCACGACAACGGGAGATACGGCGTGCAGGAGTACGCCAACGAGACGACAGGATACACCGGGACGATGATATCGGGTAACGAGGTCACGGACAACCGCGTCGGGGGCATATACACGAACCGGGTGGCAGGCGCGACCATCATCCAGAACCTTGTGGACAACACCAACGGGACGGGCCACGGCGAGATAGGGATCGGTGTAACGAACGGGGAGAACGACACCGTCGCCTCCAACTTCGTCGAGGAGATGGCGTGGTTCGGGATACAGGCCTACTACAACAACCACACCGTCATCTCGAGTAACATCTCGATCTTGAACAGCGGCAAATTGGACCAATCCGGGATAACAAACGACCACAGCTCATTCGACAAGATTTCGGACAACTTCGTGGAGAAGAACGGCAGGTACGGCATCTATGTGGAGAGGTCGTGGAACGTGACGATAAGCGGGAACACCGCTGACGGGAACCTTGGCTACGGGATAGAGCTCAACCACGGGTCTGCCCCTGCGATGGGGCTGAGCACGATTTCTGGCAACTCCTGCAGCTTCAACTCCCTCGGAGGGATCATACTGAACTCCGCCATAGATAACGTGATTTCCATGAACATTTGCACGAACAACTCCGGCGACGGTGTTCTACTCTACAACGACCAGGGGCAGGTCGGGTCGACGGGCAACCTGGTGGTCGGAAACTTCCTGGGCAACTTCGGAAACTCGACGCTCCAGACGATAGGCATCAAGGAAGAGAACAACTCCTGGAACAACTCTCTAGGCTCGAACAGCACGCCTGGCAACGCGATCGCCGGGACATCGCTTCTCGGGCAATAGACGAGGCCGACCCCCAGCTATAGCCATAAGCTACGCCACTGGTAGCTCATCCCAAAGATGGCCAGAGAGCTCGCATGTCCTTTGTGCGGGATGCCCTTCACTTGCAAGCAATCGGCTGGTTGCTGGTGCGGCGAGGTCCAGGTCACCAAGGATAGGCTAGCCCAGCTCAGAGTCCAGGCAGATGATTGCATATGCCCGAGCTGCCTTGAGGCCGAGAAGTAGATCTCAGACGCGATCTTGAAACTGTGACCAATCTTCGTCAATCTCCATCAACAAGTACAACCGACACGTTGTAGCTTCTGGCGCAAGTGAAGTAGCAAAGCATGACAAGTCTCCTTCCCGCAATCGGTCTCAACTCCCTCCTTTCGATTTCGTACTACGTGCTGCTTTTCATCTTCATCTTCTACGGTGGGCGGATGCAAGCTACCCTGGCGATGAACCGCATCGGCAAGTCCATAGGGCGGCTCGAGTCGATGCGGAACAAGGCCAGAGATGGGGTCGTGGACTACTTCAGAACAAAGGGGAACCTGACCGATGACTTCGTAGAAAAGATCGACAGGTTCTTGGACTACGTCACAATAATGCCTGTGGACCTCGACCCGAACGGCCTGGTCCAGAAGATAGCGCACGTCGCGGAGACGAGCGACGAGAGGGCACGCGGCGAGATCCGCGCACTCCTGGGGAGCGCTGACGCGGTCTCGCTCTCGATAGCCCAGAACATGCTCGAGCTCGCGAGCGGGCTCAACGTCATCCACAAGGTCGTGAGGCACTATTACCTGCTCGGGAAGAAGACCGAGGGAGGAATGACGCTGATGCAGCTCCAGATGAGCCTCCCACAGATAATGCTGCAAGCCAAGGCGATGTCGAGCGCGATGGAGTCAATCCGGAGCGGGTCTCCCATCGGCGACGGCGTCGGTCCTCTGGTGGCGTCGAAGCTCCTGGGCGGTGCTCCCGTGACGACAATAGCCAAGGACACCGTGCTGGGCACGACCACGTTCGAAGGGCGAACCCTCCACGTGATGAAGGCAGAGGGACCGATGGGCTACGTCGGCCAGCCCGGTCTTGGGATTCAACACGTCGTCGAGGACATGAACGCGCAGCTCGCTGCGATCATCATGGTGGACGCAGCTGCCAAGCTCGAAGGCGAGGAGGCGGGCGAGGTCGCAGAGGGGGTCGGGGCGGCCATCGGTGGCCTGGGCGTCGAAAAGTTCCAGATCGAGGAGGTCGCGACGAAGCACGACATCCCGGTCTACGCCGTCCTCGTGAAGGAGGGCGACCTGGACGTGATGGCGACCATGAAGAAGGAGATTGCCGAAGGCGCTGACAGGGCAATCGAGCTCGTGAAGAGGATCATCCGGGACAGGACACGTGAAGGGGATGCGGTCCTGCTCGCCGGCATCGGTAACACGCTGGGCGTCGGCCAGTAGTCAGATCTTCGACATCCTAAAATCATGCAATCCGTTCTCGCACTGCCTGCGGGATGGTGAGCGCCATGGCCTCAGACCGCGGATACGCTGCTGTCAACGGCCTCAAGCTGTATTACGAGATCCGAGGGACCGGGAAGCCGCTCATGCTCCTGCACGGGGGGGCGGGCGTCATCGAGATGTTCGGGCCTATCCTCGAGTCGCTCTCGCAGGCCAGGATGGTGGTCGGGGTGGAGCTGCAGGCGCACGGGCACACCGCTGACATCGACAGGCCGCTCCGATACGAGCTGATGGCCGACGACGTCGCGGGCCTCGTCCGCTACCTGAGGCTGGGCAGGGTCGACGTGATGGGCTACTCGCTGGGAGGAGGGGTCGCCCTGCGCACCGCGACGACAGGGACATCGCCCGACAGTAGGGCGAAGTTGTTCTCTTCGAAAATATAAAATATCACCAAAGTCTCTTTACAGACCATCTTGGGCACCAGGCTCGAACGGCCTCTCAGGTCGATGGGGGTCTACCGAAGAGAGTTCGGGGCGTTCCTGATCCTTTTCGGCTTTGGCTTCCTCTTGCTTGCCGGGGGCTGGATTCAAGCCTACTTCGGGGGAGTGTGGCAGATCTCGGCCCCGACCCACTCCAACATCTCGGGTGGTAGCCTTGTTGGTGCCTCCTCGCTGGCGATCCTCACGAACTACGTGCAGTGCACAGGGCTCTCGGCGAGCTCGCAGGCCCTCTTCCCGCTGCTCGGCCCGCTCGCCGGCAACGCGTCTTGCAGCCTCTACTCGTTCGATCCTAGCGGCCTCACTTTCATCGCCCTCGGAGGAGTCTCCATGCTCGTGGGAATCGTAGCGTTCAGGAAGCGCTTCTCAGCGGTCGGCGAGAAGATAAGCGCGTTCTGGTGGGTGCTCGCTCTGCTGATCCCGTTGTTCGGAGGGATAATCGCTTACATCGGCGTCCGGGACAAGAACCAGACAAGCGCAACCAACATGGTCCTGCTGGCCGTGGAGACATTCCTCGGTTCGGCGCTCCTCTTCCTGCTGACGGGCTTCCCTCTGGTCTCCCCGTAGCTCAAGGGCGTCGTCGCCCTTCTCTACTTCGCGTAGTCCGTCGTCGTCGGTCCGTTCTCCGAGTCGTCCCAGTCTCTCTGCGCGTAGTCCTCCCCGTTGGTCTTCCCCTGCCCGCGCAGCATGGAGGCGAATTGATAATGCAGTTTCATCTCCTGGGCGGCCGAATAGGACATCCGGTCCTCGTCGGTCTTCTCTTGCACCTGGCTGGCAGGCTCTCGAATCGCAGCCTGGTGGTAGTCGTATGCGGCGCGTCCTTCCTCGTTCGCCCGCGCTTCCACCATCGCTGCCTGCGAAGAAGGATTCTGCGCGGCGTCAGATTGGGACTTGATCCTGTCGTACACCTCACCGAACATCTTGGCGGCCTCCATGTGCGCTTGCGCTGCCTGAACGAAGAGCTCGGTCGACCCATCTTTTCCTTCCGGCTTCTTCGCTTTCTTCGCCCGCTTGTGAATGACAACGGCCAACGCGGCAAGGGCTTTGGCCAGTAGAACGACCTCGTCATCTGTGAGGCCCTTGCAGGTAGATTTCTCATCCACTTCAGGTCGTCGACGCAGGTGCGGTAGTCCTTCTCTGCCTTTGCTAGGTCTCCACTCTGTTCTGCGTTCTGCCCGTCCTTGAAGAAATCGCTCGGCGGAGGCTTCTCTGCCACGTCGGTTGCTGTCTTGGTTCCATATTAAGCGTAAAGCGTCTTGAAATTCGGCTCCCCGGAGCACCAGACCAGCATAAATGATTAGATTGGCCCACCATTGGACAGGTAAAGACCGCCGTGAGCCAAGACGACGACGTCCGGGAGCAGATCGACCGACTGGAGGCTGTCAAGGACTTCATCATCGGGTTCCTCGAGGGCGCGGCCACCCCAGACCCGAGGACCAGGGCACTGTGGGAGGAGGACGCGAGGGAGGCATTCTTCGACGTCGTCGCAGCATACGACATGCTACGCACCCCCGGTGCCGAGGACAAGGGGAAAGACCGTCCAGCGAGCGCCATGTCCTTCCTGGAGATGGCTAGGGGCAGCGTCAAGCAGGTCTCGAGCGAGCTGAGGACGTACAAGACGGACGTGGCCGCCGACCTAATCTCGAAGCTCGAGGAAGCTTTCGACGGGGCCTGGACGGCAATCTCAGCAAGCGCCGGAGTGCCTCCCAAGGGCCAGGCCCCGGCCGGCGCCACGCGGACTGTCCTGAAGCTGGGGGATGACGACTACACGCTCAGCTGCGCCGCCTGCGGGAAGGTGGCTGCCGTCTTCAGGGTCGAGGTCCACGAGGCTCTCGACGACCGGAGAGAAGGCGATACTCTACGAGGGGACTACCAAGTCCACCCACCTTGACATATCGAACGCTCAGTTGATCTTCGAGAGGCTCGAGCAGGGCAACCTCAGGGCTCTGCACGAGTACATCGAGCACATGATGGAGGGGGGGTTGGACGCCTACTGCCCAATCTGCGACAAGGTCTACTGCAAGGAGGACTACGACCTCGACGAAGAGTGGGACGAGGGCTTCTACGACTGCACCTACGGCACCTGTCCGCATGGACACCGAAGGCTGCTCGACGACTGAAAGCGTGTCAGATAATCAGGGCGAGGTCTCGCGACCTATCTCGCGATAGGAATCGCGGGAAGCTGAGCCTTGACTGGGACCCGCACATCGTTCAGCACCACGGAAACGACCGTGGCTTTGACACCCTCTATGCTCCTAATCTTCTCCTTGAGGATCTCCCTGAACTCCTCATTGTCTCTGGCCGAGACGAGCGCCACGATGTCGTACTCTCCTGTGACCTCGAACATCGCCTCTAGGTTGTCGAGCTTGCTGAGCGCCCTCTCGACGCTGTCCAGCCCTGATGTCTCAGCGAAAATCTGCACTAGCGCGGTGAAGCGGCTCAAGCTACCTCCCTCCAATCCCGAGTCGAGCGACCCCCTTGTCCTCGCACATGGGTGATGGGATTGGCAGGGTGCCATATTACACACGGCACTCGAAATTGTTTCGCCTCCGGGTCAGGGCCGTTTCATCTGTGTCAGCTTGCACAGCGTCTCTGGTCTAGCGGCCTAGACCTCTGTGGTATAGTAGCCGCCCTCCGAACTTCGGCCATGCCGCGCACCCGAAACGCGTACCGAGTCTCTCCCGCCATGAGGATGGCCATGCTCCAGCTGCAGGACAAGGCCCGGTGGATGGGAAATGGCAGGATCTCGACCGGACCGAGCGCGACCCAGAAGCGCGGCACCGCTCCAGGCCTCAGAGCCCGGACGGCGTCGGTGCGAAGGACGGTGGCGAAAGGCGGCTGGTCCTCCCTCCGCGACCGAAACGATCGCCGCCCTCGACCCTCGACCTGAAGCGAGCCCTAGACCGCTACGCAGCAGCCTGGGCCAGCGCTTCGTCGTCCCTCACCGCCGTGAGGTGGACGAACTGACCCGCGGCGAAGGTCGCCTCGCAGCACACGCCACCGGTGACGTTCACCGTCTCCCAACCCTCGTCAGATTCGGACGAGGCTGCGCCGTCCTGGAGCGCCTCGAGGAAACCGACGATGGCCCGGACGACGTTCTCGTCCTTGACCGACACGTCGAGCACCCTCTCGTCCACCCTCGGCACCAGCACCTCGGCGAACTTCTCGACTACCGCGTCGTTGAAGACCCGCCACGACTCTGGAGAGTCGAAGACCTCGATGCCATAGACGCCTCTCTCGTCGAAGACGACGAGCCCTACCTGCTCCTCGTGGTTGGGGATCTCCTTCGTCAGCTCGTCCACCATCTCGGTGAACCTGTCCGTGATCCCGAGCGTCCCCACGAGGTTGTCGTCGGGACCAGGAGCGTAGCCTCCGTCTCCTGTCGCGCCTCCCAGCGCGCTCTTCGCAGCCCCGTAGTTGGAGACGGCCCCCCAGACCGTCTCCTGGTCCGCCCCGACCAGCCCTCTCTCGACGCTCGCCGGAGCGAGGTGCCGAGCCTGCACCACGAACTTGGCCGTGGGGTCGATGTAGTGCGAGTGGTGGACGCAGTTCACGCCGACTTCGAGCGTCTGGCCGGCAGCGACCATCACGCTCTTGTTCACGGCCCTCGACTGCGTGCCCTTGCCCTCGAGGAGCGAGCCGACGCGCACGAAGAGCGGTCTCGTCTCGCCGTTGGTGATCCTGACCACGCCGATGCTTCCCGTGTCCTGGATCTCAACGGCCTTCGCTTCCTGGATCGTGATGTAGTCTCTCGCCTTGAGCACAGTCCGGATCACGGGCACGACTAGCGCGGCGGACCTGCGGGGTCGCCACGGCGAGCTGAATCGGAACGTCCTCTGCTCCTTCAGGTCTTTGATTATCCTCTCTTCCAATTTCCTTTCTTGGGTCGACATGTTTTGTCGATTGTCAAAGGAGGGACAAACATGATATACCTGCCTCCGTATACTGTGCATAGTGTGCGCATAGATGCCTTCCAACGCATACGTCCCGCCTCTGTTTCGGGGCAAGGAAGGAAGGATGAACGCCGGAATCGTCCGCTACCTCGGGCTAAACGGCCCCTCCCTCATCTACAGCGTGGCCAAGGCGCTAGCTGCCGGCTCTGACACGAAGGTCCACTACCCCACCGTCAACAGGCGGGTCCACGACCTGGTCCGGCGAGGCTATCTGGCCTCTGCTGGCAGCAGGGAGACGAAGTCTGGGGCCCGGGCATCCCTCTTCACCACGACGGTCCGGGGCGACTTTGGGTGCCTCGCATCAGGGCTCGACACCCGAGATCAATTCCTACTCACGGAGGAGGCGGGGAAGAAACCAAAGTCGCCCTTCGCCCTCCTGAAGATGATGGTAGACCGGGGGATGCCGTTCGAATTCGTCCGAAGAGAGTTCCTCGACGGGATAGCCCAGGACGTGAGGAACGGCTACATCAACATCGAGGCGCTCAACGAGGAGGTCATCTGCAGCGCTTTCGCCGCCTCCCTCGCGAGGAAGCTCCGGCAGGTCATGGGTGAAGAAAAGGGAAGGGAATATGTTGACAGCATCATCGACATGATAGGGTCGCTCATCTCGCCCTCCCCACGAGACGCTCCGGCGCAGTCCTTCGCGGCCATCGCCGGCGCAGGAGCGGGGGCAGCGTCCGGCGCGTCGATGACGCCATCGCGGCTGGAATCAAATGGACCTTTCTCCCCTTGTGGGAGCGGTGCCCTCTCCGTCTCGTGGTCCTGTGGATTGGAGGTCCGACCTGCTGCAGTTGCTGACGGACATGTCGAGGAGGGACTAGGATGCCGAAAGACCCTCAAGACATATTCGACGACGACCTAAGGGAGAAGGTCTACCAATCCACCCGAGAGAAGGTCGAGTCGCTTTGGTACGCATCGGTGGACGGGGACATCGAGCGGGTGAGGGCCATCCTCGACGAGGGCTACCACGACGTCAACGGAGGGAACAGGTGGCAGGTTGACATGGACCCCAACGGGTGGTCTAGGACGCCCCTCCACGCGGCCGTGCTCAATGCGAACGTGAAGCTCGCGAAGTTCCTCCTCACCAAAGGGGCTGACCCAAACCGGAGGACCAAGTACGGCGACACGCCGCTCCACTTCGCTGTTGAGGGAGGCCAGCTCGAGATGGTCAGGCTCCTTTTGAAGAACGGCGCGGATGCCTCAGTCAAGAACGACGACGGCGACACGCCCTTGGACATCGCCAAGGCTCATCGCCTGACGGAGATCATATCCCTGCTCCGACCAAAACCAAAGAAGGCGTGATGGCTCCAATGTGCGCGCGACATTAAAGAACAACCTGCAAAGAGCGACCGATTCCTCATGAGATTCTGCTCCGCGTGCGGCGCTCGCCTGAAGTCATCGGCGAGGAGGGCTTGCCCCAACTGCGGAGCTCGCATCGAGGCGGCGCCGGAGGAGGCCGTCCGCGTAGAGCGCCAGCCCGTCAAGGCTCTCGCAGAGTCGTTCCCCTACCGGCAGATGAGGCCCTTCCAGAAGGACGTCCTCGAGAAGATCGACGCCGCGCTCGCCTCTGGCAAGAAGTTCATCATCCTGGAGGCGCCCGTCGGGTTCGGCAAGTCGGCCGTCGCCGCGGCACTATGCCGTCGCACGAGGTCGGCGTACGTCCTGACCTCTACGAAGCAGCTCCAGGACCAGTATTCCTCCGACTTTGGGTTCACGACTGTGATGGGCAAGTCCAACTTCACGTGCTTCGTCCCGACGAGCTCCGGCCGCCTGGTTGCCTGCAGCAAGGGGCGCTGCGAGGCGGACTGGAGCCTCTCCGACTGCCCCCACTACCTGACCTTCGACCAGTACGAGGACCACCTCAAGCGCCTCTGCGACAAAGACTCGAAGTGCGAGAAGCTTATGAAGAGCAACGGCGGGAAGATCTGCACCTACTACAAACAAAAGTGGGACTCGCTCAGGAGGGACGTCACGGTCGGCAACTACTCCTTCTTCTTCAGCGAGCTCAAGTTCACCGACGACCTCAGGAAGAGGATGCTCCTCGTGTGCGACGAGGCCCACGACCTGGAGAGGCAGCTCGTCGGCGCGGCCGCGTTCACGCTGATGACAGCTCGCAGGTCCGACAATACTCCGAGGAGGGCCGGGAGTTCAACATCCCCTTCAAGGAAGGCATGGAGACGGACGCGGGCCTGTGGCTGGCCGCTTTGGGCTCGGCCAAGGAGGTGCTGCGAGGATTCTACGACGCCAATGAAGAGAATCTCTCGATGCAGGACCGAATGGTGTCCTGCTCCGACGTATTGGAGTCGCTCGAGGCCTTCACCCACGACCTGAAGGCTGCGCCGCAGAACTGGGTCGTCTGCGGCATGAAGAGGACGAGCATGACACTCGACGCCCAGAGCGGGGCGCACGCAGAGCTGGTCGACGAGGTGTCCTTCCAGCCCCTCGACATCGCGGCGTACACCGCCAAGCTCTTCGACACAGCGGAGACCGTCCTGCTGATGTCGGCCACCATCTTCTCCGACTCGCTCCTCTGCAAGACCCTCGGGATCCCGATAGAAAAGGCGGAGTTCGTGAAGGTCTCAGACTCGTCGTTCCCTGTGGAGAACAGGAGGATCTACTCGATGGATGTCGCGCGCCTCAGCAGGGCGACGATGGACGCTTCTCTGGAGAGCGTCGCCAAGGCGGTAGACGAGATAATGGACCGGCACGCCGGCGAGAGAGGCGTAGTCCACACCACGTCATACTTCCAGGCGAAGTACGTGATGGACCACGTCTCCGAGCACAACAAAGCAAGATTGGTCACGACGGAAGGAAGCGCGAACAGGGGCGAGCTACTGCGGGCACACGGTGTCAAGGAGGGGTCGGTGCTCATCTCACCTAGCCTCTACCAGGGAGTCGACCTCAAGGACGACCTCTCGAGGTTCCAGGTGATAGTCAAGGTTCCCGTACCCCGACCTCTCGGACCGGAGGACCCAGGTCAAGATGGAAAGGGACAAGGGCTGGTACCGTTGGCAGACGGCCCAGCGTCTAGTGCAGACTTACGGAAGATCGGTTCGTAGTGAAACCGACCACGCAATAACCTACATTTTGGATTCCAACTTTCCGTCCTTCGTCAGGGACAACAGGAAGCTCTTCCCGCAATACTTCCTCGAAGCGCTTTAGGCGTGACTCTTTGCCGTCGCATGTTCGCTGAATCATCGCGCGAGTTCCTTCTTTAGAAGGATGACGCTTTCTAGGAGAAGGATTTCATCCGCAAGCGTCTCCGGAGACAGTCTCCCCGCAGAAGCTACGCGCTTCATCATTACGGGTTCTAGGTCTTCGAGCAGAGCCCTGACCGTCGTTCTTTCTGAGCCGTCAGGCATTCTTGCGGCGTGGCCTCTTCGCACGACGGTTGGCAATCCAAGAATCTACTATCTCGTTAAGCCATTCCTCGACCTCAGGTTTGGGGCGAGATAGCCTGCTCCTCAGATAGGAGAGGTCGTCTTGGTACTCTTTGTCGGTCCGTTTCATGGGATAGAATAGACTCTGCCCGGATTTAAGCACCGACCCCGGATTGCGTTTGCGTCGGACTTTTGGTCTCTACTGGGATTTTGCTCTATTAGCCGTACACCGCCGGCATAATGTCGACAGGAATGAAGAGTGTAAGGTCAGTGCTGCCGACGCCGACATCGACTATGAGCGTGTAGAGCCTTGGGGGCGCGTTTCCCGAGGCCGTGAAATGGAGGCCGAAGTAGAGCGGGGCGTAGGCGATTATCGACCGATTCGTTTGCGGTTCAGACACCGCAAACTGCATCCAAGTCGGCTGGGGCAACACTTGGCCGTTCCCACCAAGGAACCCCGCAATCGAGAGGGAGACAGGGAGGGTCTGATTTGTATCGCCGCCCTGAGGATCATAGATTATCGACTGGATATCGAGGTTTGACTGGCCGACCGAGTCCTCCGCCGTGCTCCCAAGGAATTCCTGATTTGCAGCCAGGGATCGCAAGACGACGAAACGGTTCGCGTTCTCCAACAGCCCCGCAGGCAGAGCAATCTCGCCGATGTTTGAGCTGCCTGTGGTCGCTTGAATTATCAGGGGATTGTTGTTGCCGTTGAGGACGAGGTTGGAAAGAGGGTTGAGCACGGTCTCGCCGGCGAGAAGCATCTCTGCTCGCGTCCCGTTTGGGCCGACCTCCGGAAGGAACGACGGCAGGAACTTTATCCAATATCCAGAAACAAGTCCAATCGAGCTGAGGTTGACGTCCTCGATGACTGTGGGCGACGAAATGGTCAGGGGATATTCTTGGAGACTAGGGAATCCAGTGATCGAGGACGGGGTAGAGCCTGGGGACGGGTTGGGCTGGCTCGGCGAGCCGACCGATATCGTGATGTCTCCCTCGGCGTAATTAGCCGACTCGATCTGCTTGATCCCAAAGTAGTCCGACGTGAAGGAAAGACCGAAGGTGGCGTTCGCGACAAGGATGTAGTCCCCCGTCGTCAACGAACCCAGACCGAATCCGTTTTCGACGGACGAGCTCGTGGCGACCAGCTTCATCGAACCTGATTGAAAGAGAGAAGCGGTGATGTTCTGGGTATTCTGCCAGTCTGAGACCCCGAAGTTGAGTGTGGCATTAGGGTAGACCACCAAGGTCGGGATGCTGGTAGTCGTGTTCTTCAGGGGGTCTGGGGCACCACAGTTCCGCACCGAAGTTGTTGCGCTCTGGTTCGTCGTTGCTGAACCGGCCCAGCAATAGGCCCTTGCTCGCCGTAAAACACCCCGTCGCCCACACGGACGGAAATCTGGGGGATGCTGGCAACTGAGGCAGGAAGCGGGGGAGGACCGAATAGGCGGCCCGTCCCATATGGCCCCGGGCTCAAAACCTTGGGGCTAACGGTGTCTAGGACGTAGATGCCCGCCAACGCCGCCACAATCAGCAAGACCGCCAGCCATACGGCATTCGCGCTAACCCACTGAGCGCGTGAGGAGGGGTCAGTTTCCAACGATCATCCTACCGTTATCTGTACGACCTGCCGGGAGCATCCTTCAGATAAGGCGTGGGGAGGAAAGTTCCACATGGAGAGAGCTTCTTCACTCAGCCGGGCGCAGCTATCCCACTGTGCTCTATCGTGAAGTGTAGTATCACTAGGGCTCCCCACTCGTCACCCGCGACCGCCGTGTAGGTGCCCGGCGGGAAGCCCTCCATCATCGAATTCGAAGTAGCTCCTCCCATCCCAGAAGACGTCGTCGATGCCATCAGCGGAGAGTAGATCCCCGTCGCATTTACTATCGAGAGCATCTGGGTGGCGTTCCCCGTGCCCGGGAGTATCAAGGCCATGTCGCTGGAGGGCTGGAAGAGGTATCCCGTGACGTACCTCACCAGCATCGGGCAGGCGACTGGAGCGTAGATTTGTAGAGGGTGCCCTTCGGTCAGGTTGGCCGCAGCAAAGGGCACCCTGGTAGATCGCGACCCCATAGGGCAGGTCGAAGGTGCCCGCACGGCCCGTCAGAGAGCCCGTTGACGGCCCATGAGGACGACGTGCTGACGTTGCTACTCGAGACGCGGAGGTTGTAATCGTCCACCGTCATGCTCACCATCGAGCCGTTGATCCCGGGCCCTTGATAGAAGTTCAACTTCAGCTGAAGCTGCAGTCCGTCGGTGGAGTTGGCTCCGCCCGATGTGCTTCCACCGGTGGAGGACATGGATGTCGTCGATGTAGTAATTGTCGACACCAAAGTTGTCGTCGCCCTAGAGCTTGTCTGCGAAACGCTGGAACTTGTCGTTCCCTGCTGGGTGACAAAGAAGCCTGCCCCAACCACAATCGCCGCAACGACGACTGCGAATGCAACTGTCGCTCCCTTCATGATTCTTCGTCTATCCTGAGGTCTGCATGGCTATTTAGTCCTAGGCACTAGAACGGTCTGTTCGCGCTAGACCCATGTCAAATTTGGTCGAGGGTTCCCGTGCAGCGTCTCAACATGTTGTGGAAATGCGATAGCTCGACGAGCCGGGGCCCGCGTGACCTCCTTGCAACGCTTAAAGTGTTGAGGAGCATCCTTGCGCCGGATGGAAGGCCCCTTCGCCTACGTCTTCTGGCACTGGCCCAAGGAAGGGATAACACCTGCATCCTACGAGACCAGGCTGTCCTCGTTTCAGCGTTCCCTTGAGTCGAGCAAGCCGAGCGGGCTCATCGAGGCAACGAGCTTCCGTGTCGACAAGCTGCCCTGGGGCAACCCGGCGGGCGCTCTCTATGAAGACTGGTATGTCGTGAAGGACTTCGCCTCGCTGGGTGCCCCTGAACGACGCGGCGATCTCCGGGACGGCCCGCGAACCCCACGACTCTGTCGCCAGGGACTACATGAAGGGGGCCGGGGGAGTGTTCAGGATGATCAGCGGGGGGCTGCGCCTGCGCGACGCCGAGTTCGTGGCCTGGGTCGACAAGTCGGTCGGACCCTCCTACGAGTCCTACTATGAGGAGATTGCAAAGAACGTCGGCGCGAGGAGCACCGACCTGTGGCGAAGACAGATGGTCCTCGGTCCTTCTTCCCAGTTCTGCGTTCACAGCGAGGACGAGATTCAGTTCCCCGAGAGCTTCCGTCCGATCTCTGCCCAGTTGCAGCGAATCTAGTGAGAACGAAGCTCGTCTAGAGTCAATAAATACGGCCGCAGCCTGTTGTTTCAGGCGTTGGCCGAGAGCGAAGCGATCAAGGACGCGGTGAAGGAGTCATATGGCGCACTAGCGGAGAAGAGGTCATCGTTCGACATCGTGACCTGCTGCGAGCCGAGCGGCGAACCCAAGCTTGAGCAGCTAGTCAGATACGGCTATTCCGCGGCCGAACTCGAGCACGTACCCGAGTCGGTGAAGGTCATGTCCGACGGGTGCGGCAACCCCACGGGCCTAGCGATCATCAGGAAGGGGGACACCGTGCTCGACCTGGGGTCGGGAGGTGGCATCGACGTGCTGCTGGCGAGCAGGAAGGTCGGCCCTCACGGCAGGGTCATCGGTCTTGACATGACGCCGCAGATGGTCAGCAGCGCAGCAGAGAACGCGAAGAGGTTGAACCTGGCCAACGTGGTGTTCAAGCTAGGCGAGATAGAGAGCATTCCGCTCGAGGACGAGAGCGTCGACGTCGTGATAAGCAACTGCGTCATCTGCCTCAGCCCGGACAAGGAGGCCGTCTTCCGCGAGGTGCACAGGGTAATGAGGCCAGGTGGAAGGCTCGCGGTAGCCGACGAAGTCGCAATCCATCCGTTCACAAAGGCGGAGATGGCGGACCCCGAGAAGTGGTGCTCGTGCGTGGCCGGGGCGGTGACCGAAGACGCGTACGCCAAGGCCCTGGTCAGGGCAAATTTCGACCAGGTCTACGTGAGGCGACTGCGGCCGCCATCTGACTCGATGCCCAACGTCTTCAGCGCATTCATCAGCGCCGTCAAGCCGTCCTCAGAGGTCCGAACTCGCGGTCTAACGTGAAGGGGCGGGCAGCCTGTTCGTCAAGTACTCCAGCGTTTCGGCGAGTTGCGCTCGCTTCTCTTCCAGGCCCCTGTTCTCCCTCTCCAGAGCGGAGACCCTCTCCTCGAGCGCCGAAATCTCTCCCTCGGTTCTGCACCTTTCGATCTCTCGATCCAGCGCGTGGGACCTCTCCTCCATGGCTGCCAGCCTTTCTTGCATCTGAGCGTCCACCGACCGGGCCTCCTGCATCTCCTTGCCCAGCTGGGAGAGCTTCTCCCTGCTCAGGAGCGCGTACCGGCGCTTGCCCCTGACGGCAGGAATGTCGGTGCCGCAGCGCTTGCAGCTCATCAGGTCGATGATGACCGCTTCAGAAGCGGCGCCCAAGAGAGGCTCGCTCGAGTGCATGAAATGAAGAGCGGGCCGTGAAACTGTCCCCGTTGCAGCTGGGGCAGAGCAGGCCCTGCTTTTGCTCTCGCCGCTTCGACGGCGTCCCGTCAGGCAACGTCAGCACTTGTCCTGCAGGCCTAGTTGGACTGGGCCTGAGGAGCGACTTGCTGTTGCTCTAAAGAGGGCTTTCCCTCTGCCAGCGCCCTGAGCATGTCCCTGACGACTCCTAGTGAGCTGTTGCTCGACTCGAGGAGAGCCGCGTATCTTGACATCTCCAAGATCGGTATCTGTTCGACGAGCACGGAGATCTCGTTCTCCAGCGCGGACCTTGTCTGCTCTAGGTCTCCCAGTCGTGCCTCTAGTTCTTCCCTTCTTCCTCGCGATTCGCTCGCAGTTTCCATGTGGGTGCAGTAGGCGTCGCTCTATGTCTGCCACCCCGCCCAAATGAGTTGAGCCGGAGGTGAACTTTGGTGGAGCGGTCGACCACCGACCGCTCTCAGCTTATATCCCCGAGGGCGACGGTGCGTCCCAAAGATGGTCCGAACGAGACGAAGAGGGACGGCCATCGTCGACACACCGAAGGGGATCCTCGTCGTCAGCAAGGACGGCGGGAGCTTCATCCTTCCCGGAGGAGGCGCGAACCGCGGCGAGAGCGAGAAGGACGCCACGATACTCGAGCTGAAGGAGGAGACTGGGATGGAGGCGGTCGAGGTCGACTACCTGTTCGACTTCACGGGGATGGTCCACAAGGACTCTAGGGGCAGTTACTTCAGGAACGCCCACAAAGTGTTCGTCGTGACGGAAGGGCACCCCCGAACCAAGGCAGGAGATCAGGCGGGTTGCATACTACGACGGCTCCGCGCCGAAGATATCCTACTCAGCGCGGCAGATCATCGAGAGTTACCGGTCTTCCAGAGCCTCGGGGCGCCAGACCCAGCATGAACGCTCAAGGAACCATCTTAGGTATTCATCAATACTAACACGTTTGATGTTCCCTAGGTTCTCCTTGATGATAGGCGATGCCAAAGGACAAGGCCAAGGCTAAGGGGTCACAGCTGTTCAAGTGCGACAAGTGCGGGGCGACCTTCACAGACCGCGAGATGCTGGAGAAGCACATGAAGAGCCACACAACCGCAAGGACGCCGGGCCCCTCTGGCGGGGGCGAGACTGTGGTCCAGGGCCAACCGCGGACGCCTCCATCTTCAGCTCCACCCGAACCGACACCTGCCGTTCCTCAAACAGTGTAAACGCTACAATCACGAGCGCTAGGGGCGCTAGGTGTCCTTCGCGGTCTGCCCTTTCTTTCTCTTCGAGTCCATCGTCCTGTCGATGATCTCAGTCTGCTTCTGCAGGAATGACCTGTACGCGCCCAAAAGCTCCGCCTGCTCCTTGCGCGTCATCTCGTCCACGGTCTTCAAAGCCTCGGTGAGACCCTTCGAAGCCTTGGCGAAGGAGCTGTCGAGGGCGTCCGCGACGTTGGGCACCTCGCGCGAAAGCCTCGCGCGGGCGGCACGGGTCACAGCGTCCAGAAGCTCGCCCGCGTTCTTCGCCGTCTCCTTCGCTTTCGCCTTGACCTCTTCCGAACTCATGCCTGCTCTGACGACCCACCCATAGTTAAGACTCGCGGCGGCCCTCACGCCTTCTTTCTCATCCAGTTGTAGGCGATTCCCACCATCGCCATCACCAAGCTGACAGCGAGCAGCGTCCCGATGAAGGGGAGTATGGCCAGCGAGACCAGGAGCGACGCCCACGGGAGCAATCGTCTCGCTCCCCTCTCCTTGAGCATCCTGACGCCCGCCGCCGACCCGATGACATACGTGAGGATGGCCGCGCCGCTCGTCGTGAGAAAGGCAGACTGGATGCCTATGTTGGCGAAGTAGAACACCGCTAGGCTCGCCATGACGACGGCGAGGAGGAAACCGGTCGAACGTCGAGGGACCCGCTCCTCTCGTCCACCGTGGCGAGCACGCCCGGAAAGCCGCCGTCCCTGGAAGCGGCGTAGATCACCCTGGCCATACCTGCCACGTACGCGTTGACCGTGCCGAAGATTATGACCACGGCCAGAGCCGAGATCACCACGACCCCCGAGGATCCTAGCACGGAAGACATGAGCACAGCGAATGGGGTGATCCCCCCGCCGCTCTCGTACGCCCCAGTGCCCACTATCGCGATCGCAACCGCGAGGTAGAGGACGCATACCAGGACGACGCTTATCGCGACGCTCCGCCCAAAGTCTCGCTTCGGGTCCTTGAACTCCTCCGCCACGTTCGAGACGTTCTCGTATCCGAGGAACGACCAGACTATCAGAGCCGCTGCGACCCCCACCGAGGCGAGGCCGTCGGGCATGAACGGGGAGAAGTTGGAGGCGCTCACCTTCACGCTCGAGGCTACCACGGCGGACGAGAGGACGGCGATTATCACTGCGACCGTCGCCAGCTGGACCCTGCCGCTGAACTTGATCCCGCGGAGGTTCACGGCGAACGCCGTCACGAGAAGCAGCCCCGCGAACAGGAAGGTCTCGGGCCTGGTCAACGGCACCGAGGACGCGACGTAGGAACCCGCCGCGAGGCTTATCGCTGGCGCCCCCGAGACAACCCATGCCACGAACAACCACGCGACGATCGCCGCAGTCCTCACACCGAACGCCTCCTTCGCGAAGGAGTAGATCCCGCCCGACTCTGGGTTGCGGGCCGAGAGCCTCGAGAAGGTGTATGCGAAAGGATAGCTCGCCAAAGAAAGAAGGCCCCAAGCCAGCAAGGAGGCGGGCCCTGCCGCCCTCGCGGCGAGCCCTGGGATCACGAGCACACCCGCCCCGAGGACGGAGCTGACGTAGAGCGCGACCGCGTAACGGAGGGTGATCTCCCGCTTCAGGTTCGAGGGCTGCAGACTCCGCGCAACTCCTTAGAGCGATGAATGGGGGTCGTCGCGATATAAGGCGACGAGCAGCGTACGCCGGCGATTGGCGACAAGTAAATACCTCCCCGCCACCTCGCTCCCACCGTGGTAGTCAAGCCCAAGGGAGAAGTTCCCGCCAAGCCCGTCGACAAGGCCGTGAAGACAGAGATCCAGTGGCTGATCGATAGAAACGACGGAGCACCCAACTTCGAACTGAGGAAGTTCACAATCCGGCCCGGAGGCAGCATCCCGAAGCACTACCATCCGGACATAGAGCACGAGCAGTACGTCCTCGGCGGAGACTACGAGCTCGGGATAGACGACAAGGTGTACAGGCTCAAGGCCGGGGACTCCGTGTTCGTCCCGGCAAAGGCGGTCCACTGGTATCGCAACAGCGGAGCAAAAGACGCGGAGTTCCTCTGCATCATCCCGAAGACAGACAAGTACGAAGCGATCTACCTCGAAGAGGAGCAGACGTCGGCCGCCAAACCTAGAGCCTCCTCTCCATCTCGATCGCGTCGTCCCCGTTAGGGTAATACCGCCGGACGACCTTGCCTGTCTCAGTGAACGATAGGCCGTGGTAGAGGCCGATGGCGGGTTCGTTGTTGACGCCGACTAGCAGCCGGACCGTCGAACAGCTACCCGAAAGATACCGGAGCGCATCGCCCATCAGGAGCTCTCCTATCCCTCTCCGCCTGTAGGCGGACGACACGGCGACGGATTGGATCGACGCCTCCCGTCCTTGGACTTGGGCTATCACGTAGCCCACCAGGGACCCGTCTTCCGAGGACGCCACTATGAAGCCCTCCCGACAGGTGACCATGTAGTAGAGGAACTCGAGCCGCCCGTACGGGTGGTCGGGGAACGACTCCTTCTCGATCCGGGTGACCTGCGCCAGGTCGCCGAGCTCGAAGCGCCTGAGCGTGATACCATCTTCTGACATGGAATACCCTGAACATCGTTCTCAAAATGTCGAACAATATTAAATATCGAGGAGGCCAACCTTTTCCAAGGTCTAGCCATGGCAAAGAACATCTTCGCCGAGGTGGAGAAGCAGGCCGACGCGGCGAGCGCCTCGAGGGCATCGTGGCGCGGGTCCTGAGCCTGAACATCCCTACCCTGGGGCTCGGAGCGGTCGAGTACCACATGCGCGCGGCGAAGGCCCACAGCGACCTCAAGCCGGTCCATTACATCAAAGTGGACAAAAAGTCCGGCAAGGAGGTGGTCCCCCGCGAGGTCCCGAGGATGTACCGCTACAAGATGGGGCCCCAGCGGCGAGCGTGTCGACATGGAGGAGATCTCGCCAGACGAGGCGAAGAAGAAGGTGAGGTTCGACGGCAAGTGGCTAGTCTCGGTCCGCACGGAGAAGAGATACTTCCTGAAGCAGGAGCTTGAGGCCTCAGGCCAGTGGATAGAGATTCCCGTCAATCAGGTGATAGACAAGCAGGACGGCGAGGAGATAGAGCCCTTCGACAGGACCGTCAGGGTCGAGGTCGACAAGGACGGTTTCGTCCCCCTGGAGAGGCTGGGGGAGTACAAGATGAAGGAGGTCTACCAGCTGGGGCCGGACACGGACAAGAAGGTGAAGGAGACCGTGTCAAGGGTAAAGCAGCTCGCACGCTATCTCCTCGAGAAGCAGACCGCATTGGTGGCCTTCTTCTCCTGGGGCAGAGGGTATCAGTTCTACACCGCTGTCATCTATCCTTACGAGAGGAAAGACGGGACGCTCTGGCTCCTCATGGGGATGAGCGAGGGAATCCTGCAGCTGGACGAGGCCTGGGCGCTCGAGTCGGAGGAGGAGAAGAAGGGGAAGCTGGCCCCTGTCCCGACCGCGACCAGGAAGAAGCCCAAGGTCAGCATCTCAAAGTGATCCAAAAGGAACTGATCGCGCTTCAATGAGCGACGAGCTCTCGAATTACGTCCTCGAGAACTTCGCGCACGCGGTCAAGATGCCGCTCGCCGATTGGTTGTTGAAGAACGAGCTACCCGCTCTGGCCGAGCCGAAGCTCGACGGCATCAGGGTCTTCCTCTTCAAGAGCGGAGAGAAGCTGATAATCTCGAGCAAGCGCGGCGAGCTCTACACTCCGAAGAGTAGCCCGAAGGTCTTCTCGACCGTCCCCGAGTTCGTCCACGCGCCCCATAGGATGATCTTGGACGGTGAATACTTGGCAAAGAAGGGTCTCTTCTTGTTCGACGTCCTCCAAGTCGACGACAGGGACGTGCGCTCCATGCCCCTCACCGAGAGGAAGAAGATTCTCCACGAGATCCTGAGAGGCAACAACCTAGAGGTGAAGACGAAGCTCGCGAAGACCACAGAGCAGATTTTGGACCTGAAAGAGAGGTTCATCAAGAAAGGCGAGGAGGGGATGATGCTCAAGAACCCTACCTCCACCTACGGGCAGCCCAACTCCTGGCTGAAGCTGAAGAGGTTCGACACGATAGACTGCTTCGTCAATGCGTACGAGGAGACACAGGAGATGAAGAGGACGGGGGTCCCCAGGTCATGGTTCCTAGCGGTTTACGATGACAATGGGCAGAGGGTCGAGATAGGCAAGGTGGGCGCGTTCCTGGAGAGGGTGAAGCCCCAGGACGTCACCATTGGATCTGTCGTCGAGGTCCGGTTCACCCAGGTCACGGAGGACATGAAGCTCCGCGGGGCCTTCATCATCCGGGTCAGACACGACAAGACGCCCAGCGAGTGCCTCCTCTCCCAGTTGAAGTGACCTTGGCCTACAAGAAGGACCTCGACCCCAAGTTCGCGAAGAAGATCGCAGACGACTTTCAGAAGAGGACCAATGACCTTTGCAAAAGAATCGACCTCGCGGGGAGCCTGAGAAGGCAAGCGCGTGTCGTGCACGACATCGACTTCGCGGTCATCCCCAAGGGCGAGTTCGCAAAGTGGAAGGCGAAGGTCGAGGAGCGTCTTGGGGAGATAGGCGCCAGGGAGATCAACTTCGGCGAGGTGATAGCAGGCTTCCTCTACAAGGGCGTGCAGATCAACTACTTCATCTGCCCGAGCGAAGATTCTTGGGGCGTGACGTACATGTGGGCCACGGGCCCCAAGGGGCACACGATAGGCATGACAATAAAGGCACGGAACAAGGGACTGCTCATCAACTCGCAGGGGATTTGGACGCGAGAGACTCCTCCGACCTTGATACCAGCGAGGACGGAGCACGACGTGGCGAGGATCCTCGCTTGGAAGTACAAGCCTCCGGAGACGCGCGGGATTGACGTGAAGGAGAAACGTGCGTTCTACTAGGCGAGCAGGCGCTCACCAGATCGTCATGAGCTTGCTCACTTTCTGGGTCGTCTTCTCCCAGTACTTGTAGTAGCACTCGGCGCAGAGCGTCGGTTCGCTTCTGGCGGCGGGCTGCCCGCACCACTCGCAGGACTTGGCCAAGGCCCTATGGGAGGGGTGGCACTGGGTTATCTCCCTTTTGGAACCTTCTACTTGTGAAACACTCATCTGGAACTTCACTCCTCTGGCGTCTCAGGGTGTTGTGCTTTGAGCATGATATACCCGGTTCGACTCGAGGGATTCAGGCTAAGCAGGGTCTGCAAGAAATGCGGCGCAAGAGTGACAGGGACCGACCCCACGAATCCACAGCTGAACTTCGCAGCCCATAGCAAGCTCCACCAGCCAGACTGACTCTTGGGCTGAGCTTGTTCTCCTGCATCTATTTGATGATGCCGCCCTCGCCGAGGAAGACAGAGACCGTCGTCCCGTCTGTCAGAAAGACGACGACTTGGCCTTCCGTCGGAGGCCGTAAGCTGCATCCAATGTCCGGCGGACAGTGCTCCATCGGGACCAGAGGAACGCTCGCTGTCACCTGGATGTCATTCCCAGACATCCTTACATTGGTCGTGGCAGACGTATCATTGATCTGCACCGACTTTACCAGAGACGCCGTCGCAGTGTAGCCAGGCTTGGGGTCGAGCACGACGGTGCACGAGAACGAACCGCCGGCTGCGCAGCGGCTGCTGATATCCACTGTGAGGTTCTTGTTGGGCGTGGTCGGCAGAAGTGCTATCGCTATTCCCACAGCCAGGATGACGACGACCACGGCAGCAACGATCCTGAGCCTCTTCCTCCGCTGTGCGGCTCTCGCCCTGTCCTCTGGCGTGTCGCCTATCATCGTCGGCTCGTCGATAGGCTGGTCGAGCGACATCAGCCAGTCCTCACTCTCCGTTCGTTACGCCTAGCAATGCGGAGACAGTCGTCCCATCTGTCATAAAGACGGTGATTTGTGCGTGTGTCGGGGGCGGCTGGCTGCACCCGATGTCAGGCAGACAGTGTGACTCCGCGACAAGTGGGACGCTCGCCCCGATCTGAATTTCACTGCCGGCCATCTTCACCGTAGAGGTGGTGGTGTCTGTCCCGTTTATCTGCACCGACTTTACCAGAGACGCCGTCGCAGTGTAGCCAGGCTTGGGGTCGAGAAAGACATTGCATGACAGCGAACCGCCGGCTGCGCAGCGGCTATTCGCGAAGTCCACCGTGAAGTTCTTGCTGGGTGTGGTCGGGATTAAGGCGACAACGATTCCCACAGCCAGGATGACGACGACCACGGCAGCAACGATCCTGAGCCTCTTCCTCCGCTGTGCGGCTCTCGCCCTGTCCTCTGGCGTGTCGCCTATCATCGTCGGCTCGTCGATAGGCTGGTCGAGCGACATCAGCCTGGTGTCGCAACACCCTCACTTATGAGTTCTTGGTTAGGATTATTCTTACCTTAGAGGTGACAGGTCAACGTCAACCCAGCAAGTAATTGGCGATGTCGTCGGGGTCGATTACGTCGATCTCCGCCACGGTCTCCTCGAGCTGTGCAAGCTCGATCGCGACCTCCCTGGTCATCGTCTTCCCCGACGCGTCCTTGTATGTCACCACCGATTTCTTGGGTCCTTGGTCGACTCGGCCATCGAGACGTACTCCAGACCCTTCGCCTTGAAAGAAGCTCTGATGTCCCCCATGAGTGTCAATTCTGCTACCTCGCCAGACGGTGCCGGGCTCCGTCCCTATTAACACTCACAGGACTACGGAAGGGCCCTACAGGGGACGGGCGAAGTCTTTCGTCGTGACGTCGTACGTCTTGCCGTACGTCCTGGTCTCCCCCTTTGCCAGGATGGTGACCGTAATCCTTCCCTCCAAGAGGCTGACGAGCTCGTAGACCGCGCCGCACTTCGGGCAAGGGAACTTCTTGCCTGCCTCCTTCTCGAAGTTGTTCAGAGCTATCTTGGTCGTGAAGTTGCTGGAGCACTCCGCGCACACCAATTTGGCCTCCTGTCCGGACCCTGAGGCTTTCTGCGGCTTGGCCCGCTTGGATAGTTTCGACTTGCTCGGCAATCCGGCGCTCGGACTCTGGTGCCGCGTATTTATTCGATGCGCCGTCTCGCACCCTTCTTGCGGCCCGGGTCAAGTCCCTCGGCAAATCGAAGCTATGTCCTATGGCATGTTTCGGAGTCGGTCGAGGCTCAATCGGATGGAAGCGGCCGCGGTGAGGTATTTCTTACCTACTTAGTAGTAACTTACTACCGGACTTATTAACAAGCGCGCCCTATTACCACTTGTCATGTCGAAGGTCTCCGGTCTCATAAAGGGGCTGCATCACATCAGCCTGGTCACGTCCGACCAGGAAGCCAACCGGAGGTTCTACACGGAGGGTCCTTGGGCTGAGGCGCGTCAAGCTCACCGTGAACCAGGACGACCCAGTTCACCGGCATCTCTTCTACGCCGACGAGAGAGGGACGACAGGGACCGCGATCACCTTCTTCGAGTGGCCGGAGCTCCCACGTGGGAGCGTAGGTCTTGGGTCTCCGCACCATCTCTCCTATTCGGTCAAGAGCGTCGACGCGCTCCCAAAATGGATGGCGTGGCTGCGCGAGAACGGTGTTAGCGTGGCCGGCCCGTATCAGAGGCAGGGCCGCCTCTCGCTATACCTGCGCGACCCTGATGGCGTCCTCGTTGAGGTCACGGCCGCCAACCCCGAGAACGTCTCGGCCGACTATCTCACGCAGCAACTAAAGGACGCGAAGACGCCGCAATTCACCTCTGAGATGAAACTTGTAAAATTCGACCACGCGTCCCCCCTCTCGAGCGAGTCCTTGGTAACGCACAAGTTCCACGAGAAGCTGCTCGGCATCGAGGGGTTCTCCGAGAGGCCCAATCCGGACCAGCCAGGGACGACCCTGGCAGAGGTGGGAACGAGCGATAACCCCGGGTTCCTGAGGTACCTGACCTCGCCGACCGCGCAGACAGGGATGGTCGGGAGGGGCAACATACACCACATCGCCTTGGCCGTCGAAGAGGACGAGGACCAGCTGAGGATCAAGCGGAGCCTCGACGATGCGGGGATACACAACTCGGGGATAATAGACCGGTTCTGGTTCAGGTCGCTCTACTTCAGAGACCCCGACTACAACCTCCTCGAGATCGCGACGAAGAAGCCAGGGTATGGCGTCGACGAGCCCGCCGACAAGCTCGGGCACCTCGCTCGTCCTGCCAAAGTGGTTGGAGGGGTCGCGCGGCAAGATAGAGGCGGCGCTGAGGGAGACCGACAGCAAGAACACGCGCAGCTGGCCTCCAAAATACGAGAAGGTCACCTCTCCTCCGGAGAGCATCCCCTACGGGCAGGTGTCCTGATGGCGGACCTCGATTTCGTCCTCAAGTTCGTCCCGTCGACCGGCTCCAAAATGACCCTGCTCCTCCTCCACGGGACCGGGGGCAACGAGAACGACCTGATCCAGATGGGCAAGGAACTCTCGCCGAAGGCGGCGCTCTTGAGCCCACGCGGCAGGGTGCTCGAGAACGGCGCGCCGCGTTTCTTCAAGCGACTCGGTGAGGGGGTCTTCGACATAAACGACCTCACCGAGCAGACGCACGCGCTGGCAAGGTTCATCGACCAGGCCTCGGAGGCCTACGGCTTCGACCGCGGGAGGGTGGTCGCCGTGGGCTACTCCAACGGCGCCAACATCGCAGGGAGCCTGCTGATCCTCCACCCGGGCTCGCTTGCAGGCGCGGTCCTCTTCCGCCCGATGGTCCCCTTCGTTCCGCAGACCCTCCCAAACCTCTCGGGCAAGCCGATAATGATCCTGGCTGGGGCCCGCGACAGGATCGTCTCAGGTGCTGAGACAGTGAAGCTCACCGAGCTCCTCGACAAAGCTGGGGCGGACGTCACCCTCAGATGGGCCGAGGCTACCCACGCGTTGGCGATAGAGGAACTGATGGCGGCTAGGGAGTGGCTCGCGGCTAAGTTCCCATAACGCTCAATGCCTCCCGTATCCCTTGCAGTGGCAGTCGATCATCTCGCCCTCGCACCCGCTGCAAAGAATCATAAAGGACCCGTCTCCAGCGTTGATGTCGACCAAGAGCTGTCTCTCGCAGAAGACGCAAACGTGCTTGGACGCAGGGACGGTCGCCACTACCATCCCTTCGCCTTCACCCTCATGCAGCGCGACTGACGAAAAAAGACACAGATAACCGAGCGGAATCCCGGGACCGTAGCGAAGAGATGAGAGACGATTACAGAAGATGGTTACACTGCTCCCCGTTCAGAAGGCCTACCTGATTCCAGTGTCTATCGTGACGTTGAGCTGCGTCGTCTGGTTCGCCACTATCGTGAAGCTCTTGGGAAGGGAGGAGCTGCAGCCAGGGAATTGGCATGGAGAGAGGCTCAGGGAGTAGTTGCCCGGAAACAGAGACGCCTGGAAGGTCCCTGAGACATTGCAACCATCCGAGACCCAAGAGACCACATAATGCGTCTGACCTTCTCCAAGGGGTGGTGTAAGGACCGCTTGAATCGAAGAGTACTGAGATGGAGCGGGGCCCATGGAAGAGCTGGCGCTGCACACAGGCTGCGTCGGCCCGACGTCGAAGGCCGCCAACAATGTCCCGGTTGCGCTTGAACCGGCGATTGTGGTAGTGACCGTCAGCGAACCATTCGCACCCATCACAAAGTGAAGAAGGACGAGGGATCCCCACTCATCGCCCGCCGCGACCGTGTACGGGCCCGGCTGCAAGGGCGTGGGTGAGGTCGTCGACCCTACGCTGACCCCGCTCGGATACAGGGATGTCACGTTGACCTTGGCCGCAATCGCGACGGAGGTCGCGTTGCTTCCGCCAGGAAGGATGACCGCAAGGTCGCTCGTGGGCTGAAAGAGATACCCAGTGACGAGCCTGAGGAACAACGGGCACGGGACGACAGGGAAGATCCGGAGCTGTTGGCCTCCGGAGACGTTCTGGGTGATGTACGTCCCGCGATACATCGCCACGCCGAACGGGAGGTCACCTGTCCCACAGGCTCCCATGGAGAGCCCGGTGACAGGCCAATCTGTTGAAGCGGAGGCGTTGTTCAGGCCTTGTAGCGAGTTGTATTCGTCCACGTAGATCCCCAGAGTCCCGTTAGGAGCGGGGTTCACGGAGAGCTCGAGCTTCAGCGAGCCACTGGCGTTGCTCTCGACGCTCGCCGTGCTCGTCGAAGTGCTCGAGGACTGCGCAGTCCGCGTGCTCGTGGTCTGACCAGGCTGCGCCGTGATCAGAAAAGCGGCCGCCAGCAAGCCTGCGACTACAACGACAGAGGCGACGACAGCTAGGCGCGCGTTCACGGTCCTTCGTAGCCAAGATTAGTCGGGGGAGTTATAATCCTAGGCTCCAGAACGACCCTACTACTTCGCGTATATCGCCGCGAAGTACTGGTAGTAGGGGTCCTGCGATGGGTTGACGGCCTGTGCGACGAAGCTGATCGTGAACGACGTCGAGCCGGTGGTCCACCTTTGGAAGGTATAGCCTGACAGGGGCCCGACCGTCACCGTGTAGCTCTGGCCGCTGATGAGCCAGAACGAGTACGGCTCGAGCGACTGCGCGATGGTGGTCCCGTTCAGGTTGGCAATCGTGATGAGAGAGCCGCAGGTGCAGTTTACGAAGATCGGCTGCCCGCTCGACGAGTCCGTCGCCTCGATGGTGACATGGACCGCCTCGCTCGCGGGTATCACCTGGTAGAACGAGTTGACGACCATGTCGCTCTGGAGGTTGATGTACTGCCAGCGCGTGAATGTGGTCGGCGTCGTGTTGTTGTAGTATCTGTAGACGAAGAACTTGTTCTCGCATCCCGCCGTCTGGGCGCAGTGGTACATGACGAGCTCCTCGTTCCCGTTCGGGACCGAGACGGAGCCTGGGGTGTAGCCCGACGCGATGTTGTTCCAGACGCCGTTTATCCTGACTTGGAAGTAGGCGCCGACCACCAGCCCGCCGTCCATGGTGTGCGCGATGACCGTGATAGTGTGGTTGCCCGCCCCCGAGTGCGCGTAGGGGAACGCGAGCTGCTGGAAGTAGGCCGTCACAGTGGTGTTCCCGGTGAGCGTGACTGTGAGGCTCGCGTTGGTCAGGCTGTGGTCGCCGTTCCAGTATTGGAATAGGACCGAGGCGGCCGAGTCTGCCGTCACCGTGTAGACGTCGCCGTACTTGGCGGTGAAGTTGGCGGGGATGACGTCGATGCTGTGGGCGCTCGCCTGCTGCAGCTGGTGGTCGATGATGTCGAGCTGGACGCCGACCAGGGACTTGCCGTTCAGCAGCTTCGCGGTGACTGCGAGCGTCTGTGCGCCGAGCGGCTTGTAGAAGGCGACGAGGCTGGTGTTCTGGTTAAGGAGCACTGTCACGCCAGCGGAGGTCACGCCCGAAGACCACTTGACGAAGGAGTAGCCCTTCAGAGTCGCTGCTGTTATCATGTAGACGACTCCGCCCGGGAGGTTGATAGAGGCGGGCAGGGGCTGGGGCGTGCCTGGCTGGTTCAGGCCTGTCACTAGAGCAGTGAGGCCTGCGAAGGTCGCGCCGTCAGGGAGCTCGCCTGCGATTGTGAGCGTGTATGTCGCGGGAGGAGGAGGCGCCGTGGTGGTCGTCGTGGATGAGGTGGCTGTCTCTGTCTCCGTGGTGCTTGTCGTGCTGTTGGTCGTCGTCGTGCTGGTTGTCGTAGCGTTGCTCGTCGTCGTAGCGTTGTTCGTCGACGATGTCGAAGACGTCCCGGTCGTAGTTGCGCTGATGGTGATCGTCGGGCTGCTCGTAGTGGTTGTTGAGGGTGTCGTCTCGGTGCTGGTCGTCGAGGTGCTGCTCGCGGCCGGCGTTGTGGCAACCGCTACAGTAGTCGGCGAGAGGGATGTCGTCGAAGACGTCGACGGCGTCAGCGTCGTCGAGACGGACGAGGTCTTTTGCTGGGGCCCCATCGCGACAAAGGATATAGTCGCGACTGCCAGAATTATCAAGATGACCGTGGCCGCACCTGCGGTAATGCCGTTCATGTACGAACCTATTCAGAGGACCAAGCCCCAATACCCTTACGCAAGCCTGCGCCAGAACTATGTTAGAGGCTGCTTCTCTGGCGCAGTCGCCTAAAATATCGCCCGTCTGCACCTTTCCCTCGCGATGGCAGTGAGAGTGGTTCCCAAGAGCTTCGAGGTCGGAAGCGGCGGCGAGGAGGACATCGTGGACATCACAGGGAGAGTCCAAGGCGCTGTCCGTGAGTCGGGCCTAGGGGACGGCGTGGCTACCGTGTTCGTGACGGGGTCCACGGCCGCGATAACGACCATCGAGTTCGAGCCCGGGCTCGTCAAGGACTTTCCGGCGATGCTCGAAGGGGTGGCTCCAAAGCGTGGCGTCGACTACGAGCATCAGAAGAGGTGGCACGACGGAAACGGTCATTCGCACGTGAAAGCGTCACTCGTGGGGCCAAGTCTCTCAGTTCCGTTCCTGAAGGGTGACCTCGTGTTGGGCGAGTGGCAGCAAATCGTGCTCGTCGAGTTCGACACTAGACCACGCACGAGGAAGGTAGCGGTCCAGCTCGTCGGGCAATAGCCCGTTCTTGGCGCACGGAAAGGCACGAAATCTTGTCAGTTTTACACAAGTAATGCTATATTCATTTCAAGACAACCGGAGAGGAGTTGAGCCTGCCCCAGGCCTCCGCCCTCGACGAATCGCCTCGAAGGAAGCTCAATCGCGAGCTGGTGCAGATGGCCAGGTCCATCGCCGAGGTGGGCCCCAACGTGAACCAAATCGCTCTGACCCAGAAAATCTTCAAGGAGACCGTGAGATACAGGTACCACCGCTTCTTTCTGAACAAGGGAATAAAGATTCAGGCGATGCCCAGTTACTCGAGGCTCGGGTTCAAGAGGCTCATTCTGATTGTGAAGCTGGCCTCCAGTTGCGAGAAGAACGCGAAATCCATCTTCAGCGCCCTGAGCGACCTCTGCTATCTCCACAGCTTCACGCGCGTTCTTCTCAGGGGAGAGTATCTCGTGCACGTAGCCGTCCCCCACGGCCTGGCAGAGCGTTGTGCTGGGGTGTACATGGGCCTGCAGAGGGCAGGGTTGTTCACAGAACTGGAGATCCTCTCCTTCGACGAGATGAGGAACCCGCCCATGAAGCCGGCGTTCTACGACTTTGTACGCGGGACCTGGGCGTTCGACTGGACCGCCATAGACAAGGACGGAACGAAGCTCGCGCTAGGAGCGGCCCCGAAGGCCGAGAAGTACGACAGGACTGACCTCCTGATCCTGAAAGAGCTGGACAAGGACGCGGGCAAGACGCTCGTCAGGATGGCCGACGACCTAGGAGTTAGCGTCAACGCCCTGGAGTTCCACTACCGCGACCACGTGAAGGCGCGCGGCCTGATCAAGGGCTACCGCCTTGTCTGGCAGGGCACGCGGGCCGACCTGGAGCACGAGAGGGCCGTCTCAAGGAAGGATTTCTACATCGAACTCACCATCCTACTCGAGGACGGGACGCGGGAAGAGCTCGCCGAGCTGATGCTGCTCCTCAACAGGACGCCCTTCCTCTGGAGCGAGGCCTACGGCTCCTCTTACTGCGCGGAGCTATTCTTGCCCCACTACGCCTACATCGGTTTCATGGAGTACATCGACGCCTTCGCCAACAAGGTCGGGGAGAAGCTGAGGATCTTCGTCATGGACCAGAGCCGCGCGACGAGGTTCGTGATATCCTACTTCCTCTTCGACGGCGACTCGAAGACGTGGCGGCTCGACGAGAGGTCCGTCATGAGGGCGCTCGGGATGCTCGCGCCCCCCAATTCTTAAATCACTAGGAAGGAGCCGAGGAGTAGAGACATGGACCAACCCCTCGCCGGGAAGAGAGTAGCGGTGCTCGCGGAGAACATGTACGAGGACTTGGAGCTGTGGTACCCACTCATCAGGTTGAGGGAGGCTGGAGCGGATGTCACAGTCGTGGCGCCCAACGCGGGTGCGACCTACAAGAGCAAGCACGGGTTGGAGGTCAAGGCAGACGTCTCCGCGGAGGACGCGAAGGCGAAGCAGTTCGACGCGGTTGTTATCCCGGGCGGGTTCGCTCCCGACTACATGAGGAGGTCGGAAGCTATGGTCAAGTTCGTGAGAGACGCGTACAACGAAGGGAAGGTGGTCGCAGCGATATGCCACGCAGGCTCGATGCTCGTCTCAGCGGGCGTGCTCAAAGGGAAGACGGTGACCTGCTACAAATCGATAAAGGACGACGTCGTGAACGCGGGCGGCAAGTACGTGGACAAGGCGGTGGTGAGAGACGGCGACCTCATCACTTCGCGGGTGCCTGACGACCTCCCAGCCTTCTGCAGCGAGATAATATCGGCCCTCTCAAAGTCGCCCCGCGTCGCAGCCCAATCGCGGTCCCACTAGCCACCCGAAACCTGCAAGAATTCACCTCTGCCCGATTCCAGAAAGCCCCCTCGCGGAACCTGCCCGAACGTCCCAATCGGTGAATTATCACCGCGGAGGCCTCGTTCCAGGCGAAATCGTTGGGAATCAAGATAATGATGCCTCCGGACGCGGTCGACAGCGCAGCGGGGGCGTTGATCGCCAAGCAGGTGCTCCGCGAGATAGCCCGAAGCCGCGTGAAGACCGCTCTCGACGAGCATTACTTCGCCGTGATGCTGCACAAGGGCGTCTCGCGCAATCTGAAACACCTTACTTTCGTGGATATCTCCAAGCTCCTGGGTCGCCCCACCGCCAGCGTCCACCGCATGATCGCGGATCACATGGTCAACGGAAGCGCGAGGGGCGGATGCAAGCTCTGCAACGGCGCCTCCAAGGAGCTGAGGGCCCTTGTCGTAGACGACGAAATCAGGATGAGGAACGACGACCCGTTCTCCCTTTTCATAATGCTCTCCTCGTTCGAGTCGACGAAGCGCCGCAGAGCCAGAGGGCCGACGCGGCTCGTCGATATCCTCCGGACGTAAGAGCCTACTCGCGCCGGGCTAGTTCGAGAACGGGAGCGAGGGCTAGCTCGCCTGCAGCGCCGCTAGGGGCTGGTCGGCGTCCTTCCCCATCGACTCCAGGATCTCGTCCTTCACGCTCTTCTTGCTCATGTGCTTCGCAAAGTCCGCCAACGTGATTATCCCCAGAAGGCGGTTCTCCTTCACCACCGGGAGGTGCCTGATCTTTTTCTCAAGCATCAGGGCCGCGGCCTCTCTTGCGGGCCTGTCAGGATGGATCGTGATGAGCGGCGAGGAGACGATGTCCCCGACGTGGACGTGGAGCGGATCCTTCCCTTCAGCCGTCACCTTCCGGATGATGTCCCTCTCGGTCACTATCCCAGTCGCCCTTCCCAAATCGAAGACTATGAGGCTGTCCCTGTCAGCGCCCCTCATCAACCGTGCCGCGTCGCTCACGGGGGTGTTGAGCGTGGTCAATGGCACGTCTAAAGTCATCAAATCTCTTACCCGTGGCATGGATTCTGGAGTGTCTCCGAGGCTAATGAACCGCTTCGAAGAGGGCTCTATACTTGAATGTGGAATATAGAATCTCAATAGGGATTCTGGCTAAATGGCCCTATGACAAGGGTTAAGTTCGCGCCCTGGCGTGAACGCAATCCTTGCTCGGACTGGGAGCTGCAGCCCCGGATTTCCACGACCTGCAGGCGGCAGACGGCAAGCGTTACTCTCTGCACTCCTTCGACGCCAAGCCGATCCTGGTGGTCATCTTCACTTGCAATCACTGTCCATATTCCCAGGCGTACGAAGACCGTATGGTCGCCATCCAGAAGGACTACGCGCAGAAAGGGGTCCAGCTCGTCGCGATAAACTCCAACGACGACAAGACCTACCCCGAGGACGGCTATCCGGAGATGGTGAAGAGGGCGAAGGAGAAAAGCTTCAACTTCCCCTACCTCCGCGACCCCGACCAGAAGGTGGCCACCGCGTACGGGGCCGTGTGCACCCCGCACGTCTTCGCGTTCGACAAGGAGAGGAAGCTGCGCTACCGGGGAAGGATCGACGACTCCAGGGCACCCTCTGCGGTCAAGAGCCCGGACCTCAGGAACGCCCTGGACGACCTCGCCGCGGGCAAGACCCCGAGGGTCGCCGACACGCGGCCGTTCGGCTGCTCCATCAAGTGGATGGAGCTCTAGCGAATGATTCTCTATAGTGCGCCCTCTCGCCAATAGCTCAACGTCACGTCTCTATCATCACCGTTGCGACGTCGATTAGGCGTAAATGCAAAATCTGCCCGATACCTGACAATGCACTATCTAGTCACCGGCGAAATGATCGAAGAGGCGCTCGCGGGCAAGACCCGAGAGGAGTCTGCAATGTATGTCCAGCACGTGGTCAAGCCCAGCCTCGAGGCGCTCGAGAAGCTCGTCGAGGAGGACAAGGTCGTCGGCGGGATGGTCGCAGGTGCGAGGGATTGTGCTTTCATAATCGACGCCGAGTCCAACTCGGAGGTCGGCAAACTTCTAGGGAACCTTCCGTTCTGGGCGGACAATAGGTGGTCGGTCACACCGCTGCAGTCATTCCAGTCCAAGCTCGACCAGGTCAGCGAGTCAGCCCAGACCATGCGGACCGTAGTCGTAGAAAACTAACGCTCGGGAGAACTCACCCATCTCCCGGGGCGGAGCGCAACATTCGCCCCGGGTCTTGCTTCAACCCCCGGAGAAGGCCCAACACCTAAAGAGGCAACAGGGACGAGCCGAATCCGGGCCGCCGAATTGGTCGAAGACAGACAGAATCGCGTCGTCGTGACGGTGCTCGCGAACAGGCTCTTCTACTCGATCAACTGGTTCTCCATCCCGCCAATCTTCTACCTCATCGCGCTGGACCTCCACTCTCAAGTTTCGGGCCTGGGGCTCATCTCGTCGGCCTTCCTCGTCGGGATAGGCCTCTTCCAGGTCCCAGGAGCGCTGCTCTCGGCGAAGTACGGCCCTAGGAGGATCTGCATCACTGGGATGCTCATCCTCTCCCTCTCAGCGGTCATTTGCGGGGCGGTCTCGAGCATCGGCCTCATCGCCGTCCTGAGGTTCTTCAGCGGGATGGGGATGGCTCTCTTCTTCGCGCCAAGCATCGCCCTGATGACGAGCCACTCCCGGCCCGGAAGGGCCGGCTTCGTCCTCGGTCTCAACAACGCGACTGCCTCGCTCGGCGGCGGCATCGGGCTGGGCGTCTGGGCCCTCGTCGGAGTCGCCATGGGATGGAGGCTCAGCCTCGTGCTCATAGGAGGGCTCGGCCTTGTCTCGACCGTCTTCCTCTACCTCTTCGTCCCCCGCGCCGAGCCCGCGCGGGACTTTGCGATGAGGCTCCCCGACCTCAGGAGGATCTTCCTCGACAGGTGGCTGCTCTTGGTCGGGGCCGTCCTTCTCGCCTACAACATAGGCAACACGCTCGATGCCACCTTCGTCGAGGTCTACCTCCACGACAGCCTGGGCCTCTCCGCCGGTCTCTCAGGCGCGGTGGGCAGCCTCGTGGTCCTCTGTGGCCTCTTCACCGCCCCGCTCGCAGGCCACTTCCACAACAGGGTCAAGCGAGTCAAGCCCGTCCTGGCGCTCTCGGGCGCTGCCATCGCCGTCGGCGTCGCGCTCGCCTACCTTGCGACCCCCCTCTCCGTGGCAGCTTCCGCCATCATCGTGGGCCTCGCGAGCGGCGTGGGGTACACGTTCGCCTTCGGGACTGCGTGGAACTCGTATCCGCAGAGGACTCAGAGGGCGGTCGGCCTGAGCTGGGTCAACTCCATCCAGCTCCTCTTCAGCTTCTGGGCGCCCTACGTCTTCTCCTTCGTGGTGGTGGGATACGGCTACCCGCTGGCTTGGCTGACAGGCGGGCTGTACACGGCGGTCTTCATCATCCCGCTCTTGGTCTGGCGCGTGCAGCCCGTGGTGCATGCAGAGGCCTAGCCGCGGGCTTCTTCGCCTCCACCATATACCACACTCCGAAATCGCGGGACCTGCCCGCGAGGCCGAACTTCCTTATCCCTCCTGTGACGAGCGCCGGCTTGAAGAAGTCCCCCTCATCGTTCCGCGTCTGGAACTCGAGCTCGTGCGAGGCCTTCGGCGCGTAGTCGACTATGAGGAGGGCCCCTCCAGGCTTCAAGACCCGCGTCATCTCTTTGAGGGCAGGCTGAAGCTTCTCGATGTGGTGGAGCACCATGACCGAGACCACGATGTCGAAGAACCCGGACTCGAATCCCAGGCTCCTCGGCGCTGGCCTCGGCGAACTTGACGAGGCGCGCGAGTTCCTTGTCCAGGTTCTTCTTCACCCCGCCCAGGACGTCCTTGGAGGGGTCGACGGTCCAGATCTCGCTCCCCTTGGCTAGCCGGCGCGCGAGGAACTCCACGTTCAACCCGAACCCCGTCCCGATGTCGAGGACCGTCAGCTCCTTGTTGGCAGGGACGCGCTTCTCGAGCTCCTTCCTGATTTCGGCCCCATACCCATGGAGATCCGTGTTTGGGGATGTCGATTCCATCTTCCCGCCCTTGTAAAACAAGGTTCCCTCAGAGAAGGACGGGCCGACTAGAAACCTTTTCTTTGCTTGGGGAGTTCAGCCTGCTTCGGAGAAGACCTTCAGATACGGAGCAAGCGTCAGTTGCTCCTCGTTCGTCCACTGGTGCCCGCAAGGGCAGGAGTGCTTCTCGCCGTGGATGTCGTCGCTCTCATTGACGCAGTGGTGGACGTGCCACAACTGGCCGACGAGCGCCTTGCCGCAGGGCTGAGACAAACGCCTATTTCTCGCTCTCGAGGTAATAAGCGGTTGTGCACCCCGAATATCGACCCGAAATCCATGAGGAGAAGGAGCGCAACGACAGGGCCGTCCAAGTTATTGACACTTTGAGAAACCGATTTTCACTCCGCCGATAATGTGCGGATGCGGGCTCCTGGACACCATGCAATCGAGCGAAGCTGTCGGGTTCCTGGGCAAACCAGTGGATGGACCTCTACGGGAGGCAGATGGGTGTGGTGGCGGGTTTCACGTTGAAGATAAACGGCGACGTCGAGTCCGTCGGGCTCGACCAGGGGAGCGGCTCGCTGACCGAGGTGAAGGGGAGCAGGCTGCTCTGCCACGAGCAGACCCTGATCGTCGTCCCGATGTGGAAGGCCGAGGTCACGCGCGTCACCGGAGAGTCGGAGGTCTTGCGCAAGAGGGTCTCGGCCCTCCTGGAGCTCGAGAGAGACTCGAAGGAGAAGGGGACGGCAACGGCCGAGCTCGAGCAGATGCGCAGCCAGTACGAGGCGAGGGCAGCCAAACTGGAAGAGTCCAGCCTGAAATCGCTAGAGGAGATGAGGTCGAGGGTCAAGGAGATCGAGGAGCAGGACCAGACCATCTCCAAGTTCCTGCTCAACGTCAGCGTCCAGTTCAGGTCAGGCGAGATAAGCGACTCCTCTTTCGCGGTCATCAACGACCGCTTCTCCGCAATGAGGAGCCGCAACACCAAGGAGAGGGAGGAGCTGCAGACGGCCCTCGCGATGCTCTCCAAGAAAGAGAGCGCCCAAGTCGTGGAGATGCCGGTCCCGACCTCGAGCTGACGCGTCCTTCCGAGGCGTAACGAGGCCTATTCCGCTCACTTGGTCTTCAAGCCCAGGGCCTTCACGAACTTCCGGAACGCCGGCTCGCCCATCAAGAACCTCACGAACATCAGGTGCTCCATTATCTCCGCGTCCGGCGCGTCTAGCCTCCTGGCTTCGGCGACCATCGCCTTGTAGGCCGCGAGCATCCCCGGGCTGTTGCCGAACTGCGACCTCTCCGTCGGCCCCTCCTTCCCGAAGCTCTCTAGGAGGGCCATGCAGAGCATCAGGTCGAGGTAGACCGCCCTGTCGGTCGCCCCCTTCATCCAGCCCAAGTTGACCACGATGTGCCCGTCGTCGTCGCTCGGGAAGATCGAGCCGAACGGCGCCTCTATGAACTCGACTTTTAGCTTCTTGAGGGCCCCAGCGGTTCCCTTCCTGTAGATCTTCTGGACCGCGGGCATCTTCTCGAACCCCTGGAAGTACTCGGTGAACGGATGAAGCGACAGCGCGGGCTGCCTGTTGAACCTTACCGGGAGGCTCTTCGTCGTCCTTGCGAAGGCCTTCTTCGAGCCCTCCTTCTCCAGCTTGAGGTCCTTTACGAACTGCTTCCAGACCTTGGTAGGCGGCCCCATCTTCAAGTACTCAACAAGCTGGGCTTTTGGCATCTCGAGCCTCTCCGCCTCCTCGACCGCGTGTTTGTAGGCCGGGACCTCGATGGGCGAGACCCAGTAGAGCTCGAAGTTCCCCATGAACTTCTCGTGCTCCTTGGTGAACCACTCCTTGTCCTTCATCCACTGGCCGATGTGGAAGAGCTCGTGGACGATGTCTAGGTAGAGCACGTGGTCGTCGCTGTTCCTGAGGTGGTATGTCCCGACCGCAAGGTTCCCGTCGTGGTCCCTGATGCCCATGTACATCCACCTGTTCGAGAGGAACCCTATCCTGAGCCGCGAGAGGACCTCCTCGGTCTTGTCGCCGAAGACCTCCCTCACTGCGCCGACCTTCTCGAAGCCCTCGAAGTAGTCGGTGAAGGGCTGGAGGGACGGTTGAGGCGCCTTCCTGTTCACCTTGACGGGGAGGTCCACGCTGCGCCGGGACTCGAGCGCCGCTTTGGTCACGCGAGGCCCGCACGAGCCGTCCCCAATAAAGTTGAGCGGCCGCCGGGTCTCGTGGCAGAATCCTTTTCTTGCTACGTCTTCACCCCGTCATCGAAGCCTTGGAGAAGAGAAAGCGTAGCCGGCCCTCATGGGACGAGTACTTCATGCAGGTCGCCAACGTCGTCAAGACCAGGTCGACGTGTCTGTCATCGGCGAAGGGTTCAGTTCTTGTCTTGGGCAGACAGATTGTCTCGACCGGCTACAACGGGACACCGGCGGGGACGAAGCATTGTGACGAGGGAGGGTGCGCAAGGTGCCTCGCCGTCAAGGACGGAAGGATGAAGTCTGGCACCAACTTGGACGCCTGCAGTTGCTGTCATAGCGAAGAGAACGCTATAGTCCAGGCTGCCAAGAATGGGATAGCCACAGCCGGTGCGACGCTTTACTCGACCCATACTCCGTGTACCTTTTGCTCAAAGATGATAATCAACGCCGGGATAAGGAAGGTGGTCGCCTCCTCTGCCTATCCCGACCAGCTGGGTGTCCGCCTCATGAAGGAGGCGGGCCTAGAGCTCGTCATTATCTGAAGTGCCGGCTTCAGGCGCTATGAAGAGGAGCTTCGTGCCATCCAGCCCTCTCCAGAGACAGTGACCCGTCCCAGAAGAGCGTCCGCCCGTCCGTGTCCTTGCAATCGATCTCCACCTTGATATTCTTCGCGTCCTCGAGCTCCTTGAAGACCTCAAGGTCCACCTCGACCTGAGCTCCTCCCTTCACCTCGTGCGGCCGTGTTGACCTCGAATCGGCTCCTCCCGGGAGCTGGGTGGAGACCTTCAAGCCGACGCAGTCGCCCCCGGAGTTAGAGACGACGAGGCGGTAGCTCCGCCTGTCGACTATGAGCTTAGATCCCGCGGCGACCAGCTTGAGCGAGAGAGCGGGTCTGACCTGGGTCGCCCTCCTCTTGTTCGAGACGAGCCTCTCGAGCTCTGGGCAGACCTGCTCCAATATCGCCAGGCACTCTTCCGTCCTAAAATCGCCCAGCCGCTTGGAGGAGACCTTCCCCTGCACATCCTCCATGACGACCTTCGCCTCGCTGTCCAGGACGACGCTCCTGAGCTCTCCGAACGAGTCGCCGAGCGATTTGGGGTCGAGCACGACGGGTTCCTTGAGCCATCCAAGGACGTTGACCATCGTGCCGACTATCCTGCCTGTCTTTCTCTCCTCCTCAGCCGCTAGCCTTGAGCACGTCGAGTAGAGCTCCCCCAGCTTGGCAGCCTGCTGCTCGACGACGGCATTTGTCCCCGTGGAGGACACACCCTATCGGTTGGTGGAAGGCCTATCCTCGAATAACAAGCATTATGGAAAGGCAATTCGTGTTCGCGGTCCATACCAGACCGCAGAAGGGGCCTGTTCTTACACCAGCAGCAGGGCGACGATTGCGACGAGGAAGACCCAACTCACCGACATCAGGGCCAGCTTCGACATGGTCGAGAAGGCCATCGCGTTTCCCCTTCTGATTGACCGCTCTGTGTACTTGCGGAGAAGGTAGAGGGTCAGCCCCGGGACAGCGATTCCGAGGGTGACGACGTAGTCCCCGATTACCAACCAGACGTTCTGGCCGCGCCCGGGCCCGACCGAGACGATGAGGATGATTGCGAAGCAGAATGCCAGCGCGAGTAGCCCCGCGGAGACGAGGAGCCTCCGTCCCTCCAGCAAAGACCTCTTCAAGTCTTTGAAGGCGTTCTCTTCGCTCACTGGATGGGCGAGGCTCAAATTTCGCCTTTACGAGACTTCCCAGACGTATAAATTTATAGTGAAGGCCAGCTTCATTGCTACCAAAGCCGCCACGTGGGCGCGCTCAGGGGACGATCGCGGTCAGGTCACTCGTCATCGTCGTCGGAGTCGTTGTCCTCAAAGTCATCTTCGAAGTCGTCGTCGGTCTCGCCGTCTTCGGCTGACATTTCGCCCGTGTGCCTTCTAGCTATGCTTTTAAGAATTTCTTGAAAGCGCGGGCTCGAATCTCCGTGAGGCTATCGCTTAAAGAGGAGTCACATCGGCTCTGAGCGGCATGGTCTTGATTAGGGTGGCCGACGACGGCTCAGGAGAGACTCCAGTCGTGGAGAAGGGAAGGGACGCGCCTTTCAAGCAGGGGAACCTTTTCGCTTACGAGGTGAAGGACGAGGTGGCGAAGTACTGGAACAAGCTGCCGCCCCAGCGGAGGGCGGAGCTCTTCAAGCAGTCCAAGAAGGAGAAGAGGGCACCTCCGCCAGATCCTCGACGGGTTCGTCTTCAAGCCCGCCCACACAAAGTAACAAGAGTCGCACCAAGCGCCTTAAATCGACGGCGCTAATCCGGGCGAGCACTTGTATTACTGCCCGAGCTGCGGCCACGAGCTCCCAGACGAGGCTCTCTTCTGCTCCAGCTGCGGCTCCAAGCTCGTCCAGCTGGGCGCCGGCGGGCCTGAGGCGCTTGGGACGGGGTCGCAGCCTACTTCGCCCCCTCCCGTCCCCGACCAGGGCTGGGCTGCCCCTCCTCCCCCTCAAGAGGAGCGGAGGCGTCCACGCGCCGGAGGGAGGGCGCTGGTCTTGGCAGTCGTCGCGATCCTGCTCGTCCTCCTTGTGGCCACCACCTTCGAGACGGGATTTCTGGGCTCCTCGGCGGGGCCTAAAGCCGTCAACTCCCCCAACAACCCGTTGACAGGGGCGCAGCTCTACACGGCCTACACTTCAGACCAATCACAGGCCGACGCGTCCTACACGAACAAGACCATCTACATCCAAGACACCTTGGACACGGGGGTGAGCGTGGACCTGGGCTCAGGACAATACTACTCGACCGTCGCCGCAGGGGAGGTGGTGCTGGTATGGAACTCGCCGTCCCAGGTCGACCAGCTCTCGGCGGGCTCAACGGTCCTTGCCAAGTGCTCGGTGGTGGGGGCGGTCGCGCCTTTCGGCGCCCAATCACTTGAGGTCTACCTGCAGGCTTGCGACCTGATTAGCACCCAGTCCCAGACGAGCACCTCGACCAGCGTAAGCGTGCCCGCGAACAGCGTCTAAGGCTGCTTCGCGCCGCAGTGGTAGCAGAACGTGGCCGTCGGCGAGATCTTGGTCCCGCAGCTCGTGCAGAACTTGGTCGGGCTGCCCGGCGTCGGCGGGGGGTTCGCGTCCATCGATGCCTGGCTGGGCGAAGAGCCCACCTTCATCGGTTGGAGCTCGTCTGGGATGGAGAAGAACGCGATGGCCTGGACTATCTCAGCCACGAAGAGGAGGATGAAGCCCAGCAGCACGATGGTCAGCACCGAGCCGATCAGGTAGAGGGTAGCGGCCGTCTTGAACGTCCCGACGCCGAGCTTGTCGCCTATCTTGTCGTAGGCCCTCTTGAGGAAGACGGCTGAGACGATGAGCGCTATCCAAGCGATGAAGAGGCCTATCCCAAGGCCAGCCAGCCCGGCCACGCCGAAGGTGAACCTCGACCCGATGACCCCGATGAAGATGACTGCCGCCCCCGAGAGGGCGCCCACTATCCCCGTTACCGCGGCTAGGACGACGTCGTTGAAGATCGTCCTGTCCCCGGCGTAGTCCGCGACGTCCTTGATCGCGACGATGAGCAGCACGTAGCCGATGAGGCTGACGAAGGGGATGAAGATGAGGATGGACCCGATGCCGCCGAGCATCTTGGCTTGCGAGAGTGTAGCCATCTCTCAGAGCAGCATCAACTATCCTTCCTTCGCATATAAGCGCTAGGCAGCGTGGCTGGAACTCAAGCGAAGCCGTGGGCAGCCTGCCAGCAGCAGCACTCGGCAGCGAAGGAGTTCGAGGCCTGCGAGCAGCCCCTGCAGTCCCTCGCGGTCTCAGCTGCGAGGCATATCGCAGGGGTGCAGTTGCACTCGGCGCAGCGGATCGGGACCCTTGCCATCGACCTTCGACGCTCTCCCGCTCGTATAAACCTCAGTCAGAGGTCATGGGCGACTATAGGCCGGCTGCGCCTCCGAGTGTCGGAGGTGTCGTCCACATCCATTGGGGAGTTGAGCGAAGGGGTGTGCTCTCCAGTCTTCGTTCGGTCAAGCGTAAGATGCGTTCGGTACCAAACGACACTCGACAGAACCTTTGGGACCGAGAACATCAAGCCGTGAAGGACAAGGTCGTAGTCAAAGAGATTGCTACACCGCTTGCCTCGGTGACGAAGATGTTTCCTGAGTATGATGCTCCGGGCACTAGGCCGAATATTACCGCGTAAGAAGTTCCATTAGCGCCTGCACCAAGCGGCAGGGTTGCTGTCGAGATTTCGACCGTTTGTCCGATGGAGTTGTGAACGACGACAAAAACTATCCCCGTCACATTGGTTGAGAATTCATTCGTAAACGTTGCTTCTATGCTGTCAAAAGCACCGAAGGGTGTGTAAGAAGGAGGGTTCACGATGATCCAGCACTGCGCGCAGACCCCGGAATAGCTGTAACGACCTATAGTAATCGCATTCGCAGGAAAGGAACCAACTGTGATGAGCAACAATAAGGTGAAGGAAAAGCAAAGTGTTGGATTGGTTGACAACATTTCAAAAATGTGTTTTAGGATATTTAAGCGGTGTGAAACTATAGCATCGGGTACTCAATCGTTAGATCAACTAGACTAATTCGTTGGACTTCGAAATAAAAAGAGGTGAGACCTTACAACCTAGGTTGTAAGGTCGTAGGTTATTTCGTTCGAGTACTCGGTTATTCCAGAGTAGGACAGGTTGGATTGTTCGGCAGTATTGATGTTGGTCCCACCGTAATAGGGTCCGCTGCAAGTAATACTGCTCGATGTGCTGTATTGGTAGGTGTATGACGAATCGTGCAGGAAAAGCAGAACGCTGAACAACGTTGTTGCGCTTGGAGTGAAGCCAGTATGTGGTGTCCCGGTATTGATTCCGTAAACACCCGAGTATGCGCCAGCGTATCCCGCAATATTGTACGAGGAAGGAGAATACGAGAGTGATGTGTCTGCAAAGAGGACGTTGTAGTTGTTGTCGAGAAGTTCACCGCCTCCTTCGACTGCTGTTCCAGAATAAGAAAGCGTTAGTTCCCATGAGTATCCGACTCCGAGAGTGGTGGTATATCTGGACGAGAATGCCTGATGATAGGTTCCTCCAACAAGGACGGATAGCTGGAGCAGAGTAGTGGTCGATGTACCGGAGCTGTTTTCCTCCGCTACCATTTGCGCCCAATAGCTGTTGCCTTGGGTGTCAAAGACATCGCCGTTTAGTTGGATGCTGTAGCTTGAGCTATTGGTAGAGAACGAGTGATCTATGGTGGTTTGTGAAGCCGGTGTTATACCGGCTGAACAGTCGTTACCAGTTGCATAGTAGTTGGTTCCAGAAGTGCTGCCTCCTATGTTGGCGAATAGCGCTGTGAGAGGAGTTGCAAGGATGATTGCCAGTCCTGTCAGAACGAACAGAGTTTGCTGTTTGCGTGTGAAGTTCATTTTCGATTGGAGGACTAAGAATCAATACTTGCCGCCAATCTCACCCAGAACCGTGCTGCAGAGCTAACGTGTGCACGAGGGCACTTGGGTTAGCTTCTCTGCCCTAGACCTTGCTATGGTCTCTCGACCTTCTGTTGTTATCATTCGTCCAGTCGGTCGAAGACGCCTGAATGGGAATTCCCTCGGAAGACGGGATCCTGATTAGGCAAATAGGCAACGAATACTCATGCCTGATCAATTCTGCTAGCTTCTCTACAGTTAGGGGACTGACCACGAAGTACGCTATATTGAGAGTCGGAAACATAATTTCGAACTCTTCTTTCCTTATCTCGAAAGGAGTTGCAAAGGCGATTCTGAAATCGTGTTGAAACGCAGTCAAGTGTTTGTACACTTCGAACATGCTCATCTTCCGAGGACAAACATCAACAATCACGAAATCGTGAAGTTCCAGACCCAAGGTGGTGAAGGCCTCTTCCAGTGTTGTGGAGAGGTCTACTTCGAACTTGTGTACTCTCAGATTTGCCTTGGCAAAGTGAGGTAGTTGTGCGTGGTCGGAAATCAGTAATATTCGGCCTTTTGGCGCGCCCTTCGGCACGTTGCGTGGCTTCCCCACCCAACGTGCAAACGGTCCGGAAGATAGCCCTAGCATTGGACTTTCTAAGAGTGTTCTGGCATTTCTACCCTAGTTCACCCATGCAACCTAGGTTACCTGTTAACGTGGGATATTGGAGCAAATCCTCACTATTGATGCTATGCATCAGGAGACTTTGAATCTAGGAGTCAACCCTCAAGCGTGACGCTTGGAGGTCAGGGTTTTGGAGGGCCTTCTCCAATGGCATCAGAAGGATCCCCTGGTCCGTCTCTATGAAGACAAACACTTTCTTCTCAAGCTCCCTGGCCGACCATTTTTGGAGGCCGTAGACTCGGGCAATCTGTCTTGGCAGGGTGATTCGGAGAGACCCACCCTGTGAATATGGCGAGGCAGCGCCAAGAATCCATTCGACTTTGATCTTCAGTTCCTTCTTTTCGCTCATCTAGGAATCTTGCTCCTTGAAAACCTCTCGGCAGTCTGTTGATTATGGTTTGGGCTGTGTCTCAGTTTCCATCTTTCGCCTTGTAATCCTTCTATGTGATCTTGAGAGAGCAAATGTCGCAAATGAGCCCTGATAGTCCGCCTTGAATAGGCGGTGAGCAATACGAGATCTTGGACCGATGCAGGTTCATTCTTCTTCAGGAGGGCGAGGTAAATCCTCCCACACGCATAACACTTGGACGATGAGTCTTCCATGTTGGGATTCCTAGCGATGAACCTTTCGATATACCCAAAGAAATACCAGAGTCCTAGTCCCTATCGTGAAAGTATTGTCAAAGGCCTCGGGGTCTATTGATGGCTTTTGCATTAAACCTAGATGGGAAATCCACATTTAACGACCGATTGTCAAACACATGGCTTGGAACCTCGGGAATCAGTGCTAATTCTCCTGGTGTCTAGCTTTGTCTGCCTGTGGTTCTATGTGTAATGAAGCAAAAAGCCGTAGAGTCAACAGAGCCTTTGCATGGTGATGTCCAGTCTTCGTTTGGTCTAGCGTAAGATGCTCCATAGAAGCTGTTGCACCATAGCAACTCATTCAAGAGAAGAAGATTTTGGTAAAAAAGATCGCGAGGGGCAGCTACGCATATGGGGCACGTGCTCTACAGACATCGACAAGTTTCCTTATCGTCAGCGGTCTCACGATGAAGAAGCGTACGTTGATACCTGGAAACATTGTCAAGAACTCGCTCTTCTTTATCTCAAAAGGGGAGATAATACCCAGCACAGCTTCCCCACAGCCGCTCATTCTTCTGCACAATTCGAACACGCTTACTTTTGCGGAGAAAGTATCAAGAACTACCAGTTCTTGATGATTCGAGTTGATGCTGGCAGCAGCACCCTCGAGCGATGAGGTCGCATCCGCCTCAACGCCGAGCCGCTTAAGATTCGCCGTTAAGGCACAAAGCCCTTCATTGTCGGCTGTTACGAGCAATACTCGGCTCGGCAAATTATACCTTATGCTCGGGTGCGACCTCGAGCCCTTTCGCAGAATTCGGGAAGACGATTCTGGCAAGAACTTCACTAATACTGTTCTATCGACGTATTTGCCCTGGCTCATTTAGATACCTACGCCCTTGTTAACAGGATTCACACGCTAACTTCTAAGTGGGACGCTTCGGAATTTGCCTGCGCGCACGAGTATCTACCACGATTCGTTTTGCTCTATCTTGAGTCGAGAAGCTTGCAGATTTGGACTCTGGAGAACTTGTTCCAACGGCATGAGCACGGGCCTCCGCATCGGTCTCATTGAATACAAAGACCTCTTTTCAAGGTCTCTGTCAGACCAATTCTTGTAGTCCATAAACACGGGTAATCTGTCCGGGAAGAGTTATCCTGAGAGATTCAACTTGGCGGCCCAGCCCCAAGAAATCGACTCGACGGTTATGTGCAGTTAGTTTTACCGCTCATGCTAGATTTTGACCTTTTGTGGTATTCCTGAGCGACTCCACTAGGTGACCTGTCTGGGAACGGCATACAGTTTGCGACTGGTATCTTAGCCATCTGTTGGTTCGCGCCAATCAATCTGGGAGTGTACGACCAAGGCCGCCATGGGGAGCTTAGGCTCAATACCCTCTGTTAATCAGGGGCGTCTCCCAGATCAACACGGAGTTCCATATCCTCGCGTAGCTGCTTCACCTTCTAGATCAAGCCGTTAACCCGGAGGCGAGTTCCATCGGTTAACAGGTACCGAGACAGCTGCGTCCCCGCGTTAGACAGGCGCCATCACTCCTAAACTTCACATCAAATCGAAAATGAATCACCGACTCGAAAATCGACAATTCCTTCCAATCTCAGCAGCAATCCTCGCCCTGTTGGTAATGTTGCCAGTCGCTGCGAAAGGCGATGTAGGCAACAGCAACACCTACTACACCATGTATCATAGCGGTTCTTCCCTGGGCGAAGTCTCAGGTTCCGCTCAAATCAACAATTGGGGTGGCACTTGTACCGTATACACTGACGATACAAAGACTACCCAGGTCAGTGGCTGTTCGTTCAGCATCCAACAGAACGTCGGGATGTATGACAGCGCATCAGACTTCATATGGACGCAAGCCGTGTGGTATGTCTGCACGACCTGCACCAACGCATACTTCCAACCTAACTTCGAAGTGTACCAGTCCTCCTCGTGCGGATCCACAACTCCATGCACGAATGTCGTCGGTACCGCCTACGACTTCACCAGTCCCTTGACCGACTACTCCTTCTGGTCAGATGTCTACACCAGCGGCAGCGAAATCATAGCCAACTTCACAGCCACATACACGCCCACAGACACAACGGTGTTGTCATGGAACCACGCCTACAGCAGCTCTTTCTCCGGCCTATACACAACAAATACTTACATTGTTGCAGTGGGTATCGGAGGAGGACAGTACACTGAGTTTGCCAGTGGCACGGATTTCAGCATGAACAACTATGTGTCAACAACATGGTCCGAATGCGTCTTCTCGACATGCACTCCTTGGTACAACACACTCACGGGCGAAGGATCCGATCTGAGCTACAGCGGCGTGGCATCAGGTACCTACAACCTCTCTTACGCCCTCGACTACTAGCAACAAGACGCAAATCAGCGAAAGATGGTACTCGAGTTCTTTCGGGAGCCGAGTACCTTCCAAATTTTTTTCGGAAAAATCTCCTGCAAAGCAGCCGACCACTGGCAAGCGATAACCAGATGCGAGCGCAATACCCTAGCAGATGAGAAAATGACTAGGATTGTCAAAACTGCAGTTGCCCGAAAGACTTGTTTCTAGGCGCTGGACCTGATTGGGTACCGAAAGCTTTGTCTTGGGTTTACTGCAATCCTTCCCAGTTCGGGAATGCCACGTCAACATAATTCATGCTTGTCGATATTTGGAAGGACGTCAAGAGGAATGGTGATGCGGGACAGCTCGGCAGGATTCCTTCCGAACCTGCAAAGTCAGACGCATTTACTTGCCCTGTCTGATAACCTACGGCCAAGGGGAACGAGAGGCATCCCGCAAGCCTAGGGAACGACTCATCATAGAATCCCGTGGCGTTTGTGTGCGCCGTGAGGAGATAATCAACAGTGAAAGTGGAGTTTACTGAGAGTTCAGTCAGGTTCTCACTTTGGGGAAAAGCGAAGATCGAGAATGAGGGAGTGTAATCCTTTAGGTGTTGGACGCTCATGGCGCCACCCGCAGACCTCGTGAAGTTATCTTTCCAAATTCGAATCTGGTTTCCCACCTCGCCGTTTTGGTAAAAGGTATCACCAAGCTGCGAACTTGGAAGGACTTCTAGGTAGGTCAGTCGTATGCAAACGTTCGAGTTCAGATTAGGTACCACCAATACTGGTATCGTGATGTTCGTCGTGTTCTCGCTTACCTCTGCTCCGATTGGCGCATTCTGAAAATTTCCACACTCGGAAGGGAAGCTTGTCTCAGTCTTGGTAATAGTGCTGAAGAGCTGTTGGACACTTGTAACGGTCGAAGTATTAACAACACTCGGGGCATGTGATGTTGTCGTCACGAATACCGAATATGTAGCGGTGGTCGTGATGAAACGCGTAGATGTTGACGTTGTGACGCCAAGAAGGCTGTCGTATCCGGCTATGGAACCAAACACTACTGTAAGAACGACAAAGACCAAGGATATCATCCTGAAGTTCGGCAATTGCGCTCTGGCGAAAGGGTCGAAGCCCCCAAAAAAATCTTCTGGTATTTATTTTCTGAGACTTGCGTCTGGTTGTATTGCTGTTCCTTTTGAAATAGGGAAGAGCCACTCTAACCCTAAGATTGCCCACGTATTCTGTCGAGTTAGGCAGAATCTAATTGACGCAGTAGCCAACAAGTCATGGCCGAATCGCAACATGGACATGAAGCTCTAGGCCTACTAACTCCAACTTCTCTCCACATATCCGCAGGGGGATTCAGTCAACTAGGCTGAATCCGAGTCGATTCTGAATCGTGATGCTCCGAGGTCGGGATTTTGGAGGGCCTTCTCGAGTGGCATCAGAAGGATTCCTTGGTCCGTCTCTATGAAGACAAACACTTTCTTCTCAAGTTCCCTAGCCGACCATTTTTGGAGGCCGTAGACTCGGGCAATCTGTCTTGGCAGAGTAATTCGGAGAGACCCGCCCTGTGAGTATGGCGAAGCAGCGCCGAGAATCCACTCGACTTTTATCTTCAGCTCCTTCTTTTCGCTCATGTCTGAACGTTGCTCCTTGAAAATCTCTCAACATTCTGTTGATTATGGTCTAGGCCGTACTTCAATTTCCATCTTTCGCCACGCAATCCTTCTACGTGATCTCCCAAGAGCAGATGTCGCAGATGAACCCTGATAGTTCGCCTTGAATAGGCGGTTAGCAAAACGAGATCTGGAATCGATGCAGGTTCGTTCTTCTTTAGAAGGGAGAGGTAAATCCTCCCGCATGCATAGCACTTGGACGATGCGTTTTCCATGTTATGATTCCTGGCGATGAACCTATCGATATACCCAAAGCAATACTAGAGTCCTAGTCCCTATCGTGAAAGTATTGTCAAAATACCGTGGTTGTCTTGATGGTTTTTCATTAGACCTAGATTGGCAATCCAGATTTAACAGCCAATTGTCAAACACATGATTGGAAACCTCGGGAATTAGTGCTAGTTCTCCTGATGTCTAGTCTTGTCTCCCTAGTTCTATTTGTAATGAAGCAAAAAGGCTTCAAAGTCGATAGAGCCTTTCCGTGGTACTGTCCAGGGTTCGTTCGTTCTGGCGTAAGATTGGTTCGGCATCAAACGACACCTCGGCAGAACAATCAAAGGAATACCATTATCTGAGGCATCCTCTCGAGACGGAAGCAAGCTCTCCTTGAACGTCGACCCGAAGCTCGTGAAGTATCCCTTCCTCAGGTCCGCCAGGGACTTCCTCGTCTCGTATCCGCTGGACGAGGTGGTGGAGTCGGTCTACAAGCCGATCCTCGACCAGGCGCGCTACCGCCTCACCCTCGCGGTGAGGAACCCCAACTTCGACGTCCAGAACGTGCGCCTTCTGGGCTACCAGCCCTACGCCAGATGGAGCAAGGACACTAGGAACCCGGAGGACGTGATAGAGTTCTACAGCTACTTCGTCGCGGTCCTCGCCTCGAAGAACGAGCCTTACCTGACCCTTGCCCTTGCGAGGACAGAGGCTGCAAGGGCCAAGTCGTTCTTCATCAAGGAGCCGCCGGAGCAGATGATAGCCCTCCTCAAGGAAGCTGCGGGTCTTGAGCTCAAGCTCCTCGAGCCTGAGCGCGGGGGAGGGGGCCAAGACGTGATAACGTGTCCCTTTGAGAAGTACGTCGAGGTGGTCACCGAATACGAGCTCACGAGGGAGGCGAGGTGGCAGCTGGTCAACACACGGCTCTCGGGAGGACTGATCTACTTCACGGTCAACGACATCAAGGACCTCTTCGCCGCCCTCGTCCAGGGCCTGATGATCTCGGGCATGAGGTCGCTCAGGGCTTCGCCGGTCCCCGGCTTCGTCCGCTCCCTGGTGGACGAGTTCAGGTCGCTGATACCGAGGCCTCCCACACGCCAGCAGAACCAGTTCGACTACATCAAGCGCCTGCTCGAGCATCCCATCACGGACGGGAGGCACCGCGTGATCTGGCTGATACTCGCGCCCTACTTCACCACGATCAGGGGGATGGACGAGGCTTCAGCGACGGACGCGGTCCTCTCCTACATAGGGGCTCGCGATACAAGCAGTTCATCCGCTACAACGTCCGGAGGGCCATGCGTAGCGGGCTCTTCCCGCTCTCGGAGCAGTCGATAATGAAGAACCACCCCGACGTGATGGCGGTGCTCCCAAAGGGCGTGCTAAAGGAAGCACAATAAGGAAAGAGAAGCCCTTGGAGAAAACGGTTCTTCTAGAACGGCGGAGACGGCCTGTTGATCAGGGCATAGGCCGAGGCCCTCGCCTTCAGCTCCTCCTCCGTGAGCGGCTTCTTCCGCTCCTCAGCAAGAATCTGAGCCATTGCAGCAATTAGAACGGGCTCCGGCCGCTTTAAGGATTTGCATAGAATACGTATGTCATCTACAATATATCGATATTCTTCGTAATACATGTACAAAGCGTATATTTCCAGTAATTTTATAATCTGCGGCGGGGAACGAGGGACCGTGCAAGTCCGAAGAGTCCAGGCCACGGCAGGGGGCACCTTCATGATCACGGTGCCCAAGGAGTGGGTGGAGAAGCTCCAGCTCAAGAAAGGCGACCTCGTCTCGACCGAGCTGGACGAGGGGAGCCTCGTCATCACGCCGACCGCCCCGAAGTATGCGGGGCACTCCAGGACCATCGACATAGACCAGCTCAAGGACCAGAGGTTCCTCGACCTCGGGATCACCGCCTCGTACATCCAGGGCAACGACGTGACTAGGATCTTCTCCTCGAGCAACAAGATGCAGCCCCGGCACAAGCAGATGATCCGGCAGACACTCGAGGGGATAATGGGGGTCGAGGTCTCCGAGGACTACGCCGATCACGTGGACCTCATCAACCTCATCGACCCGGCCAAGTTCTACCTCATCGAGACGGTCGAGAGGTTCTCGGCCACCTCCACCGCCGTCCTGAACGACGCCGTCACGGCCCTCGACAAGGGGGACGCCACCCTCGCCCAGGACTCCTTCTCCAGGGGAACGGAGAGCACCAAGCTCTACAGGCTGATAATGCGGCTCGCGTTCCAGGCAGCGAAGAGCAGGAAGCTCAGGGAGGAGATGCAGCTCGCCGACGTCTCCCAGGTGATAGTGATGACAATCGCCACGAGGGAGCTGGGGAGGATCGCATACTACTCGATGTGGGTCGCGCAGCACGTCGCCGCGCTCACGCAGGGGCCCGACCGAGACTACGTCTCGATAGTCCAGAGGATGTCGAAGACCACCTCCGACATGCAGGCGCTCGCGCTCAAGGCACTGCTCTCGAAGGACATCGTCTCAGCCAACGCGGTCTTCCAGAAGATGCCGCAGGTTAGGCAGCTCTACGAGAGCGGCTACAAGCTGCCCGTCGCCTACGAGGAGAAGAACGCCTACCGCCTCTCGCTCATACTCAGGGATATCCGGGGGATCGCAGGCTACGCGGTGGCGCTCGCGGACGACGCCGTCCTCGGAATATTCGCGTAGACCCGGGGTCGAGGGCCTTGCCAAGAAAGCGGTCGCGGCGGACTCCCAAGAAAGCACGCTTCCCCCTCGCGCGCCGGCTCGCTAGGATCAGCGGCCCGGAGAACGTCATCGAGGGAGGGCAGAGGTTCGAGGAGTTCACCGAGGACATGGCGGGATACAAGGCGACCCCTGCTGTCGTCGTCAGGCCCGGCTCGGAGGCAGAGGTCGTCAAGATAGTCGCGCTCGCCTCTGCGGCGAAGCTCCCGATCGTCCCGAGGGGCGGGGGGAGCAGCCTCACAGGGGCCTCGGTCTCCAAGGGCGCCATCATCGTCGACATGAGGCGGATGGACGCGATCCTCAAGGTGGACACGGTGAACTGGCACGTCCGGGCCCAGGCGGGCATCACGCTCGAGGACCTCAACAAGGCCCTGGCGAAGCACGGCTTCTTCTTCCCGCCCGACCCCGCGAGCAGCTCGATCTGCACGGTGGGAGGGGCAATCGCGGAGGGGTCTGGAGGCCTGCGGTGCGTGAAGTACGGGACGATGAAGGACTGGGTGCTCGCCCTCCGTGTCGTGCTAGCCAACGGCAAGACATCGAACTTTGGCGAGCCGCTCGCCAAGAACCGGGCCGGGTTCGACCTCGTCCACCTGATGGTGGGGAGCGAAGGGACCCTGGGCATAGTCACGGAGGCCCACCTGAAGATGATCCCTATCCCGACCACGAAGACGAGGCGCCTACTCCTCACATTCGCGGACTGGCGCTTGGCTGGGGACGCCATCTGCAGCCTGCGGGCGGCGAAGATAATGCCGCACATGTTCGAGTTCCTCGACAGGGACGTCATCCGGGCTTTGAACGAGAAGCTCCAGGCGCACCAGGACGAGGCCGAGGCGACCCTCATCGTGGACATCGAAGAGCCGGACCTCGAAGCGGCCATGAGGATCTTCAAGCCGCTCAAGGTCTCCATCGCCAGGGACGAGAAGGAGGCGGAGGAGTTCTACCAGATCCGCTCGATGGCCTACCTCGCCATCCGCGACATGGCGTCCGCCGTCCAGGTGGAGGACATCACGGTCCCCTTGGACAAGCTCACCGAGTACATGATGAAAGTCAAGGAGGTGGCCTCGAAGTATGGCCTGAGGATACCGGTCAACGGCCACGCAGGGGACGGGAACGTCCACCCGGTCATCCTCTACGACAAGGATGACAGGAAGAGCCGCGAGGCCGCCCACGGGGCCTTCGAGGAGATATGCCGCTACGGGATTGAGCTGGGGGGCTCGGTGACCGGAGAGCACGGCGTAGGGGTGCAGAAGCCCAGGTTCCTCAGGGAGCAGCTGATCGCCCACGACGCGAGGGAGTCTCTCAGGCTCATGAAGGGCATCAAGAAGCTCTTCGACCCCGAGGGGATAATGAACCCGGGCAAGTACGTGGAGGCCGCATGAAGCTCCACGCGGGCTTCGACGGCGGGGGCACGAGGACCACCTGCGTCCTCTGCGACTCGCGGGGAGTGGTGCTCGGCGTCGGCACGGGCGGTCCCGCTAACTACCACAACAGGGGAGTGGAAGACGCTCTCGCTTCTCTCAAGGGGTCCTTCGACCAGGCCCTTGCCCGTTCGGGCCTTGCCGACGAGCGGCTGGCCTTGGAGGCGTGCTTCGGGCTCGCCGGCCTCGACTCCCCCAAGGACTTTCAGATAATGCGCGGCGCGATACGCTCCATGACGCTCGCTAAAGGTGCGGGCCGAGGAACGAGATATATGGTCGAGAACGACTGGCGCACCGCCATCGCTGGGGCCTTCATCGCCTCTCCAGGCGTGGTCCTCATCGCCGGCACGGGGTGCGTCGCGGCAGCCCAGCGCGGGGGCGAGGTGGTGAGGGTCGGCGGATGGGGCCTGGTCGTCGACGACAGGGGGAGCGGCTACGACATCGGAAGGGACGCGCTCTACGCCGCGATGAGGGACTACGACGGGAGGGGCCCGAAGACGGCCCTCCTCGGGATGACGATGAGGAAGCTCAAGGTGAAGGAGCCGCAAGGGATCATCGAGCGGGTCTACGCAGAGAGAATGCCCGCCTCTGAGATCGCCTCCCTCGCCGTCCTCGTCAGCCAGGCAGCGGCCTCCGGCGACAACGTCGCCATCGAGATCTTGAGGGCGAAGGGCAGGATTCTCGGGGAGCTGGTCGTCTCGGCCGCCTCAAAGCTCGACATGCTCTCGACGCGCTTCGGCGTCTTCCTCAACGGAGGCGTCTTCAAGGCAGGCCCGCCCCTCTTGGAGCCTCTGGAGGAGACGATTCGCGCGTCTGCCCCTCACGCCGTGTTCGTCGAACCCAAACTTCCTCCGGCATGCGGCGCCCTCATCCTCTCTTTGGGGAAGGCCGGCACCAAGGTCGACTCCCGCTTGGTCGCCAGGATGCGCGCCTCGCTCAACAAGGCGGGCGCGAAGATCGGGCCTTCAGGCTGACTTGCGGACGTTTCTCTCCAGCACACGCTGGACGACGACCATCGCCGAGATTGCGCAAATGAGGATCAGGAAGAGGACGACGCAGCCCGCCGCGAAGGACTGCTCCGACCCCGGGTTCCCGCTCGAGTAGAAGCTCCACAGGAGCGTCGAGAAGAGCTGGTTGCTCGACGACTGGAGGAGGAGCACGGCGCCGAGGGCGTTGAAGCTCCCGATGAAGACGTAGAGCCACGCGCCTGCGATGCTGGGCCTCGCGAGTGGGAGGAAGATCCGCCTTATCGTCGTTGTGGCGCTCGCGCCCGAGGCCCGCGCGGCCTCCTGAAGCTCCATCTGGACCTGGACCACGCCGCCGCTTATCGACCTGATCCCCTGCGGCAGGAGGCTCACCGTGAGCGCGATGACCATCACCCCAAGCGTCCCGTAGAGGCCCGTCGGGATGGTGAGGAACGCCCAGAGCAAGCCGAAGCTCAGCACTAGCGCCGGGATGGAGATGGGGAACATCCCCAGGCCTTCCAGAAGGCCGCGCCCCCTGATCTTGGTTCTCCTCGCCGCGAAGACGATCGCCAGGGCGACCATCGAGATCACGCTGGCCGAGACCACCGACGCGATGATGCTGTTGCTCAGCGCGGGGAACGCGCCCGAGCTACCCGAGAGGAGGAACTTGAAGTTGGCCAGTCCGATGTTCCCGAAGAGGTTGTAGGGGTTCCAGCCTGGGACGAGCGAGAGCAGCGTGATCGTGAAGAGGGGGAGCGCCACCGCGAGCAGGAGGTATGCCACCAGGATCACCAGCGCCAGATACTTCCATCTCCCGAGGGAGAGGGCCCGCCCGCTCGAGTATCCCCTGCCCGTGACGACCTCGAACTGCCTGGAGTGCCCGAGCGACCTGTTGTAGAGGTAGACCATCGCCATGACTATCAGGAAGAGGAGCACAGACTCTGTGCTCGCCTTCGCGTAGTTCGGGAGCCCTCCGTAGAGGTTGTCATAGACCGAGGACATCATCACGGTTATCCCCGCGGGGAGGCCTATCATCGTAGGGGTCTCGAAGGAGCCGGCGGAGAGGGTGAAGCAAAGCAGGAAGGCCGAGAAGATGGCGGGGGTCATGAGGGGTATCGAGACCCTGACGAGCGTGTTGAGCACCCCCGCCCCGGATGACCTGCTCGCCTCCTCCAGGGACGTGTCCATGTTCCGCATCGAAGCGGCGATCGTGAGATACGCGAACGGGGTCAGGGCCATCGCGCTGGCGAATATCATCCCCGGCCAGCTGAAGATGTTGAAGGTCGATGCGGAGAGACCTATGTCGTGGGCCACTAGGTTGAGGAGGCCTGCCCTCCTCGCGAAGACGTAGATCCATGCCTGGTTCGCGATCAGGACGGGGAAGGCCAGCGAGAAGTATGGGAAGTAGAAGAGGACCCGTCGGAAGGGGGTGTCGGCCCTCACCGTGATTAGCCCGAGGAGCGTCCCCAGGGCCACCGCTATCGTCGCTGCGCTGCCCGCGGCGATGAACGTGTTTAGCACGGTCGAATATGTCTCGCCGTAGCTCAACAGGGCCTCGTAGTTCGCGAGGGTGTAGCGGCCTGAGAGCCCCGGCTCGCCGCTCCAGAAGCTGCTCTGGATCGTGAAGAAGACTGGATAAAGGATGAAGACCGCGAGGACGGCGATTCCCGCAAGGAGAGCTATCGTGGAGAGGCTACGGATTGATGACTTTCCCGCGTTCGCCGTCAACGTGGCCCCGCTCCCCTTGCGGTCCCCCGCGACTAGGACTTCATGAACTGGAAGGTCTGCGCCCACGCTGTCGCGCTGGTCGCGAGCACAGGGGTCGGGAAGTAGATCTGCGGGGCGTTGATCGCGCCTGGGTCGAAGGTGGCAATCTCAGACTTTAGCGACCACTTTGCGTTCACGTTCTGGTTCACGGGTGTCCTGACGTTAATGTTTCCCCAGGCGGCCTGCCCCGCGGGCGAGGCCATGAAGTCGACCAGGAGCTTCGCGGCGTTGGGATGGAGCGCGCCCTTGAGGATGGCCGCGCTCGAAGGAGTAAGCATGAGCGGGAGACCTGTGATGTTCAGGAACTTCAGCGGCTGACCGGCTTGGATGTCCGGGGCCGCCTCTTGCATGTATCCGCCGACGCAGATGGCGAACAAGCCCTGGGCCACGTCGTTCATGCAGCTCGTCGTGGTCGGGACGATCGTCGGAGAGGTCGCGTTCTTCAGGTCGTGCAGGAACGTGTAGACCGTGTTGTTGCCCAACGCGTTGGCGAGAGACGCCCAGTATTGGGTGAAGGCCGTCCCGGTGGTCGGGTCGTCCATCACGACCTCTCCCTTGAACTGGGAATTGGCGACTTGGGCCATCGTCGTGGGCACGCTCGACGCGCTGATCATCTTCGTGTTATAGGCCCAGCCGAAGGCCAGCTCGATGACCGGCGTGCTCTGCTGGAGGGGGTCAGAGACGTTCTTCGGGAAAGCAGATGCATAAGGCGAGACGTATGGGGCGACCACGTTGTCCAACGGCTCCAGCTGGTAGAGTGTCGTCGCGGCCTGGAGCAAGATATCCGCGCTGTGGCCCTTGCTCGACAACTCTGACTCCACCTGCGGCACTGCCTGCGGAGGCTGGAGCGAGGTGTATGACACCTGGATGTTTGGGTAGACGGCGTTGAAGGCCGCTGTGACGTTCGCGAACTGCTGCGCGGTCGGGCTTCCATAGAGAGTGACGCTCCCTTCTGCGAGCGCGGCCTGATAGACGGCCGAGTCGTTCACGGTCGCCGTTGACGACGTCGTGCTCTGAGAGGTCGTCAAGGAAGTTGTCGAAGATGTCGACACGGTGCTCGTGCTAGACGAGGTCGTCTTCGAAGAGTTGGAATTCAACGCGACGGCGCCGACGACTATGATAATGATGACCACAACCGCGGCGATAATGACCATGCTCGAGATCCCGCGTCTTGTTCGCATCAGCGAAATCGAGGGCTCGCAGAGCCTATAAGGGTTGCATTAGGATTATTCTAACTGAAGCTGCTTCCTGAACTCGACGGCCGTGCCAGATGGCAGGACAGAGCAGTACTCCTTCGGCAACGTGACGGAGACCTGCTCGCCGTCCACGAACGAGATGCTCTCCGAAGGCTTCACGACCTTGATCTTCAGCCGGCCCCCCATGGACACGAGCACCTCGGAGAACGCCCCAAGGTATGAGGTGAAGTCGACCTTGCCGCGGAAGACGTTCGTCCCCGCCTCTACTCCATTCCCCGCAGCAACGACGATGTTCTCGGGCTTGATGCTCACCACGACCTGGTCGCCCACTCCCACTGGGGTGGCCGGTTCGAGCTCGCCTTTCACGTCGCCCATCTCGGTGGTGACGACCGCCTCGTGTCCGGAGAGCCCGGACACCTCCCCAGGTATCAGGTTCGCCCTGCCCACGAAGGACGCGACGAAGTCGTTGGACGGCTTGGAGTAGACCTCCCTTGGCCTCCCGGAGGCCATCACCCTGCCCGCCCGCATGACGACCACCTTGTCCGAGATGGAGAGCGCCTCCCCCTGGTCGTGGGTCACGTAGATCGTAGTTATCCCGAGGGACTTTTGTATCCTCCTGACCTCGACTCGCACGATGTCCCTCAGGCTGGTGTCCAGGTTGCTGAGGGGCTCGTCGAGTAGGAGCACCTCAGGGTCGAAGACCAGGGCCCTCGCCAAGGCGATCCTCTGCTGCTGCCCTCCGCTCACCTGCGTGGCAGGCCTGTCGCCTAGGCCCGTGAGCCTCACCATGTCCATCACCTCGTTGACCTTCTTCTCGACCTCATGGTTCGACGTGTGCCTGATCTTGAGGGGGAACGCGATGTTGTCGAAGACCGTCATGTGGGGCCAGATCGCATAGGACTGGAAGACTATCCCGACCCTCCTCTTCTCCGGCGGCAGGTTCGTGTCCTGAGAGTAGACCGTGTTGTCCCCTATCGCTATCACCCCCCTGTCGGGTGTCTCGAGGCCCGCTATGCATCGGAGCGTGGTGGTCTTCCCGCACCCGCTCGGCCCCAGCAACGTCGTCAGCGTCCCCTTCTCAAAGTCGACCGTGATGTCGTCGACGGCCACGATGTCCCCGTATCTCTTGGAGAGGTTGCTGACCCTGACCCCTTGCATCCTTCTTCGATTCGGCGGCTTTTCTGTTTAAAGCATTGCCTAGGGCGACGACCGCGTCCTCACCTTAGGAAGAGCGCCATCTCGACCTCGTCCTGAGGCTCTCCATCGATGTAGTATTGCCTCTTCTTGACCCCTTCCACCTGGAACCCGAACTTCTCGTATAGCCTGTAGGCCTTCTGGTTGCCCGAGAATACCGCCAGCTGGATCTTCTCTATGCCCTTCTGCGCCCTCGCCCACTCTAGGCTCCTCGCGATCAATTCCGTCCCGATCCCCATGCCCCGATGTCCTTTGATCACGAGCATGCCGAGGACGCGGACGTGGCTGGACTTCTTCACGTCTCCGTAGCGCGAGAGCGTCAGGCTCCCCACCAGATCGATGTCCTTCCCCTTCCTTACCTCGGCGACCAAGACGAGGCAATCCTTCCTCTTGAAGAGCCTCCCCATCGACTTCTTCCTCTCCGTGGTCACCTCTTCGGTGAAGAGGTATCTGCCCTCGTCCGCGACGGACTGGACGTTCTTCGCGAACTGGTCGAGGTCGGGGGCCTTCGCCTTCCTGACTCTCACTGCGCTGCTCACTGGCAGACTCCCTGCCTCTCAATCGACGCGTCGCGATAATAACCTGCTCGCTGCTCGCCGCCCATAGGCAACTGCACCAATCCCAATAAATACTCAAAGTGGTTCGGACGCCTCCTGCCCTCTCACATGGGCTCCGAACTCGTCACACGAAGGTGCCCCAGCTAACCAATGTCATCGATGGGAATGGCGATGAAGAGCCTGCGTCGCCGCAGGTTGCGGACCGCTTTCACAGTCTCCGGGATCGTCGTCGGAGTTGCTCTGATACTCGTCCTTCTTTCCCTCACCGGTGGGACACTCCACGCGAGCGAGCGGCCTCATCAACACCCTGTCCCCCGCCCAGATCACGGTCGTCAACGCGACGGGCAGGACCACGGGATTCGGCGGAGGGGGCTCGTTCACCTTCAGGGGTGGAGGCGGCGGCTTCGGCGGCCGAGGCTTCGGAGGTGCCCCGCCAGGCGGCGGGAACGTGACGTTCGGGTCGCTCTTCGGGACCTCCAGCACTCTCGATCAATCGGTCTCTGACGCGGTCGGCAACCTGACGGGCGTCTTGGTGGCTTCACCCACACTTTCGACCACCGGATACGTCAACGGGACCGCCGCGTTACTAAGCGGCATCAATCCCGCCACGTACACAGAGGCGACGGGAGGGCTCAACATAGTAAACGGGACGACCCTCTCGAACTCTACCTCGAGCGACCAGATAGTCATCGGTCAGAGCTTTGCTGCGAGCTCAGGGCTCTCGGTCGGGTCTGTCGTGACGGTGGGAGCCAACAGCACCGGCGGTTCGCTGTACTCAGTCGTCGGGATTTACTCTACAGGCAACTCCTTCACGGAGAGGTTCGCATACATCCCACTGGCGAGCGCCCAGACGATCGCCAACGAGGCCGGAAAAATCTCGGAGGTCTACGTGAAGACGGACAATCCGAACGACGTGTCCCAGGTCACGTCCGAGATAAACACGTCCTTCCCCGGCGTCTCGGCGATTTCGCCGTCGAGTTTCACGGGGGCCGCGGCGTCGCTCTCGGGCACCCTCACGTCTTTCTTCACGATAATAGGGCTGGCGGCTCTCCTCGCAGGGGGCTTCGGGGTCGTAAACACAATGATGATGTCGATTAGCGAAAGGACCCGGGAGATTGGCGCGCTGAAGGCGATAGGGGCCAAGAAGGGGCAGATAATGAGAATCTTCATGAGCGAAGCCCTCCTCATCGGGATAATCGGGGGATTCGTCGGCGTCGCGATAGGGGTCGCCGTCTCACTGGTGCTGCCATTCGTCACCGGGGCAGCGACATCGACAAGGTTCGGAGGAGGCGCAGGCCTCGGCGGCCTCTTCAGGGGCGCTCTCTCGCCCGTCGTCACGCCCGATATCGTCTTGCTCAGCCTCGGCCTCGGAATCGTGGTAGGCGTCCTTTCAGGAGTCTACCCCGCGTGGCGCGCTTCGAGGATGGACCCAGTGGAGGCGCTCCGCCATCTCTAGCAAGAAAGGCGGCGCCGCCAAGGCAGACGTGCAGGATGCCGCTCCGGCGGTTGCGACCACGAAGGATGGCAGGCCGGTAGTCGTCCAGACGACCGACCTGGCGAAGCGCTACAAGAGGGGCAGGATCTCGGTGAACGCGCTCGACGGCGTCACGGTGACGATAGGCAAGGGCGAGATAATCGGGATAATCGGGCCCTCCGGGTCCGGGAAGACGACCCTCCTAAACCTCATCGGAGGCCTCGACAGGCCCTCACACGGCAAGGTCCTCGTGGACGGGGTCGACCTTGGGTCGCTGGGCGAGGGAGAGCTTGCGGACTACCGCCTGAAGAAGATAGGCTTCATCTTCCAATTCTACAACCTCATCTCCACTCTCACCGCGGTCGAGAACGTCGAGCTCCCCATGGCGTTCGCGCGCGTGCCCAAGGAGGAGCGGATGGGCCGGGCAAACGAGCTCCTCGAGACGGTCGGGCTGGGTCAAAGGGTCCACCACATGCCCCAGGAGCTCAGCGGCGGAGAGCAGCAGAGGGTCGCCGTCGCTCGCGCCCTCTCGAACAACCCCTCGGTGATACTCGGAGACGAGCCGACAGGAGACCTGGACTCCAAGTCAGCGAAGTCTCTCATGGACCTCATCTGGTCCCTGAGGAAGGAGAAGAAGGTCACCTTCATCCTGGTGACACACGATCCGATAGTCGTCTTGAGGTGCGACAGGGCGTACTCGATAAGGGACGGTAAGGTCCATCAAGGAGATCATCCCGAAGACCGAGGACAGGAAACAGCTCTCCGACGAGGAGAGGGTAATGATGGACTCTCTCTTCTAAGAGCACGCCAGCGCGACGAATCCTTCAAAGATGTTTTAATTGAGCAGGACCGGCTGCGGTCTCAGAAGGGCCTTGACATCTCCAGGTGGCAGACGTATCGAGCGCAAGGCTGCGATGTCGGCACTCGCCGTCGCGGGGCTGATCTTGCTGGCCTCTTTCTCCTCCTCGTCCCTCTCCTCCCCGCGGTCCGCTCACGTCGCTCACGGGGCGGCTCTGTCTCCGTCTAGCAATTTTCGGCCCGCCTCCATGAGGTTCTCTGCCTCCCAAACAGGCCCCGCTTTGGCGACCTTGACGGTCCCCACCTACGACGAGCAGATAGGGACGACCTTCACGCAGAACCTCGGCGCCGTGACCTACAACGTCACCGCCCTCGCGCAAACGGACGCCGACGGCTACGGGCCGGCCTACATCCTCAACGGCCTGACCAACGCCGGCTACTGGTATCAGGTGGGGATTTCCTACCACTGGCCCAGCGTGGGCGGAGGTTACAACGCCGGGTTCGCGTTCAGCTACCAGGTCTACGCGGCCGACGGGAGGTCGGCATACCCCGCCAGCGGGTCTGGGTTAGGCACGTTCTCCAAGGCGGTGCACTCGGGCGACAGCATGCTCCTCAGCCTGACCTTCATCGGGACCGCGGTCCAGATGCTCGCGCAGGACTGGCAGACGGGCGCCGTCGCGAAGACCAGCTTCAGCAGCGAGGGAGCCTCCAGCTTCGTGGGGAACCCGTCGAACCCATCCAGCAACCAGGGATACTTCACGGGCATAATGACAGAGTGGTACCACGTCGGCGAATACACCGGGAGCGAGGGGAAGGTGACATACACCAACACGGCGGTGGCGCTCAACTCCGCCTGGCTCTGGGCCGACGAGTTCCAGGCTGGAAGCACCGGCGGAGACGTCTTCTCCAACCGGACCCAGACCCCGGTGACCTTCACCAACGCGCAGCAGCTCTACCCATTCGTCTCGAACGGCGCAGCCGTATACGGCTCGGCCCACCAGATCATCACGGGACTTCTCAACTCGGCCGCGTCGAGAGTCACACTGGTGCCAGCAACCCCATCGACTGGAGCCGCATCGTTTCTCGCCACATACACGCTGGCCGGCCTGAAGCAGACGTCTGCTTTGGAGGGAGGGAACACTAGCCTTATCGAGGCCGACCCGGGGACGACCGTGACACTCTACGTCAACTCATCGGGCTCGTCGCCGCTCATGAATTGGGTTCTCAGCGGCACTTCGGGCACCTCCGTCACCTTTGCTGCCGGGGCCAACGTCACCTATGTCTACTACGAGTTGGTCGAGGAGACAGTTTCGGTCGGAGCAGCCAGCGGTGGTTCCTTACCTTCCTTCCCAACGCTAACCTACGAAGTGCCTGCCCAGATTGCTGGGTCTCAACCTCTCAGTGTCCCTGTATCTCAGCTTCTGGGCACGTCGCCCGTCTCCATCTTCACCATGGTCGGTTCCAGTGCCAGCGTCACGGCTAGCGTCTCAGGCGCTTCGAGCGGAGAGCGGTGGGGAACCGCAATCCAGAACTGGACGATTCTCAGTTCTCCTAACACAATCCCGAGTCCCATCCTCTACTACCACCAATACGTCATCACATTGCTTTACATGACTGTTGGAGGCGGAACTCCCCCCGAGGCGCCCCGATTCACTTCCAACGCATTCGGGGTCGCCGCTACCGCCCAGTTGAACAACGTCAGTCAATCTAGCGTTTGCCCATCACAGCTGTGTTCTCCATCCACCCCCATCTTGACCTCAAGTGGCTGGTTCGACGCCGGGAGTTTCGGGTCTTTCACGTCGCTCCTTAACGGGAGCAACCCCGCCGAGAGGTGGAGCCTCTCCAATATCCGTCCAAACAACGTCTCTGGAGTCATAACAACGCCGCTGATGGTGCTTGTCTCCACACCCGGAGAGGTTGTGACCGGAGTCTATACCCACCAATACTACGTCAGCTATGGCGTCAACGACCCCGATGGAGGGACAATCTCAGCCAGCTCTGGCTGGTTTGACGCTGGAAACAGGGTGAATGTGACCGCCACCGCCAACCAGGGATGGCAGTTGGAAGGATGGAACGGCACCGGCTACGCGGTATATACAGGGGGAAACCCTCCATTAATCGTCGGTGGACCCTTCAGCTTGAATGCCACCTTCTACGCGGGGCTTTCAATCTCCGCCGACAAGGGAACCAACATCGCCTACTCCTACGGCTCCGAGAGCGGGACGGTGCAAGCCGGAACCGACAAGACTGTCTATGTTGCGCCGTCTTCTAGCGTCAGCTTCAAAGCGACCCCATCCGACTTTCTGCACTCGTTTGCTTCATGGAAGGGGACCGGGCTCGCAAACGCCACCAAGCCCAGCCTGGCGCTGACGGTTAACCAACCGACCTCGATTGCGGGGACATCGACCTACAATTTGATAGTGCTCGTCGGCGGGTTGGCGGGCGCGGCGGTCATCCTCGCTCTCTCTGGCTTCCTCTGGATTCGCAACAAGCAAAACAGGGCGAACCCCGGCGGGTACGCTGCCTAACCTTCGCGGGCGGGCGCTACATCTTGGGCCTGGAAAATGCTGAGATGAGGGCGAGCACGATTATCGCGACCACAACCAGGCCGGCGGCGTATGTGAAGCGGATGAAGACGAAGGTCGAGAGGAGGGCGACGATCGCGCCGAACCCAGAGTAGTAGAGCCTCTCCTGCCTCCGCTCCATGGTCAGCCCGAACACCAGGGCCCAGAGCCCGCTGAGCAGCAGGATACCCGCGATTGCCTCGCGAGCGTGGATTATCCGGAAGAGCAGGAGCGCGACGGGGACAAGCACCGTGACAATCAGGCCGTATCCCAGACCGATACGTCTCAGCCCAGCGCACCTGTGCAGCGATTGCCGGGGGTCACTAAATAAGGTGACGTTGCGTTAAGGGAACTTCTCGGCGATCATCGTGTTGGTGCTCGTGATGTTCGCTATCTTGCGGACCTCAGTGTTCACGACCTCGTTGAGTTCAGCCATCGTCTCAGCCTCCACAACCACCACGATGTCGTAGACCGCGTACACCTCGTAGACCTCCTTGACCCCCTTCACCATCTTCAGCTGCGCCACGGTGTCCTTGTCGGTCCCGACCTTCACGTTCATCATGACGAATGCGAGCACGCTCACGGCAGGGGCCTCTAGTCCAAACCTCCAAGCACGGGTATAAAATGCGTCACTGGACTTAAGAGAGGCCCATCCTTGGGGATGCCTAAGGACTCGGATTGGCTGTCAAGAAGCGACGGGAGACTCGAGGCAGGATGTGGATTGCCGTGGCCGTCGTCCTCGTGATAGTCATCATCGTCGTCGCGGTAGGGGTCTACGGAGGTTCCCTGGGCATCCCCGGCCTCGGCCATTCCAGCTCGTTGTCCTCTCAGGGTTCCTCCCTCTTCACGGTGTTGAACGTCACACTGAGCACCTTCCCGGCCATCGAGGACGCCCAATTCGGCTTCGGGGCCTCCGCCGTGGTATTCAACCACAACACGGTGAACATCTCGAACACGACTGTCGTGGTCAATTCGATCAACCTCGGGACTTGCACCAGCGGGATTCAGCCGGGACAGCAGTTCGATTGCAAGGTCGGACAGAGCGTCGCTTGCCAGAACGCCCCCTCCCTCCCCTACGCTGTCAGGGTGACGGTGACTTTCGCCGGAGGCGCGACCCAGTCCTCAACGACAACGATTAACACGGCCCTGACCTTCTTGTGCTAGATTCCCGCCCGCGCCACGTAGACACCAAAGCCATCACAATTATTACCGGTGTCGGCGGCCGAGAAAGGACCGAGGCTCCGGTGCCAGCGTTTGCAATACAAGTGGATCGTCCTCTCCAACACGACTCTCGGCACGCTGATGGCGTCGCTGGACACGAACATCGTCCTCATAGCCCTCCCGACTATTTCCAGGGAGCTCAAGGCCACCTCCTTCTTCGACCTTCTCTGGGTGCTCCTCGGATACCAGCTGGTGAACGGCTCCCTCCTCGTCAACTTCGGCCGCCTCGCAGACATGTTCGGTCGGGTCAGGCTCTACACCTTCGGCTTCGCGATATTCACGACGGCCTCGGCGCTCTGCAGCCTGGCCCAGACGGGGGAGCAGCTGATAGCGTTCAGGCTGCTGCAGGGTGTCGGCTCAGCGTTCCTCTTCTCGAACAGCGGCGCGATAATCACTGACTCGTTCCCGTTGGAAGAGCGCGGGAGGGCGCTTGGGATCAACCAGGTCTCCATCGTCATCGGCTCGTTGCTGGGGCTCGTCCTGGGCGGCGTGCTGACGACGGTGGCAGGGTGGAGGTCCATCTTCTACGTCAACATCCCAATCGGCATCTTCGCAACCGTCTGGTCCCACTACCAGCTGAAGGAGCTCGCGACTATCAGGAAGGGGCAGAAGCTGGACATCGTCGGGAACGTGACGTTCGCGGGAGGGCTCGCGATGGTCCTCGGGGCGATAACGCTCTACGCAGTCTCCCTCGTGCCGCTCGACGAGTTCTTCGTCCTCTTTGTCGGAGGTGTCTCGCTACTCGTCGCCTTCGTGTACACGGAGCAGAGGGTGAAGGAGCCGATGCTCGACCTCTCCCTCTTCAAGATCAGGCTTTTCACCGCGGGGACGGTCGCCAGCCTCCTGCAGTCGCTGGCGAGGGGGGCGGTCACCCTCGTCTTGACCTTCTACCTGCAGGGGCCGTCGATGGCCCTTAGCCCTTTCACAGCGGGCGTCTTCCTCATCCCCATCTCGGTCGGGATCGCCTTTCTCGGGCCTCTCAGCGGTCACTACTCCGACAGATACGGGCCGAGGTTCTTTGCGACCTCGGGACTCCTTGTCTCGTGTGTGGGCTTCGTCATCTTGTCGGATATCGGGAAGACCGTCACCTTCTGGCAACTCGCGCTCCCCCTGTTCCTGGTCGGAGCCGGGATCGGCCTCTTCCAGTCCCCGAACAGGGCGTCTGTGATGAACTCCGTCCCGGCGAGGGCCAGGGGGATAGCCTCGGGGACGGCCACGACCGTCTTCGTGGTGGGGGCGAGCTTCAGCCTGAGCCTGGCCTTCTTCATCCTCACCTCCGGGGTCCCGATTGCAGAGCTCCAGAACATCTTCGTCGGGGGGACAGCGGCGGCCAACGCAAGCTGGGTCAACAACTTCATCAGCTCGATTCACATCGTCTATTACCTGTCCGCGGCGTTTGTTCTCGCGGGCGTCATCCCGTCCGTGCTTAGAGGGCCTTCAAGAGCCCAGGCGGTTGGGAAGCAGAAAGAAGAGGGCGCAGACAATCGTATGGACGAACCACCCAAGTAGCCATATGTTTGAGCGCAATAAATACCCTAGATGTAAATGTGTTCACACAATTTATAGTCAAGAGTCAAACGTTTGGTGACTATTTATAATAAGAATCCAATCGTAAGTTTTTAGCATAACGTTTAAGTAAAACTATGATGTTACATCCTCCAAGGGAAAAGTCTCATGAAGAAGATTGAAGCAATAATCAGAAGGGAAAGGTTCCCTAATGTCGATGCCGCGCTGAAACAGCTAGGCGTCGGCGGTCTGACAGTTGAGGAGGTCGCCGGACGGGGCCGCGCTAGGCACACCACGACGGTCTTGGCAAAGGGCCGATGGAATTACGAAGAGGAGTACATCAAGAGGCTCAAGGTCGAGATCCTCGTGCAGGACTCTAATGCGCAGCCCGTGATCGACGCCATAATCGCGCACGCTTCTACGGGGTCGGTGGGAGACGGGAAGATCTTCGTCTCGACAGTGGACGAGGCTCCTCGACATCGGCTCAAAGGCGGTCGACGAGAAGGCAGTCGCATTCGCGACCATCCCAAGGCAGAACTAGGGAATCACACATCGAGTCAGGCGCAAGAAGCAAAGGCGCCTGACCCATTTAGTTTACCACCCCAGTGCTAACCCTAATCGGGCTGAAGAAGACATATCTACTTTTTGCGCGCGAGAACCTCGGTCGTGATTCCGCGCCAGTTCGTGCTGCACTCGCCAACCTCACTTTCTGAGGCGACGTCACTTCTCAGGAGACTGGACGACGCGAAGGTCCTTGCCGGCGGGCAGAGCCTTGTGCCCCTGATGAAGCTCAGGCTCGTAAGTCCCGCCAACATCGTCGACATCGGGAGAATTCCGGGGCTGAGTTACATCAAGAAGGACAGCGGCCATCTTCTGATTGGCTCGATGACGACCCACAACGACGTCGCAGTTTCGCCTCTCGTCGAGCAGAGCTGCGTCATACTCTCGGAGGCGGCCCGACAGGTAGGCGACAGGCAGGTGAGAAACAGGGGGACGATAGGTGGAACGACATGCCACGCCGACCCCGCAGCGGACATCCCGGCCGTCCTCCTCGCTTTGGACGCGGAGTTCACGGCGGCGGGATCCAAGGGGACCCGAGTGATCAAGTCCAAGGACTTCTTCCAAGACCTGCTCACGACGAGCCTCAGGAGCGGAGAGATCCTAACCGAGGTCCGAGTCCCAGTCCTTCCCCCTAGGACCGGAGGCGCTTACGTGAAGCTCCACAGGGCCAAGGGTGATCTGGCGACTGTCGGCGTGGCGGCCGCGGTCACACTAGACAAGTCGGGGGACTGCGAAGACGTGAGGCTGGGCCTTGCCGGAGTCGGTTTGACTCCTCTGAGAGCTTCGAAGGCCGAGGCCACTTTGAGGGGACGCAAGCCTAGCGAGAAGCTCATCTCCGAGGCAGGAGAGAACGCGGCGGAGATATCGAGCCCGACCTCAGACGTGATGGGCACGGCCGAGTACAAGCGGGAGATGGTCAAGGTCTACGTCAAGCGGGCGATCCGGGAGTGCCTGAGCAAGGTCTGAAGTGAGTTGGCAGAGTCGAACGCGCCCAAGCAGGTGAACCTCACCGTCAACGGCGAGAAGCGGTCCGGAGTCGCCGAGGCTATGGCACCTCCTCTCCTACTTCATCAGGGGGGAGCTGGGGCTCACGGGCACCCACATCGGGTGCATCGTCGGAAGGTGCGGAGCCTGCTCGGTCGTCCTCAACGGCAAGGTGGTCAAATCATGCATGATCTTCGCGCAGCAGGTCGAGGGGGCCGAGCTCCTCACCATCGAGGGGCTGGCGCAAGGCGCGCAGCTCCACCCAATCCAGGAGGCGTTCTGGGAACACCACGGGCTCCAGTGCGGCTACTGCACCCCGGGCATGATCCTCACGACGCTCGACCTGTTGCAAAACAACCCGGACCCCACGGACGAGGAGATCAGGGAAGGGATCTCGGGCAACCTCTGCATGTGCACGGGCTACGTCAACATCGTGAAGTCGGTGAAGGCTGCGGCGCAGAACATGGGAGCCACGAGAAAGGGGAAGGCTACTCCTTCCCGCTCTCGGCAGAGACGATGACCTTGCGCTTCGGCGCCTGCTTCAGCTTCTGAGCCATTATCCCCGTAAGGCCCGCCGCCTCGACCCTCTTCTTCGCCTCTTCCACGGCCTTGGGCACGGTCTTCGCCCACCAGCCCCTCTCTCCCATCCTAGTCCGGAAGGGCGGCTTTGTCATCGAGTAGGTCGCCGTCAGCCCCTTCTCGGTCTTCATCATCTCCCCGACGAACGCGACGAAATCGCCGATGACCGTCTCCCTCGGGAGGACGAGCGGGCCCCACCCGAATGCGGCGCGGGCCGCGTTGTAACCCGCGAGCGAGCCCGTGACCATGCACTCTTGGATGCCGACGTTGGTGCCCTCCCTTCTCTCCGGCGACGAAGAGGTTGCGGAACCCGATTACCCTGAGCGAGTCGTCCCTGGGCGCCATCGACATGAACCTCACCGCATTGCCCACGCCCCCTCCGAGAGGGTCCGAGTAGCGCGCGTCCTGCATGCCCTTGAGCTTCCTCACGTCCTCGAGGGGCATGAAGACGAGCCCGTTCGCCTTGAAGAAACCCGGGTAGGCGACCTTGATGGACTTGACATGGGACGGGTCGTACGGGAGGTTTGTGCTCAGGCCTATCTTGGTCATGTTCTGGACCTCCTCGGGGACGGGGATCTTCGCGCTCCCCTCCCTCTTCACCTCCTCCAGAAGCTCCGGGTCGATCGAGTCGTCGTAGAAAGAGCAGGCCGAGCTGAGGCCCCCGAAGCCTCCCCCGTGCTTCGCGTCGCGTATCTTCCGGAGCTCCGGCGCGCCCGCCTTCGTCGCGATGCTCACCCTGTCCCCGAAGCTGTTGCAGCGGAGCATGCACTCCACGCAACCGTAACCATAATCCTTGCAGATCTGGACGCCGCCCGCCCCTCCACTCCCGTCGACGAAAGCGTCGGCCTCGAGCTTCTGGCCTTTCTCCAGCAACACCTTGAGGACCATGTCGCCCTGGGCGTTCTGGGCCTTGCCCACCTCGACGTCGACCGCCTTGTTCCCGAAGATCAGCTCGACGCCGATGTCCCGGAGGTATCTCCTGATGGCGGTCTCCGCCTTCATGCAGTGGAAGATCGCATTGGCGTGGACCTTCTGGACGAGGTCCGTCCACCGCGCTCCAGTTCATGTCCGTCCGAGGATAGAGCAAGACCGGAGGGTTCTCGATGATATCCACGATCCACCCGCCCCCAAGCGCCTTTAGCTCCTCGGTGCCCGCCTGCCTCCCGTCGTTGTAGAAGATCCCCGAGTGCAGGCCCACGCCCATGAGCTGGTCTGTCCTCTCGACAAGGGTCACGTCCGCGCCGGCCTTCTGGGCGCAGGCCGCCGCGCTTATCCCGCCGAAGCCCGCCCCCACGACGACGACCTTGGGCATCTGAGAATTTTTCTCGGCGAGTCGCGTTATAAGGCTAACTCGGATAGATAGGATAAATATTCACGGAGCGAGCACAAAGCTCGTTGCCGGGGCCCGAGCCGACCAAGGGGCGTCCTGCGGTGAAGCGCTGGGTCGGCAAGTCGATCAAGATCAAGGAGGACCGCAGATTTGTCCAGGGCAAGGGCCTCTACTCCGACGACATCAAGCTGGAGCCGTTGCTCCAGGCCGCCGTCCTCAGGAGCCCGCACGCGCACGCGAGGATCAAGAGCATCGACGTCTCAAAGGCCAAGAAGCTCAAGGGCGTCGTCACAACCCTCACAGGCCCGGAGCTCTCGAAGCTCACGGACCCGATGCCGAGCAGGACCGGCTATCCCATCAAGGAGTACGCGATGGCAGTCGAGAAGGCCGTCTACGCAGGCCAGCCCATAGTCGCGGTCGCGGCCGAGACGCGCGGGATTGCCGAGGACGCCCTGGACCTCATCCAGGTGGAGTACGAGCCCCTCCCTGCCGTCGTCGACCCCGAGGAGGCGATGAAACCCAACGCGCCCAGGATCTTCAAGGACGTGGAGAACAACACCTTCTTCTCGATAAAGCTGGAGTACGGGGACACCGCGAAGGCCTTCCGCGACGCCGACCTCGTCCTCAAGGAGCGCTTCTCGGTCCACAGGTATAGCTCGACGCCCCTCGAGCCGGACACGGTGGTGGCGCACTACGACAGGTCGCAGAACCTCCTCACCTACTACTGCAACGCCACGGGCTCCGGCTACCTGAGGGCGCAGACCAAGGGCTTCCCGGTCAAGGATGTCAGGGTGAGGTTCGTGATCCCCGACATCGGAGGGACCTTCGGCGAGAGGTTCAGCGTCGCCCTGCAGGACATGACGATCGTCTCGCTCCTCTCCTGGAAGGCGGGCAAGGCAGTGAAGTATGTCAAAGACAGGCGGGAGATGCTGATGGCGGGGACGGAGGGCGCGAGGGACGCCGTCTACTACATGGAGATGGCGCTCAAGAAGGACGGCAGCATCCTCGGGCACAGGCTCAAAGACATCACGAACGAGGGAGGCTCCGCCTACTACGCCGGCTACTACAACACGATCAAGCTCACGAACATCACGGGCCTCTACAAGATGAAGAACGTCGCGCTCGACGCCTACTCGGTCGCCACCAACAAGGGCCCCGGAGGGTCGAACCGGGGCCTGAGCAAGCCTCACATGGGCTTCATCCTCGAGAGGATGGTCGACCTAGCCGCGAAGAAGCTCGCGCTCGACCCGGCCGAGATCCGCCGCAGGAACCTCATCAGCGCAGACGAGCTTCCCTACCGCACCCCGAGCGGGAACGTCATCGACGCGGGCAACTTCCAGGAGCTGCTCGAGAAGGCCCTGAAGGCCGTCGACTACGAGGGGTGGAGGGCTAAGCAGAAGGCGCTCCGGAAGAAGGGCAGGCACATCGGGATAGGCATCGCCTGCAACGTCGACCCAGGAGGCGCGAACCCAGGGAGGGAGCACATGGCCCGGGGCGGCTCGCGCGTCCCCGGCCAGAGGCTGACAGGCGCGACGGTCAGGATGGACCCGCTCGGGAAGGTCACGGTCCAGATCGCCGCGACGAACTGGGGGCAGAGCCACGAGACCACCACCTCACAGGTCGTGGCAGACGAGCTCGGGGTCGCCCCGGACGACATCGAGGTCTCCTCCGTCTTCGACAGCTTCAGCAACCCGTGGTCGAGCCACTCGGGGACGGGCGCCGACAGCTTCACCAGCGTGGACATGGGAGCGATAGTGGCCGCGTCGCGGAAGGTGAGGGCGAAGATCTTGAGGTTCGCCGCGATGCTCCTCGACGCAAGCCCCGATGACATCCAGCTAGACGAGGGCAAGGCGTTCGTCGTGGGGGCACCCGACCGCTACGTCCCGATGGCAGACGTCGCCGCATCCGCCTACGACAGGGTGAGGGCCGAGACGCTTCCCCCTGGTGTCGAGCCCGGCCTTCATGAGACTGCCTACTACTTCTACCCCTACGCGGACCTCCCCGACGAGAAGAAGAGGGTCTCGGCCCACAACAACTACGGGAGCCAGGTCAACGTCGCCGTCGTCGAGGTGGACGTCGAGACCGGGAGGACCCACATCCTGAGATACGTCGTCACTCACGACGCGGGCACCCTCATCAATCCGATGGTGGTTGAGGGGCAGATACACGGGCACGTCGCCCACATCGTCTCCGCCGCGCTGGGGGAGGAGATGGTCTGGGCCCCCGACGGGCAGATGCTCACCTCGACCTTCGCGGACTACATGAAGAACACGGCCGTCGACTCGCCGGACATAGAGGTCAGCCACTTGGAGTATCCATCGCCCTACACGGCAACCGGCGGGAAGGCTGTGGGCGAGGGACCGACCATCCCGGTCTTCCCGGCGGTGGCCAACGCCGTGGAAGACGCCCTCTCTGACTACGGCGTGAAGATAACGGACCTCCCCCTTCTCCCCTCGAAGCTCTGGACCTTGATCCAGGCAAGCCGCGCCAAACGCTGAGCCGAGGAGCGGATTCTTTCAGTTCGCCATGGGCCTGATGGCCCGCGGAGGCACGTGCACGTAGATGTCCTCGCCGTCGCCAGCGACCGAATCCACCTCGAACTTGTGCTTCGTCACGATGATCTCTGCGTTCCCGACGCGGATCCTGTTGTCCGTGACGGCGCCCCTGTACTCCCTGGCCACTATCTTCCCGCTCAGCACGTTCTCCTTGTAGTCCGGCTTGACCTTGCTCAGGCCTATCTCGTTGCGCCTTATCACGACATAAGACACGTTGTCTGGCAGCTCTCCGTCGAACTGACAGACCAGCTCGACCCCCACGTCAGGCATACTGAGGGTGGCCATCCTTGTCGCCCTGTCTACGCTCTTGACCTCGGCCTTGAGGATGTTGCCCCGCCCGATGAACTCGGCGACAAAGAGGTTCGCGGGGGTCGCATAGAGGCTCTCCGGCACGCCCTCCTGCTCGATTCTTCCATCGTGCATCAGGATGACCCTGTCGCAGATCACAAAGGCCTCCTCCTGGTCGTGGGTGACAAAGACGGTCGTTATCCCGATGCGTTTCAGGAGCTCCCTGAGCTCTCCCCGCACGCGCTCGCGCTCCTTCTGGTCCAGGTTGCTCAGCGGCTCGTCCAGCAGCAAGACCTTCGGCTGGTAGGAGATGCTCCTCGCGAGCGCGACCCTCTGCTGCTGGCCCCCGCTAAGCTGTGAGGGGTATCGGTGTTCAACCTCGGTGAGCCCCACGAGCCCGAGCGCGTCCGCCACCCTCCTCGCCTTGTCCTGCCTTGAGAACCCCTTCAGGCAGTACTCGATGTTCTGCTTGACCGTCATGTGGGGCCAGAGAGCGTAGTTCTGGAAGACGAACCCAAGGAGCCGCTTCTCAGGAGGCACGAAGACCTTCTCCTTCGGCGAGCTCACGGTCGTCCCGTCGAGCACGATCTTTCCGGCGTCTATCTCTTCCAGACCGGAGATGCTGCGAAGGACCGTGGTCTTGCCGCATCCGCTCGGGCCAAGCAGCCCCAAGATTTCTCCGTCGCCGACCGAGAAGCTGACACCGTCGACTGCCGTCACGCCTCCGAAGCGCTTCACGAGCTCCTCGACTTGGATCTTCGGAGCCCCCTTACCTGACACGTCGGTTTCATCGAAGTCGTCTCAGTATATAATTCGAGCGACTCCGAAGTTTGCTGACCCGTTCCCCTCCGGAAAATCTGGTTAGGATAATGCGAACTGAAGGGATAAGTAGTTCACGAGGGATTTCGAGCCATAATGTATAGACGGTCAGGGGTCTCTCAAACTGTCACAGCTCTTGCTGTCGTGGTGATTATTCTCGCAGCCGCAGCGGCGTACGCGTTTTCGCGTTCCGGCGGGACCACGACTTCGACGGTGACGTCCTCTATCACCGGGACAGGTTCGACGGCGACCGTGACCTCGACCGCCACGTCCGTCTCAACCTCAACCGCGACATCAACGTCGACGGCGACGGCGACCTCGGTGTCCACGACGACCGCGACTACCACGGCCACGTCGACCACGACGGCGACCTCGACTACTACCGCGACCTCGACCACCACGCAGCTCCAGGACCTGGCGACCGCCGCTCAGGCTGAATGCGCCAGCGCGGGGTCCAACTGCCTCACGATCCTGACCACGCAGTCCGCCACCAACTGGGCTAACTGCTACGGTCCGTCATTCTACGCCACGTATCCCTGGGCCAACGGCAAGGTGACCTACACGAGCCTCTCCACAGCCGCGGAGACCACACAGCTGATATCAAACTATCAGGCCCACTCCGTCCAAGCTGACATCGCAACCGGCACTTTGGCAGGCTTGGAGCCCGCCATAGCGGCAGGGACTGTGATTAACTACACGACTCCCCAACTCGCCCTGATGAACTACTCGTCGACCGCGTATGGGCCAAACTGGATCACAACCAACATCGCCATTGTGCACTTGATCTACAACCCGACGGTGATGAAGGCGGACAACCTCCCCATACCGACGAGCTGGGCTGCCTTGGCGAACCCCGTCTACAAGAACCAGATAGCCTTCCAGACGGCGACCGCTCTGGGCATAACGACGGCTGAGTTCTACTACCTGTCCACCACGATGACCAACTCGAGCTGGACGACCCTGATGCAGGGCATCGCCGCGAACAACCCGAAAATCGAGCAGACGGCCGGCAACGCAGAGCAGGACGTCATAAGCGGGCAGGATGCCCTGGGGGTCGCCACCTTCGACGACTATGTCTCTGACCTAAAGGGCGGCGTGAGCCCGACCCAGCTCGCGTTCGACGACATCGAGCCGATCGTCTACACGCCGGGAGTGGTCACGATAACGGCCGGAGCGCCCCACCCTAACATGGCGAAGCTGTTCGAGGCCTGGTACATCTCAATCCCCGGCCAGCTGGGCGTGCTGTGCACCAACCACGACCCATACCAGTCTCAGCTCTCGGGCAATCTCCTGACGTATCTGCCGTCTGACTACAGGCTCACGAACGCATACGTGAACACGGCGCTCCTCACGGACACGGCCAACTGGAGTCAGCTGTTCAAGAACATCTTCGGCGCCTAGCCCGCGAGACGGCCCGGTGAGCTGCCCAAGTTGACGACCGGCGACCGGGCCACCGCGCTCTTTTAGCGTCGGCCTGGACTAGGGGTGTCTGGGCGAGGGATGTACAAGAGCAAGCTGCTCATAGTCGTCGTCACCGCCGTATTCCTCCTCCTGCTCATCCCCGTCTTCGCGCTCCTCGTCGGGCTCTCCCTCTTCCCGTCGCTTGGCACGACTACCTACTCGCTCGTGGGCTACCTCACGTTGCCCAGCACCCTCTCGGTCGTCGAGAGCACTCTCGAGTTCAGCATAGTGAGCGCCGTCTTCACGACGATCTTCGCGGTCAACTACGCCTGGTTCATCGCGCGGACGGACGTGTATGGCAAGCGATTCCTCGAGCTCCTCCCCGTCCTCGGGCTCAGCGTGCCTCTGCTGTTCAAGGCCTTCGCGTGGTCCTATCTACTCAACCCGAACGCGGGGATAATCAACGTCATCCTCAACCACATCCTGGGTCGTGGGGTCCTAAACTTCGACATCTACTCCATGGCGGGGCTGATCTTCGCCCAGTCCTTCACCAACGTTCCGCTCGCCTATCTCGTGATCCTGCCGGCGATGAAATCAATGGACTCCAACCTGGAGGAGGCCTCGAGGATAGCCGGAAAGGGGATCCTCGCGACCTTCAGGGACGTGACCTTCCCGATCCTCAGGCCTGCGATATTCTCGGCTTTCGTGCTCGCCATCATCGGCGGTGTGGGGACACTCGAGTTCCCGTACCTCCTAGGGCTCCCGGGGCGCGTCCACGTCCTTGCGACGGATGGTCCTCTTCTGGACCCAGGAGCGTGTCCCTCCGGCTCTACGGGACCGCGGCCGAGGTCAGCGTCCTCTACGCCCTCGTCACCTTGGTCGCGGTGACCATCTACATCTGGTCGACGAGGCGAGCGTTCAGATTCCAGGTCGTGACAGGACGCTCCGGCTCTCACAGCGTCCAGAAGCTCGGCCGCATGAGGTATCTGGCCCTCCTCATCTGCTTTGGCATAGTCTTCTTCGAGTTCATCCTCCCGTTCCTCACCCTCTTCCTCATGTCCATCAGCAACATCTACGGAAGCCAGCTGGTAAACCTCAAGCTCAATTTTCCAAGCGCATACATCAACGCTCTTGAGATCCCCGGGCTCTTCTCGTCCCTCCAGACCTCGATAGAGTTCGGGGTCATCGCCGCGACGGTGGCCACCATCGTCGGGTCTCTGCTGTCATACGCCGCCTACAAGGTCAAGTCCCGGGGCGCGAGGCTGGCTGAATACATCTCGGCTCTGCCTCTCGCCTTCCCGGGAGTCGTCTACGGCGTCGCCCTTTTCTGGACCTTCCTCCTCGTCCCTGGGCTCCACCTCATCTACGGGACAATCTGGCCTCTCGTGATATCGCTGGTCTTCATCCGGCTTCCATTCTCCACGAGGATAGTCTCTGGGAACATGGTCCAGGTCTCAAACGAGCTCGAGGAGGCCTCTCAGGTGAGCGGGTCGGGGTTCCTAAGGACCTTCACGAGGATACTACTCCCACTCACACGCACCGGCCTCTTCAACAGCTTCGTCTACACTTTCATCGACTCGCTCAGGGAGCTCGGCGGGGTCATCCTCCTCGCTACCGCGCAGAGCATGACATTCACGGTGCTACTCCTCCACTTCTACAACACTGCGACGCTCTTCAGCGACATCAACGTCGTCGCGGCCGCTGCTGTGATGTTCACGGGGATGATCGGACTCTTCCTAACGCTAGGTGCCATCTTCCTGCACTTTTGGGGCAGGAAACGGGGAATCTGACTGGACTCTTTCAGGTTCTCTGATGACCTTTAGTTTGCCGGCGACTCCCCGGGAAGGCATATCTATCTACGTGGCCTCACACAGAATCGGGGAGACGATTCATGAGCTCTAGAGACCCCGTCAAGAAGGCCAAGAAAGAAGGGCGGGCCTGGTCTTCGGCACGGTCGAGATCGACGAGTTCGCGGGCTGGAAGAAAGCATTCGAGAAGAAGTACCCGGGCATCGAGATAGAGTACCAGCGGAGGTACGTCCCCGGCGACCCCGCCTCCGATGGCCCAGAAGATAATGGACGACACCAAGGCCGGGAAAGAGACCGCCGACGCGGTCATAGTCGCCGTCCCTCCGCTGCTCCAATTCAAGGCCCTAGGCCTCCTCTCGAGGATGAAGTCGAAGGAGATGGCGGCTTACCCGCCCTTCTCCCGCCAGCCCCAAGGATACTGGTTCCCGATAGTCTCGATAGGCATGATACAGGTCTACAACCCGAAGCTCGTCGGGAAGAATGAACCTGCCCAAGACCGCCCTCGACCTCGCAGATCACAAGTGGAAGGGGGCCATAGTGGCCCACGACCTGAGCATCGGGACCCTCGGGGCATACTGGCTGGCGTCCCTGCGGCCCATACTCGGCGAGAAGAAGTGGCGCAAGCTGGTCGAGGGCCTCGCCAAGAACAAGCCCAAGCTCTTCCCCCTCTACGACACGGTTGTCGACTCGGTTTGCAACGGCGAGTCGAAGATAGGTCTGACAGTCCTGCTCCACGACTACGTCAAGGCCAAGGAGGCCAAGCGCGACATCCAGCGCCTCAAGCTCAAGGACGTCCCCACAATGCTGACGTTCAACGCCATCGCGAAGACGTCCAAGGGAAGGCACCCCGCCTCGACCCAGCTGATAATCGACTACCTCCTCTCGAAGGAAGGCCAGGAGAAGATAGGCAGCACCTACATCAGAATACCGACGAGGAAGGGCGTGCGCTCTCCGTACACCATCGACAAGCTGGCGCCGAAGGAGAAGCTCGTCGGTTTCCCCAGCGAGGATATGCTACGCGACGCTCCGGACTCGATAGCGACGCTCGCCAAGCTCTTCGCGCATTAGCGCCAGGGAACTCGCGGCTCTGGCCGAGGCTACGGAAGCCCGACAGACTTGTACTTCTCGATCAGGGAGTGCGGGGAGAAGGCGTCCTTGACTCCGCGCTCGTCTGGGAAGTACTTCATCGCGGTCGTCGGGTTCTTGAACTCGGTGTTGTACTTCATCGTCGCTCCCGGCCTGGTCGGGATCAGGCCCTCGTAGAGCTTGCCCATGCTGTTCTGCCACTCGGCGGAGAGAAGGTGATTGATGAACCTCTCGGCGTTGTTCTGGTGCCTCCCTCCCTTGACGATTCCAATGCTTCTCATGCTGGCCGTCTTGGGGACGTCAGACAGGTTGAGGGTCTCGACCTCCCAGCCGACCTTGATCAGCGGGAGAGGCAGCCCTATCGCGTAGCTTCCCCTGGAGACGTACTTCTGCATGTTGTGGTAGCAGGCGAAGACCGCGGGCTGCGTGTTCTTGAGGAAGGCCTTTACGAACTCGTCCCACTTCTTCTCCCCGATCAGCTGGAGAAGGGTCGCGAAGTAGAAGAAGGAGTACATCCCGTCGGACCAGTCCTGGGTCGACTGCATGGAGACCAGCCCCTTTAGCCCCGGGTTGGTGAGGTCCCACAGCTTGTTCGGGACGAGCTTGGGATCGAGGAACTGGCGGTTGTAGATGAAATTCGTGGGCTCGACCGCGATGGCCGACCACATCCCATCTTTGTCCTTGAACATGGGGTCGTAGGCCTTGAGCTCTGGAGAGCGATATTCGCGGAGGTGCCCCGATTGCTTCAGCATCAGCGTCGTGTAGTGCGGGAGCATCACCACGTCGGCGGTCGGGATGCCGTACTTCACCTCAGCCCTGACCTTCTCGACCACCTCTACCGGATGGGCCGCGTAATAGGTCAGGTCTATGTCGAGGCCGTAGTATGCATGGCGAAACTGAGTGAGGAAATCGAAAAAGGTCTTGTGGAACGGGCCATACACGATCAGCTCGTTCTCGTTTCCGTGCTTCTTGGCCTCTACCTGCTCGGGATGTACCTGCATTACGAACGATAACTCGGCAGCCGAGGACAATATAAGCCTTGATTTAGAATCATTCTCACAAGAAGCCCCCGATTCGAAAGGGCAGACGATTGCTCAGGCCGGTTCCTCCTCGAGCGATGTCGCCCTCGAATCTTCCCCCGAGATTCTACGGCTGCCCCTCAGAGCCGAGGGGATTATCGCGAGGAGGCAAAAGGCGGCCGAGACGAGAAAGACGACGTGGATCCCCTGGACGTAGTCCCCTGCGAAGGCCGCCCCTCCGCCCGGATACGCCCCCGCGAACATGTCGTCAAGGGCTACGATGGGGACCACGAAGGACATGATTACGAACGCCAGGCTCCTGCTCACGCTGTTCCCAACGTTGATGAGCGTCGTGCTGATCCCGGCGGCGAGCCCCCTGTCCTCTGCAGGGACGGCGCTCATTACGGAAGCCCGGTTGGGCGGGGCGAACGTCCCCATCCCGGCGCCTGTGATCATGAGCGGGATCGCTAGCTGCCAGAACGTTACGACGGAGGGTAGCTGGCTGAGCATCAAGAGGCCCACAGCGGTCGCGACCAGGCCGAGGGTGGCGACCGCACGCGGACCCGTTCTGTCCGAGAGATACCCGCCGAGCGGGCCGAAGAGCGCGATTGCAGCGGTGTTCGGGAACAAGAACAACCCCGCCTCGAAGGGGCCGAGGTTCATGTTGGGGCCTTGGAGGTAGAAGACTAGGACGAGGAGGACGCACCCCCTTGCCAGCGAGTTCAGGAGGATGGCGACCGTCCCCGCGGCGAAGAGCCTGATGCGGAACAGCGACAGCTTGAGCATGGGGTCGGGCACCCTGGTCTCGATGAAGACGAAGGCGAAGAGGATGGCCATCCCGGTGCCGGCCAGCCCGAGGGTCACCAGCCTGTCGAGGCCCGAGACGGCGAAGAGCGAGATCCCCGCCAGGAGCAAGAACAGCCCGACGGCGAAGGCGATGTTGCCGGGGACGTCCAGCTTCTGCCCCTTCCTCCTCGTGGACTGCTCCTTCAGCTGATAGTGCGCCCAGATCGTCGCGGCGATGCCGATGGGCACGTTGACCCAGAATATCGACCTCCACCCGGCGGCCGAGGTCAGGAACCCGCCCGCGACGAGTCCCATCACGGACCCGCCGGAGACCGCGATGGCGTTGATGCCGAGGGCCCTGCCTCGCTCGCCGAAGGGGAACGCGTCGGTGATTATCGCCGTGCTGTTCGAGAAGAGAAGGGCGGCGCCCAGCCCCTGGACCATCCTGAAGACCACAAGCTGCAGGCCGTCCTGAGACAGGCTGCAGAGAGCGGAGCTAGCCGTGAAGACCGCGAACCCAAGGGTGTAGAGCTTGACGCGCCCGAACATGTCGCTCAGCCTCCCAAAGTTCACGAGGACAGCGGCGATGACCAGCTGGTAGCCTACGAGGACCCAGATCAGGTCGAACGGAGACGAGTTGGGTAGATCCTTCCCTATGGTCGGGAGCGCGATGAGCACGATGCTCACGTCGATGGCGGACATGGCGGCCCCGAGCGTGGTGTTGGTGAGGGCGACCCACTTGTATTGAATGCCTCTACCAAGCTTACTCGACGTGCTCATCTCTCTGAGCTAAGGCGACCGGCATGGGGGCTTAAGTATGCAACTCAACTCGTGGGACGTGAAGGCCATCAAGGGAGTCAAGTTCGCCTACAAGCCCACGCCTCGCTCCCTCGAACTACTCTCGGCTTTCAAAGGGATGGTCAACGATGCAATCAGAATCTGCCTTAACGAGAACGTCAGAGGACGATTGAGGCTAAGAGACAGGATCTACAGGGAATTCCAAGAAAGCTACGGAGTCGTGTCCTGCTTTCCATATTCGGTCGCTGAGGTCGCGTGGTCCATCGTCAAGAAGCACAGGCGGTGGCACCGAAGGCCGTACGCGAAGCGACTGGTGTTCAAGATGGATGCAGCGAACTACTCGCTCAACTACTCGATACTTTCACTGCCGTTCCAGAAAGCTGAACGGCGAATACTGATCCCATTGCAATACGGCGAATACCAGCGGTCGTTCCTGATGGACAAGACATTGAAGCGGGGCTCGGTGACATTGACAGAGTCGTCAATAGTCATTGCTTTCTCTAAGGAGACGCCGACCATGGAGCCTTCCAGGAAGGTCGGCTACGACCTAAACGAGAAATCAATCGTCGGGAGCGATGGAGACCTTGTACGACCTCTCAGAGGTTGCAAGATTGCACACGCTCTATGGGGTCCGGCGCTCCAGATTCTATGAGAGGCACCCTAACGACAGACGATTAAAGAAGAAGTTCGCATCATCAAGAAGAGAGAAGGAAAGGGTCAGTCAGGAACTCCATTGGGTCTCGACGCTAATCGTCGAGAAGGCAAGGGCTAACAACGAAGCGATCGTTCTCGAGAGGCTAAAGGGAATCAGATGTGCTCACAAGAAGGGGAACGGAGAAGGAAGGGCCACAAGACGCAGGATCGCTCTCTGGCCATTCAGGCAGCTGCAATCATACATCGATTATAAGGCGAAGTGGGCTGGAGTGCCAATCGAATACGTCTCTGCGGCCTATACCTCGAAGACGTGTCATCTTTGTGGCTACATCAATCGGAAGCTGAAGATCACCGATAGGAGCTGGCTATGCCCTCGTTGTGGTGCTAAGCTCGAACGCGACCCGAATTCGGCAGTCAATATCGAGGGTCGTGGGAAGATAAGATGTCTGGGTGAGGCTCACTCAGGAGCGCGAGGCATGCATGAAGCTATGAAGGGGAACGAGACGACGACGGCTCCAATCCTCCGAGCAGAAGCCTCGAAGCCAGGTCTACGAAACATCCTGTAGACTTAACAGAGCCAATAGAAATCCGCCGCATTCGCGGGACCGATTTTTGCCTATAAACAATCTCCGGCCAGTGTGTCGACTGGCCCGTCGCTCGAAACAAAGCTCATTTACAGGGCGATGGGAAACGCACGCTCGCGTTTTCTCTTGAAGCTGGCCGTCTACGGTCCGCAGCGCCTGGGCCTTGTCATCGGCGACAAGGTCGTCGACATGCAGAAGGCGACCGCGGCCTATCTCGCCTCACAAGGCTCGGGCTCCCGCTCATCAGACGAGGCTGAGGAGGTCGTGGGGCACACGCTGCGGGCCTTCATCGAGGGGGGCGCCCGGTCTCTCAAGATGGCAAGGGTGGTCCAGGCCTACGCGAGAGACGAGCTCGAGGTGATGAGGGGCGAACGCGGCGAGAAGATTGCCTTCCGGATGGGCGGGGCGAAGCTCCGCGCCCCCGTCACGGACAGCTACAGGTTCAAGGTCATGTGCATCGGCGCGAACTTCGCTGACCATTTCGTCGGGCTCTCGAAGAACTCTCCCGCGTCTATAGGGGGCGAGAAGAAGGCCATGACGCTCGAAGAAGCGCGGGCACACGCGCTGGGTCTCCCACCGTGGGGCTTCTACAAGATGGGGAGCAGCATAGCAAACCCCGGCGACGAGGTGCCCCTACCCTTCAAGGGCTAAGCTGCTCGACTACGAAGGGGAGGTCGCCCTGATCATAGGGAAGCGGGGGAAGGACATCAAGCGAGTCGACCTCCAAGACTACGTCTTCGGCTACACCCTCTTCAACGACTTCTCGCTGCGCGACAACATGGACAAAGGCGTGATGAACTTCGCCAGGGTGAAGAACTTCCAAGGCTCGGGGGCGCTCGGGCCCATAGTGACGCTCAAGGACGAGGCCCCCGACCCGCAGGGCATCGACTTCTCGACAACTGTCAACGGGGAGCTCAGGCAGAGGGGAAACACGAAGGACATGATCCGGGGGTTCGGGGAGTGGATCGAGTTCCTCTCGGCGGACTCCGAGCTCAACCCGGGAGACGTGATAGCCTCCGGGACTTGCGCGGGGACGGCCGCGGACAGCAGCAAGAGAGACAAGGAAGGCAACCCTGACCCTGAGAGGTTCCTGAAGGCGGGCGACGTCGTAGAGGTCTCCTCGAAGATGCTCGGGGCGACGCTTAGGAACAAGATAGTGGCGAAGCCGCGCTAGACTCTCGGGTTTCCAGCCGTTTTCAAGCCTTGGAAATCTCGGTGTACGCCTCTCTCATCGCATCGATGCTCTTCTCTAGCGCGGCGCCCAGCGAGGCGAGGGTCTTGCGCGGCTCCACAAGGGCCGCGATCGTGAAGACGAGCATCCCGCGCGACCCGACCCGCTTCAGCTCGAGGTGCACGCGTCTCTTCTTGGCAATCCTTGAGATCTCGGATTCGTATCTCTTGATTCTCTCCATCACGATGGGATACTTCTGCTCCAAGTCCCTCTGGAACACGGGGTCCTTCTCGAGCCTGGAGTAGTCGATGTCGAGGGACTGGTTCACCCCCTCCTCCCCATAAGCGAGCTCTATCCAGTCGATCGTGTCGCCGACCGCCAAGGACTCGAGCCACATCCCCACGCGCTTCTCCTTCCACACGGTGTTGAGGTAGGGCGCCCTGCCGATCTCGTCCTTGTTCCTGCACCTCATGAACCACTCCAGGCGCTCCAACGAGAGGGGGAAACCGGGGTGGGGCTCGACTATCTCGAAGTGGACCCCGGTCGCTTTGGAGACTGTCTCCCTGACGAACTCCTTCTCGTTTGTCTTCGTCATCTTGCTTCGCCCAGTCGCGGCGGCTTTCTTCATGGGTTTCCAGTCATTGGGGGTGTCTCTGACTATTAGCCCTTATCCAAAGAAAGAGCACTCTGCTCAGCGCTAGTGAGGTCGTCTTGATTCGGGGTTGACGGCTAAACACAGGTAACGCTGGCTACTGCTTCCAAGACAGCGCGAGCGCCCCTCCGACGACGCCCAGAATGGCGCCGAGGAAGAAACCACCCATCCCGATGAAACTTACAATCGAAAAGGCCAGTATGAGCGTCCCCCAGGTCGGCGTCTGGGCGGGTTTGCTATAGATCATCGCCGCGCCAATCAGGATGATGATCCCCGAGACGAGGCCGATAGCGCCCAGCCCATAGAACATCCCTCCTCCCCCAAAGCCTAGTCCGTTCATCATCCCATAATAGCTCCCCATCATCCCCCCATAGTAGCCTCCCATCATCCCGCCGTAGTGGTAAGGCGAGCCGCCCGTCGGGAAGGTCGTCATGACCGCGGCGCTGCCGGCGAGTATGCACAACCCCGCTATGAGCGAGAGAACGAACGCGGCGGTGGGTCGCTCGACGGTCTTTTCAATCACTGCCGCTTGCGTGGTGCTGCCTGCCATCTTCGACAATCACTTGATTGTGTTTGGGGAGCCGACCGTTAATAACCTGAGTGGCCGATTCTCGGCTGAGAGAATCATCCTGCCGCAGGTCATGGTCGGGAGTGCCGCGGTGCCACATCATGATTCGGCGCGTTTCATCGTCAACAACCCTTATCAAGGACCGCGACCGCGAATTTCCCAGTTTGAAGCTCAAGGTAGCCCTCGTGCTCGCAGCGTTGTCACTCCTCGCACTGGTCCCTCTCGTGCAGGCGACCACGACGAGCAGCTCGAGCGCCCCTTCTACGGGGTCGGTGACCTACAGCGTCCAGGCGACGCTGAACGGGACGAGCAAGGCAGCGACCGTGACCGAGACGGTGACGTCCGGCGCGACTGCGGGAGACTCGATAGTCATGCTCGCGGTTAGCGGCACGCAGAGCAACTTCACCTACTCGCACGTGGTCAACTCGTCTCTGACTCTCCTGCCATACCTGCCTGCCATCACGAACGAGAGCTACTCCTACGCCGGGAAGAACTACAGCGTCGTTGCAAGCATCTCTCAGCACGGGACATCGCAGGCCACTTTCCAGGGCAAGTCCTACACCCTGACGGACTACTCGTTCTCAGCCACGATCACCACGACGAACGGGACTCAAAACATCGCGGGCACCGTCTCCGCCTTCCCGTCAGACCTGGTCTACTCGGTCAGCGCGCATGGGACGAGCTCCAGCGTCACGGCTACACTGACCTCGACCACGCTTTCCCTGACCGGCGCGTCGATGTCACCCGCGCTCCAGGCCACTTCCGCAGGCGTGGGTGTCTCTCTCGCGATTGGCGCGGTGGCGCTCTCCCTCGGGGTCAAATTCAGGAACAAGCCCCAGTCACCCGGGCCCAAGCCCGACCACTGGGTCGACTAGACTCTTCTTCGAATCCGCCTATACTCGATAAACCCAAAAGCTCTGGTATCCTCAAGAGCGAGTGAAAAGAAAGTTTGGACGAGGTCGTCAGCTTCCAGCAGGCGGTCAAGGACTATGGCCCGAAGGTCATAGGCCCCGTCTCATTCACGGTCACCAGCGGAGAGATCGTCGGGTTCCTCGGCCCCAACGGCTCGGGCAAGTCGACAACGATCCGGATGCTCCTGGGCCTCATCAAGCCAACTTCAGGCGTGGTGAGGCTCATGCAGATGGACCCCTTGCGCCAGCACGCCAAGGCCCTCGAGAACGTGGGCTACTCGCCGGAGCTCCCGAACCTCCAGTCCTTCCTCAGTCCACGAGAGCTCCTCCGACTCACTGCGCGGGAGCTGGGCCTCGACACGGGCGGGGAGACGGCAACGCAGCTAGTCGACATCCTCGAGGACGTGGGCCTCGTCCAATACGCGGACTACAAGATAGCGAAGCTGAGCAAGGGCATGGTCCAGAGGCTGAGCGTCGCCCAGGCCCTGGTGGGCACGCCGAGAATCCTCATCCTCGACGAGCCGATGATCGGCATCGACCCCGCTGGCGTGGTCCAGTTCCGCTCGCTCTTCCGGGACTTTGTCAAGGACGGCGGGACGATAATCATGTCCTCTCACATCCTCTCCGAGGTCGAGTCGCTCTGCACTAGCCTCGCGGTGATCCACTCGGGGAGGATGGTCTTCCGAGGCGACATCCAGGGCTTCATCCGCCAGAGCCTGAGCTCGAGGAGCCTCGTCGTCGAGCTGGGTCCGCCAGGCCCAGACCAGCAGCTTGTCCACCGCGTCTCCTCGATAGCGGGCGTGAAGAAGGTCACCACGACCCCCACGGGCCTCTCGGTCGAGATGGGGAAGGACACCGACCCCAGGGCCGAGATAGCCAAGGCAGTCGTCGAGTCCGGGGGGAGGCTTCTGGGCCTCCGCTACTCCGGGAGCGAGCTTGACGAGGCCTACATCAGCGCCATAAGGGGGCCTGCCAACTGAGGCTCGGAAGGGTCCTGACCTTCGCCAGGTATGAGGCCCGCCGGGCCGTCGCGAGGAAGAAGGGCATAGCGCTCGTCGCGCTCACGATCCTCATCGGGACAGCGCCCTACTACCTGCTCGACGTCATCCACACCTCGCTTGTCACGCCGCCTCTCCGGCCCTACATGTGGATACTCGGCGTCTTCCTCCCACAGGCCTTCTTCGTCCAGTTCACGGCCCTCCTGATAGCTGCGGGCTCGATGTCCGAGGAGTACGAGCAGGGCACGGCGGAGGTTCATCCTCTCAAAGCCCGTCTCGAGGGAGGAGTACTTCTTCGGCAAGTATCTCGGCGGCTACGCCCTCCTCGTCGCGATAATGATACTCGACGCCGTCCTGAGCGTCACCTCCGCGACCTTCGTCTTCGGCCCTCAGACGGACCTTGGCATCCTCCCGGAGACCCTGCTCGCACAGGCCTTCGCCGCGACCGTCTTCTACTCCTTCGCCTTCATGTTCGGCGAGCTGCTCCGGAGGTCGTCCCTCTCCTACATCATCTCGTCCTCCGTCTTCTTCACCAGCGGTGTGATCGGGGTCTATCTCAACGTCCTCTTCAGCCTCACGGGCAGCGCCATCTATAGGACGGCCAACTTCTACCTGCCGACCTCCCCGGTCGACTCGCTCCCGCTCCTCCTCGCGGAGCCGAAGTTCCCCAGCGCCGTCCTCACCATCTTAAGGTTCGGGGCCACCCCGATAGAGCCCTCGGTGCTCGTCTCTGCCCTCCTGATCGCGGCCTATGCGCTGACCGCGGTCATAATTGCTCTCGCCTACTTCAGCGACAAGGATGTCGCGAAGCGCGTGACCTAGAAAGCAACCCGCCGCCACCCTCCGCGCGGCCAGAAGGCCATCGCCAGTCCGATAACGATGAGCGCGATTGCGAGAACCACTCCGAGGAAACCTAGGACCAGCACAATCAGGTCGAGGAAGACGTGCCGCAGGATGTAGAGGAGCACAAGGCCCACGAGGGCGAGCAAGATTCCGAAGATTGCCTGGGATCGCATCTTAGGCCTCCCTCTGCGCGACTCCTCTGTCTATTAAATCGCGCCCGCTCGGATGTTCTCTCGAGTTGTTGTTCGGTGCCCTACGGGGTCACTGTGGTCGTGACGGTAGTAGTGACCGTCGGCGTGCTGTATGTGCACCTGGTCACGGTGACGGTTTGGGTGTAGCTCGTCGAGGTCGTCGTCATCGTGGTAGTGGTCGTGGAGGCCGGGGGCGTTGGTCCGACTGTGATCGTGGTGGTGGTCGTTTCAATAGGGCCCAATAAGGTGCAGGCGGTGGTCGGAATAGCATAACTCGTCGTAGCCTGGGAGGCCTGCGAAGTGAGGGTCTCCGTCACCGTGACGGTAGCGACCGCGGTGCTGGCTGACGAGGATTGACTCGATGTCGTTGTTACATTCAAAGGTGCCGTCGTGATGGCGATGACTCCGACAAGAGCGGCAGTTATTATTCCCAGCGTGACCGCGACTCCGACCTGTCTCTTGTATTCGGCCAATCGGCATACCTCGGCTGAACCGTTTGTAGGCCGGGTATACATTACTACAGTTTAGGAGGACGGATTCGGAGCTTGCCAATCCGTAGGAATATATAAGGCGAATCGGGCTTCTAGAAGACCTCAAGCCATGTCAGCGGCTTCAGGGGGCGATGCCGGCGATGCATCGGACACTGCGCTGAAAGGAACCACGTACAAGGTCTACCGATACATTGCGAGGCAAAGCAAGCCAGTGGGCATTTCCGATGTCCAAAAGCGACTAGGGCTGTCCTCTCCCTCGGTGTCGCAATATCACATAAGAAAGCTTGTGCAGCTTGGCTTGGTTCGAGAAGAGCAAGGCGGGTACGTTATCGAAAGAATGGTGCTTGAGAACATCGTTAGGATAGGGAGAATGTCGTTTCCGGTGCAGACTGGGTACATCGCTTTCTTTGGAATCGCGCTTCTCGTGATGTTGGTGTTTCTACGGCCTGTGGCAATAACTTCTTCGTATGAGTTCGCGGTTGCCGTAAATGCGACAGCCCTCGCAGTCTCAATCTGGGAGACAAGGAAGAGTCTGAAACGCTTCTAGGACTCTAGATTCTTGCGAATGCCATCATGAGGTTCCGTGCCCAATCATCTCGCGCTGATCATTTGCGTCATTCCTTCCGAAGCGTCAGATCGGAGACCTCGTTACCCAGACTTCAAGTTTTCTGGCTGCTTCGGCCACGCCAAGGCCGGCCAGCACTTCGCGCCTACGTTTGTCTTTCTGCCCAAGTTCGGGTCAATTGTACTGACTGTACGAGAAACTATCTGCGTTGGTGTAGGTTCCGCTCATCGAGTTCAGATTGCCCGCTTCGCCTGTTGAGAGGTTGGAGCCTCCGCTTACCCATTCTATGCTCCCGCCACTATACGGCGTATTACCCGAGGTATAGCACGTGTTTGGTGTGACCGTGCTGGTCATGGAAGTAGGACCGAAGCCCGAGACAGACCAGCTTTGGCCCGTTGCCCATACCGCACATGAGTTGTTACTAAACCCGATTCCGGTGCTGACTTCCCAACTATGCAGCGCTGTCAGGCTGGGAACCCGAATTCGGAGTGCACGCATACGTTCCATTTGCGCTATTGTAAAGCTCGAACGAATAGCTTGTGGCACTACTGAAGATTACGTAAAATGTGTCTGCATCGAAGCCGTCCGAGGAGAACAAGGCAAAAGCACAGGTCTGGGCAGATAAGCAACCGGGCGTACCCGCACCTGTGGCGCAGACAATTATGTCCGCCCCATGATTTATGAAGATAAGCCACTGGGCACCGATGTACGATGAATTGGTCGAGTCATAATCCATGACTGTCAACTGAAGACTGAAACAAGGGGTCTCGCTGGCGTTGACGCACGCGATGGTGGTGGGGCCTGAAGAGTCAACCGAATAATTGTCACTGGTTGTCCATTCCACTTTGGCATAATTTGTCAAAGGTGTGGCGGCTACTTGGTGGGCCACCTGGGCAGGCAGCACCGAAGGTCCCAGTCCGTAAATAGTGTCAATTGTTTGATGTGTCTGAGCCGACGCACCTGGAGGAATTAGTAATAGTGCTGATACTACTGCAAAGAGACCTACGACCTCCAGTTTGGATATTGCCCGGCGCATCATTCTGTTCGGAAGTAATTTCGTTCTGACGTAAAAGGAAGATTAATCACTGATAAGACAGCTACATAATCAGCTGCTAGTACAATGTTCTGTAAGAGCACAGGGAAGTCTATCTACTATCGTCCTAGACCTCCCCTGTCTCTCGGTATCCCTTCAAAGTATTTTGTATGTAACTGAGTGCGATCGGGTCACTACACGTGAACTTGTAGGTCTTCTGTAATCGGTTTCCATGAACTTCTGTGGTGACCTCCACTACGAGGTGAAGTCGCAGCAACGAATACTCCGGCTCGTATGAGCCTGGTCGGCCGCGAATGACTCCGATAACTTCACTTGGGTAGAGACGTGTCTTGTGACAAATCTCCGAGACAGAAAGCGCATACAAACTCTTCATGAGAGTCCAAGCCACCAGACGCCGAACCCGACTTCTTAATGCGATATTCAGCAAACGACGATCGACATTAAAGTCGCGGTGGGTATCAGACATGACAAACCCAGAAGCTTGTTCTACTGCCTTTGTATTTACGCATTTTCACGAAAATTGAAAGCCGGAAACTGATATTACGGCTAAATCTGGCATGATGAGGTCAACGCGTCGTTGAGGCCAACCGGTAATCATGGCGACGCCGAATGCTGTCGCGGTCGTGGCCGGGATCATGTTGACCAAGGGGGATGGAGCGGCCGCTGCGCCAAGGTCCAGGGTGGTGGTCGACCCCACACGTTCGTGAACACGACCTTCGTGTCCTGCCCTGTCGAAGGGACCGTAACAGAGTAGAGTCCGGTCAGCGCGGGCGGCAAAGGAGACGGGTAGGCACTTGCGTTGAGCGTGGATTGCGGGGCCATCGTCTCGTTTCCCTCGACGAGCTGGATGCTCGATATCCCGCCGCTCCATGGCTCGATGTAGAACGACGCCTGATATTCATCAGGGCCGAGCTTCTGCGTCCCGAGGAAGTTGACTCCTCCTCCCTGCGTGTTCACGTACAGGGTGAGGTTCTCCCCCATCGGCCAGAATCCGTACTGTTGCGATGCGAACGCAGAGGGAATTTGGGGTGCCGTGGTATTGCCTGCAACCCATCCCGACGAGTTCACAAGTTCCAGGAAGGCGGACGGAGAAACGATTGTCGTGGTGATTAGAAGGTACGCCAGACTGCCCTGGACCATGCTGCACGACCAGAGGGGGATTGTAGCGTTCGCGTTCAAGGTCGCCCCGTTCAGCGAGTTCGGGATGGAAGAGGGGTGCCGTTCACGAGGACTGGTGTGAAGGTGAAGTTCCCTGAGAGCGAAGCACCTCCGCTATTATAGAAATCAGCGGGGGGAGGAGGCTCGTCTGGTTCAGGATTACACTCAGCTTTGCTTCGCCGCTGACGGTCATCGTCTGGTTGGCGGGGTAGAGGTCCGCCAGCAAGGCCGCGAGCGCCTGCGGGTCGTTCCCGAAGACGCGCTCGAAGTTGCCGGTGAGCCAGGTGTCGAGGGGGGCAGGGTTGTAGATGGTCACGGTGATGAGCGTGCCCTGCAACGGATTGCCACTCGAGTCAACCGAGACGATGTTGAGTTTTCCACTCCAGAGGAAGGGAACCAGCCTGAGAACAATCCAAATCTCCTTTCGAATTGTTTCGGTGAGGATTGCCCCGGCTAGTCGGTTGCCCCTCTAAGTTCAAGGCCGGGTATCGCCTTGACTCACATTTCATAGAGTTCCTGCTCGGCCTTGGTTCTAGCCATCTTGCCGGAGCGGCCGAGCCTAGAACTCCAACAATCCTCAATCGTGAGATGGATGCGCAGCATGAGGGCTTTAATACGCATTCGACTGATACATTGTCGAACATCTTTTGAGGAGCTTCCGATTTCGCCTCTATCCATCGTCGAAGCAGGAAGAAAGAATGCTCCGTGCGCTCGAGGCGTCAAGGAGACTCTGGAACGACGCTCTGGCCCATAGGAAAATGAGATGGCAGAACGAAAGGAAGTCGACCTCCTACAACCTGCAAGCATCGATACTCACCCTTGAACGACGGCAAGACCCATTTCTAGCAGATCTGTACTCGCAAGTCGGCCAAGATGTGCTCAGAAGGCTCGACAGGGCCTTCAGGTCATTTTTTGCTCATCGCACTAGTTTTCCAAAATTCAAGAAGCTCGGTCAGACAAGCTCATTCACGTATCCTCAGGCCTACCATGGATCGGCTCGACCAGATGCAGTTAGAAAACGACTCTTCCTATCAAAAATTGGGAACGTGAGGGCGGTCTTCCATCGGCTTATTCCAAGAGACTCTCAGTTGAAGACTTGCACTGTGATTAGGGAACCAGATGGGAAATGGTTTGCGTCGCTTGTCTTCGAGGAAATCGTGCCACTGCGGAATTCCGCCACCTTGCCGGTTCCAGTTCACCAACGGAGAATGCCTATTGGAATTGACCTAGGCCTGATGTCGTTGATCACAACATCAGAGGGCGAGACCGTGGAGCACCCACGCCTCTTGAGGAAGGCGGAGAAGCGTTTGGTGCTCCTGCAGCGTGCTCTATCAAAGAAGAAGATGTCCAGAAATCGATGCAAGGTCAGACACAGAGTGGCCTCTCAACACGCGAAGGTCAAGCGCGCGAGACTCGACTTCAACCAAAAGCTTTCCACCCGGTTGGTCAATCAGCACAGCTTCATCGCCTTCGAAGATCTCAAGGTAAGGAATATGGTCAAGAACAACAGTTTGGCCAAGTCGATACAAGATGCGGGTTGGGGCCAACTCGTTGCAATGGCTGAATACAAGTCGTTGAGAACGGGTTCCCGCGTAGTGCGCGTCCCAGCAGCATATTCAACTCAGGAATGCTTCCATTGCGGCGCAATCAACAAAGTGGACCTTAGCGTCAGAGAGCTCATTTGCAACGGTTGTGGCCGCACCCTAAAGAGAGATCAGAACGCCGCAAGAGTTGTGCTGAAGCGCGGACTGGCCATCGCTGGCCTCGCCGTTCCAAAGGTAGGGCAGGACATGCCCGAACTCAAGCCTGTTGAGATGCGACCTCTACTCACCCAGACAACTGGAAGGGCAAGCTGTGTCAGTGAAATAGGAACTACACGCGCGGCAAACCGCGCTGGAAGCCCACGCTCGAAACTAGTGGGAGGATGTCACATGTGGCAGAATCCGCTAACGGTGGGAACATAATCTTGTCCAAGGCTCCCTCAGACCATCTCAGCGCGAAGGTGAAGGACTTCATGGAGGCTCCCCCGGTCCTCGTCAACGAGGACACCACGATAGACGACGCCGCCTCGACGATGTGGAACAAGGGAATAGGGAGCGTCATCGTCGTCGACAAGGACGGGAAGATGGCAGGGATCGTCACCGCGAGCGACATCATCTTCGCCGTGACAAAGTCGCTCATCGGGAGAGAGGTGCCCGTCTCGGGAATCATGTCGAAGACATCCATCATGGCCATCCCGAACGAGAGCGTCCTGACGGCGATCAACAGGATGATGAAGGAGAACGTGAGGCACCTCCCCGTAATCGAGAAGAACGGAACGCCGGTTGGGATAATCTCGACGCGCGACACGATGAGCATAAGCGAGCCGCTCCTGAACTTCGTCTTCAAGTCGAAGAAGAAGCGAACCGCCCCGAAGAAGCCCTCCAAGAGAACCAAAGCTTAGGTTCTGCTGCATCTTCGGAAGACGCGCCAAAGCTTAAACCCGATTGCTTCTTTCCCGGGAATTCCCATGTCCTCAGGCTCAACAGACCTCCCAGAGCTGGAGGCGAGGACGATGGAGGAAGTCAGAAGCTCCACGAGGTTCCTGCTAAAGTCTTTCAAGTCGAAGACCGACGAGCTCAGAAAGACGGCGGGCAAGGACGTCGGCAAGCTCCTCCGCTTCGGCGTCGACCAGGCCCGAGCCTGCTCGACAGCTAGGGAGTTCTTTGGGAAGGACTCGGTCGGCTACATGGCGGTCGACGGGACATTCTCGATCGACCAGAAGCTCGACCTGCTCGTCTTCTACGTAGGCGCTTTTGGCTACGCCGGCACTCTAGGCTTCGATGGCGACGAGATCAAAATCGGCGACCCGGCTCCCATGACAGGCTCGACCGCGGTCTCCGCGTCGATACCGCTCTCCGAGGAGGACGCAGCGACCGTCTTCGGGCGGAGGACGGAGGCAGGGACAGAAGTGGAGACCGAACGGCTGCCAAACGCGATCATGCACCTCGCGGAATACTACATCCCGCTAAAGGCGATCTCCGCAAACCCCGACCTAAGGGTGGTCCTGCTGGACAGGCCGCTTGCGGGCGACGTGGCCCACCTGGTATGGAGCACGCGAGACCTGGTCCATGACCACCTCTCCGTCCTTGAGGGCATGAAGACGCCCTCAGGGAAGGTGACGAACCTCGACCTCGAGCTCGCCAGGCTCCTTGTGGCGAACGACGACCTGAAGATCCCCTCGCCGCGGAGCCAGCTCCTGAGGCTCGCAGCGCTCTCAATGCTCTTCGAGGGGCGGGAGCTGAGCGCCAGGGACATCCTCGAGAAGCTGGGGGTCGACGAGAGCCACCTCCCCGTACTCATGGATGAACCTGAGAGAGTTCGACTCCCAGCACCACGCCTTCGAGGGCGGCGTCACCGGGAATGACGAGAAGCTCAAGCTCGCCGACGGCGTGGGAGACTACTGGGATCGGGCCTGACGGCGGCCTACGCCGTCGCCGACCACGTCTTCAACCCAAAGAGCGACCACCCGCTAAGGTGGAAGTGTTCCGACGGCAAGGAGGGATGGATCACAGCCGACGACCTCGACTACATCGTTCTCGTCTTCGTACTCGAGCTCACGCGCAGAGCGTGGTCGGACAAGCTCCTTCCGATAGGCCTCACAAAGGACTCGGGCGCCGCCGAGCTCGTAAAGTCCGTCGTCCCGCTCCTCGTCAGCTCGAAGACCGAGGAGATCGGAGCGCTTCCCAACTTCAACAGCGACAAGATGCTACTCCAGACGAACAGCGTGGTGAACGCTGCGCGCGTCCCCACGCCCTGGCACACCATCGACATGGACGCGGCATTCAGGACCATGGTCCCCGTGCCCGACGACGCCCTCCCGAAGGGCGAGGCCAGGGTCAGGGGGGCCTATCGCAACGTCATCTACCCGGAGAGGATGTTCGTGAAGACCTACATCCAGCTCTGGAGCAGCGCGAACGACCCCACCGTGAGGAGCCACGTCTTCCCGTTCGACAGGCCCGCCTTCGCCGCCTACGACCACTGGGGCGACATCGTGATCCACAACCAGGACAACAGGCTCGACGAGCGTCTCTCTCCCATCCTGAACCTCGAGGAGTCGGAGATGACCAACCTGGCGATGTCCATCCTCTACCTGATGTCGAGGGAGGCGGTCCCCGAGGCCCTGGGCCACAACTACCCGCTCTTCCTCGCCGACAAGAAGGCGAAGTTCGTCCTAAAGCAGAGCAAGAGCGCCTACCTCGGGGCGGTAGAGGTGGAGATGGCGAAGTCCGAGCTGGACCAGCAGGTCCTCTTCTCGCAGAGGTTCAGGGACTACCGAACCCAGGTCGAGGTCAAGAGGAGGGCGAAGTAGAGCTGCCGATCTTCGACGACCTGGACGGCGAGTTCCAGGGCAAGCTCAGGGAGATAGTCTCGACTACGAGGCAGACGGCCGACGGGAGCTCCACAGTCACCTTCAGCACGGCGGTGATAGAGTGCGACTACAACCCCAACGTCGTCAAGAAGCTCGCAGCCGGGGAGCTCATCGCGATCCCAAACGTCCAGACCCTGGGCACCGGCGACGTCTTCTCGGTCTACGAGATAGCCGACGTCTACCCGATGCACTACTCTCAGCCCAACCTCGACAGGTCGCAGCCCGCGGCGATCCGCAAGGAGTTCATGGAGCTCATCGAGAGCGAGTGGAAGAAGGGCTCCAAGAGCACCTGGATCGAGATGGTCGCCGCGCCGATAGGCTACGTCATGAGGACGTCGCCCGGCGGCATCACGTTCGAGAGGAAGCCCTACGCCCCCTTGGCCGGGAGCTCTGTGAGGCTCCTGAGCCGCGACTCCGTCGAGAAGCTCGTCTGCTACAAGGTCCCTGACGGGAGGAAGGCCGAGGACTACCGCTTCGGGAACCTCATGGGGGTCATCGACGACAAGATCCCTTTCACCGTCGACATCGAGAAGCTGATCCACTACCACGTAGGGATCTTCGCCTTCACCGGCTCGGGCAAGTCGAACCTCACGGCCACCGTCATCCGAAAGGCCCTGAAGGTCATCCCTGACCTCAAGGTCGTGATACTCGACGTCTCCTCAGAGTACGGGGTCCACATCCTCGACGTCCTCAACGAGTACCCGAGCAAGGTGATCTTCACCGACTCGTTCGCCGAGTCGAAGCACCAGGCCGCCGAGTACTTCAAGCGGCACGTCTGCCCCGAGGCCCTGGCCGGGCTCCAGCCCGAGTTCGAGGCCAAGATAGAGAAGCTCTTCGACAAGAAGAAGATCGTGTTCGCGGAGCTCCCGATGGAGGGGAGCGAGGAGGTGGAGCGCTTCAGCACCTACGGGGGCCTGGTCGAGGTCCTGACGAACACGCTCAACGACAAGTACGGGGCCGTCCAACAGAAGATCTACGTCCCGCAGGTGATAAACCGCATCAAGGAGTTCATGGCGGACGAGGGCTTCACCTCAGACACCAGGTTCAACTCCAAGACTGCCAAGCTCATCTCGCAGATCCAGACCCTGCTGGTCGACCTCCCCGCGAACAGCTCGCTGAAGAAGACCTTCGACGGCCTCGCAAAGGCCCTTGCGGACGCGTCGCCTGAGGAAGAGCTCCAGAAATCCCCCTGGGACACCCTCCCCGACGAGATCCTCTCCACCGAGAAGGACTCACCCCGCGTCTTCGTGATCAACCTCCCCGAGGCGGAGGACGCGAGGGGCCAGACGGCGGACGTCATCGCGCGGGTCTTCCGGAAGAGGAAGAAGAGCTTCAGCCTCTCCCCGAAGGTCCTGTTCATCATAGACGAGGCCCAAGAGTTCATCCCCCAGGACGCGAGGAAGGGGGACAACGCCTACGAGTCGAGCAGGGCGGTCGAGCGGCTGCTGAGGCACGGGAGGAAATACAACCTATTCTGCTGGGTGAGCACCCAGAGGATAGCCCACCTCAACACGAACGCCCTCCAGCAGCTCCACAGCTACTTCATCTCCACGATGCCCAGGCCCTACGACAGGCAGCTCGTCGCTGACACCTTCGCGATAGGGGACGCCTTCGTCGACAGGACGCTCGCCTTCCAGAACGGCGACTGGCTCATCACCAGCTTCAAGGCGACGGCGACCCAGAACATCCCGGTCTTCTTCCACGCCGAGAACAACGAAGATACCCTGCGCAAATACCTGGCTTCCTAGTTCAGGTTTCCCGGTGAGACTTCTTGTGGGGCTGGGAGTTCCGCCAGCCCAAACCAGGACGTGACCGCGAGGACAGCGGAAGGGTTACGCCGCAGAGCCCAGATTTTGCATTTTACTCCTCGCCATCATCCTCGAAACCACCGAAAGGATGACCAACCCCACCGCAAGCAAGTAGCTCAGAAATCCTAGCAGTCCCATCCCACCGTAATTCGCAAGGCCGTTGAAGTAGAAGCCTGCGACCATCAAGATGACAGACACGCCGAGAAGGACCGAAATCCCAAAGTCCAGTCTATTCAACACGGTATCTCCTCAGCCTGACCGTGGGTCGACCCCGTCGTCCCACGCGCGAAGCCTTTGTGTCGCGGAGTCCAAAACCTCGTCCCGGGCCTTTCGCCTGACCTCATCGAGGTTGATCCCCTTGCTGGTCGCCTTCTCGTCGATGATATCTTTCAGAGACCTCAAAAGCTCCGGCTTCGCCCTGACCGTCTCCATGAACTCCGTCGAGAGCGACTTGTAGTCCTCGACGATGAGCGGCAGGAACAAGTCCCCCGCTGCCGAGGTGCCCATAAAAGACCGCAATCGTCCCCACCATCCCGAAGAACGTGTTGTAACGCTCCCTAAACTCTGCCCACCATCTCTTGGCCTCTTCCTCCCCAATGCTACCCGATTCTCGCATCGACTGCATCTGGGAGTGCAGCTTGGCGGTCACCTCCTTTGTCTTGTCGATGCTCATCATCAACGTGTAGCACTTGAACGTCACCCTGACCGGCTTCTCCTTCCTGAGCCCCCTTCCGCCGTTCCTCTCTAGGTAGCCGAGCTTGACGAGCCTATGCATCCTGACCGCGACCGTGCTCCTCGAAGCGAACCCGCGCGCCCTCTCCACCAGCTCGTTGAAGCCGATTCCCTTCGCGCCCCCTTGGTAGATGACTTGGACTAGCTTCCTGTCCCGCGAGTCCAGCGGCTCGTCGGGGAAGCCGCTTTTCGCGAGCATCGCGGCGAAGCTCATCGAGCGTTTCTTTGCCTATGCCGAAGATAAGAATAGTGGTCATACTCCTATACCAGTCCGTCGCGTCGCATGCGGAGTCCACCTAGCATAACGTTCCTTCTTGACCACAGCTACGTATCCGCCCTGAAACGGGCTACTTTGAGACGGAAAGCACCTTGAGGATGAGGCCTGTGTTCGCGTTCCCGGACGAAGTCTGAATCGAGGCTTGAAGGTTCTCGTACGTCACGAGGGTGAAGGAGCTTCCGGGAAGCGTCCCAATCTGGACCACGAAGTTGTGAATCGCCATGCTGCTGGCGCATATGGAGAAGGCAATGGGAGTAGCTGTCTCATCGTAGTTGGTGACGCTCAGGGTCGACGGTCCGAGGGTCACCGTCGTCTGGTTGACGATGTGGAAGGCAGGGGAAGACGTGAACTCGGTGAGGTTGGCCTGCTCCTGCAACTCCACGGTGAACGCCGACATGAAGCCGGCAAAGGTGTCAGTCCCCTGCGAGCCGGTGATGTTCTGACCGAGCAAGCTCACATCGTTCACAGTCCCATTTGCTTGGACCCACGCGGTGAGGTTCTCGTTCATCGAGCCCGGCACCTGCTGGTTCACGCTGACTTGGTAGACTTTCGCCGGTCCCGAGCCCGAGGTGCCCACGACCTGGTATGAGGAGACCAGCGCCATGGCGCCCGCAGGACTGACAGTCGAAATGGCCCCGGACGAGTTTGTCTGCAGCGAGATGGACATCTGCGAGAAGTTACCGAAGAGAGCCGCGTAGTTCGTGACAAGGCCGGGGTTGAGGGCGACGATGGAGCTAGCATTGAGCGTAGACGGCATCGACAGGGAAGGGCAGGAGGCGTTCATGCTCGAAGCCGAGCTCGTAGAGGCGGTGGGCACTGCGCTGGAGGAAACGGTGGTGCTCGTGCTCAAAACGGTAGGGGTGCTCGAGACAGTGCTACTTGCCCCCGCGGTCAAGACGAAGTAAGCGGCCGCCCCGACAATCAAAACTACAACTATCCCTGCTCCTACTGCTGCGGCCGCGCCCAAAGCGCTCCGACGCATGACGGTCCAATATGGAGCGCGACTATTAAGCTGGCACCCAACTTCTCGCCGTCGGCCGAGCAGCAGCCCACGAGCTAGCGACCGAACTTCTCTACGACATCCCTGATGACGTTCATATTCCGGGTGGTCGTCTTGACCTTTAGCTTCGACTCTATGAACCGGTTCGGCAGTGCTCCCTCTCCTCCCCCGTGCGTCGCGCTGAAGACCTCCGAACCCTTGGCCGCGATGACCTTGGCCGTAGACTTTGGGATGGTGAGCGGAAGCTCTGGCGCAAACTTGGTCGTAGGGGGCAGGAAGGTCACCAGGAAGTCGCCTTCTTTGACGCCTTTGAACGGATCGCTCTCGACCAACCTCTTCAGGTCGCCGAGCTTTCGGACGAAGACGAATACCTCGTAGCCGAGCGCCTTCTTGAGCCCGGCCTCGAGCCCGTCGCGAACAACATCCTCGCTTGGCTCGTCCGACTCGAAAATTACGTTGCCGCTCTGACGAAACGTCTCCACATCCCGAAACCCGAGTTTCCTGAACGCCTCTACGAGCGTCTCCTTCTTGACAACACGGCCGCCCACGTTGATGCCTCGAATGAAGGCGATGAAGCGTGTCATTGAATTCCCCAATCGCGCCCTCCTGGCAGGATTTTTCCTTTTGGGTTGACCCGAAGCCTTAATCTGAGACTGCGGCTCCTTAGAGGCCATGCTCAAGAAGGAAGAGGTCGCGAAACTCAGGGCGAAGCTAAGCGCGGAGCAACACGACGTCTGCGTCAACAAGGGGACGGAGGCGCCCTTTACCGGCGAGTACTGGGACAATCACGCCGAGGGAGTCTACAAGTGCGCGGTCTGCGGAGCAGAGCTCTTCGACTCGAAGACAAAGTTCGAGTCCGGCACGGGCTGGCCCAGCTTCTGGCAGCCCCTCAAGAAGGAGAACGTGGAGGCGAAGGACGACTACAGCTTCGACATGCACAGGGTCGAGGCGGAATGCAAAGTCTGCGGCAGTCACCTCGGCCACGTCTTCGACGACGGGCCTGCGCCCACCGGGATGCGCTACTGCATCAACTCGGCTTCCTTGAAGTTCGAGAAACAAAATCGTTAAAGAGACTGGGGCGGCGTGACAGCCGATGAGCTCATCCCTCTCTGCCCAGAACGGCGACACCATCTCGGTGCACTACCTCGGGAAGTTCCCGGGAGGCAAGGTCTTCGACACCAGCATGCGCAACGAGGCAGAGAAGGCGGGTATCTTCAACCGGGCCAGAGACTACAAGCCCCTCCAGGTCGTCCTGGGTAGGCACGAGGTCATCCCCGGTTTCGAGGAGGCGCTCGTCGGGATGAAGATCAACGAGACGAAGGAGGTCACCATACCTCCAGAGAAGGCCTACGGCAGGACTGGGAGCCATCAGATGGCGGGAAAGACGCTCCAGTTCAGGCTCCTCGTCACCAACATCAAGCGACCGTAGAACGCGACTAACATCAGGCAATCACATCTGGTGATTACTAGAGGTGAACTGAGTATATACTCTTAGGGCCTTCCTCTCCCCGATTGTGAATTGATGCGATGTTCCGAAGACCCCAGAGAGAGCGAGAGACCGAGGCGGTGCGCTCGAGCGACGCCGCGTCCTATCTGTCGGCAATCAACCTCAACAGGGCCGATCCCTTCACGTGGGCCTGCGTCGCCGAAATAAGGATAAGAAGCGGAGCGGAACCCCGAGGCGAAGAGTCATGGTAGAGAAGATTATCGAGGCGGAGAACCTCACCAAGGTCTACAAGGGCAAGGTCAAAGCCGTCGACGACATCACCTTCTCGGTGGACAAAGGCGAGATCTTCGGCTTCCTAGGGCCCAACGGGGCGGGCAAGTCCACCACCATAAAGATGCTCAACACGATAGCCTCGATCACCTCCGGGAAGGCGGTCGTCGCGGGGAACGACGTGAGCAAGCATCCGGCAGCGGTCCGCGACGTCATAGGCGTCGTCCCGCAGGAGCTCACGGCCGACGACGAGCTCAAGGGGATTGAGAACATCCTGCTCTCTGCGCGCCTCCACCACGTCCGGGGGGAGGAGGCCAAGAAGCGGGCCCATGAGCTCCTCAAACTAGTGGACCTCGAGGAGTCCGCAGACAGGCGGGTCAAGACTTACTCCGGAGGCATGCGCAGGAGGCTCCAACTGGCCATCGGCCTCGTCCACAGCCCGAAGGTCATTTTTCTCGACGAGCCCACCCTGGGCCTGGACGTCCAGACCAGGACGAATATGTGGGAATACATGGGCAAGCTCAACAAGGAGCAGGGGCTCACGATCTTCATGACGACCCACTACCTCGAGGAGGCTGACGGGCTCTGCGACAGGATAGCGATCATCGACCATGGCGTGATCAAGGCCTCCGGCACCCCGGCGCAGCTCAAGGAGAGGGTCGGCGGAGACGTCCTCACCATCGAGCTCGCCTCAGGCCCCGACATCACGGAGTTCCTGCGGAGCCTGCCCGATGTCTCCGACGTGACGAAGAAGGACCAGGCCTACCGCATCAAGCTCCCCAGGACCGAGAAGGCCCTCCCGGCGATAGTGGACGGGATAGCGAAGAAGGGACTTGAGATCAAGGAGATTGCCTTCACAAAGCCGACCCTCGACCAGGTCTTCCTGGAGATAACGGGCAAGTCCATGCGCGACGAGAGCGCAGGAGAGAGCGAGTCGTGGGTCCAGAACGTGATGTCGGAGAGGATGAAGTAGGACATGCTCGACGAAACGCTGGCTCTCACAAACCGCGCGCTGAAGAAGTGGGTCAGGAACCCCTTCACCATCATTCCGGGCCTTGCCACGTCTGCGTTCTACCTGGCCCTCTTCGGGAACTCCGTTGGTGGGGACATAAACCCCGCAGTTCTAGGCGCGCCTACCTACATCACCTACCTCACCGCCGGGGTGATCTGCCTCATCACGGTCTTCAACATGTCATTCGGCGGGATCGACATCGTACTCGACAGGCAGCTCGGCTACTTCAACACCCTCCTCACCGCGCCGATACCCAGGGCGGCGATCTACTTCTCCGGCGTCCTGCAGAACCTAGCCAAGGCGATGCTCCTCGCCGTCCTTACCTTCGTCATCGCGCTGATAATCCCCAATGGACTCGAGCTTCCTGCGAGCTTCGGGGTCATCGAGCTGCTGGGGGCCTTCGCCGCCATTACCCTACTCGGCCTCGGCCTCTCGTGCATATTCACCTCGCTCGCGCTAGCCGCGAGGAGCATCGACTCGCTCATAGCGGTCGTCAACTTCATCAACCTCCCCCTGATATTCATGAGCAGCTCGCTCTTCCCGTCCAGCTCTTTCCCCGGCTGGCTCAAGTCCATCTCCGACGTCAACCCGATCACAAAGGCTGACGAGGCAGCGAGGATCCTGATAGTCGGAGGAAATCCAGCGTCCACCGGGATGATGGGGACGTTCGTGGGCGACATGATCTACCTCGTGGCCTTCGCAGTCGCCTGCGGCGTCCTGGGATACCTCGCCGCCGCGCGGGTGATGAGGGCCGAGTAGCAATGGCAGACGTCCACGTGGACAGGGGCAGCACGGCGAGGCTCGACCGAGTCGACGGGGAGCTTACAGCAGCGAACAACGCGCGGATCGAGGCCGTCAACCGCAGGGTGGTCACTATAACAGGGGCAGCGCACTTCGAGGGGAGCGCAGAGATCGCATGCGACTTTGAGTGCGACTCGCTCACAATGGACAGCGGGCGGCTGACGGTGGCCGGGAGCCTCAAGGTAAGGAACGCGATGGACGTGGCCCACTCGGTGGAATCATCAGGCCCGATAGAGGCAAGGCAGATTGACGTCGGAGGCAAGCTCTCGTCCAAGTCAATCTCCTGCGAGCGCTCGATAGTCGTGGGTGGGATAGTCACCGTCGCCGAGGGACCTGGAGGCAGACTCGCTCGAGGTGGGAGGCAAGGCAGAGGTCAAGGGACGCATCAAAGTCAGGGACATGGGGGTTGGCGGCAAGGCTGCGGTGGGAGGAGGCTCGGTCTCGGGGAAGGTGAGGGTCGGGGGAATCTTCGAGTGCTATGGCCCCTTCGAGTTCGGCGAGTTGCAGGTCTATGGAAGGTGTGACCTCCCTGCGGGCTCCAAGGGGAAGAAGATCTCGACGTTCGGGAAGCTCTCCGTCGCCGGGGACCTCGACTGCGGTGAGATGAGCGTCACGGGTCACACGGAGGTAAGCGGAGACTGCGGCGCAAGGAGCGTCCAGGTCAATGGCAGGTTCGTAGCTCGCGGCTCGCTGAACGTCAGGGAGAGGCTCGAGGCAAATGGCTCGGTGGAAGTTCTCAATGGCGTAAGAGCGGGCGAGCTTGCCGTGGGAGGGAGGCTCCGCTCCAAGTCAGCAGTCGTCACAGGCGGCGCCGACATATCAGGGGAGCTCCAGACCCGGGAGGGCCTCAAGGCGGCCTCGATCACGATCAGGGGAGGCTCGAGGTGCACAGGGCCGCTCGTCGGCGGGAGAGTCGAGCTCGGGAAGAGCGCCCTCGTCCTGGCAAACTGGGGGAGCACGTGGGCCGGGCAGTCCATCATAATCAAGGGAGTGGGGAGGATGACCCAGGCTGAGGACATCTACGGGGATGAGGTCGACCTAGGCGAAGCGACGAAGTGCAGGAGGATATTCGCTAGGGTCGTCGAGGTAGGCAAGGGGTGCACGGCCGACGAGATCTCCTACACTGAGGAGCTTCGAGGGGTAACAAAGTCCTCCTACTTCCATATACCTCCTCGGAAGGTCTCGACCCTACCTCCCTTCCCCTTGTGATGAGAATGAGGACCGCGGCCGAGAGGAGCTGTGCCCGATGCCGGGCGTGAAGAGCAAGAGGTCCAAGGTGGACCTCTACGCGACCGTCCTCGAGGTCATCCGCAGGTACCCGGAAGGTGGCCGGATCACGAGGATATCCTACGGGGTCGGGTGCCCGGTGGACAGGCTGAAGGTGATGGTGGAGGCCCTTTCGGTCAACGGCCTCGTCCGGAAGATAGCTGTCGAGGATGACGATGGCGACGAGGCGGGCGTCTACTACTACGCCGTGACGCAGAGAGGCCTCGAGTTCCTCGACACGTACTGGAAGATGAAGGGTTTCATCGCCGCCTTCGGCGAAGACCGCCAGTAGGTCGTTCCGCCTCAGGAAAGCCTCAATTACACAACCAATCGCCCACCATCCCGATGTCCTCAACGGGCTCCGGGGCCGGCTACAGCTCGGTCTACATCTTCCTCGCGATCCTGGTGCTCCTGGTCATCCGCAGGCTCTACAGGGTCGTCCGGGGCTCCAGGGTGAGCAAGGGAAGGACGATAGCCTTCGCCCTCTACTACGTCGCCTTCGCGTGCGGCCTCATCGCCATCTCGGTCCTCTTCGGAGGCGTCTCGCCCGAGTACCTCGCGGTCTACGCAATCGTCGGCGCGGTGGGCGTCTACGCGGCCTACACCTTCTCCAACAAGCGCATCGGATTCTGGAAGGGGGGCGACGGCGCGATCTACTACAGAGGGGCCGTGATCGTCTACGTCATCTACGTCGTGGCGCTCATAGCCAGGATCGCGCTCGACATCGTCTTCATAGGCCCGCAGGCCTTCACCTTCTCCGTCGGACCGACCGCGCCCTCGGTGAGCTCGACGGCGGTCGCCGCTGGAATAGTGACGGACGTCTTGCTGGCTCTATGCTCGGGGCTCCTCACGGGGAGAAACCTCCGCGTCTTGAAGAGATACAACTTGATCCTTGCGGGTAAGGAGGAGGTCGGAGACACCCCTCCAAAGATAACGCTGGTCTAGGCCCCTCCGAGTCTTTATAGCCTCGCGAAGGGCGTCCGATTCACCTATGGCGAGCGACAAGGCCACGATCGTGACCTACCCCGACGAATTCTCAAAGGAGGAGATCAAGGAGCTCGCCGCCGCCGCAGGCTACACGGTGGTAGGCCTCGTCACCCAGAAGAGGGTGGTAAAGTCGGAGTTCGGGATAGGCGTCGGGAAGGCGGAAGAGATGCGCGACCTCGTGAGCAAGAACGGCTCGAAGACGCTCATAATCGACGCCGAGATTACATCCTCCCAGGCGTTGAGGCTCGCAACAGTGACGCGCGTCGAGATCGTAGACCGCGACAGGCTCATCCTGAACATCTTCGCCAGGAGGGCTCAGACCACGGAAGCGAAGCTCCAGGTCCAGCTCGCCGAGCTCAAGTACGAGATGCCCCGGGCGAGGGACGCCGTACGTTTCTCCACGTCCGGTGAGCGGGCGGGCTTCATGGGAATGGGCGAGAGCATGGTCGACGTCAAGTTCAGGGCGCTGAAGCGAAGGATGGGTTTCATCAACGAGAAGCTGGAAAGGGCGCACGCGGCTCGCAACCTCCACAGGACCGAGAGGAGGAAGCTCGGCATGCCCTTCGTCTCGCTGGCGGGATACACGAGCAGCGGGAAGACGACGCTATTCAACAAGCTGGCAGGAGAGTCGCGCGAGGAGTCACCCTCCCTATTCACAACCCTGACGACGACCATGAGGGCGGTGAGCTTCGGAGACTCGCGCAAGAAAGTGATGCTCTCAGACACGGTGGGCTTCATCTCGCGCGTCCCGACCTACATGGTAGAGTCGTTCAAGTCGACGCTCGAAGAGCTGACCTATGCGGACATGGTGCTCCTCATGGTCGACGCGAGCGAGGAGAGGGAGAGCATGTCGATCAAGCTGCGCAGCTGCCTCGACATCCTCAGCCAGCTCGGCGTTGACCCCAAGAAGATCCTGACAGTGCTCAACAAGATCGACCGCCTCGAGGGCGGAGCGCTCACACACGTCGAGGAGAACAGCCTCTTCGATGGGCTCTCGATGATCAAGATCTCCTCCGTGCGAGGGGACGGAATACGACAACTCAAGAACCGCATACTCGAAGCCACCTACCCGTCCAAGCAGGCAAAGCCTGCCCAAGACGCGGCCGTAGGACACTTTCAGCCAGCATGAGGAAGGACAAGCCCGAGCCCACCGCCATCTTCGCGCTTGGACACTCGACAAGGCCCATAGACAAGTTCGTCTCGATGTTGGAGGCCCACTCCATATCCACCCTGGTGGACATCCGGACGGTCCCGAAGTCGAGGCACAACCCGCAATTCGACGGCCAGGCGCTGCGTCAGACACTCGCCGAGGTCGGGATCGGCTATTTGCAGATGAAGCAGCTCGGCGGCCTCAGGCGCCCGGTCAAGGGCTCGAAGGTCAACGCGGGCTGGATCAACGACAGCTTCCGCGGGTTCGCCGACTACATGCAGACCAAGGAGTTCGAAGAGGCCCTTGAGAGACTGGTCAAGCTCGCCATCGAGACGAGAAGCTTTGCCATCATGTGCGCCGAGGGCAACCCGTTCCGGTGCCACCGCTCCCTCGTGGCAGACGCGTTGGAGGCCAGGGGGGTGAAAGTGGTGCAGATATCCGGGCCTGGCGCGGGAAGGCCGCACAAGATCACTCCCTTCGCGAAGGTGGTCGGCACGAGCGTCACGTACCCCGAGGAAGGGGTGGCGTCTAGCCGAACACCCTCTTCGCGCTCGAGGCGATGACTTCCTCGCTCGAGCGGCCGGACGGTGCCAGCGCCCTCTCGACCATCCACGCGTAGGTCTCCTCAAAGTCCTCCTTCTCGTAAGCCACCCAGTGGTTCCAGTCCGGGACGACCAGGCTCTTCTTCACTCGCGGCGCCAGCCTCTTCACCTTCGCAGGCATCTCGGCGAGGGCGCGCTCGACCTTCGTGAAGTAGAGGCCCCTGAACCCCTCGGGCTTCTCGTTGATCCTGTCGATCGCCTCGTTCGTCGCCTCGAAGAAGGCTTTGAGCTTCCGGGGGTCGTCGTCCGCGCGCACGACGATCGTCGTCGGGTTTGTCCTCCTCGTCCTGAGTATCTCCACGAAGCCCGCGGCCCTTGCAAAGTCGACCCAGGGGCTCAGCAGGGACGCCGCCTCGACCTCCTTTTTCATGAGCGCCAGGAACCGCTTGTGCGGCTCGCCGACGGCGACGAGCTTGGCCGACCCTCTGGGCATGAAGCGCTCCAGTCCCTCGAGCGTGGTGTAGTAAGAGCCGGTTCCCATCTCTATCGCGACCGGCTTGTCCCTAAGGTCTCTCGGGCTTTCATAACCGGAGTCCCCGCGCACCCAGAGCGAGAAGGTGGCGTTCAAGTGCCCTGGGGAGGGCATGGATTTCGCGATTATACGCGACCCCTTCGAGCCGATGGACCCTGAGGATGCAGACCCACTCGCCCGCGTGGTAGACGTCCGTCTTCTTGCTCTCGAGGAGGTCCGTGTAGAGGACGCCCTTGTCGGTCAGCCCCGAGGGCGTGATGTCTCGCCAGTTGGCTTCAAGGCCGTGCTCCTTGAAGAGGCCCAGCTCGTCGGCGACCATCTCCGGGAACGTCCACTGGAAGTTATACATGTTGACGGCGATGTTGATCTTCTTCGTGGCCATTCCAACCGGCCAGAATCTTTCCTTTACGAAAAAGGCTTTCCACTGCGAATCAAAATGAGAAAAATCCTCGACGGGGCACCGTAGGGGTGCCCCAAGACCCTGGGCAACTCTTAGATGCCCAAGGCCCCGTCGAGTGAGAGTGCACCCGCGCCCAAGAAGACCAGGACGAGAGCGAGAGCCAGATAGAGCACATCTACCTCATAGGACGGCTTGCCGGGTGAGATGTAGTCTGCGTGCATCTTCCTCTTCTTCATGATCGAGTTCGCGGCCATGAAGAGGATGAAGAACGCGCCGACCAGCGGCACCAGCAGTCCAAGTATCAGGAAGATGCCTCCGACGAGTTCCAGCGTCGTCGCCGCAGCTGTGGCGCCGACCGGCGACCCCAAGGCCCTTCATGCTCTGAGCTGTCTGCGCGAAGCCCTGTCCGAGCTTCGGGCGGGCGTGGATGATGAAGTTCGCACCGACCCACACCCTGACGATCAGGGCAAGGTAGGGTGCGTACGCAACCAACGGGTCTAACAATGCTGTCATTTTTCCTCACCAAGACCAGCACCGGTACTGCATATAAACCTAGTAGTATTTTGCTACCACGTAAGTTCTGGCTACCATACCTAGTATCCGCGACTTGACCGAAAAGCGTCGGAGGGTTAAATTCGGACCGTTCCAAAGGCGCTCCGGAGCTCTCCAAAACAGTTGCCGGCGTTCGAGTTGGGAGGGAGGCGCATCGAGTACGAGATAGTAAGAGGGACGAGCCGGCGCTACACCTACTTCAGGTTCAGGCGCGACATGACCTTGGAGATCGTCGTCCCGAGGGGCAGGATGGACGACCCGGGGCCGGCGTTGAGGCAGCGCGCGGAGTGGATCCTCGAGCAATACGACGAGATGCGGAACACAAAGCGGTGGCCTCGACGACCGGAGGGTGATGTTCGACGGGAGATTCCTCGAGATAGCCTACGAGCACGCGCTCGAGAAGGAGGAGATAATCCCTGACCCCGAAGGAGGGAGGGTCGTCGTAAGAGCGAGCGAGAGGTCAAGGGTGACGGAGCTGGTCCGCAGGTGGTTCCTGAAGGAGTCCTCCAGGTATGTGATGAAGAGGCTCGCCGAGATATCGACGACGAACCCTGGACCCTCCTACAAGATGGCCGATGTCAGGGAGATAAAGAACTGGGGCTACTGCACGAGGAGCGGGAGGCTCTCCTTCAGCTGGCAGCTGATTGCCCTGCCGGAGAAGCTCCGCGACTACATAATCTTCCACGAGCTGACGCACCTGGAGCACTTCGACCACTCGAGGGCCTTCAAGAGGAGGCTGGCAGAGTTCTGCCCCGACTACAAGGCGAGAGAGAAGGAGCTAGACCGAGTCTCGCCCGCCGAGCTACGCTACTTCTGACGCGCCCGAGACGCGCCGAGGGAGTTGGACAGGCCTTATAGGATGGGAGAAATGGGCCATCATAGGAATAATAGAAATGCCAAGATCTCATCGTGATGCTTACGAGAAGGCAATAGACAAGGTAAGGGAGGCGCACGCCTCTTCCATCCCCTCTGCGCAGATGTCTGTCGAGTGCCCGAAATGCGGCACCAGGCAGCAGCTCACAGACGCCCCCGGGAAGCGCGTGTGCATCAAGTGCGGATTCGAGTTCAGGTCGCCACTCAACAGAGTCTAGGCCGTCAGACCGGCTCTGTCCAGATGGTCTTAGCCCTGGTTTCCTTGACCAGCAAGAACATGATTACCGAAGTCGCGATTGGAATCAGTGTCGACCAGATAAGACCAGCGTATGCACTCCCGGTGAGCAGGACCAAGATGGGCGCTATCAAGAGCGTTCCATCGCCGATATCTCCGGTGCCTATCCCATATGATATCGACATCGACGTGTAACGGATCCTCCCCGGAAAGAATTCGACGAGGAAAGCTCCCAGGGGTCCGTAGCACATCGATGAAAAGAATACCTGGGTGAACAGAAGAGCCGTCAAGATCGGGACATTTGCGGGATGGAGAAAGAGCGATGATGCGATACGACGGATAGAAGGTAAGTGCGCCCAGCACGCTTCCGAGTAACATGATCTTCAGCCTCCCGACCTGTTCTTGGACAACCATCCGAAGAACACGAAGAAGGGGGCACCCAGTGCGAGAGCCACCAGCGTAATCGTCCCCGCAGTCACAAAATCGATCTTCAAAGTGTTCTGTGAGGCGCTTCCGACGGGCCTTGCGGGTCATGGGTACTCCTCATTCACGAGGGGCGCGCCACGACACTGCCTGGCTCCGTTACAACAAGGAGGCCGAACGCGTCATGCGCCGCGCGGTGCTATTAACGGTCTGTTCCGAACCTTGCGTTCGGTCACCCGCCGGGTGTGAGCGCACCCGGCGGGGCCGTCGATACGTACTACAAAATGAGACTGTGTCTTAGTTTCAGTAAAAGCTGAATCCGACCGAATCGGTCGGTCAAGAAAAATGCGCGACACACGACGACAAGTATTCCCGCGGCGCGGCGAGAACCTTTGCCGGCGCGACCCGGATTCCGCCGGATCGACGCCGCCCTCTACCGCGCCGTGAAGACGGTCGGTGCACGGCAGCGCAGCACGCTGTTCGCGACGTTGCTCGCGGCCTTTGAGGTGTTGCTCGGCCGGCTCGCCGGGGTCGCGGAGGTGGTTATCGCCGTCCCGACCGCCGGCCAATCGCTGCTGCAGGACCCGATTCTGGTCGGGCACTGCGTCAATCTGCTGCCGCTGCGCGGCGCCTGGAGCGGCGAGACGCGCTTTACCGACCATCTCGCGGCGGTTGCGAAGCAGGTGCTTGACGCTTACGAGCACCAGGAGTGCACGCTGGGGACCATCGTCCGCGAGCTCCATCCGCCGCGCCAGGCGAACCGCCTGCCGCTCAGCGAAATCCAGTTCAACCTCGAACGGCCGGCCGATCGGCTGCACCTGCCGGGTCTCGACGTCGTGGTCGAGTCGAACCCGAAGGCGCGGGTCAATTTCGACCTGTTCTGGAACATCACCGAGTCCGACGACGCGCTGCGGATCGATTGCGACTACAACACCGATCTGTTCGATGCGGCAACCGTTGACCGCTGGCTCGAATGCTACGAGACCTTGCTGCAGGCGATCGTGCGCGATCCGGCCCAGCCGATCTCGCGCCTCGCCTATCTTCCGCCGGCGGAGCTGCGCCGCGTCGTGCATCATCTCAACCAGACCGCGGCGGATTACCCGCGTGGCCAGTGCGTGCATGAGCTGATCGAGGCCTGCGCGGCGCGCCGGCCCGACGCGGCGGCTGTGACCTGCGGCCGCTCGGTGCTCACCTATCGCGACCTGAACGAGCGGGCGAACCGGCTGGCCAATGATCTGCTCGCGCGGCTCGGCGGGCCCGGCGCGCGCATCGGCGTCCTGGTCGAGCGCTCGCCCGATATGGTCGTTGCGCTCCTCGCCGTGCTGAAGGCCGGCGGTGCCTATGTACCGCTCGACCCCGGCCATCCGGCTTCGAGGCTCGGCTTCGTGCTCGCCGATGCCGAGGTGTCCGCACTGGTAACCGACCTCGCAGCGGAAAAGCTGCCTTCCATTCCCGGCAGCGGTGATCCATCTCCAGGCCGACCGCGAAGCTATTGCCGCGGCGCCTGCGGCTGACTTCCGCCGGCGCCGCGTCGCCCGAGGATGTCGCGATCCTGATCTACACCTCGGGGTTCACCGGGAAGCCGAAAGGGGTCGAGGTCACTCGCCGGTTGTCAATCTGCTGACGAGCATGGCGCGCGGGCCGAACCCGGCTGCGATGAAGCGGACATCCTGCTGGCGGCGACGACGGTCGCCTTCGACATCGCCGGGCTGGAGCTGTTCATGCCGTTGACCGTCGGCGGGACCGTCGCGATCGCCGGGCGCGACGAGATCACCGACGGTGACCGGCTGCTGGCGCGTCTCGAAACGTCGGGGGCAACGATCATGCAGGCCACGCCTGCCGCGTGGCGGCTGCTGATCGAGGCCGGGCTTCCGCTCCCGGCCCGGCTTCAAGATGCTGTGCGGCGGCGAGGCGTTGCCGCGCGATCTCGCCACGCGCCTGCTCGAAAGGCCGGCGGCGCCCTGTGGGGAATACGGCACCGGTCCGACCGAAACGACGATCTGGTCGTCCTGCGCAAAAATCGAGGCGGGCGACGCTCCGATCACCGTTGGGCACCCGATCGCGAACACGCAATTTCACCTGCTCGACGCCGATGACCAGCCGGTCCCGACCGGTGTCCCGGCGAGCTGCACATTGGCGGCGACGGTAGTGGCCAAGGGCTATTTCCGGCGCGACGAGGCGACAGCGGATCGCTTCATTCCCGATCCCTTCGGCCTGTCGCCCCGCCTGTACCGCACGGGCGATGTCGCCCGCCGGCTTGCGGACGGCCGCATACAGGTGCTGGGGCGACGGGACCACCAGGTCAAGTTGCGCGGCTTCCGCATCGAGGTCGGCGAGATCGAGGCCGTGCTCGTCGCCGCCGGCGGCGTCGCGGCTGCGGCGGTCGCGTTGCGCGAGGATATTCCCGGCCGGCAACAGCTCGTCGGCGACCATGCTCGAATGCCCGGCGCGCCGCGCTCGCCGGAAGAGCTGCACGCGCGCCTCGCGGCGGAAGTGCCCGACTATATGATCCCCGGCACATGGCTGCGGCTGTCGCGGCTGCCGCTCTCGCCGAACGGCAAGCTCGATCGCGCGGCACTGCCGCCCCCGGAGCCGATGCCGCTCGACGCCGTGGAATTCGCCGCACCCGAGACCGCGCTGGAACAAGCGCTCGCCGCGATTTGGGCAGAGGTCCTCCAGATCGAGCGAGTCAGCCGACTGCACGACCTGATCAGGCTTGGCGCGGACTCGCTCCACATCTTCCAGATAGCCCGCGCGGGCGAGCCGTCAGGGGATGCGCGTCAGTGCCCGGCTGCTGCTCCGGCACCGCACCGTCGCCGCGGTGGCAGCGGCATTGGCAACGGCGGGAGAGGTTGACAAGGACGGTCAACGCGGGCCGGCTATCGTCAGTTCGGTCGATCGTCTCTCTTCCGCCGCCGCATTCGTGCCGCCGCAACGGGCCGCGGCGCAGTGAAGTAAATCCAGAGTTGAGCGCAAATGTTACCACCACGATCCACCCCGGCGAACCCGGTTCACACGCTGCCCCGGCAGATCGGCGGGAAGCCGGCGCTACCCGTGTTCCTTGAGCCAGTCGCGCTTCTGGGCGCCCTACCAGCTTGACCCGCACGATACCGCGCTGAACGTGGCGGTGCGCTGGCGTATCGAGGGCGAATTGGACCCCGCACTGATCGAGCGGGCGTTCGCGTTGATCGTGTCGCGCCATGAGCCTCTGCGAACCTGGTTCGAGGAGGTCGATGGCGACGTCGCCCAGATTGTCGAGCCCCTTGGTCCAGGCGCACGTTCCCTCGATCCATCTGACGACGCTGGCGGAAGATGCAGTGATCGCCAGATGCGACCAGATTGCCCAGACCGAGGCACGCAGGCCGTTCGATCTGGCGGCGCCACCGCTCATCCGCGTGACGCATGTTCGCCTTCGTCGCGACCTTGCGATCCTGCTGGTGACTGCGCATCACACGGTGTGCGATGGCTGGTCGATAGGTCTGCTCGCCGCCGAAATGGGCGAGATTTGCGCCGCGCTGCAAGCGGGGCGTCCGCCCGATCTGTCCGATCTGCCGGTCACCTATGGCGAATTCTCGACCCGCCAGCGGCAGCTCGTCGCCGCCGGTAATCTTGCTGAGGACGAGCGCTACTGGGCGCGGGCGCTCGAGGGCATGTCGTATTTCGAGCTGCCGCCCGATCGTGCGCGCAGCCGATCCCTCGCCAGCCGGAGATATCCGCTCGCGGCTGCTGGATCGCGCGCTGACGGATGGGCTCGTCGCGCTCTCCCGCCGGCATGGCTGCACCTTGTTCATGACCGCGCTGACCGCGTTGCAGACATTGCTGCACCGCTATACCGGCGAGAGCGATATCGCCATCGGTACGCAGGTGACCGGCCGCAATGATGTCGAGTCGAGCATCTCGTCGGCCCGTTCATCAACACGATCGTCATCCGCGGCGACCTGTCGGGCGATCCGCGATTTGCCGCGTTGCTCGAGCGGGTGCGCGAAAGCGTCACCGATGCCCTCGACCACGCCGAGCTGCCGCTCGAAAGATTCGATCCAGTCCCTGAAGCCGATCCGTCAGGCCGGTCAAAACGGTCTTTTTTCGGTGAATTTCATCTTCCAGCGTTCTTTC